>NZ_CP200298.1:2220000-3314891 GCF_057365045.1 Erythrobacter sp. S267 | reverse complement strand
CTATAATTTCGTCGTGATCCGTAGGCAGTCGCAGCAGGCAGGGCCCATCGAGATCGCGACCTTTCACAGCGGTATCTCCGGCCTCATCCTGCTCAGCATTGTGCCGCTCTTGTTGCTCGTCGCACCGGAGGCCGTCCCACCCCCGCTCGCCTCCGCCATGCCGGCGATCATCGCTGCAGCGGTGCTAACCGTGACGGGAGCGATGGCGATTGCCTCGGCCTATGCGCGCGCCGAGGCACAAGCTCTGGTCCCGATCGAATATTCGGGCTTTCTCTGGGCGAGCGTGCTGGGCTGGGCGTTTTTCCGGGAGCCGGTAACGCTACCGACGATTGCCGGAACAGCCTTGATCGTGACCGGATGCTGGCTCGCCACGCGCAAGACGAAGAGCGAAGCTGAGTAGAGAAGGCTTTTCCTTGACCTGAGGGGCGCTCTCTAGCACTCCAATGGCCGCTTTGATCGCCGCCGGGCACGATCAGTTTCCGGCGCCAGCCCATGGGATGATGCCACAATGACAGCCACCGGCAATGACAGCCTTTCGACCCGCTCCTCATTGGAAGTCAGAGGCACGACCTTCGCCTTCTACTCGCTCGACAAAGCGGCCGAGCAGTTGGGCGATATCTCCAAGCTACCGATCTCGATGAAAGTGTTGCTGGAGAACCTCCTGCGGTTTGAGGATGAAGGCTTCACCGTCGGGCGTGAGCATATTGAGGCCATCGTCGATTGGCAGAGCAATCCAGTGACGGGCAGCGAGATCCAATATCGGCCTGCACGCGTGCTGCTCCAGGATTTCACAGGCGTCCCCTGCGTCGTCGACCTTGCCGCCATGCGCGATGCGATCAAGGCGCTGGGCGGCGACACCCAAAAGATCAATCCGCAGGTGCCCGTTGATCTCGTAATCGACCACTCGGTGATGGTCGACGAGTTTGGCCACGCGCAGGCGATGGCGGCCAATATGGCGCTTGAGTACGAGCGTAATGCGGAGCGGTATGACTTCCTCAAATGGGGCTCCAAAAGCTTCGAGAATTTCTCTGCTGTCCCCCCCGGCACAGGGATCTGTCACCAGGTGAACCTTGAACACATCGCCAAAGGGGTCTGGGCAAGCGCGGATGAGAATGGCGAGTTGGTCGCCTATCCCGACACGTGCGTGGGCACGGACAGCCACACCACGATGATCAATGGCCTGGGCGTGCTCGGCTGGGGCGTGGGCGGGATTGAGGCGGAGGCTGCGATGCTCGGCCAGCCGATCTCGATGCTGATCCCTGAAGTCGTCGGCTTCAAGCTGACCGGCAAGATGGCGGAAGGCGTGACGGCGACCGACCTCGTCCTCACCTGCGTCCAGATGCTGCGCGAAGTGGGCGTGGTCGGGCGATTTGTGGAATTCTACGGCCCAGGCGTTGCGCATCTGACTCTCGCCGACCGCGCGACCATCGCCAATATGGCGCCCGAATATGGCGCAACCTGCGGCTTTTTCGGGATCGACGAGAAGACCATCGACTACATGCGCCTTACCGGGCGGAGCGAGGATGAGATTGCCTTGGTCGAAGCCTACTACAAAGCGCAAGGGATGTGGTTTGACCCTGACCACGAGCCGGTATTCTCCAACACGCTCGAACTCGACGTCTCCAGCGTCGTCGCCAGCCTTGCAGGACCCAAGCGCCCGCAGGACCGTGTGTCGCTTCCCCAGGTAGATGAGCTGTTCAATGATGACCTTGCGCGGGTCTACAAAAAGGATGCCCCCGCCCGCGTCGATGTAGCGGACACTGCTCATGATATCGGCGATGGCGATGTAGTGATTGCGGCGATCACCAGTTGCACCAACACCTCAAACCCCGATGTGATGATCGCGGCGGGTTTGGTCGCAAAAAAGGCCAACGCTAAGGGTCTGAAACCCAAGCCCTGGGTCAAGACTTCGCTTGCGCCGGGCAGCCAGGTGGTGACGGATTATCTGGTCAAATCAGGCCTGCAAGATGATCTGGACGACATCGGTTTCGATCTTGTCGGCTATGGCTGCACGACCTGCATCGGCAATTCCGGCCCGCTCGCCCCTCCGATCAGTGAGGCGATCAACGGAAACGATATTGTCGCGGCAAGCGTCCTGTCGGGCAACCGCAATTTCGAAGGCCGCGTCTCCCCCGACGTGCGCGCGAACTTCCTCGCCTCGCCGCCGCTCGTGGTGGCCTACGCGCTCAAAGGCACAGTTACACAAGACATAACCGAAACGCCTATCGGGCAAGACCAAGACGGCAACGATGTGATGCTTGCCGACCTGTGGCCCTCCAACGCCGAAATCGCAGAGCATCGCGCCGCCAATATCGACCGCTCCATGTTCGAGGCTCGCTATGCCAATGTTCACGAAGGCGACGAGCACTGGCAGGCGATCACGGTCGAGCCGTCTGACACGTATCAATGGCGTGCTGGCTCCACCTACGTCGCGAACCCGCCTTATTTCGAAGGGATGGAGATGACGCCGGCACCCATTACGGACATTGTGGACGCAAAGCCGCTCGCCATCCTCGGCGATTCAGTGACAACCGACCACATCTCACCCGCCGGTGCGATCAAGGAGGATAGCCCGGCAGGTTCCTATTTGAAGAGCAATCAGATCGCAAGGAAGGACTTCAACTCCTACGGATCGCGCCGCGGCAATCACGAAGTGATGATGCGCGGCACCTTCGCCAACATTCGGATCAAGAACGAAATGGTTCCGGGCGTCGAGGGTGGCTACACGACCTACCAGGGCGAGCAGATGCCGATCTATGATGCGGCCATGAAGCACAAGGCCGATGGCACCCAGTTGATCGTGGTTGGCGGCAAGGAATACGGAACTGGATCTTCGCGCGATTGGGCAGCCAAGGGCACCATCCTGCTGGGCGTGCGGGCAGTCGTCGTCGAAAGCTTTGAGCGAATCCACCGCTCCAACTTGGTCGGCATGGGCGTCTTACCTTTGCAATTCAAGGACGGTGACACCCGCAACTCGCTTGGCCTAACGGCTGACGATATGTTCAGTATCAAAGGCTTGGCGGAACTGGAGCCGGGTCAAGAGGTTGAGATCACAGTCACCCGAGCAGACGGTTCAAGCTTCAACTTCACCGCTATCTGCCGGATCGACACCGCAAACGAGATGGAATATTACCGCCACGGCGGCATCCTCCATTACGTGCTGCGCAAACTGGCCGCGTGAGGCCACCTAAAGGGGACTTGATAATGATTGGTCGCACATTCACCCTTGCCACTTCCGCATTGGCCGTTGCCGCCTGCACGCCCGGGGACGATGAGAACCGCGATTCAACGCCTCCCTTTGGCTACGAACTGGCAGCAGCCCGCGAAACGCCTATTCAGGCCGTTGAAGAGCACGTCATCGACATCTCAGTCGAGCAATTGAAGGCCAAGATCGATGCAGGAAGCATTCGTCTGATCGACGTGCGCACCGACGCTGAAGTCGCCGAAGGAATGATCCCTGGTGCAGAGCACATTGCGCTCGACACATTCGATCCGGAGGTGATGGACCTCAGCGATGGACGCGAGATCGTGATCTATTGTCGATCGGGCCGCCGTTCCGGGATTGCGGCCGAGAAGTTGGCAGCGCATACCGGAGAGCCTGCGCAGCATCTGGTGGGCGGTATCACCGCGTGGGCCGAGGCTGGCCAACCGATCTCGTAGGACACTACGAGGCTGATAGCCAAGCCTGCATGCCCATAGAAAAAGGCGGCTCTCATTTCGGAAAACCGCCTTCCCCCGTGTGAATTTGGAACTGGGCCCTTAGGCTTCGATCTCGCCGCCGAAGAACTTGCGGCGCCCCAGGATCGCTGCGGCTGCAAGGCCGAACAGGATCATCATCGGCGGTGCCGGAACGTCCGTACCGCTGCTGGTGCCGCCCGAAGTTGAGCTGCTCGACGAAGAACTCGAAGAGGATGAGCTGGAAGACGACGAGGTCGTCCCACCGAAGCTTGAAGTGCTGCCGCCCGAGCTGCTCGACGAGGACGAACCCGACGATGAGCTGGAGCTGCTACCGCCGAAGCTCGAGGTGCTGCCACCTGATGAGCTCGACGACGACGAACCGCTGCTTGAGGAGCTGCTCGAACCGTTGCTGCCGCCTGTGCTGGTCATGCCACTCGTCGTGCCGCCTGAAGAGGATGACGAGGAGGAGCTCGACGAAGACGAGGAAGAGCTGGACGTGCTGCCACCGAAGCTTGTCGAACCGCCCGTGGTGGTGCCACCGCTGGTGGAACCGCCCGAGCTGCTGCTCGACGATGAGCCCGATGACGAGCTGGAGCTAGAACCACCCGACGAACCGCCAAAGCTGGAGCTGCCGCCCGAAGACGAGCTCGAAGAAGACGAAGAGCTGGACGAAGACGAGCTGGTCGAGCTGGTCATGTTGCCCGAGCTACCGCCGCTGGTCGCACCGCCTGAAGAGGTGTTGCCGCCCGAGCTCGACGAGGACGAAGAGCTGCTGCTCGAAGACGAGCTGGAGCTGCTGCCTGAGCCGCCGTTAGAACCACCTGACGTCATGCCGCCGGTCGACCCACCGTTGGAGCCGCCCGAAGAACTGGACGAGCTGCTTGACGAAGACGAACCCGACGAAGAGCTGGTGCTGCCACCAAAGCTGCTCGATCCGCCCGAAGACGAAGAGCTCGAACCGCTCGACGAGGAAGATCCGCTCGAGCCGCTTGAACCACCATGTTCGCCACCGCTCGATCCGCTGGAGGAGCTCGACGAGCTGCTCGAGGAGGATGAGGACGAAGACGAGCTGGAGCCGTTCGATCCACCGGAAGTCATGCCACTAGTCGATCCGCCATTCGAACCACCCGAAGACGAGCTCGATGAAGAGCTGGACGACGAGGAGGATGAAGACGACGACGAGCTGGAAGAGCTCGACACGTTACCCGAAGAGCTGGAGACGTTGCCAGAACTGCTCGACACATTGCCCGAGGAGCTGGAAACATTACCTGAGCTGCTTGAGACATTGCCCGATGAACTCGACACGTTGCCGGACGAAGTGGAGACCGCTCCGGTCGACGATGACACAGCACCAGTCGAGCTCGAAACTGCGCCAGTGGAGGTCGAAACGCCGCCTGTAGACGAGCTCACTGCGCCGGTGGAGCTGGAAACGTTGCCCGATGTGGTTGAGGTCGAGATTCCGCCCGTGCTGGTAGAAACCGCGCCGGTTGAGGTCGAATTGTCGATATCGATATTGATGTCGATGTCGCCCGACGAACCGCCGCTACCGCCTGATGAGGTCGAGGACGAACTGCCGGTCGAGCTGAAGTCGCCGCTGGTCGTGGAAGAGAAGTTGCCGCCCGACGTTGTGGTCGTGGTCGAAACCGCGACATCTCCTGAGGACGAACCGCCTCCGCCAAAGAAGCCGCCGAAGAAGCCGCCTCCGAAACCGCCGCCAAAGCCACCCAGGCCTCCGCCGACGACAACCGGGCCGCCGAAACCGCCACCACCGCCAGTGATTGGCGGAAGCGGGGGAAGCGGAGCCGGTGCGTAAGCGACCTGTGCGATCGGCGGGCATTCTTCCGCATCGAAGTAAGCTTGCGTTGCGCCTGCAGGAAGCGGAAGGCCACCTGCGACTTCATATCCGCCGCCAGCAGGACCACCAAAGCCGCCCGGGATCGGCTGACACTCAATCGTGCGCTCAACAATCCGGCGGCGACGCTCTTCGACTTCCGGCAAAGGCGGAAGTTCGCGAGTGCGCGGGTCTTTCACATAGATCGGCCCGGTGACCTGCGGAGGAGCCACCGGCACTGGCTTCCCAATGCGCGCGGTCTCAACCAGCTTTCCGTCAACATCCGTGGTGTATGATGGCGTATCCGTCACCATCGGCTCAGCCACACGTACCGCGCCGCCCGTCATCAGGGCAACGCCAGCAGCGGTGGCGGAGAGCTTTGCTACAGCCAGTTTTACAGACATATCATCCGAACCTTGTTTCGTCCTGGCTCGATGCGGCCAACCCGCACCTTCACCAATTCCAAGGTTGTCTTGCGATTGAAGCGGGGTTCACAGCAATGCGGTTAACCATGATTGAGTCGCCCGAACTCGCTAAAACCCCGCAAATGCGTGCAATTTCAGGGGCGCTGTCCCGTTTTGAGACCGAAAAACGCCGGTCCGTTAGTCGTTTTCGTCAAACATGCTCGGTTGTTGGCCGGGTTGAGACGGCGTGCGGCGCGCTGGAACCGCCTCGAGTCCCAGATGCTCCCATGCCGCATCGTTAAGCATCCGCCCGCGCTCGGTCCGAGCAATCAGGCCGAGCTGGATGAGATAGGGCTCGATCACCTCCTCAACCGTGTCGCGCTGTTCGGACAGGCCTGCTGAGATTGCCGCGACACCCACCGGACCACCTTTATACGTGGTCGCGATCATGGTGAGGTAACGGCGGTCCATGGCGTCGAGACCCAACGCATCGATCTCCAGCCGGGTCAGCGCATCATCGGCCATCTTCCGAGTAACCGTGCCTTCACCCGCAACCTGCGCAAAGTCGCGCACACGCCGCAACAAGCGTCCCGCGACCCGCGGCGTGCCCCGTGAACGCCGCGCAATCTCGCGCGCGCCCGCAGAATCTATATTGAGGCCCAGCAGTCGCGCCCCTCGGCTCACCACCTGATCAAGCTCATCATGGGTGTAGAATTGCAAGCGAACCGGAATGCCAAAGCGGTCGCGCAAAGGCGTCGTCAGCAGGCCCTGCCGCGTCGTCGCTCCGATCAACGTGAAGGGCGGCAGGTCAATCCTGACCGAGCGCGCCGATGGACCCTCCCCAATGATGATGTCGAGCGCGCGGTCCTCCATCGCCGGATAGAGCACTTCCTCAACCACCGGATTGAGCCGGTGGATCTCGTCAATGAAGAGCACATCATGCGGCTCAAGATTGGTGAGGAGCGCCGCCAAGTCTCCCGCTTTGGCGATGACGGGGCCGGAGGTCGCACGGAACCCTACGCCCAGCTCACCCGCGATAATCTGCGCGAGCGTCGTCTTGCCCAGACCCGGCGGGCCATGGAACAACGTGTGATCCATCGCCTCTCCGCGCGCCTTGGCGCTGTCGATGAAGACCCGCAGATTCTCCCGCGCCGCCTCTTGCCCGATGAACTCGGCAAGCGACTTAGGCCGGAGCGCGGTGTCCGGGTCGCCGGGCTGCGCGTCGGGATCATGGAGGGGTGGGTCGAGGTCGGTCATGTGCGAAGGTTTAGTGCATCACTTGCTTCATCAAGGGAAACCCTTCCCGAACGTTCGAGACCGAGCGCAATTACTGAGTGAAGCTCGTGGTCTTGTGCATCGCGAAACATTGGGAAGTCTTTCCTCACGCCCTGTAGAAGAGGCACTTTGAATACCGCTATTCGATCTGCGAGGCTGTATTGTGATTCGAACTTTAAGGCGTCGTCAAAGACGATCCACTTTTTAGCAACTCGATCAATCAGGAGCTCCTGCAAAGCTACCCGCTCTTCTTGATCGGTCCGCTCATGCGGTTCGGGAACAGGTATCTGTAATGCAGCTTCGAGCTCAATTCTGAGGTGGGTTCGCGATCGCTCAATTCCTTTCACTGCAATCAGAAGGAAGAACGCATCGGGCGCGTCTTTAAACGCGGCCCACTGACCAAAGCCAGCTTTTAGTCCATCGGTGAAGCGATGTACTTTCTCTGCCAAGCCCATCGCTTTGGCGAAATCTTGCTGCTCAAAGTCAAGCCACTTCTGACAAGCGATTTCAATAGCTCTTGGCATCTCAGCAATCGCCGCGTCTGAACGCTTCTTCTTGGACTTAAAGGGCCACATCGATTCTCTCCATCACCCAGCCGCCCTTTTCAGCGCGACCCGGATGAGGTCTCCCTCAGCCGCGTCCTCGCCCAGTTCCGCTTGAGCCTTCGCCACCGCCTGCGCCGCAACCGCCGGTTTGAAGCCGAGGTTTTCCAGCGCGCTTACGGCGTCCGCGCTCGCGCTGCCGGCTGGGGTGATGGCGCTAGCCGGTACGCCAGCCATTCCGCCGCCCGGAAGTGCGCCCGCCTTGTCTTTCAACTCGTTGACGATCCGTCCGGCGAGCTTTGGTCCCACACCGTTCGCTCTTGCCACGCTGGCCGCGTCTCCGGCGGCGCAGGCGTCGCGCAGTTCTCCGGTCGAGAGTGCGGAGAGGATCGCGAGGCCGACCTTGCTTCCCACGCCCTGCACTTGCGTAAGCAGGCGGAACCAGTCGCGTTCGGCGCTCTCGGCAAAGCCCAAGAGGCGCATGTCGTTCTCGCTCACTTGCAGGTCGGTGTGGACGGTACAGGCTTCTCCGACTTCGCCGAGCGCGCTTAATGTGCGCGCCGAGCAGTGGACGAGGTAGCCCACGCCTTGCACATCGACGATGGCCCAATCTTCCCCTGTGTCGTCCAAGCGGCCTGAGAGCTTTGCAATCATGCTTTGTTCTTGGCGCAAGCCACGCCCTTTGGCCAGAGTGGGGTGCGGGTTATCGTCCGCGTCTTGCGATCTGATTGCGCCTGCGTGACACAGCGAAGCCCCGCTTCCAAGAAAAGCCGTTTCGCCGTCAAGTGAATGACGCCAAACACTTTTTTCGATTTTCGCCACGCGAAAGTGTGACTTTTCGCAAATGCCGCATCCAATGGGCCCCTTATGCAGTCACGCATCGTCGAATAAGCAGTGGCTCGGTTCGTCATCGCTCACACACATACGAACGCATTCGGGTGTAGGAAAATTGCGAGGACGCCACACACCGTCTCGACACAATCACCCCATCCGCTAAGGCTAGCGCCATGAGTTTCAACACATTCGGACGCGTGCTTCGCTTTACGACCTGGGGGGAAAGCCATGGGCCCGGCCTTGGCGCCGTGCTGGATGGCGTGCCGCCGGGGCTGCCCTTGCAGGAGAAGGACATCCAGCCCTTCATGGACAAACGCCGTCCGGGGCAGAGCAAATACACGACGCAGCGGCGCGAAGCTGATCAGGTCAAAATTCTCTCAGGCGTGTTCACCAATGAAGATGGCGTCCAAGTGACGACCGGCACGCCGATCCATCTGATGATCGAGAACACCGATCAGCGCTCGAAAGACTATTCCAACATCGCCCAGAGCTATCGTCCGGGCCATGCTGACTACACCTATGATGCCAAATACGGCATCCGCGACTATCGCGGCGGCGGGCGTTCCTCCGCTCGGGAGACGGCGGCTCGCGTGGCAGCGGGCGCAGTCGCTCGGCTGATTATCCCTGAGGTAAAGATCACCGCTTTCGTATGCGAGCTGGGCGGCGACCGGATTGAGCGTGATGCGATCAATTACGAATTCATCGACCAGAACCCGTTCTTTTGCCCCGACAGCTGGGCGGCGAAGCGCTGGGAAGAAAAGGTTGAGGCGGCGCGCAAGGGTGGGTCATCCCTAGGCGCGGTCGTCGAATGCGTCGCGGAAGGCGTGCCCGCCGGATGGGGCGCTCCGGTCTATGCAAAGCTCGACAGCGAACTTGCATCCGCGATGATGAGCATCAATGCGACCAAAGGCGTGGAGATCGGCGATGGGTTTGAGGCTGCGCGCCTGACAGGTGAGCAGAACGCGGATGAGATGAGCCCTGGGAAAGATGGCAAACCCGTCTTCGCCTCCAACCATGCAGGCGGCACGGCGGGCGGTATCTCCACCGGACAGCCGGTCGTGTGCCGCGTGGCGTTCAAACCAACTTCTTCGATCCTCACCCCGGTCAAGTCGATCACCTCTGACGGAGAGGCGACCGAAGTCGTCACGAAAGGCCGCCACGACCCCTGCGTCGGCATACGCGGCGCTCCGGTGGTGGAGGCGATGATGGCGCTGGTGCTGGCGGATCAGAAGCTGTTGCACCGCGCTCAAATAGCGTAAGCGATAGCGCAGAGAAAACGCGCTCAGGTGGACTGAGAACTCAAGCGACCTTCAGAATATCACGCGGGCGCGTGGTGGCTTGGTCGGCGAACTCAGCAATATCACCCAGCAGCACCATCGGGTCTTGCAAGCGCGGATCCTGCATCTCGGCGAGGAAGGCCGCATGTTCGGGATGCGAAGGCGAACAGACTGACCTCGCCGCAAATTGTTCTTCGGAGAATGTGCCCCAATTGGTCATCCGCGCAAAGTAGACCCGCTGTGCTCCGACCTGTTTGGCGAGGTCAACCGCGTCGCCCATCTCCGTGTAATTGTCGCGCTGCACGACGAAGACCAGCTCCAGCACGTCGACATCGCCCTTTGCGACAAGCTCTCCGGCGAAGGCCATGTTCTCCAGCATCACTGGCCATTTCGCACCCAGTCGCAGCTTCTCATGCGTCGGGCCTGTGGCGGCATCGACGCTGATCTGGATCAGCCTGGTGCGGCCATGCAGGGTTGGGAACTCGGCCCATTGCTTTGGGGTGAGCAGCATCGCGTTGGTCATGATGCGGAAGCCTAGATTGGGATAGTCCTCGGCATTGAGAGCCTTGATCAAAGCGCGGAAATTCTTGCTCGCAAACGGATCGCCTGACCCGGTGATGAAGACCGTCTGCGCATGTTTGAGCAGCGGCAGAATATTGCTCTCCTGCATCGTTGCAAAGCGTTCGCGCATCGCGCTGTCAGCGGCAAACTTCTCGCTGCGGCAGCTGGGGCATGCGAGGTTGCAGGTGCGGTCATAAGCGAGGTTGACGGTCTCTGGTCCCTCGACAAGATGCGTTTCGCGCTGGCCAATGATGCGCACCCATTTCTGGGACTCATTCGCTGCCTGATCTTTGGTCGGCAGGTCCGCGCCTGCGATCTTGGGGCAGGAAGATTTGTTGCAATAGCGATAGCTGCCATCGTGGATACTCTCGCGGATTTTCTGCGCTGTCTCAGAATTCCAAACCGACTGCCAATCCTCGTTCTGCATGTCGCCGGCTGACGCGTGCAACCAGCTCGCACAGCATAGATGAGTTGAGGCCTCGAGCACATCCAATCGCTGGAACGGGACTGAGCAAAAGGTGTCCGACAGGTCGTATTGCGAATTGTCCGGATCGCGCAGAGCCTTCACGCGGAAAAGCGCGCCTTGCACCAAGGCTGACTGGCTGTTCTTCACCGCGAGAGGCTCGATCGCAGCAAGCGACTCATCGAATTCGCCCTGCCCCGCTAGAGCCACCGCCTTGATCAGCACCAGCAAAGCCTGGCTTGTTATATCCGGCGTGCGCGCGAGAAGCTTGTCGATGTGATCGGTGAATTCGGGAAACACTTCGCAAAAAGCGGGTATCTCATCCCACACTTCCGGGTGGTCGAGACCATCAGAAAGAATGCCCATCACCATGCCGAGCAGCTCATCAGGTGTCACCGCAAGCGGTTGGTTCGGGTTAATGGGCGCATTCATGCTGGGTCTCCGATTGTTCGAAGCCACGATCTCTATGGAGTCATGGTTAGCGCGAATGTCCGCCTCGCCTAGGTTCTGCGCCCTAGGGACAGGCCCGTATGAAGGATTTCTCAAGCCGGGAATCCCCGTATCCAAACGCGCCATTACCGCTGCTTCAATCGCCAAAATCAATCAATGCGCGCGGATTAATCGATTGGACTGGTCAAGCGCGATCCATCATTCTCTTGTCATCGCAATCGGATATTGTCCGAGTCCCCGATGAGAGAGAGGAGAATTCTCAATGGATGCTAAGACCGGAGAAATGAGTGGCTGCCCGTTCCACGGCGATGCCGGAACCCGCACGCTGTTGGGCCGCACCAACAAGGATTGGTGGCCAGAGGCAACCCAGCTCGACCTGCTGACCGAAGAGGGCAAGTCCGCCAACCCTTATGGCGAAGACTTTGATTATGCCGCCGCGTTCAATGCGATCGACTACACCGCTCTGAAGGAAGACCTGACCGCGTTGATGACCGACGATCAGGAATGGTGGCCGGCTGACTATGGCCATTACGGACCGTTCTTCATCCGCATGGCATGGCACGCGGCGGGTACGTACCGCACGGGTGATGGTCGTGGCGGTGCTGGTTCAGGCCAGCAGCGGTTTGCACCGCTCAACTCCTGGCCAGACAATGGCAACCTCGACAAGGCGCGCCGCCTGCTATGGCCGATCAAGCAGAAATACGGGAAGGGAATCAGCTGGGCTGACCTCTTCATCCTCGCCGGTAACGTCGCGATTGAAAGCATGGGCGGCCCGGTGTTCGGCTTCGGCGGCGGTCGTGCAGACGTCTATGAGCCCGAAATGGTCTATTGGGGCACTGAGGATAAGTGGGTCGACGAAGGTGTCGAAACGCGCATCCAGCCTGACAAGGAAATGGACCTCGACAACCCCCTCGCTGCAATCCAGATGGGTCTCATCTATGTCAATCCGGAAGGGCCAGGCGGCAATCCGCATGACGATGAAGGCATGGCCCGCGACATGCGCCGCACCTTTGCCAACATGGCCATGAATGACGAGGAAACCGTCGCTCTGGTCGCGGGCGGTCACGCCTTTGGTAAAGCCCACGGCGCACAGCCTGCGGACACATTCTCCGAAAGCCCGGAGAGCGAGGCTTTGCATCAGCAAGGCTTTGGCTGGCTGACCGACGCGGACGAGATCGCCAAGGGTCACATCACGACCTCCGGGATCGAAGGCGCATGGTCGAACAACCCGACCAAGTGGAGCCACGACTATTTCCGTCTGCTGTTCAAGTATGATTACGAGCTCACTCAGAGCCCGGCTGGCGCGAATATGTGGACCCCGGTCAATCCTGATCCGGAAGATATGGCGCCCGATGCGCGCGATCCTTCGAAGAAAGTTCCGACTATCATGACGACCGCCGACATGGCGCTGAAGCGTGACCCGGAATATCGCAAGATCTCCGAGCGTTTCCTTGCCAATCCGGCTGAGCTCGACGACGCTTTCGCCCGCGCATGGTTCAAACTGTGCCACCGCGATATGGGTCCAAAGGTGCGTTATCAGGGCCCGGAAGTCCCGGCTGAAGACCTGATCTGGCAGGACCCGGTCCCCACTGGCACGTCGCCTTCGGATGCCGATGTGGCTGCGTTCAAGTCGGCTGTTCTTAGCTCAGGCCTTTCGGTCAGCGAGCTGGTCAAAGCGGCCTGGGCTTCGGCCTCAACCTATCGCCGGTCCGACCATCGTGGCGGTGCCAATGGAGCGCGTGTGCGCCTTGCCCCGCAAAATGGCTGGGCAGCGAACGATCCGGAGGAACTATCCAAGGTTCTCGGCAAGATCGATGAGCTGCGCGGCTCAATGAGCATGGCAGACGCCATTGTCCTCGCTGGCTCGGCTGCTGTTGAGAAAGCGGCGGCGGATGCAGGCTTTGACGTCGCGGTGCCATTCACCGGTGGCCGCGGCGATGCCTCGGCAGAGCAGACCGATGCAGAGAGCTTTGAGCCGTTGGAGCCGTTTGCAGACGGCTTCCGCAACTACCTCAAGACCAAAGCATCAGTGAAGACCGAGGATATGCTGATCGACAAGGCCCACCTGCTGGGCCTCTCGATCCCTGAACTGACCGTGCTGGTCGGTGGGATGCGCGCGCTGGGTGCCAATAGCGGCAACACCGCGCACGGCGTATTCACGGACCGCGTCGGCCAGCTAACGCCGGACTTCTTCACCAACCTGCTAGACATGAGCACAAAGTGGGCCCCGGTCGATGGCAGCGGTGACGAGGAATATGTCGGCACCGACCGCAAGACTGGCGCGACCAAGTACACCGCAACCCGCGCGGACCTCATCTTCGGCTCAAATGCGCAGCTGCGCGCTCAGGCAGAGGTCTATGCCGAGAACGGCTCGGAAGCGAAGTTCGTGAACGACTTCGTCGCCGCCTGGGTCAAGGTGATGAACGCGGATCGCTTCGACATCTGATCGACCGTGACAATGCTAAGAGGCCCTCGGCAGCGATGCCGGGGGCCTTTTGTATTGCTGTTCAGCTTGCGCCTACTCCTATGCAGAGTTAGCCCCGCATAATGCAGGGTAAAGACAATTTTGAGCCTCTCCCCAGTGCTCGTTTCACCAAGCGAAAGATCGGCGATGTCACTTGGGTTGTCGTAAAGGCGCAAAAGCAATGGTTCGCAATTGTATTCCTTTCGCTTTGGCTCATCGCATGGACTTTCGGCAGCCTCACAGCTGCTGTGTCAGCCCTCAGTGAAGATGGAGGCGCTGCCGCCTTCCTGAGCGTTTGGCTCATTTTCTGGGCTATCGGCTGGACCCTCGTCGTGATGATTCTGGCCTGGCAACTGTGCGGGAAGGCCGAGATTGCAATCGACGGCCCCGCGCTAGTATCTCGCTGGAGCATGCCGTTATTATCGCAACAGAAACGATACGAGTTGACGCATGTCAAAGACCCGCGTGGCTTTCCGGCCCCGTCGGGTGCGTTCGGACACAATCCTTTTATGCTGCACAGCTTACCTCCCTTCCTTGCGATCATGTCAGGAGGCTTGGGGTTCGACTAGGGAGGTCGGAGCGTCATTCTACTTCACGGCCTCGACGACACCGAATGCAAGATCGTCGCTGGATGGATCAACGAACACCTGCCGGAAGCTAAATCCAACCCGCGTCCTTAAGCTCGCTAACCTGGGCGCGGCTTACCGGGGCCTCGAGCGCCTCCCCCAGCACCAGCCTGACATTGCGCCCCTCGCGCTTCACGTCTTCGACCGCACCGCGTGCAACCCACCAGCTGCGATGAATCTGCCGACCGTCGATATCCGCTACATGCGCCATCGCGTCGCGCAGCCGCATCAGGACCAGCTCTGATCCCAGTGCCGTGTGGACGCGGACATAGTGGTCCTCCATCTCCAGCGCGATCACCTCGCTGCCAAGCGATGCGGGAAGCTGGTCGAGGAGTGGGTTGGCGGGCTTTGGAATGGTGGCGAGTTCGGGAGCCGAGGTGTCGGCAACGGGCTTAGGAGTGTCGGCCTCCACCGGCGCCCGCCGATCCTCGATCATGTAGAAGAACGCGGTAATCCCGCCGCCCACAATCAGCACATAGAAATAGCTCGTCAGCGCATCTTCTAGGGTCGGCACGGGCACACTTCCGGGCAAGTGCGGGATCGCATAGACAACCGCCGTCATCGGCACCGTCGCCATGAGAACCGTGATAGCCCAGGCAAAGATGCGTGGCAGGGCCAGTGCATCTGCCAGCCGGTCCGCAACGCCATTGATAGAACTGTAAATCGCATAGCCGATCCACGCGAAGATCACCCATGAGAACAGTCTGTAAGCAAGCGGCTCAGCAAAGCTGCCAAACGGGCCAATAAAGGCCAGCACCACGCCGATCGCGGTCATGATCGTCAGGTCGATCACGATCTTGCGCGCCCTTGAATTGGCCTCTGCTTCGTTTGCCCCGGTTGTCATAGGCGCGAAACTGCCTGCCCATTCGCGCTTCGTAAAGTGGCAATCCCTCGGAAAACCGGTGATTTTTGGCGCATTCGCGAAACCTGGCGCCCATTCGCGCAAGTCGGATTGCTGGCGAAAGGGCACCGGGCATTGTGGCTCCAACGCAAACGAACTCAACGCAACATCGGAGTCCTGACATGACAAATCTTGTCCAATATCTGCCCTTCGCCGACCTCCTCCCCAGCCACCCGCTGAACCGCCAGAGCGCCAGCGAGAAGGCCGCAACGCACAAGGCTGCCAAACAAGGCGGCTTCGACATCTCGCCAACAATACGCGCCGCCGTTTGGATCGCGGGCACGATGATGAGCTTTGCAGTCCTCTATGCGCTGGTCAGGGGTCTGGGCGGCTGGGCTCCCGATCATGCAGCCACGCGCCATCTGGCCGTGGTGATCCATGTTGCGACGGTTCTGCCAGCCATCCCGCTTGGCGCTTACCTGTTGCTCACCCGCAAAGGCACCAAGCTGCACAAGCAGCTCGGCAAAGCATGGGTCGGCCTAATGGTCACCACCGCTCTCTCCGCCATCTTCATCAAGACCGGTGGCAGCTTCAGCTTCATCCATATCTTTGTGCCGCTTACCCTGATTGCTTCGTACAAGCTGGTCGCAACCGCACGGCGCGGCGACATGAAGGGGCATAAGAAGGAAGTGCTGAGCCTCTATCTCGGCGCCCTGATGATCCCAGGCATCTTCAGCTTCGCACTGCCGGGTCGGCTCATGAATGTTTGGCTGCTCGGGTGAGAGCTAACGCTGCCGCTTCAGCACCAGATAGAGCGCGCCCTCACCGCCATGGCGGATATGGGCGCGGCGTATGGCGGCGATGGCATCGGCATGATGGCTCGCCGCCAGCCAGTCGAGAAGTTTGGCACGGATAGCCCCGCGCTTCGTCGCCCGGTCCGCTGGATCAGCACCGCGATCCCGCCCGGCAATCACCAGCACAACGCGGGCGTCCATTGCGCGGGCCTGATCGATCCCGCTCATGATCCGGTCATAGGCCCCGTCGAGCGTGTGACCGTGCAGGTCGAGCGTGTAGTCCGGCGCAATCTGTCCACCCTTCAGCTTGCGGTTCCAGTGCGAATCGAGCTGCGAGTTGAAAACGGGTCGGACGCTCGGAGCGGGGATGGCGGGCGGAGCGCCGGGCCGCTTCCGAGACATGGGTTTTGCCGGCTTGGGAGTGGAGACGAGGTTTGGCTTGGTCGTTGCAGCGTTATTGGAAGTCATCTGCGCCGCCAGTTTGGACGTCCCTTGTGAGACCGTTCCGGGGACTGTCTCACTCGCCACCTTGCGAGGCGGGGCCTTGCGACCCGGCATCGGCGTGACGCTCTCAGCCAGCTTTGACCAAGCGGCTTGTTCGTCAGGGCTGAGCCCGCGTGGAACTGTATGCTGAGTGCTCACTGCGCGCTTTCGAGCCGCTCGACCGTGCCTTTGGGCAGGAGCAACAAGGCAGAGCCCCGCGCGCTCATCCCGCCGGCAATCGCGCGCGCATCGTCACCCGCGCCCCAGAACGTATCAAAGCGGTTCGCGCCTTTGATTGCGCCGCCTGTATCCTGCGCGATCCACAACCCGTCCGCAATATCACGGTCCATGTCGAGGAAGACCGGAGCGCCCAGCGGCACAAAAGCCGGATCCGCCGCCACCGAAGCCTCCCGCCGAACAGGCACGCCGAGCGCACCCAGCGGCCCGTCCCCGGTCAGTTCACGGAAGAAAATCCAGCTCTTGTTGAGGCGCATCAGATCGCGCCCTTCAGCCGGATTCTCCCGGATATACGCCATGATCCCTTGCATGGAGCCGGGATATTGCCCTGGCCCATCGCCCAGCAAACCTCGTTCGCGCATGACCCCGCCAATGCCGGTATAGCCGCGCCCGTTCTGACCCGCATAGCCGATGCGGATGACATCGCCTTCGGGCGTGCGCAGGCGTCCGGAGCCCTGGATCTGGAGGAAGAAGAACTCCACCGGGTCCGCCGCCCAGGCAATGACGGGCACACGCCCTTCGAGCGCTCCATCTTCAATCGCGGCGCGGTCGGGATAGAGTTCGAATTTACCGCTCGTGTTATAGCGTCCCAGCGGCGGGCGACCGGTGCGCTCAGACACCGGCGTGTCCTCGGGCCAGTCGCGGATGAGATCATCGGGCATGGCGTAGACGGGCGTGTCATATCCGGGCCGGCGGGTGCGGCTGCCCATGATCTCCGGCTCGAAATAGCCTGTCGCAAAAGCGCTACCATCGCCCACGCGGGCGGTTTCGAAGTGAGTCAGGAAGAAGTCGCGCGCCTCGGTTTGAGGCCAATTGGAAGCGCTCTCACAGGCCGGTCGCCAATCCGCGCCATAGGCAAGGCCTGAGCGATCCTCGCGCCGAAGCAATTGCGGGCAGCTTTCGATGAAGGCCGACAGCGCAGTGTTCGCGTCATAGGGCGATATACGCAGCGCCCCGACGCTGGGCCCACGCGTCACTCCAGCAAAAGCGGCGCTCGTCGCCGTGGGGACCGGCGGAGGAGCCTCAATCACGGGGCGCGGGGCAGAGCCTTCGGGCACTAACCTCAAACATCCTGCAAGCAGGACCATCGCCGACAAGGCAGCGAGTCCCGCTCCGACCGAGCGCACGTGATGGCTCGGCGTGATGGGTCCGTCCAAGCGGATTGAATCAACTGCTGGCGTGGGGTGAGCGCGTAAAAAGACTCGGGGCAAAATCACGAAGTTGCCCCCCTGCGCTTATCCTTCGTCAGTCTCGTCGAGGACCCAGTTTGGATCGCTGGACTTAACATTGCGGCTGAAGGTCCAGATATCGCGGCTTTCAATCGCATCGTCGAGCGAGCCTGCGACAACGTTGCCGTCCGCATCGCGTGTCACAGCGGCGATGTCGGCGACGAACAGGATCGCGATCCGTGCCAGACGCCCGTCGAGCGAGGCTGAGTGAATGCGTGTTTCCTCAATCCGGATGAGCTTGTTGTCGAGCGTGTGCCCGGCTTCTTCGCGAGCTGTGATGGCTGCGTCGAAGCCCTCGAACACATCGTCGTCGCACAGGTCACGCAGGGCCTCCCGGTCGCCGGACCAGAATGCTTCAAGGACCATTTCATACGCGCCCTTTGCTCCGCCCATAAACTGGGTGAGGTCGAAGGAACGATCTGCGCCAGCGATGTCGCGAATGCCGCGTTCAACGGCAGGCATGACGCCTTCCAGCTCAACCGGGCGCTGCGGCGTGGCCGGCTGGGCTTGGCGCGCTTCGGTCATGCCCGGAGCAATCCCGTCACCTGTATCAAAGCGGTTGGGCAGAGTTTCCTCTTCATGCTCAGCACGGCGGCCCAGCACAGAATAGAGACGCAGCCCCAGAAAAGCTGCGATCATGGCGAGGATGACGATTTCTACCACGTTATACCCTTGATACCTTCTTGGTCCGGTCGGCTTCTCAGCACTCTGATAGAGAGGCAAAGCTGAACCGAATGCTTATGCGAACAAACTTAACTTTGCTCTTCCACATAGGAAGAACATAGCTGAGTAAAGTTACGCAGGCCACATCTTCCAGATGCGTCTCGTCCCATAAATAGGGATCAAATTCAATTCGCCAACGCGCAATCGCGCGGGATTTGGTGCTATTCGGGCGAAACTGGTGCCGATTTGCGGCGTTTCGAGCGCATCGAGGCTCTCCGGTCAGCTGCAGAGACACCAAACCAACAGCCATGTTGCCCATCCGCCCCGCCCCTGCTAGGCGCGCGGCGCATTCAAATTATTGGTCTGTACCAGAGCTTGAACAAGAGCCCTTCTCGCAGACTCTAGACAAACCGTTTAATCACACGAAAGACTTCTATCATGGCCGACGAAGGCGACATTCTCACCGATCTCAACAATGCTGGCGGAGCAGCTGGTGCAGGCGATCAACCCGCCGCCGGGATCATTACGCAATATGTGAAAGATCTCTCGGTCGAGAATCCCGCCGCACCCGAGGTATTCCAGTGGACCGACCAGCCTAAGGTCGATGTCCAGTTCAACATCGGCGCACAGCCCAAAGGCGACCAGGTCACCGAAGTTGAGCTGAAAATCAACATCACCGCGACCAGCGAAAAAGGTACCGCCTACATCGTCGAGCTGAGCTATTGTGGTTTGATCGGTCTGCGCAACATTCCCGAAGAGCAAGCGCACGCTTTCCTCTTCGCAGAAGCACCGCGCATTCTGTTCCCGTTTGCTCGCCGCGTCGTAGCCGACGCTGTGCGGGATGCCGGCTTCCCGCCGCTGATGGTCGACCCAATCGACTTCAATGGCCTCTACGTCCAACAGCTCCAGGCGCGCCGCGCTCAGGAAGAAGCTGGTGGTGGGGCTGCCCCGGTTGAGGGCGACCTGCCCCCAGCTCCCAGCGGCAACGCATAAGAGCTATCCCACACCCAAGTTCGCGCCAGAGCTTGTGAAACCGCACTCACTTCCCTTAGCCAAGAGGCGCAAGGAAGGGCGGTACGACGTGCGCAAAGCTCAGCGGACATGGGTGGTTGAGGGGAGGCGAGTGCGATGAGCCTCCTCAAAAATGTCGGGACCATAGGGTCGCTGACCATGGTCAGCCGCGTCGCAGGGATGGCGCGCGAGATGATCTTCAGCCGCGTGCTGGGCGCGAATGCGGTCACCGATGCCTGGTTTCAAGCCTTCATCATCCCCAACGTCTTCCGCCGCCTGTTTGCCGAAGGGGCGTTCTCTGCCGCCTTCGTGCCGATGTTCTCAAAGCGTCTGCATGGCCATGACGATCCGGAGCGCGGGCTGGACGAGGCAAAGAGCTTCTCCGCCGATGTGCTGAGCGTCTTTCTCCCGGTCCTCATCGCGCTGGTCGCGGTGTTCGAGATCGCCATGCCGGGCGTGATCTGGCTGCTTTCGGAAAAGCCAGTTGATCCTCAGACCTATCCGCTCGCGGTGGATTTCGCACGGATCATGTTCCCCTACATCATCCTCATCAGCCTGGTGACGCTCTTCACCGGCATGCTCAATTCAGTCTCCCGCTTCGCGCCGGGGGCAAGCTTTCCAATCATCCTCAACCTCGTCCTGATCGCCGCGCTTTTGGGCGGAGAATGGTTCATCGCCGAGACGGGCGCGAGTATCGAGCAGGTTGCCTACGGTATCGCCTGGGCGGTGATGGGCGCAGGGGTCATGCAATTTGCCTGGCTGCTCTACTGGGTGCGGGTTGAGGGGTTTCGGCCCCGGCTGCTGTGGCCCCGCATCACGCCGGAGGTGAAGCGCCTCTCGATCATCGCCCTGCCCGCAGCGATTGGTGGAGGGGCATACCAGATCAACACTCTGGTTCAGCTGTTCTTCCTCAACCAGCTTGAGGATGGGTCGGTGAGCTACATGAACTATGCTGATCGGCTGAACCAATTGCCGCTCGGGATCATCGGCATCGCGCTATCGACCGCGATCTTGCCGAGTCTTTCCAAGCTGGTGGGCGGAGACGACCAGAAGGGCGCGGCCAAGCTGCAATCCGATGCGATTGAGCTGTCCATGCTGCTCACGATCCCCGCCGCCGTCGCCCTCGCCATCTGTGCCGAGCCATTTGTTACGATGATATTCCAGGGCGGACGGTTCGCCTTGGAGGATGCGGCGATCACGGGACAGGTGCTTGCAGCATTGGTGCTGGGGCTGCCCGCCTATGTGCTGGTCAAAGTGATCGTACCCAACTTCTACGCGCGCGCTGACACCAAGACGCCGGTGATCGCGGCGTTTATTTCGCTTGGCCTGTTTATCGCTTTCAACATCGCCTTCCTGCACCGCTTCGGCGTGATCGGAGTGGCTTTTGCCAGCGTGATCGGTGCGTGGATCAATGTCGGCTTCCTTTTCGCTGTGCTGGCCGCTCGCGGGCATTACCGCATGCCGGGCGTGCTGCTGTTTCGGATCGCGCGCCAAGCCTTGGCCGCTGCGGCGATGGGAGCAGCGCTCTACTATACCAGCGACCTTTTGACGGAGTGGTATTCCGCCGGTCTGTTCGCGCGGCTCGCTGCATTGCTGGTGCTCGTCGGAGCGGCAGGCATCGTCTATTTCGGCATCGCCTTCGCTGTCGGTGCCATCGACAAGCAGCGGATCATCGCCTTCACGCGCAAGCCCGCCGCCACATCGGCCGACAGCTCCGGCGATCTTGCCCCCTGAGGCAAGCGTGCTAAGGCTGCGCTCTATGACTGCAACAACACCCTCAACCGGTTCAGCCCCGCTGCGATTCGCAGTGCGTGGGCGGGCGGTCTGGCGATGGTTGGGCTGCTGAGCCGAACCTCCCTACACAGTCACGAAAAGAGCATCCCCATGAGAGTAGTCTCGGGCATTCAGCCCACCGGAAAGCCGCACCTTGGCAATTACCTTGGTGCCATCGTCAATTATGTGAAGCTGCAGGAAGAGGCGGTTGCCGCCGGCGGCCAGTGCTTCATCTTCCTCGCCGATCTGCACGCCCTCTCGCAGCCCCATGACCCGGCAGAGCTGTCGCAGAACACGCGCGAAATGGTCGCGACCCTCGTCGCTTGCGGTGTCGATCCGGCCAAGACCATCCTGTTCAATCAGGCGCAGGTTCCCGCCCATGCAGAGCTGCAATGGCTCCTGAACGGCACCGCGCGGATGGGCTGGCTCAATCGTATGACGCAGTGGAAGGACAAGGCGGGCAAGAACCGCGAAGGCCAATCCATCGCGCTCTTCACCTATCCCGTCCTCCAGGCCGCAGACGTGTTGCTCTATCAGGCGACCCATGTGCCGGTGGGCGAGGATCAGAAACAGCATTTGGAGCTTGCCCGCGACATCGCGCAGAAGTTCAATAACGACTTCTGTTCAGAGGACGCGCCGCTCTTCACCCTGCCCGAGCCTTACATCCCGCCCACCGCCGCCCGGATCATGTCCCTGCGCGATGGCACGGCCAAGATGAGCAAGTCGGACCCTTCGGAGATGAGCCGCATCAGCCTGACCGACGACGCCGATACGGTGATGAAGAAGGTCAAGAAAGCGAAGACAGACCCTGAACCGCTTCCAAGCGAAGAGGACGGTCTGGAAGGCCGCGCGGAGGCCAAGAACCTCGTTGGGATTTACGGC
Source organism: Erythrobacter sp. S267 (assembly GCF_057365045.1). Lineage (NCBI taxonomy): Bacteria > Pseudomonadati > Pseudomonadota > Alphaproteobacteria > Sphingomonadales > Erythrobacteraceae > Erythrobacter > Erythrobacter sp. S267. The sequence goes on along the minus strand of NZ_CP200298.1, from coordinate 3,292,573 downwards.
GCGCTCACCGGCAAGAGCACGGCTGAAGTCCTCGCGGAGCATGGCGGGCAAGGCTTCGGCGCGTTCAAGCCTGCGCTTGGCGAAGTGCTGGTTGAAACGCTGAAGCCAATCAATGCCCGTTTCATGGAGCTGAAGGGGGATCAGGAGGCGCTCGACGCAATCCTCGCGCGCGGCGCGGCGCAAGCGCGCGAGCACGGCCTGCCGACTTTGGATGCCGCGTATAAGGCTCTGGGACTGGTGCGCGGTTGACTTGGCTGCGGTGCCAATTGGCCTAGGCCATCCGTCGCTGGGACATTCAAATCCCGTTCAGGGCGAAAAAATTATCACTGTTGTGCGGTATTTATCGCGTGTGAGTGTCATCACACGGGGCCTGCCTAAGCTGTTCAAATCGCCTCGATTTGAATGTGAAAGGCGGGCTTGAGGGCAACAGAGGGTACGCGCGACTTCATAGCCGCCAGACGCTGCCAGTGCGTGAGGCCATCGCCTTGCACTGGCGATTTGACGAAGGATATGCCATGTTACATTCCAAGATGACCAAGCGAGCCCCCTCTATGAGTCGCCCGATCAAGCTTCTGCTGACCAGCAGCCTAGCCTTGGGCTTGGCTGCTTGCGCACCGACTTTCAAAGCCGATGTGTCGCGGTTCCAAGCGCAATTGCCTGCCCCTCAGGGTCAGAGCTTTGCCGTAGTGGCTGAAGATCCCGCGCTTGCCGGCGGCCTTGAGTTCTCGCTCTATGCCGACATGGTTGCAGCTGAGATGGCTGAGCTGGGCTACACTCGCGCACCAACGCCTGATCAAGCGCAATTGCTCGTTCGGTTCGACTATGGCGTAGACAATGGCCGCGAACGTGTGCGTTCAACCGGCTTAGTAGCTGATCCCTTCTTTGGCCCTTGGGGGCGCGCAGGTGGCTTTGGCTTCCGCCGCAACTTTGCCTTTGGTTTTTACGACCCATGGCTTGCAGCACCGCAAGTGCGCAGCTTCACGGTCTACACCAGCGATATTGAGTTGAAGATCGACCAGATCGCCACCGGCGAACGGCTGTTCGAAGGTCAGGCGCAGGCTGTCTCTCGCTCGAACCGTTTGCAAAAGCTGGTGCCCAATCTGGTCGATGCGATCTTCACCGACTTCCCAGGAAGTAACGGAGAAACTCTGCGCATCACCATCCGCGAAGATGGCAAAAGCGTGAGGGCGGTCGACTAGAACCAGCGCCGCGTGAGCAAACAAAAAACACCCGAGGACGGGACGGAAAGGCGGCGCAAGGGATCAGCGCCGCCTTTTTGGTTGGCAACTGGTCGCTTCACGGTTGGCACAGCCGGTTCAAGGCACCAAGAAGGGTGCAGCAATGATCAAGCACAAGCACACTCAAACATTCATTCAAACCGGGGCGTTGGCGGCAATAGGCGCTGCGGCCCTTGCTTTGTCCCCAGTGAGCGCATCGGCTCAAAACCAGGCCGGTGAGCGGGTCTATGTTGACCTGGGCCGTTGGACGATCGTCGAGCAAGCAAACCCGCGCAATTGCACTTTGCGTCATGCCGGGCCGAACGGCCTGCGCCTTGTCATGTCGAAGTTCGGCACCAACGATGCCCAGCTCTCCTTGCAGCTCGCCAACCGCAACGTCTTTGTCGGAGGCGTCACTTTCGCCTTTGACGAGGACGAATTCCCCGCTCGGTCCAGCGGGTCGCGTGTCTACACTCCCGAGGCCGATGCTTCGCAGATTGAGACCGCGTTTCGTCAGGCTCGCGTGATGACTCTGCGCCAAGGTGGAGCGACTTTGGCGACGGTTTCGTTGGATGGAAGTTCGGCAGGCTTTCGCTTGCTCAAACAGTGTTCCGAGCAAGGGCGGCTTGGCTTGGCGAGAGCCCCTGCTCCGCCGCCAGAGCCTGAGCGGGCACCGCCTCCGGTGCGCAGCCAGCCGGCTCCGGCTCAGCCCCCAGCTCAAGCCCAGACTCAGCCTTTGCCCCCACCGCCTTCGATGGCACGCCCCGCCATGCCGCGCGATCCCCAAAGCTGGGTGCGCGAAAACGACTTTCGCAGCCTCTACACCCCCGAATATGAGGGGACAGTGCGCTACACGCTGCTCATTAATCGCAGAGGCCGGGCCGAGGAATGCGTCGTCAACGCCAATACAGGGCCGCGAGAGCTAGGCGAACGGGTCTGCCGCACCATGATCCGACGCGCGCGGTTTGTGCCAGCACTCGACCGCAATGGGGAAGCGACACAAGGACAGTGGTCATCGTCCTTCAGATTGGAAATCCCGGAAGAGGGCTAGAGTTTTGCGTGCCCGCCGGTGGAGCCAAAGCCACCTTCGCCGCGCTGGGTCGCGCCGAGTTCGGCAACTTCATCCCAAGCTGCCTGTACGACCGGCGCGAGGATCAGCTGCGCAACCCTGTCACCGCGCACAATCGCGAAAGGCTCATCGCCATGGTTGATCAGAAGCACTTTCAGCTCGCCGCGATAATCGCTGTCAATCGTGCCCGGCGTGTTGGGCACCGTAATGCCATGCTTGAAAGCGAGGCCTGAGCGGGGTCGCACCTGGATTTCATAGCCTTGCGGGATCGCGACTGAGAGCCCGGTCGCCACTGGATGGCGCTTGCCCGGAGCAATTGTCACCGTCTCTGCGCTGACGATATCCATGCCGGCCGAGCCCGGTGTCGCATAGGCAGGCAAGTCAAGCCCTTCCCCATGCGGCAGGCGCTTCACCTCTACCTTCACGGCAGCGCTCATTCGGCAACCTCTGCCTGAAGCGCGGTGGCAATCCGTTCAACCAGAGCCATTGCGACTTCGGACTTGGGCATCTTGTCGAGCTTCTCGACCCCGTCTGCACTGACGATCTGGACGAGGTTTTCGTCCCCGCCCATCACATCGCCCGACACATCATTGGCGACGATCCAATCGCAGGCCTTGCGCTTGCGTTTGGTCTTGGCGTTTTCGAGCACATTGTCGGTTTCCGCCGCAAAGCCGATCACCAATTCGGGCCGTTTGGAACCAGCGGCAACATTGGTGAGGATGTCGGGGTTTTCAGTGAGCATCAATGCGGGCGGCGCAGAGCCGCGCTTCTTGATCTTTTCGTCGCGATATTCCTTGGGCCGCCAGTCTGCGACCGCTGCGACCATCACTGCGACATCGGCAGGAAGAGAGCGTTTGACCGCAGTCGACATCTCTTCCGCGCTTTCAACGTCGATGCGTTTGACCCCATCGGGCGTCTTGAGTGACACCGGCCCTGCGACCAACGTGACGTCGCCCCCCAGAGCCGCAGCGGCGGCGGCGATGGCGAAGCCCTGCTTTCCGCTCGACCGGTTGGCGATGTAGCGCACCGGATCAATCGATTCCCAGGTCGGACCAGCGGTTACAAGCACATGGCGCCCTTCAAGCGGACGGTAACCGGCCTTCACGGCAACAGCGGCAATCTCGTCCTGATCGGCCTCAATCGCATCTGCTTTCGCCGGCGCAGCTTCCTTAGCGGCGGCTTTCTTAGGAGCGGGCTCTTCCGCGTCGTTGGCAGGAGCCTCTTCCTCAATCTCTTCAGGAGCGAGGCGGCGTTCGTCGACTTCGTGATTGATCGCGTCAGGATCAATCGGCGGCGCGGCTTGCCCCTTGCCCTTGGTCGCGAGCGGAGAGCCTTCCAGATCAGGATTGAACTCGATGTCTTCTTCTTCGATTTCGGCTTCGTCGATGTCGTCGGGCAGATCTTCATCGAGCTCCGCCTCGATATCCTCTGCGCTGCGTTTTTCGGTGGAGCGCGGGATGATCTTGGAGAGCAATCCGCCAAGGCCACCTGTGCTTTCTGGCTCTTCTTCAGGCTCAATCGCTTCAACCACTGGTGCGTCGTTGGCAGCCACCGGTGCGGGGGTTTCGTCCTCAACCTCAATCCCGAAGTGACCGGCAATTTCGCGCCAGATCGCGTTCGGCTCAGGCAAGCGGCCATAGCCAAACTCGCCGCAAGCCATCGCGCCTTCGTCAGGATGCATGACGGTGACGCCCGCTTCTTTCAGCGAAGCGACATTGCGCTGGGTGCTTTCATGCTCCCACATTTTCACATTCATCGCCGGAACCGCCATCACTGGCTTATTGGTCGCAAGCAGCAAAGTGGTCGCAAGGTCATCGGCGATGCCAGCAGCCATTTTGGCCATAAGATCGGCGGTCGCGGGGCACACGACCACAAGGTCAGCCTCTCGCGACAATTCAATATGTCCCATCTCGACCTCGTTCTTGAGATCGAACAGCGAGGTGTAGACCTGATTCTCTGACAGAGCGGCAAGCGACATCGGGGTGACGAATTGCTGGCCGCCTTTGGTGACGACGCAAGTGACCTCCGCCCCGCCCTTGCGGATCAACCGGACGAGCTCGCACGATTTGTAGGCCGCGATCCCGCCACCCACGACAAGAAGGACCTTGGGCCCTGCTTTGCTCATCCTTGTCTTACTCCCCGATCTTGCACATCTTCGGCCCGTCCTAGCGAGGTGGTTAGCCCCCGCCAAGTCCAACCCTTTACCAAGTCCATAGTCCCTTCAAGCCCTTGGGTGAATATGGTTAAGATTCTGCTCCCCTTTTCCGCTTGAGCGCAACGGGAATGCACCTCACAAGGGAGGTGAGAGGGATAGGGAGATCAACAGATGAAACTCGCGCTGAAAGTGCTGCTCACGCTGGGCGGATTGCTACTGATCTTTATGGGCTTTGGGTTTCTTACCGATCCGGTTGGGTCAGCAAGCGACTTCGGAATCGCAGTCGAGGGCGCGCATGGCACGACCTCAATCAGAGCCGATATGACCGCATTCTTTTGCGTCAGCGGCGCTTGTTTCATCTGGGGCGCATGGGCCAATCGTGCGGACCCTCTGGTCATTGGGTCGGCCCTGATGCTGGTGACGCTCGCAACCCGCCTCATATCACTTGGCGCCTATGGCAGCTTTGACGGCTACATCGCGCCAATGGTGGTTGAGGCCGTGTTGGGAGTGCTCGGCCTGATTGGCGCGAAGGTCTTGCCTCACGCTACGCGCGACTAGATCAAGCCAGCGACGCTCGCGCCCAAAACCGCGCCTGCCCCAACAAGGCCAGCCAGGAAATACCCGATCCAGCCGCCGCCAGAGTTTTCCTTGCGGTCAGTCAGCAGGCGGATTTCGGGGAGCGGCGGCGGTTCCGGCGCGCCGCCTTTTGGCGGGAACTTGTCTTCGATCCGGCGGATCAATCCCGGCAGGCGCCACAGCGTATCCGTGTCTTCCTTGATCCGCTCAGCCAACGCCGCTTCCGGGCCCAGTTCGTCCCTGATCCAGCTGCGCACATAGGGCGCGGCAGTGTCCCACATGTTGATGTCGGGATTGAGCTGCGTCGCGATGCCTTCAACCATCACCATGGTCTTTTGCAGCAGCAACAAATGCGGCTGCGTTTGCATGTCGAAATCCCGGGTGATTGCAAACAGCCCGTCGAGCATTTGGCCCACGCTTAGCTCAGACACCGGCTTCCCACGCATCGGTTCGCCGACCGCACGCAAGGCCGTCGCAAACTCGCCGACTGAGTGATAGCTGGGCACATATTGCGCTTCGAAGTGGATTTCTGCGACGCGTTTGTAATTGCCAGTGGTGAGGCCATAGAGGATCTCTGCCAGCCATTGCCGTGCGCGCCGGTCGATCCGGCCCATGATCCCGAAATCAATCGCGACGATGGTGCCATCCTCTTCGATGAAGAGGTTCCCCTGGTGCATGTCCGCGTGGAAGAAACCCGCGCTGATCGCTTGGGTTAGGAAGCCAGTCACCAGCCGTTCGGCAATGTTGTTGAGGTCGTGACCTGCTGCGATCAGATCGTCACGGCGAGAGATCTTGACCCCGTCGACCCACTCAATCGTCATCACTCGGCCATTGGTGCGGTCCCAGTCGATCTCCGGAATGCGGAAACCGCCAACGCCGGACATATCCTCGGCGAGTTCGCTGGCGGAGGCAGCTTCGCGGCGCAGATCGAGCTCGGAATTGGTCCAACGTTTGAAGTTCGCAATCGTCAGGCGCGGGCGCAGGCGAGTGGCCTCTCCGCCCATCGCCTCAACATGAGCCGCAGCCCATTCGTAAGTCTGGATGTCCTCGGCAAACTTCTCGCGGATGCCTGGGCGCAGGACTTTGACGGCAACCTTGCGGCCATCGGTCGTGGTCGCGCGGTGGACCTGTGCGATGGAAGCCGCGCCCACAGGCTCCGGCTCAATTTCTGAAAACAGCGCTTCAACCGGCTGGCCGAAACTCGCTTCAATCGACGCCTTGATCTTGTCGAAGCTGACCGGCGGGAGCGAATCCTGCAAGCTCAGGAGGTTGTAAGCCGCTTCTTCCCCGACAAGGTCAGGCCGAGTTGCAAGCGATTGGCCCAGCTTGATCGCCGCAGGTCCAATCGCGCGGAACGCGCCGGCATAATCGCGCTCACCCTTGGCAGAGGTGAATGTCGCCAGCCGCGCCAACCGCGCCAGCCGCTTGACCGGTGGCGGCGCGTTGGGATCTTCCTCGATCCCGACGAGCGCGCGCCTGCGGGCAAGAGTGATGCCCCAGCGCGCGAGGCGGAACAGGTGCGTCGCAGGAGTGGTCATTCCGCTAGACTTTCCACCCCGAATGGATCGCCACAGCTCCGCCCAGAATGATCTCAGCTTTGGTATTCACGAAGCCCGCTTGGCGGATCATCGCTTCGAATTCGGGCGCCTTGGGGAACTTGCGGATCGATTCGGCGAGGTAGCGATAGCTTTCCGTATCGCCCGCGATCACTTGGCCCATACGCGGCATGATGTGGTGCGAATAAAGATCGTAGATTTCGCGGAAACCCGCCCAGTCGGTGACCGAAAACTCCATGCAGAAAAAGCGCCCCCCCGGACGCAGCACGCGGTGCGCCTCGGCCAGCGCCTTGTCCTTGAAGGTGACATTGCGAATGCCGAATACGATTGTGTAAGCGTCGAAGGAGTTGCTGGCGAACGTGACGTCCTCTGCATTCTGCTGCGAGAAGACGAGGCTGCCTGCGCCTTCCGCCTCATCGCGCTCCATCGCACGTTCTGCGCCAACGTCGAGCATTTCCTGATTGATGTCGGCAACGGTCACATTCGCGCCGCGATCCGCCATCCGAAACGCAATGTCTCCGGTCCCGCCTGCCATGTCGAGGATGGCTTCCCCCGGCTGCGGCTTCACCCGTTTGACGAAGCGATCTTTCCATCCGCGATGCATGCCGAAGCTCATCGCATCGTTCATGATGTCATACTTCTTTGCCACGCTGCTGAAAACCTCGCCCACACGGCGCGTCTTCTCCTGCGGCGTTACGTTCTCATAGCCGAAGCTGACGGTATCGTCGGTCTGTTCGTTCATGAGAAGGTGCCCTAGAGGGAATTGCCCCGCGCGCCTAGAGTGTTAGAGGGTGTGTTTGTTGCGTGGCCTCTCGCATAGTGTGCAAGCGAGGTGGTCCAGCAAGTGAGCGAGAGCGAACCAAACGACAATGCCTGAATTACCAGAGGTGGAAACGACCGTCCGTGGTCTCGCAAAATTCCTCGATGGGGAGCGGATTGAGCGGTTGCAGCTCAACCGCCCCAATCTGCGCCGACCTTTCCCGCCAGAACTGGTGCAGGTGATGACGGGTGCGCGAATCACTGGGCTGTCTCGGCGGGCGAAATATGGGCTCATCCACCTTGATCGCGGTTCGACCATGATCTTTCACTTGGGCATGAGCGGTCGTTGGCGGATTGATCCAGAGCAGGACGACCCGCACGACCATCTCGTGATGGAAACCGCGGGCCATCGCTTTGCCTTGTGCGACCCGCGCCGCTTTGGCTCGGTCGATCTGGAGCAGACTGAGGCGCTCGACACTTGGCCGCAATTCGCAAGCCTCGGGCCAGAACCGCTCGGTCCCGACCTGACAGCAGAGCACCTCAAGGCTGCGCTCAAGGGCAAGACCCAGTCGATCAAACTGTGCCTGCTCGATCAGCGCATCATAGCCGGCCTTGGCAACATCTATGTCTGCGAGGCGTTATGGCGCGCGCGCATTCATCCCATGAAGAAAGGCGGCAAGTTGACCAAGCCTCAGCTTGCGCGGCTTGTGCCAGCGATCAAGGAAGTGCTGGAGACATCGATCCGCGATGGGGGCTCTTCCTTGCGTGACTATGCGGCACCCGACGGAGAATTAGGCTACTTTGCGACTCGCTTTGACATCTATGGCCGCACGGGCGAAGCCTGCCACCGCGAGGATGGGGGGAAGGTCAGGCGCATCGCGCAAGGGGGGCGCAGCACTTGGTACTGCCCTGTTTGCCAAAAGTAAGCGCCTGCTTGAAAAGAGGCCCAGAGTTGAGGGATTTCTTGACCTGAGAGCACCTTCGCCCTATGTGGCGCGCTTTCCGGCGGTGAATCGCCGTGTTTTCGAGCATCAACAAGAATTCAAGGTCGCGCCTGCGGCCCACCAAGAACGCGAGACAGACAGACCTATGGCCAACACGCCGCAAGCCCGTAAGCGCATTCGTCGCAACAACCGCCGCGCTGATGTGAATACCGCGCGCAAAAGCCGCATTCGCGGTTTCGTCAAGAAAGTGGAAGCTGCTTGCGAAGCTGGCGACAAGAGTGCGGCTGCTGAAGCTCTCAAGGCTGCTCAGCCAGAACTCGCTCGCGGCGTTGCTCGCGGCGTCATGCACAAGAACACAGTCGCACGCAAAATGTCGCGTCTGACAAAGCGCGTCGCCGCGCTCTGATTCGGCGAAAGTCGCGCGACTGATTCGCGCGATTCGAGGTTAGTTACCGGTTGGTCAGCTTGCGCTAACCGCCACGTGATCAAAAATGGGCTGCGCCAAATGGCGCGGCCCTTTTTGTTTGTCAGTTTTGTGACGGCGGGAATCGCAAGAATGGTAGGAATCTCAACGATTCGCACGGCCCAATTCGTAAAAAATCCGTTAAACCAAACACTTGAACGGACGCCTGCGGGGTTGCGGCGAGTCAACAAGTTTATTTCGAATTTATTGCAATTCCTCGCTTGCGATCCGCGCTCAAAAAGACATTATTGGGGCTCACCCGACGCGGGACAGCACGGGGTCATACAGTTTGAATAGACGGGGGCATCCGGGAAGGTTTCTTTTTCCGGAGAGGTGCAATTTCGCCTGTCATAACAATTATTTCGTCACTTCGAGCCTAGCGGCCGGAGATGGGAGAGTGGTGCAATAATGGTGCAAAAGATGGACCCAAAAATGGGCGGCGCGCGAGCAACGCGGCGGAACTCGGACGATGATTTGATGGAAGATGCAGAAGCAGTAAACTTGGCGGCTGACTGGGCCGACATTTCACAGGGTCTGCGCAAGGATCTGGGACATCAGCTTCACAGCCAGTGGATCAAACCAATCCAAGTTGGCGGCATCAACAAAGAGAACGGAACGCTGGACCTGTTCCTGCCAACAGAGTTTTCAGCAAACTGGGTCAAAGACCGGTTCCATGACCGCCTCCAGCTCGCTTGGAAGATCGTTCGGAGCGACGTGCGCTCGGTGAACATCCAGGTCCATCCGGGCCGTCGCCAGCTTCCCGATCTTCGCATCGATGATGGACGCCGCCCAGCCAATGATGGCGCGAGCGCAATTGCGGTGGCGGCAGGCACGATCGGCGATGCAGGCTTCACCTCAAGCGTAGGCCTCGACCCCTCGCTGACCTTTGCGGCCTTTGTTACGGGTGAGGCCAATGTCCTCGCCAAGAATGCAGCAGAGCGCATGGCGGCAACCGAGCAGCCGCAATTCTCGCCGCTCTATCTTAAAGCCGCTACAGGCCAAGGTAAGACGCATTTGCTGCACGCAATCGGTCACGGCTTCCTTGGCGCCCATCCGCGCGCCCGTATCTTCTACTGCTCAGCCGAACGCTTCATGGTCGAGTTCGTACAGGCTCTCAAAGCCAACCAGATGATCGAGTTCAAAGCGCGCTTGCGCAGCTTCGATCTCCTGCTGGTGGACGACATCCAGTTCATCATCGGCAAAGCCTCGGCACAGGAAGAGCTGCTCTACACGATTGATGCGCTGCTGGCTGAGGGAAAGCGTCTGGTCTTCGCAGCCGACCGTGCGCCGCAAGCTTTGGACGGGGTTGAGCCGCGTCTGCTCTCGCGCCTGTCGATGGGTCTGGTCGCAGACATTCAGGCGGCTGATATTGAGCTGCGCAAGAAGATCCTTGAATCAAAACTCTCCCGCTTTGCGCCGCTCTCAGTTCCAGAAGACGTGATCGATTTCCTCGCCCGGACCATCACGCGCAATGTGCGCGAGCTGGTCGGCGGTCTTAACAAGCTGATCGCCTATGCCCAGCTGACCGGGCAGGAAGTGTCGTTGCAGCTCGCTGAGGAGCAGTTGACTGACATCCTGTCCGCCAACCGCCGCCGGATCACGATTGACGAGATTCAGCGCACGGTGTGCCAATTCTATCGGATTGACCGTTCGGAGATGTCCTCCAAGCGCCGCGCCCGTGCCGTCGTGCGCCCGCGTCAGGTGGCGATGTACCTTTCGAAGGTCCTAACGCCGCGCTCTTATCCTGAGATTGGCCGCAAGTTTGGTGGTCGGGACCACTCCACTGTCATCCACGCCGTGCGCCTGATCGAAGATCTGCGCCAGCGCGATGCAGATATGGACGGCGACGTTCGCAGTTTGTTGAGGCAGCTGGAAAGCTGAACTCAATTTCACTGGCGGTGCACTGGTCCCATCGGCCCAAGGCACCGCCAGACCAGCTCCAAACCACAGTTTGTCCCTCATGTTGTGCACAGGGCTAGCTTAGGCTGTTCCCGCAAGGGCAATTCAGAAGCTTGTCGACAGGCCCTCCACAGCCTGCCAACAGGCTATCCATGGTTCTGTCACCAGCTCGCCTCGACCGTTTTGCGCGCCACATCGTCCTGCCGGAAATCGGCGGAGCAGGACAAGTCGTCCTCGCCGGCAAGCATGTCGCGGTGATCGGGCTTGGCGGAATCGGATCGCCAGCCTTGCAATATCTCGCCGGGGCCGGAATTGGCCGCTTCACGCTGGTCGATGACGATGTCGTCGATGCCAGCAATCTCCAGCGCCAGACAATCTTCACCGCCCGCGATATCGGACACGGGAAGGCGACCAGCGCCCGCCGCTGGCTCGCCAATTTTGACGATGCGCTTGAGGTGAATATTAGCGACAGCCGGATCACTTCCGAGAATGTCGGCGACCTCATCGAAGGCGTCGATCTTGTGCTCGACGGAACAGACAACTTTGCCACAAGGTTGGCGGTGTCCGATGCCTGCGTTGCCGAGCGAGTCCCACTGCTTTCCGCCGCCGTCGGCCGCTTCCAGGGCCAAGTCGGAGCCTTCGCGGGACACCTGCCTGGCGAGGCCTGTTACCGCTGCTTTGTTGGCGACGCCTTCGATGCGGAGGACTGCGACACTTGCGCAGAGGACGGCATGCTGGGCGCGATGGCAGGATGGACCGGCAGCTTTGCCGCGATGCAGGCGGTGCGGGTCTTGCTCGCCGGGGTGAGCCGGTTCGGCGACCCCAAATGGGGCAAGCTCCACCTCCTCGACGGGATGCAGCCGGGTATGCGCACGCTCAGCATCGCCAAGGACCCGGCGTGCAAGGGGTGCGGGGATCAGGGCTAAAGAAAGCGCCTAGCTCTCGGACGATGGCGCCAGACTGTCGAAAACCCTCACACTCTCCCAATTGTCTTCAAGCTCAGCGATGAACTGCTTGTGCGGCTCTGTAACCTGATAGGCCTCTTGCGCTTCGGTGCTTTCGAACACGATGGTCAAAGCCACATCGAAGGTCAGATCGTTCACATCCCGCTGGTACTCCGTGTGACGCGGACCGACGGAGAAGTAGACGATGCCATCATGCGGGGCGAGATATGTGTAGGCCCCGTCGACCAGAGCCTGAACAGCGGCTTCGTCTTTGTCCTTCAACTCGAAAAAGACATTGTGGGTAAGCAAGGGCCCAGTGGATGTGTCGCTTACCACGTCCTCCGTTGCATGAGTGGCGCAGCCAGCAAGAAACAGAGCGGCAATCAGCCATAGAGCGCGCATGGATATCTCCTCATCCTTGTGAAGGTCTGGTGATAGACAACGTTGTCACAGATGGTCAACTGCGCGCGGGTGATTGGCCTTCTGAGCAATTTCCCGAATGCAGTCATCGGAAATTCCATGGGGCTTTCGGGGCCCTCAGGCGGTGCCAGCGGTTTACAAGACAGTCCCGCGCCACCTAATCATTGCGCCAAAGACTTAACCCGTAGGATCCGATACAAATGATCACCCTTCTCTCGCCTGCCAAGAAGCTCAATTTCGATGCGCCTTCGACGACACTCGAAGTGACCCGGCCCCGGCTCGAGGACGACACGCGCGAAATTGCGGGCGTCGCGAAGAAACAGTCAGCAGCGGATTTGAAGCGGCTGATGAAGATATCGGACAACCTTGCTGAGCTCAACGCCGAGCGGTTCAAGAGCTTTGATCTGGATGGCCGCAGCAACTCGGCCAAGCCTGCGGGCCTGACCTTTGATGGCGATGTCTATTGGGGCCTTGAGGCGAAGAGCATGGACGAGGCCGCGCTTGCCTATGCGCAGGACCATCTGCGCATTCTCTCCGGTCTCTATGGCGTGCTGCGGCCAATGGATGCGATCCAGCCCTATCGCCTGGAAATGGGTACCAAGATGGCCAACCCACGCGGCAAATCGCTGTACGATTTCTGGGGCAGCCGGATTGGCGAGCAGCTGGCAGACGACCTCTCCGGCCACGCTGACCAGACAATCGTAAACCTTGCCAGCCACGAATATTTCAAAGCGGTCTCCACCGCTGTGCTTCCCGGCAAAGTGATCGAGGCAAGCTTCCTAAACGTCAAAGACGGCGAAGCCCGGCGGCTGATGTATCACGTCAAATTCGCACGCGGGCTGATGGCGCGCTGGATCATGGAGAACCGGATCGAAAGCGCGGATGACCTCAAGGCTTTCGATGCAGAGGGCTATCGCTTCGATGCCAAGGCTTCGAGCGAGAGCGAGCTGGTGTTCTCGCGCAAACAGCCCCCATTGAAGAAATAGGCGCTGAAGAAATAGGCACTAGCCCAGCACCTCCTCCACCCACGCGGGCACCAATTCCCCCGCCGAGCCATGACGGGCCTCTGCGAAAAGATGGGTGCCCTCTGATGGGTCGAGGTTGAGCTCCAGAGTTGCCGCTCCAGCCGCTCTTGCCTCCTGCACAAAGCCTGCCGCCGGGTAGACCGCTCCGCTCGTGCCGATGCTCACGAACAGGTCGCACTCGGCCAGCGCCGCATAGATCCGGTCCATCTGGTAAGGCATCTCTCCAAACCACACGACGTCGGGGCGTAGAGTCGGGGCTTGGCATGCGGGACACGCAGGGCGTTCTCCGTCTTCCTTGGCGATCATTGGCGCATCCCACGCCGAACGCATCTCGCAAGAGGTGCACAGGGCGCTTTTCAACTCGCCATGCATGTGGAGCACTTGGCTCGACCCACCACGCTCGTGCAGATCATCGACGTTTTGCGTCACCAGCAGCAAGTTGCCGGAGAACTCCCGCTCCAGCCGCGCCAGAGCCTCATGCGCCGGATTGGGAGCCACGTCCGCCAAGGCGGCGCGCCGCGCGTCGTAGAAGCCGAGCACCAGATCGGAGTTGCGTGCAAAGCCTTCGGGCGTGGCGACATCCTCGATTCTGTGCTGCTCCCAAAGGCCACCGGCAGAGCGAAACGTGTCGATCCCGCTCTCTGCGGAAATGCCTGCGCCAGTGAGGATGACGATGCGTTCAATCTCTGCCATGGTTGCCACTCAACACGCTTGGAGCTTTTGGATCAATGGCACAATTCGCCGTCATCGGACACAAGGGGCGCATGGGCCGCGCGCTGGCCGCTGCGATTGAGGAAGCGGGGCACGCGCTTTGCGTGGGCGTCGACATGGGAGGCGATCCGGCGGGGTTGGTCGGCGATTGCGACGTGATCGTGGACTTTTCCGCGCCTGATGCTTTGGAGACCAATCTGGCAGCAGCGTGCGGCGCAGGCATTCCAATCCTGATCGGCACGACAGGGCTGGAGGGAATACACTTTGCCGCCATCGAGCGAGCGGCTGAGACCATTCCCGTCCTGCAAGCCGGCAACACGTCGCTGGGCGTTACCCTCCTAGCCCACCTTGTGAAAGAAGCAGCGGCTAAGCTTGGGCCTGATTGGGACATAGAAATCCTCGAAATGCACCACCGGCAAAAGGTCGATGCACCCTCGGGCACGGCCAAGCTTCTCGGCGAAGCGGCGGCGAGTGCGCGCGGGGTCAAGCTCTCCGATGCGATGGACAGCGGTCGGCACGGGCAGACGGGCGCGCGGCGCGAAGGCGATATCGGCTTCGCCACTTTGCGCGGCGGCACGGTTGCAGGCGAGCATTCGGTGATCTTTGCCGGGAATGAAGAGCGCCTCACGCTCTCCCACTCCGCTGAGAACCGCATGATCTTTGCGCGCGGAGCCGTGCGCGGGGCTGCGTGGCTGATCGGCAGGAAAGCGGGCCGCTACACGATGGATGACGTGCTGGGACTGTAAAGCGATGGTCGAAGGCAATGACGCGGAAATGGAGGCCTTCATCCTTTACCGCGATAAGACTTACATCCGCGTGTGGTCGGGCTTTTTCAATGAGAGCGATCTTGGAGTGCACCTCGAAGACCTTTCCCATGACGAAGAAGCTGTGCCTCACCTCAAACGCTTAGAAATTTTTGCGCGCATCGAGATGGCGAGCAAGCGGCGGCTCGAGACGACCTGGCCCGCGCGCAGTGATTGGGACAGGCTGGACGCTGTCTTCCAAGGACTGGAGCGTGCCAATATCCTATGCCTGCACGATGCCGGGAATTCAGTCTCCGACGCTTATGGCGATGCCAGCGACATCATCTTCCGCTCACCTGAGCGCGGATGGCGCGGTTTTGCCTATTATCACGGGCAGGACATTGAGCGCGCGGTCTATGGGCGGCCGCTCTTCGTTGGCTTTGACGCGGTCTCGCAGGAGCCTAGGATCAAGCGCGCGATTGGTCAGGAAATCACCGCAGCTTTACGCGTAGCCGGGTTCTCTGTTCGCTGGGATGGCGATCCGGAAAGCCGTCTCTCGATCACAAATCTAGACTGGAAAAAGCGCACCGAGTGGGCACGGCCAGCGGAGCGGGTACAATGACCAAAGACCAGATTTTCGAGTTCTTCCGCCGCTTGGCCGAGGACAATCCCGAGCCTGAGACCGAGCTGGAATATGGCAACGCCTATCAGCTGGTCGTGGCAGTGGCTCTGTCCGCACAGGCGACCGATGTAGGCGTCAACAAGGCGACGCGCGCGCTGTTCGCCAAGGTGGAGACACCGCAGCAGATGCTTGATCTGGGGCTGGAGGGGCTGATCGAGCACATCAAGACCATCGGGCTTTTCAACTCCAAGGCGAAGAACGTCATCGCACTCTCCCAGCTGCTGATCGACGAATATGGCGGAGAGGTTCCCGACACGCGCGATGATCTCGTCCGCCTGCCGGGAGTGGGTCGCAAGACAGCCAATGTCGTGCTCAATTGCTGGTTCAAGCAGGAGACGTTTGCGGTCGACACTCACATATTGCGCGTCGGCAACCGGACGGGACTTGCCAAGGGTAAGACCCCGGAGAGCGTCGAGGCCAAGCTGGAGAAGCGCGTCCCTGGGCCCTTCCGCCTCCACGCCCACCACTGGCTGATCCTGCATGGGCGCTATGTCTGCAAAGCGCGGACGCCGGAATGCTGGCGGTGTGATCTGGTGGACCTGTGCAGCTTCAGGAAAAAGGTGACGGAGAAGCCGAAGGGGCGTTAAGCCTCAGCTCCAATCCAACTCGACCGGCTCCGTCTGGCCCGTTTCATGATCCCACATTTCGATCAGATCACCTTCCAACGAAATGAGACAATTGCCGTATAAGTCGGCCGCTAGAACAATTGCATCTCCCGGAAAATCTCGCATTTCCTTTGCAGACTCAGTTTCCCGAATAAGGTGGCTAGCGGTACGCTTTATCGTTTTCTTGTTGGTGGGATCCCAGATCGGATGAAGTTCCCAACTGTCATCTAGCGCACGGACTTCACCACCATTGTTTCTGAGCACTCGCTGACGATATGCCTCTGGCAACCTTCGACCGAGCTTTGCTTCAGCTTCGACGATCCGCTCTTCGGAAACCGGAAAAGCCACCTCATAGCCCCCTAAACATCATCCGCGCTCGCCAGCTCGCCCTTGTCGATTTCGCCCAGCATGCTTGCCGTAGTCACGGTTACCGTCGCGTCCCCCGTCACATTGGTTGCTGTGCGCATCATGTCCATAATCCGGTCGACGCCAGCTACGAAAGCAATCGTCTCAAGCGGCACGCCGACCGCAGTGAAGATCGCGCCCATCATGACAAGCCCTCCGCCAGGGATCCCCGCCGCTCCGATCGAGCCAACGGTCGCGAGTAGAGCGATCACGAAATAGTCGCCCCATGAAAGGTCCACTCCAAACAGCTGCGCGCCGAACAGGGTGACCAGGCCGAGATACATCGCCGTCCCGTCCATATTGATGGTCGATCCCAGCGATACGACGAAGCTGGATGTCGGCTTCGACACACCCAAATTGCGCTGGGTGCAGCGCAAGGTCACGGGCAGCGTCGCAGAAGAGCTCGCGGTGGAATAGGCCACGGCAATCGCGTCGATCATCCCGCGGAAGAAACCCCCCACTTTCACTCGAGCGACGAAGGCTAGAATGCTGACATACATCACGCCAATCACGATCAGGCAGCCAATGTAATTGAGTGCGACCAACTTCGCGAGTGCTGTGACCGCCTCCATTCCAAGAGTTCCGACCACCCAGGCGATAAGCGCGAAAACGCCAAACGGTGTGAGTTCCATGATGAGGATGGTGATTTTCTGAAATATCAGTGCCCCGCCATCAAAGGCCTTCGCAATCATCGCCGCACCGCGAACTCCGCTGTCCGTTTCCGCTTCATCGTCGTCTTCAACATCACCGCGCGCCAGCAGGATACCGATCCCGACCAGCAGCGAGAACACGATCAACGGTAAGACCTGGACGTTGGCCATTACCCCCACCGGGCTGACCGGGATCATGCTGCGCAGCATTTCGCGCCAATCGAAGGGCGATGGCTCGGGCGTAGCGCCTCTCTGAAGCAACGAAGTGTCGACTCCGGCGCCCGGTTCAAAGAACGTGCCAAGTGTCAGGCCGAGGATCACGGCGATCTGTCCGGTGATGACAAACAGCAGAATTGCTCGCCATCCAACGCTTCCCAGGCGACCGAGATTGCCAATACTGGCGACGCCGGAAACCACGCTGAAGAAGATCAACGGCACGATCAGCATCTTGATGAAGTCGATGAAGACATCGCCGACAATCTTGATGCTTTCCGCCCCCGGCCCCCAGATGTAGCCAGTAATGCCGCCAAGGAAGAGCGCGCCGATCACGCGTTGCCACAGGGGGATTGCAAACCAGGATTTCATGTCTGTGTGTCGCTCCAAGCTGCTCGTCTGCGGCGGGCCCCTTTGCGAAACGCCCCCGCGTGTTTCATACTCGCTTGGCCTAGCAGGAGTAATCGCCAATGCCCAAGCTTGATGTGGAGACTATCCCTGAAACCAATGCGACGGGTTATCCCGACCCATACGATGCGGACGTTGCAGGGCGCTGGTATCGTCGGCTCGCCCCGGCCGCTGGACTAACCCAGATGGGTGCCAGTCATACACGTTTGGAGCCGGGTGCCTTCTCATCACAGAGGCACTGGCACAGCGCTGAAGATGAACTTGTGGTCATGCTTTCAGGTGAAGCGGTGCTGATCGAGGATGAGGGTGAAACGTTGGTACGCGCGGGTGATGTGTTGGCCTGGGCTGCAGGGGTCGAAAACGGTCACCATTTGCACAATCGCTCAGACAAGCCTTGTGTCTTCCTGGCGATCAGCGCAGGCCCTGAGGAAGAAGATCGAGGCGAATACCCCGATATCGACATGATGTTTGATCCAGACGGTTACTGCCGCAAGGACGGCACCCGTTACGACACACAGCGTTTACCCTGAAGGCAAGCGTCTACAAAACCCCACGCTCAGCCCACCGTTTCGTATTGTTCGATCACCCATTCTTCCTCTTCGGAAGCAGCAATCCATTGCGCCATCCAGTCATGCTCCCAGATCGCTTGCATATAGCTTTGGGCAAAGCCGGGCACGCCGATGCCATAGGTGATGAAGCGCGAGACTACAGGGGCGTAGACGATGTCAGCCGCGCCAAACGTTCCAAATAAGAACGGCCCCGCACTGCCATGCCGCGCGCGCGCCTCTGCCCACAGGCCCAGAATACGCACGATATCGGCCTTTGTCTGGTCGGAGAGGTCTTGCAGTTGGATCCGGCGGCGCACATTCATCGGCATCTCGCTACGCAGTGAAGCGTAGGAGGAGTGCATCTCCGCCACCATGGATCGCGCCATGCCGCGCGCGGCTTCGTCCTTGGGCCAGAAACGGTCGCGCCCAACCTTGTCAGCGAGATACTCCAGGATTGCGAGGCTATCCCAGATGACGTTGTCGCCATCCCACAGGATCGGCACTTTGCCCGATGACGGCTGGAACTTGTCGTCATCCTTGCGCTGCTCCCACTGCTCGCCAAGCATGGGGACGATGATCTCTTCGAAATGCAGTCCCGATTGCTTCGCCGCGAGCCAGCCGCGCAAAGACCAGCTGGAATAATTCTTGTTGCCGATGATGAGCTTCATGTGCCGTTCCCACTCCCTGATGCACTGTGTGAAGCCTTGCCTAGTTGTTCAGTGTTACGCTGTCGAGCCTGAACATAGAGACAGGGTAATGGCGACAAATGAGCGACAAAGGCGACACTGTGTCGCTTTCACAAAGGCCAATATTACAATTATAAATCAATATTTTATTGCCTATCTCGAAGGCGAAGGCGACACAAAAAGCGGGGCGAAAGGGACGCTTCACCCGTTAGCCTACCGCATCGGCCCACGGTATCACTGCATGACCATGTAGGAAATCCGCGTTGGCAGCGCGCCGAGCGTGGGATAAACCTGCGCCTATGAGCCTTCCTCCCTTCCACCTTGCCTTCCCCGTCCACGACCTTGCCTCTGCTCGCGGTTTCTACGGCGAATTGCTCGGCTGCAAAGAAGGGCGCAGCTCTGACGAATGGATCGACTTCGACTTTCACGGTCACCAGATCGTCGCGCATTTAAGCGGTGAAGCGGGCGACCGAGCCAGCAATTGGGTAGACGGAGAGGACGTGCCAGTCCCGCATTTCGGACTGGTCCTTTCGATGGAAGACTGGGAGGCGCTCGCCGCCAAACTGAAGGCAGCCGGACAGACCTTCGTGATCGAACCGACCGTCCGCTTCAAAGGCCAGCCGGGCGAGCAAGCGACGATGTTCCTGCGCGATCCGTCAGGCAATGCGCTGGAGTTCAAGGCCTTTGCTGACATGGGCCAGCTGTTCGCCAAATAGGTCGCTCAAGCCAGCTCATCCGCAAGCCGCGCCATGAACCGGGTGCCCGCTTCCAACTGCTCCAGTGCAATCCACTCATCGGGCTGATGGGCTTGCTCAATTGAACCGGGGCCGCACACGATGGTCGCAAAGCCTGCTTGCTGAAACTGCCCCCCTTCGGTCGCGTAGGAGACCTTGGAGGGCGGCGCATTCTCACCGGTCAAACGGCGGACGAACTCAACCGCATCCTCACTGCCGTGATCACCCAGAGGCGGCGCGTTGGCAAGCTGTTCGAAGCTGACACCGGCTTGCGGAAAGCGCGCGGTCAGCTCGGCATCCTTGGCTTTGCAAAGAGCGAAGAAGTCGCGCAGGATTTCACCCGCATCAAAACCCGGCGGGCAACGCAGATCGAACTCGAACCCCGCTTGCCCGGCAAGGATGTTGGCCGCTTCACCGCCGCGCATCACGCCAATGGTGAGGGTCGGATAGGGCGGGTCGAAACCGCTTTCGGGTTTCCCTTTGGTGCGTAGTTCACGTGACAGCTCAACCAGAGCATGCATCAGATCGACGGCGACCTCATTGGCCGAAATGCCGTGATTGACGAGCGAGCTATGCGCCTCGACCCCGCGTACCTCAACGCGGTGGACGGTGATGCCTTTGTGCCCGGTGACGAGCTTCATCAGCGTCGGCTCGCCAATGATCGCAAGACGCGGTGCAGGCACTTCGGTCCGCATCCGCTCAATCATGGCAGGCGCGCCCTTGCAGCCCACTTCTTCGTCATAGCTGATCGCCAGATGGACCGGTTTAGAGCCGTTCACAAAGCGCGGCACAAAGGCGAGAGCGAGGGCAATAAAGCTCTTCATGTCAGACGTGCCCCGGCCATAGAGCTTGCCCGCTTCTTCACGTGTGAGCCACGGATCGCTCGACCAGTCCTGCCCATCGACCGGCACCACATCGGAGTGACCCGACAGTATCACGCCGCCTTCAGCATCCGGCCCCACGCTGGCAAACAGATTGGCCTTCTTACCGCTCGCATCGCTGACCCGCTGGGAAGCGACGCCATGTTCGGCGAGATAGGCCTCGACCCATTCGATCAGAGCAAGGTTGGAATTGCGCGAGGTCGTGTTGAAAGCGATCAGCCGATCCACAATGTTCCGAACTGTCGCGAAGTCGGTCATGTCAGTTCTTCTCGAACCAGCTTTCGCCCAGTGCATCCGCAACCACAGCAGCGCGCAAGGTATCGATGCCCATTCCTTTCTCGCTGCTGGTGAGGTGCAGTTCGGGGAAGGCGGCGACGTGGCGTTTGGCTTCGTCCGCGACCTGGTTGCCGACTTTCTCCAACGCGCTTGCCTTGATCTTGTCGGTCTTGGTGAGGACGATGCGATAACCAACAGCTGCCTCGTCCAGCATGGTCATCATCTCGCGGTCGACATCCTTCATGCCGTGGCGGCTGTCGACGAGCACCAGATTGCGCGCCAGCACCGCTCGTCCGCGCAAATAGCTTCGCACCAGCTTCTTCCACCGCTCAACCACTTTGACCGGCGCCTTGGCAAAACCATAGCCGGGCATATCGACCATGCGAAACAGTGGAGGTCCGCCCGGCTCACCGCCCACGTCAAAGAAGTTCAATTCCTGCGTGCGGCCCGGCGTGACTGAGGCGCGCGCAATGTTCTTGCGGCCTGTCAGAGCGTTGAGGAGCGAGGACTTGCCCACGTTGCTGCGACCGCAAAAGGCGATCTCAGGGCAGGTCGGATCAGGCAGGAATTTCAGCTGCGGTGCGGACAGCAGAAAGTCGACGCGGCCAGAGAAAAGCCGCGATGCCGCTCTTTCGCGGTGAGCCTGCGCGCGCTCTTCTTCAAGTGTCATGGCCAGCTTTAAGCCTCGCTCTTTTCGGCTTCCTCACGGGCCGCCTTTTCGCGGGCCTTCTCCGCTTTCTCTTTCTCAGCCGCCGCTTTCAATTGCGGGTGCTTGGAATAGAGATAGCTTTGCTGCGCCAGCGTCAGGATGTTCGAGGTAACCCAGTAAAGCAGCAAGCCGGCTGCAAACGGTGCCATCACGAACATCAGGATCCACGGCATCAGATTGAAGATCTGCTGCTGCATCGGATCCATCGCGCTCGGGTTGAGCTTGAAGGTCAGCCACATCGTCACACCCAGCAAGATCGCAAGGATACCAATGCCAAGGAAGCCCGGCACATCGTATGGCAACAGGCCAAACAGATTGAGAATCGTGGCTGGATCAGGCGAGGCCAGATCGCTTATATAGAGGAACGGCTCGTGCCGCATCTCAATCGCAAGGATCAGGACTTTATACAGAGCGAAGAAGATCGGAATCTGGATCAGGAGCGGAAGACAGCCCGCGAGCGGATTGACCTTCTCCTCCTTATACAGCTCCATAATCTTTTGCTGCTGGGTCTGTTTGTCGTCCTTGTAGCGCTCTTGAATCGCCTTCATCTTCGGCTGGACAGCTTTCATCTGCGCCATCGAAGAGAATTGCTTCTGAGCAATCGGGAAAAGAAAGCCGCGAATGATGACGGTCAGCAGGATGATCGCCACACCGAAGTTGCCAACAAGGCCATTGAGCGTTGTGAGGAGCCACAAAAGCGGTTTCTCAAACCACTCAAACCAACCCCAGCTGATGGCCTTGCCGAAATAGGTAATGCCGGTGTCTTCGTAAGCGTCGAGGACATTGCTTTCCTTGGCACCTGCAAAGAGCTGGGTCGATTGCGTCAGCGTCCCACCGGCGGGAACGGTTTGAGCTTCATAGATAAGGTCTGCGCGGAACAGACTGTCTCCCAACGAACGCCAGCCAGCAGAGTCTGCTTGGCCATCGCCTGGGATGAGCGAGGAGGCCCAGTAATTGTCAGTGAAGCCAAGCCATGAGACTGCACCTGCCGGATTGTCGCGGCCCAGCTCGGCCAGCTCTTCATACGAATTGGGGTCATAAAGCGCCCCACCGAACACGCCGGTCGGACCAGCATGCGCGATAAATTGGTCAGGGGTAGCGGTCGTGCTGGTCCGCTTGATCAGCGCGAAAGGCTGCACAATGGCGGCGTTTTCGGTTGCATTCTCGACCGACTGCTCAGCAGCGATCATGTAATTGTCGTCAATCGACAGCTTGATACGGAAGGTCAGGCCGCTCTCGTCTGTGCGCGAAAGAGTGACCGGCGTTTCCGCAGTCAGTTTTTCTCCGTCCGCTTCCCAGACAGCGCGGCTCGACATGCGCTCTCCGCCAACAATGAACCCGAACTCGGCGAAATGCTGTGCATCGGTGCGGTCCGGCGCGAAGATGCGAACCGGGGGGCTGCCATCGTCCAGCGTCTCGTCATAGTCGTTGAGCGTGATGTCATCGATGCGCGCACCGACCAGATTGATCGAGCCGGACACGCGCGGTGCTTCGATCGGAATACGGGTCTCACTCGCGAGTGCGTCTGCCAGTTCAACCGGGCCTTCTTCAGGCGCCAGCTCTGCCAGGTCGCCATTGCCTGAACCAGTTGTCGCAGTGGCGGTTGCAGAAGCTGTGCTGGTCGCGGTGGGCGACGCCTCATCAGAGGCCGCCACAAGGGGTTCATCGGGTTGAGGATAGAAAAAGTCCATCCCGGCCTGCCAGCCGAAAAGCAGCAGCAGGCTAAGCACGACGGCGAGCACGAGATTACGCTGATTGTCCAAGATTTTGCCCTAAGATACTCAGATGCGAGAACGCTTCATTGGTGTGTTACTTGGGTAGAGCACTGAGCTTTTCCAACCCCATATTACGCGATTTGCTGGGCGAATCGCCTTCAAGGAACCGGATCGTGCCCATGCCCTCCCCATGGATGGCAGCGCCCTATACGCTTTATTGCGAGCCATCCACCCTTGAACGCGCCATATTTTGAAACCGCCTCAATCGCGTATTGGCTGCAAGACGGCGCGTAACGGCAGGTCGGAGGCAAAATGCGCGACGGACCCCACTGCCAAGCGCGCGCGATGAAGATGAGAATGTGCTTCACTTTTGCCCGCTCCTGCCGCGATTGCCACGCCGGGGCCGACGCCCGTTGCGCGGATCGCCCTGGCCTGCCGCAGCTCGGCCCAAGGCGACCTCAAGCTCATCCGCCATCACGTGGAAATCGCGCTCGACGCCTCCGCTGCGACCGATAAGGACATGGTCGGTGTCAGCCAAGCCTCGCCCCGGCAAGGCTGCGCGCAGCAGTTCCCGAAACCGCCGCTTCATCCGATTGCGCACCACCGCATTTCCGATCTTCTTGGTGACAGTGATGCCATAGCGCACGCCCTGCCCGCCATTGGGCCGCGTCAGCAGCACAAAACCGACGCGCGCATTCCGCAGGCCCCTATTGGCTGCAAGAAAATCAGCGCGTTTGGTGAGAACGGTAGGCATAGGGTGAGATTACGAGATCACACGCGCAAAGGCCAGATACGCAAACGGGCTCCCATGGGAGCCCGAAAGCGTGACTACGCGTCGCCGTTTATGCGGCGGAAGCCAAGCGGCCCGGATGGGCCGCGCCCGGCGCCTTTGGGCGCCTGAAAATTACGCCGTAAGCTTCTTGCGACCGCGACGGCGACGCTCACGAATGACCTTGCGGCCGCCCGGAGTTGCCTTGCGTGCGAAGAAACCGTGCCGACGGGCACGCACGAGATTGCTGGGCTGGAAAGTCCGCTTCATGATATCCTCGAAAAACTCGGTTCGATTAGAAAATACCGCTGCGCTGGACAGCAGTCTTTGGTGAGCGTTCTTACAAACGGCTCGATCAAGCGCGCGCTGTTATGGAAAAGCAGGTCCAGAGTCAAGACGAAGACCGTCAAATTGGGCCAGCGCCAGCTGAGGCTGAGCACGCAGGTCAGCATGATGGGGCGCAAGCTCGGCCAAAGTGGTCTCGCTCAGGTCAGAATAGCCGATCTGAACACGTAGCGGAATGGCAAGCTGGCTTGCATCGAGCACGCGCTGTTCGAATGCAGTGGTTGCCTTTGCGACAATCCCGGCCATCTTGCCGAAGTCTATCTGTGCCGAGGGACGCTGATCTGCACGATCCTCTGGCCGGATCCAGAACCGCATATCGTCCGCCCTCAACCACAGGGCCGTCGCATGCGGAACGGAATTGGTCATGGCGTAGAACTCACGCGCACGCGTCTCGCTCATGCCCATTTCGACGTAATAATCGAGATAGAGCCGGTGGGTTGGATCATCGACCGCAAAGTCGTCTGCCTCCCGCCCGTAATTGTCGAGCCAGGAATGCACGGCAAACTCTGCGCCGTCCTCAATTGTGCGAGTGCTGCCAGCCAGAAACAGCTCAACCGCGCCCGAACGTACTGAGCCACCACGGGGGACATGGGTTGCGATCCCTGCCTCGCGGATGCGGCGGCCCACGGCAAGGTTGGCGATGTCATTGCTTGTGCCCGGAGCCTCAACCATTTCCAGCAGTGCAATTGCGGGGAAGTCGCGCAGCATGGCTTCGAAATGCCGCGGTGAAGAGCTGTCAGTCGCTCCGATCATTGCAGCGCTGGTCGAGCTGGTAACCATGAAGGGCCCGTATTGGGCAAGCATTTGTGCCTGACCATAGGCTGGCGACGGTTGCGAGTAGCGCGCGGCTGCACGAAGGTCGGCATAGCTCTGCTCTGTGACGACGCCATTGACGATTGTCGTGGTTACAGTCGGTACATCGCGCATGTCGGCGGCCGCTGCTTCGTCTTCGACGCGCACCCATTGGCCGCTCTGGGGATCCCACTCTTCAATCCAACTGACTGAGGAGACCGTTCTGACGCTGCTGCAAACCTCACCCGACGCTTGATTGGCTTCCGCTACGTCAAGCTCGCTGGCAAAAGCCGGAGAACCAGCGAATGCGAGTTGCAGGGCAACGAATGAGCCAAGGATCAGGGCGGCAAGCTTTTGCATGGCCACCGGAATACCTTTGCCGGGTTCAGGAATTGCCAAAGTTTATACTTGCGAAGTCCTTTCGTAGGGGTGCTTAGGTAGCAAGTAAGTAACTGTTAATGCTGACCTATCGACTTAACAGGAAAGACGCCTCAGGGCTTCCCAAAGGGGGCCTGAGTTAATCTCCCAAGACCCCTCGACAAAGGCGTAGCAAAGCTTCAAACAGGGATTGGTGCAGCGTAATTGGGGGAGTTACGTGGTCGCACTTGTTCAGACCGTCGCTTATCTTGGGCTCGAAGCCCGCGGTGTCGAAGTCCAATGCCAGGTTGCCTCTGGCTTGCCGAAATTCTCTATCGTGGGACTGCCTGACAAGGCGGTGAGCGAAAGCCGTGAGCGTGTGCAAGCGGCGCTATCCGCAATGGGTCTCGCGCTCCCGCCCAAGCGGATCACTATCAACCTGTCACCTGCCGATCTGCCCAAAGACGGCTCGCACTATGATCTGCCGATTGCGCTTGCCTTGCTGGCAGCCATGGGCGTGACTGATGCTGAGCAATTGGGCGATTGGGTAGCAGTGGGAGAATTGTCGCTTGATGGGCGCATTGTCGCTTCTCCCGGAGTGCTGATTGCTGCGCTCCATGCGAATACGACCCAAAAGGGGCTGATATGCCCGTATGCACAGGGGCCCGAGGCGAAGTGGGCGAGCGATGTGCCCGTGCTCGCCCCACGCGATCTTGCCTCGTTGTTGGCGCATCTCAAAGGATCACAGGTTCTGGAGCAGCCGTCTCGCGGAGAGGTCGCCGACGCTGCCCCCTCCAACGATCTGCGCCAAGTGAGGGGTCAGGAAACGGCAAAACGCGCGCTCGAAATCGCAGCGGCAGGCGGGCACAATCTGCTGATGATGGGGCCTCCGGGTTCAGGCAAAAGCCTGCTGGCGAGCTGTCTTCCGGGGATCTTGCCCGAGCTAACTCCGCCCGAGGCACTGGAAGTCTCCATGGTGCAATCCGTTGCGGGGACATTGGAAGAGGGGCGCATCAGCCGCGCTCGCCCGTTCCGCGCCCCGCACCATTCGGCGAGTATGGCGGCGTTGACCGGCGGCGGTCTGAAAGTGCGTCCCGGCGAAGTGAGCCTTGCCCATCTGGGTGTCTTGTTCCTTGACGAGCTTCCTGAATTTCAACGCCCAGTGCTCGATTCGCTGCGCCAGCCGCTTGAGACGGGCAAAGTCGATGTTGCGCGGGCCAATGCGCATGTGACCTTCCCAGCACAGGTTCAGCTTGTGGCCGCGATGAACCCGTGCCGCTGTGGCTATGCGGGTGATCCCAAAGGCCAGTGCAACCGTTACCCGCGCTGTGTGGGCGACTATCAGGCGCGGCTGTCGGGGCCCTTGCTCGACCGGATCGACCTCCACGTCGAAGTCGGCGCGGTAAGCGCGGCGGACATGGCTCTCCCTCCCCCACAAGAAGGCAGCGTGCAGGTCGGAGCCCGCGTTGCAGAAGCCAGGTCGCGCGCGGTCAAACGCGGCGTGCGCTCCAATGCTCTGCTCGAAGGCGAGCGGCTCGATCTCCACTGTGCGCCTGAGGATGAGGCCCGCGCGTTGCTTTTAAGAGCCGCAGAAAAGCTCAACCTATCCGCGCGTGGATACACGCGAGTGCTCAGGGTCTCCCGAACCATTGCGGACCTCGCGGGCGCGGAGCGGGTGGCCCGGCCGCATGTCGCAGAGGCCTTGTCCTATCGCCAGATCATCGGGCGAAGCTAAACCGGAGTTAGGGCAGGCTGGCCTCAAATCCGCGAATGACTTCGAGGAATTTTCCGCCCCAATTGTCGAGCTTCTTCTCACCGACACCCTGAATCTCGCCCATCTGCGCGAGAGTGCCAGGACGCTCACTCGCCATGGCGCGCAGGACGCTATCGTGGAAGATGATATAGGCGGGGATGGAATTCTCTTTGGCGAGAGCCGCACGTTTGGCTCGCAACGCATCGAATAAGGGATCGCCCACGGGATTGGGGACAGCGCCAGAGCGCGCTCGACGCGATTTCTTCTTCGGGGGCTGGACGATGGTCACATCGCGCTCGCCCTTCAGAACTTCGCGTGCGCCCGGGCCCAGCTGCAAGCCGCTATGCTCGGTTAGCATCAGCATTTCATGCGCGGTGAGATTTCGCATCACTGTGCGCAGCAGCGGAGCCTCTTCATCTGACAGAATGCCAAAGACCGACAGCTTGTCATGGCCGCGCGATTGCACCCGCTCATCATCGCGGCCCAGCAGCACCTTCTCAACATGCCCGATCCCGAAGCTCTGGCCGGTGCGGTAGACCGCGGAAAGGAGCTTCTGCGCGATTGTCGTCGCGTCGATGACCTCTGGAGGCTCAAGGCAGACGTCGCAATTGCCGCAAGGTTCAGTTGGATTTTCGCCAAAGTGGCGCAGCAGGATGTTGCGGCGGCAGCTTGTTGCCTCGACCAGGGCAGCCAGCGCGTTGAGGCGCGCGCGCTCTGCACCCAGGCGCGATTCTTCGACATCAGCAAGCCATTGCCTCGCACGGGCAAAATCACTCGCCGACCAAAGCATTAACGCCTCGGCCGGATCACCATCGCGGCCCGCGCGCCCGGTTTCCTGGTAGTAAGCCTCAATCGACTTGGGCAGGCCGGCGTGGATGACAAAGCGCACGTCTGGCTTGTCGATGCCCATGCCAAAGGCGATGGTGGCGACCATCACCATATCCTCTGACTGGACAAATTCGGCTTGGACACGGGCGCGTTCTTCGGGCGGAAGGCCAGCGTGGTAGACGCCCATAGGACGACCTGTATCAACCAGCTTGGCGGCAAGGTCCTCGCACCCCTTGCGGCTGCTGGCGTAGATGATGCCTGCACCGGGCGTCCGCGCGATATACTCGCCAATCTGTTTGGGGCCGCCCGCTCTTGGTCGGATCGTATAGCGGATGTTGGGGCGGTCGAAGCCTGCAAGGACCAGCCCCTCATCCGGAATGCCCAGCTGTTTGAGCACATCTTTGCGCGTTACCTCATCCGCCGTTGCCGTCAGCGCCAGCCTCGGCACATCAGCAAAGCGGTCGAGCATGGGGGTGAGACCACGATAGTCGGTGCGAAAGTCATGGCCCCATTCGGACACACAATGCGCCTCGTCGATGGCAAAAAGCGAAATGTGCGCCTCATCCAAGAGGGCTTGGAAGCCCGACATGGTGGCACGCTCTGGCGCGACATAAAGAAGGTCCAACTCGCCGCGTCGCATCGCGTCGGCTGTCTCTGCCAAATCATTGTCAGCGGACGTCATCGACGCGGCCCGCAAGCCGACGGCGCGCGCCGAACGGATCTGGTCATGCATCAATGCGATAAGCGGAGAAATCACGATGGCCGTGCCAGGCCTCGCAATGGCAGGGAGCTGATAGCACAACGACTTGCCCGCGCCCGTTGGCATCAGCGCAAGCGTATGCTCACCCGCCATGATCCGATTGATCACAGCCTCTTGCGTGCCGCGAAAGCCGGTGAAGCCCCATGTCCGGCGCAACAGATCGGTCAGCGTCTCGCTTTCAGGATGGACGTCAGCAGATGGCTCGTCCGAAGCGAGAGTCATATGAAGAGGCTCTATAATGACAGGCCAGGGACTTCCCTGTCGCAGTTGGGCTAACTCGCAGCGGCTTTTCTGGCTGCTTCGATATCGACGATGTCGCCGCGCACGGTGGCGACACCGGGTTCAGCTATCGTGCCATCGGTGCGTTTACCCAAGTCCTCCGGGCGGACCATCCACAAGTCTTCGTGAGTCAGCACGCGGCCATCGTGGGCGAGGATCGAAACTGGGCCAATCGGAAGCCGGTCCCGTTCATCGACGAGAACAGGGTTTTCAACCTGCTCTGCTCCGTACTTCTGGCCCCATTGCCGCAAGGCGAGCATGGCGGGAAGCAAGTCAAAGCCCTTTGCCGTCAGCCGATATTCGATCTTGCGGCGGTCATCTGCGCACGGTTCGCGCTTCAGAATTCCGTGGTCGACCAGTTTGGCAAGGCGGTTGGAGAGAATGTTCCGGGCGATACCCAGTTCACTCAAGAATTCCTCGAAGTGTTTGAGGCCATTAAAGCTGGCCCTCAGGATCATGAACGACCAGCGTTCGCCCATCACTTCAAGCGCTTGTGGCAAGCCGCATTCAATCAACTCGCGCAGCGGTTCTCTTATGTCGCCCATA
Organism: Erythrobacter sp. S267; assembly: GCF_057365045.1. Lineage (NCBI taxonomy): Bacteria > Pseudomonadati > Pseudomonadota > Alphaproteobacteria > Sphingomonadales > Erythrobacteraceae > Erythrobacter > Erythrobacter sp. S267. The sequence goes on along the minus strand of NZ_CP200298.1, from coordinate 3,263,151 downwards.
TCAGTCCTTCTCCTGCAACCTATTTAGCGGGTTTGCCGCCAAACTCAAAATTGCGCGGAATTCCGGGGCGGAGCCGCCTTGCAATCGTCCTGATCTAGCCCCTTTTTGTGAATGGTCGGGAACCGATCAAAATAATTTCAGTTTTTAGTTGCAACTGAAAACCTAATCACATAGGTAGTGATTCGCAACTGGTTTTGTTTTGAAACGTTGCACTGCACAAATGACTACGAAACCAACACGAACGAGTTCCCAACTCTGACATAAAATTTGAAAGGACCCCGACGATGAAGACTTTCCTCCCCAACGCGATATCCAACACCGGTCGCTTCACCGTTCTCGCCCTCGCTCTGGCCTATACCGGCCTGACTTTCGGCGTTGCCACCTCAACCCCCGTCGCTGCATCGAGTGGCCCATACTACACCGCGACCCTCGCAGCCCCGACTGATGAGAATCGCGCGGTGGCAGGCGGCGTTGCATGGGCCTGCAAGGGCACCACTTGCGTTGCCAACAAAGGCACTTCGCGTCCTTCGCGCGTCTGCCGTGGCCTTTCCCGCGAAATGGGTGAGATCACATCCTTCACCGCCAATGGCGAAGCTCTGGCTGATGACAAGCTGGCGCGTTGCAACGGCAACTAAATCCCTCATACCAGCCTGAGTGTTGCTTCCCCTCACCTCGCAGCTTTCAGGCAAACGGCCCGTTCTCCACTCGGGCACACTCACCCCCGGTCGCGCATCCCCAGAAGCGCACCGGGGGTTTTTGGTGGGAGCGCTGGATCGCGCCCTACAGAAACCCGGACGCCCTCAGCTGCATCTCAAGCGCCACCGCATCGGTGAATAAATGCGCGTCCCAACCGCGCGCCTTGGCGGCCGCAATATTGGCGGCATTGTCATCGGTGAAGAAGAGATCACCTCCTTTGCGGCCTGAGCGTTCCTCAACGATTTCGTAGATGCGCGCCTCTGGCTTGGCGACCTTCTCAGTGCCTGAGACGATGATATCGTCAAATAGATCGAAGACTGGCTCGGTCGGACGGAACCCTTCCCAAAACTCATGCCCAAAATTGGTAAGGCAATAGAGCGGCACGCCGTTCGCGTGGAGGCGGCGGAGAATGCCATGCGTGCCCACCACCGGACCGGGCACTGTCTCGTTGAACCGGTCTGCATAGGCGCGGATATGGACTGCGTAGTCCGGGAACTCGGCGATGCGCTCTGGCACCATTTCGGCAAGAGGTCGGCCGCGATCGTGCTGAAAGTGCCATTCCTCTGTCACGACATTTGCCAGAAACCAGTCAAGCTCCTGCGCATCATCGATCAGTTTCTCGAACAGAGCGCGCAATTGCCAATGGAACAGAACGCGCCCAACATCGAAGACTACAGCTTTGGCTGGCGCTTTTGTCACGAAAGATAGCTCCTCAAACAGCTGCGGCCCGCTCTCCGGTTTGGAGGCGGGCCGCTTGCTTTGCTGCTGATCGCCCTATCAAAGGGCAACCGGCCAAGACGTCGATTTAGCCCTGACGAGCTTTAAAGCGACGGTTGGTCTTGTTGATCACATAGGTGCGACCACGGCGGCGAATCACGCGGCAATCGCGGTGGCGGTTTTTCAGCGACTTGAGGCTGTTGCGGATTTTCATCGTTAATCTCTCAAACAAAAAGGCGCCAAGCGGCTTGCCCGGCGCACTTCGATTTCGAAGGCGCGCTTAACCGCGTTACCGATTCTGGTCAAGCATTTGTGCGCAAATCCGCCAGTTTCCGCTCCCAAGCGAGCGCATGGGCGATGATCGTATCGAGATCGGCGTGTTTCGGCTCCCACGGCAAGGTCGCGCGCAGCAATGCCGGGTTGGAGATCAGCGAAGCGGGGTCGCCTGCACGCCGCCCCTCCATCCGCCGTTCAATGGTTCGGTTGGTGACGCGGTCGACAGCATCGAGCACTTCGAGCACCGAAAACCCGCGCCCATAACCGCAATTCATCGTCAGGGAGCGTTCGGGCTGTTCGATCAGAGCCTCCAGCGCGAGCACATGCGCCGCGGCCAGATCACTGACATGAATATAGTCGCGCACGCCGGTGCCATCCGGAGTGTCGAAATCGGTGCCATAGACGCTGACGCCATCGCGCGCGCCGAGGGCCGCCTCAACCGCGACTTTGATCAGATGCGTCGCACCCGCCGTCGATTGCCCTGTGCGCGCCTGCGGGTCAGCGCCAGCGACATTGAAATAGCGCAGCGCACAGAAGTTGAAGTCATGCGCTGCCGCCGTGTCTCCCAGCATCTGCTCGGTCATCAACTTGGAAGCGCCATAGGGATTGATCGGATTCTGAGGCGTATCCTCGCTCACCGCTCCGACCTCCGGCACGCCATAGGTCGCCGCCGTCGACGAGAAAATAAAGTGCGGCACGCCCGCCTCAACCGCCGCCGCAATGACTGCGCGGCTTTTGACCGTGTTGTTGTGATAGTATTTGAGCGGGTTCTCAACGCTCTCAGGCACGATGATTGAGCCTGCAAAGTGCATGATCGCGCCTGTATCTTGCTCGGCAAAAATGCGCGAGAGCAATTGAGCATCCTCGATATCGCCTTCGTAGAACGGCACGTCATCGGGCACAGCAAAGCGAAAGCCGGTCGACAAATTGTCGATCACCGCCACCGGCCAACCGGCATCTTTCAGCGCGAGGACAGCATGGCTGCCGATATAGCCGGCCCCGCCGGTCACCAGAACAGAAGGCTTTAAGGTCTCAGTCATGGGAGCGGCGCATAACAGGAATGGATGGCAAAAGCGTGAAAATGTGACTGCGCGCATCGCCCTTTTGCACAGGCTCGATCCGAGCGTATAAACGGGTCAGAAAAGGATATTCCCAATGCTCGCACTCAGATCCAATCTCGCCCGCGGGGCACTAGTCGCTCTCACTGCACTTTCTCTGCCAGCTTGCGTCGGCACATACACAGGCCCTGTGGAGGTCACGCGTTTCGTCGGAAGCGAGACCACCCAAGCCCTCGGTCAGGGGCCAATCGTGCTCTATTTCCCCGAAGAGCTGTCCAATCAGAATGCAAAAGCCGCCTTCACTCTGGCCCTCGAAGAAGAGCTGAGCGCAGTTGGCTACACGATCGTGGATCAGGAAGGCCCTGGCATTCAGGTCGCCACTATCCGCACCAGCCGCAATCCACTGGCCGCAGCCAGTTCACGCGGTCCGGTTAGCGTTGGCGTCGGCGGTGGAACCGGTGGCTTTGGTAGCGGCGTTGGGCTTGGCGTCGGCATCAATCTGGGCGGAGGCGAGCGCGGCCCCAATGTGCTGAGCGAGCTATCCGTGCGCATTTCGGGCGAAGATGGCGCAAGCCTTTGGGAGGGGCGCGCGCAGCAGCCTGTCTCCATGAAATCACCCTACGCTGACGTCGAAGCCAGCGCCCGCGCTTTGGCTGGAGCCTTGTTTCAGGACTTTCCCGGTGGCAATGGCGAGACCGTCAGCATAGATGTTGACGAACTCTAGGCCTTCTTACCTCTCCAAGGGACTTACATGACCAACATCGCCATCGACGCTGGCTTCGACAGCGGCAATATCGAAGTCCTGTCGATTGAAGGCACGCGCGCTCGGCTCGCTATTCCCAAAGATCACATGAGCGAGTTCGCGCAGTGGTTCCACTTTCGCGTGACCGGAGCGGCTGGCGAAGAGGTCGAGCTTAAGATCACAGGCTTGAATGACAGCGCCTATCCCGGCGGCTGGCCCGGATATGATGCCTGCGTCTCGGAAGATCGCGAATATTGGGCGCGTACCGCCTCCAGCTTCGACAAGGATCAAGAGAATGGCACCCTGACCATTCGCTACACGCCTTCATCGGCTAGCGTCTGGTTTGCTTATTTTGCGCCTTATTCGATGGAGCGGCATCACGACCTCGTCGCAGAGGCGGCATCCTGCGATGGCGTCGATCTGGTGCGTTTGGGAGAGACGCTCGACGGGCAGCCGCTCGACATGCTGGAGATGGGCGAAGGCGAAACCGCAGTGTGGCTCTACGCCCGCCAGCACCCGGGCGAGACGCAGGCGGAATGGTGGATCGAAGGAGCCCTTGAATGCCTCACCGATCCAACCGATCCAGTGGCGCGCGCACTGCGCCGTGACTGCCGCATCTATGTCGTGCCCAATTGCAATCCTGACGGATCGCGCCGGGGGCACCTGCGCACCAATGCAGTGGGCACCAACTTGAACCGCGAATGGGCCGAGCCAAGCGCCGACAAGTCGCCCGAGGTTCTCGCCATCCGCAACCGCATGGACGAAACCGGGGTCGACTTTGCAATCGACGTACACGGCGACGAGGCCATACCGGCGGTCTTCCTTGCTGGATTTGAAGGCATTCCCAGCTGGAGCGATGCGCTGGGCGATGAATACTATCGCTACCAAGCGATCCTCGACCGCCGCACGCCCGATTTCCAGACCAAGCTTGGCTATCCCAAGACTCCCCAAGGCCGCGCCAATCTGGGCATCAGCACCAACCAAGTGGCCGAGCGATATGGCGCCTGCGCGATGACGCTGGAGATGCCGTACAAGGATCTCGCTGACTTTCCCGAGCCAGAGCAAGGCTGGTCACCCGAACGCTGCAAGCTGCTTGCTCGCGACTGTCTGGCCGCTTTGGCCGAGTGGCTTGAGACACGCGAGGGCTAAAGGCCCACAAACACTGATTTTCATGCTACACTCTTCTGTAGAGTTAACGGGAGAGGGCCAATGACAAATCGTATCAACCGCCGCGCTGTGATGGCGGGCATCGCTGGAACCGGAGCGCTCATCGTATTGCCCGGAACTCTGCATGCGCAGAACCTTGGCGACATTTTGCGCCGGGCTGCGCCTGGCGATAGCGGGCTCAACCTCTCCTCGATCCTCGGCCGGGCGAGCGACAATGCGCTCGACAAACTGGCCGAACCCGGGGCCTATTACGATGACGAAGACATCCGCATCGGACTTCCGATTGTCGGACGAAGCGGTGGGCTGTTTGGCCGGATACTCAATGCGGGGAGCGATCTTGGTTTGCTCGACGGCGTCACGCGCAAGATCAACGATGCGGCAGGCGTTGCGGCAGGTGAAGCCAAACCGATATTTCGCGATGCAATCGACGACCTCTCTTTCAGCGACGCGCCCGGCATCATCCGCGAGAAGGATGGCGGCACGCAATATCTGCGCAGTTCTGCCAATGATCGCCTGCATGAGAGATTAGAGCCCCTGATCGACGATGCGCTAGAGGCAGCTGGCGTCTACTCGACCTTCGATGGTCTTGCAGAAGATCACAGCTTCATCCGGCGTGCTGGGCTCGACCGAGCCAAGATCAATCGCACTGTGACCGACCAGGGATTGGACGGAATCTTCGCCTATATCGGCGCGGAAGAGCGGGACTTCCGCGACGATCCAATCGGCGGCCTACTGGGTAACTAGCGCTCGGCAATTAGAGCGAGAAGAGCGCGTCCGGGTCGTGGCGGCACCGGACTGCAATCCCGCCCAGCTCCAATCCGATTTGCTTCGCGCCAATAGGTGCTGAGGCCCGGGCCAATGGTTCACCCGCCTCACCGGCAGCCAGAAAGTCGAGCCGCAATGCCTCGCCGATTACCGCAAGCCGCATTCGCATCGGAGCCGTCCCGTCGCCGCGTGGGATATCAAGCAGCACAAGACCACCTTGGTCATGCGTCACCACACCGACACGATTGCCGAGCCGCGCGCTATCCTCGACGTCGCAGACAAAACCCCTCGCGCGCGCGGCAATCGTGGGCGTTTCTCCGCGCATGCCGAACAGATAGTCGCCCGCCATCGATAGACCGCGATCGGCAAAGTGCATCTCAGATTTGGACAGCAGGAGATATTCCTCAAGCTGGATTTCCTGACCATAGGCGGGTAAGTCAAACCGGCACGCGCCGGCATCCAGCCGACCGATGAAATGATCGCCCTCAAACCGCCAAAACAGGTCGCAGCCTTGCAAGACGGTGGTGCCGCTCGGGCTCCAGGCTGAGGCCCCATCGTGCTTCGGGACATGAACCCGCAAGCGAATGGCCTGCCGCTTGTCATCGAGAGAGATCGAGTAAATCCGCTGGCGATAAATCTCGCCTTCGAACCCGGTGCCTTCCAGCCAGCGGCGCTGCTCGGCATAGAAAGTGATCCCTTCAAAGGCTGGAAGGTCGACGCGGCGAAAGACCGAATGACGGCGATAATTCCGCTCATCTTCGGGCAGGCCCGCACGCATCTGCATATCGGTTTGCGCAAAGCTGTCATAGCGGCCGGGAAACCACTCAAGCCACAAATCCAGCTGCTCTTCCAACGATGTGGGAACAGGCGTTTCTTCTGCCGTTTCCGCAGCCAGCGGAGCGCTGAAAAACAAAAGCGCAAAAGCAAGGAGCCACCTACTCAAGATGCGCAGGCCCAAACGCATAGGGAAGCAATTCCGACAGCGAAACGCGGCGAACTTCGTCTTTCCCGACGCACAACACGACGGGGTCCGTGCCTCCCAGTTGTGCCATCTCGTTCAGGACCTGTCGGCAGCGTCCACATGGTGTAATTGGAGCACCGTCGCCTTTGTCGAGAGGGCCCACAACCGCGACCAACTTGAGACCTCCACGCCGTCCTTCGCCAAAGGCACGCGCGACGGCAACCAATTCTGCGCAAAGCGCCAATCCGTAACTCGCATTCTCAACATTGCACCCGGTGACGACCTCGCCATCATCAAACAGCAGCGCTGAACCAACCTGATAGTCCGAATAGGGCGCATAGGCTTCCTCAGCCGCGTGGCGCGCAGCCGCGATCAGTTGAGCTTCGGTTTCGGACAGGTCCGGTTTCACCTCTGGATCACCACCCATTCAATCCCCTCCTCACTGGCTTCGCTCACCAGCTGACTGTTGGCGCTCCATAGCAGCCAGGGTCGCCCTGCATAGTCTGGCCTTGCGCGGTCGCGTACCAACCACAGATCGCGCGCGACCGTCCTTGCAGTGCCATGCCGCGCTTCGAAATCACGGCTGAGTTTCAGCACAACCGGTTTGCCTGCATGCATCTCGATCTGGTTGATGAGGGTCATCAGCTCACTTTCAACCGCCGCGTCGCTGACCGCTGGCTGGCAATCCGTACCGGTCCGGGTGAGCGCCAACGCCGGGGGCAAAAGCTCCGCATTGCGCGGCACCATGCGGGTGAAACGCGCGGATTGCTCATCAGCGCGAAGGCACGGGTCGAAGGGCTGGATCACGCCAACGCTTAGCTTGACTTCCTGTGCCGCCGCCAATCGGGCAGCGAAACCGGGATCGGGTGCAGTGCCCGCGCCTGCCAGCTCGAGATAAACGAAATCAGCGCCGATAGCGCGCAAGGTCTCGAAGCGCGTGCCTGTCGCGCCGCTCGCAATCGCTGCGCCTTGCTCCGGATAATCATCTGCATTCGGGCGCCAACTGCGCATGTCCCACCAGAGCCAAGCGGCGAACCCGGCGGCGATTAAAACGACCAAAGCGACAATGCGAAACAGCCAGCGGGCTAAGCCCCCGTTGGACTTGCGCTTGCGAGAAGACTTGCGAGCCATCGTCTCCTCAGCCCTTGATATGGAGCACGCAGATCAGCGTGAACAAGCGCCGTGCAGTGGCAAAATCGGTTTCAACTTTGCCCTCCAGCCGCTCCACTAAAAGCTCGGCAGCGCCGTTGTGAATGCCGCGGCGGGCCATGTCGATTGTCTCGATTTCTGCAGGCGTCGCCTTGCGGATGGCTTGGTAGTAGCTGTCGCAGATAGCGAAATACTCGCGGATTGGGCGACGGAACCGGGCCAACCCAATAAGCAAGGTCTCCAACGGCTCGCTGTCGTTGTCGGCAATGTCCATGGCCAGCCGACCGTCGCGCACAGCAAGATTTAGGCGGTAGGGGCCCTTCGCTCCGCGCTCCGCGCTGCGGACAGGCTTGAAGGTGTTCTCTTCGATCAGATCATAGATCGCGACCCTGCGTTCCTGCTCGACATCAGCATTGCGCCACAAAATCGTCTCTTCATCGAGCTCGATATGGGCAATGCGATGCGTTGAAGAAGCGCCCGCGGAATCGGATGGTGACATTGTCATCGCGCCTGCCTTCGCAGATGCACATGCCACACTTCAAGCACTTCGAGTGATCGTCCTCAAGCAATCCCCGCAATCCACAGGGCGGCCACAAAATTTCGTCCCTTGTAGCGGTTGCCCGAAGCCCGTGATGCGCGCATCAGAGCGCCATGGCAAATCCCACTCCACTCTCTCTGGTCGAATCAGAGACAGATAGCGCGCGCAAACTCCCTTCCAACCTTGAAGCGGAGGCGGCATTTCTCGGCGCTGTGCTGATCGACAATCGCGTGGTCGAGGAATTGCAGACCCCGATCCGTCCTGAACACTTCTTCGAGCCCCTGCATGAGCGGATTTACGAGCGGATTCTTGCTCTGCTTGAACGCAATGCAACCGCTTCGCCTGTGACCTTGCGCCCTCATTTTGAGGCGGACGAAGCGTTGAAGGAGCTCGGCGGCCCGAAATATCTGGCTCAACTGACTGCCAATGGCGCTGGCCTGCTCGCCCCGCGTGAACTCGCGCAGCAAATCTATGATCTGGCACTCTTGCGGGAATTGGTAAGCGTGGGTCGCGGCCTCGTCGAAGGCGCGCTCGACACATCGGAGGAAACCAGCCCGGTTGACCGCATCGCAGCAGCGGAAGCCGATCTCTACCGCGTGGCCGAAGGAGCTGCGACCGGCAAGGAAGCCTCGACCTTCCGTGAGGCATCGCTGACCGCGATCAAGATGGTCGAAGCGGCGATGAATTCCGGCGGAGGATTGTCGGGCAAGACGACAGGCCTCGACTCGATCGATCGCAAGACGTCAGGCCTGCACGAAAGTGACCTTATCATCCTCGCGGGGCGTCCCGGCATGGGTAAAACAGCGCTGGCGACCAACATCGCTTTCAACTGTGCGGAGGCTCACTTGCAATGGCAGCGAGATGGGGGCGACTTCAACTATGGCGCGCCTGCGGCGTTTTTCAGTCTGGAGATGAGCGCCGACCAGCTCGCCACGCGTATCCTCGCCGAACAGGCCGAAATCAGTTCTGAATCGCTTCGCAGCGGTAAGATGGACCGGGATGAGTTTCAGCAGCTGAGCTATGCCAGCCAGCGTCTGGCCGAACTGCCGCTCTACATCGATGACACCCCCGCGCTCACCATTGCGGCCCTGCGCACCCGCGCGCGGCGGTTGAAGCGTCGGCATGACATCGGCTTGATCGTGGTCGACTATTTGCAGCTGCTCCAAGGTTCGGGCCGCGCCAATGACAACCGCGTCAACGAAATCTCCGAAATTAGCCGTGGCCTCAAGACGCTGGCCAAGGAACTGAGCGTTCCGGTCATCGCGCTCTCTCAGCTGAGCCGTGCAGTTGAGCAACGCGAAGACAAGCGACCAATGCTATCGGACCTCAGGGAATCAGGCTCGATCGAGCAGGATGCCGACATGGTCTGGTTCGTCTATCGCGAGGATTATTACCTCGCTTCAACCGAGCCAGAAGGACGCCGGCCTGATGGGACGTTTGCCACCCCCGAAGCCGAAGCCTTCCACGCCGAATGGTCGCAAAAGTTTGACGAAGTGCGCGGCCGGGCTTCGCTCAATGTCGCCAAACAACGCCACGGTTCTACCGGTATGGTGCCGCTGCACTTCCAGAGCGAATTCACCAAGTTTACCTCGCCCAATATGAAGGATTATTCGGATTGGGGGATTGAGTAGGCCTCGGTCCCCCCGAGGAGAATCATTGACTTTTCGCAAGCGCCCGCCTAGCTCGACGAACTTCCAGAAATTCAGACTGAAAAAGGCCTCAAACGATGGCACGCGTTACCGTTGAAGATTGCGTCGACAAGGTTCCAAACCGCTTCGATCTCGTTCTGCTTGCTGCGCAGCGCGCTCGCGAGATTTCCGGCGGTAGCGAGCTGACGCTTGATAGGGACCGCGACAAAAATCCGGTCGTCGCCCTGCGTGAGATCGCTGAGCAGACCATCAAGCCCAAAGAGCTGAAAGAGTCGCTCGTCACCGGTCTTCAGAAGATTCTGCCGGACGACGAAGACGATGCGGATGAAATCGGTTCGCTCAGCCAATCGGCTGAAGCTCTGCGGATCACCGCTAGCGCCCCCACCCGTTCGACGTCGATTGGCGCCGATTACGACGGCTAAGTGCACATGCAATGTCAGGGGCGACATGTCCCGAAATGAAAAGGCCGCCAGATTGGCGGCCTTTTTCGTTCTGGCCCGTGTCATAAAGGCGCGGTAGAATCCCAGAGCATTCACAGCGCAAGGACAGCACATGGCGTCGATTGCAGTTTACAGCGTCAAGGGCGGGGTTGGTAAGACAACCTTCGCGGTAAACCTTGCCTGGTGCTCTGCGACGATCTCGCGCCGAGAAACCTTGCTGTGGGACTTGGACGCGGCGAATGGATCAGGCTTCTTGCTGGACGTGGACCCGAAGAAAAAGCGCACGGCAGAAAGCGTCTTCGACCAGGATCGCTCGCCGACCAAACTGATCCGCAAGACAGAATATTCCAACCTCAAACTGCTGCCAGCTGACGAAAGCATCCGTACGCTGGACCGACAATTCGCGCGGATTGGGAAGAAAAAGCGGCTCGCCAAGCTGGTCGATACGCTGTCGAAAGACTTCGACCGGATCATCTTTGATTGTCCTCCGGTTTTGAACGAGGTGAGCGCGCAGGTCATGCGGGCCGCCGATGTGGTGATCGTGCCTCTACCCCCCTCCCCACTTTCGACCCGGGCTTTCGAGCAAGTGGTCGCCGAAGTGCGCGGCAGCGGTAAGAGCCACCCTCCGATCCTGCCCGTCCTTTCCATGGTGGACATGCGCCGTTCGCTGCACAAGCAAGCGCGGGAAGCCAATCCGCGATGGCCAGTGGTTCCTCTGGCGAGCGCGATTGAACAATGCGCGGTTGAGCAAAAGCCGGTCGGCGCCTTTGCCCCGCGTTCTCCCGCCGCACGCGCCTTTGCCCAGCTTTGGACCGCGATCGAGCGCAAGCTCGCCAAGGGCTAGAGCACCGCGGGGCGTTAGCGATTGCAGCGCCCTTCTGGCTGCCTATACTTGCCCGCCTACAAGACAGGGGCAGGACCGCGATGAGTGACATTGCCGAAGGAATTGGTGCAGCCGTCGAAGGATCGCTTGTCGGGCGCGCGGTGGAGCCCGACCACGCCGGAGACGGCAAACCCACCGGAGCCGACGGCACCTGCCTAAATTGCGGAGCCGACCTTAAAGGCGGTGCCTATTGCCAGTCTTGCGGTCAGAAATCCCACGTCCACCGTTCGCTCAGCGCAATCCTCCATGACCTGATCCACGGCGTTTTGCATCTGGACGGCAAGTTCTGGCTGACCTTGCCACTTCTGGTGTTCAAACCAGGCAAGCTCACCCGGCGCTACATCGAGGGTGAGCGCGCGAAGTTTGTCAGCCCGATGGCGATGTTCCTGTTCAGCATCTTTGCGATGTTTGCCGTGTTCCAGATGGTAGGACTTACCGCACCGACTGATCTCAAGGGTGATGCCCGAGCGCAGGTCACACAGATGGTCGAGGCGGAAAAGGAGGTGGTGAATGCACAGATCGCACAGATCGATGAGCAATTGGCCACGGCTACCCTAGACGACGCAAGCCGCGCTACGTTGCAAACGGAACGCGCGAAGCTGGAGACCGATCTTATCCTGCTCGAAGAACGCGGCCAGAACCTCACCCAATGGCTGACTTCCGGGAGCTCCGATGTTCTTGGCTCTCTGCAAAACGCCGGTGAAGACCAGCTCGCGATTTCGCGAGAGCAACTGGCGAACCTGCCAGAGGGCTCAGCCGAATATGAGCAACTGGCCGAAGAAATTGGCTCCGCTGAAAAAGCACTGTCGGAGTTCGAGCAATTTGAGCAAACTGCTTTCAACTCCGGACCTTTCGTCCAGACCGAAGATGGCGCGACAACGATTGAGAGCACAGGGGTCTCGTTCATCGACAAGCTGCTCGACAAATGGAACGAAAACCCCAGTCTGATGGTCTATAAGATGCAGGCCAATGGCTATAAATTCAGCTGGTTGCTGATCCCACTATCGATTCCGTTTGTGTGGCTGATCTTCGCATGGAAGCGCCGGTTCAAGGCCTATGACCATGCGATCTTTGTGACCTATTCGCTCAGCTTCATGTCGCTGCTCTTTATCACGATGTCGCTGATCGCGGTAAGCCCGATGGACAGCAGTGGCGGTTGGGCGTTCGCGCTGTTTTCAATCGTCGCGCCGCTGCATGTCTACAAACATCTCAAATACACATACGAGTTGAGCCGGTTTTCTGCGCTCTGGCGCTTCTTTGCGCTCTTCGTGTTTATCCTCTTTGTCATCATGCTGTTCTTGCAGGCGCTGCTGCTGTTGGGCGCATTCTGAGGAGGCATAAAAAAGGGCGCCCTGGCCTTTCGCCAGAGCGCCCTTTTATGTTCGAAATTTAGGCCAAGTCAGGCGCCCTGCGGAGCCTCACCACCCTTTCCGCCAAAGCGTTTGCCCGCCTTGGGAATAGCGCTGCCGTGGCTCGGCACGACCTTGGCTGGACCGCGTGGCTCATCCGGACGGTCGATCTTGCCGTCCTTCATCAGAGCGTCGATCTCATCACCGGTTAGTGTCTCATATTCGAGCAGCGCCTGAGCAAGCAGATGGAGTTTGTCCTCCTGCTCCGTCAGAATGTCGGTCGCCCGCTTAAGGCCACCTTCGACCAAATCCTTGATCTCGGCATCGATCTGACGGTTGGTATCGGCACCGCGCATCGTACGTGAGCTTTGCCCCATGCCAAGATAGCCTTCTTGGCTTTCTTCATACATCAGCGGGCCAAGCTTGTCCGACATGCCCCATTTGGTGACCATGTTTCGGGCCAGATCGGTCGCATATTGGATGTCACCTGACGCACCGCTCGACACTTTGTCGTGACCGAAGATGATTTCTTCTGCGACACGCCCGCCCATAGCGACCGCCAGGTTCGCGTGCATTTTGTCGCGGTGATAAGAGTAACTGTCCCGCTCTGGCAGGCGCATGACCATGCCCAGCGCTCGGCCGCGAGGGATGATCGTTGCCTTGTGGATCGGGTCAGAGGCCGGCTCATTCAGCGAAACAAGCGCGTGGCCTGCCTCGTGATAGGCGGTCATCTTCTTCTCATCCTCGGTCATCACCATGGAGCGACGTTCCGCGCCCATCATGACCTTGTCCTTGGCGTCTTCGAACTCTTGCATAGCGACGAGACGCTTATTGCGGCGCGCGGCCAGCAGAGCAGCTTCGTTGACAAGGTTGGCGAGGTCAGCACCCGAGAAGCCCGGCGTGCCGCGCGCAATCGTGCGGGGGTTCACATCAGGCGCGAGTGGCACTTTCTTCATGTGCACACCGAGGATTTTCTCGCGTCCATCGATATCGGGGATCGGCACCACGACTTGACGGTCGAAACGGCCCGGACGCAGCAGCGCGGGGTCGAGCACGTCGGGACGGTTGGTGGCCGCGACAATGATGATGCCTTCGTTGGCCTCAAAACCATCCATCTCGACAAGCAGTTGGTTAAGTGTCTGCTCACGCTCATCATTCGAGTTGCCAAGGCCATGGCCACGCGAGCGGCCAACTGCGTCGATCTCATCAATGAAGACAATGCAGGGCGCGTTCTTCTTGGCTTGCTCGAACATGTCGCGCACACGGCTCGCGCCGACGCCGACGAACATCTCGACGAAATCCGAACCCGAAATGGTGAAGAACGGGACGCCAGCTTCGCCTGCGATAGCGCGGGCCAGAAGAGTCTTACCGGTACCCGGCGAACCGACCAGCAGCGCACCCTTGGGGATCTGACCGCCAAGTTTGGAGAAGCGTTGCGGGTCCTTGAGGAACTCGACGACCTCTTCCAACTCTTCGCGGGCCTCATCGATGCCTGCGACATCTTCGAAAGTCACTCGGCCAGAGCGTTCGGTCAGCATCTTTGCCTTGGACTTGCCAAATCCCATCGCGCCACCGCCGCCGCCCTTCTGCATCTGACGCAGAGCGAAAAAGGCGATACCGAGGATCAGGATGAAGGGCAGAGACTGGATCAGGATGTAGAGCAGCATATTAGGCTCTTCCCGCGCCATCCCGGTAAACTCTACGTTGTTCTCTTCGAGGAGCTGCGGAAGCTCACGGTCGCCAGGAATCGGGACGGTCGTGAACGTGTTGTCGTTGCTGTACGTCCCAACAATCCGATCCTCGCCGATTTCGACCGATTTGATCGACCCGGTGGTGATCTGTTCCTTGAACTCGGAGTAATCGATCTGTGCGCCCGTGGCAGTGCCAGAGCCGTTGAACATCGAGACAACCAACAGCAGCGCCATAAATATGCCGCCCCAGATCATCAGTTGTTTGACCCATGGGTTTTGGCCCTCGGGAGGCTGCTCGTTCGGGTCGTTCTGATCGTTCATGACAAATCGAGTCCTTTCTCAAGCCAAATATGTAGGTGCGCACAGGTGAATGGCAAGCAAATGCGTGTCGGGTAATTTCTCGATCAGACTTATCGAGAGTCGGTTCCGTATGCCGCCAAGAACACATTCACTGCTCCTGCGATCCGCCGCGCGCTTTCCTCTTTGGTAGGATTTACCCCAAACCGGCGCTCCATATCACCCATGCCTTTGACCATCGAAACGAACTGTTCAGCGGCAAGCTCGGGGTCGGAAATGGACAGCTCGCCCGAGGCGCTGGCGTGGGCAAGATAGGCACTGAAGCTCGCCTTCATACGCCAGGGACCGGCTTCGAGAAAAGCCTGCCCGATTGAGGCTTCATGTTCAGTCTCTGCGGCAATCCGACGGTCGAACTGGATCATTTCGGGCCGGGAGAGGAAGGCATACATCGCTTCAGCAATGCCGGTGAGGCGTTCACGAATCGAGCCAGACGGCATGTCATCCAGACTGAAATAGCCGCGCATCTTCTCGCATTCGCGCGTCACGGCGGCGGCGAAAAGCGCGCGCTTGTCACCAAAGTGATTATAGATCGTGACCTTGGAGACGCCCGCATCGGCTGCAACCTGCTCGATTGAGGTTGCCGCGAAGCCTTCATCGAAGAATCGGTCGCTGGCCGCCGCAACAATCGCATCACGCTTGGCGTTGTCGGATGGGCGGCCGGGACGCTTCTTTTCGGTGGCAGCAGACACTTTTTTGGAACCTTTGGGAGATTGTGCGGTTGACAAAATGAACGGTCGCGTTCATTTGAACGGCCTCGTTCAATATTGTCGATTCCTCCCCACGGCGCAAGCCCCCCTTGCGCCCCAGTACCAAACCCCGTTTCCAAAGGCCCGCTCCCCCATGCTCTGGATCGCGATCCGAATGCTCACCGGCGACAAGCAAAAGTTCTACGGGCTTTTGTTCGGCATCGCCTTTTCGACCCTGCTAATCACCCAGCAGCTCACGATCTTCGTGAACCTGATCGAACGCGGTGCGAGCGGCGTCTACAATGCGCCCGAGGCTGAGATCTGGGTCATGGACCCGGTCAGCCGTACAACCGACGTCAAATATGAGATGCCCGCGACTGCGCTGGATGAAGTCCGCTCGGTCCGCGGCGTCGAGTGGGCCGTTCCCCATCTGCGCGCCAATGCTTCGGTCCGTTCCTCCACCGGCGATCTTGAGGGTGTCGCAATCATTGGCGTCGACGATGCGACACTGATCGGCCTGCCTCGCAACATGCTTGAAGGGTCAAAGAACACGCTCTCGCGTCCTGACACGGTCATTATCGACGACTTGGGTGTCGAGAATATGTTTGAGGATGGAACGGAGCCGATCGGCCAAAGGCTGGAGCTGAACGATCAGCGTGCCGTCATTCGCGGCGTTGCCGATTCGATCCCCAGCTTCACCAGCCAAGTGACGCTCTATACGAAATACACCAATGCGCTGAATTACGTCCCCGGGACCCGTAATCGCCTCAGCTTCGTGCTTGCCGGCGTGAGCGAAGGTCAGGACCCTGTAACCGTCGCGGCGCGGATCGAAGAGCAAACTGGCCTCAAAGCCGAGACTCGCGACGAATTCGCGCAGGCCGGCGTGGATTTCATCATCGAGAACACCGGCATCCCGACCAATTTCGGTATCACTGTTGTGCTGGGCTTTGTGGTCGGTGTCGCCATCGTGGGCCTGACCTTCAGCCTGTTTATCCGTGACAACATCAAGCAGTTCGGCGCGCTCAAGGCGATTGGCGTGACCAACGCCAAGATCATTCGCATGGTCGCGGTGCAGGCAGGACTGGTCGGCTCGGTTGGCTATGCGCTGGGCGTCGTGGGCACGGCGCTGTTTATGTACGCCTTTAGCGGCGTGCCAGAATTCAAGGGCTTCTACATTCCGCTCGCGATACCGTTCGTCAGCTTCGTCGCTGTGATCGTGATTCTTGCGCTGACCGGTTGGACTGCGCTTCGCAGCGTCCTCAACACCGAACCCGCTTCGGTCTTCCGGTAAGGGGTGCGCGAAGGATGAACACTTCCGACGGACAAATGATGGACACCTCGCAAATAGGCGGATGCTCGCCGGAGGCCGCGATCTGCGCTCGCGGGATCATTCGCGATTTCAAAGCGGGCCAATCGACCATCCGCGTGCTCCACGGCATCGACACCGACATCAAGTCGGGCGAGATGACTTACGTTGTGGGCGAAAGCGGCTCAGGCAAAACGACGCTGATCTCGATCATGTGCGGGATCCTTTGGCCAACCGAAGGCGAGGTGAAAGTCTTCGGCACCGACATCTACAAGCTTTCGGACACCGAGCTCGTCAATTTCCGTCTCGAGAATATCGGTTTCATCTTTCAGCAGTACAATCTGATCCCCTCGATCGATGCCGCTGCAAACGCTGCCGTGCCATTGATCGCCAAGGGCGTTCCTGTCGAAGAGGCACGGCGGAAAGCCAAAGAGCTGCTCGAAAAGCTCAATATCGGCGATCAGGCAGAAAAGTTGCCCAACCAGCTCTCTGGTGGCCAGCAACAGCGTGTCGCGATTGCGCGCGCGCTGGTGCATGAGCCGCGGCTCGTGGTGTGTGATGAGCCAACCGCCGCTCTCGATGCAAGCTCGGGCCGACGTGTGATGGATCTGCTGCGCGAAGTGGCCGTTGCCCCCGACCGCGCCTGCATCATCGTGACCCACGACAACCGCATTTTCGACCTCGCTGACCGCATCCTTGTGCTTGAGGATGGGTTGGTAACCCATGACGGCACTGAGATGCCGGACGACCACTAAGAAACCCCCTCCCTCCAACGGAAACCTGCGCCATGGCCATCCTGCCTTCAAACCTGAGCTTCTCCCGCCAGATTCTGCCGATCATTGCTGTGATCACGTTGATCGTTGCGGCCATCTACATTTGGGCGAACCTGCCCAATCGTGAGATCGCTGATCCTGACAAGGAGCCTCCCAAGGCCACCGGACAGCTTGCCGATGCGGACCGGGTGGCTGGCGCCGGACTTGTCGAGCCTGCAAGCGAAGTGATCGATATTGGCTCTGCTTTGTCGGGCCTAGTGACCGACCTTAGGGTGTCGCCCGGCGACCGGGTTGAGAAAGGACAGCCGCTATTCCTAGTCGATGACCGTGCTGCCAGGGCGCGTCTTTCAGAGGCGAACGCAGCCATTCAGGAGGCACGCGCTGCCATCTCGGAGGCCCGCAATGCGCAGGCAACCGCTGCCCAGCAATTGGCGCTTTATGAAGGACTTACTGATCCCGCAGCCGTCAGCCGCTCTGAAGTGATCCGGGCAGAAGGCGAGGCCGCCGCTGCCAACAGTCGGCTTGGCGTGGCGCGTGCGCGCTTAAATGCAGCGCAGGCCCAGGCCGCCAGCGCTCGCACCGAGATCGAGCGTTTGACCGTGCGCGCTCCGATTGCAGGCGAAATCCTTGCCGTGAACATCCGACCGGGTGAGTTCGTTGCCACGCAAGGCGGCGGGAACGCGGCTCCCTTTATTCAGATGGGTGAAACCAACCCACTCCATGTCCGCGTCGATATTGACGAGAATGAAGCGGTGCGAGTGAAGTTGGGGGCTCCTGCAATCATCTCTCCGCGAGGGGCGGCAGAACTGCAGGTCGAAGCCACCTTTGTCCGCGCCGAACCACAGGTCGTGCCCAAACGCTCTCTTACCAACAGCGCCGCTGAGCGAGTGGATGTGCGGGTGCTGCAGCTGATCTACGCTCTGCCCCAAGACGCCACTTCCGATGCGTTCCGCGTTGGCCAGCAGATCGACGCTTTCATCCCTGCCAATGACAATGAGGGTGAAAGCAGTGATGAGGGAGGAGAGTAATCCAATGCGCGCGCTTCCCCCCGCCTCGCGACCCTCGCCCTTAGCCTGTCACTCGCGGCATGCGTTGCAGGCCCGCCGCCAGAAATCGCCACGCCGACGCCTGAGCTGCCGGCTCAGTTCCTTTACATACCCGACGCGACATCGAGAGCCGGTCTCGACGCGTTGTTGCCAACCAATGACGCGGCCTTCCTGGAGCTTGGAGGCGCTGCATTGGAAAACGCCCCCAGTCTTGCTGAGGCCCTTGCGAGGGTCGATGCCGCACGGGCGAGCGCGCGGCGCGCTGGGGCAGAGCGGCTGCCCAGTGTTGGCGTTGATGCGAGCGTTACGCAGACCCGGATCAACCCCGCGCAGTTCGGAGCGGACAACCCCTTCGCGCAGTCCATCGATACAACGCAGACCTCCTATGGCGCCAATCTGAGTGCAAGCTGGGATGCAGATTTGTTCGGTCGCTTGCGGGCGCAAGAACGCGCTGCACTAGCCCGGATCGATGCGGCAAGCGCTTCAGCAGCTGCTGTGCGCATCGCCCTGATGGGAGAGATCGCCACCAGCGTAACCGATTGGCGCGTGCTCGAGGCGCGGACCAAGTCCATCAGCGCCGATGTTGCTGCTGCGAGCCAACTTGCAGAGCTCGCCCGCACACGTGAGGAAGCTGGGATTGCGCCCGGATTTGACCGTGTACGCGCCGAAGCGGCAGCAAGTGCCTCTCGCTCTCGCCTTGCGGCATTGCAAAGCGAGCGCGTGCGGATTGTGGGGCGGCTTGTCACGCTGACTGGCCAAAGTGCCTCTCAGGTGATGGCCGCGCTTGACCAAGGTGGTCCGGCGCTTGAACCGCTGCCTGCCCCTGCAGCTTTGCCGTCCGACTTGCTCGCCAACCGACCCGACGTTCTCGCCGCTGCGGCAGAACTTGCAGCAAGCGACGCGGAGCTCGCGGCAACGGCTCGCTCGCGCTTCCCTCGGCTGACCTTGTCGGCAGTGCTGGGTCTTCTGGCCTTTGATCCAGAAGACCTGTTTGATAGCGACTCAGCTGTGCGAACTCTGACAGCAGGCATTGCTGCACCGCTTCTAGACTTCGGCAGAATTGAAGCGGAGATCGACGGTGCTGCTGCGAATAAGCGCATCGCCTTCGAAGCCTATCGCGGTGCGGTGTTCCAAGCGCTTGGCGATGCGGAAGCCGCCTATGGGTTGATCGCTGCGGCCGATGAGGAAGCCAGACTGGCGGCGGAAGAGCGCGATACGCTCGGCCGTGCTGCTCGGCTTGCCAATGACCGCTACCGTGCAGGGCTCGCCAGTTTCCTCGAAGTGCTCGAAGCGCGCCGCGCCGCCGATGCAAGCGGAGAGCGCGCGGCGGCGGCGCTAGGCCGGGCCGAAAGGGCTCGGATTGTCCTCTGGCAATCACTAGGCGGAGACACTCCGCAAGCGCTTGCAGAAATCGCAGCGGCGGCGGATTAACCGATTACCCGCTCAATCAGCCAGAAGCTGCCGATAGTCCCGATCGCATACGTCGCTAGTGTGAGCGCAGGACCTTCCGCCTTGGGCGCGGCCCTGGCCAGAAGAGCCATCAACGCGACCACCAGAGCGACGACGAGCAACTGCCCGGCCTCCACACCTAGGTTAAAGGCAAGCAAGGCTGTCGCGATCTCGCCTTGAGGCAGTCCAATGTCCGCCAAGGCGCCTGCAAACCCGAAACCATGGAACAAGCCAAATGCAAATGCCACCGCCCAAGGGTAGCGACGCGTAACGGTCATGCGCTCTGGATCGCGCAACACAACCACAACTTCGACTGCGAGAAAGACAATGGATAGGGCGATCAATGCCTCTACGGGGCGGCTGGGCAGCCCGGTATATCCAAGTGTGGTTGCAACCAAGGTGATAGAGTGCGCGAGGGTGAACGCCGTTGCCGCCTTCACCACGGGCCAAGGTTGGCGCACAAGAAAGACCAGCGCGACCACAAATAGGAGGTGGTCCCAGCCTAAGAGAATATGCTCTGCGCCGATGATGAAATAGTCGCGCAGCACGTCGATCGTGCTTGGCTCTGCGCGGACTGTGGCGACCGGGTCCTCGGCAGTCAGGCGGAAAGTTTGCGTGGGGCCCTGCAATGGGATCAGCCGTGCGATCGCATCGAACCGGCCAATCAACTCTGTAAGGCCGAAATTCTCGCCCGCAAGCGAGCCTTTGCAATCAAGCTCCGCCCGCCCAAACAGCGTCAAAGCGTTCGCGCGTTGGGTGGGCTCGCCCAGCATTGTGCAATTGTCAGGGATCACTGGTTCAGCCAGCGGCATGCTCAATCCGGTGCTCGTGGGCGCCCGGCTCGCCGACACGGTCAGCTTCCAGTCGAGCGAGTAGTCACCGCCCTCGCCCTCACGCAGCTCGATAACCGAGGGACGCAGTTCGTCAGCCGTAGCTGGAACTGCCAGCAGAGCAAAAAACACCGCGACCAAAAGCCGGATCACCGGTCAACCTCAACCCGGTAGGCACTCAAAAGCGCTTCATTTGCGCGCTTTTTGCGCGCCTCGATCTCGGCGCTGCGCCAGTCGTTCAAGACACGCTCGCGCTGGCTATCGAAGTCTGCCTCACCCAGCTCGCGCTCACGCACGCGAACAAGGTGCCAGCCGAAGCCTGAGGGAAGTGGGCCTTGCCAATCCTCACTGGCCTCTAGCGGCGAAAGAGTGCGCGAGAAGAGTTCCCCGAAACGGCTGGTGACTTCGCGCATCACCATCCCGTCGACGCTGGCCGGCAGGCTGATTGGCTGGCCTTGCTCTGCGCCGGATGCCAGCGCGTTCACCGCCTCTTCCTGAGTGGCAAAAAAGAGCTGGTTGAAGCTCACCGCGCCGGGGCCTGCGTATCTGACTCGGTTCTCCTCGAAAAAAGCGCGCAAAGTCGCTTCGTCGGGATCACCAGCCTCAGCGGCCAAGCCCGCAGACATGTCCATTTTCGAGATTATGCGCTGCCGCACCACCGCGTCGCCTTCATCAAGACCCAGGCGGAGGCCTTCCCGATACAAGACTTCGTCGCGGACATATTTCTCAATCGCAGCATCAAGCTCGGCATCCGTGGGAGAACGCCCCATTGTACGCTCAAACGCCAAGGCAAGCTCTGCTTGGCGTTCATCATTCACAGCAATTACGCGAGAGGCCGGATCAACCGGCGTTCCGCCCCAGGTAAGCGCGATGTAGACTATCGCGCCCAGTGCAAGGAAATGGACCATAGGTTCACGGGCCCAAGAAAACAGTTTCATCAGGCAGGCTTCAACCAGATTGGGGATGTATAGGCACGCTCTTGCGCGACCGCATCGGCCATCGCCTCTTCGGACAGCTCAAATCCAAAACGCACCGCGTCGAACAGGGTCCAGCGCGGGGTCGGGATTTCGAGCACGCGAACATAGTAGAATGCGCTTTCACCCTCGGCATAATCAGGATCGCGCCACGTAGTGCGCAGTTCCGCTGCACCGATTGTGTTGGTGTAGGTTGCATCCTCACGGTTCACTGTGTCGCCAACAAAGGGCACGCGCCCACCGCTCATGGGCCGTTCGTCGGCGTCGCTCCATACGACATCATAGATGCGCTCTTGCGTGGTGCCCGAGGCGTCGATCCACCCCTTCACAACTTGCACCCGGTCTAGGTTCGCGCCCTCAGGGTCTTTCAAGGCACTGATGAGGAAGCTTGGCGCAGTGCCTTGGTCAGAAAGTTCTCCGCCCATTGGCACGCCGCGTGTGTAGCCTTCGCGGACCCAGTCACCCTCCCAGTCGCTGGTTTCGAAGTCGAAGCCGCCAAAGACGCGCACCGTCATGCGCGGGCCAGTGGTTGCGTAGACCTCGCGCCGGGCAAAGGCGTCGAAGATTTCGGCTCGCGTGTTGCCTCGTGCCCACGCCGCCGCATAGCCGCCAGCGAGATAGTGCCAGCCGAAACGGCCGACCCGCGTACCAAGGTTCTGCGCCGTGATCGCGCGGTCTTCGCTCGCCGGCTCGTTGCCAGTGTG
This sequence comes from Erythrobacter sp. S267, assembly GCF_057365045.1. Classification (NCBI taxonomy): domain Bacteria; kingdom Pseudomonadati; phylum Pseudomonadota; class Alphaproteobacteria; order Sphingomonadales; family Erythrobacteraceae; genus Erythrobacter; species Erythrobacter sp. S267. The sequence continues at coordinate 3,240,945 of NZ_CP200298.1, read as the reverse complement.
CTTGCCGTAGAAATTGTCTTCGTCACCCGTCGCCAGAGCCGTGTGGCTGTCAGTCGATCCGATCATCCCAAAGGCATAAGGATTGACGCCCAGCTGCGCTTCAAGGCTCAAACCGCGCAGCAGCGCCGAGCGAGCATAGGAACCGGGCAGCATCTCGGGCTCGGTCTTGGCGGTGAGGGGCAAATTACCAAGCTCCCAACCGGCAACGCCAAATCCTGCGAGCTCGTCATTGGGAGAAAGCAGAGGGTGGGTTTCGCTGTCGCCCTTGATCTGCGTGACCTCTACTACAGGCTCCATCTTCGCTCGCATTTCGGCATACTCGACCGTCATCGGCGAGCCATCGGGCAAGGTCGTCTCGAACATCAAACCGTTAGAGAGGTTCGGGTTGTGTGGTATTGCGAGCACCTGACCGCCAGTGTCGTCCATGTAGCTCTGCATATGCTTCCACAGACCCTGCGCCGTGGTGTTGAGGCCCGGGAAAGGCAGCACTTGCCCCGTCTTGTCGCGGCCATCGCGAAACATCACTACCCGGTGCAGATTGTTGCCATCGGGCATTGCGGTCCACTCATATCCGGCGAGCGCGGTGAAAGTGCCCGGCTCATTATACCGGTCGAGCATGTCGAGATGCGCGTTCCAGATTTCCTCGGTCGCTTCGCGCTGTTGCTCAGGATCGGCGAGCGCTTCGGGCACCATGCCCGTCGCGGCACGGGTGATGATCTCTGCCACTGCAAGCTGCGATTGCTCGGGGCTTTCATGCATCATGTCGTACCAGCGAAGCACAGTTTCATCGCCGATCACCCACGAAACATACCAGCGCGGCGCATCATATAGCCGCCTTGTCGCGCCGAGCGCATCGGAGTGGTCTGAGATCACAAGAAAGTCGAGCGGGCGCGCGAGCTGTGCTTCGCTGCCCGTGGTGGCCGTGACCGTGTCCCCGCGCGCAAACTGTAAGGCTGCTTCAGGGCCAAGCCGTACGCCAAAGCCAAACGCGTCGACTGAGTTGTCCGTGTGGAGGTGGGTGTCGCCCCAATAGGGCCTGTCGGGAAACTCCGCGAGTTCGATTGCGCCTTCGCCGGTGCCGGTCTGCGAAGGATCAACCTCCGCCTCGCCGCCGCACGACGCAAGGGCCAGAGCGCTCGCGCCCAATAATGACAGTCTTATCCACGTCGCGCGCATGGTCCCCTCCCTCTCTCCTACCGAACGGTATGTGATGCGGCAGGGGTGCGCGTCAAGCAGAACGCTGGAGCAATGCGGAGCGTTCGCAGCGGCAAACGACTTCATCGCGCTGGTTGAACAGTTCGTGCGTAAACGTGACGATCCCGGCTTCGGGGCGTGACTTGCTCTCGCGCAGCTCTTTGACTTCGGTCTCGGCGCGAAGAGTATCGCCGATAAAGACCGGTTTGGGGGTCACGACATGGTTGAAGCCGAGATTGGCGACCAATGTGCCAAGCGTCGTGTCACCCACCGATAGGCCGACCAACAAGCTGAACGTGAAGGTGGAATTGACGAGAATCTGCCCAAACCCGCTTTCCTTGGCCGCCTCAATGTCAAGGTGCAAAGGCTGCGGATTGTGAGTCATGGTCGAGAACAACAGATTGTCGGTCTCTGTCACGGTGCGGCGGATGTCGTGGGTGATGCGCTCGCCTACCTGCCATTCGTCAAAGAACTTGCCCGCCATTACTCAACCCTCCGCCAGCCAGCTGTCGATCACGCTTTGGCCGCTATCGTCACTCGAACGGACCGCGCCCGGCGTACGACTGAAACGCGGTGCGGGCGCGGTGTGCCACATGCCGTCATGCTCTACATAGGCGCCGCGCGCTTTCATATGCGGATGCTCGCGCGCTTCCTCCAGAGTAAGAACAGGACCAAAGCACGCGTCCGATCCTTCAAGGATCTCTGTCCACTCCTCGCGGGTTTTGGTCTTGAACAAGGCCGCTAGCTTTTCCGTGTTCGAATCCCAGTCGGGCGAGTTCATCTGGCCCTGCGCGAGCTCTGCCGGGGCGCCCGCTTTCGCTAGCAACTCCGCGTAAAATTGCGGTTCGATCGAGCCAATCGAGACCTCTTTTCCATCTGCGCATTCAAAGCAGCGGTAAAAATGCGCCGCGCCGCCCAGCATCCCCTTGCCACGGTCGGTAGTGAGAAAGGGATTTTGACGAACGCCGAAGAAGAAGCTCATCAGGCTTGTCGCGCCGTCGACAATCGCCGCGTCAACAACCTGGCCTTTGCCCGACCGCTCACGCTCATACAAAGCGGCCATGATCCCGAAGGCGCAATACATTGACCCGCCCCCGAAATCGCCAACAAGGTTTTGCGGGGGGATGGCAGTTTCACCGGCACGTCCCACGGCATCGAGCGCACCGGTAATCGCGATGTAGTTGATGTCATGGCCAGCGGCGTGCGCCAAAGGCCCATCCTGCCCCCAGCCCGTCATCCGCGCATAGATCAGTCCGGGATTATCGGCGAGCAGCTCATCAGGACCCAATCCAAGCCGCTCCATTACGCCGGGCCTTAACCCTTCGATCAACACATCGGCTTTGGCGCAGGCTTGACGACATAGCGCCTTACCTTCCTCGCTCTTCAGATCGAGTTCCAGCCGGTGGCGCGCGCGTTCGACCACTGGGTTTGAAACGGCACCTCCCGGACGGTCGATCCGCACCACCTCCGCGCCAAGATCCGCGAGCAGCATAGCAACGTGCGGTCCCGGGCCAATCCCGGCAAATTCGATAACCTTAAGACCGACAAGCGGACCGGCGGGTGCAGTCATTGGGGCTTTCTCCTTCTCACCGACCGCGTTGTAGGCGTGCGTATCAGGCTTGCAAGAGCCAGCTTGAGACAGCGCCTGTGCCAGTTCAGCATTGTGCATTGCACCACGCGGGGGGCCTTGCTAGGCGCGCTCCCTTATTGACTACGGTAGCTAAATTGGGAGCCGACCATTGAAGATCGCCATTTTTGGCCTGGGCTATGTCGGCTCGACCGCAGCGGGATGCATCGCCAGTGAGGGTCACACGGTCGTCGGCATCGATGTCAGCGATGCGAAAGTCGACGCGCTCAATGCAGCGCGTGCTCCGGTTTACGAACCCGGTTTGGATGAGCTGATCGCTAAGGCTCACGCCGAAGGCCGGATCAGCGCCACGACCAAGCTCACTGATGAGCTTGACGATGGCGACCTTGCGATTGTCTGCGTTGGCACCCCCAGCGGCGTCGATGGAGCGCATGACATGCGCTACATCGTCCAGGTCACGCAGGACATCGCCGCCGCTCTAAAGCCCGATCGCGCGAAGCCGCTGACCCTCGCCTACCGCTCGACCATGCGCCCGGGGACTTGCGAGAACATCATCTGGCCGATCATCGAAAACGCTCTGGGCGACAAAGCCAGCGACTTGATCGAGCTTGTCTACAACCCCGAATTCCTGCGCGAAGCGTCTGCCATCGCCGACTATTTCAACCCGCCGAAAATCGTGATCGGAACGCTGGGTGGGAAACCCTCAGCCAACATGCACGCGCTGCACGAAGGAATCGAAGCGCAGGTCTTCGAAGTCGGCCTGCGGGAAGCAGAAATCACCAAATTCGTCGACAATTCCTGGCATGCCGTGAAGGTTGCCTTCGCCAACGAGGTGGGCCGGGTGTGCCAAAACCTCGATATCTCAGCCAAGGCGGTGCACGAGATTTTCAAGAGCGATACGAAGCTTAATATCTCCGCCTACTACACGCGTCCGGGCGGCGCGTTTGGCGGATCGTGCCTGCCCAAAGATGTGCGCGCGCTGCAGTACATTGCCGCAGATACTGGCTCTGCGACGCATCTGGTGGACTCGCTCATCCGTTCGAACGAGGCTCACAAGCACCACCAGTTCCTCCATGCAACACAAGGGTTGGAACGGGGTGCGAAAGTGCTTCTCGTTGGTCTCGCTTTCAAGCTGGAGACCGATGATCTGCGCGAAAGTCCTGCGGTTGATATGGCGCGCAAGCTGCTGGAGGCGGGATATGATCTCGATATCTATGACCCACAGATCGAACCCGCGAATCTGGTCGGACAAAACCTTGGCTATGCCTATGCGTGGCTGCCAAAGATCGACGATCTGCTGGTCTCGAAAGAGGCGGCTGAAAGTGGCGAATATGCGGTGGTGATTGCCACCAATCGTTTGATCGACAGCCTTGCAATCGACGGCGCAAACATCGTCGATGTCAGCAGCATCGCCTGACACGATGAACGACATCAGCAGCTCCGCCGAAGAGGGTATCCCCAAGGTCATTGAGGGTGAACCGCTCAAAGACAAGCACGTTCTGATCGTGGTCGAAAACCTGCCTCTGCCCTTCGACCGCCGGGTTTGGCAGGAGGCGCGCACCTTGAAAGCCGCAGGCGCGCATGTCTCGATCATCTGCCCGACGGGGAAAGGGCACGAAAGCCGCTTTGAGGTCATCGAAGGGGTGGAGATCCACCGCCACCCGTTGCCTCTGGAAGCAAAGGGTGCGTTGGGCTTTTTTCTGGAATACGGAGCTGCGCTTTTCTGGGAGACGTGGTTGGCCTGGAAGATCCACTTGAAGCGCCGGATCGATGTCATTCAGGGCTGCAATCCACCTGATCTCATTTTCCTCGTTGCGCTGCCGTTCAAGCTGCTTGGTGTGCGCTACATCTTCGATCATCACGACATCAATCCCGAGCTGTATGAAGCCAAGTTCAACAAGCGCGGGTTCTTCTGGCAGCTGATGGTGCTGTTCGAGAAGATCACGTTCAAGGTGGCCGACGTCACTATCGCTACCAATGAAAGCTACAAGGCCATTGCCGTCGAGCGCGGAGGCATGGACCCGAACCGCGTTCACGTTGTGCGCTCAGGCCCAGACCTGTCCCGTTTGAAGCGCGTCGAGCCGGTCGAGAGCTGGAAAAACGGACGCGATCATATGGTCGGCTATGTGGGCGTGATGGGCGAGCAGGAAGGGATCGACCTTCTGATCGATGCGGTAGATCACATCGTGCGCAAGACGCACCGCGAGGACATCCAGTTCGTCCTTGTCGGGGGCGGACCTGCGCTGGAAGATCTGAAGGCACTGACGGCCGAAAAAGGCCTTGCCGACTTCATCACCTTCACCGGACGCGCGCCTGACCAAGACCTGTTTGAAGTGCTCTCGACCATGGATATCGGGGTCAATCCCGACCGCGTGAATGCGATGAACGACAAGTCCACCATGAACAAGATCATGGAATATATGAGCCTTGAGAAAGCCATGGTGCAATTCGACGTGACGGAAGGCAAATTTTCCGCGCGCGAGGCTTCGCTCTATGCTGCTCCCAACGACCCGATCGATATGGCCACAAAGATCATCGAACTCGTGGATGATCCCGAGCGGCGCGCTGCAATGGGCAAGTTTGGACGCGAGCGCGTGGTGAAAGAGCTCAACTGGCAGCACCAGATCGACCCGCTGCTGGCCGCTTACAAACAGGTTTTCTGAGTAAACTGCACCCGCCAGAAAATCGTATTAAGCCTAACGCGATCTTTACCCCTTTTGCGCCATGACCTGTCGAGAGAATTCTCGAGGATTATGCGCGCATGAATGCCCCTTTTGACACAGCGACGGCCTTTGGCCCTGGCGCGGCTGTCCAGCCGGCCCCCGATCATCAGGTTGCGGTGATTGGTCTGGGCTATATCGGCCTGCCCACTGCGGCAGTGCTGGCGAGTTATGGCTGGAATGTTTGCGGCATCGATGTCTCTGAAAAGGTAGTCGAAACTGTCAATTCAGGCGGCGTCCATATCGAGGAACGCGATCTCGACCGGTTGGTGCGAGAGGCAATCGAGTCCGAGCGTCTCACTGCCTCGACCGAAGTTCCCGCCGCGCACTTCTACATGATTGCGGTCCCGACGCCGCTTACGGAAGAAAACACGCCCGATATCAGCTATGTAGAGAGCGCTGCCCGCGCAATTGCCCCGAAGATTCTGCCGGGCGCCTGCGTGATCGTCGAGAGCACTTCGCCCGTTGGCACCACTGAACGCGTTGCCCAGATCATCGCCGAAATGCGCCCAGACCTGAAACTCCCGGTTTTCGGATCGCAAGAGGCAGGTGACATCGCCGTCGCCTATTGCCCAGAGCGCGTTCTGCCCGGCAAAATCGTGCGCGAGCTGGTTCAGAATGACCGCGTCATTGGCGGCGTAACACCAGCCTGCGCAGAGCGTGCCTCTGCCCTCTATTCCAGCTTCGTCGAGGGTGATTGCCTGACCACGAATGCGCGCGTCGCAGAAACGGTGAAGCTGACCGAAAACTCCTACCGCGACGTCAATATCGCCTTTGCCAACGAGCTTAGCGTGGTTGCGGATGATCTAGGCGTCGATGTCTGGGACGTGATCGCACTCGCGAATCGCCACCCGCGGGTCAACATCCTCCAGCCGGGCCCCGGTGTCGGAGGCCATTGCATCGCGGTCGACCCTTGGTTTCTTGTCTCCAGTTCGCCGAAAGCCGCACGGTTGATCCGGACGGCACGCGAAGTGAACGATTTCAAAGCGACTTACACAGAACGTCGCATCCGCGCGCTGCTTGACGCTGTTCCGGGCGGCAAAGTTGCCTTGCTTGGCCTTGCCTTTAAGCCTGACATTGACGACTTCCGCGAAAGCCCGGCGCTCGAGATCGCCCTGAGCCTTGCGCGCACACGCGGATCGCGGATCATGGTGGTTGAGCCCTTTGCCGACGAACTGCCTGAAGGCTTTGCCGGCACCGGTGCACAACTCGCCAGCCTTGACGACGCGCTCGCAACCGCCGAAGTCGTCGTTGTGCTTGTTGACCACACCGCGTTCAAACACCTCACGCCAGCCGACCTTAAAGGCAAGCTGGTCTTTGACACGCGCGGAATGCTCAAACGATGAGCGAGCGCGGCGCGCGTCCTCGTATTCTGGTGACGTTCGGGACCCGCCCCGAAGCGATCAAGATGTTCCCCGTCGTAAACGCCCTGCGCGAACATGGCGGGTTCGATACGCGCGTAGTGGTGACCGCTCAGCACCGCGAAATGCTCGATCAGGTCATGGAATTGGCTGGGATCACTCCCGACATTGATCTCGACCTGATGCAGCACGGACAGAGCCTGGATGCGCTGTCGGCGCGGATTATCACGCGGTTCGGAGAGGCGCTGGACGCGGAGAAGCCTGACCGCGTGCTGGTCCATGGCGATACGCTAACGACGATGATGGCGACGCTCGCCTGCTATTTCCGCCGCATTCCCGTCGGCCACGTCGAAGCGGGCCTGCGAAGCGGCGACATTTACGCGCCCTGGCCAGAAGAGGTAAACCGCAAGGTCACCGGTGCAGTGGCAAACTTGCACTTTGCACCAACCGACAACGCAGCCACTGCACTGCGCGCCGAGAATGTGAGCGAAAGCGCGATCCACATCACTGGAAACACCGTCATCGATGCCCTTCTAACCGTGCGCGAGCGGCTCGCGGCGAACCCTGCTTTGGCGCCTGAAATCGCGCCATTGAAGGAACGTTTTTTTGGTAAGAAGATCATCGCCGTGACAGCGCATCGTCGGGAGAATTTTGGCGAGGGAATGCATCAGATTGCTTCGGCGCTGAAGCAACTGGCAGATCGTGAGGACTGCGCGATCATCTATCCAATGCACCCCAATCCCAAAGTGGTCGAGGTCATGCGCCCTGCCTTGGGTGGCAACTCAAACATCGCGTTGATCGAGCCGCTCGACTACTTCAACTTCGTCGCGATGATGGATGCATCCCACATCGTGCTGACCGATTCGGGCGGGATCCAAGAGGAAGCCCCAAGCCTGGGTAAGCCGGTCTTGGTAATGCGCGACACGACAGAGCGCCCTGAAGGTGTGAGTGCAGGAACCGCTAAGCTCGTCGGCGCTCGAACCGACCGCATTCTATGCGAAACCACACGCCTGCTGGACGATGCCGACGCCTATGAAGCAATGGCCAAAGCTCACAATCCCTATGGCGACGGCAAAGCCAGCCGCCGAATCGCTGATATCATTGCGTCGGCCCACTGATCCAGAGGGGCGCTATGGCCGTGCCCTTACCAGTTTCATATAATACAGCGATCCCCCCAGCACGATCAGGCTTGTCCCCAGGTCGGCAATCCAATTGAGCTTGAATGGGCCATAGAGCACTCGATCGATCATGTGCAGCGAGATCATCCGCAAAAGGACCAAGAAGACCATTCCTGCGCCGCTGACTAAGGCAGCCATAGTGACGATATTGCGTCGCCCCCGTAACTTGCGGGTCGCGTGATAGAGCCAAACCAGGCCGCTCAACGCGACCGCGACAATCACTACCGACGCGACGATACCCTGAACTGAGCGGCGCTCTTCATAATTGCCCTCACTGCGGAGCATGTCGCGCATGGCATCACGGGCCCACTCTTCGATGCCGAACCCACGCAGAACGATCAGAACCACAAAGAGTGCAGACAGCCCGAGCCAGACATTGCGGTTCCAAGTCGGTTGCCCCGTCTTCGCCGCCGTCCCGCAGGCAGCCATGCTGCTAAGCGCTACGCCGGCGTAAAAGACAATCGCGATCAGGCTGAGGATTGAGACGTTGTCGGACATGCACCTTATCCAAACACGGGCCTTTTCTGGCCTCTGGTTGTTTCACTTCGGGACAGCACGATAGGTCGCTCACCCGCGGCTGCAAGCAGGCTCTGCGTTAAGGCCGTCGAAAACATGTTCGCATTGAGCGGATTAGGCATCAGAACTGTTGGAATTCCGCCACTTCCTGTGTCGTCGCAAAGTAAAGGCACGCGACGAAACATTACGTAAAATCGCTCTTGAACCTTGTTGCACTGCGAAAGGTGAGCGTCTAAGCACCAATCGCATAACAATGGAGGGATGTGTGACCTTTTCCAAATCTGGCGTTTTCAAAACTGGCTTGAGCATTGCATGTATGGCGGCATTGGGAGCCTGTGCTTCGACACCTGAGCCGGTAATCGGCACGGCAGCAAGCACCGCTCGCTCTGACCTAGGCCAAGCCGGTTTCAGCCAGATGCGCTCGAAGACATATCTTCTGCGCCCTTCCGATCAGATTTCGATTAATGTGTTCCGTGAGCCTGACTTCTCGATGGAAAACGTTCGCATTGGTGTCGAAGGCAATGTTTCCATGCCGATGCTGGGTTCGATCCCCGCTGCGGGCATGACCGCAGCCCAGTTCGAGCAAAACGTGACCCAGCGGCTTGCGGCTGCTGGCCTGCGCACGCCGATGGTGTCGGTCAACATCAACGAATATGCCTCGCATCTCGTTACTGTCGAAGGCGCGGTTGATAGTCCGGGCGTTTACGCATTCGCCCCTGGCTCGCGCCTGTCGTCTGCCATCGCTTTGGGCGGCGGAATGACGCGTTCTGCCAATAGCGAGCAAGTGGTTGTTTTCCGCGAAGGTCCTGACGGCATTCGCGTTGCTAAATTCGACTACGCCCAGGTTAGCCAAGGCACCATGCTTGACCCGATCCTTGAACCCGGTGACCGGGTTGTTGTGGGTACCGATGGCCTTTCGGTCTTCTGGCAGGACTTCCTGCGCACGGTTCCCGCGTTTGGCATCTTCTCGAACGCAGTACGGCGATAAGTTAAAGACATGAACGACCGCTCGATTATTGAATCCCCTGACCCCCGCAGGGGTGGTGACCTTTGGGTTGATAGTTATCTGCCCGAAAACGGTTATGGGCCTCAAAAAGAGAGTGGTTTTCTCATCGACACAGCTTGGTTGCGCGGTGCGATGTTCCGCCAGCGTTGGATCATCATCAGTGCGGTCCTCGCATCGTTGCTGATCGGGCTGGTTGTGACATTGCTGTCCACGCCGATCTATCAAGCGACGGCAACGACACGTATTGAGCCTTTCGGCAATTACATCGTTGAAGGGCAGGACGTTTTGACTCCTGTGTCTTCCACGCGGGAGATCGACAATTACCTCGCAACCCAAGGCGAAGTGATTGAAAGCCGCAACCTGGCCGAGGTGGTTGCGCAGAGTCTTGATGAAGGTGCCATCACTGCGCTTCTTGGCGAACAGATTGACGAGAGTCGCCCGGCCGATAGCTCGGATGAGCAATGGCTTGAGACAAAACGTTCGCGCGCAATTGGACGGCTTCAAGGGGGCGTTACCGCTGACCTTCCCTATGATAGTCGGATCATGACGATCCACTTCCGGTCGCCCGATCCGGTGGTGGCAACGCAGGTGGCGAATGCTTACGCCGTGGCATTCTCGCAATCGGATACGCGGCGCAATCTCAGCAGCAATGAGTATGCACGTGAATTCCTTTTGGAACAGATCGCCGAAGTACGGGGACGGTTGGAAGAGACTGAACGGGCAGCGAATGCCTATGCTCGCGGTGTAGGGATCGTTACCCAGGCGACCACTGGCACCGCTGGCGAGGGCGGTCAGACAATCACCGGCGCGAACCTGTCGAGCATCAACCAGACCGTGGCCGACGCACGAGCCAGGCGAATCGCTGCAGAGCAGAAGTGGCGTTCAGTGGCGAATATCCCGGCCTCGGAAATGACCGAGGTCTTGGGCAGCCCTGCCATCCAGAGCTTGCTCTCCCAGCGAGGACAGCTTGAAGGGCAGCTCGCCAATCTTCGCCAACGTTATAACGATCAGTTCCCGGAAATCGTCGATGTTCAGGCGCGAATTGGCTTGATCGACCGTCAGATCGAGCAGACTGGCGACAATATCAAGGCGGCCATCCGCAGCGAGTTTATCATCGCTCGCAACCAAGAGGCAGCCCTGCAAGGTGAGCTGGCATCAGCCACCGAAGACGCCCTCGTCGAGCAAGATCAGAAGATCGAATATACCGGGCTGGAGCGTGAGGCCGAGGCTTTGCGTGGACAACTCACACAATTGCTCGACCGTTTCAACACGATCAGCACAGCGGCAAACGTACAGTCAGGCACGATCACAGTGCTCGACCAAGCTATCGTCCCGCGTAACCCGGTTGAACCGGACATCGTTCAGAACATGATCCTTGCGCTAGTCCTAGGCATTGCGGTTGCTGGCGGTTTGGCCTTGGTGCGCGAAATCTTCGTAGATCAGTTCCGCAGAGCGGAGGACCTTGATGAGCGTCTTGGCCTCCCGGTTCTGGGCATCACGCCTTATGTTAAGTCGGACGATATCGACCAGCAGGAGGCCAACCAGTTCAGCTCGCTGATGGAGGCCTATGCCTCGATCCGATCAACCATCGATTTCGTAGTCCAGCGCGATGGAGCGGTCGTTCAGCTCACCAGCTCACAGGCTTCTGAGGGTAAGTCCACTACGGCCCTGATCTTGGCTGAGTTGTTTGCCCGTCTTGGTCGTCGCACCCTGCTGATTGACGCTGACCTTCGCAAACCTTCGATCCTCAAACTGCTTGAGGTCGAGGCGAAAGATGCTGGGATCGCTGAAGTACTGCTAGGCCACAGCGAAATGGAAGACGCTCTTATCCAGGGCGTGCATGAAAACCTCGACATTCTTTCAGTGGCCGGTGTTCCGCCTAACCCTGTTGAGCTCTTGTCTTCTCGCCGCTTCCGCGATTTCATCGCCAAGCAGCGCGAGGAGTATTCGCTGGTTCTGGTCGATTCGAGCCCTGTTCTCGGTCTCGCTGATTCGCCTCAGATCGCACAATGTGTTGATGCGTCGATCTTCGTGATCGAGGCCAACCGCACGAGCTTCTCGCAGGCCAAAACGGCGCTGGGTCGTCTGCGGGCAGTAGGCGCGAATGTGATTGGCGGAGTGCTAACCAAATATCGCGCGCTCGAAGCGGGATCTGACTTTGGCTACCAGTACCAGTACTATCAGTACGGCGACGACAAGGACTAATCAGGCCAGTGTCGGACGCTGTTCCATCGCGCATTGAGGGCGATGAGCGTCCGTTGATCTTGCACCTATCCGGAGACTTCCCGGACACGGTTGAGCCTTTCAAGACCAAAGCGATCCAAGCCCTTCTCGATCTGACACAAGATGACTTCGATCATCATGTGGTCTCGATCAATCGCGTCGATCCAGGGCTTGTTGCGACTGTACGGCATTTGGCGCGAGCCAGCTCCTCCTTGCCCGTAAGCACCCAGCCGTTCGAGTATGGCACGGCCATCCGCTACACTGCTCCCGGCAAAGGGCTTCGGCACCGCACAAAGCTGGTCCAATTGGGTGATTGGCTTGCAGGCTACATTGGCAAGCTGGAACGCAGGCCTGATCTGCTCATAGGGCACAAGCTCTCGATCGAGGGGATCGCCGTACAGCGTGCCTCGACATTAACTGGCATCCCATTCGCGCTTTCGATCCAGGGCAACACCGATACGAAGATATTGAAGCTACGCCGCGATCTGCGTCCACATCTTGGCAAGGTCTTGGCTGAGGCGGAAATAGTCTTTCCATTTGCGCCCTGGGCTCTAAAGGATGCGCAAGGGATGGTGCAGACTTCACCCAAGCGCACCCAACTGCTGCCTTGCGCAACCGAGCTGGATAGTCCGCTTGCTCCATCCAGCTCCGGCACCGGTCTCGTCAGCGTCTTCCACCTCAAGAATTTTGATGACAAGAATTTCGCCCGTCTGGTAGAGGCGCAGCGGGAGCTAGCAAAGCGCACCGATGTTGCGCCTCTAGAAATCATTGGCGGGGGCAGCGAAGCTGATTGGGAAGCCGCTCGCAGCATCGTTGGCAATGCGCCCGCCATCAAGCTGACAGGGGCTTTGGACAGAGAAGGCGTGCGCGCTCGTCTCAACCAAGCAAGTGCGATGGTCATGCCTTCTCAAAGGGAGACATTTGGCCTCGCGTTTGTCGAAGCGCTGTTTTCAGGCGCCCCGATCATTTACCCGCAAGGCCGCGCCGTGGATGGGTATTTTGATGGCTGCGGATTTGCACTTCGCGTCGATCCGATGTCGCCAAACTCCATTGCTAACGCTATGGAATATGCATTGGCGAACGAGCGCGAAATGAAGGCAGAACTGGCCGATTGGCAACAGAGCAACGAGGCGAAGCGGTTCACCCGGACAGAAATAGCCCGCAGCTTTAGAGAGGGGTTGCTCTCCGCTCTCAACACGCCGAAACGCTAGTCTTTGTAGCCTGCCATCCAGCTCTTGCGCTGGCTCCAGACCGTCGCCCAAAGTTGGCGCGTATCGCGCTTTCCGAACGCTATACCCAGGACCAAGGAAGCGGTTCGGCGGCACACTGCCCATAGCCAGAACATCGATAATCCTAACGGGACCTTCCATGCGGGCCAGTGATCGCGGATCAATGTGGCCTTGGCCCGTTTGACTTTGATGTGCTTCTCCGCGGCGCTTTTGGTCGACGCGCCCACCAGATGCATGATCTGTGCATCGGGAGTGATCATTGGCTTGTAACCCAGCTTATGCGCCCGCAAACACAGATCGACCTCCTCGCCATACATCCAGTATTTGCGCCTAAAGCCGTCCAAGTCGCGCCAAAGCTCGGTTGGGAGCATGAAGAAACACCCGCTGACAATATCGACCTGCCGAACTGTATCACGCTGCCACCCGCCCATAGCCTCGGGGTTGAAGAAGCTGCTTGAGCGAAACACCCGCACCAAGCCGACAGCCGAACAAAATAGGCTCCAAAGCGACATCTGATTGGCGCACGATGTCGGGTTAAGCGAGCCATCAGGGAAAACGGTCCGGCCACCAACAATGCCAGCTTGCGGATTGTTTTTTGCAAACCGCAGCAGATTGGCGATCGAGTTCTCATGCGTTTCAGTATCGGGGTTGAGCAGCAGTAGCCAATCGCTGGTGACCATCTTCGACGCTTCGTTGTTGCCCCCCGCAAAACCGAGATTATCCTCGCAGGCAACCAGTTCCACTTGCGGAAAATGCTCAGCGACCGCGGCGGCTGAACCATCCTGTGACGCATTGTCCCACAGGATGACCTGCAAGTTCATTCCGGCCGTCGTCGCGTACAGCGTCTCAATCGCTTTGAGCGTGAGCTCGCGCGTGTTGTAGCTGACGATAATGACCGAGAGATCGGGTTTCATTAGATTTGTAAATCCAAGCGCCGAAGCAACGTGAGGTGGGCGCTTAGCTTGACGGTCGAGCGCTTGGCGATGCGGAGGCCGGTCCAGCGCTGCTGCCCGGAACACGCGGGAGCTTCTCCACGGGTGCCTGCGGGATCACTGGCGCCCTAACTCGCGGTGGTTGGTTGCGCTCTGCCGTAACGCCCACAGAGATGCCGATTGCGATCAAAAGGTGGAACCATCCTTGCGCGCCCCCAAAGAAGGACACTGCGAAACCAGGAATGATGACACACATCACAGCGGCTGCGACGCCGACGTAAGAGTTACGATCGTGACCGGAGGACCGAGCCGCAGCGCGCGACGTTAATACGACCGCAGCGACAGCTGTCCCAAAGATCGCAGCGGCGGGCAACAGACCGTGGCGCACAGCCAAAAGGAGCCAATGAGCATCAATGGTCGAATTGGCCATCCACTTGGCGCGCTCATATCCCTCAAACCCGATCCCGAACCACGGATTGTTCATCACAGACTGCGTGCCATACTCCCAGATCGAGCGACGATAGTGCGCGGAGTTGGGATTAAGGGTGAACCGGCTCATGAACCGGATCAGACCGTTTTCAGTCAAGAAATAGAGGATGACTGTCATCACCATCAGAGTAGGTATGATGACTCTCCAAGTGATAATGCGGGTGACGCGCTGCGCATAATCGAGAGCCAGGATTCCACCTCCGATGATGAGCCCCAGAAAGGCTGTTGTGCTCATCGACAAGACCGATAGAAGCCCGCTCGCAATGCCTCCAAGCCGAGGCCACCCTCTCAATCCGCTGGCCCAATACAAGGGGAGCAAAGTGGCTAAGAACATTCCGCCGAGAATGGGGTGAGAGAACGGCCCAACAGCGCGCAGAATCCCAAACCGAAACTGCTTTTCGAGCACTCTGGATCCTTCGATCCCGCCATCCTGAAAGTTGGGCAAGGCACCAAAAATCGAAATGAATGCCGGGCGGACGATGAATCTACGCGTCATCACCTCCGCCAGGAGGCTCAGGCCCACGACAATTGCGCCGGGTGCGATGAAGATCAGGAACCGCCGAAGGTCGTTGAGATCCCGAATAGAACAGCGGCCGATGATGTAGGGCAAAAATGCGTTGGTCGCGAGCGCGCTACCACGCCTGATCCCATCACCTGGCCCGTAGACAGCGATGAATGACAAGACCATCCAAAACACGCCGGCGAAAAAGACGATGTCCCACATCGACCATTTGATCGGCTCTCGGATCATCCGGTAAATCACAAAAGGCATGACAGCAAAGCCAACTATCCGTGTCGGATAGAGCGCTTGACCTGCCAGCAAAAAACGCACCTCAGCTGGCGTGATCGTGGCGTAGAAAAACAGCACTGCTGGCAGTAGCGCAATCAAGACATTAGTCTTGGTCACTCGCGGACGAGCAATGCGCCTTGGCCTATTTGCATAGGCGGCAGATGGTATTTCTCGGGAGGCCATGACCCAAGGCTATAAAGGATCATCTCAAGGGCGCAAAACCAATTTTCGGGGATGCCAGATGTTGGCATCTCGTCTCTGGGGTCGAGAAACTATTTTCCTACAGCACGCCGAATCGGTAGTAAGTGTTGATGAAATGTTCCAAATAGGAGAAAATGATGCTGGACGATCCGTTCAAAGACGTGACCGATACGATTACGGCGCCTGCGCGCGATTGCTTTGATCTGACTTCTGACGATGTGGCTGACCTCCCTCGTGCCACCAAAGCGATTTATGTGGGTGAAGGCGGAGATATCGTCTTGCGTGCGGTTGACTCAGATGCCGATGTGACCTTGACCAATGTCCCGAGCGGAGCGGTTCTGCCGCTACGATTGCGCGCAGTGCGTGCCACCGGGACGACAGCCTCGAACATCATCGGATTTGCCTGATGATTAAGCTCGGTCTTGATATCCCCTCGATATGGGGCCGCCCGTCCGCCGTTGCTCATGGTAACGGAGGCTTTGCGCGTGTGAGCCCTTCGGTCGCTTGGGATGGCAGCCCGGCAAGCGGCTTTAGCGCTACGCCAAGCGACCCGGCGCGCGTGACAGCCAAACCTGCAATGCGCCTGCTTGAACCGCCTAATCAGCGCTTCGTGCAAAGCATGGTTGTCGGCGTGGCGGCGTTTGCGACGGATGGCAACACGCTGATCGGCGCAATAGACCGAGTTCGCTTCCACTTCGAAGGAAGCACAATCGATGTTCTTGAGCCCACTTTCCGGCCTCTGCAGCGAGCTGACGGATCGAATTACGGATGCTTGGGCTATTGGGCTACGCTCCAGAAGCCCGAAGGCGTAGCCGGAGAGGCACTCCTGTATGTCGAAGCGATCCCCGCGGACGCTACCATGCAAAGCCGGGTGATCGGGCCCTATTCTTTCTTCCCCGCCGACACGCAATATGATTGGGAAAGCACATTAGGTGCACAAGGGGACTACACCGACATCCGCTCAGCTCTGCAAGCGGCGAGATCGGCAGGAGCAAACCACGCTTGCATCACAATGCTGGATGATGGCGACTACACATTCAGCGGGTCGAGCCCCTTCCGTCACATCATCACCGGCTACACAACAATCAAGGCCGCACCTGGCGTGACCCCGCGTATCAAGCGCGCCACAGGAGATGAAGGCAGCTTGCGATTGCGGCACTCGCAGATGTGGTTTGAGGGAATCGAGTTCGATCTCTCAACGATCAATCGCTTACAAGGTGAAGCAGATGGCGTGTTTGTTCTCAAGCAATGCCGCATGGTTCGCCCCAATGGTCGTGAACTGTTTTTCAGGACGATCCCGGGTCCGTCCTTGTGGGCGGACGGTGATCCTTGGCAGTTGGAGTGCTACTATTTTGGTGCGTATGAACTTGGCAATACATCCAACCTTCTGCGTGGCATCGACGCTTCGATGAGTTGGGGTGACTATGCCGATCGGGTCCTCTGCGCAGTCCACACCGTTTGCGATGACATCCGCAAGAGCGACATCGCGAACGAACGCGAGAGTATCGCAATCACTTATTCCGGCGCGGGGACTGCGAGCGTTTCAGGAACTGACAGCGGCAACTCGATCGATCAGGTTCGAACCTTCGAATTCCTTGTCGACGGAAGTCCAGTGGGCTCTTTCGCCGCGTGGAGAAGCTGGTCGCGCCATGATGATGGCGACAATCTCTACACGGTTAGCGATCTCGCTGCCTACATCAACACACTCTCTGACTGGTCAGCGACAGTTCTCGACGATGAACTGAACGCATCGCATATCACTGACCCGGTTAACTTTGGTGGTTTTGGCGGCGACGATTTCCCTGATCCTATCCCTGTAGGCGCCGAGCTAAGGCTCATTTCGAGCCTTGGCCTCCACCAAGATGGTTTTGTCGCTCCTACGGGTCGCAGCCAGAACCTGATCTTCTATGGCAACCGCATAACCAACGCCGAAGGTCAGCTCTTTTTCAGCGACAGTTCCAACAATGATGCGCAGGACGTATTCGTCATCAACAATCTGTTCGAGCAGGTCGATGGTCTCAACTTGTTGTCGCAGATCGGCAACCTGACCGCTGAGGCTGGCCACTTGGTGTTTGTACACAACACCTGGTCCCGCCAGACGTTTCAAGCAAACTTTACCCCGACAGCCGACACCTATTCCCTGATCTCGAACAATGTCGGAACCACCTTACGCGGGGATATCGGTTCGGGAAGCGGTTTCAATAATCACGTCCAAGCTGACGCCGTGAGCGCGATCACAACCGGTTTCGCAGATTCAGTTCAGGCAGGCACACGCGCGACGCTTTACGTCGATCCTGACTATGGCGACTTCTCGCCAACGGGCGAGCTCCTTACCAACCCCAAGGCCCCTGTGGTCACCTATGACCTGACCGGAGCACCGCGTGTCGGCGCAGGGCCCGTAGGAGCCATTCTTTAGCATTGGCGTCCAACCGCGAGGCCTGAGCGTATTCGCTTGGACCTCGCGGCGGTGGCGCTGCGCATCTTGCTGCATCGCAGCATCTTGTTTCGCGTAGCGATGCCATCTATTGGCCTCAGGCCGAAGCCGCTCGTCATCAGCTGCCCGGCACCGTAACCGACACTTTGTTTGTCAGCCGAGTAATCTGCGTCCGGAACCTGAGCCACCTTCGATGAATGCATCGCCTGCAAACAAAGAGCCCGGTTTTGTTGTGTCTGTCGCAGCACACTACGTTCCGGCACGCGTGCCGTTTTTGGCCGAGGTGCTGCGCGCTATTGCGCAGTGGGATCGCGCCCGCGTTGACGTCACGCTTGTCACGAATGATCTCGCATTGGCTGAAGAAGCCGAAATCAAGGCTTGCGCCAAAGCACTGGAGGCGCGCGGTTTCTCACTGAGCTTCGACAAGACCCACGGGATGGCGCACCCTTGGCATCTGACTTGGTGGCACAAACAAGCTTTGCGCGATTGGTTTTCGGATGAGGCCGGTCACCCCGACGATCTCTTTATGTATATCGAAGACGACATCGTCGTTGATCGCGACAACATCAAGTACTTTGAAAGGTATCTTGCCCCCTGCAAGGACCGCGGTGTGATGCCCGGCTTTATGCGCTTTGAAAAAGGCGCAAGCGGCGATCGCATCTCGCCCGATTATCGCGGCTACCAAGCGGTCAAGGCAGAGCAGCAAATGGAGATCGAAGGCCAAGCCTTTGTCGCGCCCACCTTCCCCT
The DNA here is from genome assembly GCF_057365045.1 of Erythrobacter sp. S267. Taxonomy (NCBI): domain Bacteria; kingdom Pseudomonadati; phylum Pseudomonadota; class Alphaproteobacteria; order Sphingomonadales; family Erythrobacteraceae; genus Erythrobacter; species Erythrobacter sp. S267. Next base: position 3,222,335 of record NZ_CP200298.1, on the reverse strand, counting down.
ATTGGGCTGGATTCATACTCGACCGGGACCTGTGCACGGAATACTTTGCCTCGCCTTGGTCCGATATCGACACCGCCGACACGTTGCCCCAATCGTTCAACCATTCCTGCCGTGTGCAATCGGCATGGGCGCTGACTTATCATAATGTGCCAGAGGGGCTGCCTTCGCGCTTTGTCGTCCCAGTCGGTGCGGACGGAGCGCCAATGCACGATTGCCAAGTCTGGCACTCGGCAAACAATTACTCGGTTTCCAAGACACACAGCTTTGGCACAGTGCGAATGGCTGACATTTTTCAGCAATCCAGCGCCGTTGCTGCTATCCGCCAATTGACTTGGGATGCAGCCGCGCTTCGTCGCCGTGCATTTGACAAGCTGCGCAGAGAGAGCAAACGGCTCTTCTCCAGCGCTTAAAAGAAAAGCAGGCCCAAGGGACCAATTCTATGAAAACCGCGATTATCTGTGGCTGTGGGCACAGCGGAACGACCTTGCTTGCAACAATGTTTGCGGCCCATCCCAGTTGCTATGTGCCGCTGAAGGAAACGCGCGTCTTCTTTCGCCGTCGATGGTGGTTGCGGCTCATGGTGCTCAAGGCAATTGGGCTTCTCAAAGGCCGCCCCGTGCTAGTTGAGAAAACCCCGCGCCACGTTGAGATCCTCGACACAATCCAGCAGCGTGCTCCAGACACAAAGATGATCCTGATGGTCCGGGATGGGCGCGATGTATCTGCGTCATTGTTCAAGCGCTTCAACGACCAGGCCGGTTCGGTTGAGCGCTGGGTCTCTGCCAATGAAGCGATTGCCGCTGTCGAAGACAGTCCCAACGCAATTGTTGTGCGCTATGAAGACCTTGTCGTGGATGCGGAAACAGAGCTGCGCAAACTGTGTGACTTTGTCGGCATTGCCTACAATGACTCCATGCTCAACTACCACACGCAACAGCGCAACTGGTTTGGCACAAAAGGGCTTGAGAAGGGCTCCGACGCGGACGGGAAAGATCATGACAATCTGCGCAATTGGCAGGTCAATCAGCCGATTTTTGACGGTCGCGGCAAGTGGAAGACCGTCTTTGACGAAGCGCCAGCCGAACTGTTCGATGGCAAAGCGCGCGATCTTATGGAGCGTTACGGATACCTCGCCGAAAGCTGACATCAGCCATTTAGGTGATTGGCTTCAAGCCAATTAGCTTACCGACGCGGTTGCGTACAAATTTGCCTGCTCGCATCGCCTTGTAGGATGCGGAGCTGCGCATCTCAGCTGGGTTTGAATGCTCAAATGGGCCGGAGGGCGCGTCCTCAATGCCCAGAAAAGCGCTCAACTTGTCCCAGCCGTCGCCGGCAGCCAGGTCGAGCACCATGAAGTCTTCAGGACGGTCTGCGAAATAGGCTTGAACGTCCCTGTTGTGCGCCTCGTACACTTCGCGATAGCGCGCCTCATTGCCAATCGGACAGCCATTGCCCTCGCCATAGGTGAGTTGTCTGCGCGCATTGGGCCTGTCGCCGAAGTGCTTTACCATGGAGGACAACCACCGGTCGGTATCGCGCATGGTCAGAATGAATTTCGATCCCGGGAACGCCTCGTCCAATTCACGATAGAGCAGCGGCCAAGGCATATCCTGCACCGCGTCGTGCTCCGCTGCCATCTTGAGGCCAAGCTCAACATAGGTCGCGCGCAGCTCCTCAAGGCTTAGCTCAGTCCCGTAGTAGTCCGCCACCTTGTAGCCAAGGCTCGCCAAAGCGTCCCGCATGGACGACGTGCCAGTCTTCTGAAAGCCGACGCAAAACACCTTTGTCTTTGAGTTTTGGCTCATCTTCATGAGGTTCCTAGCTGAGCGGGATCGGGCACTATCGCGCTGGCTCTTATCACGCAGGGCCTCCGATCCAAGAACGAACTTTGCCGATCGCGGTGAGTAGTTCGCCTCGCAGTGGGTGCGAAAGAGCAAACAAGGCAACAAGCCATGCCGTCCCTGCGCAGGCAAGGCCTGAAATCAGCTGCACCAACGCCGGCTGGGTACCAAGGGCTGGCATTTGAAGAGCGGCGAAACCTGTCAGCGCACTCACAAGAGCCACGGCACCGCTCCGCCAAAGGCTGGTCAGGATGGTGCTAAACCCGATCTCAACCTCGCGCGCCAGCAACGCCTGGTTGACCACAAAGTGGATCAGCATGCTCGCAAACATGCCCCAAACGACAGCGGTGAGGCTGAATTGCACGCAGACAAAGACGATCACAAGTCGCGGGATCTGGATCATCAGATTGCGTTTGAACAGCGAATCCACCCGCCCGATCGATGCCATCAGCGAAGGCACCATCGCGGTGGTTGCGTGAATGATCGCAGCGCCCGCAAGCACTTGGACCAGCGGGATCGTTGCCTCCCAACGCGGGCCGAATGTGGCGAGCACCATGGGCTGCGCCAAGGCGATAATCACTGCAAGAGCGGTCCATGTGACCCCGGTCAGCAGCGATACACCCTTGAGGTAATCGTCCCGCGCATAGCTCAATCCCTTGCGTTTCGAGGCAGAGAACACCGCCATCGCCACGGGCATGGTCGCCTTCTCGATCCCCGAACGCAGCTTGCGGACAAGCACAGAGGACCGGTTGAACAGACCCGCCGCTGCATAGCCCAAGAACCCACCAACCAGCAGATCGTTGGCCGACGCGCCTGAGCGGATCACGAATTGCGCGCCGGTGAATTTGAGACAGAAGCTCCAGACTGGCCGTGTCCCTGCTCGGCCCGGCAAGGCGAACGCGTACTTCCGATCCACGGTGAATACATACCCAAGCTTCACAAGAAATTCAGCGAGAATACCGAAAGCCAGCGCCTCTGCCCTGAGCCCCGCATACAGTCCGCCAATTGTCACCGCCGCCTTGGTCAGGGCGCCGGTCACCTCAATCCCGGAAATGAGCCCAAATCGCATCTCGCGGTTGAGCATGGCAAAGGCCGGCTGGGCGATGGTCATCGCAATCAGACCCCCGCTCATGATCAGCAGCAGCTCACCCGCTTCGCGCGCTTCGAATGGCCCGATCATCAAAAACGCGATGGCAAGGCTCGCGGCGAAGGTTGCCGCCGTCGTGACCCATCCGACAAAGCTCACAGCACGCATCGCCTTGTCGTCGATCTCATCAGCTTGAATCACATAAGCGACCATTTGCGCCTGACGGAGTGGTTCAAGCAGGCTGATGATCGCATAGGCGACTGCAAACGCGCCAATCTCGGCCGGAAACAGCCAGCGTGCGACAACGACGACCAGCACAAGCGAAGTCGCAATCGCGCCAAAATTGGCGAGCGTTGAGTAGATGACAGACTTGCGGGTGCTGGTCATCGGGCGCCTGTCTCGGCTGGGCGAAGGAAAGCCGCGCGTCGCATCCTAGGCGAGCGGCCGCCACCACTTTTCATTGTCGAGATACCAGCGCAGCGTCTGGCGCAGCCCTTCGTCAAAGCCGTGGCCGGGCGCATAGTCGAGCTCAGCACGCGCCTTGGTCTCATCGATGGCATAGCGGCGGTCATGCCCTGCACGGTCGGTGACGAAGGTCTTGAGCGTGTCGCTTTTCTCCCCCTTCGCCGCTGGTGCATCGGGGTAGCGTTCAGCCAAGCCGTCCACTTCCTCAAAGGCGCGGTCCACTTCACGGCAGATCGCATCGATTACTTCCATATTGGGAAGCTCCGCCCCGCCACCGATATTGTAAGTCTCGCCCGGCTTGCCCTTGAGCAGACACGCCTCGATCCCACGGCAATGGTCCTCGACATGCAGCCAGTCGCGCACATTCATTCCGTCGCCATAGATCGGCAGGTTCTTGCCCGACAGCGCGTTCAACAGGAACAGCGGGATCAGCTTTTCTGGATATTGATAGGGACCGTAATTGTTCGAGCAATTGCTGGTCGTCACCTCCAGCCCGTATGTGTGGTGATAAGCGCGCACCAAGTGGTCAGAAGCCGCTTTGGATGCCGAGTAGGGCGAGTTCGGAGCGTAAGGCGTCGTCTCGCTAAAGGCGGGATCGTCAGAACCAAGCGATCCGAACACCTCATCGGTCGAGATATGGTGGAAACGGTGATCGCGCCCCTCGCCATCCAGCCACACCGACCGCGCTGCTTTCAACAGCGAGTTTGTGCCAAGAACATTGGTGTCAATGAAGGCGTCGGGCCCTGTGATCGAGCGATCGACATGGCTTTCCGCTGCAAAGTGCACAATGGTCGAAATATCGTGCTCTTTGAGCAGTTTCTCAACCAAGTCCTGATCGCGAATGTCGCCTTCAACCAACTCAGTCCGCGCCGCGTCTTCGATGGTTGAACGATTGCCCGCATAGGTGAGCGCATCAAGGACGGTAAGCGTGTCTTCGGGGTACTTCTCGCTCCAATAATGGACGAAATTGCCGCCGATAAAGCCGGCCCCGCCAGTGACGAGCAGATTAGCCAAGGGTCATTTCCTTTGTGAGCATCGCGCGGAGATTTTTACGCCAGTGAACCGGTTCTGTGCCCAGCAGCTCATGCGTTGCGCTGCAATCGAGCAGCGAGAATGCAGGGCGTTTAGCCGGCGTCGGATAGTCCGATGTTGTGATGGGTTTGATGGTGGGCAGCCGCTCCAACATACCCAGCGCCAGTGCCTCCTCGCCAATTGCCACGGCAAAATCGTACCAGCTCGCTTCACCCGCATCGCTGTGGTGAAAGGTGCCTGTCGCTCCACTGGCGACGAGCGCCCATATCGTCTCCGCCAATCCGGTCGCCCAGGTCGGGGAGCCGATCTGGTCAGAGACGATGCCGAGCTCATCGCGTTCGCGCATCAGGCGGATCATCGTGCGCACGAAATTCGCGCCGCCGACTTCATAGACCCAGGCGGTACGCACAAGCAGATCGCCCTCACCAAGGTGATCCTCACCGGCCGCTTTAGTGCGTCCATAGGCGCTGATCGGCGCGCGCTTATCCTCGGGGCGATAGGCGCGCGAAGATTGGCCGTCGAAAACAAAGTCGGTCGAGACATGGACTAGCTTGCCGCCGGTCTCGGCCATCGCCTTAGCCATCACCGCCACGGCATCGGAGTTGATCGCGAGGGCCATTTCCTCGTCTTCCTCCGCCTTGTCGACCGCGGTGTAAGCGGCAGCGTTGAGGATAACGTCGGGCGCTTCGACTGCCAGCCGCGCGCGCAGCATGGCTTCGTCGGTCAGGTCAACGTCTTCAACGTCGATAGCTGTGATGTCAGCGTCAGCAGGCGCGGTGCGTTGTAGCGCTCCGCCCAATTGGCCGCCTGCTCCGGTGATCAGAACTCTCATGCGAAGGCCATCACGTCGGAGAGGGCTTTCCCTTCCGCGTCCTTTTCGGAGATGATCGGATCGAGGCCATCAATCGGCCATTCTATTCCGACAGCGGGGTCATCCCAAGCAAGCGTGTGCTCAGATTGCGGCGCGTAAGGCGCGGTGCATTTGTAGAGGAAATCCGTGTCATCCTCGAGCGTAAGGAAGCCATGCGCAAAGCCCTCTGGCACCCAAAACATGCGTTGGTTCTCAGAGGAAAGCTCCACCCCGCACCACTGCCCAAACTGCGGCGAGGAGCGGCGCAGATCGACCGCGACGTCGAACACAGCGCCATTCGTCACGCGCACCAGTTTACCCTGCGGCCCCGGATTCTGGAAATGCAGCCCGCGTAAAACACCCTTTTGCGAACGGCTGTGATTGTCCTGCACGAAAGTGAGATCGAGGCCGGCTTCACGGAAGGCAGCCTCATTCCAGGTCTCCATAAAGAAGCCCCGCGCATCGCCGAACACGCGCGGTTCTATGATCAACGGACCTTGCAGAGATGTTTCGATAATCTTCACGTCAGGCGTCCTTATAGCCCAAACGCTCTAGCGCATCGGGGAAGGCTTCGTCGAATGCAGCCTGCACTTTGGGCGTGAAGTGTTCCTGCCACTGGCCCGATTTGGGATTGCGGATGTGACGGCTTTTCTTGGTACCCGGCCCACCGAGCGAGAAATAGCGAAACAGGCTGACGAGCAAAGACTTTTCGGCTTGCTTGATCGGCCAATCGGCAATCGCGCGGGCAAAGTTCATATCTGCCCCCTCGCCCACCAGTTGGTCGTAGCGAAGCTCGAAAATCCCCTCGCGCTCGTAATCCCAGGCGAGCATGTCGCGGATGATGACGCCGCTTGATTCTTCGATCTCGAACAAGAGCTGTTCCTCGACCGTTTCGAACGAGTTGATCTTCTCGTGATAGGTCAATCCGCCATAATCGTCGTTGGGACGATGGAGCCAGCGCTCTTTTGACTTGGTGTGATAGAAAGCGCTGGAGACTATGATGTCGCGCGGGTCGCGGATGACGTGCAGGCCAAACAGATCGTCTGGCAACGCATCCCATTTGGGCGTCGACTTGTGGTCGATCTGGACGTCGGATTGATAGTCAAGCTGCTTGCCGGAATCGAAGTCATAAGTGCGCGCCGTGATCCCGGCGAAGACGCGGAATACTCGCGAGAGAAACACCGTCAGCACCTTGTGATGTGTCGCCACCAGCATTGTGCGCCGCGAAGGCGGAGATAGGGTCCGCGAACCGATTGCCAGTGGCACCGCACGATAGGCCAGCCCCGGCGCATGACGCGCAATATGGGCGGCCCAATAGGCGCGGGTGCGTAGGCTCTGTGACATTTACTGGTTCAACAGTCCAAGCAGATATTCGCCATATCCCGACTTGCGCAACGGCTGGGCAATTTCCTCAAGCCGCTCTTCAGAGATAAAACCCTGACGCCAAGCGATCTCTTCAGGACAAGCAATCTTGAGCCCCTGCCGTTCCTCGGTGATCCGCACATAGGTCGCGGCATCGAGCAGCGAGGCATGCGTTCCGGTATCAAGCCAAGCAAAGCCACGCCCCATCATCTCGACCGACATAGTGCCTTCTTCCAGATAGAGCCGGTTGAGATCGGTGATTTCCAGCTCGCCACGGGCGGAAGGCTTTAGATCGCGCGCGCGGTCGACCACGGTTTCGTCGTAGAAATAGAGGCCGGTGACGGCATAATTCGACTTGGGTTTGGCAGGCTTTTCTTCGATCGAAACCGCCTTGCCGGTCGAATCGAATTCGACCACGCCGAAGGCTTCAGGGTCGGTCACGCGATAGGCAAAGACGCTCGCCCCGCTCTCCCGCGCATTGGCGCTTTGGAGCAGGTCGGGCAGGCCGTGACCGTAGAAGATGTTGTCACCCAAGATGAGCGCGCTGGGTCCTCCGCGCACGAAATCGGCGCCGATGTGGAAAGCTTGTGCGAGCCCCTCCGGCTTGGGCTGCTGCGCGTAGCTGAGGTTGACGCCGAAGTCAGATCCGTCACCCAGCACACGCTGGAATTGCACTGCATCCTCAGGCGTCGTGATGATCAGGATATCGCGGATCCCGGCCAGCATCAGGGTGCTCAGCGGATAATAGATCATCGGCTTGTCGAAGATCGGCATGAGCTGCTTCGAAACGCCGCGCGTCAACGGGTATAGCCGCGTGCCTGATCCCCCGGCAAGGATGATGCCTTTGCGTGGTGCCGACACTGTTGTTCCCCGGACTGCCTTTGAACCCTCTTGTGCCAATTCGCATTGCAGCAAGGCCCTTGAGGGTCAATCCTTAATGTCGCACTGCACCATGGGGAGCGTGGCCACTGGTCAAATCGGCGCAATTGCCGCATGGACTTGAGCGAAGCTTTGGGGCCAGAAGCGTTAGGGACAGTTAGCTCGGACAATATGACCGACACCGCTGCAATCGATGAATTTCTAAGGAGCACTCTGCGCGCCGTTCGCGCCGGGGATGGTGCCCCTTGGCTTTCATCGTTTTCGGATGAAGAGGCCACCGACCGAATCTGGTCGCGAATTGAGGTGCATGGGCTCGACACGCTGCTGCATAGCGACGCCAAACTGCTGGAAGACTGGCCGCAAGACCTGATCGCCTCAATTACCGAAGAAGCGAGGTTGCTTGCGCTTTGGGAAATGACCCACTCGGCCGCTCTCGCCAAGCTGGTAGCGGCGTTGGACAAGGCCGGGATCGAGAACCTCTTTATGAAAGGCACGGCGCTCGCCTATTCGCTGCATAATGATCCCGCAGCGCGGAGGCGCGGGGATAGCGATCTGCTGATCCGACCGGCGGACCTTGAAAAGACGCGCGGCGTGCTGCTTGAGAATGGCTGGTATCGCGGCGATGATCCGCATGGCCTGACCCATCAGGAAGGGTGGCTCGTCAAAGCAGCCGAGCACTTCATTCACGCCTTGGACCTGCACTGGCTGCCCTCGGACCGGCCCGTGATCCAGCGCGTCCTGACCGCGGAAGAGTTCTTCGCACACAAGCAACCTCTTGACCGGCTTGCCCCACGCGCCTTTCGGGCCGATTACGCTCTCACCATGATCCATGAAACGATCAATCAGAAGTGGCATTGCGTGCACGGATACTGGACCGATGAAGGGCGGGTGGTCGGCGCGCGGAGGCTTATCTGGTCGGTTGACTTCGATCTGATGGCACGCGCGATGGGGGAACGCGACTGGAGCCGCCTGACAGCCCTCTGCGCGGCGCGAGGCGTTGGGCCGTTGGTTGCCGAAGCTATTCGCGGCGCACAAGACGATCTGGGCACTCCATTGCCCGAAGGCACTCTGGCAGAGCTCGAGGCCATGCCACTCGACCCAGATGTCGCGGCCTACTTTGCCGTGACCGACAAGTTCGGCGAGTTCTGGCTCGACCTGCGCACGGCGAACAGCTGGAGCGAGCGTGGTCGAATGCTTGCAAGCCGCGCTTTCCCCCCGCGGTCGCATTTGGTGAAGAAATATCCGAGCCGCACAAACTGGCCGACCTTTGCGCTGCAGGGGGCTGCGATGACCGGCAATTTGGCACGCATCCTAAAGCGAGTGGTGGCACGATGAGCTTGGGTTTCTGGCTGAAATGGGCGCGCGCCTTTCGCTGGCAATTGGCGCTGATTAGCGCGCTGACCTTGCTGAGCTCTGCGGCGATACTGGCGGTGCCCTGGCTGGCGGCGCAATTGCTGGGAGGGGTGCTCGACCGCCAAGCCGATCTTGCTGCCAGCATAGACATGTCCTCAACCGTGGTTTTGCTGGTGGTCACTTTGATCGCGATGACCGCGCTCAACATCACCGCTGCTTGGGTCTCACAGACGGCATCTTTGTCGATCCTCACGCAGCTGCGCAAAGAGATCTACGCCCATGTCCAATACTTGTCATTGAGCTTTCATGACGAAGCGCGCACGGGAGATGTGCTTGCCCTCACCTCCTATGAGGTCGGCAATCTCAGTGACTTTCTTGCAGATACCCTTGCAAATGCACCGGCGCTTGTCCTCACCGCTTTGGGCGCAATAGCAATCCTGTTCTGGCTCGATCCTGTTATGGCGATCATCATCCCTCTGCTGGTGCCGGTCTTCTTCATCATGACGAAACTTGCGGGGAGACGCTTGCGTACAGTCTCGGGTGAAGTGCGCGCGGCTGAAGTAGAGCTGATCACGGTGGCGGAGCGCGATTTGACGATGCTGCCTGCGATCAAAGCCTTCGCAACCGAAGCCTACCACCGTGCAGGGTTTGGCAAGGCAGCCGACAACTCCAAGCGTCTAGCGACCGCGCAGGCGCGCTTGAATGCCTTGATCGGTCCGATCGTCTCGCTCTTCGCCGCTCTGGCCGCAATCGCAGTGCTACTGTTTGCGTCAGAGCAATTGATCGACGGACAAGGATCCCCAACCGAGCTCTTTGCCTTTCTGCTCTATACAGCCCTTTTGACCCGCCCCATCGGCCAGCTCGCCAATATGTATGGCTCTTATCAGATGGCGCGCGGGACCTTGGCGCGGCTGGAAGCCGTGCTGGATGTCGAAGGCGAACAGGGCTATCTGAAAGGCGAGGAGCTAGATCGGGCAAAGGGCGCTATTGGCTTTGAAAATGTGCACTTCGCCTATCCGGGACGCAGCGAAATCATCAGCGGCCTCGACCTCAAAATCGAACCTGGAGAGATTGTCGCGCTGACCGGCGACAATGGCGTAGGCAAGTCGACACTCGTGCGTCTGCTCCTGCGCTTTTATGAGCCAAACAGCGGGAGCATAACCCTCGACGGTCAGGATGTGGGTGAGATCCAGCTGCAAAGCTTGCGCAGCCAGTTCGGCTATGTCCCCCAACGCGCGCTCTTGTTCAACGGAACCGTCCGCGACAACATTGCCTTTGGGCAGTCCTCCAAGCACGATCCGGCAGTGATGGAACGAGCCATAAAATTGGCGCAGGCGGATCGCTTTATCGAGGAGTTACCAGAGGGTCTCGATACCGAGATTGGCGACAATGGCGTGCGTCTCTCAGGCGGTCAGCGCCAGCGGATTGCCTTGGCGAGAGCGCTTTACCGGGACCCTCCGATCTACATTCTGGATGAGGCAACCAGCATGTACGATCTTGAAAGCGAGGCCGCCTTTGTTGAAGGCTGCGTCCAGTCGCTCAAAGACAGAACGGTGATCATCATAACCCACCGTCCCGCCAGCCTTGCTCTGGCCGACCGCATTCTCAAAATCACACCCAAGGGGTTGGAAGCAGCCTCTTGATCACCCGCACCTAGGCTGAGGCGGGCGTGATCAATTCTTGCTCGGTAAATTGACCAGCGAGCGCGATAAGATCAGCCTCAATCCGGTCACGTGGAGCATCAAATTCCGCTTCGATCACGTCGCACAATTCGGCGATCGAATGCGGTCGTTCAGAGAGCAATTCCCAGATGCGCCCTCCGACAGGATCGAGCCCGAAATATTGCCCGCTCGCCAAATCGAGCAGAACCATCTCGCCGCCCACCTCGCGGGCGACCACTTCGCTAGACGCAGAAAATGTGTCGCTGAGTTTCATGATCAGGACTGTGCTACCCTCACTTAAGCGGCTTCGTCTTGGGCAAAAATGTCCAAGATGGCGCGGTGTACGCGCGGCAGTTCCGCATAATCGCGGCGGTAGTCAAGGGCGTAACAGCCAATGTCCTGAACAAGGTCGGCCATGCGCGCAAAGTGCCCCCGCAAACGGTCTTTGTCATCCACATCTAGAATGAAGGCGTGCGGCAACAGCGCGCTCAGCGCTTCCTGTAACGTGAATCGTCGGATCGAAAGGTCAGCACCATGGTCGGTGCCAAGCACAAAAATCTGGCGAAGCGGCACGGCTTCATCAGCAAAAGGAAGGCCTTCACCCGCCTCGACATCCTGCTTGCGATCTTCATCCGCGATCGGCGTCTCCCCTCCTAGCAAGTGGCGCGCGCTATCGGCGAAAAGGCGAAGTTTGGAGCGTTTGGGTTGGAGCCAATATTGACCATCCTCCAGCCTTAGGTCGATGACATCTTCGGTCAGGAATGGGTGGCCGGTCTTTGCGAAACTGCCGGCCAATGTGGTCTTCCCACCTCTTGAAAGGCCAAGGAACGCGACTGCTCCGGCATCTGCACCGCCCAGGCTAACCGCGCTACCATGGAGGAAAAGACCTCCTTCATGATTGCCCAAGATCGGCAGGATCGCATTGTGATAGAGATTGGTAATGTTCTGCTGGTCGAGGTTTGGAACCGGCCATGCCTTTATGCGCGCTGGATCCTGTGCTGTCCCCGGCACAACATCAAAGTCCACTTGGCCAGGGAAGCGGATCAGATAGCCAGCCTCCATACGGTGAAATTCAGCCATGCACGTTCCATCCGGCGCAACCCATCTGTCGTAGGGCTCGGATGAAAGCGGCTCTTGCGCGCGGGGCGAATGCTGAGTGAAGCTCATATGTGAGGAGCCTTAGCGAGCACCAATCGAATAGGCGAGAGATGTGAGAGGCAAGGGACCACTTCGATCAACAAATAGAGACAAAGGTCAAACAGGGCTCCGACGAATCGGCAAGGCGTGTCGAGTGATTCGCATGCAAGGTTTGCCGCCGACCCAATCTATCCAATCAAAGACGCAAACAAGACGTGCTGTTAGTCTGTGGTTAGTTGTGATCAGCACGGTCATATGCCGGTTCATCCAGCATCTTACGCACCAGTCCCTTGCCTGCGAACACTTCGCGCAAAAGCGGTAGTGATATGCTGGCTGCCAGCCACCGAGCTCAAGCCTCGACTTTAGGAAAAATTAAGCAAAGTTAGTAGCTTAGTCCGCAAAAGAGAAAGGGCACCCCGGTCAGGGATGCCCTCTCAATCAGCGATTTTGTCGCCGCCGAAGCAGCGTCAAAAACGCGAAAAATCAGAAGCGAACGTTCGTCACTGCGCCGTCACGGAAGCTGGTTCCGCTGCCGCCAGTCAGGTTACGGACCGAGCCAAAAACAACCAGCTTCGGCGCTTCGTACTTTGCTTTTTCGATCGTTTTCATCACTCGATAATTCCCATTCTGTGACCCTCGAAAGAGGGCTCAATAACCTCAATGCGTTAACACCGATACAAAAATGCTGCGCTTGCGTAAAGGCCCCAAATTTCCCAAGCCCATAAATCGCCCTCGGGCGTGCTAAAATCGACAGCCAAAACCTCTTTCAAGCCATCAAAATCGCAGATTTCCCCAAGGGTTTCATGCGCATGACGGCGCACGTAGTCGGCGAATTGCATGTCAATCTTGGTGTTGGTGAAATTGGCTTTGGTCGTGCGGTCAAGGATCGTCTGAGGCAGGATGTCAGCCATCGCTTCGCGGTGCACCACCTTGCTCGTCGAACCCTGACGTTTGATATGCGCAGGGGTTTGCAGGGAGAACTCGATAAAGCGCCGGCTAAGCATCGGGTGCCGCGATTCGAGCCCTATCTTGGCGCGCTGCCTGCGCATCAATGTGTAGGTCAAATCGCTAAAGGGAGACTTGACCAGATTGTGCTTGGCCCAGAGCACTCCATTTTCTGGCAGTTTGAGCGTGTATGCCTCCTCCGCGTCTTGCAGGACATCGCGCAAATCTTCACGAAGCCATGCCGGCATTCTGTCTGTCTTTCGGCGATAATTGCGCAACAACCTCTGGGTCATGCTGCGAAGCGGCACGGGCGTAATCTCAGCCGCGGTCTGGCGCCCCGCCGTCTTGATCGCGGAAAGCCATCCGAAGGCAGAGGCATCGCGGCGCAGCGCTTCGGCAAAGCGTGTTGGGTCACGGTCAGCCACAAATTCGCGATAATATTGCGTGTTTCCTTGTAACCACTCGTCCCCGCCATTGCCGTTGATCAGCACCCGGCTGCCATCAGCCACAACCTGCTCATCAAGGCCAAGCATCATTGCCCCGTTGGAGGCGATAGGGATGTCGTTGTGCCAGGCGGCGTCTTGTGTGTACCAATCAATGTCGGGATCGAACAAGGGCACTTCCGTTAGCTCGCGTCCGATATGAGCGGCGGCGGCGCGCGCATAGGGCAGTTCAAATGCATTGCTGCCGTCAGGTGCGGCGAGCGAATATCCAGCAAACCCCGGGGCTCCCAGTTCTCCTCGCTTCTCTAAAATGTCGGCGATGCAAAAGAGTGAAGAGGAATCCAGGCCGCCGCTAACGGCAACCCCCACCGGCCTGTCCGAGACTGAGGCCCGGCGCACACAATCGAACAACACTTCGCGATAATGCTCAGCATAGTCACGATCATCCTTGTAGCGGATCGTGACCTCTGTTGGCGGCTCCCAATAAGACTCGCTCTTTAAGCGTTGCCCATCAAAGGTAACGACGTGGGCTCGCTTGGCGCGCTTGACCCCGCGCCAGACCGTAGCCTCTTCGAGAAACCAGCGATTGGTGATCAACTGAGCCAGATAATGCCGATCAGGCTCAAGCGGGGCGGTCGACAAAGCAGCCAGCGTGCGAAACTCGGACGCGACAATCAATCGGCCCGGCTCTTCGCGGAAATAGAGCGGCACAAAACCAAGGTGGTCGCGCGCAATCAGCAATTGCCCGCGCCTTTGATCAGCGATGATCAATGAGAACTCGCCCTCCAGCCGCTTGGGAAAGCCTTCACCCCACATTTCGTAAGCCGCCAAAGCCAGCTCGACATCAGACGATCCGGTGAGTTTCGCCCCTGCTGCTCGCAGATCGGTTGCAAGCTCCTTTGGGTTCAACAAATATCCGTCGAACACGGCGGCGACCCGACCATCCTCATTGGTGTAAGGCTGAGCTCCAGTGCGTGAAGCAGCATTGGTGTGCAAGGTCGCAGAGACGAGAGCCATGGCCCCCCCTTGCCACTTGGCCAACACGTCATGCGGTACTTGCCCCAAGGACGATGCCATGGTCTCAAGGTCCTCAGAAGACACTCCGTGAACGGAAAAGATGGCTCCGATTGAAGACAATTGAGTTGCTTGCCGCCCTTTAGACTGAGTTGCACCCGCGTGTAACACGCGCTTGGCAGAGGCTATGCCCATATGCCACTAGACATGAAAGTCAGCAGACGTGGGGTCATTGGGCGCAGGGTCATAGGCAGAACATGAAAACGGCGCAATCTCCTCACGTCCCTGCGGAAGGGCAAAGACCCGCCATCGCAGATTTGCCTTGGTTGATCGCCTATGCGCTGCGGGGCTTCGTTGAATTGATCCGCGCGCGCCTGATCTTCGATCGTTTGGCAGCGCGCGACATCCCAAAGCGAAACGCTCACTCTCGGGCCCGTTCCCGCAACAGCTCCGCCATCACCCAGCGCGAACTGCACAGGATCACCTATGTCCTGCCACGCCTTTCGGATCGGCTGCCATGGCGCAGCGACTGTCTGATCCAAGCAGTCGCGGGCCAAAACTGGCTCTTATCAAAGGGATTGCTGAGCGAGATTCGAATCGGGGTAGAGAATCCAAAGGACGGAGAATTTGGAGCCCATGCCTGGCTGGTTTACAACGATCAGATCGTAACGGGAGGCGACATTGATCGCTATCATTTGCTGTTGGGCGATTCGGACGCAGATTCTGCCACTTGAGGGAGCGGACCGTCGGAAACTGGCGGTAAACCGACTTTGCTGAGAGTGCATTAACCCCTATTGCCCGCAGCTTTGTAGGCCGCCGAGCACTTCATTTACCTTTTTTCAGTAACCGACTGTTGTCAAACTTGCTGCACTGCACTAACACGACCGAGTAAGAGATTCACAAAAGGGCTAATTTCAATGATGAAGTTTATGTCACGCGCTATGGTGACTGCCGCTGCGACAAGCATGGCTTTCGCTCCGATCGCCGCACAGGCCAACACCCGCGCTGGTGACGGTGGCCCGGTTTATACAAGCACTGCTGCACAGCCTGGTATGGCTCGCAATGCCAAGGGCGAAGATGTCCGTGGCAAGGGCGGTTCGATCATCCTCATCCTACTGGCTTCGGCTGCAGCGATTGGCGGCATCGTGATCGCGTTCAGCAATGGTGATGGCGACCAGTCGCCCGGCACCTAAGCCCTTAAAGTTCGCATCAGCTTCGGCTGGTATGAAAGAGGAAGCGCGCGGCGATTGCCGGGCGCTTTTTCTTTGCCTGCTTTAGATCTGCTGTGCCATGCCCTAGTCAACTTGTCGGAGCGATATGGGCCTTCTCGGGATTGGGGGGGCAGAGGAATGGGATTGTTGGGCGGATGACCAAAAAGTCGTTTTTTGCGCAGAGCCACTTTTGGGCTGTGGCAGCGCTTCTTGTAGTCGCGGTGGCTTTTGGGGGTGGCGGCTCAAAATACGGAATGGCGAATTTCATCGTGCAGCTGACTGCGTTGGCTGCCCTTGCTCTTCACCGCCGCGCTTTTTTCCAGTTTTGGTCTACTACTCCCATTGCGCTTAGGGCACTGGTGGCTGCCTGTATCTTGCTACCGCTCCTATTCTTGATCCCTCTCCCACCATCCATTTGGCAGTCGCTTCCGGGGCGCGAATTGGTGGTCCAATCGTTCGATCTTCTGAGCGGCGAAAACAGTTCGGATGTGTGGGCCCCTGGCAGTGTGGAGCCAATTCGCACTCTGCTTGCTGTCACCGCCATCATCACCCCGCTGGCCGTTCTGGTCATTGGCTGGGCAACACCGCGAGATCGCTTGATCACGATCGGCTGGATCGCCGTCGGCTTGGGACTCGCAAACCTGCTGATCGGCATTCCGCAAGTCCTGTCCAACAGCGAAGTGGGCGTACTCTACCCAGAGAACCCGATGGCAGGCGTGCTGTTTGGCAGCTTCGCCAATCGCAATTCGACAGCGCTTTTCCTGGTCGGCACATTGGCGCTTGCTGCCTTGTTGCCCATGCCAGCTCGCTTTGGGCGCGCCGGCCTGCCAGTGCGGCTTGCGATTTGCCTCTTGCTCGTCCTCGCAGTCGTCCTCACTCGCTCAAGGACGGGCCTGGTCTTGACCGTGCTTCCGCTAGCAATGTTGACCGCGCGCGAGCTATCCATGCGCTTTGGAGGCGCGCGCAAACTGATCAGTATGGCGATCTTCGCCCCTATCGCTTTGGGAGCAATGATAGTCGTCGGATTGTTCGTTGCTGCCCCCGGGCGCGTGGGCGATGTGGTTGAGCGATTCAATTCCGACACAACCAATGCGCGCGCTTACATCTGGGACGACGCGCTCTATTCCTCGCAACGTTACTGGCCTGTCGGATCAGGCACCGGCACTTTCGATGACGTCTTCCAAGTCGACGAATCGCTTGAGAATATGACGCTAAAGACAGCGGGAAGAGCGCATAACGACTATATCGAAGTGGCCATCGAAGCCGGCATCTTTGGGCTCGTGCTTATTGCTGGATGGCTCATCTTGCTAGCATGGCTAAGCTGGTGCGCGCGACTTTCAGATGCGCGCTGGATCGCTTGGAGCGGCTCGATAACATTGCTGGCAATCGCGTTGCAATCGATCACAGACTATCCTTTGCGCAACCACTCCCTGCTGGCTTTTGCGGCACTTGCTCTGGTCCTCTTAATGCGCTTTGGCCATGTTAAAGAGGAGGCGGCACAATGATCGCTCGCATAGCCTGGCTGAGCACTCTCTTCGCGCTGGCTGTCCTGATGTTCGGTGTCCAGCTCGACCGCCAAACCCAAAAGACGCCCAATATGGCTGACACGGTGCCGCAGATTACGCGATCCTCGGCGCAGTTCCCGGTGGCGGCTTACGCGCTGGGTGCCGACGATCCTCAGCTTGCACTGGCAGAGGCAGAGCGGCTGGTGCGTCGTCGTCCTCTACCCGCTGAGCATTTACGGCTGCTCGCTCAAGCACAGTTTGCAGCGGGCGCGTTGGATGAGAGCGCTTTGACCATTCAATACGCTGCCCAACGTGGCTGGCGCGACAGCCTGGCTCAGGAGGCCATGCTCCGACTGGCGCTTGAAGCGGGCGACACCGACGAAGCCGCGCGCCGATACGCCGCCCTGTTCTTGCGCCGCGATACTGAAGACGCTTTGCTGAAGGAGCTAGGGGAAGCGGTGTTTGCCGAGCAAGATGGTGAGGCGCAACAAACCATGGCGACCATCGTCGGCGGCGCTGAGCGTTGGCACGACCGCTTCCTGCGTCGCGGCGCGCGGGTTATGCCGCCGGGCGCCTTTGCCGAAATCGTCCGCCAGACCAGCACCAAAGGCAGCACGTTCGAATGCGACCTATTGCGCCGCTCGCAATCGACAATCCAATCGCGCGATGAAGCAGCTGGCGCAGTCTTGACCGCCACGATGGAGCAGCAATGTTAGTCGGAAATTCTCGCTGGTGACCAATGTCAGATCAGAGGACAATGTGGCCGCGTAAGGCACCGATATCGATCTGAACAAATGGTGCCAGAAGAGGACTCGCACGAAAATCGTAACCTGCTGTCTTTAATACAATAATGTTTGAGGTCCCTTTGTAATGCCCACAAAAAGGCCCACTAGACCCTGAGATGACTGCACAATTTTCTAGTATAAAGACTTTTTCATCAGATCGTCACCTCGAGAAAGTTAGAACTTCGAATGACCGACATGGTTTATCCTATCGAAGAATGTACAATCGGCGAAAATCGTTGGTCAGAACACCTAAGTTGCTGGAGTAAGAATCTTGGCGGCTTGCGGATGGTCAAGCAGATTGAGTCGCCGACGAAAGTTCCCCTGTAGATTGCGATGACTAGATCCACAGCAACAAAGTTGGAAGCAAACCGTCTGGCTCCAGCTTGAGCCATATTCCAATCGCTTGGATTAGGGGCGGAAAGCGGCCCGTCTTGGATGTGGCAGAGAACCTTCTTACGCGCCGTGTTAGCCTTGGACAGATTGGATTCGTCGGAAATTCACAGTCCGTCAAAAGCGAGCCCGGTAGCACCGTCCAGCCAGGCCTCTTGCAAGGCCCGATCGCAAGGCGGAAGGAGGCGTATCACAAATTGTGCTAAAAATTATGCCGAGCCATCGGCGCGCGTCTTGGATCTTGAGATCAAGTGATCAATCAGCGCTCGCACGCGATATGGCAAGTTCTCGCGGGACGGATAAACCAAAACCGTTTCCTGTGGCGCGACTTCATAGCTTTCCAGCAACGATACCAATGCACCCGAGCTGAGGCTGTCCCTCACATAGTCTTCGGCTAGACGGATGATGCCCAAACCATGCAATGCGGCGCTGATCAGCGCGGGACCGTTATTGCTGTGCCATCGGCCGGAAACCTTCACTTCAAAAATTTTCTCGTCCCGGCAGAAGCGCCAGGGTTGTCCTGGCCCAGTAAGGCATACATGACCCTTGAGTTCTTCAGGTTCCATCGGTGTTCCGTGTTCTGAAAGGTAGGCCGCCGAACTGCAGACGATCATGCGCCTTTGGCCTATCCTGCGGACCATCAGTTCGGGGTCTGATGGCATTCGGTGGCGAACAGCAAGGTCAAACCGCTCACGGATAAGATCAACGCGTCGTTCACTTACCTCGAGCTCGATCTCGACTTGCGGATGCAACGCCGCAAATTCTGAAACAGCCTCGCTCACCCACGTCTCGCCGAACAGGCCACCGGCCGTTATGCGGATCCGTCCATTGACGAGATTTTGTTGCTCGGCCAGATCCATTGAAAGGGTGCGGATATCTTCCAAAATCGTGATCGCCCGCTCATGATATTGAGCGCCAAGATCAGTAAGATTTACACTCCGCGTTGTCCGGTGAAGCAGGCGAACCCCAAGACGCTCCTCCAGATCGGCAACACGGCGACTGATAAACGATGCAGAAACGTTGAGCGCTTCAGACGCACGGGTGAACCCGCCATGTTCAACCACGGCGCAGAACTCCAATAATCCATCTAGATCACGCATTATTGCTCCTGAGCAATAATGCGTGCACGAAATATGGAATTAATTCAATCCGGTTTTGGCCACATATTGGCTTCATCGAAAAGCGACCGAGCAAGGAGCCTTAAGATGACAACTTCGAAACAATCCGCCGCAGATGTCGCTGTGGAACTGTTCGCTCGCTACCGCGCCGTGTCGAAGAAGCTGCACCCTTCAGCTTGGCAATACCAACACCGACTAAATCGCACGATCCATCCGGTGACGCCCCGTCCGGCAAAAGCCCGGGCACAACCAGACCCAAACCAATTTTGGAGATACTCTCATGACTAACCCCCGCATTCTTGTCGTTCTTACATCCCACGACCGCCTTGGTGATACCGGCAAGAAGACCGGCTTCTGGCTGGAGGAACTCGCTTCCCCCTATTACGTTTTCCGCGATGCTGGCGCCGATGTGACTTTGGCATCCATTGCCGGAGGGCAGCCGCCGCTCGATCCGAAAAGTGCACTGGAAGAATGGCAAACCGACGACACAAGACGGTTTGAGAAAGACGAGGCTGCCAAAGGTGCGCTCGCGAACACTACCCCAATTTCGGAGCTCGACGCCGGATCTTTCGACGCCATCTTCTTTCCAGGCGGCCATGGACCGATGTGGGATTATCCGGGGAATGGCAGGCTCGCTCGTCTGATCGAGACGTTTGATGAACAAGCAAAGCCGATCGGTGCTGTTTGCCATGGCCCGGTGGCGCTGGTGGATGCCAAGAAACCTGATGGCACACCCTTGGTGGCAGGCAGGCGTATCAGCGCGTTCACCAATGGGGAAGAAGACGCTGTCGAGCTGTCCGATGTCGTCCCTTTCCTGCTTGAGGATCGCTTGCGCGAACTGGGCGCGGCAATCGAGAACGGGCCGGACTGGTCGGTCAATGTCGTTACGGACGGCAACATCGTGACGGGGCAAAACCCGCAATCTTCGGCCGAAGGTGCCCGTCAGCTATTGGCTGCGATCGAAGCCACATAAAGAGCCAGGCCTGCAAGTCCGCAAACAAAGATGGAGATCAAGCGCGGAAATACTGCCTAATCCGTCTAGGCTGTCGCCCCAGACATAGGGCGACAGCCTCTGGTCGCCAAGCGGCCTTGCACACTGCTATATCTTCGCGAAGGAACTTACTAAGTTTGAGAAACCCACCGGATCCTCAAGCTCGGGAAAATGCCCAACATGTTCGAGCCGAACGAGTTCGCAGTTCGTTGCCAACGATAGCGACGAACTCTTGTCTGTCTCAACATGCGATTGATCCTGTTCGCCCCATATTGCGAGCGTCGGTTGCTGAGGCGGCTCGAATGGCGGCTCGTTTGCTGAAAGGTAATTCTGAAACATCGTTGGAAGCGCGAAGGTTGCGCCTTGGTCAAACGCCTGGGCCGTGCAGGTGCAGAAGTGCGCCACCGCAGGCGTGTCGGCCAT
Organism: Erythrobacter sp. S267; assembly: GCF_057365045.1. NCBI lineage: Bacteria > Pseudomonadati > Pseudomonadota > Alphaproteobacteria > Sphingomonadales > Erythrobacteraceae > Erythrobacter > Erythrobacter sp. S267. The sequence goes on along the minus strand of NZ_CP200298.1, from coordinate 3,201,843 downwards.
CGAGTGTTCGTACCACGCGGGTGCGCGCGGTTTCATCATACGTGGAAAGAGGATTTGGCCCAGAAAAGGCGTGGACACGATTCCCTTTGGGTCACGGCGCTTCTTCCAGCGCATTTCCTCAGACCAGGATGGAACTTGGATTGCGATAAGGTGGCTGCAGAGCTCGGGATATCGACTTGCAACATCGATCGCAGCGTAGGTTCCGCCGCACGAAAATGCGAGGATAGCCGGTCCTCCCGCAACCGTTTGCAAGAACCTTGCGACCCCATCGTTCACGGGCTGGAATCCGAAATCGTAGCCAGGCTTGGGCACGGAGAACCCGTTGCCGGGCGCTTCGAAGGCGATGACGGTAAATCGCGATTTCAGAGCGGCGAACAGGTCGTCATAGACCTCCAAAGTAGCAGGGCCGTCGCATAAGAATACGATGGCCGGGCCGCGACCAGCCTTCCTATATCGGATCAGGCACACATCATCTTCGTAGAAATCAATGTCGGAGCAGGAGCGAGAGGGAGGACCCGTGCGAGCCCATTGGAGGCGCTCCTTCCAATTTTTCGTCTCAAGTCTTGCGGCCAGTTTAGAGAGCAGCATTGCGAATAATCCTCATGTAAGGGGAATCAGAACAGCGGACATTGCCACCCGGCCTATCTCGCCATGCTCATCGAACAATGCGCCTTCGCCCAGACCAATTCCCTCCGGCGTCCAGGTTGTCTTGGGCCTTATTCCGATATGCTCCCCGCGTGGATGACGCGCGAGGGCGACCTGAAGGTTGACGTTGGGGTCCGCCAGCTTCGGCTGGGAGGGGCGAGCGAGGCCATGGGTCCAATCGGCAGGTCCCAACACGCTTGCAAGCGGGGTAGCATCCGGAGTGATCTCATCCTTGTGGCGAAACCAGACAATTCCATCATTGCCTGGGCGGATTTCAAAATTGTCCATCAACCACTGGCGACCATGCGGGGCGGCTCGTGCGGGAAGTGGATCGATCTTGCCCACTTCGTTTTTTGTGGGGTTCTTCGTATGGATTGCCAACTCGCCAACAGGATGGATCACGCAGACGGTTGCCGTGGCCGTTTGTTTCCCATCTGCCCAGACCTCATTGGTCAGCACACTCGATCGGCGTCCCCGGCGAAGAATCTTGGGATTGGTCTTGAGCGGCATGAGAGGGGTCGGGCGGAGGAACTCCACAGACACAGACAAGGCCGATCCCAGACCTTGCTGCGCTGCAATGTTCTCGATCTCCGCGACCATGACCGATGCGACGCCTCCACCTTGGAGTCCGGTGAATGGTCCTTGCGCCTGCTCGCCTCCAGTCCAGCGACCGGTATTGTCTTGTTCAAAAATCGCCATCTTCCGCCAAACTTGATTGAGAGAATTTCAATTGATAGAGAGGCTATGGCTACATACCCGGAGAATAAAGCGAGTTTGCTTCATGAATGATGAAAATAGCTCATCTATTTCTTCGATGCCCTCAACGACTTCTCTCATGGCGTTCGAGAGAGCTGCTGCGCGGCTTTCGTTCATCGATGCCGCAGAGGAATTGGGCAGAACACCATCGGCGATTTCTCATGCTATCCGGGCCCTGGAGCAGCAGATTGGCGTCAGCTTGTTTGAGCGCGTGGGCAGAACCGTTCGGTTGACCAATGCGGGGGCGGACTATTGCGAGGCTGTTCGTCCAGCACTGCGAGAGCTGGAGTTTGCAACAATCCGGGCCCAACGTTCGCAACAGACCAATGTCGTGCGGATCAGCGCGTTGCCTTTCTTCACAAGCACCGTCCTTTTGCCCAACCTTGCCAAGTTCGAAGAGAAAAACCCGGGATTGGAGCTGAAGATTGAGACGTCGAATGCGTTCGCAGACATTCGGCGCGGAGAGGCTGACATAGCCCTGAGGTTTGGCAATGATCACAGCAAAGGTCTGACCTGCAAGCCCCTCGTTGTCGTGAGTGGCCTGCCAGTCGCTTCGCCGCACTATCTCATGAACGCGCCGCCTCTTAACCACCCACGAGATATTCTGAACCACACGCTCATCCATGTGCGACCCAATATGGCTGCTTGGCAAAAATGGCTTCAATCTGCCGGCGGTGAGATAGTTGACCTCGAAGACGGCCTTGTATTCGATTCAATTCTTGGCGCGCTGGATGCCGCGGAAAACGGGCACGGGATCGCCTTGGCGATGGATCCGCTTATCCGCCGACATTCCTCATTCGGAACCCGGCTGATAGCGCCTCTGAGTGAAGTGAGCGCTGAAACTCAGGACTACAATTTCTTGTGTCAGGAGGCACGATGGCTCTCGCCCAATATTCAGAAAACCTACCGCTGGTTGCAGGATTGCGTTGCTGGCTTCGGCGATGTTTGAGCGTTCACACCGGCGAACTACCGACAGCACCTTGAGGCCGTTTCGAAATTGGAGAAAATGAAGATGGGAAAAGTCATTCTGATCACCGGTGCCTCATCCGGCATTGGCGCGCACTGTGCCCGAGCGGCAGTAGGCTCCGGGCACAAGGTCGCGCTTGCTGCTCGTTCCAAATCGAAATTGGACAACCTTGTCGACGAGCTTGGACCTTCGAGCGCCTTTGCGGTCGAGTGCGATGTGACCTCCCACAGTTCACAAGAAGCGATGGTCGAGGCAGCTGTGGGCCACTTTGGCAGACTGGACGTCGCTTTTGCTAATGCCGGATTGGGTGCAACCGCAACCGGCACCGAGCATGGCAATATCGAGAACTTCAAGGAGATGGTCCTTGTCAATAATTTTGGCGTCACCTTGACCTGCAAATTCGCCATCCCGCATCTTCGAAAGAGCAAAGGACATCTCGTGCTGATCGGTTCTCAGGCCGGGCATGTGGCGTTGTCGGGCTCTGTCTATAGCGCGACCAAATGGTTCATTCGGGGCTATGCGAAGAACCTCGCCAACGAGCTCACCCCTCATGGCGTAAGGGTGACAAGCATCGATCCGGGGATGGTGGACACGCCATTCTTCGATGAAGAGAAGCCGAATGCACTCAGGCCCGACGATATCTCAAACGCATTTCTCTACGCGATCGAGGCACCGTCGCACGCCCGCATTGCTGAGATTGAGATCAATCCGATGGTCGGCGCGCATCACTCTTGAGGCGAATTGTAGGATGAGCGATTTAGACCGAACAGCCTTGATCGTAGTCGATCCCTACAACGATTTCCTGTCTGTGGGCGGGCGAGCTTGGCTGTTGAACCGCGCGACGCTCAAGCGCCTCGGCACGAATGCGAACCTGGTGCGTGTGCTTTCACATGCCCGCGCAGCCGGTCTGAAAGTCTGTTATGCGCCGCATGCACGCTATCGAAAGGGACTGTTCGACCATCGCCAGTTCCTGAACCCATCAATCTATCTTGCGCGCTTCTTCAGGACATTCAGCGCCGCGGGTTGGGGCGGCAGGTTTCGCAAGGGCCTTGAGCCGCTCCCCGGAGAATTTGTCGCAAGCGAGCATCTAGTCTCAAGTGGCTTCGTCGGCACCGACCTGCACGAAAATCTGTCCAAGGCGAACATCACCCATGTCGTCCTGTGTGGCTGTCTGTCGAACACCTGCATCGAATCCACTGCACGCAGTGCAATCGAGCTTGGTTATCAGGTAACGATCGTGTCCGACGCGCTGGCTGCGATGTCAGTTGCGGATCACGATGCAGCGATTGAGACAGGTTTACCTATGTGCGCGCATTCGGTGATCTCAACGGATGAATGGATCGCGGAGCCGGGCCAATGATTGCCAGCCTAGTCGATCGGATTGGCCGGGTTCTGACAAATCGCCATGCGAAAAGATATGGGCCGTTCGAGGCCCGTCAGACTGCGGTCTTGGTACTGACCCCGCAAAATGACGCGGTTGCCGAAAGTGGAGGGTTAGCCGGACTTTGCGACGTTTCGATTGATCACCAAAAGCTGAGCAATTTTCTGCAGCGCTGTCGCGATCATGGTTGGGCAATCTATCATTCTCCAATGTCATGGTCAGACGACCAGCCCCAGATCCCGATCGACACTACAAAACACATGGATGCGCTGCGGAAAAATGATCTGCTGCGGAAGGGCTCTACAGGTGCGGAACTGGCAGAAGGCCTTGTACTTGAGGGCGACCATGTTCTGCCAGAAAGACGCGGCTTCAATTCTTTTGTAGGCACGGGCCTGAACGAATTGCTGCGCGAGCATCGACGCTCTCGGGTGATGGTGGTTGGAGGTGTCGCAAATGTCGACACTGATTCCTCTGCCAGAATGGCGGTCGAATATGATTTTGACGTGACCGTCGTTCAGGATTTGGTTGCTGTTTACAGTCGGATCGATCTTGCCAACACCATGACCATCACTTTGCCCCGGATCGTAGCTAGGGTCATGACAAGCCATGAGATACACCCCCGCTAGGCATTGTGAGAATCTCAATTGTGCCGTGCAAAGAATGTCTGCTTCGCTTGATCTGCACGGCCAATAGCGGTCGGACAGCTATCTGCCCAATCGCTGCCGACTTGGTTCCGAAAGAAAGCATCGCATCCTGAAATTTCGAGTGATTGCCACTTACCGAAAATCGAGCAATTGCGGGGCACCTGAGAGCTTTTCAATGTTGTTTTTGCCAAAGCCCGCGAAAAGGCTCGCAATTAAGCCCGCTCACTCGCATTTGGCCCAGCTAGCGCTTTCTCGACCCACTGGATTTCCAGAATCTGTTGAACGGAAGATAGGCGAGAAGTTCCGCGGGCATACTTCAGTACGTCGATTGCCTCATAGAAGCGGCTTAACAAGTCACCCGAACGTGGCGCATCCCATTGTAAAAGGCTGGTTCATTACCTTCTTCCAGCATGTCTTGTAGCGTGTTCAGAAGTTCTTGAAGGGTTCGGCCAATCAGCATCATCAGTAGTTTGACACGAATTTGTTTCCATTGCTCAATGGATCGACAAACTTACAAGACCGCCCGCTTTAGTCATCGCCAAAGTCAGCTCCAGCCGTCCTGAGTTTCAAGGCTCTCGGCTAGTTCTCCAATGACGCGGTAGCAATCGAGCACAGATGCGATCGAAGAGTTTGGCTCCCGGCCTTCCTTGATTGCGGAGATGAACTCGCGGTCCTGTAATTCGATGCCATTCATGCACACGTCCACCTTCGACACGTCGATTGGTTCTTCACGTCCGTTCACCAGGTCGTCGTAGCGCGCGATATAGGTGCCGGTGTCCCCAATGTAGCGAAAGAAGGTGCCGAACGGGCCATCGTTGTTGAACGACAGCGCGAGTGTAAGGATTTGGCCCTGATCGGTCTTCATCTGGATCGACTGGTCCATGGCGATGCCAAGCTCGGGATGCCTTGGGCCTTGCAGTATGTTAGCCTGAACTACTTTCGCGCCGGTCATATATTGGAAAATGTCGATTGTGTGCGCTGAATGATGCCACAGGAGATGATCCGTCCAGCTGCGCGGTTCGCCTTTTGCATTGGTGTTGGTTCTGCGGAAGAAGAAGGTCTCGACATCCATCGCCTGAATAGTGAGTTCGCCTGCATCGATCCGGTTCTTTACCCACTGGTGGCTTGGATTGAAGCGGCGGGTATGCCCGACCATGCAAGTGAGGCCTGTCTCCTGCTGCTTGGCCATGACCGCTTGGGCATCGGTCCAGCTATCCGCAACCGGGATTTCAACCTCGACATGCTTGCCCGCATCCATGGCAGCAATCGCCTGGCTGGCATGCATTGGCGTCGGCGTGGCCAAGATGACCGCGTCAATGTCCTCGCGCGCCAGCGTCGCTTCGTAATCGTCGGATATCTCGGCCACGCCAAACGGTTCGGCCAGCTTGCTCGATTCGTCATTCGAGGCGCTGACGATGACGGCGACGTCCGCACCATCGATCGCCCGCAATGCGGCTAGATGTTTTTCTCCAAATGCGCCCGCTCCTACCAATGCTATGCGCATAGTTTTTCTCCAATGCCAGTTGTTTAAATTCTAAGGGCCGAAGCGGCGCGAAACATTGCGCCGGCGAGTTCGTCGAGTTCGTCCAGCGACGCGCGGAATGCCTCGGTGTTCTTCTCGATCAGGATCAGAGGCCATCGCGCTTGATGCATCCGTGCCCCTTGCGAATACCGGCCAGCAGCTTTGACGAAGCGATCGACTTCCGGATCGCTACCATTTGCGGTCAGTTGAGGTGCAAGCTCGGCCACTGCTTCGACCAAGTCTGCTACCTCTCGTCGCTTAGTCGCGTATTGTCTTTGCCAACCGGGTTCACGCGAACGCACGATATGCGAAAGGCCTGATCTCTGTTCATGGAGCCTGAAACAGAGTTCCTTGAGCTTTTGTCGTTCAAACATCGACCAGGCCTCCATCTACGCTCTGTTCGCCAGCTTTTCGAGCGCTGACGGGCTCCATTACGATATGGCCGAGAGCCGAATTGCTGCACGGTACATGGTAGTGCCGATGCAGTTCGCGCGCTTCCTCGCCCAAGGCTCCACGCATGATGAGCCACATGACCAGTTCGATGCCCTCGCTGCCGATTTCACGAAGATATTCGATATGCGGAATATGTCGCAGTTCCTGGGTCGTGCCAGACAACTTGTCTAGGAACATCGTGTCCCATTCGCTGTTGATGAGGCCGGCGCGCGGTCCCTGTAACTGGTGGCTCATCCCGCCCGTGCCCCAGATTTGGACGTTTAGATCCTGTTCGAAACTGGCAACCGCGCGCGCGATCGCTTCACCCAGCGCCCAGCAGCGATTGCCGGTCGGCGGAGGATAAGTCACCACGTTGACGGCGAGCGGAATTACCTTGACCGGCCATTCCTCGACATCTTCCCCGAACATCAACGTCAACGGGACGGTCAGTCCATGATCGACATCGAGCTTATTGAAGATCGTCATGTCGAATTCGTCGAGGATCAGGCTTTGGGCAATGTGCCAAGCGAGTTCAGGATGACCGGTCACATCGGGAATAGGGCGCGGACCGAACCCCTCATCGCAGATACCAAATGTCTCGGCACACCCGATGGCAAAGGTCGGGACAATGTTCATATCGAAAGCGCTGGCGTGGTCGTTATAGACCAGCACGACCACGTCGGGCCTTCCTTCAGCGGCAATCCATTCGCGGGTCCAACGATAGCCGTCGAAAGACGGTTTGAACGGCGGCTCCTGAGTTTTTCCGCAATCTGCAGCAAAGCCTAGGACAGGTATATGGCTCGAGCCGATTCCGGCGGTAATCCGCGCCATGTCAATTACCCTTCTTCTTGGATCGCAGTCCAACAGGTGAGCGTCCACCAGCCTGCATCATCGCCTGGTAATCCTCGACACTCATGCCGGTCATCGTGGACACAGCCTGGACGAAGCTTAGTCCGTCGGTCGAGAAGACCTTAGCGAGGAAATAGATGTTTCCCCCGAGCTCGAGCAGGCGGTTGTAGTCGCGCGCCAAGACTGCATCTTTCTGCCCTTCGGTCATCGGCCATTCGTTGAGATAGGCAGCTTCGTCGGCCTTAAATCGTTCGCGGTTTTCCGCCTGCATCAGGCTCATCGCGAACTGGTTGAGGTGGTACCCGCGCCGGGCACGCTCCGCAGTATAGACCCTTGTACCCGGAATATCGTCGAAGTTGGCAAGATACTCATGAATGTCGGTCATTTACCGCGCTCCTTCAGCATGGCGTCAAGGCGCGGATAGACCCGGCGCGCGTTGCCTTCGAAAATGGCGTGGCGCTGCGCTTCGGTCAGTGGCAGCGCATCGATGTATCGCTTGGTGTCGTCGAAATAATGCCCGGTTTCGGGGTCGATCCCGCGCACCGCGCCCACCATCTCGCTGCCGAACAAAATGTTCTTGTTCTCGATGACGTCGGCCAGCAGATCGATACCGGGTTGGTGGTAGACGCAGGTATCGAAGAACACATTGTTCATCAGATGCTTTTCGATGTCTGGCTGTTTGAGCATGTCGGCAAGTCCGCGATACCGCCCCCAGTGATAGGGCACGGCACCGCCGCCATGTGGAATGATGAGTTTGAGATCGGGGAACTGGCTGAACAAATCGCCCTGCAAAAGCTGCATGAATGCAACCGTGTCTGCCGCGAGATAATACCCTCCGGTCGCATGCATAGCCGGATTGCAGCTGCCAGACACGTGGATCATGGCGGGCACCTGAAGCTCGCACATCGTCTCATAAATTGGAAACCAGTATTCGTCCGTCAGTGGGGGATGCTCGAAATGGCCGCCGCCCGGATCGGGGTTGAGGTTGCAGACGACGAAGTTCAATTCCTCGACACAGCGGCGCAGTTCCCTGACGCTTTCGGACAAATCCGATTTCGGGCTCTGCGGCAACATACAGCCGCCAATGAAGGTGTCGGGGAACAGCTGCGTAACCCGGTATATGAGGTCGTTGCACCGGCGCGCCCATTCGCTTGCCACCGCCTGATCACCGACATGCGGCGCCATCGCGCTGGCGCGAGGAGAGAAGATGGTGAAGTCAGCCCCGCGCTCCTTGATCAGTCGCAGCTGATTTTCCTCGATCGACTGCCGGATCTTATCATCGGAAATGTCGGGATAGGGCGGGCATTCGGAACCGTTCTCGTAGGCAGCCTTTTGCTCTTCCCGCCATGCATCATGCCCCCTTGGCAGAACGGTATAGTGGCCATGACAATCGATGATCAGGCTCATGCTGCATTCCTTTTGCCGATGGGCGGGATCGCAGCATCACGCTGGAGGTGGACTATCCCCTCCGTCATTACGGGTTCTACTCCTAAAGAGCGGAGCGCATGTGCGGCTTCCTCCATCTCCGCGGCGCGGCGTTCGCCGTGCGTGGCCATCCGCTCAAGATTATAGGCGGACTTTGCGAACCAGCTTCCGGATTTCTCGCTGGCATCGAGCGAAGCAAGCACCTCCTCCGAAACGCCCGCCGCCTCTGCAGCTGCCATCATTTCGTGGGTGAGAGCTTCCGTGCCCTTAACCATCACCGACCGGATCAGTTTGATCGAAGACGCACGGCCAATCTCGGCACCGACTATTCGGACGGCATCAAACCCCAATGATTGAAGCGCATCCTGCGCATCTTCAGCGGAGGGTCCGGCAAGCAAAATCGGCACGTTCATTTGCGCGGTATGGACGGGGGCGAGAATAGCGGCGTCGACATACCGCCCACCCGACTTTTCGATCGCGACCGCAGCCTTCCGCTTGGTCTCGGGAGCAACCGAGTTCAAATCGATCCAAATCGCGGCAGGAGAGAGAAATTCGGCATATTCTTGCGCAACGCTGAGTGCTTGATCAGCAGTAACCAACGAAAGAACTACCCTTGCGCCTGTAAGTGCGCTTCCGGGATCCGTTGCAGCGGCAATGCCCGTATCTCGCATCGCCTGATGACGGGAGGGATCGATGTCATAAGCGCGAACTTGCGTCCGCCAGTGCGCAGCATCGGAAGCAGCAGCTGCAAACGTAGAGCCCGCCTCACCAAATCCAATAAGTGCAGCCATGGTGTCCATGACCATCGGATTGGAAGAGAAAAGGTTCTCCTGCTAATGAATTGACCGCAGGTGAGATAAGTTTTTACGAATACTTTTTTGCTAAATTGCGAAGTATTGCGTGCACAGCCCGCTGCGGTGCTGTTGGTCGCCAATCCCGCCGTGTCGTGATCCCTATCGTCCGCGAAACTTCGCTCGGCGGAGCAGCGGTTGCGATCAATCCTCCCTCGATTTCCACCCGCAACTGATCGGGTGACAAGAGGGAAAGCATGTCCGTTTCGAGAAGCAATTCGCGGATCGTAATGACCGATCCGCATTCGATGCTTACCTGCGGATGCGGGCCGCCGTCATCACCGATCATTTCTTCCCAGTATCTCCGCAATGGCGTGTTACGGGATGGAAGTGCCCAAGGATATTTGCGCAGTGCGCCAAGGCTGGGGCATCGCTTCGCATCGAGTGGATGGCCAGCGCGCATCACAATCTGCGGATGGTCCGTAAATGACTTTTCCTGAGCAAGATCATCGGAAGACTCGTCCAATCTCAAGGCTCCGAGCAAGAGATCGATCTCCCCGTCGCGTAACGGGCCCGCCAATTCGGCGTAGCTGCCTTCAAGGACAGCGATTTCAACTTGGGGATGTTGCTTTCCGAATTCGACAATCGCCTGCGGAAGCCAGCGGGCTCGCGATAGTGGCATGGCACCGATAACGACACGTCCACCGGCCTTGCCCATCCAGGCTGACAATTCCGACAATCCGTTTCGCAGTTCGGCTTGGGCGAGACTGAAATTTCGCGCGCGTATGGCCCCTCTTTTCGTCAATGCCAGATAGCGTCCGCGCCGCTCGACCAAGCGTTCTCCCAGTGCGAGCGACAAATCGGCGACGGCCCTGTGAAGCGAAGCCGGGGACACGCCGACGAGCTGTGCCGCCGCCGAATAACTACCGGTTCGGGCAAGGGCGATATAGGCTCGCATTTGCGTCGAAGTTACTCTGCGTGAGCCGATCATTTCAAGTGCGGCGTTGGCGCGTTCGGCAAGAAGCAAGGCCGGTTCAGTGGGCTTCATACCATCCGGTTCGCGGCGGAAGAACTTGCAATCGAGAGCCTTCTCCAGCTTGGCTATCGCTTGGGTCAGGGCTGGTTGGGTAAGGTTGACCGACTTGGCGGCCTCCGTAACTGTGCCATGCTCCACAGTAGCCGCGAGAGCGGCCAAATGCCGGATATTCGGTAATCGTTCGATCATCTAATCCGATTAGCAAAAACTTATGCATCGTCAAATCTTCCCATTGGTTGCGGATCGGTGAATGCCGCAGGAAGACGGAGAAGGAGTTTCCGATGGGTGTCGTCGTGCAGAATATCCAACGAGCCGACCAGGGGATAGTCGATGGTCTCGCGAAATGCGGGGTCGCCACTGTCCACGAGGCGCAAGGTCGCAAAGGCTTGCTCGCGAGCTACATGCAGCCGGTCTATTCGGGCGCGAGAATTGCTGGAACCGCAGTAACAATCAGTGCACCGCCTGGCGACAATTGGATGGTCCATGTCGCGATCGAACAATTGCAGCAAGGCGATGTCCTGCTGCTCGCGCCAACCAGTCCTTGTGAAGATGGATACTTCGGAGACCTATTGGCGACGAGTGCAATGGCGCGGGGGTGTCGTGGCTTGATTATCGATGCTGGCGTGCGCGACGTGCGCGATCTGACCGAGATGGCCTTTCCGGTATGGTCCAAGGCGGTGTTCGCTCAAGGGACGGTCAAGAACACGCTCGGCAGCGTCAACGTGCCTGTCGTCTGCGCCGGCGCCCATGTCGAACCGGGCGATGTTATAGTGGCCGACGACGACGGCGTTTGCGTTGTGAAACGGGAAGAAGCGGCCGAAGTGCTTGAAAAGGCGCGCACCCGCGAAGCCAACGAGGAGGAGAAACGCCAGCGGCTTGCAAAGGGCGAACTTGGTCTCGACATGTACGGGATGCGCGAACGCCTTGAAGCTGCAGGCCTGCGATACATCTGATGCAAGCGAGTGCGCGAGTCATGTGGATGCGCGGCGGCACTTCGAAGGGTGGCTATTTTCTAGCCGATGACCTTCCTTGTGACCATGAAGAACGCGATGCATTCCTGCTACGCGCTATGGGTAGCCCCGACCCAAGGCAGATCGACGGTATGGGCGGAGCAGACCCGCTGACAAGCAAAGTCGCGGTGGTGAAGAAATCCGACCGAGTGGGAATCGACGTCGACTACCTTTTCTTGCAGGTCTTCGTCGATCAGGCGCTGGTTTCGACCCAGCAGAATTGCGGAAATATTCTTGCCGGCGTCGGTCCCTTCGCGATTGAGCGCGGGCTAGTGCAAGCGACCAGCGATGAAACACGCGTTTCGATCTTTATGGAGAATACCGGACAGGTCGCGGTCGCTACGGTCCAGACACCAGGCGGAGTGGTCAGCTATTCAGGCGACGCCGCGATCGATGGTGTGCCGGGCACTCATGCGCCCATTCCGATTGAATTTCGCGATACGGCCGGATCGAGTTGCGGCGCGCTGCTGCCGACAGGCAATCCGGTTGACCTGATTGATGGTGTGTCTTGCACGTTGATCGACAACGGAATGCCATGTGTTGTGCTTAAAGCGGAAGATGTTGGTGCCACGGGCTATGAAAGTCGAGCGGAACTCGAAGGCGATGCCTTCGCGCCGATCCGCGAGAAGATTGAAGCCATCCGCCTTCGCGCCGGGCCGATGATGAACCTTGGCGACGTGGCGGAGAAAACTATTCCCAAGATGACGCTTGTGGCGCCCCCAAGAGACGGCGGGGCGGTGACCACACGAGTGTTCATTCCACACCGTGCGCATGCATCAATCGGCGTGTTGGGAGCCGTCACTGCAGCAACCGCTTGCCTCATAGAAGGCTCAGCCGCCGCGAAAGTCGCGACCGTGCCTGAAGGCAGGCGCAAGACGCTGAGCATCGAACATCCGACGGGAAGGATGAGCTGTGTGCTGGAGGTCGGCGAGAAAGGTGAGGTCGTCACAAGCGCCCTGCTGCGCACGGCGCGCAAATTAATGGATGGAGAGATTTTTGTCTGAGCGGTTAGTCAGCTGGAACCCTCGGCCATCAAAGCCGAGCTATACTCCGCCGCCTGGCGCCGTGGACGCGCATTGTCATGTTTTCGGCCCAAAGGCGCAGTTCCCTTTCAGTCCGAAGGCGAAATACTTACCGGAAGATGCTGGGGCGGAGCAGTTGTTCGCCTTGCGAGACCATCTCGGCTTTTCGAGGAATGTGATTGTGCAGGCGAGTTGTCACGGGATCGACAATTCCGCGACGCTCGATGCTATTGCGAAGTCTGACGGCAAAGCCCGCGGTGTTGCGGTTGTCGATCCAGATATTTCGGAAGAGGAACTGCACCTTTTGCATGACGGTGGGATTCGCGGGATCCGTTTCAACTTCTTGAAGCGCCTAGTCGACAACGCTCCAAAAGATAAATTTCTAGACCTCGCGCGACGTCTCCCTGTCGGTTGGCATGTGGTCATTTACTTCGAGGCAGACATATTAGAGGAACTGCGTCCGTTTATGGATGCTATCCCCGTCCCCATTGTCGTTGACCACATGGGGCGTCCGGACGTTTCACAAGGCCCGGACGGAACTGACATGCGGGCCTTTCGCGCATTGCTTGAGAGCCGCGAAGACATCTGGTTCAAACCGACCTGCCCTGACCGGCTTGACGCGCGGGAACACGGGGGAAAGGGCGATCCGTGGGACGCTTTCGCCGCTGCTGTAGCGCCTTTGCTGGCCGATTATCCTGATCGCTGCGTCTGGGGAACTGACTGGCCACATCCGAACATGCAAACCGAAATCCCCGATGACGGACATTTGGTTGACATGATTCCGCGTATTGCGCCGACCGCAGAGCTTCAACAAAAGCTGCTCGTTGAAAATCCCAACGTCCTGTATTGGGCGAATGAGAGCCAGTAATGTCGGCGGCCCGCCGCATCTTGAGAACATGAAACGCTCTTGCTGCGCGGCAATGATGGAACTGGGCTGTGAGGCTCGCCGCGAAATAGGAAGATGGTTCAACACTCGAGCCAAAAATTCGCGCTGAGCGCTTCGAGACGGAAAGCGGAGCATTCAGCGCTTCCGGCGAATGGAGTCTTTCCAGCAATTCATTTCCGTATTCTGGACAACAAAAGACGAATTGCGCGTGGTGGAGACGAGGTGCCGTTAGACTGACAGCGCCGTCTCGGGCCATCGCTCACCTGCGGTGATGCGCGATGCTATTGATACAAAAGAGTTCTCTTGAATGGCAAAACGCCCCGGCTGCTAACAGCCGGGGCGTCCTGCAAACACTAGGCGACGCAATGTCGCTCTTTAGAAGCGCGCCGTAGCGCCGATGTAGAAAAAGGTACCACGGATATCGTAAATGCCTGACGCGACCGTGTCCGCTGATCCATTGTTTTCAAACAGGTCGGTAACAATCGGAGCGGATTGGTTAAAGACGTTCTCAATTCCGGCATTGAATGCAATTGTGTCATTCAAATCGAACGAACCGAACAGATCGACATATGTGCGCGAGGGAACATCGTTACCGAGCGCAACTGTCGGATCTGCGCTGATCGACTGCACACCGCCATCGAGATAGCGAAGCGTTGTGCCAAAGCGAACCGGGCCACCCTCATAGGCAAGCGTAGTGCGGATGCGATTCTTCAAGTTGTCGACGCGACCCACAAGATCTTCCACGGCAACCTCGTCATTCACCTGCCTGTCCCGCTCGGTCAAATGTGTCCAATTCGCATTCAGCGACAGGTCGCCATCTCCTAGTGGGAACAGCAATTGAAGAACAACATCGATGCCCGCGACTGATTCCCTTGCCAGATTGACCTGTTCACTACGAACCGAAGTGACAAATTCATTGGCACCCCGCTCTACGTTGTCGCAAAAGAACGGATCCTGGGTTGAGATGCAGCGGTTGAGCGTTGCCTGCGCGGAGAATGCAGGGGCAAGCACATTGTCGAGCGAGATATCGAAATAGTCGACCGAAAGAGTCGCCGTGCGGCCAAGCGTAAGCACCGCTCCGATCGTGAACGTGTCGGCGGTTTCGGAATCCAAATCTGGATTGCCGCCCGAGATGCTGCGGATTTGCTGATCTAGATCAGTCGGATTAAACGTTGCGCTGACAAAATTGCTGCATCCGGCAGCTTGCGTCAGTGGAGCGCCGGCATCCGTCTGTGTGTCGCACGGGTCAGCGATTGCAGCTGTTGCTACCTGTTCGGGTGCGAACAGTTCAAGGATGTTGGGAGCGCGAGTTGCGCGGCCATAGCTGGTCCGAACGCGGAAGGCATCAGCGATTTGCCAATCGAAATTGGCGCCCCAAGTGAACTCGGTTCCAACTGTGCTGTACTCGGACACACGGGCCGACAGTCCCAATTCGGCATCGGCAAAAAGTGGCACCCGCGCTTCTGCGAAACCTTCCAGAACGTTATATCCACCATCGGTATCGCCGAAGAAGGTGCGAGTGCCTTTCGCCCCCACAAGGCCCGTCCCAGTGATCGGATTTGTGATCGCAATGAGTTCGTCATTGGGACGAATTGTTGCCGATTCATCTCTAAATTCAACGCCCAGAACATAACCAATAGAGCCTTCGGGCAAGTCGAACGCGTCGCCACTGACGTATGCGAGGATCGAGTGTTGCTCGCTTTTCGAGTTGCTCACCAAATCATCACTTACAAAATCAAGCGAGGCAGGGTTTATCGTCCCGCGACCGAAAAGGTCAACGAACTGACAGCCGTTTATCGTCGCGCATTCGGTTGGGTCGATTGCCGATACGAGGCGAAACTTGTCGATCGTGTTGAAGTCTGTCTGTTTTGCATCAACTTGCCCATACTGATAGCTGAGATGCCATTTACCAGCCGACCATTCGCCATCGAGGCCCGCCGCGAGACGGAACAGCGTACGATCAATTTCAGCCCGACGCGGACCGAATTCCAGAAAACGGCGCGTGATGGGCCTCAAAGTGCCGCCCAGGTCGGGCTGCAGCACTGAGGTTGCGCTCGGGAATCGAAAGCCGGCAGTGCCGGAGCTCGCGAATCCGGCATCACTGAAAATAGCCAATTGCGGGTCGAACTGTACGTTTACCTTGGTGTTCGCCCATGTCGCCTCGGCAAAGCCGGTGATGTCTGCGGATAGATCAACACTACCGCGCCCGGAAATTATGAGGCGTTCAGTATCGTCCTGCAAAGACCGGAATGGCACGCGCTGAAAACGTTCGGCAAACGGCTGAGTGAATTGACCTCCCGCATCGAAGCCGCCGGTTCCGCCACCTGAAAAAGCGAACAATCCGCCAGGGTTCACGCCCGACCCGTTGCCGACGTCGCTGAGCCCGGTAACCGCACTCCCATCGAATTGACTGAAAGAGCGATCTGCCCCTAAAATTTCGTTCTGCTTTGAATATTCAGCTGCGAAAACATATTCCCCATTGCCGAATGATCCACCGTGAACTGCGCTCAGCGCGAATTCCTGCCCATCACCCTCGGATGTAATCCCGTAGCGACCTGATATCTCGGTTCCATCGTAGTCAGACTTGAGTACTACATTGACAACACCCGTGACCGCGTCCGCGCCATATACGGCCGAATTTGCGCCTGTGACGACGTCAATGCGCTCAACAAGAGCCGAAGGAATCGTGGCGAGATCCACCGCCGAGGTACCAACATCGCCGCCGACATGGCGACGGCTATTGACCAATACCAGCGTTCGATTTGCCCCCAGCCCCCGGAGGTTTACTGTCTGCGTCCCGACACCAAAACCGCTGTTGAGAGCGTTGATGCTCGAGCCACCCTCCAGCGCATCGCCCAATTGGGGCAACTCTGCTATCGCTTCTGAGACGGTAAGGGCTCCGGTCGCTTCAAACGCCTCCTCACCAAGGCTAGCAATTGGCTGGGCGGACTGAGCGTTGCCGGACGGAAGTCGCGAACCTGTGACGACGATAGGGCCGCCCTCAGTAACGCTGTCTGTAGTATCGTCCACTTCTTGTGCTTGAACTGCGGACGCGAAACTGGCTGTGCTGAGCGCGATGCCAATCGCGATCGAAGATCCAGTACTGACCAATCTTTTGGTTACAACGTTTCCTTTGGAATTCATGGCAAATGCCCTCCCTCAACTCTCATGACTTTCAGATACAATCTTCAATGGGTCGCATTGCTGCTCATCTTCAAATATCATTTCACGCAAAATCTATAACCTAGTGTTATGAGATGGTGTCGCCTCGACTGATTGGACGCCCACCCCTTCCCGAAGCGAGCATTTGAAAGTGAGCGAGCATTAAGGGGAGTTGCCCCGAGGCCATCTCGGTGCCCCGCTGAATTGCACAACCCGCTTTCCGAGCGGAATCCAGAAGCGGAGTTATCGCGCTATTCGTGACGCAATCCGCGACAAGAGTATGGGACTTCAGCGTATCGGTAGCAATCGGCATTGGATCGTTTGGCCGCATTCCGAGAGGAGACGCGTTGACTATCAGATCAAAGCCCGAAAGGTCACATTGCCCAGTTGCTCCGTGCAGCTCGATCTTGCCGCTTCCCAAAATCCAGGCGAGATGACGAAATGCGGTTTCGTTGGGTTCAATCACGCTGAGCGATGCGACCCCGGCCTCGTCAAGCGCGGCGGCGATAGCACGGCCTGCCGCACCCGCCCCTACGATTAAAACACTGGCTCCATTGGGCGAAAAGCCGTGCTTCCTCGCGGCTGCGAGAAATCCGACGCCGTCGAGCATCTCACCCTCGAGCCTTCCTTCGGTGTCCATGCGGACACAGTTTACCGAGTCGAGACGAGCTGCGCGGTTGGAAGTTAAATCCACCAGTTCGGCAAGGTCGTTCTTGAATGGCAAGGTCGAAACCAAACCGGATAGGTTGCGGGAAGAACGCCACAAATCGATCAAGGACGACAAATCTCTCCGGGTCGCAATACGGAGGCCCACCATAACAGCAGCGATATCATGATTTGCGCAATAGGCATTAAAAAGGGCCGGGGTCGCGGCCTGACTGACCGGATCGCCAACCATCACATAAAGGTCGTGTCCGGCCCCAACGAGACTATCTACTCCTGGGCTCATGGCTATTCCGCATTGATTTCCTTGAGTGCTCGCGATGTGGTCGAGATGATCCCGCTGGTCTCTGCGACGTAGGCAAGAGCCATTTCGTGCTGCTCTATCGTGTAATCTGCTGTTGCATCTGCCAGCATGAAAACCTGAATGTTTCTCATGAATGCATCGAGCGCGGTCGCCAAACATCCGTGATGTGCAAATACGCCCGTTACGATGAGCTGCGTGCGACCGGTGCTTCTCAGGATCTTGTCCAAATCAGTCTCGAAGAATGCACTGTATTTCGCTTTTGTTACACAATAGTCGGACGCCATCGGCTCAAGTTCGGGCACAATATCTGCGTCGGCATCGCTGATCCCCTCAAGCGTATTGATGCCGGGCCCCCAAAGGTCGAGCGCGAGTCCGCGCTCAGCTCGATTGCGGACCTTCTCACCCTTAGAATAGAGGATCGGAATATCGTGGCTGCGAGCTGCGCGCACCATTTTCGCGATATTCTCTATCAGCGGTTTGGGATCGACAAACCGATCTAACCAGAAGGTCTGCATGTCATGGACGAGCAGTGCGCTGCGTGACCGGTCCAGCGTCCAGCCTGCCTTGTTCCATTGGCAGGCCTCGTCGCCGGGCAATTTGTAACTAGGCACCCTGGGAAACCAATCTCTTGGAGAGCTGGCGCCGACTGAGGCTGTCTCAGTCCCTGATGCTTGCCGTCTGATCGGGCTTCGAGACGGATCGACCGCGCTATCATCTTTGGCAAGAAATGGCTGTTCGTGCATAATTTCGAAAGTCCCAGGCTGAGCAAGCCGGAACTACATGCGATAGAGGTTCCAACCGCAAATACTTCTTCTTCAATCTCAGATAACGCTATGTTATGGGTACGGGCAGGAGGACACTTTCTTGCTAAACTTTCGTCAAATTGAAGTCTTCCGTGCGGTGATGATCACAAAAACCGTTAGTGGCGCAGCGCGGTTGCTGAATGTTTCTCAGCCAGGCCTTAGCCGAATGCTGCATTACACCGAGGACAAGCTGGGCTTCAGCCTGTTCGATCGCGTCAGCGGCAGACTGGTTCCGACTCAAGAAGCGAAGCGCCTCTTCGACGAAATTGAGGAGATCCACAAAGGCATCGACCGCCTTGAGCTGGTTGTCCATCGCCTTCAACGAGGTGAAGATATCGTGTTTCGTGTCGGCGCTTCACCGAGCGTCAGCCACCATATCGTCCCCCGTGCACTAGGGGAGCTGAGGCGTAGTTTCCCAAATCTGGTAATCCAGTTTGACGTCCTCTCATTGCATCAGATCCCAGACTATCTTGAGAAAGAAGAGGGCGAGTACACTGTTTCTGTCTTCCCTGTTGAGCACCCCAACATCATCACCCGAGAACTTGGCAAGCTACCACTCGTTTGCGTTCTGCCTTCAGATCACGAACTGGCAAAGCATGAAAAGCTGAGCATTGCGGATATCGAGAACGAGCCGCTTATTTCCTTTCGCGCGAACACGCCACATGGCTCCCTGATCGACTCGGCGTTTCGTGAAGCCGGGATATCGCGCCGCGTATCAACCTATGTCCGATTTGCCGAGACAGCTTGCAGCTTTGTGAAAAATGGACTTGGCATCGCGGTCGTTGATGCATTCACGGTCCAAGGATCCATTGGAGAGGGATTGAGCACCCGCCCGATCGAGCCGATCCGCGAGTTGCCAATCCTGATACACCGCAACAAGTTCGGCAACCGGACCAAGTTCGCTGATCATTTCGAAAAAGAAATGGCCCGGCTGGCTGAAGAGTTTATCGTCAACGCGGAATTCGTCACCAATTGACACCTCGCGCCTCATCGCGGCTTCCCATAACATCGGATTATAGAAGCATCGCCATATTGGATTGGCGCATGATCCTGAGAAGGTGCCATAGAGTACGAATGGAGAGGGTTTGACGGCTCTCGAACGAGGAGCAAGTTTGATGGGGTCCCTTTCACCGCTGAACCTGTTGGTACTGGCCAGCATGCTTGGCTTTGTGACCTGGTTAGGTCACAGGCTCTCCAAAGGGCTTTCTGGATCACGCAGTTTTTTCGATGCGGGCGGTGGTTTGCCTTGGTGGGCGGTATCGTCCTCGGTTATCGCGACGGTCGTCAGCTCGGTTACCTTCATCTCGGTCCCGACGGCCGTGTTCCGCGACGGCGGGAACCTTTTCTACGTTCAGGTGCTGTTTGGCCTGATGATCGCCAAGGTTCTGACGGCCGTGGTTCTGGTGCGACCGTTTTACGAAGCAAAGGACTGTCCAACTGTTTTTGCCTATATCGGCAAGCAAACAGACAAGCACATCGGCAGACTTTCGATCATCCTCGGACTCGCGCTGACCTGCCTCAATACGGCAGTGCGCCTTCTCACGACAGCTCTTGTGTTGAATGTTGTAGTCGGTTGGTCGTTGCTGGCGTGCACGATATTTGTCGTTGCGTTCTCAATCTTGTGGAGTTGGTTGGCGGGACTTAAAACCGTCATTTGGACGGACTTTCTGCTCTTCATAATCTTTTCGATTGGCAGCGTTTTCTGCGTATTCTGGATCGGCAGCGGTGTGGAAATGAGCCTCGGAGAAGCGCTCACATCGCTCGATGAGCGTGGTAAAACGGCCCTGTTCGACTTCTCCGTCGACCCGACCGTTACCTATACTATATGGGCAGGACTCATCGGAGTGACATTGGGCAACTTTGCTCTCGCTGGGACGCAGGCGGTCTATCAACGTGTCAAGGCATGCCGGAGCGCGCGCGATGCTCAAAAGGCTTTCGCCTTCTCTGCTCTGCTTTACCTTACGCCACTTTGCATGTTGGCAGTGGGTCTTGCGCTAAGTGTCTTCTACGCCGAGAACCCGCTGCCGATCGAGGCGGCCCGTGAAATGGCCAGCCAGCCGGATCGTATTTTCCCCTATTTCATCGTCAACGAGTTGCCTGATGGCATTTCTGGTATCTTCATCGCTGCGATATTCGCTGCTGGCATCTCGACAATCGACACGCACCTGACCGAAGTATCCGACATTACGATCTCTGACATTTATCAGAAGCACATCCGCCCGAAGGCTACGGACGCCGAGTATTTGCTGGCGTCACGAATTGCGTTGCTGATCTGGGGCACGATATTTGTTGGGCTGGCGATGTGGCTGAGCCAATATCAAGGAGCAGGGCTGCTTGAACTCATGTTCAAGGTGCCAAATTACGTTACCGGCATCATCCTGGCGACGGTTCTGCTGGCACGCTTCGGAGTGGGAAGGGTGTCGGGATTTGTCCCAGGCGTACTCTGCGGGTTCGCAACCGTCATGTTTCTGGAACACATGTCGGTGAGCTACTTTTACTGGCCGCCTGTCTCTGGGCTGGTGGTTGTCGGAGTGACGTGGTCTTTGTCACGACTACTGCCGCCGCTAGGCAGCACGAGGGCCTTGTCAGACTAACGCGGCCGGGGCGCTGTTGGATTTGCGATATTGGCCGCACATTCAGAGCTAAGCTGCCATCTCCATTCCGCCTCCTTTAAGAACACGCTGACGTTCACAGTCTTTTGGATACCCAGCACCACCTCGTTAATCGCCAAGACTTCGAAGCCGCTCGCTCAGTCTCATTGGCCGAGTGACAGCAACTTGTGGCCTAAGTTCTGGGCGCCAGAGGTCGCATCGAGCGAAGTTGAGGCGAGATGTCGCAAAAATGCCAACAAAAACCCTTCCGGATTGTCACATCCGGGCGGGCGGAAATCATGCATCAATTCCAAGAACAGATCAGACTTCGTCCACCGCTTCCAAATTGTTGCGACAGGAGAATTGCGTGAACAGTGACTTTCTCGAATACTATCGCGATGGCAAAGCTTGTGAGGCTGTGAGGCAATTCCGAAATCATGAAGGCTTGTTCATGTGACCAGTATTGAAAGGCGGCGCTTCTGCCCAATTGGATACGGAAATGACCGCTTCCTTTTTAGCGGCTGTCAAAGACAGATAGTCCGCAATCGACCCCAATAGCAGATACTGCTTGCAACGCCGTCATCACCAGAGCGGACGGAAATTCTAGAGAGTCGATAGGACTGAAACTGAGATGGAAACGAGCGCCCCGATTATGGAAAGGCTGAACCATCGACAAGTCGGCCAATGGCTCGCTGTTCTGCTGGGCGCAACGCTGAGTTCGGCAGTCTTAGGCTAGCGAGACAGGAGTGAAGTCCTATTGTGCGGGTTTCATATTCTGTTGAGATGATCCTGCGGTGATCATTTCGCAGATCGGATATAGCTGCGGTCAGGCATGGTCTGATTGAAGCTGGATTGGAGAAATGTGGCAGAAGCAGTGGTAAAGGGCGACATGGCCTCAAAAAAGATGCCGAGGTGGATTTTCTGGTTCGGCTGCTTGTTGATTGTTATCGGAATGGGTGCGGGTTTGCTTGGTGTGATTTCTCCCACCATGTTCTTCAGCGATTTTCCCGACTTCAATGGTTGGGATCAGATCCCCTATGTCACAACTGGCTGGGGCATCAGAAATCTCGGTATGGGGGTCGCCGTGATCCTGGCTCTTTGGCTTCAGACACCCGGCGTTGTCGGCGCGGTTTTTGCGATGCGTTTCGTCACAGAAGCTGGCGATCTGGTGAATTCATTGGTGACGGGGCATGGCACTCTGGACCTGCCCCTGATCGCTCTTGCGGCTGGCTGGATTGTGATTTTCCTTATCCCAGAAGCGCTTGCTGCGCGTTGGGGGCTGAGCAATGCGATAAGAAACCGGGCCGAGCAGGCTTAGCTTGTCTATAACCATCATTAGCAAAGGAATGCCGGCATGAATGGATTTGTGGGTTGCAAAAGTTCAGCGAGAAAACGGTATTTTCTGGCGTGTATGTCGGTTGCTTCCCTATCACTAGCGGGATGCGGGCAAAGCGAAGCAGAGCCGGGCTCTGGGCAAGAACCGGCCGCGAACGCACTGTCTCAAAGCTGCGAGGCTGATGCGACATTCAATAATGCGGTGGGCCATGATCAAGGCGCCTCAATGAAGGCCGCTTTGATGGCGAGCTTTCAAGCGGTGCAAAAGAATGATTTTGATGCATTTATGGCCATCGCTGCAACGCCATACATCCAGCACAGCCCGGATTTACCCGACGGATGGAAACCAGTTTGGAACTTGCTGAAAGATAGGCCCGAGGGGTTCTCATCCAAGCAAATGGATTGGCTGGGCGACAAGGGCTTTTTGGACAATGGCAATTATCTGGTGATGCTGCGCGAAGTGGACCGCGGCGATGGAACCGGCCCCAGCAAGATCGTCGACATTCTATTATTTGATGAAGCCGGAAAATACGCTGAACATTGGGATATTCGTCAAGCGCTGGTCTCAACCGATGCCTCTAGCCCAAGCGAAACCGCGGCCTCGGAAAAATTTCTAAACACGCCAGTTGCATATGATGCTGCTACGGAAGAGAAGAACAAGGAAATAGCCGTCCAATTCCTCAACACCGCATTCAACAGCGGTGACAGTGACGGGGCGATGGGTATGGTTGGGCCAGATTTTACCCGGCATTCCGCCACTGTGTTCGGCGGCTCTGGAGAAACGCGCTGTTTTGATATCCAGCTAGTCGTGGCGCAAAATGACTTTGTGATTGTGCATTCGAAAGTAACCCATTCAACCGGGGTGGATGCTGTTGTCGACATCATGCGCATCAGAGATGGCAAGCTGGCCGAACATTGGGACGTGATCCAAGCGGTGCCCGATGCAGCGGATATGCCGCATGAAAACGGGATGTTCTGACCGAAGATTACTGCCGATCAGTGAAAGCAAAAAAGATTATGAAATTTGAATTGAAGGACAAACCAATGAACATGAAGCATAAAATTTTCACCGCACTTGCCGCACCAACCCTCCTGCTCACCGCTGCATGCGGCCAAGGCGGCGATGCATCGATTGACCGGGGCGAACTGAAAGCCGGCGTAGTTGAAGGGCAAAAGACTCTAGCGGTTGCCGAATCCTTCCTCGAAGCCGCAGGCTCTGGCGACATGGACACGCTGAACAATCTGATGGCGGACGATTTTGTCTGGCACAATGAAGGCGATCCGGACCTGCCATGGATTGGCAATTGGGAAGGTAAAGAGACTGTGATGAGCACGTTCTTGCCTGCATTTGGCGCTGGATTAAAAACCACCAGCTGGACCACTGATTATAGCATGGCGATGGACGATCAGGCCATTTTCATGGGCACGATGAGCGCAACGGCTAACAATTCGGGCGCGGATACTGGAAAGTTCAGCTGGGCTGTTCGGGTCGAAGTCAAAGATGGCAAAGTGAAGAGCTGGAACTGGTTCGAAGACAGTTTCGCTGTTTCCAAGGCCTATCACGCTGACAAGGAGTGAGCGCAAACCGCAAGCCTTTGGAAATGCGATGCCTCATCGCCTTTTTTTTGGTCACCTCAAAGCCGGCGCCCCGTCCATTTTTAGTGGGCTGGGGTGTCGGGCGCGAGGCTGATATTCTCTAGAAAATCGACAAAGATTGCGATGAGGTTTTCACGGTTTGTTTTGTAAGCCCATAGGGCATGGATGCCCAAAGACTGTGCGGTCCAATCGGGCAGGATGTGCATGAGACGCCCGCTTGCTATGCCTTGTTCCGCCAAATTTTCCGGCAGAATGGTCACGCCCAGTCCACGCAAGGCCAATTCGTTCAGCGCATGAATGGAGTTCAGTTTGAGCCTCGATCGCCCGGTCACATCCGCGCTTTCACCATTGCTTCGCGTTAAGGTCACCTTGTCCGGGCGCATCTGGAAACTCAACCAGTGCCAATCCGCCAGTTCGCTTGGGTGGGAAAGCGGCGGTTTGGTTGCTACATAATCCGGGCTAGCCACCAAATATCTTTTCGCGCTTCCAATATTCCGCGCGCTTGTTTCGTTGTAATCCATAAACCCTGCTCGGATTGCAACGTCAAAGCCTTCTTTCACCAAATCGCTGGGGCGATCAGAGAAATGCAACTCCAGCGAGATTTTTGGGTGGTGTACGGCAAATTGAGCAATCTTGTCCATCAAAGGTGTGGCCGTGATGAAAGCAGGCACCGAAACCGCGAGGTCACCGGTTGGCTCGTCTGAAATCACATTGACAGCATCAAAGCCTCGCTCGGCAGAAACCAGCATTGCCCTGGCCTCGCGCAGCAGCGCCTCGCCGCCTTTTGTCAGCGACATTTGGCGGGTCGATCTCAACAATAGAGCAACACCCAAATCGCGCTCAAGGTCCGATACCGCCTGGCTTACGCCCGATGCAGCCATACCGAGTTTGCGCGCAGCCCCCCTGAAAGAGCCCTGCTCCACCACCGTCACAAAGATCGCCATCCGGCGCAGTTTGTCGATTATTGTTCTGCTCACGTGATCGCTGTGCCCAGTTTATTACGCCTAATAAACCGCACAATAGGCTAATAAGATCGCATTTGAAATGGGGGTTGCCGAAGCTGGTAATTGCCTTCGTCGCGCTGATGCGGCTTATCGTGATCTATTTGGAACTTGGAGCTTTAAAGCATGGGTCAAGCATTGGAAAATGTCCGCAAGATCTATCTCGAAGGGATCGCTGGCGGAGATGCCCGCAAAGCGGTCACGCAATATACCGGCCATCGCTACACTCAGCATTCAACCGGCGTAGCGGATGGAGCCGAAGGCTTTTTAAGTTTTTTCGAGCCATTCCTTGAGCGCAATCCCAAGCGCGAAATTGACATCGTCCGCATTTTTGAAGACGGCCCTTGGGTATTCTGTAGCGCTTTCCAATCTCTCAATGATGGCGCAGCGAGATGGGTGACAACCGACTTGTTCCATACCGATGCAGATGGTCTGATTCTGGAACACTGGGACACGATTGCCGAATATGTTGAGGAAACAAAATCCGGCAATGATATGGTCGGAGGTGCTTCGGAGATTGACCCGAATGCCGATGGTGAGACAACCAAATCCCTTATTCTCGAATACACCAAACAAATTCGGCAGGAGCGCGGTTTTGCCAAACTAGACCAATTTGTCGCCGATGATCTTATCCAGCATGCGGCGCAAATTGAAGCCGGCCGATTGGGCCTCCAAGAGTGGCTGACATCGGCTGAATCTGGCGAATATGAAATGCTCTTTAAGCTGATCGGGCAAGGCGATTTCGCTATGACCTATGGTAAGATGCACGCAGCTGGCAAAGATATTGCTGTGTTCGATATTTACCGCGTTTCAGGCGGGAAAATCGCCGAGCATTGGATGAACGCAGAAGAAATTGGCCCGCGCGAAAACTGGAACAATTCCGGTAAGTTTTAGGCTCTCGCAAAATTGAGGAAAATCCCATGGGTAAAGTTGTCATTGCCAAATTCGCCGACCTTAAAGACCGCGCCCCTGCTGCTGCCTTAGTGGCGAATGTCGATCTGGTTATCGTTCGCTTCGATGAGACAGTGTCTGTCTTTTACGGCCGCTGCCTGCACCGCGGCGCCATGATGGCCGATGGTTTTGTTGACGAAAGCGACAATTTGATCTGCGGCGTTCACAATTGGGATTACCGGCTCGACACCGGCGTATCGAGCTACAACAATGAAGAGGCGCTGCCCAAATTCCGATGCTGGGTGGAAAATGGCGATGTCCTTGTCGATGAAGCGGAGATATCAGCCTGGCATGATCAGAACCCCCAACCGTTCGATCGTGATGCCTATTTGGGGCAATATGCTGATCCCAGCCACGGTTTCGACCTTGAGCCTGCCAATGCACTGATCAAGCAATATGCACGGGACGGGCTGAGTAAGGTTGGCCACCATGGCGTGATGACTTCTATGGGAGTTCCGCCGGTTCAGCTGCCCAAATGGGATGATATTCAGTTGTTGGCCGCGCAATTGGCCGTTGCCCCGCTGCTTGATGAAGATGAGGTGGGGACGGATGTGGTAATTGGCCCGAACGCGGCGAAACCGCTGCGGTTGAAGATACCCTTGTTTGTATCCGACATGAGCTTTGGTGCCTTGTCCCAAACAGCAAAGGTAGCCTTGGCTCGCGGTGCAGAAATGGCGGGAACAGGCATATGTTCGGGCGAAGGCGGAATGCTGGCAGAGGAGCATGCGGAAAATTCCCGCTATTTTTACGAGCTTGCCTCGGCGCGTTTCGGCTTTTCATGGGACAAGCTGGAGCACGTGCAGGCGTTCCATTTCAAAGGCGGCCAAGGCGCCAAAACGGGGACGGGCGGGCATTTGCCCGGCAATAAGGTTCACGGAAAAATTGCCGAAGTGCGCGAGCTGCCGGAGGGGCAAGATGCTGTGTCGCCGCCACGCTTCCCTGAATGGACAAAGCCAAGCCAGATCAAGGAATTTGCCGATGAAGTGCGCAGCCGCACAGGCGGCATTCCTATCGGGTACAAATTGTCAGCGCAGCACATTGAGAAAGACATCGACGCAGCTTTGGAAGTCGGGGTTGATTACATCATCCTAGATGGGCGCGGCGGCGGCACGGGCGCGGCGCCGGAGATATTCAGAGACAATATATCTGTGCCCACCATACCAGCCTTGGCCCGTGCGCGCAGGCATCTTGATGCAATCGGTAGGCAAGACATTACTCTGGTTATCACAGGCGGTCTGCGCACTCCGGCCGACTTTGTAAAAGCGCTTGCTCTTGGCGCAGATGCTATCGCTGTCTCCAATGCCGCCATGCAAGCGATTGGTTGTCTCGCCATGCGCGCATGCCACACGAATAATTGCCCGGTTGGGATTGCGACACAAAAACCGCATTTAGAGAACCGACTGCTAGCGGACGGCTCTGCTGTTCAGTTGAAGAATTTCTTCGAGGCCAGCGTGAGCTTGATGCAAGTGATGGCGCGGGCATGTGGGCACGATCACTTGGCGAAATTTTGCGCGGACGACCTGACAACGTGGAAGAAAGACATGGCGGAGCTTTCCGGTGTTGCATTTGGAGGGGTCGGTTGAGCGTGCAAAAACGTACGAGAGGCGAGCCAAGCCAATGATGGGTGTATTGCGCAGTCCCTATTTCACCTGGGCATTATTGGCACTGCCATCAATCGGGATGATGCAAGGCTATTTCACCGGCCAGATGAACGCGCATGATCTTTTGCATCCCACAGGCGAATTCAGCGCCCGTGCGATGATTTTGGCATTGCTTTGCACGCCTTTGGTGGTGCTGTGGCCAAATGTCAGTGTGTTCCGTTCGCTACTCAAGCGCCGGCGATATATTGGCGTCGCAGCCGCTGGCTACGCTTTGCTTCACACGCTCTTTTACATCGTAGATAAAGAGACGTGGGGTGCGGTTTGGGCAGAGGCACTGGAGCTGTCGATCTGGACCGGCTGGGCCGCTTTCCTGATTTTTGTGCCTCTTGCTATCACCAGCAACAATGTCTCGATCAAATGGCTGGGCGCGCGCAAATGGAAAGGGTTGCAACGGCTCGTCTATTTCGCTGCCATTCTCACCGCTGCACATTGGATGTTCCTTGAATATGAAATTGTCCCGCTAATGGTGCATTTCGTGCCGCTTGCGCTTTTGGAAGTCGCCCGCGTTTGGAAACAACAATCCCGATAAGTTGCGCAGCCGAACGGGCTATAAGACAGATGCCCGGCCTTGCTGCCCTGAGAAAAAGCAGCACAGCACTTGTAATGATAATGATTCGCATTATTGTTAAGGCATGAAAAAGCCACTCCCTAGAAAATTCATCGTCCAAAAATCTGAGCGGATTTCCCCATCAATGCAACAAGTGACACTGGGCGGCCCCGCCATGCAGGGCTTCCCGCCCGGTCAAGCCGGTGCTTACGTCAAGCTGCTGCTGAAAGGCCCTGGTCTGCTCAGCAAGCCCTTGATGCGGACCTATACAATCAGAGCGCAGCGCGAGGACGCCATAGATGTCCAGTTTGCGCTTCACGGAAAGCACGCATCCGGCCCTGCCACCCGGTGGGCACTTGATGCACAAGCCGGCGACGAAATATATCTCGGCGGCCCTGGACCCGCCAAACCCTTTGCCGCCGATCATGATTTTTACCTCGTCGCAGGCGATATGTCCGCTCTGCCCGCCATCAGCGCCAATCTGGAGGCGCTTCCCAAGGGCGCTCAGGGTGTGGCTGTCATAGAAGTTCAAGACGAGCGCGACGCTATTTTCATTGACGCACCTGAAGGCCTGCGCATTGAGTGGCTGGTCAATCCGGAACCCGGCACACAGCCATCAATGCTTGCCGATGCGCTGCGCCAGGTCCCCTTGCCCGCTGGCAATATCGCGGGATGGGCAGCCTGCGAATTTTCGTCAATGCAACAGCTGCGCGGCTATTTGCGCGAAGAACTCGGCCTCAGACCGCAGAGCCTTTATATCTCGAGCTATTGGAAACTTGGCTCGGACGAAGGACAGCATAAGAA
Source organism: Erythrobacter sp. S267 (assembly GCF_057365045.1). Classification (NCBI taxonomy): domain Bacteria; kingdom Pseudomonadati; phylum Pseudomonadota; class Alphaproteobacteria; order Sphingomonadales; family Erythrobacteraceae; genus Erythrobacter; species Erythrobacter sp. S267. The sequence continues at coordinate 3,173,059 of NZ_CP200298.1, read as the reverse complement.
AGAAAAACGCAGAGATGCGGGTGCATTGGCTGGATAATAGTTGCTCTATGTCCGCAACTGTGCCCCAGGGCGAATGTCTGCTTCTCACTTATGATCGAGCGAAAGAGGACATTCAGCTATCGGCCCAAAGCCCGCTTTCTCAGCGCTTTCGCGAAGAGACGAGCAGCAAGACACCAAGGATTAGGTCGGCGATCAGCGGCACTGCGAACACAAATGATGCATCTCTTATCAAAGCTATCGCAAAGATGATGGTTACACACAGCTTGAAGATGCCAGTCATTCGTGCAGCTTCGACGCTTGCAAGCCTCATCCGGACGAGCACTGCGAGCACTGCGAATGCGCCAGTAAGATTTACGAACAGCATCTCATCCGGTCCGAATTCGCCGAGCGGTCGATCGACGGAAATGGCCTCGCTGATTATTCGCCACAGACTTAGATAGTGGTCGGCCACAAACGGTACTGCGAAAGGCGTCAGAATGACGAGATCTGCAATATTGGCCTGTTTGAACAAACCTTCCCACCAAGGTGATGCTTGATTCATGATTGAAACGCCGCCTGTGCGCTTGCCGTGTTCATGAAGTCCCTGAACAGGATCCACTTCTCGTCCGCCACTGTGATCACATGGACAAAATCGGAGTCGATCATTCGCCCAGTGCTGCGCGCGGTCAAATTAAGATGGCCAGTCACGACGACCTTATCGTCCTCGCAGATAAAGCCTTCGGGATCGAATTGGTGAATATCGACCGAGGAGAGAACCGTTTCGAAAAATCTGCGGCACTCATCCTGTCCCGAATAGAAACCGGCATAGGGTATGACTTCCGGACCATAAAATTCGATCCGCACATTTTCATGGAGAGAGCGCATGATGCGGTCCACGTCGCCTTCGCCAAAGGCCGTGAATACCTCTTCGGTGACTTGCTTAGGTGTCATGATCTTATCCCTTTTCGCCATGTTCAGAAGCTGAAGCCGATTTCGATACCATAGGTGCGGGGCGGTCCCAGAGGCCCCACAAATTCAGCGCCGTAGACTGTCCCTGTAAGGATCTGGTTGGTGAAATAAGTCTCATTTGTGAGGTTCTTGCCAAAGGCAGCGACCGACCAGCGGCCATTTGGCAGCGTGTAAGCCACGCGCGCATCCAGCAGCCCGTAAGAAGGCTCGGAGGCGGCGTCGATATTGAAGATCGTGAAGAAGACCTCGCTTTGCCAAACATAGGAAAGCCGGGCGAGGATCTCGCCACCGTTTCCGGTTTCTCCATCCCATTGCACTGCGCCGCCAAGCTTCCATTCGGGCGCTCTGGGCAAGCGAAGTCCATCGAGATCGCGAACCAGAGATCCCGGCGGCTGATCCAGAGGGGCCGGGCGAAGCGATTCGGTCAATTCGCCTTCTGTGAAGGTCGCGTCGAGATAGGTGGCGTTGGCCTCCAAACGAAAACCGGAGCCGAGCCTAGCAAGCGCCTCAACCTCGAAACCCAGAACTTCTGCTGCGCCGACATTGCGAATAATCGGCTGATTGGCGACGCTGTCTTGCGCTTGGAGGTTGGTGTAATCGTAGAGAAACACCGCTGATGCGACATCGAGCGCGCCATCCAGAAATGAACCCTTGAGGCCCAACTCGTAGGACCAGATCTTCTCGGGCTCGAACGGATCGAGTTGGCTGGAACCGATATTGTAGCCGCCGCTTTTGAACCCGCGCTGGATGGTTGCGTAGAGCAGCACATCGTCACTTGGCGCGAAATCAAGCCCGATTTTGGGCGTGAAGGCATCAAACGATGTCGGGCCGTTGACGGGGGCCACGACGAAACCAAACGGGTCGGGAACCGCCGCGCCGCGCACATCCGTCACCGCATTCGGGAAGAACGCCACCTCAGGAGCGAAGCGAATGTCGGGCTCGATCAGCAACTCGAAGCGTTGCGCCCCATCGCGTTCTTCCCACGCATAGCGACCACCGGCGCGCAGAGTTAGGCGATCAGACAGTGCAAGTTCGGCATCTGCGAAAACGGCAATCGCTTCGGTTTCCTGTTGGCCGCTCAATTGCAGGTTGCAGCACGCCGTTGTCTGCGGGATGTTCACCGGGAAGGGCGGCAACACGCCTGCGTTCTGAAGATCGGTGAACCCTTGGATCAGGATCGGTTCCCAGAAGTCACCGAACACGTCGTTGTCGATGAGATTGTCTTCCCGAAAATAGCTGACCCCAGCGATCCATGAAAAGGCACCGTCATCAGGCGAAGTCAGCTGCGCATCGGCGGTGAATTGCCAATGGTCCTCTGCCCTGCCCACGCGCGTGTTGAACGTATCGGAGAGGTCAAACTCGTTCTGCGAATTCGTCGTGGTCTCGCGATAGGACGTGAGCACTTGCAAGCCGTATTCGCCGATGTCCCAATCCAATTGACCGGTGACGCCCCAAACTTCAACCTCGTTGAAATAGGGCACATCGGCAAACAGGTCTCGCGATTTGCGCGGCGTTACGCGGCCCGCATTTTTGATCCCGAAGTAAGGAAGCGTTTGCTGGCCTTCACGGCTCGCAAACCAGTTGGGCACTTCTTCCGCGTAACCACCACTGGCGAAATAGAAGGCGTTGGCGCGGTCATCCGCTTTGAAATAGTCGCCGGTCAGGGTGAGCATCGCGTTGGTGCCAAGATCAGCCTCAAGGGTGAGCCTTGTGGCGATGTTGCGGGCATCGTCGGCATCCTCTGTCGAGTTATCGGGCCGGATCAAGGTGGCAAAGCCATCTCGGTCCTCGGTCTGCACCGCGATGCGGGCGCGAAGGCCGTCGGCCAGCGGTCCGCCCACACCTCCCGTGAAGCGCACAAGGTCAAAGTTGCCGAGCGTCAGCCGGGCATTGGCCTCTAAGGAGTCGCTCGGGCGGCGGCTCACGATGTTGACCGCTCCGCCCGTCGCGTTGCGCCCATATAGCGTGCCCTGCGGGCCGCGCAGCACTTCGATCCGCTCCACATCGAAGAACGCCGGACCGATCGCAGCCGCCCGGCTCAAAAACGTACCATTGAGATAGGCGGCGGTCGAGCTGTCATTGCCAGCGATGATGGTGGGTGTCCCGATCCCACGAATGAAGATCGAAGTGTCCCCCTGATAGCGCGCGATTTGAACGCCGGGAGCGATCGCGCCGACATCCTCGACCGAGGCGATCGAGCGCTCTTGAAGCACTTGATCGCCGAAAGCGGTGACGGCCAAGGGCGCGTCTTGCAGATCTCCCTCACGCCGCGTCGCGGTCACCACGATCACGTTTTGGTCGACTTCCCGCGTTTCTGTATTCGTTTCGCTGTCTTGCGCCAGCAATGGTACAGGTATGGTAGCGGCGGCGCTTGCGAGCCAAGCCAATGCAATTGTATTCTTCATTTTTCCTCTCCCCTGGTGCCAGCTTTTTCGCCGGTCGAATGATTTTCGGTCGCGCTATTGGCGCGGCACAAATCGCAATGTGTTCTCTGCAAGGCCGTGATTGAGCAGGCTGACGCCTTGCCAACGGGCAGGCGCAGCCCGCTCGATCCGCGCAAACCGTTCGCGCAAAAGCTCGGCTGTTACTTCGAGTTCAAGCTTGGCGAGCGGGGCTCCGAGGCAGCGATGGATGCCGTAGCCAAAGCTCATTTGCCGATTGAGATTGTCGCGGTCGGGATCGAACCGGTCTGGTTCGGGGAACATCGCCGGATCGTGGTTTGCCGCGCCGAAAAACACGGCGACCCAGTCGCCTTGACGGATGCGCGCATCGCCGATTTCGACATCTCTCGTAGCAACGCGAAAAAGGCGTTGCGGTGGGCCGTGATACCTCAGTGTCTCGTTGAAAATACGGCTAAAAAGCGTGGGGTCCTGATCATACTGATCCCAGATATTCGGCTCGTCCGCGAAGACCGCAAAGAGATTTCCGAGATGGAACGATGTTGTCTCTGCACCGGCCACGGTGACCGTGACACAGAAGCGGATGACTTCCTCCAGAGTCAGCCTTTCGCCATCGACTTCAGTATCGAGAAAGGCCCGCAACAAAGGCGCTTCGCTCTCACTTCCCTCACCCCGATGGGCGACATAATCCCTGATGAATTGATCAAAGAACCCGAAAAGCGCGACGTTGCGCGCCTGCCGCTCCTGCGGCGCCAAGTCTTCGGAGAGCATGAAAGCGGTCGCCCAATCGCGTATTTCGCGATCGTGTTTTAGCGGTACTCCCAGCAACGCCGCCATGATCCGGCTCGGCAGCATTGCGCAATAATCTGCCATCACATCCACCGGCTGATTGGCTGGCAAAAACTCGTCCATCGTTGTTGCGGCGAGTGATTTCGCTGTCTCGTGAAGCGCGGCAATCGAGCTGGGCTGGAACACCTTCGCGGCGATTTTGCGAAGCCTAGTGTGCTCCGGACGATCATGATTGACCAGCATTAGCGTCGGTGCGCTTGAGCCCTCTTGCAGACTGTCGCGCGAAGAAAAGCTTTCGTGATCGTAGGCGACCTTCGCCACGTCATCAAAGTTAAGTACCACCCAGGCAGACTGTGGCTCATCGACGCCTGGAACGGTTCCGGGCGGAAAGTCGCGGTATCCAAAATGCGGGCTACCTTCGCGCAACCGATCGTAAACAGGATACGGGTCGGCGATCGTCGATGGCTCATTAAGGATCGACAGATCCTTTTCGCAAATGCGCTCTTCCAACATGCTTCCTCTCAGAACTATTTCCCATGGACAGTTTCTATAGGCAATAGTTTTTGTCAAGAGATGCTGTTTGCAATGCGCGGCTAGATGTGAGTTATTGGCGTATGTACAGAGCGATCAAAAACGTCGAAACCACGGGTAAATCAGCGAGCCGATCGGCTTCGCCAGACTTTCTCAAACTATTCTATCCGTTTCATTATCTGGTGGGGGAGGCGATGGAAAAGTCGCTCCAGGGCAATCGTCTGAGCCACCATGAGGCGGTGATTTTGTGGATGATCCATTCAGAAGGCGCGGATAGAATCAGTCTCCCTCGCAAAGAAATCGAGCGGCTTATCTGCAGCTGGTACGAGCTAGGAAGCCCGGCCGTGACCAAGGTGCTCAAGAGGATGGCAACGCGCGAGAAGCCGCTCCTCACTATTCGCGACAGCTCTAACTCTGGTCGCGAAAAGCAAGTTTCCCTTACGGAAGAGGGCGAACGCGAGGTAACACTGATGATGGATCGTGCGACGCAAACAATTGATCACATAATTGAGGGTTGGAGCGAAAAGGAAACACAATCAGGATTGCGATTCTTAGCGATGGTTGTTGATCGCGTTCAGCAACTCAATCGCTCGGCTGAAGGATAGTCTGATTTGTCGAGCTGCACCGTTTCAGGTAAGTGCGCTACGTCCGCTTTTGCTTTTTCGCACCCGAGAGCAGACAGACCCCTTTCGGCCCAGAAACGGACCTCCTGGCAGTCCGATGGTGATGTCCGAAGTTGGCAAGCTTATGCTAGGCAAGCTTATTTGCGATCCACTCGTCAACCTCGTCTCCAGCCCAAGCCACTGCATGTCCACCCAGCTGCACAGGCTTCGGGAACTTTCCCTCGCTCATCCACCGGTAGATCGTTGAGCGGCCGAGCCCGACCCGGCTTATCACTTCCGGCAGACGAATTAGCCGTGTGACGCGCTGCGGGTCACTCAGCTCTTTCTCCATCGGTTCACTCATGGTGACCTCCTTCAAATTCGTTGACGTCGTCGCCAAGAAGCACGTCCTTCCGCTCAAGCTCATCGATATGATCAGACAGCAAGCGTGCAACTCGGTGCGCGGTGCCTTTTGCCCATCGCGGCCTCACATCCTGCAATCGGCTTCCAAGCTGGTACGCCAATGCGACTGGCATTGCCCTCAGGAAATCTTCAAGAAACCTCCCGATGTCAGTTCCCTGCCACTCAGCTGATTGATCGGCGTCAGTAAGCAGGAACATGGTGAGCGCCTGCTGTGATCGAACGCCGCTCGCCTGCAAGATCCGCGATGCCTCCCCCAGTGTTGCTGATCGCTTTCCAGTAAGTATCCGTCGCAAGGCGTCCTTATGGACCTGCGCACCACGCGCAATATCGCGGCGCGTGCGCCCACTTGCTTCGACCGCGCTTGTCAGTAGCCGCGCCAGATCAGCGCGGGTCTGTTCTTCGGAAAACTGCACCATGTCGGTCACTGCCGATTCCTTTCTTCCTTGGGCTTTGGCTTCAGGAACGGGCTATCGACGTAGGAAGGGTGTAGGAAATAGAAAAGAACATAGATAGAACATATAGGAAGTGCTGAATCAGTCAGTGCTCCTGATTCGCGCGGATTTCGGTAACTTCAACGCACAATCCGGTACGCACTGCGCACTAACCGGCACAAAGCTCTCGATTTGACGGGCTGTCGGCTCAGTTTCTGGTCTTGATCCCTCCCATTGCTGAATTTTGCTTGGTGCAGGCCATCAATTCTCAGTTTCGCTTTTCCTACACCCATACGTTCATAATATGTTCTCACGCCAGAATTATCAAGATTGAGAGATTGCGCAGTGAAAAGCTCGAAAATAGCGATCGGGATAGGTACGCTAGGACTGGCAGTCCCAAGCTGCGCCATCGCGCAAGAATTCCAGATTTTCGATCATGTTATGGGGTCGGTTGAAAGCGCGTCAGACCGACGAGCGGACGTTCAACACGATCCTAGAAGTCAGAAATCGCAGATTGAACGAAGCTTCAAAGAGGCGCTCTACGAGCCTCTGATCCGTCAAGCAGAAGCTCGTCACCGCTTGCCGCCAAGGCTCCTCCAAGCGTTAGTCTGGCAAGAATCACGGTTCAATCCGATGGCAATCAGCCCAGCAGGGGCAGCTGGATTAGCCCAGCTCATGCCAGCAACAGCACGGGAGCTCGGGGTTACCAATCGGCATGACCCCGCTCAAAACATCGATGGCGGCGCAAGATATTTGCGGCAGATGCTCGATCAGTTCGGTGCGATCCATCTCGCATTGGCAGCCTACAATGCTGGCCCAGGTGCCGTATCGCGAGCAGGAGGCATTCCGAAAAATCGAGAAACCCCAGGATATGTGAGAAACGTTATCCGGCGATGGATGGCATACGCCAAACAATGAGCGCGATCTTGAAGAAGCTCAAGAGTTAGCTCGCTTTCAGCAATATCAAGTCACCGCCCAACTTGAGGCTATCAAGATAGTCACTCCACCACTGCGACATCTTTACGCGCTCAGACCAGTGCTTACCTCGATGATAAACACCACGGATCGCATTACTGTCTCCATGCGCGAGCGCGCGCTCAATCGCGTCTGAGCTCCATTTTCCGCTTTCATTGAGCAGGGTAGATGCGGTCGCCCTCAACCCATGCGCGGTGACCTCCTCCTTGCTAAACCCCATCCTTCTAAAGGCTGCGTTCAAAGCGTTTTCACTCATGGGACGTAGACCGGACCGGGCTGATGGAAACACATAACCTGATTTACCCATCATGGTGCCGAGCTCTTCGAAAAGGCTGATGACCTGCTTTGAGAGCGGAACCGCGTGCGCGCGCCGTGCTTTCATCTTGCCTGCTGGGATCCGCCAGACGCCTTCATCAAGGTCAAACTCCGCCCAATCAGCATGCCTCAGTTCACCAGGACGCACAAAAACATGCGGGGCAATCTTCAACGCAAACTTTGTGAGAGTGTAACCTTCAAAGTCGTCGATAGCTCTCAACAGCCCGCCTAGCTTCTCTGGATCAAGAATGGCGGCGTAGTGCGTCGGCTTTGGCGTGATGAGCGCTCCCTTCAACAGCGAAGTTGGATCAGATTTGCACCGAGTTGTCGCCACCCCGTACCGAAATACCCGTCCTGCAAATGATCGACATTTTTTTGCCGTCTCGTGCTTCCCAGTAGCTTCAAGACGCTTCAAAGGCGCGAGCACTTCGAAAGGTTCGATCTCGTGGATCGGCCGATTTCCGATCGCTGGTGCCAGCTTATCAAGAAAGTAGTTCGCCTTGACGATAGTCGCTTCAGCGCGGCCATTCTGAACCATGATCTGCTCTATGTACTCGCGGGCGACTGCCTCGAAAGTACTCGCCGAAAGAAACTCATCCCTAATCTTCTGTTTGCGCTTCTCGACCGCTGGGTCGCCGCCAGAAGCTATGGTCTGCCTCGCTTCCATTGCTAACTCTCGCGCATCCTTGAGGCTAACCACAGGGTAGCTGCCGAGCGACACCTTCTTTTGCGCTTTTCCAATTCGATATCGAAACCGCCAATGTTTGCCACCAGCGGGTGTGACCTCGATATATAGGCCACGCTCGTCAGCGACCTTGTACGGCTTTGCCTTCGGTTTGAGGGCTCGGAGTCTGGTATCCGTCAGAGGCATGTGTGGGCCTTTTCATTTGGGCCTTTTGCAAAAGGCCCACAAAAGGCCCGCAAAAATGTCTGGAACGGCCGAGAACAGATGGGACGATCCGGAACGATCCAAGGGCCAAACCCCTTGGATTTCTGCGGTTTTTATAGATTATCTGAGAGAACAAGGGAAGAACAAATGGTGCCCAGAAGAGGACTCGAACCTCCACGGGGTTGCCCCCACCGCCACCTGAAGACGGCGCGTCTACCAATTCCGCCATCTGGGCACTTTTTCGCGAGCGTCGGTCACAACCTCGCTGGGTAGGCGCGGGCGAATAGCGCCGCTGTTGCCCACCTGTCAACGCATTCCTTTTCGGTCCATTCCAGGTCTTGCCCATTGTCGCGCTTTGACGCATGGGAGCGGGGCATCCGAGACACGCTTTTCCGCGTAACTTTGTCATGCTCCAAGGGATACGAGCCATGTCCAAGACCGACACCCAATCCAGCCCGCTTGCTGGCGCTCTTGTTACCGTTTTTGGCGGGAGCGGGTTTATTGGCAATTACGTCGCGCAGGCGCTGCTTGCTCGCGGAGCCCGTGTTCGCATTGCCAGTCGCAATCCGGAAAAAGGCCACGCGCTCAAGCCGCTCGCCAATCTTGGCCAGCTGCAATTTGCCCATTGCGACATCACGCAAGAGGACAGCCTCAAAGCCTCGCTGCATGAGGCCACGCATGTTGTGAACCTCGTCGGAGATTTTGCGGGCGACCTCACGTCGCTGATGGGAGAGGCTCCCGGCAAAATGGCGAAAATCGCGGCTGAGAATGGCGCGAAGGCCTTTATCCATGTCAGCGCCATTGGACCGGATGCGAACTCCAGCGCTGAATATGCGCGGGCCAAGGCTTTGGGCGAAGAGCGTGTCCTTGCCGCCTTCCCGAATGCCACTGTACTGCGCCCTTCGATCGTGTTTGGCGAGGATGATGGCTTCCTCAACATGTTTGCAGGCATGATCGAGATGATCCCTGTCCTCCCCGTTTTCGGCCCCGATGCGAAGCTCCAACTGGTCTTTGTCGACGACGTGGCCGAGGCGATTGCGGTCTCGCTTGAGAACCCGGCAGCCCATGGCGGCAAGACGTTCGAGCTGGGCGGGCCAGAGCAGCTCTCCATGATGGAGATCAATGAGCGGATCGCCGCCGCCCAAGGTCGCAAGCGTCGTTTCATCGCCATGCCCGATGGCCTTTCCAGCCTGTTTGCCAGTCTGCCCGGCACGCCGATGAGCCGCGACCAATGGACGCTGCTCCAACCCGGCAGCACCGTGAGCGAAGGCGCACTGACCTTTGCCGACCTTGGCATCACGCCGCGTCCGCTGGGACAGTTCCTCGACAAATGGATGCTGCGCTATCGCCGCTTTGGCCGCTTTGGGCTTTCCAACGAGCGGGCAAAGGAACGCGCCAAAGAGCGCCAAGACGAGTCCTGATCGCGCAGCGGGGCTAAACCCGATTATAGGGCTTCTTCCCTCGGCAGAGGGCGAGTTTGACACACTTGGCACACAGTCCAGGGGCGAAAAACGCTCCCCCGCCAGATCGCCTTCAAAAGAGAGAACTGCAAAGGGGTAGGCGCGCATTTCCATGCCGCCGTGATAGCGGTCTCAAAACGAGTAGGAAAATGCGCGGCTAGCGCTTCTGGTCAAAGATGCTCTGCATAGAATGCAAGCAGGTCGGCATTGCCCTTTTCCGCAGGCTCTTCGGCATAGGATGGAGCGTCGGGTACCATCCAGCCGTGGTCGCCGGCATAGACCTCGACGATGGCTGGACGCCCTGCCTCTTCAGCAGCGGTCGCGAAAATCGTCTTGCTCTCAGGGTCTTGTGCATCGTCATCCTGAGCAACTGCGATCAGGAATGCCGCATCCGAACGGTCGAGCGTGCGGTGCGGGCTCAAAGGATCATCCTCGCGCGTGAGGCCGCCTCCGTGGAAGCTTGCCGCCGCTTTGATGCGATCCGGCACAGCCGCTGCGCTCCAGACGGTCAGCGGGCCGCCCATGCAATAGCCGTGGACGCCGATCCCGCGTTCCGTATCGACCGCGTCTTGCGCATCGAGGAAGGCGACCGCTGCGGTAGCGTCAGCGCCGATCCCGTCGGCTGAGAATTTCTCACGATAAGGCCCAACCACGCCGAAGCCGCCCGCTTCGATCAGGCCCGCAAAGTCGGCGAACTGCTCGCCCGCAACGTCGCGGTAATAGGGGTTGAGGACGAGAACGGCATAGCCTTCACCCGCCAGCCGCCGCGCGATGTTGCGCTTGCTTTCTCGGATCGAGGCGATGTCGGGCCAGATGATGACGGCGGGGTGTTTGCCATCGGTCGGATGGACGAAGAACGCATCCATGGTGCCGTCTTGGGTGTCGAAAGTGACCGCGCTTTCGGTTGTTGCGAGAGCCTCTGAACCGCCCTCGCCCTCTTCGTCCGCTTCACCTGGAGCGCAAGCAGCGAGCGCAGCTGCGCCGGTCAGAACGCCGAATTCACGGCGGCCAAGTCGTGCTTTGCTGACGTCTTTCGCCCACTGCGCCAGCTTTGCTTCATCACACATACAATCGCTCCGTTTAGTGTTTGTCAGTTCGGGGTGTGGCTAAACCGCTTCGACCAGCAGGACTGCTCCATCGCTGTCGGTTATCCGCACCTTGGAGCCCTCTTCGGCGTCGTCTCCGCGTGCGAGCCATTCGCTGTCGCCGTGCTTGACCCGTCCGGTGCCGCCAGAGATCGCCTGGACGACAATCGCTTGCTCGCCCACCATGCGGTCACCGCGCTTGTTCATCTTGGGATCGACTTCGGTGATCGGATTGTTGGCGATGTAGCGCCGTCCGGCAAAGACCATGATGAAGGCGAGCGCGACGAAGATGAGAATCTGGATCGGCAGGCTGATGGGCAATGCCCAAGCGAGCAGACCTGTGATCAACGCCGCTCCGCCCAGCCAGATCAGGAACATGCCGGGCACGAGGATCTCGGCGGCGGCCAAGATCAGGCCCAGGCCGAGCCAGAGATAAGGCTCTTCAACCGTGTTGAGCCACTCCATCACTCGCCTCCACTACGGGGGACTGTCGGCCGCATCACTGGCGGGGCGGACGGACGCGGGCTTCCGCCACCTGATCCACCGCCACGCGGGGCCGGAGGAGGCGTCGGAGAGCCGCCACCGTCTCCAAGCGCTTCCTTGGCAAGCTCCCCAATCCCGCCAAGCGTGCCCATCAGCTGGGTTGCTTCGACCGGGAACAGGATCGTCTTGGCATTCGGGCTGGTCGCAAATTGCGAGATCGCCTTGGTGTATTCCTGCGCGACAAAGTAATTGATCGCGGTCGCCCCACTATCCGCAATCGCCGCCGAGACAAACTCGGTCGCTTTTGCTTCGGCCTCGGCTTCACGCTCACGCGCTTCGGCGTCGCGGAAGGCAGCTTCCTTGCGGCCCTCGGCTTCGAGGATGGCGGATTGCTTGGAACCTTCTGCGCGAAGGATTTCTGAGGCTCGGTCGCCCTCTGCCTCAAGGATTTCAGCACGCTTCAGACGCTCCGCCTTCATTTGGCGAGCCATCGCTTCGGAGATGTCGACCGGCGGGCGAATATCCTTGATCTCGACACGCGTGATCTTGACCCCCCACGGCGACGTCGCGTGATCGACCACGGCGAGCAGCCGCGCGTTGATCTCGTCGCGCTTGGACAGGGTTTCATCGAGATCCATCGAGCCCATGACCGTCCGCAGGTTCGTCGTCGTCAGCGCCATGATCGCGGCGTAGAGATTGGAGACCTCGTAAGCGGCCTTGCCCGCGTCCAGAACCTGGAAGAACACGACCGCGTCGACGCCGACCATGGCGTTATCCTTGGTGATGATCTCCTGCCCTGGAATGTCGAGCACCTGCTCCATCATGTTCACTTTCTGGCCGACCAGATCGAAGAACGGGATGAGCAGGTGGAAGCCGGGATCAGCGGACTTGTGGAACTTGCCCAGCCGCTCGATCGTGTAGACATGGCCTTGGCGCACGATCTGCACACCCATGACCAGAAAGACGATGACCAGCAGAACCGCTGCACCCAGAAATACATATACCATCGACTTGCGATCCCCTTTTGCAAATGACGTGGGAGATAACCTAGCGCTCCTGCCGTCCCTGTCCACCCAAACCGGCTCCTCCTTACCGATGGACAAGGGCCCTGAGGTTGGGCAACATGGCTCTCAAGCGGATCGCAAGAATCCGTTTGGGAGAGAGTGACATGGGTAAGATGATTTGGGCCGCGCCGCTGCTGGCGCTCGGGGCTTTGGCGGTTACGGGCTGCGAGGCTTTGACGGACGGCACGGCGGGCGACGGCGTGACGGGTGCCATGCTGGTCGGAGCGGACGCGGACCACGCCAACTGGATCACCCATGGCCGCACCTATGACGAACAGCGCTTCTCCCCCCTTGATGCGATCAACGCAGAGACTGTCGGCGATCTCGGCCTTGCATGGTTCGCCGATATGGACACCGCGCGCGGGCAGGAGGCGACGCCGCTGGTGCTCGACGGCAAGCTCTACCTCACCACCGCATGGAGCAAGGTGAAAGCATTTGATGCGGCGACCGGAGAGCCGCTGTGGAATTACGACCCAGAGGTGCCCGGCGAAACCGCGGTCAAAGCCTGCTGCGATGTGGTAAATCGCGGCCTTGCCACATGGGGCAATTCGCTGTTCCTCGGCACGCTTGACGGGCGGCTAGTCTCCCTCGACCGCGACACGGGCGAAGTCGAGTGGGAGGTCCAGACCACTGATACGGAGGCGAGCTACACCGTCACCGGCGCGCCTCGTGTCATCGACGGCAAGATCATCATCGGCAATGGCGGCGCGGAATTCGGCGTGCGCGGCTATGTCGCGGCCTATTCGGTTGAGGATGGCAGTGAACTGTGGCGCTTCTACACGGTGCCCGATGGCGATGAAGGCGGAGAAGACCCGCAATATCTGCAAGACGCGGCTGAGACATGGAACCGCGACGTTCTCGCCAGTTCTGACGCGATTGGCGGCGGCGGGACGGTCTGGGACTCGATGGCCTACGATCCTGAGCTGGGCCTGCTCTACATTGGCGTCGGCAATGGCTCGCCCTGGAACCGCGCCTATCGCTCTCCGGGCGAAGACGGGACGGGAGAGGGCGATAACCTCTACCTTTCCTCCATCGTCGCGATCCAGCCCGATACGGGCGAGTATGTCTGGCACTACCAGACCACCCCGGGAGAGACATGGGACTACACGGCAACGCAGCACATCATCCTCGCCGATATGGAGATCGAAGGTGAAGAGCGCGCGGTTCTGATGCAGGCGCCGAAGAACGGCTTCTTCTATGTCCTCGACCGCGCTACCGGGGAGTTCATCTCTGCCGAGGAATACATCCCGCAGAATTGGGCGGAAGGCATCGATGAAACAGGCCGCCCGATCTTCAATCCTGAAACGCGCATCGACGTGACCGGACAGCCTGCTCTGGTGATGCCTGGACCTTTGGGCGGTCACAACTGGCATCCGATGGCGTTCCACCCGGGTGAAGGGCTCGTCTACATCCCCGCTTTCGAAGCCGCGATGGTTTACGCACCCGAGGCCGACTGGAAGCCCGACACAGCGCGCGGCTTTAACGTGGGTTTTGACTTGGGCGCTGGCGACCTGCCCGCGGACCTCGGCTTCAGGCGCGAGGTTTATGGCACGGTCAAAGGCAAGCTGATGGCGTGGGACCCTGTGGCCCAAGAAGCGCGCTGGACTGTCGAGTTCCCCGGCCCCTGGAATGGAGGCTTGCTCGCCACGGGTGGCGGCTTGGTCTTCCAAGGCAATTCATCGAGCGAATTTGCTGCCTACAGCGCGGCGACCGGCGACAAGCTGTGGAGCTTTGCCGCGCAAACAGGCGTCGTTGCGCCTCCGATCACCTACTCCGTCAATGGCGAGCAATATGTCGCCGTCCTTGCCGGATGGGGGGGCGCTTATGCGATCACCGCTGATGGCCACTTGATCAACAATCAGGCCCCGGTACGGAACATCTCCCGCCTGCTGGTCTTTAAGCTGGGCGCAGATGCCGCACTGCCGGACATGCCGGAGCTTGTGAACCTGCCGCTCGACCCGCCACCCAGCCGCGCTTCGGCTGAGACGATCGCGTTGGGACAGGTCAAATATGCCCGCTATTGCGCCGTGTGCCATGCGCCGGGAGCCGTGGGGTCGACCGTGCTGCCTGACCTGCGCCGTACCGGTACGCTCGGCAATGCGGGCAGCTGGCAGGCAGTCGTGCAGGAGGGCATCCTCAAAGATAACGGCATGGTCAGCTTCGCAGATTCCCTCACCAGGGAGGAAAGCAACGCGATCCGCGAATATGTCATCCATCGCGCGAATGAGGACAAGGCGCTGGAAGCTGGCGACGGAGAGCAAGTCGCGCGGCGCTAGCATGAGCGCCGATCCTACCGATATCCGCAACTGGCAGCGGCGGCCTGATGGGATCACCACTTCGGGCAAGCTGGAAGCCCATGACCCCGCGCGCCTCGCAGCCATAGGCGTGCGCCATGTCATCAACTTGGCGCTCGACGATCATCCCGAGGCGCTGGCGGACGAGGAGACGCTACTCGCTGCACAAGGGATCGCCTACACACATATTCCGGTTCCCTTTGACGCACCGAATCCCGCCCATGTCGAGGCGATGCGGGAGGCAATGGAGCAGGCCAAGCGCCCCTTACATATCCATTGCATCATGAATTACCGGGTCGCGGCGTTTTTCTACTTGCTCGATCAAGCTGCTGGTCTGTCCGAGCAACAAGCAAGGGAGCGGATGGCGCAAGTCTGGGACCCTATCGCCAGTGATGACCCTCGCGTGGCGCCATGGAAAGACCTGCTCGGCGCATAAGAATAGGGCTCGCCGTTAGGCTTGGGCGCGCCTTACGCGGCGAAGAAATTGAGCTCCAAAAGCACGTTGTTGGGATCAGTCGTAAAAATCTGTGTGAGGCTGATCGCGGGCACCTCATTGATGGTGAAGTCCGCGCCGCGCGCCTCTAGCCGCGCTTTGACCGTCTCAAATCCCTCGCACCGCAGCGCCACGTGATGGATCGCCCCGGTTGCCGCGCCCGGTTCCAGCGGGCGTTTGTAAGTGCTGGGAAAATCGACCGAATTGATGTGCAGGATCGCCTGACCCTAACTGTCATACATCCAACGCACCTGATCTGGTCGCATGGATGGAGGGCCGTCGCGTTCCTCCAGGTCCAGCAGCTCGGCAAAGAACCGCGCTGTTTCGCCAAGCTTATCGGTGACGATATTCACGTGGTCGAGGCGTTGAACGATCATGTTACCCCCTGAACACAACAGTTCGGTTGCCATTGAGCGCCACGCGCTCTCCGCAGAACAGGCGCACGGCTTCGGCGAGGACGCGGCGTTCAATGTCGCGGCCCTTGCGGACCAGCTCACCGGGCGTGTCGGCATGGGTGATCCGCTCGACATCCTGATGGATGATCGGGCCTTCGTCCAAGTCAGCGGTCACGAAATGCGCGGTTGCGCCGATGATTTTCACGCCGCGCGCATGGGCCTGGTGATAGGGCTTTGCGCCCTTGAAGCCGGGCAGGAAGGAGTGGTGAATGTTGATGCAGCGGCCGGCAAAGTGCGCACTCTGTTCGTCCGAGAATATCTGCATATAGCGCGCCAAGACGACCAGTTCCGCATCCAGCTCGGCCGCGATTTCACGCTGACGGGCTTCGGCCTCTGGTTTGGTTTCTTTGGTGACCGGCACGTGGTGGAAGGGAATGTCACCAATATCGGTCCGGCCCGAGGCCAGCACAACATCGCGCGGATGGTTGGACACCACGGCCACGGGGTCGATATTCAGCTCTCCCGTGCGCCAACGATAGAGCAGATCAGCGAGGCAGTGATCCGCCTTGCTCACCATGATCAGCACACGGCGCGGGCGGTCCTGTTGCGCGATTTTCCAGCGCATCGCCATTTGCTCAGCGAAGATCGAGAACTCGGCCTTGAGCGCGTCGAGGCTTTGCAGACCGGCCTCAAACACGACGCGCATGAAGAAGCGACCCTCTCCGCCTGCATCCGTGCCATCACCGAATTGCTGCGCATCGAGGATGTTGCAGCCGCGCTCGAACAGGAACGCGGTCACGCGCGCAGTGATGCCCGGCTGGTCGGCACAGTCGAGCGTCAGGATAAGGGGGGAGGATGGGTCTTTGGTCATTGGCTATCCCCACCATAAACAATCCGCACCGCATCCGCTGCCTGTTTTGCCAGCGCGCGTGCCTCATCGGTGTCGCCGCCGCGAGCCAGAGCAACACCCATCCGGCGGTAAACGCGCGTGGTGGGTTTGCCGAAGATACGCACATCGACACTGGGGTCGATGGCGAGCGCTTCGTCTACCCCCTCAAAGGTGAAATCGGCGCTCTCCCGGTCTGCGAGGATTACGGCAGAGGCACTGGGCTGCGCGGCGATTGTCTGAGGCACTGGAAGGCCCATGATCGCGCGCGCGTGTAAGTCAAACTCGGTCAGGTCTTGCCCTGCTGATGTAACCATGCCGGTGTCGTGCGGGCGCGGAGATAGCTCGGAGAAGATCACCTCTTCGGCACCATCTTTTCCTTTGGCAACAAAGAACTCGACGCCGAACAGACCCCAACCGCGGCCCTTGCCTTGGAGAGCCTCGACCACGATGCGCGCCATATCCTGCGCTTTGGCGAGGGCGGCGTCTGACATAGCGGCAGGCTGCCAGCTCTCCTGATAATCGCCGCGTTCCTGACGGTGGCCGATGGGCGGGCAGAAGGTGAAGCCGGCTTTGTGACGGACGGTCAGCAGAGTGATCTCATAGTCGAAGTCGATGAACTGCTCGACAATCACCCGCGCCCGGTCGCCGCGCATATTAGCGCAGGCCATCTCCCAAGCGGCTTCCAGATCGCTCGCCTGATCGACCTTGCTCTGACCCTTGCCCGAAGAAGACATGACCGGCTTGATCACACATGGGAAGCCTGTGAACTCCGCTGCATCGCGCACTTCATCAAGGCTGGTGGCATAGCGATAGCGCGAGGTCGTCAGCCCCAACTCCTCCGCCGCCAGATCGCGGATCGCGTCGCGGTTCATGGTCAGCTGAGCCGCGCGCGCGGAGGGGATAACGTTGAAGCCCTCTGCCTCAAGCTCCGCCAACTTCTCCGTCCGGATCGCTTCGATCTCGGGCACGATGTGGTCCGGTTGATGCTTCAGGACAGCGGCGCGCAACGCCTCGCCATCAAGCATCGAAAACACCTCACAAGCATCCGCCACCTGCATCGCAGGGGCCTGCCGATAGGCGTCACAGGCAATGACCCGCGCGCCCAACCGCTTGGCAGAGATGGTGAATTCGCGGCCAAGCTCGCCAGAGCCCAGAAGTAGGATCGTGGATGTGAATGCCATAGCCACACGCGACTAAAGCGGCGTCGGGCATGCGGCAAGCCTATAGCGTGTCGAAAAGACTAGGCCGCGTAACGCACCCCCGTATCGCCGCCATGGGCGTGGCCTGCGCCCGGCGCACCGGTTTGATCAAGGCCTAGCTTGAACGAGCTGACCGTCCGTGTGCCTTCTGCGGTCTGGTCGGAAAGACTGCGCGCGGCCGCTGTGCACTGCTCTGCCATCGCAGCATTCTGCTGCGTCATACGGTCCATATCGTTGACGCTTGCGTTGATCTCGCTGAGCTTGTCAGCCTGCATCTCTGCCGAGCGGGCAATCCCGCTGATCGCATCGCTGAGCGAAGTGATCCGCTCCGTCACATTGCCAAATGCGCTGCCTGTGTCTCGCACCAGCCCCGCGCCCTTGGTCACCTGTTCCGAGCTGGAATTGATCAAGGCCTTGATGTCAGAGGCCGCTTCGGCACTGCGCAGAGCCAGCGCCCGCACTTCGCTGGCGACCACTGCAAAACCCTTGCCCGCATCGCCTGCACGGGCCGCTTCGACCCCGGCATTCAAAGCCAGCAGGTTTGTTTGGAATGCAATCCCGTCAATCAGCGAGATGATCTCTGAAATCTTGTTGGAGGATTCCTCGATATGCGCCATCGCGTCGACCGCCTGTGCAACCACTGCGGTCCCTTGCTGGGTCTCTCCATCGGCACTCTTGATCAATTGTCGCGCGCCATCAATCGTCCTCGCAGTGTCCTGCACTTCGCTAGTAAGAGTGCCGAGCGACGATGCCGTCTCTTCAAGACTGGACGCCTGCTGTTCAGTCCGGCGGGCAAGATCATCCGAAGCAGAGCGGATCTCTTGAGAGCTGACCGTGATTGCCCCCATCCCTTCTGCGACCGAAGAAAGCGCCGTACGCAAAGAGCCAACCGCGCGGTTGAAATCGTCTTCCACTACCGCAAATTCGGCAGGAAGCTGCTCTGTAGCATGAGTAAGATCACCCTCCGCCAAGGCCGAAAGGGCATCGCCCAACTTCTGAATGACAGCGCGAACATTCTCGTCATTCTTTGTATTGTACGTTGAGATCGCGATTTCTGTGTCGAGCATGGCAACGCTGACCAGCAAATTTAGATCACGCGCAAGCTTGCGCCGGCTAGGAAGGAACCGATTAAAGCCGGACAGCACCATCTCATCAATCAGCACGCGCAGGATGGCGGCATAGCCGCCAACATACCATCTCGGCTCCAGTCCGATCCTCGCATGGGTCAGACCCACGCGGTTTGCGCGGTCGAAGTAGTCGTCGTTGAGACCATTTTCAAAAATGTCGAGCCAGTGCTGCTCCTGCAGCTTTTTGGCCTGCGCAATGTGCGCCGAATCGCGGAAAAAGTTCGACAATTGTGGGATGCCAGAAAGTTTCTGGTAGAACGCGTCAAGCGAGCGACCCATGCCGCGCTTGAGCATTTTCTTCACTGACGCATTTGCCGATGCAGACACTTTCCGCAGCTCGAAGAAATCGAGTTTTGCCAAATTGTCGTTGTCATTCATCACTGGGTCTCATTCAGATAAAGCCGCCAAGGGCTGCAAGTCCGTCCGAGATCGGGTTTACGAGCAAGGTGCCAACAGGACGCAAGGCAACACCCTAGGGTTTCTACCCAAGCGCGCTTCCCTGCGGTTTACGCTTGGCGTTTTGCGGCCCGCTCAACCGCCGCGCTCATCGCGCGTTCTACCGCCGCGCCATTGGTAACATGGCGTGGAGGCGAGCAGACAGCAGCGCGCATTCCGCCACCGGCGCGCGCCATGACCAGACCCAGCTCAGCCTGACGCAAGGTCCAGTCAACGTTCAGCTCGACCCTTGCGAGACCAGCGCTGGCGGTAAGCTCACGCGACCGGCTTGTCCCGTCACCGGTGAGACCGGCAAAAGTGGCAAGCACATCGTCGCACCATTCGCGTGCGGCGCGCATACTCATACCCGGCAGGAGCACGGCAAAGCGCTCCTCATCCAACTGGGCCAAGACCTGACTGGGCTGAGCCATCGTCTCAAGAAAGCGCGAGAAGCCCCAGCGAATTTCATCGGTAGTCGCCTGACCATATTGCATGAAGATCGCTTGCATTCGGTCGATCGCAAAGATCGCCATCGTGTCAGTGGAGCGTGCGCAAGACGGTTCACTCTTCCGCAGGCTGTTGCGGGTCTTGGCGTGAGCGAAGTTGTGTTCCTGGGTGCCAAGGCTTTGCTTGCACAAGGCCCGCGCGAGGGCTCCGCAAAAGCTTTTCCGGTTGGCCAGCCCGGTCAGCGGGTCGATCGCGGCCTGCCTGCTCAACTCCTGCGGCAGATCGTGCTTGTGCTCGACCGAACGCAGTACGCCCAATCCGCCTTGCTTGGCCCCGTCATCGTTAGCAAGGGCGCGAAGGCTGAAGGCGAACCAGCGACGGCGCGCGATCCCTTCCGCATTGTCTTGCGGTGAGGTCGCCAGCGGAAACTCGATAGAAGAGTCTGACTGCTCCCCGGCGAGAGCAGCAATAGCATAGCTTGCCACGGGCGCGACAAATTCGGCTTCGGCGAGATCAGAAATATGCGGCATCAGCAGCAGCCCGGACAGGTCTATGCCCAGTTGATCTGCATTGGCCGATGCGTGGATGATGAAGCCTGCTGGATCGAGCCGGATGACAATATCATCCCCTCCCTCGACCATCAGATTGCGCAAAGCACGCGCGTCAACATCAGTGAAATGCTTGGTCACTCCATTGCCCCCGTTTGCTTGACGAGCAGACGTCTAACGTTTGGCCCCTGCCTATACGTTTGGTCCTTGATCCAGCGCGGCAGACGGCTCTGTTGGAAGCCGACTCCGTTCTGTCTCGTCAACTGTTTTAGCTAACCCAAGTAGTCAAAATAGACGCTATAACCCCTATTCGCCTATGCAATGACACTAATCAAGTTAACCTAGTGAATTTACTTAACTAAAATACGAATCAAATCTGATATTCATTTACCATAATTGCTCCGTATTTCTGCCCCTTTATTCGGATTTCTACTTAAGTGTTGCAGTGAAGGCGCGGGATCTCCAAATCGAGTCAAGGCACGCGCAAAGGCCGCACTGAGCCAAAGCCCAGCACGGCCTGTGAAGTGAATTTGGAGATGTAGGGGCGTCGCCCAGGTGGGCTAGACTTCGATCATGATCCGAACGGATTCAGGCGCAATGCCATAGGCCTGTGCCAAACGTGCTCGGCATTCGCTCACCAAGACAGAGCCTGAAGCGCTGCTCGCGGTTTCCGTCAGATCGTCGCTGGTCACGCCAAGAACCTTGGCAATGGCGTCGAGGCGCTCTGGCAGTGGGCGAGCCTTGCCCTTCTCCCAGGCCCAAACGGTCGGTTTACTCACTCCGAGCGCATCGGCGACCTGAGCCAAGGTCATGCCCTGTTCGCGCCGCAAGCGGTTGAGCTTGGTGCCTAAAGAAGCGCCAATCGC
This sequence comes from Erythrobacter sp. S267, assembly GCF_057365045.1. Classification (NCBI taxonomy): domain Bacteria; kingdom Pseudomonadati; phylum Pseudomonadota; class Alphaproteobacteria; order Sphingomonadales; family Erythrobacteraceae; genus Erythrobacter; species Erythrobacter sp. S267. The sequence continues at coordinate 3,151,972 of NZ_CP200298.1, read as the reverse complement.
ACCGCCAAACGAGGCACTTGGCGCGGCTGAGTCGGCGATAATCGGTGCATCTCCGCGCAGTTGAGCGGCAGCCAAGGCCGCCTCGCCCAGCGCCTGTTCGAACGCGCAGCCAAACAGCTTGCCGCTCTGCCACACGATTTCTGCGCCCACCACGCCGCGTTCCGGCAGGTCGAGCGAGAGCACTTCGCCAACGCTCAGCTCAAGCTCGGTTTCGATCAGCAGGCCGGCGGCAGAGATATTGTGGACCGTGACGTTGGCGCGGGCCCCGGCAGGAGAAGCGCCGCTGGTTTCCAGCCGCAGAGCGCGTCGGGGTTGACCTCTACCCTCAACCAAAGCGGCGGGGGTGTCGAGATAGGCTTTAAGCGGGGTTTTCTGCGCCATTACGGGATACTCCTGTGCATGACGCTCAGGGTCTGGCGAGAAGAGTTAAGATTGGGTTAGCGGCCCGCGGCAAACGGGCTGAGTTGTACTTGCAGAACCGCGGTTAGTTTAGAATTGGCTTATTCTGAATCCGCATTGGGACGCGCCGAATCAGTCCGCAGCGTCGAGCCCATAGGCCGTATGCAGCACCCGGACAGCGAGTTCGGTTTCATCCTCGTCGATCAAGACGCTCACCTTGATCTCGGACGTTGAGATCGCCTGAATGTTGATCCCGCGATCCGAGAGAGCGCGGAACATGGTGCTCGCAACACCCGCATGGCTCTTCATGCCGACGCCCACGACGCTGATCTTGGCGACTTTGCTGTCAGTGATGATGCGGTTGTAGCCGATATCTTCGCGGCGATCCTCCAGCAGCGCCTGAGCGCGTGCGAGGTCTGCTTGCGGGACCGTGAAGGTCACGTCAGTCTCACCCTTATCGCGGCCAACGTTCTGAATGATCATGTCTACATTGATCGAAGCATCCGCCAGCGGCGCAAAGATGTCCGCCACCGCGCCCGGTTTGTCGGGCACACGGGTCAGGATCACCTTGGCTTCGTTCTTGTCATGGGCAATGCCTGTTACCAGCTGGCGTTCCATTTCGCCGTTCTCCACGAGTTGGTCCATTTCCTCATCCGACACGATCAGTGTGCCGGGCAAATCGTCCGCTGCAATCGCGTCATCGCCAACAAAGCTGGAGAGCACTTGGATGCGCACGCCTTCCTTCATCGCGAGGCCGACGGAGCGGGTCTGGAGCACTTTGGCCCCGACGCTCGCCAGTTCGAGCATCTCTTCATAGGTCACCGCTTTCAGCTTGCGGGCCTTGGCAACGATGCGCGGATCGGTGGTGTAGACGCCGTCCACGTCGGTGTAGATGTCGCAGCGATCCGCCTTCACAGCCGCCGCGACCGCGACAGCGGAAGTGTCCGAGCCGCCCCGGCCAAGCGTCGTTAAACGGCCGGCATCCGAGATGCCCTGGAAGCCGGGGACGACAGCGATCTCGCCCGCTTCCATGCTTGCCACCATATCGGGCGCGTCGATCGTCTCGATCCGCGCCTTGGCATGGGCCTCGATGGTCTTGACCGGGATCTGCCAGCCGAGCCAGCTGCGCGCCTTCGCACCAAGCGATTGGAGCGTCAGAGCGAGCAATCCGGAGGTCACCTGCTCCCCGCTCGCCACAACCACGTCATATTCGGCAGGGTCATAGAGCGCATTGGCTTCACGGCAGAAATTGACCAACCGGTCTGTCTCCCCCGCCATCGCGCTGACGACGACAGCCACTTCGCTGGAGACGCCTTTGCGCTCAGCGGCCTGCGCGCGCACGATGTTAGCGACGCGGCGAATGCGTTCGGTTCCGGCCATAGAGGTACCGCCGAATTTCATCACAATTCTCTGCGTACTGCCGGACAAGTGTGTATGCCTCTTAGATTGGAATGCAGACTAGTTTGCGTGCGTGTTTGATGCGGGCTAGCGAGCCCTTGGGAGCGCTGCTAACGGGGTGCGATGGCAAACGCAAACCCAAAGGCAAACGCGGATCTCAAGAAAGATTCGGTCACGATCCGTCCAGAGGAAGCAGCATTCTTCGCGGACCTCGCAAAGGATTGGTGGAACCCTAAGGGCAAGATGGCCAGCTTGCACCAAGTGAACCCGGTGCGTCTGGGCTTCATTCGGCACGCTATCGATGCACATTTCAACGCAGATGAGCGGTCCATCCGACCGCTGGCCGGCAAGTCAGCGCTCGATATTGGTTGTGGCGCGGGACTGGTGTGTGAGCCTCTCGCACGGCTGGGTGCGGACGTGACCGGTGTCGATGCAGCGGCGGACAATGTCGCAGCGGCTGCAGCCCATGCGGAAAGCTCAGGGCTCGACATCCGCTATATGGCGGGCGAGGTCGCGGGGCTCGACATCGGCACATTCGACCTCGTCACGGCTCTCGAAGTGATCGAGCATGTCGCGGACAAGGAGAAGTTCCTGCGCGACGTGACAGAGCGGCTCGCCCCCGGTGGCCTCCTCGTCATCTCCACGCCCAATCGCACGACCGCCTCGCGCTTGCTGTTGGTCGGCGCAGCAGAGGCTGTGGGATACGTTCCCAAGGGCACGCACCACTGGGACGATTTCATCATGCCCGAAGAGCTGGAAGTCATGCTGAGCGATCTCGGTTTCGAAGTCACTCAGCGGCGCGGCATTGCTTGGCGACCGGGCAAAGGGCTGCACCTGTCAGACGACGAAGCGCTCAATTACATCGTGAGCGCGCGGCGCAGTTGAGCGATCTCAACCGCAGCGCGCGAATTGGACGGCAGGCAAGTCCTTGCCGAAATTGCTGGTCAGCTCAAACCGGACCTTGATCCCGTCTTCCATCAGCTGGCGGAAGTCGCTGTCGTCACATAGCGTCGGGCGCATGACTTTGCGCAATGTGTTGGGGTCGAAGGTGCGATTGCCGGTGGGTACGTTGGTGACCATCAGCACCAGCGTATCGCCATTGTCGACCCGCGCAGCCATTTTCGAGCCGGGCAGTTGCTTGTCCATCTCAGCCGTCGCCGCTTCGCTGTTGAAGTGCTTGACCGAGTAGGCGAGCCGCTCTTCCGGTGTCATTGGCGTCAATGCGCCGCATGCAGACAGCGTCAGGCCAAGGCTTGCAGCCGCAACAGACTTAGTCAGAATTCCCATTTCGCTCACCCCTATTAAGCAGCCACGACCCGCGACCTTCGCGCGATGGACTAGGGGAACGAGGGTAAAATTGGGTTAATTGCGCGTATTTTGCGCCTCTACCAGAGCAACCAACTCCTTCACATTGTCGGTGAAAGCGCCGTCCACGCCAGCCTCTAGCGCCGCAATCCAGAGCCGTTGATATTGCCCGTCCACTGTCGGTCCTCCATCCGATTGGAGGTTCGCTGGCAGAAAGCCGTTCTCCTTGCGGAAGGTCCAGGGATGGACTTGCAGCCCCAGCGCCTTAGCGTCCGCAACAAAGCTGGTCGGCTCCATATTCTCAGGGCTGAGGACATATCCAAGCCACGGGCCAACCCCGTCGGCATATTCGGCGATCTCTGCCAATCCAGACGGCGTCACCATTTCGGCATAGCGCATTTCGGGCTCATCCACCGGGCCGCCCTCTGGGTGGAGCAGCTGGACCAGCTTGAAGTCGCTGCGCTGATTGAGACGCTGCAATGTGCCCACTTCAAAGCACTGAATGTACAGCAGGTCATCCGCCTCGATCCCCAGATCGCGCAGTTCTCTCAGCAGCAAATCGACCATGTCGATCCCTTCCGCCTCTAGCAGAAAGGTGGGGTGCTTGAGCTCGGGATAGAGGCCGATCCGTCGTCCGGTCTCTGCCTCCTTGGCGCGCACCAATTGGACGATCTCCGCGAGGGTCGGCACTTGATAAAGACCGTTATAGCGCGTGTTGGCGGGGCGGATATTGCCGACCCGCTCGCGCACTCTCAGCGTGCGCAGTTCAGCGAGGGTGAAGTCCTCTGCAAACCAGCCAGCAACGCGCCTGCCATCAATGGTCTTTTCACGCCGGAGATATTCAAACTCCTCGCGGCTTGCGACATCGGTGGTGCCGGACAGCTCGTTTTCATGCCGAGCGACGAGCACCAGATCCTTGGTCACGACCAAGTCAGGCTCGATGAAATCGGCACCCTGTTCAATCCCAAGCTCATAGGCGGCGAGCGTGTGCTCGGGCCGATCCCCGCTGGCGCCGCGATGGGCAATGACCAGCGGATCGTCGTTTGCTTGAGCGGAAGGCACGGCTGACACCATCATCATCGCTGCCATCGCGCTTAGGAGAAGTGTGCGGACCATTCGTCTTCCTTGAAACCGACCAGAATTGTGCCGTCATGCTCAACCACTGGCCGCTTGATCATGGAGGAGTGCTGAACCAGCAGCGCTACAACTTTGTGACTGTCGGCCGCATCGGCTTTCTCTTCATCTGAGAGCTTGCGATAGGTCGTCCCGCGCTTGTTGAGCACCACATCGACGCCCTTGTCCGCGATCCATGCAGAGACCTTGTCTGCATCCGCGCCTTCCTTTTTGTAGTCGTGGAAGGTGTATTCGAGGCCCTTCGCATCCAGCCACTTGCGCGCCTTCTTGACCGTGTCGCAATTGGGAATGCCGTAGACGTGAATGGTCATTAGTGATCCTTTTGATCTCTGGGAGACTAGCTTGCTCTTAGAGCGAAGCGCTGGCACTTTCATGCCTACAAGTCACGGGGGCCGCAATGTCATTTTGGAATATCGATCTCACCACCAGCATGGGCGCGGAAAGCGCGGCGGACAATGGTGGGCTTGCTTGCTACATCAAGGCGGTGTTTCTGGTGCTGGGCGGGCTGTTTTTCGGCAACGTGGCAGGGTTCGGCACGCCCGAGGCCCAGATCATCGTGGCCATGCATGCCTTACAGGTCGTGCTGTTCGGCATTGCCGGTTTTCGGATGAAGGCAGGCAAAGGCGCCTATTGGGGCATGGTGGCCGCCGCAATGCTGGCGCTCTCGATCCTCGACAGTCTGGTGAGGATGACCTTTGGCGGCATCATCCTCAACACTGTGTTCCTGATCGTCGTCGTTCAGGGCATCCGCGGCAGCCTTGCCTTGCGCAAAGGTCACTTCGCGGAAGATGACTTCGAAGTCTTCGAGTAAGGCTTTGGCGCCCCAAAGCTACCGGCGCGGCAGATGCGCGTCGGCAATCGCAACCGCCAGCGCATCGGCGGCATCGCTGCCCGCAATGGTGGTGCCCGGCAATAGCACTTTGACCATCGCGGCGACCTGTTTCTTGTCCGCAGCGCCGGTGCCAACGGTCGCCTTCTTCACCGCTCTCGCCGCGTGTTCAGAGACGTCGAGACCGGCTGTGCCACATGCCGCCAGCACGCTCCCCCGCGCTTGGGATAACTTCAGCGTCGACTTGGGGTTTTCGTTGACGAAGACCTCTTCGCACGCCGCGCGGTCCGGCTTGTGCTTGGCAATGACCGCCGCGATCCCTGCGTAAAGCACCGCCAACCGCTCCGCCATCGGGGCCTTGGGATCGGTGGGTAGCTGGCCGTTTGCAATATGCGTCAGCCGCGTGCCTTCATGACGGACGACACCCCAACCAGTGCAGGTGAGCGAAGGGTCAAGGCCGAGGATAATAGTCATATCAACTCCGCCCGAAGCAGGCTCACGCGTCCAGCTTCTCCATCACCTCGTCGCTGATTTCATAATTGCCCCAGACGGTCTGGACATCGTCATCATCGTCGAGCGCATCGATCAGTTTGAGGAGCGTGCCTGCGCCTTTCTCGTCCATGTCGACGGTCAGGTTGGGCTTCCAAGCAAGCTTGACCTCTTTCGCTTCACCCAGCGCCTTTTCGAGGCTTTCGGCAACGGAGTGCAGGTCTTCGGCAGCGGTCCAGATTTCGTGGCCGTCTTTAGACGAAGCAATGTCTTCTGCGCCCGCTTCCATTGCGGCTTCAAGGACCTTCTCCTCGTCACCCGCATCAGCGCCATATTCGATATAGCCGAGCCGCTCAAACCCATGCGCAACCGATCCTTCCGTGCCCAGGTTCCCGCCGTTCTTACTGAAGGCGGTGCGCACGGCGGTGGCGGTGCGGTTGCGGTTGTCGGTCAGTGCCTCAACGATGATCGCAGAGCCGCCCGGGCCATAGCCCTCATAGCGGACCTCTTCATAATTCTCACCGTCAGCCGCGCTTGCTTTGTCGATCGCGCGCTGAATGTTGTCTTTGGGCATGGACTGCGCTTTGGCAGTGTTGACCGCAAGACGCAGGCGCGGGTTCATGTCCGGATCGGGCGTCCCCATCTTTGCCGCAACCGTAATTTCACGGCTGAGCTTGGAAAACAGGTTTGAGCGTTTCTTGTCCTGCGCACCCTTGCGGTGCATGATGTTCTTGAATTTGGAATGGCCTGCCATTGGGGTGCCTTTGTCAGCTCTTTTCTTGAGGTCCGCGCCCGGTTTGAACGCGGGGAAGCGATAAATTAGAGATTTGCCATTAACCCCATGCGCGACATGCAGACAAGCCCTCACACCTCACCCGAGATCGAAGCCACCTTTGGCGATGGCCTGCCCATTGGGCCTGCGCATGGCGACAGCTTGCGCGGCGAGTGGCGCCGGATTGGCGCTTTTCTCAAGCGGCCCTCGCTTGAGCCGGCCCTGCCCGGCACGTCCCCATGGACAAAGCTAGCGCGCGTCTTTGCGCTTGATGTTCTGGCAATGGCCGTGCTGATTGGTGCGGCGACCATCGCAGTGGCGGCAGGCGTCTATCTGCCAGAGACCGCTCTGGCAGGGATCGAGTTCACACCGCTGATTGTGCTCGGTGTGATCGTCGGCGCGCCGGTGATGGAAGAGCTGATCTTCCGCAGCTGGCTGTCCGGCAGACCGGGTCACGTACTCGCAGTGCTAGCCATCGCCGCCGGGGCTTTAGGCTTCGCGCTGGCGCATATGAGCAGTCCTATCGCGGGAGCGCTTGTCGGTCTTGTAGGGATCGTTGGTGCAGCAGCGGCCCTGTTCTTTCTGCGCCGTCGGCCACCGATGCGCTGGTTCGCCTGGGCCTTTCCCGGCTTCTTCTGGTTCGCAACTCTTGCCTTCGCGCTGGTCCACATCGCCAATTTCGAGATGGGCGATGACTGGACCCGCATGCTTGCCCTGCTCCCATTGGTCCTGCCGCAATTCGTGCTTGGAGGCCTGCTCGGCTATGTCCGGGTGCAGATCGGCCTGTGGGCCGCAATCCTCCTCCACGCCGCTCACAATGCAAGCGCATTGGCTCTGGCCTTTTTGGCAGGGAGCTTGGCAGGGGCATAGGCCGATGCTTTAAGCTTTTCTGCACATGGATCGCCCTCCCGTTAAGCATCAACGTGACACGACACCACTGCCCGCGCTCAGCGTGACAGAGCGGCTGGGCGATGCGCTTTTCTTCGTACGCCGCCCCACCCCCTATGCCTTGCTGCACCCTTGGAGCGAGACGTTGGCAATCGCCTTGCTGTGGGTTTTCACGCTCGACTTTGCAATCGACACGACGCTTTATCTGGTGCTGGAGAAGCTAGACGAAGCCTCCGGTTTCTTGCCCGCGCTCATCGATTATGAAGCCCCTCTTGGCCAAGAGCTTTTGTCGGCCATCATCCTTGCTCCCATACTTGAAGAAGCCCTGTTCCGCGGATGGTTGAGCGGAAAAGTTGCCTCTTTGCGGTTTGGAGCGATAGGATTCGTGGCCCTAGGGATCCTGCTGGCCTCTGAGTTCATGGCCCCCGATTTTGCGGCCCTCGCGCTGCTCGCAACTTTCGGCCTGTGCATTGTGGGCTTGGTCCAATGGAGCGCAAGGCGAGACCATGAAACCGAGGTACCCTCCTGGTTTGCGCCCAATTTTCATTGGTTCGTATGGGGAAGCTCAGTGCTTTTCGGCCTCTACCATCTGGGCAATTTCGAGCCGCTAACAAGCCCGCTGGGATTGCTGGTTATCGTACCCTACACTTTGGGAGGGGTGTTCCTTGCCTACACCCGAACGCGGCTGGGATTAGTCGCAGCAATGCTTCACCACGCGCTCTACAATGCAGTAGCAATGGCTATGTACTATGAAGTGATCCCAAGCTTTTGAAGCCGCGCATAATCGACCTTCACATTAGGGCTCTGACAAACCCTCCCGCACCACGGACACACCAGCATCAAGGATCGCATCGCGGCCCTGACGGATGTCCTCGATTGTGATCTCGACCGGGACATCAGGGGCAACCCCGATATTGTGGTCGACGCTGCCATCCCAATTGACGACTTTGAGAGCGCTGAAGATCAGGCGATAACCGCCCGGCACCGGGAAGACGGTGATGTCTCCATTTCCCCCTGCGCTGTTGCTGCCCACGATCTGCGCCAAGCCATTGCCCTTGATCGTGCCGAGCCAGCTTTCCGGATAGCTGATCGCCCGCTCATCCATCAGGAACACCGTGTTCTCAGTTAGCCGAGGACGCATTGGCGCAAGACGCCATGGATTGCTGTTATAGATGACCTCAACCTGATCGGGGAGCTGATAGACTGGCTGCCTGAAATCAGGCGAAAGAAACGGCTCATCGGCAAGGTGCGAGAGGATGAACTTCGCGTTGTGATGGGGCCGCCCGCGCAGGTCAAAGACCAGCCCGCGCGCTTCAAGCAGCTGATCGGCAGCCTCAATCAATTGCACGTCGCTCAGCCGCGTGATGTCGACATAAAGAATGCCCGGCTCAATCTGTGTGATTGGCTCGGGCCGAGCGGCCTGTGGGCGCGTGGGCCAGGAATAAGCGATCCGATCAAGCGCAACGCTAGCCTCAGACCCGTCCGCCCGGATGATGTCGATGGTCGCTTGCTCCTCAGGAGGGCCCAGCAGCATCACCTCAAGCGAGCGCATGATCCGCCATTGCTCGCTGCCTGAGATGTGGGAGCTCGCAAGATCAGCCAAGCGCTGCTGTGCGTCTTCGCCATCAATCCTTGTGACGATATCTCCCGCCGCAAGGCCTGAACCTTCCGGCGCTACGACGACGACGATCTGATCCTCAACCCAATCCAGGGCGAGCGGCGCGATGGCCCGCTCCACCTCGCGATGGCCGACACCGGCATGGCCATCGACGACTTCGTAAGTCATCAGCCGCAAGGCGTCGTGAAATTCGGCGTCATCGACGGCCACGGCAGCGCGTTGCAATTGCTCGGTGAGCTTGGCGTCCCAATCGACGGCCACTTCGTCCCAATAGGGATAGAACTGGTCGAAAACGCCCCAAGCGATAATCGTCGCAGCGATCCGTGTGTTGCGGTCAAATCCGGCAGGGACCCAGCCTTCCGGCTTCCCGGCATAGGCTGTATGCGGAACCATCTCAGGCGTTTCGTCGCCGTTGAAGGCAGCCGTCAAAGGAAAGCGCACATGGATGCCGCCCGGCAGTTCCTCAGCAAAGATCGGCCCTGCGCCGAGGCTCACCAGTTTGTTGCGATAACGGCCATGCGTGCCTTGGCGCAGACCTTTGAAACCGTAATGCAGCCACTGCCAGCGCGGGTTCGCCGCGGGGCGGGCGGCCATGGGCGCAAGCGGCTCGGACGCAATCTCCAAGTCCTCAACCAACGGCGCGAAAGTGCTGCGCAGAACGTCGGCGAGCTCGGCGGAGCTGTCTGCGGCAAGGACCAGAGGCACCGTTTCAACAGCGAGCGCATCCCAATCCGCGCGCAAAGCCGCATCGCTGGGGTGGAACCAGCGTGCGACCGTGTAAACTCTGGTGAAGGCGGCGAGCCTCTCCAGCTCCGCCTCGCTGAGCGGAGCGGCCGCGACATCGCCTTCCATCGCCGTTTCGCGCGGCGGTGTGTATATGCCATCTTGTGCGAAGGCCGCGTTTGGCGCTGCAATACTTAGAGCTATTGCCGCGAGAATGCGGGTAAAGCTAGCCCATGCCGAGCGCGGCTTTGTAGGTTTCGAGGATAATTTCCTGCTCGCTGCGATCATCCGGCTTCATCTTCCTTAAGCGCACGATCTGGCGCATGATCTTGGTGTCGTACCCGACCGCTTTTGCCTCCGCATAGACATCACGGATATCATCAGCGATGCCCTTCTTCTCTTCCTCGAGGCGTTCAATACGCTCGATCAGCAAACGCAAGCGGTCGTCGGTGGCATCAGCCATTTCAGGTTTACTCCAGATGAATCAGTATGTGAGATTTGAGGAGCCGACTTACCAGCCGCGCAGCAATTGGACAGCACCTAATTTGGGTTTTCTGTGGGGCCCTAAAGTAAGCTGGGACCGTTCTTAGTCAGGCTCTTCTCCATCGCCTCGATCTGTTCTTGCGTTGCAGGCGTCTGGCGCGTCGCCTTCCACTCCTCCATCGGCATGCCATGGATAAGCTCGCGAGCAGCAGCCTTGTCTCCTTCAAACCCGGCATCGCGAATCCAGTCGGCGAGACAATTGCGGCAGAAGCCCGCCAGCCCCATCAGTTCGATATTCTGCGCGTCATGGCGATGGCGAAGATGCCGGACCAGTCGGCGGAAGGCTTCGGCGGCGGCAGCGTCATCAAGCTGGTCGAGCGGATCATTTTCAGCGGACATCGGTAAGCCTTTTCCTTGAGTTGCAATTTTTCCGTGCCATAGCACATTCATCAAAGGGATCGGGATCACAATCACAGTGACAAACAGCGACAACACTCGGATCGACCCGCGCGGTCGGAAAGTGAAAATTCTGGCGACAATCGGCCCTGCCAGCCGCTCGCCCGAAATGCTCCGCAAGCTGTTCAGGGCCGGGGCCGACGCCTTCCGTGTCAATATGAGCCACGGCAACCACGCAGACCACGAAGCGGCGATCAAGGCTATCCGCGCGCTTGAGAAGGAATTCGCCCGCCCCATTGCGATCCTCGCCGATTTGCAAGGACCCAAGCTGCGCGTAGGCACGTTCAAGGACGGCAAAGCGGTGATCCGCCATTCGGGCCACTTCACGCTCGACCGCGATCCCACGCCGGGGGATGAAACCCGCGTTTGCCTGCCCCACCCCGAACTGTTCGGCATCCTCCAGCGCGGCCAGCGGCTTCTGATAAATGATGGCAAGATCAAGCTGGTGGTGAAGGAGGCGGATGAAGACCGTATCCTGTGCTCAGCCGAAGTCGGCGGCGTCATCTCTGACCGCAAGGGCGTCAACGTCCCCGATGCCGAAGTGCCCATCCCCGCTCTCACCGACAAGGATCGCAAGGATCTGGCATTTGCGGTGCAGCACGGCGCGGATTGGATCGCGCTTTCCTTTGTGCAGCGGGCCGAGGATTTGGCCGAAGCGCGCAAGCTGATTGCTGAGCATAAGGGCGCAAACACCGCCCTTTGCGCCAAGATCGAAAAGCCGATGGCGGTCAATCGCTTGTCAGAGATCATCTACCAGTCCGATGGCATCATGGTCGCGCGCGGCGACTTGGGCGTAGAGCTCGAACCATACGAGGTGCCGCCGCTCCAGAAGAAGATCGTCAACGCGACACGGCGTGCGGGCAAGCCGGTAATCGTCGCCACGCAAATGCTCGAAAGCATGATCGAAAGCCCCATACCAACCCGCGCAGAGGTCTCTGATGTCGCCAACGCCGTCTATGACGGGGCCGATGCGGTGATGCTGTCTGCAGAGAGTGCGGCGGGCGAATGGCCGGAGGAATCGGTGGCGATGATGAATTCCATCGCGCTCCAGATTGAAAGCGATGAAGGATATCGCGAACGTATCCGAATGCTCGAAATGCTGCCCGATCCGACCACTTCGGACGCGCTGGCGCATAGCTGCATGACGATTGCCGACACGGTCCCGATCAGCGCGATCACGGTCTTTACCGCCTCCGGCTCCACCGCGCGCAGGGTCGCGCGTGAGCGGCCTGCGACGCCGATGTTGGTGCTTACACCCAGCATGCGAACCGCGCGGCGAGTGGCGCTGCTGTGGGGAGCGCATGCGGTGGCGACCAAGGATATTGGAAGCTTCGAAGAGATGATCGCCAAAGGCAAACGCATGGCCCTGCGCCATGGCTTTGGCGTGCCGGGATCAAAGCAAGTCGTGCTCGCAGGCGTGCCCTTCGGAACACCGGGCGCAACCAACCTGCTGCATGTCGTGACTCTGAAGGGTGATGAGCTGGACGAGCGCGAAGGCTGACCCGGAAACTCAGGCAAAAAACCGCTCGACCACAGGGCCGTAGAGCGGTTCCTCGAAGGCAAGGCCAGCGCGGCCCTCTTCGATCCAGGCCACTGTCGCACCGATTTCTCCGAGGTCTCGCAGCTTCACGAGCACGCGTTCTTCGGGCTTCACACTCCAACCGCGCGAATCGAGCATGCAGCCGCCTTCGGTGATGTCGAGCACCGCCATCTGCATCTTGGAGCGCACGCGAAAACGGACGGAGGCCTTGAGCCCCTCGATCAGTTCGCGGTTCCCGGACTTCCCCATCGCACTTCTCCGGCTCGGACGCGAACACGGACCTGGCGGCCCTGACGCGTTAAGCCTTTATGCGACTTAATCGTTAATTTAACGCTACTTACGCACTCGCGGCTTGCAACCGCGCCCGCGCCTCTCCCTCTCCGATCAGCGGGAGTAGCTCGCCCATGTCCGGGCCGTGGTTCATGCCGGTGAGCGCTTGGCGCAGGGGCAGAAAGAGCTGCTTGCCCTTGCGGCCCGTTGCTTCTTTCAGTGCGGATGTGAGCGCGCTCCAGGGATCATCGCTCCATGTCAGCGTAGTCACAGCTTGAGCCAGATAGGCCTTGTCCTCGTCCGAAAACTCGACCGCCTCAATCGGGCCGGTCACAAGCCGCCACCACTCCGCAACATCGCCAACGGTCGCGATATTGGGCTGCACCGCGTGCCAGCCCGCCTCATCCATACCATCGGGCAGGCGATCCTTGACCGTGTCGTAGGGCATGGCGTGGACGATGGCGGTGTTGATCCGCTCCAGCTCAGCATCGTCAAACTTCGCAGGCGCGCGGCCGAAGGTGGAGAGGTCGAACGCGTCGAGCAAGACCGCGCGCTCGGCAATCGGCTCGACGGGAAGCGAGGTGCCCAGCCGCGAGAGAAGCGCGATGATCGCCTCAGGCTCAATCCCTCGCTCGCGAAAGGCGTCACAGCCAAGCGATCCGAGCCGCTTGGACAGCTTGCCCTCTTTACCGACCAGCAGAGCCTCATGCGCAAATGCCGGAGGCTCCTTGCCCATCGCGGTGAACATCTGGATCTGAACGGCCGTGTTGGAGACGTGATCTTCTCCGCGCAGGACCTGGGTGATGCCCATGTCGATATCGTCGACCGTGCTCGGCAGCATATAGAGCCACGATCCATCCGCGCGGCGAATCACGGGATCAGAGAGCAACTTTGGATCAAAGCTCTGCTGGCCCCGAACGCCGTCTTCCCAAGTAATCAGCGCATCGTGATCCAGCTTGAAACGCCAGTGCGGCGCAATGCCTTCCGCCTCTTTCGCGGCGCGCTCTTCGTCCGTCATTTTGAGCGCCCCGCGATCATAGATCGGCGGCAGGCCGCGCCCGAGCAGCACCTTGCGTTTCAGCTCCAATTCCTGCGCAGTCTCATAGGCAGGATAGACCCGCCCGGCTTCGCGCAAAGCTTCGAACGCGGCTTCATAAGATGCAAGGTTATCCGATTGGCGTGCTTCCTTGTCCCATGCGAGGCCGAGCCAATTGAGGTCCGTCTTTATTGCCTCGACATATTCTTCTCTGGAACGCTCCGCATCAGTGTCGTCGATCCGCAGGACGAACTGGCCGCCTTCTCCTTGCGCGAGCATCCAGTTGTGGAGCGCGGTGCGGATGTTGCCGACATGCAGGCGGCCCGTGGGCGAAGGGGCGAAACGTGTGATGTGAGTCATGCCCGCTCCGCTAGATGCTTTCTGGGCTGCGCTCAATAGGAGTTGGCGAAGCGGAACTGTGTCAGCTCCTTGCGCACCATCCGGTCAATCATTGATCGGCTGATCCAGAACCCGATCCAGAAAGCGACATAAAGCAAGACGAAGAGGTCTTGCAGCGTCTCTGACACCTCAAATGTGCGCATGGTCGTGAGCACCATCAAATAGCCCACATAGATGAACCACAAGAGCCAGATCAGCTTCTGCTCGCCCACCTTTTGCAGCAGGCGAGCGACATGCCAGAACATGCCGCCGATAATGTTGCGAGAAACCTTGACGCTGGCGAGCAATTCGAGCGCGGCAGGGTCGCTCGCATTGACGGACAGCGCCGACATCGCAAGCGTGTAGGCCTCCTCCACATCGCCGCGCCGACGTTGAATATTGCCGAGGATTACTAGCGCATCGACATCATCAGGGTTGCCAGTGAGCAGTTCGAGCGCGATGGCCTCGGCCCGTTCCTCTTGCCCCTGGACCTGCGCCAATTGGGCTTCCTCTATCCGGAAATCCCGGTTCAGCGGTTCAAGCTTCAGCGCCTGAGCGATGGATGTCTCCGCCTCCTTCCAGCGGCCTGCATCGCGCATCACCGTCGCGCGGATGCGGTGCACTTCGGCATTGAGCGGCTCCAGCTCCAGTGCCTGGTCGAGCAGCTTGAGGCCGCGGGTTCGCCGGTTCTCCAGAATGTCGCACAGGGCCATAACCAACAGTGGCTCAGCCATCTCAGCATCGAGTTCCAGCGCCCGCTTCGCTTCAACTCGCGCGGCGACAATCCGCCGCTCCTGAAACAGAGAATGGGCAAGACCTGCATGGGCGTGCGCCAGCGAAGGGTCTTCGGTCAAAGCGTCGCGCCATGCCTCAATCGCCTGGTCATGCGCGCCCATCCGCGCATAGTGCACCGCGCGATCCAGAGCCCATTGCAGAGTGTCGTTCATCACGCCCCTCACTGCCTCATCGCGGCGCGCAACGTCAGCGTACGGTGTTGCATCTGCACGATGAGGAAAAGCGGCAGAGCGGTCAGCGCGATGCTCAAGGACTGCGCGTAGTCATAGCCAACCTCCCCAATCCATTCGGATTCGAGCGCTGCGAAGTTGATCACTGCGGAGGCGATAAAGATCGCTATTGCGGCAAGGCAAAGCAGAGGGTCAAGCCACATATGCCTTCCCCCGATCAGCAACCCTAACGCTCCGGGCAGGAAGAAAAAGAACAGGTTGACCGTCAGCGACAAATACAAGGTGGCGGGGAGCAGGATCAAAAGCAGCGGCCCGGCCAAGCCACCAAGCGGGATGCGCTTGGGCTCGTCGACTATGCGATAGCGGCCATCGTCAAAGCGCTGCGTGCCGCGTTTTGCCCCAAACAGTGCCATGCGGTCCGTCAGCGTCCGAACTTGTCGATGAACTTGGAGATTTCATCATACTGCCCGCCGCTATTGCCGTATTTGGCGAAGTTGCGCGCGGTCGTCAGCCATTCCGCAGTGGTCGGTTTGACCTCCTCCAATGCGTCTTTGAGATGGCCTGCATTGATCGCGACTTCATCGCCTGCATCAATCAATTCCTCGATCGCGAAGTCGGCGGCCGTGTCCGCGAGATTGCCGAGGTCCGCACCGGAATAGCCGGTGGTTGCCTTGGCGATTTTGGCTAGATCAAGCCCCGGATCAACCGGGCGCTGGGCAAGCTGGAGCTTGAGAATTTCCTCGCGCGCGGGCCTGTCCGGGGGAGGCACGAAGAGCAGCCGGTCAAAGCGGCCCGAGCGCCGGAAAGCGGGGTCCACCGCCCAGGGCATATTGGTCGCCGCCAGGATCAGCACGCCCTCATTGTTCTGCGCAAAGCCGTCGAGCTCCGCCAGAAAGGTCGAGACAATCGACATTTCGTGCCGGGTCGATCCAGAGCCGCGCTTGCCAGCCAGCGCCTCCAGCTCATCAAAGAACAGCACGCAGGGAGTTTCACGCCGCGCGTCCTCAAAGATCGCGGCCAGCTTGCGCTCGGGCTCGCCAATATATTTGTCGAGCACATCGGTGGTTGGCACATTGATAAAGCGCGCCTCGCACTCGCCAGCCGTGGCCCGTGCCAGCAGCGTCTTGCCGCATCCGGGAGGGCCATAGAGCAACACGCCGCCTCCCGCTTTGCGGCGGAACTTGGCGAAGAGCGAGGGCTTGCGGAACGGCGCGATGATGCGGCGTTCAATCTGCTTCTTGACGTCGGCGTGCCCCCCAACATCGGAGAAGTCGATCCCAGTATCCGCACCGTAGGCGAGACGGATGTGATCGCGCTCGGCTTCCGGGTCGGCGGGAGCAGATGTGCCAGTGTTGAGCGCGATGACATTGCTCGGCCCATCCTCGGGCGTGCGGGCGGCCATGACCTCATCGAGCAAGTCGGGATCTTCCAGCGTCGGGTTCTCCGAAACGACGGCGTGATAGCGCGCCTCCGCCTCGTCATTCTTGCCGAGCATCAGCAGCGCGCGCACTTCGCTCGGCATCGCTTCGGGAAGGCCAGCGGCGAACCGCTCGGCAATCTCGGGTCGCTTGCCTTCAACCGCCGCTGCTGCCAGCCGCACCAGTTCCGCGTCGGAGAGATCGTTCTGCGAGGTCTCCTCCGCCAGATCAAGCACGCGTGCAAGGTCGCCGTCCCAGTCCCCGTCCCTTTGGCACAAGTCCAGCGCGGGTACGAGCAAGCGCGGATCGCCGCTCGCTGCATGCGCGGTCAGGAGTGCATCAAGGGGTGGGTTGCTCATTTGGGCCTGATTGAAAACTTGTGCTCGATGTACAGGAACACTTCCGTTTCACTGGCTTGCTGCCAGTAGAGGTCGCCGTCAAGCCCGTCGATGGTGACGCCGTAATCGTCGCCGAACATCTTGGCATAGCTGGTCGCCTCGCCTGCAATGTGCCGCACCACGTCGGAGCGATATTGCTCAGGATTGTCGATGGCGAGGCCGGTTGCGCCCACGTCGATAAAGGAACGGCCTGTGGCTGGAATGCCCTTGACGAATTCAGCGATCCGTTCGGCGGTGTCCTTTACCCGGTCGTTCTCATTCCTGAGCGGGATGCGGGCATAGATCTGCACCCGGTTGGTGTCCGGACGATTGCCGCCCATCAGCGGCAACTCGCGCATATTGGCTTTCGTCACCGGCTCCAGCGTGTAGCGGCCCGCGACAATGTCGATCCCTTGCGCGTCGGCCGCATCCAGCGTCGCGCCGAGCATCTGGAACAGCTCTTCAATGCGTTCCTCGTAATTGCGCGAGTCCGAGCTGACGAAGAGTGGGGTCACAAAGTAATCCGCCTGACGCGTCACACCGATGGCAGAGGGGCCGCTGCCACCGCGGCTTGGGCCTAGATAGGCGTTCAAGGCCGAACGATCCTGGCGCGCGCCGGTCACGACGACCGTGTCTTGCGCTGAGAGCGGTACGATTGGGGTGGCCACTGCGATGGCGGCCAAGAGCAAAATCAGCTTTTTCATCAGTCCCTCCATTATTGGATGAAGCGGACGCTATGCGCGACAACCGGACTGTAAACTGAACAGAATGACCCGGAAAAAGCAAAGACCCCGGCGGATCACTCCACCGGGGCCTTTTGTTTGGTTCAAGCTTGAAGCTTATTCAGCCGCATTGCCTTCGGGAGCAGCATCGCCGCCGCCACCCATGGCTGCCTTCATGGCTTCCTCAGAGGAAACCGGATCGGCAGCAGGCTCTTCCTCAACCGCGTTTTCGGCAGCGAGCTTCTCTTGCTGCTTTTTCCAAGCCGCTTTGAGAGCAGCATCACAACTCGACGCAGTGACGCGCATCCGGTTCATGCCCGCACCGGTACCGGCGGGGATGAGACGGCCCACGATCACGTTCTCTTTCAGTCCGATCAGCGTGTCCTTCTTACCCTCGACCGAAGCCTGGGTCAGAACGCGAGTCGTCTCCTGGAACGATGCGGCGGAGATGAAGCTGCGGGTTTGCAGGGACGCCTTGGTGATCCCAAGCAGGATCGGCGTGCCTTCGGCCGGCTGCTTGTTCTTGCCAAGCTTGGCATTGTATTCGAGCATTTCGGCGTAGTCGACCTGCTCACCCGGCAACAGAGTGGTGTCGCCACCATTGGTGATCTCAACCTTTTGCAGCATCTGGCGAACAATCACCTCGATGTGCTTGTCGTTGATCTTCACGCCCTGCAGTCGGTAGACTTCCTGAATCTCGTTGACGAGATACTCGGCCAGTGCCTCAACACCCATGACTTCGAGGATGTCGTGCGGGTTCGGCGCGCCGGAAATCAGGGTATCACCCTTCTTCACAAAGTCGCCTTCTTGCACGTCGATCACCTTGGTTTTGGGGATCAGGTACTCGACCGGATCACCTTCTTCCGGAATGATCGCGATCTTGCGTTTGGCCTTGTATTCGCGAACGAACTCAATCTTGCCTGAGATCTTGGCGATGACCGACATGTCCTTAGGCAGACGCGCCTCAAACAGTTCAGCCACACGCGGCAGACCACCGGTAATGTCGCGGGTTTTCGCAAACTCGCGCGATGCACGGGCCAGAATGTCACCTGCTTCCACCTGTTGACCGTCTTCAACCGAAAGAGTGGTGCCCGGCGCGAGCATATAGCGCTGTGCATCAGCTTCGTCGTCGGATTGGCCTTCACCTTGCAGGATCATGCGCGGGCGAAGCTCTTCCTTCTTTTTGCGGCCTGTGGCGCGATTTTCGGTGACCACGCGCTGCGCGATACCCGTTGCATCATCGGTCTGTTCTTCGAGCGTCGTGCCCTCGACCAGATCCTGATACTTCACCACGCCCGATTGCTCGGTGATGATCGGCAGAGTGAACGGGTCCCATTCAGCGAGACGATCGCCTTCTTTGACCTTCGCACCGTGCTTGAACTTGATGACCGTACCATAAGGCACTTTGTGCATCTCACGTTCACGGCCCTCGGCATCGATAACCGCGATTTCACCGTTACGAGCGAGCGACAAGATGTTGCCCTTCTTATCGGTGATGGTCGGCATATCGCGAAGCTCGACCTTACCATCGGAGGTCGCCTCGAGGTGGGAGGTCTCGTTGAGCTGAGCCGCACCGCCAATGTGGAAGGTCCGCATGGTCAGCTGCGTGCCAGGCTCACCGATGGATTGCGCAGCGATAACGCCGACAGCCTCACCGATGTTCACAGGCGTACCGCGTGCAAGGTCACGGCCATAGCAGGTTCCGCAAACGCCTTGGTCGCTTTCGCAAAGCAGCGGCGAGCGGATCTTGGCGGACTGAACCTCAGCCGCTTCGATTTCCTTCACCATCGGCTCGTCGACCAGAGTGCCCTTGGGCGCGATCACTTCACCGGTGGCGGCGTTGACGATGTCTTCGGCCACGGTGCGGCCAAGGATACGTTCGCCAAGCGAGGCAATGACGCTACCGCCCTGAACGATTGCACGCATTTCCAGCGCGTTTTCGGTCTTACAATCCTGCTCGACGATGGTGCAGTCCTGCGACACGTCGACCAGACGGCGGGTCAGGTAACCCGAGTTCGCCGTCTTGAGCGCCGTATCCGCAAGGCCCTTACGAGCGCCGTGGGTGGAGTTGAAGTATTCAAGGACGTTCAGACCTTCCTTGAAGTTCGAGATGATCGGGTTCTCGATGATCTCGCCCGACGGCTTGGCCATCAGGCCGCGCATCCCGGCGAGCTGCTTCATCTGCGCTGGCGAACCACGCGCACCGGAGTGGCTCATCATGTAGATCGAGTTGATGTCAGCCTCACGCCCGTCCTTGTCGACCGGGCGAGCCTTAATCCGCTCCATCATCGCGTCAGCAACCAGGTCACCACACTTGGACCAAGCGTCGATCACCTTGTTGTACTTCTCTTGCTGAGTGATGAGACCGTCCTGGTATTGCTGCTCATAGTCAGCGACCAAAGATTTGGTCTCATCGACCAGCTTCACCTTGGCGTCGGGGATGATCATGTCATCCTTACCAAACGAGATGCCCGCCTTGAACGCGTGACGGAAGCCCAGGACCATGATCGCATCGGCAAACAGGACCGTGTCCTTCTGGCCGGTGTGACGATACACTTCATCGATCACGTCACCGATATCCTTCTTCGTCAGAAGGCGGTTGATGATGTCGTAGGGCACCTTGTGGTTCTTCGGCAGACACTCACCGATCAGCATGCGGCCCGGAGTGGTCTCGAACCGCTTCATCACGATCTTGCCATCCTCTTCAGCCTGCGGGACGCGGGCGAGGATCTTGGTGTGAAGCGACACGGCCTTGGTCTCAAGCGCATGGTGCACTTCGGCCATATCGGCAAAGCGCGGCAGCTTTTCGACCTTGGAGCCGTCCTCATTCTCGAGGAATTCAGGGGTCTTTTCCTGACGCTCCATCGAGAGGTAGTAGAGGCCCAGCACCATGTCCTGTGAAGGCACGATGATCGGCTTGCCGTTGGCGGGCGAGAGGATGTTGTTGGTCGACATCATCAGCACGCGCGCTTCGAGCTGTGCTTCGAGGCTGAGCGGCACGTGGACCGCCATTTGGTCGCCGTCAAAGTCAGCGTTGAACGCCGAGCAGACCAGCGGGTGCAGCTGGATAGCCTTACCTTCGATCAGCACCGGCTCGAACGCCTGGATTCCCAGACGGTGAAGCGTTGGCGCGCGGTTCAGGAGAACCGGGTGCTCACGGATCACTTCGTCGAGGATGTCCCAGACTTCCTTGCGCTCTTTCTCGACCCACTTCTTGGCTTGCTTGAGGGTCATCGAAAGACCCTTGGCGTCAAGACGGGCGTAGATGAACGGCTTGAACAGTTCGAGCGCCATCTTCTTGGGCAGGCCGCACTGATGCAGTTTCAGTTCGGGACCGGTCACGATGACCGAACGGCCTGAATAGTCGACGCGCTTACCCAGAAGGTTCTGGCGGAAGCGGCCCTGCTTGCCCTTCAGCATGTCGGACAGCGATTTCAGCGGGCGTTTATTGGCACCGGTGATGACGCGGCCACGACGGCCATTGTCGAACAGCGCGTCAACGGCTTCTTGCAGCATACGCTTTTCGTTGCGGACGATGATGTCCGGCGCGCGCAGTTCGATCAGACGCTTCAAACGGTTGTTACGGTTTATGACGCGGCGATAGAGATCGTTGAGATCGGACGTCGCAAAACGGCCACCATCCAGCGGCACCAGCGGGCGCAGCTCAGGCGGGATCACAGGGATCACTTCGAGGATCATCCACTCCGGACGGTTGCCGGATTCGATGAAGCTCTCAACAACCTTCAGACGCTTGATGATCTTCTTGGGCTTGAGCGTCGACTTGGTGGTCGCCAGCTCTTCCATCAGATCGTCACGCTCTTGCTCAAGGTCGAGGTCCATCAGCATGACCTTGACCGCCTCTGCGCCGATGTCGGCGGAGAACGCATCTTCGCCATACTCGTCCTGCGCTTCGAGCAGCTCGTCTTCAGTCAGCAGCTGGAACTTCTCAAGCGGGGTCAGGCCCGGCTCGATCACGACATAGCTTTCGAAGTAGAGGATGCGCTCCAGCTGCTTCAATTGAATGTCGAGCAGCAGGCCGATGCGCGAGGGCAGCGACTTCAGATACCAGATGTGCGCGACCGGAGCGGCCAGCTCAATGTGGCCCATACGCTCACGGCGGACCTTGGTGACGGTGACTTCAACGCCGCACTTTTCACACACGACGCCTTTGTACTTCATCCGCTTGTACTTGCCGCACAGGCACTCATAGTCCTTCACCGGACCAAAGATGCGCGCGCAGAACAGGCCGTCACGCTCTGGCTTGAACGTACGGTAGTTGATGGTCTCAGGCTTCTTGATCTCACCATAGGACCACGAACGGATGCGCTCTGGCGAGGCGATGCCGATCTGGATCTGGTCAAAGGTCTCCGGCTTGGCCAGCTGGTTGGTGAATTTTGTCAGTTCGTTCATATCGCAAACTTCCCTTATGCGCCGTAGCGCGAGCGGCAGCTTTCAGTCACCGCAATCATTTCTGAAAAGGACTCTTCGGAGGCATTATCTTGCACGCGGTTCATGAGCGTGATGAGATCCTCAGCGAGCTCCTCAGCCCTCTCATCATCGGTCTTTTCGACCTCGGCGATGCCCTGCATGCGCTCGATCCAAGCGTTCATCATGTCCGCATATTTCTGAGCCTGCTGCTCAGACTGTTCTGCGAGCGCAGGGTCTTCATTGGCATGAAAAATGCTGCCCAGGATGATGGCATGTGACGTGCAGTTGAGAAGGTCTTGGTACTCCTCGACCGGCGTCATCGTCTCTTGCGCGGCAACAGGCACAGCGCAAACGAGCGCTGCACCAGCCAGTGTCGAAGCTACAATCTGTCTCATCATAGCTCTTATTCCGCCGCTTGTGCGAAGCCGTCATCATCGTCTTCACCATCGCCCAGCGAGGTGAGTTCGACATTCATGCCCAGCGAGCGCATTTCCTTGACGAGAACGTTGAAGCTCTCCGGAATGCCCGCTTCGAAGGTGTCGTCGCCCTTGACGATCGCTTCGTAGACCTTGGTCCGGCCAACGACATCGTCCGACTTGACCGTGAGCATTTCCTGCAAGGTGTAGGCGGCGCCGTATGCTTGCAGAGCCCAGACCTCCATCTCACCGAAGCGCTGTCCGCCGAACTGCGCTTTACCACCCAGCGGCTGCTGCGTGACGAGCGAGTATGGACCGATCGAGCGAGCGTGGATCTTGTCGTCGACCAGGTGGTGCAGCTTGAGCATGTAGATGATGCCCACAGTGACCTTGCGGTCAAAGGCGTCACCCGTGCGCCCATCATACAGCGTCGACTGGCCGGAGCTGTCGACACCGGCTTTTACAAGGTAGTCGGACACGTCGGCTTCGCGTGCACCGTCAAACACGGGCGTACCCATCGGGACACCTGCGGAGAGGTTGCTTGCAAGCTCAACAATCTGCTCAGCCGAACGGCTTTCCAGATCGTCAAAGTATTGCTCGCCATAGACGTCCTTCAGACGGTCGACGACTGCTGCAGGAGGCTTGACGCCCGCATAGTCCTCTGCCGCATTCGGGTTCGCTGCCTTCCACTCTTCGAGCTTCTCAGCGATGTCCATGCCAAGGCCGCGCGCTGCGAAGCCAAGGTGCGTTTCGAAAATCTGACCGACGTTCATACGCGAAGGCACGCCCAGCGGGTTCAGCACGAGATCAACCGGCGTTCCATCTTCGAGGAACGGCATGTCCTCAACCGGAAGGATGCGCGAAATCACACCCTTGTTTCCGTGACGGCCGGCCATCTTGTCGCCCGGCTGCAGCTTGCGCTTCACCGCGACGAAGACCTTGACCATCTTGAGCACGCCCGGCGCGAGTTCGTCACCACGCTCCAGCTTCTCCTTGCGGTCTTCGAACTTCGCATCGATCATCGCGACGCTTTCGTCATATTGCGACTTGATCGCTTCGATCTGCGCCTGACGTTTGTCGTCAGCAACAGCGAACTTGAACCACTCGTGCTTCTCAACATCGGCCAACACTTGCTCGCCGATTTCGATGCCCTTCTTCACGCCTTTGGGAGCCGCGCTGGCGGTTTGACCCATCAGCATGTCCTTCAGGCGGTTGTAAGTCGCACGGTTGAGGATGTTGCGTTCGTCAGCGGCATCCTTGCGGAGACGCTCGATTTCCTCGTTCTGGATCGCACGCGTACGGTCGTCGATTTCGATACCGTGGCGGTTGAACACACGGACTTCGACGATAGTACCAGCCACACCCGGCGGCAGACGCAGCGAGGTGTCGCGAACATCCGAAGCCTTCTCACCGAAGATGGCGCGCAGGAGCTTTTCTTCCGGCGTCATCGGGCTCTCGCCCTTCGGTGTGATCTTGCCGACCAGAATGTCACCCGGGTGCACTTCGGCCCCGATGTAAACGATGCCCGCTTCGTCGAGGTTGCGCAGGGCTTCCTCACCGACATTCGGGATATCGCGGGTGATGTCCTCTGGCCCAAGCTTCGTATCGCGGGCCATGACTTCGAACTCTTCGATATGGATCGAGGTGAAGACGTCATCCTTCACGATGCGTTCGCTGATCAGGATCGAGTCTTCGTAGTTGTAGCCATTCCACGGCATGAACGCGACGAGGCTGTTCTTGCCTAGCGCCAGCTCGCCCAGGTCCGTCGAAGGACCGTCAGCGATGATGTCGCCCGGCTCAACCACTTCGCCCACCTTCACCAGCGGACGCTGGTTGATGCAGGTGTTCTGGTTGGAGCGCTGGAATTTCTGCAGCGTGTAGATGTCGACGCCAGACTGACCGGCTTCGACATCGCCCTGTGCACGGATGACGATACGGGTCGCATCGACCTGATCGACGATGCCGCCGCGCTTGGCCGCAATCGCTGCGCCGGAATCGCGGGCAACGGTCTCTTCCATGCCGGTGCCGACCCACGGCGCCTCTGCCTTCACAAGCGGCACCGCCTGGCGCTGCATGTTCGAGCCCATCAGTGCGCGGTTCGCGTCATCATTCTCAAGGAACGGAATGAGCGAGGCTGCGACCGAGACAAGCTGCTTTGGCGAGACGTCCATCAGAGTGATCTGATCGTTCGGCGCCATCAGGTTGTCGCCAGCGTGACGGGCCGAGACGAGATCTTCGACGAAGGTCCCATCATCAGTCAGGTCAGCAGACGCCTGTGCGACGGTGTGCTTCTGCTCTTCCATGGCGGAGAGGTAGATCACATCGCCGGTCACCTTGTTGTTTTCAACTTGGCGATAGGGCGTTTCGATGAAGCCGTATTTGTTGACCCGGCTGAACGAAGCCAGCGAATTGATCAGACCGATATTCGGGCCTTCCGGCGTTTCAATCGGGCAGATACGGCCATAATGCGTCGGGTGAACGTCGCGGACTTCAAAGCCTGCGCGCTCACGCGTCAGACCACCTGGGCCAAGCGCTGAGACGCGGCGTTTGTGGGTGACTTCCGACAGCGGGTTGGTCTGGTCCATGAACTGCGACAGCTGCGAAGAGCCGAAGAATTCGCGGACAGCCGCGACAGCCGGCTTCGCGTTGATGAGGTCGTTGGGCATGACGGTCGAAACGTCGACCGAAGACATGCGCTCCTTAACCGCACGCTCCATGCGCAACAGGCCAACGCGGTACTGGTTTTCCAGCAGCTCACCCACCGAACGCACACGGCGGTTGCCGAGGTTGTCGATGTCGTCGACTTCGCCCTTGCCGTCTTTCAGGCCGACCAGCTCTTTGACCACGGCAAGGATGTCTTCCTTTCGCAGGGTCGTCACAGTGTCTTCGGCATCGAGGCCAAGACGCATGTTGAGCTTCACGCGGCCAACGGCCGACAGGTCATACCGCTCGCCATCGAAGAACAGGCCTTCGAACAGAGCTTCTGCGGTTTCCTTGGTCGGTGGTTCGCCCGGACGCATGACCTTGTAGATCGCCTCAAGACCCTCATCGCGGTTCTCGGCCTTGTCGACCTTCAGCGTGTTGCGGATCCACGGGCCGGTGTTGATCTCGTCAATGTCGAGCAGTTCGAGCTTGTCGAAGCCAGCTTCGTCGAGCGCTTCGATGTGCTCCATGGTCACTTCGTCGCCCGCTTCGATGTAGATCGAGCCGGTCTTTTCGTTGATCATGTCATAGGCGGCATAGCGGCCCACGGCTTCCTCGGTCGGGAGGAGCAAGTCCTTCAACCCATCCTTGGCCGCCTTGTTGGCAGCGCGGGGGGAGATTTTCTGGCCAGCCGGGAAGATTTCTTCGCCGGTCTTGGCGTCAACCAGACCGAAAGCCGGTTTCTGACCGCGCCAGTTTTCCGCGACAAACGGGACCTTCCAGCCATCCTTCGCACGCTCCCAGGTCATGGTTTCGTAGAAGTGATGCAGGATGCCTTCGCTATCGAGACCCAGCGCATAAAGCAGCGCGGTCACCGGCAGCTTGCGCTTACGGTCGATGCGGACGTTGACGATGTCCTTGGCGTCGAACTCAAAGTCGAGCCACGAACCGCGATAGGGAATGACGCGGGCAGCAAACAGCAGCTTGCCGGACGAGTGCGTCTTGCCGCGATCGTGGTCGAACAGAACGCCCGGCGAACGGTGCATCTGCGAAACGATCACACGCTCTGTGCCGTTGATGATGAAGGTGCCATTCTCCGTCATGAGCGGCATGTCGCCCATGTAAACGTCCTGCTCCTTGATATCGAGGACCGAGCGCGTTTCGGTTTCCTGATCGACTTCAAAGACGATGAGACGCAGAGTGACCTTCATCGGAGCGGCATAAGTGATGCCACGCTGACGACATTCAGTCGTGTCGTATTTGGGCTGCTCCAGCTCGTAGTGAACGAAGTCCAGTTCCGCCGTACCGGCAAAGTCGCGGATCGGGAAGACACTGCGCAGGGTCTTCTCAAGGCCGGAGACATAGCCGGTTTCCTTGTTCGAGCGCAGGAAGAACTCATAGCTCTCCCGCTGAACCTCGATCAGGTTGGGCATGTCGACGACTTCGTGGATGTCGCCGAAAATCTTACGGATGCGGCGTTTTGCGGTACCCTTAGCCGAACGGCTGCGGGTGGCTTTCGCTTTGGTTGCCATGGAGGGAGGTGCCTCTTTGTCCTGTGAGCACGCAAGGGAGAGGCCTCACGCGCAGTTGCTTCGTTTCGTCACGCGAGACGGAATGGGCCATAACAGACGCACAAGCGCTGCACACCGAGGCGCACCCTGTCTGGGTCCGCTCCAGTTGCAGCAAAAACGTCGCGTTATGGCTTGCACCGCTTCCATTCTTGAACCGATCCCCGCGCATGAATCAGTCCGGCTCGAAGCTGGTGTGTGGACAGGCATGTAGGAATAGGGGCGCTTCGCGTCAACACTGTCTTTGAGCGCCCGCATCCGCGGGCGCGTCCTCGCTAGACGTCCTCCGCTCCGCTGCGGACCCGCTGCGGGCGGCCAGTCGGCCTTGCGGTCGCGTGTGCGACCGTACTCCGCGCCATGCTTCCACTCGCAAAGCGGCCACAGTGATTCGAATCGGAGGCAATTCGGCACCCTGCAAGGCACGCAAACACTCCTCTTCGCACATATTGTTTTTCGATATGGCGAGAAATATTGCTTATCGATCAGTGTCTTATCGTTTTTCAATATTTATTGATTGACGATAAATTCCGTCGCGCCTAGCTATGGATTATTGAAATTCAATATGACACTTAACGGAGAACGATATGTCCACCTCACTCACCAACACTTTCGCCGCTTTCGCAGCCGTGATCCTCGCCTTTGCATCGCTCCATGCGATTGTGACCGTCCCACCCGCTTCGGCGCAGACCGGCACTCCGGCCATCAGCCAGACCGTCGAACTCGCGTAAGGCCAGGTTTCCTAGAGGGGCTCAACCCATGACAATGTACGAAAAACCCAATGACTTGCTGCTACTTGCCGGCAAGATCATGACCATTTTGATGCAAGGCTTTTCCGCACTAGGCGGAGTGCTGGTCGCGCTCGTCATTCCCTTGGTCATTTTCTTTCAGGATACGATCACCGCTGAGATCGCGGCAGATAACCCCGATGTAGTGGGCGCGTTCCCGGTCTTCCCCGTCGTCGCAGTGTTAGCCCTAGTCGTCGCCGCAACGGCCATGCTGTTCTTCTTCTTTGGAAGATTGCGGGCCATCATTGCCACTGTCGGAGAAGGCGACCCCTTCATCCCTGACAATGCGGACCGCCTCAACGTGATGGCATGGCTGCTGCTGGGCATCCAGATCATCGGTATACCCATCATGGGCTTTGCCCTTTGGGTGGCCAAGTGGGTCGACGAAGTGGAGAATTCCGAATTCACCGTTGACGCAGGGCTCGACCTGACCGGAATCTTGATGGTCATCATCCTCTTCATCCTTGCCCGGGTGTTCAAATATGGCGCAGCGATGCGCGAAGATCTCGAAGGGACTGTGTGATGCCTGCTGATGATGAAGGAGCAACGATCATGGTCAAACTCGACGACCTGCTGCACGAACGCCGCATGACTCTAACCGAACTGGCAGAACGGGTGGGCCTGACGCTGGCCAACCTCTCAATCCTGAAAACCGGCAAAGCCAAAGCGATCCGGTTCAGCACGCTGGCAGCAATCTGCCGCGAGTTGGACTGCCAGCCGGGCGATCTGTTGGAATACAAACTCTAAGCTAGGCAGTCGCAATTTGCTTGACTCTCGAGGCGCGCAGGCTAATTGCGCGCCTCGACTGTTTTTGCAGTCATCCGTCCGAGACAGTTGCTGAACGGAATATGCCGTCCTTAATTTGCAGCCTAGACGGGGAAAAGAGATTTACGCGGTCCGCCTACAGGATCGCAGCCGAGCCAGCTGGCTCACCCTCCTTCCCCATTGATGGACTTGTCCAGTGTCGATGAACGGCGCTGGATGATTTGAGCCGGTCGTTTGAGCATTGGTTTCAGGCGATCATAATGAAGGAGTATGGCATGGATCGTTCGCAGAAATCCGAAGCGGTTGCCCAGCTCAATGGCGTTTTCAACGAGGTCGGCGTGGTGGTTGTCACCCGCAATCTCGGCATGTCGGTGGAACAGTCCACCGAACTGCGCACGAAAATGCGTGAAGCGGGTGCCTCTTACAAGGTTGCGAAGAACCGTCTCGCCAAGCTCGCCCTGAAGGACACCGATTACGTTGGGCTCGAGGAATTCCTCAACGGCCCAACCGCGCTGGCCTGGTCGGAAGACCCGGTCTCGGCCGCTAAGGCCGCTGTCGAATTCGCCAAGTCGAACGACAAGCTGGAAATCGTCGGTGGTTCGATGGGCACGCAGGTGCTCGACGAAGCTGGAGTCAAGGCGCTTGCCTCGATGCCGAGCCTCGATGAGCTGCGCGGCACGATTGTTGGCCTCGTTAACGCCCCAGCGACGAAGATCGCTCAGGTCGTCACCGCACCCGCCAACAAGCTGGCTCGCGTTTTTGGTGCCTATGGCGCCAAGGAAGCTGCTTAACGCCTCGCCAGTTTGAGGCGCGAAAAACGAGACGTATTCGCGAACAACGAAACATCATGGGGTGATTTGAAAACCCCGCCACATAATTGGAGTGAACATCATGGCTGATATTGCCAAGCTTGTTGAAGAACTTTCGAAGCTGACCGTCCTTGAGGCAGCTGAACTTGCTAAAGCCCTCGAAGAAGAGTGGGGCGTTTCCGCTGCTGCTGCAGTGGCTGTTGCTGGCCCGGCTGGCGGCGGCGACGCCGGTGCAGCCGCTGAAGAGAAGGACGAATTCGACGTCATTCTCACCGGCGACGGCGGCAAGAAGATCCAGGTCATCAAGGAAGTCCGCGGCATCACCGGTCTCGGCCTTACCGAAGCCAAGGGTCTCGTCGAAGGCGCGCCCAAGCCGCTTAAGGAAGGCGTTGCCAAGGCAGAAGCCGAAGAGATCAAAGCCAAGATCGAAGCAGCTGGCGGCACCGTTGAGCTGAAGTAAGTCTTGCGCAAAGTTTTGCGAGTGTCTTGAAGCGCTCGCAATCAGGGGGCGGTGTCAGCAATGGCACCGCCCTTTTTGTTGGTAGCTTATTCGTAGGCTGGTGCCTGACTCGGCTCCTGATCGGCGGCATCATCGACCAACACATCGTCCGTTGTCTCGACGTGGCCAACCGGCAGGTCGCTCGGCGCTTGATCTATAGTACCATCGACCAGCCCTTCGACAGCAGTCTCGGCTTGACCAGCAGGCGGGGCAGCGGTCGCTCGCTGCGGAACTCGTGAGACACTCATCGGCGCATTTCGCACAGGCGGCGGGCCGTCGAATTGAAACTCAAGGTCATCTTCGGTGTAAGCCGTGAGCTCAGTCCCAGCCGGCATCCTGCCACTGCGCCCAGTCACAAATAGGCCTGCAACTGGAACCACAACAACCGCACCGACCGTCGCGACAGTGTTCCCTTCTCCTTCTTGGCGGAAAGTTCCATTTAGCGGAATGCGACGACCATTCACCTCAACATACATGATCTCAATCTCGAACTTGCCCGACTTTCCGAACATGCCCTTATTTGTCATCCATGTTACTCTACCGGTTGCTCTCGCTCCTTCCGGGATGATGACATAATCACCCATAATGACATCCGCAGCAACGGTTAGATAAAAGGTTGACCCTTCCTCCATCCGATTGCCTTTGGTGGTCAATTCCTCGTTCAAGCGAAGATAAACCTCAGTATTTGCTGGCAACACTGACACGTTCTCGGCAGCAGGAACCGATCGCTGGACTTGCATGGGGCCACTTTGCTGAGCGTAGCTCGGCGCAGCAACAGCTAACGCTGCCGCGAACACTGGTAGACATTTCATGTTTTGCACCTGTTTTCGTTGAAAAACTGTGCGGTCCTTAAGCTCGAATCTTCCGCGAGTCGAGCCGACCTCCTAACGGAGGCTAACTCCACTAACGCGGGATGATCTGATCGATCGCTGTGCTCTCGCCCCTGCCCTCACTGGCGCTGGGCAAGATGCTGATCTGTTCGACCTGGACCTTGGACGCGTTGGGCGCATCGTCATAGTCGATCCCGAACTCGATCTCGTCATAGGCGGGGTTATAGCGGATCGGAATGCCAGCCGACTGCATCTGTTCAAGCGTCACAAAAGCGTCGATCGACCGGCCTGCTCGCATATGGGCAAGCTCAGAGGCGCTGAACCGGCTGCGCAGCATGTCGACCACTGATCCCAGCCGGATCGCGATTGTCCCGTCGAGCTGCTGAAAATCGACCGAGCCGGTCAGCACGCCATTGATCCGCGCATCCAGCGTGCGCTTTTCGATGAGAGCGCTCTCCACAGCAGCGCTCGGGTTTAGGCCCGGCTCCGAAACCGGCAGCGGGATCGCCATGCGAGCAGCCTCATCCGAGCGATCCGGTGAAACGACCGGGATCGCTTCACGCGCCGCACCAGAGACATCAATCACGCCTGCAAAAGCGGCCTCGATCGATGAAGTATTCGGTGCCAATTGATTGCTTGCCAAGGACCCGATCCGGCGCTCATCGCGCGATGCAGACAGTCCGGGTGAATTCGCGGCGCGCGCATTCCCGACCTGCGGGGCTTCGACCAGAGCGGCCAAGGGTGCGGGCGCATCGCGGTTGGCGGGATTCTCTGCTGTTCGTGCATCGCCCATTGTCCGGGCGCGAGCGGACATCTCCACCGGGCGCGGCTGAGTCAATTCAAGCTCAGCAAATGCGATCTCGAAATGGAGCGATCCGGCCTCTAAGACCTCCAGCGGTCTCGAACGGTCGAAGGCGCCATAGTTGGTTTGGCTGCGATAGGTGACGGCGCTGGGAGCGATCTGCTCTGCCGCAATGATTTGGACATGGACCGGACCCTGCGATTGCGCAGCCGGGCTCCAGATCGTGTCAGGTAGGGGCGCGACCGGCGCGCCCATATCGATCCGCAAGACCGCAGTGCCAATCGCCCCGAATGAAACATCAGGAATGGTCACGGCGACAGCAATCGCCGCTGAGCCAACAAAGGCCCGCGCCTTGTATGCGAAATAGGGGCTGGTATGGGTGCCAGGATAATGAAGCGCCGCATCGCGCGCAGTGTACTCGCTCGCCTTCAAGGCGCGCGCACGATCAATGGCCGCGCCCTGCGTGCCCTTATCTTCCGTCGCTGTCGAAGTGGCGGAGTGCTCCACCGAATCCCCCAAAACTGCCCATTGCAGATATAGTTATGGAGCGATTCACCCTGTGGATAAAGAAGAATCTCTCCAACCGAGCAGCCGCACTGCCACCTCCATCCAAGATTTCGCTTCCCTCAAAGCCCGCACGGCCCTATTCGGATCGGCTCGCTCTTCCGCGCGGGCGGATGAGACAAATGAGCGAAACCACGCCCCTCAACGCGCCCGGTCAAGCCGAAGGCCCCTCTGGTTTGACCGAAGGAAAAGCGACCCTCACTTGGGGGCAAGAGCTGCGCGCGACGGCCATGCTGGCGACGCCTTTGGCAGCGGCGAACCTGCTTCAAATGCTCACCTATGCCATCGATGTGATCTTCATTGCACGGCTGGGGGACGAGCAGCTCGCCGCATCAGCACTCGCAGTTTCGCTATTTGGCCTGATCCTTTGGGCGATGACGTCGTTGACCGGGGCCGTCGCTCCGCTGATTGCCGAGGCGATTGGCGCAGGCGGTCCGACACTTCGTCCGGTGCGGCGCTCTGTGCGCATGGCACTGTGGCTGGCGGTGATCCTGGGCTTTGCAGGCATGGGGTTCTGCCTGCTGCTCGAACCAATCATGCGCGCCACCGGCCAGCAAGAGGCAATTATCGCGCTGGCGGTCGAGTACAACTACGTCATCATATTCTCGCTGATCCCGATGCTGTTGGCAGGCGTGTTGAGGAACTACGTCTCCGCCTTGGGCCGCCCGTTTTTTGCCACTGCGATCACGGCAGCGGGCATCTTCGTGAACGGGTTTGCCAATTACGCCTTCATCTTCGGCAATTTCGGCGCGCCAGAGCTGGGCCTGACCGGCGCAGCGATTGCGACGATCATCACGTCGCTGTTCACTTTGGTGGCCTACATCATCGCCATCCGGCTTGATCCCAATCTGCACCGCTACCGCATTTTTGGCCGCCTGTGGTCGCCCGATTGGGCGCGGTTCTGGCAGATCCTCAAAATCGGCACCCCCATCGCTCTGACGGTAAGCGCGGAGGCCGGGATTTTCGCGGCGGCGGCGTTCCTGATGGGCCGGTTCGGAGCGGCAGAGCTGGCCGGGCACACCGTCGCGCTGCAACTCGCCGCGCTCGCGTTCCAGATCCCGTTCGGCGTGGGACAGGCGGTGACGATCCGCGTCGGCTATTTCTACGGAGCGCGCAACCCTGAAGGCATCAAGCGGGCAGGCTGGGTCGCGGTTGGCCTGGGCGCGGGATTCATGACCCTCACCGCCAGCGCGATGATCCTTGCGCCGATGACTTTGCTGTCGATCTATGTCGATCCCTATGCCGCCAAGAACGCGGCACTGGTGGGCTTTGCGCTGCAATATCTGGTCCTCGCTGCAGCCTTCCAAATCGTAGACGGCGTGCAGGCAGTGGCGGCCGGCGCATTGCGCGGACTTCAGGACACGCGAATGCCGATGTGGATTGCTATTTTCAGCTATTGGGTGCCTGGCATCGGGCTTGCCGTGGGGCTGGGCTTTTACTCGCCGTTGCAAGGGATCGGCGTGTGGGTCGGGCTTGCCACCGGCCTCGCGGTAGCCGCGGTGCTTTTGCTGTGGCGCTGGATGGCGCGTGAGCGGCTGGGCTTGACCCGCAGGCCTACCGGGCGCCCTACACAAAAATTTTAATCTGAATCGCCTTGACTCATTGGTCCAGCGCAACCATCTGC
Source organism: Erythrobacter sp. S267 (assembly GCF_057365045.1). NCBI lineage: Bacteria > Pseudomonadati > Pseudomonadota > Alphaproteobacteria > Sphingomonadales > Erythrobacteraceae > Erythrobacter > Erythrobacter sp. S267. The sequence continues at coordinate 3,119,039 of NZ_CP200298.1, read as the reverse complement.
GCCCTCGCTGGCACTCTTAGTCGAGAGTGCCAATTCGCTTTATCAACCCAAACCAAGAAAGGTCATCACTTATGGCATTTCGTCCACTTCACGACCGCGTTGTGGTCCGTCGCATCGAAGCCGACACCAAGACTGCAGGCGGCATCATCATCCCTGACAGCGCCCAGGAAAAGCCGAGCGAAGGCGAAGTCGTCTCCGTTGGCGAAGGCGCACGTGACGATGCAGGCAACCGCATCACCCTCGACGTGTCAGCAGGCGACCGCGTCCTGTTCGGCAAATGGTCGGGCACCGAAGTCAAGATCGACGGTGAAGACCTGCTGATCATGAAGGAAAGCGACATCATGGGGATCATCGGCTGATTGCCGCCCGACCCACACGCTTTCTAACCCAACACAGATTTTTCAGGAGAAACACCAATGGCTGCAAAGGACGTACAGTTCGGCCGCGAAGCGCGTGAGCGCATCCTCAAAGGCGTCGACACGCTCGCCAACGCCGTGAAAGTCACCCTCGGCCCCAAGGGTCGCAACGTTGTCATCGACAAGAGCTTTGGCGCACCGCGCATCACCAAGGACGGCGTCACCGTCGCCAAGGAAATCGAGCTTAAGGACAAGTTCGAAAACATGGGCGCGCAGATGCTCAAGGAAGTGGCGTCGAAGACCAACGACCTCGCCGGTGACGGCACCACCACCTCGACCGTGCTCGGCCAGGCGATCGTGCGCGAAGGCATGACCGCTGTTGCTGCTGGCATGAACCCGATGGACCTCAAGCGCGGCATCGACACCGCCACCGCCGCTGTGGTCGAGAACCTCAAGGCCCGTTCGAAGGAAGTCGCTGGCTCGGCTGAAATCGCTCAGGTCGGCGTCATCTCCGCCAACGGCGACAAGGAAGTCGGCGAGAAGATCGCAGAAGCGATGGAGAAGGTCGGCAAGGAAGGCGTCATCACCGTCGAAGAAGCCAAGGGTCTCGAATTTGAGCTCGACGTTGTCGAAGGCATGCAGTTCGACCGTGGCTACCTTTCGCCCTACTTCATCACCAACCCGGACAAGATGCTGGTTGAACTCGACAACCCCTATATCCTGATCCACGAAGCCAAGCTGTCGAACCTGCAGGCGATGCTGCCGGTGCTCGAAGCGGCGATGCAGAGCGGTCGTCCGCTTCTCATCATCGCGGAAGACATCGAAGGCGAAGCGCTCGCGACCCTCGTCGTGAACAAGCTGCGCGGCGGCCTGAAGGTTGCAGCGGTGAAGGCTCCGGGCTTCGGCGATCGTCGCAAGGCGATGCTGCAGGACATCGCAATCCTAACCAAGGGCGAGATGATCAGCGAAGATCTCGGCATCAAGCTTGAGAATGTCACGCTCGGCATGCTGGGTGAAGCCAAGCGCGTCACCATCGACAAGGACAACACCACCATCGTCGACGGCGCAGGCTCGGAAGACGACATCAAGGCCCGCGTCGGCGAAATCCGCACGCAGATCGACAACACCACCAGCGACTATGATCGTGAGAAGCTGCAAGAGCGTCTCGCCAAGCTCGCCGGCGGCGTTGCAGTGATCAAGGTTGGCGGTGCTTCGGAAGTCGAAGTGAAGGAACGCAAGGACCGCGTTGACGACGCCCTCCACGCAACCCGCGCTGCCGTCGAAGAAGGCATCGTCCCGGGCGGTGGTACGGCTCTGCTCTACGCAACCAAGGCGCTCGAAGGCGTCAAGGGCGACAATGACGACCAGACCCGCGGCATCGACATCGTTCGCCGTGCGATCATGGCACCGGTTCGCCAGATCGCTGAGAACGCCGGTCACGACGGTGCGGTTGTCTCGGGCAACCTGCTGCGTGAAGACGACGAAAGCCAAGGCTTCAACGCCGCGACTGACACCTATGAGAACCTGGTGGAAGCCGGCGTGATCGACCCAACCAAGGTTGTCCGCACCGCGCTGCAGGACGCAGCATCGGTTGCTGGCCTGCTGATCACCACCGAAGCGGCGATCACCGACGCTCCGGAAGACAAGAATGCGGCTCCTGCAATGCCCGATATGGGCGGCATGGGCGGCATGGGCGGCGGCATGGGCTTCTAAGCTCGCGCTAAGCTGCTACGCTTATAAAAAGGCCCCGGTGGACTGCGGTTCGCCGGGGCTCTTTTTTGTTTGTGCTGGACGCCGACGGGATAGCGCTGGCAGTAGCAGCCCGAATGAATTTCAGTTTCACAAAGGAACTCACCCGATGAACGAACACGTCACGATCACCATCGATAACCGCGTTGCCACTGTGACCATGGCGCGGCCGGACAAGCGCAATGCGATCTCGCAGGCCATGTATGCGAGCATGGCAAAGGCCTTGCGCGACTATGATGCAAATGATGATGCACGCGCTTTGGTGATTACGGGCGAAGGCGAGTACTTCACCGCGGGCAATGACCTCAAAGACTTCGCCATGGGGTCAGATCCTGATGCGCCGGCCCCAGTGGTTCAGTTTCTGGAGGCGATTGCTGCATGCTCCAAGCCGGTGATCGGCGCAGTTAATGGGCCTGCAATTGGCGTCGGCCTGACCATGCTGCTCCACTGCGACCTCGCTTTTGCGTCCGAGAACGCGACCATGTCCGCACCGTTTGTGGGACTGGGCCTGGTGCCAGAAGCCGCGTCGTCGCTGCTGTTGCCGCAAGCCGTAGGAGCGGCAGTTGCCAACGACATCTTCATGACAGGCCGTGCTCTGACCGCGCAAGAGGCTCTGCAATTCGGGCTTATCTCCCGCGTCTTTGCGCCAGATGAGTTCGCGGCGAGGGTCGGCGAGGTCGCGCTGCAGATCGCCAACTCGGCCCCAACCGCTCTCAAGAAAACCAAGGTTCTCGTCCTGCACCAGCGCGATGCGATTGCTGCGACGATGAAGGAAGAAGGCGCACACTTCTCCGCGCAGCTGGCCTCGCCCGATTTTGCCGAGAGCGTGGCGGCGAAGATGCAGGGACGTGCAGCCGTCTACAAATAAGCGCGTCGCATAAACAAAAGGGGCGGGGTAGCGTTGTGCCACCCCGCCCCTTTTGCGTTGCTTCTTAGGCTTACTCGCCTTCGCGGCTCGCAGCAGCCGCTTCAATGTCCGCTTCCGACCAGATCACTTGCGTCTGGGTCTGCGGGTTGAAGCGTGTGTTGGCGTAGCTGGCTGCCTCTGCCGCTGCGATTTCAGCGGGGTTCAGAAACTCGCTTGGCTCGAGAGCAAAGACGTCGATACCACGCGTGATCTCGGTGCCGTAGATGCGACCATTGTACCAGTATGACGACCAGTAACCGCCCACGACCAGCTGCTCGTCATCAATCGCGCCGCGGTCGAAATAGGCGATCTCAACCGGGTTGGAGCTGTCGGTGAAGTCCATCAGGCTGATGCCGCCCTGATACCAGCTCTGCACGAAGATATCGCGGCCCGGCACCGGAACGATGGAGCCGTTATGCGCGACGCAGTTTTCCATGTCGCTTTGGGGTCCGGGCATCTTGTAGTGGCTGCGGAATTCCAGCTTGCCATCGACGATGTCGTAGATCGCATTCGCGCCCCACGTCATCGGGTCCGATGCCTTGCAACGCGGACGGCCACCACCGCCCCACTCATCGGTGAAGATGACTTTGGTGCCGTCATTGCTGAAGGTCGCCGAGTGCCAATAGGCAAAGCCCTTGTCGAACACGGCGTCGATGCGGACCGGGTTATAAGGGTCGGAGATATCCATCAGGATCCCGTTGCCCGAACAGGCGCCCGCCGCGAGGTTCAGCGCCGGGAACACAGTGATGTCGTGGCACTGATTGGTCTGCCGGGTGTCCTGTGCGCCAGGCTCGCTCTCGCCGCCGAGCCACAGGCCGGCAATCTCGCCCGTCTCATCATCGGCAAAGACGCGCGGGCTGGACGTGATGCGGGCTTGGCTGGGGTCGGCAATCGGGATCTCGATCACGTCGATGCTGAACAGAGCGGTGCGCGTGTCCGACGGGTTGTCGATGCACCGCGCGAGTTCCTCTTGCTCACGCACGCGCGAAGTGCCGGAATTGTAGACGACCAGCTTTTCGTCATCCGCGCTCACAATCGAGTGGGTGTGGCTGCCCCGGCAGGTCTGAACCTGACCGACCTGACGCACAGCGGTGAGGTCAGAGATGTCGAAGATGCGAAGGCCGCGGAAACGCTCTTCCGAGACATCGCCTTCCACGCCCTGAAGCCCGCAATCGACGCGGCCACGGGTCTGCTCGACGCTCATGATAAGAAGGTCACCGGCGACCGAAACGTCACCCTGACCGCCCGGACACACGACCGAGCTCAGAAGCGTCGGCGCACCATCTTCGCCCAGGCGATAGATGTTGAAGCCGTGATAGTTGCCCGCGACCATGATGTCGTCGAAGAAGGCCAAGTCGGTGTTGGCAAAGTCGAGCAGCGGCGAACGCTCGGCAAACTCGGTAAGGCTTTCGCCGTCTTCGGGATCACCGGTTTCCTCTTCAGAAGTCTCAGCTTCGGGAGCTTCGGTATCTTCCGCCTCTTCTTCCATCTCGTCCTCATCCTGTGGGACAGGTGGGCGCAGATCGGCGGGATTGTCGGGGTTGAAGAAGCCAGCCGGCTTGGGCAGCGAAGCGACTTTACGCAGGTTCCAAATCGCTTCGCCTGCATCGGCAAAGCCCGGAGTCAGGCCGGCACGCGGGTCTTCGGAGAGACCGGCAAGCACGACATCCATCCGCTCAATTTCGGTAGATTGGTCGTTGTCGACATCGCCAACAAAGCGGTAAAGAATGGGGTCTGCCGCACTGCCCGGTTGCTCAAGCAGTTCATCCACCATCGTGATCGCCCCTTCGTGGTGAGCAATCATCAGGGTCAGGAACATCCTATCAAAGTCAGTGCCTTCAAGAGTGGCAAGCTCCGCCATTTGCTCCGGCGTCGCCATGCCGGCCATTTGCGAATGATCGACGCCGTGATGGCCCCCATGATGCCCCCCATTATGATCATGGCCGGAATGGTCATGGCCGCTGTGATCGTGGCCCGAATGATCCATCTCTCCCGGCGTAATGGTCTTCTCACCACGTTCGGCAAGCCATTCGTTCATGAAGGTGATCTCATCCGCCTGGCTCGACAGGATGCGGCCAGCAATCGTTACAACGTCTTCGTTGTTGGTGCGGTCCGCGACCAGCTGAGACATCTCAACCGCCTGCTGGTGGTGGACGATCATGCCCTGCATGAAACGCACATCCGCATCGGTGTAGCTGGCGGACGCCAACTGCGTCGCTTCATCCGCGCTGAGCGTCTTGCTGGCTTGGCCCGGAGCGCCCGGCTGCACGATCGGGGCTGATTGGGCCCCATTGGATTGGGCCCCATTGGATTGGGCCATCGCCATGCTCGACCCGCCGAGCATCATGGCGAGGAGCAGCGAGCGCGAGGAGAAAGACGTAAGGTTACGTGTGGAGGTCATAATGGTCCCTGTCGTTGAAACTTTTCGGACGCATCACTGAAGCTCCTGTCGCTCAAGTCAAGGCTGTCTATCGCTGGCAGGTGCTCTGGAATTGCCCAAGGCAATAATGGAACTTACAGAGGCTCTAGATGTTCCATTTATGTCGCGCCAATCCGCTCGAAACGGAGTCGGTCGCGTGCGCCGCACAATTCGTCGCACGCGGCGAATCGAGTGCTTGCCGCGACGAATCCCGCGCACCTAGTCTCGCGCATTAAGTCCACGCTAACCCTGAGCAGAGTACTTTTTCACGATGACCCAACATCCCCGCACCCCTCTCCTCAGACGCTCTTTAATGCTCATTGGCGCCCCGCTGGCGGCCTTCGCTGCGTCATTCTCCATGCCTGCCGCAGCGCAGACGAACGATCTGCAGGCGAGTTTCGACGACGCTTTCGGCACAGAGATGCGTTCGCCAGAGACCTTTGAGGCGATCTACGCCAACGGGTTTGAGCAACGGATTGCTGAACTTGCCGATGGGGGCCAAGGCCGGATCGGCGTCGCTGCGCTGGACCTCACCACTGGAGAGCAGATTGCGGTCCTGGGCGATCAGCTTTTCCCGATGGCCTCCACCAGCAAGATCGCGGTGGCTGCAACCTACCTCGAGATGGTCGAGCAAGGCCGCTACTCGCTCACCAGCGAATTTCCGCTGTTGATCCCGGTGCGCTCACGCAAGTATTCTTCACCTGCAGCGCCGGTTCGCGAAGGTGAGAATATGGCAGCGATTGATCTGATTGAGATCATGATCACCCGCTCGAGCAACCCGGCTACCGACGCGTTGCTCGCAGCGGTGGGCGGTCCTGAGGCGGTGAACGATTGGATGCGCCGCCAAGGCATCAATGACTTTTCGATCGACCGCGACATCGCGACCTTGGTGCGCGACGATGGCGAGTATGATCCGGCGAGCTGGATCGATCCGCGCGACGCGGCAACCCCGCGTGCAATGGTCCGGTTGCTGGAAGGTCTTTATCGCGGAGACTTCCTCTCCGAGCAAAGCCGTCAAGTGTTGCTCGGTTCTATGAGCCGGACGGTCACCGGTCGACGCCGCATCCCTGCTTTCATGCCCGAAACAGCCCGCGTCAGTCACAAGACCGGATCGCTCAACAATACATCGAGCGACATTGGCATTATCGAGGCACCGGACGGACGCGCGATTGCGGTGGCGATTTATGTAACCGGTCAGGGCACCCGCCGAAACCGTGAAGCGCGCATCGCTGCGATAGCGCGAGCCCTGTATGACGGATTCAACGCCCAGCCCCAAGACAATCGCAATTGGACAAGCGCGCCGCGCACCGGCGGCTAACGGGCGCTCCATCAGGGCAAGCAGCAAAGAAAAAGGCGGCACTCCATCAGGAGTACCGCCTTTTCTTATGATTGCTCCGTTGCCAGAGCGATCAGGTCATCCGATTACTCGGAGTCGCCCGACATCATGTCTTCAGCAGCTGCGGCAGCGCCTTCAGCAGCTTCGGTCACGTCATCAGCAGCACCTTCGACAGCGTCGGTGGTTGCGTCTGCAGCGCCTTCAGCGGCTTCAGCAGTTGCGTCGGCAGCGCCTTCAGCAGCTTCAGCGGTTTCGTTGGCCATTGCGTCGGCTTCAGCAGCCATCGCGTCAACGGTTTCACCGGCGGTGTCAGCAGTTTCGCCGCAAGCAGCGAGGCCCAGAGCCGAAGTAGCGACGGCAGCGGCAAGAACGATCTTACGCATGATTTCAATTCCTTAGTTCAGCGAATGAAACGGGAGCCGCCATTATGATTGGCGGGCACCAAAGCCGGTATTTCGCTCCGACTCTGCGGATACAAATAATGGCCGAAATGTGTCATTACAAGCGAAATGTGGCGAAATGAGGCCTTTTCGCCATATTCTCGCCTCAATTCCGCCGCTTTTCTGGCCCGGCTCGTCCCGCACTTCCTACCGGGAAAATCGAGCATCAAATCCGGGGTATGGTGCGCGCTAAACGGCTTACACCGAGGCCGGAGCAATGCTAGCAAGCTGCCTATGTCAGACACGCAGCAGCATCTCTATCTCGTCGATGGATCATCCTACATTTTCCGCGCCTATCACAGGCTCCCGCCGCTGACCGATCCCGAGGGAACACCGGTTGGTGCGGTTTACGGCTACACGACGATGTTGTGGAAGCTCGCCGACGATTTGGAAGCTGCCGACGGCCCGACTCACTTGGCGGTGATTCTCGACAAGGACTCGAAGAGTTTCCGCAACGACATCTACCCCGAATATAAGGCGAACAGGCCTGAGCCACCTGAGGATCTGCGCCCGCAATTCCCGCTGATCCGCGATGCGACACGTGCTTTCAGCCTTCCCTGCATCGAGGAGTCGGGACTGGAAGCGGACGATCTGATCGCTTCCTATGCGCGCGCTGCACAACGCGCCGGATGCAACGTCACCATTGTGTCCTCGGACAAGGATCTGATGCAACTGGTGGGCGAGGAGAACGGTGCCCGCATCGACATGCTCGACACGATGAAGAGCGCGCGCATCTATATTCCTGAGGTCGAGGAAAAGTTCGGCGTTACCCCCGATCTGGTCGGCGATGTCCTCGCGCTGATGGGCGACAGTGTCGACAACATTCCCGGCATTTACGGCGTTGGGCCCAAGACTGCTTCGAAGCTGATCTCCGAACACGGCTCTCTGACCGCTGCACTCGATCAGGCACCGGACATGAAGAAGTCGAAACTGAAAGAGCGCCTGATCGAAGGGCGCGAAGATGCGGAGATGTCGCGCGTTCTTGTGACGCTCAAGGAAGATTGCGACCTGCCCGTTGATATCGAGGACATGAAGATTGAGGGTATTCCGCCCGAACCCCTCGCCGCCTTCCTGGAAAAGCACGGCTTTACATCGTTGCTCAAGCGACTGGGCGCAGGCACTGGCAGCCCAGAACGCGCCAACAACCTCAATCCGGCCAAGGCCGACAAAGCCGGCGATGAAGGCACAGCGGAAGGAAACCGCCAGCCCATCGCCGAGATGCCCAAGGTTGATCGCAAAGCCTACGAAACCGTGCAGACGATGGAGCGTCTGCAAGACTGGATCGCACGCGCAACCGCTGCGCGGCTGGTCGCGGTCGATACGGAGACCTCGTCGCTCGATGCGATGCAGGCGGAACTGGTTGGGGTTAGCCTTGCGCTTGGTCCCAACGACGCATGCTACATCCCGCTCGCCCATGGTGGCGGTGACATGTTTGCAGAGAAGCTCGACCAGATCCCGACGGATGATGCGCTTGCTGCCCTGAAACCGATGCTGGAGGATGATAGCGTCCTCAAAGTCTTCCAGAACGGCAAATACGACCTGAATGTGCTTTCGCGAGTCGGTGTTAACGTCTCTCCTATCGAGGACACAATGGTCATCAGCTTCGACCTAGACGCTGGACGCGGTGAAGGCATGGGCGGCGGCCATGGGATGGACGAGTTGTCCGAACGGCATCTGGGCCACACGCCGCTTTCCTTCAAAGAGATCTGCGGGACTGGCAAAAAGGCCATCCCCTTTGGCGAAGTGCCGCTCGACCGCGCAACCGAATACGCTGCCGAGGACGCGGACGTCACATTGCGGCTCTATCGGATGCTCAAGCCGCGGCTCGCCGAAGAGGGCGGCACGGGTATCTACGAACGCGTCGACCGGCCGCTGATCCCGGTTGTCGCGGGAATGGAGCGCGAAGGCATCAAGGTCGACCGCGCGCAGCTCGCCCGCCTCTCAGAGGAATTCGCGACAAAGACGGCTGAGCTCGAAGGAGAGATCCACGAAATCGCAGGGCAAGAATTCAGCGTGGGAAGCCCCAAGCAGCTGGGCGAAATCCTGTTCGACAAGATGGGTTTCAAGGGCGGCAAGAAAGGCAAGAGCGGCGCCTATTCGACCGATCAGGCAACCCTTGAGAAACTGAGCGCTGATCCCGAAGCTGCGGGCATTACCAAGAAGGTGCTCGAATGGCGGCACTTGTCGAAGCTCAAATCGACCTACACCGATGCTCTTCAAGGGCAGATCAACCCGAATACGGGGCGAGTGCACACCAGCTACTCATTGGTCGGCGCGCAGACGGGCCGCCTCTCATCCACTGATCCGAATTTGCAGAACATCCCGATCCGGACCGAGATTGGACGCACTATCCGGCAAGCCTTTGTGCCAGAGAGCGGCAACGTTCTGCTCGCCGCCGACTACAGCCAGATTGAGCTGCGGCTTGCGGCCCACATGGCCGAAGTCGATACTCTTAAAGAGGCCTTCGCTAATGGCGAGGACATCCACGCGCGCACCGCAACGGAGATGTTCGGCGAAGTTACACGCGACACGCGCGCTCGCGCCAAGACGATCAACTTCGCAATCCTCTACGGCATCTCGCGCTGGGGTCTTGCCGGTCGGCTAGAGGTCGAGCCGGACGAGGCTCAGGACATGATCGACACCTATTTCAAGCGCTTCCCCGGCATCCAGCGCTACATCCATGAAACGCTCGATACGGTGCGCAACAAGGGCTATTCGGAGACGCTGTTCGGGCGCAAGACGTGGTTCCCGCGCATCGCGTCGAAGAATCAGGCCGAGCGGCAGGGATCGGAGCGCGCTGCGATCAACGCGCCGATCCAAGGCACCAGCGCAGACATCATCAAGCGGGCGATGGTGCGCATGCTCCCGGCTCTCGAAGATGCAGGGCTCACCCATGTGCGGATGCTGCTGCAGGTGCACGATGAATTGGTGTTCGAGCTGCCTGAAGGCGACGTCGCAGCCGCCTCGCCGATCATCGAACGCGTGATGGCCGAGGCTGCACTACCGGCGGTGACGCTCGACGTACCACTTGCCATCGACATTGGCACAGGCGCATCATGGGATGACGCGCACTAGGCAGCGCGAACGCTATTCCTCAGCATCGCCGTGCTTCTTGGCGCGGGTCGCCTCCAGCGTGTCGGGCGCAAAAAAGCCGATCGGGTTGGCTTCCACTGCACGCTTTTTCAGCTCACCGCGCATCTTGCGATACTCGGCCTCCATGCGGGCCGTGACTGTGGCGCGGCTGTCTTTGAGCGCTTCCTCAAAGTCCTCCATGGCAACCGCATCAACTTCGCCGCCCAGACGCCGCAATGCGCCTAGGCCTGCACGGCGCACGACATCTTCAAGGTCGGCACCAGTGAAGCGGTCAGTCTCGGCTGCAACGGCTTTGAGGTCGACGTCTTTGGCTAGAGGCATATCCTTGGTGTGAATGCCTAGAATGTGCTCACGGCCCGGCGCGTCAGGTGTGCCGACATAGACCAGCTCATCGAACCGTCCCGGGCGCAGAAGCGCGGGGTCCATCAGCGTTGGACGGTTTGTTGCACCGATTACGATCACCGATTGCAGCTCTTCCAAGCCATCCATTTCAGCAAGGATCGTGTTGACGACGCGGCCCGTGACTTGCGGTTCACCCTGCCCTGACCCGCGTGCTGGGGCGAGGCTGTCAATCTCGTCGATGAAGACAACGCATGGCGCCACCGCCCGAGCACGGGCGAAGAGCTTGGCAATCTGCTGCTCGCTCTCTCCGTACCATTTGGATAGGAGGTCAGAACTTTTCATCGAGATGAAGTTGGCCTCCGCCTCTTTCGCCACCGCTTTGGCAAGTAAAGTCTTACCCGTGCCCGGCGGTCCATAGAGCAGGAAGCCCTTGGCCGAACGGATGCCCAGTCTGCGGAAGGCGTCAGCATTCTTGAGCGGGAGCTCGATCCCCTCTTTGAGCTTATCAATCGCGTCAGCGACACCGCCTAGATCATCCCAGCCCACGTTAGGCATCTGCACCATCACTTCGCGCATAGCGGAGGGTTGGATGCGTTTGAGAGCGCTGAAAAAGTCGTCTCGGGTGACGAGCAAATCCTCAAGCACGTCGTTGGGAATTTCCGGCTCTGACAGGTCTAGCCGCGGCATGATACGACGCACCGCATCGATGGCTGCCTCGCGCGCAAGAGCCGCAATGTCAGCGCCAACAAAGCCGTGCGTGACGCGCGCGAGTTCTTCCAAGTCGACCTTGTCTTCCAGCGGCATGCCGCGCGTGTGGATCGCAAGGATCTCTCGCCGGCCGCCCTGGTCGGGCACGCCAATGACGATCTCTCGGTCAAAGCGGCCCGGACGCCGGAGCGCTTCGTCAATGGCATCGGGACGATTGGTTGCCGCGATCACCACGAGGTTTGCGCGCGCCTCAATCCCGTCCATCAGCGTCAGCATCTGCGCAACGAGGCGCTTCTCTGCCTCGCCCGGCACACCGCTGCGCTTGGGCGCGATGGAATCGATCTCGTCGATGAAAATGATGGCCGGTGCTGCGCGGGTCGCTTCTTCAAACACTTCGCGCAGGCGCTTCTCGCTCTCACCATAGCCCGAGCCCATGATTTCGGGCCCGTTGATGGTGAAAAACTCCGCATCGCTTTCATTTGCGACCGCCTGAGCAAGCCGGGTCTTGCCAGTGCCAGGAGGGCCGTGGAGCAGAACGCCCTTGGGCGGATCAACGCCAAGCCGGGTGAACAGTTCTGGGTAGCGAAGGGGAAGCTCGACCATCTCGCGCAGGGCCTGAATGGTATCCCCCATCCCGCCCACATCGTCGTAGTTCACAACAGCGCGGGCATCGCGCGGTTCTTCGAATTCTGTGCGCAGCTCTACTTCGGTGTTCTCGTCAATATGGACGATGCCCTTGGGCGACGTGGAGTGGACCGAGAGCCGGATCTGTGTGAGCGCATAGGCTGGCGCGCGGAGCAATTGGCGCACGTCCGATGGCATGTTCTGGACCGGCTGCTGTCCAGTGGTCGCGACCAAATCGCCTGCCACCAAAGGTTTCCGAAAGAAGTTGCGCTTCAGCGCTTGCGAGGGGCCCTGAAGCCTCATTTCCGGCTGTGCTGGAGCAAACACCACACGCTTTGCCGGCTTTGACGTGGCGGGAATGATTTTGACGTGCTCACCCGAGCCCGCCTCTGCATTGCCGCGTTGCAGCCCATCAAGGCGTACAATCTCAAGCGAATCATCCTCTGGATAGGCGGTCATCGCAATCGCCGCCGTTGTGCGCTTGCCCGTCACCTCGACGAGATCGCCCTCTGCAATACCAAGCGCGGCAAATGCCGAGCGCGGCATCCGCGCGATGCCTTGGCCGGACTCCTCCTGACGAGCGGGCGCTACTTGCAGGCGAGCCGTGCGAGAAGAAGATTTGCGGTCAGTTTTGCCTGGGGCATCAGCCATGGGCGGGTCCTTGTTGTGGCACTTTATTGCGCGTTTTCGTTGTTGTGTGTTTAGCTAGGCAGCCAAGCAAACGAATGCAAACCGTCTGGCGTTTGGCCGTGCGGAGTCGGCTGCGGAAGGCGGGGCTGTGACACGCAAGCGTTTGGCTAGGGTTTCAGCCCTCCTGCGCGATAGACCGGAGAGGCCAAAGCCTCGCAAAGGGTCGCCCACGTCCGGGACTAGGGCAGAAAAAAGCCCGGCACAAAGGCCGGGCTATAAAAGTTTGGGAGAGGATGCCTAAAAGGCACGATCATCTATGAGCCTGACTTGAATTTTGTGCAAATGCGAAAGGCGCACACTTTGTTGCAAAAGACGCACGCTTATGCGGCCCAGCATGCATGAATCGGTTAGTATTGGAAGGGTGCTTGCCTAATTTTTAGCCATTAGCCTATTTTTTCGGCAATTTTAGAAAATCCTTTGTTGCGGCGCAGCATGGTCAGTGGCGCATTCCTCGTCTGACTTGAAGCGGGTGACACAGGCTTTCCAAGCGACTAATCAGATGGCCTTGGATTGTTTGAGGAACGCATACGAACTCATGTCAAAAATCTATCCTGATGCCGCTGCTGCCCTTGAAGGCGTTATCGCCGACGATTTACTGATCGCGGCGGGCGGCTTTGGCCTTTGTGGTATTCCTGAACGATTGCTCGACGCGATCCGGGACAGCGGCGCCAAGGGTCTGACCTTTGCGAGCAACAATGCTGGAATCGACAATGAAGGGATCGGCAAGCTGCTGAGAACGCGGCAGGTCAAGAAGATGATCTCTTCCTATGTCGGTGAGAACAAGGAGTTTGAGCGCCAATATCTCGCCGGCGAGCTGGAAGTGGAATTCTGCCCGCAAGGCACTCTGGCTGAGAGAATGCGTGCAGGTGGCGCTGGCATTCCAGGTTTCTATACTAAGACCGGGGCCGGCACACAGGTTGCGGAGGGCAAAGAGCACGCCGATTTTCCCGACCAAGATGGCGTGATGTCGACCTACATCCTCGAACGCGGCATCTTTGCTGACCTTTCGATCGTGAAGGCGTGGAAAGCAGATGAGACGGGTAATTTGATCTTCCGCAAGACCGCGCGCAACTTCAATCAACCCGCCGCTACTTGCGGCAAAATCTGCATTGCGGAGGTTGAAGAAATCGTTCCCGCTGGCGCACTGGAAGCGGATGAGATCCATCTCCCCGGTGTGTTTGTAAACCGAATGATCTTGGGCGCCCCCTACGACAAGAAGATCGAGTTCCGTACCGTGCGGACGCGAGAGGAGGCATAATGACTATGGCATTCACCCTAGGCACGAGCTCCGAAAACCGCAGCCGCCTGTTCAAGCTGGCGCTGCTCGCATCAGCCGCGACGGCATTGCAAGGCTGTGTAGCAGCGGTTCTTCCGTTGGCTGCAGGTGGCCTGCTTGGCGGCGCAGCTCCGGCCTATGATCCCGACAAAGAAACAGTGCAACAGCCCGCGATCGCGGAAGGTACGGTTGAGGTGGAAGTCACGCCGACTGCTGCAACGGAAACGACATTGACCGAAGCGCCTGCGCCAGCTTCGGTAGAGCCCATGGATTCGCAAGCTGGGTTGGTCGAAGAGGCACTTGCGCAGGTCAGTGAAGTCGAACCCGCCGCTCCGCCCCCAGTGGCGGAAGAGGAACCGGTAGCGATTGCAGCATCCGATCCCTCTCCCCTTCCGGTCGGCACGATTGAGCCTGAACCGCTGGCAGAGACGACCCCGCCCATCGATGCGCCAGCTGATGTGTTTGCGCAGGCCCTACCTCCTGCCGACATGAGCGGCACTGAAACCGAGATCGATCCCGCGCCTGCAGAGATTGAGCCACCCGTTGCTCTCGCCGCGCTCGCAACCGAAGCCGAAGTACCGGGCCTTGAAGAGCCGCCCGCTGCCACTCCGGCTGAGCAAGACCCACCTATCTCGACCCAGCCTCAGCCTGATCCCGTACGCGTCATTGCTGTTGAGCCGGAGACCTCCTTTGCAGGGACTTCGGTGGACGCCTCTAGCGTTTCCGCTGCAGATGCCGCGGCCGCGTTGACGGCACTATCTGAACCCGATGAGCCCTCAGTGGACAGCGCCACTTTGGCAAGAAGCGCTCCGGTCGAGCCGGCCATGTCAGCCCCACCTGCGCCCATTATCACTACGCCAACGCCGGTCGAGCAGGTTGCAGTCGCAGAGCCAGCGCCTGTGGCGGCCGCGGTACCGCCTCTACCGCCTGAGCCCATCAGCGAAAGCCCTACAGTTCGCACTTTGGCCTCAGGCCAATTTGGCTCGCTCATAAATTATGCCAACCGGCAGCAAGCAACTGCAGCTGAAGATCGCAGATCAGCGGTCCTCGCGGATCGCGCTTCACTTCTGCCTAGGCGAGCAGAGTGCGGCGCAACTGAGCCAACTCTGCTGATCGATCTCGACCCGGATGGCGAAACGTTTGATCCGACGAATGCCTTCGTCGCCACCCCCGGCCTATCGAGCGCGCTCGCGCAGATCCGTGCCTCAGGCGTTAAGGTAAGCTGGATTTCGCGCAACTCACGCGGAGCCATCCAGAGCATTCGGACCGCGCTTGACCGCTCGGGGCTAGACATCTCAGGCCGCGACGAGGTTCTGCTGATGCGCTATCCCGAGGATCGAAAACAAACGCGGCGCGAAGACCTCGCCCAAACGGCCTGTTTGATTGCGATTGCTGGAGACGCTCGCACCGATTTCGACGAGCTGTTCGAGTATCTGATCAATCCGGAAGCTGCCGCTTCGCTTGATCCCTTGATGGAAAACGGTTGGTTCCTGATCCCCTCTCCGCTGCGTGCAATGGACGCTCCTCCAATCGCAGCAACAGAAGAAGAAAGCCCCGCCCCATGAGCAATATAGCGATTGACGCCCCAAAGGGTTGGACCCGCGACCAGATGGCTGCGCGCGCCGCGCAGGAACTGGAAGACGGTTACTACGTCAATCTGGGCATTGGCATTCCAACCCTTGTTGCCAACCACATCCCAGAAGGCATGCTGGTGACGCTTCAAAGCGAGAATGGCATGCTCGGCATCGGCCCCTTCCCCTATGAGGGAGAGGAAGATCCGGACCTGATCAACGCGGGCAAACAGACCATTAGCGAACTGCCGCACAGCGCCTATTTCGACAGCGCGACCAGCTTTTCGATGATCCGGGGCGGGCATATCGACCTGACCGTATTGGGCGCGATGGAGGTGGCTCAGAATGGCGACATCGCCAACTGGATGATCCCGGGCAAGATGATCAAAGGCATGGGCGGCGCAATGGATCTTGTTGCCGGCGTCAAGAAGATCATCGTTGTGATGGATCACACCAGCAAGACGGGCGATCCCAAATTCATTCCGACATGCACGCTGCCGCTGACCGGTGCAGGTGTGGTCGATATGATCATCACCAATCTCGGTGTGTTTCACCGCCCTGCCAAAGATGCTCCTTTCCGCCTTATCGAGCTTGCGCCCGGCGTCAGTGAAGAAGACATCTCGGCCAGCACGACGGCAGACTACGAAGTGGCTTTGCAAGCCGCGTAGCGCGTCACGACACCTTGGCCGCGCTCCAGCGCCAAAAGCGTTCGGCTGGTCCTTGCTCAAAGTGCCTTAGCCACACGGGCGACCAAATCAGCATGCCTATGATCGGCACAAAGCTGAGCGCAAAGGCATGTGCCCGCGAGACGTGACCGAACAGCCCAAACCCCCAGCTCGCAAAGATCGCGGCCAGGACAACCGACGTCATCAGATAGTTGGTAAGGCTCAACCGGCCCACACAGGCCAAACGCTCGCTGACACTCCCGCCCGGCGCGAAGAACGCCATTGCGAGCGCAGCATAAGCAAGGCCCAGCAGCGTATCGAATGGGGCCGAAAAGACGAGTGCTGCAAAAGCGGAAACCGGAGCAGCGAAAGCATTGTCCGACATCCACCACGCGAGCCAAAGCAGAGCGGGAATGGGTATCAGAGCGCTAACGGCTGCAAGCCTTTGCAGCTGGAATGTCCGCCATTCGCTCTTGAGCAACCGGCTCTTCCAAAGCCCCATGCCCAACGCGATGGCAGCTAGGTTGATGGGAATGCCGACGATTAGTTTTGCCAGCTGATCAGGAATGTCGATCAAGCGGCGTACTATGCGTTCACCCAGCCCTTCTCTGCCTAGTTGAAGTGAATATTCCAACGCGCCGGGGTCAGCTCCGAACTGGCGGTCCGTGGCAAGGAAGACAGCGCTTCCTGTGCGGCCCGCATAGAAGTCCAACAGCGCGGTGCCAAATGCGACCATACCCCCTCCCACATGCACTGCGACCAGGCCTATCGCCACGGCATAGAGCGCACGGTGACTGAGCGCTGCAAGAAGAGGAATGGCCAACCCTGCCATCGCATAAACGCGCAGAATATCGTTACTCGCCAATACAACCGCATGCGCCACTCCGATAAGAAAGAGGATCGCCATCCTCGCAAAGTGAGCGCGCCAGATTCGGTCGCTCCCTTTCGCCTGTGCGCGTTCGATCAGGATCAAACATCCCGCGCCAAACAGCATTGCAAAGAGCGTGCGGAACTTGTCTTCGACGAAAACAAAGCTCGCCGCCCAAACCCAGCGATCCATCGGCGCATCGCCTCCCCAGACAGTGGGGTTCACGTAGGCTTGGAAGGGCAGCGCAAAGACGTAGACATTCATCCAGATGATGCCGATTACCGCTACCCCGCGCAGAGCGTCCAGCTCGACAATGCGAGCGGGTCGCGAATTCTGCTGGGGCCCGGGCGTCATCATAAGGGACGCCTTTATCAGATCAGGCCAAGGCTGCCTTCAGGTCATCGACCAGATCAGTGCGTTCCCAAGGGAAACAATCCCCATCAGCTGTGCGGCCAAAGTGGCCATAGGCTGCGGTCACTCGGTAGATTGGCTTGTTGAGGCCAAGATGCTCTCGAATGCCGCGCGGAGTCAGGCCGCCAAGTTTGGCGATGCTCTGGATCGCAGTCTCAATCGCTGCATCATCCACGCCATCCACTGCAGTGCCATGGGTGTCGACATAAAGCGAAAGCGGCTCGCTGACACCGATCGCATAGGCGATCTGGATTGTGCAGCGCGTGGCGATGCCCGCCGCAACCACATTCTTGGCAAGGTAGCGCGTGATGTAAGCGGCGCTGCGGTCGACCTTGGTGGGGTCTTTCCCGCTGAATGCCCCGCCACCATGGGGGCTGGCGCCGCCATAAGTGTCAACGATGATCTTTCGACCAGTCAGCCCAGCATCCCCATCAGGTCCGCCAATCACGAAGCTTCCGGTCGGGTTGATGTGCCACTGAGTCTCATCGGAGAGGAAACCATCAGGAAGAATGTTAGCGACCACGTCCTTGACGTAGCTTTTGAGCTCAGCCTCATTCGCGCCGTCGTCATATCCGGGGGCGTGCTGAGTGCTGACAACGACCGCGGTGCAAGCGACTGGCTTGCCGTTCTGGTAACGCAAAGTGACTTGGCTCTTGGCGTCAGGCTCAAGAAACGGAGCTTTGCCAGAATGGCGATCAGCGGCGAGCTGCTGCAGGATTTTGTGACTATAATCGAGCGTCGCCGGCATCAGGTCCGGGGTCTCGTCACAGGCAAAACCGAACATGATGCCTTGGTCGCCAGCGCCTTCATCCTTGTTCGATCCCTCAACACCCGCATCGACGCCTTGCGCAATGTGCGCTGACTGGCCGTGAAGGTGGTTTTCAAAGGTCAGGGTCTTCCAATGGAACCCGTCCTGCTCATACCCAATATCGCGCACAGTCGATCGAACAGCGCGTTCAATCTCGCTCTTGGCGCCTGGAGCCCAACCACCATTGAACGCCCAGTCGGGGTTGTTTTCATCAAACATTGGCCGACAGCGAATCTCGCCGGACAGGATGACCCGCTGAGTGGTCGTCATCGTCTCACAAGCAATGCGCGCTTCGGGGTCTTTCGAAAGCATCAGATCAACGATCGCATCGGAAATCTGATCAGAGACTTTGTCGGGATGGCCTTCAGAAACGCTTTCGGAAGTGAAGAAGTAGTCGCTGCGCATCAATGCTCCCTTGGGCCCCGTCAATCATGGGCGCCATTCCAGTCCGAGCCACCCTTACACAGATATAAGGAAAGCTTTATGTGCTGTTCTTAGCGCCCTAGCTTTGTGCATCACGCATCGCAAGAACTCTCGGCAACCCGACCCCCAAGAGCGCCACCAAAATGGCCCAAAAAAGCGACAAGGCATTGCCAAATTGCGAGAAAAGCGTGGGCGGATTGGCGGGAGGGATAATGCCCTCGACCTTGCCAGACACGCCCGAAGGGATGTGCTGACGCACGATGCCGTTGGCGTCGATAACCGCACTGATGCCGGTGGTGGTTGCGCGCATGACCGGCAACCCTTCCTCAATCGCACGCATCCGAGCTTGGGCGAGATGCTGCGGCGGACCCCAACTGCCAAACCAGCCATCATTGGACGGGTTGAAGAGGTAGTCAGGACGGTTGTCCCGGTCGACGACTTGGCCGGAGAACACGATCTCGTAACAGATCTGCACGCCCACACGGCCATGCTCGCCAAGGTCCAAGGTCTGCGGACCTGGCCCAGGCTGATAAGGTACAGTCCCCGCCGTCAGCCGCGACAGGCCGATCGCGCTCAGCACATTCTCGAGCGGCAGATACTCACCATAGGGTACCAAATGCGCTTTGGCGTAGTGGTGAGTGATATCACCTTGCGGATTGAGCGCGATGACGGAATTGCGAGCTGTAAGAGCGCCTCTGATCCCATCAGGCCGCGTGCCGATGTCGAGGTTCACAACGCCTGTAAGCAAAGTCGATTGTTCGCCGATGACTGTGCCAATGCGCTGGCGAGCGATGGCGGGGTCAGCGGCGTAGGTGGTTTGGCGATAGTAGCGCTCTGGGTAGCCGTCCTCGAGATAGTCAGGGATCGCGCTTTCCGGCCAAAACACAATGCGCGATTGGTCGCTGCTTGGGGCTGTCAGGCTTGCTGTGCGCTGGAATTGTTCTTCGAACTTCGAGCCATCGTTGATCTCTTCCTGCGGGATCAGCGGCTGGACGAGGGTGTAGCGGATACCTTGCTCAATTTCTTCAGTGCGGTCCGGCACCATCGGGATGATAAGCACTGGCACTAGAAACGCGATTGCAAATGCCAGCCTCGACCAATGATAGGTCATATGCGTCACCGCGAGCGCAGCAAGAAATGCTGCCATCAGGATAGTGAGGCCCGACAAAGCATATGTGCCGAGCCAAGGGAGGAACTTCGCAGTGCCCTGTGCATCCCATCCCCCAAGCAATATCAGCCCCAATGGCGGCCACGGATACCCCGTAAAGACCCAGCTCCTGAGCCACTCGGTTACGATCCATGCGGCGGCAAAGACCGCTCCGTAAGCCAAGGGCCCAGACTTGCGCGCCAGCCCATGCGCCACTGTAGCCGCCAACATCGGAAAGACCGCGAGGTAAATGCAAAGCAGCGGCACCGCGATCCAGCCAAGCACCTCGGGCATCTCAGCCTGATAGGTGAAAGCCTTGGCGATCCAATTGTTGGCAAGCGTCAGATGGGCCCAGCCAAACACCCAGCCGCGCCAGGCCGCCTGCTTCCAGGTGGCTGCCTGATGGCAATGCGCTATAAAGAAGGCGAGAGCTGGCAGAGCGATCCACCACGCATGCAACGGAGGGTATCCGCAAGCAGCAACAAGACCAAGAAGTGCTGCCGTGATACCCGGCCAAGCAGCCGCAAAGCCGCAGAGCCGGTCTCGCAAAATTGCCAGTCTGGCGGGTATGACTGAGCGCTCTTGTGAGGTGCCGTCAGCAGCCATCGCTAGCGCTCCCTGTCCATGGACGGATGAAGCTTAGTTCACAGCTTCCAAGCTGTCGTCGCCGTCCAATTCATCGCTTGCACTGATAGAGGGTGGAAGGACGGCGGAGTCGATCTCGCCTGAGCTGTCTTCGGCTGCGGACTTTTCAGCACGTGGCTTACGAGGGCGGCGTTTTGGCTTTGCGCTCTGTTCTTCTGGGGTGGCTGTATCGCCTTCGACGCCTTGTGTGCCTTCTTCGGCGGATTGGTTTTCAGCTTCGTCCCGGCGGCCGCGTGAGCGACGATTGGGCTTACGGCGATTATCGCCGTCACCGCCCTTGTTGTCATCGTCGTCCGAGCCGTCCTGCGACTGGCCCCGCTCTTCATTGCGGCCCTCATTGCGCTTTGCCCGCGCTTCTTCCTGTCGCGCTTTGTTGTCAGCGATCACGCGAAAATAGTGGTCGGCGAATTGCAGATAATACTCGGCCTGAACCCGGTCGCCATTGTGCTGAGCGTCCTGAGCAAGCTTCTTGTACTTGTCGAGCAGTTGGGGCGCATTGCCCCGCGCGCGGCTATCAATCCGGTTCTGGTTGTTTGAACCGCCCTGATTGTTGCGATTGCCGCGACCGCGACGACGATTGTTACGATTGTTATTCAAGGATATCCATCCCTTAAGCGACCGCGACGCATCCTATTGGACCTGTCTTTGGCCTAAAGACCTTTCGGTTTTGCGCCCACGTTGGCGCGCGCTCCGCTTTGCCTGACTGTGTTTAACCTGGGAGGGTGCCCTCTTGGCCGTCTGACTGTGAGTGGAGCTTGGCTCAGCTAATTTGCCCTCTTTGCAAATCAATGAGCTGATTCGGGGGTAGCGAGCCACAATGCTTTTGCCAAGCCCTGACTAACATTTCGTCACCGGAGGACCAAGCAACGTGGCCGTCCGGCAAGGTCTTTTCGCAATTCAACGTCGAAGCCTGCTTTTTCTGCAAGCCACTTAACATCGCCAGCTTGAGTCGCTCCAATTTCGAGGATTGAGGTGATCCCGTTGCCCGTCCCCGTTGCCTTGATCAGCTCCGGGATGAGAACACGATAATCATCTAGGCCATCCTCCCCTGCGAACAGGGCCGAGTGGGGCTCATAGCTGACAACTTGCTGATCCAACTGCGCTGTGGTTTCGACATAGGGCGGGTTGCAAATGTAGATCTCGAATGAGTCGAGGGCATATCCCAGCCCCTGGCGACCTGTTCGCCAGTCGAAGAGTTGGAAAGCCGCCCGTTCGCAGCCGAACTTTTGAGCGTTTTGCTTCGCGACTTCCAATGCGGCTAGGCTGTTGTCGATGCCCACCCCCATTTTGAGTGCGGGATACTCCTCCAGCAAAGTCAGCAGCAAAGCGCCTGAACCCGTGCCAAGGTCAAGAACGCTGAAGCCCTCTTTGCAGAATTCGAGCGCGGTCTCGATCAGGATTTCGCTATCGGGTCGCGGGATCAAAACGTCGGGTGTGACACTGAACTCGCGTCCGTAGAATTCCTGAACGCCGGTAATGTAGGCGACGGGTTCGTGCTTGGAGCGCCGGCCGATCAGAGCGAAAAACCCTGGCACGGCTATCTCGTCCATCAACCGGACGAGCATTTCCGAGCGGGTGACCCCCAAGGCATGCGCCATCAGCAGCTCAGCATCGAGACGCGCTGTATCGCTCGTCCCCGTAAGTTGCCGTGTAGCGTCACGGATGGCTTGTGCGACGGTGGTCACTCGGACAGAGCCGCCAGCCGCTTGCCTTCATCCTCCGCGATCAGAGCATCGACAAGCTCAAGCAGTCCCGAGCCTGCGAGCACTTCTTCAAGCTTGTGTAGGGTCAGTCCGATGCGGTGGTCGGTGACGCGCCCTTGGGGGAAGTTGTAAGTACGGATGCGTTCGGATCGGTCGCCCGAACCGACCATGGCCTTGCGCGCTTCGGCCTCTGCCCCTTGGGTTTCGTCGCGCATCTTCTCGTAGAGACGCGCGCGCAGCACCTGCATCGCTTTCTCGCGGTTCTTGTGCTGGCTGCGCCCATCCTGACAGGTCACGACAAGCCCGGTCGGCTCATGTGTGATGCGGATCGCTGAATCGGTGGTGTTGACGTGCTGTCCGCCTGCTCCCGAAGCGCGGTAAGTATCGATCTTGAGGTCGCCGGGGTCGATCTGCACGTCGACCTCGTCCGGTTCGGGCAGCACGGCCACGGTGGCTGCAGAGGTGTGAATGCGCCCTCCGCTTTCGGTCACAGGAACGCGTTGGACGCGGTGGACGCCGCTTTCGAATTTGAGCTTGGCGAAAACGCCAGAGCCGGTGATGTTGGCAACGACTTCCTTGAAGCCCCCGACTTCTGAGGCGCTCATGCTGACCGGCTCAACTTTCCAGCCCTGCTCGCCCGCAAATTTCTCGTACATGCGGTAGAGGTCACCTGCGAAAAGAGCGGCTTCGTCGCCGCCCGTCCCGGCGCGGATTTCGAGCATGGCAGGCTTGCTGTCGGCCTTGTCGCGCGGGAGGAGCGCCACCGCGAGCGAGTGTTCCAGATCAGGCAATTTGGATCGGATCTCAGAGAGTTCCTCTTCCGCCATCGCCTTCATTTCAGGATCAGCGAGCATCTCTTCGAGGCCGCCAATCTCTTCGCGCAGACCTTTCACCTCAGCCGCGATCTTCGCGACAGGTTCAAGCTCCGCATAGTCGCGACTCGCCTGGACAAACGCATCGCCCTCCAACGTACCTGAAGCCATCCGCGCTTCGAGCTCAGCGAAGCGGTTGGCGATCTGGTCAAGGCGTTCGGGGGGGATTTGCATCTTGGGCTTCTCTCTACGTCATTCCCGCGAAGGCGGGAATCCAGCTTTATTCGAACGCTGCCACAAAGGCAGCTGGATCCCCGCCGTCGCGGGGATGACGAGGTGCTAACTCTCGCGAAGAAGAAAATCCTCCACGCTAGTGTGCCGCTCTCCTCCGTCGCCCATGATACGCATAGGGGACTGTCCATCAGTGACCGTGAAAGACACCAACGAATGCGACGGCAATTTCTTCGCCTTGTCGAAGCGCTTTCTTGGAGAACCGCTAGCGAAAAGTTCAGAAGAAAACCCGGCCTTTCTCAAGCGAGAAACGGTGCTGACGGCTTCAAGAAGCCTATCATCATCCTCAAGAACGACGATGGCATCAGCCTTTGGATCTTCCCTCTCCCCAACCAACATCGCCAACCGCTCAATCCCGGCGGCCCAGCCGACCGCGGGCGTGGGCGCTCCGCCCAAGCTTTCCATCAGCCCGTCATAGCGGCCTCCGCCCAGCACGGTGCTCTGCGCGCCCAGCGTGTCGGCGGCCGCGGAGCCTTCGTCGGGAATAAACTCGAAAGCGGTGTGGCGGTAATAGTCGAGGCCGCGCACGAGGCTTTCGGCGCGCTTCCATACGACCCCCGCAGCATCCAGCCCACTGGTGACGCTCTCAAAGAAGGCCAGCGCCTCTTCGGACAGGAACGCATCAATCTTGGGTGCATCGGCTACGAAAGCCCGGTCGCGAGTGTCTTTGCTGTCGAGGATGCGCAGCGGGTTCTTCTCGAGCCGTTCCTGCGAGTCTTCGGAAAGTTCCCCCTTCACCGCGCCAAAATATTCGATCAGCCCAGCCCGCCAGGCACCGCGACTTTCCGCATCGCCCAGAGTGTTGAGGTGCAAGGTCACGCCCTCAATGCCCAGCTCCTTCAGCAGCTGATCCGCCATTGCGAGCAGTTCGACATCGGCCTGCGGCTCAGCGGCACCAATTATCTCAGCATCGATCTGGTGGAACTGGCGATAGCGGCCCTTCTGCGGGCGTTCATAGCGGAACAGTGGTCCGTGCGTCGCAACTTTCAACGGTGCATGTTGCTGCCAGCCATTGATCAGGAAAGCACGCGCGATTCCCGCAGTGAACTCGGGCCGCAAAGTGAGCGAATCGCCGCCGCGATCCTCGAACGAATACATCTCTTTCGAGACCACATCGGTGGTTTCTCCGATCGCGCGGCTGAACACCTCGGTCTTTTCAAACACCGGCATTTCCACCCGGCGAAAACGGTAGAGCTTTCGCACGCGCTCAAAGGCTTCAACGACATGCGCGAATGCTTCAGCATCGGGGCCAAAAATGTCTTGCGTGCCACGAATGGCCTTTGGTGTGTTCTTACCCATCAGGCGCAGTTAGGCGAAGGTCGAACTTGCCGCAATATCAAGAGCAGGCTATCGGCGCGATTGCTAATCCAGCCTAGCAGCTGGGGCGGTCCAGCCCGACTCCCCCTCCCAGCCACCCGATGAACCGTCAGACACCCTCAATCGGGTGGCTGGAAGGGGGAGACGGGCCGGCACAGAAATGAGATTGAAATGCGCATCGACAAGATCCCAACCGGCGATAATCCACCCGACAGCCTCAACGTCATCATCGAGGTCCCCACCGGGGGCGAGCCCGTGAAGTATGAGTTCGACAAGGATAGCGGCGCGCTTTTTGTGGATCGGATTCTCCACACGCCTATGCGCTATCCCGCCAACTACGGCTTTGTCCCGCACACTTTGTCGCCTGACGGAGACCCACTCGATGCGCTGGTGATTGCGCGATCGCCCTTTATCCCAGGCTGTGTGGTGAAGTCGCGTCCGATCGGCGTACTCAACCTTGAAGACGAGCATGGCGGTGATGAGAAGCTCATATGCGTGCCGGTTGACACGACCTTCCCGTATTATTCTGATGTGGGTGAGACCAAGGACCTGCCCTCAATCATCATGCAGCAGATTGAGCACTTCTTCACCCACTATAAGGATCTCGAAGCCGAGAAGTGGGTGCGCATTGGTAAGTGGGGCGACCGCGCCGATGCACGCCAGATCGTGCTCGAGGCTATCGAAAGAGCGCAAGCCTAGAAACCGCGCGGCGTTAAAAAATAATCTTGAAGAAGCCTGTGAGGGCGATTGGGAGCAAGATGGCGAGTGCCCAAAGACCCATTATGTCGCGGCGGAAAGCAGCGGCGTAACCTGCGTCATGGGCATCTTCGTCGCTCATCAGCGTCCAGCGCTTTTCGTACCAGCGACAGGCCGGGATGATCGCTGCGACAAGCACAACCAGAGCGAAGTAGGGGAAAATCGACGTCATGCCGTCGCTCAAAGCTTTGACTGTCATGAAGATTTGCAGGCCGGTGTAGACGAGCAAAGCATAGGCAACGTGATCGCTCATCGCCTTGCGCCAATCGCGCGCTTGCGTATCGACGCCGCTTTCACTCGTTTGCTGTTGCGATAGCTCGTTCATAGGTCCGCTCCCCAACGGTTTGCCAACTTGTCGACCGCCGATGAGTATTCCAAAAAGGGCCGCGTGTTGCAAGCTCAGTAACCAAAGCGTGAATTCACTTGCGCCATTTGCAAGAGAGGCAGTGCAAGCCTCTCGGATTCGATCATTTTTTCTGCGTGCTGGTATGTAGCGCAGGTTCAGCTTCCACCTGATAAGCAAAAATCTTGCCAAAATGGGCCATCCAGCCCTTCCCTGCCTGCGCGACAATGCTAAGTGATATGCAAGATGAGCGAAACACACACTCTAGAAGAGGCCACGGGCCTGACTGAAACGGATACGGGCCCAGCCCCTGCTGACGCGACCGCTCCGTTGCCAGATGGTGGGCTCGAAGTCATCTCAATCGCCAAAAGCTATGACAAGCGCGCGGTCCTCACAGACATTTCGCTAACCGTTGGTAAGGGCGAAGTGCTCGGCCTGCTTGGTCCCAACGGCGCGGGTAAGACGACCTGCTTCTATTCGATCATGGGGCTGGTGAAGCCTGACTCAGGCCGCATCCTGATGGACGGAGAGGATGTCACCAACCTGCCCATGTACAGGCGAGCGATCCTTGGCCTTGGTTATCTTCCCCAGGAAACCAGCATCTTCCGTGGCATGACGGTTGAGCAGAACATCAATTGCGTGCTCGAAATGGTCGAGCCGGACGCGTCCACTCGCAAGGATGAGCTGGAACGTTTGCTCGGTGAATTCGGCCTCACTCGCCTGCGTGAAAGCCCCGCCATGGCGCTGTCCGGCGGTGAGCGTCGCCGTTGTGAGATTGCGCGCGCGCTTGCGGCCAAACCTTCGATCATGCTGCTGGACGAACCCTTTGCCGGCATCGACCCACTCTCAATCAGCGATATTCGCGATCTTGTGAAGGACCTGAAGGGGCGCGGGATCGGCGTGCTGATCACCGACCACAATGTTCGCGAGACGCTCGATATCGTCGACCGCGCTTGCATCATATATGGCGGGCAGGTTCTGTTTGCCGGTACGCCGCAGGATTTGGTCGAAGACGAAAACGTCAAACGGCTTTACCTTGGCGAGAGCTTTACGCTCTAAGCCCGCCCCATGGCCCTTGGTCCCCGCCTAGACCTTCGCCAATCGCAGCAGCTGGTGATGACGCCGCAGCTGCAACAAGCGATCAAGCTGCTGGCCGCCTCCAATCTTGAGATTGAGACTTTTATATCGGATGCGCTTGAGACCAACCCTCTGCTCGAAGCAGGAGCGGTCTCGCGAGAAGATACCGGGCCCGCAAGCGAACCCGATGACATTCCGCGAGAGGAGTTCACAGCTGATCAACTGATCGGACAAGCGCAAGGGGAGCATGAAGCACCGCTCGATCTGGACGCAGGCGCATTGGATCGTGACCGCGATACAGGTGACGGGGCGACGACGACGGCATCGACAGGCTCTCCGAATGACAGCGAGTGGGGCGCTTCTGGAGGTGTGAGCGGCTTCGATGATCTGCCAGACATAGAAGCCAGCCGTGCCGCAGAGCTCTCGCTCCATGAACATCTCGAAGCGCAAATCGGAGCGCTGGCCTGCAATGACAAAGAGGCCTTCATCGCGCAGCACATAGCGGGCCGGATCGATGATGCGGGCTACCTCACCACAGACTTGCGCGACCTTGCCTTCGATTTGGGAGTAAGCGTGGAGGATGTCGAAGACGCGCTTGAAGTGATCCAGATGTGCGATCCCACCGGTGTGGGTGCGCGCAACCTCGCAGAGTGCTTGCGCCTTCAAGCGCGCGAGGCGGATCGGCTTGATCCTTGTATGGCAGCGTTGATCGACAATCTCGAACTGGTGGCAAAAGGCGAAGTAGCGCGGCTCAAACGCTTGTGCGGGGTCGATGACGAAGACTTTGCCGACATGCTGAAAGAGCTGCGGCAGTTCGATCCCAAGCCCGGTCTCACTTTTGCGCCTTCCGATGCAAGCGCAGTCGTGCCCGATGTCTTGCTTACCGCGACGGATAGCGGGGGCTGGGACATCAAGCTCAACGAAGACACGCTCCCACGTCTGGTGGTCAATCGTAGCTATTATGTGGAGCTCAACGACAGCGCTGGAGGGCAAGCGGCTGATGCTGAAACGCAAGGCTGGCTCAAGGAAAAGCTAGCCGATGCGCATTGGTTGATCCGTGCACTCGACCAGCGGCAGAAGACCATTCTTAAGACTGCATCGGAGATCGTTAAGCAGCAAGACGGGTTTTTCCGGCGTGGAGTTTCCGAATTGCGCCCGCTCACATTACGCGAAGTGGCCGAACAGATCGATATGCATGAAAGCACGGTCAGTCGGGTGACGAGCAACAAATATCTTTGGTGCGAGCGCGGAACGTTTGAGCTCAAGTACTTCTTCTCGAGCGGAGTCGCCTCATCAGATGGCGAAGGCGCCTCTTCTGAAGCGATCAAGGCCCGCATTAAGGCTTTAACGGACGCCGAAGACGCAAAGAAGGTGCTGTCTGATCAGAAACTGGCTGACATGCTCAACGAAGAAGGGTTCGATTTGGCGCGACGTACAGTGGCCAAATATCGCGAAGCCATCGGGATCGGGTCGAGCGCGCAACGGCGCCGGGCTAAGAAGCTCGAAAATTTGTGATTTGTTAAACAAGCACAACAGCTTGCCACTACCGAAATAGCGCAGGCGCACCCTCTGCTGCTAAGCAATCTTGAGCCGCCGAACCCCAACGCCCCTCCGAAAACCACCTGTGACTCAAAAGACTCACATATTTTCCGACCAATCCATTTACGTGACGTTAACCTTTTCCGTTCAGACCTTGCGTGGTTAATACATGGCAACACCTCTTATCGAGGAGTTACCGAGCACATTATGTCCGCCACTAGGGGCAATTAGGGGACCGATAATGCGAGTTCTGTTGATCGAAGACGAGCCAACAACGGCAAAAGCTATCGAGCTGATGCTGACGACTGAAGGCTTTAATGTCTATTCTACCGACCTGGGCGAGGAAGGCCTCGATCTGGGTAAGCTGTATGATTATGACATCATCCTGCTCGATCTTAACCTGCCGGATATGCACGGTTATGATGTGCTCAAGAAGCTGCGCGTTGCCAAGGTGCAGACGCCGGTCCTGATCCTTTCGGGCATCGCCGAAATGGACAGCAAAATTCGCTCGTTCGGCTTTGGCGCGGACGATTATGTGACCAAGCCATTCCACCGTGAAGAGTTGGTCGCTCGTATTCACGCTGTTGTGCGTCGTTCGAAGGGCCACAGCCAGTCGATCATCCGCACCGGCAAGCTCGCTGTGAACCTCGATGCCAAAACCGTCGAAGTCGACAGCGCCCGCGTCCACCTGACCGGCAAGGAATATGCAATGCTGGAGCTGCTGAGCCTGCGTAAAGGCACGACGCTGACCAAAGAAATGTTCCTCAACCACCTTTATGGCGGCATGGACGAGCCCGAGCTGAAGATCATCGACGTCTTCATCTGCAAGCTGCGCAAGAAATTGAGCCATGCTTGCGGTGGTGAGAACTACATCGAAACCGTTTGGGGCCGCGGCTATGTGCTGCGCGATCCGCAAGACGAAGCCGAAGCCGCTTAAACTTCGACTACCCGAAAATGTAAAACGCTCGGTGGCTTCAAAGTCACTGGGCGTTTTTCTTTGTCCCCTACTCTTCGCTGGAAGCGCTAATCACAGCTGCGAAGTCGCTTCCTGATGGCTCTTGGAATAGCTTGAGATGAAACTCAGGCGCGATGGCGAGCAGGTGGTCGAAGATGTCCGCCTGGATGCCTTCATAGACTTCCCAGCCGGTCGTATCGGTGAAGCAGTAAATCTCAATCGGCAGGCCCTGCGGTCCCGGCGGGAGCTGACGCACCAGCAGCGTGAAGCCGTCATTGATGCGTGGATGCCAGTGCAGATAGGCCTGAATATAGGCACGGAATGTGCCGATATTGGTCAGCCTGCGCGCATTAACGGGCGCGTCCTCACCTTCGAGTTCCTTGGCGTTCCACTCTGCTATCTCCTCACGCTTGGCAGCAAGATAGGGCTTGAGCATCTTGAACTTTTTGAGATCGACCACTTCGTCATCGCCGAGGAAGCGGATCGTATTCTGGTCGAGGACAATGCTGCGCTTGATGCGGCGCCCACCACTCTCTGCCATCCCACGCCAGTTCTGATAGGCGTCAGAAACCAGACGGTGCGTTGGAATCGTAGTGATAGTCTTGTCGAAATTCTGCACCTTCACCGTGTGGAGGGAAATATCGACCACATCACCGTCAGCATCCATACTGGGCATTGTGATCCAGTCGCCTACGCGCAGCATGTCATTAGTGGTCAGTTGGACCGACGCGACGAGGCTTAGGATAGTGTCCTTAAAGACCAGCAACAAGACGGCGGTGACAGCGCCCAGACCAGACAAAAGGAGCAATGGAGATTCGTCGATCAGAACGGAGATCAAGATGATCGCAGCGCCGCACAGCACGACAATTTTTATCACTTGGACGAAGCCCTTGATCGGGCGGTTCTTCGACCGGGGTAGCCGCTCATACAGCTCATTGGCGTAGGTCAGCGCCTTAACAATCGCCATCGCCACCGACATGACGACCAACGCCTGAGCGGTGTTACCAATTACGGTAGCCACCGATTCGGGCAGGTGGGGTACGACAGCGATCCCGCGAGAAACGACCAACAATGGCGCAGCGGTCGCCAGCCAGGAAGCCGCTTTATCAATCGTCTTGGTTGATCGATCGAGAGAGGGAGCGGCGATCCGCAGGATAACGTGCTTGAGCACATAATTCACCCCCAGCGCCGCGACCGCTAGCATGGCCAAGGCCGTTATCGTCTGAAGCCAATCAGGCTGGGCGTAAAAAAACTCGGAAAGCTGATCCATCATCGCAGCGCGATATAGGAACACTGCCCCCTCCCTCAACCCGCTTATCCGGTTTGCACCCACTTGAGGGCTGGACAAGCCCCGCCCGGTCGGCTTAGCGCGCCTTCCCATGAGTGCATTCAAAGAAGGCGACCCCACCACTCTCAGCCGGCTTTATGGCCGCAGCGTCGGCAAACCCTTGCGCGCCAAGCAGCAGGATTTGGTCGACAATCTGCTGCCGCAAATTGCAGTGCCAGCAGAGGGGCCAGTGACAGCAGAGGCGCTGTTCGGCGAAGACTGCCCGCTGCATTTTGAGATCGGCTTTGGCGGCGGAGAGCATCTCGCCTATCGCGCAGATCTGCTGCCCAATCATGGTTTGATCGGTGCGGAGCCCTTCTTAAACGGGGTGGCGCAGGCGCTGTCCCATTTGGAAGAGCAAAAACTCTCCAATGTGCGCATCTATCATGGTGATGCAATCGAGGTGCTTCAGCGCATTCCTGATGATGCGCTGCTGATGGTGTATCTGCTCCACCCGGACCCCTGGCCCAAGAACAAGCATGCCAAGCGGCGGATGATGAATGACGGGCCGGTCCAGCTTATCGCGGACAAATTGAAACCGGGTGGTGAGTTCCGCTTTGGCACCGATCACCCGATTTATGTCCGCCACGCTCTGATGGTCATGCAGCGTTTTACCGATGAATTCGAATGGGTCGTTGAAGCCCCCAAAAGCTGGCAGAACCGCCCCTCAGGCTGGTGCGAAACCCGCTATGAGCAAAAGGCCCGGACAGTGTTCGGGCACGAGGTCTGGTACTTCCGGTTTCGTCGCAAGGACTGAGGGGCAAGGGTCGCAGTTTACATGGCTCAGCAAAGCAACTGGAAGCATAGAGCAGCTGAGCTAGCCACAAAGGCCATGTTCTGGATCGCGGCCATCGCGGTCTTCATTTCGGCGGTGTCGACCGAGGCTATCGACAATGGCTTCATTGCCTTCCTCGTTATCGGCGCGATGACTTTTGTGGCTACCTTCGTCCACGAGATCGGTCACGCAGTGGTCGCTCGTCGCCGCGGGGCGCGGATCAACATGATCGCGGTGCTTCCCTTTGCCTATGCGCCGCCGACACGGAAGTTTTTGATCATGCGGGAGAGGCGAGGCGGAGATATTGCAGGCTTCGTAAGCTACAATTTCCCCGATGATTGCGGGACGCGCCGAGACGAGATCGCAATCGCTGCGGCGGGGCCGGTATGGAATTTGGTGTGCGCCGGGCTGCTCATCCTGGCGCTGATCGTGACTGCACCCCCTACCCAGCCCATATCGCCAGTGACTTCCCTTGAGCCCGCAATTGTGGCCT
This sequence comes from Erythrobacter sp. S267, assembly GCF_057365045.1. Lineage (NCBI taxonomy): Bacteria > Pseudomonadati > Pseudomonadota > Alphaproteobacteria > Sphingomonadales > Erythrobacteraceae > Erythrobacter > Erythrobacter sp. S267. Next base: position 3,087,173 of record NZ_CP200298.1, on the reverse strand, counting down.
ATGAAGAAGGCGAGCCGCGCTCCATGGGATCGCCAGTTCCACTCCCCACGCAAGAGGTTCTGGAGCGAACTATAGAACGGGGAAAGGCCCGGCTTCGGGCGAAATGGTGGCGAGATTGGATCGAAAGCCTGATCCAAGTGCTGATCGCAGTCTCAATTGCCTCGGGCGTGCTCAACCTTCTGCCCTACAGAGACAGCGATGGGGCAATCATCCTTGAGCATTGGCGCTGGCTACGCGGGAAAGCTTAGCCAACCACACCAGCACTCGCCAAAACCGCCAGCGTCAGCACATCGGGCGCGATCGCTGTCATCGGAGCGATCTGCACCGGCTTCTCCATACCTAGAAGCATTGGGCCCACGGTCGTGTTCGCGCCCAATTCGCGCAGGAGTTTTGCCGAAAGGTTCGCGGATTGCAGACCTGGCATGATCAACACGTTTGCCGGACCCGAGAGACGGCTGAACGGATACAGCCCCATGACCTTTTCGTTGAGCGCGGCATCGGGCGCCATCTCGCCCTCATATTCGAAATCGCAGCCTTCCCGGTCAAGGATAGACACCGCATCGCGGATGTTGCTCAGCCACTGACCTGAAGGGTTGCCAAAGGTCGAATAGGACAGGAACGCGACGCGCGGTTCATGCCCCATTCGGCGGGCAACCGCTGCAGTTTCCTTGGCGATATAGGCAAGCTCCTCTGACGAGGGGCGCTCATTGATCGTGGTGTCTGCCAAGAAGGTGGTGTGGTTCTTTCCGATCATCATATGGATGCCGAAAGGAAGCGCGTCCTTCTTCTTGTCCAGAACCAAGTTCACCTCGCGCATGGTCTGGGCATAGGTCCGGGTCAGGCCTGAAATCAGTCCGTCGCCATGGCCCAGCGCAACCAGCAAGGCGGCAAAGACGTTACGCTCCTGATTGACCATCCGGCGCACATCGCGCTCTGTGTAGCCGCGCCGTTGGAGACGCTTGTAGAGGTAGTCGACCATCTGAGGGACGTGCTTTGAATCGGCAGAGTTTTGGATCTCAAAACTGCCGGGATCGCTGACCGAGAGCTGGTGCAGCTTGTCTTGCACTGCCTTGGTCCGACCCACGAGAATCGGCGTACCATAACCAAAGTCGCGGAACTGGATCGCAGCGCGCAGCACCACTTCCTCTTCCGCTTCGGCAAAGACCATCCGCTTGGGGTTGGACTTGGCCTCGTTATAGACCCCTGTAAGCACCGAAGTGGTCGGATTAAGGCGCGACTTGAGAGCGTGGCGGTACTCATCAAAGTCCGCAATCTCAGCCTGAGCCACGCCTGAATCCATAGCCGCTTTGGCTACGGCTGACGACACAACTTCAATCAGACGCGGATCAAATGGCGCGGGGATGATGTAGTCGGTTCCAAACTTCTGGTTCTTGCCATAGGCGCTCGCCACTTCCTCCGGCACACGGTCGCGGGCTAGCTCCGCGATCGCAGTGGCAGCGGCCACTTTCATCTCTTCGTTGATGGTCGTCGCCTGCACATCCAGAGCGCCGCGGAAGATGAAGGGAAAGCCCAGCACGTTGTTGACCTGGTTCGGAAAATCGCTGCGTCCGGTCGCGATGATCGCGTCGGGACGCACCTTCTTGGCTTCGTCCGGCATGATCTCGGGAACCGGGTTGGCCATAGCAAAGATGATCGGCTTGTCCGCCATCTTCTCAACCCATTCGGGCTTGAGCGCACCCGCGGCTGAAAGGCCAAGGAAGATGTCCGCGCCATTGAGCGCCTCTTCCAGATTGCTTGCATCGGTCTTGACCGCGTGGGCACTCTTCCACTGGTCGACTTTGTCGCGGCCCGGAGTAATCGGTCCGGAGCGGTCGCACATGATCACATTGTCATGTCGCACGCCCATCGCCTTGATCAGCGCCGTGCAAGCAATAGCCGCCGCACCCGCGCCGTTCACGACAACCTTCACATCCTCTATCTTGCGGTCCGTCAGGAAACACGCATTGAGCAGGCCAGCGGCAGTGATGATCGCGGTGCCATGTTGATCATCATGCATGACCGGAATGTTCATCCGCTCGCGCAGAGCCGCTTCGATTATGAAGCACTCAGGCGCCTTAATGTCCTCAAGATTGATCCCGCCAAAGCTGGGTTCCATCAGCGCAACCGCTTCGATGAAGGCTTCGGGGTCCTCAGTGGCGAGCTCGATATCGATCGAGTCGACGTCAGCGAAGCGTTTGAACAGGACCGCCTTGCCCTCCATCACCGGCTTTGAGGCCAACGCTCCCAAATTGCCAAGACCAAGGATCGCCGAACCGTTTGAGATCACCGCCACCAGGTTGGCTTTCGCGGTGTAGCGCGCTGCCAGCGAAGGGTCTGCTGCGATAGCTTCGACCGGCACAGCAACACCAGGAGAATAGGCTAGGCTCAGATCACGCTGGGACGTCATCGGCTTGGTCGCGACGATCTCCAACTTACCGGGACGGATCGTCTCGTGATAGAACAGCGCTTCGCGGCTGGTGAAGCCGCCCTTGGTATCCTCTGCCATGCCTGAACCCCTTTAGAACCCACCTGATTTAGTCATGCGAGCGGCTTAGCCCGGCTGCGCTGCAGATGATAGAGGCGAGTGGGTCGAATTGGACCAGTCATCAGCCTGCGCTGGATAAGTCCGGCGCTCGACTCCCGAATCGCCCTCGCTCTCGCTAGGTCCGTTTCATGGCAGGCAATGCTTCGGGCAAACCCACTCCGATGATGGAGCAATATCTTGCGCTTAAGCGCGAGGCTGATGGCTGCTTGCTGTTCTACCGCATGGGCGATTTCTTTGAGCTGTTCTTCGACGATGCTAAAATCGCGGCGAACATTCTCGACATCGCGCTGACCTCTCGCGGAGAGCATGATGGTCAACCGGTGGCCATGTGCGGAGTGCCGGTCCATTCAGCAGAGGGCTATCTCGCACGGCTAATCAAAGCCGGTCAGCGCGTAGCGATTGCTGAACAAATCGAAACCCCTGAGGAAGCAAAGGCCCGCGCCAAACGTGAAGGAAAGCCGGTCTCGAAAGTCCTAGTCGCGCGTGACATTGTACGCTTTGTCACAGCGGGGACTTTGACCGAGGAAGCCCTCCTCAATCCGCGTCAATCGAACCTGCTAGTCGCTCTGGTAGAAGTCCGCGGAACCATCGGCATCGCAGCGTGCGATATCTCTACCGGCACCATGGAACTCAGCGAATGTGTGCCCGGCATGCTCCGCGCCGAACTCGCGCGTTTGGGCGCGACCGAGGTGGTGGTTCCAGAAGGCTTTGCCCACGCGCCAGACGAAGCCAGCGAGCATGCTGCCAGTGCCTTTGCCAGCGACCACGGTGCAGAGCGGCTCAAGAGCATCCACGGCGTCTCAACACTGGACGGGTTCGGGGAATTCTCCCGCCCAATGCTCGCGGCGGCGGGCGGTCTGATCGCTTATCTCGACCATGTCGGGCGCGGGTCATTGCCGCTGCTCTTGCCGCCTACTCAGCGTGCGAGCGCAAAAGGCATGGTCATGGATGAGGCGACGCGGGCGAGCCTGGAGATTCTCGAGAGCCAGTCGGGCCAGCGTTCGGGAAGTCTCATCGCTGCAGTTGATCGCTGTTCCACTGGGGCAGGCTCAAGACTCCTCGCTGAGGATCTCTCCGCACCGCTACTCGACGCCGTTGATATTGAGGCGCGGCTGGCTCTCGTACGATTCTGGCGGGATCGACCGATTGAGCGAGCCAATCTGCGAGACGCTTTGCGCGCGTTACCAGATATTGGCCGAGCTCTTGGCAGAGTGGTCGCAGGACGCGGATCGCCACGCGATCTTGGGCAAATCCGCGATGGCCTGAATGAGGCATGGCGGATTTATGACTGGCTCGTGCGCGAAACGGATCGACCGCCTTTGCTGGACCAGTTGCTTCCAAACCTAACCGGGCATGGTGAGCTTACCGGTCTCCTCTCACGTGCCTTGGTCGCCTCGCCCCCCACTGAGCGCGCCAATGGTGGTTTTATCGCTGAAGGCTACGACGCCTCTCTTGACGAACTGCGCGAAGTGTCTGGCAATGCCCGTAGAGCGATTGCGACGATGGAAGCCCGCTACCGGGATGAGACCGGCATCGCCACGCTCAAGATCAAGCATAACGGCGTGCTCGGCTACTTTATCGAAGTGCCAAGTCGTCATGGTGATGCGTTAATGGCACCGGACAGCGGCTTTACTCATCGCCAGACGATGAAAGGCGCGGTGCGCTTCAACTCGCTGCACCTTCACGAAGAAGCTTCGCGCATTTCCGAGGCCGGTGGAAGGGCGCTCGCAGCTGAAGAGGCACACTTCGAAGAACTGGTTGAAGCGGTCCACTCTGTGAGGGAAGCAATTGCGACCACTGCTGGCGCGCTTGCTCGCATCGATGTGTCTGCAGGCAATGCTGAACGCGCAAGCGAAGGCGATTGGGCCTGCCCGGAAGTCTCCGAAGAAGTGGGGCTGACCATTACAGATGGACGCCACCCGGTTGTGGAGGCCGCCCTTACCAAGGCCGGAGACCGCTTTGTTGCCAATGATTGCGCGCTCTCCCCGCGCGATCGACTTTGGCTCATAGGCGGCCCAAATATGGGCGGTAAGTCGACCTTTCTGCGACAAAATGCCTTGATCGTGCTGATGGCGCAGGCTGGCTGTTTTGTGCCGGCTAAGGCGGCGCAGATCGGATTGGTCGACCGCTTGTTCAGCCGCGTTGGCGCCTCTGACAATCTGGCACGCGGACGCTCCACCTTCATGGTCGAGATGGTCGAGACCGCCGCGATCTTAAGCCAGGCAACAGAGCGCAGTTTTGTCATTCTTGATGAAGTGGGCCGCGGGACATCGACCTATGATGGGCTCGCACTAGCTTGGGCCGTCGTTGAGGCTGTCCATTCGCGGATCTCCTGCCGCTGCCTGTTTGCAACCCACTATCACGAGCTCGCTAGGCTAGCAGAGACCTGTGAAGCCCTCTCGCTTCATCATGTCCGTGCGCGCGAATGGAAGGGTGACCTCGTGCTGTTGCATGAGCTGGCCGAGGGCCCGGCAGATCGTTCCTATGGTCTCGCCGTAGCCAAACTTGCCGGTGTACCAGGGCCTGTTGTGAAGCGAGCGCGCCAAGTGCTCGAAAAGCTGGAAGCAGCGCGCGATGAAACCGGCGGATTGGCGGCAGGGCTGGGCGAATTGCCGCTGTTTGCAGCTGCGGCACCTAAGGAAGAATCCGAAGCGTCGCCCGAGGAGGTCCTGGCGCAGCGCCTAAAAGACGCCGATCTTGATGCACTCAGCCCACGTGAAGCGCTTGAAATGCTTTATGAATTAAAGCGAACTCTCGATTAGTGAGTGCTCTCTCTACCAAACTTTAACTCTCTTTGAGGTATCACGCGAGCCATGGCAAACGGTCTTGCAGATACAAAAGTCGCGCTCGGTTTCGCAGGTGTCGTGATCGCAATCGCGGTCGTGGGCGCGTTGAGCATGGATTACATCGTGCCCGCCATTCAGGGCAATTCTGCTGAAGAGCAGGTCGTCGAGACCGCGCCTGAAACAGCACCATCCCCAGCACCGCAGGCTGCACCCGTGGCAACGACTTGGGCTGATGACGCAAGCGTTGCTGATGATTGGGGAGCAGCTGCAGCCTCAACACCGAACAATGCACGCGGTTTTACCGGCGACAGTGAGGGTGGCGAAGGACAGATTGAGGGCAACTTTGCCGACTTCTCGCCGCAATCGAGCGGTAACAGCAGCGCACCTTCCACGGTCGGTTCGCGTCCATCACGCAGTAGTGCCGGAGGGAGCGGCTCTCAACGCGTCACTAGTGGAGCTGCGCCAGAGGCGCCGCCTCTGCAACCACCTGGCGGTCGTACTGTCGGACGATAGTCTGCAGTTGCGGCAGCCAGCCGAACATCTCTAGCGCGTAGGGACCGGCGCCTCGCCCGTATAATCGTAGAAGCCCCGGCCCGTCTTACGACCCAGCCAACCCGCCTCGACATATTTCACCAGCAGTGGTGCAGGCCGATATTTGCTGTCACGGGTGGTCTTGTAGAGCACCTTGATAATGTCGAGGCAGGTGTCCAGCCCGACAAAATCAGCAAGTTGCAGCGGTCCCATCGGGTGATTGAGGCCAAGGCGGCAACCCTTGTCGATATCCTCGATACCTGCCGTCGATTGGCCGAGCACAAAGACGGCCTCATTGATCATCGGCAAAAGGATGCGGTTGACCACGAAGCCCGGTTCGTCCTGGCTCAGCACGACTTGCTTGCCCAACCCTTCTGCAAAAGCGGTCACGCGGTCGGTGGTGACGGCAGCAGTAGCGAGGCCGGGAATAACTTCAATAAGACCCATGACGGGAACCGGATTGAAGAAATGCAGGCCGATAAAGCGCTCTGGGTCTGGCGAGTGGTTCGCCATGCGGGTGATCGGAATAGAACTGGTGTTTGACGCCATGATCGCTGTCGGAGCGAGCACTTTACCGGCGCTTTCGAAGATCGCGTTCTTGATCTCCTCACGCTCGGTCGCGGCTTCAATTATCAGGTCTGCGGCCTCCATCGGCGCATAGTCAGCAACGGGCGTGATCTTGGCGAGCAACGCGTCGGCGGCATCGGCTTCGATTTTTCCACGCCCGACCAGCTTTGCAACGGATGCATCGATCTTGGCCTTGCCCGCTTCAGCTGCGGCTAGGTCAATATCCGAGAGCATGACCTCCATACCGTGAGCAGCGACCGTTTGAGCAATCCCTGTGCCCATTTGGCCCGCTCCAATGACGGCTACTTTCCGCATGGCAAATTCCCTCTTCGCAAGTGCAGCAAAGCGCGGTCCCTAGCGGGGATGTGATGGGCTGACCAGAGATTTGCTGGCGATTGGCTAGCGGTTGGCTCCGGGAACCCACTTCACATCTGCTTTGCCCCCACCGTTGAGCACGCGGGCGAGCACAAACAACAGGTCGGACAAGCGGTTGATATAGGCAAGCGCTGAAGGGTTTACGGGTGTCGCATCGCCTAGGGCCGCCATCTTCCTCTCAGCTGTACGAGTGGTCGCACGCGCGACATGCACGCGGGCTGATCCTTCACAGCCTCCGGGAAGGACAAAGCTGGTAAGCGGCTCCAGCGTTTCATTGAGAGCGTCAATCCGCTCCTCAACCCACTTCGCTTGGCCCGGCACCATGCGCAGTACCATTTCGGAAGGGGTCCAATCGCCATCATCGCACGGCGTAGCGAGATCAGCGCCAAGATCAAAAAGGTCGTTCTGGACGCGCGTCAGAATCGCAGAATAGCTCGCATCTTCAATCGCACAGATCGCAAGCCCAATCGCGCTGTTTGCTTCATCAACCGCACCGATGGCGGCAATTCGAGCCGAGTGCTTTGGCGAACGAGAGCCGTCGACGAGCCCGGTGGTCCCGTCATCGCCTGTACGGGTGTAAATCTTGTTGAGTTTGACCATTAGCTTCCGCTGGCAAGCAACGCGAATACCGCGACCACAGCAATAGCAAGCGCTTGATACTTGATCCGGGAGAACATCGCCTTGTTCTGCATCATTTGCATTTCGGTGACGGTCTCACCTTCACCGCTTTCAAGGTCAATCTTGGTTGTCTTCAGAAATGCGATGACGCCTCGCACAAGCGAAACGACAACAAGAATGCACAAGACGACAAGGACAGCTGCGAGGAAATAGGTCATGTGAGGTTCAATGGGCCACTTGCGCTCAAGTTCCAACCTCCAATTTGTGCAAGCGCAATTGCTCGGCAAGCATCAGACCATCTTCTCCGGCATCCCTTCGATCCGCGAGAGCGGGTGAGCCGCGCCTCTTGGCGAGCTTCTCGCCATCGTCATCAAGTACCAGTTTGTGGTGGTGCCAATCAGGCACCGGTAAGCCCAGCAGCCCTTGTATAAGGCGATGGATGTGGGTCGCTTCAAGCAAGTCCTCGCCACGCGTAACGAGCGTTACGCCATCCGCTGCGTCATCGAGCGTAACGGCAAGATGATAGCTGGCCGGCAGGTCCTTGCGCACGATCACCACGTCGCCTTGGAGTCTGGGGTCTGCGATCACACTCCCTAATCCAGAATCAACCCAAACAAGCTCGCCGACCTCCTGAAGCGCGCGCTCGATATCGAGACGCAGAGCAAAAGGATCACCGTCATTGGGCGATTTGATTTGTGACAGACCTCTGCTCGATCCAGGATAGACCAACCCGTCGGCCCCAACTCTTTTGGGCAATGCCGCGAGCTCTTTGCGGGTCAGTTTGCATGGATAGAGCAGCCCAAGTTCAAGAAGCGCATCAGCAGCCTGCGCATAGCTGTCCAGCCTGGTCGACTGCGCGGGTACTTCGATCCACTCGAGACCCAGCCATTCGAGGTCACGGCGAAACTCGTCCGCCATTTCCGGTCGAGAGCGTGGTCCATCAATATCCTCTATCCGCAGGAGAAACTCCCCGCCATTTGCACGGGCAAGATCGTGCGAGACGATCGCTGAATAGGCATGACCCAGATGCAACGGTCCATTGGGGCTCGGAGCGAACCGGGTGACGACCGGAGGAGGCGGAGATTGGTGCGCGCTCATTCCCTGAGCCATGCCACAGGACATATTATTGCGCCAATCACAGCTTCTCCACAGACTATCCCTGTGGATAGCCACAGTGTCACGCCTTTGACTCCCAACTGTGTCACGGCATGTTCGTGTCAATCAGGGAGGAACAAGAATACAGTGTTTCAAGCCGAACTGATCGAAAAGGCGGCGCATTTCCGCAGCGCTGAGGACGACCCGACACGCAATCTGTCGTCTTGTCCTGCGCTCGTGCTGAACGCTGACTACACCCCTTTATCCTATTACCCGCTTTCGCTGTGGCCTTGGCAGACCGCGATAAAGGCGGTGTTCCTAGACCGGGTTGATATTGTCGCGAGCTACGATCGGGAGGTGCACTCACCTTCGCTCGACATGAAGATCCCCAGCGTGATCGCGCTGAGGCAATATGTGAAGCAAAGCGAATTTCCCGCCTTCACACGCTTTAACGTCTTTCTGCGCGACCACTTCACTTGCCAATATTGCGGCTCGACCGAGAGCCTGACCTTTGATCATGTCATTCCGCGTCGCCTTGGCGGACGTACCACGTGGGAGAACATCGTCACTGCCTGCGCGCCGTGCAATATGAAGAAAGGCGGGCGAACCCCCAGCCAAGCGCATATGCCGGTAAAGATGAAGCCGATCCGGCCCACCAGCTGGCAGTTGCAACAGCAAGGTAAGCAATTTCCGCCCAACTACCTCCACGAAACGTGGCGCGACTGGCTCTATTGGGACATTGAATTGGAGGCTTAGCGTTAGGCCCTCAGCCCTCCAGCACCCGTGTTTCGGGGTGATGCTTGTCGAGGTACTTCTTGATAATCCGCAGGTTGCGCGTGTTTGAGCGGAACACAAAGTCCGCTGCGTCACCAACCAGCGGTACCGCGCCCAAGACCGCATCAAAAGCTACATTCGCCCCCATACGGGTTAGGTGCCACTTCGACATCTTCAGATTGCGCGCTTCCCAAACGATATAGGCGCCCAAGGCGGTTGTGATAATGTCGCCAAGGATCGGGACAAGGCCCAAGAGCGCATCCAGTCCAATCGGGACATTCGTGCCGGGCACACGGATGCTGCGTTCGAGCAGCATTTCCATCGCTTCGACGCGTGCACGGACCGAAGCCGGGTCACTACCGGTGGAAAGCGTCAGGCCAATAACCCGCGCTTCGCCGAACTGGCCTTGCTCAAAATGAGCGTCATCCATGCGAGACGTGCCGCGTGTCAGACCCTCTCCCAAAGGATCAATAGGACCGCTGCTTGATGGGCTGGGGAAGCCATCGCGACCATTCATAATGCTCTCCTTTCCCCATTATGTGGTGGGCTCAGACAGCGGGAACAAGGGGTGTAGGCCCCACGGGTTTGCTTGATAGCCATTCACAGCCCCACGAACGAGCGACCAACGGACGGGTGCTCCAAAGGGAATAAACACCTCTGTTTCAACCAGTTGGGCATGTGCCTCGGCTAGCAGGGCCTGTTTCGCGACAGGGTCACGTTCAGTAAGCGATTGGCGGACCAATTCATCGGCTTCTTCAGAGCAAAGCCCGACATCAATCGAGCAATTGAGTTGATTCAAGAACCAACGGGGAGACGAATACCGTGCCAGCCGGTCGCGCAGCTCAAGCTCTGCCGACTCGTTCATTCCAACCCTGATCGCGGTAACGCCGATCGCTTCCCATGCGCTTGAAACCTGCTCAAAAAGCAGGTCACTCCCAGGACCGGGCGGCAAGCCAACGCGCAATTCGGCGGGATCATCCCGGCCAGCGCGCCACTGTGCAATCCGTCGGCGCGCGATGCCGCGGCGTTCCTCAATGGTCTGGCCGCTCCAGCGATTTGCTGGATACGGGGCGGCGGCAAACAGGTTGTTGGGCACGATCCATGTGGTTTCACTCCATCCCCCCAGGCTGAAAGGTTGAATGAGCTCACTCCGGTCAATCGCCATGGAAAGCGCCTCACGATTGGCCGGATCGGCGAGCAACCCGCTGTCGCTGCGGAAAATGAGGCCAAACAGCCCGAGTGCTGGATCAACTTGAACGGTACCGCGTGACAAAGGTCCCAACTGCGCCATCGGGAAGGTCGCAATTGTGCCGTTCAGCAGCAGATCCACCTCTCCTTCAGCGAAGGCATCCACAGCGGACTGACCCGGCATTCCTCGAACCGTAAGAGTGCGCGCTAAGCTCTCCCAATCCTCTCGGGCAGGAAGACCGCGAGCTTCCGGGGGAAGAGCGCTTAAGCGCGCCAGATCGGTCTCGAGATCACGCGACAAGATCATCGGTCCGGACCCACCACCCCGCATTGAGAAACTAAGCTCTGGCTGAGCCAGCAGACGCAAAAATTCAGGCATCGGGCTCGACAAGCGAAGCTCGACCACCCTGCCAGTCATCGCTCGGACGTCGGTGACTTTGGCAAGGTCGAGGCCGAGAGTTGTTCCGTCGAGCTGATTGATGAGGTCGAGCAGGATGCGGCGAACATCAGCAGCAGTGATCGGCTCACCATCCGGCCAATTGGAATCACGGAGGCGGAAAATGTAGCTCATCCCGTCTTCAGTGACGATCCAGCGCTCCGCGATGGCAGGGATGACCTGTCCGTTTGGGTCGAGCGCAACCAAGCCTTCATGCGTTGCAGCGCGCACATGCTGCGCCCCCGGCGACAAGCGCACGCCCTGTTGGAACAGCGAGGTGGATTGGCCAAATATGGCGACGTTGACCGGCCCCTGATCGGCAGATGAGCCGCAGGCAGTGGTCAGGACAACAGCAAGGAAGATCGCAAAGATTCGCCGCACGAAATGCTGATAGCAGCTTGCGGCGATCAGGTCAGCGCATCTTGAACATCAGAATGTGTCAAAACCCGACTAGGCAGGTTCAGACCTTGCGCAGCGGCACGTCCTTGGGCGGCGGCGGGGCGCGATGGGCATAGGACATCGTTCCTTGTGTCGCAGGATCGCCCACAACGTCGTTCGAAGGTTTACGCGCACGCTGCGAATCAATTTCCTCATCAAAGGCGATACCAAAGCGCTGGTCCTGAACCCACGCAACGCTGCCCATGACAGTGCCGACATTGCGCAGCTCGACTTCCACGCGATTGCCCCGAGCAACCGGCGCCGGGCCTTCGCCCATCATTCCGCCATCGGAAAGGTTGCGCACTCGCACACGATGCTGGTCGCTTTTCTGCTCCACACGGACACTGGCGAGCAGAAAAAGACTGTCGCGGGACACGCTTCTTGTCTCAAGACTCGTCATTGCATCTATACTCCTGGACCCTTATTCGGCCGGGCTTTCAAAACAAGAGCACGGCTTTTTGTCTACAGCTTAGCTAGCTGAACGGGGTAAATGAGCTGTAAAGCTTTGGTCGAAATCGGCAGTAAAACGTGTTCACGTCCCATTGCGGGACGGCTTGAGCACAGGCGTTAAAGAAACGACTTTGATCGGGGCCGGACTAATCGTCGCGAGAGACCTTTTCACGCCGCTCGTGTGCTTCTTGAGCCTCAACGGTCATAGTCGCAACGGGACGCGCGATGAGCCGCTTTAGGCCAATCGGATCACCCGTCACTTCACAATAGCCATACTCGCCTTGATCGATCCGGCGCAGCGCGGAATCGATCTTGGAAACAAGCTTGCGCTGACGGTCGCGTGTGCGCAGCTCAATTCCCCAATCGGTCTCACTTGATGCGCGGTCATTCAGGTCTGCTTCGCGGATCGGACCATCTGCTAGCGACTGCAGCGTCTGTCCTGCTGCGTCATGGATCGAACGCTTCCATTCGATAAGAAGCATTTGAAAATAGGCGAGTTGCTTCTCGCTCATATACTCCTCGTCATCGCTGGGAACGTAGTCCTCAGCGAACAGGCTTTTCGCCTTTTCGAGAATTTCAATTTCGTCAGAAGCAGCAGATGCCATGTGGTCCTCTAATCCCAAAAAACCTCTCGCTCTGGTCAATCCAACTCCAGAGCGCGAATGTCTCCCTGGCCCACTTGCCTAAGGCAAGCCCTTGCTCAGCCGCGCCTATAGGCAAGCGATCATTGAGCCGCAAGTCAGATTGCGAGACATGTGCCGATAATCGCCAATCAAAGCTTACCAGAGACCGAACCAGACACTCTCCACCCTCGCAAAACCAAAAAAATTAATCATCGCGTTAACCAATTGTTGACCATGATCCGAGAGGTCTGGAGCCGGATGATCCGCACATGGCCCAAGAGGGGGACTTGGATCGAGGGGTAAACGGGGAAGTGAAATGGAATTCAAACCGGTAAAATCGAACGAAGCCACGATCATTGCTGAAGGAACAGTCGATCTCGCGATTGCAGGCTATCTTGCTGAAGCTGCGAGCGGGGACACTTCTGCGCTGTTCAATTTGGGAGTGGCTTACTCGACCGGATCCGGCGGTGTCGAATGCGATCTGGTCGAAGCGCATAAGTGGTTCAACATTGCCGCGTCACGTGGTCACGAGGAAGCCGGCTGGTGCCGCGCGGATGTTTCAGATGAGATGACGGCCCGCGAGATCGCCGAAGCCCAGCGCCGCGCGCGTCGCTGGTTGGCAGAAGAGCGCCACGCAGCGTGAGCTCTATTCGCTCTTCTTGAAAGGCGTTCTGTCATCCAGAAAGATTTGGTCGGTCGCGACGCCTTCGCGCTCTCTATCGAGAAAGTCCGCAACCGCTGCTCGGAAGCCAGGATCAACCAGATAATGAGCTGACCATGTCTGCACCGGCTCATAACCACGCGCGAGCTTGTGCCCTCCTTGAGCCCCTGCCTCGACTCGCGGCAATTTGCGCTCAATCGCGATGTCGATAGCTTGGTAGTAGCACAGTTCGAAGTGCAAGAAGCGCACGTCGCGCGAGCAACCCCAGTATCGGCCATAGATGGCGTCCGCGCCAACGAAGTTGAGCGCTCCGGCAATTGGCTCGCCCTTATCACTCGCAAGGATAAGGACCATGCGATCCCCCATCCGTTCGCCCAGAAGAGCGAAGGCTTCACGCGTAAGGTAGGGCGTGCCCCATTTTCGTGCGCCCGTATCTTGGTAGAACACCCAAAAGGCGTCCCAATGGTGTGGCTTGATGTCATCGCCGGTTAGCCGCTCGATCATCAACCCCTCCCGCGCTGCCGCCCGCTCCTTGCGCAAGTTCTTCCGCTTGCGCGATGCGAGCGCATCAAGAAAGCAGTCAAAGCTTTCGTATTCACGATTGATCCAGTGGAACTGGATATCGCTGCGCATCAACCAGCCATTTTCCTCAAAGAGCGCGGTCTGTTCCGGCTCGATGAAGGTGGCGTGAGCGCTAGAGAGGCCATTTTGCTCGCAAACGACTTCCGCGCCTTTGAGAAGGTGCGGCGCGAGTGCAGGATCTGACAGGAGCAGGCGCGGACCATTGGCCGGTGTGAACGGTGCAGCAATTTGAAGCTTGGGATAGTAATTTCGCCCGGCCCTGTGGAGCGCATCCGCCCAAGAGTGGTCAAAAACATATTCACCCTGGCTGTGACCTTTTGCATAACTTGGCATGGCGGCAAGCAAGCGGTCGTTGGCATCAGTTACGCAGATCGGGGCCGGATCCCAGCCTGTACCCTCGCCCACACTGTTGGAATCCTCTAACGCAGTCAGAAATTCATGTGAAATGAAGGGGTTGCGGTCTCCGCCCAGCGCATTCCATTCATCAGCTCTGAAGTGCCCCACGGCCGGCGCCAGCCGGACCGTCAGATCACCAGGAATTCCATCAGGTGAGGTCACGCAAGCCCCTCGCCCTCGGATATCATGGCATCGACTTCTGACTTGGCGCGATCGCGGAATTCAGCAGAACGGATCGTCCAGCTAAGCAATGGGCGTCCATTCTCACGCCACGACGATGTGATGGCATTGGGCAGATCACGAATGTCCATCGCGAGAAAATCGGGCTGTGCTGCTTCAAGCGCGCCGGGCGCTCGCCAGGCGCTCAAGAAGCCCATGTCGAGCGTGTCGGTGCAAACCAAGCCGCGGGCAGTTTCGGGTGAATTGGCTGCGAACCATTGGCCCACACGCGGGTCGAAGCTCATCACCGCGTGATTGCCATCGTATCCCGCCAACACCTCTGCTGTGCAAAGGCAACTGCGTTCCACATCGTAGTCGGGACGCGATTTGATCTCGATCAGAATAGGCACTTTGCCCGCGACCTGAGCGAGCAAACTTCCCAGACTGGGGATATGATCCATGCTGTCTTGCAGTCGCATTTTGGCCAGCTCGTCAGCCGAGAAGACCTCGGTCAGACCAGAGCCATCGGTCAGCCGGCCAAGCTCCCAATCGTGAAAGACCATAGGCTCGCGATCTAGGCTGCGCTGAATGTCGCACTCGATACCCATGCCGGCGGCCATCGCGGCCTTCATCGCGCTCAGTGAATTCTCAGGCACCCCGGGTGAATGGAGGCCACGATGGGCGTACTCCCATTTGGTCAGCCACGCAGGGGCAGGACGCTGGGTCATGCAGACAGGGCGATTATAGCATCGACTTCGACCGCCGCTCCAAGGGGCAAGACCGGCACGCCAACCGCAGCGCGTGAGTGCCGGCCATTCTCGCCAAACACTTCGAACATCAGGTCCGAAGCGCCGTTGGCTACCTTGGGTTGGTCGGTGAACTCTCCTGTCGAGCTGACAAAAGCGCCAAGCTTCACCACTCGTTCGACTTGCTCCAGCACACCGGCGGCCTTGAGCTGAGCCAAGATCATCAATCCGCAAGCGCGCGCCGCTGCCACACCGGCCTCAAGATCGACATCCTCTCCCAGCCGACCGCTAACAAGCGCCCCGTCTACGAAAGGCAGTTGGCCAGAAACATGCGCCATGCCGCCATGGACTACGACGGGCATGTAGCTCGCCACCGGAGCGGCAGCCTCAGGCAGGACGATGCCGAGTTCATTCAAGCGGGCTTCAATAATCATGCGTCAACCTCCTCCAAACGGTTCTTGAGCCAGGGCAGAGCCTCAGACCAGACGTCAATCCGAGCGTCAGCATGGCCTGCTCTATGCGCGCAATCGATGGCAGACGAAATCATCGGTTCACCGCAGAAATGTAGGCGCACAACATGGGGGGCAGCTTCTTTGACGGAAAGGTGATGCTGGGGAAGATCATCGATGAACATCGCGCGAGTGGGTGAATACTCCTCCAGAATGTTCCGCAGGGCCGGTCCCTTGGGACCTTGGTTCGTGTAGACGCGGGCGTTGAGACCATGGGCAGCCAATTGCTCTGCGCGCATATCGCGGCGGAAATCGACAAGGTTCGTCAGCACCACCACATCTGCGTGTTCGCTAAGTTCATTGAGCGCTTCAATCGCCCCATTAATCGGCTGCTGACGGGGCATTTCTGTGTCAAAAAACCCGCCCAGCATTTGCCATATCTCCTTTTGATCAAGGAATTCGCCGTTCTCGCGCCAACGCATGGCCTTCCCGAAATCGCCGCCTGACAGGTCAAACAAGACACCCTGACTCTCCTCAAGCCAGTCCTTGAAGGGAGAGACCATGTGCAAGATGACCTCGTCACAATCGCTGATAATGAGAGGGCGGGTCATTAGGAGAGGTCCTTTCGGGCAGAGATAAGTTCTTCGGGCGTTACAGCTAACTCTTCAGCTGCGCGCAGCAGATCGGGTTCGTGATTGGCAAGAAAGTCGAGCGCAGAGCCCAAGACTTGGCGATCGTCCAGACCAGCTCTGAGGGAATCTGGGTCAAGGCCGGTAAGCGCAAGGTATCGCTCCGCCCGATCCTCATCCTGCATCATCCAACCAATTGCGGCCAGAGCCAGAGTCGCGGCACGGTTGTCCGCGTTGCTGGAGTTGTTCTCGCCAGTAGGGTCAGAGGAAAGCGGGATTGTGATGGCCTCTTAACAAGGGTTGGTCTAATGCGCAGGGCTAATACACTAACAGCTCTGATCAATGATGGTGCCGTGTGTCAAAACGAATAATGGTTGTCGAGGACAACGATCTCAACCGCAGATTGTTCTGCGACGTGCTCAAAGCCAACGGATTTGAGGTTGATCCTGTGGCCGACGGACACTCAGTCCTGGACACAGCGCGGGGGTCGTCACCCGATTTGATCATTATGGATATCCAGTTGCCAGGTGTTTCGGGGGTAGATTTGATCGCAGAGGCGAAGAAGGACGCGTCGCTCCAAAACATTCCGGTACTGGCTGTTACCGCCTTCGCTGCACAAGGGGATGAGGAGCGGATCCGCTCTGCCGGAGCGGCAGGTTACCTTGCCAAGCCAGTTTCCATCATGCCCTTCATGAACGCGGTGAAAGAGCTTCTTCCCGACTAGATGCTTGTCTCACACACCGTCCACCACCACATATCCGCCAGCCTAGGAGCCCTGTTCTTTGCAGCGGGTCCAAATGCAGGCTACATGGCGCAATCCCTTTCTTAAGAGCAATTTTCCTTATGACCGAAGCCGAAGTCGACACCCGCATCCGCGCCCTGATTGAACCTTTCAACAAGAAGGGTGTTGAAATCAGCGACGCGACAACTTTTGCAAATGATCTCGAATTTGACAGCCTAACCGTAATGGACTTCGTAGCTGAGATTGAAGATGAATTTGATATCATCATCAGCATGAACCAGCAGGCCGAAATTGAAACTTTTGGCCAGTTGATCAAGGCTGTGCACACAATGCAGGAAAGCTGACAGAGACCTCCATGACCGACGCTGTGACCAAGACTGCGCCAAAGGGCGACCTGTTCTCGAAATTTGATCCGATAATTGAGACGCGTGAAACGCTGCTCGCGAGCGGTGTTGAGGATCCCTTCAACCTAGTGATGGAAAAGGTGCTCTCGCCTACCCGTGCAATTTGCAATGGGCGCGACACAATTCTGCTTGGCACCTATAACTATATGGGCATGACGTTCGATCCGGATGTGCTCGATGCAGGTCGTGATGCGCTTACGAACTTCGGTTCAGGGACGACTGGTAGCCGTGTCCTCAATGGCACTTACCAAGGCCACAAAGAGTGCGAGGATGCGCTCAAAGAGTTTTACGACATGGACCATGCAATGGTCTTCTCGACCGGGTACCAGGCCAATCTCGGGATCATTTCGACTATTGCCGGCAAAGGCGATTACATCGTCCTCGATATCGACAGCCATGCCTCGATCTATGACGGCTGCGCGATGGGCAATGCCGAGATCGTGCCATTCCGTCACAATGACATTGAGGCGATGGAGAAACGATTGCGGCGCATTCCCGAAGATGCTGGAAAGCTCGTGATCCTTGAAGGTGTCTATTCGATGCTGGGCGATGTTGCGCCGCTCAAGGAAATGATCGCCATCGCAAAGAGTTACGGCGCTATGGTGCTGGTGGATGAGGCTCACTCGATGGGCTTTATCGGCGAGAATGGGCGCGGCGTGGTTGAGGAGCAGGGCGTCATTGATGATGTCGATTTCATCATCGGGACCTTTTCGAAGAGCGTTGGCACGGTTGGCGGCTTCTGCGTTTCCAATCACCCCAAATTTGACATCATGCGGTTGGTCTGTCGGCCATACGTTTTCACGGCCAGCTTGCCGCCGAGTGTGGTGGCAACGGCGGCGACTTCTATTCGTAAGTTGATGCACGGCGCGAACAAACGCGCGCATCTCTGGGAGAACTCCAAGCGGCTACACGCAGGCCTCACGCAGCTGGGCTTCCAACTCGGTACAGATGAGCCACAGAGCGCGATTGTGGCGGTGATCATGCCTGATCTCGAACACGGCGCTATGATGTGGGAGGCGCTCCTAAAAGAGGGCCTCTATGTCAACCTCGCAAGGCCGCCTGCGACACCAGCCGGTATGACCCTTTTGCGCTGCTCGCTTTGCGCGGAGCATTCGGCTGAAGAGGTCGAAACTATCCTTCAGATGTTTGAGAATGCCGGTAAAGCGGTTGGGATTATTTCCTGACACCTATTCGTTAGCCGAATTGGTGATAAGCAGCTCTGTCGCGAACCACCTACGATTGGGCAGTCAAATCCGGCTCGCTCGCCTCAAGGTTAGCGCAAGGGCCTCCGTCGCTATCGCTCCCACCCAGTTGGGTGATGGCCAGAAAGCCTCCAATCACGAGCAGTACGAAGAGAGTCGTAACCGTGCCGAGGTATTTGTCGATTATCGCCTTGATCGGTCGACCAAAGAGCTGAAACAGCACGCCTACCGTGACAAAAATCAAGGCGCGGCCGACCAAGCTAGCCAAGAAGAAGGGCAGAAGGTCCATTCTCAGGAAGCCGGCAGTGATGGTCAGCAACTTGAATGGCACCGGCGTCGTGGCTGCGATTGTGACTGCATACGCACCGTACTGATCGAAAGTGCATTCGGCGGCAGGTACACTGTCGAGCAAGCCGATAAGCGCCAGAAGGGGCTCACCGATCAACTCTCTGAAGAAAAAGCCAATCGCATAACCAAACAAACCACCTGCGACGGAGGCCATGGTTGCAATTAGCGAGAATCGCAGGGCTTTCTTAGGTTCCGCCAAACACATCAAGCCAAGCAGTGGATGAGGCGGGATGGGAAAGAAGCTGGCCTCAATGAAGCAGAAGAAGGCCAGCCACCAGACAGCTTTCGGGTGGGCAGCCTTGTCCATCGTCCATTCGTAAAGTGCGCGTAGCCAAGCCAAAGCAATTATGCTCCCTGAACACGAGAATACGGCGAAGTAGGGCAGCAACCTTCCGCTTGCAAGTTCTGACTGTTTGAACCTATTTGGTGATGTTGCTTGACATTGTAACACTCTTTAGGTACAAAAGAGCAACATCGGAAAAATGTGATTCGGGAAAAGCGCTTCGATGCCATCGGAAGGGCGGTATCCGCGAATTGGGATGGCCGCCTTCTTCCGCACTGTCTGGGAGGACAGCCATGACAAGCACGCAAACACATAGAGAAGGCGAGCAAGGCACGTTCAATCAAAAGAAACGAGAGCTGTTTCTGGCCAATCTTGCCGAAAGCTCGAACGTAAAGCAGTCAGCAGAAAGAGCCAGCATCAGCTCAAGCACAGCGTACAAGGCTCGCCGGGAAGACCCGGAGTTTGCCCGCCAATGGCTCGCCGCGCTCTACGAAGGCTACCTCCATCTTGAAATGGAGGTGCTGCGCAGATTGCGCGAAGGCGATATGCAAGCTGGTGAAGCGACAAAGTATGACTTTGCCAACGCCACACGATTGCTCGCGGCGCACCGCGACAACGCCGCTCGCGCGCATGCAGAGCAGCGCAATGTCAGTGCCGCTGAAGTCCGCACATCAATCGATCGCAAGGTGAAAGCATTGCGCGACCAAGTGAGGGCCGAACGACAGCGAGCCAACTCGCCTGATGGCCGAAAAACGTGAACGCCGATCTCGATTGGCTGATCAACGAAGACCCCAAGACAATCAAGCGCGTCGTAGGCGCACTCAACCAAGTGGAACGCAACGAATTTGCCTATCACTGGCAAATGCAGGCCCGAGAAGCACAGCTGCCACCTGCTGGGAGCTGGCGCACTTGGCTGATTATGGCTGGGAGAGGATTTGGCAAGACGCGAGCAGGCGCAGAATGGGTCCGAATGATCGCCGAAGATCACAGTGAGGCGCGCATCGCTCTTGTAGCGACTTCACTGGCTGAAGCGCGAGCAGTCATGGTTGAAGGAGAGAGCGGCATACTCGCTTGCTCTCCGCCGGATCGAATGCCAATTTTTGAGGCCTCTCTGAAGAGGGTGCGGTTTCCCAATGGAGCTCAAGCGCGGCTCTATTCGGCGGCTGAGCCAGAATCCTTGCGAGGCCCGCAACACAGTCACGCCTGGTGCGATGAACTCGGCAAATGGCCGATCTCACACAACCGGGCGATGCGCACATGGGACAACCTGTGGATGGGCCTTCGCATCGGCGAAGACCCCCGCGTCGCGGTTACAACCACGCCGCGCCCTGTGCCCTTGGTGCAGCGACTGCTTGAAGCGGAAACTTCGCTGGGCACCGCAGTCACGCGCGGTTCAACCTTCGACAACGCCGCCAACCTTCCAAGGAAGTTCCTTGAGGCGATCGAACAGGAATATGGCGGCAGCCAGCTCGCGCGGCAGGAGATTGCGGGCGAGATGCTGCTCGATATTGAGGGTGCTCTTTGGTCACGCAGCGTGATTGAGAGCTCCCGGGAATCGGAGAAGAAAGCTGAACCGCTGCGAGTAGTCGTCGCAGTTGATCCGCCGGCTTCGGCCAATGGAGATGAGTGCGGCATAATCGTTGTCAGCTTGGGTGACGATGGAATTGGCCGAGTGCTAGCAGATTGTTCTGTAACGCGTGCTCAACCTGATGTTTGGGCCAAAGCCGTCGCCACAGCCGCAGAGCATTGGCATGCCGACCGCGTCGTGGCGGAAGCGAACCAAGGCGGCACTATGGTCGAAAGCGTGCTGCGGGCCGCCGACGCACGGCTTCCGGTAAAGCTGGTCCACGCCACCCGCGGCAAAGTCGCAAGAGCAGAACCTATTGCGGCGCTCTACGCCTCAGGAAGGGTGCGGCATTGTGGGGTTTTCCCGCAGCTAGAAGACCAGATGTGCGGCCTGATGATCGGCGGTGAATACGCAGGTCCAGGTCGCTCTCCAGATCGGGCGGATGCGTTGGTCTGGGCCTTGAATGAACTGATGTTGGGGCCGACAGCCAGGCCCAGCGTGCGCCCACTGTAACGCACCTTCAAACCAAAGGAATTGCAATGGCATTGCTCGAAAACCTGCTCTCCGCCTTCAAAGGCGGGGAGAACAACCGTGTGCCGCTTTCGCAAGGGATGCTGCAGGGTTGGACCCCGGCGTTCGCAGACCATGCGCCTGCGCGCGGGTATCAATATGATCGGGCAATCCGTGAGGGCTTTCTCTCAAATCCGATCGCTCAGCGTGCGGTCCGGATCGTTGCCGAGGGCGTTGGACAAGCACCAATTTCGTGCACCAACGACGAGTTGTTGGCCTTGGTCACTGCGACAAGCGCGGGCCAATCGCTGATCGAAACACTCTCCGCACATATCCTGCTCCACGGCAATGGCTTCATCCAGATCGTCAAAGATGCAAGCGGCAAGCCCGTCGACCTCTACGCTCTGCGCCCCGATAGAGTCACAGTGTCGGTCGGAGCTGATGGCTGGCCGTGCGCCTATGAATATACGGTATTGGGGGAAACCATTTCCATCCCGATTGAGGATGATGAGGGCTGGCCCAACATCATCCAGATCAAGGCAATGCACCCTCTCGATGATCACCTTGGGGCAAGCGCCCTCGCGGCGGCCCAACAAGCCGTTGCCATCCACAATGCTGCGAGTGAATGGAATCGATCTTTGCTTGAGAACGCAGCACGTCCATCAGGCGCATTGGTCTATGAAACCGGTGATGGTGCAGGCCTGACGCAAGAGCAGTTTGATCGGCTCCGCAACGAATTGGAAACCGCGTTCTCTGGCTCCAGGAACGCAGGTCGACCGATGTTGCTCGATGGTGGCCTCAAATGGCAGCGCATGGCTATGTCTCCGGCAGACATGGACTTCGCGACGCTTAAGAGCGCCGCAGCACGAGAAATCGCGCTTGCTTTTGGAGTCCCGCCGATGCTGCTCGGACTGCCTGGCGACAACACGTACTCAAACTACCGTGAAGCCAATCGAGCCTTGTGGCGCCTGACACTGCTGCCGTTGACTGAGAAACTCTATGCCGCGTTGCAAGAGGGCCTGTCGCCCTGGTTCCCTGACTCCGCGCTGACCGTCGACTTAGATCGGATTACAGCACTATCAGAAGATCGCGAAAGGCTTTGGAAACAGGTTTCAGACGCTGAATTCCTAACCCGCTCAGAGAAGCGTCAGCTGCTCGGCTTTCCCGCTGAGGAGGAACAGCCATGAAACACGAAGATACACTCGCAAGCTTGATGGCTCAGGCCAATGAGCAAGGGGCCGATCTTGTCACTTTGCGTGCGATCGTTGAAGAAACCAGCGAACTTGCTGCGAACCGCGTGCTCGACCGACTTGGGCTGGCCGACGCCGGCGCTGAGGGCGACCTCGATGAATTGCGTGAGCTCCTGCAAGCCTGGCGCGATGCCAAAGCGAGTGCCTGGCAGGCCTTTATCGAATGGGCTGTTCGCGCCCTTCTCGCAGTGCTGCTGATCGGCATCGCGGTACGGCTTGGCGTGTGGGAGATGCTGTGATGGCAACCTCGCAGTACACTCGCTTTGCAGGCTATGCCGGGCTGTTCGATGTTCCTGACGCGGACAAAGATATCATCCGTCGTGGCGCTTTTGCTGCGAGCCTCGCCAGCCGCAGAGACTCCCCTGCCGCTGCTGTGGCAGCATCGGCCAGACCAGAAAATCGGCGAAATCGAGAGTGTCTCGGAAGACGAGCGGGGACTGCGCGTGGTGGCCCAGATAACTCGCCCATCAAGCCGCGGGGCGACGATGCTTAGCAAGCATACCGTAAGCGGCCTTAGCTTCGGCTACCGCGCTCGCAAAGCGCGCTATTCCGATGCTGGACGCGAGCTACTCGAGATCGATTTGTTCGAGGTCAGCTTGGTTACCCACCCCCTTCAATTCGGCGCCCGCGTGCACTTAACCAGCTGACCAGCAACCCTCTTTTCCACCCCACGGGCCGCCATTCGGAGCGGCCTTTTTCATGCCCAATAGAAAGGCCCACTACCCCATGGAAAACATCACTCAAGTACCCACTGACATGCCCGATGATGCGATGGAACAGAGCTTTGACATCGTCGCCCGCCAAGATCAGGCAGAAGCCGAAATTGCGAATCTGCGCACCGATGTAGACGAAGTGAAAGCCCGTCTCGACAAGGTTTCGCGCGCTGCTTCGCGTCCGGTCATGGGTGGCGCACCTGCCAAGGCCGAAGAGGTCAAAGGCTTCGTTGACGGATATCTGCGCCGTGGCCGTGAAACAGAGGTCAAGTCGATCAACTCCGTCTCACCCACCGACGGCGGCTTTGCCGTTCCGCAAGCGATTGATTCCACCATCGCACGTGAGCTTGCAGAGATCAGCCCGATCCGCTCGCTCGCCCAAGTCGTCCAAACCGGCACTTCTGGCTATCGCAAACTCGTTTCCACAGGTGGCACGGCATCGGGTTGGGTGAGCGAGACCGCCGCTCGACCTGAAACGGACACGCCGAACTTTGCTGAAATTGCACCTCCCTCCGGCGAGCTCTTTGCCAATCCGGCAGCAAGCCAAGCAATGCTTGATGATGCCGCGTTCGACCTTGAAAGCTGGCTAGCCAATGAAATTGCCATCGAGTTTGCTCGTGCGGAGGGTTCTGCCTTCGTCAACGGCACTGGCAGCGACCAACCAGAGGGTTTCCTGAGCGCAGCCACGAGCACCGCAGAAGACGGCGTGCGCGCTTTCGGTGAGGTCCAGTATATCGGATCAGGCGATGCAAGCGGCTTTGATGCAGCTCCCGATGCAAAGCTTATTGACCTCATCCATGCTCTGAAAGCGGGTCACCGCCAGGGAGCGAGCTTCGTGATGAATTCATCGACACTCGCATCGGTGCGCAAGCTGAAGACAGCCGATGGCGCATTCCTGTGGCAGCCAGGCCTCGTTGACGGTCAGCCTGACCGCCTGCTGGGATATCCAGTGGTCGAAGCCGAAGACATGCCAGATGTCGCAGCTGGTGAGTTCCCGATCGCATTCGGGAACTTCCGGCACGGATATCTCATCGCCGAGCACAGCGCGACCCGTGTGCTGCGCGATCCGTTTACGAACAAGCCGTTCGTCCACTTCTACGCGACCAAGCGTGTGGGCGGTCAGGTTCTCGATTCAAACGCGATCAAGCTGCTCAAGATCGAAGCCTAATGAAGGTTAGGAGCGCCCTTTGGACGCTCCTTTCCTGTCCCCAGTAGGGTTGAGCCCCCTTCCTCCCTTACTGGTACCTCGCACCCGCGCCGCCGCAATGTCGCT
This sequence comes from Erythrobacter sp. S267, assembly GCF_057365045.1. NCBI lineage: Bacteria > Pseudomonadati > Pseudomonadota > Alphaproteobacteria > Sphingomonadales > Erythrobacteraceae > Erythrobacter > Erythrobacter sp. S267. The sequence goes on along the minus strand of NZ_CP200298.1, from coordinate 3,062,833 downwards.
CCGATGGGCTTCAAGTCCTCGGGCGCTTTGCCGATGCGGCGCGGGTGCACCTTCTTTTGCGACACTTATCCTAGTGGGAGACCGCTATGCGGCGAACAATTGTGGAGCCAGCCGATGTGACCGGCGATGCTCTAAGCGACCTCAAAAGCTGGCTCGGCATTGCCCGCCCCAATGAAGATGATCTTCTGGTCGATCTGCTTCAGACGGCACTTGCAACATGCGAAGCCTACACCGGCCAGACGCCCTTGTCTCAGCTTGTGGACGAACGTGTTGCGATCAAAGCGGGTCAAACCATTCTCACGACGCGGCCAGTAACAGCCTTAGCGGCAGTCGAGATCGTGGCTCAAGATGGCACCCGTACAGCCCTCGACACTTCGGAGTTCGAATTCACGATCGAAAGTCCGGGCACCGCTTGCTTCACGCTCCTTTCAAATGTCGAAGGCCAAGCGCTCGCCGTACGCGTCCGCACCGGGCTTGCGGGAGTATGGAACGATGTTCCCGCGCCCCTCAAGCAAGGAATAATCCGTCTTTGCGCTTTTCAATATCGTGACCGCGATAGGACGGGTGGCAGCAAGAATGCGAACCTTCCTCCTGCAAGCGTGGGTGCCCTCTGGCGCCCTTGGCGCGATGTAAGACTGGCATGATCGAGGCCGTTGCAAACACCGGCGCCCTCATCGGCAGGATCAAGAGGCGGGCAGAACAGTCCGCTCGTGACTATGGCGCGACAATCTTGAGCGACCGTCGATCCGAATTGGCCGCTTCACGAATGAAGTGGCGGTCCGCTGCGGCCTTGTGGCCGGACCTCGAACAGGAATGACATTATGGAAAATTCCCTCCGCGCAGGGCTAATTGACTGGCTCCGCAGCGACCCCGAGCTCGCCAGCATCAATGCAATCGAGGAAGAAGCACCCGTCACCGCCAGTGCGCCATGGGTAGGGATCGCTGCCAGCGCATCGACGGATTGGGGCACCAAAGATCGCCGAGGGCGCGAAGTGCGCATCGCGCTCGAACTGGAAAGCCGAGCCGATGGGCCAGATGCCGATGCGGCGTTAGTTGATGCCATAGAACAGCGCGTCTGCGATCTGCCTGCGTTTCATGCTGGCTTCGAAGTGTGCTCGATCCGGTTCCTTCGCGCTCGCAGCGAAGAACGCGAAGGCAATCTTCGCGGCGCACTGCTTGAATTCCGCTTCCGGATCTTCGCACCCCTAACCTGACCATCAATCTGGAGAAACGACTATGCCCGCGCAAAATGGGGCCGCATTCCTGCTCAAAATCAGCGATGGCGGCTCGCCCGTCACCTATGAGACTGTAGCCGGACTGCGTACCACTCAAATGACCATCAATGGCGATCCTGTCGTAGTCACCCACAAGGAATCGGGTGGTTGGCGAGATTTGCTCTCAGGCGCCGGTACTCGCTCAGTTTCTGTTAGCGCTGCAGGGATATTTTTGGGCAGCCAAGCGGAAAGTTCTGTACGAGCCCATGCGCTGACTGGAACCGTGGATGACTATGAGCTCTCGTTTGAAGATGGCGAGCGACTGCAAGGCCAATTCCTTGTCCAACGCCTCGACTATTCCGGTGATTTTAACGGTGAGCGGACGTACACAATGCAGCTGGAAAGCTCCGGCCCGGTCACTCCCGCATGACCAAATCCGCTAACGCTCTGAGGGGCGAGACCAGGTTCGAACTGGGAGATCAAAATCTTCTGCTTCGACCGAGTTTTGAGAATCTCGTCGCTGCTGAAGAGGAGATCGGCTCGCTCTTCGCGCTGGTTGAGCGCGCCTCAGAAGGCGGACTGACCTTGGCGGAAATCACCGCGTTGATCTGGCATTGCATCGAGAATGAACCAAAGCCAGCGCGCGATGAGGTGGGCGCAGCGGTGCTCAACCGCGGCTTAGTCAACGCGACGGCTCCGGTCCGTGCAATTCTATCTCAGGTCTTGCAAGGCCGCACCTGATGGTTGCGCATGAGGCTGACTTTCGAGCCTCGGTCAGCGTCTGGTGGCATGTCTCAGCGCGGGTGCTCAATTGGCGTCCAGCCGAGTTTTGGCAAGCAACGCCGTGCGAACTGCTCAGCGCAATTCAAGAACCCGACCTAATTGGCGCAGGCGCAGGCCCAAGCCGAGATCTAATCAACTCAATGTTGGAGCGCGATCGACATGGATCCGAACTTTGAAGAACTCGTCATTGACGTGCGAGCCACCACCCAAGGGTTTTCCGCGGACCTAGAAAGCATGCGCGGAGCGCTGGACAACTCATTGCTCGACGGCTTCGGCAGAGCAGGTGATATCCTCGAAAACGGGCTGACGTCGGCGCTACGGCGCGGATCATTGGGCTTTGATGATCTGAAGCGTGTCGCTTTTCGCGCGCTCGATTCCATCGCAGCCCATGCCATCCAATCTGGCATCGGATCCGTCTTTGGCGGGACCTCTGGAGGGTTCAGTGGCCTAATTGGACAGTCGCTTGGCGCCCTTCTCGGCTTGCCGGGACGCGCAACCGGGGGGCCGGTCTCGCCAGGTCGAGGCTATGTCGTGGGAGAGAATGGCCCAGAGCTTTTTGTGCCAACCAGTTCCGGTCGGATCGCCCCCAATCTTGGCACGGCTAGCGGATCAGGCCGCGATGTCCGCGTCGCGATCCAATTGACCAGCCCGCGTGGCACCTCCGCGCCGACTGCGATGCAACGATCATCTCGCCAAGTGGCAAGTGCCGTGCGTCGAGCGATCCAGGAAAGCTAAGGCGGGCGAAACATCATGGCATACTACCTCGCCACTGAGCGAACAGGTCAGGAAACGAGTTTCATCCAGCGGTTCGACCCGCGGTTTTGGACAGTCAACTTCCCGCGCCCAGCGATGGCATCTGTCATCACGACGAGCGCAACTTCACTGCAGGTTGATGTTGAGCTCCACCATGAGGGCGAGCTTGTCGGGCTGATATGGGACAGCATTGACAGCCTTGATCACCCCTTGCTCGCATATGAGACCAATCGAGATTACTCGAACACCAGCTTGAGCTTTCGGTGGCAATCGACAGGCATCATCCCGCTTGATGGGATCAATGGCCCCACTTTGACGATCGAAGGCAGGGACGTGACTGGAAGCCCGCAGACGTGGTTTGTGAGGCTTTGGAATTATGCCACAGGCTCCCCTACTGATGCGACGATTGTACTTCCGTTCTCTCAGCTTGAAAGCGGCTTCAGTCTCCCGGGCACTCCGATCAATCCTGCTGACATTGATCGTATGTTCATCTCTCTCGTTCCCCCTGGCTATGTGCCAGGAAGCACCGCGCCGTTGGCACAACGGTTCAATGGTCAGGTCACCATCGCCAATATCGTAGCCGATGGTCAGCAAAGCATGCTGGAGATCGGTGATGTGCGCTTGCCGATGCATGGCGAACGTATGGCGACCGCTTATGATGACGGTTACGATCAAACTCCTGCGCGCCTGCTGCGCGGGGTAGTCGGCCTCGGCTACCGGGAAGACATAATCCACTACGTCGGGATGAGCCACTTCATGCGGCTGTCACAGCAATCCGGTGGCCTGCTTGCAACCCCCAACGGCGAACTGCGTGAACCGGCCACACAGTGGCACAACAACTTCTTTGAATTGGCGTCTGAGAACGATCTCGAAGTGATCGCTTCGATCTCCTACGAGCTCTTCGATCAGTATTGTCCAGATGACTGGAAGCAGCGCAGTGTCGCAGGCGATCAAGCACTGACTGGATGGGTTCCGCCATCCACCCTTCTTTCGCCTGCCAACTCGGCTGCAATGGCGTGGCTCCAATCGAGCGCAGGTGCATTTGTCGCGTTGCTCGAAGGCGCGGGCCTACCGGTGCGGTTTCAGATTGGAGAGCCATGGTGGTGGACCACACAAGAAGGCGAGGTCTATCTCTATGACTCAGCGGCGAGGGTGGCCTTCGGTGGCAATCCGCCAGAGATCGCCGACATTCGCCAACCCCTGAGCGCCGCAGAAACCGACCTGCTGGACGCAGCAGGCGCTCTGCTGGCCCAGTCAACCGCCGACCTAACCGCCAGCGTGCGCGCTGCGGCCAGCTCTCCCGCCGAGGTTTTGCTGCTCGCCTTTACGCCCACGATCCTCAATCCAGACACGCCGGAGATGTACCGCGCTAACCTTCCTGCAGGTTGGGCAAGGCCAGCTTTCGATAGGCTTCAGGTCGAAGACTATGATTGGCTGACGGCCGGCGCGGATGCTTTGCGACGGGCCGCATACGTTTTCGTCGATGACCGCCTGCAATATCCCGTTGAAGAGCAGGATTACCTTTCTGGCTTTGTTTTGGACCCAGCCGATGCCGAGGAATTCTGGGCCCGGATCGATGCTGGGCTCGACGAAGCAGCGCTGCGCGGTGTGGAACGCCGCTATGTCTGGGCGCTGCCACAGGTCAATCGCGACGGTTACACTCGACTTCCCTCAACAGCGGAGGATCCCATGGACCCTTTTGACGATGTCCTTTACCCTTTTCACCTCGGGCGAACGACTTCGGTAGGCCCCGAATTCTCCACCACTGTCTCTGTCACAGCCTCAGGCCATGAACGTCGCAATTCTTTGTGGTCAGATGCGCGGGTACACTTCGACGTCGGACCTGGGATCCGGTCAGAAGATGAACTGTCAGAACTGATCTCTTTTTTCCGTGCTCGCAGAGGTGCAGCCAAAGGGTTTCGACTGCGAGACCCGTTCGATTTCAGCACCAATGCCATGACCGAAGCGCCAACCATGCTCGACCAATTGATTGCGGTTGGAGACGGATTGGCGGCAGATTATCAATTGGTGAAGACCTATGGATTCACCGATGACCCACAAATCCGCCCAATTACCCGGCCACAGGCCGATAGCTTGCTTGTCAGCGTTGGTGGAGCACTCACCCAAGATTGGACCTTGGGTGAGAAGGGCCTGTTGATTTTCAACGTCGCTCCGCCAGAGGGCGCTGAGATCAGAGCCGGCTTCTTTTTCGATGTCCCCGTGCGTTTCGCTGAAGACAGAATCGATATCTCGTGTGTCAATTTCGAAGCTGGCGAAGCGCCGAGTGTGCCTCTGATAGAGCTTCGGGAAGAAATCTGATGCGGGTGTTCTTCGACCGCGAACTCGACAATGCGGCAACTTTTTGGCGAGTTTTCAGGCGCGATGGCGTCGCGATGGGATTTACGAGCCATGATCGCGAACTGGTTTTCGGAGGACTCGCTCACCGCTCGGCACCTGGGATGGTGCCATCAGCTATTCGAATGACTTCGGACCTCTCAGAGGACAGCGCTGGCGTGGAAGGCGCGCTCAGCCACGACACGATCCGCTCTGAGGAACTTGCTGCGGGGCTGTATGACCGAGCTTCCATTCAGATCGGCATTGTCGACTGGGAAACGCTTGAGAACATTGTGCTGTACTCTGGAAGCCTTGGGCGTGTGGAGGAGAGCGGTACTGGCTTCTCGGGCGAGCTAAGATCCGCAAAACAGTTGCTAGAGCAAGACCTTGTCCCACGCACCAGCCCAACCTGCAGAGCAAATTTTTGTGGCATCGGATGTGGCTTGTCGGCGGCGCGTTTCACAATTCGCGCTGCGCTTTCGGATGTCGACTTCGATCTTAACCGAGCTCGCTTTTCGGGCATCGCCCCTAACGATTATGTCGATGGAGTGATCCGTTTTCTAGCGGGCCCCCAAACAGGTTTGTCGTTCACTGTCCTGAGTTCCAATGCGGGTTGGCTGACGCTCGACCAGCCGCTCTCAGATGGCCTAACAGTTGGTACATCAGCTGAACTTCGAATGGGTTGCGATCATACACTGACCACATGTGCCAACCGTTTTGACAATGCGATCAACTTTCGCGGAGAGCCTTTTCTTCCAGGCAATGATCTCTTGGCGCGATACGGTCAGGGTGCAGGGTGATACCTTCTGCAACTGGCCAAAAATTGGCCCGGGCAGCAGCCAACTTCGTCGGGACCCCTTTTCGGCTGCATGGCAGAGATCCTTTGCACGGGCTCGATTGCATCGGCTTGCTCCACGCAAGTTTGATCGAGATTGGCAAAATTCCTCATCTTCCGAGCGGGTACCAACTACGCAATTCGAACCCTAGTCAATGGTTCAAATTCGCCGTCCGGTCAGGCTTTGGCAGGACCGACGGCGCGCCCGTTGCTGGGGACATTTTGCTCGTCGAGCCGGGCCCAGGACAGCAACATCTCGAACTGGTCGAGACGCCCAAAAAGATTATCCATGCCCATGCCGGACTTGGCAAAGTGGTCCGGCAAACCTTCGATCAGAGCCAGCCTTGCCTCGCGCATTGGCGGCTCACTTAAGCACTCGAAAGGAGCGCTCTCTTGGCGACTCTAATTCTGACGGCAGTCGGCACATCCATTGGTGGACCAATCGGAGGATCGATCGGTGCCTTCATCGGGCAACAGGTTGATCGTGCGATCTTCAGTGGCGGGACGCGCGAAGGCCCACGCCTCAAAGAACTGTCTGTCACCACTTCGAGCTATGGTCAGCCCATGCCTCGCCATTTTGGCAGAGTGCGGACAGCAGGTTCCATCATCTGGTCGACCGAATTGCAGGAGACCAGCTCGAAGCAGAGCAGCGGGAAAGGCCAACCATCCACTCGGACTTACTCATACTCCGCCTCCTTCGCAGTGGCACTTTCAAGCACGCCGATTGACCGAATTGGCAGGATATGGGCTGACGGCAACTTGCTACGCGGCGAAAGCGGCGATCTCAAAGTGGAAGGCACGATGCGCGCATATTTTGGGACTGGGGAGAACCAAGTAGATCCGTTGATTGAAGCAGACCAAGGGGCGCAGGCTCCTGCCTTTCGCGATTGCGCCTACGTTGTGTTTGAGGACCTCCAGCTTGGCGACTTTGGCAACCGCATCCCCACCCTGACCTTCGAAGTGTTTGCACCGGAGGACGCCAGTGTCTCGCTAGGGCACCTTGTCCCTCAAAGCAGCACCAGCACCGACAGTGTCTTGCTTCAGAATGCGCGAGGATTCTCTGATGAGGGCGGTCCAATTGGGTCTTCGTTGAGTGCTATTGATCGAGTGTTCCCTCTAAGTTGCGTCACTACCGCTGAGGGCCTGAAGCTTGCTTCTGCAACCGGGCTTCCTGCTGAGATTCCAACCTTGCCCGAACAACTGTCAGAGCGCAGCAGCGAAGATGCAGACGATCGCAACGTTCGACGGGCTGGGTCGCAGGGGTCAGAACCCCTGGCGCTTCGCTATTATGACGAAGAACGTGACTACCAGCCCGGTGTTCAAAGGGCACTAGGCCTGCGAGTGGCAGGCAGAGAGACAATCGTCGACCTTCCTATGACCATGACAGCCGAGGGCGCGCGGACGTTAGCCAACTTCAATGCGCACCGCTCTCGTTGGCGGGACCAAACCGCAACCTGGCGGATTGGAGAGCTTGATAACCGGATCGGACCGGGGAGTGTGGTCCGTCTCCCCTCGACAAGTGGCTACTGGCTTGTTCGCGGTTGGGAGTGGTTCGACAGAGGCATCGAGCTGACACTCGACCGTTTGGCGCCAGAACTCGGCCCGGTTGCTTCCAGTGATGCAGGCATCTCAAACGCTCCAGTCGATCTCATCGCACCGCCAACCTTGCTATCAGCCTTTGAGGTGCCGCCTGATGACGCAACCAGTCCTGACACTGCCGTCATGCTTGCAGCGGCATCCGCTGCAGACTCCGGTTGGCGCGGTGCAGCCCTTTATCTGGATCAGGCGGGCACTCTGGCGAGCATCGGCTTCGCAGATGCGAAGAGGGCTAACATGGGCGAGTTGGTCGATCCTCTCGGGCCATCATCTGCAACCTTGCTCGAGCCAAATGCGGTTCTTACTGTGGATCTTGTCGGTGACGATCTCGCGCTGGACAGCACGGACATAACCGGAATCGCGATGGGCCAAAATCGGGCTTTGGTCGGAGGCGAGGTCATTCAGTTTTGTAATGCCGACCAAATTGGTAGCGGAATCTGGCGATTGAGCGGATTGCTGCGTGGCAGGGCCGGTACAGAAGACGCGTCAGCCGCCGGACATAGTTCGGGCACTCCATTCGTGTTGCTCGACGACACGCACACGACCCTAGATGCGACCGCAGTCCCCTCATCGCAAAGCACGCGGATCGCGGCGATAGGTCGCGGTGATGATGAGCCTGTCTACGCTGACCTCCGCAACATTGGCCTTTCGCGCCGACCGCCAATGCCCGTCCTACCAAGAACTCTCAGTCCAGTCCGATGGCGCTTGGCTTTTGTGCTGGACACGGCGCGCACGCGGCCATTGGCGTTGGGCTGAAACAAGCGACGTTCCCTTGGTCGAAGAACAAGAGACATATGTCCTTGGGCTTGGGCCAGTCGATACGCCGTACGTCGCTTGGTCGTTAAGCGAGCCGCAGATGACACTGGCAACCGCGCAAAGAGCGCAATTGCTGGCCAACTTTGGCCCAGAGGACCTCTGGGTTCGGCAGAGCGGGACATTTGGCCAATCTGCCCCACTTTTCCTCGTGACACTGGCCTAGTCACTCGCACACTTACCGGAGCAAATTATGGCAATCCCAATTCCTTTTCCATCGACCACACGCCACCTTTCATTGCCGCTTTTATTCTCGGGCCAGGCGCAAAAGGAATTTTCGCTGAACCAAGCGCTGACAATAATTGACGCTCTGATGCAATCCGGCGCGTCGGCTTCTCTCAGCACCCCGCCGAGCAATCCGGAAGAAGGTCAGTGTTATCGCATTCTATCGGGTGCGACCGGAGACTGGGCTGGTCACGACGACCATATCGCCCTCTTGGTCGGTGGCGCCTGGCACTTCATCGCGCCAACGACGGGAATGACGATCTTCGACCAAACTGCAGCGCAGATCCTGCACTATAACTCTGGATGGCAATCCGCCGTCGAGCCGGCTGCTCCGAGCGGAGGAACTAACGTTGATGCGGAAGCTCGAACGGCTATCGTCGAGCTCATTGAAACACTCAGAAATGTAGGCATTTTTAGCGTTTGATTCTTCGCTTGAATGGCAAAATTCAAAGCCCAGAACTCGCATTCCACCCAAGTTAGCTGACATTTTTGCAGGGATCGCGCTCAATCGCGGCATTCTTGCAACAGTTGAGCGCTATTGATTGCTTGATACTCAACTGTGGAGAAGATAGAGAGACATAGCGCCTCAGACCAATAATGAAGGGGAATTTCAGAATGCGTAATCTCGTCATCGGATTGGCGATGGCTTCGACCGCACTCACCGCGCCCGCCATGGCCCGCGAAGGCCAATGGTACATCCAGGGTGATGCCGGTGTGATGCTTGTCGAAGACGTCACCCTCGATGTGAACGGCACACCTGGTGATGCCGTCGCAGATCATGACACTGGTGCCGATTTTGGCGGCATTGTCGGCTATGACTTCGGTGCTTTCCGCCTCGAAGCAGAAGCAGCTTACAAAGAAGCTGACCTCGATGAAGTGGCGGCTGGCACTCAAGGGCTGGCACTCAACCCACTTGGAACGGGTGGTTTCAACACCTTCAACGATACCCGCGAAGCTGCTGGTAGCGTAGACACTCTCAGCTTCATGCTTAACGGACTTTTTGACTTTGGTCCGGATGACGGTCTCCAAGGTTTCGCCGGTGCTGGTATCGGTGTTGCTCGTGTTGATCTTGACGGTCGCGTGAACGCTAACGGTCCGGGTGTTTGGAACGATTCAGACACCGGTCTCGCATGGCAGCTGCTCGCAGGCGTCCGCGCTCCGATCAGCGACAGCTGGGACGTTGGCCTGAAGTATCGCTACTTCAACGCTGAGTCAGTCAGCATCATTGATCCACTGGGTCGGCCGCTGGAAGGCGATGTGAACTCGCACTCGTTGCTGGGTACGTTTACCTACAACTTTGGTGGTGAGGCTCCTCCGCCTCCGCCTCCTCCGCCACCGCCGCCTCCGCCTCCGCCTCCACCTCCTCCGCCACCACCGCCGCCTCCACCGCCGCCGCCTCCACCGTGCAACACTGGCCCTTACATCGTCTTCTTTGAATTCGATCAGTCGGCCATCACTGCAGACGCGGCGACGATCCTGGACAATGCGGTTACGGCATATGCGAACTGTGGTACTGCTGCAGTCATGCTTGCGGGTCATACCGACCGCTCAGGCAGCGTGACCTACAACATGGGCCTTGCAGAACGTCGTAACGAATCGGTTCAGGCTTACCTGACCGGTCGCGGCATTCCAGCAAGCCGCATCAGCAGCGAAGCATTTGGCGAATCACAGCCGCGTGTTCCTACCGCTGATGGTGTTCGCGAACTGCAGAACCGTCGCGTTGAAGTAACCTACGGTCCGGGTTCGGGCATGTAAGGTTAGCCTTCAACCAAATTCAAAAAGGGGCCGAAGCAATCCGGCCCCTTTTTTGTTGTCTCGCTGGTTTTGACTGCCAAAGACAGGGCTAGACAATCGCATAGCTCACCAGCCTACGCACCGCGTTTGAAAGCATCGGCTGCATCAAACCCAATCCATGTTCTTTTGGATACCTGTCGAACGCACGCACACAGCCGCTCACAGCCGTCAGGGACGCAGAGCCCCAACACTATAGTCTCTCTCCCCAACGAGACCCAGCCTCTAACGTAGGTGTGCATGCTGCTTCATCAGCGTTGTTGAAAGAGCCAAACCCCAGTCAACCAGCTCTTCCGTTTGCCCAGCTCAACACGATTTGGGGGATCACTACTCCGCCGTCGCTCGTGGCTCACCCGCCGCCTGCGCGCGTTCTAGCACAGAGGCGTTGGCCTTTGGCACCAGCTTGATGGCAGCGATCAGGAGCATCAACCCAATCGGCGTGATCCAGAGCGTGGACAGCACTCCCGCGCTAAGATCGCCGTTGTTTTGGGCTGAAACGTATCCGGCAGTGTACGGGCCCAGCGCAAGACCGACCAATGTCGTTGCGAGGAAGAAAGTCGCCGTAGCAGTGCCACGCATCCGCGGCAGCACCAGTGCCTGGCTGCTTGCAGCTGCAGCTCCCAATGCGGAGGCCGCCAAGGCACCTACGATAATATTGAGAAATATGAAGAGCCAATAGCTCTCGGTCGTATATTGAACGACTGCGAATGGGATCGGGCTGAGCAATCCGAACAGCACGACCCAGACCCTTCCGGACTCATATCGAGTGAGCAACGCATCAGCCATGCGCCCACCAAGGATCACTCCCAAGAAGCCACCCATTGCGCCGCCTCCTCCGAGGTAAAAGCCAAGCTCTCCTTTTGAGACGTCGAAAACACGCTCTGCATACGGCGCTCCCCAGTAGGAAGCAGAATAAGCCATGAAAGCCACTGTACCGTATCCGAGGATCGTGCACAGGAAAGCTGGCGACCCCCAAGTCAACATGAAGGTAGGATAGTCGCGCGACCTCAGCGCACTCGCCCAGCAGAAGACGGCGTAATAGCCAATCGCGAGCAGGAACCACTGATCGGTAATGATTGGCAGGTCCACCCCTAGCAATCGACCGAGCGACGCGACGATCACCCCTTCACCGGACTCGAGGCCAAGGGTGATAAAGTGTGCCAAGATCAAAGTGAGAAAAAACACGGCAATATTGATTACGAGCGCTCCGGCGCCTCGTGCAGCGGCTCCGAAGAAGGTGAAGCCGGGAATAACCGTGTAAAGCTCCTGCACGAATCCGCGGAAAGGGTGCGGGTCCTCGGGAGTGGTGAGGCCATCGATTGCGCCGCGAACCGGCTCACGCAAAGTGAAGACCCATATTGCCAGAAGCAGCCCAGGAAGGCCGACCGCGATAAAGGCTGCCTGCCAGCCCGCAAGTCCTAGGGGACCACCGTCTGGGAATGCCTTGTTCCAATTGTCTACGATAACGCCGCCGATGGCCAGCGATATGCCTCCGCCAATGTACAAGCCTGAGCTGTAGATCGCGAGAGCCGTTGCCCGTAGCCTTGCCGGAAACCAGTCGGAGATTAGCGAATACGCTGACGGGCTAGCGGTTGCTTCACCAACTCCGACACCAATACGAGCCACCGTTAACGTACCGGCATCGCGGGCAAAACCAGAAACCGCAGTCATTGCAGACCAAAGGCTAAGGCCAAGAGTCATCAGCCGCACCCGCTTCCAGCTATCCGCCAGTTTTCCCAAGGGAATGCCGAACAACGCATAGAAGATCGCAAAGGCAGTACCGTAGAGGAACCCGAGATAGGCGTCATCCACACCGAGATCCGCCTTGATATCGTTCGCTAGAATCGAAAGAATCTGGCGATCAATAAAGTTCAGGACATAGACTAGGACTAGGACGCCAAGTGCATACCAGCTGTAGGCGGGCACTTTGTCGGAGGCCTGATCAGCCGTCTCCGGCTGGGCAGCAACATCTTCGCTCAACGAAATCTCTCCCAAATCGCAACTTTAGAATGCTCGCCAACCGTTAATCGGCCAAGAGCATCACGCTGCATAGGGTGTGCTATCGTCTATTCCCGCTTCCGCAAAACCCTTTTTGCGAAGCCGACAAGAGTCGCATTGCCCACACGCCAATCCTTCATCGGTCGGATCGTAGCAAGACCAGCTCCAAGCAGGGTCCAGCTGCAATCGCGCGCACTCTCGCGCTATGTCAGCTTTGGTCATGTGCTGAAGCGGCGCATGGATTGTGAATGGCGTTCCTTCCACCCCTGCTTTGGTTCCAAGCCTAGCCGTTTCGGCAAAGCTCTCGATGAACTCTGGGCGGCAATCAGGGTAGCCGGAATAGTCGAGCGCATTCACTCCAATGAATACATCATGCGCGCCGGCAGCCTCTGCACAGGCCGTTGTAAGGGCTAGGAAGATCAGATTGCGCGCCGGAACGTAGGTCACAGGGATATCGGACCCAACGCCGGTCTTTGGAACTTCAATCGCATCCGTAAGTGCCGAGCCGCCGAATGCCCGCAGATCAAGAGCGATCTGGGTGTGGCTAGCCAGCCCCAACTCATCTGCAATTGCCTTGGCTGACGTCAATTCCCGCCGGTGACGTTGACCATAGTCAACAGTCAACGCATGCACCTCAAAGCCTTTTTCCTTGGCGCGCGCAGCCGAAACCATCGAATCGAGCCCGCCTGAAAGCAGGACGACTGCCTTTATCTGCTTCGGGTGTGAATCGGTGTTGACCATGGCAAACGACTTAGCGCGAAACCGCACTTTGGCAATCGTCACAAGGGTTGAATGTCTCGCGGGTCAGCAACCGCCCGTTCGGCGAGCCTCCGCTGCGAACTCGAATGGCAGCCCCGACGCAATGCCTTGGCTCTCGATCTGCACGAGGCCACTGGTTTCCTTGCGGATGTTGGTCCGGCCATATCCGTCCCCTGGGCAAGTGTACTGAACAGTGACCTTAGTCGCGCCATCTTCAACAACATAGCGATTGCAGTCAGTTTGTGCATGACGCAGCTGGATCAGTTCGCGTCCGGTGCGGACACACACCTTGCGATCTGGCGAGCCATCGCGATGCTTGATAGTCCACTCACCCTTGGCCAGGCTGCTGAGCATAGCCAAGCCCTCTGTCTGCGCTGCGGCTGGTAGAGCAAGGCCAAGCGCGATCATGCCGACAGCTGCAGCAATGCCAATCGGCGATATCAGCGCTGTCTTTGCCATCGGCTTTACCTCACCTTTCTTCCTACAATTGCCCACGTCGACGTGAAAATACCTTGGCGAAACTAGTCAACCCGCGATGAGCCGTTGCTGAACAGCGACAAACCGTTAAAGTTGCAGCTCAAATGCTCGCGCACAGAATGCGCAGTCGACCACAATCGCGCCATCATCATTGCGCATTCCCTGACGTTCACTCTCAGGAAAACGAGCAATTACTGTCTCGTAATAGGCAGCACTGCACCGGCATCCGCGCGACAGATCAGCGCCCGGTTGAATGCGAATGGCCTCTTCTTCGTGGAACAACCGCCAAGCGATCCCCTCTAGCGAGAGAGCAGGATCGATCAGCTCATCGTGGCTGATGGTGCTGGCGAGCGTTGCGACATGCTCCCAGTCCGGATGATCCATCCGCACATGCAAGCGCTCGCGCCCCTCCTCTCCATCTGCCAGATGCTGGATCAGCAGCCCTGCTGCCACGTGGCCATCGCTGCCCGCTCCGCCTGCGCGGCTCGCGATGCGGATCATTGTCGGAATCTGCTCCGACTGTGAGAAATAGGTCTCGCATGCCTGCGCCAGATTGTCGCCCTCTAGCGGCACAATCCCTTGATAGCGCTGGCCCTTTCCGGTCTCGAATGTGACCGCGAGATACCCCTCCCCAAACAAAGCCGAAAGCGGCGGATTGGCGCCCAGTTGTGCCAGCCGCTCAGCATCGAAGTCGGCGTAGCCGCGCATCTCCCCGCCGCGATAATCCGCTACCAGCAGCGAGACGACGCCCGTCGGCGTCTGCGCTTGCAGAGTAAGCTGAGCATCCTCTCCATCGCTCTTGAGCAGTCCGCCCATCAGCGCGCCCAGAACCAAGGCTTCGCTAAGCAGATGCGTCACCGGTGCAGGGTAGTCATGGGCGGCCAGCACCTCATCCAGCACGCGGTCAAGCCGCACCACCCGCGCCCGCGCATTGCGGTCGGGAAGCGTGAAGCCGAGCAATTTGTCGGCAAAGGTCTCTTTTTGCAGTTCCATCAGGGGCAATATGGGGCGTCATATGCCCAGCTGAAAGCCCTGAACGACAGAAGCCGCGTTTGAGAGGATCAGCCGAGCAGGCCGAAACTCCACAAAAGTACCGACTTCTGGGCATGAATGCGGTTCTCAGCCTCATCAAAGACCACCGATTGCGGGCCTTCGAAAACGTCCTGCGACACTTCATCTCCCACATGAGCTGGCAAGCAGTGGAGGAAGATTGCGTCGGGCTTTGCCTGTGCCATCAGCGCTGAATTGACCTGAAACGGCTGCATCGCCGCCACTTTCTCAGCCGCATCGGCCTGCCCCATCGAAATCCAGGTATCAGTCACCAGCACATCAGCGCCTGTCGCGGCCGCTTGTGCATCATGCGTCAGAGTGACCTGTGCACCGCCGGCCTGCGCCATCTCGATGAATTCAGCCTCCGGCTCATAGCCAGCCGGCACCGCAATGCGGACGTTGAACTTCATCAGTCCCGCCGCTTCGAGGATCGAGTGCAGCACATTGTTGCCATCGCCGAACCAGGCGACCTCAAGGCCTGGCAGCGGCTTCTTATGCTCGATCATTGTGAGAAGATCGGCGACGATCTGGCACGGATGCGAGCGGTCGGTCAGGCCGTTGATGACGGGCACGGAGGCGTGGCGCGCCATTTCCTCGATCTTGGCATGGTCATCGGTGCGAAGCATGATCGCATCCACCATCCGGCTGAGCACGCGCGCAGTGTCCGCGATCGTCTCCCCCCGACCCAGCTGGCTTGAACCCGCCTCCAGAATCAGCACCGTCCCGCCCAATTGGCGCATCGCGATGTCGAAGCTAACGCGCGTGCGGGTCGAGTTCTTCTCAAACACCAGAGCCAAAACGCGCCCAGCGAGCGGCGCGTCGGCATCCGCTTTGCCTTTAGGCCAATCTGCGCGCGCAGCCTTGCGATCCAGCGCATCCGCGATCATCGCAGCAATGGCATCAGCGCCTGCATCCCCCAGATCGAGGAAGTGTTGCTGTCCGGCTGGCAGCCCCGAAGTGTGCGCCATCACGCCGTCTCTTCGACCGAATAGCTGGCCGCGCCTGCGGAGAGCTTGTCGAAAAACTCATCGATCTCAGCATCGCCGATCACCAGCGGAGGAATGACCCGCAAGGTTTGGTCGCCCGCTGCCACGGTGAGCAATTGGTGATTGTCGCGCAGGTGGACGAAGAAGGGCCGGCTTTCGACCTTCATCTTGATCCCCAGCATCAGGCCTTTGCCACGGACGAGCTCGAAAAGCTCAGGGTAATTGCCGATGAACTGTTCAAGGCGCGAACGGATGCGTTCGCCCTTCTCGGTTACTTCGGCGAGGAACGCTTCGTTGGCGACCGCCTCCATCACAGCCGATCCCGCCGCCATGCCGAGCGGATTGCCGCCATAGGTGGATCCGTGGGTGCCGAAAGTCATCCCGCGCGCTGCTTTCTCGGTGGCGAGAACTGCACCGATCGGGAAACCGCCGCCCAGCCCTTTGGCCGTGGCGAGGATGTCCGGCTCGATCCCGTAATGCTCATGCGCGTAGAACTTGCCGGTCCGCGCAACGCCGCATTGCACTTCATCCAGAACCAGCATCAGATCATGCTCGTCGGCGAGTTCGCGCAGGCCCTTCATGAAGCCATCGGAGGCCGGGCGAATCCCGCCCTCGCCCTGAATTGGCTCAACGAGGAAGCCCGCCGTGTGCGGCCCCATTAGCGCTTTGGCCGCTTCCAGATCATCAAACTCAGCATATTTGAAACCTTCGAGCAGCGGCGAGAAGCCGTGGTGCATCTTGGTCTGGTTTGACGCGCTGATTGTCGCCATCGTCCGGCCGTGGAAGGCGTTGGAGAAGGTGATTAGCTCAAAGCGTTCCTTGTCACCTTCGTCCCCCGCATTCTGATGGTATGCGCGCGCCGCCTTGATCGCGCCCTCAACCGCCTCAGCGCCTGAATTGGTGAAGAAGACGGTGTCAGCAAAGGTGTTGTCGACGAGTTGCTGCGCGAATTTCTCCCCCTGCGGACTGCCATAGAGGTTGGAGACATGCATCAGCGTCTCCGCCTGCGCCTTGATCGCCTCGATCAGGCCGGGATGCGAATGGCCAAGCAGATTGACCGCAATCCCGCTCGCAAAATCGAGATAGCGCGTGCCGTCCTCGTCAATCAGGTGGCAATGCTCGCCCTTGACGGGCCGCACGCCGCAACGCGGATAGACGGGCATAAGCGGTGAAATCGACATAGAGAAATTCCTGCAATGAAAAGCTTGGTCGAGGGCCCCGAATGCAAATGCCAAAAGCAAATGGCGGCCCTTGGAAGAGCCGCCATCTAACTTGAGACACTATCTCGATACAAGGCCGCTCACTTCGAAGGTAAAGCAGCCAAGAGATGCCAAGGGTTAGCCCTGAACTGGCACGAGATTGACTGCTGAGTGTTTGCCTCGTCGATCCACTTCGAGGTCGAACTCAAAGCGTTCGCCTTCGTTGATCTCGGTCAGGCCTGAACGTTCAACCGCGCTGATATGCACGAAAGCATCCGGCTGGCCGTCATCGCGCACGAGGAAGCCAAAACCCTTCATCGAGTTGAAGAACTTGACCGTTCCGGTCGCTTTTTCACCCGTCAGCTCACGCTTGGGCGGGCCAGCTTGCTGGACTTCGATCACGTCGCCCACAACCTGAAGGTCTTGCGCGGAAACCTTGCCACCGCGGTCAACCAGGTTGAATTCAAGCTCTTGCCCTTCAGCCAGACCTTCAAGCCCAGCGCGTTCAACCGCGCTGATATGGACGAAGACATCTTCGCCGCCTGATTCTTGCTGGATGAAGCCAAAACCTTTTTGGCCGTTGAAGAATTTTACTGTGCCTTTGCCGGTGCCAACGACTTGAGCTGGCATGCGGTTGAAACCGCCACCGCCACCGCCGCCGCGATCACCGCCGCCGCCACCGGGGCCACCACGACCGCCGCCGCCGCCGCGAGGACCGCCAAAGCCGCCTCCGCCGCCAGGGCCGCCGCGATCACCACCGCCGCCAAAGCGGTCTCCACCGCCTCCGCCGCCATAGCGATCACCGCCGCCACCGCCGCCGTAGCGATCACCACCGCCACGATTATTTCCATAATCACTCGGGGGCGAGAATCCTTCTCCGCCACCACCGAATGGATCGAAACTGTCTTCGCCGAAACCGTCGCGTTTGTCCCGTCCGCGCCGCCGACCCCTATCGTAACCCATAACTTGCGTCGTACCTTACCATGCCGCCCCACCTCCAATACGCTGATGGCGGGGGCAACTATCCGCATCAGTCGCAAGTGATTGCCCAATCGAATCCAACTTCGGTCAACTCCGAACGCAATCACTCTTTCGACGGGAACATAGCGCACAAACCCACGTGAGGCGAACATTTTAACCCGCAAGCCTCTGATTGCAGGCAATTGTGACATTTTCGATTGCCCGGCCCGCATCGGCGCGCCATGTCGGATCGAAGCAAAACTCCTGCAAAAGGCCCGACCCATGCCCGACTTTCGCACTCTGTCTGAGACTGTTCTCGCCAGCCCGCAGATCACTCTGGCGGATATTGAAAGCGCCAAGGAGCTTGGTGTTTCGTTGATCGTCAACAACCGACCCGATGGCGAAGAGCCCTCTGCGCCGCAAGGTGACGTTATTGAAGCAGCGGCCAAGGCTGCCGGGCTGAACTATCTCGCGATTCCCATCGGGCATTCCGGTTTCAGCGAGCCGCAGGTTGATGCGCTGGTGGAGGCATTGGAACAGACCGATGGCAAGGTGCTGGCCTATTGTCGCTCCGGCACACGCTCGACCTTTCTATGGGCGCTGGCTCAGGCCAAGGCGGGGGTAGACGCCGACGCCATAACGGGGGCGGCGATGGCAGCGGGCTATGATGTGAGCCCGATCCGCCCAATGATGGATATGCTCGCCGCTCGCTGAGCGGCCTGCCAGCCCACTTGGAAATCCCCCCGCTGATCTTGCAATCCGGCATCTCGCTCATCGCAATTCTTGCGCTCTTCTGGCTCGCCCGCGCGCTCAAGCTTGGTGGCAAACCGCAAATCACAGAGGCTGAGCAGGTGAACGCCATCGCTGGCCAAGTGGAGGACGGCTTCATCGTCGCCCGCACATCAGTGTCGCGCAGTGGGGACGCCGCTCTGGCCGCGGATGCCTCCGGGCGGATCATGGTGATCAAGCGCCATGGCAATCAGTTCCCCGGTCGCATCCTCACCTCCTCAGCCACCGTGCGCGAGGAAGTGGACGGGATCGTCGTCGACCCTGGAGAGGCCCGGTTTGGCGAAGTGCGTCTGTCGATCGAGGACCCCGGATTTTGGGTCGATGCGATCAATCGGTTATAAGCCTAGGTCGCGTGGACAGATCCACTATGGTCACGGCAAGTCAAGAAACCGCCAGTTCGAGGAGTGAGGACGAAGGACATGCCTAAGCATATTCGAGGACGAAGAACGCTGAGCTGGCGGTTTCTTGACTTGCCCCTTTGGGGTTCGGCCAAAATTCGCTCTCACAGCGTTGCTCATGCTAGAAAATGCGCTGCACTTCCGTCGCATTCGCGCCTTGTGACAACAAATTTTGGCTCAAACCGTGGCCATAGTGGATCTGTCCACGCGACCTAACCCCATGCCCGAATTCTCCCCCACCCAATATGCCGTGCCGCTATTCGTGGTCGCCGTGCTGGCAGAGATGATCTGGGCGCGCTTTAAACGGCCTGAAGCCTATGAACCGATGGACACTTTGGTGAGCCTCACTTTCGGGCTGGGTTCGACCATTGCGGGCGCGCTGTTTGGTGGGTTTGCGGCCTATGTCTTCATCTCTGCCTATGACTACCGCCTGTTCGATTTCGGAGCGCAATGGTGGGCTGTGTGGTGGGCGTGGCCGCTCTGCTTCGTGCTCGACGATCTCAAATATTATTGGGTTCACCGTGCAGGCCACCGCATCCGCTGGATGTGGGCGGCGCATGTGAACCACCACTCCTCCCAGCATTACAATCTCTCGACCGCCTTGCGGCAGAGCTGGACTGGCTCGTTCACTTTTGGCCTGCTGTTTGCGGTCCCGCTGGTGCTGCTGGGATTTCATCCGGCGATGATCGCGATCTGCGGGGGTTTCAATCTGATCTACCAGTTCTGGATCCATACCGAGGCGATTGATCGCATGCCGCGCTGGTTCGAATCGGTGATGAACACGCCGAGCCACCACCGCGTCCATCACGCAACCAATCCGCGCTATCTCGACCGCAATTATGCCGGCGTCTTCATTATCTGGGACAAGATGTTCGGCACGTTCGAGGCTGAGCGGGATGATGAGAAGATCCGCTATGGCATCATCAAGCAACTCGGCAGCTTCAACCTGCTGTGGTCCGTGTTCCATGAGTGGATCGGGATGATCACCGACATTTGGCGCAGCCCCTGGAAGCACAAGCTGTCCTACCTCCTGCGCGAACCGGGCTGGACCCACGATGGCAGCCGCGAAACCTCCGACACCATCCGCGCGCGCTGGCTGGCTCGCAATGCCAAACTCACAAAAGGGGAAAAACCAGTTGCCAGTCGAAACCCGATTGCAGGGACCGGCGAAGCTGCTGAGGGCTTAGCCCCATAACCCGCAACGACCGCGACGGAGCGGATTTTGGCCTGCAACTAGGAGCGAGGAGAGAGCTATGCCCTCGCATAGTGACTGACGAGCAACGCAGCTTGCTGGCCAAAAGGCGCCCGCCGCTTCGCGGTCGCACAGGTAGGTCCGATGGGCTGCGTCGCTTGCTTGCGCGTAGATTGGCTACGCGGCTGCGCTACGTTCCTTGCCAGCGGACCTACCTGTGCGATCTCGGCCATTGCGGGTTATGGGGCTAAGCCCTAGTCTCTCCCAAGAGGAGAGATCATGGAAAGTTACGACTACATCGTCATTGGCGGTGGCAGCGGGGGGAGTGCAGTTGCGGGGCGTCTGGCGGTCGATGGGACCCGGCGCGTATGTCTGCTGGAAGCGGGCGGTCGCAATGACAATGTGCTGATCAAGACGCCGGGCTTCATGCCCTTCATCCGCAATTCCTCTAACTACAAATACGACACGGTCCCGCAAAAGGGGCTGAATGGCCGGATCGGATACCAACCGCGCGGCAAGGGGCTGGGCGGCTCCTCTGCCATCAACGCGATGGTCTATATTCGCGGCAACAAGTGGGACTACGACAATTGGGCAGCACTGGGCTGCACCGGCTGGTCCTATGACGATGTCCTCCCCTATTTCCGCAAGGCCGAGGCCAACGAGCGCGGCGCGGACGAATATCACGGCGCGGGCGGGCCTTTGTTTGTCTCTGACCAGCGCTCCCCCAACCCTGTCAGCCACTCCTTTGTCGAAGCGGCCGAGCAGCTGCAATTGCGCTCCAACCCCGACTTCAATGGCGAGAGCCAGGACGGCTTTGGCCTCTACCAAGTGACCCAGCGCGATGGCGAACGCTGGTCGGCTGCGCGCGGCTATGTCGAGCCGATCCGGGGGCAAGGCAATTTCGCGATCCGCACCAACACTTTGGTTGAGAAGCTGGTGATCGAAGGGGGCCGCGTGACCGGCGTGCGCATCCGGGTCGGGCGCAAACGCTCGGAAATGATCTATGCCCGCAAAGGCGTGATCCTGAGCGCGGGCGCGTTCAACTCTCCGCAAATCATGATGCTATCGGGCATTGGTCCTGCGGCGCATTTGAAAGAGCACGGCATCGACGTCGTGATCGACAAGCCGGCGGTGGGATCGAACCTGCAAGACCATATCGACTATGTCTCGGCCTGGGAAACGCAGAGCGACGTTCCGCTTGGGGGCACGCTTAAAGGCACGCTCAAAATGGCGGGCGCGATCTTCGAACACCGCCGCCAGCGTAGCGGAGCGATGACGACCTGCTACGCCGAGGCCGGTGGCTTCTGGAAGGTGAGCGACGATGCTCCGGCAGCCGATGTGCAATGGCACTTTGTCCCCGCCGTGCTCGAAGACCATGGCCGCGAGAAGATCAAAGCGCATGGCTTCTCGCTCCACGCCTGTGTCTTGCGGCCTGAAAGCCATGGCACCGTCCGGCTGGGCTCGGGAGATGCTGCGGCGGCTCCGGTGATCGATCCCAACTTCCTCGACGATGAGCGTGATTTGGCCGTCTTGCGCGGCGGCGTGCGCCTGTCGCACCGGATTGCGAATGCGCCCGCCTTGCAAGCCTATGGGCCGACCGATCGCTATCCGATCGACTTGGACGATGATGGCGCATTGAACGAGCTGATCCGCAATCGCGCGGACACGGTCTATCACCCGGTCGGCACCTGCCGCATGGGAGCGGATGAGGACAGCGTAGTCGATCCAACCCTCAAGGCACGCGGCGTCGAGGGGCTGTGGATTGCGGACGCGAGCATCATGCCCAAACTCATCAGCGGCAACACCAACGCGCCGAGCATTATGATCGGTGAAAGGTGCGCGGATTTCGTGAAGGAAGCTGAGTGAGTTTTGTTTGTTTTGCGCACCCACATCCGTGGGTGCGTCCTCGCTAGACGTCCTTCGCTTGCGCTACGGACCCGCTGCGGGCGGGCGGTCGCCCTTGCGGACCCTATCGGGTCCGTGCTCCGCGATTACGCGGCGGAGTAGCACCAACCATCTTTGGCCTTCATCGATGATTAGAGCTGGCTCGGTCCGCGACCAGCGGATCGCGAGCGCACGCGCGCGAGCCGTAGGTGCCCGACGAAGCGTAGCGTAGGAGGATCAGCACCGAGGAGTTCGCCCGGATGGGCGAACACAAAAAAAGAGGCCGGAGCACGATGGCCCCGGCCTTCATCAGTTGTTTGTTCGCAGGAGGAACGTCTTTTGGCGGGACGAAGGGAGAGAGAAGAGAGAGACCTCGCCCCGCCAAACTGTGTGCGCTCTTAGGTTCGAGCGAATTCGGGATAGGCTTCGACGCCGATCTCAGCGTGGTCGAGACCACCCACCTCGTCCTCTTCGGACGGACGGACACCGATGGTGTATTTGAGAGCGAGCCAGACGACTGCCGATGCTGCGCTGACCCAGGCTGCGGTGAGCAGGACGCCCACGAGCTGGCCCATGAAGGTCACACCAGCATCAGGTGCAGCAGTCCAAGCAACGATCAGCGTGCCCCAGATACCTGCAAACAGGTGAACGGGGATAGCGCCGACGACATCGTCGATCTTGAACTTGTCGAGCAGTGGAACGGTCAGGACAACGATCACGCCGCCAATGCCGCCGATCAGGATCGACTGGCCAACGGTAGGCGCAAGTGGTTCTGCCGTGATCGAGACAAGACCTGCCAACGCGCCGTTCAGCGCCATGGTGACATCAGCCTTCTTGTACATGACCTGCGTCAGGATGATCGCAACGACCACACCGCCAGCTGCTGCCATGTTGGTGTTGACGAAGATCTTCGACACGTCGGACACATCCCCAACGCTGCCCATGGCAAGCTGCGATGCGCCGTTAAAGCCGAACCAACCGAGCCACAGGATGAAGGTACCCAGCGTAGCCAGCGGAATGTTGGCGCCGGGGAAGACGTTGACCTTGCCGTCGGGACCATAGCGACCAATGCGCGCTCCGATAATGAGAGCACCCATCAGGGCTGCCCAACCACCGGTCGAGTGGACCAGAGTCGAACCGGCGAAGTCGCTGAAGTCGTGGACGGTATCGAGGTAGCCGCCGCCCCACTCCCAGCTGACAACCACCGGATAGATGATGCCGGTCAGAACAGTCACGAAGATGAAGAACGGAACTATCTTCACGCGCTCTGCCACGGTGCCCGAAACGATTGAGGCTGTGGTGGCACAGAAGACCATCTGGAAGAACCAGTCCGACGCCACGGAGTATCCGGTGCCGGTGTCTGCCTCGCCCACACCCTGCATGGCATATGAAAAGCCAGAAGCGCCAAACAGGCCCAGCGAACCTTCCGCAAAGCCAGGATAGGCAATCGAATACCCGATCACCCAGAACATCAGGCCTGCAATCGAATAGAGGCCGATATTCTTGATACACTGGGTGGAGGTGTTCTTCGCCCGCACCAGCCCTGCTTCAAGCATGGCAAAGCCAGCGGCCATCCACATCACGAGGAAGCCGCCGATCAGGAACAGGAGCGTGTTGAGAATGTAAGCGGTGCCGCCAGAGACAGCCTCCGCATCGGGCACAGCGGCCATCGCGGGCTGCGCAATCAGCGTCGCACCTGCAATGAGCGCAGCGCCTTTAAGGAGAGGTGATTTCATGGTCCGGTTCCCCCGAATTTAGAGTGCAGTTTCGCCCGCTTCGCCGGTGCGAATGCGGGTTGCTGACGCAAGGTCGAGCACGAAAATCTTGCCGTCGCCGATCGCTTCGGTGTTGGCAGTCTGCTGAATGGTTTCGACCACTTGTGCGGCGATGTCGTCGCTCGCCGCGATTTCAAGCTTCACTTTGGGAAGCATGTTGGTGGAATATTCCGCACCGCGATAAATCTCGGTCTGGCCTTTCTGGCGGCCAAAACCCTTGACCTCCGAAACGGTCATTCCAGCGACCCCGATCGCGCCCAGCGCTTCGCGGACTTCGTCGAGCTTAAATGGTTTAATGATGGCGATGATGAACTTCATCCGTGCCCCCTCTATTGCTGTCGGCGGATCCGACTGACCATACGGTCTGCAAGGGGCGTGCCATTTCTACGTAGTGGAGGGTGACGCAACGGAATCAGTCAGATTCTGCCGGACTCCTTCGTGCATGCACAAAACTACGTGCCTAAATTTTAATCTTTTGGTTACTTTTTGAGCAGCAGCGCATGTTTTAGCGCTTCACAGCGGCCATCTGCGTTATCTTCTAAGGTGCAAACTCACTCGCCCGCAATATATCGGTCGGTGGGCCGGGTGGGCAGGCCATCAATGCTGGTCGTGCGAGTGGCCGCTTTGGCCTCCCATTCGGCCGGATCGCTTTGGCGATGCGCTTTCTTGAGCGTCTCGCGCTCCCCCTCCAGCGACATGAAGGGAACGCCCCAACCGCAGCTCGTCTGGATGCTCTCAATGTCGATCACAAAGATCTGCCGCGTGCCGGGCATCATCGTGAAATTTGCGGCGAGCGCCTCCCACTCATCATCCTGCGGCAGGACGGGCCGACCCTTGCCATAGATACGCAGGATCAGCGCGGGGCGATCAAAGTTCGTAAACATGATCGTGATGCGCCCATCAGCCGCGAGGTGCGCGTGAGTCTCATTCCCCGAACCGCCCAGATCAAGATAGCCCACCTGTGTCGGCGAAAGCACGCGGAAAGCATCATACCCCTTGGGGCTGAGATTGATCCGCGCATCCGGGGCGGCGGTGGCAACAAAGAAGACCGGCTGTTTCTCGATCATCGCGATGTGCTTTGGCTCAAGCGCGTCAAAGAAATCAGCCATGTCGTCTTACTCCTTCAGGAAGGTCCGGATTGTATCCATGAAGCGCGCAAATTGGTCGTGGTGGAGCCAGTGGCCCGCCTTTTCAAACTCAACCACGCGCGCGGTGTTGAAGTGTTCGAGCCGACCGTCCTTTTCGGGATTAGAGGCCCAGCTATCAGCACCATAGAGCAGCAAGGTAGGGCAGGTGATCGCAGCCCAAGTGGCCTCGATGAACGCGTCCGCGACGTCCTCGACACCCCAGACATTCAGATGCGGGTCGAATTTCCAGCTGTAGCTGCCGTCTTCGTTGCGGTTGACGCCGTGGATGGTGAGATGGCGCGCTTGGGTTTCGGTGAGGTAGGAGTTCTCCTCGATCATCCGCGCAAACGCCGCCTCGATGCTCTCATATTTGCGCGGCGTGCGCCCGGCGGCTTTGCGCTTCTTCTCGATCCATTCGCGCATGCGTTCGGGGTAAGGCGTCTTGCGCTGCTCGGCCTTCCATTCGGGACTGGGGCCGAGGCCTTCAATCGCGACCAGCTTGGTGACCATGTCGGGGAACATCCCCGCATAGCGCAGCGCGACGTTGCCGCCCATCGAGTGCGAAATGATCGTCACCGGCCCGCGCCCGAGCTGATGCACTAGCTGCGCGAGGTCGTAGACCATGTCGTTGGAATTGTAATTGCCGTCCGACACCCAATCGCTGTCGCCATGCCCACGGTGATCCATCGCGACGACGTGATAGTCCTGCGCCAGCTCCTCAGCCGTCCAGTCCCAGCTCCTCGCATGATCGCGCCCGCCATGGACGAGGACGAGTGGTGGCTTATCCTCATTACCCCAATCGAAATAGTTGAGGCGCAGGCGCTGCGAGATGAAGGTTTGGGAGTTGGGGCCAAAAGCAGTCATGCGGCGTTCCATGCCGCGAACGGCGTCGGGCCGCAAGACTACCTTTCCCCCTAGCGCTCCTTCGTAGCCGAGAAGGTGAGGTCGGGGTTCTTCTCAACCTGATAGTTCACGTCCCACGGGCTCTTCGCCATGAAGACGAGGTCGCCGTCGCGGTCCTTGGCCAGGTTCGCGCGGTTGAAACTCTCGAATTCATTCAGAGCCTTTTGATCGCCCTTGATCCAGCGCGCGGTGGCGAAGGGAGAGGCTTCCAGAGCCGCCTCGACCTTATACTCCGCCGACAGCCGCGAGACGAGCACGTCCAATTGCAGCTGGCCGACCACGCCGACAATGTGCTGGGCGCCGATCTCTGGGTAGAAGACCTGGATCACGCCCTCTTCGGAGAGGTCGTCGAGCGCTTTGCGGAGCTGCTTGGTCTTGGTCGGGTCTTTCAGCTGCACGCGGCGCAGGATTTCGGGCGCGAAGTTGGGCAGGCCGGTGAAGCGGACCTGATCCTTCTCGGACAGAGTATCCCCCACGCGCAGAGTGCCGTGGTTGGGAATTCCGATAATGTCGCCCGCTTCCGCTGTGTCGGCAATCTCGCGGTCCTGCGCGAAGAACAGGATCGGTGAGTGGATCGCAATCGGCTTGCCCAGCCCGCTTGGCGTCAGCTTCATGCCGCGTTTGAACGTGCCCGAGACCTGCCGCATGAACGCAATCCGGTCGCGGTGGTTGGGGTCCATGTTCGCCTGAACCTTGAAGATGAAGCCGGTAACCTCGCCATGGTCAGGCGCGATTTGCTCTTCGCCAGCGGGTTGCGGGCGCGGCGGGGGCGCGAATTTCGCGATGGCTTCGATCAGCTCGGTAACGCCGAAATTCTTGAGCGCGGAGCCGAAGAAGACCGGTGTCAAATCGCCATTGCGATAGGCTTCGAGGTCAAACTCGGGGTAGCCGATCTGAGCAAGCTCGACATTTTCAGCAATGTCTTCGGGCAGGTCGAAATCGGCAACGCGCTTGCCCTTGAACTCGCGCGAGGGGCCTTCGGGCACAACCACTTCGCCACTCGCGAAGTCGAGGATACCCTGAAACTCACCGCCCATGCCCACGGGGTACATTTGCGGGCTCACATCGAGCGCGAGCATGTCGGCGATCTCGTCGAGCAGTTCAAAAACCGGACGCCCCTCGCGGTCGACCTTGTTGACGAAGGTGATGATTGGGACCGAGCGTAACCGGCAGACCTCGAACAATTTGCGGGTCTGCGGCTCGATGCCTTTTGCCGCGTCGATCACCATCACGGCGGAGTCCACCGCGGTCAGCGTGCGGTAGGTGTCCTCGGAGAAATCCTCGTGCCCCGGCGTGTCGAGCAGATTGAAGGTCACGCCTTCCCGCTCAAACGTCATCACAGACGAGGTGACCGAGATGCCGCGTTGCTGCTCGATCTTCATCCAGTCCGAACGCGCGCGCCGCGCATCACCGCGCGCCTTGACCTCACCCGCCAAGTGGATCGCGCCGCCTTGCAGCAGCAGCTTCTCGGTAAGCGTCGTCTTACCCGCATCGGGGTGCGAGATGATCGCAAAGGTGCGCCTGTTTGAGGTCATAACTCTTCATTTCTCGTCATGCTGAACTTGTTTCAGCATCCATCGCCTGTTCAACATTGCTGGCGATGCGCTGGTGATGGACCCTGAAACGAGTTCAGGGTGACGGTTTTGCCTATCCCCTCAGTTCAGCGCCGAGCTTGGCCGCAGCTGCAACAACCGCATCGGAGATCGCCTTGAGGTCGGCCTCCTTGTAGCTTTTATCCTGCGGCTGGAGCATCACTTCGATGGCGAGCGACTTCTTGCCCTCGGGCAAGCTCCCGCCGGTGAAGACATCGAAAACCCGCGCGCCTGTGATGTTGACCTTGTCCGATCCGCGCACCGCTTTGAGCAGGTCTTCTGCGGCCAGCTCGGCAGGCACTACGAAGGCGAAGTCGCGCGTCACCGATTGCAGCGCGGGCGGCGTGAAGCTGGGCCGTGCGAAGCTGACCGGACCCTTACCCGCCTTCTTCGCCGGAATTGCGTCGAGAAACAGCTCGACCGCTGAAACCGGACCATCAAGATCAAACGCCTTGAGCGTCGCCGGATGGAGCATGCCGAAGCGCGCGAGCACATTCTTGGGACCAAGGCGCAAGGTCGCCGATTGGCCGGGGTGGAACTGCTCGCCAGCCTCTCCCATCACCATCAGCTTGTCCGCCGGAGCGCCCGCCGCTTCAAGCAAGGTCAGCGCCGCCGCCTTCGCGTCATAAGCGTCAAACGGCACGGCTTTGCCCGAAGCCCAACCGCGAGGGGTCTTCTCACCGGACAGCACCACGCCTAGCGTCGCGCGCTCGTCACTCATGCCATCTTTCCCACGGAAGTACCGCCGCCCCAGCTCAAACACGCGCGTCGCGCCTGCGCCGCGGTCGGCGTTGCGCTTGGCGGCGATCAGCAGGCCCGGAATGAGCGAGGGGCGCATCACCTTCATGTCCTCGCTGATCGGGTTGTCGAGTTTCCACAGATCGTCAGTTGCTGTGAAATGCGCAGCCGCATCTTCGGGCAGGAACGACCACGTGACTGCTTCGTCCAACCCGCTGCCAGCTGCAGCCCGGCGCACTTTGCGCTCCATCAACTGCTGCGGGGTCGCGGTCGGGCGAGCCACGCCATCCATGCGGGGAAGAGCAACGCTCTCAACCTTGTCGAGGCCGTGGATGCGAACGACTTCTTCGACCAGATCGGCAGGGCCTTCAATGTCGTGACGGCGCAGCGGGCAAGTGACTTGCCAATCTGCACCGACGCTGAAGCCGAGGCTTTCGAGGATCGAGCGTTGCTCGTCCTCTGGGACTTCCACACCGCCCAGCTTCGTTGTCATTGCCGGGTCGAACTGCACGACTTTCGCCTCGCTCGGAGGGGAGCCAGCCGCGACCATTTCGCTTGGGCTTCCGCCTGCCAGCTCGACAATCAGGCCGGTGAGGAGGTCGAGGCCGCCTTCCAGAAACTCAGGATCAACCCCGCGCTCGAACCGCGTGCGTGCATCAGACGCAAGGCCCAGCTTGCGACCGGTCACGCCAATGCGCGGCGGATCGAAGTAAGCGATCTCGAGAAGGACGTCGGTGGTGCCATCCTGCACGCCGGAATTCTCGCCGCCCATGATGCCCGCAATGTCGTGGACTTCGATGTCGTCCGCGATCACGACCATGCTTTCGTCAAGCGTGTAGGTCTTCTCGTTCAGAGCCAGAACCTGCTCCCCCGCCTTCGCGCGGCGAGCCACGACCGCGCCTGACAGTTTCGCCAGATCATAGACGTGCGCCGGACGCCCGAAGGCGAGCATCAGATAGTTGGTGAGGTCCACCAGCAACGAGATCGGGCGTTGGCCCGCGCTCTGGAGGCGTTGTTGCAGCCAATCGGGCGACGGACCGTTTGTGACGCCCCTGATGACGCGGCCATAGAAGGCGGGACAGCCCTCGGGATCGTCAGTGCGGATTTCGACCGGGCAAGCGCCCGCAGCCTCAAACTTCGGGAAGGCGATGGGCTTTAAGGTGCCCAATCCCGCCGCCGCCAGATCGCGGGCGATGCCATAGACACCCATGCAATCGGGGCGGTTCGGCGTGATCGCGACGTCGATGATCGGCGAGGAGCCGTGGTAATCGGCAAAGGAGTGCCCGACCGGCGCGTCTTCAGGCAGTTCGATGATCCCGTCGTGATCCTCGCCCAGCTCCAGCTCACGCACGGAGCACATCATGCCGTTGCTCTCGACCCCGCGAATGGCGCTCTTGCGCAGCTCCATCCCGTTGGATGGCACGACCGCTCCGGGCTGACCGAGCACGCCTTTCATCCCTGCGCGCGCATTGGGAGCACCGCAGACGACTTGCAGCGGGTCGCCCTCTCCGGTGTCGACGGTGAGCACTTGTAGCTTATCGGCGTCCGGGTGTTTCTCAGCCGTCAGCACATGCGCGACGGTGAAGCCTGCAAGACGCTCGGCGGGGTCTTCCACGCCTTCAACCTCAAGTCCGATCGCGGTCAGCGCGTCGAGGATTTCTTGCAAAGACGCCTCGGTCTGGAGGTGGTCTTTGAGCCATGTGACAGAGAATTTCATGGGCGCGCTCCTACACCTGCAGAAAGCGTGGGCTGGTCGTAGGGCGAGAAGCCGTAATGCGACAGCCAGCGCGGATCGCCGTCAAAGAAGGCGCGCAGATCGTTCATCCCGTATTTGAGCATGGCAATGCGGTCGATGCCGAGGCCGAAGGCAAAGCCCTGATACTCGTCCGGATCGACGCCCGCCATTTCCAGAACGCGGCGATTGACCATACCGCTGCCGCCCAGCTCCATCCAGTCATGGCCGTCCGCATCGCCATGGCCGCCGACCACGCGGCGGTTGCCTTCGTTGGAATAGCCGACGTCAACTTCGACCGAAGGCTCGGTGAAGGGGAAGTAGGAAGGGCGCAGTCGCAGGACGATATCCTCGCGCTCAAAAAAGGCCTTGAAGAAGGTTTCTAGCGTCCATTTGAGGTGGCCGAGGTGGATGTCCTTGTCGACGACAAGCCCTTCGACCTGGTGGAACATCGGCGTGTGCGTCGCGTCGCTGTCAGAGCGATAGACACGGCCCGGCGCGATAAGACGGATCGGCGCGCCCTGCTCTTTCATCGAGCGGATCTGCACAGGCGAGGTATGCGTGCGCAGCAGCATATTCAACGATTGCGCATGATCGCGATCAGTCATCGCTGAACCCCCTCCGGCTGAAGCGGTGTCAGCAGAAGCCCCAGCCATGTTCGAGGAGACTGCATCCGGGAAGTAGAACGTGTCATGCATCGCACGCGCTGGATGGCTTTCATCCATGTTGAGCGCGGTGAAGTTGTGCCAGTCATCCTCGATCTCGGGACCGGTTGCGACTGCAAAGCCCAGATCGGCGAAGATCTCGGCCAGCTCGTCCATCACTTGGCTCACCGGGTGGATCGAGCCCTGCGGCATGTCCGGTGCCGGCAAGGTAAGGTCGATGGTTTCGCTTGCGAGCTGCGCTTCGAGCTCGGCTG
This sequence comes from Erythrobacter sp. S267, assembly GCF_057365045.1. Classification (NCBI taxonomy): domain Bacteria; kingdom Pseudomonadati; phylum Pseudomonadota; class Alphaproteobacteria; order Sphingomonadales; family Erythrobacteraceae; genus Erythrobacter; species Erythrobacter sp. S267. Next base: position 3,032,011 of record NZ_CP200298.1, on the reverse strand, counting down.
CTTCCAGAGCCGCCTTCTTCGCCTCGATCGCATCGGCGACTTCGGCGCGCACGGCCTGAATCGCGGGAGCAGCGTCCTTGCGCTCATCCGGGCTCATCTGGCCCAGCGTCTTAAGGGCAAGGCTCACCCAGCCCTTTTTGCCGAGCGCGGCGACGCGTTGCTCTTCAAGCGCATCCAGCGTCTCAGCGGCAGCGATTGCGCCAAGACTGGCGTCTTTCTGGTTGGTCAAATCGGTCATTGTCTAGGCCTGTAGAATGAGCGCGTCCGCTAGCGCTATTTGGCCTGCGGTGCAATCGCCGCCTTTGCGCAAGGAAGGTGCGGCTAATCGCCTGAGCGGACAGGGTCATGCCGAGGATTATGAAGGCCCTGCACCGCCTCCCCCGCAATCGCCATCCGTGCGCGCGCCGCCGCAACCAGCAGCGGCTTGTCGAGCTTCGCATAGGCTGTGGGGCTCATCCCCATGAAGCGCTTGAAATCACGCACGAAATGCGCCTGGTCGTGATATTGATAGTCCAGCGCAGAGAGCCATTTGAGCGAAGGGTCGAGCATGAATTGCGCAAGGCTGCGCAGGAACCGCTGACGCCTCAGCAGCAATTTGGGTGTGAAGCCAAAGGCGCGTTTGGAGAGACGCTCCAGCGACCGTACATTCATCGCCACCCGCTCAGCCAGTTCGCCAACCGTCGCAAGCTCTGGGTCGATCAGCTCGGCATTGACCCGTTCGACCGCCCCGGCCTGTGCGCGCGGGTCAGGGACCAGCCGCGCCATATGGCGTTCGATAATGGCAAGCTCTTCAGCAAAGTCCCCGCTGGATTGCGCCAGCTCAGCCGAGAGCGGGCGGAACGCGGCAAAAGCGTCATCCTCATTCCCGTCGGTCACGCAGTCGGCGTAGCCGCTGGCGCTGGTGTTAAACAGGCTCGCCCAGCCCAGCGGCATCAAACCGATGCCCCAGCTGCGACCTGAGATGACTTGGAACCGCACCGCTCTGCTGGTTGGGCCTGTGACATTGAAGGCGGGGGTTGAGGCGAGCGGTTGCTCCCCAATCGCGCCTTTCGCCCAGCCCGCATCGGCAAAGCGCAGGTTCGCCCATTCAGGATGGAGATAGTCCTCCAGCACCGGCTCGAACGGTGAGGCAACGACTTGGGTGTAGTAATAGGTCGTCACATAGGGCCGCAGCTCAGCCGATGGCAGTGCAAAGCGGATCGTGACTGCACTGCCGGATTGCGCGTGCATACCGTTTAGCCGTCCTCGTCTCGCGAAGGCTGATCCAGGGTCTGCGCAGCGCTGCCCCAAATCCGTGCGCGCGCCTCCATAAAGGCCGACAGGATCGGGTGGTCGAGGCTGGCATATTTGCTCGGCGTCATCGTCATGAACTCAGAGAATTCACGCGTGAACTGCGCCTGGTCGTGATATTCCTCGTCCATGGCCTCGGTCCAGCGACCGGCGCGCTTATTCGCTTCGTAGAGCATGAAGTTGGTGAGCGACCGCATGAAGCGTTGCCGCCGCATCAACAGTTTGGGCGTGAAGCCGAAATAGCGGTGGCAGACCCGTTCCAGCGTCCGAATGCTCATCCCGCACGCATTCGCCAGATCGCCGACCGCGACATATTCTCCGCTGACGAGGGCTGAGTGAACCCGCATGATCTTCGCCTCATCCCGGCACGGTTTCATCAATTCGTCCATGGTCGAGATGATGCAGGCGAGCTGCTCCTCCATCTCGATCTCGGGATTGCACAGCACATCCGACATGGCGTCGAAGCGCGCGAAAACAGGATTGGAAGCGCCGTCAAATGCGGTGTTGGTAAAGTCCGAAGCATTGCCTTCGACAAACCGCGCCCAGCCCAGTGGCAGCAGGCCGATCCCCCACATGCGCGAGGGGCCAAGCAGGAAGTGACACGGAAGCGAGCTTGGCCCGGTCACGCCAAAACGTGCTCCGGTTACTTGCGTCTCGCCAATCGTGGAAGCTGGGCAGGCCCCGCCAAAAAAGCGCAGATTGGCCCATTCGGGTTGGAGGTAATCCTCCACCACAGGCTTGCTGTCTTCAGAGCTCGCTTCGCCGACAATATCCAGCTCGAGATGGTAGAAGGTGGTGAAGCAGCCTTCGAACTGCTCTGGCGGCGGGAAGAAGCGGCCTTGCACTGAATGGCGCACGCCGCTGATGCCATCGGTTGCCTTTGCACCGTCGGCCCCACATTCACCTGTTATGTCCCCACCATACCCCATGGGCGCACGATGTGCCGGAAATGTCGCGCAGATACAAGAATGATGTCGCCTTCTTACAAGTGGCCTGAGTGATCTCTGCGGTGAAGCGAAGATCGGAGGCGAAACGAGAAGGGGCTCTGGCGCGCATTTGCACCAGAGCCCCTTCTTGTAATGATCGCTCCAAACCGCCCGGACGGGTCGGTAGGAGGGTGAGCCTTACGCGGTTGGCGATTACGCCGGAAGCGCGGCTTTCGCCTGAGCGATGATCGTTTTGAACGCCGCTTCTTCATTCATGGCGAGGTCGGCCATAACTTTGCGGTCCAGTTCGATCCCAGCCAGCTTCACGCCGTGCATGAACTGCGAGTAGGTCAGACCTTCTGCGCGGACAGCGGCGTTGATGCGCTGGATCCACAGGGCGCGGAAGCTGCGCTTCTTAACCTTGCGGTCGCGATAGGCGTATTGGCCGGCTTTCTCGACGGCCTGACGCGCAATGCGAATGGTGTTCTTGCGGCGACCGCGATAGCCCTTGGCTTGTTCGAGAAGACGCTTGTGCTTTTGGCGCGTTGTCACGCCGCGTTTAATGCGAGGCATAGTAGTATCCTTTTGTCTGGTGCGGCCAGGCATCCGCCTGACCTCTGCGCCAGCCCGTCTCCCCCGCCCAGCCACCCGATGGTCCACCGACGCTATATCGGGTGGCTGGGCGGGGGAGACGGGCCGGAGCAGCTAACTAATCAATCCAACCCGTATGGGGCCCATTTCTTGATCGTCTTCGTGTCGGCTTCCGAGACAACGCTCGTGCCGCGGTTCTGGCGGATATACTTCGCATTGTGGCTCATCAGACGGTGACGCTTACCAGCGACGCCGTGCTTGATCTTGCCGGTTGCGGTGATTTTGAAGCGCTTCTTCACACCGCTTTTGGTCTTAAGCTTGGGCATTTTCATCTCCTTTGATCAGAGACACGTTTGGGCCAGCCCTGGCAGCCCTTGTCGCCAGGCCAGCTGATTGATTCGTGTCGTTGAAGGAGCGCCACATAGGGCTGACACCGGAGGAAAGCAAGCGATTTGAGGGGCCGCCTACCCACCCGAGTAAGCGCGGTTGCCGGTCTCCGCGAGCCAGCGGGCGAAGTCGCCATGCTCGATCAACTCGGCCCGCGTTGGAAGCTCAGCAATCCAGACATAGGTGTCCGCTGATATAGTGCCTGACCCGTCCGCGCGCCGGGCCGTCAGAGGCTGACGCTCATAGTCCGCCCCTTCAAACGCGTCGATCTCAGCGAGGTCGACAAGGCCGACTTCATGGATACGCCCCTGCACTACCACCGCCTCCGCCACATCGAGTGATGGTTCGCAGGGGATCAGCGCAGGATAGAATTCGAAGCCCGAGGGGATGGCGTAGAGCAGGCCCCCTGTGTGGGCATCAAATGTGGGCAGCAAAGCCCGGTCCGATCCCCTCCATGAAGGGCCAGCGCGCGACATTCTCTTGCAAAACCCCGTAGAAGAAGAGGTGAGAGGGCTGCGCCATCACTTCTCGGGAAGGATCGCCCGCTCGGACACCAGTTCGAGATCGAGCGGCAGCGCGCCAGAGCCCAGACTGACGGCCAGATCATTGGTCTCCTCCACCGTCATCGCGCCAGAGATTTGCACCTGGCCGCCAAGGATCGGCTCGTTGATGATAGGGGCGCTCACCACCACACCGTCGATGACGATGGCGATGGGGTTGCCGACATTGTCGGTGCTCATCCGAGCGAATTTCTCCGCCCCACGCTCGTTGAAGCGGATGTTGACGATGGGCTCATTTGTATAGGCATCAATGCCGGGCGTCGCCTCGTCGATCATATCGCCATACAGGCCGCCCAGCCGCTTGACCGCAATCGGAATGTCGCCGTTTGCCTGCGGCAATAGCTTGCTGCCCGGATTGACCCTCCCCTCCATTGCATCGACGGAGCTGGAGAGCGGATCGACGACCAGCAGCTCAAATTCTCCGCGCTGGCCAATCGCGGCGCGCAGAGTTTGCGGGCTGTCATAGCCGATGGTGGAGAGCAGGATCTTGCCCTCCCCCTGATGCGCGATGGAATGCGCGGGCGTCTCCATCTGCGCGAGCCTTCCTTCCAGCACGGCGATGGTGGCATCCATTGCGCTCGCTTGCTCTTCCGGCGTGGTTGTTTCGGAGAGGTCAGCCTGGAGGACGAACTGATGTGTCGGCTCGCTCGGCCCGGTGAAGCTCGCAGTGTCGCAGGCGGCGAGCGAAAGGCCCCCACAGGCAATTGCGAACAGGGCGAGGATGCGTTGGAAAAACTGCGACATGGGCACTTTGATGCGGGGAACGCTGGCGCAATGCAAGAGTGCGGTTGTCGGCCCGGTGTCAGTGATCGTGGTGGTCTCCGCCCGAAGCACCCATTGCCGCCAGCACATCTTCGAGCCGCGCCGGATCGCCCAGCGCGATGACGGTCCCGTCGCTCTCTGCATCCAAGGGATTGCCCTGCCAATCGCTCATCATCCCGCCTGCGCCTTCGACGACGGGCACAAGCGCTGCGTAGTCATACAGCTTCAGCCCGGCCTCCATCACAAGGTCGATATGCCCGCTCGCCAACTGCGCGTAATTGTAGCAGTCGCCGCCATAGATCGGGAAAGGCATTTTGGGATAGGCATTGGTGACGATGTTGAGCCAGGCATCGGCTTGATCCGCGTCAAAGCAATGGGGGCTGGTGGTCGCGCAGCTCATCCCCTCTATCGCGCGGCAGGGGCGTGTCTTGATCGGCGTGCCGTTGAAGGTCGTGCCCTCTCCGATGCGCCCGACCCAGCGCTCGCGCAGGATCGGCTGGTCAATGATGCCGAGCACCGGCCAGCCATCCTGCATCAGCGCAATCAGCGTGCCGAAGATCGGACGGCCCGCGACAAAGCTCTGCGTCCCATCAATCGGATCGAGCACCCATTGCCGGCCCGCGCCTTCATTATGCGTGCCATATTCCTCACCGATGATGCCATCGTCCGGGCGCTCTTCCTCGATCATCTTGCGTATGACAGCTTCGGCGCCCCGGTCGGCTTCGGTGACAGCGGAGGAATCCGCCTTGGTCTCCGCTGCAAAGTCCCCGCGAAACAGCGGGCGGATGACCGATCCCGCGGCATCGGCGAGGCGGTTGGCGAATTCTACGTCTTTGGGTGTCATGAGAAGCGCGTTACTTAAGCAGGCGAAGACCCGCAAGACACCACGCGAACGACGCGCAGACGCAGGTTGGACAGCGTCACAGTTCCGCTCTACGTTTCGCTTCCGAACCAGCAGGGGAACAGACCGTCATGCGCTTCATCATATCCGGCCTGATGGCAGCAAGTCTGGGATTCGCAGCGCCAGCTCATTTCCAAGCAGCCCAGGCCCAATCGGCCCAATCCCAGAACAGCAGTTTCGACGATTGGCTTGATGGCGTCTCTACCGAGCTGGAACGGGTCCGGGTGTCCTACACTACCGCAATGGTGCTTTGGTCTTGCTGCGCAGAGAACCGCGAAAAGGTTGAAGCGGCCTTCATGAATGCGCGAGAATCGTTTGCGAGGACCAGAGAATTCGCGACGCGAAGTCCGGCGCGCCGCTGCCGCGAAATGACCTTTCTAGCGCTCTCCATTGGCAAGGTGCGAACCCGAATGGCCATTTTGCGGGGGGAAGGCAAATCACAGGATCAAAGCACGGTTTTTCTGGAACGACTTGAAGGCTATAAGGATCGCGTGGCTGCCCTTGCTGACTCGGTAAGGGCAAAGCGCTCGGAGTTTGGCTGCGACACATAAAGCGTTATGACGCCGCGTCGGGATCACGCCAGTACTTAAACGCCAATTGCTGATGCAGGGCGACAAAGGTCTTCGCATCCGCCCCCTCCCAATCGAGTGGCCATTTGTGGTCGATGGCTTTGGCCATATCCTCGGACAAGTGCGAGCGCGCGACGAACCAGCCTTGGCCCGGCAGCCCGTCCGACTGGCGCACAACGAGGATCGCGAGGTCGGGCTCGCCCGCAACACGTCCGTCTTGGTCGATAAAGTCCAGCACCTTGCAAAGCGCTCTCATCTTGGGCCGCGAGAAGGCGTAGCCGAGCAGGTTCAGCATCTGCGAGTAAGTCAGGGCATTACCCGCGCGGGCTGCTCCGATGAGGAGTTCCCGGACTTCCTCCGGGTCAAACATCAATCGAAGAGCGAGCTTACACTGCTTTCATCCGCAATGCGGCGGATAGCCTCACCGACCAGCGGAGCCATGGTGAGGATGCGGAGTTTGTCGGACTCTTCCGCCGCCTCGGTCGGGCGGATGGAGTCGGTGATGACCAGCTCTTTGAGCTTTGAGCCCGTGATGCGGGCCACCGCTCCTCCTGAGAGAACACCGTGAGTGATATAAGCCGCAACCGACTTCGCTCCGCCTTCCAGCAAAGCCTCAGCCGCGTTGCACAGGGTGCCACCGAAATCGACGATGTCGTCGATCAGGATGCAGTGGCGGCCAGAGACGTCGCCGATGATGTTCATCACTTCGCTCTCACCCGGACGATCGCGGCGTTTGTCGACGATGGCCAGAGGCGCGTTGTCGAGGCGTTTGGCCAGCGCCCGTGCGCGCACCACGCCGCCCACATCGGGGGAGACAACCATCAGGTCCTGATCGCCGTAGCGTGCCTGAATGTCCGCTGCCATCACCGGCGCTGCGTAGAGGTTGTCGGTTGGAATATCGAAGAAGCCCTGGATCTGGCCTGCGTGCAGGTCCACCGCCAACACGCGGTCGGCACCCGCCTCTGTGATGAGGTTGGCAACCAGCTTGGCCGAAATCGGCGTGCGGGGTCCGGGCTTCCGGTCCTGCCGCGCATAGCCGAAGTAGGGCACCACCGCTGTGATCCGCGCCGCTGAGGCCCGCCGCAAAGCGTCGATGCAGATCAGCAGCTCCATCAGATTGTCGTTGGCCGGAAAGCTCGTCGGTTGAACCAGGAAGACGTCTTCGCCGCGCACGTTCTCGTGGATCTCAACGAAGATTTCCTCATCCGCAAAGCGACGCACGCTCGCATCGGTCAGAGGGATTTCGAGATAGGCGGCAATCGCCCGCGCCAATGGCAAGTTGGAGTTGCCCGACATGATCTTCATTGTACGCGAATCCTCACCCGATTTGCTGATCTGTCCCGCCTAGCTCAGCGTCATGCAATTGCAACACGTGGATTGCTGGTTGTCGTCAGGTCTTGCGCATTGGCGGCTGCAGGGGCGACTGCATGGGCGACTGCATGGGCGACCGCAAAAAGGGGGCTATATGCGCGCGCCCCCAACCCACTCGCGTGCGGCCCGCACAACTTTGGCGCGCTCTTCGATGTCGATTTGCTCAGAGCGATGGCGAGTGTCGATCAGCCAGTCCATGGGCAGCTCCTCATCGAACTGAAAGCCCGCATAAAGCCCGTCTTGCCAGATCAGCTCTCCGAAGGTTTTATAGCCCATCCAATGGATAAAGCCCGCTTCCCCCTCTGGCGGTTCGCCAAAGGCCAGTTTGGCGCCGGTCTGGGAGATATCGAGCAAGGTGGCATTCTGTTTTCCGCCAAAGCCCAGGAAATAAGCCGGCGCGGCCAGCCGCAATCGCGCAGCGGCGCGGCGGTGCGCGTCGCCATACATCGGCTTATAGGCGGGCAGAGGCTTGGACATTGCCTCGCTATGCACGCGTCATGGGTGATGGGGCGTTGAGGGGTGGCTAGGGTTGGCTACCTAGGCGGCGCACGGCGCAGTGCTGCGATCAATAATCGACCCGCTGAAAACCCGCCTCGCGTTCGAGTAAGTCGATGATCGCGGCGTAGTGCTTGTCGGCGTTCCAGTTGAAAAGATAGTGAAAGGCGAAAGGCGCCACTGCAAAGACCGGGATAAAAAACAGCAAAGGCAAGCTGGCATCCGGCTGTTGGGCAGTCTCAAAACCACCCAACACAGCAACGATAGTGATTACGAGAAGTAGGAAGTACCACATCGAGAAGAAGATGCGCAGCCAGAGGCCCATCCCGAACGAAGCTGTCAAAACAGTGCCCTCAGTGGTCTCGGTCAGGTTCCCCACAAAGGTTGGGCGAAATCCGTTCTCAACGAAAGGGATCGACCAGCCGAGGCGTGCTTGGCCAAGATACACGCCGCCGGCAACTCCATGAAAGAACGGCGCGAAGATCGATCCCGCCCCGGCATTGATCGCGTCAATCACATCTTGCTTGGGCCGGGGCGACCACATGCGCACCCGTCGCCCAACGATGTATTCGCTTAGCTTCAACTGCGATGGTCCTCGATCCGGTGCTCGCCTTTGATCCAGCGGACTGTGCCTGAACTGGCGCGCATCACCACGCTGTCGGTGGTCATGATGGTTGCGCCGGTCGACTTCCTGCGCTTCTTCACCCCGTCGAGCAGCGAGCCGTCGGTCACTCCGGTCGCGGCGAAAATGCAGTCGGTCTTGGCGAGGTCTTCGAGCTTGTAGATGCGCCCCAAGTCGGTGATGCCCCACTTCTTCGCGCGCGCTTTCTCGTCGTCGTTGCGGAAGACGAGACGCCCGTTGAACTGGCCGCCGACACAGCGCAGAGCCGCAGCTGCAAGCACACCTTCGGGCGCGCCGCCTTGGCCCATATACATGTCGATGCCCGTGTCCTGATCGGTCACGGCAATCACGCCTGCGACGTCGCCATCGCCGATGAGGTAGACCCCGCAGCCCAGCTCGCGCAGCTCGGCAATCAAGTCAGCATGGCGCGGTCGGTCGAGGACGCAGACATTGATGTCGGCAGGTTCGCGCCCCTTGGCAGCGGCAACCGCCTTGACGTTTTCTGTCGCGGATTTCGCAAGGTCGATCACATCCTTGGGCAGGCCCGGTCCCACCGCCAGCTTGTCCATATAGACGTCAGGCGCATTCAGCAGCCCGCCCTTCTCCGCCGCCGCCAGCACGGCGAGCGCGTTGGGCCCAGCCTTGGCGGTGATGGTGGTCCCTTCGAGCGGGTCCAATGCGATGTCGATCTTAGGGCCTTTGCCGGGAGCGCCGCCGACCGCTTCGCCGATATAGAGCATCGGAGCCTCGTCGCGCTCGCCTTCTCCGATCACAACTGTGCCATCCATATAGAGCGTGTCGAAGGCGCGGCGCATGGCTTCCACCGCAGCGGCGTCAGCGGCTTTCTCATCCCCGCGCCCGATCAATTGCGCCGCGGCCACAGCTGCCGCTTCGGTCACACGCACCATTTCGAGCACCAGCACGCGGTCGATCGCGCTTTCATCGCCTTGCTCTTTTGCTGCCAGCACATCTGTGCCAAGGGTTGCGTCGTTTGTGGTGTTCATGCCGAATTCAGTCCTTGTAGGGCTTGGCTTCTAGCCAGTGCTTTGCTGACGAGGCGCTTAAACTGAGGGAGCCATTCTTGTCGAGCAAAGCCGCCAACCTCTCACCAGTCTTTGGCGGATGGTTTGCGTCTGCGGCGTCGATTGGAATGGCGGCTAGCGTCGTCTTCGCCTCACCCGTGGCCGCTCAAGATGACTCAAGTGTGACGCAGGACGGCGAAAGTAGCGCCGAAACGGCGGAAGCTCCTACAGAGCCGCCGCGCCGACCCAGACGCCAGTTTACCGGCATCGACCTGACCGTGACAGTGCCCAAGGACGAGTCCGACCGCCTGCTCGAAGAGGATTGCGAGGAAGAGGCGGACGCCGCCCGGATCGCCAACGAAATCGTCGTCTGCCGCCAATTGGGCACCGCCACCGACGGATCGTGGAACAAGGAAGAGTGGGAGGCCGAATACGCCGCCCGCACGCAAGGCCGCCAGCCGGTCAACACATTCGGCATTCCCAATCATGGCAATGCAATCAGCATCGGTGGCGTCCCTCCCCCCGCGCTGATCATCGATGTCGAAGCTCTACCCCAAGCGCCTGAGGGATCAGACGCCGACCGCATTGCGCGCGGGCTTCCGGCGCTTGGCCAAGACCCAAATCCGTCGCCAGAGGAAATTGCCGAACGCCGCCGCGCCCTGGGTCTGGATGCGCCTCCACTGCCGGATGCGCCTTAAGGCCAGAAGTGGTCGCACGGCTCTCTCTTCCTCTTATTGGCGCTTTGGTGAGCGCGCCGGTGATGGCTCAAGAGAGTGAGGAACCTGACACGCCCGCAGAGCCCTTGGTGATCGATCTTACCCTTCCCGACCGGAGTCCCGCGCCCGACGCTCTCACCGTGGAGCAATGCGAAAGGGAAGCCGATGTCGCGCGCATTCAGGGGGAGATTGTGGTCTGCCGCTCGCTGGAGGGGCCGCCCAATAGCGGCTTTGACGCGGGCGATTTTGAGCGCCGCTATGCCGAGGCGACACAAGGCCCCAAACAGCCCAATGTTGATGGGACGGGCATCCAACTGCCAGGCGAAGGGTCGCTGATCGCAATCACCGTAACTGTGAAGCCAGGAGAGCCTGCCGAACCGCCGCTCATCATCGACATCGAAGCCCTGCCCGAAGCGCCTCCGGGATCAGATGCAGAGCGGCGCGGTCAAGGATTGCCGGCGCGCAATTAGCTTCAAATACCCCTGCGGTAAGCAGTTAATCGAGGATGGGGAGGACCAGCGGGTCGCCGGTCAGACTGTCCGATCCATCAAGCAGTTCAAGCGCGCGGGTCACATTCGCCTCGGGCCCTTCATGCGTCACCATCGCGACCAGCACTTCGCCGCCAGAGCGCTCGCGGCCCTGCTGGATCAGGCTCTCAATCGAGACATCCGCATCGCGCATGGCTGCGGTGATCTCGGCAAGCACGCCGGGCTGGTCCTTGACCGTGAAGCGCAGATAAGCGCTGCCCACGCGCGCTCCGGGATCGGCGGGGCCGAGCGCTTTCAATTGCGCCACGGGCACGGAGAAAGGCGCGCCAGTTTCGCGCCGGGCAATGTCGATCAGGTCGGCGACCACGGCGCTCGCGGTCGGGCCATCGCCTGCGCCTGCGCCCTGGAACAGCAGCCTGCCGGAGAAATTGCCCTCTGCCACAACCGCATTGGTCGGGCCGTCAACCGCGCTCAACGGGTGATCCTTTGCCACCAGCCGCGGGCGGACGCGCTGGAGGAGCGTGCCGTCTTGCACGTCGGCTTCGGCCACCAGTCGGATGACAAACCCCAGCGCATCAGCCTGCGCGATATCTGCCGCGCGCACTTGCACGATGCCGGTGGTCTGGACCGAAGCGAAGTCGAGCCGCACTCCGAACCCGATGGTCGCAAGGATGGCGAGCTTATGCGCCGCATCCACGCCTTCGATGTCGAAGGTCGGGTCAGCCTCTGCATAGCCCAGCTTTTGCGCTTCGGTCAGGGTCTCGGCAAAGTCTGCGCCGGTCTCTTCCATCTCGGAGAGGATGTAATTGCAGGTGCCGTTGAGGATGCCGTAGACTTTGGTGAGAGCGTTGGCGCTGGTTCCTTCGCGCAAGCCTTTGACCACGGGAATACCGCCGGCCACGGCTGCTTCGAATTTGAGCGGGCTGCCTGCTGCTTCCGCGCTTTCGGCAAGCTCCAAGCCGTGATGCGCGACCATCGCCTTGTTGGCGGTGACGAGACCCTTGCCTGCTTTCAGCGCCGCTCTGGAGAGCGCAAGGGCCGGACCGTCCGAACCACCAACCAGCTCGACCACAACGTCCACGTCATCGCGGCCAGCCAGCGCGGTCATGTCGTCTTCCCAAGCGAGGCTGGAGATATCGATCCCGCGATCCTTGGAGCGTTCGCGCGCGCTGACCGCGACCACTTCGATGCCGCGCCCTGCGCGCGCCGCGATCAGGTCGGCGTTTGTCTCAAGCAGGCGGATGACGCCCGCGCCCACTGTGCCGAGGCCAGCGATCGCAATGCGCAGAGGTGCTGTCGAAGAGTGAGTTAAGTCGTCCAAGGCTCAAGTGTTCCATATCTGAAGTGCAAGAGAGAGAGACCCACACCGCTGACGGCCTGCGCCCCTCGCGTCAAGCAAGGAAAACTTGGGGAGGCTGTCGGCTCAGTCGCTCTCAGTGATCGCCCGGGTGCACCGGCCAAGCTCAGCGCGGACATATTCGTAGTCGACCTCTGCCAGCCGCCGCGCTTCTGCATCGCGCGCCAGATTGGCGGAGCGGGGCAGGCGCGCGGGCAGCGCACAGGCGAGGCGATACCAGCGCAGGGTGTCTGGCTGAGGAGCGCGGGCGGAGGAATCGATGATCTCTCCCCATGACACGCCCCAGGCAGGCGGCTGACCGGGGCGGCGCAGGACTGTGATTGAGACCGGCGCGCCTTCCTCAGTCCCCAGAAACAGTTGCGTCTCCGATTCGCCCACAAGGTTCCCGCGCACGGCCAGTGCCTCGCGCACCTCGGTCACAACTGGAGGGCGATCCGCTGCGACAAGCTCGGTCAGAATCGGGCGGATGCGCGCTTCGAGTGCCGGCGAGTAATCAAGCATGCCTTCATTGCCGACCAGCTGGATCGAGCCAGGGCGGCCCGGCACCGGATTGGCGAAGAGCAGCACCACGCGATCCTTGTACTTGTCCGGCTTGCCCCGCTCATTCAGCGGCACATCGACCAGATAGACCAGCGATTCGCCGATAGTGACACTCCCGGCGAGCAGCGCCTGCGTGCGCGCTTCGACATAAAGACGGGCATATCCGGGGGCGAGGCCGGGGGAGCGTTCTGGCTCAACTACAGTCTGGCGGCGAATCTCTGCGCGCAAAACCAGGTCAGAGCGCTCTGCAATGTCGACCAAATCGGCATAAGTCGCGCGTTCAGCGGCTGACAATTGGGTTGTCGATGAAGACTGGCCGGATTGTGCAATGGCCTCAACCGGGGTGATGGACAGCGCAAACATGCCAGCAAGCACCCAAACCAGCCCAGCGCTTACCCGTTTGAAATCAGTGATTAAATTAGTGTTAACGCGTAAAACTGGCACCGCAATCCGCTCCTCTAATGCGCCGCAATCTGTCGCCGATCAGCGCTAAACGACATTCCAGACGCACGCCAGTGAATCACAACTGAACCGTAAATTCGTTTGATTGCGTAGGTGATGACCGTTAAAGCGCGAAAGGTTCGCATCAAGGTTGGGGACAAGATTGAAGCGAACAAATCCGGTGCGTCGACTATTTGTCATAAATGGTCATTAGCAACGGACAGTCGGGGCATTTTTCGAGGGGATCTCATCGCTTGCGGTGACGGATGCCTTGCGAAAAACACGATCCGACTGATAACTAATTCTGGGATTCGCGGCCCAGACAACAAAGGAGCTTTTGCTTGAGGCGCCCGGTGCGAATCGGCGTTTGGCAAAAGATCGGGCTGAGCTGCGAGAATTGTGTCGGACCGATGCTGTCCGACCTGAATATGGAGAGAAAGCGACTGGATGTCCTACGCTGAGCAACAAAGAGGGTTAACACCGGCCAAGATGGTCGCCCTTATCATCGCGCTTGCTATCGTCGGATTGGCTTTGCTCGGGATGATTGTGGGCCTCGCCATCGAGAAGCTGGTTGAGGAACAAGAGCGTGTCACCACGATCGATATCGACGAGCCAGAGCCCCCCGAAGAGTTGGAGGAACCGCCACCCCCGCCAGATCAGCCGGTTTCACCACCGCCGCCGGTCGCGCCTCCGCCACCGATTAGCATTGCGGTCAATCCTCCGCAGGTCCAAACGCAGACGGAAATTCCGCCTCAGGCACCGATTGTTCTGGAGCTTCCGCCTCAGGCACCGGTCGCTCCGGCCGCTCCGGTTACACCGGACCTTTCGGAAGGTGTGAGCACGCGGAACGAGCGTCGCTGGGCATCGCGGATCCAGGAAAACTATCCGCGCCGTGCTCTCGCTGACGAGATCGAAGGCACTGTGGGCGTTCGCGTCACCGTAACTGCGGAAGGCCGGGCAACGGGTTGTCAGGTTACGTCGTCGAGCGGGTCGAGCGTGCTCGACCAGGCAGCGTGCCGCGGGATGGAGCGCTATGCGCGGTTCAACCCGGCAAAAAATCGTGACGGGAACCCAATTTCAAGCTCGTACTCGACGCGGATCACTTACCGTTTGAACTAATCGAATTTAGAAGGGCCCGGTTCGCAAGGGGAGCCGGGTTCTCTGGGACAATTTTTTAAGAGGACTATTCGCAATGAACCTTTACTACCTGACGGCTGCAGCTGCCGAAGCCAACGAGATCGAAAACAAGTTCGGTTTCTGGGAAGCTATGGAAGAAGGCGGCCCCGTCGCTTGGACCATTCTTGGTGTCATGATCATCATGTCGATCGGCACCTTCTACATCCTCATCACCAAGCTGTTCGAACAGAACAAGGTGATGCGTCAGTACAGCAGCGTTGGCAGCAAGTTCTGGCGTGCCGGTTCGCTCGAAGAAGGCGCGACCAAGCTCGAGAAGAACGGCGCATGGCGTCAGATCGCTGAAGACGCAGTAACCGCCAAGAAGAAGCACTCTCAGATGACCGACAAGCTCGAAGCGCATGACTATATGCACGGTTCGCTTCAGCGTTCGGAAGACTCGATCAATTCGTCGCTTTCCGGCGGTCTGCCGTTCCTCGCATCGGTGGGTGCAACCGCACCGTTCATCGGCCTGCTCGGCACCGTGATCGGCATCTACCGCGCTCTCATCAACATCGGCATCTCCGGTTCGGCTTCGATCGACAAGGTTGCAGGGCCCGTTGGTGAAGCACTCATCATGACCGCCATCGGCCTGGTCGTGGCTGTGCCTGCTGTGCTTGCCTTTAACTGGCTGCAGTCGCGCAACCGTCGCATCGCTGAGCTGCTTTCCAGCTTCTCGACCGACATCCTCGCCTACATCAGCTCGGACGGTAACGTGAAGCCGGCTGTGACCGCTGCACCGGCGGCCAAGAAGGCTCCGGCCAAGCCCGCCACTGCTGCTCCGGCTGCGAAGAAGTAAGTCCTTTTCGGTGTGGCACGGGGGCGCATCACGCATGCGTCCCCAGCCCACCACTGAAGACTTCTTCACAGGCAGCGTTGACCCTTTCAAGGCGACACACTGCGCTACATTCGAGTTAACGCTCAAACTTTGAGCAGATAGGGAATTCACAATGGCGATTTCGACGGGAGGCGGGGGCGATACCCCAATGTCCGACATCAACACCACGCCGCTGGTGGACGTGATGCTGGTTCTCCTGATCATCTTCCTCATCGCGGTTCCGGTGGCGATTCAGACGATCGAGCAGCTTGAGATTCCGGTGTTTGAATCGCAGGAAGCCCAGAACAAGGTGGAGAACCTGCAGCTGACCATCAGCACCACTGATGAAACGGGTGCAACGGCGGGAACCATCCGTTCAGGCTTCCTGGGCGCAACACGGAACGGCGAATGCCGGATCTACTTCAACAACATCACTCCGGTGACGTCTGAAGAATTGTATGATCTGGCCTTCAACCGTCTGGACGGCATCGTCCAGGCTGCCGGTGGTCCAGAAGCGATCATGCAGAACCCGGATGCGATCCCGCAGGTCCACATCCGTGCCGACAAAGAAGCGCCATGGCGCTGCGTTGCCGGGGCGATCTTCAACATTCAGCGCGCTGGCTATCCAACCGTTGGGTTCATCTCGAACCCGGTTGAGCCCGGCATCTGATCGACGAATAAGATTTAAGGAGTAACTGACATGGGTATGTCCGGAGGCAAACTCGACGGCGAACCGATGCTCGATATGAATATGACTCCGCTGATCGACGTTTTGCTCGTTCTGCTGATCATGTTCATCATCACCATCCCGGTCGCGACCCACTCGGTCGATATCGATCTTCCGCAAGGGGACTCGCCGCCGCAGCCCGACATGGTTGATCCGATCAAGAACAAGCTGGTGCTGACCCAAGATGGCGTCATCCTGTGGAATGCTGATCCGATCAGCCAGGGTCAGCTTGTGACCTTGCTGCAAGAATCGATGGCACTCCCGGTTGAGCCAGAGCTTCAGTTCGAGCCTGAGCCGAATGCCAGCTACGATCTGTCAGCCAAGGTTTTGCAGGTCATCAAGGGATCAGGCGTGACCAAGTTCGGCTTCGTCGGAAACGAGAAATATCGCGTTTTCGGCAAGGGCGGAGGCGGAGGCTAATCACCGCCAACATGATTTGAGGGTCGGCTTTCAAAGCAACCCCCTCAAGCAAAGGACCCCGCGAGAAATCGCGGGGTTTTTTGTTGGAATAGCGGTTTGTTTGTTGTTCGCACACACGACCTAAAGGTCGCGTCGCTGCGGGCGGGCCGTCGCCCTTGCGGTCCACTGTGTGGACCGTGCTCCGCGATTACGCAGCGAGGTTGCGCCAAGCGCTTCGCCTTAATCCGCAACCACCGCTACGCCGCGTTTGATTGACAAGCATGTGGCCCCGTGACGGCGCGCGCTACAGAGCCTCAATGACCTGTTCCAGATAGGCTTGAGCAGCTTCCAAAGGTGGGCCGGTTTCGCTTTGGCCTGCACGAAATTTCAATGCTTGGACGACGATCTGATCGTCGGGGTGCTGCTCCAGCCACCATTGCCCACCTTGGGTTTTGGACACAATCTTTCCATTCGCAGCAGCATAGAGCGAACGGGCTGCATTTAGCACCGCGTTTACAATCGCCTGCTGCGTTGGCCCGGAGCGCAGATCATTCCTGTGCCATACCATCTCAGCCGCAAGCGCTGCCTTGAAGGGAGTGCGCGGAATTGCTGCCAGAACTTCGCCGCAGGGGGGCCCTGCCAAGGCCACGCCCGCCTGCCTGCATAGCTGCATGTGAACCAGAATGTCGCTGGTGCTGCCCTTGACTTCGACTTGCACCCCCACTCATGACCGGTCGACAAGGCGTATTCGAACGGCATAGCCTCAACCGGCGCCTGAACCGCGTCGCGCGTGCACAATATCAGTTCCAAACCGAAAGAGGGCACGGGTAATGCGTCGTTCTTCAACCGCGCCGTCAGCTGCGCGCGTTGCTCCCGCCCGAGGCTCCCTGCGACAACGCCCAGAATGTCGATGTCGCTCATACCGGGGCGGAAATCCCCCTGAACCGCAGAGCCATGAAGGTAGAGCGCGAGCAATTCGTCGCC
Organism: Erythrobacter sp. S267; assembly: GCF_057365045.1. Taxonomy (NCBI): domain Bacteria; kingdom Pseudomonadati; phylum Pseudomonadota; class Alphaproteobacteria; order Sphingomonadales; family Erythrobacteraceae; genus Erythrobacter; species Erythrobacter sp. S267. Next base: position 3,014,873 of record NZ_CP200298.1, on the reverse strand, counting down.
CAAAACATCCCGATGCTGAGCTGCGACGGCCTCAAGATAGGGGGGTATCGGAGAACCTTTTCCGAACAGATCGACAAGGGCTTTCAAGCGCTAATCCCCCTCCCCTGATTCCAGCTCAGGTCCCTCTAAGGGATCAATCCGCATCGCCTCACCAGCCAGACTCTCCGCCTCCAGCAGCAGCTCGTCATCGACGGCGCCTTGCGGGACCGACTCGCGCCCGATCATCGTCATCACCGGCACAGCCAGCGGGCTGACCCGCTCCAGCTCTACATGGACCAATTCGTGCTGCGAGCGTTCAAGCAAATCCGCCAGACGCCCCACATCGGTCATCCGCGCGCGTGCATCGGCCCAGGCGGCCTCTAGCAGCACATGGTCGGGCTCGTATTTCTTGAGCACGTCGTAAATCAGGTCGGTTGAGAAGGTGACCTGCTTGCCGGTCTTGCGCTTGCCGGGATGCTGGCGTTCGACCAGCCCGCTGATCACGGCGACCTCTCGGAAAGCGCGACGTAGGAGGTGGCTTTCGGTCACCCACTCTGTGAATTCGTGGGAGAGAATGTCGGGTGAGAGTAAGGGCTTGGGGTCGTCGACCGGCTTCAGACCCCACACCGCCAGACAGTAATCATTCGCCACAAAGCCGCCCGGCAGCAGCCCGCGATCCTCCATCCGGCGGGTGATCAGCATGCCCAGCGATTGGTTCGCGTTCCACCCCTCGAACGTATAGTAGGTCGTGTAGTGCTTCTTCGCGTGCGGGAAGCTTTCGACCAGCAGCTCTCCGGGCCGAGGGAGCCTGCTGCGATAGTCCTGCACCTCCAGCCATTCGCGCACATCGTCGGGGAAGCGCCCCCAGCCCGCACGGTCGTCGAGCATCGCCTGCACCCGCGTCGCGAGATGCGTGGTGAGCGGCAGGCGCAGGCCTCCGTAGCTCGGGATCGTCGCGCTGGATTTCGCCGCGCGCACGATCAGGTCCATGTCCTTGATGCCTTCTGTCTCAAGGCTCAGACCTGCAAAGAAGAAGGTGTCGCCGGGGGAGAGTTGGGCGGCAAAGCGTTCCTCCACCTTGCCCAGCTGTCGCCCTTTCTTGAAGCGCACCGTCAACATCTCGGAATCGACGATGATCCCGGCATTCATCCGGTGGCGCTGCGCCTGATTGGGATGGGTGAGCCGCCAAGTGCCGTCTTTAAGCCGCACGATCCGCTTGAACTTATCGTAAGCGCGCAAGGCATAACCGCCACTCTCGACAAAGCGCAGAACCCGCTCAAACGCCTCCCGGTCAACCCAGGCATAGGCGAGCGAGGACTGCACTTCGGCGAGCAGGTCATCCTCGTGAAACGGTCCGGCGCAGGCGCAGGCCATGACATGCTGGGCGAGCACATCGAGGCCGCCTGCGCGAAAATCCTCGCCATCGCGCATGCCTTCGTCGACTGCGTCCTTAGCCGCCATGGCTTCGAGAAACTCAAACCGATTGCCGGGAACGAGCATGGCGCGGCTCGCCGTGTCCAAGCGGTGCCCTGCCCGCCCGATCCGTTGCAGCAAGCGCGAGGAGCCCTTGGGCGCGCCCATCTGGACGACCAGATCAATGTCACCCCAATCGACGCCAAGGTCGAGGCTCGCGGTGCAGACCAGCGCGCGCAATTCCCCCGCCGCCATCGCATCCTCAACCTTTCGCCGCGCCTCTTTGGAGAGGCTGCCATGGTGGACGCCGATGGGCAGGTTCTCCTCGTTCACCTCCCACAGGCATTGGAAGATAAACTCCGCCAGAAAGCGCGTATTGGTGAAGACGAGCGTCGTGCGGTTGTCCTTGATCGCCTCCATCAGCTGGTCGACCGCCCAGCGCCCGGCATGCCCGCCCCACGGCACACGCGCTTCTTCGGGGAGGAGGATTTCGACCTGCGGCTCAGCCCCGGCCTCGCCCAGCACCAGGTAAGCCGAGGCGATCTCCCCCGTGCCATCAGCGGATTGGGGCGCGAGCCATTCCTGAAAGCTGCGCGGGTCGGCGAGTGTCGCGGAAAGCGCCGCGCGCTGCATCTCCGGCGCGAGTTTCTGGAGCCGCGCCAGTGCCAGGGCCAAGAGGTCTCCGCGCTTACCGGTGGCGAAGGCGTGAACCTCGTCCACCACCACCCGCTTGAGGTTCGCAAACAAATCGGCGCTTTCCGGGTAGGAGAGCAGCAGCGAGAGGCTCTCCGGCGTCGTCAGCATCACATTGGGCGGCTTGGTCCGCTGGCGCTTCTTGCGGTCGGAGGAGGTGTCCCCGCTGCGCGTCTCAACCGTGATGGGCAGCCCCATCTCCTCAACTGGAGTGAGCAGATTGCGCTTCACATCATGGGCGAGCGCTTTGAGCGGAGAGACATAGAGCGTGTGCAAACCCTCGGGCGGCGGCTGCCGCGTGGAAGGCGCAAAGTCGCACAGGGTCGGCAGGAAACCGGCCAGCGTCTTACCCGCACCAGTATCCGCAACCAGCAGCGCGTCCTTACCCTCGCGCGCCTTGGCCAGCATTTCGAGCTGGTGCCGCCGAATACGCCACCCGCGCGCGTTGAACCAGTCGGAAATCTCCGCTGGTATTTCGGGGGGGAGCGCCGGTTCAGCTGCGCCCATCAGAAAGCGTCAGGGTTCGCGGAAGCCTCCGCCTCCGCCAGCTCCTCTTCGCTCACACCCAACAGCGCCGCCAGCTTGGTTTGCTCGTCCGCGCTGAGAGCGGAAAATGTGCGCCCTTCAGGGAATTGCGATGCCGCCTCGCCCATAGACTCCATCAGTGCAGGCATGCGCTGCATGACGGAGGGCATGATCTCGTTCATTGACGACATCACCTGCGGGTCAGCGAAGATAAGGAAGCTCTCCGCGGCATATTTCTTGCCGACCGGGGTCGAAAAATAGGCGTTGAGATCGGTCAACTCAGCCTCAGTAAAGCGCACCGCATAGGCGCGGGCAAGACCAGCGCGATAGGCGGGCTCAATCTCGATCACTACGTCCGCTACCAGCGCCATCATAAATCCGCCCATAGCCGCATTGCGATCCGCAGCAGCCGGGTCGAGCAGATCAACTGCCGCTTGCAACTTGCCTTCGTCAAGACCGGACAAGGTCGTGGGGTCAAGCCCGGTTAGCCTGCTCAACGCAATCCATGGCGTATCGCCAAAATCGCCCATCATGGCTTCCATCATCGGCGCCATGCTTTCTTCCATCATCCGGGCGTAGGTGCCTTCGGGGAACAGCTTGAGCACGACTGCCTTTGCAGCCCCAAGCCGTGCCTCTTGTTCCGGCGTGAGCGGCTCAGCCGTGCCGAACAAGTCGCCAAACATTGCGCCAAGCGCGTCGGCATCCTCTTGGGTGAGTTCGTTGGAAGCGACCTCTTGCGCGGCGAGCGGTGCGGCGGTGAGAGAGAGGGAAAAGCCAGCAGCGGCGGCCAAAAGAATACGTTTCATTCTGCGAAAGCTCCCAAATTCTATCCCATCAATGCCCAACACTCTCACCACGTTCCAGACCTGACAGAGAAAGCTGCTCGTCGATCTGGGCGATCAGGCGTTCGAGGCCTTCGGCGGTGTCGCTTTCTGCGCGGGCGACCAGCACGTCCTGCGTGTTCGAGGCGCGCAGCAGCCACCAGCCGTCCTTGGTCGAAACGCGCACGCCGTCGGTGGCGTTCACATCCTCAACCTCTGGCCCCGGATTGGTGGTCAGCCGCTCGCTCACTTCGGCGATGGCGGGGAATTTGCGGGCCTCATCCACCTGAAAGCGCATTTCCGGCGTGTTGAGCATTTCGGGGATTGCACTGCGCAGCTGCGTCACCGATTTGCCAAGCCGCGCAGAGGCCGCGAGCAGCCGGACGCCCGCATAAAGCGCATCGTCAAAGCCGTAATATTCGTCCGCGAAAAACACATGCCCGCTCATCTCGCCCGCCAGCGGAGAGCCAGTTTCCTTCATTTTGGACTTAATTAGAGAGTGCCCCGTCTTCCACATCAGGGGCTCACCGCCATGCTTCGCGACATGGTCAAACAGCACGCGCGATGCCTTCACATCGGCGATAATCGTCGCGCCAGCGTGCTTCCCGCCAGCGCGCCTAAGTAGATCTTCGGAGTAGATCATTAGCAGTTGATCACCCCAGATCACTCTACCATCCCCATCAATCGCACCTATCCGATCTCCGTCGCCGTCAAAGGCCACTCCAAAGTCGAGTCGCTTCTCAGCGACAAGCGCACGCAGATCGGTCAGGTTCTCTTCAACCGTCGGGTCGGGGTGATGGTTTGGAAAATGTCCGTCCACTTCAGTGAAAAGCAAATGATGCTCGCCAGGCAGGTGAGCGACGAGAGCCTCAAGAGCGGGGCCAGCAGCGCCGTTCCCGGCGTCCCAGCCAACCTTGAGCGAGGAGAGGGCAGCGTGATCGATCCCAGCCAATCCTTCGAGCATTCGCTCGACATACTCGCCCAGGATGTCGCGCGAAGAGACAGCGCCAGCCCCGTCTTCCCAGTCACCGACCGCAGCCAGCTCCCCCAGAGTGAGGATGTCGGCCCCAAAGAACGGACGGCCCTGAAATACCATCTTGAAGCCGTTATAATTGGGGGGATTGTGACTGCCGGTTATCTGAATGCCGCCGTCTACATCTTCGGCTGAGGCTTCCGCGTAATAGAGCATCGGCGTTGCGCCCAACCCGATCTTGACCACGTCGCAGCCGCTCGCCGTCAGCCCTTCAACCAGAGCGTGTTCGAGCATGGGAGAACTGACCCGGCCGTCATAGCCAACCGCGACTGTGGCGGCAGCGCCCTCTTTGGCCCGCCTCAAGAGAGTGCCGAAACCGCGACCGATCGCGCGCGCATCATCGGGGCCAAGCGTCTCGCCAATGATCCCGCGAATGTCGTATTCGCGCAGCACTGTGGGGTCGAAATTGTGAGTCATGAAAAGCTGTGTCCTAAACTATGTTGGCGGCAGTTTAAGCGGCGTGGATTGACCTGCCAATAGCAGCCTTGGCGCGCTTTCAGCTTTCCTCGCCGGGATCGTCTTGCTCTTCTGCTTCGATCCGTTCTTCGCGCGGAAGTTCGCTGAGCAACAGGTCGCGCGCATCGTTTGCTTCATGCACCTGCGCATTGCTTCCGCCCCGGTCAGGATGGACGCTGGCGAGCACGCGTTTGTGCGCAGCGAGGATAGTCTTGCGATCCACGCCGCGCTTCACGCCCAAAAGCTCGCGCGCATTGCGCAGCGCCTGCGCATGGGTCGGTTTCCCGTCCATATATTGCCATGGCCATTTGCCGAGCGCCCAGCGGCAAAAGATGCAGATAAGCACCAGCAGGACAGCGATTTTCATGAGCATCTTTTAGGCGGCCTCCAACGACGATCCTCGGCCACCAAAGTCTGGCAGATTCATAGACTTTAACAATGTCCGAAGCTCTTGCCGCGCGACCAAATGGCTGGTGCCAAGATCGCCCAGATGCCCCTTGTCTAGCAGGGTTAGCCCAGAAGGGAACAGCTCGCGGTAGATGACACGCTCCGACAGGCCGTGGACAACGCGGAAACCGACGCGTTTGGACATTTCGGTAAGCGCACGCTCAATGCGGGCCATGTTGCGCGCTTCGGTGTAGCCGGTGCGGTTGCGCACCACGATCCAGTCCATTTCCGGGCGCTTTTGCTCAATCGTGACCTTGCTGCGTTTGAGCCGCGCTTCCCAGATCAGCTCGGCGAAGAAGGACAGTTTCTTGACCTTGAAATTTTCGGGGTCAACCTGACCGATCAAGTCAAAGTCGACAAAGCTGTCATTCATCGGCGTCACCAGCGTGTCCGCCAGCTCCACCGCCGCGCGGGCAAGCGGATCATCACGCCCCGGATTGTCGATGATCAGGACATCGCAATCGGCTTCCAGCTTGTCGATCTTGATCAGGAGCGATTCCGGAGAGCGGCCCTTGAACACCTCGCAGGCCGGCGTCGGCAGGTTCAGCTCGCGCCGCTGCATCGTGTGGAAACGGTTCTCCATATAGCGATGCGAGGTGCGCTGGCGCGGGTCGAGATCGAGCATCGTCACCCGCGCGCCGAGATAGGACAGGGCCACCGCGATATGCACCGCGGTGGTCGACTTGCCGGTCCCGCCTTTTTCATTGGCAAAGACGATGCGGTGGGTGAGTTTGGGCTGTTGAGCCTGTTTGGCCTTGGCGGCGGGCGTGCTCTTGTCGCTCCCTTCAGGCGCTTTATCAGAAGTCATTCGAGCAGTCTTTCCCAGGCCGATTGGCGTCGTAACGTTGGCGGGAAGTAGCCGAAGGGCTAAGCACACTCAACAGGATTGGAAAGGGTGTCCCATGCAGACCGCGCATTCGCTCGATGTGTTGAGAACGCAGGTTGCAAAACTGCGCGAAGGTGGTTCGACCATCGGCCTCGTCCCGACCATGGGCGCGCTGCATGACGGGCACCTGACGCTGGTGCGCCGCGCTCGCGAAGCCTGCGATCATGTGGTCGCCTCCATCTTCGTCAACCCGACGCAATTCGGCCCGAATGAGGATCTGGACGCCTATCCCCGCCAGCTCGAAGCGGACGCGGCGATGCTGGAGGGCGAAGGCTGCGCGCTGCTTTGGGCGCCTGATGTGGCGGCGATGTATCCGCAAGGCTTCGTCACCAGCATTTCGGTCACCGGCGTCAGCGAAGGGCTGTGCGGAGCCGACCGCCCCGGCCATTTCGACGGGGTCGCAACGGTGGTGAACAAACTGTTCAATCAGGTCACCCCCGACATGGCTTTCTTTGGCGAGAAGGATTTCCAGCAGCTTGCCGTCATCCGGGCGATGGCGCGTGACCTTGACCTTACCCACCCGCACGTTCTCTCGATCATCGGAGTGCCCACTGTGCGTGAGGCGGATGGCCTCGCCATGTCGAGCCGTAACCGTTACCTTTCTCCGGAGAACCGCGCCGCCGCCGCGACTTTGCCAAGCGCGATGAAAGAGGCCATCGCCGCGGTTGAGGGCGGCGCGGATGTTGCGTCTTCTCTGGACTCACTAAAGGCAGCGCTCACCAGCGCAGGTTTCGCCAGCATCGACTACGCGACCCTAGCCGACGCAGCCTCGCTCAATCCGCTCTTAGCGCTTGACGGGAAAGCCGCTCGCCTGCTGGTCGCAGCAAGGATTGGCGGGACGCGGCTGATCGACAATATGGCGGTCGGCGCGTAAAGCCGCGCCGCGCCATGGGGTTTTTGGCGGGATTTCAGGGATAGATAATGGGACTACTCAAGCACTTCTGGGGCTCACTGCTGTTCACCGCCGCCTGTATGGCGCTGGGCGGTTGGTATGGCTGGAGCGTGCACGGGACCGTGGAAGGCGTGCTCTCAATCCTGTGGATCTGCGCGGTTCTGGCGGTGCTGGAAGTCTCGCTCTCCTTCGACAATGCCGCGGTCAACGCCTCGATCCTGAAAGACATGGACCCCGTGTGGCAGCAACGCTTCCTCACCTGGGGTATCGCGATTGCCGTGTTCGGGATGCGGATCGTCTTTCCGATCCTGATTGTGATGGTCGCAGCACAGCTTGGCCCGATTGACGCGGTGAGCTTAGCGCTGAGCGAACCGGAGGAATATCAGCGCATCGTCAGCGACGCGCATATCGGCCTGATGGGCTTTGGCGGGGCGTTCCTCGGCATGGTCGGCCTCAGCTTCTTCTTCGACGAGGATAAGGAGCTGGACTGGATCGGCCCGATTGAACGCCCGCTGGCCAAGGTCGCGGACCTTGAGGCGATGGCGATCGGCATTGTGCTCGCGGGCACGTGGGCAACCTCGACCATGCTGGCGGATGGCGACGCGCTGACCTTCATCATCGCCGCCATCGGAGGGTTGCTGACCTTTCTCGCGGTCGAGATCGTCAACCACGTGCTCGAACCGCCAACGCCCTCCACCGGAGACGTCGCCAAGGCGGGCTTTGGCGCGTTCCTCTATCTCGAAGTGCTCGATGCGAGCTTCTCTTTCGACGGCGTGATCGGAGCCTTCGCGCTCACCAACAACCTGATCATCATCGCGATTGGTCTGGGCATCGGGGCGATGTTTGTGCGCTCAATGACGATCTTCCTCGTGCGCAAGGGCACAATGAGCGAATATCGCTATCTCGAACATGGCGCGTTCTACGCGATCCTGGCGCTGGCGGTGATTATGTATGTGAACACCTTTGCGCATATCCCTGAGGTCATCACCGGCCTGATCGGAGCAACGCTGATCGGGATCGCCTTCTGGGCGTCGGTGCGGGCGAACCGGGCGGATGCGGTGGTATCGGCTCGCTAACGCTCGCATTCCAAGCCAGCCCACTCCCTCCACCCTTCCAACCGGATGCTACTCCGGAGTTATGATCCGGGTGGAAGGGTGGAGGGAGTGGGCTGGCGCGGCATCGCAGAAAAGACACTCCTGCTTGACGCAAGACTGGATTCGATGGCAAAGGCGCGCCTCCAAGAGCGGGCGGGTATAGCATAGTGGTAATGCTCCAGCCTTCCAAGCTGGCTAGAGGGGTTCGATTCCCCTTACCCGCTCCAGAGTTTCTTGCTCGCTGACGCTCGTTTCCCAGCCACCCGCTCCCTCCACCCTTCCACCCGGATGCTACTCCGGAGTGATGATCCGGGTGGAAGGGTGGAGGGAGCGGGTGGCTTGGCCCCTCACAAGCAAAACTACCATTGCATTGTGCAGCGCAGCGTTTAGCAGCACTTGCCATGCGTAATCTTACCCATCTGGAACGCCTCGAAGCCGAGAGCATCCATATCTTCCGCGAAGTCGTGGCCGAGGCTGAAAACCCGGTCATGCTCTATTCGGTCGGCAAGGATTCGTCCGTCATGCTGCATTTGGCACGCAAGGCGTTCTACCCCTCGCCGCCGCCCTTCCCCATGCTGCACGTCGCGTCCGGCTGGGACTTCAAGGCGCTGCTCGACCACCGCGACAAGACGGTGAAGGAATACGGGCTGGAGCTGATCGTGGCTGAGAACGAGGATGCCGAGGAACAGGGCATCAACCCGTTCGACACCGGCAGCGCGCTCTATAGCCAGGCCCAGCTGACCGACCCGCTCAAAAAAGCGCTCACCGCGCATGGCTTTGACGCCGCGTTCGGAGGCGGTCGCCGGGACGAGGAAAAGGCGCGCGCCAAGGAGCGTGTGTTTTCCTTCCGCACCGCTTCCCATCGCTGGGACCCCAAGAACCAGCGGCCCGAGCTGTGGAACCTCTACAACGCGAAGAAGAACAAGGATGAGAGTATCCGCGTCTTCCCGATCTCCAACTGGACCGAGCTGGATATCTGGCAATATATCGCGCTGGAAAAGATCGACATCGTGCCGCTCTACATGTCGCAAAAGCGTCCGACCGTGACGCGCGACGGCCTGATCCTGGTGGTCGATGATGATCGTTTCCGCTTTGAAGAGGGCGAGGAAGTGATCGAGCGTTCGGTCCGTTTCCGCACCCTTGGCTGCTACCCGCTGACCGGCGCGACCGAGAGTGAGGCGACCGACATGAACCTGATCATCCAAGAGATGCTGCTCGCCACCGGCTCTGAGCGTCAAGGCCGCGCGATCGACAAGGGACAGTCCGCTTCGATGGAAGACAAGAAGCAGGAGGGGTATTTTTGACCTGCCACGTTAGACACGAAGTGGCTCACGAAAGGTCAACCCCGGACTTGATCCGGGGCCTCTCGCCTCTTGCAGGAGATCCCAGCTTTCGTTGGGATGACGGAAAAGAATGACAGAACACAAAAACCATCCCAGCTTTGAAACCGACGCGCTGATTGCCGAAGATATCGACGCCTATCTCGAAGCGCATCAGCACAAGAGCCTGCTGCGCTTCATCACCTGCGGCAGTGTGGATGACGGCAAGTCGACCCTGATTGGGCGCTTGCTCTACGATTCCAAGATGATCTTTGAGGACCAGCTCGCCGCGCTGGAAAGCGACAGCGCGAAACACGGGACGCAGGGCGAAGAGATCGACTTTGCGCTGCTGGTCGATGGCCTCGCCGCCGAGCGTGAGCAGGGCATCACGATCGACGTTGCCTACCGCTTTTTCACGACCGAGAAGCGCAAATTCATCGTCGCCGATACGCCGGGGCACGAGCAATATACGCGCAACATGGTCACCGGCGCCTCGACCGCGGACCTCGCCGTTATCCTCGTCGATGCGCGCAAGGGCATATTGCAGCAGACGCGGCGGCACAGCTTCATCACCCACCTGCTTGGGATCAAGCATCTGGTGCTGGCGGTGAACAAGATGGACCTTGTCGACTATGACCAAGAGGTCTTCGACAAGATCGTCGCCGAGTATTCTGAGTTCGCCAAAGAGGTCGGCATCGAAGACTTCACCGCGATCCCGATCTCGGGCTTTAAAGGCGACAATATCACGGCCTCTCCAAGTGCGAATACGCCGTGGTATGGCGGCCCCGCTCTGATCCATCATCTGGAGACGGTCGAGCTCGCCAACACCGCCGCGCAGGAGCGGTCATTCCGCATGCCGGTGCAGTGGGTGAACCGCCCGAACCTCGACTTCCGTGGCTTTGCTGGTCTCATAACCGGCGGCTGTGTGAAGCCGGGCGATGCGGTGCGGATTGTGCCCGCAGGCAAGACGAGCACGGTGAAGACCGTGACCACGTTCGACGGCGACCTTGAAGAGGGCGTCGCGGGCCAGTCGGTCACGCTGACGCTTGCCGACGAGGTCGATTGCTCGCGCGGAGATGTCATCGCGGCTGCCGACGATCCGCCAGAGGCTTCCGACCAGTTCTGCGCCACCATCGTGTGGATGGACGAGACGGCGATGAAGCCGGGGCGCGGCTATTGGTTGAAGCTCGGCAGCCAGATGGTCACCGCGACCGTCCAACCGCCCAAGCATGAAATCGACATGGGCTCGCTCGAGCACCTTGCGGCGAAGACTTTGGAGCTCAATTCCATCGGCGTTGCGGAGTTTTCGACCGACCGCCCGATCACGTTTGAGCCCTATGCGACATCCCGCCAGCTTGGCGGCTTCATCCTGATCGACAAGTTCACCAATGCGACTGTCGGCGCTGGCATGATCGATTTCAGCTTGCGGCGCGCGCAGAATGTGCACTGGCAGTCGACCACGATCACGCGAGAAGATCACGCTGGCCTCAAGAACCAGACGCCCAAAGTGCTGTGGTTCACCGGGCTTTCGGGCTCTGGCAAGAGCACAATCGCCAACGAGGTTGAGAAGCAATTGAACCTCATGAACCGCCACACCTTCCTGCTCGATGGGGACAATGTGCGCCACGGGCTGAACAAGGATCTCGGCTTCACCGAAACCGACCGGATCGAAAATATCCGCCGGATTGGCGAGGTGGCGAAGCTGATGGTCGACGCCGGCCTCATCGTCCTCACCGCCTTCATCTCACCCTTCCGCGCAGAGCGCCGGATGGTGCGCGATATGCTGCCCGAGGGCGAATTCATCGAGGTCTTCGTCGATACGCCCTTGGAAGTCGCCGAAAGCCGAGATGTGAAGGGCCTCTACAAGAAGGCGCGTGCCGGTGAGCTCAAGAACTTCACCGGGATCGACAGCCCGTATGAAGCGCCCGAGCGCGCGGACATTCACGTCAACACGGTGGATATGACCCCGGCGGAAGCGGCGGATTACATCATCAAGCAGATCCTTCCTCTCAAATGAGTGAGCATATGACAGACGCCGAACTGGCCGCGCATTTGGCCGCTGTTGCTGGCCGCATTCTTGTCGAAGTGCGCGAGAGTGGCGTCTTTGAAGGCAAGGCGCTCGGCAAAGCGGGCGATGCGACGGCGAACGAGTTTCTGTGCCATGCTCTAAGGGCGGCGCGCCCTGACGATGGCTTGCTGTCCGAAGAGGAGAAGGATTCGACGCAGCGCCTGTCACAATCGCGCGTCTGGATCGTCGATCCGGTCGACGGCACGCGCGAATATGGCGAGAAGCGCAGCGATTGGGCGGTGCATGTCGGCCTTGCGATCGACGGCGTTGCGACCATCGGCGCTGTGGCTCTGCCGGGGCTAGACGGAGGCACTGTCCTGCGCACCGACCAGACCGCGCCGCTTGCTGACGCCGCTGCCAAACCCCGCTTTCTCGTCAGCCGCACGCGGCCTGCGAAAGAGGCGACCGCCGTGTGCGAAGCCATGGGCGGAGAGCTTGTCGGCATGGGCAGCGCGGGCGCGAAAGCCATGGCCGTGGTGCGCGGAGAGGCGGAGATTTACCTCCACTCGGGCGGGCAGTATGAATGGGACAGCTGCGCGCCGGTTGCAGTAGCGGCGGCACACGGCCTGCATTGTTCGCGCATCGACGGTTCGCCGATCCGCTACAACAATGAAGACACCTACCTGCCCGACCTGCTGATCTGCCGCCCGGAATATGCGGAAGAGGTGCTGAGGCTAGTCGCTGGTCTCTGATGAGCCAGCGCCCGCATCCATGTCCGCGTCGTCAGTGCTGCTGATCGTCAGCTTCATTGTAGCGACTTCGATTTCCACCCGTCGATTGGCCGCGCGGCCGTCTTCATTGGGGGAACCATCAGGGAGAGCGTTGGGCGCGACCGGGTTCTGCTCTCCGAATGCGATGACAGAGATGCGGTCTGCATCCACCCCATTGCCGATCAGCCATTCGGCAACGGCAAGGCCGCGCGATTGAGACGCATCAAGATTGGCCTTATCCGTTCCAGCTGAATCGCTGTGCGCGCGCAGCGTGATGGGGAAGCCCAGCGCCAACTGTTCGTACTCAAGCAAACTTTCCAAAGCAGCCACAGCGTCAGCGTCGAGCTGATCACCCCCGCCGGGAAACCCAATCGTGGTCTTCAACGGTGGGAGCGGCGTTGCAGGCTCTGTATCCTCACCCTCATCCGGGCGCAGGATCGAGACAGGTTCAGGCCCCTCAAACTCGATGACCGCTGTCTCTTCCTCCATCGCCGGATCTTCCTCCGCTTCTTGCACGCAGGCGGCAAGCGCTAGGAGAGCGGCCAGGGTCAGGGGCAGTGTCAGGATGGGGCGAGCGTGATGCATGGGCAGCGGTCTAATCATGTCGGTTGAGGTTTGGAACTGGACTTATCTGAACTATCCGCAGTCGGCGCAGCGACGGGCTTGGGCGGCGCAAAAGTCACGATAGTGTCGCCTGCACGCGGTATCGGCGTCGCGGCGTGGGTGAAGAATCGCAAGGTGCCGCTCTTGCGCACCAGCAGCAGCATGGTCGCGCTGTCGGGGAGCTTTTCCTGCGCGTCCTCAAAGTCGAATTCGTCAGACAGCTTGGTCTTCTTGAAGACCCAGCCCTTCTGACGCTTGGCATTGACCTCGGACACGCCCATCCCGTCGGTGAACAGCGCGCGGCCCCTGATGCTCTCAGGCAAAGCGTGGCGGTCACTTTCCTCAACATTGTCGCCCAATTGATAGACCATGTCTCGGCCCATCTCATGCGCGAATTCGTTGCAGACGAGCGCGTTATAGGCCTCATTATCGGTCGCAGCGACCAACACCTGATAGGGCGATAGGTCGAGATTATGCTCGGTCGCCTCGTTCAGGATTTCGCCGTGATAAAAGGGCAGCCCCTCGCGCCGCGCCGCGCCGAGAGCCTGCCAGCTCTGATCCACGACCATGACCGGAGTTTTGAGCTCCTCCATCTGCTTGGCGAGCGCGATCGACCACGGAGTTGAGCCGACTATCAAGAGGCCGGGGCGGGACTTGCCCTTCACGCCAAGCCAGCGCGCCACCGGCTCAATCGTAAAGCCATGCGCGATGACGGTGACGACGACCACGGCAAAACTGAGACCAATCAGCAATTGCCCGCCGGCAATGCCAATATCCTCAAGCCGCAGAGCAAACAGGCCAGAGATAGCCACCAGCACGATCCCGCGCGGGGCAATCCAGGCGACGAACAGCCGCTCCTTCCACGGAACATCGGTGCCCAGCAGGCTGATCAGCACGGTCGCCGGGCGGACGAGGAACAGCAGTGCGAGCAGGAACAGCATCAGCCGCAGGCCCTCAGGCTCAAGCGGGTTCAAGACCTTCAGCTCCTCAAGCGAAAGGCTGGAAGCCAGCAGGATGAAAATGCCCGAGACGAGCAGGACCGCGATGTTCTCCTTGAAGGGATGGATCGATCGCATTGACGACACTTCGCGATTGGCAAGCGTGATGCCCATGACCGTCACCGCGACAAGGCCCGCTTCATGCTCGATCTGGTTGGTGAGGACGAAGACGCCGATCACAGTGGTGAACAAGACGGGCACCTTGAGATATTCCGGGATCGCTCCGCGTGGGAAGAGGTAGGCGACAAGACGCGCCGCGGCATAGCCAATCAGGCCAGCGAGCAGCGCGGCAATGATCAGTGGAGGCACGACGTCGACCACCGAAGCGCCCGGATTGTCGCTCAAGAGCCGGAAATATTCGTAGGCGATCACCGCGCATAAAGCGCCGGTGGGATCGTTGACGATGCCTTCCCATTTCAGGATCGAATTGGGCCGGGTCTGGATGTTCGCTTGGCGCAAGAGAGGGATGACGACCGTTGGCCCGGTGACGATCAGAATGCCGCCGAACAGCACCGCGGCTGGCCAGACGAGGTTGCCGATATAATAGGCCGAGAGCGTGCCCAGCGTCCATCCGACCAGCACGCCGACAGTGGCCAATCGCCAAACGGCTTTGCCCGAGTGTCGGAGCTCTTTGAGATCGAGGCTCAGCCCGCCCTCAAACAATATCAGCGCCACCCCGACGCTGATCATTGGGTCGAGCATGTCTCCAAAGGCGGCCTCCGGATCGATCAGCCCGGTGATCGGCCCGGCGATAAAGCCCGCCGCCAGCATCAGCACAATCGCCGGCCAGCCAGTCCTCCACGCAATCCACTGCGCGCCAACGCCCAAGGCGCCCACGGCAGCGATGACAATGGCTTGGCTTTCCATAGCGATAGGGCTTGGGTCTCCTGAAGTGTGCGGACGCTTAAACGAAAAGCGCCCCATCATCCACTAAAGGGACGATGGGGCGCCTCAAAAAACTATGCTTAGAGGGATGCCCCTGTAAGCGAAGGCTTATTTCTTCGGCTTCATGCCTGCCCAGATGCGCTTGTAGGACAAGAACGCAAGGCCGGTCGCAAAGGCCAGGAACAGGATCACGAACCAACCGGTTTGCTTGCGCTGGATCAGCGAAGGCTCAGCGGTCCAGGTCAGGAACGCAGCCACGTCCTGCGCCATCTGCTCTTCCGTTGCTTCCGTGCCGTCAGCATAGGTGATGAGACCATCCATCAGCTGCGGCGGCATGGCGATGTTAATGTTGTAGAAGTGCTCGTTGAAATAGAGCCCCGGACCGGTCGTGAAGTCAGGCGAGATCGCCAGATCTTCTTCGCTCGGCTCGGTGTAGCCCTGCATCAGCGAGTAGATGTAGTTGGTGCCGTCCTTGCGCGCCTTCACCATCAGCGAAAGGTCAGGCGGAAGCGCGTTGTTGTTGAAAGCGCGTGCTTCAACGTCGTTGGCGTAAGGCGATGGGAACTGGTCGGTCGGGAGACCCGGACGCGTGATGGCCGAACCATCCTTGTCATCGATCCCCGGAACCTGCCAAGTTGCCGCCTCTGCGCGCACTTCGTCTTCGGTGTAGCCGAGCTGCTCCAGATTGCGGAACGCCACATATTTGATCGAGTGGCAGGCCGAGCAGACCTCTTTGTAGACCTGATAACCGCGCTGCAATTGCTGCGTGTCCCAGGTGCCCATCGGCCCTTCAAAGGAGAAGCCGCCCTCTGGCGTCAGGTTTGGTTCCTGAAACGCATAATAGTCAGGCTTTTCAGGCGAGGCGTAATTGATCAATCCGGGCAGCAGCGACCACAACACCAGAATGGCGGTGAGGGCTATGCCGAAAATGATGCCTCCAAGACGAATGGTCATGACCTGTCTCTTTCTATTTGTCGGGTCAGTATTGGGTTAGCTCGAACGATCACTCAGCCGGCTGCGGAACCGCACCGCCAGTGTCACCGGCAGGTTTCGTCGTAGCTGCCGGAGCATCTGCGTCCTTGCCGAGCACCGCTTCGGTGATCGAGAAAGGCAGCGGCTTGGGAACTTCGATCTGGCTGATGATCGGCAGGATCACCAGGAAGTGCGCGAAGTAATAGGCCGTGAAGATCTGGCTCAGCACGATGAAGGGCTCTTCCGGCTTGGCACCGCCCAGATAGAACAGAGCAGCCATGGTCGGGATAAGACCGAACCAGAAGAACTTCTTGAACAGCGGACGATAGCTGCCCGAACGCACCGGGCTCTTGTCGAGCCATGGCAGGAAGAACCACACCAGGATCGATGCGAACATCGCGATGACGCCCAGCAGCTTGGCTTCGATCAGAACTATGCCGGTGAACGGGATCGTCAGGTCACCGGTGAAGGCGCGCAGGATCGCGTAGAACGGATAGAAGTACCACTCAGGCACGATCAGCGCCGGGGTCGAGAGCGGGTTCGCCTCAATCCAGTTGTCCGGGTGACCCAGAGCATATGGACCGAAGAACACGATCGCGGCGAAGAAGATCAGGAACAGCCCCAGGAACCAGCCATCTTTGGCGGTGTAATAGGGGTGGAACGGAACCGTATCGCTTTCCTTCTTCACTTCGACGCCGGTCGGGTTCGACGAACCCGGAATGTGCAGCGACCAGATGTGGAGGATAACCACACCGGCGATCACAAACGGCAGCAGGAAGTGCAGCGAGAAGAAGCGGTTGAGGGTCGAGTTGTTCGGCGCAAAGCCGCCAACCAGCCAGGTCTGCAGCGGCTCACCCACCAGCGGGATCGCGCCAAACAGGCCGGTAATCACTTTCGCGCCCCAGAAGCTCATCTGGCCCCATGGCAGCACGTAACCCATGAAAGCGGTCGCCATCATCAGCAGGAAGATGACCACGCCGAGCAGCCAGATCATCTCACGCGGAGCTTTGTAGGAGCTGAAATAAAGGCCGCGGAAAATGTGCAGATAGATGACGATGAAGAAGAAGCTCGCCCCGTTGGCGTGCGCGTTCTTCATCAGCCAGCCGTAATTCACGTTGCGCATAATGTGCTCGATCTGAGCAAAAGCGACATCCGTGTTCGCGGCATAGTGCATTGCAAGGACAACGCCGGTCACAATCTGGAACATCAGGAAGAACCCGGCGAGCACGCCGAAATTCCACATATAGTTCAGGTTGCGCGGCACCGGATAGCCAGCACCCACTGCGTTATAGACGAGGCGCGGCACAGGCAGCTTTTCGTCCATCCACTTGGTGAAGGCGTTTTGCGGTTCGTAATTCTTAGCCCAAGCAAAGCTCATGATGCTCTCTTACGTTTGATCTGCGTATCTAGGTTTAGTGACTGAAACTACGAGAGATCAGCCAACGCGGATGACGGTTTCCGACTGGAATTCAAATTCCGGCACAGCAAGGTTGGTCGGCGCCGGGCCTTTGCGAATGCGACCGGCCGCATCGTAGTGCGAACCGTGGCAGGGGCAGAAGTAACCGTTGAACTCACCCTTGTCCTCGCCCTGACCAGCGCCCAGCGGCACACAACCAAGGTGCGTACACACGCCAAGCTGGATCAGGATATCTTCATTGCCTTCACCAAGACGCTCTTCAAGGGTCTGCGCATCACGCAGGGAAGCGGCGTCGACGGCGGCCATTTCGGCGATTTCTTCAGCGGTCATGCGCTTCACGAAGAGCGGCTGATCGCGGAAGGTTGCCTTGATCGACTGACCCGGCTCGAGCGCGGAGACATCGACATCGGTCGTACTCGCGGCGAGAACGTCAGCGGTAGGCGCCATCTGCGAAGCCAGCGGAATAACAACCGAAGCAGCGCCAACGCCGGCGGTGCTGAGTGCTGCAATGTGGATCCAGTCGCGGCGGCGGACACCTTCTTCAGTGCCGTTTTCGGTGCTGGTGCCTTCTGCAGTAGAAGCCATGATAAAGTACCCTGCTCAATTGGCCGCAGCGGACTGTTATCCGTAGCGGCTAAACTGTTTCGCTCGCTCTGATGATCCCAGATCAAGCTATTGGTGATGTGGCGGTCTAACGCGCCAGAGGCACGCCGGTTCCACAAGCTGCGCGGCATATACGGCAAATTTCCGCGAATCCAACCGTGTTTTGAGCACTGCGTGTTCGCTGGCGTGCAAGTGCTTGTTCCTACACATGGCTCTGATTGTCGCGTAATGCGGTTTTGTGCGTAACTATGGAGTAACGGCGATCAGCGAAAGCTGCCGACCATAGTTTGGCTCTCCGCGATGGGTGGCGCGGCGGTAGGAGTGATAGCGATCCTCCATCGCATAGGTGCAATGGCCAAGATCGACCGCCTTGCCCACACCCGCTTTTGCCAGCCGCGCAAGGATGTAGGCAGGCAGATCGAAGTGCCAACGCGCCACGCCTTCACGCATTGCAGCCGGGGCAAAATGCGCCTCATCCTCAGGCGTGAAGTGAGTGCGGAAGCCTGCATCGACCTCGTAATTTTCCTTGGAAATTGTGGGGCCTAGCACGGCAGAGATGCGATCCGGGCGCGCGCCGAGGGTCTCCATCGCCGCTATCGTGTTTTCGAGAATACCGCCCTGCGCGCCGCGCCATCCGGCATGGGCGGCGGCGACAATGCCGGCCTGTTTGTCAGCCAGCAAAACCGGCCCGCAATCGGCGGTGACTATGCCCAGAACGATGCCCTTTTGCGCGCTGACCACGGCGTCTGCGACAGGCCGTCCGGTGGCGGTGTCGGCCCAAGCTGGCGTGTGATCCGGGCCGATCGTTACGACATCGGCCGAGTGCACCTGATGGGGCGTGAGCAAGGGCGCGCCGGGCACAATCGCGCTCGCCGCAGCGGCCCGAGTGGAAGCGATCTCCCGCTCGTCTCCGGGTCCCCCATAGCCCATTTGGCCTACGCCAATTGCGGCGGGATCATTTGCGCCGAAGAAGCCATGCGGCACGCCTTCGAACGCGTCGCAGAGGGTGAATGGGAGGATGGGGTCGCCTAAATCAGCCATCCAAGCTGCGCGAAACCTGCTCAAACGTGTCGCGCGACAGGTTCTTGGCCGCCGCAATCCGCTCCAGCTCACCCTTCATAAGAGCCGCACGTCCCGGCTCGATCCGCCGCCATTTGCCAAGCGGCGAAACAAAGCGCGCCGCCGTTTGCGGATTGATCGGATCCAGCGCGAGGATGACATCCGCGATCAGCGCATAACCCGAACCGTCCGCCGCATGGAAAGCCGAAGGATTGCCCGCAAAGGCCATGTAGAGCGAACGCACGCGGTTGGGATTGCTCATGGTGAAGTCAGGATGCTCAGCCAGCGCCTTGACCTGCGCGAGTACATCCGGGTGGAGCGAGAAGGCCTGGGTCATAAACCACTTATCGATCACCAGATCGTTGCCTTTGTAGCGCGCGTAGAAATCGGCGAGCTTTGCCTCACGCTGCGGGCTTTCCAAACTGGACAGCACGCTCAAGGCACCCTGCCGGTCGGTCATATTGTCCGCGGCGTTATATTGCGCCGCCGCCAGCTCCGCCGCGCGATCCGGGAAGGCGGCTGCGATCATGCCGAGCGCGGTCGACTTGACCTTGCGCGCCCCTCGACCGTTCGGATCGTCGAAAGCAACAGCCGAAGTGCGAGCATAGAGCGCTTCGAGTTCGTCCTTGAGAGCCGTGGCAATCGCGGTCTTCAACTGCTCGCGAGCTTCATGGATCGCGCCGGGGTCGGCCTTGTTCTCACCAGAAGCCATCGCTTCGAACAGATAGGTCTCGCTCGGCAGCAGCATCAGCTCGCCCAGCATCGCGTCGTCGAGAGCTTCGTCGGTTAGGATCGAGCGCATCGCAGCGATGATCGAAGCCTCGCCTGCCGGATCGACAGTGCCCCGCGCCGCGGCAACAAGGTGCCCAACCGCCAGCTCCTGCAAGGCCTCATACCGCGCAAAGGGATCGTCATCATGCGCGGCGAGGAAGACGAGGTCGTCTTGGCTCAAAGCACGTTCGATGATGACCGGCGCGGTGTAGCCGCGATTGATCGAGAGGACGGGGTCGGGGCCGACCAACGGCAGTTCGAAGGTCTGCTCGGCTTCATTCAGCACGATCAGCGTTTCAGCTCCCAGCGCCTCACTGCTGCGAGAATGCACCGCGACCCGCAGCGGGATCACCATCGGCTGCTTGTCGGGCTGTCCCGGAGTGGCGGGAATGGTCTGCGTAAGATGCAGCTTGAGCGTGTCGCCCATAACCTCTTGGCTGACCTGCACAGTCGGCGTCCCGGCCTGCCGGTACCAATTGCGGAACTGGGTGAGGTCGATCCCCGCGCCATCCTCGATCGACTTGATGAAGTCCTCACACGTCGCCGCCTCGCCATCGTGGCGGTCGAAATAGAGATCGGTGCCTTTGCGAAAGCGCTCGGCCCCAGCCATGCTGCGCATCATGCGGATGACCTCGGCGCCTTTGTTGTAGACGGTCGCGGTGTAGAAGTTCGAGATTTCGCGGTAGCTGTCCGGGCGGATCGGGTGGGCGAGTGGCCCTGCATCCTCAGGGAATTGCGCCGCGCGAAGGATGCGCACATCCTCAATCCGCTTGACCGCTTCCCCGCGCATGTCTTGGCTGAACAGCTGGTCGCGCAGCACGGTAAAGCCCTCTTTCAAGGACAGCTGGAACCAGTCGCGGCAGGTGATGCGGTTGCCGGACCAATTGTGAAAATATTCGTGCGCGATGACGCCTTCGACCCCGTCAAAGTCGGCATCGGTCGCGGTGTCCTGATCGGCGAGCACGTATTTGGTGTTGAAGACGTTGAGGCCTTTGTTCTCCATCGCCCCCATATTGAAGTCGCTCACCGCAACGATGTTGTAGAGGTCGAGGTCATATTCGCGCCCGAACGTCTCCTCATCCCATTTCATCGACAGCATCACGGATGCAAGCGCGTGGCCGGTGCGCGGCAGGTCCTCCTCGCGGACCCAGATGTTGCAGGTGGCCTCGCGGCCATTCATCGTGGTGAAGGTGCCGGAATTGGCTTTGAGGTCGCCCGCAACCAGCGCGAAGAGGTAGGACGGTTTGGGCCATGGGTCGAACCACTCGGCGAAGTGGCGGCCATCGCCTAGC
This sequence comes from Erythrobacter sp. S267, assembly GCF_057365045.1. Taxonomy (NCBI): domain Bacteria; kingdom Pseudomonadati; phylum Pseudomonadota; class Alphaproteobacteria; order Sphingomonadales; family Erythrobacteraceae; genus Erythrobacter; species Erythrobacter sp. S267. The sequence continues at coordinate 2,993,937 of NZ_CP200298.1, read as the reverse complement.
TCACCGGTCGCTTCTTCATTGCCGTTGCATAGCAGGATCGGGAAAAGCGCTTTGTCTCCCTCCATCCGCACGCGGTAGGTGGAGAGGACATCGGGCCGGTCGGGGAAGAAGGTGATGCGGCGGAAACCCTCTGCTTCGCACTGGGTGCAGAGCATGCCGTTAGAGGCATAGAGGCCCATCAGCTGGGTGTTGGCGCTGGGGTCGATTGTGGTGACAATCTCAACCGTGTGTTTCTCGCCCGGCAAGGTCAGGGCAAGGTCCGGCCCATCCATCTCCCAAGCATCGCTGAGGGAGCCATCAACTTTCACGCTCTTAGCTGTGAGGCCATCGCCATCCAAGCGCAGCTGAGGCGAGGCATCCGCCTTCGGATTGCGCTCGACAGTGAGCGTGGCGGTAACGGTCGTCTCTTTGATGCCGAGGTCGAAGTGCAGCTGCGTCGTCGGCACGTTCCACGGGAAAGGCTTATAATCCTTGCGCAGGATGATCGGAGGCTCCGCCGGCGTAGGTGCGGCTTCGGGGGCGATTGAGTCGTGGGCAATATCCATGGCGACAAGATTTAGATTGATTTGCGTGTCCGGCAAGCGGCACTAGGTCCAGCATGTCACATTTATTGATCTTCGGCCTCGGATATACGGCCAAGCGCATTGCGGCAGGCGTCGACGCGCAAGGGTGGCAAGTCGAGGCGACCGGCAGCGACGGCACGGTTGATTTCGGCGACCGGGAGGCTGTGCTGGCAGCGCTGGAGCGGGCAACCCATGTGCTCTCCTCCGTCCCGCCTGACCGTTCGAGCGGGCTTGATCCGGTTCTCGACACTTATGGGCGCGACTTCGGGACCGCGTGGTACGGCTACCTCTCTTCAACCGGCGTTTATGGCGACCAGCAGGGCGCTTGGGTCGATGAGGCCACGCCGACTGTGGCCGAGACCGGAGCGGGCCGCCGCAATGCGCGGGCCGAGGCGGACAAGCTTTGGGTGGAATTGGGCGCGCGGGTCTTCCGCCTGCCGGGCATCTACGGACCGGGCCGCAGCACGCTCGACCGCGTGAAGGCGGGCAAAGCGCGGCGGATTGATCTGCCCGGACAAGTCTTCAGCCGCGTCCATGTCGACGACATTGCAAGCGGAGTGGTCGCCGCGCTGCTCGGCGACGCGCCCGCGGGGGCCTACAATCTCGGCGATGATCTTCCAGCGAGCGGAAACGCCGTGACCGAAGAAGCGTGCCGCTTGCTGGGGATCGACCCTCCGCCGCTGGAGACGCTCGAAGAGGCCAACCTGTCCGAAATGGCGCGCGGCTTCTATTCAGAGAACCGCCGTGTAGCGAATGGCAAAGCCAAACGCGTGCTGGGGTGGTCACTCAAATTCCCGACTTACATCGACGGGCTTGGGAGCCTGCTTTGACCGCAGCGCCAGCACCATACCCACAACCGCCAGCGCCATGCCGCTTACCGTCAGCCAATTCCACTCATAGCCCTCAAACAGGGTCGAGACGACCATCGCCACGGAAATCGTCAGGATCGCATTATACGCCGTGCGCCCCGCGCCGATCTCTCGCACTAGATTGTAGTGCAGCGGGAAGGTGATGACCGAGCCGATCAGCGCGAGATAGACGATCCCGCCCCAGTACGCCGGAGCGGTCGGCACAGGCGGCGCGCCAGCCGTAACCCATGCAAAACCGAAGTCGAAAATTGTGCCGTAGAGCATAGCCCAGGCGAGCAGGCTCACCATCGGCACCGCGCGGCCTGTGGGGTTGGCTTGGATCACGTTGGCAATCGCTGCGGCGAGGATGCCGAACATCGCCAGCACCAGTCCCAGCCCGACATTGCCGCCGATCACGCCTGCATCGGGGTTGGAGGTCCACTCATTCACCAGCAGTGCGGAGACCCCGACAATCGCCACCACGCTGCCGACGACAAAGCCGCTTGCGACCCTTTCTCCGAGGAAGAACCGCCCAAGCAGAGCGTTGGGCACCATCATCAAGCCGAACATCAGCGCGACGATGCCGGAGGTCACATAGAGCTCTGCGTGATAGACGAAGAGGAAGTTGCCCGCGAATTGGAACAGCCCGACCCAGATGGCGAGGCGGTGCTCTGGCCCCGTCAGCTTCAGGCGGCGCTTCATGAAATAGGCGACCAGAAACAGAGCCGGGGTCGCGAGCAGGAAGCGGTAGAACACCGACCACGCGGCGGGCACTCCGTCGATCTGCGTCGTGATGATGAACCAGGTCGAGCCCCAGATCGTGCCGGTCAGAATGAAGGGGATGACCACCCTCCAGCTGAGCATGGAGGGTTGGGCTGTGGTGCCGCTCATAGAGATGCGATGGCCTTGCCGAGCGCCTGGGCGTCCTCGGCCTTCGTGTCCCAAGCGGTCACAAAGCGCGCGGCGTCCTCACCCCAGTCGTAGAAGGCGAAACCTTGCGCGCGCAGAGCCTCGCGCTCCTCAGCCGAAAGCCGCACGAACAGCTCGTTAGCCTCGACCGAGTGCATCAGGCGCTCCGTGCACCCGCTCGCCACTTCGCCCGCCGCCGCATTAGCGTGGGAGGCGTTGCCGAGCCACACATCGCCATCCAGCATGGCGAGGATTTGCGCGGCCAGATAGCGTCCCTTGCATTGCAAATGCCCAGCGCGCTTGCGGCGATATTTGACCTCTTGCGCGCGCTCGGGATCGAACAGGATCACCGCCTCTGCGCCCATCCCGCCGTTCTTGATGAAGCCAAATGCGAGACTGTCGACGCCCGTCGCGGCTGCCCTTGCCGCCTCAGTCGCTGACCCACCCAGAAACGCCGCCGCATTGGCAAAGCGCGCGCCGTCCATGTGGAGGCCAAGCGAGCGTTCCTTGGCAAAGGCGCTCAGGGCTTCGAGCTCAGCCACAGTATAAGTCCGGCCATATTCACTCGCCTGCGTGATGGCGACGGCATGGGCCTGCACCTGATGCACATCGTCGCGGATCGGGTCGATCACTCCGGCGATATCCTGCGGCGTCAGTTTGGCACCCTCACCCGGAGTAAGCATCAGCTTTGCGCCGTGGAGGTAGAAGCCGGGCGCACCGCCCTCATCAACCTCGATATGCGCTTCCTCATGGCAGACGACCGCGCCATGCGGCTGAACCATGGTGCCCAGCGCCAGGCAATTTGCCGCCGTGCCCGTGATGACCCAAAGCGCGGCGCATTCGCGGCCGAACAGATCGGAGAAACGCTCATCCAGCTGCGCCGAGAGCGCATCGCCGTCATAGGGGTTGTCCGCATTGTCAGCGGCATGCATCGCCTCCCACACAGCGGGGTGGACGCGGGCGGCATTGTCGGAGAGGAAGGGTTTGATTGGCGTCATCACTCGCAAGCCTCTAACCGCGATGACGCCAGTTGCAAGCAGGAGAGTGCGGATGAGCGATGGTAATACAGGCGTAGAAATCACGCATGAGGCGTCCAGCGTCAGTGGGGGAGCAGGCGGCAAATATGTCGCGCATGTACCGGGAGAGAGTGTCACCGGCCATCTCGAATGGGAGCCACGCGGCGAAGGGATCAGGGTCGCCACCCACACAATCGTGCCCAAGGCGATAGGCGGTCGCGGCATCGCAGGATTGCTGGTCGAGCGCCTAATCGCCGATGCGCGCGCAGAGGGTTTCCGCATCATCCCGCAATGCTGGTATGTCGCCAAGAAGTTCGATGAGAACCCGGATTGGAGTGATTTGCGGGGGTAGGAGTATTTGTTTTGCGCGGAGCTTTTAGTTTTGCGCGGAGCTTTTAGTTTTGCGCTCACCCATCCGGGTGAGCGTCCTCGCTAGACGTGCTCCGCTTGCGCTACGCACCCGCTGCGGGCGGGCGGTCGCCCTTTGGCTCGCCTGGTCGGCTCGCAGCCAGCGCTACCCGTCCAGGGTACTCCAAATTTCCCAGCGCTACCTCGCTGCATAATCGCGGAGCACGGTCTGCGACCAGCAGACCGCGAGCGCACGCGCGCGAGCCGCAGGTGCCCCGCAACGAAGTGGAGGGAACAGCACCGAGGACGCTCGCCCGGATGGGTGAGCGCAAAACTAAAGACTCCCGCGGATGGGTGAGCGAAAAGAAAACTAAGCGTTTTCCAACCGCGAGAAATCCGTCGCGGCAATCGTCTCCATCACCTTGGCGCGCAATTCCCTCGCCCGCTCGACCGGCACTCCGGGGATCGTGAACGTGCCCCCCGCCTGCCCCAGATGGACCGTTGCATAGCCGCCGAGCCGCGCAATCGGCCCTTGCGAAATCTCGACTGAGTGGAGTTTCAGCCGCTTGGCGATCTGGCTCTTCGGGGAGAGGACGCCGCGCGTTGCCATCACTTGGTCTGCGTCCAAAGCGTGGCGTTGAAACCGCCATGCAAGCGCATTGGCCAGCGCGGCGATGACGGCCAGCGCCAGCGGGATTCCGATGGCGAGCGGCGTGTATTCGGGAACGTTGAGGCTGGTGCCAATTCCTCCCGCAATCGCCGCCAGCCCGAAAAGGCCAGCATAGAACATCGCATTGTCGAACAGGTAGCGCCCGCTCGCGCGGCGCCAGTCGGCGTCTTCCTCCGGCAGATGAAAGCCCGCCGCTTCGACTATCGGCGCAATCTCGCGGAGCTTGGCAAAGGGGGCAACGACATGGCTCGACGCGCCCATATCCTGTGCGAGGCTGACGAAGCTCAACCCATGCCAGCCGAAGCGATAACGCAGCCAGCCGGTGCCCAGACGCACACCCTGCACCCGGTGGATCGGCATCACGACATCGGTGCGCGTGAACATGCCGCGCCGCCGTCGGAAGCCGCGCGCGGTGCGTTCGAGTAGGAAGCCCCATTCGCGCAGGAACACTCGAACCATGCCGGTGAGCGAGCCGATGACGAAGACGCTGACAAGGCCGCTTATCGCGCCGATCAGCTGCATGCGCGGGCCCCAGGCTTCGTAATCGAGGCCTTGCTCGTTGATCCAAGCCTCCCAAAAGTCGATGTCCCAGAAATCGAAGTCGAGGAAACTGTCGGCATATTGGAACAGGCCTGCGAGCACTGCGAAGACTGCTAGCGAAAACTCGAAAATGCCAAAGGTGAAGAGCCGTCCGGTGCCCATGGTGAAGAGGGGTTCTGCCTTTTCATCAGCGGGCTTCTTGGCCGGGGCCTCTTCGCCAGTGTCCTGCGCCGCAGCCTCCGCACCCTCATGCCGCGCGCGCACCAATTGGCGCAGCTCTTCGCCCTTCTCCTCGGTCAGGTAGGAAAGGCTGAGATCCTCGCCCCCGCCAGCGCCGGTCTCAAACTTGACCGAGACGAGGCCAAACAGGCGCGGGAGCAGCTTTTGCTCAAGGCTGACGTCCTGAATGCGCTCATAGGGGACCGAGCGGGCCGAGCGGCTGAGCACACCGCTCTCCACCCGGATGTCCGTCGCGCCGATCGTGTAGGTCAGCCGCTTCCAGCCGATGTAAGAGAACAGCGTGCCGATCGCCATGATCGCAAGGCCGATGGGGATGGCGATCAGCAGGCCGAATGAGCCGCTCGAAAAGGTGATCGCGAGCGTTGGCAGGATCGCGTTTTGCGCGCTGGCGAGCGCGCCGACCATGATGGTCTTGGGATCGGTGTTGTGGCCCTCCCCGCTTGCCGGAGAAGACGCTGCAACCGCGTCACCTTCCACAGCGGTCCCGTCCCCGTTCACAGCGTCTCACGCTTGATATGCGCGCGGATCGCCTCGCGCATTTCGACCGCGAGTTCGTGGCCCAGACCCGGCAGATGGACAGATGCATTATGGCTGCCCGCCGTGTGCAGGGTCAGCGTTGCGATGCTGAGAGCGCGCTCAATCGGGCCTTGGTCAACGTCGATATGCTGGACCCGGCCAAAGGGCACGATCGTGTCGGAGTGGAACATGATCCCGCGCACCACGCGCAAGCGGTCGCGGCTGATCTGGTAGCCCTTGGCATTATACCGGGCGAGCGGCACGCGGATCGCGACGAACAGCGCCAGCAGCACCGCAGGGGCGATGACAAAGCCGACCGGCCAATCGGTGTTGTTGCTGATCGCACCCTCAACCACCAACGCGGCGATGACGATGACCGCTGCAAAGATCAGAGCCCCCACGCGCATCAGCAATTTGTAATTGGGGTGCAGCTTGGTCAGCTCTGCCTCGTCTTCAACATCGCTGAAGATCAGGCTGGGTTCGGGCTTGGGCGCTGGCGCAGGCTCAGGCGCAGGCGCAGCTGCGTCCATCGGCAGGGGCGGCGTTTGGGCTTCGCTGTTCCCAGCGGCGCTTTTGTCGGTATCGTTGTCCATAGGCATCCCTATCAATGCGTATCGCGTGAACGAAGTGCAAGGCCTTCGCGGCTGGCCACACAGTTCGCCGCCCGCTACCGCTGGCAATAATCACAAGCGAGGCGAGAGAGACATGGACGTATCCAAGCTGATGTTCCGCGACGGGCTGATGGAGGGCCAGCGCATTCTGGTGACCGGCGGCGGCACGGGGCTGGGCAAGGAAATGGCGGAAGGCTTCCTCAAGCTGGGCGCGACTGTCTACATTTGCGGGCGGCGGCAAAACAAGCTGGATGAGACGGTTGCGGAGCTGACCGACAAGCATGGAGGGAAGTTGGTCGGCACCGCCTGCGATATTCGCGATCCGGACGCGATCCACGCCATGGTCGATAGCATCTGGGCCGACGGAGGCGCGCTCACCGGGGTGGTCAACAACGCCGCCGGAAACTTCGTGAGCCGCACCGAAGACCTCTCCGTCAACGCCTTCAACGCGATCTCCGATATCGTGTTCAGAGGCACATTCTACGTCACGCTCGACATCGGCAAACGGCTGATTGCGGAGAAACGCCAAGCCAGCTTCCTCTCCATCCTCACCACCTGGGTGTGGTCGGGCAGCGCTTTTGTTGTGCCGTCCGCCATGTCCAAGACCGCGATCCACGCCATGACGCAGAGCCTCGCCGCCGAATGGGGCCGCTATGGCCTGCGCTTCAACGCGATCAATCCCGGCCTCTTCCCCACGAAAGGCATGAGCGCGCGGCTCAATCCCGGCGGCGCGCGCGACAATTCGCGGCACAGCCTGAACCCGATGGGCCGCGCGGGTGAGATGCATGAACTGGCCAATCTCGCCGTGTTCCTGATGGCTCCGGGCGCGGAATATGTGAACGGCCAGACGCTCGCCATCGACGGCGCGGGCTATCAGGCCAATGGCGGCACGTTCTATTCCGCGTTTGAAGGGCTGGGCGATGCCGAGTGGGCTGAGATGCGAGCCATGATCAAAGGCACAAACGCCAAGGACAAAGCGGATCGGACCGGCTAAGGCGCTTGGCAAGAACCAATGTCTCGGAGAATTCAAACATGACCATGCAGTCCCTTTTCGATGTCAGCGGCAAGGTGGCCGTCGTCTCTGGCGGTTCCAGCGGGATCGGCGCGATGATGGCGCGCGGGCTGCTTGAGAACGGGGCCAAGGTCTATATCTCCGCCCGCAAGGCAGAGCGCTTGGAAGCCAAGGCCGCAGAGCTTTCCCAATATGGCGAGTGCATCCCGATTCAGGCCGACATGTCCAAGGTCGAAGAGATCGAAGCTCTGGTCGCCAAGGTCGCCGAGCATGAGGACAAGGTCGACATCCTCATCAACAATGCGGGTGCCAATTGGATGGCCCCAATCGACAGCTTCCCGGAGAAGGGCTGGGACAAGGTGATGGACATCAACATCAAGTCGATCTTCTTCGCGACCCAGAAATTCCTGCCGCTGCTCAAGGCCGCTGGCTCCGCTGAAGCCCCTGCGCGCGTCATTAACATCGCCTCGATCAACGGCATCCGCAATTCGGGCATGGCGACCTATGCCTATTCGGCGAGCAAGTCGGGCGTGATCCATCTGACCGAGCATCTGGGAGCCGAGCTTGCCCCCTCGGGCATCAATGTGAACGCCATCGCGCCGGGCCTTTTCCCAAGCGACATGACCAAGGAAGTGGTCGAGAATGAGGCGATGACCAAGATGGTGCTGGGTCGTATCCCGCGCGGGCGCATGGGCAAGCCGGAGGATATTGCCGGAACCGCGATCTTCCTCGCCTCGCCCGCCTCTGCATGGATCACCGGGCAGACGGTGGTGCTGGATGGCGGGATGATTGCAACCGCTTGATCTGAATTAATGACTGGGTCGCACCTTTCATTGAAGAAGACGGTGCTTATGAAACGGACGATCAAATCCCTGTTGGCAGCCATGGCGATTGTCGGCTTGCTGGGCACGGGAGTATTTGCGCTGCTTGGCTACACCTCGAAGAGCGGCGACGCTCCGGGCCTCGTCGATGGGCGTCTGGCCCCCTGCCCCTCCTCGCCCAATTGCGCCTCGAGCGAGGATGGGACTGAGGCGGATAAGCGTGTTGAAGCCTTGCCGGTTGATAGCTGGGCCAACATTCCCGGTGTGATTGAGGGCATGGGCGGCGCGGTCACGCAGCAAAGCGACACCTACATCGCGGCCGAGTTTACCTCCGCCACATTCGGCTTTGTCGACGATGTCGAGTTCCGCCTTGCTGATGACGCGGTGCATGTGCGCTCGGCCAGCCGGGTCGGCTATTCAGATGCAGGCGCCAATGCTCAGCGGATTGCGGACTTGCGCGCGGCTCTGACGGAATAGGAAGTTTTGTGACGCTCTCAGCTGACCTCAGCAATCGCACCGCGCTCATCACGGGCGCTTCGTCTGGCTTGGGCTCGCGCTTTGGGCGCATCCTGGCCGCCAATGGCGCGAAGGTTGCACTAGGCGCGCGGCGCAAGGACCGGCTTGAGGCGCTGGCGAATGAGATCGGCCCGCAAGCCGCTGCCGTCACGATGGATGTCGCGCGAGAGGCGGACATTATCGCCGGGTTCGACGCCGCCGAAAGCGCGCTCGGACCCATCAACACGGTCATCGCCAATGCCGGGATCGACGGCGCAGGCATGGCCACCGCGATGAGCGAGGAAGAGATCGAGCACACGCTCAACGTCAACCTCAAAGGCGCAATCCTGACCGCACGCGAAGGCGCAAAGCGGATGATCGCGGCTGGTGAGAAGAAGGGGCGGATCGTGATGATCGCATCCATCACCGCCTTCGAACCCTCCCCCGGCCTTGTCGCGTACTCGGCGAGCAAAGCAGGCGTGGTCCAAGCCGCCCGCAGCATGGCCCGCGAATGGGCCCGCGCAGGCATCTGCGTCAACACAATCTCCCCCGGCTACATCCGCACCGCCATCAACGATGCGTGGTTCGGAACCGAGGCGGGTCAGAAGCAAGTCTCCCGCTTCCCGAAAAAACGCCTGATGGGCGAAGAGGGACTGGACGGGCCTTTGCTGTTCTTGTGCTCGGACGCAGCGGAGTTTGTGACCGGCAGCGACTTTGTGCTGGATGATGGGCAGACGTTGTAGGGAGAAGTTTTAGGCTGGCGCTTGAGTTTCGGCGCAACTGCCGGAACCGGACTGAGACGATGGTTCCTGAGCTTATGCGAGGATTTTGACGCTGGGGCCTGTCATTTTGCTCAAAAGTGCGTCGAACTGATTGAATGCCGGTGCATCTGGTGCTTGCTTTGAATCATCCGCCGTGCGATTCCACGTTTGAGAGCTACACATGGCAAACCCCCGCAAAATAGAGAGCCGGAGACGTTGGATTTCTGCTTTGGCGGTGACGGTCAGTGCCGTTATTTCTTACATGGCTTTCTGGCATCTGTGGCCCGTTCATACGTTTTTGATTGGCTGTATTGCCGGGCTAGTTCTGATCATTGCAGCAGCCTATTACTTCAAAACTGGCTAGTCAGTCTTTGGTGAGATGACCTCTATGACCGAGGTTCCTCTAGGCTTCACCTTCCACTCTCCATCTTCGAGCACGTGAATGATTTTAAGCTTTACCCTCATATGAATGGGTGAGTGAAACTTCTCTTTGACTTGGCTATTCTCAAGGGCTGCCAAGAACTTTTCATCCGCCATTGAGGCATTGATCCTTCCGCTCAATCCCTCTTGACGAAACTCCCAGGACAACCGTGGGTTGTCCAAATTTGGCGAAACCAAGATTACGTCTAGCTCTTTGATTAGTGCGCGCTCTGTGGGGGTATCCTCTTCCAGCTCAAACAGCCCAGCCCCTTCCGCAAACCGGTTTGCAGGGAAAATAGTGTCAGGACGCCAGTCCTTTCGATCTGGCACGCCGCCGCCAAGCCCAGTGATGGCTGTGTCTCGCTGGCATTGCCTAAACATTTCCTTCTTGTGTTTCTCGACTTCAGGCGACGGTGAGGCTTTGTCCCTTATTTGCCGAAGCTGCTCCAGCTGAGTTTCTGAAAACCCATCATCGCCAAAGTAAGCATCCCAAGTTTCGTCTGCTGTTACAGGAATGACGATAAGGCCCATTAGGCCTAAACGGACAATGAGAGGGACGTTATCCCACTTCTCTTTCGCTTTGATAGTGGCCTGATTGAACGTTGATTCTTCTATTCTGGCTAGCCACCGTTTTGACCCTGGTTCGGCGGCTACGAGCTGAACGCGGTACTCTTTGCTATCATCAAACGCCCTTGCCGCAGCCTTTAGTGCTCTTGCCCATTCAATTGCAGCTTCCGCTGCTATTTCTAGATCAACTTCCGTATCCGGGGCGAGATCAAGATAAAGGCTGACAAGTTCTTTGTCTGCGAGGTTCTTTGTAAGCATAGGCTCTCATATCACCACGCTCCACCCAATTGGAGTCGTTGACACAAGATATGCTCGGCCCGCGTGCCGACGGAGTAATCCTTAGGTAGAAGAAAAGGTGAGAGAGCAAAGATAACTTGACTCTCACGACGTTTTGACAGACATTTCTGTCATGACAGAAATGCGTGATCAGATTGATTCGGAAGTGCAAGCTCCAGAGAAACTCCCCGCGGCGGTTGAGGCCTTTGTCCTGCGCTGGGGGGACCTTGGCGGGCAGTGGGGCGTCAATCGCTCGGTTGCTCAGATTCAGGCGCTGCTCTTGCTCTCCGACCGTCCGCTGACGGCTGAGGATATCTCCGAAAAGCTCGGCATGGCGCGCTCGAATGTGTCGAACTCGATCAAGGAATTGCTCAACTGGAAGCTCGTCATGCGCGTGCCTGTGCTGGGCGATCGGCGCGATCACTACGTCGCGGAAACCGATATGTGGCAGATGGCGAGCAAGGTCGCGCAGGGGCGCAAGGAGCGCGAGATTGACCCGATGGTGGCCGCGATCCGCACTGCGATGGAAGGGGTCGATGATCCCAAGATCAGCCCCGAAGTGCGAGGGCGGCTGCACTCGATGCATGACTTCATCAACTCGGTAGAGGGTTGGTACAACCAGATGATCCACGTGCCGCCGCAGCAGATCATGCGCCTGATCGGGCTGGGGTCGAAAGTGGTGGGCCTGCTCAATTTCGTGAGCCGCAAGGAAAAGACGCCAGAAGACAAGAGTTCAGTGGATACGGCAGGATAGGGTTCGGGGCCCCAAAGTCCGGGGGCTCGAGCCGGGGCGGAGCTAAAGCTGAAAGCGGCAAGCACCGCCTCTGGCACGGGAACTCAGACACAGGGCCTCAAAAAATTTGCACCCCCATTTCTCTCTTTACAGAAATGACGGGTCTTACGGGAAGAATGGAGAGAAAAATGTTGAACGAAAAGCGATTTGTGGATGTACTTCATCAACAAACCTCCAAACTCGCTGATCTGCGCTTCCGCCAATTGCTGGGTGCAGCCGGTTGGGACAGCCTCCCCGCCCCTGTCCGCAAACGTTTCGGCAAACGGCTCGGTGCCGGCGAAAGCGCGAACTATGTCGGCCAAGTCAGCGAATGCCGGATGAACCTTTCGGGGCGCATCCTAGCCCAATTCTGCCGCCTGATCGGCGCCCCGCTCCCGCTCGAACGCGACGGCGGGGTAGCGGCGATGGTCTCCGTCACCGAAGACGGCAAGAGCGGCGGACAGGTCTGGACCCGCATCTACGCCCGCAAGAGCGGGTTCCCGCAAGTCATCCACTCCGCCAAACGCTTTGCTGGCCCCACCGGTCTCGAAGAATATCTCGGACGCGGCATCGGTATCGCGCTGAGAGTCAGCGCGGTTCCCGGCGGCATCCGCTTCTCCAGCGATCACTATTACGTCGCCTTCGCCGGAATGCGCTTCCGCCTGCCGAGCCTCATCGCACCGGGCCAGTTGCATATCGATCACATTGAACGAGGTGACGGAGAGTTCAGTTTTACCCTCTCGCTCAATCACGCGCTGCTGGGCGAGGTGATCCACCAGGAATGCCGTTTCTGCGATCAGGCAGAAGACCGTTCCTCCAACTCTCTTCCCCTCCCGCAGGAGTTCGCCGCATGACCGATATTCTCTGGTTCTTCGTCCTCATCCAAATCGCGATGGGAGCGTTCGACACGATCTACCATCACGAAGGGACCGAGCGGCTTGCATGGCGGCCTTCGCAGCGCCTGGAGCTAACCCTCCACGGTGTGCGCAACCTTGCCTATGCGGTGATGTTCATAGCGCTCGGCTGGAGCGAGCCGCAAGGGTTTTGGGCGATCGCACTGATTGCGCTGCTTCTAGCAGAGCTCGGTATCACCCTGTGGGATTTCGTCGAGGAAGACCGCACCCGGCTGCTGCCTGCCAGCGAGCGTGTGACTCACACTCTCCTCACCCTCAATTACGGCGTGATCCTGGCGATGCTGATCCCGTGGCTGTGGGGTCTGGCGCAGCTGCCGAGTGCTCTTGCGCCCGTATCCTACGGGATCATCAGCTGGCTATGCGTCATCGCCGCTATCGGTGTGGCCGTATCCGGCGCGCGCGATCTCGCCGCTGCCCAGCGCACCGCACGCCTGACCGAGCGTGATGCCCGCGAATTGGCATTGGTGCTCCCTCCGTGCCAGAGCGTCCTCGTCACCGGCGGAACCGGCTTTGTCGGCAGCCGCCTGATCGCCGCTTTGCTGGGCGCAGGACACGAAGTGACTGTCCTCACCCGCGATGCGGGCAAGGCCAAACCGCTCGCCGCGCTCGGCCCATTGCGGATCGTGGAGTCGCTAGAGGACATCGCTGACGACGCGCAAATCGACGCGATTGTGAACCTTGCAGGCGAGCCCATCTCAGACACCCCTTGGACCAAGGCGAAACGCATCAAAATCGTCCGTTCGCGGCTCCAAGCAACCTATGACGTCGTGCGGCTGATCAAGCGGTTGGAGCGCAAGCCGGATGTCCTGATCAGTGGCTCTGCGATCGGCTGGTACGGCATGCGCGGGGAAGAGCCACTGACCGAGAAGGCAGACGGCAAAGCCTGCTTCTCGCGCCGGGTCTGCGCCTTGTGGGAGGACGCAGCAATGCGCGCACAGGACGAAGGTGTGCGCACCGTCCGCCTGCGCATCGGCTTGGTGCTCGACCGCAGCGGAGGGATGTTGGCGCGGATGCTCGCCCCGTTCGAGTTTGGCCTCGGAGGCCGCTTTGGCGATGGGCAGCAATGGATGAGCTGGATCCACCGCGACGACCTCGTCCGCCTGATCTGCCACGCCATCGTGCATGACGAGCTTACCGGCCCAGTCAACGCGACCGCACCGATGCCGGTGACCAACGAACGTTTCACTCACGCTTTGGGCAAAGCACTGGGGCGGCCTGCGGTGATACCAGTGCCTGCCGCACCTCTGCGACTGGCGCTCGGAGACTTTGCCCACGAACTGCTGTTGAGCGGCCAGCGCGTCCTGCCCGATGCCGCCATGCGCAGCGCCTTCATCTTCGAATATGCCAACATCGATGCGGCACTGGAGCAGATCACCGGAGCCGCGAAGCTCAAACCGATGGTCCCTACTGGCCCCACCATCCTCCCCCCGCAAAGCGCGAGTGCTGGATCGGAATGGAAGCTGGATGTGGTGTAGCGTTCTTACTCGCTAGCCCGTTCAAACGGGATGGGAAGAGGCGCATTTTTATGCCTCTTTCCTTTGCCCGCTTAGCCACACGCTCACTTGCGCGTCCGCTCCAGCAGGTCAACGAGCTCCTCGAACTTCTCGCGCTGCTCGCCTTCATCGCCACTGGCGATGGCTTCGGCAACGCAACATGCAGCGTGGTCCTTTAAGACCTGCGTTTCCACCTTTGCGAGTGCAGATTTGATCGCGGCGATCTGGTGCAAAATGTCCATGCAATAGCGATCATCCTCGACCATCTGCGCAACGCCGCGCACCTGGCCCTCAATCCGCTTAAGGCGGTTCAGTTTGGCGCCTCGAACTTCGGTGATGTCCTTGCCCATGTCTTGATCCTGATTGATATACCCTATGGGGGTATATATAGGTCATATCCGTCGTTCAACCAAAGTGACTTTCACCATGCCCGTTTCCCGCCGCAAATTGATTACCAGCACCGCCGCCTTGGCCGCAGCGTCGTCACTTCCCATGCCTGCTTGGGCCCGTGGGCAGTCCTATCGCGGCTCCATGCCACACGCGAGCAAGGGGTTTGGCGAGCTCTCTGGCGAGGACATCAACCTTTCAATCGGTGATGCGCATTTCATGACGAGCGGGCGTTCTGGTCATGCCTTTGCCGTGAATGGCACAGTACCCGGACCGCTGATCCGACTGCGCGAGGGGCAGGACGTTCGGCTGCACGTCACCAACAATCTGGACGAAGATAGCTCGATCCACTGGCATGGCCTGCTCCTGCCATTTCAGTTCGACGGTGTGCCGGGCGTCAGCTTTCCCGGCATCAAGCCGGGCGAGACCTTCACGTACGAATTCCCGATCCGTCAGACCGGCACCTATTGGTGGCACTCGCATTCCGGCTTGCAAGAACAGGCGGGACATTACGGCCCGATCATCATTGAGAGCGACGAGCCGGACCCGCGCTATGACCGCGACTATGTGGTTCTCTTGTCCGAGTTCACGCCGATCCACCCGCACCAGATCATGCGCCTATTGAAGGTCGGCGAGCATTACTTCCAGCGGCAAATGCAGACCGCCAGCGAAGGCGAGATGTCGGGTGAGATGCGCCGCATGTGGGGGCAGATGCGCATGAACCCGCGCGACATCTCCGATGTGACCGGCACGACCTATACTTATCTCATCAACGGGCATGGCCCCGCCGACGACCTACAGCTGGAGTTCCGCCCCGGCGAGCGCGTGCGCCTGCGTATCATCAACGGCAGCGCCATGACCTTCTTCAATGTCCGTATCCCTGGAGTGCCGATGACCGTCATTCAAACGGATGGGCAGGACGTCGATGAAGTTGAGGTGGACGAGTTCCAGATCGGGGTTGCCGAGACCTACGACGTTATCGTCCAACCCAAAGATGGCAGCCATGCTATCGTCGCCGAGGCAATGGACCGCAGCGGTATGGGCATCGCAAGCCTGACTTCGCATCCAGGGCACATCGCCACCCCGCCGGCTCTGCGCGAAATTCCAACACTCACCATGACCGACATGGGCATGATGGACCACTCAGCACATGGGGACCATGCGGGCCATGCAGGTCACGATATGGGCGGAATGGATCACAACATGCGCGACACGTCCTTGTTGCCCGATGATGTCGAGGCAGGGCCGGGGGTCGACATGGTCGCGCCGATGCCTATCGACCGAATGGACTTCCCTGGACTTGGCCTCGACACCGTCCCGCACCGGGTGCTGCGTTACACCGATCTTAAAGCCAAGCGGATGAATCCGCACCGCGAAGTCGAGCGAGAGATGGAGATCCATCTCACCGGGAACATGGAACGCTATATGTGGAGCTTCGATGGGAAGAAGTTCACCGCCGTCACCGATGACCCGATCCGCTTTGGCTATGATGAGCGGGTGCGGGTGAAGCTGGTCAATCAGACCATGATGGCCCACCCGATCCACCTGCACGGCCATTTCTTCGAGATGGTGAATGGCGCTGATCACATGCACCAACCCTTGAAGCACACGATGGTGGTGCAACCTGGTGGTACGGCGACTTTCGATCTCACGGCGAACGAGCCGGGCGACTGGGCCTTCCATTGCCACCTGCTCTACCACATGCATGCTGGTATGATGCAGGTCGTGACCGTGCGTCCATTCCCGGACGGAGCGCCCAAGTGAGTAGGGGGACAACACGCGTTCTGCTGCTTGCCACCGCAGCATTGATTGCAGCTCCTGCAGGTGCGCAGGAGCACTCTGGGCATGACCACTCTCAGCATCAGGCCGCTGGCCCGGCAAAAGACGTCGATCACTGCGCCATGGGACATCTGCCGCCAGAGCAGTGCCCGCCGACGGGTGAGCGTGCCGGCCATGATCATGCGGATCACAATCACAGTGGCCACGATCACTCGGGCAACGGGGCCATGGATCAATCTGATCACGGCGATGGCGACCAATCCAGTCAAATGGATCACGGCTCTATGGATCATTCCCAGATGGACCATTCGGGGATGGATCACAGCGCACACGGTTCGGCTCTCGACAAATCCGCGCCTGGCGCTGCGCCAGAAGACGCAGTGCCCGCTCGCGCCTTTGAAGGCCCCCGTCATGCAGCCGATGCGATCTGGGGTGCCGATGCCATGGCTCCAAGCCGCCGAAACCTCGCTCGCGAGAATGGCGGGATGCGCACGGGAAGTGTTCTCATTGAGAGGCTAGAGGGCCGTTTTGCCACCGATGGCGGCGAAGATGGCTATGTGTGGGATGCTCAGGCCTTTTACGGCGGAGACATCAACCGCTTTGTCCTCAAAACCGAGGGCGAAGGCGAGTTCGGTGGGGAGCTGGAGGACGCGGAGATACAGGCCCTCTACAGCCGCGCGATTGGCCCTTTCTTCGATCTGCAAGCGGGCGTGCGGTTCGATCCTGAACCCGACACACGCGGGCATATTGTTGTCGGTGTGCAAGGCCTCGCGCCTTACATGTTCCATGTCGACGGCGCGCTATTCCTCTCGGATCGCGGCGATCTGACGGCCCGTCTGGAAGGCGAATACGATCAGAAGATCACCCAGCAGCTGATTCTACAGCCAAGAATCGAGGTAGAGCTTTCCGCGCAAGACATCCCTGAACGCGGCATCGGCGCCGGCATCACCAAGATCGAGCCGGGCGTGCGCCTGCGTTACGAGATCGAACGCGAGTTCGCACCATATGTCGGTATCGAATACGAGGCAGCGATCGGCGAAACCGCAAACATCGCCAGAGCCGCCGGCGAAGACCCTAATGGGTTGAAGATAGTCGCGGGCTTGAGGGCTTGGTTCTAAGCAGACGCTATTCCAGCTTCTGCGCGCGCCAGGCGCTCGCAACCGGAAACGTCATGCCAAACAAGAAAAATGATGGTGCTGCTGGAGAGAATTGAACTCTCGGCCTCACCCTTACCAAGGGTGCGCTCTACCACTGAGCTACAGCAGCGCTCATAAGAGAGGCGCGCCTATCCATGTGGCGCGCCCGAATGTCAAGCCATGCTTGAACATGACAGGCGATAGCGGCAATGCGTTAGCCATGAGTGAAGATGCGAGCAACAATATGTCGCGCGAAGAACGTCTGGCGGCCAAACTGCGCGAAAACCTGAGGCGGCGCAAAGCGCAGACGCGCGAGATGAAGGCCGAATCAGACGATAACGGGGTTTCCAAGGAAAAGCCCGGTAGCTAGGGCATGATTTTGTGTTTGCGGCTCGCTACCGCGCGCGGCCTTGCCACCCGGCCAATTGGAGAAAAAATGCCCAAACTGATCCTCGTCCGTCATGGCCAGAGCCAGTGGAACCTCGAAAATCGCTTTACCGGTTGGTGGGATGTCGACCTCACCGAGAAGGGCGTAGCCGAGGCGAAGGCCGCTGGCGCGCTGATGAAGGAGAAAGGGGTCATTCCGACCACTTGCTTCACCTCTTTGCAGACCCGCGCGATCAAGACGCTCAATCTGGCGCTGGAAGAAGCGGGCCTTTTGTGGCTGCCCGTGACCAAGGATTGGCGCCTCAATGAACGGCATTATGGCGGGCTTACTGGCCTCAACAAGCAGGAGACGCGCGAGAAGCATGGCGATGAACAGGTGCATATCTGGCGCCGCAGCTTCGACACTCCGCCCCCGCCGATGGAGCCAGGCAGTGAATATGATCCGGGCGCGGACCCACGCTATGATGGTATCGACGTGCCCTACACGGAGAGCCTGAAGCTCACGATTGAACGCGTCCTGCCCTATTGGGAAAGCGATATTCTCCCCATTCTGGCGAGCGGCGAAACGGTGATCATTTCCGCCCACGGCAATTCCCTGCGCGCTTTGGTGAAACATCTCAGCCAAATCTCGGATGAGAACATCACCGGTCTCGAAATTCCAACCGGGCAGCCGATCATCTATGATTTCGACGATGATATGGTGCCGGGTGAGCGGTACTATCTGAAGGATTCATAATGGCCGGAGAGAAAGCCTCTAAGGTAGCCATCGTGATGGGCAGCCAGTCCGACTGGCCGACCATGAAGCTCGCAAGCGAGATCCTCGACGAGCTTGAGGTTGAGCACGAAGCGCGAATTGTTTCTGCCCACCGCACACCGGACCGGATGAGTGCTTTTGCCAAAGGGGCCGAGGGCGAAGGCTTTGACGTCATCATTGCAGGCGCTGGCGGCGCGGCGCATTTGCCCGGCATGATCGCGGCCATGACGCATCTGCCGGTGCTTGGCGTTCCGGTGCAGTCCAAGGCACTGTCGGGCATGGATAGTCTGCTCTCCATCGCGCAAATGCCAGCAGGTATTCCGGTTGGCACATTGGCAATTGGCGAAGCGGGAGCGAAGAACGCCGCGCTGATGGCAGCCGCCATCCTAGCGATCTCCGACGAAGACCTATCCGAGCGACTGCAAGACTGGCGTGCGGAAAGAACTGCGGCGGTGGGCGAAGTCCCTGTATGAGCGAAATGACACCCCTTCCTCCCGGCTCAACCATCGGCATTCTGGGTGGCGGCCAGTTGGGCCGCATGCTTGCCATTTCCGCTAACCAGCTTGGCTATCGTTGCATTGGCTATGCCCCGCAAGGCGACAATGTCGCCGCCGACGTCTGTACTGATTTCTTCGAGAATGGCTGGGGCGACACGGCAGCGCTAGCCTCGTTTGCGTCGCAGTGCGATGTGACCACCTGGGAGTTTGAAAATGTCCCGCTTGGCGCGGTCGATGCGATGCCGCAGGACCGCCTCCTGCCCACTCGCCAAGCACTTCAAGTGGCACAGGACCGGCTGAGTGAAAAACGCTTCGTCGAAGAGCTGGGAGCCAAATGCGCCAATTATGCCCGGGTCGAGAGCGACGAAGATTTTCAGCGCGCGCTCGAAACTGTGGGCACTCCCGGCATCCTGAAGACCGCCCGCGACGGCTATGACGGCAAAGGGCAATGGCGCATCACTTCCGACTATGAAGCGAAGGGGGTGCGCTTTCCCGGACGGACCTGCATTTACGAAGCCATGGTCGACTTTAAGGCCGAATTTTCAGTCATCCTGGTGCGCTCAGCACTCGGAGAGATCCGGTTCTGGGATTCGACAACCAACACGCATAGGGGCGGGATGCTGGTCACATCAGTTCTCCCCGCAGGACCGCATGTCGAGGCACAAGTCGAAGAGGCTCGCAGCATAGCCAGAAAAACTGCGGATGCACTCGGCTATGTCGGGGTGCTGACGCTGGAATTCTTTGCCACAGCGAATGGCCCGATTTTCAACGAAATGGCCCCTAGAGTGCACAATTCGGGCCACTGGACCATCGAAGGCGCGGCAACCAGCCAATTTGAAAACCACATCCGTGCGGTGACCGGACTGCCGCTTGGTGGAACCGAAACACGGTTCGCCAGCATCGCAATGCGCAATATCGTCGGCGAAGATGCCCTTACCGCGCACGAAATGCTCAGCGAGGAAGGCGAGCCACACCTCCACCTTTACGGCAAGCGCGAGGCGCGTGATGGACGCAAGATGGGCCATGTGACACGCGTGAGCAACGGAGCCGATTGAGGCATCACGTGAGCCACGACATCGTCCTCATCTATGCCCGCGCGGCGAATGGCTCGATTGGTCACGAGGGCAAGCTACCCTGGCACCTGCCCGCCGATCTCAAACGCTTCAAAACGCTCACCATGAACAAGCCCATGATCATGGGGCGCAAGACGTTTGAGAGCCTGCCTGGTCTGCTACCCGGACGCCGCCACATCGTCCTCACCCACCGTGAGACATGGGATTCGCAAGGTGCAGAGCAGGTCCATTCGGTCGAGGAAGCGTTGGCGCTGGCCTCTCAGGACAACGACACGGGCGAGATCATGGTGGTCGGCGGCGCAGCGATCTACGACGTCTTCCGCCCCCTCGCGCATCGCATCGAAGTGACCGAAATTCACGCCGAGTTCCCCGGTGACACGTTCATGAAGCCGCTCGGCCCCGAATGGGTCGAGGCGGCGCGAGAGGATCACGAGGCAGAAGATGAGCGTCCCGCTTACTCCTTCGTGACCTACGTTCCCGCAGAGGACGCGGAATAATGCGCTGGCTCGATCACAATGGCCGCATCCCTGATGCCTTGCGCGGTGCCATCATCGCGCTGGGCAATTTCGATGGCTTTCATCAGGGACACCAAGCGGTTGCGGGCGAGGCGATCCAATGGGCCAAGGCTGAGGGTCGCCCTTCAATCATCGCGACGTTCGATCCCCATCCGGTGCGCTTGTTCAAGCCTGATGCGCCACCCTTCCGCCTCACCACCTTGGAGCAGCGGCAGGAGCTCTACCTCGCTGCCGGAGCGACCGCGATGCTGGTTTTCCACTTCGACGCAGAGCTGGCAGGGACGAGCGCGGAGGATTTCATCTCCGACATTCTGATTGAACGGTTCGGCGCGCATGGTGTGGTCACTGGCGGCGACTTCACCTTCGGCAAGGGCGCGAAGGGCAACGTCGATCTGCTGCGCGAGCTGGGAGGGCCGCTCGGCCTGCAACCGCGTACAGTCGAGGCGGTTGAGAAAGACGGGATCGTCTCCTCAAGCCGCATCCGCGAAGCCCTGCGCGAAGGCGACCCGCAGCTTGCGGCGCAGTTGCTCACCCGACCCTTCGCAATCCGCGGAATTGTCGAACATGGCGACAAGAACGGCCGCAAACTCGGCTACCCCACCGCCAATATCGCGATCGACACCTATCTGCGCCCCAAATACGGGGTCTATGCGGTCACCGGCAAAGTGCTCAGCACCGGACAAGAGCTGAAAGGCGCGGCCAATATCGGCATCCGCCCGCAATTCGAGCCGCCCAAGGAGCTGCTCGAGCCATACTTCTTTGATTTCTCGGGCGACCTCTACGGTCAGGAGATCGAAGTCGCCTTCCACCACTTCCTGCGCGGAGAGGCCAAGTTCGACGATCTCGACGCCCTGATTGCGCAAATGGAACGCGATTGCGACGAGGCGAAGAGGCTGCTTGGATGATGGCCCGTTGAATGAGGGTTTCCCGAGGCGCTCAGATGCACTAACGGACGCGGCCTATGTCTGACGAAAAACCAACCCGTGACTACAAGGATACGGTCTTCCTGCCGAAGACCCCCTTCCCGATGAAAGCCGGCCTTCCGCAGAAGGAACCGGGCATTCAGGCGCGTTGGGCGGACATTGACCTCTATGCGAAGCTTCGCGAGGCGCGTTCGGGGCGCGAGAAGTTCATCCTCCACGATGGCCCTCCTTATGCAAACGGCGACATGCATATTGGCCACGCGCTGAACCATATCCTCAAGGACATGGTGTGCCGCTCGCAGAACCTGCTGGGCAAGGACGCGCCCTATGTGCCGGGCTGGGATTGCCACGGCCTTCCGATCGAGTGGAAGGTCGAGGAGCAATATCGCAAGAAGAAGAAAAACAAGGACGAGGTTCCGGCAAAGGAATTTCGCGCCGAGTGCCGCGCCTATGCTCAGAAGTGGGTCGACGCGCAGCGCGAGCAGCTAAAGCGCCTCGGCATTCAGGGCGACTGGGACAATCCCTACCTCACGATGGACTTCCAGGCCGAAGCAACCATCGTCGCCGAGCTGTGCAAGTTTGCCGAAGCCGGAAACCTCTATCGTGGCTCAAAGCCGGTGATGTGGTCGCCGGTCGAGAAGACCGCTCTGGCAGAGGCGGAGGTCGAGTATGAGGACCTGACAGATAGTCCGCAGATCGATGTGGCGTTTGAGATCACCGAGTGCCCTAACGTGCCCGAACTGGTCGGCGCGCATGCAGTGATCTGGACGACCACGCCTTGGACAATCCCAGTGAACCAGGCTTTGGCCTATGGGGCTGAGGTTGAGTATGCCTGCCTTGAGCTTGATTTCGTTGCTGATCCAGACGTGCGCGATTTCCTCAAGCAATCGCTCTTCGATTGGACTGATCGCAAGTTCTTGATTGCTGACGATCTTCGCGGCGAGTTTGAAGCGCGCGTCCTAAAGCAAGCTGAGGCGATGATCGCCAAGCATTTTGATGGGGCGAAAGTCACACGCGTCAGCGACGCACTGAAGTTCTCAAATGGCAAAGAAGCGATCAAAGGCTCCGAGCTAGCCGGGACCAAAGCTCGCCACCCTATGCACCATCTCGGCGGATTCTACGCGACGCCCCGCCCGCTCCTCGAAGGCGACTTCGTCACCACCGATAGCGGAACCGGCATCGTCCACATGTCGCCTGATCACGGCGAGGACGATTTCGATCTGTGCAAAGCGAACGGCATCAACCCCGTCTTCGCGGTGATGGACGATGGGCGCTATCGCGATGATTGGCTGTGGCTCGGTGCCGATGACAAGAATGAAGAGGGCAAGGAACGCCGCCGCTCGGTCATCAACAAGCCGTTCAACTCGCCCGAAGGCCCGATCTGCTCGGACCTGCGCGAGGCGGGAGCGCTGCTCAGCGCTTCTGCCGACTACGCGCACTCCTACCCGCATTCGTGGCGCTCCAAGGCCAAGGTGATCTATCGCTGCACGCCGCAATGGTTTGTGCCGATGGATAAGGAGCTTGAGGGTGGAGGAACCCTCCGCACCCGCGCCATGGGTGAGATCGAGCGCGTCGACTGGGTCCCGCCGAAGGGTCAGAACCGCATTGGAGCCATGGTTGAAGGGCGTCCCGACTGGGTCCTCTCGCGCCAACGCGCATGGGGCGTGCCGATCACGCTCTTCCTCAAAGCGGGCACCAGCGAGTATCTCCAAGACCCCGCCGTCAACGCACGTGTCGTCGCGGCGATCAGCGAAGAGGGCGTCGATGCTTGGGACGAGACGCGCAAAGCGGAGTTCCTCGGCTCAGATTACGACGCCGACGATTACGAGATGGTCACCGACATTCTCGACGTCTGGTTCGACTCAGGCTGCACCCATTCCTTCGTGCTCGAAAGTGGACGTTGGCCCGACCTCCAATGGCCTGCCAACCTCTATCTTGAAGGCTCCGACCAGCATCGCGGCTGGTTCCAGTCCTCTCTGCTGCAAAGCTGTGCTACACGGGGCCGCGCGCCATACGACGCGGTTCTGACCCACGGCTTCACGATGGACGCCAAGGGCAAGAAGATGTCGAAGTCGCTTGGCAACACGGTCGATCCGGTCAAGATGATGGAGCAGACCGGTGCGGATATCATCCGGCTGTGGGCGCTCAGCGTCGACTTCACCGAAGATCACCGCATCGGCGATGAAATCCTGAAAGGCGTCAGCGACCAGTACCGCCGCCTGCGCAACACATTCCGTTATCTGCTCGGTGCGCTGGACGGATATGTCGGCGACATGAGCGATGCGGGCGAGATTCCGGAGCTGGAGCTCTACGTCCTCTCTCTGCTGTCCGAGCTGGACGGGAAACTGCGCAAGGCGGCGGAGGAATACGACTTCAACACCTACACGCGCCTGCTGGTGGACTTCTGCAATGAAGACCTCAGCGCGTTCTTCTTCGATATCCGCAAGGACACGCTCTATTGCGACGGGCCGAACTCGACGACGCGCAATGCCTATCGCACGGTGCTCGACCTGCTCTTCCACGCGCTGGTCCGCTATGCTGCCCCGGTTCTGGTGCACACGGCGGAAGAAGTGTGGTCGACGCGGTATCCGGAGGACATCGAGCAAGGCGGCAGCGTCCACTTGCTCGAATGGCCGAGCGTTCCGCAAGTCCCCGCAGATACCGAGAAATGGGCCAAACTGCGGGCTCTTCGCGAACGAGTGACCGAGGCAATCGAACCACTGCGTCGCGACAAGGTCATCCGGTCGAGCAACGAAGCTGTCGTCTCCGTCCCCGCCTCCGCGGTGCCCGAAGGCGTCTCGGATGAGCAGCTCGCCGAATTGTTCATCACCGGGACAGTGACGCGCGGGCAATCGGGCGAAGTGACCGTGACCAAATCCACCGACCACAAATGCGGCCGCTGCTGGCGCTTGCTTCCCGATGTGGAGGAAGATGGCGCGCTGTGCGGACGGTGCGAAGATGCGGTCGCTGAGCTGGATGCGGCGCAATAATGAGCGGTCTCTTCACCCGTAACCGGCTGATTGGCCTTGGCTTTGCGGCGCTGATCGCTGTGATTGATCAGGCCATCAAGTGGTATGTCATCGGTCCGCTCGACCTGCGTCAGGTGCGCAATATCGAGCTGCTGCCGTTCTTTGACCTCACCTATCTCGAAAATCGCGGCATTTCTTTAGGGATGCTCGAGGCGACCAATATGGAGATGCGCTGGCTGCTGGTCGGCGTCACCGCTCTGATCGCTCTGGTCGTGCTCATCTGGATGATGCGCGAGAAGCTGCTGGGCGACATACTCGGCCTTTCGATGATCCTCGGCGGCGCGATCGGCAACATCCAGGACCGCTACACTCTGGGCTATGTGATCGACTATGCTGATCTGCATTTCGGCACGTTTAGGCCCTTCCTTGTTTTCAACGTCGCCGATGCGGCTATCACCATCGGCGTTGTGATCATCCTTGCACGCAGCCTGTTCCTGAGCGACAAGGAAGAAACCTCGGATGGCAACCCCATCCCTGCGGAGAAGTAATATGCGTAACCTCAAAACCGCCATCCTGCTCGCCACCGGAGCCTCCATGCTCGCAGCCTGCGGCGGCAGCGGTCTCTTCAACCGCGACCGCCCGGACGAGTTCGCTGTGCAGCGTCAGGCCCCACTGGTGGTTCCGCCTGACTTTTCGCTGAGCCCGCCTGCTCCTGGTGCCCCGCGCCCGGCAGAAGGTACGGCGTCTGAACAAGCGCTTGAGGCTCTGTTCGGCGGCTCGGCCCCTCGCAGTGAGATTGAAACCAGCGCGCTTGACCGTGCTGGTCCAGCAGCTCCCTCGATCCGGTCACAGATTGGTGACCCGGGCACCAACACCGTAGCCAAAGGCCGCGTGACGCGTGACATCATCGCCGCACCCGAAGGTGACGGAGCGACGGCGCAGACGCTTATTCCTTCTTGATTGTGTTCGCCCATCCGGGCGAACTCCTTGGTGTATTTCTCTCGCTAGCGCTACGCGCGCGTTATTGGGCGAAGCCCTAACCTTCCTCTTCGGCAGGACCTTCCTCGATCTTCGTGACCAGGATCTTGTTGATCCGGCGGTTGTCCATGTCGACAACCTCAAAGCTCCAGCCTTGGTCGATAAAGCTCTCGCCTTCGAGCGGGAGCTTCTTCATGACCGAAAGCGCATAGCCAGCCGCGGTGCCAAACTCGCGGTCTTCGCCATATTCGAGGCCCAGCCTGTCGGCGAGGCCATCGGCTGACAGGGCGCCAGAAACCACCATCGAGCCGTCCGAACACTCGATTATCTGCGGCGTATCGCCCTGATCCTGGTCGCTCGCGAAATTGCCAGCAATCGCTGTCAGCAGATCGACCGGTGTCACCACACCTTCGAAATGGCCATATTCGTCGTGCACCAGCGCCATCGCAATCTCGGACGATTGGAGCACCCGCAAAGCGTCCATCGCATCGAGCTGATCGGGGACAACTTCGGCCTTTTTCATAATCGCGCGGATGGAGACTTCCTCGCCCGCCACCAGCTTGCCCAGAACTTCGCGCACTTTCACAACCCCCAAGATAGAGTCTGGCGATCCTTCAGCGACGGGAAGTAGCGAGTGCGGGCTTTCGTCGATCCGGGCACGGATCTGCTCAACGTCCGCATCGGCCTCAATCCAGTCAAGTTCGGTGCGCGGTGTCATCATCTCGCGTACAGGACGCTCCGCCAACCGGACGACGCCGGTTAGGATCTGATGCTGCTCAGCCTCGATCACACCGGAACGGGTCGCATCGGCGAAGATCATTTGCAGCTCTTCCGCCGTCACGGAACTCGCGCCCTTGGAGCGGATACCGAACAAGGCGATGATCCCTGCCGACGATTTGTCGAGCACCCACACAGCGGGCGCCGCGATGCGTGCCAGCAGGTCCATCGGACGCGCCATGACCAACGCGATCGGTATGGCGGAGCGCAATGCAAGTTGTTTGGGCACCAGCTCGCCCACCACAACGCTGAGATAGGTCGTCAGCGCAATCACGAGGATAAAGGCAATCTCGCCCGAGATATCTGCCGGAACGCCCAGCAATGCGAGCCGCTCTCCCACCGGTCCCTCAAGGCTGGCTCCCGAAAAGGCGCCGGTGATGATTGCGATCAGCGTTATGCCGATCTGCACAGTGGACAGAAAACGCCCCGGTTCTGCCGCCAGACGCAAAGCGGTCTCCGCCGCTGCGGAACCGCCCTCGGCACGCGATTTCAGCTTCGCTGTCTTGGCTGAGACAATCGCGAGCTCAGACATGGCGAACACGCCGTTGAGCACAATGAGCCCGGCGATGATGATCAGGTCGGTCCAGGGAAACGGTGTCACGCTGTGTCGCTAGCACAAATGGCGCGGCAATCCAGTACTCCTCTGCGCAAAGGCGGTTTACATGTTGTTGCAGAGCATTCAGCTTGCGGCAAACTGGGGCCACGCATGCGATAGATTGTTGGATACGAGGCTGCAACAGACGGCTTTTTGAACTAGAAGAGAATCCAACGCTGGAGGACTGAACACATGAAAACATCTCGCATTCTGCTTTCGAGCTCCGCCGCGCTTGCCATGATGGGCACAAGCGCATGCGTCACCGATCCGAACACCGGGGAACAGAAGATCTCGCGCACGGCCATCGGCGCAGGGCTTGGCGGTACGCTGGGCTATCTGCTTGGCGGTGCAATTGGCGGCGATGCGGCCCGCATCATCGGTGCTGGGATAGGCGGCTCCGCAGGCGCTGTCGTCGGCAAGCAGTTTGACGACCAAATTCGCGAGCTTGATGAAGAGCTCGAAGGTACCGGTGTCGATGTCGAGGAAGTGGGCGATCAGGATGCGATCCTCGTCCGCCTGCCCGACGGCGTGACCTTCGCGCGCGGGTCAGCCGACATCAATCCGGGTTTTTATGACTCGCTCAATGCAGTCGCTGAAAGCCTTATCCGCTATCCCAACTCACTGATCGACGTTTACGGATTTACCGACACGACCGGCTCGGACGCCTTGAACCAGCGCCTGTCAGAGCAGCGTGCTCAGGCAGTCGCCGATTATCTCGCAGCGCGCGGTGTGGCTCGTAGCCGGATTGAGACGCGCGGTTATGGTGAGGCTCGCGACTATCTGCGCGTGCAGACCGGGGACAATGTGAATGAGCCGCTGAACCGCCGTGTCGAGATCAAGATCATCCCAATCAGCCAGGACGATGTGAACGCAGCGCAGGCGCAGTAGGCACAAAGCCAGCTAAAAGGAGGGGCGGTCCGAATCGGCCGCCCTTTCTATTTCAGTTGCTTGGCTCGTTCAGCTAGCCGCTCTACCGCTGCTGCATGAATGCCAGGAGAGCTGACCAAGACGCCAAAGTCACGCGGGTCGTGCTTGTTGTAGGCGAGCGGTTGCCCAAACGCGTCGGAGACCTGCGCTCCAGCTTCCCGTGCGATTAGGCTGGCAGCGGCAATGTCCCATTCAAAGCCCCAGCGCAAAGTGGCAAGCAGATCAGCGCGATCATCAGCGACCATCGCGATCCTAAGAGCGATAGAATTGGGCTTATCGACCGCGACAAGATCACTGTCCGCGTTGGGCAGTTGATCAGTGGGAACTCGAGATCCGGCAAATTCAGTCCGGGCACTGGCTGTGAGCGGAATTCCGTTCAAGGTCGCTCCCTGACCTGCAACCGCCAGCCATTCCTCTTCGCGCGCGGGAGCCGCCAGCATGCCGATCAACGGCTTGCCCGAGCTGATGAGCGCAACCGACACCGACCATCCGGCCCTCCCCCGCACAAAGTCACGGGTACCGTCAATCGGGTCGACCAGCCATATCAGATCGCTCTTGGTGCGCAGCTTATCGTCTGCGGTCTCTTCGGAAAGCCACGCGGCAGAGGGCAATAGCGCGCCCAGCTCACGCCGCAAAAACACATCGACCGCAAGATCCGCCTCGCTCACCGGGTCGCCGGGCGTCTTCTCCCAACTGTCGAGATCATAGCCAGTGCCCGGCCAACGCGAATGCGCAATCCGTCCGGCTTCACGAACGATTTCTTTTAGGCGGGCCTGATCAATCATGGGCGCTCAATCATCTCTGCTTCAGCCGTATCTGGAGCTTTTCTGCGATGCACCCCCGTGCAGGTACGTAAGCCACTTTTCAAGTGGGCGAATCCATGCTTAGGCGCTCTTGGATAGGACTTAGCCCCAATGGGGCAACAAAAGGGATCACAGCGCACATGAACGTCCACGAATATCAGGCGAAAGAACTGCTCAAGGAACACGGCATCGCGGTGCCGGACGGCCACGCCGCTCTGAGCGTTGGTGAAGCGGTTGAGGCAGCGAAGAAACTGCCCGGGCCGCTCTATGTGGTCAAAGCGCAGATCCACGCTGGCGGCCGCGGCAAGGGCAAGTTCAAGGAACTGCCTGAAGACGCGAAAGGCGGCGTGCGGCTCGCCAAGTCAATCGAAGAGGTTGAAGCGAACGCGACAGAGATGCTCGGCAACACTCTGGTGACGATCCAGACCGGTGCGGAGGGCAAGCAAGTCAACCGCCTCTACGTCACTGACGGTGTCGATATTGCCAAGGAATACTACTTCTCTCTGCTGGTCGACCGCGCGTCAGGTCAGGTCGCGATGGTTGTCTCAACCGAAGGCGGAATGGACATCGAAGCGGTCGCGCACGACACGCCCGAACTGATCACCACGATCACGATCAACCCTGCCCAAGGCTTCATGCCGCATCACGGCCGCGCGGTGGCGTTTGGCCTGAAGCTGACCGGCGACCTCAACAAGCAGGCGCAGAAGCTGGCAAAGCAGCTCTACGACGCTTTCATGGCAACCGATGCTGAAATGCTCGAAATCAACCCGCTGGTTGAGACCGAAGACGGTAAGCTGCTGGTACTCGACGCGAAGATGAGCTTCGACGGCAACGCGCTGTTCCGCCACCCCGCTATCGAAGCGATGCGCGATGAGACCGAAGAAGACCCCGCCGAAGTGGAAGCCTCGGAATACGACCTCGCCTATATCAAGCTCGACGGCAATATTGGCTGCATGGTCAACGGCGCAGGGCTAGCCATGGCGACGATGGACATCATCAAGCTGAACGGCGCGTTCCCTGCCAACTTCCTCGACGTAGGCGGCGGCGCGACGACCGAGAAAGTCACGGCAGCATTCAAAATCATCCTCAAAGACCCGGCGGTGGAAGGCATCCTCGTCAACATCTTTGGCGGGATCATGAAATGCGATACGATTGCGGAAGGCATTGTTGTCGCGGCCAAGGAAGTCGACCTCAGCGTGCCGTTGGTGGTACGCCTCGAAGGTACCAATGTTGCCAAGGGCAAGGAAATCCTCGCCAATTCAGGCCTCCCAATTGTCCCGGCGGACGATCTGGGCGACGCAGCGAAGAAGATCGTTGCCGAGGTGAAAGAAGCCGCCTGATCAGGCGCTTGCCGCTTTCCCTTAGCCAGCTGTTAACCATAAGCCTCTAGTCAGCTCCTCAATCAGGGGAGCTGACCAGAGTGACTATGCCATCATCAGAAACCGCCTCGGCTGAAGGTCCAATGCGGCACAAGAAGCCCGATAGCTTCAAACGCGCGGAAGAGGTGCTTGAATCAGTGCTGTTCGGCAGTCGCTGGCTGATGGCGCCGTTCTATCTGATGATGGTTGGTGCACTCGGCATGCTCCTGGTTAAGTTTGCCCAGGAAAGCTGGCACATCATCACGCACACGCTGACCATGTCAGAGGCAGACGCGGTGCTCGCCGTGTTGTCGCTGATCGACATTACCCTCACCGGCAATCTGCTGCTCATGGTGGTGTTTGCAGGGTACGAAAACTTCGTCTCCAAGATGGATGTCGATGATCACGAGGATCGCCCGGATTGGATGGGGAAGGTCGATTTCGCCGGGCTTAAACTCAAGCTCGTCGCTTCGATCGTTGCGATTTCCGGCATCAACCTGCTCAAGAGCTTCATGGCACTGAGCGCGACCGAAATCACTCCGGGGGTCGAGAAGCAGCTGTTCTGGATGCTCGCAATCCACGTTGTCTTCATCACCTCAGGCGTGATGCTGGCTCTGATGGACAAGGTCGCCGCCGCGACGAAGCCGCACTGATTGATTCCGCAGTGCGAGCCTAGTCGGCTTCAACCCGTGTGTAGCGATAGGTGAAGAGCTCTGCCTCGAAGTTGTTTTCGCCCGGAGCCTCCTTCCAGTAGACGCTCATCCCGATAATGTTGCCAGAGTCTTCGGATCGCTCGCACGCAATCGTCATGCCGTGGAAATAGAGGCGACACCCATCATCCTCGATGCGCAACAAGCGACGCTCGAGATACTTGTCGCCACTATATTCCGGGTCAAAGGTGTTGTTGTGGAAAGCGAGTGAATAGCCGTTAGACACAATCACCATATGCTCAGCCCAGTTGACCACGCCAACTTCCGGCTCTTCTGAGGTGAGTTCCAGGAAGGCTCCAGCCATCAGCTGACCTTTGGGACCGATCCAGGTCTCGAGCACCTCATCGCCCTCTTCGTTCACACCCCGCCAAGTGCCAGAAAGCCACGCCACTTGGTCAAGCTGAGCTGGAGGCCAGACATAGCCCGGCGTTTCGTGCAGCACTTCTTGTGCAGCCAATTGTTGCACCGTGCCAAGCAAAAGGAACGCTGCGAGTATTACGAAGGTCAGGTTTCGGATCATCGTAACTCCTTGATGTAGCGAATTACATCGGCTTGAAACTAAACACCAGCTCGCCACCCGACTTCATGCGCACCGCCGCGACAAGACCCTCGCCCGGAGCATCAGGATCGGCACAGCGCAGGGTCAGCGCGTTGAAATAAGCGGCGCATTTCTCAATCGCGATTAGGCGGAAGGTCAGCATATCGTCCTTCTCCTCCCAGCCTGTGAGATCAGCGTTGAAATGCTTGAGGCGTAGGACGAGCGAGCTGTCCTCCTCCATCAAATAGAGATGCTCGGTGAACATGATGGTGGCATCGTCATTCTGCTGGACGAAAGTGCCCACCATCACGCTGCCCGTGGGCGGTAGCCAGCTTTCCATTGCGGGCGCACCGCCGATGCCGTCGCCGACCCACTGTCCGACCAGCCATTTCATCTCAGCGAGTGTCGCAGGGGGCGATTCGAAGCCCTCCTCGCCCAGCCTAGTCTCTTGCGCTATCGCGCCATTTGACAGCGCGATCGCTGCGAAAAACGTCCCTAACGCGCGTCCAATTGCAATCATTGCATCTCTCCCATCCCGTCCGTTCCCTCACATACAACTCTCAAGGCACATGCCTCAATACAGAGGGTTGACGTGAGGTAGACGGAGCGCGAGACCCGGATTCGACAGGTGAGCAAAAAGAATCTGCCACCGCTCACGCGCCTCTGCCTTACTTGACGTTTACGTAAACGCGAGCTAGGCAGGCGACAAAGTTTGCCAAGGTTTGGATGACAGGAAGGAATCTCCGATGAAAATCATCGTCCCCGTCAAGCGGGTGATCGACTATAACGTGAAGCCGCGGGTCAAGCCCGATGGCTCCGGCGTTGATCTTGCCAACGTCAAGATGAGCATGAACCCATTCGACGAAATCGCTGTCGAAGAAGCCATCCGCATCAAGGAAGCGGGCAAGGCTGAAGAGATCATCGCGGTTTCCGTTGGCCCGGCCAAGGCTCAGGAAACGCTCCGCACCGCCCTCGCCATGGGAGCCGACCGTGCGATCCTGGTCGAAACCGATGAAGAGGTCGAACCGCTCGCCGTGGCAAAGATCCTCAAGGCCATCGCTGACGAAGAGCAGCCCGGCCTGATCGTTCTGGGCAAGCAGTCGATCTCCGACGACAGCAACCAGACCGGCCAGATGCTTGCGGCCCTCATGGGCCGTCCACAAGGCACCTTCGCCAACACCGTCGAAGTCGATGGCGACAGCGTTTCGGTCAAGCGCGAGATTGACGGCGGTCTCGAGACCGTGAAGCTCACGCTCCCTGCTATCGTCACCACCGACCTGCGCCTGAACGAGCCGCGCTACGCTTCGCTGCCAAACATCATGAAGGCGAAGAAGAAGCCGCTCGACACGAAGACCCCGGCGGATTTCGGTGTCGACATCGCGCCGCGTCTGACCACCACCAATGTCAGCGAGCCTCCGGTTCGTCAGGCTGGTGAAAAGGTCGAAGACGTCGCGGCTCTGGTCGCCAAGATCAAGGAGCTGGGGATCGCGTAAGCGGCCCGGCTTAGGAAAGGACAGACAAATATGAACACTCTGGTTCTGGTCGAACACGACAACGCATCGGTCAATGATGCAACGCTCGCTGTGGTGACTGCGGCAGCGAAGCTCGGCGATGTCACCGCTCTCGTTGCTGGTAGCAATTGCGGCGGTGCAGCCGAAGCGGCAGCCAAGATCGCTGGCGTCTCCAAAGTGCTGAAGGCCGATGATGCAGCATATGGCGAAGGCCTCGCTGAAAACGTTGCCCCGCTCGCCGCCGGTTTGATGGAAGGCTATGACGCATTCCTCGCGCCTGCGACGACCTCGGGCAAGAACATCGCCCCGCGCGTCGCAGCCCTACTGGACGTGATGCAGATTTCGGACATTCTCTCGATCGAGGGCCCCAAGACCTTCACCCGTCCGATCTATGCCGGCAACGCGATTGCGACCGTCGAAAGCTCCGACCCCAAGCTCGTCATCACCGTGCGCGGTACCGCGTTCGAGAAGGCGGATGCGGAAGGCGGTTCGGCTGCGATTGAAGACGCTAGCGGTCCGGGCGATGCGGGCATCTCGATCTTCGTCAGCCGCGAAGTCGCCAAGAGCGAGCGCCCCGAACTGACCTCAGCCAAGGTCATTGTCTCGGGCGGCCGTGCACTGAAAGACGGCGAAACCTTCGAGAGCATCATCAATCCGCTCGCGGACAAGCTCGGGGCGGCCATCGGTGCTAGCCGTGCAGCCGTCGATGCAGGCTACGTTCCCAACGACTATCAGGTCGGCCAAACCGGTAAGATCGTCGCTCCCGAAGTGTACATCGCCATCGGCATTTCCGGTGCGATCCAGCACTTGGCCGGCATGAAAGACTCCAAGGTCATCATCGCCATCAACAAGGACGAGGACGCGCCGATCTTCCAGGTCGCCGATATCGGCCTGGTCGCGGACCTCTTTGAAGCAGTCCCGGAAATGACCGGGGCGTTGTAAGCGAAACTTCACACCGTCTATACGGAACCAAGGCCCCCGCAGCGCAGCTTTTGCTCTTGCGGGGGTTCTTTTCTGTCTGCTTTATTGCGGCCCGTGGAATACATTGGGGCCGCAGAATGAATTCTAGACTTGGCAGAGCAATTCGATGGGCGGCGATCGCAGCCCTTGGCTCAGGGGCTCTTGCCGCGAGCCCGGCCATGGCGGACGATCTGGTGCTTGAAGCGGCCTCTGACTGGCGCCTTCGTGAATATGAAGATCGCTGCCGCGCCAGCCGCACTTTCGGCGAAGGCGAGAACCGCACGTCGCTCTGGATCGAACAAAGCGGCGAAGAGCCCTATTTCAATCTCACGCTGATCGGACGGCCGCTGCGCAACCCCTTCGGCAGAGGGGTACGGCTCCAGTTCGGCGAGGAGTCCGAAATCATTCGCAGCTTCATCGCAACCGAATCCAGCCGTGGTCGACCCGTCCTAACCATGTTCGGGGTCGCGATGATCCAGCCCGACATGGAAAGGGATGACGAGAACTCTGAGCAGCGCAAGCAGCAGGCACAGATTCTTGAAGTTATGGAGAAAGCAAGAACGGGTGGGATCACCACTTTGCGCCTGAGAACCGCCGTGGTCGAGCCTATTGAACTGCGATTAGGCTCCCTCTCCGAACCACTCGCCTTTCTAGAGATTTGCTCCAAGAATCTCAGCACAACGCTCTCAAGCGCTGGACGTGATCGCAGTGGGCTGGCTGCTCCCGCCTCCGCGATTGATGACGGGAACTGGCTGCGCCCGAGCGACTACCCGCCCTATCTAATACGCGCCCGGATGGAAGGAACGATACTCGTCAGGCTTACCGTCAACACCCAAGGTCGAGCCAGCTCCTGCTTCGTGGTCAATTCCGAGCGTCCTCAGTTGTTCGCCGACGCCTTTTGCCAAGCTTTGTTGAGGCGTGCACGATTTGAACCTGCCCGAAACCCCTCTGGAGAAGCGGTCGCATCCTATTATACGTTGCGAGTGAACGCGCGGGTTAGGTGAACACCCCAAAAGGCCTCACATAAAGCTGACGATGAAGTGCAGAGTCATTCCGACCAGCCCTCCTACAATCGTGCCGTTGATGCGAATGAACTGAAGGTCGCGGCCTACTGCGTTTTCGATCCGGCCGGTGATGGTCGTGGCGTCCCAGCGCTTGACCGTTTCTGAGACTAGAGTGACGATTTCCCCGCCATAGCGTGTTGCGATTCCCACTGCTGTGCGGCGGGCGAAGCGGTTGATCTGCGTTTGCAACCGTACATCCTGCTTCAACGCTTTGCCCAGGTCTGACAGACCCCCACGCATATCATTGCCAAGCCCGCTTTCCGGATCGCGTGCGCGGCGGATCAGCGATTGGCGGATGCGCTCCCAAACGCCCATCCACCATTCGGCGACCGCTGGATTCTCAAGCACATCGCGCTTCATATCCTCGACCCGCGCGCGGGTTTCGGGATCATGCTGCAAGTCTTGGGCGAGCTTCTCGAGCCCCTCTTCCACCTTGCTGCGGATGGGATGATCGGGATCGACCAGCACTTCGGCGAGCAGCTTGTAGAGCCCATCCAGCACGTTGGAAGAGATCGTCTTGTCCAGCCCTGCCCAGCGCAACACGCCGTTGACGCGGTCATGGATGATGGTGCGGACGGTTTCCTCATTGTCTTCAAGCGTGAGGCCCGCCCAGCGCACAAAGCCTTCGATCAGCGGCATGTGACGGCCATCGGCGATCGCGCTTTCCAGCATTCGCCCAGCCAGTGGAGACACATCGATCTTGGCAAGCTGGTTGCCCAACCCCGCGCGCACTTGATTGCCAAGCCTATCCGGATCGAGCGATTCGAGCACTTCGGCCAGCAGCTCTGCCGCGCCGCCGGTGATACGCGAGCTGGAGACTGCGCTTGCCTTATTGGGGCTCTCGACCAGGAAATCGCCCACTGCGCGTGCGACATTCATGCCGGACATACGGCGGGCAACGACGGCGGGAGTGAGGAAGTTCTCCTGAAGGAACTGCGCCATTGTGTCGGCAATGCGGTCCTTGTTGGACGGAATGATCGCTGTGTGCGGGATCGGCAGGCCGAGCGGATGGCGGAACAAGGCCGTCACCGCGAACCAGTCCGCGAGCCCACCAACCATTGCAGCCTCGGCAAAAGCGTTGAGATAACCCCAAGCAGGGTGCGCTCCGGGAGCGACTGCCGGGCCGTGGGTCGTGAAAAACACCGCCGCCATCGCCGCAAGCAAGCCTGTCGCCGACCACCGCATCCGGCGCGCACGGTCGGGGCTAAGCGGCTCTCCGCCAAACATGAGTGGGCGCGCCACGGGCTGCGCTTGGTGGCGGGTTTCAGAAGTGGAGCTTGCGGTGCTGGCCATAGTTACGTCCAACCACCCACATAGGAACCGAGCCCTGAAAAGTCAGGCCCGGCCGCAATGGAGCGGTCCAACTGGGCTTTACTCGGCAGGCTCAGCTCCGCCCTCTCCCGGGGGCAGCCTTTTGGCGGGAACCGGCAGGGCAGGCCGCTCTGGTTCGGGCAAGGCATCTGCATAGGGGCGATCCTCATCACCCGGCTTGTAGGTGAGCAGCTTCTGACGGAGCCATGGTCCTGCGCGGCGCTCAAAACCGTCGGCCAGACTGAAGCCCGCGGGCACAATTACCAGAGTGAGCACAGTCGACATGACCAGCCCGCCGATCACCACAATGCCCATCGGCTGGCGCCATGCACCATCGCCGGTGAGGGAAATTGAAGTCGGGATCATCCCCGCAGTCATCGCGACCGTGGTCATCACAATCGGCTGCGCACGCTTGTGCCCTGCCTCCATAATCGCCTCGAGCTTGGCAGTCCCGCGCTCCATCTCCTCAATCGCAAAGTCGATAAGCAGGATCGAGTTTTTGGAGACGATACCGAGCAAGAGCAGGATCCCGATATAGACAGGCATCGATTGCGGCATGCCAACCAGCCAGATCAGCATTATCCCGCCAAGCGGTGCGAGCGCTAGTGAGGTCATATTGACCAGCGGGCTCATCAAACGTTTGTAGAGCAGGACAAGGCAGGCGAAGACCAACAGAACACCCGCGATAATCGCCACCGTCAGGTTGCTCATCAGCTCCTGCTGGATCTCATCCTCTCCCACGGCATCGCGCAGCACGCCGGTTGGCAGGTCCTGGAGGATTGGCAGAGCATCAATCTGAGCCTGCGCATCGCCTTTCAGTACGCCCGCCGCCAAGTCAGCCCCAACCAGAACACGGCGGTTCTGGTTCCAGCGCTGGATCGTGGTTGGCCCCGAGCCAAACTCAATGTCAGCCACGCGGCTCAGCGGTACAGTCCCGCCGCTGATGGTGGGAACAGGCAAATTCTCAATTGTGCTGAGTTGGCTGCGCGCATCATCGCTGAGCTTCACCCGGATCGGGATCTGCCGATCGGAGAGCGAGAATTTCGCTGCGTTCTGCTCAATCTCACCCAATGTCGCGATGCGGATCGTCTCGCTCAGCGCGATAGTCGATACGCCAAGCTCCGCCGCGATCTGCTGATTGGGGGTGATGATGATCTCTGGCCGGCTAAGGTCCGCCGTGATCCGCGGGGCAACGATCGTATTGATCCCGCGCATCTGCTCAATCAGCGTTGAGGCCGTTTCATTGAGCAGCACGGGGTCAGAACCTGCAAGCATGATCGTCAAGTCACGGCCAGAGCCGCCACCGCCAAATGACTCCGCGACAAAACGAATGCGCGCGTCTGGGATGGTATTGAGAACCGGGGCCATCTCGCGCTGGAAGTCGATCGAAGAACGCTCGCGATCTTCTTTCAGCGTCACGTAGATCGTCGCGCTGCCAATGCTGATCCGCTCCAGCGCAAGCTCAACCTCTTGTTGCTCGTAAAGCAGATCAGCGACCTGATCGACGACTCTCTTCGTGCCTTCGAGAGTGGTGCCGGGCACCATCTCAATCGCAATTTCCGCGTTGGTATCATCGATGTCGGGTTGGAACTGGCCGGGCACCGTTCCAAACAGAACCATCGTCACAAGGAATGAGAACCACCCCATGCCCAGCATCCACACTCGGTGGTCGTAGAAGCGCGCGGTGAGATATTGGAAGCTTTGCCGCAAACGGCCAAAAGTGCCAGCAGGCAGTTCAATCAGTTTGAACACCAGCCACGCGACAAGGAAGGCAATGATCGAGGTGAAGAGCAGCAGCACGATCTCGAAAATCTTGGCCACGAAGCCATGGACAAAGCCAAACTCATCGTCCGACACCGCCATGCCGACGCTACGCGGAATGTCGAGATCGCCAAGGAAGCCCCACAGGCCGAACATCACAACGGCCGGAACAATCAACAGCAGGATAGTCACCAGCAGCAGGCTGAACGTGTAGAGCCAGCGGTTGCGCGGCCCCTCCACTTCAGAACGCAGCTGACGCATTTTGCCCCGATCAAGCGTCCACGCGAGGATACGCAGATATCGCTCCATCCACTTGCCGCCGCCATGGTCCGCATGGCCTTTGGCCGAAAGGAAATAGGCCGCCATTAGCGGCGTGATCATTCGAGCCACAGCTAGCGACATCAGCACCGCAACAACGACGGTCAGACCGAAGTTCTGGAAGAATTGTCCGGAAATGCCCGGCATCAGGCCAACGGGCAGGAAGACCGCGACGATACAAAAACTGGTCGCAACCACCGGCAGGCCGATTTCGTCAGCGGCGTCGATACTGGCCTGATAGGCGGTTTTGCCCATCCTCATATGTCTCACGATGTTCTCGATCTCCACGATCGCATCGTCGACCAACACCCCGGCCACCAAGCCCAGCGCCAGCAGAGACAGGAAGTTCAGGTTGAACCCAAGCAGGTCCATGAAGAAGAAAGTCGGGATCGCCGAGAGCGGGATCGCGACCGCGCTGATAAAGGTCGCGCGCCAGTCGCGCAGGAACAGGAACACAACCACAACTGCCAGCAAAGCGCCTTCGATCAGGGCGCGCATGGAGCTGGAATACTGGCTCTCTGTGTATCTGACGGTGTTGAAGAGTTCGATGAATTTCAGGTCGGGATTCTCAGCCTGGATCTGAGCGATTTTCTCCTTGGCATTGGCATATACCGTTACGTCCGACGCTCCGCGTGCCCGGCTCATGTAGAAGTTCACGACTTCGCGATCGCGCACTTCGCTGATCGACGTGCGCTCAGAGATACCGTCGCGCACTGTCGCGACATCAGCCAAACGCACAGTCCGGCTCGCTCCGCCTCCACCGTATTGGATGGTTCGCTGGGAAAGCTCATAGGCCGTTTCATTGTTGCCCAGAACACGCAGCGATTGCCGTGTTCCGCCGACTTCGGCGAGGCCGCCAGCTGCATCGATATTGTTCGCCCGCAGGACGCGGTTGATGTCGGACGCAGTGACGCCCAGCGACTGCATTTTGGCGAGATCCAGGATGACCTCAATCTCCCGGCTAACGCCGCCAAAACGTCCCGCCTCGGCCATGCCTGGAACGTCGAGAAGGCGCTTGGATACCGTGTCGTCAATGAACCAGCTAAGCTGTTCAATCGTCATGTCAGTCGTTTCGACCGCGTAGATTCCAAGGAACCCGCCAGAGACCTCCGCTTTCGTCACCCGCGGTTCAAGGATACCGTCAGGCAAAGACCCGCGCACTCGGTCGACCGCGTTCTTGACCTCGGTCACAACCACATTGGGATCGGTGCCGATTTCGAACTCGACGAATGTATTTGAGCTACCCTCTCGCGCGGTGGAGGATATCTGCTTCACCCCATTGATCGAACGGACCGCGCTTTCGATCTGCTGAGTGATCTGGTTCTCGATCTCAGTCGGAGCAGCTCCGGGCTGAGAAATGTTGATGCTGACCCCGGGAAACTCAATCTCTGGATTGTTGACCACATCCATGCGAGCAAAGCTGATCATCCCGGCCAGCAACAGCGCGGCAAAAAGGACCAGCGGGATAACCGGGTTTCGGATCGACCAAGCAGAGAGATTGCGGAAGTTCATGGGGGATGACCTTCTATTCGCTGTCCTGGCGGCGCGGGTTCACCGTTTCACCGGGGTTGAGGAAGCCGCCTGATTGTAGCACGACCATCTCGCTGCCCGAAATGCCGTCAGTTATAGCGATCCCATCAGGTGTCGAAATGCCAATCGTTACCGGGGTGCGGGTCGCCTTGTTGTCTTCGCCGATGACGTAGACGAAGCTGCCTTCATCGTCGGACAAGACCGCGCTTTCAGGCAAGACTGTGGCTTCGATAGAGCCGCTGTCGATTTGCGCAGTGGCAAAACCGCCGGGGCGCAGAGCAGGTGAGAACGGCAGCGCAATACGCGCAGTGGCGAGGCGCGTACGCTCATCCACTGTCGGGGAAAGCTGCCAAACCTGCCCGTCAAAGTTGGTATCCGAACCCGCCGGAGTAACTCTTGCTTGGACGCCTTGCGACAAAGTTGCGATCTGATCCTCGCTCAACTGTGCAAGCATCTCCATTTCACCGCCGCGCGCAATTGTGAACAGCGCGCCTGAGGCAGCGCCAACGGTCTGACCGGGCTCGACATTGCGGTCGAGGACATAGCCTGTGGCAGGAGCAGTGATGTTGAGTTGGCTGTTGCGAGCACGGGTCTCTGCGAGCTGCGCCTCTGCCACTTTTACGCGGGCTGATGCCGCATCGCGGGTTGCAGTGAGGCGGTCGACATCGGCTTTGGAAACGAAGCCGCGCTCAACAAGCTGCAGTGCACGCTCCAGATTGGCCTGCGCAAGACTTGCATCAGCGCGCGCAACTTCGATTTGGGCGGCTTGCGCAGCGGCTTGCTGGGTCTGCACTGAGCGGTCGATCACGGCCATGACCTGACCTTGCTGAACCCAGTCACCGGCATCGACGCGCACGCTCAAAACCTGTCCGCCCTCACCAGCCACTCCGACCGGCATGGGGCGACGTGCAGCGAGAGTGCCGGGAGCCTCAATCATCCCGCTAACCGATGTCGTGCCCGGAGAGATCACGGTCACGACCGGTGCCTGATTGGTATCATCACCTGCGCTATCTGATCCTCCGCCGACAATAGCGAAATAGGCAGCCACAGCGAGCAGCAGGGCGAACAGCAATCCACCCGAAATCAGCAGAATCCGGGTAAGCGACGACGAGCCTGCGCGATCATGCCGAGCAGAGAGATCAGCAGAGACGCCGTCCTGCGCTTCGGATTGAACCATGGTCGAGTAGTTCATCTTTTTTCCCTTATCCGGCCGTAAACCCGGTTGGCCTTTTGGCCTGTCTTACCCACGCAGTGTATTATAGACATAAGTCACCCTGCGCAATCCCCGTTCTTCGTCCTGTTAGTTCAGGCCACTCAAAGCGCAATCAGGACATCGACTGACAACTTTGAGCCTAGACGAAGGGGATTGGCGCTCCTCAATCAAACAAGTGACCGTAACGCGTCTGGTTCCGCCAAAAACAAAGGGCAGCGCAGCCTTCCAGCCTCGCCGCCCCTAGTTTTTATGCCGACTGCAGGCGCAGACGCTGAGTGCTCCTAGCCTCTTTTCTTGATTTGGCGATAAACAAACAGAAGCACGACCGATCCGATCACTGCCGCAATGAAACCAGGGCCTTCGCCTGGACCGTACCAGCCCAGAAAGTTGCCGATAAAGCCCATAGTGACCGCGCCAGCGATACCCAGAAGGATAGTCATGATGATGCCGCCGCCATCTTTGCCCGGCATCAGGAATTTTCCGATCGCGCCAGCAATTCCGCCGACGATGATCCAGCCTAGCCAACCATACTCACCCAAAAGTTCCATAAAAAACGCTCCCACATTGAATGCGGGAGCGCGCTAGCAAATTAATGCAGGTCTGCGAAGCTCTAGTGAGTTCGCGGCATTGAGCTCAGTATTTCAACTGCCGCTCATAGAGGTCGCGATAGTGCTGGATGCGAGTGACGCGAAGGCCCTGCATGCCCGAACGATCAACTGCGCGCTGCCATGAGGCAAACTCTTCCAGCGTAAGGCTGTAACGCTCAAGCACTTCGTCGATGGTCAGCAAGCCGCCATTGACCGCAGCAACCACTTCAGCCTTGCGACGGACAACCCAGCGCTTGGTTTCAGGCGCAGGCAGGTCGTCAATCGTCAACGGCTCGCCGAGCGGACCGATCACTTGTGCGGGGCGGATGTCTTGGTTTTCAATCATCAAACTTCTCTCGCATCGTCTGACTGAGGCCCTTGCTCTGGTGTTGAGCTGCTACCTGTCATTGCATTTGTTATGTCAGACGAGCCTTTAGGTTGCTCTAAAACAACAAGGTTAACGTCACCTTCGTATTCGTCTCGCGCATTCAGGAAAGCGGCGGCAGCATCGGCAAATTCACTTCCCGAACCACTGGCATCCTTCTGCAAGACCCGCCGCAAGTCGCGCGCAGCGTTAAGCCGCGCGGTCAGCTCTGCCCAATCCAAGGCGCGCAGCGGCGATTCTTCCGCGAATCGCGCAGCCTCATTTAGTGGGACAGACGGTGGAGACTTTTCGAACATGAGCGTGGCTATAAGAGCCGGAAGTCAAGATGTGGTAAAACTCGCCTTTACCACTGCTTAGGATTAGGCCGCGGCGTTTCGTCACCGATTGGCGACGAATTGGGCCACAGCTTAGCAGGGTGGCGAAACAGCAGCGACTTGCCTATATGGCGCGGCAATCATGTCTGCAGATGCAACTCTTTCCGTTTCCACAGGAGCAGCCAGCCCGTTCGGGCTCGACACAGCAGCCCTGTTCGACCTGCCGCGCCCGGCGTCAGAATGCCGCATCGTCGTTGCAATGAGTGGCGGGGTGGATAGCT
This sequence comes from Erythrobacter sp. S267, assembly GCF_057365045.1. Taxonomy (NCBI): domain Bacteria; kingdom Pseudomonadati; phylum Pseudomonadota; class Alphaproteobacteria; order Sphingomonadales; family Erythrobacteraceae; genus Erythrobacter; species Erythrobacter sp. S267. The sequence goes on along the minus strand of NZ_CP200298.1, from coordinate 2,951,804 downwards.
CGGTTGTGGCGGCTTTGGCGGCGGATACCGGAGCCGAGGTGATCGGCATCACGCTCCAGCTTTATGATTACGGTGCTGCCACGGGCCGCAAAGGTGCGTGCTGCGCGGGCGATGACATTGCGGATGCGCGCGCCGTCTCTGATCGGCTGGGCATTGCGCATTACGTCTTCGACCATGAGAGCGCCTTTCGTGAAGATGTGGTCGAACAGTTCGCCGACGAATATTTAGCCGGCCGAACCCCAGTGCCCTGCATCCGCTGCAATATGGGGCCCAAGTTCACCGACCTGTTCCGCATGGCGCGCGAGTTAGGGGCGGATTGCCTGGCGACCGGGCACTATGTTCGCCGCGTCGAAGCAGAAGGCGGCCCGCATCTTTACCGCGCGCATGATCCATCTCGCGACCAGTCCTACTTCCTCTATGCGACCACGCAAGAGCAGCTGGACTACATCCGCTTCCCGCTTGGCGGCCTGCCCAAGACCAAGGTGCGCGAGCTGGCTGAGGCGGCTGGCTTGCGCAACGCGATGAAGCCCGACAGCCAGGACATCTGCTTTGTGCCCGACGGCAATTACGCCGGCATCGTCAAGAAGCTGCGTCCCGAAGGCGGCGTCCCAGGCTCCATCGTCCACGCAGCAACCGGACAGGTTCTGGGCGAGCACAAGGGCATCGTCCACTACACGGTGGGCCAGCGCAAAGGCCTAGAGATCGGCGGCCAGCCCGAACCGCTTTATGTTATCAACCTCGATGCCGCGACCCGCGAAGTGCGCGTCGGGCCCAAGCGTATGCTAGGGGTTGAGAGCGCCGAAGTGATCGAGACCAATGCGATCGGCACGGTGCCCGCAGGCGTGCAGCTGACCGCCAAGGTTCGCAGTCTCGCGAAGCCGGTGCCGGTAACGCTCGAAGGGCCACTCGGCGACAACGCCACGGTTCACCTGCGTTTCGCTGAGCCGGAGTTCGGCGTTGCTCCCGGACAGGCCGCGGTGATTTATGCCGACGACCGTGTGATCGGTGGCGGCTGGATCGACTCTACCGAAGCGGTCAGCAACTAAGCGGGCCACTCCTCCAGCACGCAGCCATAGCCTTCGCGATAGGTGGCCGTGGTGGAGGTGATGAGCGGGAAGGTAGCGGTCACGCTCTTGGCTTCGACATCATCGGAGAGGCTGACAAGCTCCATCCCGGCGAGCTTGTCTTTGCTGCAGTCATCCAGATCGCGGCCGGCGACAAAGCGGCACGAACATGCGACCCGCGCTGCGTAGGAGGTACCGACGCTGGCATAGCCATTGATCGGCTCACGATAGATGTTGAAGGCAATGCCGAGCGCAAGGACGATGAGGCCAATGATGGTGATCGCGATGGGCTTCTTGCCCCATCCAGCCGATGCGCCCGATTTTGCCATTGCTTTCACCGATCCCTTGTTCGATTGATTGCGCCATGATGGCTCGCATCCGTTCCTCTACCGCCGCTTTTGCGCTCCTGCCAGTCCTTGCTTTGGCCGCTGCTTCGTGCGGTGAGCCTGCACAGACCACGCTGCCCGAACTGACCGAGGAGGCCAAGGCTGCCGTCACCGCCGATGCCGGTGCTCCGCGTGACCAGCTGGCGCGCGAGGTGGATGACCTCTTCACCAAGGACGGCCTTGGCGAAACCCGCGCCTTCCTGGTCCTTGCCGATGGCAAGGTCGCCGCTGAGCGTTATGCCGATGGCTACGATGCCGAGACCCGCTTCATCAGCTGGTCGATGGCCAAGACCGTCACCGCAGTCCTGATCGGAATGCTCGCCGCTGACGGTTTGCTCAGCGTCGAAGAGCCTGCCCCGGTGCCCATGTGGCAACGGACTGGCGACAGCCGCGCTGACATTACCCTTGAGCACCTGCTCCAGATGCGCGCCGGATTGCGCCATACCGAGGCCGGCGACCCGCCCTATGAGAGTGCCGAGGTGCGCATGCTTTTCCTCGACGGACGTGATGACATGGCCAAGTGGGCGAAGGAGCAGCCGCTTGAAGCTGAGCCCGGCGAGATGTTCGAATATTCCTCCAACACCACTGTAATCCTCGCCGATATAGCCGCCCGCGCTCTGACCGATAGCGAGGACCCTGAGGCTCGGCGCAAGGCGGTTGCCGACTACCTTGAGACCCGCTTGTTTGGACCACTCGGCATGACCTCCATGGTGCCCGAGTTTGACGCGTCCGGCACGCTCATCGGCGGGTCGCTAATGCACGCCACGGCCCGTGACTGGGGCCGCTTCGGCGAGTTTCTGCGCGCCGGAGGTGAAGCCCCCAATGGCGAGCAACTGGTCCCGCGCCGCTGGGTCGAGGCGATGACCCAGCCCAGCCCAGCCTCGGCGCATTACGGCTATCAGACCTGGCTCAACCGGCCCAATCCCGACCTCGAATGGCCCCACCCGCTGTTCCCGGCCCGCGCGCCGGACACGATGTTCGCGTTGATTGGGCATATGGGGCAGTATGTGCTCATCTCTCCCGAGCAGAAGCTGACCGTTGTGCGGCTGGGCCATTCAGACAGCGAGCAGCGTCCACCGATGTTGCAGCAAGCCGCCGATGTGATGGCGTTGTATCCGGTCGCTGGCGAATAGCGCCTCAGAGCAGGAACGCGCCCTCCACCACCGTTACACATGGCCCGCCGAGCCAGGCGCGGTCTCCGTCCAGACGCAAGGTCAGATCGCCGCCGCGCGTACTGGCCTGATGCGCCTTCAAGTTGTTGCGGCCCAGCCGGTCGACCCAGAACGGGGTGAGGAGCGAGTGGGCAGAGCCCGTCACGCTGTCCTCATCCACTCCCCCACCCGGCACAAAGACGCGGCTGACGCAGTCAAAGCCTGATCCTGCATCACCCGGTGCGGTCGCGATGAACTGATCGGGGCCCATTGCGCCCAGAGCACGGATTTGAGGGTCGAGCGCGCGGACCTCGGCTTCGGTCTCGTAGAGGAAGATGTGATAGCGGATTTCCGCCCCGGTCGGGCGGTAGATCGCCACCGGATTGCCGCCCATCAGCGCCGCAGCCTCGGCGCTTTCGCCGGGAGCAGTGATTGTTGCTGGCAGGCCGACCTCATACCCATCGCCATCCTTGCGCACTTCGAGGATGCCCGACTTACGCGTGCGAAAGGTCACTGCGTCGCGACCCTCTCCCCATTCGTGATGCGAGAGCAGCACGTGGCCCGAAGCAAGCGTCGCGTGGCCGCACAGCGCGATCTCATAGGTCGGCGTGCACCAGCGCAGCTCCCAATCGGCCTCGCCGCTGGCATTCGGGACCAAAAAGGCGGTTTCGGCGAAGAGGTTCTCGCCGCCGATCTGCACGAGGGTCTCGTCCGGCAGCCACTCGTCCAGCACCATCACCGCCGCCTGGTTCCCGCCAAAGGGAGAGGCGCTGAAGGCATCGACGTGCCAATAGGGAATAGTCTGCGTCATGAAGTCCTCATGGATATAGGAGCGTGTCCGTCCAACTGTCCGCTTCCCGAGTGAATAGGCGGCGGTCGTGGAGGCGGTTGTCGCGGTCGATCCAGAACTCGATCCGCTCTGGGCTAAGGGTAAAACCCGTCCAGTGCGCGGGGCGCGGCACCTCGGCTGCGTCGGAATGCTCCTCCCACAGCGCCTTCACCCGGTCGAGATAGGTCTGGCGTTCCGGTAGCGGACGCGACTGGTCGCTCGCCGCTGAGCCAACCTGGCTTTTATAGGCGCGCGAGTGAAAGTAGGCATCGGCGCGCTCCGGCGTGACTTCGGTCAGCGGGCCTTCGATCCGGATCTGGCGGCGCTGGCTCTTCCAGTGAAACAGCAGGCTGGCCTGCATATTGGCGCGAATTTCCCCGCCTTTGCGGCTGTCGGCATTGGTGAAGAAGGTGAAGCCGCCCGCGTCGCCTTCCTGTGCGCCATGGCCTTTGAGCAGCACCATCCGCACCGATGGTCGCCCGTCCGGGGTTGCGGTGGCAAGCGCCATAGCGTTGGGATCATTGGGCTCGCTTGTCTGAGCCAAAGCAAACCACTCATCGAACAGCGCATAGGGATCAGCGCCCGCCGGAATGACGCTATCGGCCAGCTGCGCATCATCGAGTCGCTCGATCTCGCTCGTCTTGTCGTTCATCGCAGGGCTCCGTTAGCTGTCATTTGACACACCTGACACACAGTCCAAGGGTGAAAGTCCTCTGAGTTACGCGGAGCCGGAGCGCAAGATGCAGATGGAAGGCGCGGCAGAGTAAACATCGCGCTTCCCTACACAAGCTAACCTCGCGTAGGAAAGCGCAAAGCTTGCACCTCTCAACCGTATCACCTAGCTAAAACACCATGTCCGATCCCTACCGCACCCTTGGCGTCGCGCGCACTGCCTCTGAGAAAGAGATCAAGAGCGCCTATCGCAAACTCGCCAAGGAATTCCATCCTGACCGCAACAAGGACAACCCCAAGGCTGCTGAGAAGTTCTCTGCCGCCACGGGAGCCTATGATCTGCTGTCGGACAAGAACAAGCGCGCTCAGTTCGATCGCGGGGAGATCGACGCGGATGGCAATCCCCTGAACCCCTTTGCCGGCATGGGTGCCGGGGGCGCAGGTTCGCGTGGGTTTGGCCGAGGCTATGGCGGCGGTCGTCCCGGCGCAGGGCCAGGAGGAGGCTTTCGCGACGAAGAGTTCCAGAGCTTTGGCAATGAAGACATGGACTTGGGCGACCTGTTCGAAGGTCTCTTCGGGGGTCGTGCTCGCCAAAACCAACCTCCACCCCGGCGTGGAGGTTTTGGCTCGCGGCCCACGCCTCCCAAAAAGGGCAAGGATATCCAATACCGCCTCGCCGTGCCTTTCGTCGACGCAGCCTCGGGCGCGGATCAGCGGATCACTCTGGCCGATGGCAAGACGATCAGCCTGAAACTGCCGGGCGGGGTCGAGGACGGGACGCAGATGCGGCTCAAAGGGAAAGGCCATGAAGGCCCGACCAAGACCAAGGACACGCGCGGCGACGGGATCGTGATGGTAGAGATCACTCCCCACCCCTTCTTCCGCCGCGATGGCGACAATATCCGCATGGACTTGCCGATCACGCTCGACGAGGCGGTGCATGGCGGCAAGGTCAAATGCCCCACGGTGGACGGCCCGGTGATGTTAACGCTGCAACCCGGCGCCAATGGGGGCACTGTAATGCGCCTCAAAGGCAAAGGCTGGACGAAGAAAAATGGCACGGCGCGCGGTGATCAGTTGGTAACGCTGGAGATCCAGATGCCGGAAGATCTCGATGCGCTCAAACAGCGGCTTGGCGAGTGGAGTGATCCCGCCAAACCGCGCGAGAAGTTCGGCCTGTAAGGGCGCGAGCAAGCGGGGCCAGCAAGCCATGAGCAATCGCGCTGACATTCCGCCCTATTACGAACGCGAAATCCGCTCGCTCTCGCCAGAAGCCCGGCGGCGGCGCGCTCGGGCTCAAGCGGTGCACTTTGCCAGCAGCGCCGATGCGAGCGATGCCAACGCCGGACCACAGCCCGGCATGCTGGGCGTGCTGCATTATATTGGCCCCGGCACGCGCATCTTCGAAGTCGTCCGGCGTACGCTTGTAGGCACCTGGCAGGATGGCTTCATCCACGCCGGTAACCTCGCTTACCTCGCTATGTTGGCGATTGTGCCCTTCTTCATCCTCGGCGCGGCTCTGTTTGAGCTGTTCGGAGGACGCGAGCTCGCCGCTGCTATGGCAGAGACGGTTATTGCAGGCCTCCCACCAAGCGCGAGGACGGTGATCGCGCCGGTGGCGCAAGATGCAGTCTATGCGCGGACCGGATGGCTGCTGTGGTTCGGCGCGGCGGTTGCCTTGTGGACCGCCTCCAGCTTGATCGAGACAATCCGCGAGATTTTACGCCGCGCCTATGGCACGCGGGCGCTTTATTCCTTTCTGCGCTACCGGCTGTTCTCCGCCGGACTGATCCTGGGAGCGGTGGTGCTGCTGATGGTCTCGCTCTTTGCGCAAGTCGCTATCGGAGCCGCGCAGCAAGTCATCCTCGCCGCCTTCCCGCAATTGAGCGAAGTGCTCGACACGCTGCGCATTTCGCGAGTGGTGCCAGCGCTGGGTCTGGGCATCTCGCTCTATCTCCTCTTCTACACTTTGACGCCGGAGGAGTATCGGCTGGGCAAATATCCCAAATGGCCCGGAGCGCTGTTCACGGCCCTTTGGTGGATGGGCGTCACGGTTGCCTTGCCGCCCATTCTGCGGGGCTTTTTCACCTATGACCTGACCTATGGCTCTATGGCGGGTATCATCATTGCCTTGTTGTTTTTCTGGCTCGTTGGCCTCGGCCTCGTTATCGGAGCAGAATTGAATGCAGCGCTTGCGGAACCTGAACGCGAGCCAGACAAAGAAACCCGAGATGGGGAAACGGACACATGACCGGACTTATGAAGGGCAAACGCGGGCTGATCATGGGGCTCGCCAATGAAAAATCACTCGCCTGGGGCATTGCCAAGGAACTGGCAGAGCACGGGGCGCAGCTGGCCTTTACTTACCAAGGTGAGGCCCTGGCGAAGCGGGTGAAGCCGCTAGCAGAGAAGCTCGGCAGCGATGTAACGATGGAATGCGACGTGTCCGACATGGCTTCGATCGACGCGGCCTTTGCGGCGCTGAAAGAGCGCTGGGACAGCCTCGATTTCGTGGTCCATGCAATCGGCTTCTCTGACAAGAACGAGCTGCGCGGCAAGTTCATCGACACCAGCCTCGATAACTTCCTGATGACGATGAACATCTCGGCCTATTCGCTTGTCGCGGTGGCGAAGCGCGCGGCGGAGATGATGCCTCCGTTGGGCGAGGACGGCAAAGGCGGTGGGTCAATCCTGACGCTGACCTATTATGGCGCTGAGAAGGTCATGCCGCATTACAACGTCATGGGCGTTGCGAAGGCCGCGCTAGAAACGTCGGTGCGCTATCTCGCCAACGATCTTGGGCCGCAGAACATCCGCGTCAACGCGATCAGCGCGGGGCCGGTAAAGACGCTGGCTGCGAGCGGGATTGGTGACTTCCGCTATATCCTTAAATGGAACGAGCTGAATGCACCCCTGCGCCGCACCACTACGATTGAAGATGTAGGCGGTTCCGGCCTCTATTTCCTTTCCGACCTCAGCTCCGGCGTGACGGGAGAAGTCCACCACGTCGATAGCGGCTATCACATCGTCGGCATGAAGCAGGTCGACGCGCCCGACATCTCGACCGTTTAGGCAAGGAACCGGGTCGCTTGCGCATTCTGGTCACCGGGGCGAGCGGCTTTCTGGGCCGCGCGATAGTTGCCGCCGGTGCAGAGGCGGGCCATCACATTATTGCCGTAAGCCGTTCTGGGACGCCGGTTCCGGGAGCGGCGGATTTGCAGGCGTGTGGGGATTTGGCGCTGGGGATCGGAGAGATCGACCTTGCTGGCGTCGACGTCGTCATCAATTGTGCGGCTCGTGTTCACGTCACGCAAAGCGGCGAGGCCGCTGCCGACGCCACGATCGCAATGAACACCACGCTCCCTCTGAATCTCGCGAAGGCTGGGTGCGCCGCGGGGGCGGGACGTTTTGTCCAGATCAGCTCGGTAGCGGCGGTCGCCAGCCGGACCCTGCCCGGCGTAACCTTTACCGATGCGACCGAACCGTTTCCAAGCAGCCTCTATGGGCTATCCAAGCGCAGTGCCGATAGTCTGTTGGAAGGCCTGGTGACGGATGATAAGTTCAGTGTCATCTCGCTCCGCCCTCCGGCGATATACGGCCCCAAAGCTCCAGCCCATTTCGCCAAGCTGGTCCGCGCGGCCAAAGCGGGTATCCCGCTACCACTGGGCGCGATTCGCAACCGTCGCAGCTTCGCCTATGCCGGCAACATTGCCGACGCGGCGTTAGTCGCGGCAGAAGCAAGCCCGGAATTGCTCCAATGCGGATCATTTATAGTCACCGACAGCCTCCCCATCTCCACCGGTGCGCTGTATTCCAAGCTTCTCGCAGCCGCTGGTCATGGTGACCGAGTGTGGTCTTGGCCCGAGCCTCTGGTGCGCTTGTCCGCAAGGATCGCACTAGGGGACCGCGCCGACAGCTTGCTTGGAAACGCCGCCTTCGATGGCAGCCGCTTCGCCAAGATGACCGGATGGCAGCCGCGAGTGAACATGGATGAGGCGCTGCGCCTGACGCTCGAAGCCGATTGAGGTCGGCTCCCTAGCGACCCCAGCGCCCCTCGGGCACGCAAGGGAGTTGCCAAGGAAATGAAGCGTTTGCTCGACATTGTCATCGCCGGAAGCGCGCTGATCGTGCTCTTTCCGCTGATGTTGCTGATCGCGCTGGCCGTCCGGCTCGACTCTCCCGGGCCGGCCTTGTTCTGGTCGCAGCGCTTTGGGCAAAGCGGCGAATTGTTCTGGATGCCGAAGTTCAGAACCATGCGCACAGACGCCCCGCAACTCCCGACACACTTACTCCAAGACTCCGTATCTTTACTTACTAACCTAGGGCCAATACTTAGGCGTAGTTCCCTCGACGAATTGCCTCAGCTTTGGAGCGTTCTTGTCGGACATATGAGTCTGATCGGCCCTCGCCCCGCGCTCTTCAATCAGAGTGATCTAATTGAAATGCGTAGAGAAAATGGTTCATTTATGCTACTCCCGGGGATCACTGGATGGGCTCAGGTGAACGGGCGCGATGCTTTGACACTCGAGGACAAGGTTGCTCTAGATGGTGAATATTCATCACGTCGGAGCTTTCTATTCGATTTACGAATACTTGCACTGACTGTCGTTAAGGTGTTGCGGGCGGACAGTATCAAACACTGATCGCTCTTAATCTCCAAGGCGGCTGAAGACAGGACCGCCTATGGCTCGCTATAATAATGCTAGCTCTATCCAAAAATCACTTGCAGTGGATGCCGAGCCAACCGGCACGCCGGTGATTGAGCCTATCATTGCCGCCTTGGTGGGTGTGTTCGTCGACATCGCCTCGCGCTCACTGGAATGGCCACGCTGGGCGAAGCGATCGGCGGTTGCGGGAGTGGATGCACTGCTTGGCCTCGCGGCCGTGTGGATCGCCTTCTCACTGCGCCTTGGTGAATGGCACATGCCGGGTGCGGGGTTTGGGTTGTTTGCAGGGGCCCTGCTGGCTTGCTGGTTCCCAATCGCCTTGATGCGAGGGGTCTACCGGTCAATCTTCCGGTTCTCCGGACGCGGCGCGATCATTGCGCTGATGGTTGCGGCGGGCTGCACGACCATCCCTCTGACCATCTCCTTCATGGCAATCCCGCAAGACAATGTGCCGCGCACCATGGCCATTCTTGGTCCGCTGATCTTCTTCCTATTGGTCAGCCTCGCCCGGATTGTCGGGCGCTATGTCATGGTCGATCTGTTCAGCGATCGCTTGGCGCAAAGCGAAGACTTCGCCGCTCCGACAAAACGCGTTGTCATCTATGGCGCCGGCGCCACCGGACAGCGATTGGCGCAGGCACTGGCGGTGGAGGCGGGCATGCGCCTGGTCGCCTATGTCGATGATGATCCCGACAAGGCCGGGCACACCCTCGACGGGGTACGCGTGCACCATACCTCGCAGATTGCCGATTTGATTGAGAGCCGCGCGATCAGCGACATTCTGATCGCGATCACCAATGTCAGCTTCACCCAGCGCAAGGCGATCATCGCCTCGCTCGAACCACTGGCGGTCAACGTGCAGACCCTGCCACCGATGCGCGAAGTGCTCGAGGGGCGGATCAGTGCAGCGGCGTTACGCCCCATAGAAGTGGAAGACCTGCTCGGCCGCGCGGTGGTCCCCGTGCATGGGGACCTGCTCTCGCGCGAAGTGACTGGCAAGCTGGTCATGGTGACAGGCGCGGGCGGATCGATTGGGGCAGAGATCTGCCGCCAAATTCTGGTGCAGCGCCCAGCCGGCTTGGTCATGGTCGAAGTCAACGAATTCGCTTTGTTCAACATCGGGCGAGAATTGACCGCGATCCTTGATGCGCAAGATGACGCAGAGAGCCCGAGCCACCCCCGTCCGAAACTCTACCAACGGCTAGCCGACGTCTCCAGCACGCAGGTTGTACAGCGCCTTTTTGCAGAGTTTGCGCCGGATACGATCTTCCATGCTGCTGCTTACAAGCACGTGCCCATGGTCGAGGACAATGTGGTTGAGGCGGTCCGCAACAATGTGCTCGGCACCCGCGTTATGGCCGAAGCCGCGATGCAAAACGGGGCGCAGCGCTTCGTCTTGATCAGCACTGACAAGGCTGTGCGTCCTCCCAATGTGATGGGTGCGAGCAAGCGGGTGTGTGAGATCATTTTGCAAGACTTGGCCCGGCTCCAACGCGGCTCCAACACCTTTGCCAAGCCTGGATCGACCGTATTCTCAATGGTGCGGTTCGGCAATGTGTTGGGTTCAAGCGGCTCAGTCGTACCGATCTTCCAGCGCCAAATCGAAGCGGGCGGGCCAATCACGGTCACGCACCGCGAAGTGACGCGCTATTTCATGACCATTTTTGAAGCCGCCCAACTGGTGATCCAAGCCGGCGCAATGGCGCGGGGCGGAGAGGTGTTCTTACTCGACATGGGCGAGCCGGTGAAGATCTGGAGCCTTGCGCAAAGCATGGTCCGCCTGGCGGGTCTACGCGTCCAGGATGAGAGTGATCCAGGCGGCGATATCGCCATCGTCGAAAGCGGACTGCGCCCGGGAGAGAAGCTCTATGAAGAGCTGCTGTTGGGCGAGAACTCCGCAGCCACAGAACATCCGCGCATCATGCAAGGCCACGAAAGCTGCCCGCCTCCGGTGGCGGTTGCGACTGTGCTTAAACGGCTGACGCAGGCCATCGCACAGGGCGATGAAGGTGCATGCAAGCTGGCGCTCAAGTCGCTCGTCCCGACCCTGCGTTATGGGCTTGAGATGCCAACCGATCTTGAAGGGATGAGAGGCTTGAGACAGCCTGCTTCTCAGCCCAGCACGGCATCGGATGAGCCGCGGCAAGAGCAAACGCCCGATGTCTCGCTCCCAGAGATCAACGTCACCCCTGCATCGCTGAGCTGACGGCCATGTTCCAAGCCTCTTCATCTGCGCGAGCGCTAAGTCCTTCAATGAGTGCGGCAAGCGGCCTCAAGGGCCTTGCCCCCCTCACGCGCCCTCACGTCATTTTAATAGCCTACCTCGCGCTGGTCTTTGCGCTGGGCGGAGGCGCGCGGGATGATATCTCTTCGCTCGCGATCCTACGTCCGGTTTCGATTGGTGTGCTTGGGGTCGCGCTGGTGATTGCGGACCCGGCTCGAATGCGCGCAAACCGAGTGATTCTGGGGCTGGCAGGAGCTTGGACCGCACTGGTGGCGCTGCACCTTGTCCCCTTGCCTCCTCAAGTCTGGCACGCTTTGCCCGGACGTGAACTGGCGATAGAGATCGACCGCGCAGCAGGCCTTGCGGGCCAATGGCGTCCGCTGAGCCTTGTCCCCTACCGCACGCTGAACGCGCTGCTTTCGCTCAGCGTCCCGCTGGCCGCACTGGCGCTGGCAGTGAACCTTACTCGGTCGCAGCTGCGATGGACCATCATGGTTCTGGTCGCGCTGGTTGGGCTGAGCGCGCTTTTAAGCTTGCTGCAAGTGATCGGAACGCCGGGCAATCCGTTCTACCTCTACCGCATCACCAACCACGATGCCGCTGTCGGCCTGTTCGCCAACCGCAACCACAATGCGATTTTTCTGGCTTTGGGCATTATCTGGCTGGGGGCGTGCGTATCACTGCACCGGCCCGCGAAAGAGCTCCGCGCACTTTGGCCAGTCCTTCTAGGCGCAGCGGCGCTTTCCTTGCTGCCATTCCTAATTATGACCGGATCGCGCGCGGGATTGGGACTGGGCATCTTGGCGCTGATCGGGTTCTGGTGGCTGCAAAGCTTCGCCTCGCAGGAGCGACGCGCGCGGGCATCAAAGGCACCCCTCAACCCTGCCGTGATCGCTGGGGCGGTTGGCGCCTGCACGCTGGCGGGCATGACCTGGATGTTCACCGCGGGGAACGCTTTCTCCCGTCTGACCCAGTCGGGCGGCGCTGATGATGGCCTGCGCCAGCTGATCTGGCCCACCACCTGGGAGCTTGCCTGGCAACACTTTCCAGCCGGCAGCGGGATCGGAACCTTTGTCGAAGTCTACGAAGTGGCAGAACCTGCATCCACTTTGGGGCCATCTTATATCAACCATGCACACAATGATTGGCTTGAGATTGCCCTGACGGGCGGCGCCCCTGCGCTCTTACTGATTGCAGCAGGGGTCCTGTGGCTTTCCCTTAGGGGTTTGCGCGAATTCAGCGTCGCGCAGGGCGCGGATCGCACTCTGCGGATGGCGGGACTTTTCACGCTTGTGATGCTGTTTCTGGGGAGCCTTTACGATTACCCGCTGCGCACACCCAGCCTCGCAATCACCTTCATTCTGGCGCTTGTCTGGATTGCGGGAAGCGCCCCGCACTCTAGCCCTGATGAGGACGCCGGGCAGGCACCAGCCCCCAGCGATTCGGCCAAGGAAGGGGTCTGAGACATGATCAAGCAGCAAGTTTCATCGCGCAAAGGATCTGTCAGGCTAGCAGCTCTGCTCCTGACATGCGCAGCGCTCAGTGCGTGCGCATCGACGCCTCCTCTTGGCGGTGCACAAGGGCTGCAGGTGGTCTCGGCCAATTCTCTCCCCGCCCCCATTCCCGGACAGGGCAGCCATCAGGCCCGGCCCTACCTTGTCGGACCCTTCGATAAATTGCGTATCGACGTCTTCGGGATCGAGGAGCTGTCTGAACGCGAAGTGCAAATCGACGCAAGCGGGCGGGCCTCCTTCCCGCTGGTCGGATCGTTTGAGGCCGCGGGCAAGACCCCGCGCGAGATCGAAGCCGAGCTGACCGCTGCCCTTGCCGGGGACTACGTTCGTGACCCTCAGGTGACGGTGAACCTCGAAGAGACGCTGAGTCAGGTTGTCACACTTGATGGCCAGGTGCGTGAGCCGGGCCTCTATCCGGTGATCGGCCGGATGACGTTGATGCAAGGCGTCGCCACAGCAAGCGGCCTTACAGAATTCGCAAAAGTCGATGACGTTGTGATCTTCCGCGAAGCGAACGGTCAGCGTTACGCCGCGCTCTACAATCTCGGCGCGATCAGGCGCGGGATTTATGCCGATCCAGAAATCTATGCCGGCGACGTGGTTGTGGTCGGTGAGAGCCATTCGCGCCGCCTGTTCCGCGACATTCTGGCCGCCACTCCATTGCTGACCGCTCCGATTATCGCGCTGCTCCAGAACAACTGACCGCATGGGCCAATGCCTTTCAAAGGATCACGGGTGAGAGACCAATGACTGACACAACCAACCTCGTGCCCATGCGCCCCGAAACAACGCAGATCACGCCCTATGCGGGGCCGATCCTGCCGGTCCGGCGGTCGGGGATGCGCCCGATCCTGATCGAGTATTTCGACATCCTACGACGCCGCAAGTGGACCATCACTGCGGTTCTGGTCGCCGCTGTACTGGCCGCGCTTGTCGTAACCTTGCTCACCCGACCGACCTACACCGCGACCACACAGGTGCAGGTCAGCCGCGAAGAAAACAACGTCACCAATGTGCAAGGGGTTGAATCGGAGAATGCCGGGCGAGACCTGGAATTCTACCAGACCCAGTACGAACTGCTCGAAGCGCGCTCTCTGGCTGAGCGTGTCGTGCGCAACCTGCGCCTGACGGAGAGTGAGGATTTCTGGGCCGCGCATGGTGTTGACCTAGAAGCGCTGGAAGAAGCAGCGATGAGCGAGGCCGCAGACAACCCTCAAGCAGTGAGCGATCCACGTTCCGGCACGGATTTGCGCCAGCGCCTTGCAATCGACACTTTGCTCAAGGGCATTTCGATCAACCCGATCCGCGGGTCCGCGCTAATTGATGTCGACTACTCGTCCTTCGACCCAGAGCTATCGTCGCGTGTCGCCAATGCCTGGGTGGCAGAATTCATCGCTCAATCCATCGCGCGCAAGTTCGACTCCACCGCCGAAGCGCGCAGTTTCCTCGAAGGGCGGCTCGAAGAATTGCGCGGGCGAGTTGAGGATTCAGAGCGTGCGCTGGTCGACTTTGCGACTGCGCGTAACATCGTCACTGTTACCACCGACAATATCGGTCCGGGCACCGCTCAGATCGGTGAACGCACTCTGGCAGCGGAGAACTTGCAAGGTCTGAACGAGCAACTGATCGCGGCAACAGCTGATCGCGTCGCTGCCCAGGCCCTTGTCAGCAATTCAGGCTCTGCCCAGACCAACCCCACGCTCGCCCGCATGCGCGAACAGCGCGCTATTGCGGCAGCGGAACACGCAGAAGTCATGGCACAGTTCGAGCCCGGCTATCCGCGCGCTATCGCTCTGAAGAGCCAGATAGAAGAGCTCGACCGCGCGATTATCACGGAAGAAACGCGGATCAATCGCGGCGCAACCGAAGCCTTTCAGGCAGCGCAGCGGCGCGAGGCAGAATTGCAAGCGAAGGTGTCCGGCCTGTCCGGCGAAGTCCTCGCCCAGCGCCGCGATGCGATCCAATACAACATCTATCAGCGCGAAGCTGACACCAATCGCCAGCTCTATGACAGCCTGCTGCAGCGCTACAAAGAGATCGGCGTTGCAGGCGTCTCGGCAAGCAACATTGCTGTGATCGATGCAGCACAGCCGCCGCAGCGCCCCTCTTCGCCTAACCTGCTGCTCAACCTCGCTCTTGCGCTGGTCGCTGGAAGTGTTGCTGCGGCGGGTCTGGTCTTTGTCCTCGAGCAGAGCACCGAAGGTCTGACCGATCCCAGCAAGCTGCAAGAGGCGCTCGGCATCCCGCTGCTTGGCTCAGTCCCGCAAGTCGCTGATCACGAAGACCCGATTGAACTGGTCGCGGACCCCAAGACTGAGATCGCCGAGGCTTACATTGCGATCCGCTCCAGCCTCGCTTTCACCACCACCCACGGCGTGCCGAGCAGCTTCATGCTGGTCAGCTCACAGCCTGCAGAAGGTAAAAGCCTGTCTGCGCTGGCTCTGGCGCTGGTTCTGAGCCGGATGGGCAAGCGCGTCTTGCTGGTCGACGCCGACCTGCGTAACCCTTCGGCGCACACATATATGGACACGCACCGCAAGTTCGGCCTGTCGAACTATCTGGCGGGCGATGACAATATGAAAGCGCTGATCCAGCAGGTTCAGCCCGGCGTCCATCTGATGGCATCAGGCCCTTCAGTGCCGAGCGCGGCGGAGCTTTTCTCCAGCGACCGTCTGCGCGGTTTGGTGGAGCGGATGAGCCAGGAATACGACCATGTAATCGTCGATTCTGCGCCCGTTATCGGCCTCGCTGATGCACCGTTGGTCAGCCAGGCCGTCGAAGCGGTCGTCTTCGTCGCCGAAGCAGGACGCGTTTCCGTGCGCGGCCTCAACTCCGCGCTTGAAAGAATGCAGGCAGCAAGTGCGCCGATCGTGGGCGCAATCCTGACCAAACTTGATCAGCGCTCCTCTCATTACGGTTACGGCTATTCTTACAGCTACGCCTATGCCTCTCGGATTGAGGAAGAACGTGGCGCGGCATGACCCCCCCAAACGCGCGCGCTTCAGCGACGAAGTCGCCGCCCCGCGAAGGGGTGCAAAGAGGCGGGCAGGGCTCAAAACCCGCGCATTTTTCGCTGTGCTCTTGCTGGGACCTCTGGCCCTTTTCAGCAGCGTCTACTCGCTCGCGACCGCGCTCGACACACGCGATCCCCATTTCTCGCACAGCATCTATGGTGAGCTTCCTAAAGCCAAAGTGCGAATTGGCGATCTGGCGGTAAGCGCTGCGATCACAGACACTGAGGCTCCGTCGAGCGCGAACGCGATTGCAGCTGATCTTCGAGCATCCGATCGCTTTCAGATCGAGGCGCTTGCTCTTTCCAGCCTAGTCGACACGCCCTATGCGCCGGGCGCTTTGCGGCAGTTGGCATTCCTGGAAAAGAATGCAAACCGCCGCGTGACACTTCTAGGGCTGGCCCAACTCAGCTCTCGGCGCGATGTTGCAACGGCAGCGCAAATAGCCGAATTGCAGTTCCGGGATGGCTCGCTTGAAGAAGGGCTTGAGACCCTTGAGGTGGCGCTCTCGGTCTCGGATTCGCTCGATGAGCGCATCTTTCCGCTAATGCTCCGTGCCGCGCAGGATCGCAGCTTTGCCGACCTTCTGCGCGCAAGGCTCGCACGCGATCCCAAATGGGCCGCTCGCTTGGCAGCTCATGCCAGCGGCAATACGAACTCGGCGGTGCTGTTTGCAACGATTGCCGATGGCCTCCCGCACGGGTCACGCGCACGGTCGATTGATTATGGCGCACCTCTGGTCGACCAATTGGCCACGCAGCTCCATCCCGGCGCCGCCTTTGCTGCCTATGCTGCCTACGCTGATGGACCGCAGGACATAGGCGCCTTTGGAACTGGCGGCTTGCCACCGCTCGATTGGCAAATCATCGACAATCTGGAAACCGGCATAAGGTTGCTCAGCAAAGCGGCCCCCGATGCGCGCAAGCCTACGGTGGAGCTATTCGCCGCGCCGCACCGCTCTGGCGAAGTCGCGCGGATCATGCTGCGATTGGAACCCGGGCCTTACGCGCTGAACGTTGGGCTTGCCGACCCGCGCGGGAGCGGAGGAATAATCACTCTTGCCCGGATCTGCATCGCGGAAGGGCAGGAACGGGCCCAGTCTGAGACTACAACTTCCCTTGATACCAACCTCGCGCGGTTGGCCTTCACAGTGCCCGCTGACTGTCCCTACCAATCCATCCGACTGAGCGCAGCTGCGAGTGGAGAGGCGGTGGGTGTGCTGGTCCAGGATGTCGCGCTGACTCGCCTGCAAGCGGAGCGTGGTTCATGAGCATCCTCGCCATCATCCCAGCACGCGGCGGCTCCAAAGGACTGCCGGGCAAGAATCTGCGCGATCTGGCTGGCAAGCCGCTCATTACCTGGTCGATTGAGCATGCCTTGCGCACGCCAGAGATCGCGACCTGCTTGGTCAGCACAGATTGCCTCGAAATTGCTGAGGTTGCCCGCCGCGCTGGTGCCGAAGTGCCATTCCTGCGTCCGGCACAGCTCGCAACCGATACAGCTCCAACCGAGCCCGTCATGCTCCACGCGCTCGAAGTGATGGAGGCATCGGGGCACAGCTTTGATTGCGTTGCACTGCTGCAACCGACCTCGCCCTTGCGTAGCGCCAATATGACAACGCGCGCGCTGGCTAAGTTGCGGGCAGAGGGGGCCGACAGCCTGCTCTCAGTCACAGAAAGCCACGCCTTCTTCTGGCAGCAGGCTCCGGTGCGCGCGGGCTACGACTACCACAATCGGCCCCGGCGACAGGATATCGCGCCTGCCGACCGTCAATACCGCGAAACCGGCTCACTCTACATCACCCGCCGCGATGTGCTGGTGCGCGAGGGCAACCGCTTGGGCGGCAAAATCACCTTGTTTGAAACCAGTGAGGAAGAAGGCTTCGAAGTCGACAGCCTCGCTGACTTCCGCCTCCTTGAAACCCTTATGCCACAGGCGATCCCCGCATGATTATCGACAAGAACCTGCGCCCCTTCGTGATCTTTGCAGAGGAAGACCTGCTTATCGCGCTGCGCAAGATCGGGGAGAACCGCCGCGGCGCGGTGCTGTGTATCGCGCAGTCAGGACGGCTCGAAGGCGTCTTGACCGATGGCGATGTGCGGCGCTGGTTGCTCGAATCTGAAAAGTTCGATTTCGACGTCCCGGCGATCTCAGTCGCAAACAAACACGTCACCACCGCACGCGAGGGTATGGGCGAGGCTGAAATCGAAGCGATGTTCTCTGACAGGGTGGGTTTTGTCCCGGTGCTAGACGCGCAGGACCGGGTGGTCGCAGTCGCTTGGAAGGATGCCAACCGCATCATGCTGGGCGATCGCGCAATCGGAGTGGACGAGCCGTGCTACATCATCGCGGAGATTGGCAACAATCATAATGGCAGCCTGCGACGGGCAAAGCAGTTGATTGACCTGGCGGCTGAGTCCGGTGCCGATTGCGCCAAGTTCCAGATGCGCGACATGGCCTCGCTCTATCGCGGCGGCGGCGATGCGAGTGACCAGAGCGCAGATCTGGGCGCGCAATACACGCTCGACCTCTTGGCGCGCATGCAGCTCTCCAACGATGAGATGCTGCAGGCGTTCGACCATTGCAAAGCCAAGGGCATCCAGCCGCTGTGCACACCGTGGGATGAGGCAAGCCTGGCGGTGCTCGAGAGATACGGCATGCCCGCCTACAAACTCGCTTCCGCCGACCTTACCAATCACGAATTGCTTGGGAGCATGGCGCGCACGGGCAAGGTGCTGATCTGCTCGACCGGCATGTCCACGCAGGCAGAGATAGAGGATGCAGTTGCGGTCCTTCGACGGCACGGCGCGCCATACGTGCTGCTCCATTGCAATTCGACATATCCTGCTCCGTTCAAAGACATCAACCTCGCTTTCATGGATGTCTTGGGTAAATATTCCAGTGGCTTAGTGGGGTACTCCGGGCACGAACGCGGTTTCCATGTGCCCGTCGCGGCAGTCGCGCGCGGAGCAAAGGTGGTGGAGAAGCACTTCACGCTCGACCGCAATATGGAAGGCAACGACCACCGCGTCAGCCTGTTGCCGCAAGAGCTTACCGACATGGTCGCACAGATCCGTGAGGTTGAGGCCGCGATGGGCACCGCTGCACCGCGCGCCATGACGCAAGGTGAGATGATAAATCGCGAAGTGCTCGCCAAGAGCTTGGTCGCGGCGCGCGCAATCGAGGCAGGCAAGGTACTTGCGGAGGAGGACCTCACCATCCGCAGCCCTGGTCAGGGCCTCCAACCCTATCGGCTGAAGGAATTGATCGGACGCCCCGCAAAACAGGACATGCAGCCAGGCGATTTCTTCTTCCCCAGCGACCTTGATGACGATCAGAAAGCTGCGCGCGAATTCAGGTTTTCGCGGCCCTTTGGTGTGCCGGTGCGCTATCATGATCTGGCCAAAATGGCCGGCGCGACGAACCTTGATCTGGTCGAGTTCCACTTCTCCTACAAAGATCTTGAAGTCGATATCGAAGCGACTTTGGGCGATGCACGCTTCGACATGGAGCTGGTCGTCCACGCACCCGAATTGTTCGCAGGCGACCATGTGCTCGACCTGTGCTCACCCGACCCAGATTACCGCGCCCATTCAATTGCAGAGCTGCAGCGCGTGATCGATGTGACGCGCGAATTGGGCAAACGCTTCCCCAATCGCGGCCCCATCCCAATCATCACCAATGTCGGGGGATTCAGTGCAGACGGTCCCTTGCCCGAGGCGCAAAAACCCCAGCTCTACGCGATGGTGGCCGAGGCCCTCGCCTCGCTCGACTGCGACGGCGTGGAGATCATCCCCCAGACTATGCCGCCTTTCCCATGGCATTTCGGCGGTCAACGCTTCCACAACCTGTTCATGGATGCGGGTGAAATCGCTGACTATTGCAAGACCAACAGCGCGCGCATCTGTCTCGACATCTCGCATTCCGCCCTTGCTGCAACGCATCTGAAAACGAGCTTCCAGCAATTCCTTGAAACGGTCGGCCCCTTCACCCGCCACTTGCACGTAGTCGATGCCGAAGGTGTGGATGGCGAAGGTTTGCAGATCGGTGATGGCACAATCGATTTCGGCATGGTCGCAAGTGTGCTCGACCGCGTCGCGCCAGAAGCCAGCTTCATCCCCGAAATCTGGCAAGGCCACAAGGATGCAGGCGCAGGCTTCTGGACCGCGCTCGACCGGCTCGAAGCGTGGATGTGATGCACGCGCCGGTCTCTCCGAACATATCGGCCATGCGGCAGGAGAGCCGCCTCCGCCGGATCGGCCTTGTCGTCGACCACCCCTTGCGCGACCTTGATGGCATGTGCCTCGTCGCTCAGCTGCTGGCCGAGCGTGGGGCTGAGGCGGTGCTGCTGCCGTTTTACACTCAGCACTTCGACCTGCCCAATGTTGAGCTTGATCTGATCGTCCTGAACTACGTCCGCCCAGCCAATCGCGCCCTGATTGAGGCGGCTGCAACCCGCGGAATTGCGCTCGCTGTGCTCGACACAGAAGGAGGGCTCATCCCAGAAAGCGGCCCAACCTCTGCCAGCGGCATTGCTCGTTTCCTGAGGGAAAGCGAGATCGATCAAGCCTTGTCGCTCTATCTCTTTTGGGGTGATCACCTGCGCAACGTAATCGTGAGTGAGACGAGCCTCCCCAGTGAGCGCGCTATCGTGACGGGCTGTCCGCGCTTCGATCTGACGCATCGCACAGGTCCGAAAGCCACAACACGGAATGGCCGCATTCTCGTCAACACCAACTTTCCCGTGGTCAACTCACTTCATTCAGACGGGTCGAAGACCGACCGGGAGGCCTTGCGAAGCGTGGGCTTCAACGACGCTGAAATCGCCGAGCTGGAACGCGCGGTTGGCAAAGTCATGGAGCGAATGATTGCGACGATCGAAGTTCTCGCAAGGGCGCGGCCTGAACGCGAATTCGTCATCCGCCCTCACCCATTTGAGAGCGCGGAACCCTATGAGAGCGCCTTTGCCGATGCGCCCAATGTAACCGTTGAGCGAGCGGGTACTGCCATGGAGGCAATCGCAGCATCCGCGTGTCTGTTGCACGTCAATTGCACCACTGCGGTTGAGGCATGTCTATGCGGCGTTGCGCCAATCTCGCTCGACTTCATCAATGAGCCGCGCTTGAAGGCGATGGCCGCGCTCCCTTCGCAAATCAGTATCCCAGCGCGCAGCCAGGCAGAGGTTCTCGCGCTGATCGACCGCGCGGATCGCGTGCAACGCGGGCCGGTGCATGCACAGATTGCACCCTTCTTCGGGCCGCTCGATGGCGAGGCTGCCACGCGTGTCGCCGATGCATTGCTCGATGCGCCTCTGATCTTGCCCGATTGGCCCCAAGATGGTTCCAACTCCGCGCGCTCCATCCTCACGGCTTGGCTCGGTGCTACGCTTGGTTCTGGACTGATAGAAGGGCTTCGCCAGTTCCTCACACCCGCGCGCAAAGCCAAGGGTTTCAAACCAGCCGAAGTGCGCTCGACGTTGGCGCGTCTGGCAGCCAGTCGCGGCACAAAAGCCGCCAAAGTCGAGCAAACTCACTCTGCCATCGGCCTGCCAATAATGGCACTCAAAGTGAGCCCGCCGGAACGGGCCGCCTAGGAAAACCACGCAGGAAAGGGTCAAGGCTCCAATGCTAAACGGCAAATCGCTTCTTATCACAGGTGGGACCGGATCGTTCGGACGCGCCTTTGTGCGCCGCGTGCTCGACCTTTATCCTGGCATTGCGCGGCTGGTGATCTTCTCGCGCGATGAGCTTAAACAGTTTGAAATGGCGCAGGAATTCTCGCCGGAAAAGCACCGGGCGCTGCGATATTTTATCGGTGATGTGCGTGATGATGCACGGCTGCGGAGAGCGATGCAGGGGATCGACTATGTCGTCCACGCCGCCGCGCTGAAACAAGTGCCGGCAGCGGAGTACAACCCGTTTGAATGTATCAAGACCAACGTGTTGGGCGCACAGAACGTGATTGAGGCTTGCCTCGACAATGGTGTGAGCCGGGTGATTGCACTCTCAACGGACAAAGCCGCTGCGCCTGCCAACCTCTATGGCGCGACAAAGCTGTGCTCGGACAAGCTATTCGTTGCGGCCAACAATATCCGCGGGAAACGCGATCTGCGCTTCGCGGTCGTTCGCTATGGCAATGTGATGGGCTCGCGCGGGTCGGTCATCCCGTTCTTCAAAGCGCGGCGCAAGAGCGGTGTTTTGCCGATCACAGATGAGCGGATGACCCGCTTCAACATCTCGCTCGATGAGGGGGTCGAGATGGTCTTATGGTCGCTCGAAAATGCGAGCGGCGGAGAAATCCTGGTGCCCAAAATCCCCTCTTACCGCATCGGCGATGTGGCTGAGGCTATCGCGCCAGAAGCGATCCAAGAGGTGGTCGGCATCCGTCCGGGAGAGAAGATCCATGAGGAGATGATAACCTCCTCCGACAGCTTCTATACCGTCGATATGGGCCGCTATTACGCGATCCTGCCGCCCGGCGACCGTGAAACGCTTGAGCAATATTGCCGCGATAATGGAGGCCATCCTGTCGAACCGGGCTTCGTCTACAATTCCGGCACCAATCCAGACTTTCTCACTGTTGCCCAGCTGCGCTCGCTGATTGGCGAGGAGGCGGGCGTTCCGGAACTGGCGTGAGCACCGCGTTCGCAGATCGTCCCGTTGGTTCTGTAGATAAGTCATTAGAACCCATCCCCTATAGCTGCCAGCAGATCGAGGCAGTGGACATCGCAGCGGTCACGAAAGCGCTAACCAGCGACTTCTTGACCCAAGGCCCCGCCGGACCCGCATTTGAGACCGCTTTCGCCGCGCGCCATCACGTGGCGCACGCCATCACTGTCTCTAACGCTACAGCGGCGCTGCATATCGGTTGCCTTGCGTTGGGCGTCGGTCCGGGGAGCCGCGTCTGGACCAGCCCCATCAGCTTCGTCGCCAGCGCCAATTGCGCGGTGATGTGCGGGGCGAGCGTGGACTTTGTCGATATCGACCCAGCCACCCGCAACATGTCGGTTGAGGCGCTGGCGACGAAGCTGGCGCAAGCAGAGCGGGACGGAACGCTTCCCCATTTGTTGATCCCGGTCCACTTCGCCGGCCTGCCATGCGATCTGGCAGAAATGCGTGCACTCGCCGACCGATATGGCTTTCGCATTCTGGCCGATGCGAGCCACGCTGTCGGAGCCGCATATCAGGGCGCGCCCATTGGCTCTGAATTTGCTGATGCAAGTGTCTTCAGCTTTCACGCGGTCAAGATCATTACCAGCGCAGAGGGCGGGATGATCGTGACGCAAGATGATGGGCTTGCTGAGCGTTTGCATCTCTTGCGATCACACGGCGTCACCCGCGATCCGGCGCAGATGTCAGGTGAGCTCGCGGGCCGTTGGCACTATGAACAGGTCACGCTGGGCTACAATTATCGCCTCACAGACTTGCAATCTGCTTTGGGCTTATCGCAGCTCAACCGGCTCGACCAATGGCGCGAGGCCCGCAATTGCCTGGCGATGCGCTATGATGCGTTGATGGCTGACATACCCGTGGTGTTGCCCGCTAAACTTGGGGACAGGCAGTCTTCTTGGCATCTCTATGCGGTGGAGCTTCACGGGGATGTTGAGCGTAACCGGCGCGAAGTCTTCGAGGCTATGCACGCTGCCAATATCGGCGTGAATGTGCATTACATTCCGATCCACACCCAACCCTTTTATGCGCAGCTCGGCTTTGCGCGGGGCGATTTCCCGGCTGCCGAGGCCTATTATGATCGCGCACTGACCTTGCCACTCTTTCCCGCAATGACCCATTCCCAGCAGGACCGGGTCGTCGACACTCTGCGCGAAGCAATCGGTTGAGATGTCCAGCGGCAACCTCGCCATTATCCCGGCACGCGGGGGCAGCAAGCGAATTGCGCGCAAGAATATCCGTCACTTCGCCGGACGCCCAATTCTCAACTGGAGCATCGATGCCGCTTTCAAGAGCGGTTTGTTCGAAGAAGTCATGGTCAGCACTGAGGATCAGCAAATCGCTGATATTGCCCGGGCCGCCGGGGCTTCGGTGCCCTTCCTGCGCTCTCCCGATACGGCAGACGACCATTCCCCAATCGCCGATGTCCTGCGCGAGGTCACCGAGTGCTACTCGGCCAGCGAGCGTAAGTTTGCTCATATCTGCTGCCTTTTCGCGACTGCGCCGCTGATCGCACCACGTGATCTTAGGCA
The DNA here is from genome assembly GCF_057365045.1 of Erythrobacter sp. S267. Classification (NCBI taxonomy): domain Bacteria; kingdom Pseudomonadati; phylum Pseudomonadota; class Alphaproteobacteria; order Sphingomonadales; family Erythrobacteraceae; genus Erythrobacter; species Erythrobacter sp. S267. Next base: position 2,928,086 of record NZ_CP200298.1, on the reverse strand, counting down.
AGGTCTGGAGTTGCTCAACGGCGGATGGTTTGACGTGGTGCTTCCCGTTGCGCGCTTCGCCTATCCGATCGAGCGCAGTCTCACGCGCGGGTCTGATGGTGCTGTGGCTCTGACCTATCCCGAGCACGCCAATACCCGTTCGCAAGACCTGGAAGAGGTCTATCACGATGCTGGTCAATGGGTGTGGACCCGGCCTGCGTTCCTGCAGACAGGCGCACCTTTACTCGGGCCATCCACTGGGTCGCTTGTCATCGACGCGAACAGGGTTGCGGATATTGATACCGAAGAGGACTGGCAGCGCGCGGAATGGCTGTTTGCGCGATTACGCGAGCAGGACGAAGCAGCATGAGCCGCTCCTATCGCTGCCTGCCTCCGCTCGATCAGACCCATGCTAGATACTCACTGCGATGGATTGGTGACACCGATATTGAGCGCATTCGCCTCTGGCGCAACGCCCAGATGGATGTGCTGCGACAGGCAGAAGCAATATCGAGCGATCAGCAACGCCTATACTTCATCAACACGATCTGGCCGCAAATGGACATCGCCAAACCCGCCACCATACTGATGGTGATTGAGCATCGCGGCCAGCCCATCGGCTATGGCGGACTGGTTCATTGCGCCTGGGAGCACAAACGTGCGGAGATCTCCGTCCTTCTCGCGCCCAAAATCGCGGGCAATGCGAAGGAATATCGTTCAGCGCTCTTAGCCTTTCTTGGGATGGTGGAACGCTATGCTTTCCACGCGCTCAGCCTCAATCGCCTGACCCTCGAAACCTATGACATTCGTCCTTTCCACGTGTCGGTTCTTGAGGATGCGGGCTACGTTCTCGAAGGACGATTGCGTCAGCATATCACGCTGGAAGGCGCGCCGGTGGACAGCCTCCTCCACGCAAAGCTAGCCTGCGATCGGGGCGCCTTGGATCACGCCAAAGGCGAGCGGATCAATTCGGTGGCCACCCGGTCGATCCTGGTTCCTGTGGAAGGAGGATCGTAACGACCGATGGGAAGGTCAAGCCGCTGCTGAAGTGACCAGATCGCATCCTGAAAACCCAGCCGGTGGCGAAATCCGACCGTGCTGGAAAAGCGCGGGTTCACCTCAAACACGCGCGGCGTTCCAGCATCCATACGCAGCTGCACGTTGATCGCGCCCTCCAGATCGATCGCCTCGGCAAGATCAAGGCACAATTGTTCAAGCTTTGGATCAAACACCACTTCTCCGGTGCCGGTCAGACCACCGCGAAGGCTTCGGCGGAAGCAGATCGAACGGGTGGACATTCCCGGAAGGCGGACAAGGCCACAGGTGAACTCCGCCTGATCATCCTTTAGCCATCGCTGCCAGATATAGCCTTCTCGGCCCTCGGCGGCGTGCGCATATTCGCTCCGGTGCACCTGTGCGAGCCCCTTGCTCCCCTGACCCGAGCGCGGCTTGATTATGACGTCAAAATCGCCCGGCTCATCTTCGCCCACGAGACCGGTTTCGGGCACGTCTAAGCCCGCCGCCTGCAAGGTGCGCGCGGTGGTCAGCTTGTCGAGGCCGATCGCGAGTGCCCCCGCGTTAGCGGTGACCAAGGCGGCGCCTGCAAAGCTCTCACCAATGAGCGACGCGCGGAGGAGGCGCGCCAACTCCGCTTCTGCAAGGGGAATGACGGCCAGAGCCTTGCTTTGCACCACTGCTTGCTCAAGCGACCTCAGAAAGTCGGGTGCCTGCGCGGGCGGCAGGACGAGGAAATCGTCCACAAAGGCTTCGCCCGGCGCGTTTGAATCGCAGTCAGCGCCGATGATCCGCGCACCTGGCAGAGCCTCTCGCAGAACGCGGGCCAGAGCGATGCCGATATCGCCGCCCGCTCCAGTCAGCAGGATAGAGCCGGAAATGCCAGCCAGCGTCACGCCGGAACCTTCAACCGATTGCGCGTCAAAACCGCGCCCAATTGCTCTCGTCCCGCATCGCGCGCACGGCACTGGGCCTGAGCCGCCTCGATAGGAAATTCGGTCCGGCGCAAGGCAATCGCGCCTGTCTCGGGATAGAAAATCGCCCAGCTCGCCAGCCCACCAATGTCGCGCGGTTGACCAACCGATCCCGGGTTACAAATCGTCGGCTTGCCTGCGCGTAGAAACGGCCAATGCGTGTGGCCCAGCCAAACCTGATCGCAGTCCAATCCCTCTCCGACCCGCACAAAACGGGCCGCATCGTCATTGGGATAGATATAGGCGTCAGGATCGAAGGGGGCGCCATGTGCCAGGTATATCCGTTGGTCGCCCAGCGTGATCTCACGTGAAACGGGCAGCGCTTCCAACCATGCCCAATGCGCGTCTGCAAACTGCTCAAGAACCGCGTCCAAGCCTGATCCATAGCGGTCGCGGTAGTGGGTCAGTGTCGCCCAATCCTTGCGCGCAGCGAGCGCCATCCGGTCGTGATTGCCCTGAATTGCGGTGCATTGGAAGGCCTGCAGTGCCTCGACCACCGCGGCCGGCTCGTAATAATACCCCACCACATCGCCGAGGATCACCAGCTGGTCGATCCCCTCTGCGCGAATATCGCTGAGCACACAGGCAAGCGCGGCGATGTTCGAATGGATGTCAGCCAGGACGGCAATTTTCATGAGCTGTCAGCCCTCGCCAGTCCGCATTCCTGGAGCATCCGATCGGCAACCTCTTGAGGCGTCTGGAGGTTCTTGACCGGGGCAGCCATTGGATCGCCGCTCTCACGCAGCCGGCGCTGCATCAGCGTGTCGATCACGCCGGGCTGGAAGATGTGCGAGGTAATGTGAGTGTTCTCTTCATCCAGAGCGCGCCAAGCCATCACCGCTGCCGCCTTGCTGATGCAATAGGCACCCCAATTGGGGATCGCGCGCAGAGCCGCTCCGCTGGAGACGTGAACCACCTCCAACGTGGCCCCCTTGGCGGTCGCTATCTCCGCAAGCGCTTTGCCAATTGCGAGCGGGCTGCTGAGATTGACTTGCATCGCGTCCTCCATCGCCGTCTCAAGCGTCTGATCGAGCATTTGACCCTGCGGCAATATTGCAGCGATATCGAAGAACCAGAGGCGCTCAAAGCTGAGCTGGCTCAAGATTGGAGCCAGTTTTTGCGCCCAGTTGTGGCTCTCGCGAAAATCAGCGCAGATATGGGGGCAATCTCGGCTCCAATCGGCATTGCGGCTGATCGCAAGGCAGGCCATTCCGCGTTCGGAGAGCGTTGCGAGAACCGTCTCCCCCAAGCCGCTTGCCGCCCCTGTAATGATCGCTAGATCGCTCATACTCTGTCTCCTTTTGAATTAGGTCCAATTGGGAGGTGCCTTTGCTTGTCCTGAAAGGCCTGCTGCGCGCACCCTGCACGCTCACATATTTGTCGGAGCACACCTCTTATGAAAATCGCTGACCGCCCGATTGACGCTTCCCATCCGCCCTACCTGATTGCTGAGATGTCGGCGAACCACAATGGCTCGCTCGAACGCGCGCTGGCGATAGTCGATGCGGCTGCAGACGCAGGAGCGCATGCCATCAAGCTGCAGACCTACACTGCCGATACAATGACGCTCGATTGCGAGGCGGAAGGCTTTGTGATCAATGATCCCGACAGCCTGTGGCACGGGCGGCATCTTCACGATCTCTATCATGAGGCGCATTTGCCTTGGGAATGGCACGGTCCGATCATGGAGCAAGCAACAAAGCGTGGCATTCATTGTTTGTCCTCCCCCTTCGATGCGAGCGCGGTGACGTTTTTGGAGGGGCTGGGCGTGCCAGCCTACAAGATTGCCTCGTTCGAGCTGGTTGACCTGCCGCTGATCCGGACGGTTGCGCGCACGGGCAAGCCGGTGATCATGTCGACCGGCATGGCGACCCCGGCAGAGATTGACGAGGCGGTTCGGGCGGCGCGGGGGGAGGGCAATGACCAGATCGTGCTGCTGAAATGCACTAGCACCTATCCCGCGACCCCGGAAAGCACCAACATCGCCACGATCCCGCATCTGGCCGCAATGACCGGCTGCGCAGTGGGTCTCTCTGACCACACGATGGGCTGCGGCGTGTCGGTGGCAGCGACGGCTCTGGGAGCTGTGTTGATCGAGAAGCACTTTACCCTGTCGCGCAAGGATGGCGGGGTTGATTCTGAGTTCTCGATGGAACCCGCCGAACTCGCACAATTGCGGGTCGAGACAGAGCGGGCCTGGCAGGCACTTGGTACAGTTTCCTATGGAGATGTGCCCGCAGAGCAGGGCTCGCGGACATTCCGCCGCTCGCTCTACATCACCCGCGATCTGAAGGCGGGCGACGTGATCGAGATGGATGCGGTGCGCGCAATTCGGCCGGGCTATGGCCTTGCGCCGAAACATCTCGACACACTGATTGGCAAAAGAGTGGCGCACGATGTGGAGCGGGGAACGCCGGCCGATTGGCGGATGCTCGGATAAGAACCTCAACCGGCCGGAATGGGCCGCAGCCTAGGAACGGTAGGTGCCCCTGAGCGGATTGCGGCGGTCTCTTGCCGCAGCTCTTCACCGCGTTCAACGAGCCGGCGCTCGATGACCCAGCAGGCAAGGAACAGGGCGATCTTGATCCAATAGGTCACTGCCAAGACGAAGGTCAGCATGCCGCCGGTGTAATGCAACGTCAGCCCGAAATAGAGGTATAGCCCCAGGATCGAAGTGAGGATGAGATTGCGGTAAAGGAGCCGCAAGAACAGGCTTAGGAACCACGCAGTGACAAAGCCCATGAACGGCAAGGATATAAAGGGCAGCCACGCGCCGAGAAGCTCAAAGTGCACTTCGGGATAGCCGCCATTATACGCCTGTCCCAGCCCAGTGAGCTCAGCCGTTCGGAAATAGCCAAGCTCCAGCGTCATCAGATATTGGATCGTGCTGTTGCGCTCTGCATTGATTGGGTCGAGGATCTCCTGCACCGCATGTTCGTTGATCGGGTCGGCCACATTCTCGAAATCCACCCTGTCCCAGGCATTGACCCAAAGGTGCACGGGCTGGACCAGAATGCGCTCCTGAATCTCATAGAGCGGCTCACGATAGTCGCGCACATTATAATAGGAATTGTAGAGCAGCCCGGCGACCATCACCCCGGCTCCCACCACTGCACAAAAACGGCTAAAGCCTGAGGTCAAAATACGTTGGCCGATCAGGCCGCCATCCAGCTCACCAATCCGTCCCGCCTTGCGCGCGATCAACACCAAGGCTGCTGGCATGAGATAGAAAGACACGAGGACAAAGAACACGCTGAAGCGGTTCCCCGTGACCACCCAATAGGCGATCAGCGCGATCGCAAGCCCTGCAAAGCGCAGATCAAACCCGCGCCCATTGATGCGCGGTAAGATGGTGAAGGCGCCAAAGATGAAATTGAGCAGAAAGTTCATCTCATAGGCGATATTGTGCACCGGGCCCGCGCTCTGAGAATAGGCGACACGGTCAATGCCTTGCAGGATCGGAACAGTCCCGGTCATCACGAAGTTGAGCGCCAGAAGGCCCAGCACCCCCAGCCCGAACGCAAAAGCACCATTGGCCGCGATCCGGTGATAGGCGCTGTCGAGCACACGTTCCTCGGCCAGTTTCTCAAACCGGCGGCCGCTATCAGGGAACAGGATCATCAAAGGGATGACAAAGGAAAGCGCGGCATAGATGAAGACAGGTGTCGCCATATTGCCGCCGACAAACTCGTTGAGCTCGCGCGTGTAAAACGGGCCAAACACATCAAGGACCGTGACATCGATCGCTCGGTAGACGAGCGGGAAGATCGTAAAGAACGCCGCGATGAAGAGCGCCAAGCGTGACTTGATAAGCATGGCGATGAGAGCCAGAAAACCGGCAAGGGCGAGGACGCTAAAGACGCTCATATAGGTGCCTCTCCCAACACTGCGCGTTCTATCGCGGTGCCTCCACGCATCGGAACAAATCGGTTCTGGGAGGCAAAGATGCGCGGCAGCGTGATGTAGGTTGCGGTGAACAACACGCGGTCATGTCCCGGTGCCAGTCGGCTGCCCATGTGCAGGCAACGCGATGTCTCAACCGCAAAGGTGCTTAGAGCGGGTGCAAATATCTGCTCCACATCGGATGGGTTTGCGCGGGATGACAACGCCTGATCGCTGGCATGGCTCGCGCCCAACCTTCCCGCTTTGTCAGATTGGGGGCCGCCCAAGAAGGTGAACGGGCCGCAGCCTTCCTCCAAGACGTCAGTGAGATAGACAAACAGCTTGATCGTGCGAACATCGTCATGGTCGCGGTGCCAGAGTTGCGACTGGCTAAGTGGTGCCTCGCTAGGCTGCGAGTGTGTCAGCAGCACATAGTCAAGCAAAGGCAAGGTTCCGAACGTTTCAGCCAACATCGCCAGCAAGCGAGGCTGGAGGGCAAAGCGAGTGAAGGCCGTGTCACTTGGCATGGCGCCGCCGACCAGGTCGCTGTCGAGCAGTCGGCTCCAATAGGGTTTGCGGCTTACTCCCTCTGGCACCATGGTAGGCGCGTTGCTGACAGTCTTGCGCTGCGCCTCTGACGCGAGTGCGCCCATTGCGATGGGGTCGACCAAGTGGTCAAGCCGCACAAAGCCATACCGCTCAAGATCACGAGCAGCCATACGAACTGACTGGTCACGGGTTAGTTCGAGCGCCAAAACTTTACGCTGAGCGAGCTCATCTTTGATCGCCAGACTGCGCATGGATTTGATCGGACGCGCCAAGCGGGATCGCAACAGGCGATATTTTAAGCGGGCCACACCTTTGCTGCCAAAGGCGCGCAATCGCCGCAGCGCAATCGACAATGGCCCGGCCCGCAACGGCTTGTTGGCGGTGATCGCCTTCATGATCTCAGCACTCGGTTGATCCGGCCTCGCAAACGACCACGCTCCTCAGGGCTTAGGACGAGAAAGTAGAGCGCTGCAGCATAGAGCCCAGAACACAGGAGTAGGGCGCAACTCCCTCCAATCCAGAGGTTTCGGCTGAGGAGCAATGCTGGGCCCGCCAATAAACCGGTGCCCAGAACGCCTGAGATCAAGATCGGGCCGACTACGACTTGGCCGACCACATGGCGAAGGCTTAGCCCATGGGCGCTTCGGAACACGGCCAGGACACAGGCAAACAAGGCCACCCCAGCGACCAGAAGAAGAGCGAAGAGGAAGATCAGGCCAAAGCCCTCCAATCCCCAGAGCAAGGCCGCAACGAAGCCGCCTAGCACCGCCAGATTGCAGCGGACAAATAGGCGGAAATGCGCCTGTTGGGTCAGGGTCGCGGCGCAGAAATTGCTCGCGAGGAACAATCCCTGAAATCCTGCAAAGGCGGCCATGAAGACGGCGAGTTGGCGGTATTCCTCTCCGACCCAGAGGCTGAGGATCACCGGTGCGAACAGAGACACCGCCACCAGCAAAGGCACCGCGATAATATAGTTCACCCGCAAGCCCGCCACAGCAAAGCGCGCTCGCGCCCCGCCCTTTACGTGACCTTGCGCCTCGCCCTCGCCCTCGCCGTCCGCAGCATCAAGCCCCGCAATATGCGGCAAAACGGCTGCGTTGAGGCTGCCTTGCAAGGTCTTGATAACGCGGGGGATGCGCGTGGCGATTTGATAGAATGTCAACGAGACTGGACCAAGGAAGACGCTCACGAAAAGCTCTGGCAACCGGTTGAAGCCCTGGCTCGCAATATTGCTCGCAAAAACCGATCCCGAAAGCCGCGCAAGGCCGCGAAAATGCCCTCCCGCACCAAAGCGAGGTCGCAAGGTGAACCAGCTGGCCCCTCCACTGCGCCGCGCCACCAGCGTGAAGATTGCTAGCAGCGTGACCGCGATCATTTGCTCCAAGACGATCAGTGCCACCAGATTGGTGGTGAATTGCAGCAGGACAAAGACGCCAAGCGCGAAGATGATGCGATCAGCAAGCTCCCAGACCTTAGTTGTCGCAAGATCCTGACGCGCGGTGAAATAGGCCTTGATCACTAGGCCGGGAAAGCCAGCGATCAGCCCCGCCCCAATGCAGGTCAGCGCCCATTGCATCGCTGCGAGGTGCTCGGGAGCGATCGCAAAGGCATGCGGCAAGGCGGTTTGCGCGAAGGCGATGACCCCTGCACCCATCACCCCGCCAATCGCGAGAAATAGGGCAAGGCCTCCACCAAGCACGGCGCGAAAGGATGCGGTGTCTTCTTCGAAATAGAACCGTGTGAGGTAGCGCACGATTGCGCCCTGAAACCCCAGCTCTGCCAAGTAGGCGAGACCCAAGATGTTGAACAATTGCAGGATCAGCCACAGGCCATAAAGCTCCGCTCCCATGTGCCACAGCATGTAGGGCACCAGCATCACCGCGAGCGCCATCGCCGCCATCTGCTGGCCAACGCTGAAACCAGTATTGCGCCACAAGAGCCGCTTTTCCGGGCCCCGCCGCGGTGCCTGATCGGCAGGCAGAGAAAGGCTTGTTTCGCTCATGGCCCTCCCTTTCTTCGCCGAGAATGACGCCGCAAATTGGCGCAGGACCGGATTAGCAGAGCGTTAGCGATGCTGGGTGCGCAGATAGCGCCAAAGCCGATGCAGTTCGGGTCGTTCTTGCGGGGATTTGTGTGGCTTAAGGGGCCGCCAAAGACACCTCAACCCCCGGAGCGCCACGCCCATGCAATCCCTCATCATCTCGACCCTTGCCGAATATCAGACCGCCTTCTGGGCCCCGGTCGGCAAGTCGCTTGAGGCGATTGGCCATACCGTAACCTTCGTTTCCTGCGACACACGCAGCACAGCGATGTTGGAAGCTGCCGGGCTGGATGTGGTCGATGGGACGCTAAGCGCGCGGATGGGAGCGGTTGGTGGTCAAGACCCGGTTGCGGTGTGCAGCTCAAAAGGGATCGACAATCCGGGGCCGCTTCTAACCCATGAACGCTTCGCCTTTGGGCTGAGTGACACTGATCACTTGTTGCACAAGCTCGCCGGGTCGCTGTTGGTCGGAGAGGCAGCGATTGATCGTGCTCGCACGAAGGGGGATCCGATCCTCCTGCAAGAGCTGGGCGGATTTCTATCGGTTCTGGGCCTCCATCACGCAGCGCTCAATGCGGGCGTGCCGAGCCTCTTTATCGAACCCAGCTTCTTCAAGGGCCGGATGCAAATCGTCGAAGGCTCGCTCTCAGCCTTGCGACTGGACGGCAGTGCTCGCGCTGAGGTTACGCCGGAGCTGGCTGCCTATATCGCGGAGGCGCGGAGCAGCGGTACACTTGTCATTCCGCAGAAGGACCGCCGGCACTATTCTGGGGCAGCTGCCAAACTGCTGAGCGGGCATAATATCCGCCGCTTGCTTGAGAAAGCGCGCGACAAATATCTGCTCGGCGCTGAGCAGGAGTTTGGCGCGATCGGCCACCATGTGCGCACTCATTTGCGGATGCTGCGTGCATCCTTTGCGCTGAGATCACACTATACGCCGCTCCAGGAACTCGGGCGGTTTCTTTACTACCCGCTGCACGTTCCAGGCGATGTCGCGCTGACCTTGCGCTCACCCGAATATCTCGATCAGCTCGCCTTGCTCGATTTCATCTGCCGACACGCTCCTCCTGACCACACCATCGTGACCAAAGAGCATCCGGCGATGATCGGCGCGGTTCCGCATGCCGGGTTATTGGGATTGAAGGCGCGCTATGATCGCTTTGCAATCCTGCCGCCTTCAACACCGAACTACACCGTTCTGCGCGCGGCGGCGAAGATCGTTACAGTCAATTCAAAAAGCGGTGCGGAGGCTGGATTGATCGGGCGCAAGGCAATCGTGCTGGGAGATGCCTTCTATCGGGATGCGCCCTTTGCGCTTGAGGTGGAAAACCTTGCTGATCTGCCTGCGCTCCTCGCAAAGGAACCCGAGTCCCCCTCGAATCAAATGCCCTCCAACGTGGAGACAGAAGCCTTTTTCGCCGCGCTTTGGCAACGCACCTATCCCGGCGAGCTCTATGTCAGTGATGCGGTGAACATCGACCGCTTCACGCAGTCTGTCACCACCGCTCTCATGCATAGGGAGATCGACGCACGGCCCGATGCCCCGATCCGACTGACAGCTTAGGCGGACCTGCGTCAGGACCGGTCAAACACCAAGAGTGTGGCGAAGTGGCGATGGCTGGACACGAAGTCGAGCCGCCGCTGTTCGACGATACGGATCAAGCCTTCGCGCTCCATCTTTTGCGCAGTGCCAATGATCGAACGCTGATAGTCCTGCCGCAGGACATAGGACCAGGTCGCAAGGTCGCGCAGCGAAGTGCGGCTCAAGAGCTCAAAAGTCGGCTCGATCATGATGTAGCGCCTAGCCCCGGCGGCGATGACGTTGCGGAAGATATTCTCTGTCTCGCGCGGCAATTGCTCAAGGCAATAGTGTGAGAAGACCGTGCGCCCCTCCAGATGCTTGTAACCCGATGACTGAGCGTCGAGCAGGTCAATTCGGTCGAAGGCCACGTTCTCGACCCCGTAATGCTCGGCCACTGTCCGCGCGACTTCAATGCCTCGCTTGGAAAGGTCGAGACCCAGGAAGCGCCGTTTGGGCAGGCTGGCCAGCAGTTCATAAATGATCGCACCGGTTCCACTCCCCAGCTCGACCAAAAGATCATCATCGGGGGCAAACTCCTCCATAATCGAGGCAAGTTTCAACCGGCGATAGCGATAATAGTCACGCGCCTGCATCCGGTGCAGCTGCCCATCTACCGTCACATGCATTTCGCGGCGCATATGTGCGCGTTCGGCATAGTGCTGCAAAGTTGGATTGAGCAGCCAGACCATCTCCTCTGCCTCACGCCGCCAGTCGCCCGCATCATAGTCGAGCTCCACAAGGCGCCGGTCCCGCTTGCGCCGCATCAGCAACTTGTGCGCAGCATCCACCGCCATCGAGCGCAGATAAACCAGATCGGCGGCGAGCGGGGCCACGCGCCTTGCGTCGAGAGGAGTAGCATCGAGGGAGGCTGTTTGGCTGAGCACGGCGTTAGATCCTTCTAATCTGGTTCTATCTTCGAGCCATCTGCAACGCGCATCACGCTACGAAGGCACCTGGCAAATTTGCAGGAGCAAGCGCATGTCAGCAATTCGAGAAAGGTCTATCCCGGACCTATTGGGGGCAGAGCAGCCCAAGGACCGATCCGGCGAACTCGTCTCGATCATCACTCCCGCTTACAATGCGGCAAGCGTGATCGCAGAGACAATCTCCTCAGTTCAGAGGCAGACGCATCCAAACTGGGAGATGTTGATCGCAGAAGATTGCGGGCCGGATGAAACGCGCGATGTGGTCCGCACATTTACGCAGCGCGACTCGCGTATTCGATTGATTGAGCCCGAGCGGAACGGCGGCCCGGCAAAGGCTCGCAACCACGCTCTAGCCAAGGCGCGCGGGCGCTGGATCGCCTTTCTCGACAGCGATGATCTATGGGTGCCTGAGAAGCTTAAGCGACAGATCGCTTTCCATGAGAGCCAACAGGATGCGGTTCTCAGCTTCACCGGATTTCGGCGTATCTCCGACGATGGCCGGCGCAAGGGCAGTTACATCAGCGTGCCACCGCGCCTCAACTATCGCCAGTTGCTCGGCAACACGGCAATTGCCACGTCCAGCGTGCTGGTCGATCGCAGTCTCTCTGGCGACTTCATGATGCGCGAGACCTTCTATGACGACTTCGCCTGCTGGCTATCGCTGCTGAAACGCGGTGGGGTTGCGGTCGGGCTCAATGAAGACCTGATGCGCTACCGCGTGATGGAGGCCTCTGTCAGCCGCGACAAACGAAAGTCAGCGCTGCACGTATGGCGCGCCTATCGCGAGGTCGAGAAGCTGGGACCGCTGATCAGCGCTTGGTATTTCTCCAACTACGCAGCGCGAGCGCTCAGCAAATACCGCCATTTCTGAGCGAGTTCGCGTGGACGCGCTGGCGATGCGCGGCGACATTGGAGGAGTTACAACACTCACCTGCAACCAAAAGGTGCCCCATGCCCAGCAAATCCTACGGCCGCCGCCGCGTACTCGTCACCGGAGGAGCGGGTTTTCTTGGCTCGCATCTGATCGACCGGCTGCTCGCACGCGGAGACGAGGTGCTGTGCGTCGACAACCTCTTCACCGGCGACAAGAGCAATATCGATCATCTCGTCGGCAATCCGCGGTTTGAGTTTATGCGGCACGACGTATGCTTTCCGCTGTTTGTGGAAGTGGATGCGATCTTCAACCTCGCCTGCCCGGCCTCACCGATCCACTATCAGCACGACCCGGTGCAGACGACCAAGACCAGCGTGCATGGCGCGATCAACATGCTCGGCCTCGCAAAGCGTCTGAAAGTCCCGATCTTCCAAGCCTCCACCAGCGAGGTTTATGGCGACCCAAGCGTCCACCCACAGCCCGAGGCGTATTGGGGTAATGTCAACCCGATCGGGCCGCGCTCCTGCTATGATGAGGGTAAGCGCTGTGCCGAAACTCTCTTCTTCGACTATCGCCGGCAGCACGGGCTCGACACAAAAGTTGCGCGGATCTTCAACACCTATGGGCCCCGCATGCATGCAAGCGATGGGCGGGTGGTGTCGAACTTCATCGTCCAGGCACTGCGCGGGGAAGACATCACGATTTTCGGCGACGGGATGCAGACGCGCAGTTTCTGCTATGTCGATGATCTGATTGAAGGTTTTCTGCGCTTCATGGACACGGGGCCAGAGGTTCACGGACCGATCAACCTCGGCAATCCGCGGGAGTTCACCATCCGCCAGCTGGCCGAGCAAGTGCTGGCCAAAGTCGGCGGCCGTTCAAAACTGGTGCGCAAGCCCTTGCCCCAAGACGACCCGATGCAACGGCGTCCTGACATCTCGCTGGCCCGGGAAATCCTCGACTGGCAGCCCTCAGTCGAGCTGGAGGAAGGCCTTGAGCGCACTATTGCCTATTTCCGCAAAATCGTGGGCAGCGAAGAACGGACAATAGTGGAGGCCGTTACCCTCGTGTAAAGAGGTCGCTCCTAAAGGGGCCTCATCATGCGCACTGTCCTCATCACCGGATCGGCCGGATTTATCGGTTACCACCTCGCACAGCTCTTGCTGGACGAGGGGTTCCGGGTCGTCGGCTACGACGGGATGACTGACTATTACGATGTACGGCTGAAAGAGCGGCGGCATCAGATGCTCCTCCAGAACCCGTATTTTTCCTGCGAGACCGGGCTGTTGGAGGACTTCGACAAGCTTCACTCGCTTGCAGAAAAGGCGAAGCCCGATGTGATCGTCCATTTGGCGGCCCAGGCAGGTGTCCGATACAGCCTCGAAAATCCGCGCGCCTATGTCGATGCTAATCTGGTTGGCGCATTCAACGTCATGGAATGCGCGCGCGAGTTGGAGGTAGAGCATCTGATGATGGCCTCCACCAGTTCGGTCTATGGCGCGAACACCGACATGCCGTTCGACGAGCGTGAGAAAACCGACAGCCAGCTGACCCTGTATGCCGCGACGAAGAAGGCGAATGAGGCGATGGCCCATTCCTACGCGCATCTTTGGAACCTGCCGACGACGATGTTCCGCTTCTTCACGGTCTACGGGCCATGGGGGCGGCCCGATATGGCGCTGTTCAAGTTCACACGCGGGATCCTCGAAGGGACCCCGATCGACATCTACAATCAGGGCGAGATGCACCGCGATTTCACTTATGTCACCGATCTGGTGCGCGGCATCCGCCTGCTGCTGGACACGCCTCCGGTCAGGCCCGAAAGCGCCGAGGAAATTCCGGAATGGGACTCTCTTTCCCCGGCAGCCCCTTGGCGCGTGGTCAATATCGGCAATAGCGAGACCGTGAAGCTCACTGATTTCGTCGACGCGATTGAGGCGGAGTGCGGGCGCGAGGCGATCCGTAACTTCATGCCAATGCAAAAGGGCGACGTACCCGCGACATGGGCCAACGCGACCCTGCTACGCGAGCTTACGGGATACACGCCTCAAACCAGCGTGCGCGATGGGATCAGGCAGTTTGTTGCCTGGTACCGCGACTATTACTCTGTGTAATTAGAGGCTCAGTTGCCGCTGCCGTCATCGGTTGGACCGACGGCTGGTGCTGGAGCAGGCTCAGGCAAATCCTCTTCACCGGGAAGCGGTGCGTTCCGCTCACGCTCCAACCGCTCCAGATATTCGCGTTCGATTTGCTCGACCCGCTCTTGTTCAGCGGCGGCATCCGCATCAATGGTGGAAAGGCGCGCTTGGCGTTCTTCCTCGATGAGCTGAGCGAAGCGGACATTCTCACCTTCAGCGCGGTCAGCATAGGCGGCATTGATCATCTGCTGCGTGCAGCCCGTAAAGCCACCCGCGCCTGCCGGGTCGCAGGACATCGTGCCAAACTCACCGATATAGCGAATACTCTCAACCCGGCGCGACCAAGCCGTGTTCTCAGGTGAGGAGCTGGTGCGAAGGTTGGAAGGAATGCGATAGCGCTCAGCCTCGACCAAAATTTCGCACACGACGATCTCACCCTCTTGCGTGGGCTCAGGGCATTCGTCTTCGCTGTAGGCGATGACCATGTTGACGCGGTCGCCCGCCTGATCCTGCGCCGCAGCAGGAGCGGCGGCGATAATCGCAGCGAAGGGGGCTGCCAAGGGAGCGGCAAGTGCGAGGCGGGAAATCGTCTTCATGAGCTGTCTCTCGGGTACGGGGGTCCGGCTAAGCGACTAGATAGCAGCGCGTGAACCGATAATGAAGGATGTTGCGCCGAGCGGTGGGCCTTGCAACCGATCCCTAGACCCGCTCGCTCACCTTGATCGCAATCCGGCAACCCAGTTTGATCGCGCCGGAAAGCAGCGGATAGGCCGGGGCCTTCTCCGCGCCGTTAGCAAGCGCCGCATCGCGGTGCTCGCGCTCATCCTCACGGAATTCTTCAATCATTTCCGATAGCTCAGGGTCCACATTGCCCTCCGCCAACCGGTCGAGTTGCTCGGAGTAATGCTTGTCGATCTCTTCTTCGACCGCCGCCGTGCACGCCATCGCAGCCTCAGGCCCAAGCAACGCGGTCCCAGCACCCAGAGCGTATCCAGCCATCGACCAGAAGGGTTGAAGCGCGGTCGGACGCACGCCGCGTTCTGCCATCAGCGCGTCGAAGCGGGCGCGGTGGCCCTCTTCCTGTTCGGCCATGTGCCGGATCTCAGCGGAGTGGGGGCCACGGTCGCCCATCACGGCGAGCTGGCCTTCATAAATCCGTGTGGCGCCAAACTCTCCGGCCTGATCGACGCGGATCATGCGGTGCAGTTCGTCTTTTTCCATCAGAAACTCCGTAAGTTCTCGCAAAGATCTTACTTCCTATACGCAGCGAGCGCCAGCACGGCCGCGCCGCCAAAACAAGAAATCAGGAAATTCCAGCCCGCCAGCGAGATGCCAAACAGATCCCAAGGCGCAACATCGCAGCGCACCAGTGGAGCGGCAGCGACATCCATAACGTCGACCGCACTGGGGATCGTCGCGCATCCGGTGACACCTTCCCACCAGCCATATTCGACGCCGGCGTGAAAGCCGCCAATCGCGCCTGAGATGATGATGGCAAGCCCCGCTAGCATCGTCCAAAGCCGGGTCGGAGGAACCACAAAGGCCAAGGCTCCAAGGCCTATCGCCGCGAGATGCGGCCAGCGCTGCCACCAGCACATCTCGCATGGATAGAGGCCAAAGCCATATTCCGAAATATACGCCCCGCCGAGCAAGGCGGCAGGCAGAGCAATCGCTAGAGCGCGGGCTTTAGTCGGGCCAGTCATGGGGTGTATTCTAGGGCCGCTTCGACAGCTTTCCTAGGGACGATTGGCTCCGCTGCGACCTGAACCCGTCCGGCTCAGAGCAACCGTACTCGCCGTTGTGCGACGCAGAGTTTCAAACGCATAGTGCAGCTGGAAGTCATCGACGCCCTGCTCCTCCAATTGCTCGGTGGTAAGCTGGAAGCGGGGATCATCGATGCGATCCTCTTCGACCTCATCATTATCAATGCCGAGATCATTGACGAGATGGCCGCGCAGATCGGATTCGCGCGTCTGATACTTCTCGCGCAGAGCATAGTCCGGATCGGACAGTTGCGGCACGCGGATGTCGGGCGAAATTCCGCCCTCCTGCACCGAATTGCCAAGCGGCGTGTAATAGCGTGCAGTGGTCAGTTTAAGAGCGGAGTCCGGTCCGAGCGGCAGCAACGACTGGACCGACCCTTTGCCGAAGCTGCGCTGACCCATGATCAAAGCGCGGCCATGGTCTTGCAAGGCGCCCGCGACAATCTCTGACGCTGAGGCAGAACCTGCATCAATCAGCACGATCATCGGCACGTCTTTCGCGATCTCACCCATGAATATCTGTGCATCGTCACGGCTCATCCGGCGGCGCATGTAATAATTCATGTCATCAGCTTCGAACTGGAACGTCTCACCCCACGAACGCCCACGTTGGGAGACGATCTGGCCGTCATCTATGAACAGATCGGTCAGAGCAACCGCTTCATCCAAGCTGCCGCCTGGATTGGAACGCAGGTCAAGAACCAGGCCGGACATCCGCCCAGCAGCCTCCAGCTCAAGCGCTTTCCACGCGTCATAGACATCACGGCCCACGTCAGCAGAGAATTCATTGACCGAGATGAGGCCAACATTGCCTTCCTGCAGTTCATAGGTGACTGGCTCCAGCTCGATCACTCCGCGAGTAACGTCGAGCTCCAAAGGCTCATCGCGGCCAGGGCGGAAAATCGTCAGTTGGATCGAGGTGCCTTCTTTGCCGCGCATGCGAGCAACGGCTTCGTCCAGCGTGCCGCCTACAATCAGTTCTCCATCGAGGTGGGTGATGTAGTCGCCCGCTTTGATACCCACCTGATCAGCCGGGCTGCCTTTGAACGGCGAGATAACCTTGACTGCGCCCTCTTCCATGATGACCGACAGGCCAAGGCCGGAATAGTTGCCGTCGATCAGGGTCGTCAGCCGCTCCAGATCGCTTCCATCGAGATAGGCACTGTGCGGATCGAGCGCAGAAAGCATCCCGTCAATCGCGCCCCGCACAAGGACTTCGTCTTCCACTGGCTCAACATAGTTGGCCTGCACGCGCTGCATGATGGCAAAGATCTTGGCGAGCTCTGGTCCGGCGCGGCCATCCACTTGCGCCATAGTGGCGGTGGTGGCGGGAATCAGCGCAACGGCGGTAACAAGCGCGGCGCTACGAAGCAGTGGTGCAATTTTCATATGGGTGAGCGGCTCCTTTGGCTCATATCGGTATAGGACGCTGTGCCTGAACGCCAGATAACTTCGACAAGCGACGTCTGCGATCCCACCATGGCACAGCTAAGTCACGTATGTGACGCGCAACCGGATGCAAGGACTGAAAAGCGGACAGCCTCTTATCCAAGGTAATTCAGAGGGTTAACTGGTTCACCATCTTTGCGCAATTCGATGGTCAGAGCCTCGCCATCATTGCCAGCAACACCCAAGGGAGCGCCGCCAATAACCTCATCCCCGACCTCGGCATCGGTTCTTGCAAGGCCGGTGACGAGGCTAGTCCAGCCGCCGGGATGCTCGATAATGATGATTCGCCCAAAGCCGCGATAGGGTCCGGCAAAGGCGATCCGCCCTGCGCTTGGCGCAACGACTTGAGCGCCCGGAGCCGGGGAAAGAGCGAGACCTTTGGACCGCAGGCCGCTCTCGCGCAGCTCTCCGAAGCCGGCAATGGTACGACCTTGGACCGGGAGTTGGAAGCTACCAATTCGCGAACCGGAGCGGTCGCTGGGCGAGGGTGTTGGTTGGGGGTCTCCGCTTTGCTCTGTGCCACCAGGACTGGCCGCGATATTGGCAGGGCGCCGGATGGGGCCAGACAAAGCGGCAAGTTCACGGCGCAGCTCAGCCGCTTCTCCCAAAGTCTCGACCAAGCCATCCAAATCGCGCGCTTCCTCAGCCAGAGCCAGTGCGCGCTCACGCTCACGCGCGGCGTTGCTGCGGGCGGTGTTTGAAGCAAGGCGTTGCTGTGCTTCGAGGTTGGTGAGTTCAATACGCTTAGCCTGAAGGGCATCCTCACTGTCACGCAAAGCGTCGAGCGCATTTGCGGCGCGGCGTTCAAGCCTCACTCCCTCCTCTAGCTCCCCACGCAAAGCAGCGGTGCGAGTGCGTATCTCCGGCACAGCAGAGGCGAGGACGGCGCGAACGTAGACAAGGTCCTTTAGCGATCCGGGCTGAAGTGCTGACAAGGCCAACGGGCGGCGTGAGCTGGTCTGCAATGCGGCGGTTAAACGTACGAGCGGTTCTCGGCGTTCGGCGAGACGTGCGGATAGCGCCTTCCGATCGGCGGTCGCGAGCGAATAGCGCGCGCGTGCGGCGGCGATGTCAGCTTCGCGCGCTTGTATCTGGGCAGCGAGTGCAGCGGCTTCGCGGGCGGTCTTGTCCGCGGCCTCAATCGCGCTCTCAGCATCGCGGATCAGCTGTGCAGCGCGCGCTTCGGCACGCTGGCCTTCGCGGGTGGCGCGAGTCAGTTCGGCTTGGGCTTCCTCAGGCTCTAGCAAAAGCGGGTCGCGCTGCGCCTGTCCGTCGGGAACGCCGAGGATCAACGCGGCGCAAAAACCGCAAAGGCTCAGAAAGGAAAAGACAAGACCACGCATCGCAAGCTCTACCCTGCCCGATGATAGGGATGGCCTGCAAGGATGGAGGTGGCGCGGTAGAGCTGCTCCATCAACATCGCGCGGGCGAGCAAGTGCGGCCAAGTCGCCGGGCCGAATGCCAGCAGCAGGTCCGCCTCGTCCCGCTCAGCGTTTGAATGTCCATCAGCGGCGCCGAGCACAAAGCGCGTTTCGCGCGTGCCGGTGTCGCGCCATTTCTCAAGCGTTTCAGCGAGGGTCTCAGAGGACAGCGCCTTGCCACGTTCATCCAACAGGACCGTTTTGTGAGGAGTTTGCGGATCGGGAATCCTGCCCCCGGTCTCTGGCAATTCGGTCAGTTTGACCGGCCAAGTGAGGCGCTTCTCATAGCGCGCAACCAGCTCCGCCTCCGGAGAGCGAGCGATCTTTCCGCGGGCGATGACGTGGAGAAGGATGAGATTCGTCCTAAGGCCTAGCACCAAACGGTCCGCTTTGCGGACCGCAAGGCCGACCGGCCGCCCGCAGCGATGCGGCCTTCAGGCCGCTGAGCGAGGATATCGCACGCCGGATGGCGTGCGAAAACAAAGACTCTTACGCTCTACCCGCCGCGGCCTCGCCACCCTCAAACGACCACATGCGTTCAAGGTTATAGAAGCTGCGCACTTCGGGGCGGAACAGGTGGACAACGACGTCGCCGGCATCGATCAGCACCCAGTCCGCGGCTGGCAGGCCTTCGATCCGCGCAGGGCCAAAACCGGCCTGCTTGACCTTCTCAGCCAGTTTTTGCGCCATCGCTGCCACTTGCCGAGTTCGAGCGGCCGCTGGCGATCACCATGTGATCGGCCACCGAGCTCTTCCCTTCGAGCGGGATTGAGACGATCTCTTGCGCCTGATCATCGTCGAGCTGGCGCATGACCAGATCGTGCAGTTCGTGATCATCGGACATAGATGTCACCGCGTTGAGCGCCGCGCCCTTTTCCGACGCGTTCGATGTATGTGCCTGTGGTGTAGGCAAATGGGTTTCTCCGATTTGTGGGATGCATGGGGAGTGTGCTGGATACTGTCGCGAACATAGGAAGGAAGTATAGTGCAAGATCGCGAGGCGACCTGCGCATTATTCGTCCGATCCCGAGATTATGCGAAAAGTGAGCCGGTCTCGTGGACAAGCGCCGCGATAGTCTAAGGCCCAATCAACATTGGTACGGCGGATGGCCGTGGCCGAGCGTGGGTCCGGATCGAAACGCAAAAACACCAGTGCCGGTGCGCTCCCCAAACGTGTGTGCCCCCGTTTACGAAAACTGGCGGCAGACACCGTATAGCGTCTGAACCAGGCCATGGCGGGGCTCGCCATAGCAGCTTGGTTATAGCCGGGCCTGGCGATGACTGCAATCGGCATAGTGCGCGCAATATCGCGCCAACGTTTCCAACGGTGGAACTCAGCAAGATTGTCGGACCCCATCAGCCAGACAAAATCGCGCTTGGGATAACGGCGTTTGAGCGCTCTTAGCGTGTCGAGCGTGTAGCGTGTGCCCAGGTGCTGCTCGATCGCTGTCGGGATGATTGGAGAGCGCCTCGCCTGCACCTCAGCCGACTTGAGCCGGGCGGGCAGCGGTGCCATGCCTTTGCGTGTTTTCAACGGATTGCCGGGAGACACTAGCCACCAGGCCTCTTCCAATCCCAGCGCCGCCATCGTAAAGCGCGTGATCCGGCGATGCCCGCCATGGGCGGGATTAAAGCTGCCGCCTAGAAGGCCAGTGAGCATGGTCGCTATCCGAGCCTCAAGGCCGCGCCTGACCATTGCCACGAACGAGCCATTTGTATGTCGTCAGGCCCTCCAAAGCGACGGGGCCACGTGCATGAAGGCGGCCTGTGGCGATGCCGATTTCCGCCCCAAGGCCAAACTCACCGCCATCGGCAAACTGCGAGGAGGCGTTGTGCATCACAATCGCGCTGTCGACCTCAGCGAAGAAGCGCTCGGCGGCGGCGTCATCCGCGGTGACGATTACATCCGTGTGAGCAGAAGAATGGCGCGCAATATGGGCGAGCGCCTCGTCCATGCCGTCAACTTGGGCAACAGAAAGGATCGCGTCGAGATATTCGGTGTCCCAGTCATTGGCACTGGCCGGAATAACCCTCGAATCGAGCGCCTGAACACGGGCATCCCCACGCAGCTCGCACCCTTCGTCAATCAGAGCAGCAACCAAAGCGCCTGCGCCGTCAAAATCGCGGTCGATCAGCAGTGTTTCCATCGCCCCGCAAATGCCTGTGCGGCGTAGCTTGGCGTTGAGAGCAATGGTCTGCGCCATCTCTGGTTCAGCGGCGGCATGGATGTAGGTGTGGCAAATGCCGTCGAGATGCGCGAGTACAGGGACGCGGGCATCGTTTTGCACGCGCTCAACCAGGCTCTTTCCGCCGCGCGGAACGATCATGTCGATCAAGCCGGCAGCTCGCAACATCGCTCCGACTGCCGCTCGGTCCTGGGTGGGCACCAGCTGCACCACCTCAGCGGGCACACCGCCTTCGACCAGGCCTCTGGCCAGACTAGCGTGGATTGCGCGGTTTGAATGCACCGCCTCACTTCCACCGCGTAGGAGTGCCGCATTGCCGGATCGGACGCATAGAGCTGCGGCATCGGCGGTCACGTTTGGGCGGCTTTCGTAGATGATCCCAATGATCCCAATCGGGACGCGAATGCGCGACATTCTGAGGCCGTTGGGCCGCTCTGATTGATCAATGATCTCACCTACGGGATCGCGGAGATTGGCCACAGCCTCCACCGCACTAGCCACCGAATCCAGCCGCGCCTTGTCAAGCGAGAGGCGGTCGAGCATGGCTGCCGTCAGGCCCCGGGCGCGGCCTGCCTCAAGGTCTTTCGCGTTCTCAGTAAGGATAACTCCAGCATCTACGCGGATCTCGGTTTGCCGCCAATTTCAGCGCCTCAGCCCGCGCCCCGCTCGTCATCCGAGCCAGCGTGCGTTGCGCCATCCGCGCCGCTTTGGCGAGATCGGCAACCAATTGCTCAGGCGTTTCTGTTGCTTTCGTGGCGGGGCTTGTTGACGTCATTGCGGCCGCTTTAGCAGCGGCGGCATGGGCGGCCAAGTGAGCTTCAAACAGCGAATCATATGGGGTGCCACCTACGGGAAAGTACGCTCGAATCGGTCACCGTCTTACCAATCGGTTAAATTGTATGCATCCGACACAAGCTGGGACATCCCCAAGATTGCCCTCAGCTGAACGCTTCACCGCACTAAGCTTTCCGTTCAACCGGTACACGTAGGTCTGGATTCGATTCCTTTAGACTTGCCCGCTACCTAGCGTTGCAAATTAAAACACAAACCCTTGGGGCCGTTTTGTCAGACAGTAAGAGCACACGCTCATGGAGTGAGAGGTTGCGCGATTGGTTTCCCGATCGCGAGTTCTTCATGCGCTCTCAGGGTCAGGTGCGTTTCATCAAGATCTCGTCCGCGATGCAGAAAGGCGCAGCATTGGCTGTGGTCCTTCTGGCTACCGGCTGGGCCGGATCGATGGGCGTGATGGCGTGGAACAAATACACCGCCGAAGCGAGTCTCGCATCCTTCCAGGACGAAAAAGCCCGCATCGCTGACAGTGAAGAGCGCTTGCAGGCCTATGGCGGCGATCTTGAACGTGTGGTCGAGGATCTTCAGACCCGTCAGGACGTGCTCGATGCCATGTCCGAAATGCTCCCTGCCGATATCCAGACGGTTGATACCAATGTGACCGACAGCTCGGAGGAAACTGCCAAGACGGTGGAGCAGGTCGGTATGATGTTCCCCCAGGCACGCGGCCTGGCTGAGGTCGAAGCGCGCCAGCTCGCCTATGTCGAGAACATGACGCGCTACGCTGACTGGCGGGCTCGGCGGGCCGAAGAAGCTTTGCGGACATTGAACCTCGATCCGCGTAGTGTAACCCGTGATGCGCAGAGTGCTGCGATGGGTGGTCCGCTGCAATTGCTTGCAACTTCTGCTGACGGTTCGCTTGATCCGCGATTTGAACGTCTGGGCCTGAGCCTTGCCCGGATGACTCAACTCGAAGCCGCGCTCGATGGGGTGCCGCAAGTTGTGCCTACCCCAACCGGCCGTGTCACTTCGCCCTATGGTTTCCGCCGCGATCCGTTCACTGGGCGCAGCGCGATGCATAACGGTATTGACTATGGTGGCCCGATTGGCTCGCCGATCTACTCCGCTGCTGCAGGTAAAGTTGTGGCCGTAGGGTGGAAGTCTGGTTATGGTCGCACCATTGATGTTGAGCACGGCAATGGCGTGATGACGCGCTACGCCCACCTGCACAGCTTTGACGTTGTCGTCGGTGACGAAGTTGAAGCCGGCCAGACCATCGCCGGGCTCGGCAATTCCGGTCGTTCAACCGGCCCCCACCTGCACTTTGAAGTGCGCATAAACGGTCGTCCGGTAAACCCGCGGCCCTTTTTGGAGACAGCCCCCGATGTTCTCAAAGAAGTCCGCGGCTCCTGAGGCTTCCCCGCCAACGGTCCCCAGCCCCAAACCCCGAGGAAAATCCATGGCAAACGGCAACTCAACCTTCTCGGTCATCGGTTCAGACGTCGCTATCACCGGCGACATCAGCGCCACTGTTGACCTGCATATCGACGGCAAGGTCGATGGCGACATCAAATGCGCCTCACTCGTCCAAGGCGAATCGAGTGAGATTTCTGGCTCTGTGGTCGCAGATACTGCTCGCCTTTCTGGCAGCGTCAAAGGGTCGATCACTGCGAAAGAGTTGGTGATCCTCAAATGCGCCAAGATACAGGGCGACGTGCACTATGACGCGTTGACGATTGAGCAGGGTGCTCAAGTGGATGGCCGCTTTGCTCCGAACTCGGCTAAGCCTGTCGCTGCAAAAGCACCCGCTCCTGAAGCGGTGAAGCGTGTGCCGGCAGATGATGCACAAGCCAAGCTTGAGATCGCCAAGTAGGCAACACGTTTCGCTGAGAAACAGAAAGCGCCGCGACCCGCACGGTTCGTGGCGCTTTTAATCTTCGCAAACTCTCTAAGCAGCTTCAGAGGACTTCGGCGCGCAGGGCCTTGCGGTCGAGTTTGCCGATTATCGTCTTGGGCAAGCTCTCGCGGATGACGACTTGGTCGACCCGTTCATGCTTGCCGATCCGTTCGTTTATCCAATGAGCGATGCTCTCGCCATCGGCATCAGCGCCCTCTTCCAGGACCACATAAGCACGTGGCACTTCGCCGCGATAATCGTCAGGCACACCGATCACGAGCACCTCTTTGACAGCCTCGTGCTGGAGCACCACGTCCTCGACCACGCTAGGGAAGACCTTGAACCCGCCAACGCTGATCATGTCCTTGATCCGGTCAACGATGGAGAGAAAGCCGTGTTCATCCATCTGCGCGACGTCACCGGTGCGCAGGTAACGCTTGCCATCGCGCTCGGCAAAGACCTCCGCATCGGTTTCCGGCCGCTGCCAATAGCCGCGCATGATCTGCGGCCCATGGATCGCGAGCTCTCCCGGTTCGCCCTCGGGCGCAAGGCTTGTCGGGTCCTCTTTGTCGAGGAGAACAATCTCCGTCCCCGCCACCAATTGGCCGATTGTGCCGCGTTTGCGGGTGCCTTGGTAAGGATTGACCGAGACCACGCCTGAACTCTCGGTGAGGCCATAGCCCTCGACCAGCCGGACGCCGGTGACCTCCTCAAACTTGGCATGGACAGGGGCCGGCATAGGCGCACCCCCAGAGATGCAGACTTTAAGGCTGGAGAGATCGGTCTTGGCGAGATCAGGATGATCGAGCAGCGCCTGAAACATAGTCGGCACGCCGGGAAAGCCGGTAGCCTTGTGTTTCTCAATCGTCTTCAACACCTGCCCTGCATCAAAGCGCGGCACCATCGCAATCGCTCCGCCCGAAGCGACAGCGTGGTTCAGCAGCGCAGTGTTGGCAAAGACGTGGAAGAAAGGCAGCGCACCCATGAACACTTCGCCGCGCGGATTGCCGAAGGAATTGATCGCCGCGACTTGCTGCGCGTTCTGCGTCAGCTGGCTGTGGCCGAGCATCGCGCCTTTAGGTCGTCCGGTTGTCCCACCGGTATATTGAAGGAGCGCGAGGTCATCGGCGGTCACACCGGGAAGATTGCCCGAAGGCTCTCGCAGAATATCGCTCCACGCAAGAGTATGCGGGCTCCATGAGACATCGGCAATCTGGCTACGCTTCAAGAGCTTCAGAGCAAGGCCCTTGTACCAAGGCAGCATCTCTGCGAGCGAGCCGACCACCAAGGTTTCCAACTCGGAGGAAGCGAGAACCTTCGACGCTGTATCGTATAGCTCAGGCACGTCGAGCGTGACCAGCAACCGCGTCCCACTGTCGCCGACCTGCCAGGCCAGTTCCTCGACAGAGTAAAGCGGCGAGAAGTTCACCACCACAGCGCCCGCCATCATCGCTCCGTAATAGGCGGAGGCGTAGATCGGCACATTCGGAAGAAACAGGCCAACACGGTCGCCGGGCTTGATGCCGAGAGCCTGCAGACCGGCCGCAAACCGAAGTGCCTCGCGATGCATCACGCCATAAGAATACGTCCGCCCGAGGAAGTGCAGAAACGGCGCAGATGGATTGTCTTCGACGGTTCGCGCAAACATGGCTGGCAAACTCATCGCCTCAAACGTCGTGTTCCACGGCGTGGGGTGATGATAGTCTGGCTGACTGGATGGCGAGGCGACCGTATTTACACTCATGTCAATAAGCATAGCGAAAGCGCTCTCAGGCACAAGCGAAACGGGGGCCGCTTCGACGGTTTTTGGCCGCAGCCTATCGAGGCATCTGACCCAGAAACTAAAAAGGGCGCCCGCAAAGGGCGCCCTTCTCGACTATATGGTTGACCGAACGACTTACTCGGCTGGCTTTTCCTCGGCCGCTTCATCGCCGTCAGGTGCTGTCGGCTCTTCGACAGCTTCTGGCGTTGGCTCCTCAGCAGGGGCTCCGAAGGTCGGTTCTTCGATCACTTCGCCAGCCGCTTCAGCTTCGCGCTTCTGAGCCAGCCAGGCTTCGGCCTCGGCTTCCTGCGCGGCTTCGGCAGCCGCCTTGGCATTAGCTTCACGCTCAGCGCGCAGCTCGTCGATCAGACGTTCCTTATCGGAGCGGCCATCGGTGACTTCAGCGGGCGCGGCCTCTTCGGTGATCCCTGCGCGCTTGGCTGCTTTGGCCACCACCGCGTCGAGCTCACGCTGCGAGCAAAGGCCGAGTGTCACAGGATCCTTGGGTTGGATATTCTGGATGTTCCAGTGCGTCCGCTCCTTGATCGCACCGATCGTGTTGCGTGTCGTTCCGATCAACTTGGAGATCTGCGCGTCCGAAACCTCAGGATGGTTGCGCAGAACCCAGGCGATGCCGTCGGGCTTGTCCTGACGTTTCGAAACCGGCGTGTAGCGCGGGCCCTTGGTGCGGGTCACTTCGACCGGTGCCTTGTGCATTTTGAGCGCGTATTCTTCGTCTTTTTCGCCCAGAGCGATCTCTTCCAGCGTCAGCTCACCAGCGTGGACCGGGTCGCGGCCGGTATACTTGCTACCCGCCAGATCGTCGGCCATCGCCTGCACTTCGAGGATATGCAGACCGCAAAACTCGGCAATCTGTTCAAAGGACAGGCCGGTGTGATCGACCAGCCAGGTGGCAGTGGCATGCGGCATCAGCGGCTTGGGCTGGTCCTTGGTAGCCATGAGGGAATCTCCAAAGGGAAAAGGCGTTCAAAATAGAAGGGCCGCCCCTTTCGGAGCGGCCGTTGCGAGGTAGCAAATAGGCGAAAGGGGGGCATTCGGCAAGGGATTCAGCACGGAGTGGGCATTTCAGCCACTTCGCAAGCCTAGTCCCCGGCAACCTCCAGCACGATCTTGCCGATATGCTCACCCGCTTCCATGCGCGCATGAGCGGCGGCGGCCTCGGCTAGCGGGAAAGTCTGGTCCATAACCGGAGCAAGTTCCCCTTGCGTAAAGAGCGGCCAGGCATTCTCCGCGATTTCATCCGCCAGCGCGGCTTTAAACGCGTCTGAACGCGGGCGCAGGGTTGAGCCGGTCATGGTCAGGCGCTTCATCATGATCAGCGGCATGAAAAGCTGCGCCTTCGCTCCGCCCAAAACGGCAATAGTCACATGGCGACCATCTTCGGCGAGGCATTGCAAGTTGCGCGGCACATAGTCGCCGGCGACCATATCGAGCACGACGTTGACTCCCGCCCCATCGGTGTGAGTCTTTACAGCCTCGACAAAATCCGCCTCTCGGTAATTGATGGCGAGATCCGCACCGAGCTTCCGTGCCGCTTCGCACTTCGCTTGGTCGCCGCAAGTCACGATCACTTCGATATCGAAGGCTTTGGCGAGCATGATTGCCATCGTGCCGATCCCGCTCGTCCCTCCATGGACCAACAACCGCTCGCCATCGCGGATCATCCCGCGTTGGAAGACATTGTGCCATACGGTGAAGAGCGTCTCTGGTAGAGCCGCAGCGGATTTGAGGTCCATGCTGTCAGGGACAGACAGGCAATGCTGCCAGGGCGCGGTACAAAACTCGGCATAGCCTCCGCCCGGTGTCAGCGCCGCGACCCGCGCGCCCAGCATCTCAGCTGGGACCTCGCTGCCGACTGCCACGACTTCGCCAGCCACTTCCAGCCCGAGCAACGGCGATGCACCTGGTGGCGGCGGATAGAGCCCTGCACGCTGCGCACAGTCCGGGCGATTGACCCCGGCATAGGCGACCTTGATGAGCACATCGCCTGGCCCGGGCTTAGGCACAGCGAACGAGCCCGCACTCAAGACCTCCGGCCCACCAGGCGCGTCGAAGCTGATCGCTCGCATCGTTTGAGGAATGACAGGCGCTATCGCCTCAACCATTGTAAGTGCCCCCGGCCGCCCCGATGTGATTCTGCAACTATGCACAGCTGCTAATCTGCAAATACCCAGCCTGCTCATTGACAGCAAGCGGGTTGAACGGGATGCTACCCCATATTGGAAGAAGGCCCGATGGAAGACGATGACCGCCCACTCGTGAAAGGAGACGCTGCGACCAGGCTCGCAAGCGAAGATCTGGCACCTTATTCGCAAGACGAGTTGGAAGAACGCATCGCCCTTTTAGAGACTGAAATCACACGCGTAAAAGCGCACAAAAACAAAGCTGCCAGCCACCGTGCCGCAGCCGATGCTTTGTTTGGCGGTTCCAAATCGTGAGGCGCTGCGTAACTTCCATAAGGCTTACGAAGATAATCCTGCCCAATTCGGAGTCGCAATCGCCAATGCGCCTCCCATATAGTGCTACGACTTCCCCCACCGCTTCCTTTTCCGAAGCCCCTTTCGCCCTCAACTAGAGACACGCCTACATGCCCAGTTTCGCCCAAAATCTCGAACGGACCCTGCACAACGCCCTCGCCCATGCGTCGGAGCGTCGTCACGAATATGCGACTTTGGAGCATTTGCTCCTCGCGCTGATCGACGACGAAGACGGCGCGCAGGTAATGGCGGCCTGTGGTGTGGATCTGGCAGAGCTTGGCGAAGTGGTGAAGCAGTATCTTGATCAAGAATATCAATCACTTAAGACCGAAGAAGACGCTGATCCGCAGCCGACTGCTGGCTTCCAACGAGTGATCCAGCGCGCAATCTTACACGTTCAGTCCTCGGGCAAGGACACGGTGACGGGCGCGAATGTTCTCGTGGCTTTGTTCTCTGAGCGCGATTCCTATGCGGTCTATTTCCTCCAGCAACAGGATATGAGCCGCCTGGATGCCGTGAGCTATATCAGCCACGGCATTGGCAAGGGTGGTCGTCAACTCGAATCAAAAGCGCCCTCAGGTAATGAGGAAGCGGCTGCTGAGGGCGGGGAGACCACGAAAGAAGGCGGGTCCAAGAAGGAAACCGCACTCGACCAGTTTACCGTCAACCTCAACAAGAAGGCCGAAGATGGTCGGATCGACCCGCTGATCGGGCGCGGTCCTGAGGTTGATCGGACGGTCCAGATCCTGTGCCGCCGGTCGAAGAACAACCCGCTCTATGTCGGCGATCCCGGCGTCGGGAAAACTGCGATTGCGGAAGGGCTCGCGCGCAAGATCGTCGAAGGCGACGTTCCCGAAGTGCTGTCCGAAGCGGTGATCTATTCGCTCGATATGGGCGCGCTGCTTGCCGGCACGCGCTATCGCGGAGACTTTGAGGAGCGCCTCAAACAGGTCGTCTCCGAGCTTGAAGGAATGCCGCATGCGGTGCTCTTCATTGACGAAATCCACACCGTCATCGGCGCTGGCGCAACCAGCGGCGGGGCGATGGATGCGTCCAACCTGCTAAAGCCTGCGCTATCCAACGGTTCGATCCGCTGCATCGGATCGACCACTTACAAAGAGTTCCGCAACCACTTCGAAAAGGACCGCGCCCTGCTCCGCCGGTTCCAGAAGATCGATGTGAACGAGCCCACTATTGAGGATACGATCAAGATCCTAAAAGGTCTGCGTAGTGCCTTTGAAGAACATCACAGTGTGAAATACACGCCCGACGCACTCAAAACTGCGGTTGAACTGTCGGCGCGCTACATCAATGATCGCAAGCTGCCCGACAAAGCCATCGACGTGATCGACGAAGTGGGTGCTATGCAGATGCTCGTCCCGCCCAGCCGCCGCAAGAAGAAGATCACTGCGCGCGAGATTGAGGCAGTGATCGCGACAATGGCGCGCATCCCGCCGAAATCGGTTAGCAAGGACGATAAGAAAGCGCTCGAAAACCTCGACCGTGATCTGAAGCATGTTGTCTTCGGGCAGGATGAGGCGATTACCCGCCTTGCCACCGCTATGAAGTTGAGCCGAGCAGGCCTGCGCGATCCGGACAAGCCCATCGGCTCATTCCTGTTTTCCGGCCCGACCGGCGTCGGCAAGACAGAGGTCGCCCGCCAGCTCTCCGGCATTATGGGGATCGAGCTGAAGCGCTTCGACATGTCCGAATATATGGAACGTCACTCGGTCAGCAGACTGATCGGTGCGCCTCCGGGCTATGTCGGCTATGATCAGGGCGGTCTGCTCACTGATGCGGTCGATCAGAACCCGCATTGCGTGCTGCTGCTTGACGAGATCGAGAAGGCGCACCCCGACCTCTTCAACATCCTCTTGCAGGTGATGGATAATGGTCGCCTGACCGACCATCACGGCAAGACCGTCGACTTCCGCAACGTGGTCCTCATCATGACGACCAATGCGGGCGCAGCGGATATGGCAAAGAGCGGTATCGGCTTTGGCGACGTGTCGAAGGAAGACGCCGGGACCGAGGCGGTGAACAAAATGTTCACGCCGGAATTCCGCAACCGTTTGGATGCGATTGTGCCCTTCGCCTATCTCGGCAAGAGCACGGTGGCGCGCGTAGTCGACAAATTCATCCTTGAGCTTGAACTCCAACTGGCCGAGCAGAACGTCCATATCCAGTTCGACAGCGATGCGCGTGCATGGCTGGCGGACAAGGGCTACGACCGCCTGTTCGGTGCCCGCCCGATGGGCCGCCTGATCCAGGACAAGATCAAGCAGCCGCTCGCTGAAGAGCTGCTGTTCGGCAAGCTTGCAGATGGCGGTGAGGTGTCGGTGACGATGAAGGATGGCAAGCCCTCCTTCGAACTCACCCCAGCGCCCCCAAAGACCAAGCCAAAACGGAAAGCACCAGTGCGCAAGAAGCCTGCAGCCAAGAAGGCACCTCCTGCGAAGAAGGGCGACACAAAACCCGAAGAGTCGGGCAGCGACAAGGAAAGCTGATCGCCTCAAGGTACAAGCAAAGGGCGCGAGTTGGGCAACCTTCTCGCGCCCTTCGCGTATTTAGAGCATGACAACCGCCGCCGCGCTTTCTGCCAATTGGATCCATCCCGAACCGTGGGGCATTCACATTGTCCCTGCCAACTGCTGGGTTGATCCGGGACGCGCGGTGCCCAAGGCTCTCGTTACCCACGGCCATGCTGACCACGCGCGAGGCGGGCATGGGGAGACGATTGCGACCCCTGCGACGCTCGCGATTATGGAGTTGCGCTACAACACACGCGAAGGCGCGGTGCCGGTGGCGTATGGCGAGACGATCAAGCTGGAGGGCGGGGTCAACGCAACCTTTATTCCGGCTGGGCATGTTTTGGGGAGCGCTCAGATTCTGCTCGAATATGCGGGTGAACGAGTGATCATCACCGGCGACTACAAGCGCCGCGCGGACCCTACCTGCACCCCGTTCAAAGCCCGCGCCTGCGACATCTTCATCACCGAGGCGACTTTTGGCCTACCCGTCTTCGCGCATCCCCCGATTGCGGACGAGATGGCGAAGTTGCTTGCGGCGCTCGAAACCAATGAGGGCGGCTCAGTTCTGGTCGGCGCCTATGCTCTGGGCAAAGCGCAGCGCGTGATCGCAGAGCTGCGCGCGGCGGGGCACAAAGACCCGATCTATCTTCACGGCGCCATGGAGAAGATGTGCCGGCTCTATGCGGAGCACGGCGTCGACCTCGGCGAATTACGCCTCGTCAGCGATCATGAAAAGAGCGACATGGAAGGCGCTATCATCATTGCGCCACCCAGCGCGCTGAACGACCGCTGGTCGCGCCGCTTGCCCAACCCTGTCACCGCCATGGCCAGCGGCTGGATGCGGGTGCGAGGGAGAGCCCGTCAACGCGGTGTTGAGTTGCCCCTCATCATCTCCGACCACGCCGACTGGAATGAGCTGACCCAGACGATCGCCGAGGTGAACCCGGCAGAGACCTGGATCACCCATGGGCGCGAAGAGGCTCTGCTGCGCTGGTGTGAGCTAAACCAACGCCGCGCGCGGGCACTGGCCTTGGTCGGGCGTGAGGAGGAGGACGAGTGAAGGCCTTCGCGACACTCCTCGACACGCTCGTTTACACGACCAGCCGCAACCGCAAGCTGGCGCTGATCGCGGACTATCTGCGCGCCACGCCTGACCCGGATCGCGGATGGGCGCTGGCGGCGTTGACGGGGGAGCTCGACTTTCCTGCAGTGAAGAGCTCCACCGTGCGTAACCTGATGAAGGATCGGGTCGATCCGGTGCTTTGGACGCTGAGCCGCGATTTCGTCGGTGACACAGCGGAGACTGCGAGCCTCCTTTGGCCTGAGCCAATGGAGATTTCCGATAATCCACCGAGCGTCGCGCAGATCGTCGACACGCTCGCCAGTCTCAACCGCAACACCGCACCCAAAGAACTGCCCAAGCTGCTCGACCAACTCGATGCCAATGGCCGCTTTGCGCTGATCAAGCTCGCCACTGGCGGAATGCGGATCGGAGTGTCCGCGCGGCTTGCGAAGACCGCCTTCGCACAGGCCTTCGACGTATCGGTTGAGGAGGTTGAGGAATATTGGCACGCTCTCGAAGCGCCCTACCCCGAACTGTTCGCCTGGGCCGCAGATGGCGGCCATCCTCCGGACGTTACCAATCGCCCGCGCTTCCGCCCCTTCATGCTCGCGCATCCGCTGGAGGACGCCAAAGTCGACCTCAAAGACTATGCGGCTGAGTGGAAGTGGGACGGCATTCGCATCCAGCTCGTTCGCGTGACGGGGGAGGATGACGACCCCCAAACCCGCCTCTACTCCCGCAGCGGGGACGATATCTCCGCGACCTTTCCGGAATTGCTCGACGTGCTGCCGATGGATGCGGTGCTTGACGGCGAACTTCTTGTGCGCGGGAATGTGCAGGGGGGAGACAGTGGTGGGGCAGCCAGCTTCAATGCCCTCCAGCAGAGGCTCGGACGCAAAACGGTGGGCAAGAAAATGCTCGCCGAAGCTCCTGCCTTCGTCCGTCTCTACGATGCGCTAATCGTCGAGGGCGAGGATCTGCGTGAGCTTGGCTGGGAGGCGCGGCGCGCACGGTTGGAAGCGCTGATGCCGCGCCTGCCTGAAAGCCATTTCGACATATCTGCGCTCGTCGAAGCCAAGGATTTCGACGGGCTCGCCGCCATCCGCGAAAGCGCGCGCGAAGACGCGATCGAGGGACTAATGCTCAAGCGCCGCGACAGTCCGTATGTCGCGGGCCGCAAGGCGCATCTGTGGTACAAGTGGAAACGCGACCCGCTATTGATCGACTGCGTGCTGATGTATGCGCAACGCGGGTCAGGCAAACGTTCCAGCTTCTACTCCGACTACACGTTCGGCTGTTGGGACGGCGATCCGGACGGCGGAGCGGAATTGCTGCCGGTCGGTAAGGCCTATTCAGGCTTCACCGATGCGGAGCTGAAAAAGCTCGATAGGCTGGTGCGGCAGACGACGCTTAACCGCTTTGGACCGGTGCGCGAGGTAGAGCGGACGCTGGTGTTCGAGGTGGCTTTTGACTCAGTCCACACCTCTAAGCGTCATAAGTCCGGCCTCGCCATGCGCTTTCCGCGCATCCACCGTATCCGTTGGGACAAGCCAGTGCATGAAGCGGACCGGATCGAAAGTCTGCGGGCGCTGATCAGGGATTGAGTTGCTCCGATGGCGCGAGCGGCTAAGGTCGCGTCATGACTTTTTACGACACCACAATCGCCACCTATCGCTCACGCCTAAAAACGATGCTGGGCCTCATCGCTAAGGCGGAGGCCCATTCCGAAGGGCAGGCACTGCTCCACGCAAAGCTTGCCGAAGATATGCACCCGCTGAGCACGCAAATCCGCTTTGTCGCCAACATTCCGGGAGAGGCGATGGCGCGGCTCGGCGCGGGGGATTTCACATCCAGCGACGAAAGCCCAGCAAGCTTCGATGAAGCCAAGGCGATCATTGCTGCGACCGATACGCTGCTCGCAGGCATCGATTCTAGCGCTCTGCCCGATCCGGAGGCGCAAATGGAATTTTCCATTGGCGACGGCGCGTATCACTTCGCAATGACGAACGAGGCCTATATCCGCGAATTCTCTCTACCCAACTTCTATTTCCACCTCTCCATCGCTTACGCAATTTTGAGGATGAAAGGCGTCGAACTGGGCAAAGCAGACTTCATCCCGCACATGTTCGCCTACATGACCAAAGGGCAGGGTTAAGAATCCGCCTTCACATAGGTCACAAAGCTCATCTTGTTGCCGTCCGGATCGCGGGCATAGGCGCCGTAGAATTCCGGACCATAAAGCGGGCGCGGTCCAGGGGCCCCTTCGTCGCTCCCGCCATTGGCAAGCGCGGCTGCATGAGCTGCATCAACCGCATCGGTTGAAGAGGCATAGAGGCCAGCCGTATGGCCGTTACCGCATGCAGCCCCTTCGCCATTCTGCGGCTTTGTCACCCAAATCATGAAGCCATCAGGCAGCTTGTAGCCGAAGGTCATGCCTTCGTAATCGGCCTCCAAATTGCCGCCCAAGGCGTCCATGACGGGGCCGTAATAGGCTTTCGACTTTTCCAGATCATTGGACCCGAGTGTGATGTAATTCAGCGTCATCTCATCCCTCTCCCATCGCTTCGATCACCGCTTTAGCATGGTGCTTCGCATTTTCCGCATAGTGCGCCGTGCCCATTTTCATGCCCATGATCGCGGCGTCGGAGAGGTCTTTGAGCTTTCTCGCAGGCCGCCCCGCCCACAGCTCACGCTCGCCCATCACCTTGCGCTCGGTCAGCATGGCTCCGGCGGCGAGCATCGCGTCCGAGCCGATCACCGCCTTGTTCATCACAATTGCGCCGAGGCCAACAAAGCCGCGATCCGCAATCGTGCAACCATGGACCATCGCCATGTGTCCGATCAGCACATCGTTGCCGATCACCAGCGGGCAGCCATCAGGATCATCGGGTCGCGGCGGGTCACAATGCAGAACACTGCCATCTTGCACATTGGTCCGCTCGCCGATGCGGATCGTGAAGACGTCAGCACGCAACACACAATTGTACCAGATCGAAGAGCCCGCTCCAATTTCGACATCGCCAATGATCGTCGAGCCAGGAGCGATAAAGGCGCTCTCATGAATCTTGGGCGTCTTGCCGTGGATGGAGATGATGTTGGCACCGGGGTGCCGTGCCTGGATGTCGTCCAAGTCAGTCAATTTGCATTCTCCCAATCGGTCTTCGCCAGCGAATAGACGATAATGACGGGGTTTTCTGGATCAAAGTCACCATTGGCAAAGTCGAGATCCTCGCGCCGCTGCATCCCCAGCCGCTTCATCAACCCCCAACTTGCAGCGTTGCCATCAACCGTCAGGGCAATCACTTCATCCGCATCAAATTGAGTAAAGGCCAGGTCGAGGGAGGCGGCAGCCGCTTCCTTGGCATAGCCCTTCCCCCAAGCATCTTCGCGCAGGCGCCAGCCGACCTCCATCATGCCAATCGGACCACCCGCCTGATTGCTCCGCTTGAGTCCACAAAAGCCAATCACCGCGTCATCGGACTTCCGTTCAATCGCCCAAAATGTGTGGCCATGGTCGCGCCTATAAGACAGCAGCCGTTCTTGCGCTTTGGCCTGACCCTCAGCATCCACCACTCCGCCCAGCCAGCGCATGACGGCTGGCGTGTTGGTGGTGCGCCAGAATTCGCGCCAGTCTTCTTCCCGCCAATCGCGCAGGATCAGCCGCTGCGTCTCGTGCCGGAAATCAGCCATTCATTAGGCGAGCCGCCAAAGGCGCGTGGTAGGTCAGCACTCCTGACGCACCCGCCCTCTTGAACGACATCAGAGTTTCGAGCACCAGTGCCTCACGGTCGCCTGCACCGGCTGCAGCAGCCGCCTCTATCATCGCGTATTCGCCGCTCACTTGGTACGCAAAGGTCGGCACGTCGAACTCGTCGGAGACCCGGCGCACGATGTCGAGATAGGGCAGACCTGGCTTGACCATCACGCTGTCCGCGCCTTCAGAGATGTCGAGAGCGACCTCGCGCAGGGCCTCATCCGTGTTGGCCGGATCCATCTGGTATGTCTTCTTGTCACCTTTGAGCAATCCGCCCGACCCGACGGCATCGCGGAATGGGCCGTAGAATGCAGAGGCGTATTTGGCGGCATAGCTCATGATCTGGACGTTGTGATGCTCGCCCATCTCCAGCGCCATGCGGATCGCGTGAATGCGGCCATCCATCATGTCCGAAGGGGCGATGATATCCGCACCCGCTTCGGCCTGATTGATCGCCTGATCGACAAGCGCCGAGACGGTCGCATCGTTGGTCACGTATCCACGTTCGTCGAGCAGCCCGTCCTGCCCATGGCTGGTGTATGGGTCGAGCGCGACGTCGGTCAGCACGCCGATGCCATCGCCGCACGCTTCCTTGATGGCGCGGATAGCACGGCACATCAGATTGTCAGGATTGTGCGCCTCTTTCCCATCTTCAGAGCGACGCTCTGGCTGTGTGTTAGGGAACAGGGCAACCACTGGGATGCCCAGCTCCACCGCCTCATTCGCGCGCGCTACGATCCCGTCGACCGACCAGCGTGAGACGCCGGGGAGCGAGGCGATAGGTACCTCAACTCCCTCTCCTTCAGTCACAAAAAGCGGCCAGATGAGGTCCGCAGGTGTAATCTGTGTTTCGCGGTGGAGCGCGCGGCTCCAGCCGGTCGCGCGCGTGCGGCGTAGGCGGGTGTTGGGAT
Organism: Erythrobacter sp. S267; assembly: GCF_057365045.1. Lineage (NCBI taxonomy): Bacteria > Pseudomonadati > Pseudomonadota > Alphaproteobacteria > Sphingomonadales > Erythrobacteraceae > Erythrobacter > Erythrobacter sp. S267. The sequence goes on along the minus strand of NZ_CP200298.1, from coordinate 2,892,103 downwards.
AGCTTCCGGTCATGAGAGGCAGGCTTGCCGGAATTCGGAGCGCTGATCAATGCGCTTGAAGATCAGAGCTCAATCGGGGTCGCGTCGATCTTCTCAATCTCGCGCTCAGGCTCCTCAACCTCGTCGACTAGCGGAGCGAGGTCCTCCAACGCTGCGCCCGGCGCAATCTCGCGCAGCTCAAGCAGCTGACGGCGGAAATCGAGCAGCTCCGTCCCACTAAGAACCGCGCGGGTGACGTAATCGACGCTCAGCGGGTTGATGTGGCGATTACCGCGATACATTTCGTAGTGGAGATGCGGCCCCGTCGAAAGGCCGGTCGATCCGACATAGCCGATCACCTGCCCACGTTTGACGCTTTGCCCGGCGCGCACGGCCATCCGGCTCATATGGCAGTAGCGAGTTGCGAGGCCCCCACCATGGTCGAGCCGGACGGTCAGCCCGCAACCACCTGCACGGCCCGCCGACTGCACGCGCCCATCTGTAACAGCAACAATCGGCGTGCCCGACCGCGCACGGTAATCAACACCCGCATGCATCCGGCGATAGCCAAGGATTGGGTGGCGCCGCATGCCATAGCGCGAGGAAATCGGGCCGGGGACCGGCGCCATCAGCCCGCGGCGTTGCTCGCCCACGCCAGAGGCTTCGTAAAAGCGTTCTTCACCGCCTCCCCCACCGGCCCAACGCATCAATTGCACCTTGGGCTCTCCGCCGCGATCAATCCCGGCATAGAGAAGCTTGCCCGCCTGCCGCTCTCCGGTTGCGGCACGGCGATAGGCGATGATGATGTCAAAATCGTCGGAAGAGCGGACTTCGCGGTTCATATCCATATGCCCGCCCAGGGTACGCAGATAATCCTGAACAGCGCTCGCCGGAACACCCGCTGCGCGCATCGAGCGGTAAAGGCTGGTGCCGACCTTGCCGCGCACCCGCAAAGGCGTGTCGTCGACGCGGATCACGTTGCGAGCGAGCGAGAGCGCTCCACCTTGCCCGGTGGCTTCATCGGAACCCTCCCGCGCAATCTCCAGCTCAAGATCGAACCGAGCCCGGAATTTGAGCGCATCAAGCGGACGCTCTGCGCCCTCCCCGCTCCGGCGACCCAATATGATGTCGAACTGCGTGCCTGGATCGATTTCCGCTAAAGGCATAGCGCCGCCGATGAGAGCGCTCACCCGCCCAATATCGACCGCCGAGACGCCCGCGCGCCGCAGAGTGCTCGAAAAACTGTCGCCCGCCGCCAGCGTCGCCACCAGCGCAATTTGCGGGCGTTCGGGAATGTTTTCGAGCGGAGTGACCGCCTGCGTCGGGCCCATCCGCCTACCGCTATCTGCGCCAAGTGCCAGTGGCATGATCGCCTGACTGCGCAATTCATCATGGATTGCGGGGTCATCGGGCATGGCTGCACGCGCTTCGAGAGAGCTGAAACTCGGGACAAGCGCTAGCGCCACCGCGCCCAGAACCAGCATCGTCGCCACACCCCGAAACCAACGGCGACTGCCAATATCTTCGGCAAGGTCAGGAGCCAGATCAAGGCTGGAAAGCCGCTCGCCCGTCCTCAACCGCCATGCGTCATAACGTTCACCCCAGCCGCGCACTCGGGCGAGAACCTGACGTTTGGCTTTCTGAGTGCCGGACGGCTCAGCGAGTTTCTTTGACTTTTGGAAGTACGGGGCAAGTTCACGCGCTGTCTCATGGTCGATCCCATCGCTGCATCGGCTGGAGGCGACGCGAGCAAGTTCGCGTCCGCCCTCAACAGGATCACCGGGCGTATCGGGACTCGAATCCGCTCCAGAATCCTTTGGGCGATCCGGTTCGCCGTCAGAGATGTCGCGTGCGTTATCCAACCTTTTGGCTCTTCCAATTGTCAGTGGCGCATGGGCCCGCGGAAAGCGGGATGGCCCTTTGTCCATTTCCCCTCTGCCTTTTTTCGATGCCCAATCAAGGTAAATGTCCACTTAAGAAACGTCCAATCGACTCCTGAGTGCGATAAGGTGACTGTCCCAGAGAGAGCCGCGACCAAACCATGTCTGTGGACGAGCGACCCTTGAGTTAATTGCCCCATCAGGCCGCGCCTGCCAAAGTGTGCCCTGTGATCCCCTCCCACGCCAACCGATCCTATGAAGAAGGCCGCGTCAAAGCGGTGCTTGGGCCAACCAATACCGGCAAGACGCATCTCGCGATTGAGCGGATGTGCGCGCATTCCTCGGGCATGATGGGCTTCCCGCTGCGGCTGCTGGCGCGCGAAGTCTATGACCGGGTGCGCGCGATCAAGGGTGATGCGCAGGTTGCTCTCATCACAGGTGAAGAGCGGATTGAGCCCAAGGATGCGCGGTATTTCTGCTGCACCGCAGAGGCGATGGATCGGCTTGGCGCGGGCGCAAACGGACGTCATGCCTTCGTTGCCATCGACGAAGCGCAGATCGGAGCGGACCCGGAACGCGGGCATATCTTCACCGACCGGCTGCTGAATGCACGCGGGCGCGAGGAAACGATGATCCTCGGCTCTGCGACGCTTGAGCCGATCGTGCGCAAATTGATCCCGCGCGCCGAGATGGTCGAACGGCCCCGTTTTTCGACGCTGACCCACGCCGGCAGCGCGAAACTCTCTCGCCTGCCCCCGCGCAGCGCCGTCGTCGCCTTCTCGACCGAGCAGGTCTACGCCATGGCCGAGGCTCTGCGGCGATTCCGAGGGGGCGCGGCCGTTGTGATGGGCGCACTTTCTCCCGAGACCCGCAACAAGCAAGTCGAGCTGTTCCAGAATGGAGAGGTCGACTATATCGTCGCCACCGATGCGATTGGCATGGGGCTCAATCTTGATCTCAACCATGTGGCCTTCGCAGCTCTCTCTAAATTCGATGGGCGGCGCAAGCGCAGGCTCTTCCCTGCCGAGATGGCGCAAATCGCAGGCCGCGCGGGGCGGCATCAGCGCGATGGTTCCTTCGGGACGCTTGCGGGAGGAGGCAGTCGAACAGGCGCGCCGCTCGAGTTTACTGAGGAAGAGATCTACGCAATCGAGGAGCACCTGTTCGCGCCCCTCACCAAATTGTATTGGCGTGAGGCTGAGCCGCGTTTCGACACGCTCGATGTACTGATCGGAGACCTTGAAGCACGTCCGCAGGACGAAACCTTGCGCGCAGCCCCGCAGGCGATCGACCTCGCCGTGCTCAAACGGTTGGCGGGTGAGCCTTTGGGGGAAGATGTGCGCGGTGCGGCCAATGTTCGGCGTTTCTGGGAGGTCTGCTCGCTCCCCGATTTCCGCCAATTGGGAGTCGACCCCCACGCCCGCTTTGTCGCGCGGTTGTGGCAGGATTTGCGTTCCGACTATATCGGGGCGGACTTCGTGGCGGCGCGCATCGCGGAACTCGACCGCACGCAAGGCGATATCGACACATTGCAGGGAAGGATAGCCGCGATCCGATCCTGGGCCTATATCTGCCAACGGCCCGACTGGGTGCTCGCCCGCGATGAGATGGCGGCGCGTGCCCGTGCGGTCGAGGCAAAACTATCGGACGCGCTCCACGCGCGGCTAACAGAACGGTTCGTCAATCGGAGGACGGCAATTTTGATGAAGTCTTTGGGACAGGATGGCAGCTCTCTGCCCGTAACGCTGGAGCCCGATGGGCGTGTCAGCGTCGAAGGAGAGACAATTGGGCGGCTCGATGGATTCCGTTTCTCGGTCGATCCCGACACCGGCCTCGCCGACCGCAAGATGCTGCTCTCTGCCGGAGAGAAGGCGCTGCCGGGCATCCTGTCGCAGCGCGTCGATCAGCTGCTCGCCGCCGGGATGGATGATCTTACGCTCGAGAAGGGCGAGATTCACTGGATGAGCCGTGCGCTTGCAACCATCGAAGTGCCGGACGATTTCTCAGCCCCACGCCTTACCTTCCCACGCGAAATTTCCGCTTTGCCCGAGGCGGCCAAGACAAAGCTGGAAGAGGGTCTAGGCGCTTGGCTCGCCGGGCAGCTCGAACCGCTCACGCCGCTTCGCAAAATGGCGGAGGCCGCGAACGACCCTGAGGCCGGGAGCCAGGCGCGCGCCCTGCTTGTCACGCTGATCGACGCTCGCGGGGTGATCGGGCGCGACAAGGCAGGTCTCGAACATCTACCCAAGGAAATGCGGCCTTTCCTGCGCAAGCTTGGCGTAACCTTTGGAGCGCTCGACATCTTTGCGCGGGACCTGTTGAAGCCCGCCCCGCGGCAATTGCTGCACAAGCTCGGCCTCGACACGCGACCCTTGCAAGAAGCGATGCTACCCGTGGTGCCGGAAAGCGGCGCGATCCCTGCCGGCTACAGGCTCGCGGGCAAACAGCTCATCCGGGTCGATCTGGCCGAGAAAATCGTGCGCGCCGCGTTTGAAGCGCGCGCCAAAGCCGGTGAGAAGGACCCCAAGGCGCGCAACACACGCTTCCGGATCGACCTCGCCCTGCCGATCTCTATCGGGCTTGAGGATGAGAATGCGGAACGTCTGCTCGGCAGTGCGGGCTTTCGTTTGCAGCGCGCGCCGGCTCTGGCCGAGGGTGCGTTCGGCCCAGCAGCTCCTGACACTTGGCTCTGGAGGCCCAAGCGAAGCGGTGAACAAAGGCGCGACAATCGCCGCAAACCGCAAAAAGGCGATGGCCAAAAAGCAGATAGGCAGCGGGGCAAAGGACCTAAGGGCGCCAAGGGTGCAAAGCCAGGACGCGGCAAGGGCCAGAACCGCCGCCCCGAACGCAAAGTCGATACCGGTCCAGCCCGGGCGCGCGGTGCATTTGATGGCCTCGCCGATTTGCTGGGGAGCTGAGCCGACCGGATGAGTGCACAGGCAGAGCAAAGAGAGACGATGCGGCTTGATCAGCTGCTGGTTTTCTTACGCTTTGCCCGCACCCGCTCCATGGCTCGCGCGATGATCGAAAGCGGGCGCATGCGCCTCAATTCCCAGCGCGTGACCAAGGTAAGCCACGATATCGGCGTCGGAGACGTCCTCACGCTCGCCTTTCGGGGCGAGGTTTGCGTGGCACGGATAGAGCGCTTGCCTGCGCGTCGATTGAGCGCCGCTGACGCAGCGTCCTCTTGGAGCCGCATAGGCTAAGACACCTATGCGCAAAGAAAATCTGTACATCCGGATTGACACTACCGGCTTGACCCAAGGGTCGAAATCGCCATAGCAGGCGCGCTTAGTTTACCTCTTCAATTGCCGAGATTCTCGCCCATGACCTATGTCGTCACCGAAGACTGCATCAAATGCAAATACACCGACTGCGTCGAAGTGTGTCCGGTCGACTGTTTCTATGAAGGTGAGAACATGCTGGTCATCAATCCCAGCGAATGCATCGATTGCGGTGTGTGCGAGCCCGAATGCCCCGCAGAAGCCATCCTGCCTGATACCGAAGACGGACTGGAGAAGTGGCTGGAGCTCAACACCAAATTCTCCGCCGAGTGGCCCAATATCACTGGCCAAAAAGATCCCCCCGCCGACGCGGACGATCACAAGGATGTGAAGGGCAAGTTTGAAAAGTACTTCAGCCCGGAGCCCGGCGAAGGCGACTAAAGACTGGCTCAGCTATCCGGTCCAAGGACGCCCGCAACACACCCCTGCCAGCACTCCAAAGCATAGACTCGCAATTTTGTTGCGGTTGTGTTATATAATATGCGAGCCACGCAGTCAGAATGAAACATCACACCTGCGCTGGTACGGATAATTAGGAAGGCCACCACACAGCAGCACGATATCGGATGACAAACCGAACGGCCCTTGGCTTTCTCGAAAAGCGCAAGGACCGCAAGGGATTTTGTCCGTTTTTCATGCGCTTTTGAGGCCACAAGAAAGGACTACGCATGGCAAGCAATGCGACCGCCTTCACCGTTGGTGATTATGTTGTCTATCCCAAGCACGGTGTCGGCCGTGTGACCGAAATCCAGAATGAAGAGATCGCTGGCATGCAGCTTGAGCTCTATGTTCTTCGGTTCGAGAAAGAGCGCATGACGCTCCGCGTTCCCATCAACAAGGTCGAATCAATCGGCATGCGCAAGCTGTCCAGCGACAAGACCCTCAAAGAGGCGATGGAAACGCTCAAAGGCAAACCCAAAGTGAAGCGCACCATGTGGTCGCGCCGTGCGCAGGAATATGAAGCGAAGATCAATTCCGGTGAGATCGTCCTCATCGCTGAAGTGACCCGCGACCTCTTCCGTCCAGACGATCAGCCCGAGCAGAGCTATTCCGAGCGGCAAATTTTCGAAGCCGCCTCCAGCCGCCTGGCCCGAGAGTTGGCTGCAATGGAAGAAACTGACGAGCCGACTGCTCTGGAAAAGATCCTCGAAGTTCTGCGCGAACACGCTCCGCAATATTACGACAACGACGAAGACGACAAATAAGTCGCGTTCCAAACCGTCGAAATTCGAAAAGGCCGCCTCTCGCACGAGGCGGCCTTTTTGTTTGCCCTGAAAATCGCGCGCTTGAACCCGCCGCGCTGGTGTATTACATGGGCAATACACATTTTCAGTGGAGGGATATCATGATCGCATCTTTGGCTAAACGCGCCATGCCAATCGCAGCGCTGTCGATGGGAGTGGGCCTTGCAGGCTGCTCCTTCTCTGTCGATTGGGATGATGTCGATGGCGTCGCCTTTAGCGAGTTCGACCAGAGCGCCGATGCTCCGGAAGAAATTTCTCTCAGCGGGTCGGACACTGTCATCATCACTGATGGCGAAACGTTCAGCATGACTCTTGATGGCGACGAAGAGGCACAGGATGCGCTGCGCTTTGATCGTTCAGGCGGCACTCTCAGCATCGCGCGGGACCGGGAGGTCTATGACGGCGATGGTAATGCAATCGTCCGCATCACTATGCCTGCTCCCTCCGCTTTGAGCGTATCGGGGAGCGCGCGAATTGAAAGCGAGGTGATGGCGAGCCAAGCAGACATCGATATGTCTGGGGCGAGCTCGCTCTCTGTTGCGACTTTGAAGGCAGACCGGCTTGATCTCGATATGTCTGGTTCAAGCACTGCCACGGTTGCCGGAGCGATCGAACGAGTTGTGATCAACATGTCCGGCTCAAGCTCCGCGCGGATGAGTGAGCTTTTGGCGGACGATGTGAAGGCGGATCTTTCCGGCTCTTCCAGCGTGGCTCTATTCTCGAACGGCATCGTCGATGCGGACATCTCCGGCGCAGGGAGAATGACCGTCACTGGCTCAGCGACCTGCACAAGCGACACTTCGGGTTCGGGCTCGCTCACCTGCAGGCAGGCGGAAGAGCCTGTCGCAACTGAGGCTGAGTAAACACCCTTCGGGCAATCCACGACTTGCAATTGAGGAAAAGGCGCGCATGCTGTGGTTCATGCGCGCCTTTTCTCTTGCCGGCCTGTTGGTCATGTCGCTTGCCCTATCGGGTTGCCTTGTCCGAGCTGCGGCGGACGTCGTGACAGCTCCGGTGCGTGTTGGAGCCAAGGCGGTGGACCTCGCCACGACCAGCCAATCGGAAGCCGATGAGCAACGCGGGCGCGAAATGCGTGAGCGGGAAGAGCGCCTAGGCCGTCTTCAACGCGAGCTCGAACGGCAAGAGGAACGCTGCGAGGATGGCAAGAGCAGTGCCTGCGAAGAAGCGCGCGAAATCCGGTATGAAATCGACGAGCTGCTCTATCCCAGACCGGAATAGCTAGCTGGCGGCCGCCCTACGCAATCGGTCGTTGATTGCTCGTCCAACATCGCCATCAGGGATGGTGGCAACGGCAATCTTGGATTTAGAAGAGGCCGACGCCTTATGCAAGCAATCGTAGAGCCGCGCGGCTGCCTCGTTCAGATCGCCTGAGGGCGACAGATTGCAGTCACCCTCAATCGCTCCAAACCCGATAAGGAATTCGTCTTGCGCAACTTCGTCTGCGTCCAAGCGCATCGGCTTGCCGGGCGAATAATGCCGCGCCAACTGGCCCGGAGCTTCGATCTTCCGAGTCTCGGAGGATTGCGAAGGCCCAAGCACCGCATCCAATTGCTCCGCCGTGATCGGTCCTGGACGAAGAAGTGACCATCCACCCTCGGACCTCAGCGCCACAATCGTGGACTCAAGGCCATTTTCGCTAGCTCCTCCATCAAGCATCAAAGGACATTTCTCGCCGAGTGAGCTTGCGACGTGGTCGGCCCGCGTCGGGCTAATATGCTCGCTGCGATTGGCGGACGGGGCAGCGAGTGGAAGTCCGACCTCCGCCAACACTGCCTGCATCACGCGATGAGCGGGTTGACGCAGAGCAATGGTCGCCAAACCCGCTGTAACAGCAGGCGCAATCGGCGCATCCTGCCTCAAAGGTAAAACCAATGTCAGCGGCCCCGGCCAGAATCGCTCGGCCAAATCGCGCGCGCGCTCGTCAAAATTTGCAATCGTCTCAGCCTGCGCCAGATCGCGCACATGGACGATCAGCGGATTGAAATCCGGCCGCCCTTTGGCCGCGTATATCTTGGCAACCGCTTGCGCACAGTCAGCGCGCGCGGCGAGGCCATAGACCGTCTCTGTCGGCACCGCGACAAGCTCTCCACTCCGCAGAGCCCCAGCCGCTCGCGCGATTCCCTGCTCGTCTGGAGTGAGCGGTTCCGTAACGTTCTTGCCGGTCATGCCTGCGCGCTATATCTGACGGGGCAACTTGCCAAGCGCCTTTGCGCGCTCAGAGAGGATCGAACACCGTGACACCCTTTACGCCGCCCACCCAGGACCAATTGCTCGCTATCCGCGTGAATGCCGGGATCGAAGAGCTAGCCCAAAGCGAAGCTTTCGCCCATGCGGAAGCCGATCTGGTCGAAGCAATCGTTGAAGGGGTCGGGCAATTCGCCGCTGGAGAATTCGCACCGCTCAACCGAGTGGGCGATCTGGAGGGTGCGAAGCTCGAAAACGGCGTTGTCCGCCTGCCGGCCGGTTTTGCGGAGGCCTACCAAGGCTATGTCGAGCAAGGTTGGAACGCGATTGCGAGCCCTGAGAGCCACGGCGGACAGGGCCTGCCCTTCACTCTCGCTTGCAACGTGCTGGAGAATCTCGGCTCTGCGAACATGGCCTTCTCGCTGCTGCCGATGCTGTCGGTCGGCGCGATCGAGGCGCTTGCCCACCACGGAAGCGAGCAGCAGCAGGCGATGTATCTCCCAAATCTGGTTAGCGGAAAGTGGTCGGGCACGATGAACCTAACCGAACCGGCCGCGGGCAGCGATGTTGGCGCCCTGCGCTCCACTGCCGAGCCGATCACAGAGGGTGAGCATGCTGGCAAGTTCAAGATTGCCGGCCAGAAGATCTACATCACTTGGGGCGATCACACTCTGGCGGAGAATATCATCCACCTTGTCCTCGCGCGGTTGCCTGATGCGCCAGAGGGTTCGCGCGGGATCTCACTGTTTGTGGTGCCAAAGTATCATGTAAACGCAGACGGTTCGCTCGGCCCCCACAACGACCTGCGGCCTGTCAGTCTCGAGCATAAGCTTGGCATTCACGCGTCGCCCACCTGCGTCATGAGCTATGGCGACAATGACGAGTGTATTGGCGAGCTGGTGGGCGCAGAAAATCGCGGGCTCGCGGCAATGTTCACGATGATGAACAATGCGCGGATCAATGTCGGCAACCAAGGCACGCAAATTGCCGAGCGCGCAACGCAGCAGGCGATGGCCTATGCGATGGACCGTGTGCAATCAGCTCGGGCTGGCTCTCCTGACAAGAACCCGGTTGCGATTATCGAACATCCCGACGTCCGCCGGATGCTGTGGCGGATGAAGGCGCTGACAGAGGGCGCGCGGGCGCTGCTCTATTATTGCGCTGGCCAAGTGGATCGTGGGACCATTGGCGATGCAGAGGCGAAGACCCGTGCGGAGATCCTCGTCCCGCTGCTCAAGGCCTGGGGCACCGATGTCGGCGTTGAAGTCGCCGGGATCGGCGTGCAGGTCCATGGCGGGATGGGCTTCGTCGAAGAAACCGGCGCGGCCCAGCATTGGCGCGATGCGCGGATTGCTCCGATCTACGAAGGCACCAACGGTATTCAGGCCGCCGACCTTGTGACCCGCAAGCTGGGGCTAGAGGGGGGCGATGCGATGATTGCCCTGTTCGAAGAAATTGCGCGTGAAGCTGCGGATGAAGCTGGCCTCGCTGGGCTGGCGCAGGATTGTGCCGGGATCGCGCGCTGGATGCGTGACGAGGCGAGCCTCGATGACCGTCTGGCGGGAAGCGTGCCCTTCTGCACCATGGCGGCAGTGGTAGTCGCCGGGTGGCAGATGATGCGCCAAGCGCAGGCTGTGGCGGCAGGGGAGGCACCCGCACTCGCTGAGACAAAGCCGGTATCTGCACGCTTCTTCCTCGACCGGATCGTACCGGAGGCGTCGGGCCTCAAGGCGAGCGCAATTGCAGGCTCAGAACTGCTTTACTCCCTTCCCTCGGATCGGCTCGCTGGGTGAGTGAGGGACAAGACCCTCTCCTGCGAATTGCAGAGGCGCTTGAACGTCTAGCGCCACCCGCGCCCAAGCAAGTCGATTGGACTGCCCATCCAGCCTATGTCTGGCATGGCGGAGAGGCGCGCGCAATTGCGAAGCTGGACACCACTCCCCTTGCCACTTTGCGTGGAATTGATGCCCAGAAACAGGCTGCTAGCGAAAACGTGTCGCGCCTTGCTGGCGGCGCGGCTGCCCACGATATGCTGCTCTGGGGTGCGCGCGGGATGGGAAAGTCGGCGCTGGTGCGGGCTGCGGTGCAGGATCTGCAAAGGGAGAGGCCCAATAGCCTTGCTCTTGTGCAAATCGCCGCCGGCGCCGCCTCAAGCTTTCCCGACCTGATCGCAGAGCTTGCGACCATCAACCGCGCTTTTCTGCTGTTCTTTGATGATCTCGCCTTTGACGCGAGCGAGACGCAGGACATGCTCGCCCTCAGGAGCCTGCTCGATGGGTCGGTTGTCGCGCGGCCTTCGCATATCCGCCTCGCTGTGACGTCTAACCGTCGCGCCATTGTCGCAAGAGAGAGCCAAGAAAACGAGCCTTTGCATGATCGTGATGAACGCGACAACGCGCTCGCGTTGGCAGATCGGTTCGGACTGACGCTGGGCTTCCACCCTTGCGACCGTGAGACCTATCTCGACATTCTCTCAGCCTACGCCGAGCCGCTCAACCTCGAGTTCAACGAGGAAGAAGCGCTCGCTTGGGCGATTGCGCGCGGCAACCGATCAGGTCGCACAGCCTATCAGTTCGCCTGTGAGTTGGCAGGACGCGCGGGACTTTCGCTCTAAAGCCTTACTCTGACGCCTGTTGGCGCAGATAGTCTGCCTCAAAGCTTGCGCGAGGGTCGACCAGATCACTGCGCGGAGGCAAAGGCTCGCCGGTCAAGCGGTCGATCCCGCCACCGGGCGCTGCATCGGGCGCATAGGTGCGCCAGATGATCCCAGCCGTGTCATCCGAGACCAGCAGCGAACCATCTCCCGCCCACTCAACCCAAGTTGGCCGCCCCTTGGTGGTGCCATCTTCGTTGAGGAAACCGGTGAGGACGGGGACGGGCAGCCCAACCGGCTTTCCAAATTCGTTGAACGCGACATAGACCACGTCATATCCCGAAGGCGGCTTGCGATTCCACGATCCGTGGCGTGCGATGAAAGCGCCGCTCGCCATCTCCTCTCCCATCAGATGACCCTCGGCGGTGAAGACCAGACCAAGGGCCGCGACATGGGGCCCAAGAGCAAATTCGGGGTTGCGGGTGTATTCGATCAAAAATCGCGGGCGCGGATGTTCGACCCGGCGATCGACATTCTCGCCGTAATAGATCCACGGCCAACCGTAATGCGCGCCAATCGGCACATTCGTCAGGTAATCAGGCACAAGGTCAGAGCCGAGCATGTCCCGCTCATTCACGGTCGTCCAAAGCTCACCCGACCATGGGCTAAAATCGAGACCATTGGGATTGCGAAGTCCGGCAGCAAAGGGACGATAGGAGCCGCTCTCGAGCGTGTATTCCCAGATCATCGCGCGGCCCTCTTCGACCGCCATGCCCGCTTCGCCAATATTGCTGACTGAGCCGACAGCGATGTAGAGCCGCTCACCATCGGGAGAAACCTCCATATTGCGCATCCAGTGGCCGCCACCAGCTGGCAGATCCATCAGTTTTGTTGGCTCACCCGTCACCGCGTCACTGTCCAGTTCGTAGCTCCAGGCCAGCACCGCGTTGTGATTGGCGACATAGAGCGTGCCATCATGCCAGCTCATACCTGAAGGCGAATTGAGCCCCTCGGTCAGGAGAACCTCTCTAACCTCCGCCACGCCATCGCCATCCGCATCGCGCAACAGGACGATTTCGTTGGCAGATTCCCCAGCAGCGCCTGCCTCATCAAAAAGCATATCGGCGACCCAGCCACGGATCGTATCCATCACACCCTTGTCGCTATCCTCTTTGGCGGGCGCGCGGGTGAGCGTCACCAGCACGTCGCCATTAGGCAAGGCATAGAGCACACGGGGGTGATCCAGCCCTTCAGCGAAGCGATTGACGGTTAGGCCCTCAGCCGCCTCGGGCATTTGGCCTTCTTCCCAACCGACCGGTTTGGCGATCTGTACCGTGGGGAAGCTTTCTGGATCAGGCTCGCCCAAAACCGGCTCGGTCCCAGCCACTTGGTCGACGCTCAACTCAGCGGTGTCCCCGCGAGAGAGATAATAGAGTCCCGCTGCTCCGACGAGCAGAAAGACGACAACAGCGATTGCGAGCTTGCGAAGAATTCCCATGTTAGCGACTTAGGTCAGCGGATTGACCGCGACAAGATGAGAGTGCCTCCACCAAACCGCTATGTTCGATTTTAAGCCCAATCCCGATCTCGACCCGCAAGAGCTCTATCGCCAGTTGTGCGATGCAGCTGATGCCCTGACCACTGACGAACCCGATGCGGTGGCGAATATGGCAAACGTGGCCGCGCTTTTGTCCGAGTTTATCGCAGATCTCAATTGGGCTGGCTTTTACCGGGTGGCTGAGGCGAAAAAGGGTGGCGAGGAATTGGTGCTCGGACCGTTTGTCGGTCGTCCGGCCTGCATCCGCATCCCTTTCGGCATCGGCGTGTGCGGTGCAGCGGCGAAAGAAGGCACGACCCAGCTGGTCGAGGATGTTCACGCTTTCCCCGGTCACATTGCCTGCGATGCGGCAAGCCAATCAGAACTGGTCGTTCCAGTCATCCGCGAGGGTAAGGTGATCGCCGTGATTGACCTAGACAGTCCCAGCAAAGCGCGCTTCTCAGATGCGGATGCACTTGGGATAGAGACGCTTGCCGCACTCCTTTCCGACCGGATCTAGGCGCAGACTTCTCAGACAAGTGGCCGCAAACGCCCCGAAACGAGACATCTCCTCAGTCCCCCTTGGCCGCTTGGGTTAGCGACTGGTAAACAAAAGACTAACACGCAACCGATGGCTCGCACCTTTGCGAGTCGCGCCCAGTCGACCGAGGGGGTCTTTAAAGCCATGACACTCAAGCCAATTTCCGCTCTTTCCCTAGCAGGTGTTGCTGCTGCCGCGCTTGCTCTCCCGCAAGCGGCGAGTGCTCAGGTGGCCGTTGAATCGCTTCCGGCTGAATATCAAACTGGGCCAGCAGTTGCCGACTACACCGAGACAAGTGTGGACGCGGACGGCGTTGAGACGATCACGCGCACCCGCCGGATTGAGCGCACTACGCCCTACCCTTCACAGCCGGTCCAGTATGAGCAAGAGGTCGAATACACCTATCCTGCGCCAGCGACCTATGGTCACAGTTACCAGCCCGCTCCGGCTTATGGCTATGCGCCCGCGGCCGCAGTCTTCTCGCGAAACGATTGGATTGAGGAGTGCGAAGATCGCACGAACGGCCACAGCGGTCGTGAAAAGGGTGGGATCATTGGTGGTCTTCTCGGCGCAATTACGGGCGGGATCATCGGCAACCGCGTAGGCGGCAGTGGAGACCGCCTGGCTGGCACGCTGATTGGTGTTGGCACCGGTGGCATTGCTGGCGTTCTTCTTGGCAATCTGATTGGTGGTGGCCGCAATGATCGCGGTGATTATGACTGCGAAGCGGCCTTGGACAGTTATCTGTCGCAATATGGCTATCCCGGCGCGGTTCCGACCACGCGTATTGCATCACGGACTATTCCGGCACCAGCTTATGCTCCGCCACCGCCTGCATACGGTTATGGCTATGCGCCCGCTTACACCTACACTTACGCACCGCCACAGCAGGTGGTCTATGTGCCGGTGCAGTATGAACAGCGCCAGCGCGTGATCGTGCGTGAGACGGTGCGGGAAGAAATGGTACCGGTTGAGCGTGAGCGGGTCATTCCGGCGCCCGTACCGCGTCCGACCAATCCGCAACCGCGCCCAGTCGATCCAACTCCCGTCGCACCCCCGCGCTACATCAAGGGCAACTGAGCTCGCTCAGCGATCACCAAAGGTTTCATCGAGCACGTCGCCTAGCCTCGGACCTACGAGGTCAGGGCGCGTGGCAGCAATGGTCGGCGTTTCTTCCAGTGGATCATCCGGCTCTTGCGGGTCACTGCCTGAGCGCTCCCGTGGCGTGAGACGGACTGTGCCATAGCGCACGACATCTTCATTGCTGTCGAGGGTGAAACGCGTGCGGCCATCGCTCAGTGACAAAGCGCGCACGACCTCCAGCCGCGCCGCTGCATCTTCAGAGACACGCAGGCTGTAATCGCCATAGGGTACGCGCTGGAACAGGAAAAACCCGTCAAACTCGCTGATCGCTTCGGCAGCAACAGCGCCGCGTGCATCCACCAGTTCGAGTTTGACGCCGGGTTGTTCCACTCCAGAAACGCTACGCAAGCTTCCCTCGACCTCGCCCGTGGGTGAGATCGCAAGCTCTAGCTGAGCGACAACGCCGGGACGCGGGGTCAGGACGATGCCTTTGGTCGCCGGCGCGAGGAAGGGATCCTCGAGAGAGCTCTCGTCAATCCCCACCAAGACCGGCCTGAACGGTCGCAGATCATCGACGATGGCGCGGCCATTCTCGCCCGTCACCGCGTCGGTGGTGCGCAAGCCCGCTTCCACCATCACGTCAGGAAGTACCGCTTCACCCGGATCGCGGCGATTGTTGCCATTGTCATCGCGGAAGACCGTCACCGCCGCCTGACCATTGCGCGCGAGCTTGTTGTTGGTGACACGCACACCGCCAGAGACCGGGTCTGGCCCCAGACTAAAGGCCAGTTGCACCGCAGCCCCTACCCCTCCACGGGTGGTAACAAAGGCATCACCGCGCAGGGAGAACTCATCGAACCGATGGGTGTAGCCACCAGTCAAACGGAACTCATCTGCGCGCGCCATGTAAGCGAGCTGACCTTGGAACTCGCCATCCTCGCCTATATCCGTGTCGACGCGGACGGTTGCACTCTCGAGCCCAGGATCGCGGCCGGACGCGACAAAGGTTGCATTGCCGCGCACGCGGAAGTCCTTGAACCGCGCATTGGCGAGCAATCGCACCCGCGTATCGCTGCTCGCAGGGGTAAGAGATCCGGCCGAACGCTCCTGGTGGCTCAATTGCGCAGACATGGCGTAGCGGCCTGCGGTGATTGAGGTCGTCAGTAAGAATTCGTTAACTTCTGAGCCGTCTTTTAGCTTAGAGTGCCCAATAACCCCCTGAACTGGCAGTGATATCTTGCCGAGGCTCAAAGACGTGTCGAAATTGAAGCCAGCACGGTAGTCCAGCTCACCCTGAGTGAACTCACTGGCGAAATTTCCGAAGGTAACCAGCGCATTCGCACCGAAGTTGAACCGTCCCACACGCCCAAGCGCATTCGCTTCGAGAGCCGAACCGGCTCCGAATTCATGGGCGACTGTAAATTCAGCCTGCATTGCGCCAAATGACCGCATGACAGCACCCTCCGCATAGCGGCGGCGCTTGCCATTCAGGAAGACGCTCTGTGTGGCGATTGCGGCGCTGGTCCTCTGATCAAGCCCACGCTCGACCCCGACACCCCAGCGCCAGGTCTGCGGACCGTCGCGGATCGGATTGCCCAAATCCAACAGGTCACGATTGTCTTGGACGATCCCCGCCCAATAATATGTCTGGCCTGGCTCAATCTGGTTGAAGCCAACCGGAACCGAAGTCTTGTCGCGCCGGATCTGCCCCTGAGGGCCGTAAAGCACGACTTCAAGCTCATTGCGCCCGAAGAACAGCTCAACGTCGATAAATTCATAGCGCCCATCGCCGCGATCGTCTTGGAAAGCGAGCAGCTGGCCGTTGCGATAAAGTTCAGCGTCCCAGCCAGCAGGCAAAGTGCCGCGCAATGTCGTTGTCGAGAAGCGCGAGGCCTGGCCGATCGGACGGTTGCTGACAAAAGCACCGCGTCCGACCGCGGTTTGCGCGATCAGACGGCCCGGAATGCTCTCTACATCGCCCACCGCGACCTGTGTCGCCTTTAGCGGCCCCAGCAGATTGCCCTCAGGGTCGTTGCGGTAGGCGCGGAAGCGTACATTTTGCGGAGTAAGGCTGTCATCGGTCGCGATCCGAGCAAAGTAGCTCGCCCCCAGTGCTTCACCGGCGGCATAGAGCTCCACTCGGCCCTCTAGCCCATCGCGGCCACCCTCGCCCGTACGCGCGCCCGCTTGCGCGACTACGTCGAGGGAAGGTGTACGCCAGGGTTTGTATTCCATATCGGCGTTGGGATATTGCGAGAGGTCAAAACTGGCCGGGCGAGTACGAAGTCGCGCCGCGCGACTTCTGCGCTCAATCGCCTGCATAAACGGCAATTCGCGGTCTGACTCCAAGCGAACAATCGCGTTGTAGAGATCGGGGGTGAAACTGATTCCAAACCAACGCGAGAGCGCATCGGTGTCGACGCACCAACCCTCTGGCGTGTCATAAATGTCGGAGGACAGAGGTGCCCCGCCTGTGTTCACGTTTTGTACTGTTCCACTGTCGCGATCGAGGGTGAAACGTTGATCTTCCGCGAACAACCAGCCAGTTGCGCGGCGCGACTCTTTGTCAATTCGGATCGGCAGGTCGAGCGATTGGACTACGTCAGCCAAATCGAGGCAAATGCCCTGATCGGTCTGATAACCGCGAACGTCGTAAGTCAGCTTGTAATTCTGAATAACCAGCTGAAGGAAGAGGAAATCATCGTCATTGGCCTGCCATGCGGGCACCGACGCCGATGCTGGCGTCGTGCCGCCGGTATCTTGAGCATAGGCCGGCGCTGCGCTCGAAAACGCACCAAGCGCCGCTGCGAAGCCCGCAGCGGCGCTCAATGTTCGATGGCGCAACGTATTCATAGTGAGAAGTCCGGGCGCTAACCTCGCGCTCTTACTGGACCACCGTGTCTATCGCAGCGATCAGACCGCCGCCGGCATTGGGCATTTCGCGATATTCGATCCGCACTGGACCGCGCAGAGCCTCCGCCTGTTCGGGCGTGAGGCGAATGTTGACTTTGCGCTCACCAACCTCGGGATAGACCGCAAGACCGCGCAGCACGATTAGCGGATCGTCAATGCCCGGCTTCGTTACCTGCAGGACGCCGTATGTGGAGCTGTCGCCTGAACGGTTAATCGAAAGCGTCAGTTCGGGACCATCAGTACCCTGAATCAGGGCAGGATCAGACAGAGCCACCTGGGCTTCAACGCGTCCGTGACGGACAATGATCGGAATGGTCACACCATAAATCGGGATGAGCTGGATCGACACACCCTCGCCTGCATCAGCGGGATCGGTGACTTCGCGCGGGCGCGGAATTGCCTTGAACGACATGTGCACGCGGTACTCGCCATCTTCGAGATCCGCCCCTGGACGGGCGGCAAGGCGCACCGCTTGGGGCTGGCCCGGCGGCAGTGTGATACGGCGCGGCGCATAACGGATCATACCGAGCGCTGCTTCTTCGTCCTCATTCGCATCAACGCGCTCAACCGGAACGAGGCGGCCATTATCCGCCATCCGACGCAGTTCGAGGCCGATTCGGTAGGTCGCCTCATCTGAGCCAATATTGCTCAGGATCACTTCGGTCCCACGCGATCCATCGAGGATAACGCGCGTAGGCGCGACCAGAAGGTCGCCTTGGGCCTGTGCTGGCGTGGCAGTGATTGCAGCGCTGGAGATGGCCAGCGCAATCGCACTAACTTTGGCAAAATTCGCAAGTGTTTTGAATGGCATGTGCCCGTTCACTCCCTGTAGCGGGGGTCGAGGCCGTTCTCGCCAACCCGCGTGTATTCACGCAGGGTGGTAAGCAAATAGGGTTAAGAACGATTAAACGATACTTATCGCTGACCCTCGGATTTGCCCTTGGACTCCAAAAAGCAGTCGAGCCACGCTCCCGGGGGGAGAGCGTGGCTCAAACCATGTCAGACTCTGGCTACTCCCTCGAAGGGAAAGCCCGTCTAAACTTAGGAATATTCGACAGAAACGTCGAAGGTGCCGTCAAACACACCAGCTTCTTCAGCGCCGTCGAGGGTGATCGTGCCACCAACGTCGAAGCTTCCGTCACCAGCAGCGTCGAGGGTCAGCTCAGCGCCGGTGGCGTTGTCTGCGGTCGACGTGAAAGTGCCCAGGTCGATGCTGTGCTGTGCAGCAGTAGCAGCAGTGTAGCTCGGGTGACGCAGCTCAACCGAAGCGGTTGGCAGGTTGATGGTCACGTCCTTGGCAGCCGTACCTTCGATCGAGAAGCCAGCGACGCTGGTCGTGCCCGAGCAAACGATGTTGGTGCTGGTGCAAACCAGAGTGCCGTTTGCGTTGATCGTGACGGCGCCCGGGCCGCTCACAACCATCGTGCCGAAGTCGAGACCAGTGTCGTTGGTCAGTACGAGAGCGTCGAGCACTTCTGCGGTGGCGTCAGCGGTGGCGGTATCAGCGTGTGCAGCCGAGCTCATGCCCAGTGCGGCGAACATTGCGACGCCAGCAGCGCCAATACGAAGATTCTTGGTCATTAGTGGTCCTTCCAAGCGTAATTTTCCCGTTGCGGGCATGAGGGCGTGAAAAGAGCGAATCGCACCTTGCCATCATGCTCGCCGAACGGGTTAACGACCCGCTCGCCAGCTCTAAGTAGGATTGCCGGGTTCCCGCTTCGTTTCCGGGTAGGGTTAATCACGCGGTAGGATTTAAAGCACAGGCACAAGAAAACCCCGGAAAACCGGGGTTTCTTCGTACTTACCGGGTGTGAAAAAGCTTTTAGAAGTCCCCACCCGTCAGACGCTGGCAGAGCATGTCGAGCTGGTCCAGGGAACCATACTTGATAGTGATTGCCCCAGAGCGTGGATCAGAATCGGCCTTGATTCGAACGTTGAGCCCGAGAAACTCCTCCAAATGCCGCTGAACCGCGACGATGTCGGCATTTTCATGGCTGGTCGGCGGAAGTGGAGCGACAGCGCCGCTATTCAGCCGAACACTCTTCGCAACTTTGCGCACCAGTTTTTCAATCTCTCGCACAGAGAGGTTATCATTGACCGCCTGCTTCGCCAGGCTGGCCGCATCCTCTTGCCCGATTAGAGCACGAGCGTGGCCCATGGAAAGCTTTCCACCCTCGACCAGATCGAGAACCGCCTCAGGCAATCCAAGCAAACGCTGGAGGTTGGCAACATGGCTGCGTGATTTCTCAACCATGCGAGCGATCTCAGCCTGCGTCATGCCCTCTTCGTCACTAAGCCTCTGATAAGCGCGTGCTTCTTCGACGGGATTGAGATCTTCGCGTTGCAAGTTCTCTATCAGTGCAAGCGCCATCACCTCGCGGTCGGAAAGTTCACGGACCAGAGCGGGAATTTCGTGCAACCGCGCCTTTTGCGCCGCCCGCCAGCGCCGCTCGCCTGCCACCAGTTGATAGCGACCCTCCCCATGAGGACGAACGATAATGGGTTGGATCACCCCGCGGGTGGAGATCGAGGCAGCAAGCTCGTCGAGGGCCGCCTCGTCGAAGTGCTTGCGAGGGTTGCCCGGCAGCGGCTCAATCCGCGCAACAGGCAGTGACTTCAGCGGAGAATCGGGCGCGCTAGAAGTTGAAGCCTTGGCATCACCGTCACTGCCCTCGCTCGAGCTACGTACAAGCGGCTCCTCGCGCTTGGTTTCACCCATCAGTGCGCCCAACCCCTTGCCAAGCTTTTTCTTGCGGTCAGCAGGCGCGCGTTGCGGCACGGAGAAACGGATTGGGTCGGTCGATTTGCTCATGCGGCTTGCCTTTCAGCGGGAAAACGGCCGATCAATTCACGCGCGAGGGCGATATAGGCGCGGCTCCCGACGCAGGAATGGTCGTAGACGAGCGCCGGAAGTCCGTGGCTGGGAGCTTCAGAAAGGCGCACATTGCGTGGGATAACGGTCTCAAACACCAGATTGCCGAGGCAATCACGCACGTCGTCGGCCACTTGGTCGGTTAACCGGTTGCGGCGGTCAAACATCGTCAGCGCAACACCAATGATGTCGAGCGACGGATTAAAGCGCTGCTGCACCCGCTCCACCGTCTGTAACAGCTGGCTAAGCCCCTCAAGCGCAAAGAACTCGCATTGCAGCGGAACAAGGAGCGTATCCGCGGCACACAGAGCATTCAGCGTCAGTAGGCCGAGTGACGGCGGGCAATCGATGAAACAGATGTCGTGGCCCTTATGGTTCTCCAGCGCCGTGCGAAGACGCGCTGTGCGCTCCTCCACCGACACCAATTCCACCTCTGCTCCACTCAAGTCCACCGTTGCCGGGACGATATCGAGGCCGGGAATGCTCGTCGCCATCACCGCCTCGGCCAGCGGGACCTCGTCCACGAGCAGATCGTAGCTGGAAACCTCACGGTTGGCGGAGTCGACACCGAGACCCGTGGAGGCATTACCCTGCGGATCAAGGTCGATCAGCAGCGTGCTCCACCCGGTTGCAGCCATGGCGGTGGCCATGTTGATGGCGGTTGTGGTTTTGCCCACCCCACCCTTTTGATTCGCAATTGCTATGGTCAACATGGCGCTATTCCCGCTTGATCAGGCACGATAAACGCGCCGCTGGAGCCTATTTGCTCACGATGATGCCCGCTTCGTCATCGGTCAATGAATGTTTCACGTGAAACATGCGCCGAATTCGAAGCTTTTGCCTCTGTCAATTCGTGCTCCGCCGAGCGGCCTT
The DNA here is from genome assembly GCF_057365045.1 of Erythrobacter sp. S267. Lineage (NCBI taxonomy): Bacteria > Pseudomonadati > Pseudomonadota > Alphaproteobacteria > Sphingomonadales > Erythrobacteraceae > Erythrobacter > Erythrobacter sp. S267. The sequence goes on along the minus strand of NZ_CP200298.1, from coordinate 2,871,099 downwards.
TGGGCAAGAGGTGGCGGGTCTGCTTTGTGGAGAAGGGTGCGGATAAGCGGAGGAGTTTTTCCAACGGAGCGAAGGCGCGTGCCGAAATGACCCAGCTTTCGAACGGACTAACGCGCTCCAAACGCTCGCCATAGATCGTGCAATTGGTGAGCCCAAGCTCCTCAACACAGGTTTGCAAGAATTCAACCCGACGTCCGCGCGATTCCACGAGGGCCACAGGGATTCTCGGACAAAGGATCGCAATCACCAAACCCGGAAGCCCCGGCCCCGTGCCTAAATCGAGCCAAGTGCCCGGAACGCGCTCCATATATGTTTCACGTGGAACATGTTCGAGCAGCTGGGCGCTGTCGGCGATATGCCGCTCCCACAGATGGTCCTGCGAGGGCTTGCTGATGAGGTTCTGTCGCTGATTCTCGTCGATCAGCAGCTTGGCGTAGCGTTCAAGCCGCTCCCCCGCCTCTGCGTCGCCCCAACCGAGGGCATAGGCGCGCGCTTCATCCTCGCCGCGAATTCTGCGTTGCTCACTCATTTGGAGCCACTCACGCAGCTTGCTGCCATCTGCGAACATGGACGAGGAGTGCGGAGAGCGCAGCAGGCGTGATACCAGGCACTCGCCCGGCAGCTGCAAGGCTCGTCGGAGCAGCGGCTGCCAGGCGCTCCACCATCTCGTTAGAGAGGCCTGGGACTTGCGCGTATGGGAAGTCAGAAGGCAGAGGCAGCTCCTCACTCGCCCGCAAGTCGCGCAATTCAGCCTCCTGCCGGGCCAAATAGGGTGCATAGGCGGCGTCCTCGGCCATTTCCTCGGCCAATTGCGGGTCCAGCGCTACAACCTCGCCCAGCCCCACTTCGTTCAACAGGGGCGAAAGCGTCTCGAGCGTGATCCCGTCATGCCGCAACCACTCTTCGAGCGCTTTTTCACCGGTATCGCGCCGAACATTGGCTCCGTGATCCGCCAATTCGCGTGAATGGAGCTTAACAGCAAAAGCGCTGCCAATCTGCTCACGGGATTCCTCCCGGCGCGCAAACCACTGCGCCCGCTCCTCAGCAATGCAGCCAGCCTCCAGCCCCAGCGGCGTGAGACGGGTCGAGGCATTGTTGGCGCGCAGACGCAAGCGGTACTCCGCACGGGACGTCAGCATGCGATAAGGCTCGCTCACACCCTGCAAGGTAAGATCGTCAATCATCACCGCGATGTAGGAGTTCGCTCGGTCGAGCGCTGGCGCAGCTTTACCGAGCGCAGCAGCAGCCGCCTCCAATCCCGCCACAAGGCCCTGCGCCGCCGCTTCCTCATACCCCGTCGTGCCGTTGATCTGGCCCGCACAATAGAGGCCTGGAATGGCGCGCAGCTGCAAATCGGGAGTCAGCGCACGCGGATCGACGTGATCATACTCAACCGCATAGCCCGGCACCTCCATCTCAACCGCCGCCAAACCCGGCATGGCGCGCAGCATGTCCTGTTGCACATCAACCGGAAGCGAGGTGCTGATCCCGTTGGGATAGATAAGATGCGTGTCGAGACCTTCGGGCTCTAGAAAGACCTGATGCCCATCGCGATCGCCAAAACGGTGGATCTTGTCCTCAATTGAGGGGCAATAGCGCGGCCCCGCCGCGTCAATCGCGCCCGAAAACAGCGGAGAACGGTGCAAATTGGCACGAATTACGTCGTGAGCGGCCTGCGTGGTGCGCGTAATGCCGCAAAACACCTGAGGATTGGCGCGGCGCGACGTAAGCGGCGACATCGTCCAGCTCTCATCATCCGAGGGCTGCTCGTCGAGCTGAGACCAATCAATTGTGCGCCCATCGAGCCTTGGAGGCGTCCCGGTTTTGAGCCGCGCCATGGGCAGATCAGCACCACGCAACTGCTCTGCTAGGCGCGTCGCGGCGTTTTCTCCAATCCTTCCGCCCTCGAAGCGCTCTTCCCCACGGAAGAGTACCCCACCTAGGAAAGTCCCGGTGCACAGCACTACCCGTCCGGCGTAAAGCTGTGTGCCGTCACCCAGTTCCAAGCCGGCGACCATGCCGCCTTCAAGGATCAGCGCCGCGGCCTCCCCTTCGACAAGCGTGAGATTGGCCTGTGCCCGGACGATTTCCTGCACCTTCGCTTTGAATCGTACGCGGTCGGCCTGCACTCGCGGGCCCCAGACAGCGCTCCCCTTGGAGCGATTGAGCATCCGGTAATGGATCGCGCCCGCATCCGCCGCTCGGCCAAGCACTCCATCCAGCGCATCGACCTCTCGCACCAGATGGCCCTTTCCAAGGCCTCCGATGGCCGGGTTGCAGCTCATGGCGCCGATGGCGTCGAGGTCAAAGCTGACGAGCCCTATGCGCGCGCCCATGCGAGCCGCCGCGCAGGCTGCTTCGACACCGGCGTGTCCTCCGCCGATCACCAGGACGTCAAAGTGGTGCATGGGCGGGCAAATAGGGCTTCGTGAGAGTGAGGTCTAGGTGTTTTGGGTGTAGGCGTTGTTCGGGTGTTTCACGTGAAACACATGGGGTTTGCGCGAGTGCTCTATTTGCCGATGCAAAAGCGACCAAACAAAGCGTCGAGCATGTCTTCTGTCGTCGCCCGTCCAATCAACCGATCGAATGCGAGGCGAGCGCGGCGCAATTCTTCGCCAACCAGTAGCGGATCGTTTTGAGAGCCGGCTCCTTCAAGCGCCCCCAACGCCTCACTCAATCGCGCATGTTGACGGGCGTTCAGGGCCGCCTCGCCCGGTTTGGGTAGGCGCGAGCGGGCAAATTCGATTAAATCCTGTTTCAGCGCAGTAATTCCCTCCCCCGTGATCGCGGAGATCACGTGTCGAGGCTCCCTCTTGGCGTGAAAGTCTGCCGCATCGGCTCTGGCAGAAACTTCCCAAGAATTGACAGGCCCCTCCCCTTCCGCGCCGAGCCACATCACGCAATCCGCGCGCGTCAGTTCGCGCTCCGCCCGCTCGATCCCGATGGCTTCGATTTCTTCAGCACCCTCACCACGCAATCCGGCCGTATCGACGAAGGTAAAGGCGACGCCTGCGATGGCGACGCTGCGTTCGATCACATCGCGCGTTGTGCCTGCAATTGGGGAGGTTATCGCAGCCTCACTCTCAATTAAAGCATTGAAGAGAGTGGATTTTCCGCTGTTCGGCGGCCCGCCAAGAGCAACGCGAAACCCCTCTTTCAAACGTTCGGAGCGGGGACGATCGCAAAAGTCGCGGATTTCACTCGATAGCGCGCCAAGATCGCTCGAGAAACTGGCCGGTAAAGCGTCAACATCGTCCTCATCCGAGAAATCGAGCGCCGCTTCGACCAATGCCGACAGGCGCAGTACCTCGCTTCGCCAACCTTCGACCTTGCCAGACAGCACTCCCTCAACACTCGCAAGAGCGGCCATGCGTTGCAGCTCCGTCTCCGCTTCGAGCAGGTCAGCGAGCCCTTCGGCTTCGGCAAGGTCTATCCTGCCATTAGCAAAAGCACGGCGGGTGAATTCGCCCTCCTCTGCCGGACGCAGACCCTCCATCGCTCCCAAAGCCTCGCACACGCCGGAAAGCACCGCGCGGCCCCCATGGCAGTGCAATTCGGCGAGATTCTCTCCCGTGGCGGTCTTCGGGCCAGGAAACCACAAGACGAGCGCTTCATCGAGAGTTTGCCCTGCCCCATCGCGTAACCGCGCAAGGCTCGCCCGGCGAGGGGTGATGTCGCGTCCAGTAAGCGCGCGCAGAGCCTCCCCTGCCCTCGGCCCGCTCACACGGATAACGCCGATGGCTGCAGGAGGCGCCCCGCTCGAAACCGCGAAGATAGTGGGCGTGAGGGTGCTCATGGACGAAGTGCCAGAAGACGGATCAGTCTTTGCCCGTCTTCCCGCTCGTTTGGCCACCAGCGGCGCGCATTCCGCTTTCCATGAAGCTCTGGAACATCTTCATTCCCATCTGGCCCATAGGTGCACGAGCAGCTGCATATTGCTGGAGCTGATCGGGGCTGGAGACACCCTTCATCGCATTGGTGATATTCTCGACATAGGCGCTGTTCGCCTCAGTCACGTCGGGCAGGCCCATAAAGGCGCGCGCTTCCTCGGGAGTGCAATCAATCTCGATATTGACCTTCATGGGTCGGACCTTTCATCCAATATTTCTGTAATGCGATTGAGTTTGGCCAATCTGGCGCTTGTTGGCTAGGCCTAGCGTTGAATTGCAAAGACGCCCAATTCACAGGGAGGAGCTGTCCATGTCCGATATTCCGCACAATGCTGCGAGCGCAGCGGCAAAGGGTCTCGCCAATTGGCACCGCGTGATTGAGGGTGGGAGCGATCCGCAGGCTCTCGCCGAAATCATCCACGAAGACGCCGTCTTCCACTCCCCCGTCGTCCACACACCGCAAGAAGGCCGTGCGATCACTGTCGCCTACCTCTCCGCCGCGGGACAAACGCTCGGCAATCCATCGTTCCGCTATTTGCGCGAAGTGGTGGATGGGGACACAGCCGTGCTCGAATTCCAGACCGAGATGGAGGGGATTGCAGTCAACGGGATCGACATGATCACCTTCAACGCAGAGGGCCTGATCACCGACTTCAAAGTGATGGTCCGACCGCTCAAAGCCGTTAACAAGGTCTGGGAGATGATGGGACGGCAGTTGGAGAAAAAGGCGAGCTAGCGCTGCAGCTAACCAATGAGCCTAATTCTCTCCTGACCCCATTCGTTTTGCACAACAGTATGCAAGCGATCCAAATCAAGCACAAATGCGAACGTCAGCTGACCATCAAAAGTTAGGTCGATCAGCTCATCGCGATCTTTTGGAAAATAGAACTTTCCGCCGCTGAAAATCAGATGTCGGATTGAGCCTGGCCCATGCTCTAGAGTAGCCGCATCTGCCTTCCAACGATATGCTTGTACCTTTGCAAGAGCTTCCTTGATCGCTGCTACTGAAGCTCCGTTTTCAAGAAGTGTCGCGATGGCTTTCAGCATTAGCACATCACGAAACGTATATTCTCTTGGGCGCCCTCTGTGCTTCTTCCGCTTTATCTGTGGAACAAAGACTTCACTGCGCTCCAGATAGTCGAGCATCGCGACTGAGCCGAACCCACAAATATCTTTCACCGCCTTAGCGCGGAGTGTTTCCACAGCTGCCATAAAACAAGTCCTGCTCAGTACTTTGTTTATTTATCGCGGAATACTGCGCCTTTCGCAAGAAAAGCTTCTCCGCCACCGCATTTAGCGCGTCCAATCCTATTGAACGCACAATATGTAGTATGCGACCTATCTAACCAGCGCATTCCATCGAAGCGCTAGAAAGGAGGTAAGAGAATGTATTTTGTGAAATACCAAGCCACAGATGGCTGGCGTTGGCGGCTTAAGGCCGCAAATCACGAGATTATCGCGTCGGGCGAAGCCTATGTTTCAGAGCACGGCTGCGACCATGCGATCAATCTCGTGAAGAGTACAACAGCGTCCACGCCGGTGCACCGTCGATGACAGTACACCCATTCTTGTGCGGTTCAATAGTCACCGCCTGACCTAACTGGAAAGGGCCGCGTCCATTGCTGGATTGCGGCCCTTTCACCTACTGATTCATCGTGTCGAAGAAGTCCTCGTTGGTCTTGGAATCCTTCATCTTGTCGAGCAGGAATTCCATCGCGTCGACTGTGCCCATTTGCATCAGGATACGGCGCAGGACCCACATTTTGGAGAGCTTGTCCTTCTCCACCAGCAGCTCTTCCTTGCGGGTGCCGGACTTGCCGACGTCGAGCGCTGGGAAGATGCGTTTGTCGGAAACCTTACGGTCGAGGACGATTTCCGAGTTACCGGTGCCTTTGAACTCTTCGAAGATCACTTCGTCCATGCGGCTGCCCGTGTCGATCAGCGCGGTGGCGATGATGGAGAGCGATCCGCCTTCCTCGATGTTACGTGCGGCACCAAAGAAGCGCTTCGGGCGTTGAAGAGCGTTGGCATCGACACCGCCGGTCAGCACCTTGCCAGAACTTGGCACAACCGTGTTGTAGGCACGACCCAGACGCGTGATCGAGTCGAGCAGGATGACAACGTCATTCTTGTGCTCCACCAGGCGTTTTGCCTTTTCGATCACCATTTCAGCGACTTGGACGTGGCGGTTGGCAGGCTCGTCAAAGGTTGAGGAGATCACCTCGCCCTTCACACTGCGCTGCATGTCGGTGACTTCCTCGGGCCGCTCATCGACGAGCAAGACCAGCAGGAAGACATCTGGGTGATTGTCGGTGATCGCCTTCGCAATGTTCTGCAGCAGCACCGTCTTACCGGTGCGTGGCGGCGCGACGATCAGCGCGCGCTGGCCCTTACCCTGCGGCGAGATAATGTCGATCACGCGGGCGGACTTGTCCTTCACCGTCGGATCAAGCGTATCGAGGTTCAGCTTTTCCTCTGGGTAGAGCGGCGTGAGGTTGTCGAAATTGGTGCGCATCCGCACTTTCGATGGGTCTTCGAAGTTCACCGATGAGAGGTCGGTCAGGGCGAAATACCGCTCCCCTTCTTGCGGCGCGCGAATCTCGCCTTCGACCGTATCGCCAGTGCGCAGACCCCATTTGCGGATCTGGTTGGGCGAGACATAGATGTCGTCGGGGCCAGCAAGGTAATTCGCTTCGGGCGAACGCAGGAATCCAAAACCATCTTGCATCACTTCGATCGTGCCGATGCCCATGATCTTCTCTTCATATTCCTCGTCTTCCGCGAGTTCGCGAAGGATCGAGAAGAGCAGGTCCTGCCGGCGCATAGTGCCCGCCGCTTCTACGCCAAGCTCTTCCGCCATGGCGACCAGATCGGCCGGAGTGCGTGCTTTTAAGTCTTTGAGATGCATTTGATATTCGTTCCAATTGAGTGGAAATAGCAGGCCGGTCAGTGCTTCAAATGATGAAGCACCCCGTGAAAAGGTGTCTGGTCAAACAAACGTCGTTTCGCAGCACGGAAAAGGCCAAGGGCTTGGAGAAAGCAGACCTGGCAGAGCCAAAACGCGCTGCCGATACCGTGATTGGTCTTGTGTGAAATACGAGCGCTCTTCGCACACGTCAATGCAACAATTCAGACCAGATAAAGCCGGCCGATATAGAGCGTGATGACGATCAGGATCAGCAGGATGCCTGGAACCTCACCCACAAGACGCAAAGTCTTGTCCGCCAGAGGCCTCTCCCCACGCGCCATCGCCTTGGTCTTGCTGACCAGCCAACCGTGATAACAGGTGAGGAGCAAAACCAGCGTCAGTTTGATGTGCAGCCACCCTTGCGAGAACATCTCCGCCCCGATTGCTTGAGCAAGGCCCAGCACCCAGACGATGATGAGACTGGGCGTGAGGATGATCTTGCGGAGCAATCCCATGCGGTGCGCCCATTTCGCCTCATCCTCTGATCCCGGCGCTGCATCCAGCATGTAAATGCATTGCCGTGGCAGCATGAAAAGACCTGCCATCCAGAACACGACAAAGATGACATGCCCCGCGGTCAGCCACGGATAGATGGTGAGGATTGCGTCTTTCATGCTCGTCTAGCCCCGAAGCGCTTTCAGGAGCTGCTCGACATGATCAATCGGCGTGAATTGCCCGATTCCATGGCCGAGATTGAAGACATGCGGGCGATCCTCGAAGGCGCCGAGGATATATTTGATCCGCTCTGGCAGCATGGGTCCACCGGCCTCAACCAGCAGTGGGTCAAGATTGCCCTGGACCGGCATGCCTTCGGGCAGTGACTGGTGCGCCCAAATCGGATCGAGCGTTTCGTCCAAGCCCACCGCATCAACGCCCGTTTCGCGGGCATAGGCTGGCAGCTTCGCGCCTGCGCCTTTGGGGAAGCCGATCACCGGCGTGTCGGGGTGCGATTGTTTGATCGCGGCGGTGATCTTCGCATTGGGAGCCACCACCCAGCGCTCAAATTCATCGGGGGCCAGGCTGCCCGCCCAGCTGTCGAACAATTGCACAGCTTCCGCGCCTGCATCGATCTGACCGCGCAGATAGGTGACCGAAACCTCGATAATCGCATCAAGGATCGCCTGGAGGCGCGCCGGATCGCGGTAAGCGAGCAAACGCGCTGGCCCCTGATCCTTGGAGCCTTCGCCAGCAATCATATAGGTCGCGACCGTCCAGGGAGACCCCGCAAAGCCCAGCATGGTCACATCAGGGCCAATCTGCTGGCGGGTTAGGCGCACTGTCTCGTAAACCGGGTCAAACCGCTCATAGACAGGCGTGAAATCGCTGAGCTCCGCTTCGAGCAGAGTGGGCGACATCTTCGGGCCTTCTCCTGCCATAAAGGCAAGCCCCTGCCCCATTGCATGCGGCACAATCAGAATATCGGAGAACAGGATCGCTCCATCAAATCCGAACCGCCGGATCGGCTGCACTGTAATCTCAGCGGCTGCCTCGCTGTCATAGACAAGCTCTAGAAAGCCGCCTTTCTCAGCGCGAAGCTCACGATATTCAGGCAGATATCGACCCGCTTGGCGCATGAGCCAAACAGGGGCGATTTCTTGGCGGTTCCCCTTAAGGGTTTCGAGCAAAGGACCAGGCATGGCGTTCCTCTAAACAAATAAATTATAATTATAAATGGGTTGATGGAGTCTGTTGGCCCTGTGGACATTGGGTATATCTGCGCCCTGCCCGATTTGTCCCGTGCTGGAAAGGGTTTTGCGTGGACGCGAATCCGTACAGATGCGTGGTCAAGGATTAACGATCCCCACTATCCCCAGCCTGTTCATAGGCAAACCACTTGTAGAGAACACCTTAGGTAAAAAGGCTGAGAATGGGGGTGATAATTCATGCCCGTCTTGTCGACATGTCTGTCCCGTGGTTTATGCCTAGGGCTTTCCACAGGGGTAACAGTGCCTAGCCCTTCAGCCGGTCAATTCCACACGCCATGATTCGCCTCAACCTTCATCTTGTCTCCGATTCTACCGGTGAAACGCTGGAGATGATCGCCAAGGCGGCTCTGGCGCAGTTCGACGACCCCAGCATTAACCGCCATTTCTGGCCGATGGTCCGCTCCAAGCAGCATCTCGACCGGATCGTGCCCGATCTCGCCGACAATCCGGGCCTCGTGCTGTTTACGCTGGTGAACCCGGATACGCGGGCGCGGTTGGAGGAGCATTGCCGCCATCTTGGCCTGCCCGCAGTCCCGGTGCTTGATCAAGTGACCGCCGCGTTGGAGGCGCAATTGGGGCAGGAGGCGCATGGGCGACCGGGCCGTCAACACTTGATGGATGCCGACTATTTCAAGCGCGTCGATGCGATCCAGTACACCATCGCCCATGATGATGGGATCGCGCATGAGGATTGGGAGGAGGCGGACATTGTCCTTGCCGGTGTGTCGCGCAGCTCCAAGACGCCGACCAGCATCTACCTCGCCAATCGCGGCTATAAAGTCGCCAATATCCCGCTGGTGGTGGAGAGCCCTCCACCCAAGGCGTTGTATGGCCTGAGGAAACCGCTGGTCGTCGGCCTTACCACCGCGCCTGAACGGCTGGTGCAAATTCGGCGCAATCGGCTCTTGTCGCTGAATGAGGGGACCGAGACGTCTTACGTCGACAACGACAAGGTGAAGTCCGAGCTGCAATTTGCCCGCCGCATGTTCTCCGACAATGGCTGGCCGGTGATCGATGTAACCCGCCGATCAATCGAGGAAAGCGCCGCCGCCATCATCCGTCTGGTGCAGGAGCGGGAGCGTAAGGAGCGGCAGGTTGATGGGGTGGGCAAGCCGATATGACTGCGCCCAAATTGATCCTAGCGAGCAAATCCGCCTCACGCCGGGCAATGTTGGATGCGGCGGGCGTCCAATATGAAGCGATCCCGGCGGATATTGATGAGCGGGCGATCGAAGAGGGCTTGCGCGATGCCTCCCCTCCCGAAATCGCCGAGGCGCTGAGCGTTGCCAAGGCTGCCGCTTTGGCCCCCGATCACCCCACAGAACTGATCCTCGGCAGCGACTCCCTCGTCGTGGTCGAAGGCAAACGCTTCGACAAACCGACAAGCCACGAAGATGCAGCTGACCATCTGCGCTTCTTCTCCGGCAAGGTGATGGAATTGCACAGCGGTGCGGCTCTGGTGCGCGGGGACACATGCGAGTGGAGTGGCACCGCCCTCGCGAGCTTGCATGTCCGCGACCTCTCCGAGGAATTCATCGCGCATTACCTTGAGGCGGAGTGGCCTGCGATTGGCTACACTGTCGGCTGCTTCCGGATAGAGGCGATGGGCGTGCAATTGTTTGAGAGCATAGAGGGCGACCAGTTCACCGTGCTGGGCATGCCGCTTCTGCAAGTGCTCGGGGCTTTGCGCGAACAGGGCGCTCTTTTCTCGTGAGTGGCGACAGCCCCCAGGCGCACGTCATCGGTGACCCGATTGCGCAGTCTAAATCCCCGCTGATTCACGGCTTCTGGCTTGAGAAGCTGGGCATTCCCGGCTCCTACGCGTCCGAGCATGTCACGCCCGATGCTCTGCCCGCCTATATAGAAGCCTCCAAAGCGCAGCCCCATTGGGCCGGTTGCAATGTCACCATGCCACACAAGCAAGCGATCATCCCGCTACTCGACCACCTCGACCCGCTGGCTGAGCGGCTGGGGGCGGTGAACACGGTGGTGCGGGGTGAGGATGGCTCGCTCACCGGATACAACACCGATGTTGAGGGCTTTCTGGAGCCGCTGCGAGCCGAGCTAAAAAACCAGCACCTCTTCCGCATGGCGCGCATTATCGGCACCGGTGGCGCAGCACGGGCGATTATTGCGGGGCTGGCGGACCAAGGCTTTACATTGGTGGTGGCAGGACGCGATCCGGCAAAAGCGCGCGCTCTGCTCGACGAACTCGCGCCCAAAGGAGAGCATCACGCGGTCCACATTTCGCATTTCGCTGAGCCAACGGACTTCCCCTTCGATGATCGCGAAGGGTGCCTTGATCTGGTGATCAACGCCTCTCCACTCGGCATGGCCGGAAACCCGCCGCTTGAGTTTGATTGGAGCCATGCGCCGCCGGGCGCGATTGCGTATGATGTCGTCTACAGCCCGCTTGATACGCCGTTCCTGAAGAATGCGCGTGACGCGGGTCATACAACGATTGATGGTCTTTCGATGCTGATCGGTCAGGCCGCCAATGCCTTTGAGCGGTTCTTTGGCGCTGCCCCACCCCGGGAGTACGACATTAAACTTCGATGGCTGCTTCTATCGTGAAACGCCCAACCATCATCGGCCTCACCGGCTCCATCGGCATGGGCAAGTCGACCGTCGCGGCGATGTTTGAGGACGCTGGCGTGCCCGTCTTCGATGCCGATGCTGAGGTTCGCAAAATGCAGGGTCCGGGCGGTGAATTGCTCGACGCCATCGAAGCAGCATTCCCCGGCTCCACGAATGAAGAGGGTGTTGACCGCGATGCGCTGGGCAAATTGGTGTTTGGCGACCGCGAGAAACTCTCGCAGCTAGAGTCCATCGTCCACCCCGCCGTCGGAGCCAAACGCGCGGCGTTCATGGAACAGCACAAGGACGCGCCCGTCCTCCTGTTCGACATTCCGCTTCTGTTCGAAGGCGAAGGGCACAAAGCGGTCGACGTTATCGTCGTCGTCTCTGCCCCGCCCGAAGCCCAGCGCGAGCGCGTCCTTGCCCGCCCCGGCATGAGCGTTGAGAAGTTTGAACGCATCCTGGGCCTGCAGACTCCCGATGCCGAAAAGCGCGAGCGCGCCGATCATGTGATCGACACTGGCACCACTTTGGAGGCAACACAGGCTCAGGTGAGCGCCCTTGTCGAACGATTGCTCGAGCAATTGCGCAAAGACCACTCTTGAGGCTCTTGCTAAGTCGCCGACATGGGTGAATAGTCTTGCAAATGCGCGAAGTGATTTTCGACACCGAAACGACCGGCCTCGACCCCAAGACGGGCGACCGGATGGTGGAAATCGGATGCGTGGAGATGATCGGCCGGGTTGAGACCGGACGCTCCTACCACGCTTATTACAACCCCGAACGCGACATGCCCGCCGCCGCTGAAGCGGTGCACGGTCTGTCCGCCGCCTTCCTCTCAGAAAAGCCGCTTTTCTCCGAAACCGCGGATGAATTGCTCGAATTTCTCGGCGACGCGCCGTTGGTGGCGCATAATGCGGGGTTCGACTTTGGCTTCTTGAACGCTGAGTTGGAGCGGATTGGGCGCGAACCCATCGGCATGGACCGCATGGTCGACACCGTGGCGATCGCTCGCAAAAAGCATCCCGGCGCAAAGCTTTCGCTCGATGCGCTGTGCACGCGTTACGGCATTGATCGCAGCCACCGGGTGAAGCACGGCGCTCTGCTCGACGCAGAACTGCTCGCGCAGGTTTATGTCGAGCTGACCGGTGGGCGGCAGATCGGTCTGGAGCTGGCCGCCGATGCTGTGCCGAGCGCCCCACAAACGCAGGAGCCTAGCGCCATCCCGCTCAAAACCGCTCCCAAAACGCACCGCGAACCGCGTCCGCACGCGGCCTCAGCGGAGGAGTTGGAGCGGCACAAGGAATTCATCGCCGGGATCGAGGATGCGATCTGGGCGAAGTGACACACATTCTTGATTTCGGCACCAAAGGAGGGTTCGCAATATGGATATCCGCATCTCAGGACATCAGGTTGAAACAGGTGCCGCGCTGCAAGAGCACGCCTCCGACCGGCTGAACGGCATTGTCGAGAAGTATTTCGACCGCGCGATTTCCTCGCACGTCACCTTTGGCAAAGCGCCCGCCGGGGCTTTCTCCTGCGATATCGTCACCCATGTAACGCAAGGCCTGATCCTGAAAGCGCAAGGTTCTGCCCACGACGCGCACCACGCACTCGACGATGCGGCAACCAAGGTCGAGAAGCAGCTGCGACGCTATAAACGCCGGATCAAGGATCGGCACGAACGCGCCCTGCACGCCCGCGCTGAGGAAGAGGCCGCCTACACCATCTTCGCCGCTGACGAAGCTGAGGAAGAAATCGTTGCGGAGGCTCCTCCGATAATCGCGGAAACCAGCGTCGACGTTCCCGAAAGCAGCGTTGCGGACGCCGTTATGATGCTCGATCTGCGCGATACCCCAGCGCTGTTTTTCAAAAATGCTGGCACTGGACGGCATAATATGGTTTACCGCCGCTCCGATGGCTCGATCGGTTGGGTTGAGCCGCGTTAGGACTGTAACAACCTGATGCCGGTAGATCCCCTCGGCATATGTAAACAGGCTGGTCCAACCCTATTTTGTTTGAGGTTTTTGCCGCGCCCCTTTGCGGTCAATCGCATATTTATAGGTCCCCGCTGATCTTTCCCAAAGGTCAGAAACCTAACAGGATTTCAAAGTCATAATGGACGTCAACATTGCAATCGTGCCTGAGGCCACTGCGCTGAGCAGCGCTTCGTCCGGCGCCCAGGTCCTTCAAGAGCTCGCCGACCTCTATGCCCGTGTTTACGGGCTGGATGCTGGCGCTGTGCTGGATGGGCTGGAGCAGCGCGAGGCGCTCGGCAGCACCGGTTTTGGTCGCGGCGTTGCGATTCCCCATTGCCGCAGTGCGCAGGTGACCCGTCCAACCATGGCTGTGCTCAAGCTTGAACAACCGGTCGATTTCAAAGCCGCCGATGCGATCCCTGTGGGAGTGATCTTCGGCCTTGTGTCGCCTGAGAATGCTGGCGCAACGCATCTCCACGCGCTCGCCGCCATTTCCCGCATGGTCCGCGACGAAGCAATGTTGACCGCCCTGAGCGATGCGCCCGATGCGGAAGGATTGTTCGCCGTGCTCACCAACCAATTCTTGCGCGATGCCGCCTGAGGGGCAGTCCAGCCCTTTGACGGGTGAGCCCCATTATCGTGGGCTGGAGCAGCTTTACGCAGCCGCGCCGATCAATCAGCTGTTCCGATCCTCGCTTGTGATCCCGTCCAAGGGCCTCTCGCGGATCACCTTCAATGTCACCGACAATGTCTATCACGCGGGCGGCGCCGCGCATGGCTCAGCCTATTTCAAGATGCTCGACGATGCGGCCTTCTATGCCGCGAACACGCATTGCGAAGAGCACTTCCTGCTGACTACGAACTTCAACGTCTATTTCACCAAGCCGGTGCGCGAAGGCGAGATCATCGCGGAAGGCAAGTGGGTGAGCGGCAAGCGCCGCGTCTATGTCGCCGAAAGCCGCTTGATCGACGCAGAGGGCGATGAGGTCGGGCGTGGGAGTGGCACATTCATGCGGTCGCGCATTTCGCTCGCCAAGCTCGACGGATATTCCGCTTAAACCGGCGGCAGACTATGTCTGAGAGGCTCCCTGCACACCTCGAAATCGCCGGTCTGATTCGAATGGTCGAATCAGAAGGCGGTCATGCGATGGTCCTCGCAAAGGGGGAGCGCGATGCTGGAACTGTGTTGATAGTAACCATGTGTCGCAATCAGGACACACAGCTATTTGAGCGTATGCCGCAACTGGATGGGACCAGGCCCTTTGTGCCAACAAAGGCTCAAAACCCTGAAAAACCGTACGAATTCTCCGAATACCTAGATCGTCGGCGGAGCCAAGATCCGGATGTCTGGATCCTTGAGGTGGATATCGCCAATCCAGAGCGCTTCATCGAACTTTTGCCGCGTTAACTTGACATAGTTTCACATGAGACTATTTGGGCGCGGAACTTCCCAAACGCGCAGGCTTTGTTGAGCGGCATTTCGGTCGCTGACTTGGCACGCAGACGGGGGGCAGCCGGCAGGCATAGAAACTCACCTTTCTTCGGGACCAAACCCTCCTAGGCGTTTGCGCGCCACAAGGTCTCATCCTGCGTCGGAGCTCGCTCACCGCACAAAAAGTGTATCTGATGAGTCGTAAGACTTATTCTTTGAGTGCTGTCGCCGCTGCCGCGATAGCCAGTTTGAGTTTCTCCAGCGCGGATAGCGCTGTTGCGTCTGCCCAGGATGTCGCTGATGCGGCTGAGGGCGATGCAGTGGTTGAGCAGGCTCCTGAGGCCGCTCCCGAAATCATGCCGGAACAGCCGGTCTTTATTGCGCAAGAAGTCGTCCAGCCGCTTGAGAGCGCGGAAGATGCCTCCGCGCCCGCACCCGAAGCGACCTCGCTGCGTGAGCTGGTTCGCACGGTCGACACCGATGCGCAGCTTTCCGAGCAAATGCGCTGCCTGGCTGGCGCGGTCTATTTCGAATCGCGCGGTGAGCCGCTCTATGGCCAACTCGCCGTCGCCGAAGTCGTGATCAACCGCTCCGAAGATGCACGCTGGCCCGCCAGCTATTGCGGCGTTGTTTATCAACGTTCGCAATTCTCCTTCGTGCGCGGTGGTCGGATGCCGAACATCAACACCTCCTCGCCCGCATGGATTAGAGCCACGGCCGTCGCCAAGATCGCGCATGAAGGCCTGTGGGAGAGCGAGGCCAGCGAAGCGGTCTACTTCCACGCCAATTACGTGCGCCCCCGCTGGAGCCGCGCCAAAACACGCCTCGCCCAGATCGACACGCATATCTTCTATCGTTGACCCTCAAACGCCGGGCGCGGGCCATCCGGCCCGCTTGGCTTCGGCCTAACCGGCCGGCGCGCAGTCGCGCGCTGGCTCACCTTCGGCTCGCGAATACCGCCTTCCAATACCGGTGAACTCCGAGGCTTGCCGTACTTTGCTGCGTAATCGCGGAGCACGGCTGCGCAGCAGCCGCAAGGGCGACCGCCCGCCCGCAGCGGCTCCGTAGCGTAGCGGAGGACGTCTAGCGAGGACGCGCGCCCGGATGGGCGTGCGCAAAACAAGAACTCAGTCGGACAAAGACGCCCAGGTCGGGGCGTGGTCACTCGCCTTTTCTCGCCCGCGATGCTCTTTATCGACGCCGACGGCTTGCAGGCGGTCGGCTAGCTCAGGGGAAAGCAGGATGTGGTCAATGCGAAAACCGTGGTCGCGTTGCCATGCGCCTGCCTGATAGTCCCAATAAGTCCACACGCCGCCGCGCGGATTGTGGGTTCGCACAGCGTCCGTCCAACCATCGGCGAGCAGCCTAGCATAGGCGGCGCGCGATTCCGGTTGCATTAGCGCGTCCTGCGCCATCGCTTTCACTGCATAGACATCATCATCTTCGGGGATGACGTTGTAGTCGCCCAGCACCGCTGCGGGCACTTCCTCGGCCCAAATTTCAGCCATGTGCGCGCGCAGTTTCTCCATCCAGGCGATCTTGTAGTCGAATTTGGGTCCGGGTTGCGGGTTGCCGTTGGGCAGGTAGATGCACACGATCCGGGTCGTGGCACCATCCTTCGTGATGTTCGCCTCAAGATAGCGGGACTGCTCGCCTTCACCCTCTTTCGGGCCGTTGATGCCAAGGCCACGCTGCACTTCCTCGACTGCATATCCCGCCTTGGTGTCAGCCAGGATTGCGACGCCATTGAAGCTTTTCTGCCCGTGCCAGATGGGCTGGTAGCCGAGCGCTTCGAATTCGCTGGCGGGAAAGCCTTCATCCTGGCTCTTGATCTCTTGCAGGCAGGCGACCGAGGGGCGCGTTTCCTCAAGCCATTCCTTGAGCCGGGGGAGGCGCGCTTTGATACCGTTGATGTTATAGGTGGCGATTTTCATGGGCAGGTTCATGCCGCAATGTGGGCGGCGGGTCCATGCGGGGAGGAGTCTTTTTGCGCTCGCGGCAAATTGCCCTGAAACTCTTTGGCGCAATTGCCTCCGCGGGGGCGGCCTGACCGGCCGGCGCACGGTCGTGCTTGCGGCCCTCTGGGCCGTTCGGGGTTCTAAACGTGCGTTGAGTTGGCTGGAGGCTACCAACAACACCCGGACGGTAAGTCCACCCGGCTGGTAAAGCCTAGATGCCGAAGGAGGAGCCGCAGCCGCAGCCGGCGGCGGCTTGGGGGTTTTCTACGCGGAAGGCCGCTCCGCCCAGCGATTCGACGAAATCGACCACGGAACCTCCGACCAGATCGAGGCTTACGGGGTCGACGACCAGCTTCACGCCATCGGTTTCGCTCACCGCATCGTCGCCTTCAGGCGCGTCGGCGAGGTCGAATTTGTACTGGAAGCCCGAGCATCCACCCCCTTCGACCGACAGGCGCAGAATCGCAGGCTTGGTCTGCTTTTCGGCGATCAAGGCAATCCGCTTTGCAGCGGCGGGGGTCAGGGTTAGGGTTTGAGCCATAGGAGGGACTTAGGAGGCGCAGCCCTGTTCCTCAAGGGGTAGGGGGCGATCATCAGACGGTCTGAATGTAGTCGCGCAAGGCAGCGGCTTCGTGTTCGACCTCATCAATCTTGTGCTTCACCATGTCGCCGATGGATATGAAGGCGACAAGCTGACCGTTCTCCACCACCGGGAAGTGGCGGAAGCGGCGGCGGGTCATCAGGGCGAGCGCATCGTCGATCAGCGTATTGGGCTCAACCGTGACGGCGGGTGAAGTCATAATGTCGCCCACGGTCAGGTCGAGCGCGGCTTGGCCTTTCTCCGCAAGGCAATAGATCACATCGCGTTCGGAGATAATGCCGGCGACTGTTCCGCCCTGGAGCACAGGCAGCGCGCCGATTCGCTTCCCGGCGAGCATGGTCACAGCTTCCGATACCGGGGTGGTGACGTCGCAGGCGATGATGTCAGAGCTGTCCCGATTGGCGATGATTTTGGCGATAGTCATGGGCGCGCAACCTCCTCTTGCGGACCAAAAATGCCACTAATTCGACCAAAAGGCGAATCCGGGCCGCATAATTGCCTCCGATCCAGAGCCATTCGCGTAGCTGCCGGTGCCGTTCTGTTGGCCGCCTGCCGCAGGGACCACGGCGCTGAGCCAGTTGTGAGTTGCCAAGATGCCTTTCGACCCGCATGGGATGCCCATGGTCAAGAAGTCCCCCCTCGATGATCCGGAGAATGCGGCCCACGCCTGGGCGCGCTATCGCCAGATCATGAAACTGCTGATGGCGGTGACGGTGGGGACTGTGCTGCTTGCCGTGGGAATCCTGTTTGCCTTTAACGGCATGATTTCAGTGCATTTCTACATCGCAGTGGCGATTGGAATCAGCTTTACAATGCTGCTGGGCGGCGGGTTGATGGGGTTGGTGTTCCTCTCCAACGGAACGGGGCACGACGAATCGGTCGACAATCGTATGCCTGACCCGGATGAATTGTGGTCAGGTAAGGACGACGATTAGGGGCGAGGACTAGGTCCGACGACTAAGCTCTATTTGAGCGGCGTCAGCCTGAATTCCTCAACCGGCACTCCGCCAATCAGATGCTCGTCGATAATGCGGTCGAGCACGTGGGGGCTGCACGAGTGATACCAGACACCATCGGGCCACACGACGGCGATGGGGCCTTTTGAGCAGATTTGCAGACAATCGGCCTTGGAGCGCTGAATGCCACCGGGGCCTTTGGGATGATCGGGAGTGCGCTTTGGCCCGACCAGCCCGCGTTCCTTCAACTGCGTCTTGAGGTGCTGCCAGGCAGTTGCACCCTCTTCGGGCGAGCAGCATTTCTGCTTCTCGGAAAGCGCGCAGAGGAAAATCTGCCTCTCGGCCTTTGTGCGATCCTCTTTGCCATAGTGGCGACCCAACGCGGATTGCGCTGCGAGTAAGTCTTGCGAGCTCATAGGGGTTGGTGTGCCAGCGTTTACTTACGCTTGCCAGCGATCCGTGCGATTTCGGCCTGGACCAGCTTTTCGACCATGCTCGGCAGGTTCTTGTCGAGCCATTCGGCGAGCATTGGACGCAGCAATTCGCGGGTTAGCCCTTCGAGCGAGGTTTCGCCCGAACGCACGATCTGCGGTTTTGCAGGAGGCTCTGCCAGCATGGCGAGAGCGGCGAGGTTTTCCTGCATCGCGCCGCGCACTTCGTCAGCGATCAGAGGTTCATCCGCATCCGCTGCGTCATCGTCTCCGTCATCCAGAATTTCGGTAAGTTCGAGATCAGCAAGATCGAGCACTTCGTCTTCTTCGGCAGCTTCTGCCGATTGCGCAGACGCAATATCCTGAGCGAGGGCGTCAGCCTCTTCAGCTTCTTCCACTTTGCGTTGGCGGGCGCGTGATACGGTGGCGCGGGTGTCGCGCTCCATCACTTTCTTGATCGATTCAAGGATTTCCTCGACCGAGGCTTCACCACTATTCGACACGTCAATCGTCCCCTGACACTCAATACGCAGCCTCTTACACCAAGTGCGCTGCGTTAACCATTCGAATCAGCAGGCTACTGCGATCCAGATGGCTCCAAAACGGGGCCAATGAATGCGTCAGGGGCTTCAATGTCAACGGTTCTTGTCGAATTGGCTTCCGGTTCCGGGTCGCGATCCCAGTCCCAAAGGCGTCCATTGACCCGCTCATAATTGACCTGCGGATCATAGAGCGGACCGCCCGTGTCGAGGTTCAAATCGCGCGCTTCGGCCCGGCCCATTGCGGCGAGCAGAGAGAAGCCCGCGACATAGGCATTGCGCCGCGCGGTCACCAGATTTGCCCGGGCGAGGAGCAATTCCTGCTCTGCGTTCAAGACGTCGATAATCGTGCGATTGCCAATGGAGTTCTCGGCCCGCACGCCCTCAAGGCTGACCTCTGCGGCTTCAACCGCCGCCACCGAGCTTTCGATCACCGCGTTGGATGCCTCCCACGCCGCGTAGGAAGAGTAGGTCTGCTGAATGATCGCGCGTTCGGTGGCGATGACCTGCTCTAGCGCAGCGCTTTCGCGCGCGCCTGCCTGGCGCTGACGTGCGGCGGGCAGGCCGCCCTGAAAGATCGGGATAGTGATGCGGACGCCGGCATTGGCGGTCTTCTCGCTCTGCGCGAAGTCAGCCGATACTGGCCCGCCGAGGCTACCAAAAAAGTCCGAATAATCGAGGTTTGCAAACAGACCGACCGTGGGCAAGCGGCCCGCGCCAGCAGCTTCGGTGTCATAACCAGCGGCCTGCGCCAGTTCCTTCGCTGCGATCAGATCAGGGTTGTTCTCCAGCGCGGTCACAATCGCTTGCTCCACCGTCTCTGGCAGACCGGGCAAGGGCGGTGGCGCTTCGAGGTCCATGGGCGCGCGGCCGACCAGCTGGATATAAACCTGCTGCGCATTGACGAGATTGGAGTACGAGGTTTGCAAATCGCCCTGCGCCACTGCCAGCCGCGATTGGGCCTGCGCGACATCGGTGCGGGTAAGGTCGCCGATTTCAAAACGGTCACTGGTGGACTGGAACGTCACCTCAAGCACTTCGACCTGATTGGCGGCGAGCCGGGCCAAAGCCTCAAACCGCAGCACATCCATATAGGCGGCGACTGTCTGGCTGAACACCTGGCTTTCCGTACCGCGCAGGTCGGCTTGGCCAGCGGCGACCCGTTCTTCAGCGGCGTTGATGCTGTTGCGGATACCTCCGCCGGAATAGATTGGCACTTGCAGCTGCGCGTTGACGCCCAGGTTCCGGTCGGGCGCGGTAAACTGGTTTGCTGATTGGCGCAGGAATTCGATATGCGTGGCTGTCGCGGTCAGGTTAGGCAGGCCGGGCGCGCGTTGGATGTTCACGCCCTCATCAGTCGCCCGCTGGTTGGCGCGGGCCCCCTCAAGTGTGGGGTTTGAATTGTACACCGCCTTCAAAGCGTCGCGCAAAGTCTCCGCCTGGGCTGCGCCGCTGCTAAGGGTGAGGGCGCTCACCGCAAGGGCGGTCGATGCTTTGAGAATGCGGGCCAAAGGGCGGGCACGTGTGATCACGAAAAGGACCAGCCTTTCGGGGCGTTGAAAGCGGAGAGAACCGGGATGCCCAGATCCTCAACCGGTGACAGGGTAATCTGACCCGTAATCTTGCGACCCGAGGCGAGCCGCGTGACTTTGCGCAGGAGCAGGCCGGAGACGATCAGGCCGTTCTCCTCAACCGCACCCGCAAGCGCGTCGGGCAGCACCTCAATCGCGCCGTCGATCAGGATGAGCGAGAACGTGCCGTCCGGCAATTTCCCAGCGGCGGCATCAGCAGCGCTTATGACGGTCACTTCTGCGACCAGCGGGCGGATCAGGTCCGCGAGGTAGCTCGTGCCCCCTTCGACCAGCAGCACGCGGTCAGCGGCGCGCGGCGCGGCTTCGAGCAGCAGTTTGCCGTAAAATAGCGGCGAGGCGAGGGTGGCATCCGGACCGACTGGGATCGAGCGATCGATATAGGCAAGGTCCGCCTTGTCTTCGGGCAGATAGTCTTCGCGCGGCACGGCCAGCATGCGAGCGAGGACGTAATCCTCATTCACGCCGCTGGTGCGCAGCTGGCTGTCAATCATCGCCTTGCGGGCGGTCTGAGTGTCTCGCGCAATGCTCATAGTGCTCATATCTATTCCCATCCAACTGTATTATTCACACAATACAGTTCGTCAACCCTTCTTGGAACCCGCACCTAGCCAGCGTCGCAAGAGGTTCCAAGCAAATTTCACGCGGTTTTGATGCGCTTCCCTTTGACCTGCCCTTGGCCAGCGTCATATGGACGCCCGCAAATGGACGGCAATCCCGATCGGGTGCCGGATCGACCGATACTAGGAGGGATTCGATGAGTGACATTTCGAACAACACAAGCGGGACGCCCGTGCACAATGACGGCTCCATCTTTGGCGCGACCGGTGCGGTTCGCATAGAAAGCGATTCGCTGGGCGATGTGGCATGTCCTGCCGACGCCCATTGGGGCGCGCAAAGCCAGCGCAGCCTTGCGAACTTCGCCATCGGAACCGAGACAATGCCCGCGCCGCTCGTGAAGGCTCTGGGCATTCAGAAGCTCTGCTCTGCCAAGGCCAATATGGAATTGGGTGTGCTCGACGCCAAGCTGGGCGAGGCGATAGTGCAGGCCGCTGGCGAGGTTATCGACGGGACGCTGGCCGATCAGTTCCCCTTGAGCGTGTGGCAGACCGGCTCTGGCACGCAGTCGAACATGAACGCCAATGAAGTGATCGCCAGCCGCGCGAACCAGATCCTGACTGGCGCGCATGGCGGCAAGGAGCCGGTTCACCCGAACGATCATTGTAACATGGGGCAAAGCTCAAACGACACTTTCCCGACCGCGATGCATATTGCGGCGGGAAGCGAAGTGATTGAGCGGCTGATCCCGGCTCTCACCCACCTGCATGCGGCGCTCGACGCCAAGGCCAAAGCCTATGCGGACATCGTCAAGATCGGCCGCACGCATTTGCAGGACGCGACGCCGCTCACTCTGGGCCAGGAGTTTTCCGGTTACGCGAAACAGGTCGAATATGGCCTCGCTCGGCTGGATGCGGCTCTCCCACGCGTGCTCGAACTGGCTCAGGGCGGCACCGCTGTTGGCACCGGCATCAACTCGAAAGCGGGCTTTGCTGAGAAGTTTGCGAGCCATGTTGCCGATGTCACTGGCCATGCCTTCGTCACTGCGCCGAACAAGTTCGAAGCGCTTGCCGCGCATGATGCTCTGGTCGAGATGTCGGGCGCGCTCAATACGATTGCGGTGAGCATGATGAAGATCGCCAACGATATTCGCCTGCTTGGCTCTGGCCCGCGTTCAGGTCTGGGAGAGATTGCTCTACCCGCCAACGAGCCGGGTTCATCGATCATGCCGGGCAAGGTCAATCCGACTCAGTGCGAGGCTCTGACCATGGTTTGCGCGCAGGTGATGGGCAACAACACAACCGTCAGCGTTGCGGGATCGCACGGCCATCTGGAGCTCAACGTCTTCAAGCCGGTGATGATCTACAACGTCCTGCAATCGATCCGCCTGCTGAGCGATGCCTCGGTTAGCTTCACCGACAATTGCGTCACCGGGATCGAAGCCAACACCAAGCGCATCGACCAGCTGATGAATGAGAGCCTGATGCTCGTCACCGCGCTCAACCCGCATATCGGCTATGACAATGCGGCCAAGATCGCCAAGAAAGCGCATGCCGATGGCACGACGCTGAAAGAGGCGGCTTTGGAGCTGGGCCTTCTGACCGAAGAGCAGTTTGGCGAGTGGGTGGTGCCTGCCGAGATGATCAAGCCGAGGGCGTAGGCGGTTGCTGAGCCAACTCGTTCGGCGTCGGTGACTATCGACGAAGCGAATATGCCGACCGACGACCGGTTGGCGTGAATCGCCCTTAGTCGCTATCTCGCAATCCAGACATGTCGACAAACACCGCCCATGATGCGTCCACGAAGAAGGCGCCGATTAGCGTACCGTTCCGCACGGTGCTGTTTTCGATGGCGCTTATGTGGGGCACGTATTTCGTCCTCATCACCGCCCGCAGCTATATGCAGGACATTGGCCTGCAGGATGAAATGCTCGTCCGGCGCGCCTTCCTCACTCTGGCTGGCATTGGCCTCACCATCGTGTTGTGGTTGCTTTTGCGGCTGGTTGATCGGCAAGCGATGTGGATCAAGATCGGCGCGGCAAGCTTGTTTGCGATTCCCATCGCCATCGCCATCGGTCAGATCAACCAGTTCGCCTTTCAGGACATAGCCGAGCGGCTTGAGCAGCAATATGTCGAAGAGCGCGGCTTTCGGATCGATGAGGAGGGGAACCTTCTCTACGACCTGCCCGCCGGTGCGGCGATCAAGGCGCCTGACCCCAATGGGTCTGGCTCTTACAAAATCTCCGAATCGCTGATTATTGCGCCCGCTCAGGAACGCAATGTGGGCGGCTGGAAGATGGTCGTTGAGATCGCACTGGGCCGTTATTTCCTGTTGCTCGCCTGGGCCTCGACCTATTTTGCCCTGCTCGCTGGCTATCAGGCGCGTGCAGCGGAGCGGCGGGAGCAGCAATTCCGGTCAGCGGCCAAGGCGGCAGAGCTGCGATCCCTGCGCTATCAGGTGAACCCGCATTTCCTCTTCAACACATTGAACTCGCTCTCCGCGCTGGTGATGACGGGCAAGACGGACAGTGCGGAACGCATGATCCAGACGATCAGCCGGTTCTATCGCCATTCCCTCGCCGATGAGCCAACCAGCGATGTGACGGTGCAGGACGAGTTTGATCTGCAGAAGCTCTATCTCGACATTGAGGCTGTGCGTTTTCCGGAGCGTTTGATCCCTGTCTTCGATCTGCCTGAGGACCTTGAGGAAGCCCGCATTCCGGGCATGATCCTGCAGCCGCTGGTTGAAAACTCGGTCAAATATGCGGTCTCTGCCACGACCAACCCTGTCACTATCACTGTCGCTGCGCGCGAAGAGTTTGACCGTTTGGTCGTCACCGTCAGCGATGACGGGCCCGGCGTGCCCAATGGCACCAAGCACGGCCACGGGATTGGGCTTGCCAATGTGCAGGAGCGTTTGGAAGCGCGCTTTGGCGGCGATATTGGCTTCACCTCCGGACCGATGCCGGGCGGCTATAAAACCGAGATTCGCATTCCGCTTTCGCGTCCGGCAAATAAGAGACACGGCACCAGCTGACTAACAACTCACGGGACTGACAGACATGACTGATACGCCAGCAAGCGAGACTGAGGACATGGCCCTGCGCACCCTGATTGTTGATGATGAGCCCTTGGCGGTGGAGCGGATCCAGGTGATCTGCGCGGAGATTCCAGCGATCAATGTCGTGGGAACCGCCAGCGATGGCGCAGCAGCTTTGCGGCTAGCGGAAAAGCTCAAACCCGATCTCGTCCTGCTCGATATGACCATGCCGGAGCTGGACGGCCTTGGCGTTGCGCGGGCCTTTACCGAACAAAAGGATAGCGAACCGCCTGCGGTGATCTTCGTGACTGCGCATGACCACTTCGCGGTGGAGGCCTTTGACCTTGAAGCCATCGACTATGTCCTGAAGCCTGTCGCCGCCGACCGTCTGGAGCGCGCAATCGAGCGCGCCGTGGCCCGCCGAGGTGAGCGCAAGGAGACGACCAGCAAGTGGCTGGAGGAGCTATGGGTTCCTCATCGCTCCGAACTCCTGCGGATCGCGGTGAGCGAAGTGCATCAGATCGACGCAGAGCGCGACTATGTTCGGCTGCATGTCGGCGATCCGGCGCAGGGCCCGGAGGGCTCGCGCTCCTATCTCTTGCTCCAGACCATTGCCGGTCTGGAAGCGCGGCTCGATCCCGAGGCGTTCATCCGTATCCACCGCTCCACCATCCTGCGCCGCGATAATATTCGTGGTCTGCGCCACGATGGCCTGGGTGTATGGTCGGCAGAGCTGCAAAGCGGCGAGGCCTTGCGGATCGGCCGCACCTACCTCTCCAAAGTGAAGGCGATGGCTGGGCGCTAAAGCCACGCGTTGCCAGCTGTGTCGCACTGATCGGATTCGAAGAATCCGCAAGCACGACCGTGCGCCCGCAGGTGCTCCGTAGCAAAGCGAAGGAAGCGCACCGAGGATTAGAAAAAGAAGCGGCCCGAACCCCGGGACTGAATAGGGTCCGAGCCGCAATGTCTGCGTTGCTCAAGCACGGGGGGCTCGACCAGCGCAGGAATGCACGCGAAATCGGGGCTTCGCGTTGCTTGTTCTCTTGTGACTAGGGCAGCTCTTGCGAAGCGTCGTGCAGCTCTCGACCAAACGTGTCTGCGAACTGGATTGACGCCGTTCAGCGTGACCGATGGATGTTTATCGCCGACGAAGCGCGGATTTGATCCGATTGGCGTTTGCATCCTACAATCGGGGGTGCACATGCTGAGCCTCGCCATCATCTTTGTTCTCGGGATCGCCAATTTCGCGCTGCACAGCGCCGTTTTGCAGAGCGGGCATACGATGTTGGAGCAGATGCCGGGGCTTGTCCGAAAGCTGGGCGGACGGCTGACCCTGGTGGCAGAGTTCGCAGTGCTGGTCGCGGCGATGCTGCTTGCTTGGAATGGCTGGGAATCGCTGGTCTGGGCCTATGCTGGGTATAGCGCGCTCAACGCAGTCTCGGCCTGGGCAATCCTGACGGGTCGGATTTAGCGCTTGCGCAGGCCAGTCACTTGGGGCTTGTGTTTCGCACCATGACCACGCGCCTGTTCCATATCAGCGACGTCCATTTCGGGGTTGAGGACACCTCGGCTCTTGATGCAGTGGCGCGCGCTTTGGCTGAGGAAAAGCCGGACGCACTGGTCGTTACAGGCGACCTCACCCAGCGCGCCAAGCATACCGAATATGCTGCGGCTGAGGCGTGGTTCAGCGCTCTGGATCTGCCGATCGTGCTGGAACCAGGCAACCACGACATGCCCTATTACAATTTGATCGAGCGGTTCACCGATCCCTATCGCCGCTTTCGCCGCTTGCAAAAAGCGGTCGGAGTGACGTTTGAGACGCATGATCTGGTGCTCGTCTCGCTCAAATCGACTGTGCGGGTGCAGGCGCGATTCCCATGGTCAGACGGCTTTGTGACAGGAAAGGCTCTGCGCCAGACGCTTGATCGGTTGGGAGAGCTTAAAGGTGATCCTCGCCATGTGATCGTCACGGCGCACCACCCTTTGCTTGGGCCTGAAAGCAAACGGAAGAACCCGACGATTGGCGGGACCAAGGCATTTGCTGCGCTTGCCGCGGCGGGCGCTGATGCGGTGATGACCGGCCATGTCCATCACCCCTTTGATGAAGTGCGCCAAAGCGGCTCTCACGCGATGCGGATGATTGGGGCAGGGACGCTTTCCACGCGCCTTCGCCACGGCGCACCGCCCTCCTACCGCATGATAACAGCTGCGCGGGGCAAGGAATTGCAGGTCGACCTGCGCGAGCTGCCCGTGAACATTTAGCGGTGAAGCTTTGGTAACCTGAGGCCCCCGGATTTTTACTAAGTTCGGGTGCAAGGTTGTAACGCTTGTTTCCTGATAAGGGCTGCGGTCGCATCGAAACGTGTCACACCGGCATGCCTGTGCGCGTGCGCGGGCGTCTGTTGGAGAATTTGAGCAATGGACCTGATGAAAGCAATGGTTATCGCCGCTGCCCTGACCGGCTGCATCGCTGTGGTCATCGGATCGCAAGGCACCAGCGGAGGTGCTCTGGCGATTCAATCCTTCACCGTCGAAGGTACGCGGCTCTATTGGTCGTGGCCTGTGTTCTTCTGCGGAAGCGGCCTTTTCTGGGGGCTGCTGCTGCTCCAGCGGTAGAACCGAGGCGAACCGGACAAACAAAAAGGGCGGCCCCTGCGAAGGAGCCGCCTTTTTCGTGTGAAGGCCAAAAGGCCTCTTGCCAGTTTAGCGCTTCGAGAACTGGAAGCTACGACGTGCTTTGGCGCGGCCGTACTTCTTACGCTCAACAACGCGGCTGTCGCGGGTCAGGAAGCCAGCGGCTTTGACTGTGCTGCGCAGAGCCGGCTCATATTTGGTGAGAGCCTGGCTGATGCCGTGCTTCACTGCGCCAGCCTGTCCCGAAAGACCGCCGCCTTTGACGGTGGCGACGACATCGTATTGACCAACACGATCGGTGATTTCGAAGGGCTGGTTGATGATGAGACGCAGAGTCGGACGTGCGAAATACACTTCCTGTTCCTTGCCGTTCACGGTGACCTTGCCGGTGCCGGGCTTGAGCCAGACGCGAGCGGTGGCGTCCTTACGACGACCGGTCGCATAGGCACGGCCCTGTGCGTCAAGCTCTTGCTCACGCAGGGGAACAGCCGGGTTCTGAGCGATCTCAGCCGCATCAGCTGCAGGCGCATCGCCCGCAATGTCCTTAAGATCCGACAGATCAGTCACGGTTTCAGTAGCCGTCTCTGTGGTCGTTTCCACAGCCGTTTCAGCAGTGGCTTCTGGAGCGGTTTCGGTTTTCTTATCGTCAGCCATTATCCGGTGACCTTGTTCTTGCGGTTCATCGAAGCAACGTCGAGCACTTGCGGCGCCTGGCCGTCATGCGGATGCTCGGTGCCAGCGTAGAGGTGCAGCGCCTTCATCTGCGCCCGGCCCAGAGGACCACGCGGGATCATACGCTCAACAGCCTTGGACAGGACACGCTCAGGGAAGCGGCCTTCCAGCACTTTCGCCGGGGTCGTTTCCTTGATGCCGCCGGGATAGCCGGTGTGCTTGTAATAGGTCTTGTCGGTGGCTTTTTTGCCGGTGAACTTCACCTTGTCGACATTGATAACGATCACGTGATCGCCGCAATCAACGTGCGGGGTGTAGGTGGTCTTGTGCTTACCACGCAGAATGTTGGCGATGATCGAAGCAACGCGACCGACCACAAGGCCGTCGGCGTCGATCAGATGCCATTTCTTTTCGACCTCTGCCGGTTTCACCGACGCAGTCTGTTTGCTCAGAGCCTTCATGGCTGAAATCCTTTAAATCAAAGGGATATGTCGATCCGTCTTTGAAGAAGCGCGGGGGAGGGGCCTGATCGACCTTCCCGCGAATCTTCCCCCAACAAGTACCAGGGGGGACGTTGAGGCGCGCATTTGTGACCAAAAGGGCTGGAAGTCAACCAAAACCGGGGGTTTGCGGAGAGGTAAAATAATACCTCCAGCCTATGTGCCTTAACCCAGCCACGCCTAAAGGGCGCTCATCGACCAATATTCACTCGCCGTCTGCACCGTGCCGGAAAGCCGAGTGGTCACGCGCCTTTGCGCAACGTCGAGCCAGCCTTTGTCCGGCACTGCCAGCGCCTCGTAGCTCACTGCAAACTCGCCGAACCGACCATCGGGCAGCTCAACCGCGCGGGATAGGTTGATCGGGCCAATGCGCGGGAAGAACAGATCATCGGGCAGGCGATCCAAGAGCGAGGCCCCTGCGCGTTGCAATTCTGCCGCAAAGCGTCGCGTCATCACCTGCGCATCACGCTCGCCATAGCGGCTGGCGACCATCTCTTCAGCGACTTTGAGCGCCTGTTCGAGGTCAGCCTCTTCAACCCCGCGACCCGCCGCGATGATCATTCCGCCCCGGTTTAGCCGAATCGGCCACATGCTAGCGGTGGAGCGCTGCTGCTCTATTTCAGTGAGGCGCGCGAGCGCGGCGGGCGCATCAACTTCGGCGGACACTTGTTGGCCGTGGATGAGCGGAGACCCGCTGTAATTCCACACGAATTGGATATCCCACATTCGGGTGACGCGGATCTCGTTTCCATCAAACAAGGAGCGGGTCAGCATCCGGGTGAGCCGACATGCCCGTTCCGGCAGAAGGAGCGTGTCTGCGACCTGACTTGCCGCCCGACCGGGTAAGCCAAGCATGCCGCCAAAGACGGCGGGCAGGGCCAGACCCTGGAGTAAGGAACGCCGGGTCAGATGGGCATCCGCAACGAGGTTACGGGGGGCGTCATCCTCCCTTGATTGCCGTGTCATTTGTGCCTCTGCGATCAGCCCAAAATGGTTTTCAGCCAAGCAGAGGTCGCCTCTGCCGTAGCATCGCACCGCCAACCCACCACTGCCGGCGCGTCATAGGGATGGCATTCTCCCAGCCGAGTGACAAGCGTGTCGAGATTTTTGGCCGAAGTCTTGAACAGGACAGCGACTTCGGATGCGGTGTCAACGCGGCCTTCCCACTCGAAGACGGACTCGACTGCGGGCAGGATATTGGCGCAGGCGATCAGCTTCTCGTCGAGCATTGTCTTGGCGGCAGCCTTGGCCGCCTCAGCGTCAGGATAGGGGCACCAGACGAGAGCGGCTTCGCTCATGCGAAAACCTGTCGCCGCTCACTATCTGCCAGCCTTGCGCCGTCAGAATGCATGGCCCACGCGGTGGAGGCAACCAGCAGGGCGCCCATCAATTGGTGCGTCGCGGCGGCCCAAAGCGAAACCTCGCTCATCACCGTCGCAATGCCAAGCAGCACCATGAAGCCGAACGCGCTGTGCACCAGAATCGAAGCGAGCCGATCCGTCTTGCGGACCCGCCGTGCCTGCCAGACCAGCGCCGCTACCGCGATCCATGCCCACCAGCGGTGCAAGAAATGGAGGAGGAAGGGGTCGTGAGTCAGCGTCCACACAATGCCTTGAGAGAAGTCGATGCTCGGCACCAGCACTCCATTCATCAGAGGCCAGTCATAGGCGGCGTGCCCTGCATTGAGCCCGGCAACCCAAGCGCCCAGCAGCAATTGTACGAAGAGAATTATCGCCACGATGGCGGAGAAGCCGGTCAGCCTCACCTTTGGCCCATGTGGGTCCTTCGCAAGGCGCCGCATATCGCGCGCGGTCCACACCAGCAGGGCAAGCAAGAGCAGCGCCGTCAGCAAATGCAGCGAGAGGCGGAAGTGGCTCACATCGGTCATGTCGCCGACCAGCCCGGATTGCACCATCAGCCAGCCAAACAGTCCTTGCAGGCCTCCCAATGCGAGCAGTCCAACAAGGCGCGGCTTGAACCCGCTGGGAATAGCGCCCTTCACCCAGAACCAGATGAGCGGCAGCGCGTAGACCATCCCTACGGCTCGCGCGAGCAGACGGTGGAACCACTCCCAGAAATAGATGAATTTGAAGTCCGCCAGCGTCATCCCGCCAAGGCTCGCTTCAAGGCGATATTCCGGGGTCGCGCGATACTTCTCAAACTCAGCCAGCCATTCGGCTTCGCTCAGAGGCGGGAGAATCCCGGTCGCCAGCTCCCACTCGGTGATCGAGAGCCCACTCTCAGTCAGCCGCGTGATCCCGCCGACCAGCACGATCAGCACGACGAAACAGGCCGTCACCTCCAGCCAGCGCGCAAGCGCGAGCGGGCGGGCGCTGCTGAATGTGTCGTCGAGCGACGTGAGCGGGGATTGGACGGCAGTGGCCATAGCAAGCGCACAAATGTGCGCGGGCGAGCGCGCTGGCAAGTGCGTTTCGCGAAAAAGCCTGATGCAAAAACCGCAGCAACGCGGCTCCCTTGGGAGCTTGCGCTGAGCGTGGGTGCGTCTATTTGAGTGCCACTATGAGCGATATCAAATCCATCACCCTCAATGGCGAAGCGCGCCAGACCTCCGCCTCTACCATCGCCGACCTCGTCCGCGAGCTGGAGCTTGCGCCTGAAAAGGTCGCGGTGGAGCGCAATGGCGAGATTGTCGCGCGCTCTACGTTGGAGGGAGCTGTCCTGGGTGCAGGGGACACGCTAGAGATCGTCCACTTTGTCGGTGGCGGAGACCATGCTCCGG
Source organism: Erythrobacter sp. S267 (assembly GCF_057365045.1). Taxonomy (NCBI): domain Bacteria; kingdom Pseudomonadati; phylum Pseudomonadota; class Alphaproteobacteria; order Sphingomonadales; family Erythrobacteraceae; genus Erythrobacter; species Erythrobacter sp. S267. The sequence continues at coordinate 2,840,330 of NZ_CP200298.1, read as the reverse complement.
CTTCCGATGACACTTGGAGCGTTGCGGGCCGCACCTTCACCTCGCGCCTGATTGTCGGCACCGGCAAATACAAGGATTTCGAGCAGAACGCGGCGGCTCTGGAGGCCAGCGGGGCGGAAATCGTCACGGTCGCGGTGCGCCGCGTGAATGTCAGCGATCCCAAAGCGCCGATGCTCACCGACTATATCGACCCCAAGAAAGTCACCTACCTGCCCAACACCGCAGGCTGCTTCACCGCCGATGACGCGATCCGCACGCTTAGGCTGGCGCGCGAGGCGGGGGGCTGGGACCTGGTGAAGCTTGAGGTTCTGGGCGAGGCGCGCACGCTCTATCCCGATATGCGCGAGACGCTGAAGGCGACCGAGACGCTGGCGAAGGAGGGCTTCCTCCCCATGGTCTATTGCGTCGACGACCCTATCGCCGCGAAACAGCTGGAAGAGGCCGGCGCGGTGGCGATCATGCCCTTGGGCGCTCCGATTGGCTCAGGTCTTGGCATCCAGAATCAGGTCACGATCCGCTTGATCGTCGAAGGTGCGAGTGTCCCGGTGCTGGTCGATGCGGGTGTGGGCACAGCCTCGGACGCGGCGGTCGGCATGGAGCTGGGCTGCGAAGGCATCCTGATGAACACCGCCATTGCTGAGGCCAAAGACCCCATCCGCATGGCCCGCGCGATGAAGCTGGCGGTACAGGCTGGGCGCGAGGCATATCTCGCAGGACGCATGGGAAGGCGGAAATACGCCGATCCCAGCAGCCCACTGGCGGGCCTAATCTAAGCAGAACCAAAACGGTCCGAAGGACCGCAAGGCCGACCGGCCGCCCGCAGGTGCCCGTAGCGAAGCGGAGGAACAGCACCGAGGACGAAGGCGCGGATGCGCCTTCGCAAACCAAAACACTCACCCACGCGCAAAATTTAAGCTCATGGTTACTACGTATTAACCAAGTTCGCGGAGAACCGTCTTCACACCAAAGGAGACTTGAAGCCGTGACCCTTGCCAGCACCTCGACCATGACGATTGGTGAAATGCGTGAATTTGCTGCCTTTGCCGCGTGCGAGCAGCGCTATATCAAGCGCAGCCTCGACATCGGTCTGGCGCGCACCGACGCGTTCAAGCTGTGGGGCCGGACCGAGGCTGAGAATGTCGCGATCCGCCGGCAATATGTCGCCTATCAGGACCTGAAAGTGCTGCGCGACATGGTCCCGCAAGAGGGCACGATGGGCGAGATTGAGCGCTTTATCGGTAAGCTCGTGCGCATGGCCGCCTTCGACCTCTCGCAAGAGCGCCTCTCCAGCTTCTCTGCCTTCCGCTTTCTCTATGAGCGCCTGCTCGGCCCCGAAGCGCGCCCCTATCTGCCCGCCGCCTTCTGCGCGGCTGCCGCCCTTCCGATCATCCGCCCCTCGACCCGCAAAGTGCTGCTGCAATCGCTCTCCGAAGCGGCAGCCACCGCACCGGGTTGGTCTGAGCGCTCGCCCAGCTTCTATCCCGAATATGTCGAGGATGTTGAAGCGGCTTGAATGTTGGCTAAAGTCGAGCGACCATTGCATTGATTGAGGTCAGAACCTGTTGACGGTAGTCTTCTTTCACCTGCACCCTATGACCGCCGATGGATTGCTTGCCAGCCCTCAGCTGTGAAAACGGTAGGCCTTTAGCGAAAGCAACAACCCCAGTGGTCTGGAAGTCGCGTATTTCTGCAGTTCCTTGTGCGACATTCGAAAAAGTGAACAACTGTGGGTGTGTACCGATAAGATCGGTCACATCGCGGTCAATGGCTGTGAGAACTGCTGCGTAAGCTGAAGCGGGCCCCATGTACTGCGTAAGTCGATTTTTCGCGACGAGATGCACTTGTGGCAGAGCCCGACCAGCTGAGGTGAGCTTGCTGCTAAAAGCGTAGGTTGAGTAGATTGGCGACGGAAGGCTTAGGCCATATACAAGCGAGAGGGCATTTTGCACCGCTCGCCGCGAAGAATTGTCTGCCATGACCGGCAATACAATCCGCTCTGAAGCTGCAAGTGCAATCTGTGTGTAGACCGAAAAACTTGGGTTACAATCAATAAAGACCGTATCGTAGTCATCGGTGACTTGAGCAAGAAAATCTTCGAGCCAGTCGATAATTTCGATCCAAGTGTTTGTTCCGGGGATCTGAGTATTAGCTAGCGTATTTATCGCGTTGGATTGCAACTCTAGCAGCGGATCACCGCAAACAAGGTCGACATTCTGCGGGATAGCATCGTTCACTACGCTCGGTCTGCAAATAAAATCTTGCGACCTGAACTGCGGCACATTGAAAGGTGACGGTAGGCGGACTTCAAAATAGCCCCCGAGACTTCTCCGAGGAACCGCGCCATGCATGCTAAGGAGATTTGCACTTCCTTGGCCAGTAAGTCCGCCGAGGAGCAACTCTGACAGGTTTGCCTGCGGACAAGCATCAATTACGAGGATTGATTCGGATTGGTGGGTTTCCGCGTAGCGACAGATCGATTGAAAGCACAGGCTTGTCTTCCCGGTGCCGCCTTTGTTGTTCCAGAATGCGTAACGCATAGAGCCTCCTTGTCTTAAAGAGACACTTTAGAGTCCAAATTGGACATGTCAACGGCCAATTTGACCTACCGCCGATACATCCCGTCGATCCGCTCCTGATAGCGGTCGCGGATTTTGTGGCGGCGGATTTTCATGCTTGGCGTCATTTCCTCGTTCTCGATGGAGAAGGCCTCGTCGGCAAAGGCGAAGCTCTTTACCTTCTCGATCACGGAAAGGTCAGTGTTCGTCCGGTCCACCGCTTTGCGCACCGCTTGCTTGAAGGCGGGGAGGTCTTGGAGGGCAGCCAAATCAAATTTCTCGTCATTGGCGCGCGCCCATTCGAGCGCCCATTCCGCATCCGGCACGATCAGGCCGACGACATAGGGCCGCTTGTCGCCGCTCACCATCGCCTGCGCGATCTCGGGCTGCAGCGTCAGCATCCCCTCGATCTTCTGCGGCGCGACATTGTCGCCCTTGTCGTTGACGATCATGTCCTTCTTGCGGTCGGTGATGACGATGCGGTTCTTCTCGTCCAAGTGGCCGATATCGCCGGTATGGAGCCAGCCATCGATGATGGTGCGAGCGGTCTCGGCTTCGTTGTTCCAATAGCCGTGCATCACCAGCTCACCGCGGCACAGGATCTCGCCATCGTCAGCGATCTTGATTTCGACCCCGCGCATGGGCGGGCCGACCGTGTCCATTTTCAGGCCGACCTTGGGTCGGTTGCAGCTCATCACCGGGCCTGCTTCGGTCTGGCCATAGCCTTGCAGCATGGTGAGGCCCATCGCTTCGAAGAAATTGCCGACCTCTGGGTTCAAGGGCGCGCCGCCTGACACCATCGCCTTGATCCGTCCGCCAAACTTATCGCGGATTTTGGGGCGGAGGGTCTTTTCAACGAGTGCATTCAGCGGCTTGTCGCGCAAACGCACTTTGCCATCGCGCGATTTGTCGGCGATTTTCAGCGCGCTATCCATCATGAAGTTAGCCACGCGGCCCTGCTTTTCGATCTGTTTCATGATCCGCGTGCGGAGCACCTCGAACAGCCGCGGGACGACGACCATGATGGTAGGCCGTGTTTCCTCGATATTGGAGGCGAGCTTTTCGAGGCCTTCGGAGTAGAAAATCTCTGCCCCCACGCTGATCGGCAGATATTGCCCGCCCGTATGCTCGTATGCGTGGGAGAGGGGGAGGAATGAGAGGAAACGCTCATCCTTGATGCCGAAATCGGTGAGCAGGATTTCCGCTGCGCCCGCGACATTGCACAGGATTGACCCGTGATGCTGGCGCACGCCGCGCGGTGCGCCGCCCGTGCCGCTGGTGTAGATCAGGCAGGCGAGGTCGTCGCGCTGGATGTCAGCGATCCGGGCATCGACCGCTGCGCGCGCTGCGGCAGCGTCTCCGCTGATCATCTGGTCCCAGGAGTGATATTCAAAGCTACCCGCCTGTTGCCGGTGAAGGTCTTCGATGCCGATGACAAAGTCTGTACACCCTGTGCGAGAAATCGCGCCGACGACGGGCTTGAGCAGTTTCTCGGTCGAGACAATAACCGCCCGTGCGCCTGAATTGTCGAGGATGTGGGCATGGTCTCGCTCTGTGTTGGTGATGTAGGTCGGGACCGAGACGCAGCCTGCTGCCATGATCGCGATGTCGGCCATGCACCATTCGGGCCGGTTTTCGGAGACGAGCGCCACGCGGTCACCTTCGTTAAGGCCAATGCGGCGCAAGGATTCGGCGAGCAGGCAGATTTTCTCGGCAACCTCACCCCAGGTTTCAGTGACCCATTCGCCATCCTGCTTGCGGCCAAGGAAGGGCTTGTCCGCATTGGCGTCGGCGCGGGTCAGGAACAGCTCGACCAGATTGTTGGCGCGGTCGATGTCTTGCAGGATCGGATCGTCGGTCGGATCGATCTGCGGTGCGCCGTGATTGGTCGCGGGTGGGGCGTGCACGGACAAAAGCTCCTCTTTCCGCCCCTTTGATCGGTCTTCGAGCCGGAACAGGGGCGTCTTATCTGTTCTGCGTTGTCAGCCATAATTAGGCGGTGATTGACGCAGCGGCAAGCGCGGGCCGCTATGCGGGGGATAGTCCGGCTTACGGAATATCCGCCGCCGCCGCGCCATCATCCTCAGCGGGAGCCTCATAGCTCAGCATCGCTGCGACGCGCGGATCGCCGGCGGATTCCCAGCCATTCTCTGTACGGCGCAGCGCATTGGCCTTGCCGCGCGGGGAGACGACGCGAATTTCAGAATGGCCGAGCGCATTGAGCTCATCGACCAGCCCCTCAACAACGCTACCTTGTTCGGTGATGGCCACCGAGCCAAAGGCCATGATGAGCGGCAATCCGAGGGCTTCCTCTGCGGTCATGCCGAAATCGATCACACCGATGATCGAGCGAGCGACTTGCACAGGGATCGTCGGGCCACCAGCGGCTCCGATGACCAGCACCACGTCCCCATTGGCGTCGAACACAATGGTCGGCGCCATGGAGGAGCGTGGACGCTTGCCGCCTTCAACCGCATTGGCGACCATCACGCCGTTCATTTGCGGTGTGGAGCTGAAATCGGTCAGCTCATTGTTGAGGTAGAAGCCGCCAAAATGCAGCCCCGATCCAAACGCACCCTCGATGGTGGAGGTGTAGCTCACCGCATTGCCCTGAGCGTCGACCACAGAGAAATGCGTGGTGCCGTTCTCCATCGGCTCATCCCCGTCAGCGCGGGCGAGCGGTGCTCCCGGAGGCGTGCCTGCGGAGACTTCGGTCAGGGCAGAGGTGGGGTCGATCAACGCCCCTCGGCTCGCCATGTAAGCGGGGTCGACAAGACCCGCGACCGGCACTTCGACGAAGTCACTATCGCCGATGTAGAGCTCGCGGTCGGCATAGGCGATGCGCTGCGATTCTAGGAAAACGTGCCAGAATTCCGCGCTCTCCGGTCCCATGGCGGAAAGGTCAAACCGTTCCAGCTGGCCGAGCATTTGCGCGACGGCCACTCCGCCGGAGGAGGGCGGTCCCATTCCGCAGATGCGGTAGGTGCGGTAGGGTGCGCAGACGCCTTCGCGTTCCTTGGCTTCGTAGCTGCGAATATCGCTCGCGGTCATACGTCCGTCTTGCGGAGTTTCGCCCGCGACAAAGGCGGCGAGTGCATCGGCCTGTGCGTCGTAGAACGCCTCTGGCCCGGCAGTAGCGATGGCCTCCAACGTATCGGCAAGGTCAGGCACGCGGACGGTTGATCCGACCGGTAGCGGTTCTCCATCAGCGCCAAAGAAGATTGCGCGCGCAGCCTCGGTCTTGCCAGCGCGCTCCTTGCGGCTGCCCAGCGAGTTGTTGAGGCGGCGGTTCATCACGAAACCGTCGCGGGCGAGAGCGATGGCAGGGGCGAACAGGTCGGCCCAAGGCAAGCGTCCGTGCTTAGCGTGTGCTTCAGCCGCGAGCGCGATATTGCCGGGTACGCCGACGCTAAGCCCCGACAAGGTCCGCGTGGGGAAGGGCAGGCGTTCGCCATTTTCGTCGAGGAAGCGCGTGCCCGTGGCGCTTGCTGGAGCGGTCTCACGACCGTCAAATGTTGTCAGCCCGTCAGCGCCCGCATGGACGAGGAACCCGCCCCCGCCGATGCCGGAGCTTTGCGGTTCCACCACGGTCAGCGCCAGCATCACTGCAATCGCTGCATCAGTTGCGGAGCCGCCTTGTGCAAGGATCGCTTCGCCCGCCGCCTCGGCGCGCGGGTCAGCGGCGCTAACAGCTCCCGCTTGATAGGATTGGGCCTCGGATGTGGTCTCCAGGCCCCGCTGCGCGTAAGATGCACAGCCAGTGAGAGTGAGGGCGAGCGGAGCGAAAAGTGAAAGCGCTTTGAACATGGCGAGCAGCGCTATTCGCTTCCAACGGCATCGGCAAGGCTGGCGAAGCCCTCGCGCTGCATCAGTCGCTCCAGACCCTTGGCGATCTCAGCGCCCAGACCCGGCCCGTGATAGACCATGGCGGAGTAGAGCTGGACGAGGCTCGCGCCTGCTTTGATGCGCTCCCAAGCATGGTCTGCAGTGGCGATCCCGCCCACGCCAACCAACGGCACCGCGCCACCCGTCGCCTTGCGGAAGTCGCGCAAGCGAGTAAGGGCCAGCTCGTGCAAGGGCGCTCCTGAAAGCCCGCCCGCCTCGTTCGCATGGCGCGAGGTGAGGTCGGGGCGCGAAATCGTGGTGTTGGAGACAATCAGCGCGCCGAGCTTCTTGTCGATGGCGATCCGCGCAATGGCGTCGATATCCGCAGGCTCCAGATCGGGCGCGACTTTGAGGAAGATCGGCGGGACATCCGAACCGGCCACCTCATCCCTCGCGGCAATCACTCCGTCGATCAGCGCAGTCAAAGCGCTTTCATCCTGAAGCGCACGCAGGCCCGGCGTGTTGGGGCTGGAGACATTGACGGCGAGATAGCGCGCCACCGGCGTCATCACCTTCGCCATATGCGCATAATCGGCGATGCGGTCGTCCGCGTCCTTGTTCGCGCCGATATTCACGCCGACAATGCCGGGGCGTCCATGCCGCTTATGCAAGCGTGCAAGAGCCACTTCGGCCCCCTGATTGTTGAACCCCATGCGGTTGATAACCGCCTTGTCCTGGGTCAGGCGAAACAGGCGGGGCTTTGGGTTGCCTGCTTGAGGCAAGGGCGTGATCGAGCCGACCTCGGTAAAGCCAAAGCCCAACCCCAGCAGCGCATCAGGCACTTCAGCATCCTTGTCGAAGCCAGCCGCGACGCCCACTGGGTTGGGAAAGTGCAGCCCTGCGACCTCAATCGCCAGCGGGCCCTGCGACGCAGGCTTGGCAGCCAAGGGCGCAGCGCTGAGCGAACGAATTGCCAAGCGATGACCGGTTTCCGGATCCAGCGCGAAAACGATCGGGCGGATCAGTTTGAAGAGGTTGGCTGTCATGGCTCGCGCCTAAGCCAAACTTTGTTGTCCCTGTCGAGGTTAAAGATGTCGAGCGTCGGGCCAAATTCCCGCTCATTTGTCCATGGGATAGAGTCACTTGTCGTATGCATACAATTCTTGGGGCGACTCTGTCGCTAGAGACTCGCTTGCGACCCGAAGGGCTCGGAGCAGTTTTTGCAAAGAGTTCCTCAACTCAGTAGGGCGGCCCCCAGCGGGTCGCCCTTTTTTTGTTTGTTATCTGACCAGTAGTGAAACCGTAGGCGCTTTTTTGTGTCCATTCGGCGACAAGATGGCTAACAAAATCCAAAACGGATGCGGGGAATGGACCAAATTCAAGATTACTTGGGTCGCGACAGCAGTTCAGATTTGGGCGAAGTCAATCTTGGGCTGACCGAGAGCGCGCTTATTCATGTCGACTACATCGCGCCGCCTGCCGCGATCAGCGACTATGTTACGACGCTTTACCATTTTCGCTGTGACGAAGCGCAGATCCGCGACATTCAGCCTGCCAGCATTGGCCACCTCGCGATCTTTCCCAAGGGCAAGGGAGAGATGCACTTCACCACCGGGCAACGCGACCCCAACCCGCCCGTCGCGGTGATGACCCCGCTTTCCACCGCGCATCCGATTGTCGTGGACGGCCCCTTTCACGTGATCGGAGCGGCGCTAACCCCGCTGGGCTGGGCGGCTCTAACAGGTCTTCACGCCGGCGAGCATAAGGATCGCTTGCATCCGGCGCGCGATATCCTTGGACCAGAGGTGGAGGTGCTCGGAGAGCAGTTGATTGCGGACTATCTGAGCGGCACCAAGTCGGGCCGCGAATGCGCCTTGGCGATTGGCGACTTTATTGGCAGCGTGGCCAAACCGGTCAATCCGCGCCATGTCGACCTGATCCGCACGGTCAATAGCTGGTTGGGCGCATCCTTGAGGCCTGAACTTCCCGAACTGCTTGCCAAAGCCGCTTATTCAGAGCGTCAGGTCCAGCGTTTGGCAGAGCGCTATTTTGGCCTTTCCCCCCAAGCTCTGGCGCGCAAATATCGTGCGTTGCGGGCCGCAGCCTTGCTGTCTTTCCCGCAGCTCACTCCGGAATTTGAAGCGGAACTGGGCAACGCGTTCTTCGATCAGAGCCACATGATCCGCGAGATCAACCGCTTCGTCGGTCGCACCCCCGCACGGCTCAACGATTCCGACAATCCTTACCTGTCGGAAATGATTGCACCGGGGAACTTGCGGGAGCTGGAAGGGTAATTAACTCAGCCAAGGCGCGGTGATGTCGCTGCTGTACAAGGGTTGTATGAGAGGACTGAATTATCAATCGTCGCAGGGGCTGACTCCAAGCAGCTCTGCAGAGCCATACTCCAGGGCACTGGGGACGGCACAGCTGGAGGGTCGCACGCCACCTGCTGTGCCGTCCCGAACCTGGCTCATATGACGAAAGCTTCAGACCTTAGGCTGGCGCATGATGCCAGCAATGAGAATTTCGAACTCAAATATTTCGATCCGCCGGAAGGGTTGGAGAAGCACATTCTCAACCTGTTTGAGCTGCGCCTGCACGATGGGCCCGTTTCGGACCGCCATCCCGGCGCCTTGCCTCACTTATTTCTGACCATTCGTGGCAGCGCATCGGGTCAGTTCGGCGATCGGATTGACACCGTTGATAGCCAGCCCGCTTTGTTCAATGCCTTCGAGGTTGCCGTGCCATACACCTATGATGGCCCTTTCTGGTGTCTGGGAGCCTCGCTTTCTCCCCATGGCTCGGCGGCGCTGACAGGGGCATCGGTCAAGGAATATGGCAATCGCTACATGCATGCGAGCGATTTGCTGGGTGAGGATATCCAGCGCCTTTCCGACGATCTCGTTCCGCGCCGCCTGTCCGGCGAAACGTCCACCGAAGACGCCTGCCTTGAAGTGGCCGAATGGATCAGGCCTCGGCTTAAGGCCATTCCTTCATCGCACGAACGTGTGATCGAAAAAGTGCTCGCGTGGCTTGGCTCATCGCTCAACCCCCCGATTGAGCATTTGGTCGACGATGAGCAATATTCGCGCCGTCAGATGGAGCGGCTGGTGCAGCGATACTTCGGTTTTTCACCGATGGGTCTGGCGCGCAAGTTCCGCGCGGTTCGCGCGGCCAATCTGCTCGCCCAGCCGAATTTGACGGATGAAGCGGAGGCCGAGATTGCGGATGCGTTCTTCGACCAGCCGCATATGATCCGCGAAATCCGCCGCTTCTGCGGCTTCACTCCGTCGCGCCTGGGCGGTCAAGGTGGCTCCATGTTCGAACGACTGACCCATTTGCAGAGCCTTGAGCGCATGCCGCCCTACCGCAAGATCGGTGAGTGATACCTAGGCCGCAGCACGCAGGCGCATTTGGCTTGAAACCGGACAGTTTCGCGCGTATTTAAATCAGACGAATCCAATCCGATTTAAGAACCATTCGCAACAAGCGGAATTTCCGAGCCTTTATGCGCCTGTCCAACCTTGCTGATTACGCCGTCATTACGATGAGCCAGGCGGCCACCCATTGCGGGGATGGCCGGGTCAGCGCGGCTGAGCTGGCGATCGAGACTGGCCTTCCCGTGCCCACGGTGCAGCGGCTGGTCTCAAAGCTGACGCGCGCAGGCCTGCTGCGTTCTGTCCGCGGTGTGGGCGGCGGATTGCAGCTTGGCCGTCCCGCTGCCGCCATCACGGTCGCCGACATTGTCGAAGCGGTCGAAGGCCCCATCGCGGTTACGGCTTGCGTCGATGATCGCAATTGCGAGCACGAGGCGCATTGCTCGATGAAACCGCACTGGCCGATCATCAACGCGAAATTGCGCGGAGCCTTGGCGGAAGTGACATTGGAGCACCTCCGCCATCCGCCCGCTGAAACGACTCAACCCCTGACAGAGAGTGCGGCATGACCGACCAACTCGACACCCGACCGGAAATGGACGCTGACGCCAAGGAAGCCGCCGCCAATGCTGCGGAGTACGAACACGGCTGGTCGTCTGACATCGAAACCGAATTCGCGGAGAAGGGCCTTACCGAAGACACCGTCCGCTTCATCTCGGGCAAGAAGGGTGAGCCGGAATGGATGCTCGACTGGCGGCTGAAGGCCTTTCGCCTGTGGCAGACGTTGGAAGAGCCCGATTGGGCCAAGGTCGGCTATCCCAAGATCGACTATCAGGACGCCTATTACTACGCCGCGCCAACCAAGAAGGTTGAGCTCGATTCGCTCGACGATCTCGATCCGGAGATCAAGCGCGTCTACGACAAGCTCGGCATTCCGCTGGGCGAGCAAGAGGTGCTTGCCGGGGTCAAAGGCGCGAAGAAAGTCGCGGTGGACGCCGTGTTTGACTCAGTCAGCGTTGCGACGACCTTCCGTGAAGAGCTGAAGAAGGCGGGCGTGATCTTCCTTTCGATCAGTGAGGCTTTGAAAGAGCATCCTGAGCTGGTGAAGAAATGGCTCGGCCGGGTCGTGCCCACGCGCGACAATTACTTTGCCTGCCTTAATGCGGCGGTCTTCTCTGATGGCACCTTTGTCTATGTGCCCGAAGGCGTGCGCTGCCCGATGGAGCTCTCCACCTATTTCCGCATCAATGCGGAGAATACCGGCCAGTTCGAACGCACTTTGATCATCGCGGAGAAGGGCGCTTATGTTTCCTATCTCGAGGGCTGCACCGCTCCGATGCGCGACGAAAACCAGCTCCACGCTGCCGTGGTTGAGCTGGTCGCGATGGAAGATGCGGAGATCAAATACTCCACCGTCCAGAACTGGTATCCCGGCGATGCCGAGGGCAAGGGCGGGATCTACAACTTCGTGACCAAGCGCGGCCTTTGCCAAGGCGATCGCTCAAAGATCAGCTGGACACAGGTTGAAACCGGCTCTGCGGTGACGTGGAAATATCCGTCCTGCGTGCTCAATGGCGAAGACAGCGTGGGCGAGTTCTACTCGGTCGCGGTCACCAACAATTACCAGCAGGCCGATACCGGCACCAAGATGATCCACAATGGCAAGGGCTCGCGCTCGACCATCATCTCCAAGGGGATCAGCGCTGGCCATTCGAACAACACCTATCGCGGCCTCGTCCGCGTTGGCCCAAAGGCGGAAGGCGTGCGCAACTTCACGCAGTGCGACAGCTTGTTGCTCGGCGATGAATGCGGCGCGCACACCGTGCCCTATATCGAGGTCAAGAACCCCGGCGCTCAGATCGAGCACGAGGCGACCACGTCCAAAATCTCCGACGAGCAGCTCTTCTACGCCATGCAACGCGGCCTCGACGAAGAGGAAGCCGTGGCGCTGATCGTCAACGGCTTCGCCAAGGATGTGCTGAAAGAGCTGCCGATGGAGTTTGCCGTCGAAGCGCAGAAGCTGCTGGCGATTTCGCTTGAGGGGAGCGTGGGGTGATGAGCCATCTGAATCTCAACATCCCCAATTCAATCTATGTGCAGTTCGCCGATTTTGATGGAAGCGATAACAACCTATCGAGGGTGCCTCTTCGGTTTCTTCCAAGAGTCGGCGATGCCCTAAATGTCCGACATGAAGGCATGACATACTTCCTCGAAGTCGAGGGCTTTACTCATTTCGTTGACTGCGATCTGAAAGACGGTGAGCCTCACTCCGTTACGGTCGATTGCAAGCTTCTGCGAAGCCGCGCCCAAGAAGGCGAATTGAAATTCAAATGACTGACCGCAAAACCCTAGGCCTCAAACCCGCCTCAGACGAAGCACCCGCCCTCAACAAGAAGGGCCGTGGCTGGAAGATTTCTGATAAGCGCCTCGACGAGCTGCACGATCGTGCGCGCGAAATGCGGCGCTTTGCTTCTCCTGCGAACAAGGCGCTGGCCAAGCGTTTTGCCGAGGCTGATCTGGGCAAATACACATTCAAGCGCTTTGCCGTCGTCGGCTCTGCCATTGTCGACTTCAACTGCCACAATCTCGGCATGGCGATCATGATCGATGAAGAAGGCCAGGACGACACAATCGCCAAACGCCGCGACAAGAGCCTCGAAAGCGTCGGCATCCGCGTGATGCGGATCAAGGCGACCGATATTCTCGACGACATCGATCCCGTCCTCAAGCGGATCACCGCTGGCATGCGGATGCGGATCGCGGACAAGCGCGAAAGCCGGCGCGAACATTACGAACAACAAAGAGGCGGCGCTGGAGACAGCGACACTGGAAACAGTGACACTGAAAGCACCGAAAACCGCCCAGATCCTTCCACCCAGCAGGCATGAACCAGGGAATCAACAACACATGACCAGCGTAATCTTGATGCTTTCTCCGATCCTTGCTCTCCAAGCTGCTGGCGCTGCGCCGATGGCGGTTGAGAACGACGCGCCAGAGACCTGGACGCTCGAATATCCGCGTCTGATCCAGCCCTATGTCGACGATTATCGCCGCTGCCTCACCGGGCAAAAGCGCGACATTAGCGGTGTGCCTGACTTCGAGATTCAGCACCGCAGCGACATCGTTGCGTGCGAGGATGTTTCGACCCAGTCGCAAGAGGCTGCCAATCAACTGCTCGCCGGGAAGACGCAATATAGCGACTACCAACCCAATGATGTGCGCGAAGTGTTTGAACATATCGGCCGCATCCACATCGCGCGCGGCGCCGATCTCGACAACCAGTTCTCCTTCACGATCCGCGCCATGCAGGCCAATCAGTCGCAGTTCTCTGAAGATCGTGAGCGGCAGGGCCTCGTGCTTGAACTGCGCGATGCCTCGGTCGTGAAAGCCCGCACCGATTCGACCGCCGCGGCTGCCGAAGACGACTATCAAGACCTGCTGGATGAGCAGGCGCGCCGACAGGCCGCAGCCGAACTGGCCAGCCAACAGGAGTCTTCCAGTGTTAACGATTAAGGACCTCCATGCAGAGGTCGAAGCGAAGGACGGCAATAAGCCAATCCTCAAAGGCCTGAGCCTCAGCGTCGCACCGGGCGAAGTCCATGCGATCATGGGCCCCAATGGCGCGGGCAAGTCGACGCTTGCTCACGTGCTGGGCGGCAAGCCAGGCTACGAAGTAACCGGCGGCTCGGTTGAGTTCGCAGGGGAAGATTTGCTTGAGCTTGATCCGCATGAGCGGGCGGCCTCTGGCCTGTTCCTCGGCTTTCAGTACCCGGTTGAAATCCCCGGCGTCTCCAACGTGCAGTTCCTGCGAGAAGCGCTCAATGCTCAGCGCAAATATCGCGGGGAAGAGCCGCTGACGGGCGGTGAGTTCCTGAAGCTCGCCAAAGAGAAGGCGGCGCTGCTCAAAATGGACATGGAAATGCTCAAGCGGCAGGTCAATGTCGGCTTCTCCGGCGGTGAGAAGAAGCGTGCTGAGATGGTCCAGATGGGCATTCTAGGCCCCAAATTCGCGGTGCTGGATGAGACGGATTCCGGCCTCGACATCGACGCTTTGCGGATCGTGGGCGAAGGCATCAATGCAATCATGCGCAGCTCGGATAAGGGCGTGTTGCTGATCACCCACTATCAGCGTTTGCTCGACGTCGTGAAGCCGGACCGTGTGAGTGTGCTCGCTGATGGTCGGATCGTGACGACTGGCGGTCCCGAACTTGCTCTGCGGTTGGAGCAAGAGGGCTATGACGCGCTGATGGAAGAGGTGATGGCCTGATGGCTCTCGCAGAAACCCTCCCCACACGCCGTGACGAGGCATGGCGCTATGCCGATATGGACGCGGTTGAGCGTTTGGGTCTTGCAGGCATTGCCGAGTGGCAGGACCTCGTGCTGGCCGCTGGCGCGACGGAGCGGCAATGCTTCGTCATCGGCGGTGATGCACCCGAGGTAAAGCGTCTGCGAATTGCAGTTGGCGACGGCGCGCGGGCGGAGATTTTTGCGACCAATCTGGGCGGCGATTTCACACGGCTCGAGATCGAAGTGACGCTTGGCAAAGGCGCTCACTTTGAATTTGGCGGCGTGACGATCGGCGGCGGCGACGCGGTGCGCGAATTCGTTACCACCACCATCCACGCAGAGCCGGATGCGACCTCTAACCAGACCGTGCGCAGCGTCCATTGGGGCACGGGCACGGGCAATTTCCTCGGCGAGATCAATGTCGCGCGCCACGCGCAGAAGACCGACGCGGCGCAGGATTTCAAAGGATTGCTGCTGGAGGCGGGAGCGGGCGCCAACGCAGTCCCGCAGCTTGAGATCTTCGCCGACGACGTGAAATGCGCGCACGGTGCGACGGTCGGCCAGCTGGATGAAGGCGCGCGCTACTACATGGCTGCGCGCGGCCTCTCTCCGGAAATGGCGCAGCGTCTATTGGTGCAAGCGTTCCTTGGCGATGCCTTTGTTGAGCTGGATGACGAAGCGGAGCATGAGCGACTCCTCAATGCCGCGCTGGAGCGGCTTGCAGACGCACCAATTGGAGCCTCAGTGTGAACGCTCCCGTCACTCTAGACCGCGATTTGCGCGCTGATTTTCCGGGCCTGAACACTCCGGATGGTAAGCCCTGGCATTATCTCGACACGGCGGCGACGGCGCAGAAGCCGCAGGCTGTGATCGATGCAATGGCGCGCGCCATGGGCCAGGATTACGCGACGGTGCACCGCGGGGTTTACTCACGCTCGGCCGATATGACGCTCGCCTATGAAGCGGCGCGGCGGCGGATTGCTTCTCTGATCGGCGGCACGGAGGACGAAATTGTCTTCACCCGAGGTGCAACCGAGGCGATCAACCTCGTGGCGAATAGCTGGGGCCGGGCGAACCTGAAAGCGGGCGACCGCATCCTGCTTTCGCAGCTTGAACACCACTCCAACATTGTGCCCTGGCAGATGCTGGCGGAGGCGGTGGGTGCTGAGATAGATGTCCTGCCACTGACCGACGATCACCAGATCGACCTCGACGCAGCCGAAGCAATGATCACGCCCGACCACAAGCTGGTGGCTTTCGGGCATGTATCCAACGTGCTCGGCAGTGTGCTGGATGCCAAGCGCGCGGCAGACATGGCGCATTCGGTTGGGGCGAAGCTGCTGCTCGATGGCTGTCAGGCGGTGCCGCATATGCCCGTCGACGTGAAGGCTCTGGAATGCGACTTCTACGTCTTCTCCGCGCACAAACTCTACGGCCCGACCGGGATTGGAGCGCTTTGGGCACGCGCCGACATCCTCGCGGAAATGCCAGCCTGGGAAGGCGGCGGTGCGATGATCGACCGCGTGACCTTTGCCAAGACCACCTACAATTCCGGCCCGCAACGCTTCGAAGCGGGCACGCCTGCAATCACAGAGGCGATCGCCTTCGCCGCCGCCGCTGACTACGTTGCAGAGGTCGGCCTTGAGGCAATGCACACCCGCGAGGCCGCTCTCGTCACCCGCCTGCGCCGTGAGCTTAAGGCGATGAACGATGTCACGGTCTATGGGCCGGAGGACAGCGCTGGGATCGTCAGCTTTGCGATTGACGACATCCACCCGCATGACCTTGGCACGATTCTGGATGAGGCGAATGTCGCGATCCGCGCGGGCCACCATTGCGCGCAGCCGTTGATGGACTACCTCGGCGTACCGGCCACCGCGCGCGCGAGTTTCGGGCTCTATTCGACCGAGGAAGATGTCGATGCGTTGCTGGAAGGGATTGCCCGCACGCGCAGGATTTTTGGAAAAGGATGATGGCTATGGACGAGCCTCAGAACATGGACGACATGACCGCCGATAAGCCACCACGTGCACGGGTTGAGGATGCGATTGATCCGGACGCTGCGCCTGCTGCTGAGCCCCAAAGTGCTCCCAAGCGCGAGCGCGATTACCTCGAAGGGTTCCTGCATCAAGCTCCCGCAGCCGACAGCCCCGGCGGCCCCGGGAGCGACCTTCAGGCCGCCGTTATCGACGCGCTGAAGGAAATCTATGATCCGGAGATCCCCGTGAATATTTACGATCTCGGCCTCATCTATGGTGTCGAGGTCGATGACGAAGCGGATGCGACCGTCACCATGACACTGACTACGCCGCATTGCCCCGTCGCGGAGACCATGCCCGGAGAGGTCGAATTGCGCGCCGCCTCGGTGCCCGGCATCCGCGATGCCGAAGTCAATCTCGTCTGGGATCCGCCGTGGAGCCCGGAGAAGATGAGCGATGAGGCTCGGCTCGAACTGGGAATGCTCTGAGCGATGTCGATTTCGGCCCTCTCACTTGCTGCGAACGGCCCCGCGCTGCGCTTCCGGTGCTCACGGACCTTAAGTCCGCTGCGCGCCGGTTCTCGCGCGGAACCGTTCTCGCGGCGTGATAGGACCAAACTCGCCACCGCTCACATTTCTTTGGCAAAAGGGAGCGCCAAATGACTGACACAAAGACACGCGAACGTCCCGCGGCGGTGATCCTGACCAAGGGTGCTGAAGCGCGCATTGCTGAGTTGATGAGCAAGGCGCCAGAGGACGCAATCGGCGTCAAACTCTCGACCCCGCGTCGCGGGTGCTCGGGCCTCGCCTATTCGGTCGACTACGTTACCGAGGAAGCCAAGTTCGACGAAAAGATCGAAACACCGGGCGGGATCTTCTACATTGATGGCGCGTCCGTGCTCTACCTCGTCGGGTCGACGATGGACTGGCAAGAAGACGACTTCACCGCCGGTTTTGTGTTCGAAAACCCCAACGCCAAAGGAGCGTGTGGCTGCGGTGAGAGCTTCATGGTCTGATGGTACGCGAGCTGGTTTTTTCGAGCCAGCTTACGTCCAGTCCTGAGGACGTACGTGCCGCCATCATGCGGCCTGCCCTGTTCGTTCATGTCGCGGCCCCTCTCGTGCAGTTTTCGCCCATCGGGATGGAGCGTTTTCCCGACATCTGGGAGGAGCGCGAATATCGCGGGCGGATGGCGCTGTTCGGCCTCATTCCCATCGGATGGCAGGCGATTGTCGTCAGCTTCTCCGCCCCCGATGAGGATGGGCCGGTGCTGCGCGATCAGGGCTATGGGCCGCTGCTCAAGCAATGGGACCACCGGATCGAAGCAGAGCCTATGGGCGAAGGCACGCTCTACACCGACCGCCTGCGCTTTGATGCAGGGGTTTTGACGCCGATAGTGGCGTTGTTAGTTGGACAGTTCTTCAAACACCGCCAAAGGCGCTTGCGAGCGTTAGACGCGAAGGGTTTTGCAGGCCTCCGGGACTAATTTTCACTCAGCTTCTTCAATGATCCGTTGGAGCAGGCGGCGCTCCAGATCATCGGTTTGGCCGTCAGCAGTGATCATGCGGTTCATCAGCCAGTCCTGCTCGAACTCGGTGAATTCCGAGCCCTTTTCGGACTCTTCCACGAGCCGCTTGCCGCCAAACTCCGAAACCGCTCCGCCACGCTTTTTGCCGGTGACGAGGGTTGAAGCTGTGCCCGCGATCATGTCGAGGCCTGAATCTTTGTCGGGGCGCTGCTTGAACATCGACTTGAAGAAGCCGACCTTATCGGTGCTCGTGTCTTGGACGAAGGCTTCAAGCTCGCGCCGGCGTTGGTGATCGATCTGCGCGTTCTTGAACGCAAAGCCGCGAATGTGGTTGCTGACACCGTCGAGGAACAGGTCCTCCCACTCCGGCGCATTGTCTTCGGCGAGTGTTGCGTCCTTGATGCGGAAGAGCATCTCTGCCTCAAACCGGTTGACCGCAGCCGGGCCATAGCCACCGCTTGCAAAGACAACGCGGCGCAGGATTTTCACCTCAGCGTCCGTAATGTGCTTCGACGACAGCTCGCCGCCACAGCGCGTCGGGCCTGTGCCTTCGAGCACTTCCTTTTCGATCTGAGCGATGACGTAGTTCTTGAGCTTATCAGGCACGTTCTCGGCACGCTCGATTATGCGCACGAGCGTCTCCAGCTCCACATGGCTTTCGCACACGCCATCATGGTCTATCTGCGCGATCAGCCAGTCGGCCTCTGCCTCACAACATTGACGCTTTGGCTCGGTGCCGTTGAGGACATATTCGCCGACAGCCTCGACGAAAAAGTCGCACCATTGGTCATCACGCTCAGTGATCACATTGTTGATCGCGAACAAAGCCTCGGCCTCTTCGCGGGTGATGATCCCATCGCCCCAGCCCTCGCGGCGCAGCGCGAGCACTTCGTCAGCGGTGACAATGCCATCAGCGGCGACGCGCTGAGCGAGATCGGAGAATTGCGTGGTCATGGTTGTGGCCCCTTAACTTTCAGCTGAGCCATCGCATGAATGTACTTAAGACCGAGTTACCAACGCGAACATGGGCAGTTAGCGTGACAGATCCGCGATGCACTGCGCACGGTCATAGTCGCCTCCGCCTTGCCGCGCCCGCGCCTCAACATGGGTCGCTATCGGCGTGCCGCCCGCCTGTAAGGGGTAGAGATAGACGTCGAGCACGCAATTTTGCCCAGCGAACTGCAATTTGCGCGCATCGCCTTCGACCCGTTCGAGCCTCGACCTGCCAAAGCGGCCTGTCAGAGCGTGCGCATTCTCCCCGATTACGCTGTCGAGTCCATTGCCCTGCTGCAGACGCGGCGCGACGAAGACCTCGTTGATCGGAGCTTGGCCAGTCACCACCGGCTGCGGCTGCGGAGCCGTCGTTCCGGTGCGGACAAAGCGATCGCTCGCGCCTCCACCGGCACATCCGGCCAGAGCGGCACCAGCCGTCAGGATCATCGCAAGCCTATGCACCCATGCTCTCCGTCTTCAATTTCCGCCCTTCCATTGCCCGGTGCGCCAGATGCGTGCCCGCTGCGGCTCCAATGATGGGCCCGATCAGACCCAGGACCGGCACCAGCATGATAGCAGCCACCGCTGCCCCCAGCATTAAGCGCTCGGCTTGCGGCACGGGGGTCGGCTCTCCAGCCCCCTCACGATAGCGCAACCACGCCATGTCGGTGAGCTCGCGTCCCAGAAGCCAGGCATTGACCCCGAAGAACACCGCGGCCGGTCCGATCCCTGTCACCAGCAGCAGGCCCGCGACCGGCAGTGCCAGGAGGTTGAGGCCGAGCGTGCGCCCGATCCCGCACAGTGAATTGCTGAGGTCCTCGCGAATGGGCAGGGCTCGCGCTTTGCTGAGCGCTTGGGGGTAGTGCGCCGCTTCCACCGCAAGCACCACTCGGTCGGCGTAAAACTGCAACACCGCGACCGCGACCACTCGGAATAGCAGCCATCCGGCGAGAACCGCGACTAGCACGGCGACCAGAAAGCCAATCGACGATCCGGGATCGAGCCAACCAAAGGACGCCATTGCCAAAGCTGCGCCATAGACGCTCGCGCCGAGCGCGATGAAGACCAGCACCGTGACCGCAATCGAGCGGATCATGACCCGCACAATTGCCGGATCGCTCAGCTGGCCAAAGGCGCGGGCCAGAGCTTGGAGGACAGCGCTCATCCGGTCCGAATGCGGCGCGCCCTGCCCCAAGTCAAACGCGATGCCGCCAGTTCCAACACTTTTCCCGCTTGGCGAGGGCCACGCGCCGGGCTAGGCGCTGGCAACTTATTCCCAAACGCAAGAAGGATCGCCCCCTTGGCCAACAGTGCTTCAGAAACCCGTTACGACGTCATCGCCATCGGCAACGCCGTGGTGGACGTGATTGCCAGCTGCTCTGACGAACTGATCGAGGAGCTCGACCTCAATCGCGGGGGGATGACCTTGATCGACGAAGCGCGCGCCAAGGAGCTGTACGATGCCATGCCGCCCGCGCGGGAGCTTTCGGGCGGTTCGGCGGCCAACACGCTGGCGGGGCTGAGCACGCTCGGCCTCCAATGCGCCTTTATCGGCCAGGTGGCGGCGGACCAGCTGGGCGATGTCTTTCGCCACGACATGCGCGCCACCGGGATCGATTTCGACACGCCGGCGCGTGATGGAGAGCCTGCGACGGGCCGCGTGATGATCTTTGTCACTCCCGATGGGGAGCGGACGATGAACACCTTCCTTGGCGCAGGCCAGTTTCTGCCCAAAGAGGCTCTGGATGAGGATCTCATCGCCAGCGGAGCGATCCTCTACCTCGAAGGCTATTTGTGGGATCCGGAAGAGCCGCGCCGTGCCATGCGCCGAGCCATCGAAGTCGCGCGCGGGGCGGGTCGCAAGGTCGCCTTCACTGCCTCGGAGAGCTTCGTCATCGAACGGCACGGCGACGACTTCCACGCAATGATCGACGATGGGCTGATCGACATCCTGTTCGTCAATGAAAGCGAGCTGGCAACGCTGACCGGGGAAGAGGATTTCGACACAGGCTTCGATGCCATCTCTCCAAAAGTGCCGGTCCTCGTCGCAACACGCGGGCCTAAGGGCGCGGTGGCCGATGCCCATGGAGAGCGGGCCGTGGTGGCCGCCGCTCCCGTTGCCAAAGTCATCGACACGACCGGCGCAGGCGACCAATTCGCAGCGGGTTTCCTTGCAGGCTTCGCCAAAGGCGAGAAGCTGGAAGTGTGCCTCAAACGCGGCGCCATCGCAGCGGCGGAAGTAATCGCGCATTACGGGCCGCGGCCCGAGGCGGACATGCAGGCGCTGATGGAGCAGAGTCTGTAGGAGTGTTGCAACTTGCGCAAAATGCAAGTTGATGAAGTGCATCCGCACAGCTCCTTGTTCCTAGAGCGCGCGCATGAAACGACGAAAGCCCCGCTTTTCCGGCGGGGCTTCTCGTAGGGGCGGGGGATTCACAGGTCTGAAAGAGCGGCGCGCACTGTATCAGGCGCGTGGCCTGTAGGAAAACGCCCCGGGAAATGTTGGGGCAGGTTGCGGGATCGCCTCACCCGGTCGGCTTGTAATCCTCGCGCTGGAGCGTGATCATGTAATCCGCGACCTCCTCCACCCTCTCAGGCGTGAGATCGAAGTCCATCACCTCGGGATAGTTGTGCGCATTGGTCAGCCACGCCGCGAGCGACTCGCGATCCAGCCCCCGTGCATTGGCGATATGCTCAAAGCTCGGCGCGAGTTCATTGGGCGACTGAAAGGGAGGCTCCACCGCATGGCACCCGCCACAAGCCGCCTCGATAAAGGCGGTCGGACGAGCAGGCTCGGCATTGGAGGCCGCAACTTGCGGAGCGGCAGGCTGCGCGGTCTGGCAGGCCGCAAGGCTAAGCGGAGCTGCAAGGATCAGGGCGAGGCGGGTGCTGGGTGTCATCATACCCCACTTATGAGCCGGAAAGCGCCCGACTTCATTGATCAAGATCAATTTTGAAGAGGGCGCAGCCTTTGCGAGAAATGTGTCTTGAAAGCCTAGTGTGACAGATAATTCGCTTGGGAGCAGGCCTCTTGTTCCTCGCCTTTCAAACGTATCCGCGCTGCGTTCAGAATGATCGTCAGATATAGATCAAGCCGAGTTTCAACGCGCGGATGACCGCGCTCAATCGGTCGTGGGTATTGAGCTTTTCAAAGACCCGCTTTCGATAGGTTTTCACGGTCTCCGGTGACAGATCCAGAATAACGCCGATGTCAAAAGATGACTTCCCGCGAGCCATCCAGGACAGGACCTCACTCTCGCGCTTGGACAAGGCAGTGGGCTGATGCTCTTCGTCAACGAGATGGCACAGCCGCTGATGCGCCATCTGGGCGAGTGACCTGATAAATGCGACCGTTTGCGGCTCAAGCGTTTCGAGCGGCAATCCGAAATCAAAAGAAGCGTAGGCCTGCCTGCCTTTTGGGCCAAAGAGCACAAGGCCAAAGCCATGTTCGAGCCCTTCAGCCTTCATCGCAGCCAAATAGGCTTCTTGCTCCGGGGTGTTTGGCTCTGCCGCCATTGCTTCGGCCCATGTCATGGACTCCCCGGTTGCATAGGTGCGGCTTGGGATCGGGTCATGCGAACGAAAGTCGGACTGCTCATACTTCTCAAGCCATTCCGGCGAGAAACCGTGTGCATATACGATCGTTCGCATTGAAGTTGGTTCATCGAATATGGGCGAGAAGTGATAGCTCATGCGCTTCACGCCATTCTCAATGCAGACATCTCGAACAAGTTCGAGAACCGAAGTCATATCGTTCAAGCTATCGATTCTAGGTACCAGGTCCCGCATTGCCCCATAAATATACCACATGTCCCCCGGTTGGGCGACTGCGGCGATTTCAATAGACGTCTATTGGCCCCACGCGCTCCGAGCAGCGCAGCCGTTCGGGTCGCGTTTTGAGCTGGCGTTTCGCGCTGGCTCGAAATCCGAACAAGTAGTCCCGGTGGTGCGTTGGTTTCCTCCAAGCGCGCCGCCGGGCATTTGGATTCGCAAGGGGTTTGATATGCGCACAGTCACTCATCTGGTAAAAAAGCTGCGCTCCTCATTTCAAGCAGCTCCCTCTTCGCGCGACACGGCCTCGGCGGATGAGAGCCTCTGCCGCGAGCACGCGAAGCACCTCCTGAAGGTCCTTCGCGTTCGGCAGGATAACGGCCTGACCACAGAGCTTAGGCAGCTTCATTCGATCACTGACTTCACGCAAGGCCAGGCACTGCGCGCATTGAAAGTGCTTGAAAATTCGGGACTTGTGACGGTCAATGAATGCGTCGAAGACTATTTCGCATCGACCATTCGTGTCACCATTGAAAATGGCAAAGTGGACGCGATTAGACTGGCTATTGGCTAAATTCGCCTGACTGGGCTTTAGGGAAGACGCTTGAGTGAGTCTTAGCCGCTAACCCTCCCGAGCCACTTCCTTCCACCCGATATCGCGCCGGCAAAACCCGCTCGGGAATTCGATGGCGTCGACCGTTTCGTAGGCGCGCGCCTTTGCTGCGGTCACGCTGTCTCCGGTTGCGGTGACGTTGAGGACGCGGCCTCCCTTGGCGTAGAGCGTGCCGTCTGTGTCCAGCGCGGTGCCGGCGTGGAAGATTTTCGAGCCTAGCCGTTCGGCGTCCCACAGCTCGATTGCGCCGCCTTTCTCCGGGGTGCTGGGATAGCCCTTGGCGGCCATGACGACGGTGAGCGCGGCGCTGTCGGAGAACTCTGCCTCCTCACCTGCTAACTCACCCTTGGCGCAGGCGAGCATCACGGCGGCGAGGTCTCCGGCGAAGCGCATCATCAGCACCTGGCATTCCGGGTCGCCGAAGCGGCAATTGTACTCGACCAGCTTGGGGCCTTGGTCGGTCAGCATCAGGCCTGCATAGAGCACGCCGGAATAGGGCGTTCCCTCGGCAGCAAGGGTCTTTACGGTCGGCTCAATAATGGTCTTGAAGGCGGTTTCCAAAACCTCGGGTGTCACGATGGAGGCGGGCGAATAGGCGCCCATGCCGCCAGTATTGGGCCCGACATCGCCCTCACCTACCTGTTTGTGGTCCTGCGCGGTGCCGAAGGGAAGGATCGTCTCGCCATCGGTGATCGCAAAGAGGCTCGCTTCCTCGCCGACCATGAATTCCTCGATCACGACCTCTGCGCCCGCTGCTCCGAACTGCCCGCCGAACATGTCCTCGAGCGCGGCGAGTGCCTCTTCGTGGGTTTCGGCGATCACCACCCCCTTGCCCGCGGCGAGGCCATCGGCCTTGAGCACATAGGGCGCGTCAAAATCGCTGAGCGCCGTCTTGGCCTCCTCTAAAGACGTCGTGCGGACATAGCCTGCGGTGGGGATATTGGCGCGCGCGCACAGATCCTTGGTGAAGCCCTTGGACCCTTCGAGCTGGGCCGCGTCGGCTGATGGACCGAAGGTTGGGATATGGTGCTTGCGAAGCGAATCGGCGAGGCCGTCGACCAGCGGCGCCTCAGGCCCGACCACGACCAGACCAATCGCGTGCAGCTCGCAAAAGTCGATCACCGCCGTGTGATCGCCGACATCCAGCGTGACGGGCTCGGCAACCTCAGCCATGCCCGGATTTCCGGGGGCGGCGTAGAGCTTTGACAGGGAGGGGGATTGCGCGAGCTTCCACGCTAACGCATGTTCGCGACCTCCCGATCCGATGAGCAGGATATTCATGGCCCCTCCGCCTTCCAATAATGAAACCAATGGGCTGGTAGCGCGCCAGCGACAGGGCGACAACGCCGAGCCGCTCTCGATCACCGAGATTTCGCTCGCGCTGAAGCGCACGGTGGAGGATCAGTTCGGCTATGTCCGCGTCCGGGGCGAGATTTCGCGGGTCTCACGCCCGCGCTCGGGTCATGTCTACACGACGCTGAAGGACGAGAAATCGAACCTCGACGCGGTGATCTGGAAGGGCAATGCGGCGCGCCTGACCTTTGAGCCCGAGGAAGGGCTGGAGGTGATCGCTACGGGTAAGCTCACCACCTATCCCGGCCAGTCGAAGTATCAGATCGTGATCGAGCGGCTGGAGCTGGCGGGCGAGGGCGCTTTGCTGGCACTGCTCGAGAAAACCCGCGCGCGGCTGGCGGCAGAAGGCCTGTTTGACGAGGCGCGCAAAAAGCGATTGCCTTATCTGCCGCGCACCATCGGTGTTGTCACTTCACCAACCGGATCGGTTATCCGTGACATCCTCCACAGGCTCGCCGATCGCTTCCCAAGCCATGTGATTGTCTGGCCGGTGTTGGTGCAGGGGCAGGGCGCAGCGGAGCAGGTGGCGGGCGCTATCCGTGGTTTTTCAGAGCTTTCTCCGGGCGGAGCGGTCGCAAAGCCCGATCTGGTGATCGTTGCACGCGGGGGCGGCTCGATCGAGGATCTGTGGGGCTTCAACGAGGAAGCGGTGGTGCGCGCCATCGCTGAATGTACCATCCCGGTTATCTCCGCTGTGGGGCATGAGACTGATACGACGCTCGCAGACTTTGCCGCCGACCGCCGTGCGCCGACTCCCACCGCTGCTGCTGAAATGGCGGTGCCGGTGCGCGCGGATCTGGAGGCGACGCTTGCCGATTTCGGAGCTCGCCAGCGCCGTGCGGTGCATCGCCCGGTGGAGCTTGGGCGTGAGCGGCTGGATGCGCGGATGCGGCGGATGCCTCGGATTGAGGCTCTGCTTCAACCTCAGGCCCAGCGGCTTGATGACGCGACCGAGCGGCTGCGGCGCGGGCTGATGGACCGGGCTGGGCGCGGGCGGGAAAAACTCGCCGGATGGGCCTCGCGCCTCAATCCGCGTTTGCTTGAGCAGAGCCTCGATCGGCGCAAGGAGCGGCTCGATGCGGTGCGCTTGACGCCCGCCCTCGTGCAGCGTCCCATTGCGAATGCCCGCGAGAGGCTCGCGAGCCTTGCGCGGATTGCCGAGCAGCTTCACCCCGACAAGCCGCTGGAGCGAGGCTATGCCATCGTCCGCAGTGCTGACGGCGTCGCGCTGACGACCAAAGCGCAGGCCGAGCGGGAGAGTGCGCTTTCGCTCAAATTCAAGGATGGCGAGCTGGGTGTTGGCGTAGGCGATGCGCCTCCTCCCGCTGCATCCACGCCTCCGCCCCCGGCCCCCAAGCGCAAAGCATCGCGGCGAAAGGATGCGGGTCCGCGCCAAGAGGATTTGTTCGGCTAAATGACTGTGCTAAAGGGACGACATGTTGATGTATAAAGGCGATAAGGCCGCAAAGCTCCAATATCTCCCCTCCAACTACCGCATCTTGCGCTCTGGACAATTTGTCGTGTGCGCGGTGTCGGGCGCGGAAATTCCGCTTGAGGAATTGTGCTATTGGAGCGCGGAGCATCAGGAGGCCTACGCGACCGCAGAGATCGCGACCAACCGCCTGTTGGGCAAGGTTTGAACGGGATGCGCGCGCTGTTGGCAGCGGGCGCGGCGCTCGTGCTGGGCACCGCTGGTCTCACCGCCTGTTCTGGCAGCGAAGCGGCCACGCCCAAAGGCGTGTCGGAAGCGCCGGCTGAGGCGACTGTGATCGAGGTTGCTCGCGAACCCATCGCTGAAGACGCTGCATCAGAGCCTTTCGCTGGACAGAACACGCGCTTCTCCTATTCGGGCGAGCTGACGCAGGGCGGCTTTATTCGCGGGCTGGTCCCCGATGGGACCGTCTCCGCCAGCCTTGGTGAGCGCGCCATCAAATTTGCCGAGGACGGCTCGTTCTTCGCCGCCTTTGACCGTGACCTTGGCACCTCCGTCATGCTGAGCGCCAATCTCGAAACAGGGCAGGTGGTGCGCGAGGAGCTGTCCTTGTCACAGCGCACATGGCAGACCCAGCGTCTCAATATCCGCCGTCGCCCCGGCGGGCCGAGCGCCGCCTTCATGCAGCGCCGCCAGCCGCAGATCGATGCGATCAATGCAGCGCGTGCTCAAGACACCGGCGCGCAAGGGTGGCGGCAGGACTTCATCTGGCCGGTAAAGGGGCGCATCTCCAGCCCGTTTGGCGTGCAGCGCTATTACAGCGGCGAGAAAGCGGGATATCACCGTGGGATCGACATCGCGCCGGGCAATGGAGTGCCTTTCGTAGCGCCGGCTGATGGCGTCGTGGTGCTTGCCGGGATGGATTACATCTTCGAAGGCGGGCTGATCATCATCGACCACGGGGCCGGGCTGAACAGCGCGTTCCTCCATGCCTCCAAAATCCATGTGCAGGTTGGGGATGAAGTGCGCCAAGGCCAGCATATCGGCAATGTCGGCAGCACGGGCCGCTCCACGGGTCCGCATCTCGACTGGGGCCTGTGGTGGAATGGCGCGCGCTTTGATCCGCGCCTGCTCGCCGGACCCATGAACTAGGAAAGCAGGGCGGATGATCCGCAAGAGGCGGCTTGCAGCTTTGGTCGCCCTTTGCGCTTTGGCCGCGCCCGGCACATGGCTGCGCTCTGAGATTTCCGAAACACTGCCGACGCAATTTTCGGTTGAGCAAGTCGCTGGCGCTTCCTCCACATCAGACCCCGCATGGCGCGTTGAAGGCGTGTGGGACTATCGCGCTGCTGGCGAGAGCGGACAGGGCAAGTTCTTCGGCGGCTTCTCCGCGATCCTGCCTTTGGGCCAGAACACGTTGCGAGTGTTCTCCGACCGCGGCGTGCGCTTCACCTTCACCGTCCCCGATCAGCCCGCGCGGCCACGCGCTCGCCCTGTCACGCGCCAATTGGTTGAGCCCAAGCTGATGTACCAGCTGTGGGATATCGAGAGCGCGACCCGCGATCCGGCGACCGGCACTTATTGGCTCGGTTATGAGTTCCGTCACGCAATCCACCGCTTCACCGCCGCGAGCGAAGGCGATGGGATGGTCGCTCTCGACAGTGTTGAGCCGGAGCTGGACTGGTATGCCAATGGCGGGCTAGAGGCGATGGAGCGCCTCTCCGATGGGCGCTTCTTTGCGCTGGGAGAGAGGCAGGATTACGCGCTTGTCTGGCCGGGCGATCCAGTTGAGGGAGGGCAACCGGTGCGCATCCCCTTCACCAACCCCGCGCCGGACTTTGCCGCTTCCGACATGGCGCAATTGCCCGATGGCCGCGTGCTGGTGTTGATGCGGCAGCCGGTGCTGTGGGTGCCGCATTTCGAAGCGCTGCTGCTGATCGGAGAGCCGCCCGCACCCGGCTCAACCGATCCTTTCGCGCCCGAGATCGCCTTGCTGCTCGACGAAGTGATCCCTGCCGACAATTACGAAGGGCTGGCAGTGCGCGAGGGGGAGGATGGCGAGGTCATCGTCTGGATCCTCGCGGATAACAATTTCTCGATCCTCCAGCGCAACCTGCTCGCCAAGCTGGTCTTCACGCCAAACGCGGAACGCTAGCTCCCGACGAAGTCGCAGACTTCGCAAGCGCGACTGCGCGCCCGCAGCGGCCCCGTAGCGAAGCGGAGGGAATAGCCGTGAGGATTCCAAGAGACCCTACAATACAAAAAGGCGCGAGGGCCCAAGCCCTGCACGCCTTTTTGAAATCCGACTTGCCCCGCAGGGCAGATCGAAAAGCTTACGCCTCAGCGACAGCCTTTTTCAGCTCACGCTTCACTTTGAGTGCGCGCGGCGACAGCTTGTCGTCCTTGGTCTTCAGCAGCCAGTTGTCGAGACCGCCATTGTGCTCAACCGAGCGCAGGCCGTGGGTCGACACGCGGAACTTGAAACCACGGTCGAGCTTCTCGCTCAGCAGGGTAACGTTCTGCAGGTTGGGCAGGAAGACGCGCTTGGTCTTGTTGTTGGCGTGGCTAACGTTGTTGCCCACCTGGCGGCCCTTGCCGGTCAGTTCGCAAATGCGCGACATGATAAATCTCGTCTCTTGTCTACAGTGGCGGGAACACCGCGCGATACGCGGTCCGAACGCTCGGATATCCCGGAAAGCGCGGCGCATAGCTGCCCCCAAGCGAATCGTCAATTGATTCGTGGGCCTCAGATCACTAGCGCTGGGTGGGTAATGACGAAGTGGCCGCTCCCCGAACCCATGCGACACGCTCTGGATGCCGCGCGCAAAGCGGCTGAGGCAGGCGAAGTGCCCGTCGGCGCGGTGCTGGTCAAGGATGGTGAGGTTATCGCGGTCGCGGGCAACGCAACCCGCTCCCCCCCGATCCGACCGGCCATGCAGAGATGCGCGTGCTGCGAGAAGGCGCAGAGACCTTGGGACAGGATCGGCTGACCGGCTGCGACCTCTATGTCACGCTGGAGCCCTGCGTGATGTGCGCCGGAGCCATCAGCCACGCCCGCATCGCCCGCCTCTACTACGCCGCCAGCGATCCCAAAGGCGGAGGGGTCGAACACGGCGCGCGCGTCTTCGAGCAAGAGCAATGCATGCACAAGCCCGAAGTCTACACCGGCATGGGCGAGGAAGAGGCAGCCGAGTTGCTGCGAGGGTTCTTCAGGGAGCGGCGGTGAAGGGGGTTGTCGATGATGTATGAGGTCGAAATCAGGAAGCCAGTTAGCTTTGATGAGTGCCGAACGGTGTTCTCAGACCTATTGCAGATTGCCTCAGAAAGAATAGTTCGCCCTGTTGACCTGATCGACCTGCCAAATTCTTCTTCCGAGGCTCTTTCGATCTGGGTAGATCCTCCGGCATCAGACCCATGGAATTCTATAACCTTGGATCAATACCCTTATGACAAGCCACTCGACCTGTTGCCCCTAGGGCCGGAGTTGGTGGCTGCATTTGGTTGCGAGGTGGCTTTGTCAGGGGCATTTGAGCATCCGTACCGCTACGTGATCTTTCGCACTGATGGCTCCCAAATGATTGCGGAGATGACTCAAGTGGACAGTCCTATTGAATTTTCAATCGAGGAAGGTCCTTTCCCAGCCCGCCAGTGGAAATGCATTGGTGGATCGGCATAATCGGCGGTGGCCTAACCGCTCGTCACCCTTTCGCCGCCCCATTCATCAGGCCTCAGCCTCCGTTCAGCGCGCGAATGACAGCTTTGCTGCTGCGCTGTGATAGTTTCGGCATGCGCGACTAAGGGGGCAGACGATGCGAGCACCAATTCTAAAGGCGTTTCTGGCAGCACTGGCGGCTCTTCTCGCTGCGCCCCTCTCGGCCAATCCCGAAGAGGTTGCGCCTGAGGGCTGGTCGCGCTCGGTCAATAACGAAGTCATCATCTATCAGTCGAACCCTCCCGGTGAGGCGATGGCGTTTCGCACCTTTCCGCTGGGCAGTGACTTGGCCGAGCAGGTTGAGTTGTTCACCGGCATCGTTACCGGCAGAGCCGACCGGATCGTGCGGTCAGAGGAGAGCATTCGAGGCCCCGCTCAGATCCACGAAATCGACTATACCCGCCGCGGCGTCACCATGGCGAGCACCACCGTGGGCGTCCGCAAACCAGACGGTTCGGTGATGGTCGTGACCTATATGGCAGCGCGCTCAAACCCAGCTTTTGATGCCCGCGCTGAGCAAGTGCTTCAGCGGATGAGCGCGCTTGCCGCGTCGCAGCCGAGAACCCTACCGCGAACCCCAACGCCCTCTGTTGCAGCACCCGCTAGCGGCTCTGGCCCCGCCGTTGCACGCGTGCTGTTCGACCTCAAATATTCCTATGGCGTGGGCGGAGCGGCCTATCCGACCTACCACCTGATCGCTTTGCTCGAAGATGGAACGGCGGTGCGGCTGGGCAGCTATGCGCTCGATGACATCAACGTGGCCGCGATCCGGCGCGAAGACCGTGGCCATGTCGGAACCTGGCGGCGCAATGGCAGCGAGTTTGCGGTGCGCTGGACCGATGGCGATACGTCAGACTTGAAGCCCAGCGTCGGCCCGCCCGCCCCTTTGCCCTCCGCCAGCCAATTGCGCGGCACCTATCAAGCCATTGGCGGAGGCGGGAACACCGCCTTTGGAGGCCAGACTCTGACAGCCCAGGTTAAACAGCTGACCTTCAACAGCGACGGCACCTTCACCCAGTCGAGCCGCACCAGCGGCAGCTCGGCCGCCGCCGCTGCGCGCGCTGGCTCTGCAAATAGAGGGCGCTGGCAATTGGACGGAGCGAACCTCACGCTCACCTACGCCAATGGCCGGACCTTGCGCACCACCGTCTTCTACAGCGGCAACCGTGATGCTTCCGCGCGAGGAGGGAGATACGGCGTGCTGTGGATCGGCGGAGAGGATTACCGGCGTCGCCAGTGAGCAGGTTGCGCGAGAGTTGAGCCTCGATCCTGTCCGTGCATTTGAGCTGCGCGCGTTAGGCTACAGTCTAAACCTACAGGCCCCGCCAAATCTTTGCTTGCGTCGCATCCCTCGCGCCCAGCCTGCGCCGGTCGCAGCGCGTGGGGAGGAAGCGGCGGTTGTAGCACAGGCGCAATTCCTCCAGCCAACCGTCCTCATTCAGCTTCACGCCGATATTCTCCGGTCGCCAAAGCCGCCCATTGGCATCGGCAAAGGCTTGCCGGATGCGCCCTGCGGTGAGGTCATCCTCGCGGCTGATGCGGTCGTAATCGGGGATGCGCAAACTCTCCCACAGAATGCGCGTGACGCCCAGATACGTCTCTGGCCGACGCGCCATGCAGCTGCCGTGCTTCTCCCATTGCCGCGCGATCAGGCGGGCCGAGGGCATCATGCACATATTCTCGCGCACCTGGCGCGGGGTGAGGCGGCGGGTCGTTTCACACCATTGCGGCCATCGCCCATTCGCGCTCTGAGGCCACAGTCCATGGACGACAAAGCCAAACCGCCCGTTCTCTCCCGAGCACTGTACGCGGTGGGATCGCGAGTCCTGCCGCGTGCGGCAAAAGGCGGGCGACCAACTGAGCGCAAGCGTGTAGCCTGTGACCTCAAGGTCCCGCCGCGGCGCATCGGGCGTGATGCGCGGCACGGTCGAGACGCTAGGCGCGCGGCATTGATAGGCCTGGGCGGAAAGCGCCGTCGGCATTGTCAGGGCAACCAGAACAAGCAGCCTATTCAAATATGGCAGCATCGGATTGCCTTGGCTCCCTGGCTTTGCCCAACCATTCGGACGCTGATGGAAGAAAGAGGAGAACCGCGCCAACGCCAAGGACAATCGGTGTGATCGCGTCGCTGGCATTGTAACTGAAATAGGCGCCGAGATGCCCGTCATATGCAAAGCTTGCGAGCGTATAGAGGAGGTTGGCCAACATCACGATCGCCGCGACGGTCACAAGCCAACGCGCAATCGAGCTGGCGAAGAGCCAGATCGCAATCACCGGAATAGCCGCGATCGTGAAGCGCGCCGAGAGCTCAACCACAGTCCTGTCAAATTCTGCCCGGGCAGCCGAAGAGTCCAATTCAAGCATCGAATACCAGCTGTAGAGATCCATCAGGCCGCCTATAAAGTGCCATAGAGCTGCTCCGAGCAAGAGCGTGGCAAACAACCAGATCGACCAAGGCCTCGGCCCCCTTGCCACCCTCATACCGGCTTGAAGTCCAGCCCGACGTCGGCCGCCGGTGCACTCTGGGTCAGCCTGCCTACGGAGCAATAGTCGACGCCGCTCGCTGCCTTCGCAGCAATGGTGTCGAGGTTGATCCCACCGCTCGCCTCCGTCGCGGTGCGGCCATTGACGATGGCGACCGCCTGTTTGAGCGTATCGGGCCGCATATTGTCGAGCAGCAGGTGGTGCGCGCCTGCCTCAATCGCGGGTTCGATCTGGTCGAGGTGGTCGACTTCGCAGATGATCGGTTTGACGCCTGCCTCTGCGGCACGGCGGACGGCTTCTCCGACACTCCCTGCCACCGCGACATGGTTGTCCTTGATCATCGCTGCGTCCCACAGGCCCATGCGGTGGTTCTGCGCGCCGCCTTTTCGGGTGGCGTATTTCTCCAGCACGCGCAGGCCGGGCAGTGTCTTGCGCGTGTCGAGCAAAGTGCACGTGCCTGACCCCACCTGCATCGCGGCGACATAATCGCGCGTCATCGAGGCGATGCCGGAGAGGTGCTGCACGATGTTGAGCGCACTGCGCTCCGCCGTCAGCAGCGCGCGCGCATTGCCCTCAAGCCGCATCAAATCCGCCCCCGGCTCCACCGCATCGCCGTCATTAACGAGCGTTTCGATCATGCAATCAGGATCAAGATGCCGGAAAAACGCCTCAGCCAGCGGAAGTCCCGCGACAACAATCGCATCGCGGCTGTCCATCACGCCAGCGAAGCGCGCGTCCGCCGGAATGACGCTCTCCGAGGTCACATCTTTGCCGCCGCCCTCCAGACCAACGCCAAGGTCCTCGGCAAGCGTGTCGCGGATGAATGCGTCGAGGTCGAAGCCGGGGAGGGTAAAGGTACTCATGTTGCACTGCTTGGCCGTTTTTTTGTTTCGCCTCAAGCGCCGGAGGAGAGTCTTTGTTTGCGCACCCCATCCGGGGTGCGATATCCTCGCTCACACGACCTGAAGGTCGCGTCGCTGCGGGCGGGCGGTCGCCCTTGCGGCGGCTGCGCCGCCGTGCTCCGCGATTACCTAGCTACGAAGCGCCTAGCCTCTTGGTGCCAGCCGCGCGAGTAGCGCTGGCTCGGTCCACGACCAGTGGACCGCGAGGCCACGCGGCCGAGCCGCAGGTGCCCCGCAGCGAAGCGGAGGGAACAGCACCGAGGAGTTCGCCCGGATGGGCGAACACAAACATCAGTGCACAAACCTAGCAACGACATCCCGATAGCTGCGCGAGACCTTCACCTCGGTGCCGCTATCCAGCACCAGGAAGCACTCGCCGTTCGTATGCGGTTTGACCTGCCGGACCTGATCCAGGTTGACGATGGTCGAGCGGTGCACGCGTTGGAATTTGCGGGGGTCCAGGCGGCGCTCCAGATCCTTCATCGTCTCGCGCAGGATCAGCGAATTGTCGCCGGTATAGATGCACATATAGTCGCCCGCGGCCTCGATATGCTCGATGCTTTCGACTTCCACGCGGAAGATCTGACCGCGATCCTTGACGTTGATGAGCTTTTCGAAGCGGTCTGCGCTTTCCGTGCCATCGCCGCCAAAGTCAGCCGCGCGGTCGGGCGCGACTTCGGACAGCACGCCGAGCAATTGCTCCGCATCCTCCGTAGATTTCTTCTCAGCCAGGCGTTGGCGGACGCGCTCGATCGTGTCGGCGAGCTTGTCCGAATCGACCGGCTTCATCAGATAGTTGACCGCATTGGCTTCGAAGGCGCGGATCGCGTGCTCTTCATAAGCGGTGACGAAGACGAAGAGCGGGGGCTCGATCTCCATCACGCCTTTGACCACGGAAAATCCGTCAAAACCCGGCATTTGAATGTCGAGGAAGACGAGATCGGGCTTCTCCGTCTTGATCTTGCGGATTGCCTCTCGCCCGTTGGAGCAGGTGTCGATCACTTCGACATCCTCAAACGGTTCGAGCCGGACCTGAAGGCCCTGAATGGCGAGTTTTTCGTCATCGACGAGGATAGTGCGTATCGTCATTAGGAGTTTCCAATAGCGCTTTTGGGGTTGATTTTGACCACATTTCCGGCGTCTTCGGGGGTGTTGTCCGGGGCAGTGATCGCGGGGGGTGTTTGGGGCGGGTTGGCCGCATCGGGAGCCTCTTTGGGGGAGGCGAGAACCTCTGCGGGCGCGGCGTCCGCATCGGGCTGGTAAGGGATTTCGATCAGAACCGTGAAGCCACCGCCGGCTTGCGAGCGGCTTTCGAACAGGTGATCGTCGCCATAAGACTGCATCAGCCGGTTGCGAATATTGGCAAGGCCGACCCCGGTCGAGATCGGTTGGGTCGACCCTTGCGCAATCGGTCCAGCACTTTGGCCGACCTGCTGGATGGGATCGAGCATGGAGAGCTGGACTGGCCCATCAGCGCCGGGCCCTGTATCCTCGACCGCAATCCGTAAGCGTTGCCCGACAACGCGTGCGGAAAGCGCGATTTCTGCGCCTTCCTCTTGCGGGCTGACGGCATATTTGATCGCGTTCTCGACCAGCGGTTGGAGCAGCATGGCGGGAAGGCTGGCGCAGAGCGCGGCGTCGTCAATCTCAAACCGGGTGCGCAGCCGCTCTTCAAACCGCATGCGTTCAATGTCGAGATAGAGCTGCAAAGTCTCAATCTCTTGCGCCAGCGTGACCTGACTGCCCGGTTCGGTAATCAGCGTGTGGCGCAGGAAGCCGGACAGGCGCGTCAGCATCGCATTGGCTTGATCGGTCTGTTTGAGCAGCACCAGCGTGCTGATTGAATTCAGCGTGTTGAACAGGAAGTGCGGATTGAGTTGATAACGCAGCATCGCAAGCTGCGCGGCGGTGGCCTGCGCCTCCAACCGCTCCAACCGGTCCGCCTGCTGCTCGACCGTCAGGAAGAAGTTGATCGCGTAATACAGCGCGCTCCATGCGCCCAGCAGCGTTAGCGGGATGAAGGACAGGCCGATCAGCCGCTGCGCAAAGGTCGTCTCACGCAAAGTGCCGTAATACAGGCCCTGCAACCACGCATCGAGGGTCGCGTAAATGATCACCGCCAACATCAGCACGATGAAAGAGCCGCCCCAGGTGACAATCGGCTGGCGCCCGATCAGCTGGCGGTAAATCACGGAAAGGACGAGCGAGATCGAGAAGCCGGTCACGGTCGTCACCAACAGCACGACCAGCAGGTCGAGCGGCTGGCTGTTGGCGACGGCGACCATGGTCCGTAGCAGGAAATAGCCGCCCCAGCCCGCCAGCTGGAGGTTCCAGAAGGCGCGGTTTTTGCTCGCAAAGAAGGGAGCCGGCTGTATCCGCATCATCGACATTGCAGACAGGTGTAGCCCATTTTTCGGTTCGTCGCATCGGCAATTGCGTGTGTGCCAGCGAGCGGGCGCAAGTCAGCCACCTTTTGCCGCAGGTTAGCTCACGACTGACCGGGTGCCCTAAAGCCCGCGATTGGGATCGATGCCGCGCTCAAAATGGGTGCGCCAGTCGGCCTCGCCAGTCGATTCCAGCAGCGCATAGATCTTGGGCAGTTCGGCGGCGATGAACTCGGCGCGTTCGTCCCAGCCATCATGGGTCGGTCCGCGCAGCCAGCCGCCATCATGGCGCGATCCCCACTCCTCCATGAAAGTCTGGGCTGAGCGTGGATCATAGCCCGCATTGGCCATCAGCCACGGCATCAGCCGGTCGGCCTCCCGCTCAATCGCGCGGACATTGCGTGCCTTTCGGCCATTGCGGTCGAGCCAGGCAGAGTGCTGGAGCAGGTTGTGCGCCAGCTCATGTGCGACGACACCGGCAAAGACCTCCTCCGAATAGGCAAAGGCGGGAAAGTCGATCCCGATCACCACCCGCTCGCCATCGGCGACCGCCTTGCGGCCCTCGCCCATCAGCTCAAACCGTGTGGCGCAAACCTCGACCGGGGTGACACGGGTGCTCTCGCCATCAGCAAACTCGATTGCAATCGAGCCGCGTTCGATCAGCGTTTCGTCGATGTGATCGTGAGCGAGAGTCAGCCGCTGCCAATAGAGTCGGTCGCCTGCGACCCATTCATTCGGGTCAAAGCCATCAAGCCGCGTAACCTCGCGGTTCTTGGAGAACAGGCCCGTTTGTGCAGCAGGCGAACCGCGCGCGGCGGTTTGAACGGCGAAGTCTCCGCGAATGCCCAGCGCGCGGCGGGCGACTTCTGGCCCGCCATAGCTTTTGAGATCCTGGAGTTGCAGCCCGATGGAGAGGATGCGCCGATCGCAAAAGCGCGCATTGCCGCGCACCATCTGCCATCCGACATCCTGCAAGCGCTGGTCAAAGCTCTGATACCGCTCAATCGCGGCGCGCTCCGTTGGCAGGTCGATCCGCTCCCAATTCACGCCACTCGCATCACTGTGCGCAAGCGAGACCGCTGGCAGGGCGGCAGGGATGGCCGCAAGCGCCAGGCAGGTGGCGAGCGCCGTGCGCATCAGCTGTCCGCTTCGTCGAGCGCGGCTTTCAGCGCGTCATAGCCATAGGCGCCGGGAATGACGGTGTTCGTCGTGATGAAAGCGGGCGTTCCGTTGAGGCCAAGGTCCTGCAGCAGCGTGTAGTTGCGCGCGAGCTCAATCGAGACCTCTTGGCTCGCCGCATCGGCGCGGGCGCGTTCCATGTCGAGGCCGCTTTGCTGTGCGGCACGCTCCACCCCGGCGGGTGACGTGTCGCCAATAGCAAACATCGCTTCGTGAAATTCGCGGTATTTGCCTTGCAGGCTGGCCGCGAGCGCCATGCGCGCGGAACCCTCACTGCCCTGACGCAAGGGTATCTCACGCAGGACCACTTTGAGGTCCGGGTCTTCGTTCACCAGACGCTGGACATCGGCGAGGCTGGTGCGGCAGAAACCGCAATTGTAGTCGGTAAATTCGACCAGCACCTTGGAGCCTTCGGGATTGCCCATCACCGCGCCAGCGAACGGCCGGTACAGGTCATCGCCAACTTCGGCGAGGCGTTCCTGCAGCTGCTGTTCCTGAAGCGCGGTCGACATCTCCACCAGCAATTGCGGCTCCTCCATCAGGAAGGCGCGTGTGCGATTGTCCGCAAGGCCAAGCATCGACCAGGCCGCCGCGCCCAGAAAGCCGAATGTCAGCGCCAGAAACGCCGTCATCAGAGTGTTCTTCAAATTGCTGTCCATGGTCTCGCGAGCTTAGCGCTGGAAGATTAATGCCAAGAGATTAGCGGCTATCGCGCAGGCGTTCCAGTTCGGCGCGCACTTGCAGTGAAATATCCTGTGCGCGGATCCAGTCGGGTGAGCCGACCGGCAGGCTGGCCTCAGCCGCCTGAGCGTTGCGCAGAGCCTCTGGATATTGGCGATAGAGCACTTGCTGCTCTGCACTGGCGAGCCGGGCGCGCGGAATGTCGCCGCGTGCGGCATAGACCACGCCCAGCTGATACCAGGCGAAGGGATTGAAGCGGTCACGCGACACGGCTGCGCGCAAGACCCGCTCAGCCTCGGCATAATTACTTTCGTCCTCTGTGGCGATCAGCGCATGGCCGAACATGCTCGCGATTAGCGGCTGGTTGCGGGTGATATCGGTCGCTTTGCGCAAAGGCACCAGCGCATCCTCTGGCCGTCCGGATTCGAGCAGGATCTGTCCCTTCACTTCGAGGAAATAGGGGTTGTCCGGCTCCATCGCGAGCAGCTTGTCCGCCTCCGCCAAAGCCGCTTCGACCTGCGCGTCCTTGTGATAGCCATAGGCACGCGCATAGAGCGCAGGCACGCTTTGGTCGGTCGTGGGATAGAGCGCAAAGGTGCGCTTGGGCTCTGCCAGATAGCCATAAAGCTTGGCCCGCGCGGCGAGGAAGCGGCGTTGCAGATCGGGATCGGGCTCTGCTTCCCAAGCGGGGTCTTCCTCCAGCAACCCGCGCAGGGTCTGGATGCGGTCGCCGGCCAGCGGGTGGGTGCGGGTATAGGCGGCCTCGTCCGATTGCGGGAAGCCACGGCGGATTTCGTTGTTGCGCAGGCGCTCGAAGAAAGAGAGCATTCCACGCCCGGTGATGCCAGCGCCCGAGAGATAGCGCGCGCCTGCAAGGTCGGTCGCTGCCTCTTGGTTGCGGTTGAAGCTCAAGAAACTGCCCATCGCGGCCTGTTGCCCCGCCATCAGCGCGCCGAGGCCGGCTTCGCCCGCGCCTGCCAGAACCGCGCCGACGCCAAGCAAAAGCGAGAGGATGCTGATCCCTTGCGCAGCGCGTGTGCGCTCTTCGAAACGGACGACGTGGCCTGCGGTGATATGGCCCAGCTCATGCGCGAGCACGCCTTGGACCTCATTGGCGCTGTCAGCGGCGTTGATCAGCCCGGCATGGACGTAGATCACCTGACCACCGGCGACGAAAGCGTTAATCGAATTGTCATTGATGAGCACCAGCTCGACATTCTCAGGCTCCAACTCGGAAGCCTCGATCAGCGGATAGGCCATGTCTTTCAGCAGCTGCTCGGTCTCCGCATCACGCAGCACGCTTTGCGCCGCGACCGGCTGGATCGCGAGGACGAGGGTCGCCGCGAAGGCGAGCGCATATGCAGCCAATTGGGCAGCCACATGGGCGGGCAGAGCGGGGAGGGGGCGCATCACAGCGCCTGCTCTAACGCGTTTCGTCCTGAACGGGAACTGAAGTTTGGCCTGCCGGCAGCGTGACAGTACCCGCAAAATCGGCCGTAAACTCGATCATCAGCGCATTTTTGCGCCATGGCGCAGCATGCTGGATCAGCGGATCGTTATGTGCGAGCCCTTCGAGCGGCACATGCAAGGCGTTCCCGCCGCCTGCGTTGATCGCCTCTGCCAGAACGCGGCTGTTGCGCGGTTTGACGAGCGTGTCCTCCTCGCCATGGATCAGCAGCATGGGCGGCGCATCTCCACGCGCGAAATTGATCGGCTGCGTGCTGGCCGCGTCTTCGACATGGCCGAAACTTGCCTTGGTGGAGTCGCTGGTGAAGGGCGCGAAATCATAGGGTCCGGCAAGGCCGATAACGCCCGCAATATCCTCTGGCGCCATGTCATGCGCGGCGAGCCAGCGGTCCTCCAGCGTGACTTGCACCACATTGTACGCGCCTGCCGAGTGGCCCGCGAGCACGATCCGGTCGGGATCGCCGCCATATTGGCGGATATTGTCGCGCGTCCAGGCAATCGCGCTTGCCGTGTCCTGAAGCATGGCGGGATAGCGCCCAGCCTCACCCAAACGGTAGCCTGCGAGCACCACAATGAACCCTTCTGGCACAAAGGCGCGGCCGATAAATCCATAATCGACCGGATCGCCATTGGCCCAGCTGCCGCCATGAACGAAGATCAGAACCGGCAGAGCAGAGTCCTCCGGGTCGCGATTTTGCTTGTCTTTGGCGGGGCTGTCCCCGTCCGGGTTGGTCTTGTTGGGCCCCCAGACGATCAGCTTCTGCTGGTCATGCTCACCGGTGGAGATGCGTGCCAATTGTTCAGCGTCGCGCGCTCCGCCGGTGACGCGGTCGACCGCGTTGAGCACAGCGGGTCCATTGCGGGAGATCGCGATTTGCAGCGCCAGCCCCAGGGCTAGCACCACGCCCACGATCCCGCCAATCACCCACAGCGCCATACGCGCTTTTCCTTTCGCCACTTGCCCTAAGCCTCAAATCCGCCTGTTCAAACGGCGGAGATAGGCACACACTTCGCGCCCGCCAAGGCGGCTTCGCGAAATCGCGGTGGGAAATAGATGCGGCGGCAGGGGCAGGGGCAGGGGCAGGGGCAGGGGCGGGATCAGGGTGCAGGCGCGATTGCGCGCGAACTCACTTCAACCCGCCTTACTTCACCAGGCGCTTGCCGACCTTCTCGATCAGAGCCACGTCGTCATCGACTTCGCCGATCAGCGCGACATTGCCCTCACCATCACGGCGGACCATGACGAGCGAGAATTCAGGGCCCTCGGCAGAGAGCGCTTCGAGCATGATTTCATCAAGCTCACGCAGCTTCTTCGCCAGTTGAGCGCGGACATCGCCCTCAGCTTCGACTTCCCTGCCGCTTTCTTCGCGGCGCAGACGGCGTTCGGCGGCCACCACAGCTTTAAGCCCGCCATCCGCATCGCGCAGATATTCGGCAAGGCTGCCACGCTCCAGTTCCATGCGGTGCGCATGGCTCAGCACGGCGGCATATTCGGTGAGGCGCGTCTTGTCGTAGTCATGGCCAAAGACCAGCTTGACGATCGGCGTCATTGGCGCGCGTTCCTGCACGGTGAGGCCGCTATCCTCGATCAGGTCGTGATAGGCTTGCGGCTCTGCTTCGGCGGCGAGCGAGAAGTCATAGGCACGGCCAACCGCTTCATAGAGCGCCTGGCGGCTGCGATCTTCCGAAACGCGCGCAGATTGCGCGAGTTCGCGGGCAGCGGCGAGGT
Organism: Erythrobacter sp. S267; assembly: GCF_057365045.1. Taxonomy (NCBI): domain Bacteria; kingdom Pseudomonadati; phylum Pseudomonadota; class Alphaproteobacteria; order Sphingomonadales; family Erythrobacteraceae; genus Erythrobacter; species Erythrobacter sp. S267. The sequence goes on along the minus strand of NZ_CP200298.1, from coordinate 2,800,080 downwards.
AATCGTGGAGGCCAGCATCATCGGCTAACTCTACGACAGGCGCTTCAACAGCTTCCGGCACCACTGGCGCGGGAACAGGAGCGGCAGGAAGGGCAGCTTCGACCGGCTCTTCAGCGACATCCTCGCTAGCGACATCTTCCTGGGCAATCGACTCAACGTCGTCCTGCGCCGAGGCAGGCTCATCGACCTTGTAGTCCTCCGGATCAAACCGATCCGCATCCAGGTCGATTGCCTTCTTCGTCGGTGCTTCGATGTAGTCCGCGAGCGAGGCGAAGGAGTAGCCTGCGTCCTCACCCTCACCCTCATCCTCATCGATCTCTTCGCCGTATTCGTCGACCTCAGGATCGTCGAGTGCGTACTGGCCAAAGTCAGGCATTGGCAGATCGTCTTCGGGAGCCACTTCTGCAGGAGCAAATTCCTCGGGGGCTTCAAACGCAGCGATCTTTTCCGCTTCGACAGCGGCGCGTGCTTCTTCGACCGGAGTCTCGTCCATCTCCTCCAGCGGAGAATCGGCCCACTCGGTCACCGGATCGGCGTGATGCTTGTGCGGCTGGTCTTCGTCTTCGACCGGAGCGTCGTCTCCGTCGTCTTCGTCCGAAGCGCCCTCTTGGATCGCCTGGTCGATTTCCAGCAACAGCTCATCCGCAGTCGCGGCGTCGGCCATCTCTTTCCAGTTGATCACGCCATAGATGAAGTCGATCGTTTCATCGTCGCTCGAAAACGGCAGGAGGATCCCGCGATAGAGGATCGCATGGCCCTGCTGGTTGATGAATTCCGCCTCAAAACCAATCGGCGCCTGGTTGGCGAGGATTTGCATGTAGTGATCGGTGATGCGGCTCAGCAAAGAGCGCGGCGGCACGTCCGACAGACGCTCAATCCGCTCACCATTTTGTTTGGTCCCGCATTCCTCAGCCAGACGGTCGCCGAGGAAATGCACCACCGGATCGTCGATCCCGGCGGAGAAATCGAGCAGGACAGAGTTCGGCCCGAAATCGGTGAGATTGTGTGGTTCAAGGTCTTCGATGGAGGGGAAGGTCGCATCGCCCAGCAGGCTGGCCCAGTGGTTGTAGGCGCGCACTTGCATGCGGCGTTCGTCCTGGCCGATGGCTTCGGGTGGCAGTTCACGCACCTCTTCTGCGTCCGGACCGCTGGTGTCAGCCGCCCAGTCCGTGCTCTCGTCAGCTGGAGTCCCGCTGTCGAATGTGCCCCGAAGAGTATCCATGTGTGGCCTCGTGCCCCTTAGTAAACGCGTGTTTCAAAGGGTTCTGGCGCGGCGTGGTAAACATTGCGTTAAGTTGTGCCGGAAAGTTGCGGCCATTTTGCGCAGCACCGGGCCGGGGCAGGTCAAGCCTCTTTGCCGTCACACCGTCGGCGCGCTGACGCCATGTGATATTCTAAAGGAAATACCGCATCTTGATAGTCAGCCTTTGCGAGGCTTCCCCATGCTCGAACACCGCATCGTCCCATTCTGGCGGGGCCATCCGAACCGGCGCATCGCGGGAAAACCCGTAGCCTTCGCGCGGGGCCATGCCGAGCACTCGGTTGGCTTTGCCGTCCTCATTCTCGTCATGCAGCAGCGCGATGGCATAGTCGCCGGGCGGCACATCGTCGAAGCGGATCGTAACCGTGTTCGCGGCGCGCACCGTCGTGCGGAAGGAATTCGCATCGCGGCGGCACCGCGGGAAGATGTCCTCCACCGTCGTCATACACGCCATCACCACGCCCTCAGTATTGCGCAGATCAGTAACGGTGATCGTGACGCTGCCCGCCATGGCAGGCGCACTCATGCCCATCGCGGTGATTGCGCCCAGAATGCCTAGTGATCGGATCATGCAGAAACTTGCCTTTTCGGTTTGAGATGCTCGATGCGTGTGGAGAGCCCTTTGTCGGTTCCGCAGACACGGTCCCAGAAGCGGAAATAGAGCCCAAAGTTGCAGCGATAATCCTCGTGATGCTTTTCGTGATGGCTCGCCGATATCAGCCAGCCCCCCAACGTTGAATGAACGAAGCGGCGCGGCAGGATCTCCCAGCCCATATGGTTGATGACGCCCATGATGCTCGCGATGGTCAACACGATGCCCAGCATAGCGAGATGGATCGGCACGACAAAGACCAGCAGCGGAATCACAATCGCACCGCTCACCGCTTCAATCGGGTGGAAGCTCATCGCGGTCCATGCGGTGGGCGGCTTGCTCTTGTGGTGCACGGCGTGGGCGAGTTTGAAGAGCGCAGGCCAGTGATGCATCGCGCGGTGGGTCCAATAAAACCAGCTGTCCTGCACGAACAAATAGAGGAACACCGAGAGCGGCAGATACCACAGCGGATAGGCGTTCCAATCGGTGGTGAGCAGCGCATAATCGTGATGCCGCCACAGCCAGAAAACGATCCCAGCGGGCGCCCCGTAAATCACGGCTGAGATCAGCGAATAGCGTACCTCCATCGCGATCTGCTTGCCTTGCCCTTCATAGAGCCCGGGCCGCATCACCCGCGTCGCCCAGGCAAACAGTCCAGAGAACATCCCATAACGCAGCGCCACCATCAGCGACATCGCAGCGCTGACAATCAGGAAGGCAAGCCAGAAGGGAGTGTCCGCCGGGATCATTGCACCTGCGACTATGGCGCACAAACGCCCCAAGCGACAGGGGCTTATTCCGCTCCAAAAGCGCCGATCTGCGGGTCTTCAAGCGCGGAGAGCCGCCGCATGCCTGCCCGCGCCAGCTTCGTCGCGAGCGATTTGCGCCGTGCCGCGGCGAGCGAGCGCAAGGGCGCAGGGCGCAGGATCTCTCCATCATAGCCATCGGCAACGATCACGCCACAAGCGTCAGGCTGATAGCCGTCTGTCTCGAGCGGGCTGCGATCGAGCTCTGGTGGGACACCCCAGAAAAAGCGGTCGCAGAAATCGAGATAGTCGGGCCATTTGTTGTCGCCCAACAGATCGCCGCGCGCGACCTTGATCTCGACAATGACAATCAGGCCTTTTGCGTCCACCCCCATCAGGTCGGCACGCCGTCCGTTTTGCAAAGGCATTTCCGACACGCACCAGATATCGTTGCGCGCAAACAGCCGTTTGATCCCGCGCGCGACATCGGCAGCGGTCGAGGAAGTGCCGGAGGAGCAGGGTGAGGCGACGTCCGAATCAAGCTGCGACTGAGGAATGCTGGTCATGCCCCAGAATTGGAACATAGAGCGAACGCAGTCAAGCCACTCTGAATGCTGAGCGCCCCATTGCTGCGGACGTTACTGCGCGCAAAGCGTGCTCTTAAGCGGCAGCCGATTGCGGGACCAAAGCCTCCACAATTGCCTCACGCGCGCGGTGCACTTCACGCCAAAGCGCAAGAGCGGGCACCGCCGTCGGGGCCTGTCGTCCGGCCAGAATGGTCAGCGCTTGCAAACCGGTTTCGGTGAGCGCTTCGACATCTTCCATGCCTTGAAGCGCCATGTCGCGCTGCCACTCCTGTGCTTCAGCCAAGGCCAGCGCAAATGTTTGCGGTGAAAGGGCGGATTGATCCGGCGTAATCGCGGCCAGCTGCGCGATATGCTGGAGCGTCCCCTCCAACCGGTGCCATCGGTGCCCGACTTCGTCTTGCTGCGAGGCCGCGCCATGCGCAGTCTCACGAAGGGCGCGCATCTGTTCGGGAGGGAGAGCTGTCATGCCTCAATCTGTAATGCGGACCGCGTTACCGAGCGGTTAAGTCAGCGACTGCCTGAATGACGGGGCCACGCCGGCGCAATATTCGACTGGCGCGCCCACGCGATGCTTGCTAAGCGCGCTCACCCAAAGTGCAACGTCGCTCGACAGAAGCGACGCGCAAGCACCCGTAGCTCAGCTGGATAGAGCGCTGCCCTCCGAAGGCAGAGGTCACAGGTTCGAATCCTGTCGGGTGCGCCAGCTTTTCAATGGGTTGGATGAGCAATGATCGTCCTGTGTAGAACGACTGCGCAATACGCTTGGCCTATTCGCCAAGCGAACAAACGAGGTGATCATCCTCGCCAGCTTTAAACGCCCCGATAAAGCGCGCCTTGATGTGGCGAAGGTGATTGATCAGTTTGAGCCAGGCAAGCGGCTTGCAATCGATTTCCAAGCCAAGGGCGATGCCTTTGGAGCGAGCATTGCCTCACCTCTTAGCGGAGAGCCAGCATGAGAATTCCTGCCCTTTTGCCCTTCCTCGCGCTTGCTGCCTGTATGACGCCGGACAAGGCGAGCGAGCCTGGGGCAAGGGAAGCGGCGCCAGTGGCGCGCTACTCCGCTGAAGATGAGGCTGAGCATCTGGCGCGCTTCCAAGCGCTGGTGGAGAGCTTTTCCAAAGGCGTGGGACTGGTGAGCTATGATCCCACGGTCGCAGTTGCAGGCGCTGATGGGCCGAACGCCTTACCCCTTGCTGATAGCGCGACGATCTCCAAAGAGGCGCTTGAAGAGGCGCGCGCAGCGGCGGCTTTGGACAACACCACGGCGCTGATTATCTGGCGCGGCGGCGCGATAGAGGCGGAGCATTATTTTGGCGGGAATGAGGCTGAAACGGCTCTAAACTCACGCAGTTTCGCGAAACCTTTGACCGCGATTGCGATCGGTCGGGCGATAGAACTGGGCGCCATCACCAGCCTTGATCAGCCAGTCGCTGATTTCATTCCCGCATGGCAAAGGGACGCACAAAAGTCGCGCATTCTCATCCGTCATTTGCTGGATATGCGGACGGGCTTCCTGCCGCAGGCCGCCGCTTTCGACCCTCAGCATATTTTGAATCGCGCCTATCTCCACCCGCGCCATGATGAGGTGATCATCAACGACTACCCGTTGGTGAGTGAGCCGGGGACGCGCTACGACTATTCCAACGCCACATCAGAAATGATCGCTCCCGTAATCGAGGCCGCGACAGGGCAGCAATATGAGGAATTTCTCTCTGCTCAAGTGCTCGCCCCGATTGGCGCACAAGGCGGCGAGGTCTGGGTCAACCGCGATGGCGGCATGGCCCATTCGGGATGCTGTATCCTCTTGCCAGCGCGCGATTGGCTGCGTTTGTCGGTGCTGCTGCTCAATGATGGCGAGTGGGACGGGCGGCGCCTGCTGCCTGAAGGCTATGTCGATGCGATGCGCACCCCCACGCTGCAGAATCCCTATTACGGTATGGGAGTTTGGGTGGCGGGCGATTACATCGCAGAGCGCGGCGTGGCTAACCCCGACAGGGGGGAATACACGACGCTCCACTCAGAACCCTACAAAGCCGCTGACCTGTTCTTGTGGGACGGCAATGGCAATCAGGTGAGCTACATAGTCCAGAGCGAGGATTTGGTGATCCTGCGCATGGGCAAGAGCCCGCCCGAGCCGACCCGCTGGGACAATGCGCGGCTGCCCAACCTGATCCTCGATGGCATCATCGCCAACAGGGGGACAAGCGTGCCGCAACCCAGCCCGCAACAGGACTGACCGTCCCATTTCAAAACCGCACGGCGCGCTGTTTTCTCTCCGCTTGCTTTGTTTGCGCAGGGCTAAGTTTCTGTCCGCATCCGTTCCAGTGTGGCGCCATCCAGCTTGTAACGCATCAGGAACGGGATTGCTGCAAAACAGAACAGCGCCGGCACAATCGAGGCGCACCAGATCACCGCTTCCAAGACCTGGGCAGGTTGCTCGACGCTTGTGTCGCGCGTCTGGATAAGGCCGTTGGCTTGCAGGATTAGTCCGACGATAAACGGGCCAAGAGCACCCGCAACATTCTCAGTGAAGGTAAAGACCCCGCTGATCACACCCTCGCGCGATTGGCCTGACGCAAGGCGATCATACTCCATCGTATCGGGCAACATCGCCAGTGCGCATAACAGCGTGCCGGTTGAGCACGATCCGATGAAGACAGCGCGCGCATAGCGTAGCCATTCGGCCTCTGTGGGTGTCCACCAGAACCACGATGCGATTCCCAGCCCATACAGCACGATCAACCCGAGATAGGCTTCGCGCTTGCCGACTTTGGAGATCATCCAGCGGTAAGCCGGGATCGAGAGAATGCCGGCAAGACTGAAGACGAGGAAATATTGCCCAATCTCAACCTGACCCAGTTTGAGCACAAAGCCGAAGAAATAGGGGGTGCTCGCCAGAACAGTCGCGAGCACTGCGAGCTGGCATAGCTTGACCAGAGTGAGCAAACGGAAGGGCATGTAGACAAGCACGCGGGCGGCATCGACAAAGGGGCTGGCGAGCAAAGCGGCAGCGTTGATGCTGTCCTCTCGCGGTACCGGGTCGGCTTTCGGCAATCGTGCAGCGCCGAAAAAGACGATGAGACACATAACCATCGCAGCAAGGCCAAGGATCGCGCCCATAGTCTCATACCCTGCCTGTTCGCCTCCGCTGATCTGCACCAGGGCCGGCGCGCCAGCGGACCCAGCAGTGACACCGGCGAGCAGGAAGAACACGCGAAAGCTCATCAGCCTTGTGCGCCCGTCATAGTCGGGCTCAATCTCTGGTGGCATCGCAAGATAGGGGATGGAGAAAATCGAATAGGCGGTCGAATAGAGCATCAGCACCAATGCGATGAGAAGAGGCGAAACGGCCCCTTCGCTGGCGAAGCCAAGCCCGGCGAGATTGAAATAGAGCGCAAACGTCCCGCCCAGCGCAATGGCGCCGATCAACAGGTATATCCGCCTGGGCCCCCAGCGGTGCTGGGTCCGGTCGCTCAAGGCGCCGATCAGCGGGTCAATGATGCCATCATAAATGCGCGAGACCAGAATGATTGTGCCGGCAATGGCGGGGGCGACGCCTAGAAAGGTCGTCATGTAGAACAGCGCAAACAACGCCATCGCATTGAACAAGGCTCCGGTCGCAAAGGAGCCGGAAGCCCAGATGATTTGCGAAACCAGCCCCGTGCGCGGCTCGGATTGAGGCGCAGCGGTTTGCGCAACGCTCATGCAAAACTTACCGATTTGCCGGGCGTGTGAAGCCGACGCAGAACATAGACCCCGCCAACGCTGCCAAAATTGATGCGCATATCATCGTCGCAATAGACGACGTCAGAGTGGAACGAGGCTGGCTTCATTTCGACAGTCAGCGGTTGGTCGGCAGGCAGGCCAAATTGCTCTCGCAATTCCTCTTCGCTGACGCCTTCGGGGGGGCGAAGCTCGATCTTGTAGAACTCAACTGCGTAGCGCACAGGCACATCTTCCGGGATCGAATAGCGCCCCCAAACGATGATGGTCGCGCGGTGCTTCTCATCCGGTGTCGAGATGTCGACGACGTTGTTGTAGTGATTGCCTTCAACCCGGATTTCCTGATCTATGTCGTGGACCATGATCGGCACTTTGGGAAGCTTGGCAAAGCTTTGGATTGCCAGAGTGGTTTCGTGCTTGATCGGTTTGCCCGCGGTGTGTTTCGGCCCAAATTGCGCAAAGCTTGAACCCCAGGGCGACTCCACAAATTCCTGCGCATCAAGAGGGCGCGGAGTTGGGGTAAGCGGCACCAATTCCTTAATCAGCGCATGGATCTTGTCAAAGGTCTCATCATCGTAGGTGCCATCGGGATTGCTGGCCTCGATAGCGGCTCTGAGCTCAGATTTGATCGCTGCGATGTCGGTCATGTGAGAAGCGTCCTGAAAAGGGGAGTTACATTTGGGGAAGCAAAAGAAAAAGGGCGGACCCCAAAGGCCCGCCCTTCTTGTATGGGAAAGGTCTAGAAGTTGAAGCGGGTCCGCACGCCAAAGGCGCGGCGCGGCGGCGCATAGAGGTTCACCGAACGCCCGAAGGTTGAAAGGTCAAAGTTGTTCTGACCGGATCGGATTGCGTCCTCTTGCGTCAGGTTGGTGACGAAGCCCTGGATCATAAACTTGTCAAACTGAACGCCGATTTGCGCATCGACATTGATGTAGGACGGCAGCGACAAGCGATTGGCCTGCGTCAAGAAACGCGATCCTTGATACTGCGCAGAGACACCCAGCATCAGCTGAGCTGAATCGGTGATGTCGATGCGGTAATCAAGGTTCGTGTTGAATTGATGCTTGGGCGCACGTTCCAAACGGTTGCCATCGTAAGTCACCGAACACACAGGTGAGCCTGCCAGTTGCACAATTGTGCAATTGGCCGCCTCGGTCACCACAAAGGCGCTCGTCGAAAGGATGGTAAAGTCGGTAAACTCTGTATCGAGATAGGTGTAGCCAAAGTCCCAGGTCAGACCCGGGACAAAGGCCGGGCGCAGGACAAAGCTAAGGTCCAGACCATACACTTGCGCCGCCGATGCATTTTGCACTGATGCGCGGAAACCCTGTGGGGCACCGGGATCTTCCAGCAGCTGGGTGACCTGACGGTCGGTCCAATCCATATAGAAGAACGCGCCGTTCAGAATGATCTGACCATCGGCCAAAGTGCTCTTGGCGCCGATTTCATAATTCCACACTGTCTCTGCAAGGAAGCGGCTGTCGGTCAGGTCCGATGCGAAATCCAGCTCGCTGATACCGGCAGGCTTGAAGCCTTTTGCGGCCGATGCATAGATCAAGAGGTCGTCAGATGGCGTCCAATTGATCGCAAAACGCGGGACGATGTCATCGTCAGAAATCTCGTCACGCTGGACCGGATTGATGAAGCCTGGCCCAATTGGCGCAAAGGCGGCCTGGACAAAGTCCGAACGCGTTACCTGTGTGCTTTCATCAATATACCGCGCCTCTGCACTCACGGTCAGCTGATCTGTGAGGTCATATTCAAGCAGGGCATAGACCGAGAAGCTGTCGATCGTCCGCGCGAATGGCGATGGTGGTACATTGTCGATCGACGCTAAAAAGATCGAGTTTCCAGAAAACCCAGCGACTGCAGGCGAACCGCTGAGCGGGAAACCCGAAATGGCCCGCACTGAACGGCTGTCCATCTGGTTGTCGGAATGCCAGTAAAGACCGCCAATCGCCCAGCGCAACGGACCTGACGACAGGTTCTGAAAGCGCATTTCATTGCTGATGATCTCAGTCGACGCATCAAAATCAACATAGTCGAAAATGTTGAGTGGTTCGGCAGTCCCATCAACGAATGTCGCATCCGGCAGGCCGAAGAAATCGCCGTCGTAAATCAAACGATCATTCTGCTTGATGTAGCCACCGTTATAGACAAATTCGAACGGGCCAAGGTCGGCTGTGACATTGAGCGTGGCGGTGAAAGTGTCGCCTTCAGAACCGGGAAAATCCTCTCCGGTGCGCGGATCAACTGAAAGGCCGGTCACCCCGGTGAAGTTCAAAGTGCCGCGCGGGGGCACATTGGAAGGAAGCACAGGTCCAAATGCGCTGGTCAGCGCTCCGCCGGCAACCCCGGCAGCAACGGCCTGGCCTTCAGGGGTGGTTGCATCGGGACGCGAGACATTGCCAGGGACAAAGCCGGACAGGTTTTGAATGGCCGCCTGCGAATACTCGAATTCCGTATAGGAAAGGCGCAGGTAAGCGTTGAATTCTGGCCCGGTATCAACTTCAAGCCCAAGGCTTGCGCCCGTATTTTCAAAGGCGTTGAGATCGTCTCCGCTGACCGGATTGTCATAGTCCCCATCGCTTTGGGCATGCACTGCGTTGATGCGGAAACCAAACTGATCGCTGATCGGGCCGGACAAGGATGCACCCAGATCATATGTGTTGAAGCTTGCATATGAACCGCGCACTTCCCCTTCGAAATCGCTCGAAGGGCGCTTTGTCACATAGTTGATTGCACCAGCAAAAGCCGCCCGACCGTAAAGCGCCGATTGCGGGCCCTTGACGACTTCAATGCGCTCAAGATCGAGAAGACGGCTGTTGAGGAGCGAGCCGCCGCCTGCGTTACCCAATGACTCGGTCGATATGTCGATCCCGTCGAGCAGGACGCCAACCGGTGGGCGACCCCGCGTAGCAGGAAGGCCGCGGATTACAGGACGGGTGTCTTGCAGGCTTATGCCTCTGTCGAACACAAGGCCCGGCGTGTATTTGGCAATGTCTTCGACATTGGCGATACCGCGCGCTTCGATCTGCTCGGCGCTTAAAGCTTCAATGGCAATTGGTACATCTTGGACCGATTCCGCGCGGCGGCGTGCAGTGACTATGATCGTGGGAGATGGCTCTTGAGCAGAAGCCTCTGCGTTGCGTGATTGCTGCGCCTGCGCCGGACTGGCGAGGAGCGAAGCGCTTGTCAAAGCGGTCGCAAAAAGGAGGCAGTATTTCACGTATATTCCCCTAACTAGACGTTGAACCGGGTTCCCTCCAGGCGTCTTGGGGTTTGCGCAGATTGCAAACTGCCGACAATTAACCTGCAACTCATTATTCGACACGCGAATAAACCCGTGCGGTTGCGCCGTTACTTTGGTGCCGCAGCTGCGCCTATGATAGGGTCTAGAAGACTGGCAATAAGGGCATTGCGCTGCGCCGAGCGGGCCTGATTTTCAGACGTATCGGGCTCGAAAAGATCCAATTCCTCTGCCGACAAAACCCCTTTTGAAACAAGCAGATGCTCAAGTGACTGATTGCGTTCACGCGTCACGCACAGCTCTTGTGCCAGCGTGATGACCGCTCTCAGCAAATGATCGTGCACGGGGTCGTTAAGAAAGGTGGTGTGCCGCTCACCGGGTTTGGGACCCTTTGGAAGATCGGCCAAAGAATTGGGGCTGTCACTCATGCTGGCTTCCTTCCGCCAAAGAAGTGGTAGACGGCAGGCCCTGCAGCTTCATATCTGGCGAAGGCGTCGTCGGGATCGAAGCCTGCTGCGATCGCTTCTTCGCACATGTCGAGGCTGGCAAAGCCCGTCCAGAACGGCTCGCCATTGTAGCGCACTTGCCAGTGGTTGGTCACTTGTTTGACCAAAGGCATGCGGTGAGGTTGATACGGCACATCTAGGTGCAACACGAGCCCGCCCGGCTTCACCAAGCGCCAGCATTCGCGCATGATATCACGCACCTGCGCTTTGGTGGTTTCGTGGAACATGATGATGGACACGATAAGATCGAAGCTTTCGTCCGCAAATCCTGTCGCCGCGGCATCGCGCTCGGCAAAGCTGACGGGCACGCCTGAGCTTTCAGCATAGGCATGAGCAAAGCGCACAAAGGGCCTTGCACAATCCACACCCGTCACCTGCGCATCAGGAAAGCGGCGCTTGTAGGCAAGCGTCTGCTCGCCGGTGCCGCAGCCCATATCAAGGATGGATTTGGGGGTTAGGTCTGGCGCATATTTCTGGGCCACATCGCACACAAACTGGCCGATCGTGTCAGAGCCGACTTTACCGCCCGCACCCATTCCTTTCGCATTGCGATAGAGGTCGACCGTGCCCGAATAATTCAGCGCCGCTTCGATATCGTCTTCGCGTTGTTCGCGCCAATAGCCGCCCGGCTGGCGGTGGATCTCAGTCGTGGCGATAGGGGCTTTGACCAGCAATTCGTCGGAAAGCGACAAATCGCCGCCCTTGTCCGCTTGATCGCGAAGTGTCCGGAAGGCTTTCACCTGATCGTCAATCGTGCGGGAGGTGGTGTCTTGCACTGATTGCCACATGAGATTTTGTGAGTGAAAGGTAAGCGAGGCCCACAATTGGTAGAGCGGATGTTCGGCCAGCACCTTTTCAGCGCTTGCAACGTCGCGGGGCTCTTCGCCGGTCGCCTGTTTGTGCGCCTCGGCCTCCTGGTCGAACACCTGCGCGAGCTGGTCTTCAACCTTGAAGTTCACATAACCCTTCAGGGCGCCAACAAAGGCCTGGCGCGCGCTTTCGTCATGGTTGGGTTTGAAACCGAATTGAACACTCATCGCTTCAAATTCCCTTGGTTTGGACGGGTTTGTTGTGTGCTGACCAATACAGCCCAGCGACTCCAGATCAGGCGACCAATTATTCGCCTAGTGATTAAAGCTTCCGCCGCCTCCTCGACAGCTAAATCGTTCTGGCAGGGTCAATATATGGAAAAAGACCAGACAATCCGCTCGATTGCGCGCGCTTTGCTGATCTTGAAGACGATCAATCGGTTGGACTCCCCGACGCTCACCGAAATTTCGCGCGCCACTGAATTACCCTATCCAACCACTTTCCGCATTGTTCAAACCCTGGTCAACGAAGGGATGATCGAGCAAGAGTCGTTTCGCAAGCGCTACCGCGCGACAGAGCAGGTCAAAGCTCTCAGTTTCGGCTTTCAAGAGGATGACCATCTCTTGAACGTCGCGACCGAGCCCATGCAAGCCTTTACCGCGCAGCATTTGTGGCCGGTTACGCTGTCTGTGCGAGTGGGCAACCGAATGATGGTCAAGCATTCGACACACCAGCTGACCAGCCAGACTTTTACCAATTACTATCCGGGTTACACGCACCCGCTGCTCGAATGTGCCTCTGGCCGCGCGCACATGGCGTTTTGCAGCAAAGAGGAGCGCGAGACGGTTCTGGACGGCTTCAAAACCCGCGCGACCGCTCGCAGCGCGATGAGCCTTGAACTGATGACGCAGAGTGATTTTCTGGAACGGGTTCGCGCAAAAGGATATGCCGAATATGCCCGCACCCAGCACAATGCGACGCCGGGCCGCACCTCGGCTTTTGCGGTGCCAGTGATGAAGGGCGAAAGTCTGCGCGCCTGCATGTCCGTGGTGTTCTTCGCCAAAGCCTATTCGATGGAGGAGGCGGTGGCCAAATATTTGGTGCCCTTGCAAGAATTGGCGAGCAATGTTGGCGCCAAAATTGAGGCCGTTTAGGCGGCAAAAAAGTTCACTTTGCGGATAAAGCTGCTCCATCCATTGGTGCGCTCGCTCCGCCTATCGCAAGGCCACAGACCATGACGAAAAGCCACACGATCCAAATTCCCTCGCCCGCCATTGATGCCAGTGTAACCCTGCCCGCGCCCGCCGTTCCCGCCGCGCAGGCAAGCGGTGAGGGGCAGACGCTAATCTATGCGGCCACAGAAGAGCCCTTTGCCTTTGTGCCTCACACACCCGAGGCAGAAGCGGGGGCGCTTGCGGCGCGGGCAAAGGAGGCGTTTGAAAGCGGCCCTTGGCGCAAGATGCCCGCTAGCGAGCGCAGCGCGATTATGCGCAATGTCACAGCGACGATCTTGGCGCATGCCGAGGAATTGGCTCTGCTGCAAACCGTTGAGACCTCGCTGCCGCTTTCTCAAGCCAATTTCATGCACATCCCGCGCGCGGCGGAAAATTTCACCTTCTTTGCTGACATTATGACCGGCCTTGCAGGGGAGGCTTATGAGCAGACGGGCCGCTATCTCTCTGTGGTGACGCGCGAGCCTGTCGGTACAGCGCTTCTGATTGCGCCGTGGAATGCGCCGCTGGTGCTCTCTTCAATGAAGCTGGCTGCCGCAATTGGCATGGGCAATTCGGTGATCGTCAAGCCGTCTGAATATGCGCCTCTCGCAGTGCTGCGGATGGCGGAATTGATCCAAGAGGCAGGCGTACCAGAAGGCGTGGTCCAAATCGCTTGCGGCCCGGGCGCTGGAATTGGTCGCGCTCTTGTGCGGCACCCAGACATCGACGTGGTCGGCTTTATCGGCGGGACCGAGACAGGCAAGCGCATCATGGCTGATGCGGCGGGCTCGCTCAAAAAGGTCGGCTTGGAACTCGGTGGCAAGTCAGCGAATATCATCCACGCGTCTGCCGATATGGAGCGTGCGATTGACGGCTCGCTTATGGGTATTTTCGCAGGGAACGGGGAACAGTGCCTCGCGGGGTCACGCATCCTTGTGGACGAAGTGATTGCGGATGAGTTTATCGCCAAATTCACTGCGCGCGCCGCCGCGCTCAAAATCGGTGATCCGTTTGATGCGGCGACCGAAATTGGTCCGATGGCGTTCAAAGCGCATTACGAACGCCTGCTCGCTTTCGGTGCGCAGGCGCATGACGGCGCAAGTTATCAGGTCCTTACCGGGGCCAAAGCCGCTCAAGGCTTTGCCAAAGGGTATTACTTTGCCCCCACATTGGTGGAGGCAGCCGACAATAGCGTTGAGCTTTGCCAGCAGGAGCTGTTCGGCCCCTTCGCCATGATCCAACGTGTGTCTGGCCTCGACGATGCCATTGCCCGAGCGAACCAGTCGGACTTTGGCCTTGCCGCCTATATTTGGGCGAATGATATGCCCGCGATCATGCGCGCACGCAGAGAGCTGCGCGCCGGCACGATCTGGGTCAACACTCCGATGGCGAGAGACCTGCGCGCACCCTTTGGCGGCTATAAGCAATCAGGGATTGGCCGCGATGGTCTGCCCGGCTCCATTGAGCTGTTCTCTGAGGAGAAGAGCACACTCATCCCGCAAGAACCGCTTGATCTGCCCAAGCTTGGGATGGGCGAATAGGTAAGGCGACACCAAAGACCGGTTTTCGGCAGGCGAATTCTTTGGTTGCAAGCGTCGAATTACTTTGAAGTTGCTTTCATTACGATCCCACAGTCTCAACCCGCCTCAACAGGCGGACCAGCATCAGGGATCAAGAATGCTAAAGACCAATGTTGCAATCATCGGCGCTGGCCCAGTGGGTTGCATCGCGGCTTACTACCTCGCCCAGAACGGCATTGACGTGGTGCTGGCCGAACAGGGCCCGAACTGTGCGCAGGACTTGCGCGCTTCGACCTTCCACCCACCGACCTTGGAAATGCTCGACACTTTGGGCCTTGCCCAACCTTTGATCGACAAGGGACTGAAAGCCCCCGTCTACCATTGGCGTGAACGGCAATCGGGCGAAGTGTACTCCTTCGATTTTGCCGAGCTAGCGGGAGAAACCAAATTCCCCTTCCGTATCCAGTGCGAGCAATATCACCTCGCGCGGATGCTGGCGGCAAAGCTTGAACAGACCGACAATGCCAAGGTCCTCTTCAACCACCGCATGCTTGGATTTGAGGAGCATGAGTTAGGCATTTCGATCAATCTGGAAAGCCCATACTCGATCCAGAAGGTGGAAGCGGATTACCTGATCGGTGCAGACGGCGCGAACAGCGTGGTGCGTAAGCTGATGGGGGTTGAGTTTGACGGCTTTACCCTGCCAGAAAAATTTCTGTGCCTGACCACCAAAGAGCCTTTGGAAGAGCACTTTGAGAATTTGGCGCTCGTCAATTATGTCTCTGATCCCAGCGAATGGACGGTTCTGTTGCGCGTGCCATCCTTGTGGCGGGTGCTGGTGCCTGCCACTCAGGATCAAAGCACTGAGGATCTCCTCTGCGACGCGAAGAAGGAGGCGGTGTTCAAGGGCTTGATCGGAAAGCCAGAGGTCGCGACCGAGCACCGCACGATCTATTCTGTGCATCAACGCGTCGCGCAGTCCATGCGCATGGGGCGCACGTGCATCATCGGCGACGCAGCCCACCTCAACAATCCGCTAGGCGGCTTTGGCATGAATTCGGGTATTCACGACGCCTTCAACCTGTGCCCCAAGATTGTGTCGATCCTCAAAGATGGCGCGGATGCCGAAGTGTTGCTCAACCGCTTTGACGAAGCGCGCAAACGCCAAACGCACGAGTTTGTGCAGGCCCAAACCAAGGCGAATCTTGCTTACATGCGGGCAGGCAGCGAGAGCGAGCACGCCCAGCGCAAGGCGGAAATGCAGCGCCTTACCGATGATCCGCAAGCGCGCCACGAATATCTGATGCGACAGTCGATGATTGCCTCTGTGCGTGCCGCCGAAGCCGAGGAAGAGGGCCACGCCCGTCAGGTGGCGGCGTAGGCCAAGGCCCGCTGCTTGCTCGCCATAAGCCGCACGACGCCCCAAAGGTTGACGGGCGGGCCGAACCCGCCAGCTATCCTTGTCCCTCGGGCTACCGTTCGCGCAGATGAAGAGCGGCGCTTCTGGCAACCTGTTTTTGGCCTGGTGTCAAACGCTACGTTCGATGCCGGATTCGATGCGGATGCGGACGGCTTCGGCGGCGTGGCTGGCGCCGATTTTGGTCATCATCTTGGCGCGGTGAATCTCGACTGTGCGGGGGCTGATATTGAGCTCGCGCGCGATCATCTTGTTGCTGTTGCCCTCTGACAGATAATCCAGCACTTCCCGTTCGCGCGGGGAGAGGCGTTCAATCCGGGTCTGCGCTGCAATCTTGCGCCGTTGATCGACCGAATAGTAATCGGCCTTGCGAGCAATGCGATCAAGGCACCGCTCCAGCCGCGCCGGATCGACCGGATAGTTGAGGAAGTCGAGCGCGCCGGCCTTGGCCGCTTCGACCACGCGAGCAGGGGTCGGCTCATCATCATAAGCGATGATCGGCAGCCACATACCCAATTGGCGCAGCCGGTCAGCAATGCTGCGCACCCCGTCCATTCCGCGCGCGTCGCTGGTCAGGATCATGCCCTGCCGTGGCGGATTGGCGATCAGCTCAGACAGGTCGGCGTAGACCTTGCAATCATAGCCCAGCTCTGCGCCCAACCGAGCGAGATCGGAGCGTCGCTGCTCTGAATGATCGACGATGTGAAGCGTGTCGGTTCCAGCAAATTGCTGACGGCCAGAATATTGCTGACGGTCATTGAAGTGACGCCCGTAAGAAGAATGCCGATGTTGCATGACTTGCCTAAATCCTTGTTCGCGCCTGTGCGTTTGTTCGGCCCTTCGAGTAATCCTTCGATTGGCCACAGGCGATCAAAGCATGATGGCCTCTAACCCGACAACTCGTGTTGCGAACCTAGGTAATCGCCCCGGGATTGCTCCACTTTGGGGTAAACAGATCAACGCCCTTTACCGCTTTGACGTAAGAATAGGGGCGAGAGCGGGATTGTAAGTTTTAATCGCCGAGTGGGTTTTGTTTGCGCAGGCAAGCTGATAGCCCTTGCGACAGCCGCGCAGGGCGCGCCGCCGTTCAGGCTGCGTGGGACAAAGGGTTTGCAAACATGAATATCGAGCTGGGGAGCGAACCAGACGTTCCATCTCAATTGGATTTTCCCGTCGTGGCGGTCGGGGCATCGGCGGGTGGGCTCGAAGCGGTCACTCAGATGTTCCACAATGTCGAAACCGGCACGGGCATGGCCTTCGTGCTGATCATGCATCTTGATCCCAATCACGAAAGCATGATGGCCGAACTGCTGGCGAGCAAGACCCGGCTTTCGGTCCGACAGATCAAGAATGACGATCATATTGAGGTCGATTGCCTGCATGTCATTCCACCGGGGTCGAGCCTTCGGCTGGAAAATGGCCAGTTCAAGCTGGACCCCTTCACAGAGCCGCGCGGGCTGCGCCGTCCGATCGACAGCTTCTTCCGCTCACTTGCTCAAGTGCAGGCAGACAAAGCGGCTTGCGTCGTGCTTTCAGGCACGGGCGCGGACGGCACGGCAGGCTTGCGCGCGATCAAAGAATTTGGCGGGGTCTCAGCCGTTCAGTCGCCCGAAGAGGCGCGCTATGACGGGATGCCAGCCTCTGCGATTGCGACCGATCTTGCTGACTTTATCCTGCCCGCCGACAGCATAATCGCGCGGCTCAAAGCCTTTTTCGAAGGCGCACAGCAGTCTCTCCTCCCGTCTGATGATGAGCATTCGGAAGAGTTCATGCTGCGGATCTTCGCCATCTTACGCGATCAGATCGGGATGGATTTCGGCGGCTACAAACGCTCCACTTTGCTGCGCCGCCTGCACCGCCGGATGCAAGTGCTCGAGATTGAAAGCACGGACGATTATATCACCAGACTGACCGAGGATGAGCACGAACAAGAAGCGCTCGCCCGCGACTTCCTGATCAATGTCACATCCTTCTTTCGCGATTCTGAAAATTTTGAGCTGATGCGCCAGCAAGTGCTGCGCCCCATGCTTGCCAAGGCCAATCCCTCCCGCGAAGTGCGCATCTGGATCCCTGGCTGTTCAAGCGGGCAGGAAGCCTACACAATCGCGATGCTGGTGGCCGAAACCTGCCATGAGCTTGAGATCCGCCCGCTGGTCCAGATCTTCGCCACGGATGTCGACGATTCGATGATCGAGATCGCGCGCGAAGGGTCTTATCCGGTGTCGATGTATTCGGAGATTCCCGTCAAGTTTCGGGAGAAATACACCGTTGCGACCGATGAGCGGTTTGAGCCAAGCCAAGAGATCAAGCGGATGGTGCGCTTCTCAATCCACAACATCATCCAGAACCCGCCCTTCTCCAAGATCGACTTCATCTCGTGCCGCAACCTGATGATCTATTTCGGGGAGCAATTGCAGGCGGAACTGTTCCCGCTGCTCCATTTCAGCCTGCGGCCAGGGGGGATGCTATTCCTCGGCACGTCAGAGAGCATCACGCGCAGTTCTGAGTTGTTTCTGCCAGTTGACCAATCCGCGCGCATTTTCCGCCGCAATGATTCGGCTAAACGCGTCCATGTGAACCTGCCATTGGGTAAGAGCGCGCGCGATGGCGTGGTGCAACGCGGGATTGGCAAGCTGTCGCGGGAAACGGACTTTCCCCGCCACCGCAGCTTCGACGTCTCCAACGCCTCTATCTTTGAATATTATGCGCCACCCTTTGTCCGCGTCACGCGCGAGGGGCAGATCATCGACAGCTCGGGCGATCTTAGCCTCTTCATCATGTCGAGGCCCAGCGAAGAGCGCAGCCTGGAGGCGCTCGCCCGCGACGGTCTTGCAGATATCATCGGCCCACTTGTCGCAGACGCAATCGCGACCGGAGAGAGGCGCTCGATCAAAGATGTCGAAGTGACCTCGCAATTCGGCACGCAAAAGGCCGACATTATCGCTCACCCGATGAAGGATGAGACCGCGGCGATCATATTCCTCGCCAAAGATCGTCTGGAGCCGGTGATCGACCGGTTCGCGACGCGTCCCGTGTCGCGCGACCGGCGCATTTCGGACTTGCGCGACGATCTCCTGGCCACCCGGCTGGAGCTAAAAAGCAAGGTCGAAGAGATCGAGACCGCGAACGAGGAGCTGAAAAGCTCCAACGAAGAAATGATGTCGATGAACGAAGAGCTTCAATCGGCCAATGAGGAGCTCACCACAGCCAATGAAGAGCTGAAAAACAAAATCGACGAATTGACGCTGGCCAATGCCGATTTGGACAACTTCCTGCAATCGGCTGACCTCGCCATGATCGTGCTCGACCGGGACGGGCGCATTCGCCACATCACCAATGCTGCGCGTTCCATCTTGCCGTTGCAACGCTCTGATGAGGGGCGCTTCCTGTCGGAATTCAACATTCCCGTGGCGGGCCTCTCCGTGGATCGCGAAGTGCGAAAGGTGATGGATACGGGCGTCGCTTTTTCCAGCACGACGGGCGCGAATGAGGACGGCAAGAGCTTCTTCTTGCGCATCACGCCCTATTTCTTCTCAACCGGCGCGATCGAAGGGGCGTCGATCACTCTGCTCGACATCACCGACGAAGCGACCCTGCGCAGCACTCTGGCGAGCGAGAGCCGCAAGCTGCGTCTGGCGATGCAGGCCGCGGGTATGGGCTTCTGGGAAACCGACCTTGAAACCGGGGTGATGACGGTCGACAAAAGCGGCGCTGAACTGGGCGGCCTTGACAATGCAGGTCCAATGGAGCGCGATGCGTTCTTCAAGAACATGCATCCAGACGATGTCAGGAACTTCGTCAAAGCCCGTGACGCAGCGCTGGTCAAGGACGAGCAATTTGATTTCACCGCGCGGGTCAATCACCCTGAAAAGGGCCTGCGCTGGGTGCGGGTCCATGTCACGCCCAAGGTCTCTGAAGACGGGAAGAAGAAGGCCATTGGTCTTGGCATCGACGTCACCGAAGTGATGACCTTGCAGCAGGATGTGATCGAACAGTCGGCCAAGCTTAAACTGGCGATGGAAGCCGCGCGGATGGGCTTTGCCCAGCTCCAGATCACCAAGGACACAGCCACCGTAGATACAGAACTCGCGCAGCAATTTGGCTTGCCTGACGGTGGTGAGATGTCAATCGAGGCGATGACCAAGAATTTCGTCGAGGAAGACGTCGCCTTGATGCACGAAAACCTCGCCCGCGCGGTTGAGACGGACGAGGAATATGAATTCGACTTCCGGATTCAGGACCCCGCGGGCGGTCTGCGTTGGATCCGCACGCGCGGATTGCCCTTTACCGGGACGACGGGCGAGAAGCTTGTTATCGGACCGACGGTCGACATCACCGCGATCAAGCAGCAGCAATTGCTGCTTGAGGAGATGAGCCACCGCATCAAAAACCTGTTCGCCGTGGTCGGCGGCCTGATTCAGGCGGCCCCCAAGGAGCATGAAGAGACCGAGCGGATGGCTCAGGACTTGCTTGAACGGGTCGTGTCGCTGGGCCGTGTCTACGATCTGGCGCGCAAGGATACGTCGAAATCTGGCGTGCCGCTCAATCAACTGCTTGAATCGGTCATTCAACCGCACACAACCTCGCAAGAGGTGAGCATTTCTGGGCCGATGATTTTTGTCGATGGAGACACGGTGAACACGCTCACCCTGATCATCCACGAGCTTGCTACAAACGCCGCCAAATATGGCAGTCTGTCCTCTACCAAGGGCAGTCTGGGGGTGAGCTGGAAGATCAAGGGTGAACGCCGTGTGGCCCTGAAATGGAACGAAAAAATGCCCTCGTTCAAGACCCCGGATGAAGGCCAGGGCTTCGGGGGAATACTGATTGACTCAGGCATGCGCCAACTGAAAGGAAGTTTTTCTAGGAGTTACACAAAACAGGGCGCAGCCATTGACATCGAGTTTCAGCTTTAACGCATCAAACGACCCCAAAACTTCCGCAAACAAGCCTCTCGCCGACATGTCGATGCTGATTGTCGAAGATCAATTTATGGTGGCTGTCGGGATCGAAAAGACCTTCCGTCTTGCAGGCGCTAGCGAGGTGACAATCGTCGGGACGATGGAAGATGCGTGGGAAGCTGTCGCAAAGACCCGTTTCGATGCTGCCTTGCTCGATATTCGCTTGCCTGATGGCTATTCCTTTCCGCTCGCGATTGAGTTGTTTTCGAAAGGCATGCCGGTGGTGATGCACTCAGGTCATGCGGAGATTTATCACTCTGCGCGGCTGCCCGGCGTGATCTTCTGTCCAAAGCCCGCAACCCCTGCAGAGATTATTCGCGCGGTGCTGAAAGCGAAACAGTTCATGGCCTTTCCCGAAAGCCCGATGCTAGAAGAAACCCTGCACTGATTGCGGGGTCGGTTTTGTGCGGACTGGGATTTCACAGTTGGGATTGCAAGGCTTGCAACTGCGCTCTGGCTTCCCATTTGGCCTGCCAGAGCGATTGCCAGACCCCTTTTGACGCGGCCGAAAGTGCTGTCACCTGCCTGCGACACCCCTTCGTCGATTACGAATCGATGACACATTAACCTTGGCATATCGCGGCTCCGCCTTT
The DNA here is from genome assembly GCF_057365045.1 of Erythrobacter sp. S267. NCBI lineage: Bacteria > Pseudomonadati > Pseudomonadota > Alphaproteobacteria > Sphingomonadales > Erythrobacteraceae > Erythrobacter > Erythrobacter sp. S267. Next base: position 2,778,900 of record NZ_CP200298.1, on the reverse strand, counting down.
TAAGGACGCTTGCTATGGCCACGCCGATTTACGAGTTTACGCAGCTGCCCCAGGTCGCAAAGAGCGCCTCTGTGCGCGTGCGCGACCGGCGTCCGCTGGCACCCGGTGAAGCGCCAAGCGTCGGCGTGATCTACAACCCGCGCAGCCACGGCAACCAAGGTGCGGACTTCGATTGCGGGATCAGCCCGCAAGTGCATATCGCGCAACCCGGAGACCGATCTCAACTGCCCGAGGCTATGGCAGAATTTGCCGCAACCGGGATCGATCTGCTCGTCATCAATGGCGGTGATGGGACGGTGCGCGATGTACTCACCTGCGGCGCGGCGATCTTCGGCGATGACTGGCCCGCCATCGCGGTGCTGCCCAAGGGTAAGACCAACGCGCTGACCGTTGATTTGGGTGTACCGCGCGACTGGAGCCTCCAGAACGCCATCGACGCTTTTCAAAGCGGAAGCCGAGTGTTGCGCCGCCCGCTTGAGATCACTTCAAAAAGCAATGAAGGCGCCAGCCGCGTGCTCGGATTCATCCTTGGCGCAGGCGCGTTTGCGACCGCAACACAGGCCGGGCAAGGCGCGCACCGTCTGGGCGCGTTCAACTCTATGGCAGTCGGCGTCACGATTGGCTGGGGCGTGCTGCAATGGCTGTTCGCCTCACGCGCCAACAGCTGGCGGCGCGGCGCTAAGATGAGCGTTAAGCTGGGCGCGGCCGAAACTCCGATGGCGCATAGCGGGCTGGGTGATGAGGAGTGGCGTCAGCTGCTGTTTGCCTCCACCCTTGAGCGGATGCCCGCTGGCATGAAGCCCTTTGGGCAGATGCGAAAGGGGCTGAAACTGGTCGCGACCGATCAGATTCAGCGCCGCTCGATTCTGACACTTATCAATCTGATGCGCGGTAAGAGTGCGAAGAATCTGCGCGAGCGCGGCTTCCACCAGCTCTCAACCCCGCAATTCACGCTCGATATCGATGCGCCCTTCATTCTCGACGGGGAAGCCTTCCCGCCGGGTGAATATGTGATCGGTCAGGGCCCAGAGCTTGAATTTGTGAGCCCCTAGGGCGACACTGCGACCCGCTATGGCGGAGCTTCCCGACACTCTCGAAACCCGGATTGCACAGCGGCTTGATGCAGGCGTAGACCCCGCTGTGCGTGAGTTTGCGGAAAGCCTGGCGCGCGATGCGGGCGCTGCAGCGGTGCTGTTCTATGGGTCAAACCTGCGGGCAGGCTCGCTTGAAGGCGTGCTCGACTTCTACGTCCTGCTGCCGGGGGAGGAGACCTCCAAAATCTGGCCGCGTGTGAGTTATCATGAGCGCCCGCACGGCGAGGATACTTTGCGCGCCAAGGTTGCGACCATGGCGCTATCGACCTTTGCGCGGGCCGCTTCGGGAGAGCTGACCGACACGACGATCTGGGCGCGCTTTGTCCAGCCTTGTGCGCTGGTCTGGCAGAGCGACGATGCAGCGCGTGCAGAGGTGACGGACGCCATCTGCGCTGCTGCCATGACCGCCGCGCGGCTCGCGGTGGCCTTGGGCCCTGCAACGGGCACGCCGGAGGCCTATTGGCGCGCGCTGTTCCAGGCGACCTACAAGGCGGAGTTCCGGGTCGAGAAATCAGGGCGCGAGAACGACATCCTCAGCGTCAACGCCGATCATTTTGCAGGCCTCCTGCCACTGGCGTTGAAGGCTGCGGGGATTGCCTTCACCCAAAGCGGGGCCAAAGACGGTGGCCGCCTCACCCCCAGCCTTGCTGCGACTGAGCGCCAGCGCATCGCCAAGTGGTGGTCGCATCGTCAACGGATGGGCAAACCGCTCAATTTCGCGCGGCTCCTCAAGGCCTCGACGACGTTTGAAGGCGCGGCCAAATATGCAGCGTGGAAAATTGAGCGTCACACCGGAATGGCGGTCGAAGTGACGCCATTTCGTGAGAAATATCCCGTGCTCGCTGCGCCGTCAGTCCTGTGGGCGCTCAGGAAGCACCGCAAGAACGCGAAGCCCTAGGTCATATACTTCATCGTGATCGCGATCGACGTGACCCCGTCGCCTGCGCGGAAGCGGGTCTTGTCGATCCCCGGCTTGCCCAGGTTGAAGATATTGATCGAAGGATTGTTCGACATCGCGCCGCCATCGGTGCGGATATCGGTTTCGTTATTGCCGTTGACGTCGTGGCGCACGGCCACCGCATAATTGCCGCTGGAGGGCACCGGCAAGCACACAGTCATGCGCCCGCGCCGCGCAGGCAGCTCAACCCGGTTGAGCCAGCGCCCGCTCTCCAGCCAATCGGCGCTTGTGCCGTTATAGACCTGCACCCGCACTTTGCCTGAGGCGCTTTTGACGCCGTTGATCGTCACGCGGATCGCTGGGCCCGCTCCCGGAGCGCAGGCGCGCATATTGTTCGAGATGATGTTGCGATAATCCGAATTGCTCGACGCTTGCGCATGGACAGGCGCGCTGGGCGCAGCCGAGCCGAGCGCCAACAAAGCCGCAGCGCCTGCTGCCAGAGTCATGCTCTTAGGTGTGAAAGCCATAGTCTTAACGCCTATCCATCCGTCTGTTTCGCGGCAAAAATCAGCCTGTCTCAGCCACAAGCTTGTATCATCTCAAATGTGCGAAGCCGCCCTAATCTGGCGCTGATATGGGCGAAATGGCCTGAATTCCGCCTGAACTGAGGGGCTTGGGTGCCGTTAAGACAGGTGTGCGCGTGCGAAAAGGGCGGGGAAAAGAGTGTCGGCTGCGCTTGCTGCCCGATTCGCGCGCGGAGTATGGCTTCACAAACTAACAAGGTGCGCCGCCTTAACCATGCCAGCTCCGCTTATCTCTCCCAGCATCCTTTCCGCCGATTTTGCTCGGCTTGGTGAAGAGGTGCGCGCTGTCGACGCGGCAGGGGCGGACTGGATCCATATCGACGTCATGGATGGGCACTTTGTCCCCAACATCACGATCGGCCCCGACGTCGTGAAGGCCCTGCGCCCGCATACGGACAAGATTTTCGACGTCCACCTGATGATCTCTCCGGTCGACGCCTATCTGGAGGCGTTTGCAGAGGCCGGTGCGGATATCATCACCGTTCACCCAGAGGCAGGCCCGCACGTCCACCGCACGCTGCAAGCGATCCGTGGGCTGGGCAAGAAAGCGGGCGCGGTGATCAATCCGGGCACGCCGGTTGAAGTGCTCGACAATCTGATGGACCTGGTTGACCTGGTGCTGGTGATGAGCGTCAATCCCGGCTTTGGCGGGCAGAGCTTCATCCCCTCACAGCTCGACAAGATCCGCCGCATTCGCAGCATGATTGAGGCGACGGGCCGCGATATCCACCTAGAGGTCGATGGCGGGGTGAACCCCGAAACGGCCAAGCTTTGCGTTGAGGCGGGCGCCGATGTGCTGGTCGCAGGCTCTGCCACCTTCAAAGGCGGCCCCGATCACTACGCCCGCAACATCGCCGCGCTGAAGGGTGAGGGCTGATATGGCGAGCTTGTTCAGCAAAGAACCGCTCGAGGCCGAATTTGAAGAGGTCAGCAAGGGTGACCAACCCGCCGACGGTCAGGCCATTGGGCTTGGCACCGGCGAAGAACCCCTGAGTACGGCAGGCGGCGGGGATGAGGACGCCCACGACCCCTCCGGTGAGCCGATCCCTGCAGGCCGCGCCCTTGCGCTGACCGACGTCATTGCACCGCGCGCGAAGCCGGGTGAGGCGCTGATCCGCTTTGCCTATCGCATCGGCGTGCCGGGCCACGCCCTCGCCGCGCCTTTCCGCCGCGCTTCGGCCATCCGCATGCTGGCGACGGTGGAGAGCCCGGTGACAGGCGACCGGGCTGCTGGCGTGGCTCTACGCGCTGGGCACTTCCTGGTTCATGGCGTCAAACAGCCGATCAGCGCGCTCGACTTTGGGAGCAACGCGCATCTCAGCCCCGGGCTTGAGCGGGCGGTTCATTCTTTCTCATGGCTTGATGATCTGGCGGCAAGCGCGCCGCGCGAAGACTGCATCGCCATTGCGGAGCGGATCACCGGCCTGTGGCTTGACGCCAATGAGACTGTCCCGCGCGGCACGGGCAAAGGGGCGGCGTGGTCGACTGAGCATGCAGGCCTGCGCCTGCTCGCTTGGCTGGTTCACGCACCGCTAGTGCTGGCAGGTCAGGATGGCGCGCTGAAGCCAAGGCTGCTCAAAGCCATTGAGGAAACCGCCCCGTGGCTCGAAAAACAATCGCGCCGTGCTGGCGCTGGGCTGGGTCAGGTCGCTGGTTGGGCGGCGGTCACGGCAGCAGGCTTGCTACTTCCTGAAGGCCGCCCGCGTCGGCTGTATGGCGAAGCGGCTCTGATCAAGGCGCTGGGTGAGATGGTGGCCGAGGATGGCGGCAATCTCTCACGCTGTCCGGCAGCGCAGATGGAGGCGATCCGCATCCTCACCCACCTCATCGCTTGCTACGATGCGGTTGAGCAAGAGGCTCCAGATGCGATCTATGTCATGCGCGAGCTGCTGGTGCCTCCGCTGCTGGCGCTGCGTCACGGCGATGGTGCGATTGGCAATTGGCAGGGACAGGGCGCGATTTCAGCGGACCGCGTGGCCAGCCTGATTGCCGCCACGGGCATCCGCACCAGGCCTCTTAACGAACCGCAGCATTGGGGTTTCCAACGCCTGCGGGCCAATAAGACGGTGGTGCAGTTTGACGCCGGGCCGCCACCGCGTTCGCGTCATGCGCGTTGCGGCTGTGCTTCGACCCTTGCGTTCGAGCTTTCCGACGGGCCTTCCCGCGTGATCGTCAATTGCGGCGGAGCGGCGCTGGCGGGCGGTCTGGTCCCGGCGCGGATCGGTCAGGGTCTGCGCGCAACCGCCGCGCATTCCTCATTGGTGCTCGACGATGCAAACTCCACCGCCGTCCTCCTTCACGGCAAGCTTGGCCGCGGCGTCGAGACAGTTGAAGTCGAGCGCCGCCTGATGCAGCGCCATGGCCGCGAAGCCACCCGGGTTGAGGCAAGCCATGATGGCTATGCCACCCGCTTTGGCCTGACGCATAGCCGCATCCTCTCGCTCGCCAGCGATGGCAGCGAATTGTCGGGCGAAGACATCCTCCTGCCCGTCAGCCGCAAAGGCAAGCGTGGCAAAGTTGGCTTTGCCATCCGCTTCCATCTGGGGCGCGGGGTTGAGGCGCATCTGTCGCAGGATCAGCGCGGGGCGAGCCTGCTCACCCCTGACGGCAAGCTGTGGCAATTCCGGCTGCGCACGACTGGAGGCATGGGCGGCGCAGAGGCCGATGGCGAAGAAGTCAAACTGCGCTGTGAGGACAGCCTGTGGGTTGACGGCGAGGGCAAACCGCATGCAACCGAGCAATTGGTGATCGAAGGGCTGACATCGCGCGGCGGCGGGCAGTTTTCGTGGCTGCTCAAGAAAATGGGCTAGTTTAAGGTAGGCATCAAAGATGAGTGAGACGGTGATTAAGCGGGCGCTGCTTTCGGTGTCCGACAAGACCGGTTTGGCGGAACTGGGCGCGGCTCTGGCAGCAAGGGGCGTTGAGTTGGTCAGCACCGGGGGCACGGCGCGCACTTTGCGCGAGGCGGGGCTGGAAGTGCGCGATGTCTCCGACCTCACCGGTTTCCCTGAGATGATGGACGGACGGGTCAAGACGCTCCACCCCAAGGTCCATGGCGGCTTGCTGGCTCTGCGCGATAATGACGAACATGTCGCAGCGATGGAGGCTCACGAAATCGGCGCGATCGATCTCGTCGTGGTCAATCTCTACCCATTTGAAGCGACCGTTGCGAAGGGCGCGGAGCGGCAGGAGATCATCGAGAATATCGACATTGGCGGGCCGTCAATGGTGCGCTCGGCAGCAAAGAATCATGGCTTCGTGACGATTATGACTGACGCGGCGGATTATGCCGAGCTGCTCGAGGAACTCGACGCAAATGACGGGGCGACGTCACAGGCGTTCCGCATCCGCATGGCGGGCAAGGCCTATGCGCGCACAGCGGCCTACGATGCGGCGATTGCGAACTGGTTTGCCTTTGGCGATGCCTTCAACAACCCGCTGGGACCAGAAGCGCTGAAGGCGACACCCTTCACCGACACAATGCCGCTCGCCTTCAAGCGCTCGGACACTTTGCGCTATGGCGAGAACCCGCATCAGTCGGCAGCGATCTATGTCCCGCAGGTTACGGGCACGAATGGCGTCCCGCAGGCTGAGCAATTGCAGGGCAAGGCGCTCAGCTACAACAATTTGAACGATGCGGATGCGGCTTTGGAGCTGGCGGCGGAGTTTGCCGGTAGCGATCCCGCTGTCGTCATCGTCAAACACGCGAATCCTTGCGGTGTGGCGCAAGGCGCGACGCTCCTCGAAGCGTGGGAAGCCGCGCTGCAATGCGACAGCGTCTCGGCCTTTGGCGGGATCGTCGCGGTCAATGTCGAGCTGGATGGCCCCACCGCTGAAGCGATCGCGAGCATCTTCACCGAAGTCATCATCGCGCCCAAGGTCAGCCCCGAAGCGCGCGAAATCTTTGCCAAGAAGAAGAACCTGCGCGTGCTGGAATGCGGCACTCTGCCCGATCCGCGCCGGGGCGGCTTCTTCATGAAGACCATTGCTGGTGGCATGCTGATTCAGGGCCGCGACAACGGCGCGGTCTCCGAGGCTGACCTCAAGGTCGTGACCAAACGCGAGCCGACGCCGCAGGAGCTGAAGGACTGCTTCTTCGCCTGGACCGTCGCGCGTCATGTCAAATCCAACGCCATCGTCTATGCCAAGGACGGCGCGACCGCTGGCATCGGCGCTGGCCAAATGAACCGCCGCGATTCTGCTCGCATCGCCGCAATCAAGGCGAAGGAAGGCGCCGAAACCTATGAATGGGCCGAGCCCAAGACGGTCGGCAGCGCGGTTGCTTCCGATGCGTTCTTCCCCTTCGCCGACGGTTTGATCTCAGCCGCCGAAGCGGGCGCAACGGCTGTGATCCAACCCGGCGGATCAATCCGCGATGAGGAAGTCATCGCAGCGGCTGATGAGGCCGGGCTCGCCATGGTTTTCACTGGGATGCGGCATTTTAGGCATTGATTGTTTTGCGCACCCCATCCGGGAGTTGTTTGTTTGCGCCCTCAAACGCCGGGCGCGGGCCATCCGGCCCGCTTGGCTTCGCCGCATAAGCGGCGGCGCGCGGTCGCGCGCTGGCTCGCCTTCGGCTCGCGATCAGAGCCAAGCAAGAGGTTTGCGCCAAGTTTCCCTGCACAACGTCGCTGAGTAATCGCGGAGCACGGACCCGACAGGGTCCGAAAGGGCGACCGCCCGCCCGCAGCGACGCGACCTTTAGGTCGCATGAGCGAGGATATCGCGCCTGCGGATGCAGGTGCGCAAACAAAGACTCCCTTCCTTTCCCCCCCCCCACCACATTCACGAAATATTTATGGTTAACGCGCACCTAAGAGAAAGGCCGCCTTGGGCTCGGACAACTTTTTTGAGGTTGGTCCGTAACTAAGAACGACCACGTAACGAATTGTCGCAGGAACACCTCGTTCATAATGGCGCAAGCGCGGGGTCCATAGTTGGACATCAAGCAACGCCCGACACAGGCGACAAAGACACAAAACGCTGAGTTAAAGAGACAAGAACATGAACCTCTTCGCCCCAGACCTTTACCGCAATTTCGCCTTTGGCTTCATCGCCGGAGGGCTTGTGGTTGGCGCGGCGACGATTGGTGATTGGGGCCACAATCTGGCCAGCCCGGCAAATGCTGCTGAGGTTCAAACGTCGACAACTCCAGCGCCTGCGAGCGAGTTCATCATCGAACCCCTCGGAGAATAGCACCCTATGAAGCGTATCCTGCTCGCTCTTGCTGCGGCTTTCAGCGCCGCGACCCTTACCACCCCAGCTGCTGCTCTTGATAAGCCGGTCAATGCCCCGGCCGCTGAACGCATCGCGCGTGAAGGAGCTGGGCTGAAAACTGCGATCTTTGCGGGCGGCTGCTTCTGGGGTGTCGAGGGCGTCTTCAGCCATGTGAAGGGCGTGCGATCTGCGGAATCCGGCTATCACGGCGGCTCCCGCCAGACGGCGACCTACAACCGCATCATTGCAGGCGGCACTCAGCATGCCGAAAGCGTGCGGATCACCTATGACCCCTACGTCATCCGCTATGATGAATTGCTGCGCATCTTCTTTTCCGTCGTTGCCGATCCCACTCTGCTGAACCGCCAAGGCCCGGATGTCGGTGCGCATTACCGCACCGCTCTGGTCCCCACCAATGATGAGCAGCGCGCCGTGGCGCGGGCTTACCTTGCGCAGATGGAGCGCTCTGGCATTTGGGGCGATCCGATTGTCACCAAAATTGAGCGGATGCGAACTTTCTATCCCGCAGAAGGCTATCACCAAGACTACATGCTCAACAATCCGCGCAGCGCCTATATCGTGCGCTGGGATGCACCCAAGGTGCGGGCGCTGAGGCAGATGTTCCCGCGCGACTATCGCTCTGAGTTCCTCGCCGACGCCAAGTGATCGATGCAGTCTGACTGGAAAAGCGCGCAGGCCCCGACTATGTCTGAGACATGGCGACGACGCACTCCCACTGCCAGCACAAGAAATCCAGCGAAGAGCTGATCAAAGCCGCGCGTGAGGCTCTGGTCTCAGCGGGCGCTCAGTGGACTGATATGCGCGAAACCGTCTTTGCCGAGCTGGCGCGCGGCGGGCACCCCGTCTCCGCCTACACAATCGCAGAGGATGTCTCCAAACGTCTGGGCAAACGCGTCGCCGCAAACTCGATCTATCGCATCCTCGACCTGTTCGTGGAGCACGGCCTTGCCCTGCGTATCGAAAGCTCCAACGCCTTTCTCGCCAGCACCCATCCCGGCGATGTCCATGATTGCATCTTCCTGGTCTGCGACACATGCGGAGAGGCGAGCCATGTCGATGATGCAGAGGTCAGCAAAGCGATGCGGCAGCTGGCCAAGGGCCATGAATTCGAGGCCAGCCGCCCGGTGATGGAGATACGCGGGAAGTGCCGCGATTGCTCGTGACGATCTTGGCGTATCGATCTTCGCGTATCCATCTTCCCGATGACAAGCTGATCGCTCTGCGCTAGCCCTGCTTACAGTGTCGGGGGCAATGGAACATCTCAAACGCAAGAGCCGCTGGTTGCTGCGGCTGCCTGTGCTGTTGGCGCTGGCCTTTGCACTGCCATTCCTCACCCCGCTTTTGCCGGCGAGCGCTGATCTCGAACTGACGATCCACGATGCCTATCGCTATGTTTTGGCAGAGCGGACTCACGAAGATCCCGACATTACGCTGGTCGTCTATGACGATGCGGTCGCGCGCAAGACGCAGCAAACGAGCCCGGTGGACCGCGCTCTGCTGGCCGAAGCCATCACCGAAATCGCCAGCGTCAATCCGCGCGCCATCGCGCTCGACATGGCCTTCATACAAGCGAACGATCAGACCCCACTTCTGGTAGAGGCTCTGCGGAGCGTGCCTGTGCCCGTTTACATCGTCTACGCCGACCCAGAGGCCGATGGCGCGACCTATTGGGATATCTCCATCGATGAGGAAGCGCGCGCGGACCAAGAAGCCTTCTGGGCCGCGTTAGAGGGCAGCAATGTCCGGCCCGTCTCGCCCGCCATTGGTGTTGGCAGCGCTCTGGTGGCACGCAATTGGCCAGCCATGTCGGACGAGGCGGCTCCGCTGCTTGCGCGAGCGCTGGCGGGCCTGCCTGACGAGACGCGCAGCTATTCTGGTGCGATCCGATACCGCGTGCCTGATTCCAAATGGATCGAGCGCAGCGGGCTTGCCACTATCAGGCCTGTGAACGGCATGTTCCCGCGTATTCCGATAAGCGAACTGGGCGGAGAGGACGCTTTCGGCGCGGGCTTCTTCGCGCAGGTTCTGACGGGCCGCATCGTCCTGATCGGAGCGGACACGTTTGGTGCAGACCAGCTTGCGACGCCTGTCACGCGGATTGGTGGCTATGGCCGCGTCGCGGGGGTGAGCGTCCATGCGCATATGCTGCGCCAAGCGCTCGATGAGGACTTCCCGCCCCCGCTTGGGGTAGCTTGGATCGTCGGATTGACGCTGGCGAGCATTCTGCTTGCCGGAGCGACTGCTTTCATTGAGCGGCGGTTGATCCTGCTCCTGATGCTCGGCGGGGCGCAGGTGGTTGGCTTTGCCGCTCTGCCGGTGGCGATTGATGCGGCTGGGTTTGATATTCTGGGCCTGCCGCTATTGGGCCTCGGCCTCACATGGATCATCGCTTATTTTGCGGTTGCTTCGGCGCGGCGCGACCAGTCGAGCGAGGAGCGAGCCTTTGCACGCGGCGCGCTGGGCCGTTTCGTGCCAGCGGGCGTGGCGGGACAGATTCTTGAGGATCCCAAGAGCCTCGAACTCAAAGGCGAAGAGCGCGATCTGACGCTGATGTTCACTGACCTTGAGGGGTTCACGCAGTTCTGCCACGGCCGCGATCCGCGCCAGACGGCTGAAATCCTCAATGCCTATCTCGACGCGATGAGCGAGATTGTCCTCAAGCATGGCGGTACGCTCGACAAATATGTCGGCGATGCGATTGTTGCTTTCTGGGGTGCGCCCTATGCGCGGGAAGATGATACCGAGCGGGCTGTCGCCTGCGCTCTCGCCATGCAGGAAGAGAGCGCCGCGATCACCGCGCGGGCGCAGGCAAAATATGGCGTCGCGCTCGGCAAGACGCGCATCGGCATCCATCGCGGAGAGGTCATTGTCGGCAATTTCGGCGGCACCAACCGTATGCAATACACCGCTATGGGCGATGCCATGAACATCGCCGCCCGGCTCGAAAGCGCAAACAAGCAGACCGGCACCGACATTCTGGTGTCGGAAGCTGTGCGCGAGGCTGCTCCTGACTTTGCCTATCGCGCGCTAGGCAAGGTTGCGATGTCGGGCGTAGCGACTGGGATCGCTCTCTACGAGCCTTTGCCAGAGGGCCGCGCGCAATTGGCCGAGGATTGGAATTCTGCTATCGAAAAGCTTGAAGTTGGCGAAAGCGAAGCGTGGCGGGTTATCAAGGCATCGCACTCGGACGATCCTGCCGTCATCGCGCTGGAGCATCGGATAGAATCCATCGCCAAAGGGGAAGTCTATGTTCTGCGATCGAAGTGATACCACCGCTCAGGGATTGAGAATGGCAGTTGTAAGCGCTGCAGCTTTGGCAGCTAGCGCCTGCGTCACTGCGCCAACTTCTCCACCGCCCCCGCCCCCGCCGGCACCAGTTGAAGCGTCGACACGTCCTCCTGTGACTTATCTTGTCGCAAGTGGGTCTCCCAGAATCTTGGAAGAATATCCGCGCAGAACTGAAATCACCGAAGAGACTCGCATCTGTCTTGAGGATGGCGAGCGGCTCTCGATCATCGGCTCAAACGGTCAAACGGCTGACTTTGTCGGCCCTGGCTGCATGCAGCGTGCAGAGCCCGGCTCGGGCGGTTCAGGCGACCGGGTGGGCGGATTTATCTTTGGCTATCGCGGGGGTGAAGACGCAGCGCAGGCAGCAGATTAGCTTAGGGCTAGCAGCGCCTCTGCCACGCGCGGCGGGTCGGTCATGAACCCGTTGCGCGCGACATCCAACTCGACAAAGTTCCAACCCGGCCCGCGCCCCGGCCCGACCATTTCCTCTGACGAGCGGCGATAGGTCTGCCCGACCGCATGGATGCAGGTTCGGGGTAGGCCTTCCCATCCGCCGTCTTGTAGCCGAAGCTCATCGGTCCATTGTTTGGCCGGATGCCAGGTGAGGTAGCGCTTTAGCAGCGCAATGTTGCGCGCATCATCCTCGGGGACGAGCATGCGGACGTCATAGTCCTCCCAAAAGCTCATCTTGTAGCCATCTTCGAACTTCGCTTCGCGCGCCAACCACCAATCGGGATACTCACCCGTTTCAGGATCGCGCATGACCGCCGCGCGGCGCTCGGCTGTGGGGATCAGGGCGTCGAAGAAGACAAGGTGCTTGATCCTCTCGCGCAAGATGTCGGCGACGCCGGTAATGGTGAGGCCTGAGAAAGAGTGACCGACCAGCACGACCTCCTCAGCACCGGCAAACTCCACCGCGTTCACAATGTCAGCGATGTGGGTGTCGAGGCCCACCTCTGGCCCGATCAAATGCCTGCGTTCCCCGCATCCGGTGAGCGTGGGTGTGGTCACTTTGTGCCCCGCCGCTTCGAGCAGCGGCGCAACCCATTGCCAGCACCACCCACCATGCCATGTCCCGTGGACAAGGACGAAGTGCCGCTTTGGCGCTGTCTGTAAGGCAGGCGAGGCGACCAAGGGCGATGATGCGGAAAGAGCTGAGAGCGTTCCTGCCGCTTTGATAAATGTTCGACGGTGCACGGCTGTCTATCCCCCTTGGCACAACAACCCATTTGCGCGCGGTCCGGTTCCAGCGACTCGTTTTCGTCAGGCCGTTCGGACACTCCCAATTGTAAGGAAAAACTGTCCCGATCACCCTCAAAGACGCTGATTTCAGTCGTAAACCGTTCATCGACAGGCACGATTCAAAGGTGTAGGGCTTTCACTTATGAGTCACACACCTGATACTCCGCTGCTCGATCTGGTGCCGACGCCGGATCAGCTTCGCAAACTCAAGCCAGAGCAACTTCGCCAGCTTTCTGACGAATTGCGCGCCGAGATGATCGACGCGGTCAGCGTCTCAGGCGGGCACCTTGGATCCGGGCTCGGCGTGGTCGAGCTCACCGTGGCGATCCACTATGTGTTCAACACGCCCGACGACAAGCTGATCTGGGACGTGGGGCACCAATGTTACCCGCATAAGATCATCACCGGACGGCGCGACCGCATCCGCACGATCCGTCAGGGCGGCGGGCTTTCGGGCTTCACCAAGCGCGCGGAGAGCGAATACGACCCGTTTGGCGCGGCGCACTCCTCGACCTCGATCTCTGCCGCTTTGGGCTTTGCGATTGCAAACAAGCTCAATGACAAGCCGGGCCGCGGCATTGCCGTGATCGGGGACGGCGCGATGAGCGCTGGCATGGCCTATGAGGCGATGAACAACGCCGCAGAAGCCGGCAATCGCCTGGTTGTGATCCTGAACGACAACGATATGTCGATCGCGCCTCCGGTCGGAGGACTCTCGGCCTATCTCGCGCGCATGGTCTCGAGCAGCGAATATCTCGGCATTCGCAGCCTTGCGAGCCGCGCGATCCAGAAGATGAGCCGCCGCGTCCACGAAGGCGTGCGCAAAGCAGAGGAATACACTCGCGGCATGGTCACGGGCGGCACTCTGTTTGAGGAGCTGGGCTTCTACTACGTCGGCCCGATTGACGGCCACAATCTCGACCACCTTATCCCGGTGCTGGAGAATGTTCGCGACACCTCGGAAGGCCCTGTGCTGATCCATGTCGTGACGGAGAAGGGCAAGGGCTACAAACCCGCTGAAGAAAGCGACGACAAATATCACGGCGTGCCCAAATTTAACGTGGTGACGGGGGAGAAGCAGAAAGGCTCTGCCGGGCCGCCTGCCTATCAGAACGTCTTTGGCGACACGCTGGCCAAGCTGGCCGAGACCGACAAGCGCATCTGCGCGATCACCGCTGCAATGCCGTCGGGCACCGGCGTTGACCGCTTTGCCCAGGCGCATCCAGAACGCAGCTTCGATGTCGGCATTGCAGAGCAACACGGCGTGACCTTTGCGGCTGGTCTTGCGGCCCAAGGCATGCGTCCGTTTGCCGCGATCTACTCAACCTTCCTGCAGCGTGCCTACGATCAAGTGGTGCACGATGTGGCGATCCAGAACCTGCCCGTGCGCTTCGCGATTGACCGCGCTGGTCTGGTCGGAGCGGATGGCTGCACCCATGCAGGCTCGTTCGACATCACCTATCTGGCAACGCTTCCCAACATGGTTGTGATGGCCGCAGCGGACGAAGCTGAACTGGTCCACATGACCTACACGGCGGTCGAGTATGACGACGGCCCCATCGCCTTCCGCTATCCGCGCGGGAGCGGCGTCGGTGTGCCTTTGCCCGAGGTTCCCGAGAAGTTCGAAATCGGCAAGGGCCGGATCGTGCGCGAAGGGTCCAAGGTTGCGATCCTGTCACTCGGCGCGCGTCTGGAGGAGGCCAAGAAGGCAGCCGACCAGCTCGAAGCCAAAGGCCTGTCGACCACGGTTGCCGATATGCGCTTTGCCAAGCCGCTCGACACTGATCTGATCGAACGCCTGATGCGCGAGCATGAAGTTGTCGTGACGGTTGAGGAAGGCGCGATTGGCGGGCTCGGCGCGCATGTGCTGACCTATGCCTCGGACGCTGGCCTGACGGACAACGGCCTGAAAGTGCGCACCATGCGCCTGCCGGATACGTTCCAGGATCAGGATTCGCCCGACAAGCAATACGAAGAGGCAGGCCTCAACGCACCGCAGATTGTCGAGACGGTGCTGAAAGCGCTCAAGCATAATTCGGCCAATGTCGATGCGAGCGACGCGGAAGAGGCGCGGGCGTAAGTCTCCCTTTTCGGGGTTGGTCGACTAACGCGACCTAGGCGCGGTGATCAGCACCGAGACCGCCGGATCAGCTGGAGGCTCCGCTTCCCCCATGATCGCGGGCGCATCGCTGGGCTCGATGCCCTCTGCGCCCTGCTCCTCCGGCTCATCCTCGTACAGCGCGTCCACACCTTGCTCGATCTCGATTAGGATATCAGGCGGCGGTGGTGGCTCTTCGCCTTTGAGCAGCGCAATGTCGCGTTCGCGGCGGTAGAGGTAGGTGTCGCGCCGGGCGGCATAAGGATCGACCGTCTCGGAAATGCGCCCCAGCTCCTCGTCCAGTTCCAGCCGGGTGTCTAGGTTGGAGACGATGTAGAACGGCACGGTGAATTCAGGCGTGTTGAACGGCTTGCCAATCCCAATGGGCAGCACCGCCTGATCCAGCGTGTCGCCGACAAGATCGCGCACCGTCGTCGCTCCCGCAATCGGAAGGTAGAGATAGGCGCCGCTATCGACCCCGTAATAGCCAAGCGTGTTGGCAAACCCGTTGCGGCGATAGGGCAGTTTGAACGTGTCGTTGCCTGCGACATCGAACAGTCCTCCCACCCCAATGGTGGAGTTGATCGCGAACCGGCCCAAAGTCTCAAACGCGTCCCCAACTTTGCCTTGCAGCAGGAAGTTGAGGAAATTGGCAGGCTCGCGCAAATTGCGCACGAAATTGCCAAGTCCATCGCGGACCGGATCGGGCAGCCCGTCGCGATAGGCATAGGCGACCGGCTCAACAAAGGTCTGATCGAGCTGCTGGGTCACGCGGTAGCTGGTCTCGTTGATCGCCGCCATCGGATCGCCTTCGGGCGGGCCATATTCGCCTGAGACGATGATCTGGTTTTCAGTCTCTCCGTCTTGCGGCTCGTCCTCCGACTCCTCTCCCGAGGGATCTTGCGAAGTGTCGCTTTCAGGCGGGCCCTGCTCTTGGCTGGCCAGCGCGAAGGAAATCGGCAGCAGATGCTCACTGGCTTTGACAGGTGCAGCGGTCATTGCCGGAGTGGGCGGGATGGCTGCCTCGACAGAAGCAGGCAGGGCAGCGGGAGCAGGCCCCACAAGCAGGGGCGATGCCATCACCAATAACGATGCCTGTGGCATGCGCCCTTTCCCTTCAATTCGTCCAATTCACTCGTATCATGGGCTTAGCCACTGGCAAGACCGCGGTTCCATTCCCATTAGGCGAGCAACCTTGCTAATAAGCTGAACGACTTTGCCTGACCCAGATGTACGGGGCGCGAAAGGAACACGAATGCCGCTTCTCCAGATTGCCAAGACTGGCCCCGTCACAACGCTCACCATTGATCGGGCTGAGACTATGAACCCCCTGGGCGCGCCGGGCGATGGGGATGAGTTCGCTGATGTCTGCAACGCGATCAACCGCGACTATGGTACGCGCTGCGTGATCCTGACGGGAGCGGGAAGGGCCTTTTCTGCCGGAGGCGACATCAAGGCGATGCGCGACCGGACCGGGACATTTGGTGGCGCGACCCCGGCGATTTCTGACGGATACCGCAACAACATCCACATGATGCTGCGCGCGCTCCATTCTCTGAGGGTGCCTGTCATTGCCGCCGTCAACGGTCCCGCGATTGGGCTGGGTTGCGATGTGGCCTGCCTCGCCGACATCCGGATCGCGAGCGATAAGGCGAAGTTCGGCGTGACCTTCCTCAAACTCGGGATCATTCCGGGCGATGGCGGGACCTGGATCCTGCCGCGTGTGATCGGAATGAGCCGCGCCTCGGAGCTGTTCTACACCGGCGATGTGATCGGTGCAGAGCAGGCTCAGGATTGGGGCCTCGTCAGCCGCGTGGTTCCGCATGATGATCTGATGGCTGAGGCTGAAGCGTTGGCCGCAAAGATCGCCAAGATGCCTCCGCATTCCCTGCGCCAGTCCAAGATGCTGCTGCGGCAGGGTCAGCAGGTCTCCTATGACACTGCGTTGGAGCTGGCGGCCAATACGCAGGCGATGATGCACACGACCGATGATCATGCGGAAGGCGTCGCGGCGCTGATCGAAAAGCGCGACGCGAATTTCACCGGGCAATAGGGGCGCAGCTGAGCGTGGGCGCTTTTGCAATCAAGGTTCTGGTCTTCTTTGCGACCGCCTACCTAGCGATGCTGGCGATCCTGTTCGTTATGCAATCGCGCTTCATCTATCCCGCTCCGCAGCAAGTGCACTTGCCCGCGCCCGGCTTTGAAGCGGTGACGTTGGAGACCTCCGACGGTCTTTCCCTTAACGCCCATTGGCGCGCGCCTGAGGCGGCGCGGCCCACCGTCGTCTGGTTCCACGGCAATGGCGGATCGCTGGCGGGAGCGACCAACGAAACGCGTCTTCTCGCGCAGCATGGTTATGGCCTGCTGCTGGTCAATTATCGCGGCTATGGCGGCAATCCGGGGGAACCTTCGGAAGAGGGCTTCTACCAGGACGGCCGTGCGGCGATGGCGTTTCTAGCCGCTCAGGATATCGCCCCGGACCGGACCATCCTTGCGGGCAATTCGATTGGATCAGGCACTGCGGTTCAGATGGCGAGCGAGCATGAAGTGGCCGCACTGATGCTGATCTCACCCTTCTCCAGCCTCACCGATGCGGCGAGCGATGCCTTGCCAATCTTCCCGGTAAGGCCGTTGTTGCGCGATCACTTTGACAATGCGTCCAAGTTCCCGGCGCTCGATTTGCCGATCCTTGTCCAGCATGGCGATGCGGACAATGTTGTGCCCTATGCCCATGGAGAGGCGCTGGCGAACAGCAATCCGCAAGCGGATTTCGTCGGCTTTCCCGGCGCAGGCCACGACCTGACTTTCCTGCGAGGGGCGCAAGCCTCACAGCTCGAATGGTTGGCCGAGAAAGGCCTCTAAGCGCGCGCTAGAACCACCGCCAGATGCCAGCGGCAATTCCGCTAATGGGCGTGTGAAGCCAGCTGAAGAAGACGAAGAAAATAAGGCCGAGTGTCCACGGCAATGCGCCCGCTTTCGCGAAACCGCCGACGCGTGGCCAATAGCTCGTATTGCTCTCCCAAGTGCGCCACGCCTCTCCCATCAGCACCTGCTTCTTCTTGTCCTGCATCCTTGCTCCAACCAGCGCGAGCAGCCCCATCGCCAGTGCCGTGATAGTCGTGCGCAGGCTCCAGTGAATGACTATGTGAGACAGCGCCCACAGCGCAAAGCCCCACATCATCGGATGGCGGGTAATGGTGAAAACGCCACGCGGCTTGGCCCGTGCGCTGTCTTCGGCATCCGGGAGGCCAAGCGCGGGATTGCCGATGAAGGAACCGGCGAGCAGGATCATGGCAGGCAGCGTAAGTAAGGTGGCGATGATCCATCCCACATCGCCAGAAGTGGGCAGATCGGCTGGCGGAGCGGCGGTGAAGGCGAAATACACCCAAGCGAGCGCCGCGAGGCTCACGACCGAATAGACGATCTGAAAGCCCATATCCCCGACAACGCTGACCATCGGCGCGCGTAAAGGATGCGACATCGCAAAATGAGAGCCGACAAAGGCGGCGTTCGCCGCGATGAGTGTGAGTAGGGTCCCGTCCATGGCGCGAAGGCTACCACTCCCGCCGCGGTTTGGCTAACCGCCCAGCCCCGTGGGAATGATAGTGCCCTGCGCGGTTGCGACATGGACTGGATCGGCTCCGTCGCCCTCTGCCCAGACGTCGGCGCGCACCACGACCTGTCTTTTGCCCGGCTTGATGACCTCGCCCTTGGCTCGCAACCTTTGCCCGAGTGCGGGGCGCAGGAAGTTGATCGTGTAGCTGCCCGTGACAACATCGCCGACGACCGATGCGCCCGCCCAAGCGCAGGCATTGTCCGCCATCAGGCCGACAATGGCTCCGTGCGCAAAGCCGTGATGCTGCGTCATTTCAGGCCGCAATTCTAGCAACAGCTCGCTCTTGCCCTGCCAAACCGTGATGGGTTCAACGGCGAGCCAATTTGAGAAACCCGACTTCGCGACAGCGACGCGCTTCATGTACTCGATTGAGGCTTCGGGGCTGTCAAAACGGCTGTTGTGCTGGGGGTTCGGCATCGGACTATGCTCCTTTAAGTCTGATTCGCAGACTTTATGCCTCTTGCCAGCCGCCCTCACAAGTCTGATATGCAAACTTTATGAAGACTTATCAGCCCTCCCGGTCCCCATGCCCGATTGGCCGCGCCGCGCGTGTGCTCGGCGATCGCTGGGTGCTGCTGATCCTGCGTGAGGCGTTTTTGGGGGCGGAGCGGTTTGAGGAATTTGTCGGGGCGCTTGGCATCAATCGCGCGGCGCTGACCTCGCGGCTCGCAATCCTGCAAGAGGCCGGGTTGATGGAGCGTGATCCGCCTGAGGGTAAACGCGCGCGCTATGTCCTGACCGACAGCGCGCGGGCGCTTGGTCCGGTCTATCGCGACCTCGCGCAATGGGGCGCAGAGCACCTGTTTGCAGAGGGTGAACAGCCGGGCGACTGGAGCGCGAAGCCCTCCGAATAGCGCCCTACTCAGGCAAACGCGTTGCCGGAGCGATACCCCCCGCAGCCGGCTCGCCCACCTCGTCCTGACCCAGCAGATCGTCGCTGACATTGTCATCCTTGAGCTGGTCGAGATGCATCAGCTTATTGACCAGCGGGCTGACGATTACGACAAGCACACCGACCACAATCGCGACCCAGCCCATCACCTCATAGACGCTGAGTGCACCTTCGCGGGTCATATCGCCGCCTTCGCTGCCACCCATGATCGAACCCAAAGCGCCGGAGACATAATTGCCGCCCGCGATCCCGAAGAAAAAGGCTGCCATCATCAGGCTCGCCATATGCTTTTCGGACAGGCGGTTCATGGCGCTCAGGCCAACGGGGGAAAGCGAAAGCTCACCCGTGGTTGAGAAGAAGTAGAAGACGAACAGGAAGAACACCGGCATCAGCATCACCATCTCACCGCCGACGTCACGCTCAACGCTGAAAGTGTTCGCGCCCCAGACCAGCAAGACGAAGGCAAGGCCCATCTGCACGATACCGAGGCCCATCTTGGCGGGTGTGGAGGGCTCTATCCCGCGACGGGCCAGCCACTGCCACGCTATCGCAAACAGCGGAGCGAGCAGGATGATGAAGATTGAGTTCAAGGACTGGAAGAAGGTGGCAGGAATACCGTCGCGGTCAACGTAGTCGAGAGTGAACAGGTTCATCGACCCTGCGGCTTGTTCAAACAGCCCCCAGAACAGCGGCATCAGCAAGATGAAGAAGATCATCGCAAACACCCGGTCGCGGGCCACACGCTCCAACTTGAAGGCGAGATACAGCACATAAGCGAGCAGGACTGCGCCGGATGCGATAAGCATTCCTCCCACCACATCGCGATACTGGATCAGCAGCCAGATCGCAGCGACGCCGATAAGGCCTACGCCGTAAAGCAGTGGCTCCAGCCCAACGCCAGCGACCTTCTGTTTGAGCTTGGAGGGCACAGGCGGCTCACCATTGCCGAGCAGCAGCGGCTTGCCGATGACGAACACTATCAAGCCCAGAAGCATGCCGAGACCCGCGAGGCCAAAGCCATAGGCCCAGCTGCCCGTCGTCTCACCAATGTAAGCGGCAATCAGGATCCCTGCGAGCGCGCCCAGATTGATGCCCATGTAGAAGATCGTATAGGCGCTGTCGCGGCGCTCATCCGTGCGCGAATAGAGCTGTCCGACCAGCACTGAGATGTTGGCTTTCAGGAAGCCAGATCCAACGATGATAAACGCCAAGGCGAGCCAGAAGACGTCCAAAGTCGGGTCATTCTGATAACCTGAACCATCCCCTTCAAACGCCATGAAGAAGTGGCCGATAGTGAGTAGGATTGCGCCAAAGGCCACGGCCTTGCGCTGGCCAAGGTAGTTGTCGGCGATCCAGCCGCCCAGGACCGGTGTGATGTAGACGAGCGAGCCATAGGCCCCGACAATCACCACAGCGTCCCCATCAAGATATTGCCAATGCTGCGTCAGATAAAGCACCAGTAGCGCCTTCATGCCGTAGAAGCTGAAACGCTCCCACATTTCGGCGAAGAACAGCATGTAGAGGCCTTTGGGATGGCCGAAGACCTCTTGCTTGGGCTGTTTCAGCACCCATGCGCCGGTGACCAGAAAGGCCAGCAGCGTAATGGATGCGATCAAGGCTGCCCAATCGGCATAGTTCCACAGCGCCAGTTCTTTCATGAAGCTCAATTCCCCAAATGATCCCTGACCCGTCTGACGCGGGCTCTTATGGCAGCGCACACTAGCGGCTCACGCTTGATAGGGAAGCCCCTGTTTGGCCGGTCACGTTTCAGGCAGCAGCCTTGACGCGCATGGCTGTATTATGGCACTGAGGCACCTCGCGAGGAAAACATGAGCCAATCAAAACCCGTCTATCTCAAACTGCGCGATCAGATCGCCGCGGCCATAATCCAAGGTGAGTATCAGGAGGGCGCGATGCTGCCTTCGGTGCGTGCGCTGGCGGCAGAGCAGGGGGCAAACCCGCTCACGGTCGCCAAAGCCTATCAGCAATTCCAGAATGACGGCATGGTCGAAGTGCAGCGCGGGGTCGGCATGTATGTCGTCAAAGGCGCGGCCAAATTGCTGCGCGAGCGAGAGCGTGAACACTTCCTGCGCGAAGAATGGCCAGAGATTCGGGCGCGTATGACGCGGCTGGGTCTGGAGCCAGCGGACCTCGTCGAACAGCTCTAATTATACTTGCCATTCGGTTAAAGTTTCAGCCTGTCTGATACCGGTCACAAAAACTGGCATCCAGCTTGCGAAACCCGCAGAAATCTGCCAATCCTTACAAGCTTTTTGGGTCTAACGGGTCTAGGCCATAGCAGTCATATTGGGTCCGGGAGTTTCCGACCCATGGCGGTAGGGGCCGCTACCCAGCTTGGAGGGCGAGATGATACGTTCGGAACTGTTGCACGAGTTGCACAAAGACAATCCCGATCTGCGCGCGGAAGAAATTGAACAAGTCGTCAACGTCTTCTTTGATGAAATCGCAGACCGCCTCGCCGAAGGTGGCCGGGTTGAACTGCGCGGCTTTGGTGCCTTCTCAACGCGAGAACGTGAAGCCCGCGTGGGCCGCAACCCGCGCACGGGTGAGCCGGTTGATGTCCCGGCCAAGCGCGTGCCCTATTTCAAAGCCGGCAAGGAAATCCGCAATCGCCTTAATGGCGAGTGATTTCCGGCTAATCCACCAGCAGCGCTGAAAGCTGCGTCCCCGAGCAGGACGCAGCCCATCACCAAAGGGATTGGGCTTCAAGCTCCTCGTCCACGCGGCTGGGTGATACCACTTTGCGTGTCCGATCCAGAGCCTCAAACACCAGGTCGACTAAGCGCTCCTGGCCGGTGCTCGTGCTCGTATCGACCGGAAGCATGCCCAGCTCAGTGAACTCGCCCACGCCTTCTGGACCGGGAAGGGCGATGATCCGCACCACATCGGGCAACCGCTCTTGCACCAGAGGTGTGAGCTCGCGTGAGATCGCAAGATTCCCGGTCGCGACCAGCACCACTTTGCGCTGACCCATGCCCAAATGCTCCCAACTGCGCGGATCGCCTGCATTGACGTGATGCACCGGGTAGCCATCGGCGACCGCGATTTCGAAACGCTCCGGATTGGGCTCAACCGCGAGATAGTCGATGTCGTTATAAGCCAGCGCATCAGCCGCCGCGCGTCCAGCAGGCCCAAGGCCAATGATGATCACGGGCGCATCGTCACCGGCAAGCTTTTGATCAGGCGGACCTTGGCGCAACTTGCCCGCCAGCTTGCGTCCAAGGTTGGAAATGAGCGGTGTCACGGCAAGACTGATTGCGATCGCGCTGACGAGGATTGAGATGAGGCGCGGCTCTTCAAGACTTGCCACGGCGGGCAGAGCGAGGATCACCAACGCGAACTCGCTTCCCTGACCCAGCAGAAAGCCCAGTTGGATTGAGCCCGGCCCCGACCACCGATTGGCCAGCCCGGCGATCACGTTGAGCAAGCACTTTAGCGCAATCAACCCGCCCGCTGCGGCCAGAACGAGGAACCAACTGCTCGCAATCACGCCGGGGTCAATCGCGAGGCCCACTGAGATGAAGAAGAAGCTGAGGAACAGCCCGCGAAAGGCGTCAATCTCGGTCTGGACCATGATGCGGTAACGCGAATCTGCCACGGCCATGCCGCCCAGAAACGCGCCCAAAGTCATCGACAGCCCCGCCATGCCCGTCGCCCAGCCAGCTGCAAGCGCGATAAACAAAGCGGTCGCGGTGTAGACCTCACTGCTACCGACCCGCGCGATCAGGCGGAAAAGCGGCTCTGTCAAATAGCGTCCGAAGGCCACTGCGATGACAAAGGCCCCGATGGCTTTCAATCCAGCGATGCCCAAAGCAGGCCCCAGTGCCCCGCCCGATGCCAGCGAGCCTGCCGCCACCAGCAAGGCAATCGCAGCGATGTCCTGGAAAATCAGGATCGATTGCGCAGCGCGTCCGACGGGGCAGTCTTCCTGCTCGCGCTCCTTCACCAATCCGATCACCACGGCGGTCGAGGACAGCCCCATGGCGAACCCTCCGATCACCGCAAAAGTGGGGTCGAGTCCAATCATGTAAAACAGAGCGGCAAAGCCTCCGCCCGCAATCAACATCTGCAAGGCGCCAAAGCCGAAGATATTGCCCGCTTCCTCGCGAATACGGCCGAGCGAGAAATGCAGCCCCAGATTGAACAGCAGGAACATGACGCCGACTTCGGCCAAAGCGGCTACAATTGGGCCCGAGAAACTGCCGGAATATCCCAAGGCGGCCAGCCCAAAGCCAAGCCCCAGATAGCCGACAATCGGATTGAGCCGACAGGCGCGCGACACCATGGCCGCGCCAATGCCCAGGCCAAGCAAAGTGACCGCTGGCTGGATCGTTTGCGCGATCTGAGCTCCATCCGCCATGCCGACACCCCTTGCATTTGCCGCGCCCGTAAATTTATCGGAACGCTGCGAGCGAGATGGGCTGTTAACGATTTCAGCGCAAGGGTTTGGTTGCTCCGCCGCGCCCTTCTGCTATCGGGTTTGCAGTCGCAAAACAGCCTCCTGCGGGTGTGGCGGAATGGTAGACGCCGGGGACTTAAAATCCCCTGAGTTATTACTCGTGTGGGTTCGAGTCCCACCACCCGCACCATTATCCCGGTCTTAACCCATATTTCCTAGCACCGCCCCTCGGTCTGGGATTGTGGCGCGCGCCCCCCTTTCGCCCTCTTCAGCGCGTCAGGCGATTGAGCATGGAAGACGCAGCAAACAAACTGCAATTTGAAGATGCGCAGGAAGATCGCTCCGAGCCGCTCGGTTCGGACGCGGATGGTGCTGATGCGCCTTGCGATGAAGCAGCGGACAGCGAACACCGCGTTGCCCCGCGGCTCACCTTGCTCATCCGCGCGGCCAAGCTCGTCTCGCACCATGGCGAATTCGTTTGCGTGATCCGCGATGTCTCTGAAACAGGCATCTCGCTCAAAATGCTTCACGCAGTGCCCCAAGACGAAGAGCTCGAGCTGCACATGCCCGACGGCAGTCAATATGTCCTCAAACCGGTATGGGTTCGAGGCCGCGAAGCAGGCTTCCAATTCGCTGAACCGGTTGATGTTGATGAGTTGATTGCGGAGCACAACCAATTCCCCAAACGGGGTATGCGGCTGGGGCTGTTCTTCCCCATCACCATCCGCACTCTGGCGGGTGAGGCCCAAGGCGTGGTTGAGAACCTCTCCCAGCAGGGTGCACGCTTCACCAGCGACGCGATGTTCGCGATCGACCAGAACCTGCGGATTGAGCCGGAGGATAAGCTGCTTCGGCTGCCTGAAGTGCGCGCCAAAGTGCGCTGGCGGCGCGACGATCAATATGGCGTTGTGTTCGATGACACGCTCAGCCTGTCCGATTTCGCCCGGCTGGCCGCGCGGCTGCAATGCCCCAAGCTGCTCGATTAACGCCGACAGACGCAAAAAATGACCGATTAAGCGGCCATATTTACGCCTCGCTAACCAATTTCCTTCACTCCCGATCCCGAGCCGCGTGGCGATATGCGCCAACGGCCACCTAACGGGGGTTTGAATGACGAAAGCCAAGGCTGACACTTCGGGCATTATCGACGTTGATGTCGCAATCATTGGCGCGGGGCCCGCTGGCCTGACCGCAGGCTATCTGCTGACCAAGCAAGGCAAATCGGTCGCCATCATCGAGAAAGACGAGACTTACGTGGGCGGCATCAGCCGCACCGTCGAACACGAAGGCTATCGCTTCGACATTGGCGGCCACCGCTTCTTCTCGAAATCGCAGGAAGTGGTCGATCTGTGGAACGAGATTCTGCCCGACGATTTCATCCAGCGCCCGCGCATGAGCCGCATCTATTACGAGGGTAAGTTCTACTCCTACCCGCTGCGCGCCTTTGAGGCGCTGCGCAATCTGGGCATTCTGCGCTCAACCGCCTGTATGCTCTCCTACCTTCGCTACAAGCTCTTCCCGATCAAGGATGTGCGCAGTTTCGAAGATTGGACCACCAACCAGTTCGGCAAGAAGCTCTATTCTATCTTTTTCAAGACCTACACTGAGAAAGTGTGGGGCATGCCTTGTGATGAAATGAGCGCCGATTGGGCGGCTCAGCGCATTAAAGGCCTGTCGCTGTGGAACGCAGTGATGGATGGCCTTAAGCGCTCGCTCGGCCTCAACAAGAAACCCAATGACGGTCAGGAAGTGAAAACCCTGCTCGAAACCTTCCGCTATCCGCGACTGGGTCCGGGCATGATGTGGGACGCGGCGCGCGATCACATCGAGGCGACCGGCAAGGGTCAGGTGCTGATGGGTCACTCGCTGGTGCGTATCTCTGATGATGGCGCCGGTTGGACCATGACGTCTACCTCGAAGGATGGCACTGCTACGGTTCGCGCGAAACATGCGATCAGTTCTGCGCCCATGCGTGAATTGTCGAAGCGTATCCACCCGCTGCCGCAAAGCTCGATCGACGCAAGCAAGCTGCGCTACCGCGACTTCCTCACCGTCGCTTTGATGGTGAAGTCGGAGGACCTCTTCCCCGACAACTGGATCTACATCCATGATGAGCGGGTTCAGGTGGGCCGCGTGCAGAACTTCCGTTCGTGGTCGCCGGAGATGGTGCCTGACGAGGATATGGCCTGCGTAGGTCTGGAATATTTCTGTTTTGAAGGGGACGGCCTGTGGTCCTCCTCCGACGAGGATCTGGTCAAGCAAGCGACGCGCGAGATGGAAATTCTCGGCCTGTGCGATCCATCCAAGGTCGTGAGCGGCGCGGTTGTGCGTCAGGAAAAGGCCTATCCGGTCTATGACGACGATTACGAGGCCAATGTCGATGCGATGCGGCGCGAGCTAGAGGCCAAGCACCCAACCCTGCACCTTGTGGGGCGCAACGGGATGCACCGTTACAACAACCAAGACCACGCGATGATGACCGCGATGCTGACAGTGGAGAATATCCTCGCCGGCAAGCGCGTCTACGACACGTGGTGTGTCAATGAAGACGCCGAATATCACGAGGCGGGCGACGAAGGTGAGAAGACCGAGATCGCTGCAAACGCCGCTGATACCAAACCTTTGACTGAGGATCAGGTCGCAGCGCTGACGTCTCTGCGCGGTGTGCCGGAGCGGATTGCGCCAGAAGACGAGCCCGGCGAAGATATTCGCAAGTCGGCTTAACCGTCATGGCTTCCTTCGCCGCCTCTCTCTTCAACCGCCTCAGCGACATTCGCTTCGTTCGCTATGTGCTCGCGAGCGTTGGGGCGTTGGCGGTTGATGTGGGGAGCTTCCTTGCTCTGATGGCTGTCGGTGTGGCTGCGGCGCCGGCCTCGGCCATCGGCTACTCGCTCGGCATTGTCGCGCATTGGCTGATGTCGAGCCGCGCCGTGTTTCAGGACCGCGTTGCCAGCGGAGGCTCCGCACGCACGCAACAAAAGGCTCTGTTTGTGATCTCCGCGCTGGTAGGCCTTGCGCTCACCACGGGGATCGTCGCCGCCGGTGTTGCGGGCGGGATCGACGCACGGATCGCCAAGGCCGCGGCCATCGTCGTAAGCTTCCTTGCTACCTGGCTGATCCGCAGCCGGGTCGTCTTCCGCGATACGGGCGAATGAGCGCGCCATGCTGGTCGGCACTTCAACGGACCGCCGCAGAGGGGCCTTTCCGCTCGAATTCTTGAGCCGCGTGGGCATTGCCTGGGTGATTGTCTCCGCGCTGCTGATTGCAGTGAATTGGAGCGCGATTGCGACCCAGCGCTTCCCTGATCCCGACGACATTATGCGCCTGATCCAAGTGCGCGATCTGGTTGGCGGACAGAGTTGGTTTGACCTCACCCAGACACGTGTCGATGCGCCAAATGGCGGGGTCGAGATGCACTGGTCGCGGCTGGTCGATCTGCCGCTTGCGCTGGTGATCCTGATCCTGACCCCCATTCTCGGAGCGAGCGCGGCTGAGAGCGCTGCACTGATTATTGTTCCGCTTGTGACGCTGCTGGTCGCCATGTTGCTCGCCGCGCGGATTGCTTGGCGGCTGATGGGGGATGAGGAAGCGACGCTGACCACTTTGGTGCTCGCTCTGTCGGTGCCGGTGCTGTTCCAGCTTGGCCCGCTTCGGATCGACCACCACGGCTGGCAGATCGTCTGCGCGCTCGTCGCGATCAACGGGTTGATGGCCCGCTCACCCAAAGTGGGAGGCGCGGTGATCGGCTTTGCTGCCGCGATCTGGACGTCGATTTCGATTGAAGGGCTGGTGCTGGCCGCCGCTATGTTTGCCGTGCTGGCGCTGCGCTGGCTGCGCGACCGGAACTTGCGCGATTGGCTCGTCACCGCGATCCAGGCGCTGGCGATAACCGGGACGGGCGTATTCCTATTCACCCGAGGCTTCGACCAACTGCTCAACTATTGCGACGCGATCAGCCCGGTTCATCTTGCGATGTTCGGTTGGGGTGCGATTGTCCTGACGGTCCTCGCCAAGGTCGAGCCTATCCCGCGCGCATGGTTGATCGGCGGCTTTGCGCTGGCCGGAGGGGGTGCGATTGGCATGATGGCCTACACGACCCCGCAATGCGTGACCGGTGGAGGCTTTGCTGAGCTTGACCCGCTGGTCGCTGAGTACTGGCACGCGAACATCCTTGAAGGGATGCCGATCTGGCGGCAGTCGCTGACTGTCGCGCTGCAATATGCGGTGACGCCTGCCATTGCGCTGGTTGCCGCGATCAATTTGACGAGCCAGTCGCGCGACTGGTTGCGCGGATTCTGGCGCGATTATGCAATCATTCTGGGAGCGGCCCTGCTGATCTCCCTGCTGATCTCGCGCGCCGGAGCGGTCGCCTGCGCGCTCGCCGCGCCGCCGCTCGCTTGGCAGCTGCGCCAATGGCTCCGATCCATCCGCACAATGCGTCGGCCCGCGCCGCGCATGGCCGCGATGCTGGCGGTAGTTTGCGCTTTGCTCCCCGCTTTCCCGGCCATGCTGCTGACCAGCGCCATCCCCGCCCGGGCCTCTCTTGGAGGAGCAGCGGATGCGCCGGTTAAGGCGGTTGATTGCCGGGTGCAGGATATGGGTGAGGTGCTGGCTGGCCTGCCAACAGGCGAGTTCTACGCCCCGCTCGACATTGCGCCGGAACTTCTGCTTGTGAGCGACCACACCGTCCTCGCCACCGGCCACCACCGCGGGCACGCAGCGATGAAGGTCCTGATTGAGACGGCAATTGGCACGCCGGACGAGGCGCGCGCGACTCTGGCTGAGCGCGGGACGAGCTATGTTGCCCTGTGCCCCAGCCTTGGCGAAGCGCGGCTTTATTCGAAGATTGCGCCTGATGGGTTCGTTGCTCAGCTGGTTGCGGGTGAGCAGCCGGACTGGCTCGAGCCCGTCGAACACCGCGCCAGTTCAGGCGTGAAGCTCTGGCGCGTTAAGCCGGAATGAAATCAAGCGCTGCGCCGTTGATGCAGTGACGCTTGCCGGTCGGGCGAGGGCCATCACCGAAGATGTGCCCCAAATGCCCGCCGCAATCGGCGCAATGCACTTCGGTGCGTGGATAGCCGATCTTGTAGTCGGTTGAGGTTCCCACCGCGCCATTGCCAATCGGCTGCCAAAAGCTCGGCCAGCCCGTGCCGCTGTCATATTTGTGCGCCGAAGAATAAAGGTCATTCCCGCAGCCCGCACAAACATATTTGCCGCGCCGCTTCTCGTCATTGAGGGGCGAGGTGTAGGCGCGCTCGGTCCCTGCTTCGCGCAGAACGTAGAATTCCTGGCGCGTGAGCCTGCGACGCCATTGCGCCTCGGTGCGGTGCACGCGGAAGGTCCGCCCCTCACGCGCTTCAACACCGCTCCCACAACTGGCGAGAAACGGCATGACAGCCGCCAAAGCGGTGCCGCCGACGAAAGAGCGCCGGGAGGAGTGGGCGAAAGTAGGTCTGGTGGGCACGGGTCAAATCCCTCGCAAGTCTAAGTGTCCTACAAGGTATTTACGCCGAAAAGCCTCGAAAAGTTTCACCTGCTCAGAATTCGGTGATCTCGACTTCCAGTTTGCGGAAGCCGTGGACGAAGTTCGCGCGCACCCGCTCAACATCGCCTGCGACATGCACCCGCATCCGGCGTTTGTGCATCTCTTCGAGCAAAACGCGCAATTGCAGTTCGGCGAGCCGCGCGCCAACGCAGCGGTGGATGCCATAGCCAAAGGCGATGTGCCGCTTGGCATTCTCGCGCCGCAGGTTGAGTGTGTGGGCGTCTTCGAAAACGCTCTCTTCATGGTTCGCGGCGAGATACCACAGGACGACCTTCTCGCCCTTTTTGATCGTCTTGCCGAAGACTTCCGTATCCTCAGTGCAGGTCCGGCGCATGTGAGCGAGCGGCGTCTGCATACGGAGCATTTCCTGCACCGCGTTCGGGATCACGCTGGGGTCTTCTTCGAACACTTTGCGTTGGTCCGGGAATTTGTCGAGCGCATGGACAAAGCCGCTCATCGAATTGCGCGTCGTGTCATTGCCGCCGACGATCAGCAGGACGAGGTTGCCGATAAACTCTTCCGGGCGCATCTGGTTCATCGCCTCGGAATGGATCATCATAGAGATGAGGTCGTTGCCGGGTTCCTTGTCATGGGTCCGCTCGATCCAGATCGACTGGAAGTAAGCGGCCATCTCATGCAGGAATTCCCAGCGCAGCTCATCCAGTTCGCGCACGCCGGCCAGCTCAGTATCTCCCGACCAGTCGGACCAGAATGTCAGGTGGCGGCGGTCTTCCCAGGGGAAGCCGAACAGGATTGCGAGCATGCCGGTGGTCAGCTCGATTGAGACAGTGTCGACCCAATCGAACACTTTCCCGCGCGGCAGCGTGTCCAGCAATTCGCCAGTGCGGGCGCGGATCTCATCCTCCATGTCGGCCATGGCAGAGGGTTTGAATTTGGGCGCGACTGTGCGGCGCTGGCCGGTGTGCTCGGGGCGGTCCATCGCGATAAACATCGGCAATTCGCGCCGGTCGACGGTGCTTTCAGCCAGCTCCTCTTCGGAAAGCCGCTCAAGGATCGTGATTCCGCCATGCTCCCAGCTGGACGAGAATGTATCGGGCAGAGCCTCAATATGCTGGATGGCCTTGTGGCCTACGACCGACCAATAGGGGCCATAGGGGCTATCCGGGATCCAGTGCAGCGGACCTTCCGCCTGCATTTCAGCGACGATCGGCTGCCACTTGTCCTCGAAATAGATGTCCGAGCGGCTGAGGTCCCATTTGTGTGGGTGCGCTGGCCGCTCTTCGGGATGCTTTTCGTAATGGGCCTTCAACGCTTCGTAGGCGCTGGGCGATGTGCGGACTTTGGGACGTTCAGGCGCAATGCTGGCCATGGCTCTCTCTCCTAGTGGAGGCCATTATGTGCTTGCAGCTGGCCTCTCCCTCACCTCGCATCCTGCCCTAACTGACAGGCATGTCAATAGTGAGTTGCGATTGGCTACTTATTCTGCCGGCTCGAGTGCCGGGTCGGCGGGCCTTGCCTTGCGTTTCCACCAGCGCTTCTTCTCGCGTCCTGCTCCGCCTGATTTCATCACGCGTTTGCGGAACAGCATGGAGCCGCCTTTGACGAGCAAGCCCACCCACAGCGCCTGCCAAGCAAGCGCGGCGGCGTGGACCCACAAGGTCTCGTCCAAAGCCGCACGAGCGAGAAAGGCAAAGGGTGAGGATAGCGGGAAGGCAGCGGCCAGCAGCTCCAGATGCGAACCCGCATCGGTCAACGTCGCGGCGGCAAGGAAGAACACCATCAGTTGCAACATCGTCACCGGCATCGACAGCGTCTGAACTTCGCGCACTGTGTTCGCCATGGCGCCAATGGTGAGGAACAGCGAGCCGAGCAGCAGATAGGCCATCGAGAAGTAGGCAATTCCCAGCGCGATAAACATTGGCCAACCCACAGCAGGTCCCGGCAGATTGCTGAAATCGGTTTCGGTGACTGTGATGATCGCATCTTCGGCCACGGCCCAGAAACCCCAACCAAGCATGCCCCATACAGCGATCCCAACGAAGGATACGCCCAGCATCGCAAACAGCTTGCCCATGAACACCGCGTCCATCGGAATGGCAGCGGCAAGGATTTCGATGATCTTGTTGCCCTTTTCCTCTGCAAGGTTGGATAGCACCATGCCGGCGAGCAGCATGGTCAGCAAGAACATCACCATCTGCGCGGCTTGCGCGGTGCGGATGCGGTTGGTGCGTTCCGACGCCGCGCTGGCGGCGACTGTCTGCACACTCGATTGCGGCGCGGAGATCGGCGTTGCTGCCGTCGCCTCGCCCGCGATCAGCTCAACCGGGCCACGCCAGCGATTGATCTGGCGCTCGGTCCCCACGACTTGCGGGGCGGTGAGAGAGCCAGTGACGATAGCCGCATAGTTCCCGCGCTTGTCTTCGAGGAAGGTGGCGGCATCAAAGGTGGGGTCAGAGGCAGCCTCAGGCACTTCGCGCAAGGCGGGCACCGCGCCGCCCAATTGCGGATACAGCCGGTCGCGCGCTTCGATCATCGCGGCGTTGTCAGCTGCGCTCATCGCGAGGCCGACTTCGACCACAGCCACATCGCGCGAGACCTGGCTGCCGATGCTTCCGGCAAGACCGCCGACCAGCACGGGGAAAAGCGGCCCGATCAGAAAGAACAGAAAGGCGCGGCTGAACAGCACCGCGATAAAGTCGCGGCGGGCGACCACCCATGCGGCCTCTAGGCGTGAGAGGCGCGGCTTGGCGTCAATCGCTGCTTGATCATGCGCGCTCATTTTGCGCCTCCTGCTGCGTCCGCTTCGAGCTGTTTGGCCGCAGCTTCACCCGCAATCGCGACGAAGGCATCGTGCAGGCCAGCGCGCTCAATCGAGAGCGAAAGAATGCCCGCATCCCCTTCGATCAGTGTCTTGAGCAGCGGCTCCACACCGCTTTCCGGCAGCGGGAAGTAGAAGAAATCGCCCTCACGCCGAGCCTCCTTGGGCAGAGCTTGCGTCCAGCCACCTTCGCGCGCGCGAGTTTCGAGACGCACCTGCGCCGGGATACGGTCGCGGGCGGTCTCGACACTTCCGGCATAGGGCACCTTGCCCCCGGCAATGATCGCGACGCCTTCGCACAGTCGCTCTGCGTGGTGGATCACGTGGGTTGAGAAAATCACCGTCACGCCATCTTCGGCAAGGTTGCGGATCATTCCTTCTAGCTTGCCTTGATTGATCGCGTCGAGGCCTGAGAACGGCTCATCCAGCACCACCAGACGCGGACGGTGGACCAGCGTGCCGAGCAACTGAACAGTCTGCGCCATCCCTTTGGACAGTTGGCGGATCTGCCGGTCAGCGGCGTGGAGGAGCGAGTGCCGCTCAAGAAGCTCCATCCCCCGCTCGCGCCCTTCCTTCAGCGAAAGCCCTCGCAGCGCCCCCATGAACGCAATCGCCTCAATCGCTTTCATCGCCGGATAGAGCCCGCGCTCTTCGGGCAGATAGCCGATCAAGCGGCCAATATCGTGCGGGCGGTCATGGCCGAACACACGGCGCACGCCTTCGTCGGGGTCAATAATGCCCAGCAGCATTCGCAAAGTCGTCGTCTTTCCAGCGCCATTGGGGCCAAGCACGCCGTAGATTGCGCCTTCCGGCACGCTCAGATCAACGCCGTCGACCGCACGTGTGCCGTCAAAGCTTTTCACAAGCCCGCGAGCCTCAATCGCCAATGCGCGCGCAACGGGAGGAACGAGGCTCAAGACATCGTCCTCGACTCCTGGTCCCTTTGGCTGCGTGTCGATTGCGTTGGTTTCATTGAGACTTTCAGCTTGTGCTGTCAGGTTGTGATTGTGCGGAGCCATATCCATGGGCATGACGGTTAACGCGCGAGACTAAACGGGAGTAACCCTAAGCATGGTTAACGCGGGCACAAGTTCTGCCTTAACTGATCGTATCAAGATGCAAGCGGCGGAGCTGGGTTTCGC
This sequence comes from Erythrobacter sp. S267, assembly GCF_057365045.1. NCBI lineage: Bacteria > Pseudomonadati > Pseudomonadota > Alphaproteobacteria > Sphingomonadales > Erythrobacteraceae > Erythrobacter > Erythrobacter sp. S267. Next base: position 2,746,064 of record NZ_CP200298.1, on the reverse strand, counting down.
GGCCTGCGGTTTCGCGCGTTCTGAAGAAGATGCGTTGCGCGCGGAGCGGCTCGAGCATTGGCTGGGCGAGGGTCATCACGGATCGATGGAGTGGATGGAAACGCGCCTCCATCACCGTCGCTCCCCCCAAGGCCTGTGGCCCGAGGCTAGATCCGTGATTGCGCTCGGCATGAGCTATGCGCCGGCGAGTGATCCGCTGGCGCTGGAGGCCTATCCGGAGCGCGCTCGCATCTCTGTCTATGCGCAGGGGCGCGACTATCACGATGTCGTGAAAAAGCGGCTGAAGGCGCTTGCCCGGTGGCTGGTGGCGCAGGAGCCCGAGGCCGAGGTCAAAGTTTTCGTCGACACAGCGCCGGTGATGGAAAAGCCCTTGAGCGAGGCGGCGGGGCTTGGCTGGCAGGGCAAGCACACCAATCTCGTCAGCCCCGATCATGGGAGCTGGCTGTTCCTCGGCGCGATCTACACGACGTTGGAGCTGGAGCCTGCCCAGGCGCACCGTGACCAATGCGGATCATGCCGCGCCTGCCTCGATGCCTGCCCGACCGATGCCTTTCCGAGCGCCTACAAGATCGATGCACGGCGCTGCATCTCCTATCTCACCATTGAGCATAAGGGTCCGATTGCCGAGGAATTCCGCGAGGCGCTGGGCAATCGCATCTATGGTTGCGACGATTGTCTGGCGGTGTGTCCCTGGAACAAGTTTGCCGAGCAAGCGCAGGCAAACAAGGCCTTCCTCGCCCGCCCTGAATTGACCGCGCCGCGTCTGGATGAGTTGCTCGCTCTGGATGATGCCGGGTTCCGGTCGCTGTTCTCTGGCTCTCCGATCAAACGCATCGGGCGGGACCGGTTTGTGAGGAATTGCCTTTATGCGGCGGGGAACTCAGCGGATGCGTCGTTGAAGGCACCTGTTGCTGCTTTGAAGGATGACCCCGATCCGGTTGTTGCCGAAGCCGCCGCATGGGCGCTTGGCCGGTTGGAGAGTGCCTCCTAACCGTCCTCCCCATGCTCGCCGAGCAGCGGCGCATCGGGGATCTGGCCTGCGGACCAGTCGCTGTAGCGGCTGGGCTCGCGCATCTGGTAGAGCGCGCCCTCGCTTGCGTGTTCGCTGCGCTCAAAAAAGCCGCTGGCGTGCAGATGCTCGTCCGCAATCACATCGTCGAGATCGGTAACAGGCATCGATGGAATGTTTGCCTCGCGCAGGATCGCGATGCATTCTTGCGTGGTCTTGAGCGCGGTCAGCTCGCCAATCCGCTTATAAAGCTCAGGCCTGCTGGCAAGGATCGTGCGCACATCCTTGAAGCGAGCCTCCCCCGCCATCTCGCGATCACCCAAAAGGCCGATCACCAGCGGGAAGTGCTGGGGCACGTAAGGCACGATGCTGATCCAGCCATCCTTGGTGCGGAAAGGCTGGCGGTCGGGGTCGAGCTGGCGTCCATAGCCGGCATCGCCATTGGGCGGATCGAAGGTCTTGGCGTCGAGGTGATCCTTCATCATGAAGCTGGTGAAAGCTTCGAACATCGGCACTTCGACATGCTGCCCTTTGCCGGTGCGCAGGCGGTGGATGATTGCCGCCAGCGTCGCATAGGCGGCGTGCAGCCCAGCAACCTTGTCGGCGATCAGCGAAGGGAGGTATCGCGGGCGCTCGTCCCTATCGACGCGGGGAAGCAGCGTGGTCGCGCCGGTCGCGGCTTGGATGACATCGTCATAGGCCTGCAAGCCGCCATACGGACCGTCCGACCCGAAGCCGACGCAGTGGACATAGACGATCCCGGGGTTGAGCGCGTTCACGGCCTCATACCCAAAGCCCAGCCGCTCGATTGCCTCTGCGCGGACATTGTGAATGAATACGTCCGCCTCGCTCAGCATGGCGCGCAGGGCTGCGATGTTCTTCTCCTGCTTCAGGTCGAGCACCACCGATCTCTTGCCGCGATTAAGCGCGATGAAGCCGGGCGCCATGCCGGGCGTTCTGGCGGGCTTGGCGCTGTAGCGATAGACATCGCCGCCTGGCGCTTCGACCTTGGTCACTTCAGCCCCGTGATCGGCAAGAATTTGCGTGCAATAGGGCCCGAAGACGACGCTGGTGAGGTCGACCACTTTCACCCCGGCCAGCATCGGCTGGTTGTCGCCTGCGCCAATCACCCTGCGCTTCTCACATCATCTCTTTGAGCGGAATTTCGGTGTCGGAGAGCAGTTCGGGCGCGATCTTCTCCGCCCCGCGTTCGAGCATTTTGCGCCCCTGCACATAGTCCTTCATCGTGTTCACGCAGTCGAAGGCGATAGGCACGCCCTCTTTCAGATATACGACAGTGAACTTGCGCGTCGCCGGATCGCCGCGCAGGACGGTTTCGTCAAAGTCGAGGCTCAGTCCTGCCGTCTGTAATTTGAGGTCATACTGGTTCGACCAGAACCACGGCAGCGCGTGGTAGGGCTGCTTGTCGCCCATAATCGCCTTGGCAACCGTGTTCGCCATATCGTTGGCGTTCTGTACCGACTCCAGGCGGATCACCGCGCTGTCGGCAAAGGGGTTGGCGTGGGCGGCGCAGTCTCCGATGGCGTAGATGTCATCCAGCGTGGTGCGGCAGAAAACGTCGACATCGACCCCGTTCGACCCTGCGGCTCCCGCAGCGATCAGCGGCGCGATGGCAGGCACGATCCCGATCCCGACAACCACCATATCGCATGGCACAACTTCGCCATTGTTGAGCTGGACGCCGGTGACTTTGCCATCCTCTCCGATGATCTCTGCGACGCCTTGCTCCAGCCGCACATCAACGCCTTGGCGGCGGTGCTCTTCCTCGTAGAAGCGCGAGAGGTCCTCGCCCGCGACCCTTGCCAGAACCCGTTCGAGCGCTTCGAGCAGCACCACCTCGCAGCCCAACTTGCGCAGGACCGCAGCGGCTTCGAGGCCGATATAGCCGCCTCCAATAACAACCGCGCGTTTGGCCCCTGCATCCAGAGCCGCGCGCATGGCATCGGCGTCAGCTTTGTCGCGAACGTAGAAGATGCCGGCGAGATTGGCGCCGGGCACCGGCAAACGCCTCGGGTCGCCGCCGCCTGCCCAGATCAGTTTACGGTATGCGACCGTGCCGCCGTCCGACAAAGTCACGACATGCCGCATCCAGTCGATTTCCGTGACCGATGCACCCAGCTTCAGATCGACGCCCTTGTCCGCCCAGAATTTCTCAGGCCGGATCATCATCCGCTCAAACGGTTTGTCGCCTGCGAGATATTCCTTGGAGAGAGGTGGGCGCTCGTAGGGAGGCACTGCGTCGCGTCCGATCATCATGATCGAGCCTTCGTGGCCCTGCTGGCGCAAGGCAATCGCGGCCTGCGCGCCGCCATGGCCCGTGCCGACAATCACGATGTCGGCGGAGCTGCTGATTTGTTCGCTCATGGGACAAGCGTTTTCGCAAAATGGCGCTCACGTCAAGCGAAGAGGCCGTTCTTTGCGGTCCGTCACCTCTCCAGCAGGTTGCGCGCCTGACTGCCGATTTGAGCGAGCACCGCAGGCGCAACCGGGGGCCTTGCCTGAGCACGCGCGATCATCGCTTTGAATTGCTCGACTGCATCTGTGTTGTGCTCAGCCCATGCAGCAACCGCGCCTTGCGGGTCCTTCTTGCCCGCCTTGCGCCGCATCAGCCGCTTAAGGAAATCGAGCCGCATATGCTGGAAATCGCGTGCCAATCCATCGACCAGCAATCGCTCCCAAACATCAGTAGGCGACATATGCGCGGCGGTGCCTTGCGCCCAATCCAGGCCGATGCGCTGGCCGATATCGGTGAAGGCGCGGGTGAGGATCGTCGGCTCGATCCCGGTTTTGCGGGCCAGCTGTGCAAGTCCGATGGAGCCATCATAATCGAACAGATCCGCGACCCTGTTTGCAAGACCAGCCGGAGCGCCGAGCTCGACAAAGTTGGCGCGCAGCGCGCTGGAGCGCTCTTGCGTTACGCCGGAGATCAGATCGGCGCGGTTGACAAGCAGCGCTTCGACACCGCCGCGCAAATCGGCGATCATGGCGCTTGCCTCGACTCGGCCTGCGCCAGTGCGCAACACGTCGGACATCAGGTTGCCCACCGCCGCTGCGAGCCGGTCGAGCAGCTCAATCCGCGCGGTTTCGCTCATGGTTTGTGCGTCGATATCCTGCCACAAGGTTTTGAGGTCGAACAACCGTTCAACCACCACGAAAGCGGCGGCGACATCGGCGAGGCCAACGCCCTCTTCCTCTGGCAGTTCGAAAGCGTGGATCAGGCCCAGCCGGTTGACGATGCGGTTGGCGAGGTCAGTCGCGATCAGTTCGCGGCGCAGTCTGTGCTCCTTGATCTGATGCAAGAATTTGCTCTGCATCGGATGCGGGAACATCGCGATCAGGTTTTCCTCAAGCATCGCGTCATCGGGCAATCCGCTCGCCTCAATCGCGTCTTGCAGCGCGAGTTTTGCACTGGATAGCAGCACGGCGAGCTCTGGCCGGGTCAGCCCGTGCCCATCCGCCGCGCGGCGGGTGTATGTCTCCGCATCGGCGAGCCCCTCGGTCTTGCGGTCGAGCGCGCCCATGGCTTCGAGTTGCTCGATCAAGCGAGCATAAGATGCTGTCGCTGAAGCCCCGCCGCTCTCCGCGATGGAGAGAGCCAGCGCCTGCAAACGGTTATCCTCCAGTACAATGTCGGCGACTTCGTCGGTCATTTTGGCGAGCAGGTTGTTGCGCTTGCGCTCTGTAAGGGAGCCATCGCGTGTGGCTGCCGCGAGCGCGATTTTGATGTTCACTTCGTTATCCGAGCAATCAACGCCTGCCGAGTTGTCGATGAAGTCGGTGTTGATGCGGCCGCCTTGGAGCGAATAGGCGATCCGGCCTGCCTGAGTAACGCCCAGGTTTGCGCCCTCGCCAATCGCCTTGGCGCGCACCTCCGCCGCGTTGACCCGCAGCGCATCGTTCGAGGGGTCGCCAACATCGAGATGGCTCTCGCTCTCGGCCTTGATGTAGGTCCCGATGCCGCCGAACCAGATGAGGTCCACTGGCGCTTTGATGATTGCAGAGACGAGCGCATCGGGTTCGATCTCGGTCGCCTCAATGCCGAGTGCCTCCCGCGCCTTCTTCGACAGCTTGATCTGTTTCAGATCGCGCGAATAGACGCCGCCGCCCTTGGAGATTAGGTCCTTGGAGTAATCCTCCCAGCTTGAGCGGGGGAGGTCGAACAGACGCTTGCGCTCTTTCCAGCTGTTTGCTGGATCAGGGTCGGGATCGATGAAGATGTGGCGGTGGTCGAAAGCGGCGACCAGTTTGATCGCCTTGGATAGCAGCATGCCGTTGCCGAACACATCGCCCGACATATCGCCGCAGCCGACGACGCGGATGCTGTCGCTTTGAACATCGACGCCTTGTTCGAGGAAGTGGCGCTGCACACTCACCCAGGCGCCGCGCGCGGTGATGCCCATCGCCTTGTGGTCGTAGCCGTTGGAGCCGCCGCTCGCGAACGCATCGTCGAGCCAGAAGCCTGCCTTCTCAGCGATACCGTTGGCCACGTCGGAGAAGCGCGCGGTGCCCTTATCCGCTGCGACGACGAAATAGGGGTCTTCGCCATCGAGCACGCGGACGCTGTCAGGATGCACCACTTTGCCGCGCACGATGTTGTCAGTGACGGAGAGCAACGTGCGGATGAAGACCTCATAACTGGCCTGGCCTTCCGCCGCCCAAGCATCGCGGTCGATGGCGGGAGAGGGCAGCTGTTTGGGATAGAAACCGCCTTTCGCACCGGTCGGTACAATCACTGCATTCTTGACCTTCTGCGCTTTCATGAGGCCCAGGATCTCCGTGCGGAAATCGTCGCGCCGGTCGGACCAACGCAGCCCACCGCGCGCGACCGCGCCAGAGCGCAGGTGAATACCCTCTACCCGGCGCGAATAGACGAAGATCTCGCGCCATGGCACAGGCTTTGGCAGGTTCGGGACGAGCGCGGAGTCGATCTTGAAGGCCAAGGCCTCTTCTGCCGCAGGGGCAAAGGCGTTGGTGCGCAAAACCGCGTCGATCACCGCGCGGTAGAGGCGCAGCAGGCGGTCGTCATTGATCGCGGAGACTTTGGACAGGCCGCGCATATAGGCGCTCTGTGCCGAGGCAATGGCCGCCTCGCGGTCTCCGGCGAACTCTACCGCATGGCGCGCGACGAACAGGTCGATCATCGCTTGCGTCACGCTGGGCGCGCGCTCCAGCGCATCGACCACGGTGTAGATCGTGAAGCCCATTCCGGTCTGGCGCAGATAGCGATAGATCGCGCGCAGCCACACGGCGCTGCGCGAGCTGAGCGCGGTGCCGACTACGAGCCGGTTGAACGGGTCATCTTCTGACTGGCCGTTTAGCACCGCAGCGATTGCGGCTTCGATCGCCTCAGACCGCTCCAGCAAGGCATCGAGATCGGTGCCCTCTGGCACTTCAAGCTTGAATTCGTGGATCGTGCCAAGCCGTCCTTCGTCAAGCCGTGTCGGCATCTCCGCCAGCACGCGGAAGCCGAAATTTTCAAGCGCCGGCACCGCGTCGGAGAGCGGCATGTGCCCGGTTGTGTGGTAGATTTTGAGCCGCAATTTGCCAACGTCGACATGGTCGAGCTTGTATAGGCGGCAGGTGCGCACGGTCGGGTCGTCGCCGGTCGCAATCGCGTGCAACTGCGTGATGTCGAGCGCGGCTTCCGCAGCGCCATAGCGCGCGCGATAGCCGGGCGAAAACGCGCCAGCATAGCGCGCGGTGATGGCGGCCACGCGGTTGCTGTCATCCATCTCGGCCAGATGCGCTTCGACCCCTTCGTCCCAGCCTTTGAGCAACTCGATCAGCTGCGCTTCGATCCGGCTTGCATCCGGCATCGCGTCGCTGGCGCGCGTGTCGAGCAGGAATTGCAGCATAGCAAGGGTCGAGCCTTCGACCTCCAGGCTCCAGCTCAACATGTCGACGCCGTCGGATTGCGTCAGCAAGTCCTGGATCTGCAAGCGCAGAGCGGTTGAGAGGTGGTCACGTGGCAACCACACGAACGCGAAAACGTGGCGAGCGAGTGCGGATTGGACCAGCACCACGCGCGGGCGCGGGCGGTCAACTAGGCTCATCATAACGGTTGCGAGGCGGCCCACATCCTCCGCCGCGAAAGACGTCAACAGGTCATGCGGCAGAGCGGTGAAAGCATGGACCAGCGCCTTGCCCGCATGTCCCTTGGGATCAAAACCGAGCCCCTGCATAATATCGGCCAATGCCTTGCGCAGGACCGGCACTTCGTCAGGCGGGGTCGCGAGGGCAGCGCTGGTCCAGACGCCCGCATGGACCGAAAGCGCGGTGACTTTCTTGCCTTCCCGCAAGGGCACGATGAACAGGTCAAGCGGCACGCGGCGATGGACGGTTGAGAGGCGGTTGGCCTTGATGATCAGAACATCGCGCTGCGCGTCCTTGGGCGCCTTTTCCTCAAACCACTCAAACGCGCGTTCAAAAGAAGTGTCGGCAAGAATGTCCTTCGCGCTCTTGCGGCAAATGCCGAGCGCCTTGGTACTCTCGCCTTCGCGTGTCCGGATCAGGTGGCCGAGCTGCGTGAGCATTCCGTCATTAAGCCAATTGAACAGCCACACGCCCTCTGCCGCATCACCCTTGGTGGCGGCGCTCATCGCGTCGGCGTCACGCGCCATCGCCTTGCGCATCTTGGGCCAGTCATTGACCGCGGCTTGCACGTCGCCAAGTGTCGTCTTCAGCTGAGCGAGCAATTCGCGCCGCAGACGCGCATCGATGCGCGGCGTTTCGATGTAGATGAGCGATTCAAGCTCGCCCTTTCCACCCTTTGCCGACAGGCCGGTAAGCACGCCATCATCATCGCGAGTGGCGGCCACAACCGGGTGTATCAACTGGTCGATGCTCAGCCCCTGCGCGCTGATCGTTGCCGCAATCGAGTCGACCAGAAACGGCATATCGGCATTGACGATGGCAATGCGCAGGCGCCGTTTTTCGCCGGTGTCCGATTCAATCGCAACGATGGGACGCGATCCGACGCGCCGCTGCGCTGCCTCCAGCAAAAAAGCGCTGGCCTCTTCCAGTTCCGCTCCGTCGAGTGGGGTGTCGCCCGGGAGAATGGCGGCCTTGAGATGCTTCTGCAACTCGCCCAAAAGCCTGTTCGACTTACCTTTGGAAATGCCCGAGACCGCTGCGCTCATCGCCTGAAACTCCCTGCCCCTGATCCTGCTCCGACCCGACTCGTGAGTAATTTTATTATGCGGGCCTGTAGTTTTGTGGCGTACAATACAGGCTTTTGCTGGCTGGGTGCAAGCAGGATAAGTCCTGATATGCGGGTAAGGGGTTCACAGCTGGGAGGGTCGCCTAGGCGGGAATGGCAGCGCAGGCCTCAACGGTCATCTCCAGCGAGCGTTCGCGGGCCGCCGGATCGAAGGTTGATCCGCACAGGATGATCTCGTCGGCCATTGTGCGCTCGACAAACGCCTCGATCTTTTCGCGCACTTGAGCCGGTGTCCCAACGGCGCCCGCTTGCCCAACATGTTCCAGCATCGCGCGGTGCGGGGCGGGCAGAGATGCGAGGTAATTTTCGACCGGTGGTTTGAGCCGCCCAGGATTGCCGCTTCGCAGCGCGACGAAGGCCTGTTGCTGGCTTGAGGCGAGGGTCAACGCCTCTCCTTCAGTGTCCGCAGCAAACACGTTCATTGCGACCATTACGTTGGGTTCGCCAAGCGCTTCAGACGGTTGAAAATCGCGGCGATAGATCTCAAGCGCCTCGTCGAGGTGATCAGGCGCGAAATGCGCGGCGAATGCGTAGGGCATGCCCAGTTTTGCCGCGAGCTGGGCGCCGAACAGGCTGGAGCCGAGCATCCAAAGCTCAGGTTTTGCGCCTTGCCCCGGCGTCGCTGTCACGGCCAACTCGACTTCTCCGGTCAGCAGCGCACGCAGCTCAACCACGTCTTGCGGGAAGTACTCGGAAGCCTGGTGGAGGTTCTTGCGCAATGCCCGTTGCAATTCCGGCCCAGCCCCCGGCGCACGGCCAAGCCCCAGGTCGATCCTTCCAGGGAACAGCGCATCGAGCGTTCCGAACTGTTCGGCGATCTGGAACGGCGTGTGGTTGGGCAGCATGATCCCGCCAGAGCCAATGCGGATGGTCGAAGTCGCATTGCCGATATGCGCGAGGACCACTGATGTAGCCCCGCCCGCAATTCCGTCCATCGCGTGATGCTCCGCCACCCAAAAGCGCTTGCACCCCAAGCTTTGGGCTTTGCGCGCGAGCGAGGTGCTGGCGGCAAGCGCGTCGGAAACGGAGCTGCCTTCGCTGACAGGTACGAGGTCGAGGACGGAGAATTGGGTCACGAAGGCTCCTGCGTTGGCGCCGTTTGTTGTGCCGGGCCGAGTTGTGCGAGATAGTCCCGAGCCGTCGCGGCTGCCGGGCTTTCAGGGGCAACTGCGATCACCGACTGCCAACTCGCACGGGCCGCATCCTCGCGCCCTCCGAGCACTGCGATAACCCCTGCTTCCAGTCCGATTTCCGGGTCCGTTGGAGCAAGATCGCCGGCGCGTTCAATCGCGCTCTGAGCCTCGTCCAGCCGCTCCATCCTCCGCAGCAATGTAGCGAGCAGCAGCCAGCTTTCAGCGGAGTCGGGTTGCAGGGAGGTGGCAGTCTCCAGCTCGATCAGCGCGGCTTGTTGTTGGCCGGTAGCAACCATGGCTCGCGCCAGCTGCGTTGCGGCGATGGCCTGCAAGGGGGCGGACGAGGCGGTCTGGGCGTCGAGTTTGCTCTGTTGCAGGATCGTCAGCGCTCCGGCCACATCACCGCTCTCCAAGGCGACCAAGCCTGCCATTGTCCCAAAGCGTGACCGCGTGCGCGGTTCTTCAGCGGGTGTTTCATCGCGCGCGGCAAGGAAGGCGGTGAGCGCATCGTCCCACAAAGCCAGATCGCTGGCCGCAAGCCCAAGGCAATGGTTGGCGAGCACCCGGTCCGCGCCAAAGCTCGAATTGCGCTGCAGCTGCGCCATTGTGTGGGCGCGCGAGGCGTCTTGCGCGAGCAAGTCGAGGCAGTCGGACAGCCACTGGCTTGAAGGGTCAAGCGGGGCGTTTTGATCGGTGGCTCGGGGAGGGCGGTCAAACAGCTCCTCCGGCACGCCTTGGAACCCGCCCGCATTGGGATTGGGGCCAACCTGGGCGACCATCAAAAGGGCCGGAGAAAAGAGCGCGGTGGTGAGGATCACGGATTGGTTCCTTGGTAGAACGTGGCCACCGTGGATTTGAGCAGCGCAATGTCTTCGTCGCGCGAAAGCCGGTGGTCGCCGTCCTTTATCAGCGTCACCTGTACCCTGTCCGAACGCAAGGCGGCTGCGTGGCGCAGGCTGATCTCCCACGGCACATCGGCATCGCGCTGACCATGGAGCAAATGGACGGGACAAGTGATCGCGATTTCTCCATCGAGCCGCAACTGGCCTTCCGCGTCAGCAAAAAAGCCGGGGTGGGTGGGGGTCGGCTCGGGGCCGTAGGGATTGTCTTCGAAGACCGCCTCGCCCGCCGCCATCTGCGCGCGCTGTTCTTCAGTGTACCCCCAACGGGTAAAGTCGGGGGCAGCAGCGATGCCGATCATGCTGGTGAGCGAGTCTCCAAGAGCCTCTCCCACCAACAGCATCAACCATCCGCCCATCGAGGACCCGACTAACAGCACTTCTTGCGGAGCGCCTTCTGCTTGGACCAACGCAATCAAAGCCAGCACTTCCTCGCGCCACCGGGTGAACGTGCCATCGGCAAAATCGCCGGAGCTTTGCCCACACCCCGAATAGTCGAGCAACAGACAAGCGCGGCCTTCCTCCTGACACTCAGCGAAGAGCGAAGTCGCCTTCCCGCCATCCATGTCGGACATGTAGCCGGGCAGGAAGACGAGCAGAGGACCGGCTCCCGCGTGATAGCGATAGGCGATGCGGCGGGCGCTTTGGTTGCTATCGGCCATTTCGTGAAATTTGACATCGGACATGGGTCAGCCTTGTGCCTGTTCATCGCCCGCGGATGCAAGTCCTGTCACAGTTGCGCCATGGAAGCCGATTAGGGGCGACCTGAAAAGAGGGCCCAACAAAGGGGAAATGCCATGTTCAAGACCGACTCGATCCCGCAGCCCGCACGCTCTGCAACCGGCCTCACCAGGCGCGGCATCTTTGCGCTGGCTGGAGCCTCTGCCGCTATCGCTGCGACCCCTGCAAGCGCCCGCACATTCGGCAGCGGCTTCACGCATTCAGTAGCGAGCGGCGAGCCTCAATCGGGCAGTGTGCTGCTTTGGACGCGCTATGTCAGCGATGCGGATACAGCTTTGATCTGGGAGGTCAGCGAAGACGACACCTTCACCAGCGTTGTCTCCTCCGGCGAAGCCTCGGCATCTCCAACCCGAGATTTCTGCACCAAGGCGGTCGCGAATGGCCTTTCCCCCGACACTTGGTACTTCTTTCGCTTCATTTCCCCGGATGGCACTGCCTCCCCGGTGGGCCGCACCCGCACTCTGCCCGAAGGCCCGACGAACAAATTCCGCATGGCGGTCTTCTCCTGCTCAAACTTCGGCTTTGGCTGGTTCAACGCTTATGCCCATGCCGCTGGAGCGAACGATGTCGACCTCGCCGTGCATCTGGGCGATTACATCTACGAATACGGTGCCGACACCTATCCCAATGAGCGCCAGACCCATCCTGAGCGGGTGAAGGATCCGGCAACCGAGATTATCACGCTCGCCGATTATCGCCTGCGCTATGCGACCTACCGTGCGGATAAGGACTTGCAGCGGCTGCATCAGGTCTTGCCGATGATCGCCATCTGGGACGATCATGAGAGCACTAATGACAGCTGGAAGGATGGCGCTCAGAACCACCAGCCGGAAACCGAAGGCGAATGGTCCGTGCGCAAGGCGATTGCGAAGCAGGTTTACCGAGAATGGATGCCGGTCTCCGATGCGCCCTATGCCCGCTATCAGGTCGGTGATCTGGCGACGCTCTTTCGGCTCGACACACGGCTGGAAGGGCGCGACGAACAGTTCAACCTGCGTATGTTGGTCGAGGGTGAAGAGAACCCAGAAAAAGTCGTAGCGGCGCTCGAGCAGTTTCGCGATGGCGATTGGGTCAATCAGGAGCGCCAGCTGCTCGGCGAGACGCAGGAAAACTGGTTGGCCGAGGGGCTGTTTGCCTCCAAGGCTGAGGGCACCACGTGGCAAGTGCTCGTCCAGCAAGTTCTGATGGGTAAGCTCTACTCACCCAAGGGTCTGCTCAGCGGATTGGGCGATGGCCTGCCCGACTGGCTCCGGACGCGCCTGACCACTTCAGCGCGGGCGAGCGAGGCGGGACTGCCGCAGAATATGGACGCCTGGGACGGCTATCCGGCGGCGCGCGAGCGCGTGTTTGATATGGCGCAAGAGGCTGATGCGAACCTGTTCGTGCTTGCCGGAGACACGCATAATGGCTGGGCCTTCAACCTTGGTCACAAGGGCGCAAATGTCGGCGTGGAGCTGGGCGTATCCTCGGTCAGTTCGCCGGGGATGGAGAGCTATCTGACGATGCTTCCCCCGGATGGGCTTGCGTCAGCCCTGGTAACGGAGAACGCGGAGCTCGCCTGGGCCGACACATCGCAGAGAGGCTATATGACAGTCGAGTTCACGCCTCAGCGCGCGACAACGGAGTACCGGTTTGTGACAGGCGTGCGGCAGCGTTCGACCCAGCTCGCCGCGACCAAAACGCTCACGGTAGAGGCGGGGTCGAACACGATCACCGCCTAATCAATCCCGGCTGAAAATCTCCTCGATCGCCAGCTCGAACACCTCCGCGATCGAAAAGGCGAGCGGGAGGGAAGGGTCGTAGCGGCCCTTCTCGATCGCATTGACGCTCTGGCGCGAGACGCCAAGGCGGTCGGCCAAATCCTGCTGCGACCAGTCCCGCTCCGCGCGCAGCACTTTGAGGCGGTTGTTCATGCGCGCCACCTCACAATTGGACCAGCCAGCCCCAACATCGCAAACCAGATGACGGCGACCCATTGCGGCCCGATTGTCAGCACCTCATAGGTTTTGAGGAAGCTCCAAACCGTAGTGATGACCAAAGTCGCGCCAGTTGCCCCGAGCATCTGCTTTACAAAGAGCAAGCGCTGATACTCATCGTCACACTCAACGAGCAGGCGGAACATAGTCCAGAACACCCCGCAAATCGGCAGAGCAGTTAGGAATGCAAGTCCGATAGAAACCAGTTCATTCGGCCCACTAGAGCGATGGTAGCTCAGGCCGCTGATCAAAATCACAGTATAGGCGGTCATGAAGAAGGCGAGCCGTTTCAAGTAGCTCTTCATATAAGAGGACATGCTCATCGTACTTCTCCGAAAACGCCGTATTTAAGCTTGTTGAAGATGGCGCCGACACCCAGTCCGAAGCACCACATAGTGGGCCACCAGAAGGCGGCGACCGGCTCGACCTGCCCATAGGTTTCAAGGAAGCCCCAGACCGCGGCGAGGGTGAAGCTGATGGCGGTCGCGATCAGGCCCTGCCGGACATAGAGCATGCGATAGAATTCGTCCTTTTCTTCAACAATCAGACCGCCGAAAACCCAGATCACGCCGGCAAAGGACAATCCGGGGAGCAGCGCGAGGAAGGCCGCCAGCGGCCCGGTGACGCCGCGATCCTCGATCATGTTCTCCGCCAGAAAGAGGGTGAGGAGATAGAAGGCCATCACCACGGCCAGCCGCGCGAGGTAGCGCTGGCTTGCCTTGGCTCCTGCTGATCCAAACGATTTGACCAGTGCGAAGATCATCAAAGCGGTCGGGATGATCGCAAGCAGGTAGGCGGTGGTGATGCCAATGGCTTCTGACTTCCACAAGAGCATCACTGCAAGCGCGCTGGCGACAGACGAGGCAGCCGCAATCAGGCAAGCGCGGCTGAATTCGGCGGGTTCTTGCGTGTCGGTGCTCATGACGCTCACTTCCGGTTGCATGGTGAGTGGGATTGGGGCGTGCGGGAATGGAGAGCGGCCCATGCGGCCCCGGTCAAACCCATGACAAGCCCCAATGTGGCGTTGTCGCTCATCCCATTGGAGGCGCTGATTGAGGCTGCACCAAGGATGGCTCCAGCCCAGATCAGAGAATGAAGAATCGTGCCCATATGCAAAGTGTCCTTTCAACTATGGAAAGGACACTTGTCATCGATTCGCAAAATTGTCAAGCAAGCTTTCCAAAATGGAGCGGGTGCTTTCCGGCTAGGCTCTCGATCTGTGCGTAATGACTTTGCAACCCGCGGCGCCTATATGGTGCGCATGGCACAGATGCTGACCACGACTACCACCACAACAACCTCGGTCTTCCGGGGGCGGTTGCGGCTGGGTTAGGTCAGCGCATTCGCCGCCCCCGGTTCAGGCCGGTTTCGGGTGGCGCGGTGTTCACCCAGAAAGCAACTGGCCTTAATCGGTTAAACACTTCCACACCGCTCTTCCGGTGCGCGTCCCTTTGTCCTAAGGCGCGCGCTCAGGGAAAAAGAGACGCTTTAAGATGACCGAACTTTTAAAGATCAGCCTGCCCGATGGCTCTGTGCGCGAAATGGAGCCGGGGTCGAGCCCCGCTGATGTCGCGGCGGCAATCGGGCCGGGCCTTGCGAAAGCGGCTTTGGCGGCCAAGGTGAACGGCGAAGTGCGCGATCTCGCCCGCCCGTTTGATGGCGATGCTGAGCTGGCACTGATCACTGCGCGTGATGAGGCCGATGCGTTGGAGCTGGTGCGCCACGATTTCGCCCACGTCCTTGCCGAAGCGGTGCAGGCGCTGTGGCCCGGCACGCAGATCACCTTTGGCCCCGCGACCTCGGATGGCTTCTATTACGACGTCATGGCCCCGTCTTCTCGCGAGCCCTTTGGGTTAGAAGACTTGCCCGCCATCGAAGAGAAAATGCGCGAGATCATCAAGGCGGATAAGCCCTTGGTGCGCGAGGTCTGGCAGCGCGACGATCTGATCGCAAAGTGGGAATCGGAAGGCGAGGCGTTTAAGGCCGAATGGGCCAAGGAACTGCCCGAAGACGAAGACCTGACTGTCTATTGGTCTGGCGAGCCGGGTTCGGACGGCGCGTGGCTCGATATGTGCCGCGGGCCTCACCTCGCCTCAACCGGCAAGCTCGACCCGCAGGCCTTCAAGCTGATGCGCACCGCGGGCGCCTATTGGCGCGGCGATCAGCGCAACGCGCAACTCACCCGCATTTACGGGACTGCCTGGCTCAACAAGAAACAATTGAAGGCCCACCTCCACCGGCTCGAGGAAGCGGCCAAGCGCGACCACCGCAAGCTGGGCCGCGAGATGGACCTGTTCCACTTGCAGGAAGAGGCGCATGGCAGCGTTTTCTGGCACCCCAAAGGCTACATGATCTGGCGCGAGCTTGAAGCTTATATGCGCCGCAAGATGGACGGCGCCGGCTATCGCGAGATCAAGACCCCGCAGGTCATGGATGTGCGCCAATGGGAGCAATCGGGCCACTGGGGCAAATATGCCGAGAACATGTTTGCCGTGCCCGACATCGTGCCCGAAGTGGACGAGACTGGTGCAGCGGCAGCGGCCCCGAAAGTCGCCAGCGATGCCAATTGGATGGCGATCAAGCCGATGAATTGCCCGGCGCACGTCCTCGTCTTCAAGCAGGGCATCACCTCCTACCGCGATCTGCCGATCCGGCTGGGTGAGATGGGCTGTTGCCACCGCAATGAGCCTCACGGAGCGCTCCACGGGCTGATGCGCGTGCGCCAGTTCACGCAGGACGACGCGCATATATTCTGCACCGAAGCCCAAGTGGTCGAAGAAGTTCAGGCGTTTCTCAGCCTTGCCGATAGCGTGTATCACGATTTCGGCTTTGAGTATGACATCAAGCTCGCTCTGCGCCCTGAAAAACGCTTCGGCTCGGATGCTGATTGGGACAAGGCGGAGCAGGAATTGCGCGATGCTTTGACCGCCAATGGCCTCGAATGGGAAGAGCTGCCCGGCGAAGGCGCGTTCTATGCGCCCAAGCTTGAATGGCACCTCACCGATGCGATTGGCCGGACCTGGCAGGTTGGCACGATCCAGTCCGACCGTGTGCTGCCCGAGCGGCTTGATGCGAGCTATGTCGGAGAAGATGGCGAGCGCCACCGCCCCGTCATGCTCCACCGCGCGATCTATGGTTCGTACGAGCGCTTTATCGGCATTCTGATCGAGCACTTCGCCGGTCGTCTGCCTGCCTGGCTCTCTCCCGTGCAGGCGGTGGTTGCGCCGATTGTCTCGGACGTGGATGGCTATGCGCAGGAGGTCGAAGCGAAACTGGTGGCAGCTGGTATCCGTGTCGAGAGCGATCTGCGCAACGAGAAGATCAACTACAAGATCCGCGAACACTCGCTCGCCAAAGTCCCGCATCTGCTGATCGTCGGAAAGCGCGAGGCGGAAGAGGGCACGATCGCGATGCGCACTTTGGGCGAGAAGGAGCAGCAGATTCTGACCCTTGATGAAGCGATTGCGCATCTCAAAGACGCTGCCACCCCGCCTGATCTGCGCATTTCAGATTAGCCCGCCCCGACCTGTCATGAAGATCCTCATCATTCTGTCGCTCCTGCTCAACATCGTTGTGCTGGTGCCGGTGACCTACGGAATCGCCAATGGAGCGGAGTGGGTTGGCGAGGCTTATGGCGGGAATACGCCCGCAAGAGGGATCGTTCTCGCCTTCTATCTGGCCATTTTGGCGGCATCGGTCGGCTTCATGTTCAAGCCCATTCCGGCCGCGATTGCTGCAATGTTGGCGCTCCAGATCATCTACAAGGTGCTGACGCCATTCACGGTGGGCACGCTCGCGAACCCTGTCGTTACGGCTAATCTGGGCATCGCCGCCTTTCACGCCATCACGCTGTGGGTGGTGGCGAGCCAGTTCGAGAGCTGAATGGAATTCCTCGCCGGTTTCAGCGCGAGTAAGATCGCCGTGGCGGTGGTTGCCACTTTGGGCGCGGCGTTTATTCGCGGGCTGACGGGGTTTGGCTTCGGCATCCTGCTGGTGCCGATCCTTGCGCTGGCTCTGACTCCGGTTGAGGCGGTGCTGGTCATCAATATCATGGCCGGATTGCTGGCTGTGACCGAGATCAAGCTGATCGCGCGCGAGGCGGAGCGCAGCGCTTACATCATCGGCGCGCTGGTGGTGTTGGGCACGCCCTTTGGCCTCATCGCACTCGATGCAACACCGCCCGATCTGGCGCGGTTGTTAATCGCTTTGATCGCGCTCTCCGCCTTCTTCGCCATCCTGATGCCCAAGCGCTCCGCTGAGCAGCCCGGCAAGGTCACCACCGGAGCGGTTGGCATATCCGCAGGGCTTCTGACGGGCTTTGCCGCGATGCCGGGGCCTCCGGTCGTGCCCTATTATGTCGGACGAGACATTCCGCGCATGACCGCGCGCGCCTCTATGGTCGGGATCTTCGGGATTTCCGCCGTCGCCGGACTGGGTTCGGGTGCAGCGATTGGCGTGCTCGACTGGCGGACCGGTCTGCTGGGCCTTTCGCTCTTTCCATTAATGCTGCTGGGCAATTGGGTCGGCCACCTCGCGTTTGGCAAGATCAGCGATCCGGTATGGCGGGGCTGTGTGGGCGTTACCTTGGGCGCGGCGGCAATCGCGGCGCTGGTGAAGCTGCTTTAGAGTGGAAGCGGCTGCCCGGCGAGGATCAGCGCTGCGCCGCAAGCCAGCACGATCGCACTGCTCAGGACGTCGACCTGACGCGCGCGTGCTTCGCGAAGAGCGGTGGCTGATAGGGCGAGGGCTTTGCTCATCCCATGAGCTTAGCGCGCAAAATCCTAACGCCGCGTTAAACTTTGGGCATTTGCTGGCTGGCGCAGTGGAAGCCACCGCCACCCGCGAGCACCGCATCGGCGCGCAGACCCACGGTTTCGCGGTCAGGGAAGAGCGCGGCGATGGCCTCGACGCCGGCTTCGTCATGCGGTGAGCCGAAGGTCGGCACGACCACCAATTGCGTGGTGATCGCGAAGTTCACATAGCTCGCGGGCTCCACGCGCCCGTCGCGTTCGATCCTGCCGGGGGACGGGATGGAGATGACCTCCACGCCATTCTTTTCTGCGCGGGCCTTGGCATCGACATAAATGGCGGCGTTAGGATCATCAGAGCCGGTCGCATGCGGAACCACCATCCGGTTCGGGCCGACAAAGCGCGCGAGATTGTCGACATGGCCGTCAGTGTGGTCGTTGATCAGACCCTCGCCGAGCCATAGCACACGGTCGAAACCGAGCTGACGCTGGAGCTCTGCCTCGATTGCCTCGCGCGTCATGGCGGGGTTGCGATTGGGATTGAGCAGGCATTGCTCTGTCGTTGCGACCAGACCCGTTCCATCGCCATCAATCGCCCCTCCTTCGAGGATCATGTTCGAGCGGTTGAAAGGCAGGTCGCAATCGCGGGCCAATTCCGCGCCAATCGTCTGATCGCCCTCCATCAGATATTTGCCACCCCAACCGTTGAAGCCGAACAGGCGGGCCGACCGCGCGCTTGCCTCGTTCACGATCAAGGGGCCGGTGTCGCGCAGCCAGATGTCGCCATAGACCCGCTGTTCAATCGTGACCTTTTCACTCACCAGCGACTGGGCAATTGCCGCATTCGCCTCGTCCCGGACCAGCAGGAGGACCTCTTGCCCGCTCTCTGCCACCGCGCTGGCAAAGGCGGCGATCTGCTCTTGCGCAGGGACAAGCCAGCCCGGCCATTCCTCGGCCAAATGCGGGAAGCCAATCCACAGCCAGTCTTGCGGCGCCCATTCGGGAGGCATTGTGGCGGGCATAATGGGCGGGTCTCCGGATGCGAGCAAGGATCGCGCGTCTTTCGCAGAGGTGCCCCCGCCCCGCAAGCGCCTGCCCCGCAAGCGGCTTGCAGGGTCGCAGGCGAAAGCGCAAAGGGACGTCATGACCGACCCCGACTGGACCGGAGCGATCAAGCGCGCGCGTGCATTTGCGCCATTCCTTGCGCGTGCCCTGTATCGCCAGCCCGATCTTGAAGCTCTGCTGGCCAGGGGCGAGGGCGAAACGGCGCTTGCATGGGCGAGAGCGCGGGGCGAGCATGAGGACGCTGGGATCGGCCTGCGCCGCCATCGATTGGGTCTGGCGACTGCATTGGCGATTGGAGACCTTGCCGGAGCCTTCCCGCTCACCCGCGTGATGCATGAGCTGAGCAACTTCGCCGACCACGCGCTCGACACCGCGATCCGCACCGCCATCCGCGAACGCAGCGGCGAGGACCGCGCGGACGGCTTCATTGCGCTAGCCCTGGGCAAGCAGGGGGCAGGCGAGCTCAACTACTCATCCGACATTGATCCGATCCTGCTATATGAACCCGATCTGCTCCCGCGCCGGGCAAGCGATGATCCGGGCGAGGTCGCGCAGCGTTATGCGCGCCGGATCATGACGCTGCTGTCTGACACTACGCCAGAGGGATATGTTCTTCGGGTCGATCTTCGGTTGCGTCCGGCTGCTGAGATCAGCCCGCTGGTGGTCCGGCGCGGAACGGCTCTCACGCATTATCAGGGAGAGGCGTTGGCGTGGGAACGCGCTGCGTTCATTCGCGCCCGGGCGGCGGCAGGCGATATTCCAGAAGGGGAGAAATTCCTCTCCGAAATCGCGCCGTTCGTCTGGCGACAGGCGCTTGATTTTGGAGCCGTGGAGGAAATCCGTGCGCTCACCCAACGTATCCGCGCAAGCTATGATGGCCCGATTGCGCCCGGCCCTGGCTTCGACGTGAAGCGCGGGCGCGGTGGCATTCGTGAGATCGAATTCTTCGCGCAGACGCATCAGCTCATCCATGGCGGCCGCGATCGTTCGTTGCGCGTTCGCGGCACGCGAGAGGCGCTCGACAGGTTGGCGCTGGCCGGGCGTATTTCATCTGACGAAGCGCGCATTCTGGGTGAGGGCTATGACCGTTTGCGTGTCATTGAGCACCGTTTGCAGATGGTCTATGACCGGCAAACTCATGCGCTTCCCGAAGGTGAGGCATTGGATGCGGTTGCTCGCCTTGATGGCTTGGCGGATGGCGCTGAGCTGGTCGCAGAGCTCACCGAACTGACCGGACAGACCGGAGCACTCTACGAAACGCTGATCGGTGCCGAGCAATCGGTTGTCCCCACTCCGCCGCCGCCGCCGAGCGAGCGCGAGGCGATGCTTGCTAAACTGGGCTTTGAGGAGCCCGCCAAACTCGCCGCGCGGATCGAGGAATGGCGCGATGGCCGCTACGCCGCGATCCGCAGCCCGCAGGCCCTGGAGGCATTCGATCAGCTCCTGCCCATTCTGCTCAAGGCTATTGCTGAAAGCGATGATCCAGACCGGGCGATCGTCCGGTGGCAAAGCGTTATTGAGCGCGCGCAGTCTGCGATCCAGCTGTTTCGCCTGCTGGTGGCTGAGCCAGACATGCTCGACCGCCTTGTCGCAGCACTCACCCTTTCGCCTGTCCTCGCTGACACGGTCGCGCGGCGGCCCGAAGTGCTCGATGTACTGATCGAGAATGAGCCGGTGGAGTATGGCCGTCTTCGCGAAGCCAAAGCGGCGCAAATGCGCAGCGAGGCTCAGCGGGACGATTACGAAGCGCAGCTCGATTGCATTCGCCAAGTGACGAGCGAGGCGCGCTTCACGCTTGGGATCAATCTGATTACCGCGCAGAGCAAACCTTCCGTAATTGGCGCGGCACTGTCGGACGTCGCCTGCGCGGCAATCGAGGTGGCGAAGAGCGCCGCAGAGGCAGAGTTCGCTCAAACTCACGGGCGCATTGCGGGGGCAGAGCTGGTCGTCGTTGGCCTTGGAAGGCTGGGCGGCGGTGCATTAACCCATGCCTCTGACCTCGACATGATCTACCTCTTCACCGGATCGTTCGACGCTGAATCCGATGGAGAACGCCCTCTGGGTGCGACGCTCTATTTCAACCGCCTGGCAAGCCGGGTCAGCGCGGCTCTGTCTGTGCCAACAGCGCAAGGCGTACTGTACGAAGTGGACACACGCCTGCGTCCGCAAGGCAAACAGGGGCCGCTTGCTGTGTCGGTTGAGGCTTTCGCCAAGTACCAACGCGAAAGCGCCTGGACTTGGGAACATATGGCCTTGAACCGTGCTCGGGTGTTGGCTGCGTCCCCGGCAGCTCAGGCCGAGGTTGAGGCGATCATTGACGATGTGAAACGCCAAGCTCGTGATCCAGCGAAATTGCGCAGCGACGTTCTCGAAATGCGAGGTGAAATGGCGCGGCATAAGCCGGCGCGCGGGCCCCTCGACGTCAAGCTGATGCGCGGCGGGTTGGTGGATGTGGAGTTTCTCGTCCACTTCCTGCAATTGCGTGAAGCGGCGGGGCTCTCTGACACTGACGGCGCAATATTCTCGCCCGATTTCGCTGCAGCGCTCCCCGCGCTTGCAAAAGCCGATTTGGTCCCGGATGATCTGTGGCCTGCCTACGATCTGATGACCGACATCCTTGTTGCCGGACGCTTGCTCGCGCCCGATACGAAGGAACCCCCGCCCGCTGCTGCAAAAGCGCTTGCGCGTGCCTGCCAATGCGATAGCTACGCGCAGCTTTTGGAACGGCTGGCAGCGGCGCGCGTTTCTATCGCGCAAGGCTGGAAGGCCACTTTTGAGCAAGATTTGGAGATCCCGAGATGACCGACTTTCCGACCGCTGGCGACGCCATGCCCGACATCGCGATGGAGACCCCTGATGGCGGCTCTGTCAAAGCGTCTGATTTCGCTGGCAAGAAGCTCGTTATCTTCTTCTATCCCAAGGACAACACGCCGGGCTGCACGACTGAAGCGAAGGACTTCACCGCTTTGAAAAGCGATTTCGACGCCGCCGGTGTTGAGCTGCTGGGTGTCAGCAAGGATTCGGCCAAGAAGCACCAGAACTTCATCGCCAAACACGATCTCAAGACCCCGCTTGCCACCGACGCGGAAGAAGGCGGCCTGTCCGATGCGCTCGGCATTTGGACTGAGAAGCAGATGTACGGGAAGACCTATATGGGCATGGTCCGCACCACCTATCTCGTCGGCGCTGACGGGAAGATCGCGCAGGTCTGGAACAAGGTGAAGGTCAAAGGCCACGCCGAAGATGTGCTCGCAGCCGCTAAGGCACTCTAAACGAACCATTTCGACTATGACGACGCTCGCCCAAGCTATCCGCAGCGCTCTGCTGACAGGCGACCCGCGCGCCAAGTGTTTTGCCACACGCGATGTGGCGCGGCGTTGGCGCAAGGGTGAGCTTGAATTCGCCTTCGACGTTGCCATGCCAGATCAACCCGCCTGGCCTGACGCGCCTGAGCTGCTCCCGCCCAACAAGGTGCCCAAGCGCGGCAAGTTTGGCTCTGAGCGCGCGCGCATAGCCTTGTGGCACTCGCTGGCGCATATCGAGTTTGTCGCGATTGATCTGGCGCTCGATATTGTCGGGCGGTTTGGGGAGCAGATGGGAGAGGAATTCGCCTCTGACTTCCTTTCGGTTGCCGCCGACGAGGCCATGCATCACGCGCTGCTTGCGCGAAAGCTCGAATCGCTTGGCAGCCATTATGGCGCTTTGCCTGCGCATGCAGGGCTGTGGGAAGCGGCGCATGAAACGCGCAATGACGTCGCGGCGCGGCTCGCAATCGTGCCGATGGTGCTGGAGGCGCGTGGGCTAGACGTTACGCCTGCTACTCTTGAACGGGTCAAGGCCGCCGGAGACGAGCACGGATCGCGCATATTGGCCCGCATACTTGACGACGAAATTCGCCATGTGGGCTTTGGCACCAAGCACTTTCTGCGAATCTGTGAGGCTTCTGGTAACGATCCGGTAACCATGTGGAAACGTTTGGTTCGTATTCACTTCCGAGGCCCCGTTAAGCCGCCATTCAACGACTCAGCGCGTCTTGCAGCCGGTTTGTCGCGGGACTTTTATGAAAATGTTGCGATCTAAAGAATCGCAGCCATACCAACGATCACGCACCGTCCGGCTAATGAGAGTACCGGGCAAGAAATCGCACTGCGCATAAGAGCCGCATAGAGCTCAATCGATAGAACAAGCGCAGGCGACCAAACAGATTATTGGCAGATTTGCCAGTCAGGACCGGGTCCAAATGTTTTCGCGCTTTAAGCGTCCCTTCTCCAAGCTTACCGCTGCGCTTGCTGCGGCTGTGACGCTTGTGGCCGCGCATCCCGCTCTCGCCAACACCAACGCCAATTCCACCGCTGCGGCCGCCGATATGGCTGAGCCACTGCGTGAGACGAACGATGATACGCTCGCTGATGGCGATGTGCGTTTCCGCGAACTTTTTGCGAGTTGGTCCTCGCTCGATAGCGCACCTGCGGTTGACATGGGTCTAGCACCTCCGGTGTTTGAACGCTCTGCCGTGTCGATTCCGTCAATGGTTCCGACCGACTATGTCCGTATTTCGAGCCCCTTTGGCATGCGCATTCACCCGGTCCGCGGTGGGCGCCGGCCTCATAAGGGCGTTGACCTTGCTGCTCCAACCGGCACGCCGGTTCGTGCAACAGCCGATGGCATCGTGACCTTGGCCCGCGCAGGACGCGGATATGGCCTCTACATCAAAATTGATCACGGCGCGGAGCTGGAAACCCGCTATGCGCACCTCTCCCGGATGACGGTTTCAGCGGGCGAGCGGGTCGAAAAAGGTGAAGTAATTGGGTATGTTGGCTCGACCGGTTGGTCGACTGGGCCGCACCTTCATTACGAAGTTCGCGTCGATGGGGTTGCAGTCGATCCAATTCCCTATATGGTAGAGCGCGAGACACAGGTTCAAATCGCCGAACTGGCCGCTCAGGCGGTCGACGTTGAAGAGAGCCAAGCCGACATGCTGCCGGGACGGCGCCGTGTTGGGGCAGACGTTGAAGAGACCGAAGGGTCGTAACGCCGTCTGAGACAGTTTACCCGCCTACGAGCGGGTCGGACATTGGAGAGGGTGTCCGAGTATAGGCGGCGGGTTTTCCCGCCGCCTTTTTTCTGCGAACCGCTTTTTTGAACTTTTGGACCAGCGAAATGTTCCCGCATGAATTCGCTTGAGCCCGCCGCTCGCGACGTTAGTCTCCCTTTGCAACTGGAAGAGAGCAGTCTGATGCCTCCGCATGGATCAGACTGGCAGGGAGAGACCAATGAGCATGCACCCAATCGCGCACGCCGCGAGCCGTCCTGACCAACCCGCTGTGATCGTCGCAGAGACCGGTCAGCAAATGACTTTCCGTGAGATGGATGAGGCAGCCAACCGCTTCGCCCATCTGCTTCGCGCGCGCGGCCTGGGGGAAGGCGACGCCTTTGGCGTTCTGCTTGAAAACCGGATCGACTTCTGGCCGATCATCTGGGGCTCGCAGCGCGCTGGTACGATGTTGGTGCCAATCTCGACCCGGCTGACCGCGCCGGAGATTTCCTATATCCTCAAAGACGCCGAGGCGAAGCTGCTGATCACCTCGCCCAAATTCGACGGAGTGCTGGGCGGGATCAGGGGCGGAATGCCTGACCTTGCGATGCTGCTTGCTGATGGGGCCGGAGATGAGGACTTTGCCGCTGCCCTCGCCGAGCAGCCATCTGACCCAATCGCTGACCAGAGCGCGGGTCTAACCATGCTCTATTCCTCAGGCACGACGGGCCGTCCCAAGGGCATCCGCCCAGCTTCCCCCGAAGATCCCGATCCGCAAGCCCCAAATGCGCTGATGGCGCTTGCGATGATGGGGGCGGGGATGCCGGCTGATGGTTCGATGGTCTACCTTTCCCCTGCGCCGCTCTATCACGCAGCGCCGATTGGCTGGGCTTCGACCGTGCACCGGCTAGGCGGCACGGTCGTGATGATGGAGAAGTTTGAGCCCGAGGCCGCTCTGAAAGCGATCCAGGATTACAAAGTCACTGACAGCCAATGGGTGCCCACGCACTTTGTGCGTTTCCTTAAGCTCGATCCGGCGGAGCGCACTAAGTACGACCTCTCGAGCCATCAGCGCGCGCTGCATGCGGCTGCTCCGTGTCCCGTGCCGATCAAGCGCGAAATGATCGAGTGGTGGGGGCCGATCGTGAACGAATATTATGCGGGCAGCGAAGGCATCGGGATGACGCTGGTGAAGTCGCCCGAATGGCTCACCCATCCCGGCAGTGTTGGCCCCGCGATCTACGGCAAGCTCCACATCTGCGATGGCGAGGGGGAAGAGGTGCCAGCGGGTCAGGACGGCCTCATCTTCTTCGAGAATGAGCTTCTGCCAACCTATCACAACGACCCCGAGAAGACCGCCGACGCGATGCATCCCAAGGGGTGGATGACATTGGGCGATATCGGCCATGTCGATGAGGACGGCTTCCTCTACCTCACCGACCGGAAGAGCCACATGATCATCTCTGGCGGGGTCAACATCTACCCGCAGGAGATTGAGAACCTGCTCGTGACCCATGACAAGGTGATGGACGCCGCAGTCATTGGCGCACCGTGCCCCGATCTTGGTGAGAAGGTTGTCGCGGTCGTCCAGCCCATCGATATGGGTGATGCTGGCGACGCGCTGGAGGCAGAACTGCGCGAGTTCCTCGAGCCCACTCTGGCGCGGATCAAGATGCCCAAACTATTCGACTTCCGCCCCGAACTCCCGCGCGAGGCCAATGGCAAGCTCTATAAGCGCGAGCTGCGCGATGAATTTGAAGCCAAAGCGAAAGAGGGTGCCGCGTGAGCAAGCCTGCCACGCTCCCCAGCGAGGTCGCCCGCCAAGTCATTGCGCCGGAGAGCTATGCTGAGTGGAACGGGTTGCTCGATACGTTTGATCGCCTGCGCGAGGAAAGCCCCGTCGCCAAAGTCGTCGCCGATGACGATAGCTTCGAGCCCTTCTGGTTGATCACCCGCTATGATGACGTGATGCGGATTTCGAAGGACAACTCGACCTTCCTAAACAATCCCAAGCCGGTGGTTTTTGCGACGCGCGAGGCTACTGCGTTTTCGCGCGCGGCGACCGGCTCCAACATGCTGGTGGATTCGCTGGTGGTCTTCGATGCACCGATCCACCCGAAATATCGCAAGCTGACCCAAGACTGGTTCATGCCGCGCAACCTCAAGCTGATGGAAGATGAGATTCGCGCGCTCGCCGACACGCTGGTTGAGGGGATGATTGCGAACGGCCCGGACGTCGACTTTGTGAAAGACGTGGCCGCGCCCATGCCGCTTCATGTGATTATGCAGATCCTGGGCATTCCCAAGGAGGATGAGGGTCGGATGCTGATGCTGACCCAGCAGATGTTCGGTGGGCAGGACAAAGACCTGTCCGGCAGTGGCATGGAGAATATGACGCCGGAACAGATCCTCCAGCTGGTCTCAGGCGCGGTGAAGAGCTTTGAGGATTACTTTGCTGGGATCGCAGCAGAGCGCCGTGCCAATCCAACCGATGATGTCGCCAGCGTCATTGCCAATGCGAAGGTTGATGGAGAGCCGCTGCCCGACCGCGATATGGCGGGCTATTACATCATCATGGCCGCAGCAGGTCATGACACGACCTCGGCGACCATGTCCGGCGCGATGCTGGCTCTGGCGCGCGATCCGGAGCAGTTTGCGCGGGTCAAGGCCGACCGCTCGCTGCTGCCGGGTCTGGTCGAAGAGGCGATCCGCTGGACGACCGCTGTGCAGCACTTCATGCGCACCGCGGCGCAGGATGTTGAGATTGGCGGTCAGCTGATCAAGCAAGGCGACTGGATGATGATCAACTACGTCGCCGCCAATCACGATCCAGCCCAATTCGAGAACCCGCGCGACTTTGATGCTAGCCGCTCTCCCAACCGCCATATGGCGTTCGGAGCGGGCGCGCATCAGTGCCTCGGCCTGCATCTCGCACGGTTGCAGATTCGCATCCTGTTCGAGGCTTTGCTGGATCGGTTGGAGGTTGTGGAGTTGGCGGGCGAACCGGCGCGGTCGAGCTCCACTTTTGTGGGCGGATTGAAGACTTTACCGCTCAAAATATCGGCCACCTAAGCCCCCAATATGGGGAGTCCTTTTTCGGATTCAAGGTCTTGTAATTCAAGTATAAAGGCCAGTTCGATTTTGCGGTCAAAATTGCCGATTTTGCTACCCAAATGACGGGTTTTGTGTTAATCCCACATTCATGGGAAAAACTTGGAAACACTTCGTTGCAGACTTTGCGGCGGGTGACCGTTTGAGCGCTCTGCTCGCGCTAAGAAGGGGGGGATCACATGACTTTGCTTGAAGCACACAATCTGCCTTTTGCTGCCGCGGCGGTCCTGCTGGTCTTTATCGCGGTCGCGCAAGTGATCGGCATGGGCGATATGTTTGACGGTGCGGATGCGGACATTGATCTGGATGCAGATTTTGATGGAGCGGAGGCGCTTGAACCCAGCGGCTTCTTTGAGGCGCTGATGACCCTGATGGGGATCGGCCGAGTGCCATTCCTGATCTGGCTGGCGATCTTGCTGTTCGTCTTTGCCGCGATTGGCGTCGCTTTGCAGCAAACGCTGGTCGCCACCGTCAACGCACCTGCTCCGATCTGGCTGGCAGGCTTGGTTGCCGGGGCCGCTGCGCTGCCAGTGACAGGGATGCTCACGCGTCCTCTGGAGCGGCTGCTGCCCAAGGATGAGACGAGCGCGGTTGGGCTCGACAGTCTGGTGCGGCGCGATGCCGAAATTCAGCTTGGCACTGCCAAAGCTGGTTCGCCTGCGCGTTCCAAAGTCATCGACCGTCACGGCCATCCGCATTTCGTGATGGTCGAGCCGCAGGACCCCGAGGCCGAGCTGGTCGAAGGCGAAACCGTGATGTTGGTCCGCCGAGAGGGACAGACCTTCTACGGCGTGCGATACGAAAACCCATTGCTGGCTTTGAAATGAGCCAACCCGGAGCGGCGTGCGTCCCCGAAAGCGCGCGCTGATCCGTCCATAAGTAAACAGGAGGAAGAATGGAAAATCTGATTGAAATTGCGATTTGGGTGGGTCTCGCCTTTGCGGTCCTGCTGGTCATTTTCATCGTTCTAACCAGCCTTTACCGCCGCGCATCGAAGGAAATCGCCTTCGTCCGGACAGGTGTGGGTGGCGAGAAAGTCGTGATGAATGGCGGCGCCTTGGTGCTGCCGGTGTTTCACGAGACCATGCCCGTCAATATGAACACGCTGGTGCTGCCGGTCGTTCGCCGTGATAGCGAAGCGCTCATCACGCTCGACCGTCTCCGGATCGACGTGAAGGCGGAATTCTATGTCCGCGTGCGTCCCGATGCAGGCGCGATTGCGATGGCGGCGCAGACCCTTGGTCAGCGCACGATGCAACCAGAGATGCTCAAAGACCTCGTCGAAGGTAAATTCGTCGACGCGCTGCGCTCTGTGGCTGCGGGCATGAGCATGAACGAACTGCACGAGCAGCGTGCTGACTTTGTTCAGAAGGTGCAGCAAGTGTCATCCAACGACCTTGCGATGAACGGTCTGGAGCTGGAATCGGTTTCGCTGACCGGGCTCGACCAGACTTCGATTGAGCACTTCAACGCCAACAATGCGTTTGACGCTGAAGGTCTGACCAAGCTGACCGAGCAAATCGAGGCGCGCAAGAAACTGCGCAACGATATCGAGCAGGACACGCGCGTTCAGATGGAATCGAAGAACCTCGAAGCCGATCAACGCTCCTTCGAAATCGGCCGTGACACCGAATATGCCCGCCTCCAGCAGGAGCGTGAGGTTGAAGTGCGGCGCGCTTCGCAAACGTCTGAAATCGCCCGCGAACAGGCCGAGCGTCAGCGCGAAGCCGATGCGGCGCGGATTGAGGCGAAGAAGCAGGTCGACGCGCAGCAGATCGAGGCCGACCGGCTCGTCGAAGAGGCGCGGATCGACCAGCAGCGCGCGCTCGAAATCGCTCGGCAGGAACAGCAGATCGCGGTTCAGAACAAGTCGCGTGAGGAAAGCCAGGCCAAGGCGGAAGCCGACGCGGCTCGCGCTCTGGCTGTGACGGCTGAGGAGCAAGTCACGACGTCTCGTGAGAGCGAAATCGCTGAGCGTCAGAAGAAGATCGAACTGATCGAAGCAGCCAAGCAGGCTGAACGTGAAGCGATCCAGGTCAAAGTCGAGGCCGAGGCGGAGAAAGACGCAGCGCTCAACCGCGCGGAAGCCTCAAGGCTTGAAGCCAAGGGTGAGGCGGATGCCGAGATCCTGCGCGCCGAAGCCGACCGTGTGCGCTTCGAAGTGGAAGCCGCCGGTCAGCAAGCGGTCAATGAGGCAGCGAACATCCTCTCAATGGATCAGATCAGCCTCCAGACCAAGCTTGCTCTGCTCAAAGTCCTGCCTGAGGTCATCAAGGAAAGCGCCAAGCCGATGGAGGCGATTGACTCGATCAAGATCGTCCAGGTCGACGGGCTTACCCAGAATGGCGGGGGCAGCTCCGGCGCGCCTGCGGTGTCGGGCGGAGGCTCGGGAAACCTGGCGACTGATGCAGTCTCCGCAGCCCTCGCCTACCGCGCACAGGCGCCGGTGCTCGACGGGCTGATGAAGGAGTTGGGTCTGGACGGTTCCTCCATCGGAGGCCTCGCCAAAGGCGCCGCAGACAGCGTGACCGACGCGGCCAATGACAAGTCGCTGGTCGATGTCATCGCCGAAGTCTCTGAGCAGGTCGAAGAGGCACAAGAGCGCCTCGAAGGCGACAGCGAAGAGGCAGCTGAATAGCGCGACGGATATGTCGCTCAACAAAAGGAAGGGGGCTGCGTTTCGCGGCCCCCTTTTTTCTTCATCCGAGCAGGAGCGCTACTTCAGGAGCCTCTGGGCCATGGCGCGCACTTCGTCGCCCATATCCTCGCGCTCCAAAGCCAATGCCAGCGTCGCTTCGACAAAGCCCAGCTTGCTGCCGCAATCATAGCGATTGCCATCAAAGGTCACGGCGTGGAACGGCTGGGTCCCGATCATCCGCGCCATCGCATCGGTGAGTTGGATCTCTCCACCAGCGCCCTTGCCCTGGTTTTCGAGCGTCCGCATCACTTCTGGCTGGAGGATGTAGCGGCCTGAGATAATCTTGTTCGATGGTGCCTCGGCCACAGGGGGCTTCTCAACCAGGCCCTTTACCTCGGTCAGCGCGCCGTTAGCCGCGCCGGGATCGATCACCCCGTAGCTGGAGACCTCCTCCATCGGCACTTCGAGCACGCTGATGAGATTGCCGCCGGTTTGATTGTAGGCATCGACCATCTGCTTCATGCAACCCGACCCGCCTTTCTTCCCAATCATCAATTCGTCCGGCAGGAAAATCGCAAAGGGTTCATCGCCCACAATCGCCCGCGCACACCAGATTGCGTGTCCAAGTCCCATCGGCACCTGTTGGCGCACGGTGATGATATCGCCGGGAGTTGCGCGGGTTGGGTCGAGCACGGACATGTCCTTGCCCCGCTCGCTCATGGTGGCTTCAAGCTCGTAAGCGACGTCGAAATGTTCGACGATGGCGCTCTTGCCCCGGCCCGTGACGAAGATCATCTGCTCGATCCCCGCCTCGCGCGCTTCGTCCACGGCGTATTGGATCAAAGGCCGGTCGACGATGGGCAGCAGCTCTTTGGGAATAGCCTTGGTCGCGGGCAAGAAACGGGTGCCCAGACCTGCAACAGGGAAGACGGCTTTCTTGATCGGTTTGAGGCTCATTGTT
This sequence comes from Erythrobacter sp. S267, assembly GCF_057365045.1. Lineage (NCBI taxonomy): Bacteria > Pseudomonadati > Pseudomonadota > Alphaproteobacteria > Sphingomonadales > Erythrobacteraceae > Erythrobacter > Erythrobacter sp. S267. Next base: position 2,715,508 of record NZ_CP200298.1, on the reverse strand, counting down.
GTCGTACCTTCAATCGTCATTAGGCGGTGCGCAAAGCCGTGCCTTGTCCGCTGCGCAAGGTCAATGTTGCGCGCTTTGACCGTTTCGCTAATGCAGGGAACATGGACAAGCTAATCATTCGTGGCGGCAATCGGCTGTCAGGCACTATTCCGATTTCTGGCGCTAAGAATGCGGCTCTCACGCTGATCCCTTGCGCACTCCTGACCGAAGAGCCGGTGACGCTGCGCAACCTGCCGCGTCTTGCTGATATTGACGGGTTCCAGCATCTGATGGGCCAGTTTGGAGTGACCGTCAGCATCCAGGGCAATAACCGCCCGGAAGATTTCGGCAGAGTCGTAACCTATCAGGCGGCGCGCATTACTTCGAACGTTGCGCCCTATGATCTGGTCCGCAAAATGCGCGCCTCGATCCTTGTACTCGGCCCCATGCTGGCGCGTGCGGGCGAGGCAACGGTGTCGATGCCCGGCGGCTGTGCGATTGGGAACCGGCCTATCGACCTGCACTTGAAGGCGCTGGAGGCGTTTGGCGCGGAGATTGAGCTCGCCCAGGGCTACGTTAAGGCGATCGCGCCCGATGGCGGTCTTCCGGGCGGCGACTTCGACTTCCCCGTCGTCTCTGTCGGAGCGACCGAGAACGCGGTGATGGCAGCGGTCCTCGCCAATGGCACGAGCCGCCTGACGGGTGCCGCGCGGGAGCCGGAGATTGTCGATCTGTGCAACCTGCTCACCGCGATGGGCGCAGAGATTGAGGGGATTGGCTCCTCCGACCTTACGATCCACGGCGTGAAGCGTCTCAACGGCGCAACCTACAAGGTAATGGCCGACCGGATCGAGGCTGGCTCCTATGCCTGCGCCGCGGCGATCACGGGCGGCGAAGTGCGGCTTGAAGGGGCGAGCGCGGAGGATATGGTCTCCACCCTTGCAGCCCTGCGCAATATCGGCGTGGAAGTGACCGAGGACAAAAAGGGCGTGAACATCGCGGCCAATGGAGTGCTCAAGCCTGTTGACCTCACCACCGCTCCGTTTCCGGGCCTCGCCACCGATATGCAGGCGCAGTTGATGAGCCTTCTTTGCAAGGCGGACGGGGCCAGCGTGCTCAAAGAGACGATCTTCGAGAACCGCTTCATGCACGTGCCGGAATTGGCTCGTATGGGGGCGGATATTTCTACCGAAGGACGCACCGCCATCGTCAAAGGCCCTGCTGACCTCACCGGCGCAGAAGTCATGGCAACGGACCTGCGCGCTTCGATGAGCCTGATCATCGCCGCTCTCGCTGCAGAGGGTGAGACAACGGTGCGCCGGATTTATCACCTCGACCGCGGCTATGAGCGGTTGGAGGAGAAGTTGCAGTTGGTCGGTGCCAATATCGAACGCGTCGGCGACGACTAGAGGTTGGGGCTTAGAGCGGGGCTTCCCCTTGGGTTGGCCTGCAAATCGCGCTGCTCCGGCCTTCCGGTGCTCACGACCCAGAAAGGTCGCTGCGCGCCGGGTGCCGGACCCTCACGATTTTCGGCGAAACCCAAGCGAAAGCGTCTCGGTGGCTATTCCTATTTGGACTGACTTACGAGCCAGACCCGGATCGCACTGGCCAGGCCGGGCGGCGTCTCCGCCTTGATCCGCTCTGCGTCGATCTTGGCGACAAGAGCGCTGACGGGCAGCTCCCGTTCCTCTGCCGCCTTGCGCAGCATGTCCCAGAACATCGGCTCCAGACTGATCGAAGTCTTGTGTCCGGCAATCGCGATCGAGCGTTTTACCGGCGGGTGATAGGCCGGTGGTTCGGCAGGTTCGCTCACTTGTAGTGCTCCCGCCGGTCTGAGAAGGTCCGCACGCGCTTGCGCCAGGCACGGTAGCTGCCCGACTTTAGCTCACCGCGCATCAGCGCCTTCACGTCTTTCTCCGCCAGTCCGAACTCCCGCTCGATCTGCGTGAAGCTCACATGATCGCTCAGTGCCATTTCGACGATGGCGCTCACTTCGGCGGTGGAGAGGTTTGGCGGGATTTGCGGCATAGACAGGCTCTTAATCGACATCGCGCGGCCCCGCCATGGCATCCAACAAGAAATTTGGGGTGGTCTCTCTCGACTGACACTCTAGCTTTCGATCCATGAGTGAGGGCATCAAAGCGCTGTCGGACAAGGAGAAGGAGACGCTCCGCCTCATCGTGCGCGGGCATGATGCAAAGTCAGCGGCGAGCGCTTTGGGGCGCTCGGTGCACACGATCAACGAGCGCCTGCGAACAGCCCGCCGCAAGCTCGATGTGACCTCCAGTCGCGAAGCCGCGCGGCTGTTGCTTGAGCATGAGCATCCAGGCCACAAAAATGCAGTAGACACGAAAATTTGGGATGCGTTGAGCGCGGCCGATCCTGAATCTCCTTCCACCACTGCCCCCATTCGGCGGGCGCTTTGGATAGGAGGAATAGGAATGATGTTGAGTGCAATTCTGGCCGCTGCTTTACTGGTCCCGCAAGAGCGCTCCCCGGGCGATCGTGCAACGCCTATTGAGGTCGTGCAGCTCAATGAATTTGAGCGGGCCGCGCTGGAATGGCTGGCATTTGTCGACCGATCCGACTGGCAGGCGAGTTTCGACGCAACAGGCCCAGCCTTTCAGGAGCTGAACACGTTCCAAACTTGACGAGATGCGTCATTGCAAGCGCGGGTGCCGTTGGGAGGCGTTGTGACGCGCGAGACGCTTGAAGCGCAATATGTCCATGCGCCGCCTGAAGGCTATGTTGTAATGGTGTTCCGCACCGACTTTGCCACACGCAAAGGGGTCACTGAGCGGGTGACGCTGGAGAAGGTCGGCGGCGTCTGGAAAGTCGTCGCCTATATGATCGACTGAAGCCCTAGGCCGCGCGCGCCTTCGCGAGCAGCTTCGAGAAACCGCCTGAGCGTCCGGCTGAGAAGGGCTGCAAGTGCATTGCGCACAGGGCTAGTTCTTCGGTTTCGACCGGGTGCTGGAATTTGATGCCGTGGCGGCCTTTTCTGGACCAGCGCACCTGCGCCAGTTGCGTCGGCAATCCGTCGAGCTCAAAACTCATCAGCGCGCCGATGCGCAATTCGGCTGGGCTTGCGATCTTTGCGCCTTCGCAGGAGATGTCGAGCAAGCGCCCGTCGGTCACTTTACGTCCATCGCGCAGCCGCGCAATGCCGGGCACGTTGAGGCGGATCGGGCGCACGGTGCGGGGCTGCTCATCCGTGAGAAAATCGTCGAGTGAAATCACGCTGGCAAAGCGGTATCCGGCCTGACGCTCACCGGTCCACATACGCTCAATCGGGAAGGTCAGATCGTTCGCCAGTTGCAGGAAAGTGCGCGGTTCAGGCGGCACGTCATGCAGAAAGCCAAGCCCAATGCCCTTCTCGGCAACGTCGCGGATCAGGCAGAGATACTCGCCGCTTTGGCACACCATCTTTGCGCGGCGCAGCACCATTGCGGCGCGCTGCGCGTAATGCGTCTCCGTGCCTTCAGAAGCGGCATTGCCCGCCATTGTGCCGTGCTCGCTCATCGCGCAGCTCCATTTCCCATCGGCTCCCTGTGAGAGCCGGTCCCATTGCCTTTTTGAATGCACGCATGTGAAAAGGGTTATCAAACCCCTCGCGAGCATTCCTAAGCAAAACTAGCTGACTGTGCTTAACAAATGGTTTCCAACAAACCTGCTATTGGCCGCAGAAACTGACCGGTCGGTCGAAGTGGAGGCTGCGCTAGTACATGTGCTGCCCGCCATTGATGCTCATGGTTGAGCCGGTCGTGAAGGCACCGTTCTCAGAAGTGAAGAAGGTCACACCGCGCGCGATTTCTTCGGCCTGACCCAACCGGCCGACCGGGATCTTGGCAACGATCTTCTCCAGTACGGGTTCGGGCACGGCGGCGACCATGTCGGTGTCGATATAGCCAGGTGCGATGGCGTTGACGGTGACGCCGAACTTTGCGCCTTCTTGGGCGAGAGCTTTCGTGAAGCCGTGAATGCCCGACTTGGCGGCCGCGTAATTGACTTGGCCGTATTGCCCGGCCTGCCCATTGATCGAGCCGATATTAACGATCCGCCCCCAGCCGCGCTCGCGCATGCCGGGGAAGGTGGCTTTGGCCATATTGAAGCACCCGCCCAGGTTGATGCGCATGACATCGTTCCAGTCCTCAAAGCTCATCTTATGGAGCGTTCCATCGCGCGTGATGCCGGCATTATTGACGACGATATCGACATCTCCGTGCTCTTCAGCGACCTTGGCGCAGCCTTCCAGGCACGCTTCGTGATCGCCCACATCCCATTTGTAAGAGGGGATGCCGGTTTGCTGAGTGAAGGCTGCGGCCGCTTCATCATTGCCGCCGTAATTGGCGATGACGGTGTGGCCTTGACGTTTGAGCCTGTTGCAAATCGCTGCACCAATTCCGCGCGTGCCCCCGGTGACGATGGCGACCTTGCCCATATTCAAACTCCCTGATCTGTAATCGACGTGGATGCTGGAATCGCGTTGCAGTGCGCGCTTTCCGTTACGTCAACGCATAGGGAGGCGGGGCTGACAGGGTCAACCTATACTATCGGATGATGAGGAAAGGGGATGCGGACGCCAAGACACCTTAAGCGTCCCAATCAATCTGGCCAATCAGAAGCGGATTTGCGTACCGACATAGACAGCTTGGCTGTCTTGTACCGAGTTGGTCAGCGGATCGAGCCGCTGGCGTTCTTGCGAGTAGCGCACACCGGCTGTCACATCGAGGTTCGGCGAAAGGCTGAAAGCGCCGCCAACGTCGACAGTCTGCGATCCAATCGAATCGAGCGTGTTGGCGGAACGACCGGCAATCGCTTCGTCGCCAAGCTCAATGCGCGGCTGCAGGCGGCTGGGTTGATCTTCGCGGGTGGGCCGCGAAGGTTCGAAGTCGGCAAGGTCTGGCATCGTCAGGTTGCTCAACCCGTCGAGTTTCACCGTGCGTCCAGAAATGGGCGTTTCGGTCGATTGCGTGCGTGCAAAGCTCTGGTAGCCACGCGCAGTGCCGAGGTTGAAGCGGCTGGCCTGAAGGCCGGCAATGCCATTGCCCAGTCCGGGCACTGCTTCAGCCGCTGCGCGAGCGGAGAAGGATTGCGCAATGTTGTCATCGACGCGCACCGCGACGGTCACGGTACGGTCTGTGTCAGCCGACGTGCCAACCTGCGTGAAACGGATGCCCCGTTCACGCGCTTTTTCCGCAACGCGGGCAGCGAGATCAGGATCAACGGATGCAGGTGTGAAGAAATCAAACGCGCTTGCATCTTCACTAAGTGAGTTGTCAGAAGCAAGGCCAACAACGGCGAGGCCTGCGCTTGGCAGAGCAAGCAAGGTAGCAGCGCCAACGACAAGCGCACCACGCAGCGACAGCTTGCGCTGCTCTTTCGCTGTCTGATGGGCTGTACGTTTCATTGCCACCTTTCCTTTACCTAGTGACCGATCCCGGCTCAAACTTTCGCTCTGCGCCTTTGTCATCTGCGCCCCAATCAAAAGCGCCGATTCGTTCTCGCCCACATTATGCGACAAGAACCAAATTGCGCCTGAACAAGGCCTGTAGCGATCAAAAGTTGCCCGCGACTCGGTATCTATACATGAAAAACGATAGGTCCGTTACAGTCGTGTACGCAATGGTCTCTCCAGACCTGTCCAGCCTTCGGACAAAACCTGTTGCGCTCAGCACACATATGTCCAGGCGGATCGGCCTAAATTCAGCCGCCATACATTCGGATCAGGCACATCGGAGCGAATAACGTGCTCCCCTGTCTGATGCGTCAGCGGTCTTGCCGCGCGAGTTGAGGTGGGTATAGAGCACAAAACAGGTCAATCGAGGGATAGGTACTTCTCAGTGTCACGCGCCAAAACCGCCATTTCGCATCCAGTTCGTTTCACCGCCGTCATCGGCGCGCTGGGACTCCTTGCCGCTTGCGGAGGGAATGAGCGTCCCACGACTGAGCTTGCCGCTGCGCAAGTCAACACGATCGGGGTCAACGCATACCTTTGGCGCGGCGCGCTTGAGACGTTGAGCTTTGCTCCACTGGCGTCGGCGGACAGTTCGGGCGGCGTTATCGTTACCGACTGGTACGCCAATCCGTCCAACCCGAATGAGCGGGTGAAGGTGACGGTCACGATCCTCGATCAGGATCTGCGCGCTGATGCCCTGCGCGTCTCTGCCAATCGTCAGGTCGCGCAAGGAAATGGCTGGGTCGATGCACCGGTTCAGGCTGCGACTGTCCAGCGGCTCGAGGACATTATTCTGACCAAGGCACGCGATCTGCGACGCAAAGCCCTTTCGAACTAACCTTGCGCCTGAGCGCTATTTCTTGCGCTACCTATTGCGCTCAGGCGTAGTGGCATTAGCGAGCATTCAATGACTGACACTCGATTCGATCCGTCTGAGGGGCCCTCGGACCGGTACGATCCCCGCACATCCGATTCGCGCTGGCAGCGCGCTTGGGAAGAGGCCGGAACCTTCACCGCTGATTCGAACAGCGATAAGCCCAAAAGCTATATCCTTGAGATGTTCCCCTACCCGTCGGGGCGCATTCACATGGGCCATGTGCGCAATTACACGATGGGCGACGTGCTGGCGCGCTACAAGAAGATGCAAGGGGCTGAAGTGCTCCACCCGATGGGCTGGGACGCTTTCGGGATGCCAGCGGAAAACGCCGCGATGGAGAAGAAGGTCCATCCGGGCGAATGGACCTACGCCAATATTGAGGCGATGAAGAAGCAGCTCAAGGGTATTGGTTTTGCGCTCGACTGGACGCGCGAGTTTGCCACCTGCGATCCTGAATATTGCGGCCACGAACAGGCGCTGTTCCTCGACATGTACGAGGCAGGCCTCGTCTATCGCCGCTCATCCGAGGTGAACTGGGATCCGGTCGACCTGACCGTGCTCGCCAATGAGCAGGTGATTGACGGCAAGGGCTGGCGTTCCGGGGCCGAGGTCGAAAAGCGCAAGCTCGACCAGTGGTTCCTCAAGATCACCGACTTTGCCGACGATCTGCTCGAAGGTCTGGGCGAGCTGAAGGACTGGCCTGAAAAAGTCCGGTTGATGCAGGAAAACTGGATCGGCAAGTCGCAAGGGCTCGAATTCAGCTTTGAGCTTTCGAACGGCGAGAAACTGCCGGTCTATACCACGCGTCCCGACACGATCTTTGGGGCGAGTTTCTGCGCCATCGCTGCCGATCACCCGATCGCGCAAGGTTTAGCGAGCGACGCGCAAGTCCAGGCTTTCATCGAAGAGTGCAAGCGCGGCGGCACAACGGCCGCGGCTTTGGAGACGGCGGAGAAGCTGGGCTTCGACACCGGCATCACAGCCAAACACCCCTTCACGGGCGAGCCAATGCCCGTGTTCATCGCGAACTTTGTGCTGATGGATTACGGCACCGGCGCGGTCATGGGTGTGCCCGGTCATGACCAGCGCGACTTTGAATTCGCAACCAAATACGAGCTTCCCATCACCCGCGTCGTCGCCAAAGACATCGCCGAAGCCGACGCTCCAATGGGCGATGAGGCCGAGTCCGGCGATGGCGTGATCGTCAACTCCGACTTCCTCGACGGCAAGAGCGTGGCGGACGCCAAGGCCGATGTCATCGCCCGCGCCGAACAAGGTGGCTGGGGTAAGGGCAGCACCGTTTGGCGCCTGCGCGATTGGGGCATTTCGCGCCAGCGTTATTGGGGCACGCCGATCCCGTTCATCCACTGCGATACGTGCGGCATTGTGCCCGTGCCCAAAGACCAGCTGCCCGTGACGCTGCCCGACGACGTCGATTTCGAGACGCCGGGCAATCCGCTTGAGCGGCACGAGACCTGGAAGCACTGCGCGTGTCCCAAATGCGGGCGCGACGCCGTGCGCGAGACCGATACGCTCGACACTTTCACCAATTCCTCGTGGTATTTCCTGCGCTTCGCCTCGCAGCCCGCGGACGCGCCCTTTGACCCGGCGGAAATCGCAAAGTGGATGCCGGTTGAGCACTACATTGGCGGGATCGAGCATGCGATCCTGCACTTGCTCTACGCGCGCTTCTGGACGCGGGCTCTGGCCCATATCGGCAAGTTTGACGTGAAGGAGCCCTTCGCCTCGCTCTTCACCCAAGGCATGGTTACGCATGAGACCTACAGCCTTGGCGATGGCAGCTGGCTGAGCCCCGATGAAGTCCGCAAGGATGGCGCGGACTGGGTGACGATTGAGGACGGAGCGCCGGTCACCGCGGGTCGCGTCGTCAAGATGTCCAAGTCGAAGAAGAACGTCGTCGACCCAGACAACATCATCGCAAATTACGGCGCAGACGCCGTGCGCTGGTTCATGCTCTCCGACAGCCCGCCCGAACGCGACCTGCCGTGGTCAGAGGCCGGGATCGAAGGCTGCTGGCGATTTGTTCAAAGGTTGTGGCGCCTGTTCGGCCAGCTTGATGCGGACGCGACCGGTGAAGACAAGGATCTCGCCCGCAAGGCCCACCAGGCTATCGTTGCAGTGGCCCAAGATATCGAAGCGCTCAGCTTTAATAAAGCGGTCGCGCGCATCTATGAGCTGACCGGAGCCGCTGAAAAGGCCGCTCCGAGTGAGAGCCGCAACTTCGCGATCCGCACCATCCTGCACCTTATTTCACCGATGATGCCGCACCTCGCGGAAGAGGCCTATGCCAAGATGGGGGCGACCTCCTTGATCGCTGACGCCGCATGGCCCGAGCATGACGAGGCAATGCTGGTCGAAGACGAAGTCACGATTGCCGTCCAGCATATGGGCAAGCTGCGCGACACGCTGACCGCGCCCAAGGGGGCGTCGAAAGAGGACTTGGAAGCGCTTGCGCTTGCGAGCGAGAAGGTCCAGCGTTCGATTGACGGCAAAGACATCCGAAAGGTGATCGTGGTGCCCGACCGCTTGGTGAACATCGTTACGTAATGCGTGCAATACTCGCCTCACTTGCGCTTTTCGCGCTCTCAGCATGTGGCCTTCAGCCCATGTATGCTGGCGGCGCGTCGAGCGGTGTGGCGCAAGGTCTGGCGGCGATTGATGTGCCGCCCATTCCGGGGCGCGACGGCTGGCTGGTGCGCAACGCTCTGCAAGATCGACTGGGCGCAGCCGGTGAGGCCACGCCGCGCTACCGGCTTGATGTGCGGCTGGACGATGCGCTCGAGGCCTTGGGCGTCCTCAACGATGACACGATCAGCCGCGAACGGCGCATTTTGCGGGCGCGTTATCAGCTGATCGACCTGACGACGGGTGAGATCCTGCTCGATGCGACCGCCGGTTCCGACGCCGGGATCGATGTGGTCTCCAGCGAATATGCAACCATTGCCGCCGAGCAGCGCGCTTTGGAAAATCTCTCCGAAGAAGTCGCCGACCGCATGACCCGCCGGATCGCCCTCACCCTGAGAGAGGCGGGACGCGAACAGGTAGGGCAATGAAAGCCAAGCACGGGGAATTTGCCCGCGGCCTACCGCGCTCTGCCTCGCAGGCTTCGATCTTCTTCTTTTGCGGTCCCGACGAGGCAGGAGCCTCTGCCGCCGCCGACAAAGTCATAGAAGCACTCCCTGATGCGGGTGAACGGGTCGAACTGGCGGGCGCCGATATCAAACGCGACCCCGCCATCCTGGGCGACGAAGCGCGCTCAAGCTCCCTGTTCGGAGACAAGCGTCACATCGTTGTCCGGGCGAGCGGGGAGGAGGCGCATGACGCTTTGAAGGCGCTGATCGAAACCGGTGATGCCGGCGCGGGTGATGCTGCTCCGGTCTTAGTGGTCGCGACCTCTGCTACCGACAAGTCGCGCACCGCCAAACTGCTCGAAAAGCGGTCCGATGCGCTGGTCACGATGTTCTACCCGCCAGATTTGATGAGTGTAGCTGGTTCGGTGCGAACCATGGCGGACAGCGCTGGGTTGAGGCTTGGTGGAGACCTCGCTGAACGGATCGCGCGCGGGGCAGGGCTCGATGTGCGGCTCGCTCAGTCCGAAGTCGAAAAACTCGCGCTCTATCTCGATGCCGGGCCCCAAACGCCCAAGTCCGCGACCGTCGAGGATTACGCGGCGATTGGTGCAACGACCGAAGAGGACGGCTTTGGCGCGATCGTGAACGCGGTTCTAGGCGGGGAGCTAGGCAAGCTCAGCGGCGAGATGAAGCGGATGAAAGAGCTTGGCTTGAACCCGGTTGGCCTGCTTCTCGCGCTGGAACGCCGCGCGGCGCAACTGGCTCAAATCCTCGGCAAAATTGGCCCTTCCGGCCGGTATGACACGCTCGGCCAAGGAGAGAAGCGTGCTCTCGGCATCTTCTGGAAGGAAGAGCGAGACATCCGCCAACAACTTGGCAATTGGCAAAAACCGATCAAGCGCGGCAGCCCTGACAGGCGCCTCGACAGGCTCATCCCCCGGCTTGTTGCATTGCACCAGAGCTTGCTCGCAAACAGCCAAAGTGCAGAGCTATTGCTGGCGCAGGAATTGGCCGAGATCGCTAGATTCGCTGCGAAACGGTAGCATTATCGGACAGAATTCCATTTCGCAGTCGCAAAAATCTGACTTATGGGTGTAAAGGAGTACGAGTAACCTCTTAGAGAGGGTATTTCTTAAGTCGCGCCTTGGGGTCGGGCCTGCGACAGGGTAGACGAGTACGAATGAACAAGTTGACCGGGCCGCTCCTTGATGCAGCCCAGACCACAGCTGAAGCCAAGCCGATTGCCCCCTCGCTGGAGCGTCGTCGGCTGCGCATGTATGCATTGTTGCTGGCGCTGGATGCGGTCGTGCTGCATCTGGCCTTTGCGCTCGCAGGGCTCATCTATGAAGGCGGCTGGTGGCTGCCGCGGAATATGCTCGCTGCGCAGACGATCCTGCCGGTGTTCTTTACCATTGCGCTTTACAATCAAACCTATGGCGGGAAGGCCTTGGAAAGCTGGGTTTTCGCTGCAAAGCGGGCCCTGACGGCTTTGTTGATCTCGGCGGCCTTGCTGAATTTCGTCGCCTTCTACACCAAGTCGAACGCCGAGTTTTCGCGCGTGTCGGTGACGCTTGGCCTGCTGATGTCCGCAGTGGCGATTGTCGCTTTGCGCTGGTTTATTGGCTTGGTGATCAAGCGCTTTTGGGGTGGGCGCACCCGCAATCAGTTGATCATCGAAGATGGTGGCCCAGAGTTTACGCTGGACGAAGGCGTCAAGATCAGCGCCAAGGAATACCAGCTCGACCCGACCAGCCATGATCCCTTCATGTTCGACCGGCTGGGCAAGCTGCTTCAGAACCAAGACAAGATCGTGGTCTCCACTCCGCGCGAGAGGCGTGAACATTGGGCGTTTCTGCTCAAATCCGCAGGCGTCTATGGCGAGATCGTGAGCGAACCTGCGCACAGTTTGGGCGCGCTTGGCGTGCATCGCTATGACGATCTCGACCGCACCACTCTGGTGGTGTCGACCGGGCCGCTGGGTCTGCGCTCGCGGATATCGAAGCGTCTGTTCGATCTGGTTCTGGCAGGTGGCGCCCTTGTTGCATTGTCACCCCTGCTCTTGATCACAGCTTTGCTGATCAAGTGGGAGGATGGCGGGCCCGTTCTGTTTGTTCAGCGGCGCTTGGGTCGCGGCAATCAGTTCTTCAACATGCTCAAATTCCGCTCCATGCAGGTTGAGCTGAACGACGCGCATGGCAGCCGTTCCACTTCGCGCGATGATGATCGTGTGACCAAGATCGGAGCCTTCATCCGGCGCACCAGTATTGATGAGCTGCCGCAATTGCTCAACGTGCTGCGCGGAGAGATGTCCGTGGTGGGCCCGCGTCCCCATGCGATTGGAAGCCAGGCGGGCGACAAGCTGTTTTGGGAAGTCGACGCGCAATATTGGCAGCGTCACTGCCTAAAACCGGGTCTCACCGGCCTTGCGCAAGTGCGCGGCCATCGCGGCGCGACCGAGCAAGAGAAGGATCTGACCGACCGTTTGCAGTCGGATCTGGAGTACATCGCGGGCTGGTCACTGCGCCGCGATATCGAGATCGTTCTCGCGACTGTCTCGGTCCTGAAGCACGACAACGCGTTTTAGTGTTTCGAAGGCGCATCCGCGCCTTGATCCTCGCTAGATGTCCTTCGCTAGCGCTGCGGACCGCGCAGTCGCGCTCTGACTGCCGTGACATTGACGCGAAGCGATCTCAAACTTGGCTGTGATTTCGCGGAGCGCGGATATCGCGCCTGCGGATGCAGGTGCGGAACAAAAGATGCAAGACGTCAGTCCTGCGGCACGCTAAAAGTGCCGGTTACGCGGCCATCTGATCCGGTGGTGCCAGTGCCGCTGGCCCGGCCATCGATGCTCGAGAGGCCCGTGCTCAGGTCGATGACAAGGCGCCCGCCGCGCAACGTGTCTCCGCCGCGCCGCAGCTCGACATTGCCGGCCATGGTGATGATCCGGCGGTTGAAGTCATAGACCGCGACATCGCCGCTCGCACGTTCATTGCCGCGCGTTACCACGACGGAGCCATTGGCGGTGATCCGCTGCACATCGAGCGCGCCATCATCGGTGTAGTTCGCAAGCATACGCTGCGAGCGCACGGTCAGACCTGCTTGCTCCACGACAACCCCGCCGGTCAGAACCACGCGGTTCTGGCGGTCATCAAAGTCGATGGACCCGGCATCGAACGACACCGGCGCGCGGGTGTTGTGCGAGGCGATGGTCTGCGCGTTGAGCGTCATTCCGCCAGCTATCACAACGCCCATCAGCGCGCCGCCTGCGGCCCAGGTGAGCGCCAGGCGGCTCATATTCGATAGGGTTATCCGAGTGCTCATTTGTCCGTCCTTAGCCACGCCTTCACGGCACCTGCAAATCGCCCGGCACCATAGTCAGCCGGGCATTGCCATCGAGAGTAATTGTCCGCGTGTCGAGATCCGCCCGCATCGTGTCGGCTGAGAAGGTGCCGGCTGGCACTGCGCCTTCAACACCGCCCTCGCCTTGCATCGTGCGGCTCGCAAGATCGAACGCGACCCCGCTTGCCCGCATCGAATAGCCATCAGAGGTGCGCACCTGCAGGTCGCCGTTGACCGCAACAATCTCTTCATTGATGTCATAGACCCCGCCAGCGGCCAGCAATTGCGCCGGACCATCTTCGAGCAGCAGCTGCGCCATCAGGTCTTCCATCCGCACCTTGCCCTCCGCGCTGGAGCGTTGCACGGCCTCGCCTGCGGTCAGTGAAAAGGGGCGACCATTGCTGTCGCGCCCGCGATACATTGCGTTGTCGACGCTCAGGCGCTCATCGATCACAGCGACGGAGTTGCGGTCGAGCAGGAAGCTGACCTCTCCGCGCGGTGACAGGGGCGTGATGATCATCAGCGCTGCGACCAGACCCACACCCATCGGCAGCGCGCGGGCCAGGAAGCCGATCAGACGGTCATGGCTTCCGCCCGGCGCCGCAAAATGCTGGCGTCGGCCGCGAAGCGCTTTGGCTTCGCTTGTCTCTATGCGGCGTTTGAGGACCATGATCGACTGCGGGGCCTAGCGGTAGAAACCTTCATTGTGGCTGAATATGTCGCGCCCGTCCCAACCGGCGATGTCGAGCGCGGCGCGCGTGGGCAGGAAGTCAAAACAGCTCTGCGCCATCTCCATCCGGCCTTCGCGCTCCAGCCGCACAACCAGCTCATCGCGCAGACGGTGGAGGTAACGCACGTCGGAGGCGGCATAATCGCGCTGCGCCTCGTTCAAATCCGGCCCGCCCCAGTCAGAGCTTTGCTGCTGCTTGGACATGCTTTCTCCCAGCAGCTCATCAGTGAGGTTTTTGAGGCCATGGCGATCGGTGTAGGTGCGCACCAGCTTGCTCGCGATCTTGGTGCAGAACACGGGCGCTGCCACGACGCCCAGATAATACTGGATCGCGGCAAGGTCGAAGCGCGCGAAATGGTAGAGCTTTACCCGGCTTTCATCGGCCAGAATGGCTGAGAGGTTGGGCGCATCATACTCGCTGCCCGGAGAGAAACGCACAAGATGCTCATCCCCTGACCCGTCGCTGATCTGCACGACGCAGAGGCGATCACGGTGGGTGATGAGACCCATGGTCTCAGTATCGACGGCGAGCGGGGCAGTGCCTTGGAGGACACCGTCGGGCAGATCTTCTTCGTGGAAATGGACTGTCATCGTGGGGAGGGCATTACGCCACCTTTGGAGCGAGGGAAAGAGGGGGAAAGCGGTCATCCGCTGCCTCGCCTCTCGCGCCCGATCAGGTGTAGCCTGTCTCGCATGACGCAAGATGCCGTTCCTGACAGCTGGCGCCCGGCGCTTGAGCCGGTGTTGCAAACACCCGAGGCTCGCAAGCTGGGCGGATGGCTGCGGGCTGAGGAGGAGGCGGGCAAGACGATCTATCCTCCGCGAGGGCGACGGCTTGCGGCGCTGGCGGCGACCCCGCTCGATCAGGTGCGCGTCGTGATCCTTGGGCAGGACCCCTATCACGGGCCGGAGCAAGCGCATGGGCTAAGCTTTTCCGTGCGCGAGGGCGTGAAGCTGCCGCCTTCGCTGCGCAACATCTTCAAGGAGCTGGAGAGCGACCTTGGCTTGCCGATGCCCACTTCCGGCGACCTTACTCCTTGGGCGAAGCAGGGCGTGCTGCTCCTCAACAACACGCTCACCGTCGAGGCGGGCCAAGCCGGCAGCCATGCCGGGCGCGGCTGGGACGCGATCACCGATGCCTGCGTCGGGGCCGTTGCGGCGAGCGGCAACCCTTGCGTTTTCGTGCTGTGGGGCAGCCATGCGAAGAAGAAGGCGGGGCGGGTCAAGGGGCTTGGGAGCGCGGAGCATCATCTGGTGCTCTCCTCGGTTCATCCCAGCCCGCTCTCGGCGCATTCGGGTTTCTTCGGCTCGAAGCCTTTCAGCCAGGCCAATGCCTTTCTTGAATCCCAGGGCTGTGAACCGATTGATTGGGCGCTGTGACCAAGGACGATGCCCGCAAAGCGCTCACGGCTCGCCTTGCTGAGCTCGACGCAGAAGACAGCGCCAATGAGGATTCGCGCGACACAGTAACCTTGCAACAGGATAGTGTCGGTCGGCTGAGCCGGATGGACGCTTTACAACAACAGGCGATGGCGCAAGCGACCGAACGCCGCCGCACAGCGGAACGTTTACGGATTAAGGTCGCGTTCGAGCGAATCGAAGACGGCGAGTGGGGCTATTGCGCGACTTGTGGTGAGGACATCGCCGAAGGCCGCCTAAGGAATGATCCTAGCGTGGCCGTCTGCATCAAATGCGCGGGATAAATTGCTGCCTCATTCGTCAACCTTGCGCAGTTCCATGTCATAGCGGCCGCCGCGCAGAATTAGCTGGCCGTCGATAAGCTCGCCTCGCATCCCGGAGAAGTCCGCGACGCCCAGATCGTTGCGCTGGAACTCAAAGGTGAGTGGCATGCCGTGCGACCAACCCAACTCCTCCAGGTTGAGGGTTTGCGGTTCCATCGCGGTGCCCGGGAGCTCCAAGGTAAGCGCGCTCAGTTCCGGGCAGCTGTCTTCCGGGATCACGAGGCCGCTTTCGGGAATCTCATAGAAGGAGAGGACTTCGTCGCCGCATCTGACGCGGATATCGACATAGCTTAGCTGCCTGCCGCCGGGCGTTTGCACTCTCAATACGGGCTGCTTGGTACGCTCTTCCGACACGAGCAGGCGGAATTCGGGAGGTACCGGCTTTGGGTCGCTGGTGAGGAGAATGTCTCTGCCCTCCTCGACCCAAGTTCCCGCGGCGCGCAAATCCAATCCTCCGACCGAGAGGCCCCATGCAAAGGTCCCATCTTCGCGCAGGATCATTCCCATCGCGGTTTCCATTCCGCTGCCGTCATAGCGCCCGGCGAATTCGGATTGCGCGGGTGTAGAAGTCTCCGCATCCTGCGCCATCGCCACCGGCCCTGCACACAGAGCCAACGCAGCGAGGGTGAGGGTCCAAACCTTCACATCAAAACTCAGAGGTCAGCCGTGCGCCCACTGTCACGCCGGTGCTCCGGAAGGCGACAGCGCTGTCCACGACTTGCACATTGGCGGTCAGTCCGAAACCGTCAGCAAACTGGTAGGTGTAGAACGCCTCAACCCCTTGCTCGTCTTCTATCTCAAGCCGGAAGGCGATGTCTTCGACCAGCTCGTCAGTCAGCGAATAGTGGAAATAGGCGAGGCCAAAGCGGTCCTGCGGGCGGAAGCCCGGATTGCCGGAGACCCCGAAATATCCCGAATGGTCGAGGAAGGTCGGATCGCCATTGGACGCCTGAAAGCGCGCAAGGATGCCCCAGCCCTTGCCCGGCGCCTGCGGGTGCATTTTGAGGAACTGGTAATAGGACAGCTGCATCGCAAGCTCGCCGCTCTCATTTCCGAACGTACCGATCGGCTGAGGCGGCGGGGTGAGCGCGCGCGGCAGGATGTCGACTGCGAACTGGTCACGGGTCGAGCCAACGATGGCAAGGTTTACGATGCCGGGAAGGCGATTGACGGTCGTGCGACGCGCGGCGGCGAGCATAAAGCCGACCCCACTCTCAAACGCGGTTTCCAGCCCCGTGCGCTGAAACTGGCTGTCGGGATCGAAGACCCATGCACGGTAGATCATCTTACCCTTGGGCACTTGCAGCATCACGCCAGTGAGCGTGTTGGGCACCACGGCTGTGGGGGGTAGAGCGAGGCCCAAATTCTGGAAGCCGAAATGCCCATCGCTCCCCACAATCGGCAGCGCGCCTGATGTGTCGAGCACGTTCATTTTGCCCACTTCCAGGCTGGTGCCATTGGCCCATTGGTAGTGGATGCTGGCCGACAGATCGAAGTCGCCTGCGCCTTCGGGGCGGAAGAGAGCGGTGTTGCCGGGGATCAGCCCGATCTCTCCGTTGGATGTCTTGCCCCAGGTGTATTCGGGGCGCAGCTTGATCGTCAGATTTGACGGCCCGCCATAATAGCTCCCGCGCACTTCCAGATAACCGTCCACGCGGCCTGAGTAGCGGGCCAAGCTACGTGCATCGCCTGCGACCGGCACATCGACGAATTGAGAGGCGACGATGCGCAGATCGACGTCCTTGGGCGCTGGACGTGCGGGCGGAGCAGCCGGGGCGGCGGCTTGTTGTGAGACGACCACAACGCTGCTCTCACCGCTGCTGGCGGCGAGTGCAAAGGTCTCTGCGGAAAATTCGGGCGCAGTGTTTGGCGCAGTGTTCACGCCAAGAGGCGCTGGCTGAGCTGTCTCAGCTTCTGGCGCGAGACCAAAGGCTTCCATGAATTCAGCACTTTGCGCGTAGGCTGGGCTGGTAGAAAGCGTTGCGGCGGTCACGACTAAACCGGCAGCCAATTTCGATACGCGCGCGCCGCGCGAAGCTAGACTATGCAAGACCCAAGTTCTCCCTAAAAGAGCCGCGTTTGTTACGCGCGCTTCTTTATCCGAGAGTTAAAGGATCACTTTGTAGAACAACCGTCAAGCACAGAGCTGGGTCTGGCAAGGTTACCGTGATGTTATGTGGCTTTAGCGCGGCAGTTCGGGCCTGCGCTCGCTAGTGAGGCAAGTCAGAGCGGCGCTTCCTTAGCGAGGCAGGGCAGACGCACCCATAAGCGCTTCGTCCACGGAGCGGGCGCATTGACGGCCTTCGCGGATGGCCCAGACCACCAGGCTCTGGCCGCGCCGCATGTCGCCGCAGGCAAAGACATTCTCGACATTGGTGGCGTAGCTTTCAGTATCCGCCGCAACATTGCCGCGATCAGAGAGCTCCACACCTGACTGATCGAGCAGGCCCGCCTTGATCGGTCCGACGAAACCCATCGCGAGCAGGATCAGATCCGCTTTCAGCGTAAATTCGCTGCCGACAATCTCGCGCATTTCGTGGCGGCCATCCTCGCCCTTGACCCACTCAACGCGGGCGCATTCAAGGCCGGTGACTTTCTCGCCATCGCCGACAACCCGCTTGGTCAGGACGGCCCAGTCGCGGTCCACGCCTTCTTCGTGGCTGGAGGAGGTGCGCAGTTTGAGCGGCCAGTCAGGCCACGTCATCTGCTTGTTCTCCTTCTCTGGCGGCTTGGGCATAATCTCAAGCTGAGTGACGCTCGCCGCGCCCTGGCGGTTTGAGGTGCCGACGCAGTCAGAACCGGTGTCCCCGCCGCCGATCACGACGACATGCTTGCCGGTCGCTTTCAGAGTGCCGCGCGGCGCAGCCCTGGTCTCGTCATCGCCCGCATTGCGCTTGTTCTGCTGAGTGAGGAATTCCATGGCGAGCCGCACGCCCGACATCTCGGCCCCCGGAATGGCGAGCTGGCGCGCATTCTCTGCGCCACCTGACAGCACCACCGCCTCGTAATTCTCTTGCAGCGAGGCAAAGGAGACATCGACGCCCACTTCCTTGGACGTTTTGAACGTGACTCCTTCGGCCTCCATCTGCACGCAGCGGCGGTTGATGAGGTGCTTTTCCATCTTGAAGTCAGGAATGCCGTAGCGCAGCAATCCGCCGATCCGGTCGCTCTTCTCAAACAGAGTGACAGAGTGCCCGGCGCGCGCCAATTGCTGGGCGCAGGCCATGCCAGCGGGACCAGAGCCGACGACAGCGACCGTTTTGCCGGTCTTTTTCTCTGGAATCTGCGGCGTGACCCAGCCTTCGTCCCAACCCCTGTCAATGATCGCGCATTCGATCGACTTGATCGTCACCGGCTGGTCGATGATGTTGAGCGTGCACGACGCCTCGCAAGGCGCGGGGCAGATACGGCCGGTGAATTCCGGAAAGTTGTTGGTGGAGTGCAGGACGTCGAGAGCGTTCTTCCAATCCTGCTCGTAGACCAGATGGTTCCAGTCCGGGATCATGTTGTTCACCGGACAGCCGTTGTGACAGTACGGAATCCCGCAATCCATGCAGCGCGAGGCCTGGCTCGCCAGCGTTTCATCGTCCGGTTGGACGATAAATTCGCGGTAATTGTTCAGCCGTTCCTTCGGGTCGAGATAGTCGCGTTCGCGGCGATCCAGTTCGAGAAATCCGGTGTCCTTGCCCATGATCTGTCTCTTGCTCTTCTAAGGTCTTATTCCGCGGCCACGCTGGCAGCTTCTTCGCGCTCGGCTTCGAGCATCTGCAGCGCGCGGCGGTAGTCGGTCGGCATGACCTTGACGAATTTGCCAAGACTGGCATCCCAATCCGCCAGCAGCTCGCTTGCGATTGTGCTTCCGGTATGGAGTTGGTGACGCTCGACCAGAATGCGCAGCCGCTCGGCATCGTGACGCAGCATGTCGCCCATGCCGAAATCGTTGACGCTGGAGCCGCGCTGTTGCGGGCGGCCTGTTCCATCCTCGCTGTCACGCTCTGGCGAAATCGGCTCGAGCTCGACCTGTGCATGGTTCACCAGCTGGCTGAAATTGCCCTCCGGGTCATAGACATAGGCGACCCCGCCGCTCATCCCGGCTGCAAAGTTCCGGCCCGTCTTGCCCAGCACAACGACAACGCCGCCGGTCATGTATTCGCAGGTGTGATCGCCAGTGCCCTCGACCACAGCAATCGCGCCAGAATTGCGGACAGCAAAGCGCTCTCCGCCGACGCCCGAGAAATACGCCTCACCCGCAATCGCGCCATAGAGCACGGTGTTGCCTACGATGATGTTGTCATTGGCTTCGCGCGGGGCGTTTTCCGGTGGGCGCACGATGATCCGACCACCGCTCATCCCCTTGCCGACATAGTCATTGGCATCACCAACGAGGTCGAGCGTGACTCCATGGGCAAGCCATGCGCCAAAGCTTTGTCCTGCCACACCGGTCAGGTTGATGCGGATAGTGTCAACCGGCAGACCTTCGTGGCCGTGCGCCTTGGCAATCTCGCCAGAGAGCATCGCGCCCGCCGTGCGGTTTACATTGGCAATTGTAGTGTCGATCTGCACCGGCTCTTTGGCCTCAATCGCCGCCTTGCACTGCGCGATCAGATCGTTGTCGAGCGCAGCGGCAAGGCCATGATCCTGTACCTCTGTGTGCCGCAAAGGCGCACCGTCTGCGATGTCTGGTGCATGGAGCAAGCGGCCAAGATCAATCCCGCGCGCCTTCCAGTGGCGGTGCATCCGGGTCATGTCGAGCCGGTCTACGCGTCCGACCATCTCATCCAGAGTGCGGAAGCCCATTTCGGCCATGATCCCGCGCAGTTCCTCGGCGACAAAGAACATATAGTTGACCACATGCTCCGGCTCACCCGTGAACCGTGCGCGCAGGACCGGGTCTTGCGTGGCGACGCCTACGGGGCAGGTGTTGAGGTGACACTTGCGCATCATGATGCAGCCCGCCGCGATCAGCGGAGCGGTGGCAAAGCCAAACTCGTCTGCGCCCAGCAAAGCGCCGATGGCAACGTCGCGTCCGGTGCGAAGACCGCCATCGACCTGCACAGCGATGCGCGAGCGCAGATCGTTGAGCAGCAGCGTCTGCTGCGTCTCTGCCAGGCCGATTTCCCACGGCGAACCCGCATGGGTTAGCGAGGTCAGCGGCGATGCGCCGGTCCCGCCATCATAGCCAGAAATGGTAAGGTGATCGGCCTTCGACTTCGAAACACCCGCAGCAACCGTGCCGACGCCCACTTCGGAGACAAGCTTCACCGAAATGCGCGCGCTCGGTTGCACGTTCTTCAGGTCGTGGATCAGCTGGGCGAGATCCTCAATCGAGTAGATGTCATGGTGCGGCGGTGGTGAGATCAGACCCACACCCGGTGTCGAGTGACGCACCGCGCCGATGCGTTTATCGACCTTGTGGCCGGGCAGCTGTCCGCCTTCGCCCGGCTTTGCGCCTTGCGCCATCTTGATCTGGATGTCGTCGGAATTGACGAGATATTCCGTGGTCACGCCAAAGCGGCCTGAGGCGACCTGCTTGATGCGCGAACGCATCGAGTCGCCGTTTTTCATCGGCGTGAAGCGGAACGGTTCTTCGCCGCCTTCGCCGGTGTTGGAGCGCCCGCCAATGCGGTTCATCGCGATGGCAAGCGTCGAGTGCGCTTCGTGGCTAATCGAGCCAAAGCTCATCGCGCCTGTCGAGAAGCGCTTGACGATTTCGCTAGCCGGCTCAACCTCGTCGAGCGGGATCGGTTCATCGGCGAGCTTGAATTCCATCAAGCCGCGAATGGTGAGCAGGCGTTCGGACTGCTCGTTCACCGACTTGGCAAATTCCTGATACTGCTCGGAGACATTGCCGCGCACCGCGTGCTGCAATTGCGCAACGTTTTGCGGGGTCCAGGCGTGCTCTTCCCCGCGCAGGCGATATTGGTAGATGCCGCCGACATCGAGCATGCCCTTGTAAAGCGGATTGTCACCATAGGCCTGCGCGTGGCGGCGCATGCTTTCCTCTGCAACCTCTTCAAGGCCAGCGCCTTCGATGGTGGTCGCGGTGCCGGTGAAGTACTTCTCAATGAAGGCGGTGGACAGGCCAACCGCGTCAAAGATCTGCGCGCCGCAATAGGACTGATAGGTCGAGATGCCCATCTTCGACATGACCTTGCGGATGCCCTTGCCGATGGCTTTGATGAAGTTCTGCTCGACTTCTTGGCTGCTCGTTTCGGGGTGCTTGCGCGCGCGAATGTCTTCCAGCGTTTCGAACGCCACGTATGGGTTGATCGCTTCCGCGCCATAGCCGGCGAGGACGCAGAAATGGTGCACTTCGCGCGCTTCGCCGGTTTCCACGACGAGGCCCGTTTGCATCCGCAAGCCTTGGCGCACCAAGTGGTGATGCACAGCAGCGGTCGCCAAAAGAGCGGGCATTGGCACGCGATTTTCGTTCTGCGCACGGTCCGAAAGGATCAGGATGTTGTGATCTTGCAGCACCGCTTCGGTTGCGGCCCAGCACATTTCCCGGATTGCAAGCTCGATCCCTTCGACGCCCGCTTCGGCGTCCCAGGTGATGTCGATGGTAGCGCAGCGGAATGCGCCATCCAGCGTCGTTTCGACCGAGCGGATTTTGGCGAGATCTTCGTTAGTGAGGATCGGTTGTTCGACTTCCAACCGCTTATGCGTCCCTGCGTCATGGCCCAGCAGGTTGGGGCGCGGGCCGATCATCGACAGCAGGCTCATCACCAGCTCTTCGCGGATCGGGTCAATCGGCGGGTTCGTCACCTGCGCAAAGTTTTGCTTGAAGTAATCGTAGAGCAGCCGCGCACGGTCAGAGAGGACCGCAATCGGCGTATCTGTGCCCATTGATCCAATCGGATCATCGCCCTTGACCGCCATCGGCTCAAGGAAACGGGAGATATCCTCCTGCGTGTAGCCGAACACTTGCTGCGTCTGCAGCAGGGTCGGCGTCTCAAGGTTCTCGTCCTGAGGCGGCTCGGCAAATTCGGGATCGACCGCTTCAACATCGTCGAGCTTGAACTGCGCCTGGTCGAGCCATTTGGCGTAAGGCTCGGACTGAGCGAGATCGGCTTTGAGCTCCTCATCCTCGATGATGCGACCCTGTTCGAGGTCGATCAGCAACATTTTGCCCGGTTGCAGGCGCCATTTGCGCACGATGTCTTCTTCGGCGAACGGCAGCACACCGCTTTCCGAGGCAAGGCAGACAATGTCGTCCTTCGTCACGCAGAAGCGCGCTGGGCGCAAGCCGTTGCGGTCCAGCGTCGCGCCGATCTGGCGGCCATCGGTGAAGCACACGGCGGCCGGGCCATCCCATGGTTCCATCAGTGCCGCATGATATTCGTAGAAAGCGCGCAGATCAGGGTCCATCTGATCGTGCTCACCCCAGGCTTCCGGGATGAGCATCATCATCGCATGGGCAAGGTTGTATCCGCCTGCGAGCAACAGCTCGAGCGCGTTGTCGAGGCAGGCCGTGTCGGACTGCCCATGCGGGATCAGCGGCCACATCTTGTCGAGATCAGGACCAAGAAGATCGCTCTCCATCGTGCGACGGCGCGCATTCATCCAGTTCACATTGCCGCGCACGGTGTTGATCTCACCATTATGCGCGATGAAGCGGAATGGATGGGCGAGACGCCAGCTCGGGAATGTGTTGGTCGAGAAACGCTGGTGGACAAGGCCAAACGCGCTGACACACTCCGGGTCGCGCAGATCGTCGTAGAAGCTGCGCACCTGCTCACACAGCAGCAGGCCCTTGTAAACAATCGTGCGGGTCGAAAGGCTCGGCATGTAGCTTTGCGTGAGGCCGGGAAGGTCGTGCTTTACGGCCAGATCACCCAGCGGATTGAGCGTCTGCTTGCGGATCGCGAGCAATTTGCGCTCAAACGCGTCCTGATCCGCGCAATTCTCTCCGCGCGCGATGATCGCTTGCTGGATCACCGGCATGGAAGCGATGACAGCGTCGCCTAGCCCATCGAGCGTGACTGGAACATCGCGCCAGCCAATCAGGCGCTGGCCTTCCTTGGCCGCGAGTTTTTCTAACCGTTCCGCGACAAAAGAGCGGGCTTCGCCATCTTGCGGCATGAAGCACATGGCGACCGCATAATCGCCTTGTGGTGGGAGATCGTGACCTTCCTTATCCGCCCAACGCTCAATCAGAGCATGCGGGATCTGCATAAGCAGGCCTGCGCCATCGCCTAGAAGAGGATCCGCACCAACCGCGCCACGATGGTCGAGCTTCTCAAGAATCTCAAGGGATTGCTCAACGATCGAGTGACTGCGTTCGCCCTTGATATGGGCGATCATGCCTACTCCGCAGGCGTCGTGTTCGTTGGTGGGGTCATAAAGACCCTGGGAAGCTGGCTGAATACTCATGCCTCACCTGCATCATGACGGAGCCGCAGAGGCCGCGAGGCAAGGCGCGATGAGCGCGCGATGCTTTTGCATCGAAAGCGAAGAGCAACGCCGCCACGCGGGCTCTGCGGCCCGCCGCGTAGCGGTTGCATGACGCACTGCGCTGCCTGCGTCGCAGATCTTGTCCGGGTCGCCCAACCCGTACTGCGATCAGCTCCTATGCAGCGCAGTGCGTCAGGCAATCCTGACGTAGGTGAGGCATGAGTATTCAGCCGTGGCAATCCCATGGTTGGCTTCCATCCTGTCAGATGCCGTCGCGACACGCTGTTTCAAGCGTTCGAGCGCAAAGGCGGTTCTATCGAGCGCACACAGCACATACGCAGGGCGTATGGTTGAGGACGCGCTCGGCTTCAGGAACCTAATGCCGATGGAAGGCTGATATTGCAACCGCGAAAAGCGCAGGAAAATTACACTCGGCGAAAGCTGGGCTTTAGTTTGTTGCGTAAAGTGGCTGTTTGTGAGCCGCTTTCAGCTATTTTGAGCGGTTTTTGGAGCCCTCGGGCCCCAGTTAAGCCGCTCCGCGGAGAGACTGCAATTTTGTCAGCGCCTCCCGCAAGTCCTGCTCGGTCTTGTCCAATTGGCTGGCCGCCTGGTGCGGGAGCAGCCTTCGCATTCCCGTTTGCAGGTGCACCAAAACCGTCCTGCGTGAACAAGGTCAGCGCTTTGAGCGCCTCTGCCAGAGCGGCATCGCGCCCTTGCTGCGCCGTTTGCACCTGCGCGCGTTCGCTTTGTTGATGTTCGTGCAGAGCGGCGGCGAAACGCTCCACCATCTCAACCAGGCTCAGCTCGTCAGCGGGGCGCTGGCGCAATTTTTCGAGCGCGGTTGCGGGAACGGGCGCGGGCTTGGGAATATCTGGAGTGTTTTGGTCTTCTTCGACCCAAACCGCATCGCGGCCGGGAAGTTCGGCAAACTCGGCCAGGTCAAGCGCACGCGGGGTCTCTTCAGAGGTTACCGGCTCTGGCGCAGGCTCTTCAGAGGCGGGATTGTCGTTTTCCAACCGGTTTTCTGGAGCAAATTGCGTCAGGCTCCAAGAGCCTCCACCGCCAGCGCGCCCAATCGGCTTTGGCGCAGCGTCTTCGCGGGCACGGGTGGTGATCGGTTGGGGTGCAGATGTGTTTTCAGGCGCCTCTTCGACTGCCTCTTCCGCGTCGGAAATTTCAGCGGGTGAGGCTTCGCAGCTCGCGCCTTCGCAGCTTTCGATCAGAGCGTTGCGGAAGTGTTTACGAGTGAAAGCAGGCTCCTCGCCCGCCTCACTCTCGCTGTCTGAAGGCACCTCGGCGGGCGCTTCTATGTCGTAGCCGCGCTGTGAAAGCTCGCCCAAGGTTGGCTCTTGTTTTTCAGACCCGGGCGCTTCAGTTGGCTCGTCTTCGCCGGGAACGTCAAGGTCCCAGCTCTCTTCGCCCATTTCCTCGAACTCGGCGTCCATATCGGCGGGCTTGTCGGAGAATTCCGCGTCGTCGATGGGCGCGTCCAAGCTGTCGCTACCGAGGTCGCTCGCCGGGTCGATCGGACGTATGCGACGTTCGATGAAGGTGGAGGTGATCGCATTGTCGTCATCACTGCGCAGGGCCTTGGCGCGAAGGACAGCGCCGACAGCATAGCAAATAACGGCACCGAGCAAGGCGGCTCCACCAGCGAGCGCGAAACGCAAAAAGCCACCCAGCGATCCAATTCCGGTGACTGCGCCAGCGTGATTGATCGAGCCCTGCGGCAGCACCATGACCGACAGCCCCAGCATCGCTGCGCCCCAGATCACCAGCATCGGCACAAAGGCGCGGTGTCCAGCGACGGCAATGATGCCCTTGGCACCGCTGCGCGCTGATGTGCGGCGTTTGGCCGGCTCGCGCTCAATATATTGGCTCAGACGCATGTCGCCCCTTAATCCGTTTCGGGGCGTTGGAACCGTGTCTTGGTCCTAGGCCCGCAATCCCTGTCGCTGCTCTGACGGCATAGGCCCGTCATCGCACTTAAGGTTCGCTAGCAAGAGATGGTAAACGTCGAGATAACGCCGCGCATTTTCCGACCAGTCATGCCGCGCGCGGACATGGGCGACGCCGTTGTCGCGGATGGTCTCCCAATTGTCTTGGGTGTCGAGCAGGCTGGTGAGCGCTCTGGCGCAGTCTTGCGGATTGTCCGGGGCGAACAGGAAGCCGGTCTCGCCATGGGTGATCAGCTCTCGATGCCCGCCAACATTGGAGGCTGCGACGAGCCGCCTTTGCGCCATGGCTTCGAGCGGTTTGAGCGGCGTGACCAGATCGGTAAGGCGCGACTTCTTGCGCGGATAGGTCAACACGTCGATCAACGAGTAATAGCGCTCAACTTTCGCATGGGGCACGCGGCCAGTGAAGATTACGGCCTCGGGGCAGTCGATCTTGGCGGATGCGGCACGCCACTCTGCCTCCATTTCGCCTGCGCCAACCAGCAACAGCCGCGCATCGGGATGCGCCTGGCGCAGATGAGGCATGGCGGCGATCAGGTCGTCGATCCCCTCATAATCGTAGAAGCTGCCAATATAGCCAATGACCGGTGCGCCGTCAGGAATGCCCAGCTCTTGCGCCAGTGCGCCGTCGCGCGACAGAGGCTCTCCAAACAGTGTCAGGTCCACGCCATTAGGCATGACCCCGATCTTGCCGCCTGGAATGCCGCGCGTGATCAGATCATCGCGCAATCCGTTGCAGATAGTGAACAAGGCATCGGCGCGGGTCGCGACTTGCGTTTCCAGGCTGCGGGTGAGGCGATATTTGGCGGAGCCTTCGGTCCCGGTGCGGTTGCCGACGGCGGCATCCTCCCAGAAAGCGCGGATTTCGTAGACAAGCGGAATGCCCAGCGCGCGCGCCGCCCTCAACGCGCCGCCGCCATTGAGCGCGGGCGAGTGAGCGTGGATGACGTCAGGACGCCATTCTTCGGCAAGGTCCTGAATGCTTTGCGAAAGTGCGGTCATCTCGCGCCATTCGCGCACCAGCATCGGGCCTTCAGAGACGCCAGGCGTGCGGTGGAAGGTGAGGCCGTCGAAGGTCTCGCAAGCCTCCACCCACTCAGCCTCAGCGTTGTGGCGCTGCGATGTGAGTCCGCGCACTTCGAGCCCCAGCGCTTCTTGCGCCTTCAGGATCGCGCGCGTGCGGAAGGTGTAGCCCGAATGCAAAGGGAGCGAGTGGTCGAGAACGTGCAAAATCCGTGTCATATTCCGCCGCGATAAACCAAGTTTGCTTAACGCCGCGTCAACCGCATTGGGATAGGGCCACGGTCACGATGATCGACTATCTCTCCCTTGCCATCGGCCACGGGCTGCTCGCGTTTGCGCTTTTGCAGCTCGTCATGCGCGCCGATCTGGATGAGGATCCGGCGATCAAGGGATTGAAGGACAAGGCCGAGGCCGAACGCGAAGCGGCCAGCGCTACCGGACGCAGCGCGCGGCGTCGCAAGCAGGCCGAAGGGGATCGCGGCTGATGATCGATCTCATCTTCCTCGCCTTCATCGGATATGTCCTGCTGCTGGGATTGAGGCGGCCCTATTTGTGGGTGCTGCTCTATGTCTATATCGACATCCTCGCCCCGCAGCGGATTGGCTATTCGCTGATCACGTCAATTCCCGTCTCCCTGATCGCATTTGGAGCAGCCTTTGGCGGATGGCTTTTCCTCGAACGCAAAGAGGGCGCGCGCTTTACGCTGAGACAAGGTCTGATGCTGGCGCTGCTGCTCTATTGCTGGTGGACGCTGCAAGGCGCAGAATTCCCCGAGCCTGCTGGCACCAAGTGGGATTGGGTGTGGAAGGCGTTTCTGTTTGCGATCTTCCTGCCGCTGACCGTTACAACGCGGGCACGGATCGAAGCCTTGGCGCTTACCCTCTTGCTCTCCGTGGCCACGATTGTGATCGGGACCGGGATGAAGACCGTGCTAGGTGGAGGGGGCTATGGAAGTCTCAACTTCTTCGTCGATGACAATAGCGGCATCTATGAAAGCTCAACGCTGGCGACTGTCGCCATCGCGCTGATCCCGGTGATCGTGTGGTTTACCAAATTTGGCACCATCTTCCGCCCGCACTGGATGGTCACCACCTTCGCCGCAGGACTGATCTTTGCGAGCCTTTTGATCCCCATCGGTACAGAGGCGCGCACGGGGCTCGTCTGTATTGCGGCTTTGGGTGTCCTCGTTCTGCGCTACACCAAGAAGCGCCTGCTGTTCATTGCCGCAGCCGGAGTGATCGGTCTGACCGCGTTGCCCTTCCTGCCACAGAGTTACTACGAACGCATGGCGACAATCGCGCAGCCGAGCGGCGATGAGAGCGCTTCGACCCGGATGCGGGTGTGGGAGTGGACAATCGACTACGCCAAGGAAAAGCCCTTTGGCGGCGGCTTCGATTCCTATCGCAGCAACTCCTTCACCTACACTATGCCGGTCCGCGAAGAGAGCGGGAACACGACCACGATCGAATATCGCGAAGTCACCGACGAAGCTCGTGCCTTCCACTCGGCTTTCTTTGAGCTGCTGGGTGAGCAAGGTTATCCCGGCCTTGCGATCTGGCTGCTGCTGCATGGGTTGGGCGTCTGGCAGATGGAGCGGACCTACAGGCGCTGGCGCGGCAAGACTGATGAGGCGGAGGCGTGGATATCGCCCCTTGCCGCCGCGCTCCAGATTGCGAGCCTCATTTATCTGGTCGGTGCGACCTTCCAGGGGATTGCCTATCAGCCGGTCATGCTGATGATCGTCGGGCTGCAAATCGGGCTCTATTCCTATGTGAAGCGGCTCGAATTGGCGCAGAAGGCGTCGGAGACAAGCTCCGCGCTCTCACCCAGTGAAAAGCGTCGGCAGGAGAGGGCGCAGGCGCGTGCTGCCGGGGCGTCCAAAGGCGGTGCCGTTACGGCATAGCGCGCGTGGAGCTTCAACCGCCGCTAGACTTGACCTTTGTCATTGCCATTGTTGCTCTCGCCTGCCATATCGGCGCCAGTTGACGTAAACGTAAACTGGCGCGTGCCTCTCACGATCGTAGAGAAGCGCGCAGCCCATAATGGACAGGAGAGCACAAGGCATGACCCCTCAAGACTTGGCCGCCAAGGTCGGCGAGAATATCGGCAGCAGCGAATGGGTCGAAATGACTCAGGACAAGGTGAACATGTTCGCCGATGCAACCGGCGACCATCAGTTCATCCATATCGATGAGGAAAAAGCCAAGATGACGCCGTTTGGCGGCACTATCGTGCACGGCTTCATGACGCTCTCGATGATCCCCTATCTCGGCGCGAACAGTGACATGCCCCGCATCGACAACGTCAAAATGGGCGTGAATTATGGCGGCAACAAAACCCGCTTCATCGCTCCCGTCCGCGTCGGCAAGCGCATTCGCGGTCATTGGAAACTGGTTGAGATGATGGAAAAGCGTCCTGGCCAGTGGCAGCAAACCGCTGAGATCACGATTGAGATCGAAGGCGAGGACAAGCCAGCTCTGATCTGCGAGTGGATCACGCAGTACTTCGTCTAGGCCAATGCCGGGCACTGTTTTCTGGCTGATCTTTTGTGCGGGCGCGGTTGCGCTTGTGATGGTCAGTCAGAGTGTGCCCTACAATCCCGGAGCGCATCTGGTCTGGGGCTTGGCGGGGAGCGCATTCTACCTCTGGCGGGTCAAAGTCGCCGGAACGCAGGTTACCCCGAGAACCGCCGCCTTTGTCGCCGGATCACTGATCGCTCTTTCCCTGTTTATCTATGCCGCATTCTCGCGGCTCCACACACTTTAGGAATTCTCTCATGGCACGTGATGCAGTCATCGTCTCCACCGCCCGCACTCCGATTGGGCGCGCATACAAAGGCGGCTTCAACGCTACTCCGGGCGCAACGCTCGGCTCGTTCTCTTACAAAGCCGCTGTTGAGCGTGCCGGCATCGAAGGCGGCGAAGTCGACGATGTGGTTTGGGGCGCAGTCCTCACGCAGGGTACGCAGGCTGGCAACATTGGTCGCCAGGTCGCTTTGCGTGGCGGAGCGCCTGTCACCGTCGCAGCGCAGACGATTGATCGTCAGTGCTCGTCGGGCCTGATGGCGATCGCGACCGCTGCTAAGCAGATCGTGGTCGACAATATGGATATCGTCGTTGGCGGTGGTCAGGACTCGATCTCGATGGTCCAGACGCCGGAAATGCGCGTCGCTCCCGATCCCTCGCTGATCGCGATGCACAAGGACGTCTATATGCCGATGCTCGGCACGGCTGAGACGGTTGCCGCGCGCTACAATATCAGCCGTGAGGCACAGGACGAGTACGCGCTGCAATCGCAGATGCGCACGGCTGCTGGTCAAGAGGCTGGCCACTTCGATGCTGAGATCGTTCCGTGCACCACCACAATGATGGTCAAGGACAAGGAAAGCGGCGAGATCAGCCAGGTCGAGCACACGCTGACCAAGGATGAAGGCAACCGTCCGACCACCACGCTGGAAGGCCTGTCATCGCTCAATCCCGTCATGGGTCCCGACAAAGTCATCACCGCCGGTAACGCTTCGCAGCTGTCCGACGGTTCCTCGGCCAGCGTGTTGATGGAAGCCAAGCTCGCCGAGCAAAAGGGCCTCGAGCCGCTGGGCCGTTATGTCGGCATGGCGGTTGCAGGCACCGAGCCGGATGAGATGGGCATCGGCCCCGTCTTCGCGATCCCGAAACTGCTCAAGCAAACGGGCCTGACGATGGACGATATCGGCCTGTGGGAGCTGAATGAGGCGTTTGCCGTGCAGGTCCTTTACTGCCGCGACAAACTGGGCATCGACAACGACATCCTCAACGTTAATGGCGGCTCGATCTCGATCGGCCACCCCTACGGCATGACCGGCGCACGCTGCACCGGCCACGCGCTGATCGAAGGCAAGCGTCGCGGCGCGAAATATGTCGTCGTCACGATGTGTGTCGGTGGTGGCATGGGCGCGGCAGGCTTGTTCGAGGTTTTCTGATTTAGGGCAGCGGTCTAACGCCCCGTCAAGGACACGAAACGCGAAAGGGGCTGCGAGCAATCGCGGCCCCTTTTGCTTTAGTCCTCCGAATCGCCCTCTTCGCTCTGCTCAGCGCTCTGGGTCTCGCCCGTTTCGCCCGTCAGCGAGTTGCCGAGGCCGCCGTCATAGCCTTTGACTACAGCGGCAATCATGGGACGATTGCGGCTTGGTCGATCGTTGCCGGGCGTCAACAGGCCGCCGACAAATTCAAACATCTGCGAGAAAACGCCGGGCTCTTCGGGGAGCTTGATCCGCACGCGCTTGTCCGATTCGACGACGATGAAGTCCTCTCCTCGCACCAGGACGGCACTGGCTGCTTCGCTGGTGCGCACCACGTCGCCAATCTCCAAAGCGGTGCCGCGCGCGCCATAGATGGAGCGATCTCCGCGGATGATCGTGACCTGACCGTCGGCTTCGGAAATGCTCCAGCCGGAGTCCTGTGCCATCGCCGTGCTGCCCATGAAGAAGGCTGCAAGCACGCAAAGAAGCTTTGAAAAACGGATCATGGAAGCGCCCCTAATCTTTGTTTCACCGTTAACCTTCTTACCGCCAAGACTTTACGGCGAGCTTGGTCAGGCTGGTAAATTTGGAATGAACGCCAGCGCGATTTGCCTCACAGCCAGTTCTGTCGCACATTCCCTCCCATGGGGATCATGGAAATCATCGGCATTGCGGCCAGTGTCAGCCTATTGAGCGGCTGGAGGCTCTATCTCTGCATCTTTGCAACCGGGCTTGCGATGCGGTTCGATGCCCTGCCGGTGCCCGAGCATCTCTCCAGCCTTGCTGTGCTGGAGAATCCGTGGGTCATGGGCATCGCGGCAGTGGGCGCTCTGGCGGAGTTCTTCGCCGACAAAGTCATGTGGCTCGACAGCGCATGGGACACGGTGCACACGTTCGTGCGGCCTGTGGGAGGCGCTCTGCTCGCGCTTGCGATCATCGATCCGTCGGACCCGGCGACGCAGGTTATCGCCTTCCTTTTGGGCGGAGGCGCGAGTTTCCTCGCCCATGGCGGCAAGGCCAGCGCCCGCGCTGCGGTCAACACATCGCCCGAGCCGGTGAGCAATGTAGTCGCTTCAACAACTGAGGATGTCGCAACGATAGGCCTGTTGTGGCTCGCCTACGAATATCCCGGAATTGCGATTGGGATTGCAGGCGTCTTGCTGGTCATCGTCCTTGGCTTGCTATGGATCGCGCAGCGGATCGTGAAGCGATTGTTCTTCCGAAGTCGGAAACCGGAGAGCAGTTAACCCTGACCCTTGGTCTTGGTCTTTCCGGCCTTGGCGTTCTGCTCGATAAATTCGATAATCGTTCCAGCGATGTCCTTGCCCGTTGCGTTTTCGACCCCTTCGAGGCCGGGAGAGGAATTGACCTCCATAATCACCGGACCGTGATCAGAGCGCAGCATGTCGACCCCGCACACATTCAGCCCCATACGCCGCGCCGCGCTGACCGCGGTCGATCGCTCGGCAGGGGTGATCTTCACCACCTGCGCGCTGCCGCCCCGGTGCAAGTTTGAGCGGAAATCATCGGGCGCGCCGGTGCGCTTCATCGCCGCGACGACCTTGCCGCCGACGACCAGAGCGCGAATGTCAGTTCCGCCAGCTTCAGCGATGAATTCCTGCACGAGGATGTTGACGTTGGCGCCGCGAAACGCCTCGATCACCGACTTGGCGCTCGACATGGTCTCGGCCAGCACGACCCCGATACCCTGTGTTCCTTCGAGCAGCTTGATCACCACCGGCGGACCTTTGACCGCCTTGATGATCTCCTCAGCCGCCTTAGGATCGTTGGCATAGGCGGTGAGCGGCAGGCCTAATCCGTATTTGGCCAGAATTTGCATGGAGCGCAACTTGTCACGGCTACGACCGATGGCAACGCTTTCATTTAACGACCACACGCCCTGCATCTCAAACTGGCGCACAACGGCGAGGCCGTAATTGGTGATTGAGGCGCCGATGCGCGGGATCACCGCATTATAGTCGCTCAGCGTTTCACCATCATAGGTTAGCGTCGGGCGATGGCTGGCAATATTCACGTTGCAGCGCGTGGTGTTGAGAATGTCGAGGGTATGCCCGCGCGCCTCTGCCGCTTCCTTCAGGCGCTGGTGCGAATAGAGGTTCGGGTTGCGCGCAAGCATGGCGATCTTCATGGTTTGTGACCTTTCACTGCTGTATTGCCCGGCGTTTGCAGCCAGGAATGTCCGCTATCAACGACAAAGCGCCGTCTGAGTGCGGAGCGCCCGATCAACATAGGGAACTTCATGTCTGAGCGATCAGCAAGGCTGATCTCAGCCTTGAATTCAATGCTACCGATCCTGAACGGGGTCTTGATGACGTAGCGGTTTTGCGTTTCGCCATTAGAGCTGGTGATGCCGCGTATGTCCACATGCACAGCAATCCCTTCGTGGCGAATTCCATCCCAATCGACGGCAAAGCGTACATAGCGCCCGTCCTCCCGCTCGATTTCCTCCAGCACTTCTGCATGAAGCGAGGACGTGCGCGCGCCAGTGTCGATCTTGGCCGGGATGCCGGACAAGTTCAGCGAGGGGAGCGCTACAAGCTCGCGCCATCCGACAACGGGAAGTTGGGAAGTGCTCAAACAAGGTCTCACTTATCGCACGAGGACATGCGTGCGGATCATGAAGCAAGAGGTGGCCCTTCCCTCAGCAATTGCCAAGAGAGGGACGCGTAAATTCGACTGGCTGCTTCCTCTAGCCGTGCTCAGCGATAAACTCTTCGATCACAGGGGCGACATTGCGGCGCCATTTGCTGCCGTTGAAGATGCCGTAGTGCCCAGCGCCTTCGGCCATGTAGTAGCGCTTCTTTGTCTCTTTCAGGCCGCTCGCCAGCGAGAGGGCTGCCTTGGTCTGGCCGAGGCCTGAGATATCGTCGCGTTCGCCTTCGATGGCGAGCAAAGCTGTGTCGGTAATCTGCGTGAGGTCCACGACCTCTCCGCGATGTTCGAAGGTGCCATTGGGGATGGAGTGTTTCTGGAACACTTCCTCGACCGTCTGGAGGTAGAACTCTGCGGTCATGTCGCACACAGCGCGATATTCATCGTAGAACGCCTTGGTCGCATCGGCGCTTTCCTCGTCGCCTGCGGTCAGGTGTTTGAACATCTCGTAATGACTCATCATGTGGCTTTGCAGGTTCATGCTCATGAACGCTGAAAGCTGCATGAAGCCGGGATAGACTCGCCGGCCTGCACCGCGATATTGCATCGGTACGCTGGCGATGACCGAGTTGCGAAACCATTCAATCGGGCGATTCATCGCGTGATCGTTGACCGATGTGGGGCTCTCGCGCGTGTCAATCGGGCCGCCCATCATGGTCAGCGTCTTGGGGGTCGCGGGATCATTGTGCTGGTTCATCAGCGCGGTTGCCGCAAAAGCGGGCACAGACGGCTGGCACACCGCCATCATATGCGGCCGCTCGCCGCCTTTGTTCGCGCCTTCAACCCGGATCTGCTCAAGAAAGCCCATCAGGTAGTCGATGTAATCGTCGAGATCGAAATGCCCTTCATGCACCGGCACCAGCTTCGCATCGGCCCAGTCGGTGATGTAGACGATGTATTTCTGGAGCATCCGCTCCACCGTGCCGCGCAGAAGCGTCGCGTAGTGACCGCTCATTGGAGCCACGATCAGCAGGCGCGGCGAATTTTCCGGCAGGCCAGTGTGGCGGAAGCGTTTGAGGTCGCCGAACGGCTGATTGACGACAGTGGCTTCCTCGACCGGATAGACCTCGCCATCCACTGAGACCTCAGTGATGCCGAAAGCCGGCTTGCCATAAGGCGCGGTCGCATGGGCCATCACGTCAAGCGCGTTGGCGGTGATCGAGCCGATGCCGAAATGGCTGAGCGGGTTGGCCGGGCTGGTGAGGAATTCGGAGGACATGGATGCCACTGTGCTCACCGAATTGAGCCAGCTGCGCTGGAGTTCATAGGCTTTGTAAAGCATCGATCCGACTTTCCGGGCTGTTCGCCCACCCCGTTTGATGCGCACGATCCCGAATGCGCTATTGTGTGCTAGATGGCCCTTAGCCGATCATTGTGCAATGCACAATTTACCGGGCGTTCAGGGCCTTCGCCAATCTCATTGCGATTAAAGCGTGAAATTTGCTTTCAGCGTAGCTAGATGAAGCGACTATGGATGGGCAAACCACCGAAATTCCGGACAGTTCTGCGCAGGCGGAAGAGGTGATGGGCGCTGAAGAGGCTGAGCCCCAGAAGCGTGCGCGCTCGCTTGCGCCTTTGCGTATGGTTTACCGCGAAGCAGGCAAATATCCCGCCCAGATCAGTATGGCGGTGGCAGCCCTCCTGGTCACTGCACTGGCGACTTTGGCGATACCGTGGCGCTTTAAAGTCATTATCGACGACGCCTTTGGCGGCTCTGCCGGGGTCGAGGAAATCGGCCATGCCTTCCAATATCTGCTGATGATCGTCGTGATCCTTGGGATCGGCACAGCGGCCCGGTTCTATTTTGTGAGCTGGATCGGTGAGCGGGTTGTTGCCGATATCCGCCTAAAAGTGCAGCAGAACCTGCTGCGCCTCTCGCCCGGTTTCTACGAAGAGAACAGCCCGAAGGAAATCTCCAGCCGGATGACGTCGGACACGGCGATTATTGAGACAGTGGTGGGCACGACTGTCTCGATCGCCTTGCGCAACACGCTGACCGGGATTGGCGGGATCATCCTGCTGTTCTACCTCGCCCCCGGGCTGACTGCGGGCCTGCTGATTGGCATTCCGCTGGTGATCCTACCCATCGTCTTTTTCGGGCGCAAAATTCGCAAGATATCGCGCTCCAGCCAGGACCGCGTCGCTGATGTCGGAGCCTATGTGACCGAAGTGCTCTCCGCGATGAAAGTCGTGCAGAGTTTCGGGCAGGAGCGCCGCGAAGGCGACCGCTTTGGCGGCGTCGTGGAGCGTACTTTTGAGACCGCGCGCAAACGGATCATCCTTCGCTCCGCAATGACCTCGATCGTCATTCTGCTGATCTTTGGCGGGATCACGATGGTGATGTGGCGCGGAGCGATCGCTGTGTCCGAGGGTGCGATCAGCGGCGGGACGATTGCCGCTTTTGTGCTGACCGGAGGATTGGTTGCAGGCGCGATGGGGTCGCTGACCGAAGTCTATGGCGACCTGCTGCGCGGTGCGGGTGCTGCATCGCGGCTCGCTGAGCTGCTGGAGGCCAAGCCCGCCATTGCAGCGCCTGCGCGTCCGGAGAGCCTGCCGGTGCCGCCGCGCGGTTCGCTGTCTTTCCGCAATGTCACTTTCCGCTATCCGGCGCGGCCTGAGACCCCGGCTCTCAAAGACTTCAGTCTGGAGATTGAACCGGGCGAGACGGTTGCGATTGTCGGACCATCGGGGGCTGGCAAGTCGACTTTGTTCCAATTGGTTGAGCGGTTTTACGACCCCCAGGTGGGCACGATCCGCTTGGACGGGGTGCCATTGACCAAGGCTGACCCCGCCGAGATTCGCGACCGCATCGCCTTTGTTCCGCAAGAGGGTGTGCTGTTCAGCGCCAATGCACGTGACAATCTGCGCTATGGCCGCTGGGATGCGAGCGAGGAGGCGATCTGGGATGCCGCGCGCGCTGCCAATGCCGAGAAGTTCCTGCGCGATCTACCCGACGGGCTCGACACCCATCTGGGCGAGGGCGGCACGCAGCTTTCCGGCGGCCAGCGCCAACGCGTGGCGATCGCCCGCGCGCTGCTGCGTGATGCGCCGATCCTGCTGCTGGACGAAGCGACCAGCGCACTTGATGCCGAAAGCGAACAACTGGTCCAGCAAGCGCTCGACCAGCTTATGAAGGATCGCACCACCTTGGTCATCGCTCACCGCTTGGCGACGGTGCGCGCAGCGGACCGGATCGTGGTGCTCGACAATGGCGAAGCGGTTGAGCAAGGCACCCATGACGAGCTGACCGCGATGGGCGGGCTCTATGCAAGGCTGGCCAAGCTGCAATTTGCGGCAGAGGCGGCGTAATCTTCTTTGCGAAGCTGCATCGGCAGCTTCGTCCTCGCTAGACGTGCAGCAAGCTGCACACGCTGCGGGCGGCCTTGCAGGTGGCCTCTGGCCGTCTGCGCCTTCGGCTTCGACTCCGGCCTTTGACTTTTGTGACTATGAAGCTGCGCTAGTGACAGCGCGGATGCGCTTGCGGAACAAATAACTCCCTGCCAAGGGAAGCGAACAATGACTTTCCTCCAGCTTCTTATCATCGGGATTGTGCAGGGCATCACGGAGTTCCTGCCGATTTCCTCGTCAGGGCACCTGATCCTGATCCCCTACCTGACCGACTCTCCCGACCAGGGACCGCTGATTGATGTCGCGGTGCATGTGGGTTCACTGCTCGCGATCATCGTCTATTTCTTCAAGGACGTGCTGGTATTGGCTCGCGGCGGCTTTGCAAGCATCGGGGTGGGAGCCAGCGCCCCCAATGCGCCTGCCGAGCGCCGACTGTTCTGGTGGATTGTGCTGGGCACGATCCCGGCGGTGGCCTTCGGTCTGTCGATTAAACTAGGCCTGTTCAACGGCATTGCCGAGAATGTCTTCGGCGTGGAGATCGTAGACGGCGATTTGATGAGCTCGATCCGATTCACCGATCTCATCGCCTTTAACCTGATCTTCTACGGCATCCTGCTGGGCCTCGCGGACTGGGTCGGCAAGGAGTTCAAAGCGTTTGAGGACATGACCTGGCGCGACGGTCTGATCGTCGGCATTGCGCAGGCTTTGGCGATCATTCCGGGCACGTCGCGTTCGGGCGTGACGATGACGGCGGCGCGGTTTCTAGGCTACAAACGGGTTGAGGCGGCGCGCTTCTCCTTCCTCCTTTCAATCCCGGCAGTGGCAGGCGCGGGCGTGCTGATCGTGCCGGAGATTTTCGATGCGGGGATGGAGCTTGCTGTCGACGCGCTCATTGCAGGGGTGCTCACCTTTATCGCTGCGTTCTTGACCATGGCGTTCTTGATGAACTTCCTGAAGCGCGCCTCGATGATGGTCTTTGTGCTATACCGCGTGGCGATGGGCGTTGCCCTGTTGTACTTCTTCTAGTCGCGAGAGGACCGCCACAATGTCGCTTATTTTGCTGAGCTTGATCGGAGTGCTGATCGGATGGCTTTCCTCCATCGTCACCCGCGTTGAAGAGGGCAAAGCCGTCCGGCGTCTGGTGCTCGCGGGCTTCTTTGGCAGCGTGATCGCAGGGCTCGCTGCGAATAGCGGGACGGTGCTGGGAAGCCTCAGCTGGATCGCGACGGGCGTCGGGGTGCTTGCCAGCATCGCTGCGGTTGTGGCCTATCGCTATTACTGGAGCCGACGCGAAGCTTAGTCGCGGAGTACGGGCCATTCATGGCTCGCAAGGGCGACTGCCCGCCCGCAGCGGGCGCGGCTTGCCGCGCGTCTAGCGAGGACGAAGGCGCGGATGCGCCTTCGCAAATCAAACAGCCTTTGCTCCTGATCCACGACCGCCGCGCAGCCAATATTCCTGGCTCCCGCGGTTCACCACATTGTCGACATCGATAATCGCTGAATTGGCGTAGGTGAAATTGGGCGCGAGGCTTTTGTAGAGGCGGTCGAAATCGCGCTCGACCGTCTGGCGGTAGAGGTCTTCGAAGCTTTCGATCACGAAGTAAGTCGGTTGCAGGTCGCTGATGACATAGTCGGTGCGCATCACCCGGTCGACATTGAGCATGATGCGATTGGGGCTCTCGCCTTCAACGGCAAAGCGCGCCTCGGTTGGGCCAGAGAGAATGCCAGCGCCATAGGCGCGGATGCCCTGCTCTTCCTCGATCAGGCCAAACTCGACCGTGTACCAATAGAGCGCGCCCAGTGCCTTCAAGCGGTTGTAGCGCATCGCCTTCCATCCCGCGCGGCCATATTCCTGCATGTAATCGGCATAGACCGGGTCGGTCAGCATCGGTACGTGGCCGAACACATCGTGAAACACGTCGGGTTCCTGGATGTAGTCAAAGGTCTCTCGCGTGCGGATGAAGTTGCCTGCGGGGAAGCGGCGATTGGCGAGATGCCAGAAGAAGACGTGATCGGGGATCAGCATCGGCACCGGCACGACCTGCCAGCCTGTCAATTTGCTCAGCTCTTCCGACAAAGCGCCAAATTCGGGGATGCCGCCGCGCGAAAGGTCGAGCTTGTCGAGGCCATCGATAAACGCGCTCGCCGCGCGGCCGGGCAGCACGTCCATCTGCCGCGCGAACAGCTCGTCCCAGATCGCGTGGTCATCTGCGGAATAGTTGGTCTGCTCTGGCTCGATCCAATCCCGACCCAGATGCGCCGGTCGCCGCAGGGGCGCGGTGAAAACGCCCTCGTCAAGCTCGGGCAATTGAGTAAAGTCGGTCTGGGGATCTGCAAGCGTAGCCATAACGTTTCAGATGTTACGACTTTTGCCCGTCGGCAACAAGCGGGCAGCAACAGCTAGAGGGCGAAGGAACCACTATGGGCCTAAAGGGCAAGGAATACCGCGAACTGCTTGAGCCCATGACCGAGGAACTGGTCGGCATGGCGCGCTGGGCGCGGACTACGGGCGCGCGGATCGTGGTGATTTTTGAAGGGCGCGATACGGCGGGCAAAGGCGGTGCGATCCGTGCGGTGCGCGACAAGCTGAACCCGCGCCAGTGCCGCACAGTCGCGCTCTCCAAACCGAGCGAGGATGAACAGACTCAGTGGTATTTCCAGCGCTATATCGCGCACTTGCCTCATGCGGGCGAGATCGTCCTGTTCGACCGCAGCTGGTACAATCGCGCTGGGGTCGAACGGGTGATGGGTTATTGCTCTGAAGAGCAGGCAGAGGCGTTCTTGGAGCAAGCCCCGATCTTCGAAAAGCAGCTCACCGATGATGGCATTCTGCTGTTCAAATACTGGCTTACCACCGATCAGGAACGCCAAGAGGAGCGACTGCGCGAGCGGCTCGACGATCCGCTCAAACGCTGGAAGCTCTCGCCGGTCGATCTCGCTGCGCGCGACAAATACGACGCCTACACCAAAGCGCGCGAGGCGATGCTGGCGGCGACCCACACGACCCATGCGCCCTGGACGCTAGTGGATTTCAACGATCAGAAGCGCGGTCGGCTGACGCTCATTCGTGATTTGCTTGACCGCCTGCCTGACACCCATGTCGAGCCTCCCGTGATCGACTTTCCCGAGTTTGAAGGCGAGCCGTTGGAGGAGGCCTACTCGGTACTCAAGCCGCTGAAAGACTTTCCGATCGACTAGGTAGAAGCGCTTGCCTTCATCACTTGGCGCCCGTCAGATGCAAAGGCGCCGAGTTCATAGCCTTTTTCGATTTGGCGCATAACGCAGTGGAGCGTTTCACCCGCGACAGCTGGCGAGACACCGCGGAAGGCAAATTGCCGCAGCCGATTGTCGCCCAACTCGCGCGCAGCGAGTTTAAGCAGCAGGCTTGCCGTCAAAGGCCCATGCACAACCAGCCCGCGATAGCGTTCCACATCGCGCGCATAGGGCGCATCATAGTGGATGCGGTGGGTGTTGAATGTGAGTGCGGAGTAGCGGAACAGCAGGCGCGGATCGGGGGTGAGCGTGTGCACCGCGTCCCAGGCGCTTGCATCAAACGTGTCTTCTCCCGGCTCTGGTGGGCTGAGCGGCGCATCGGGCGCAGCCGCCTCGCGATAGACCAGCGTCTGCGTTTCGACGATCGACTTGGTGCCGTTGGCGTTGATCGTGTGCTCGACATCGACAAAGGCGAGCTTGCCGGAGGCGCCATCCTTCTCCTTGACCGAGGTGATGCGGCTGTTGCGGTCGATGACCGCTCCAACAGCAAGCGGTGCGATGAAGAGGATGTCGCTGGAGGCCCACATGCGCCGTGGCATGGCAAAAGGTGGCAGGAAGCTGACCGGGCTGTCATCGCGGACGGGGTGACCGTCTTCGCCCAGTTTGCGGGTCAGTGCATCGGGCGGGCAGAGACAAAAGTGGATGCCCTGCGACTGGATCTTAGGAACTTCAGGGGCGTTCTTCCCGACGTCAAAAGTCGCATGCCAGCGCGTCGCCAGGCCTTCATCAAGCCGGTCGGTTGAGCGCTGCTCGCGTCCGATCCATGCCTCAAACTCGCTCATGTCGCGCGCTCGAACACAGCGGCGATCCCTTGCCCGCCGCCAATGCACATCGTCTCGAGCCCAAAGCGGCTACCGCGTCGGTGCATCTCGGCGGCCATGTCAGCCAGGATCCGCCCGCCGGTCGCGCCGATAGGATGGCCGAGCGATATACCCGATCCGTTGACGTTGAGGATCTCCCGGCGCGAATCGTCCTCGCTCCATCCCCAGCCTTTCAGCACAGCGAGCACTTGCGGCGCGAAGGCTTCGTTGAGTTCGACCAAGTCGATATCGTCCCAGCTGTATCCGCGTCGCTCGAACAGGCGTTCGACCGCGGGAACCGGGCCGATGCCCATGCGCGAAGGGTCGCAGCCCGCCGCTGCCCAGCCGCCGAACCAGAGCGAAGGCGTGAGGCCCAGCTCTTCCAGCTTGTCTTCTGCAACGACCAGACAGGCCGCCGCCGCATCGTTCTGCTGGCTGGCATTGCCGGCGGTTACGATAGCGTCCGGATCGCGCTTGCCATCGATGGGGCGCAGCTTGCCGAGCGTCTCCATCGAGGCGTCGGTGCGATAGCCTTCGTCGTGATCAAAGGTGATCGGGTCTCCGCGTCGTTGGGGCACTTCGACCGGCACCAGATGATCGTCGAACTTGCCCGCCTCCCAAGCCGCAGCCGCATTGCTGTGTGATCGTACCGCATATTCGTCCGCCGCCTCGCGCGAGATGTCGTAATCCTTGGCGAGGTTCTCTGCCGTCTCAATCATGCCGGTAATGATGCCAAAGCGCTCTATCGGTTGGCTCATCACCCGCCCACGCGACAAACGGTCATGCAGCTTGATATCGCCCATGCGTGCGCCGCCGCGCCCTTGCAGGGTGTAGTGCTCGACATTGGACATGCTCTCGCAGCCGCCCGCGACGACCATGTCGGCCATGCCGGTCTCCACCATCATCGCCGCCGTTGCGACAGCCTGCACGCCCGAGCCGCAGCGGCGGTCGAGCTGGAAGCCGGGAACTTCGATGGGCAGCCCCGCGGCGAGCCACGACCAATGGCCGATGGCGGGGGCCTCCGCGTTACCGTAGCCTTGGGAGAAGACGACATCATCGACGCGCGCGGGGTCGATGCCGGTGCGTTCGACCAGCGCTTTCAAGATGACAGCTCCCAGCTCGCCCGCATTAAGGCTGGAGAGCCCGCCTAGGAACTTGCCTACGGGGGTGCGCAGGGGCGAAACGATAGCGGCGCGTCTGGTCATCAGCGGTTCCTGTCTGAAAGAGCAACGGTGCCTGCATCCACCAGCGCGCCGATCGCACCCGACGACAGCCCGAGCCGCTCGGCGAGCACCTCTTCGGTATGCTGGCCAAGATAGGGTGCGGGCGCGGGATCTCCGACCTCATGCGCAGGAAGGTTCGCGAAAGAACGCGGCGCGGGATAGTCAAAGCCGGACGGATTTTTAGGCGATGGGCCGAACAGCGGATTGTCCGTCACCAGCGCCGGATCGTGCGCGGCTTCATGTGCGGTGCGATACTTCTCGAAAGTGCATCCTTCCGCTGCCATGCGCATCTCGAGCGAGCTGTATTCGTGGGACGATGCGACGTTCTGGAATATGTCGAACAGGGCCTCGCGGTGCTTGAAGCGCGGGTCGTCTCCGTCGGAGAATTTAACCCCAACCTCTGCCTCGAGCTTGGCGATGGGCTGCGCGACACCGAAAGCCTCAACCAGGCCAGTCCATTGCTTGGCTGTAAGCGCGGCGACCATAAAGCGCACGCCGTCCTTTGTGCGGAAGTCACGTCCGAACGCACCCCAGATCGCATTGCCGAGCCGCTCTCGGTCTGAACCTCGGTAGCGCATCTCGGCATACATGCCTGAATTCGCGGCGGTCCCGATAGCGACGTCGCCCAACGGCACGCGCACTTCACTCCCCTCTCCGGTCGCATCGCGGTGGCGCAGAGCGGCGAGCAGGGCAAAGGCGCAATAGGCACCGGTGATGAAGTCCCATGCGGGCAGGACTTGGTTCACCGGCGGCGCTGTCGACATGTCCCAGTCTGCTGGGCCGGTCATCAACGGATAGCCGCTGGTGGCGTTGACGGTGAAGTCCATTGCCTGACGCCCGTCATGCCAGCCCATGATCCGCACCGAGGTCATGTCGGGAGCGCCCTCTGGTTGCGCTGCCTTCATCGCGCCGTGAGACAGGAAGCTCTTTTCAGGCAAATTGGTGATGCAGTTACCGGTCTTGGCGGCGAGCTCCACAGCGAGTTCGCGCCCTTCCTTTGACCGAAGATCCAGCGCAACCGACTTCTTGGCGCGGTTCAAGTTCTCCCAACTCAGGCTCCGCCCCTCTTTGGTGAGCATATAGCGGTCATAGTCGAGCCCGCCCGCCTTGTGATCGATGCGGATCACCTCGGCTCCCATCTGCGCGCAATAAAGGCCGGCCGTGGGCGAAGCGACGAAAGAGGAGACCTCGATAATCGAGAGGTCATTCAGAAGCTTATACATGGAGTCCCCTGTTGGAGAGCGACGCGCCTAGCTGTTCTCACGCTCCCATGCTCTGAGCATATGCTTGGCGATCTGGAGCTGGAGGATCTGCGTCGTGCCTTCGTAAATGCGGTAGATGCGCGCATCGCGGAAGAAACGTTCGGCGTCGTATTCGGCGAGGTAGCCCGCACCGCCATAGACCTGCACGACCCTGTCCACCACACGGCCACACATTTCAGAGGCGAAGACCTTGAAAGCGGCAGCTTTGACGAGGATGTTCTCGCCCCGATCAGCACGCGCGGTCACATCCGCCATCATGCTTTCGGCTGCATAAATCTCGATCTCGCTGTCGGCGAGCATCTGCTGGATCAGCTGGAAGTTCGAAATCGGCTCGCCAAAGGCCTTGCGTTCTTGCGCGTAGCGGATCGCTGAATCGAGCGCGCGGCGGGCATAGCCCGTTGCAGCTGAACCCACAGAAATGCGGCCATTGTCGAGGCTCTGCATGGCAAAGCGAAAGCCCTTGCCGGTCTCTCCGCCCAGCAGTGCATTACCCGGCACTTTCACATCGTCGAGCATGATGTCGGAGATGTGGGAGGCGGACTGGCCCATCTTCTTGTCCGGCGAACCAGTGGAGACACCGTCCGCATTCATTGGCACCAGAAAGGCGCTGACATGGGCGTTTTTGGGCAGGTTCTCCTTCTCGGTCCGCGCCATGATCAGCGCAACGTCCGCATGCGGCGCGTTGGTGATGTAGCGTTTGGTCCCGTTGAGGATCCAGCCATTGCCGTCCGGATCGGGCTTGGCGAAGGTTTGCAGGCCAGCGCTGTCCGATCCCGAGCCCGGCTCTGTCAGGCCGAAGCAAGCGATCTTGCCCTCGGCGAGTTTGGGATACCATTCGGCGCGCTGCGCTTCGGTGGCGCCGTTTTTCAGCGCGCTCGCAAACATGCCGACATTGATTGAGAAGATCGAGCGGTAGGCCGGCGCGGCGTAGCTCATGATATTCACGATCCGCGCATATTGCGTCATGTTGAGGCCTGCGCCGCCATATTCTTCTGGCACGGAGAGGCCGAACAGGCCCATCTCACGCATCTCATCGACGATCTCAT
This sequence comes from Erythrobacter sp. S267, assembly GCF_057365045.1. Lineage (NCBI taxonomy): Bacteria > Pseudomonadati > Pseudomonadota > Alphaproteobacteria > Sphingomonadales > Erythrobacteraceae > Erythrobacter > Erythrobacter sp. S267. The sequence goes on along the minus strand of NZ_CP200298.1, from coordinate 2,671,294 downwards.
CGGGTATTTTGTCGCCCGCAATGACTTCCAGCTCGGCCGGGATCAGCCTTTCACGCACATAGCGGGTGAGCTGCTCGGCAAATTGCTCGAACACGTCGGCATCCATGCCGGGATTGGCACCCATCGGATGCGTGGGTTCTACGGTCATTCGGTATCGCCTTCTGGCGTTGCTTCCTTACCCGCTTCGGCCTCTGCCCCGGTCGGAGGCAAGACGCCTTCTGGCAAGCGGCGCTCTTCCAGCATCTCAGCCGCTTCGTCGAGCGCGCGCGCTTCGCCCTCGCTGACCGCGCCCGGCCCGCTGGTGGTCCCGCCGCCATCGCAGGCGGCGAGTGCAGGGAAGAGCAGCAGGGCCGAACCAATCAGCCCTGCGCTCTTGGAATAGGCGCGCTGGTTTCGCGTGCTCATATATCGGCGATTACTGGCCGCCATCGACCACGTCAGCGGCCGAGTCAGCTGCATCACCAACCGCATTGGCTGCGTCTTCAATGCCTTCAATCGCGTCAAGCGCTGATTGCGCTTCGGCAGCAACGTCAGCAGCTTCGTCAGCAGCCGCTTCAGCGGTGGCTTCTGAGGGAGCGGTTTCAGCTGGATCGACTGGTGGCAGCGCCTCTGCATCTTCCACCGCTTCGTCTGTGATCGGAGCCAGAGCGTCGTCAGCGGGCACTTCCACTGTGTCCGGCATTGCTTCGGTCGATGCGTCATCGGTGCTGCCGCATGCAGCAAGAGCGAAACTGGCGCCAGCGGCCAGGATTGCGAGTTTCTTCATGAGTATCCTCCTCTTCGAACTCAATCGTGGTTCGCTGGAAACTCTAGCGAGATAAGGCCGGTTAAGCCAAGCGCCTTTTGCTGGCTCGAAACGAGACAGGGTCAAGACGAGCGCCCCGCGAACACGCGAATCGCTGTACTCCAGTGTGCATGACACAGAACTTTCGCTTCAATCGCCCGACCCTGAAACAGCGTCTCGCCAATGCGCTCGACAATGTGTTCCTTATCGGAATACTTGGCCTAGCGGTGGCGATGACCTTTGCGACGCCAGCAAGTGCGCAAGCGAACAGCAGGCCGTTCACTATCCTCGAGAACGGGCAGAGCTATGCGACTTTGCAGGCGGCTGTCGACGCTATTGGTGCGCAGCGCGGCACGATTGAGATTGCCGCGGGCACATATCAGCAATGCGCGGTGCAGCAGGCGGGTGTCATCATCTACACAGCCAAAGAGTTCGGCACGGTCACCTTCGACCGCCGCACTTGTGAAGGCAAAGCGGCTTTGGTCCTGCGCGGTCTGGGCGCAGAAGTGCGCGGGATCACTTTTTCCAACATGGCGGTCGCGGACGGCAATGGCGCGGGCATTCGCCTGGAGCGCGGGGCGCTCAACATTGCCTATTCGCGATTCCTCGACAGCCAGCAGGGCATTCTGACCGCTGACGATCCCAATGGCCGCATCTATATCATGCGCTCTACTTTCAGCGGCTTGGGCACTTGCGAGAATTCGGCAGGCTGCGCGCACTCGCTCTATATCGGCAATTATGGCGAACTGACCGTGCGGGACAGCCGGTTTGAGCGCGGTCGTGGCGGCCATTATGTGAAAGCACGCGCGGCCAATGTCATCATCGAGAACAATAGCTTCGACGATGCAGCGGGCAGCGGCACCAACTACATGATCGACCTGCCGGCAGGCAGCCGCGGCTCGATCACGCAGAACTGGTTCGTCCAGGGCCGCGACAAGGAGAATTACTCTGCCTTCATCGCTCTGGGAGCCGAAGACGTGCTCCACAATGCGGATGGGTTGGTTGTGCAGGGGAATGAGGCGCGCTTTGTGCCGGGCCTGCAACGCTCCAGCGTGTTTCTTGCTGACTGGATGGGCGCGCAGATCGCGATGTCGAACAACAATCTGGCGCGCGGGTTGACCAACTACGAACGGCGCTAACTAGGCGTCGGGGTAGAAGCCGGGCGCATAGGCAACGTCTCCTGAAGGCATTTCGCCATCGAGCAGCAATGTCTGGAAGTATTCCGGCGGCGGCCCCGGAAAGGTGACCTGCGGCACATATTCAAAGCCAAAGCGGCTGTAGTAGGTAGGGCTTCCCAGAAGCACGATCCCCTTGGCTCTCGCGGCCCGCATATCCACAATTCCGCGCCGGACCAGTGCGCTGCCGATCACTTGATGATGCAGCTCTGGCCAGACCGAAACAGGGCCCAGGCCATACCAGTCGCGCGCTCCATCACTGATTGTGACAGGCGAGAAGGCGATGTGGCCAACGATGCGGCTCTCGTCTTCTGCCACCAGCGAAAGCGTTAGATCACCATCGCTGCGCAGGCGGCCGACAAGATGTTGCTCATCTCCATCGGAATGCTCCATCTCGCGAAACGCAGCCTCGGTGAGCGCGAAGATGCTGTCTTCGTCTCCCGGCTTCTCCGGACGGATCGTGATGGCTATCTCGGGTCTGCTCACGTCAGCAGATGTCCGTGCCGGTCGCGTTTGGTGGCGAGGTAGCGGGCGTTGTGCGGGTTGTCGGGGAGCTGGTGCGCGACCCGTTCGCTGACGGTGATGCCTGCCGCCTCCAACGCCTCGACCTTCTTCGGATTGTTGGTGAGGAGCCGAATTGAACGCGCGCCGATCAGTTCCAGCATCCGCGCTGCCACGGGAAAATCGCGCGCTTCATCCGGTAATCCCAGTCGCTCATTGGCGTCGACCGTGTCAAAACCCTGATCCTGCAGGCGATAGGCGCGCAGCTTGTTGATGAGGCCAATCCCCCGTCCCTCCTGCCGCATATAGAGCACCGCGCCCCAGCCACCGTCCTTCTCCGCATGCTCCGCCATAGCGGCGATGGCTGCGTCAAGCTGAGGTCCGCAGTCGCATTTCAGGCTGCCGAGCACATCGCCTGTCAGGCATTCGGAGTGGACGCGGATGAGCGGCTGCTTGTCGCCCGTTTGCTCGCCGATGATCAGCGCGACATGTTCGCGTGTGTCAGAGGTGGAGCGGAAGGCGACTATCTGTGATTCTTCGCTCCCCAGCACGGGCAATCGGGCGCGAGTTACAATCCGCAAAGCGCCAGCATCGGAATATTCCGCAAGGTCGCTCGCATGCAGCTCATGCGCTTCGCCCGCATCTTCGGGGTCGACCAGAAAGGCAGGCAGGATCCCTGCGATCCGCGCCAGCTCCATCGCAGCGCGCGCCGCGTCCTCCCAATCGAGTTTGTCCGCACGAAACGGCCCCTTCATTGGATTGCCCAGGTCGAGCGCAGGGTCGGCGATAGGCAGAGCCTCGCGCAGGTCAAAGTCCTCTGCCCCGCTGATGAGCACAGGCGCATGAGGAACGGCTGCTTCTCGCTGATTAATCAGCTTGAGCGTCGCGGCCCTTGCACTGGAAATCAGCATCGCCCCTGACGTCGCCTCGCGCGCCACCGCTGTCTCGACCGGCAACACCTTTGGCCCATCCACAAAGCGGATCGGCCAGCCATGGCGCAAGGCATCCACCGCCTGCGCCGCGCGCCGCGCCGGAGACGGTGTATCGCTCAAACGTCGAACTCGGTGACAAGCGGCACGTGGTCTGAGGGCTTCTCCCAGCTGCGCGCCTCTTCCAGGACGCGGTGGGCCTTGGCCTGCTTCGCCAGCGCCTCGCTCGCCCACATATGGTCGAGCCGCCGTCCGCGATCATTCTTGCGCCAGTCGGGTGAGCGATAGGACCACCAGCTGAAATAGCGATCAGGATCGCGGATAAACTCGCGGCCAACGTCCACCCAACCGTGGGCTTGTTTGAATGTCTCAAGCGTCTCGACCTCGAGCGGCGTGTGGCTGACGACCTTGAGCAGCTGCTTGTGGCTCCACACATCGCTTTCAAGCGGCGCGATGTTGAAATCACCGACGATCAGGCTCTGGTGCTCGAGTTTGTCCGCCCAGCTGGTCATGCGCGCCAAGAAGTCGAGCTTTTGGCCGAACTTCGCGTTCTTGTCGCGGTCGGGAATGTCACCGCCAGCGGGGACATAGACATTGTCGATCCGCATATCCTTGCCGATCACTTCGACCCCGACATGGCGAGCCTCGCCATTGTCCTGCCAGTCGTGGCGGGTGACTTCCTTGATCGGTACGCGGCTGACGGTGGCGACGCCGTGATAGCCCTTCTGCCCGCAGATCGCCTGATGCTCGTAGCCCATTTCGGCCAGCGCTTGCGCCGGGAAGAGATGGCTCTCGCACTTGATCTCCTGCAGGCAGAGGATGTCGGGCGCTTCCTCGCGCAGATATTTCTCGATGATCGGCAGGCGCAAGCGGGCCGAGTTGATGTTCCAGGTCGCAACAGAAAGCATGGCCAGCGATTTAGGGGGAGAGGCACAAAAACTCCACCTTTCACTTTCCTGTCATGCACCAAGACGATAGCGACCAATGAAAGACCATTGCCGGAGACTACGCATGCGCCGCTATCATCCCATCCGCTCCTCCATCGCGCTGATCGCCTCGGCCGCGCTGCTTTCGGCCTGCACGCAAACGGTCAATTATTACGGAGAGCCCCGTTCTAACTCCGCTGTTGAAACACAACCCGCCGGGATAGAACAGGATGGCCCCAAGAATGTCATCATCCTGATCTCTGACGGGATCGGTTTCAACGGCTGGCTCGCTGCGGACTATTATGAGGGCAAGGCGGGGCAGCAAAGCTACCAAGTTGCGCGGCCTGACGGGACGATGCCGGTGGTTTACGGCATGGCGCACAGCTCGCTCAACCTGATCGATGCGGAGGGCAAAGTGCTGCCCAGCGGCTCGAAGCCCGAACTGGCTGCCGGCGTCGTCGAGCAAGGCTATGACCCGCGCACGCGCTGGAGCAAGTTCGAGAACACCTTTGTGGGCGACTTTGGCCCAGATGGAGAGAGCTACACCAGCTATACTGACAGCGCGGCTGCGGGCACGGCTCTGCTTGCGGGGCGCAAGACCGCAAATGGCCGGATCAATGTCAGCTGGAGCGGTCAGGAACGCTTTCGCACAATCGCCGAACTGGCGATGGAGCGCGAGCGCTCCGCAGGCGCCGTTGCCTCTGTCATGGCCAGCCACGCGACCCCCGCCGCGGTGATCGCGCACAACATCTCGCGCAACAATTATGCTGAGATTTTCAATGAGATGGTCGCAAGCGACCTCGACGTCATCATGGGCGGTGGACACCCGCTCTACGATGCTAGCGGGAACAAGGTGAACCCCGAGGACGAAGACACATATCGCTATGTCGGAGGCAGCGCGACTCTGGGCAAAATGACCAGCGGCGCAGGGTTAAACGGTTTTTCGTTCATCGACGCGCGCGAGGATTTCGAAGCGCTTGCCGCAGGCCAGAACGTGCCTGAGCGGGTGGTCGGCATCGCTCGTACCAACTCCACATTGCAGGCCGCTCGTGAAGGTTTGGGTAGTGCCGATACGCCCTCCGGAATGGCCTACAACCCCGATGTGCCTGATCTCGCAACCATGAGCCGTGGGGCGCTCAACGTGCTGTCTCAGGACGAGGATGGGTTCTTCCTGATGATCGAAGGTGGCGCGGTCGACTGGATGGGGCACCAGAACAATATGGAGCGCTTCATCGAAGAACAGATCGACTTCAACCGCGCGGTCGCCGAAGTGATCGACTGGGTGGAGACCAATTCGAGCTGGGATGAGACCCTGCTGATTATCACCTCCGACCACGAATGTGGCGGTATTTGGGGTGAGGGGACCTGGACCAATTCCGAAGGTGGCCCGATCGCCTCCGACCGCTCACGCGAGGCTGTTGCGGCGGCACGGTTTGATCCCAGCGTCGATACGTTCAACCAATTCCTCGCCGTGCAGGATCGCGGCAAAGGTGTGATCCCCGGCTATCAATTCGCCTCAGGCAATCACACCAATGAGCTGGTCCCACTCTGGGCGATCGGTAACGGGTCAGAGCTGTTCGCGCAGTTCACCCGCCGCGACGTGCGCGCTGCGCAGCTATGGGGCGCGCCCTATGGCTGGACTGGCGACTTCGTCGATAACACCTCGGTCTTCGCCGTGATGGATGCAGCCCTTAGGGATTAGGGCCCTTTCAGAAGCCACGAGATTTCGGGGGTTTCTAGAAACAGTCGCACTGAGACCGCAAGCGCGACTGCGCGTCCGTAGGGGTGGCGCCGAAGGCGACGGGCCCCCGGAGGAGTAGCCCAGCGCGCGGATGCGCGCGCCGGCGCTTGAGGCCCAACAAAAAGAAGCCCCAGTGCCGGGGGCGATGGCACTGGAGCTTCGGTGTTAGCGTTCGTCACGCTTTTGCAAGGCGAAAGATTGGATCGAGGGCAACAGGGGGGAAACCCTTCAATCCGCTCGCCTTGTTGAGAATGAATAGCGGCTTTCGGCTTTCACGGGAATGAATATCGATGATGCTTTGTCGTATTCCTACAACTTTTCGCGGGCGAAGCGTTCACCCCGGGCGACGAGATGTTCGGCGCGGATCGCGGAAATTGAAGGTGCTGTCAGGAACTGAGACGCCATAGCGGTGATTCGCGAGTCGCACCGTGGTCCGGTGATTCTGTGCATCGCGAGCGACCCAGTGAGTCAGCTGCAATCCGCCGGGAGCCGAGGAATTGCGCACGAAAATCAGATTGATCTCGCCAAATTCAGGCTTGTTCGGGTCTTTGACAAAGATGCTGATAACATCCGGGCTGCCGGTCGGCACCAGTGTGCCATATTGCTTCACATCGCGATTGGGATCGAGCAGCGCACCAAGCGGCGAATTTCGGATCGGCCAGCGCTCGACCTGATTTACTTCGTAATCGATGAGATAGAGCGAGCGCCCGTTGGAAACGACCAGCAGGTCTGCGTCTTCGCCATAATCAAAGCGGATCTTGCCCGGCCGCTTCAGCGTCATAGTGCCGCGCGCCATATTGCCCGCGCGGTCCGTCTGAGTGAAATCGGCGCGCATGGTCGAGATACCGCGAAGGGCTGTAACCGCGCGGTCGAGGTCAGCGCTGCTGGTTTGGGCCTGCGCAGAGGGCGCAAGCTCTCCCGAAGGCGCGGCAACACCGAGTGCAAGCGTGCCTGCAGCCGCAAAAGCGACAGCAACACGGCGAAGGGGCATAGACGTCATCATAGGCGTCCAGATAGTCTGGATGCGTTGAACTGTCGATGAATTGTGCTGTCGTGCGTCAGACATTTTATGTCAGACAGGCGCGCAAGATCTTACTTGATCTTGGCTTCCTTGAACTCGACGTGCTTTTTCGCGACCGGATCGTACTTACGGAACACCATCTTCTCGGTGATGTTGCGCGGATTCTTCTTGGTCACGTAGTAAAAGCCCGTGCCCTCGGTCGAGACGAGCTTGATCTTGACGGTTGCGGGCTTCGCCATGGCGGTTTCCTACAGATCGGGTGGGGCCGCCCCATACCTGGGACAGACCTGAAAAACAAAGAGCGGCGCTGACCCGAGTCTCGGGCACGCCGCCTCACAGACGCGCGCCTTTCGGCGATTCACGGGGAAAAGTCAAGCGCAGTTGGCTGCCGCACTGGCCAATTTCGCGCAAGGGGCGCTCACCAATCTGATCGACTGACCTTGCCGCGATTGGCCTTCACTGTCCCGCGCGCCTTCTTGGCCTTAAGCCGCTGGGTCTTGCCGACGCGATTGACGCGGGTCTTGGCGCGCTTTTTCGGCGCGCGATGGGCCTCTTTGAGCATCTTCTCCAGCCGCGCACGGGCCAATTGCCGATTCGCCTCCTGCGTGCGGTGCTGGCGCGCGGTGATGAGGAGGTCACCGGCAGCGGTCAGTTTCGACCCTGCGGCAGCCCTAAGCCGGGCAAAGACGGGCGGAGGCAGGCGCAAGGCGTAGATGTTGACTCGCAGCTGCACTTCGGTCGCGACCTTGTTAGCGTTTTGCCCACCGGGACTGGAGCCGGCGAGAAAACTCTCCTCCGCCAGAGCGTGAGCGCGGCTTAGAAGGTCTTCATCCATCGCTGTCCTGCTCAGCGGAACTGGGTTCAACCGCTCCCATTGCAAGGAAGTCGGCGGGCAGAGGTGCACGGGCCTCAATCGGAGGTTTGTTGTCGCGCGGGATCAAAAGCGAAAAGGCGTGGAGCATTGTCCGCTTGGCACCCTTGCCGCGCTGTTTCTCCGACCCGTAGATTGGATCGCCCAGCAGCGGCGCGCCAAGACCTTTATGTGCGTGAATGCGCAGCTGATGTGTGCGCCCGGTCTCCGGCGTAAAGCGAATCAGCGCATTGCCGCCCAGCTCCTGCGCCAGCTCCCAATGTGAGACCGCAGTCTTGCCCTTCTTCGCCGCGATCATCCGCCAGCCCTTCGCCTCCGAACTGATCTTGGCGAGATTGAGGCGGATTGTGCCGCTTTGCTCAGGCGGGCGGCCTGCAAGGATGGCGAGATAGGTCTTCTCAACCAGCCGATCTTCGAACGCCTTGTTGAAGCGCTTCAATGCCTTGGGATTGCGCGCCAGCAGCAGGCAGCCGCTGGTATCGGTGTCGAGCCGGTGAACCGCAACGGGGCGACGCTGAAAACCGAGCTTTAACGCGTCGAGATGATCTTCCAGACATTCACCACCGCGCTTGGGTCGGTCGACGGGGAGCCCCGCAGGCTTGTTGATGACGAGCGCTTCGCTGTCTTCGAAGAGGATCGGCAAAGTCATATCAATTCCGCTGAAAAAAGCCCTCGCACGGCATTGCCGAGCTGGAAGCCGTTGGTGAGGTCATCGAGGGTCAATTCCGCTTCGCGCGCTTGCCCCTTTTCAATCAGATATTCACGCCAGACGCCGGGCAACAGGCCTAGCGAGGCGGGCGGCGTCAGCAGCGTGCCATCGTGCTCCAAAAACAGGTTGGTGAAGGAGCCTTCGGTGACGAGGCCGTCCTCGCGCACCAAAATCGCCTCATCCGCGCCCATCTGGCGCGCGGCAGTGAGCGCCTCTTCGTAAAAGCCACGGTCGCTGGTCTTGTGCAACAATCGCCAGTCGGACGGGTCGACAGGGCAGGGTAGAGCCGCGACTTTGACAGTGCGTTCAAATGGAACGGGGAGGGGCTGGACTTCAACCGCTGTCGCTCCGCTGCGGGCGCTCAGGAGGCGCACTTTGGCGGGCTTTTCGAGCTCGAAACACAAAGCCTGGATCTGGTTGCGCGCGGCATGGCGGTCGAATTGGAAACCGAGGGTCTTGGCGCTCCGCTTCATCCGCGCCAAATGCAATTCGAGCAATGCAATCCCGGTCTCAGGATCGAACGCCATGGTCTCGATCAGGTCGCATTGCGGGGCTGTGTGATCCGCAGAGGAGCGCCGAACGAAGCCTGCTTTGACTTCGCATTCGCGCCGCTCAGACATCGGATCGCTGTCCGCCACGATGGCTGAGCCCACGCCAAGCACTGCGCTGCCTTGTTCGTTCTCGATTGGAGTAAGTCGCAGAGTTCGGATGGCCACGTTAAAGGCCGCGCCGCCGTCACTACCGATCCGACCAATCGCACCGCAATACGCCCCGCGCGCATCGCGCTCGACTTCGCCAATCAGCTCCATCGCGCGGATTTTGGGGGCACCGGTGATCGATCCGCAGGGGAACAGAGCGGAGATAAGGTCCATCGCGCCTTTTCCCGGCGCAAGCTTGGCCCGCACGCTAGAGACCATCTGGTGCACCGTGGGATAGCTCTCCACTGCGAACGGCGCATCGACGCGCACGCTGCCCGGCACCGCGACTCGGCTGAGGTCATTGCGCATCAGGTCGACGATCATCAGGTTCTCGGCCTTGTCCTTAACGCTGGTGGCGAGCTCTTCTGCCAAAGCGGCGTCTGTTTCCGCGTCGCTTGAGCGGGGACGAGTGCCCTTCATCGGCTTGGCCTTGGCGCGCCCCTCTTCATCCAGAGCAACGAACAATTCGGGCGAGAAACTCAGCAGCCAGTGCGTTCCGTCATAGATCACTCCGCCATAGCCAGCCTGCGCAGCGCCGCGCAGCTGACGATAGAGCGCCAGCGGATCGCCGCGATAGGAACCGGTCAGCGGATAGGTGAGGTTCGCCTGATAGATGTCGCCGGCATGGATCGCTTCGGACAAGGTTTCGAATGCACTCTCATAGCCACCGGGCGAGAGCTGCGGGTCGAGAGGCCCGATGCGGGCCGTCCCTTCAGCCCGAGCCGCGAGCCAGTCTGGCACATTGGCGGCTGCAATCCGCTCCGGCGGATCAAACAAGCCGAGCCACACCAACGGGCCTTGCGAGCCGCTGCGTGCATCGGCGAGGGGAAGGAGCTTTTTCTCCAGCGCCAGACCTGCTTCATATGCGATATATCCGACCAGCTCTCCGCCATTCCGCCGCGCGGCCTCTCCCGCTTCCAGCGCCGCGCGAACCTCGTTTGGGCGATGCGCCACGAACAGCTCTTTGGGCTCTGCATAGTAGAGCGCATCCGCCGCCACGCCCTCACCTGAGCGCGCATCGTCGAGCAAAACAAAAGAGGAAGGGGACGTGGCCTGACCCATGCCTGTCAGCCTTAGCCGATTGAGCTTCCAAGTCGAGCGGGAAAGCTGCCCACCGGTTGACCCGAAGCCCGGCGCGCTCCAAACGCTAGTCAAACAACAGTATTGACGGGGAACGGCAAGAAAATGAGCGACATCTTTCTGGGATTGGGCGGCAATGGAGAGAACCAGCATCTGGCGCTGAGCCGGTCGAACCGGCACGGTCTGATTGCGGGTGCGACCGGCACGGGTAAGACAGTGACGCTGCAGGGTCTTGCTGAGAGCTTTTCTGCCAATGGTGTCCCGGTCTTCGTCGCTGACGTAAAGGGCGATTTGTCCGGCATCTCGATGCCCGGCTCCCCCACGTTCAAACACGCTGACAAGCTTGAAGGCCGCGCGAAGGAACTGGGCATGGAGGACTATGCCTATTCCGACAATCCAGCGATTTTCTGGGACCTCTATGGTGAGCAAGGCCACCCGATCCGCACCACGATCACAGAGATGGGCCCGCTGCTGCTTTCCCGCCTGCTCGACTTGAACGACACACAGGAAGGTGTGCTCCAGATCGTATTCAAACATGCGGACGAGAACGGCCTGCTGCTGCTCGATTTCGGCGATCTGCAGAGCCTGCTGCAATGGGCTCATGAGAATTCCAAGGAACTCTCGGGCGTCTATGGCAATGTCTCGAAGCAATCCGTGGGCGCGATTCAGCGCCAGCTTTTAAGCTTTGAAGCGCAAGGGGCCGACCATTTCTTTGGCGAGCCCGCGTTGGAGATCGACGACTTCCTGAAAGTCGACGATCAGGGCCGCGGCTATGTCAACGTGCTCGCCGCCGACAAGCTGATGCGCAGCCCAAAGCTGTATGCGACCTTCTTGCTCTGGCTTCTCGCCGAATTGTTCGAAAGCCTGCCAGAGGTTGGCGATCCGGAGAAGCCCAAGCTCGTCTTCTTCTTTGACGAAGCGCACTTGCTGTTCGACGACGCTCCCAAGGCCTTGCAGGAGAAAATCGAGCAGGTCGTGCGTCTCATCCGTTCCAAAGGCGTCGGCGTGTTTTTCGTGACGCAAAACCCGATCGACATCCCCGAGGAGGTCGCTGGTCAACTCGGCAACCGTGTCCAGCATGCTCTGCGCGCCTTTACCAAGCGCGACCAACGCGCGATCAAGGCCGCCGCCGAGACCTTCCGCATCAATGAAGAGCTCGACGTCGAAGAGGCGATCACCGAACTGCGCGTGGGTGAGGCGTTGGTCTCCACCCTCGATGAAGAGGGTGCGCCGACGGTGGTTCAGCGCACGCTGATCAAGCCGCCGCGCTCGCGCCTTGGCCCAGTGACGGCGAAGGAGCGCGCGATCATCCAGTCGATCAGTCCGTTTGAAGGCAAGTATGATGAGCGTGTGGATCGGGAGAGCGCCGAAGAAGTGCTCGCCCAGAAAGCCGCCGACGCTGCTGAAACCGCTGTTGAGGTCGAGGAAAAGGGCTTCGAAGAAGTCGCCAAACGCTCACGCAAATCCAAATCGATGTGGGAAAAGGCCGTCTCGCGCGGGACCAAAGTTGCAGCAGGCTCTGCCGCTGGGGCTGCCGCAGCGGCCCTGCTGGGCAAGAAATCGCGCGCCAATCCGATGAAGAGCGGGCTGACTTCGGCGGCTGGCTCCATCGCAACCGACTTGGCCGGGCCGCTGGCCGGGCGATTTGTGCGCAATTTGATCGGCGGCTTGATGCGCTAGAGCGCCTTTGGCAGGCGGATTTGGGCGCTCAGGCCACCGCCAGCGCGGTTTTCCAGGACAAGACGCCCACCATGCGCTTCGACAATCGCGCGGGCGAGAGTGAGGCCTAGCCCTGCTCCCCCTGTGGCGCGGTTGCGGGATGCCTCTCCGCGCGCGAAAGGTTCGAGCATATCGGCGATACGGTCGGCGGGGATGCCGGGGCCCTCGTCCTCAACCGTGACAACCGCTTCGTCGGCATCTGCCACGACCGAAACGCGCGCCGATCCGCCATAGCGCACCGCGTTTGACACAAGGTTGCGCAAGGCGCGCTTGATCCATGTGACCTGTACGCGGGCCACCAATCGCGCGGCTTCGCCTGCGGTGACAGGCTCTCCCATGTCTTCGAATTCTTCAGCAATGCCGATGGCGAGCGCTGAGAGGTCGACTTCCTCCGCGCCATGTCCCTCCGGATTGCTCGCCCGGCCGACGCGGGCCAGCGCGAGGATATCGTCGAGCGTTGCGGTGATGTCTTCGATGCTGGCGGCCATCTTGGCGCGTTGATCCTCGTCACTGACGCTCTCGATCCGCACCCGCAAAGCGGCAAGCGGTGTCTTGAGATCGTGGCCAATCGCACCGAGCATCACGTCTTTCTCGTCCAGCAATCCCGCGATCCGCGCCTCCATCGCATTGTGCGCCGCAATCAACTGGCGGGTGTCGGCGGGGCCGGTTTCAGCAAGTTTGACAGCTTGCTCCGGACGGCGTGAGAAGTCGTCCACCCTCTGCGTCAATTGCGCCAGCGGACGGGTGATCCGGCGCAGGACGAAATAGAGAATGATGATCAGGAAGACGAAGGTCACCAGCGTCTGGAATAGGAGCACACCCAGCGCACCTTGGGGCGCCCTTGGTTCAAGGATGCGCACAGTTTCCCAACTGCCTTCTGCTTCGCGCTGAATGCTGGCTACGAACAGCCGCCGATCGTGCCATCCCGTGTTGCGCCGGAAACGGGGGCGCGTTTCGGCAAAGCGCTGCAAGACCGGATCATCGCCCGCGCGACGGATGGTGATGGCGGCTGCGTGAACAGCAATGCCTTCTTCGGTCAGAACGGCCCGTAGGCTCTCTTCCCGATCACCCTCGACAGGCAATGGCGTGATCGGAGGTTGCGGTGTGACGACGTAACGCAAAGGGCGCGGTAAGCGATCGATCTGGTTCTGCCCTTGCTGCAAGCGCGCCGGGTTCGCGCCGGGCTGCCGCAATCCCCGCGCTCTGTCACGGAAGACCCCGCTACCCTGAGCGCGCTCGGCCTCGGCGATAAGGCGGAAAGCGGCGGCAGTGATGGCGCTGCTCTCACGCCGATCCTCTCCCGCGCGGTAGAGCAGAGTAACCGCCACCACTTGCGCGACCAGCAGCGCCAGAGTGACGCTGACCATAACCTGGCCCAGCAGGCTTTTGGGAACGAGAAACCTCACGCGTGCTCCGGCGCGGGAGGTGCCCGTTTGACCGCCGCAGCCAGGCGATACCCGCCGCCGCGCACGGTCAGGATCAAGCGCGGGTCACTGGTGTCTTGTTCGATCTTGCGGCGCAAGCGGCTGACCTGATTGTCGACCGCGCGGTCGAACAGGTGAGCGGTGCGTCCCTGAACCAGATCAAGCAGCAGATCGCGGTCCATGACCTTGCGTGGATTGTCGAGCAGCGCGCGCAGCAGGCGGAATTCAGCGGTCGAGATGGGGACGGTGACGCCTTCAGGGTCAGTGAGCTTGCGCTTGAGCGGATCGAGCTCCCACCCTTCGAAGTGATAGTGCCAATCCTCAACTTGGGTTTGCGGGCTTGGCTCGCGGCTTACCCGGCGCAGGACGGTACGGATTCGGGCGACCAGTTCGCGTGGCTCGAACGGTTTGACGATGTAGTCGTCCGCGCCAAGCTCAAGCCCTACAATCCGGTCGGTCGCTTCGCTGCGCGCAGTGACGAAAATGACCGGAAGCTGGCGGGTCTCGACCAAGTGGCGACAAAAGGAGAGGCCATCTTCGCCCGGCATCATGATGTCGAGCAAGACAATATCCGGCAGCGTCTCGGTCAGGTGCGAACGCGCGGCGGCGGCGCTGTTGGCTTCGGTAACGGTAAAGCCCTGCCCGGTGAGATATTCCGCCAGCGGCTCACGCAGGGTAGGCTCGTCATCAACCAACAGAATGCGGGTTTGTTCAATCGAAGGCGCTGGGTTGTTCATAGCTCTTGCACGTTCATGGAATGAGGCGGCCCGGCGTGCAAGCATCAAGCGTGCACACCGGGCCGGGGTCGAGAGGGCGGGGTCAAATGTTGGGGCTCAGCTGTCCCGCGCCCCCTCTAATGGGTCAGTTGCTTTGTGACTGACGATCCGCGCGGCGTTGTCCGCGGCGTTCCTGACGCTCGGCCCGCCTGGCTTCGCGAGCGGCTTCGCGTTCTGCTTGCGTAATCGTGCCGGAGCCATCAGCGTCGACGCGGGCAAAGCGGGCTTCCACGGCTGCATCAAATTCAGCCTGGCTCACCACTTGGTCGCCATTGGTGTCGGCGCGGCGCAGCATGGCCTGGGCGCGGTCACCCCGGCGTCCACCGCGGCGCATTTCACCGCGCTGGCCTCGGCGGCCCTGGCGCGCTTCGCCGCGTCGTTCGCGGGCGGTGGCCATCTCTTCAGCCGAGAGGCCGCCACTGCCGTCGGTGTCGAGGCGTTCGAACATCCGTGCCTGACGCTCTGCCGCCCGCGCCTCGCGGGCAGCGGTCATTTCAGCCGGGCTGATCTCGCCATCACCGTTCGCGTCTGTCTCGGCAAAGCGAGCTTCGGCCCGGGCTGCCCGATCTTCAACGCTGATCTGGCCATCGCCATTGGCATCCATCCGGGCAAAGCGTTCCTGCGCATGGGTCTGGCTTTCCGCGAGCGAGATTTCTCCGTCGCCATTGGCATCGGCTTTCATGCCGCGCTCACTGTGATGGTTGGCAAGGGCAATTCCCGAACCACCCAGCAAAAGGGCAGCGGCGGTGAGAGTAATAGTGGTCTTACGCATCATAGAGTTCCTTCCAGCGTTGTTATCGTTTTCGTGCTGGAGCTGCGGTGCGAACACCCCGTTTGCCGGTTTGCTCAGGCTGGCCTTAGGGGGGAGGGGAAGTCCAACCAGCCATCGCGTTCACAGGGGAGAGGGGGCCGGTCATTCGGGCGTCCTCACCGCAACTCACAATCGCTGTTCTAGCGCCCCAATGTCGCAGGATTATCCCGGTCCTTTGCGACATTGTCGCGGTTTGTATCAGGAACGAAGGGTCGTTCACCTGAGTGAAAACTGGGGCAGTTTTGTCAACGCCGGCCTAGCGCGGGCGATGCTCGGTGCCTTCGCCTGCGGTGATGAAGATCGCGGTGGCGCTCTCCTCCACATCGGCTGTATGCCACACGCCCGGTTGGTTGATTGCATATTGGCCTGCTTCTAGCGTTACTTGCTCACGCGTGCCGTCCGGGAACTCCTGCGTCAAAACCATCGCGCCATGGGTGCAAATGACGACCTCCGCGCCCTTTGGATGCATCTCCCAAGAGGTCCATGGTTCATCAAAGGTGTGCTGCGAGACAAGGCGGCCCTCGGCACCGTCATCGCCGTGCCGTGCGCCATAACCTTCGTACCATTCCATCCCAGAGAATGGCGGCTGCTGAACCGCTGTTGCTCCAAGCCCTAGATGAACGAAGGCCTCGCTGATCTTGGGCGCGCTCATTGGGAAGGCGCCGTCATGCAGAAGACGTTTAGCTTGTTGCCATCAAGATCGCGGAAATAGCCAGCGTAGAAGCCATCATCGCCGCGCGGACCGGGCGCGCCTTCATCTTTGCCGCCCTTGGCAATCGCTGTGTCGTAGACGGCCTGGACCTTTTCCGGCGTCTCGACTTCCAGCGCGACCATAGTCCCATTGCCGACGGTCGCGGGCTGTTCGTCAAACGGTTTGGTCGCGGCAATTCCGGGAGCCCCGCCCATGGCGCCCCACGCAATGAAAGTTTCAAACTCCATCATCCGCCCAACTCCGAAATGCTCGGCTATTGCGTCATAGAATTCCGCCGCGCGTGGCAGGTCATTGGTTCCCAGAGTTACATAGCCGATCATGTTCGTTTTCCCTCATGCCGACCCGCGTGATTGCGACTCGGAAAGATGGAACATTAAGTGAACAAGCGGACTTGGGCAATCACCTTCAAAGTGGTGCAGTCTCCCGCTCAAGCCACGCCAGATCATCACCCTCTAGCTGCGGGGCGACGATTTCGCGCACGCGGGCGTGATAGGTGTCGAGCCAGGCAATCTCAGACGCGCTCAGCAATTCACGCTTGATTAGGCGGCGGTCGATGGGAACGAAGGTGAGGCAATCAAAGCCGAGGTAACGCCCTTCCGCACCTTCAATCTGCTTCTCGACCGTCAGGACAAGGTTTTCGATCCGAATGCCAAACTCGCCCGGCTTGTAATAACCTGGCTCATTGGAGAGGATCATGCCTTCGAACAGTTCTTGAGAGGTGCCGACCTGTCCACCGGTCGGCTTGGCAATACGCTGCGGCCCTTCGTGGACGGCGAGGAAACTGCCGACGCCGTGGCCTGTGCCATGGGCGAAGTCGACGCCCGCCTCCCACAGCGACTGCCGGGCGAGAATGTCGAGCTGGCCGCCATTGGTGCCCTGCGGGAAGATCGCCTGGTCGATCTGGATGTGCCCTTTGAGCACGCGCGTGAAGCGGTCGCGCATTTCCTCAGTCGGTTCGGAGCCCTCAGGCGTGTCGATCCACACGGTGCGCGTTATGTCGGTTGTGCCTGCGGGATATTGCCCACCGGAATCGACCAGATAGATCGAGCCGGGAGGGAGCGGGATATTGCTGTCCTCATCCACCCGGTAATGCGGAAGAGCAGCGTGGCCTGCTGCAGCAGAGATCGTGTCGAATGACGTATCCCGCAAATCGCCATGGGCGCGGCGGAATTCTTCGAGCTTCGCAGCAGCTGCGAGTTCATCCACCTCGCCCGACGGCGCAGTCACTTCGAGCCAGCGCAGAAAGCGACTGACGGCGGCTCCATCGCGGGCTTGCGCGTCGCGATGGCCTTGAACTTCTGCCGGGTTCTTCATCGCCTTGGCGAGTATCGTCGGGTCTTGTTTGAACACAAACTTCGCGCCGCCTGCGCGCAGGGCCTGCGCGATACCCACGACGCCGAAGCTGGGATCGACGCTGACCGTCTTGCCGGCATATTCGCCAAGCGCACCGACAAATTCGTCACGCCCGCGCAACGTCACAGCGTTGCCCAGATGCTGGGTCAGTTCCGGTGTGACTTTCTCCGGCGCGATGAACAGTTCGGCTGTGCCGTCTCTATGCGTGATAACATAAGAGAGCGCGACCGGCGTGTGCGCGACATCGCTGCCGCGAATGTTGAGCAGCCAGGCAATCGAATCGAGCGCCGGGACGACGACTGAGTCGCACCCATTTTCCTCCAGCCATTCAGCAATCGCCGCGCGCTTGTCGGCGGAATTGCGGCCAGCGAGTTCTTCTGCATGAGGGAAGGCCTGCGCATCAGAGGGCTCGGGCTGATCGGACCAGACTGCGTCGATCGGATTGCCTTCCGCTGGCACCATCATGATACCCGCAGGCTCAACCGCCTTCTCGAGCGCGGCAACCCAGTTCCAAGTGTGAAGCCAGGGATCGTAGGCGATCTTTGCGCCGTCTGCGCAAACCTCTTTGAGCCAGTCACCCAGCTGCTCAGAGGGGATCGAGCGGTATTCGAACAGCTTCTCATCAACCTGCTCACGCACCTGCACGGTGTAGCGGCCATCGACGAAGATCGCAGCGCGCTCCAACGTCACCGCGGCAAACCCCGCGGAGCCGCCGAAACCGGTGAGCCAACCCAGACGTTGCGCATATTCGCCGACATATTCGCTCATATGCTCATCCGAGATGGGCACGATGAACCCATCCAGATCGCGGCGCTTCAGCTCTTCACGCAGAGCTTTCAATCGGGCTTCATGGGTCTGCATCAGCATTTGGTCGGTTCCTGCTTTGGGTGCGCGCTCTTGCCGCGCAGAAATGAATCTCTAGAAGGCTTTACCACATAAGTCGCTTCCATGCGGCTTTCCACCCGACCTCCTCAATCGAAGGAACGGAAAAAGTGCTCAAAAACCGCCCAGGCCCCCGTCTCACCTTGCTCACACTAGCGCTCACGTCGATGGCCTTTGCCACCAGCGGCGCCTCTGCTGACAATCATTCCGACACTCATGAGGAAACATCCCACGTGCCAACTTCACCACCCGTCGCTGAGAAGCGCGAACACACTTACACCCATCACGGGATCACGATTTCCGATCCTTATGACTGGCTGCACGACAAGTCTTATCCGGAAATCGACGATGAAGACGTGCTAGATTACGTGCGGGCGGAGAATGCATGGTTTGAAGCCGCAATGGCTCCCCAAGCGGCGCTGACCGAAGAGCTTTTCACCGAAATGCGTGCGCGGATCAAAGAGGACGATTCGACCGTGCCGCAGCGCCGGGGCGACTATCTCTATTGGTCCGAGTTCGAGGAAGGCGCACAATATCGCAAGCATTACCGCCTGCCTGTCGGCGCGCCTGAAGGAACAGAGCCGCAGCTGATCCTCGACCAGAACCAGCTGGCAGAGGGGCTGGAATATTTCCGCCTTGGCGCGCTGTCGATCAGCAAGAGCGGCCGCTACATGGCCTATTCGACCGACACCAACGGGTCGGAGCGCTACACGGCCCGGGTCATGGACCTCGAAACCGGCGAGCATCTTCCCGATGAGATTCCCGAGCTGCGCAGCGGTCTGACCTGGGTCGCGAATGACACGGCGCTGGTCTACGGCCCCGCCAACGAAAACTGGCGCACGCTCGAGGCGCGCCTCCACGTCATCGGTACTCCGGTCGAGGATGATGTGGTGCTCTATGCTGAGGAAGACGAAAGCTTCAGCGTCGGCACTGGGCTGACCGCGCAGGAGGATTACCTCATCATTGCAGCGGGCGACAACGAGACGAGCGAAGTCCGCTTCGTCTCTGCGGCTGATCCGACCGGCGAACAAATCCTCGTCAAGCCGCGCCAGAAGGGCGTCGAATACGCTATCGATATTCGTGAAGGTGAAGTGTGGGTCTGGACCAATGACGACCACATTAATTTCCGCCTCGCCAAGGCTGACATTGCGACGCCGGGTGAGTGGGAGACTGTGATCGCAGGATCGGATGAGTTCTACCTCACCGATTTCGACCTGTTCGAAGGCTTCTTCACCACCGAAGGGCGGCTGGCTGGCTTGGACCAGATTCAAATCCGTCAATATGACGCTCCCACCGAAGCGCAGCCTATCGCCTTCCCGGAGGCGAGCTACAATGCGGGTCTCTCGAACAATCCCGAATATGACCAGACCGTCCTGCGCCTGTCCTATGAGAGCATGGTGACACCGGACTCAGTCTACGACTACGACATCGCGAGCGCTTCGCTCAACCTCCTCAAACAGCAGGAAATTCCGAGCGGTTATGACGCCAGCGCCTACGTGACTGAGCGCGTCGAAGTGCAGGCCCGTGATGGGACGATGGTTCCGGTCAGCATCGTGATGCGCAAGGACCGCGCCGAGATTTTGGCCGAGGCCGGGATCGAAGGGCCGGGACCGCTGCATCTCTATGCTTACGGTGCCTATGGCTATGCGGTGCCTCCCGGCTTCTCGACCACGCGTCTCAGCCTCGTGGATCGCGGTTTTGCCTATGCTATCGCGCATATTCGCGGCGGCGATGATCTGGGGCGGCGCTGGTATCTGCAAGGCAAGATGTTCGAGCGGACCAACACCTTCAACGATTTCGTTGATGCAGGGCGCGGCTTGATCGCGCAAGGCTACACAGCTGAAGGCATGGTCACCGCATCCGGCGGCTCGGCTGGCGGCGAGCTGATGGGCGCCGTCGTCAATCAGGACCCGTCGCAATATGGCGCCGTGGTTGCCCATGTGCCGTTTGTTGATGTTCTCAACACGATGCTGAATGCAGAGCTGCCGCTGACGCCGGGCGAATGGCAGGAATGGGGCAACCCGATCGAGAGCAAACAGGCCTTTGCCTATATCCTCTCCTACAGCCCTTACGATCAGGTCAGCGCGCAGGATTATCCTCCGATGCTCGTCACCGCCGGCCTCAATGATCCGCGCGTCACCTATTGGGAGCCCGCCAAGTGGGTCGCCAAATTGCGTGATGTGAAGACCGACGACAATGTGCTTTTGATGAAGACAAATATGGGCGCAGGCCATGGCGGACAATCAGGCCGCTGGAACTCCTTGCGTGAAACTGCAGAGGAATTCGCCTTCATCCTTTGGCAGATGGGCATGACGGAAGAGCAATCTGGCGGGTGAGCCAAGCAACTCCCAACACCTACACCAAGACCTTCGTGGCCGAGCCTGTTCACATTGACGAGCTCGGCCACGTCAACAATTCCGTCTGGGTCCAATGGATTCAGGACATGGCCACTGCCCATTGGGAGGCGGTCGCGGCTCGCGAACATCAGGAGCGCTTCTTCTGGGTCGTGATCCGGCACGAGATCGATTACCGCGGCAATATTGCCCAAGGCGAAAGCGCCGTTGGCACCACTTTCATTCCCGGCGAACCCAGGGGCGCCAAATCCATTCGCCATGTGGAGTTCAAGAGCTCCGACGGGAAGCCATTGGTCAGCGCTCAGACCACTTGGGCGATGCTGGAGCGCGAAAGCGGGCGGTTGGCGCGCGTGCGTCCAGAAGTCCTCGCGCCCTTTCGCGAAGTGGTTTCAGGAGGCTAGGCCGCGTCGGTCTTTAGGCTTGTCTTCGGCGCTTTGTTTTCGACCTCGGGCGCATCCGTGCCGAACAGGCTGAGCCGCTCATATAGCATCCGATTGCGCCCTGCCGCTTTGGCTTCATAAAGCAGCGTATCTGCACGTGAATACAGGTCGTCAAAGCTCATCAGGCCAATCGCAATGCGCGGCAGTTCCAGCACGCCCATGCTCGCTGTGACCAAGCGGTCGAGCTCGGGGATTTCGTTTGCGATCCGGCGCGGGATTGCTTGGCGCAGATGGTCGGCGCGCCGGGTCGCCTCAGGCCCTCGCAATAGGATCACGAACTCCTCACCGCCCAGACGCACTGCGACCGTATCGCGATCTCCTTCAGCAGTCAGCGCGCTCGCCGTCGCGACCAATGCGGCATCGCCAACTTGGTGGCCAAAGCGGTCATTGATGTCCTTGAAATTGTCGAGATCGACCAGCGCGAATGTGTCGAAGCCTTGCGCGCGCAGCTCTGTAAAGCGCGACTCCACCGCACGCCGGTTCATCAACCCGGTAAGGGGATCGTGGCTCGACAATTGCTCCAACATCCGGGCCTCTGTCACCGCCGCATCGCGCTCTCGACGGATCGCCAGGAAGCGGTCGGCAATAGCGAGGCTGATAACCATGACCTCAATGCCGACGGCGAGATACAGCATCTGATCGAGCTGCGATGATCCGGAGTAGAACCCCAAGCCGCGCAAAGTACGCTCAACCGAAGCCACAATGATCGGGGCCCATGCAACCGCCATAAAACGCGCCGCGCGGCTGCCGCGCCAAAGGGCCTCGACAATCGAAAAAGTGATCACCGCGATCGCAGGCATGAAGGTATAGAAATAGGCTTGGTCGTCAAAAGCCTGCGTGCTGTGCAATTGCAGGGCGAAGAAGCCGGGGACAAGGATCGTCCAGAACCCTGTGACCACAGCCAATTTGCGCATGAAGCGCGATTGTGCGTCCGGCTCCAAAAAATCGGCCAGGAACAGAGCAGAGAGCCCGCCTGCAAACGCATAAGACAGGGGCGCCATCACTGCCATGGTCCGCACCGACATGTCGGCGACGACAGAAATCAATCCGCCTGCGAACAGCACATAGATGATCATCGCGGCGACCATCATGGCATGAACGGCCACAAACCTCTCCCGCAACACAGCGGCGAAGCTGATGTCGAAGAAGAGCGGCAGGATGAGCATCCCAATGACCAGAGGAAGCAGCATCACATCGAATTGCGACCACTCGCCATCCTCAGAATTGACCGACAAGCGCGCCTCAGTCATCAGCGGAACCGAATGGGGGCGCTCAACCTTTACGATCAAAGACCGGGTGTCCCGTGTGATCTCTGGCAGAGGCAGCTCAAAGACCGGGCCGGCACCGAACGGCTTAGCCTCCGCTTCAAGGTAACGTGCTGTCCGCATAGAGCCATTCGCATCGACCGCAGCAAATGTGATGGCTTCGAAACGGGCAATACGGGTGAAGAAGAAGCGAGGAGGCTGATCCTCGGCCCAGGCGCTGTCTTCAAAGCGCAGCCATCCAGCGGGTAAATCAGCGCGAATATCCTCGCTGAACGCCATTGGATCGTCGGCCGGTGGGCATCGCCACGCCGCCCGGGACGTCATCTCAGCAAAGGTTCGATCAAGATCGCTTGCGGAATGACAGGCAGGTACAGCTGGCGCAGGGGGTTCTTGCGCGGCATTTCCAGGCGCATCGTGGTACATGCGCGCCTCTCCAGGCGCCGATACGAGCACCAGCGCTGCGGCGACAAATGCCAGCACAGAGAAGAGGGCAGACCGGACCATCCTGTGGGCCGTATCATCAACCCGTTACGACCCCCTTAAGTATGCCTCCTTTTTGAAGGCGCATTTGCTTGCCAGCACAGGAGGCTGCTTTGAGCCAATTGCCTTGGGCAAACTCGGGGGTGGGGCTGTTTTGCGACCCGCTTCGCAATTGCCGGGAATGTAGGCTAGAGTTCTGAGCGCGAGCATGGGTTGTGACCGTCAGGCGTCATCGCCCTGTCACAGACAGGGCCTAGCGTCTCGTGGGATCAAACAGCAGAGCATTCTTATGTCGAAACACACATTTTTCTTGGGTTTTTTGGGGCTTAGCGCGCTGACACTGTCAGCCTGCGACGTAGGCGGTGGCTCAGGATCGCGCGATTCCATTCGCGCTGTTGGCTCCTCAACCGTTTATCCTTTCGCCAAGAAAGTGTCGGAGAGTTTTGCCCGCTCCAATCCCGACTACAAATCGGCGCTGATCGAGCAGACCGGCTCGGGCAATGGGATCCAATTGTTCTGCTCTGGCCTTGGTGCCGATACGCCTGACATGGTCAACGCCTCACGCCGTTTGAAGCTGTCTGAGTATGACCGCTGTGTCAGCAATGGCGTGACAGACATCATCGAACTCCAAGTTGGGCTGGACGGCATCGCCTTCGCTTCAGCCAAAGACGGTATCCGCCTCAATCTGTCTCCGAAGATAGTCTACGAAGCCCTCGCCGCACGGCCCTATGGTGAGGAGCAGACGAACGAGCTGTGGTCCGATGTCGACCCTTCGCTGCCCGCGCAGCCGATCCTTGTCTACGGCCCGCCATCAACCTCGGGCACGCGTGACGCTTTGAAAGAGCTGGTTCTGGAGGTGGGCTGCGACAGCAATCCGGCGATGGAAGCTCTCAAAGACGAAGATGAGGACGCGCATCAAAAGGTCTGCACTGAAGTCCGCTCTGATGGCGCCTATATTGACCAGGGCGAGCAGGACAATCTGATCGTCCAGAAGATTGAGATCAATCCAGGCGTGGTCGGCATTTTCGGCTTCTCCTATCTCGACGAGAACGCCGATAAGGTGACAGGCCTGCCCATGAATGGGGTCGACCCGACCTACGCAAACATTTCCAACTTCTCCTATCCCGGCGCGCGTCCGCTCTATGTCTATGTGAAGAAGGCACATATGCGGGCGATACCGGGCCTAGACCTGTTTCTGGCCGAGTGGATCAAGAACTGGACCGTTGACGGCCCGCTTGCAGCCATCGGTCTGGTCGCCTCGCCGCCTGCTGAGATGGCTGAGAACGAACGCCGGATCACGCAGCAGATCACGATGACGCGTGAAGATATCACGGGAGAAGTGGCCGAGCCTCAGACCGCAGCAGCGCAATAGCCCGCGCTGCCTATTCGACGGGAACTTGCCGACCTAACGCTGGTGCTGTGACCACTTCCTGCTCGCGGAAATAGGCGACAATCGCGTCGGAGACCTGTCCGTGGCTGGCGATGACACGCCCCTCGGGCATTGCGGTGTAAAGGTCGCCGCCCTCTGCCATGAAAGCCGCTGCTGCCACGCGAAGGCGATCTTCGGCCCGAACCTCTCGCCCCGCATGCCGGAGAGACACGATCCGCGCGCCCTCTGGCTGGTTGAGATCGTATCGGACCTTTAGGCCTGAGACTTCGAGCAAACCGCGCTCCAGTGTCAGCGACTGCTCAATCACAGCCCGCAATTGCGCACCGGTCAGCTCAACTTCGATGATGTCATCGACAAACGGATAGGCATCAAGCAGGTCGACAAGCCGAACCTCTCCGCCCGGAATATCCTTTCGCATAGAGCCACCATGCAGCAGTCCGATGGGCGTGCGCGCGCGCTCTGCCAGGATGTCGGCGAAGAGATTGCCGATGGTCGATTCCTCAATATAGCGGCGGAACATGATGCCGTCCGTACGGCCCACCACTTCGCGCAGTTCGGGGAAGCGCGCGCGGTATTGAGCAATGGTCGCCGCGGTTCCGGGATCAGGTTCAAGCGCGTCTGAGTCGACCGCGATCAGGCGACCATCATGCGCGAGCACCGCGTCGTTCTCAGCGTCGAGGGTCAGCTCCAGCACCCCCAAATGCGTCCCCTGACCATAGGTTTGCATAATGATTGCACCGGTCTGCGGGTGGACCACTGGGTCGGGCGTCCCCGCATCCGAGTGCCCGCCGAAAATCACGTCAATCTCCGGCACCGCTCCGGCAAGGGCGATGTCGGCGGCGACACCTCGATCAAGCCGTGGATCGCTTTCCGCATCGGTCTGCATCGGAGCGGTTTTGCCTTGATGGGTAAGGACCACGATCAGATCGACCTCACCCTCTAGCTCAGCAATCGAGCGACGGACCGCAATGGCAGGCTCGATCACGTCGAGCTCGTCAATGTAGGACGGGATGATCGCTGTCGCGGCGTCCTGCCCCATGATCCCGATCACACCGATGCGCACACCACCGCGTTCGATGATCGTGTGGGCCTGCGCGAATGGATGATCGGTCCCCTTCCAGAACAGGTTCGCGCCCAGCACTGGAAAGTTGGCGCGGTTCATCTCCCAGCGCAGCACATCCTCGCCAAACTCAAATTCGTGATTGCCGATGACCATGGCATCGTAATCCATGACATTCATCAGCTCGAAGGCGAGCTGCCCTTCGGTCAGCTTGGCGAGTGAACCGGTAAAGATGTCGCCTGCATCAAGCAGAAATGCATCGGGGGCCTCGGTGCGCATCTGCCGGATCAGCGTGGCCAGCTGAGGCAGACCGCCAATACGCTCCATATCGTCAAGCCAATAGGCCTCGATCGGGTCGTAGACACTCTCAATATCGTTGGTGAAGAGCAGCGTGACTTGCTGTGTCTCCGCCTCCTCAGCATGAGCAGTCAGAGGCGCGAACGCGAGTCCCAACGCGACCAGTGCGGAGGCGAATCCGCGCCCGATCAAAGCGGGTTGCCGTCCTGATCGCGGAAAATCTCACGCCGACCGACATGGTTGGCGGGACCGACGAGGCCTTCGCTCTCCATCCGCTCGATCCACTTGGCCGCCGTGTTGTAGCCGACACCCATTTGGCGCTGGAGCCACGACCCGCTCGCCTTCTGGTTTTCGATCACGATTTGGCAGGCCTGGCGATACTTGCGCTCTTCCGGACTGTCGGAGGCGGTCAGCTCGTCCTCGAAATTGAGGCCGCCGCCATCTTCGGGTTCCTCGGTGACGGCATCGACATATTCGGGCGAACCTTGCCCGCGCCAGAAGTCTGCCACGGCCTCAACTTCGTCATCGGAGACGAATGGCCCGTGGACACGCACGGTCGCGCCGGTGTTGGGCTTGTAGAGCATATCGCCCTTGCCTAGCAGCTGCTCAGCACCCTGCTCGCCCAGAATCGTGCGACTGTCGATGCGGCTTGTTACCTTGAAGCTGATGCGGGTCGGCAGGTTCGCTTTGATAACGCCCGTGATGACATCGACCGATGGACGCTGGGTCGCCATGATCAGGTGAATACCGGCGGCACGAGACTTTTGGCTCAGGCGCTGGATCAGAACTTCGATCTCTTTGCCCACCGTGACCATAAGGTCGGCGAGCTCATCCACGATCAGCACGATCTGCGGCAATGGTTCGTAATCAAGCTGCTCTTCTTCATAGAGCTGCTCGCCCGTATCGGGGTCAAAGCCTGTTTGCACTCGGCGGCCCAGCGGCTTGCCCTTGGCGATGGCGGAGCGGACTTTCTCGTTGAAGGAGTTGATGTTGCGCGAGTTGATCGAACTCATCATCCGGTATCGCTTCTCCATCTCCTCAACCGCCCATTTGAGCGCGCGCACGCTTTTGTGCGGCTCGGTCACCACGGGGGAGAGCAAGTGCGGGATGTCGTCATAGCTCTTCAGCTCGAGCACCTTGGGATCGATCAGGATCAGCCGGCATTCCTCCGGCGTGAACTGATAGAGCAGCGAGAGCAGAATACAGTTGAGGCCGACCGACTTACCCGAACCGGTGGTCCCGGCGACCAGCAAGTGCGGCATGGCAGCGAGGTCAGCGATGATCGGTTCGCCCGCGATGTCCTTGCCCAGAATAATCGGCAGATTGCCCTTCGCATCGGCAAAGTCGGCGCTGGCGGCGAGCTCTTTCAGCATCACCACCTGGCGGTCTGCGTTCGGCAGCTCGATGCCCATCACGGTCTTGCCGGGAATGGGCGAGACGCGCGCGCTGATCGCGGACATGTTGCGCGCTACGTCTTCGGCAAGGCCCACAACGCGGCTGGCTTTGATGCCGGGCGCAGGCTCCAGCTCGTACATTGTGACCACCGGGCCAGTGCGCACAGCGGTGATCTCACCCTTGACGTTAAAGTCGTCGAGCACGTTTTCGAGCAGCCGCGCATTGCGCTCCAAAGCCAGCTTGTCGAGCGCGGGGGCGTTGTTCTCAGGCGGATTGGCGAGCAGGTCGAGGCTGGGCAGCTGGAAGTCGGCGAACATGTCGCCCTGGTTCGCCTTCTTGCTCGCTGGATTGGCGCGCTTTGGCGGGGCGGATGGGTCGCTGATCTCAGGCGCGCGGCGCTCCGATGGCTCGATGACCGGAGCAGCTTTGGCCTTGCGCCGAGCCTTGGCAGCGGGCGGGGCATCGATGTCGTCCTCGTCAACGAAAGTGAGCGCAGGCTCCCGGCGTAGGAAGGAGGGCAGCAGCGCGCCCAGGCGTCCCGTGCCCGGCAAAGCACGGCCAAGGAAATTGGGCAGGCTCAAAAGCACGCGCCAGTCGATGGCAAAGATGCGCGTCAGGATCGCGGTCGCTCCGCCAAGACACAGCAACGCTCCCGCAAGTGTGATCCATCCTGCAGCGCCTTCGCCAAAGCGGCTGGCAACGGCTTCGATGGCAGAGGCACCGATCAGGCCCGAAACGCCGCCAAGATGCGCAGGCAAAGTGCTCGCCACCTGCTCCAGCCACAGCGCCATCGTCGTGCCCAGCAGCATCATCGCGATAAGCAGCAGGCCGGTGGGCAGCCACCAGCGCGTTGTCTCACCCTCTTCGCTATCCAGCTCAACCGCGCGCCACAATTTGCGCGCTGAGATATAGAGCAGCGGAAGCAGCAGGATCGCTGGCAGGCCAAAGGCAAACAGCACGCGATCCGCAACCCAAGCGCCGGGCGCACCCATCCAGTTGGCCACCGACGAGGGGTCCGCTGCAGTCGAGGGGCTTGGGTCGGTCTGGGTGTAGCTCGCCAGAGCTAGCGCCAGGAACACCATGCTCGCCAACAGCACGCCCGCACCGGTCATCTGCCCGACGCGCCGGATCGAGCGGCGCAGGCCGATGCGCCAGTCAGCTTGTGCAGGTTTGCGTGTGCTCATTGCGCGGGTCGCCATCCATGGCCTCCTTTAACCGGAACACACCATGAATCCTCGAGGGACTCGGGTCAAGGAAGTTGCGTCTGGCTGAGGCCATCAATCGCAGCCCAACGGGGCCAGCGCAGCCGGTGCGCGCCGTGGGCGTCCATTCCCCCAAGCGCGATCACGGGGATGCGCGAATGCTGGGCAAGATGCAGGAAGCGCATGGGGCCAAGCGACGGCGCTCCGGGATGGGATCGGGTTGGATAGACCGGGGACAGCAGCACGGCATCAGCTCCCAACCGGTTGGCTAGGCCGATCTCGCCCAAATCATGCGCGGTGGCGAGCTGAAGCATTCCGGCCCGGCGCGGATAGAGTGCGCGCGGGGCGCCATATATGCCATCTGCACCCCACTCGCTCGCGGTCAACGCGCTGTCGGCGAGGATTGCGATATGGTCGTGTGCCCGCGCAATCCGGTGGAGCTGCTGAAATCGCTCCCAACGCTCCGGTCCGTCCAGATGATAGTGGCGGTAGATAAATCCGCTCGCGCGCGGCAGGCGGAGCAAGGCGCGCTCCAGTCCCGCATCATTGCGTGCGTCCGAGATCAGCCAGAGATCGGGGAGGGGCGTTGAAATCCGCATCTGGGCGTTATAGCGCGCATGCATGGAAAGTGCAGCAACACGCCTCGCCGAAGTGGAAGCCAATATCGCCCGCATGTGCAAACCTGCGCGGCGCGAGCCTTCCGATGTGACCCTGATCGCGGTCAGCAAGACGCATCCAGCAGAGCGGATCACGCCGCTGCTTGAAGCCGGCCAGCGTGTCTTTGGCGAGAACCGGGTGCAGGAAGCGCAGGGCAAATGGCCCGAATTGCGCGAAACCTATCCCGATGCGCAGCTGCATCTCATCGGCCAGCTGCAATCGAACAAGGCGGAGGATGCGGTCACGCTATTCGACTGCATCCACTCGCTGGACCGGCCTAGCCTTTTGAAGGCCCTCGCTAAGGCGATGGACAAAGCGGGCCGCCGCGTTCCGTGCTTTGTGCAGGTCAATATCGGTGATGAGGATCAGAAGGGCGGATGCCCGATTAGCGAAGTGCCTGCTTTCCTCGCCAAGGTTCGCGAGGCCGACATTCCGCTCGCCGGTTTGATGTGCCTGCCGCCCGCCGGGACAGAGGCCGCGCCGTTTTTCGCGCTGCTCTATAAGCTGGCGGAAGATAACGGGGTGGAGGGCCTCTCCATGGGCATGAGCGGCGACTACGAGACCGCCGTCCAATTGGGCGCAACCCATGTTCGCGTGGGGACTGCTCTGTTCGGGCAGCGTTCCTGACCAAGCGCCCAGCCGCCCGCTCCCTCCACCCTTCCACCCGGATTATCACACCGGGTTACGATCCGGGTGGAAGGGTGGAGGGAGCGGGCGGCTGGGCCAACAGACACAACAAGCGCATAAGAAAAGGGCGCCTCTCTCGAAACGCCCTCTTCAATTCCTAGCTGAGCTCCAGTTTTAGAACTCGAATACGGCTTCCACGCCGACATTCCGACCGCGTTGCAGCGGCGAGAACGTACCGGCGGCCGGTGCGTCGGCAAACGGCACGTTCACACCCGATGAGAGCGGACCGCCGAACGGCAGTTGCGTGTCGCCACCGGCCTGCACTTCGTCAAACAGGTTGCGGCCATAGACCGAGAAGCTGAGACCATCGACCGGGGTGACCCAGGTGATGTTCGCTTCAAGGTTGCTTATGTCCTGAATGAAACCGAAGTTGTTATCGGTGTAAGCGAACTCATCGCGATACTGATAGTTCACGCGGGTGAGGATCTCGCTATCGCCGAGGAACAGTTCGTGGATGAAGCCCACGCCCCAGGTCACAGCCGGCACACGCGGCAGACGCAGGTCGAGGTCAGCCTGGTCGATCACGCCATCGCTGGAGATGTCGAACAGCACTTCGTCATAACTGTCGTCGATCAGGCCGATATTCGCGGTGACGATCAGGTTGTCGTCGAGGCGCACGCGGCCCTCGGCTTCGAAGCCTTTGATCGTGGCATCAGCGGTGTTGAGGATGTTCTGGACAACCCCTGCACCCGGATCGGCGAGGTTCACTTCGCGCTGCATGTCCTGGATCTTGGTCACGTAGGCGGCGACGTTGATCGTGAAGGTTCCGTCTTCGGTCTGGAACTTGCCGCCGATTTCGAAGTTGTCGACCTGCTCTTCGTCGAAGAAGAAGTTGCCGGTGGTGGCAACAGCGGTTTCAAACACCGGCACGTCCGTCACGCGGAAGTTGTAGCCGCCTGAACGGAAGCCACGGGTCCAGTGACCGTAGATCTGGCTGTCTGCGAATTCGTACTGGAGGCCAAGCTTCGGCGACAGGTTGCGGAAACGCACACTGTCAGTGAAGCCATTGCCCTCAGTCGGGATGAACGGGTTGGTGCCAGTGGTTGGGCAGGTCTGCGCGACAACCGAGCATGCTGGACGCGGACGCACATAGGTGATCTCTGCGTCCTTGGTCTCTTGGCTCCAGCGGATGCCAGCAATGACGGAGAGCGCGTCGGTGACATAGAACTGACCATTGGCGAACACGCCGAGCACGTCGTGGTCCTGACGGCCACCGCCGAAGAATTGCGGCGCATTGATGATGCGGCGCGATTCGTCATAGGCGAGGGTCTGGTCGAAGTAGAAACCGCCAACCGTCAGGTCAAAGCTGTCGGTCGAAACCGCATAACGCAACTCGTTCGAAATCTGGTCCTGTTCGGTGATCGTGTCCGAGTTGAAGATCGGCGCAGTGGTCGAATCGATGTCCGCATCGGTGGCCGCGCTGTAATCGCGATAGCCGAAGATGTTCGTCAGCGTGCCCGGGCCAATGTCCCACTCAGCGGTGAGCGAAGTGGTCAGGATCTCGGTGTCGTAGAAGCCGGGATTGTCGATCGCGAAGTCAAAGCTCTCACGGTCGAAGATGCCGCGGTTCTGGCCGTTCGGGCCGTCGCCTTCGGAATCGAAGTAGTCGACTTTACCGGTCAGCGTGAGGTCCCCCAGACGCGCTTCGAGCGCGCCGCGCAGGATGTAGGTTTCGGCTTGGCCGAAGTTGGAACCATCGAACTGGTTCACGAAGTAACCGCGGTCATTGTTGTAATAGCCGCCGACTTTGAACAGCAGCACGTCTTCAACGATCGGGCCGGAAACCACACCAGAAGCGGTGTAGTTTTCACCGCCGCGACCGCCATCAACCGGACCATCGACTGCCGCGCGGAATTTGCCGGTAAAATCGTTGGTCGGGCTGGTCGTGTTGATCAGCACCGCACCGCCGGTCACGTTGCGACCAAAGAGGACGCCTTGCGGACCGCGCAGGATCTCAACACTTTCAAGGTCGAAGATGTCGAACACCACACCGCCATTGATGCCGAGATAGACGCCATCGACGAATACGCCGACGGTCGGGTCAATCGACGGGATCGACGAGTTAATGCCAAGACCACGGATCGAGAAGTTCGCCGTGCCGCGGCTGGTGCCGATCTGGTCGAGCGATACGTTAGGCGCCTGGAATTGCAGACCTTGAACATCGCGCACCTTGAAGGCGTCGAGCGTGTCGGCGTTGAAAGCGGTGACGGCCAGCGGCACATCCTGCACGTTTTCGGGGTCTTGGGTCTTGGTGCCAGTCACGACGATGTTGCCGATCGCGTCGAGCGAGCTGGTGCGCTCCTCGGTATCGTCTGTGTCGACATCATTGGTTTGGGCAGCGGCTGCGAAAGGGGTCGCAGCAGCCGAGCAGAGCAACAGCGCGGCCAAGCCGCGAGCGCGGGTGCGGTTGATCATAGGAAATCTCTCTCAGAAATGTTTTCTAGTTAGGGGTGCTGGTGCAAATACTATTGAGTCACGCAAATGCAACCTATTGCGGTAAGACCGCTTGGACGCTGCGTAAAAAGTGTTGCAAATTGGTATCTAGGCCGCTTCGTGCTCGCGCTGACGTTTGTCACTGGCGGCTTCAAGCAGAGTGGTCTCAATCTCTGCCAACCGTTCAGGGGTGACGATCTTCGAACCTGTCAGGTCGGTCACGTAAAAAGTGTCCGCAACGCTTTCACCATAGGCGGTGATATGGGCGGAGTGGACGATCAGGTTCGCTCTGTACAAGGCATGGGCAAGCCGGTTGAGCAAGGCAGGACGATCGCGCGCCGTCACCTCGATCACAGTAAAATGGTTGGAGGCGAGATTGTCGAAATTGACCTGCGGGGCCACAGCAAAGGCCTTCGACCGAGAATGCGGCAGCGGACGCGCCGCGAGTTTCCCCACTAGCTCAACCTCGCCCAAAAGTGCGTCCTGGATGCCCTTCTTCAAGCGCGCGATCTGGGTCTCTTCGCGGAAAGGTTCGGCGCGCAGGTCCTGAACCAGGAAATTGTCGATCGCATAGCCGTTCAAGGCGGTGTGGATGCGCGCATCAATGATGTTCGCGCCGGCGAGATGGATGCCGCCCGCAATGCGGTAGAACAGACCGGGGTGGTCGGCAGCGATAACGCTCACCAATGTGGCCCCGCGTTCCTCATCCACCTCGCAATGGATCGAGAGCTGTTCGTCCTTTTTGCGTGCCTCTTCATATTGGACGAGGTTCTTGGCGATGATGTCTTCGGGTTCGGCGATCCAATAGGCATCGGCGAGATATTCGCCCACTTCCTCGACCAGATAGGCTTTCGCACCGAGCAGTTTGGCGGAATCTTCCTTGCGCGCCGCTACCCGCTCTGCCCGCCCGTGGCGCATATGGCCAAGCCGCAGACGCTCTTGCGAGGCGTCATAAAGCTCGCCCAGCAATTGCCCTTTCCAGCTGTTCCACGTCCCTGGCCCCACGGCGCGAATATCAACGCAGGTCAGGATCGCAAGATTGCGCAGCCGGTCGAGCGTCTTCACCTCGGTGACGAAATCCTCGATAGTCTTGGGATCGGTGAGGTCGCGCTTTTGTGCGGTCGAGCTCATCAGCAGGTGCTGGAGGACGAGCCATTGGACAAGCTCAGTCTCTTTCTGATCAAGGCCGAACCGTGGGCATAGCCGCTTGGCAACGCCAGCCCCCAAGACCGAGTGATCGCCGCCGCGCCCTTTGGCGATGTCGTGCAGCAAGACCGCAACGAACAATGCGCGCCGCGAGCTGACTTTATGGATCTGCTTGGTCGCGCGCGGATGGTCCTCGACCAGCAGGCCGCGCTCAATCTCGCTAAGCAGGCCGATGGCGCGGATCGTGTGCTCATCGACGGTGTAGTGGTGATACATGTCGAACTGCATCTGCGCATTGACCTTGCCGAAATCGGGCACGAAGCGGCCAAAGACGCCTGCCTCGTTCATCCAGCGCAGTGCGGTTTCCGGGTCCTTTCGCCCGCCAAGCAGGTCCAGGAACAGAGCGTTGGCGCGTGCATCCTTGCGCACGGCCTTGTCGATCAGCTTGCTGTCGCGATCGGCCTGCCGCATCGTTTCAGGGTGGACTTCCAAACCCTGTTCTTCAGCAATTTGGAAGATTTCGACGAGGCGCACCGGGTCTTCTTCGAACCAATTGTCAGTGGGCGCACGGATGCGACCTGCTTCGACGACATAGCCTTTGTGATTGTGCGGCTTGCTCTTCCAGCCTGCGAAAAAGCCGGTGCGCACGCTCTTCTTTGACTGCTCCTCCTCAAGGTGGCTGAGGAAAACGCCGGTCAGGCTGCCAACGCGTTTCGCTTGCATGAAGTAATATTGCATGAAGCGTTCGACTGCGCTTTTGCCGGGTCGGTCGGCGAAGTTCATCCGCTCCGCAACCTGCCTCTGGAGGTCGAAAGTCAATCGGTCCTCGGCCCGGTCGGTTAGGATGTGCATGTGACAGCGACACGCCAGCAAAAAACCCTCTGCGCGGCGGAAACTGCGATATTCGACCTTTGTGAACAGGCCGACATTGACCAGTTCTGCGGCGCTTTCGACGCGGTGCATGAACTTGCCGATCCAGTAGAGCGTCTGGAGGTCGCGCAATCCGCCTTTGCCGTCCTTGACGTTCGGCTCCACCACATAGCGGCTGTCGCCCATCCGTTTGTGCCGCGCATTGCGCTCGTCCAGTTTCTGCGTAAGGAACTGGCGTTCATTACCGCGCGCCACATCGCCCCAAAAACGCTGGCGCAGCTCTTCATAGACGTCCTGGTCACCCCAGACGAAGCGACTTTCCAAGAGAGCCGTTCGGATCGTCAGATCCTCTTTCGCCATCTTCATCGTCTCGCCAACCGAGCGGCTTGAGTGACCCACTTTGAGGCCCAAGTCCCACAGCAGGTACAGCATCGCCTCAATCACCTGCTCGCACCAAGGCGATCGTTTCATCGGCGTGATGAAGGCGATATCGACGTCGGAATGGGGCGCCATTTCGGCCCGGCCATACCCGCCAACCGCAAGGATCGCGAGCCGTTCTGCCGTCGTCCGATTGCGCGGCGGGAAGACATGCGTGATGACATAATCGTGGATCGTGCGGATCAGCTGATCGGTGAGGAACGCATAGCCAAGCGTAATCTCATGGCCCGCAGAAGGCTTTTCGGTGAGCCGCTTTTGCAGTTCCTTGCGCCCGCTCTCCAAGGCAGACTGGAGCGCTTTCAGGATCGCAGGGCGCGCTTTCTCTCCTTGCGCTTCGGCCAGCTCAGTGACTTCACCGGACAGCGCACGCCGGTCGATAATGGCGCGTTGGCGAGGGACGCGGCGACTGGGTAAGCTCCAGTCAGTCATAATGTCCCTCGCCTTCTATAAGTGTCAGCGCGCTCAGGCTGCGGCCATCTGCTTGGTGTAGGCCTCGCGCAGGCTCTTCTTGTCGATTTTCTGAGTGCCCAGACGCGGAAGCGCCTCGTCCACGACCCAGATATGCTCGACCAGCGGAACCTTGAACGGCGCGATGCGCGATAACAGGAACTCACGCAGAGCGCCTGGTTCCATAGCATCGCGGCCATCCTTTACGCGGAAGACGCAGGCCGGAACCTCGCCCATGCGTTCATCCGGCAGGCCGAAGACGGAGCATTCGGCAATGTCGCTGTGCGCATAGATGGCGTCTTCAACCTCGATGCAGGTGATGTTCTCACCGCCGCGGATGATGATGTCCTTCTTGCGGTCGACGATGTAGAGATAGCCGTCTTCGTCGAGATAACCCAGATCGCCTGTGCGGAAGAACTGGTCGTCGGTGAAGGCTTTCTTCGTCGCTTCCTCGTTGTTCCAATAGCCGCGGAAATTGGCGAGCGAACGGATGCAAACCTCTGCCACCTGGCCCTGAGGGAGAGGATTGCCGTCATCGTCGAGAATGCCGATTTCGACCATTGGCTGCGACGCCTTGCCGGTCGAACCCGGCTTGGCGAGATAGTTCTCGTTGAAGTTGCCGCAGCCGACCGCGTTTGTTTCGGTGAGGCCGTATCCTAGCAGCGGAAAGCCTTTGGGGAACGCCTCTTTAATGCGCGTGACATGCTCAACCGGGCGCGGCGCGCCGCCAGCGGCGAAGCTTTTGCAGGCCGAAAGGTCATATTGATCGCGGTTGGGATGCATGGCGATTTCGTAGCTCATCAAGGGAACGCCAACGAAATAGGTCACCTTCTCCGCATCCATCAGGCGCAGCGCCTCTTCTGCGTCCCACTTGGGCATCAGCACCAGCTTGCGCGCAATCGCGTAGCTTTGCAGGAACAGCGGCACTTCGCCGGTGACATGGAACAGCGGTACGGCGACCAGAGCGCAAGGCTGCGCGCTCATATCTTCGCCTTGCTTTTCGAGCAGGACCTTGGCCATCGCGCTTTGGGCGACATAGCTCATGATCCCCGCGACAACGCCGCGATGATCGGAGTAGGCGCCCTTTGACTGGCCGGTTGAGCCCGAGGTGTAGAGGATCGTGGCGAGATCATCGGCGCCGAGGCCACCGAGCATCTGCATCGCTACAGACGAGGCCTGATCAGCAGGCGCCTTCCAGACATTGGCGAGGCCCTGTGGCGGAGCGGTGTGCTCCATCATGACGAGCGTGGCGCTATGGTCAGTGCCCTCAAGACGCCCGGCGCGACCCGCATCGGCAAGCACCAATTTGCACTCAGCAAGGCGGATGCCATAGGCGAGCTCGTCACCCGACCAGAAGCCGTTCAAGAGCGTTACACAGCCACCCGCCATGGCGATGCCCATATAGGCGATCATCCAGTTGGCCGAGTTGCGCGCGGCAATCCCAACACGGTCGCCCTTCTCTACGCCATGCTCGGTCGCGAGGCTCTCTGCAACGCACATGGCAGCGGCATAGGTCTCACCAAACGTCAGGCGAATATCGCCGTCGACGATGAAGGGCACATCCTTATGCTCGTTGCAGAAATGCGCGAAGTAATGCGCGAGTGTCGGGGGAGCCACTGTGAAGGCGGGCATATCAGTGCCGTCGCGATTGAATGGCGTCGTGTGAAACGGCTGACCTTCCTTAGTCAGCTCAACCATGATCGCGTCGAGCGCATTGTCCAGCTGTGTGGGCATGCGGTTTTCTCTCCTTTGTTCGCCTCGTGCTAGGCGAGTTAATCGGTTTGCGCATTTGCGCAAGTCTAACGGGCAGATCCTCCCTTGCCTGGCATCTATCCGCGACTTCCCCCGAAGTCTGCCCTGTGACACAATCCTCTCTTAAGGTGTTGCGTCCCAAGCAATGCAGGGCCTATCTGGCGCTGCGCTTACTAAGAGGTTCCTCCCGTGCTGTCACTACTTGCCGCAATAAGCGGTGCTGCTGATCCAATCTATTGGTCCGATTACAATATTGGAGAGTCGCTGTTCTCGATCGGCTGGTTTGAGCTGCGCTACTACAGTCTGGCCTATTTGCTAGGTGTGATCTTTGCCTATTGGCACACATCCAAGGCCCTGAAGACACCGGGTGCTCCGATGGCGCAGCGGCATGCGGATGATCTGTTTTTCTATTGCACCTTGGGGGTCATCCTTGGTGGGCGGCTCGGCTATTCGATCTTCTATCAGCCTGATTTGTGGGACAATCCGCTCAACGTGTTCAAGCTGTGGGAAGGCGGGATGAGCTTTCATGGCGGGCTGGTTGGCGTGGTGCTGGCGATCGTTTTCGTGACCTATCGCAACAAACTGAATTTCCTGCGCATTTGCGACTATGTCGCGGTCAGCGTGCCGATGGGAATGCTGCTGGGCCGGCTTGCAAACTACAATAATGGTGAGCTTTGGGGCCGAGTTACCGATGCCAGCGAAGTTCCCTGGGCGATGATCTTCGACCGTGCCAACGATGGTTTGACGCGCCATCCCAGTCAGCTCTATCAGGCAGGGCTGGAAGGATTGCTGCTGCTGGTTGTGCTCCTGTTCCTGTTCTGGAAGACCAATGCGCGTTATCGCCCCGGCCTACTGGTCGGCGTGTTCACGCTCGGCATGGGAGCTGCGCGCTTCTTTAACGAATTTTTTCGGGAACCTGATGAACAATTGGCTGCCTTTGCCGTTCAAACCGGGCTATCGATGGGTCAATGGCTGACAATACCGCTGATACTGATTGGATTGATTGTCACGATCTACGCCGTGACGAGGAAGCCCGTGGGCAGCACGGGCCAGACGGCGACAGCCTAGGGCAAGTCACTCTCCAAACGCAGCGCTGTACGGTGTTGCGCCTGATCGAACCGGACGGGTCTGAGACCGAGATTCCGGTCGAAGCGCTCGTGCCTGCGGTGGATCTGGAAGCGCAAAAGGCCGCCGCCGAGGAAGCCGCCAAGAAGGCCGCCGAAGAAGCCGCCAAAGAAGCATCACGCCTGAAGGCCGAGCAGGAGGCTGAGGAAAAGGCGAAGGCGGAGGCGGAAGAGAAAGCTCGCCTCGAAGCCGAGGCTAAGGCGGAAGCGGAGGCCGAGGAGAAAGCTCGCAAGGAAGCGGAGGCCAAAGCCAAGGCAGAAGCGGAAGCGAAAGCCAAAGCGGAGGCTGAGGAAAAGGCTCGCATAGAGGCCGAAGAGAAGGCCAAGCGGGAAGCCGAAGCCAAGGAAAAAGCCCGTCTCGAAGCGGAAGCCAAAGCCGCCGCCGAAGAAGAAGAGCGCAAGAAGGCCGAAGCCCGCGCCAAGGCCGCCGCCGAAGCCGAAGCCCGCGCAAAGGCAGAAGCGGAGGAAATGGAGCGGATTGAGCGCGAGCTTCAGGAGAAGGCACGCCTCGAACTCGAGAAGAAGGCCGCGGCAAAGGCTGCAGCGGTGGCCAAGAAGGAAGCCGAGGCCGCTAAGCAAGCTGAAGCCAAGGCAAAGGCGAAAGCGAAGGCGGAAGCGGAGAAGAAGGCCAAAGAAGCAGCTGAGGCCAAGGCAAAGGCCGAAGCGGAAGAGCAAGCCAAACGCGAAGCTGAAGAGAAGGCCAAAGCGGAGGCGGAACAGCAGGTACGCGCAGAAGCGGAAGCAAAGGCGAAGCGCGAAGCTGAGGCTAAAGCTAAGAAGGAGGCCGAAGAAAAGGCCAAAGCCGAAGCGGCCGCCAAGGCCAAGAAAGAGGCCGAAGCCAAGGCCAAAAAGGAGGCCGAGGAGAAGGCCAAGGCTGACGCAAAAGCGAAGAAGGACGCTGAAGCCAAAGCCAAGAAGGAAGCCGAAGCTGCCAAGAAGGCTGAGGCCAAAAAGAAAGCCGAGGCCAAGAAAGCAGCAGACAAAAAGGCCAAGGAAGAGGCCGCCGCTGCAAAGGCTGATGCCAAAGCGGAGGAAGACGCCCGAAAAGAGGCTGAAGCCAAAGCTCGCGACCTGGGCAAGACTTTCCGCCGCCTGATCCGCGAAACCGGCCCGATCAGCCTCGCCCATTATATGGCCGAGAGCAATGCGCGCTATTACACCAGCCGTGATCCGCTGGGCGAGGATGCGGACTTCATCACCGCGCCCGAAGTCAGCCAGATGTTTGGAGAATTGATCGGCCTTTGGCTCGCCGATCTCTGGGTGCGGATGGGCTCACGCAAGCGCATCCACTATGTTGAGCTGGGACCGGGCAAGGGCACGCTGGCCTCTGACGCATTGCGCACTGCGGCGCGGTATGAGTTCGATCCGCAGATCCACTTTGTTGAGACCTCCCCAGCGCTGCGCAAAGTGCAGTTAGAGGCCTTCCCCAACGCGCAGCATCATGACGATCTCTCGACCCTGCCAGATGACGCGCCTCTGCTGATTGTCGCAAACGAGTTTTTTGACGCCCTGCCGGTCCACCAGCTGATCCGTTCGGCCAATGGCTGGCATGAGAGGATGGTTGGGTTGGAAGGCGATGACTTTGCTTTTGTCGCGGGCGATAAACCGATGGACTCGATTGTCCCCAAAAGCTGGAAGAGCGCGACGCAGGGCACTATGATCGAAACCAGCCCCGCCGCCGCTGCGGTAATGGGTGAGATCGCAGGCCGCCTGAAAGAACAGGGCGGTGCGGCGCTGATCATCGATTATGGCTCTCTCGAATTGCGCGCAGGCTCCACACTGCAAGCGATCCGTGCCCATGAGAAAGTCGACGTCTTCGACTATCCTGGACAAGCCGATCTGACCGCCCACGTCGATTTCGAGATGCTCTCTCACGTTGCCGAAGCGAATGGCGCGGAGGTGATGGGCCTGCAAATGCAAGGCGACTGGTTGCACAATATGGGGATCGAGGTTCGCCATGAAGCCCTGCTGCGCAAGAACCCCAATCAGGCTGAAAAGCTCAAACGTCAGTATGACCGCTTGGTCGACGATTCCCAGATGGGTTTGCTGTTCAAAGTGCTCGGCATTTGCGGGCGGCGTTGGCCGATTGGGGTCGGGTTTGATTAAGGTGTAACTTTGGCCCGCGCCTTCACGTAAAACCCTGCATAGGAACTGAGGAGCTCTCCATGATTGCACGCATCTTTGCCGGTTTTGCCACACTGATTGCGGCTTTCATGGTGAGCTTCACGCCTGCCGCTGCAGCTGATTCGATCAACGGGCGCTGGATCACTGAGGATCGCGATGCGGTTGTCCTGATCCGGGGGTGCGGCAACGTGACTTGTGGCACGATCCATCGTTTTCTTATCACGCCGCCCGACGGCGCAGATCAGCGCGATATCAACAATCCCGATGCCGCAAAACGCTCACGCCGCCTGCTCGGCCTGCCGATCCTCACCAATTTCCGCGAAGATGACGATGTCTGGCGTGGGCGGATCTATGACCCGAACAACGGAAAAAGCTATCGCTCCGTCATTCGCCGCACCGGTCCCAACACGATTGAGGTGAGTGGCTGCATCGGTCCGTTCTGTCAGACGCAGACCTGGAGGAGGGAGGGTTAGAGCCCTACCCGCTCTGCCAGAGCTTGGGCAGCCTCGCGCGGGCTGAGTTTGTCGTCCCCCTGCCGGTCGACCGAGTAATTCGCCTCGCGCATGGCTTCGACATTGATCGCCCCAATCAGCGGTTCAAGCGCCGCTACAATCCCTTCGTCCT
The DNA here is from genome assembly GCF_057365045.1 of Erythrobacter sp. S267. Taxonomy (NCBI): domain Bacteria; kingdom Pseudomonadati; phylum Pseudomonadota; class Alphaproteobacteria; order Sphingomonadales; family Erythrobacteraceae; genus Erythrobacter; species Erythrobacter sp. S267. Next base: position 2,630,997 of record NZ_CP200298.1, on the reverse strand, counting down.
GAGCGATCCGGGGGCTCAGCATCAGCATTGCATCATAGCTTGGTAGAGCCTCGCGCGGATCATCGAGCAGCAACAGGCCCCCGGCGGCAATCCGCCCGTCTGACGTATAGGCGCTGATCACATCAGCCTCGCCTGAACTCAGAGCATTATACATGAAGGTCGGCGCGAAATTGCGGGTCTCACCAAAGCGCATTCCGTAATTATCCCGGACTGAAATCCACTCGGGCCGCTCGAAAAATTCAGGGTCACCGCCAACCGCCAATTGCGGCGCGACCAGAGCCAAGTCGTCGAGCGACGTAATGCCCAGCTCGGCAGCGCGGCTCTCCAGCATGGCGAAGGCGTAGGCGTTTTCAAAACCCAGCCGGCCCAGCACCCGTATGCCGGTGTACTCGGCCTCCCACGCGACGATCTCTTCATACATCGCCTCGCGACCGGCGGTGTCGGTGCGCTTCATTTCGTTGGTCCAGATCGTGCCGGTGTAATCGACTGAGATGTCGACATTGGAAGACGCCACGGCGGAATGGACCACAGCAGAGCCTAGACCGTCTCGATATTCGACGCGGTATCCTGCCTCTTCAAGCTGCGCGCCGATCAATTGCGCGAGGATGTATTGCTCCGAAAACTGCTTGGAGGCGATGACGATCGTGTCCTCGTCCGCGTCGCTCGATTGCGCGGCGAAGGCTGCCATCAAGCCCAGCGCGACCGCTGCCAGCCCAGCGCCCGCTTGCCAGCGGCGGCGGTTGGCAATGCCGCTTTCGATCTGCCCGAGCAGCGCATCGGCAAGCAGCGCAAGCCCCGCGCTCGCAATGCATCCGGCAAGGACCAGCGCCCAGTTCTGCGTCTGAAGACCAGCGAAGATGGGATCGCCAAGGCTCGGTTGACCAATGGTTGTCGCAAGAGTCGCTGCGCCGATAGTCCACACGCTTGCCGTGCGAATACCGGCCATGATGAACGGCGCGGCGAGCGGCGCCTCTACCAGTCGCAGCTTTTGCCATCCGGTCATGCCGACACCGTCCGCTGCCTCCAGAACTTGCGGGTCGAGATTGGCCTGCGCGGTCACCGCATTGCGCAGGATCGGCAGCAGGGCATAGAGCGCGAGTGCCAGCAGAGCGGGCAGGAAGCCGAGAGTGGGCAAGTCTTCTCCAAACACGGCGCGCAAGGACAGCAGGATCGGGAAGAACAGCGCCAACAAAGCCAGCGCCGGAATGGTCTGCACCAGGCTCGCAAAGCCCAGAGCAACACGCGCCACCGTCGGCGAGCGCGCCGCCCATACGGCGAGCGGCAAGGCTGTAACGATTCCCAGACCGATGGCGGAGGCGGAGAGCAAGATGTGGGCGGCCAGCTTGTCGCCCAGCCCGAACAGGATCTCGACAATCTCGCTCATGGCACCCCGCCCTCTGGACCGTCCTCCATCCGGGCGAGCCGCTCCGCCTGATCACGCGGAACGGCAACCAGACCTTGTGCGACCTCACCCCCATCGCCTGCCAGCAGCGCGCGCGGTGTCTCATCAGCGACCAGCGCGCCTTGGCTCATTACCAGCACGCGGTCAGCCAACAGCAGCGCCTCTGCCATGTCGTGCGTGACCATGATCGTGGTGAGACCGAGCTCTTCGTGCAGGGCGCGGACCCGCTCTCCCAAAGCATCGCGGGTGATTGGGTCGAGCGCGCCGAAGGGTTCGTCCATGATGAGCAGCTCTGGGTCTCCCGCCAGAGCCCGGGCGACTCCGACACGTTGCCGCTGGCCACCGGAAAGTTCGTCAGGCATCCGGCTGGCCATGTCGAGGTCGAGTTCGACAAGGGTAAGCAATTCGCCAATGCGCGCCTCGGTCAAACGCTCCCCTGACAGGCGCGGGACCATGGCGATGTTCTCGCCCACGGTGAAATGCGGGAACAGGCCGATGCCTTGAAAGACATATCCGACCCGGCGGCGCAATTGGGCCGGGGGAAGCGTTGTGACATCCTCGCCAGCGAACAGGACCCGCCCGCCGCTCGGGCTCACAAGCGTGTTGACCATCTTGAGCAAAGTCGACTTGCCCGATCCCGAAGACCCCACCAGCGCGACGAAACTGCCCGCCGCGATATTGCAGGTCACGCCGCTGACAGCCGTCACCTCGCCATAGCGCCGCTCGGCTGCATCAAAACGCAGGATCGCGCCGTCTGGATTGGTTGATTGGTCGATCGGTGTGTCCCCCCGTGCGTGAGCGGCTTAGCTCTCAGCGCCCTCGTCGCTCTCTTCTGCGGGGGGAGCGATGTAGGTGACTTGCTTGATCTCGATGGATTTGCCGTCGCCATTGGTCGCGATGGCAGTCCCGTCTTCTTCCATCGGCCCGATGTTCCAGCAATCGCCAATACCTTTATCCGGCACGAAGCAAACGAAGCCAGGTGCGCGGTTCTGCCATCTTCCTTCTGCTAAGAAAGCGCCATTGCGAAAGTCGCGATATCTTGCATTGCTATCGAAGTAAGTGGTTTGCACCGCTCCATCGCTTCCCACTGACAGCCAAGCCGTTTCGCGTACGCCAATTACGCTCTGGCCAATGGAGTCTGCTGCGGCGCTTTCGCCCGCTTCAGCCTCGGTTTCGCCTCCGCCGTCACCACTGGATTCCTCTGCACAGGCGGCGAGCAATAGGAGCGGGGACAGCGATACGAGGAGGGTGGGCTTTGTCATAGGTTTGCGAACCTAGAAGCGAATTCCCCATCCGCCAAGCGTTGGCGTCTTTCGCAGCAATTGCTAAGACACGCGCACAATCATTTCAGGCCCCGCGCGATTGGCGAGCGGCCTGCCAATAAGAGAGAAACATGCGCGCCACCCCCGATTTCGACTTCCAGCTTGGCGAAAGCGCCGAGATGATCCGCGACTCCGTCGCCCGCTTTGCCGACGAACAGATCGCGCCCTTGGCTGAAAAGATCGACCGTGAGGATTATTTCCCACGCGATGAACTCTGGGCGCAGATGGGCGAGCTGGGCCTCCACGGCATCACCGTTGAAGAGGAAGATGGCGGGCTGGGCCTCGGCTATCTCGAACATGTCATCGCGGTCGAGGAAGTGAGCCGGGCTAGCGCCTCACTGGGCCTTTCTTATGGCGCGCACTCAAACCTTTGCCTCAACCAGATCCGCCGCTGGGGCAATGATGAGCAGAAGGCGAAGTATTTGCCTGGACTGATCTCCGGCGAGCATGTTGGATCGCTCGCCATGTCGGAGGCCTCTGCGGGTTCAGACGTCGTCTCGATGAAGCTGAAGGCCGAAGCGGTGCAGGGCGGATATGTCCTTAACGGCACCAAATTCTGGATCACCAACGCGCCCTATGCGGACACGCTGGTCGTCTACGCCAAGACCGACGGCAGCGCCGGATCGCGCGGGATCACCAGCTTCATTATCGAGAAGGACATGCCCGGCTTCTCCATCGGTCAGAAGATCGAGAAAGTCGGCATGCGCGGCTCCCCTACCGCAGAGCTGGTGTTCGAGGATTGCGAAGTGCCCGAGGAAAACGTGATGGGGCCGTTGAACGGCGGCGTCGGCGTTTTGATGAGCGGGCTCGATTATGAGCGCGTGGTGCTTGCCGGATTGCAGTTGGGCATCATGCAGGCCTGCCTCGACACGGTTATCCCTTACTTGCGCGAGCGCAAGCAGTTCGGAAAGCCCATCGGCAGCTTCCAATTGATGCAGGCCAAGGTCGCCGACATGTATGTCGCCCTCCAATCCGCGCGCGCCTACACCTATGCGGTGGCGAAGGCCTGCGATGCGGGCCAAACAACGCGGTTCGACGCGGCGGGTGTGATCCTGCTGTCGTCGGAGAACGCCTTCCGCGTCGCCGCCGAGAGCGTCCAGGCCCTGGGCGGTGCAGGCTATACGCTCGACTGGCCGGTGGAGCGCTATATGCGCGATGCGAAGCTGCTCGATATTGGAGCGGGTACGAATGAGATCAGGCGAATGCTGATTGGGCGTGAGTTGATCGGGGCGGCGGGATAATGCCCGTCTACATGATCAGCCGCATGACCATCCATGACCGCGCCGAATACGATAAGTATGAAGAGCGCTTCATGGAAATCTTCGAAAAGTTCGATGGCAAGATGCTGAGTGTCGATGAGGAACCGCAAGTGGTCGCTGGCGAATGGAAAGCCACCCGCAGCGTGCTGATCGAATTCCCGACCAAGCCGCAGCTTTTCGCATGGCTGACATCGCCTGAATATCAGGAAATCGGTAAGTTCCGCGATGCGGGCAGCACGGCTGAGGCGATCATTGTCAAAGGGTTTGAGCCGGGCGACATTCCGGGGACCTGATGCCCACCATCGCCAAGATCATATGGAGCGTCGGCTTTGTCATCGGGACGATCACGCATTCGCTCGACCTCTATCATGGCGGCTGGCTGCCCTATGATTTCCGCCCTCTGCCGTTCAACATTTACTGGACCTCGCTCACCTTCCTCGACCCGCTGGCCGTGATCCTGATCTGGGCGCGGGAGAGGTGGGGAGTCGTCCTCGGCGTCGCCATCATGGCCTCCAATGTGCTCGTCAATGGCTACACCGCCTTCATCGCGGGCTATGAGGAGTTCTATTTCAGCCTCGCCATGCAAAGCGCCTTTGCCGCGTTTGTGTTTTTCGCCGCTTGGGGGCATTGGAAGGCCTCACGCCATGACATTGAGGGATCATGACCGCACCCATTCTCACCAGTAAGCTCGACCGCGAAGCGCCGGATGCGAAAGCGCGGTTTGCGCATAATCAGGCGCTGGCTCAGGAGCTGCGCGAAAAGGTCGCCGAAGCCTCGCTTGGTGGGGCTGAGCGCCATCGTGAACGGCATGTGGCGCGAGGGAAGTTGCTTCCCCGTGACCGCGTGGAGAGGTTGCTCGACCCCGGCTCGCCCTTCCTTGAGATCGGACAGCTTGCCGCGAACGGCATGTATGAAGGGGACGTCAACGGCGCTTCGATGATCGCTGGCATTGGCCGCGTTTCGGGTCGTCAGGTGATGATCGTGTGCAACGATCCGACCGTGAAGGGCGGCTCCTACTATCCGCTGACGGTCAAGAAGCACCTGCGCGCGCAGGAGATTGCGATGGAGAACCGTCTCCCATGCATCTACTTAGTCGATAGCGGGGGCGCGAACCTGCCCTATCAGGCGGAAGTCTTCCCCGACCGCGATCACTTCGGGCGGATTTTCTTCAATCAAGCCAATATGAGCGCGCAGGGCATTCCGCAGATCGCCTGTGTGATGGGAAGCTGCACCGCCGGCGGAGCTTACGTTCCTGCCATGTCCGACGAGACGGTCATTGTGCGCAATCAGGGCACGATCTTCCTCGCTGGGCCGCCGCTGGTGAAGGCCGCGACTGGCGAGGAGATCAGTGCTGAAGACTTGGGCGGAGGCGACCTCCACGCAAAGAAATCGGGCGTCGTCGATCACTTGGCCGAGAATGACGAACACGCCCTCACCATTGTGCGCGATATCGTCTCGCAGCTGGGCGCGAATACCGGAGCGGCCAAGGACATCGCGCTCAAAGACCCGCGGCCGCCCAAGTTTGATGCGGACGATCTCCACGCCCTGATCCCCGAGGATGTGCGCGCCCCTTACGACGTGCATGAGGTGATCGCGCGGATCGTAGACGGGTCCGAGTTCCACGAGTTCAAGCAGCATTACGGCTCCACGCTGGTGTGCGGCTTTGCGCATATCTGGGGGATACCGGTCGCGATCCTGGCCAACAATGGCGTCCTGTTTTCCGAGAGCGCTCAAAAGGGCGCGCACTTTATTGAACTCGCCTGCCAGCGCCGCATTCCGCTGTTATTCCTCCAGAACATCTCCGGCTTCATGGTCGGCGGCAAATATGAGGCGGAAGGCATCGCCAAGCATGGCGCAAAGCTCGTCACCGCCGTTGCCACCGCCACCGTGCCCAAGATCACCGTGGTGATCGGCGGCAGCTTTGGAGCTGGCAATTACGGCATGGCGGGCCGCGCCTACTCCCCGCGCTTCCTCTTCACCTGGCCCAATGCGCGCATCAGCGTGATGGGCGGAGAGCAAGCCGCCAGCGTGCTAGCCACCGTCCACCGCGATGCGGACACATGGTCAGAGGAGGAGGCCGAGGCCTTCAAAGCCCCGATCCGCCAGAAATACGAAGACGAAGGCAACCCCTACTACGCCACTGCGAGACTGTGGGACGACGGCGTGATCGACCCGGTACAGACGAGGGATGTGCTGGGACTGGCCTTCGCAGCGACGCTCGAAGCTCCAATTGCGGAGCGGCCGAGCTTTGGTGTGTTTAGGATGTGAGTCGGTGGGGAAAAAGCGAGATTACCCTTCGCGCGCGGTCGTTGATGAGATGCTGGAAAGCATCGAAGCGCAACGTGACGAACTGCTTGCCACCCACCATGTGCTCGCGGACCATGGAGAACCTCGTGTTGTAATGGTCCAAGATGGACGTGCGTTCGATTTCTTGGGTGATGACACCTATTTGTCTCTAATGGTGGCTTTCCTGCTTTCAGAGGGCAAACCAATGCATAAGAACTTGGAAGATTTGCCAGACATGGCCAAAGAGCCCTGAAGCCCCCAAGCCTCCCCTTGCGTAACTCCCGCATTATCCGCACATAGGTGACCGGGGAGACACACAGGCCTTGCGACACAACGAAACCCGTAACGTCACGCTGCTTTCGCGGCTCGTGAACCGGATCATTCTGTTCTTTTACTGGCAGCGCGGTTGGAAGATCGTCGAGCGGTTTCCCACCGAAGTGAAGAAGTGCGTCATTGCGGGCGCGCCTCACACTTCAAACTGGGATTTCGTCTTTTTCGCCGGCGCGACCAAGCATGAAAAGGTCCAGCCCAACTTCATGGGCAAGCACACGCTCTTCAAAGGGATCATGCGCAATTTCATGCTCGATATGGGCGGGATTGCGGTGGATCGCTCCAAGGCGGGTGGCACGATCAAGCAATTGAAGGACGAGTTTGATAGCCGCGCCGAACTCAACCTTGTCATCGCTTGCGAAGGCACCCGCAAATCGGATGGTAAGTGGAAGTCGGGCTTCTACAACATCGCCAAGGCGGCAGGCGTGCCCATCGTCCTTGCCTATGCCGACAATGACAAGCGCACGATCGGCTTCAGCCCACCGATGATGCCGAGCGGCAATTACGGTGAAGACCTGCTCAAGATCGCAGAATGGTTCCGCTCCAAGATCCCCGAGCTCGACCGCTACAAAGTGCTCGAACAGCAAGCGCGCGACATTATTGCGGGCAAGAACGAGTTCTGATGCGCGTCTGCTAGATGGCTTGACGCCATTTGTGGCATTTCGTCCACTCCTGTCCACATTTTACAGATCATGCCTTTAAGCGACCGCCCGCTGGCCCTATCTAGCTTGCCAAGCGAATAGGAGCGCGCGCCCCCATGCCACTCACGCAAGAGACTCTTCAGGCTGAACGCAAGCGAATTGCGAGCATGGTGCTCGACCTTGTTAAAGAGCGGGGGATGGAGATCTCCTACAACACCACGCTCACCGAAAGCGGCCTCGCGCGCTCGCGGTTTGAGCAGATTTTCCCGGACTATGACGACCTGTTTGACGCGGTTGCGCAGATCTGGCTCACCGAGCATATGACGGTGATGGAGGAGGTGCTCGCCACCGATCTTCCCGCCAATCGCAAGATGTACGAATTCTTCCGCCGCCGCTTCGTGATCTCGCGCGATCGCTGGCGGGCGGACCCTGCCAATTTCACCATGATCTGCGAGATGGGCGCGGCGAACTTTGAACGCGTGCGGTCCTATGTCGATCTGGCCGACCACTATCTGTGCGAGATTATCGTTCAGGCGCAGGCAGACGGCTTTATGGCTGGGCTGGAGATCGATGAAGCGCTGAGCCTCGTGAACCAGATGGTGTCGAACTACACGATCCCGGATTCGCTGATTTATCTCGGCGATAAGCTGACCGAGGAAAAGCTGGCGCGGATTATCGACACGATCTTTATCGGGTTGTCGGGAGAGACCGGCAACGGCGCGCGCGGGCTCAACACCATTAGAGTGGCGTCTTAGGGCCTTCTAGGGCCGGCGTTTGAACTGCAAGACATTGGCGGGCGGTTTGCGCGGCGGGAGCTTCCGGCGCTCGTCCGATAATGCATATTTGAGGCTCGCTCCAACCGCGAGGATCGAGGTCGCGAGAATGAGCGTCGCCCACACCCAATGCGGCAGGAACAGAGCATCCTCAATCGCGCCAGTATCCGATGCGAGCACCTGCCCTGCGATCACCGCCTCCTCACTGAACAGATAGTTGAAGTCCGCGACCATGCTGAGCGCGCCGAGCATGCCGAGGAACTGAATGGTAAAACGGGTGAGACCGTCAGGCGCCTTCCACGCAATCACACCGAGCGCCGCTGCAACCAAAGGCAGTACAACAATGCCAACGGCTGAGCGAACATAGAACGCGACGGATAGCAGGATCACCCCGGCAAGACCGAGGAGCACGGGCCTCCACAGACGCGGATGCGCGCTGGCCATGATCATGCCGGCGCCAACCAGGACCGGCCCAAGTGGGCCTCCGGCGGCGAAAATGGCCAGGGTCAAACGCCCTGCATCTGGGTCGAGGGCAACTTCGGCCAGACCTGATCCGTTTGGCAGAATGAGAAGTTGATTAAACTCCTGCCCCATCAGCATGGCAGCAATTCCGTGACCCATCTCGTGAAACCATGTGGTCAGGATCACGAAGGGATACATGAGGTAATTGCCGCCGGGCAGTGAAGGCACCCACAGCACCAGCACTAGCGCAATGATCAGCCGCCCGACTTGCTCGGCCTGGCTGCCGGGTGCGACTGAAGGCCCCAAAGGTGAAGGCATACTTTAGGCAGCCTCTTGGGGAGTGGCGGTCTTGGGTGCGCTATCGCCTGAGTCGTCATTGGCGAGCGCTTCTCTGGCCGCGGCCTCATCAGCCGTGATCGCCTTGCCATCCGGGCCCACGCGCATCCGATAGCGCTCGCGTGCTTCCTCATCCTCGGCGCGTTGTTCTTGCAGGATCGACCAGCTGGCCAGGAACAGACCTGCGACCAGCGGGCCAAGCACGATGCCAGCAAAGCCTGCGATGGAGATGCCGCCTAAGGTTGTGATCAAGATCACCCAGTCGGGGATACCGGTGTCGCGGCCTACCAGAACGGGACGCAAGACATTGTCGACTGAGGAGATGATGATCCCACCTCCGGCAAGCACGAAAATGCCCCAACCGACCTCGCCCGAAAGTATCAGCCAGATGCCCGCGGGCGCCCAGACAAGAGCTGTGCCCACCGCAGGGATCAGGGCCAGAATTGCCATCAGCACGCCCAGCAGCAACGCCGACGGCACGCCTGCAATCGCGAGCATGATCCCGCCGAGCGTTCCCTGCACAAGGCCGACAACGCCCGATCCCTTGATCACCGCGCGAACAATGCCGAGGAACCGCTCTGCGAGCCGATCTGCAATTTCCCGTTCGACAGGGGCGGAGTGGAGGATTGTCTCTCCGATCCGGCTGCCATCGCGCAGCAAGAAGAACAGGACATAGAGTCCGATTGAGAAGCTGAGCACAAAGCCCAGCGCGCCGCTGCCAATCGATACCGCCTGGCTGGCAATCAACCCGGCGCTTTCTCCAAGGATGCCCTCAAGCCGATCCTGCATCACTGTTGCATCGGTAAAGCCATTATCAGCCGCAAATTGCTGGAGTGATGCGGGCAGCATGGCGAACGTGTTCTGCACCAATGCGGCGATATCAATTGGGTTCTCTTGCAGCGAATTGACGAGGCTCACGGCCTGATCGACCACCAATGACCCAACCCACATTGCGGGCAAAAGGACGGCCACAAAGATGATGAGCAGCGTCAGCGTGGCTGCCAAATTGCGCCGACCGCGCATTGTGCGCAGCGACCACTTGTAGAGCGGCTGGAACATGATCGCGGCAAGACCTGCCCACAGAAGCGGTCCGGCAAAGGGCCATGCGACCCACACCAAGAGCACCGAGACCGCCGCCAAAAGCAACAGGAAGCTCCAATGTTCGAGCGCGGTGGTGTCGTTGGGTTCGGCTTCTGACATGCACTTGAATGTCGGGCTTTAGCGCCCAGAGATCAAGTGCCTATCAGGACACGCTATACGTCCAAATTGGCGACATTGAGTGCATTGTCCTGAATGAACTCGCGCCGCGGTTCGACCACGTCGCCCATCAGGCGGGTGAAGATTTCATCCGTGACGTCGGCATCCTCAACCTTGACCTGCAAAAGCACGCGGTTTTCAGGGTCGAGCGTGGTCTCCCACAGCTGTTCTGGGTTCATTTCACCCAGACCCTTATAGCGGCTGATCGAGAGGCCCTTGCGGCCCGCAGCCAGAACGGCTTCGAGCAGCTGACTTGGCCGTGTGATCGCATCTTCATCGAGAACCGTGTCCTCGCCATCTTCGACCTCCGCAGATGGTTCTTCCGCAGCCGCTTCGCCTGCTTTGACCAGATGCACCGCGCCCACATAGGCGTCGGCGACGTTGGCGGCGAGGCCGTGGAGCTTGATCGCTTCGGTGCTGGTGAGGAAACGCGCATCGATCTCGTGCACGTCGGTGACGCCGCGCCATAGGCGCGAGAATAGGACGTCGCCGCTTTCGCGCACCTCGGCGCTCCAGCGTGCATCCGCGTCGCCCTCTTGCAGGCGCGCTGCCGTCGCTTCGAGCGCGGTGAGGCGCGCAGCAGCATCGGAGAGCTTCGGATCAAGCGCGCCTGATAGCGCCATCTGCTCGATCACCGCGCGGTCATAGCGGCGCGGGACAAAGGCCATGAGGTTTTTGAGGCGCAGGGCGCTGTCGACCAGTGCGCGCAGATCGTCCCCCGAACGCGCCCCGCCAGCAGTCTCCAGCAGGCGACCTTGAAGTCCTGCATCAACCAGATAGCGGTCGAGCTCTCCCTGATCCTTCACATAGACCTCGCTCTTGCCCTTGGCGACTTTGAACAAAGGCGGTTGCGCAATGTAGAGGTGGCCGGCCTTGATAATCTCCGGCATCTGGCGGTGGAAGAAGGTCAGCAGCAGGGTGCGGATGTGTGCGCCGTCGACGTCAGCGTCGGTCATGATCACAATCTTGTGATAGCGCAGCTTCTCAATGTCGAATTCATCGCGAATGCCGGTGCCCATTGCCTGGATCAGCGTGCCGACTTCTTTGGAAGAGATGATCCGGTCAAACCGTGCGCGCTCGACATTGAGGATCTTGCCTTTGAGCGGCAGGATCGCCTGATACTGGCTGTCACGCCCACCTTTGGCAGAGCCGCCTGCGGAATCACCCTCGACCAGGAAGATTTCCGCCTTGGTCGCATCACGTTCGCGGCAATCGGAGAGTTTGCCGGGTAGCGAAGCGACGCTCATCGCGCCTTTGCGGCTCATCTCGCGGGCGCGCTTGGCGGCTTCGCGTGCAGCGGCCGCATCGACAATCTTCTGGATGATCGCCTTGGCGTCGGCGGGATTTTCCTCCAACCAATCGTTCATCTTCTCACCCATCAGGCTTTCCAGCGGCTGACGGACTTCAGAAGAGACGAGCTTGTCCTTGGTCTGGGAAGAGAATTTGGGATCGGGCAGCTTCACGCTGACAATCGCGGTCAGCCCTTCGCGCATATCCTCACCCGAAAGCGAGACCTTTTCCTTCTTCAACAGGCCCGAACGGTCAGCGTAATTGTTGAGCGTACGCGTTAGCGCCGCGCGGAAGGCCGCCAAGTGCGTGCCCCCGTCGCGCTGCGGGATGTTGTTGGTGAAGGTGAGGACGTTCTCGTAATAGCTGTCGTTCCACTCCAGAGCGACGTCGATCCCGATGCCATCCTTCTCCGCTGAGACCGAGATTGGATCTGCGATCAGAGCTTCCTTGTTGCGGTCGAGCCATTTCACAAAGGCTGCGATGCCGCCTTCGTAGAACAGGTCATGCTCAATCGGCTCTTCAGGGCGATTGTCGCGGATCAGGATGCGGACGCCGGAATTGAGGAAGGCAAGCTCGCGGTAGCGGTGCTCTAGCTTCTCGAAATCAAACTCGGTCACGTTCTTGAATGTGTCGGTCGAGGCTTTGAAGGTGACGCGCGTGCCCTTCTTGAAGCCGTTATCGTCGGGGTTCTGGTCGACCTTCGGCGCGTCGCCCTTCACTTCCAGACTGCCCACCGCATCGCCGTGCTCAAAGCGCATCCAGTGCTCTTTGCCGTCGCGCCAGATGGTCAGCTCAAGCCATTCGGATAGCGCGTTCACCACAGAGACGCCCACGCCGTGCAGACCGCCGGAGACCTTATAGGCGTTGTCGTCGGAGGTGTTTTCAAACTTACCGCCCGCGTGCAGCTGGGTCATGATGACCTCTGCTGCCGAAACGCCCTCTTCCTTGTGCATGCCGACAGGAATGCCTCGGCCATTATCTTCGACCGAGACGCTGCCATCGGCGTTCAATTCGATCAGAACGAGGTCGCAATGGCCTGCAAGAGCTTCGTCGATGGCGTTGTCTGACACCTCGAACACCATGTGGTGCAGACCCGATCCGTCATCAGTGTCACCGATATACATGCCCGGACGCTTGCGTACAGCGTCCAAACCTTTGAGAACTTTGATGGAATCAGCGCCATACTCGCCCTGCATCTTTTGATTTGCAGGTGCAGACGAGCCGTTATCGGGAGTGTTATCAGACATAGCCTTTATATAGGCGTAGCAGACCCATTTCCCAAGCTTTAGGCCCGTTTCGGAGTGGCTTTTCCACGACCTCAGATCGGCGCCAAACTTGCCCGGTTAGAATGCCATGCGTGGCTCAGGGAAAAGCGGTCCGAAATGAGACTTTGCCTTGCCAGACGTCGCGGTGCAGTAGGCTGGGCACCATGGCGCGGGTCTCGGCATCGAATTGACTTTGATAACAATCCATTGCGAGCCGTGTCGCCTCGATATCGTACATTTCATACCGAATGCGATCGGTGATGAGGTCGGGCGCAACTCTGGCCCAGCTATCATAGCCCGGCAGCACGGCGTCGACGTCGGCTGGAAGCGCCAGATAGAGGAGATCGGGGCGGTCTTCTCCCATCCTTTGGATCACCTGCGTCGCGACCGCGCTGATCATTCGGTGATCGGCGTGGCCATAGCCTCCATCCGGACCCCAGGTCAGCACAACGCTTGGCTTGATCAGGTCGAGCAAAGCGGTTGTGCGCTCCTCCATATCGCGTGCTGCACTGTCCGGATTGCGAGCCAGAGTGGCGAGCTCGCCATCGCCAAGCTGCCAGAAGATCGGATCGGGCAGCTGGAGAGCAAAGGCCGCGCAGCGCCCCTCACTTTCGCGCAGTTCGGCAAGCTCAGCGCCCGGCTCCAGGCCGCTCACGCCGGATCCGACATCGCCGCTGGTGGCAAAGACCACTGTCACCGTGCTGCCCGCGCGCGCCATGCGGGAGAGGACAGGGGCAAAGGGGATCTCATCATCGGGATGGGCCAGCAGGACGAGGACATTGTGATCTTTTTGAATGATTTGATTGCGGCGCTCTACGACATTGGGCGTGCCTGTGGGAGCAATGCCCGGAGGCCCGCTTCGAACGCGCTCGCCGGGATCGCGGGTCGGTGCGCCTTCGCTCCGCTCATCGGGCTCGTTTTCCTGTGCAGCAGCTGGAAGGCCGGTGGCAAGCAACAGAGCAGACAGAACAGCTCCAACCTGTTTGAGCGTGAGGATTGGATGGCGCATTGTGTCTGTTCCCTTTGCTATGCCGCAAACATCATCAAGGCAAAGCGTAAAGAAATCGCCTGCTTTGCGCGAACCAAGCCGGGCTTGCTGGTCGCAATCAGCAGGCTAAGATCGGCTTCATGAAGGTTCCATCACTCGATAACCCGCTTGCTGACGCCGTTCGAGAGCAGCTCGCGGAGCCATTTGACAGCTTTGCAGGGGTTTTGCGCGCTTGGTCGCGCGCGCAGCCTGACGCGATAGCGCTGGTCGATGATCACGGCGATTGTGCATGGGCGGAGTTGATCGGCCTGGTCGAACGGTTGGCTGCGCGGCTGATTGAGACTGGCCTCAAACGCGGGCAGTCGGTGGCGATTTTGGGCAGCAGCAGCGTCAATTACGCGCTCGTCTTCCTTGCAGCGGTGCGGGCAGGAGGCGTCGCAGCTCCCCTGACGACCAGTGCTTCGGCCGAGCAATTGGAGGGCATGGCGCGCGATTCTGGCGCGGCGCATCTGTTCGTTGATGCGGGCAAGGCGGCGGAGCTGGGCCCAGACTTCCTCTCCGACATGATCCGCGTACCTCTTGAGGAAATCGAAGGCTGGATGGCTCCTCCCGGAGCGCGCGCCCCTGATATTGAGCCTGCGCCCCAAGACCCCTTCAACATCATCTATTCCAGCGGCACGACCGGCATTCCCAAGGGGATCGTCCATTCACACCAGATGCGTTGGCGGCAGTTCGCAGCGACGGCTCTGTCCTATCTGGAAGCAGGACTGCCCGTGCGCGCGCTTGCCTCGACGCCGCTTTATTCGAACACGACGATGGTCGCCTTCCTCGCTCCGCTGCTGGCCGGCGGGACGGTGCGGATCATGGGCAAGTTCGATTGCGCGCGCTGGCTGACCCATGCGCAGGAGGACCGGACCACAGTGACGATGCTGGTGCCTGTCCAATATCAGCGCTTGATGGATTTTGACGGCTTTGACGCGCATGACCTGTCGTCGGTGAAGCTCAAATATTGCACCTCTGCCCCATTCCCTGCGCCTCTGAAGCGCGAAGTTCTAAACCGGATGCCGGGCGGGCTGATTGAGATATATTCGATGACCGAAGGCGGGGTTGTCTGCTTGCTCGCGTGTCACGAGTTTCCCGACAAGCTCCATACGGTCGGGCGGCCTGCACCGGGCAGCGAGATGATGGTGCTGGATGATAACGACAACCCCGTCCCGCCGGGCACGCCTGGCAATTTGATCGGACGAAGCCACACGATGATGAGCGGCTACAAGAACCGCCCCGACAAAACGAACGAAGCGCAATATATCGATCCGGACGGAGGCGTCTGGATGCGGATGGGCGATATTGGCCGCGTCGATGAGGATGGCTTTGTCGAGCTGGTCGGACGCGCCAAGGACATGATCATCTCGGGCGGCTTCAATATTTATCCCAGTGATCTGGAAGCCGAGCTGGAACGGGAGGTCGACGTGGTCGAAGCTGCGGTCGTCGGCATCCCTTCGCGCCAATGGGGTGAGACGCCGGTGGGCTTCGTGGTCCTGGGAGAGGGCGCGCGCGGGCCGCAAGAGGTGCTCACATCCGTCAATGCTCGGCTGGGCAAGACACAGCGGCTCTGTGCACTTTATAAGATAGACGAAATGCCGCGCAGCCATATTGGCAAATTGTTGAAGAGTGAGTTGCGCGAAAAGGCCGAGCAGCTCGCCTCTTGAAGAGAGGTTCGCTGCCCGGCCCGTTATTCGCTCAAGCGTTCGCTGATTTAGACGATCCCACGCCTAAACAATCAGCGTGTTGAAGCTGACCGTGCTGACGGTCAGCGCGACAGCCATGGCGATCGCTTTTTCGAGAATGTTTTGCATTGTTTTTTCCTTTCACATTTCTCGGTTGGTGGGCGCGGGAGAGGGGGAGAGGGTTGCGCCCGGGTTCTGATAATAAATACGCACTGACGGGTAAGATTGTTACGCCTTCGCGCATTGAGATTTCCGAACGCTCTGATCCAAAAACCTCATCACTCCGTTCCGAACGGTGCACGTGGGAATGCATAGCGACGCGCAAAAATGCGCTCGCAATCCGCCGAAAGGTGGATGGAGACGCGGCCACCGATTAGAGGGGGAGGTGGGTGGCCGCGTCTCACTCTCTGCTATGACCGACCCTTGCGAAAGGGTGACGCTGGAATGAGCAGCCTCTTGATCCCAGCGCCTCAAGGGGGAGAGAGTGGCGCTAAGAGCTGCTCAAACCAGCGAAACCGTCCAAAACAGCCGCAGCGTCGGGGATGGCGCTGCACGATCCGCTACGCTTAAGGGCTGGTGTGGCACTGGAAGGGGCCGCACATTAAACCGCTAGGCCGCGAAGCTGTCTCGCATTTGGCTGCTCGCAAACCGGCAAGCAGGATGGCAGAACGGCTATTTGGGGGAAACCGCTCTACCCAAGCACGCCACACGGATTTTGGGGTGACAGTCCGGAGAGAGAAGGACTGTATGCATGGCGATGGCGGCTATATGTTGTTCGATTGCGTGAAACTCAAATGCTGAAAATCGCAATTATGTTGAGAATTATGCAACATAAAACTTTGCTATGAGCGCGACATATTATGGCGGACCCGGTTCCTCCTGACGATAGCTGCGAACTCTTGCACCACAGGCGCTAGACAGGCGCGCGCTCCCTCGCGTAACTGCCGCGCATGGAAGCAGAGCACACCCCAGATTCGATACTGATCGTCGATTTCGGCAGCCAGGTTACCCAGTTGATCGCCCGCCGCGTGCGCGAGGCCGGGGTCTATTCGGAAATCGCGCCTTTCTCTCTTTCGGAAGAGGCGTTTCGCAGGCTCAATCCCAAGGGGATTATCCTTTCCGGCTCTCCCGCCAGTGTGCCCGATGAAGACAGCCCGCGCGTGCCGCAAAGCTTCTTTGAAGCGGGCGTTCCGATCCTTGGCATTTGTTATGGCCAGCAGGTGATGACGCATCAGCTGGGCGGCGAGGTCCGTCCGGGCCACGAAACCGGAGAAGGCGGCGAGTTTGGCCGCGCTTATCTCACGGTGACCAAGCCTTGCGCTCTGTTTGATGGCATGTGGGCCGAGGGCGAGCGCCACCAAGTCTGGATGAGTCATGGCGACAAGGTGACGCAATTTGCTGATGGCTTCGAAATCGTAGCCACATCAGATGGCGCGCCTTTCGCGGTGATCGCGGATGAGGAGCGCAGGTTTTACGGCACCCAATTCCACCCCGAAGTCGTCCACACGCCCGATGGCGGCAAGCTGCTGGCAAACTTTGTGCGCCATGTCTGCGGCCTCAAAGGCGACTGGACGATGGCCGAGTTCCGCAAGACCAAGATCGAGGAAATCCGCGCGCAGGTGGGAGATGGCCGCGTCATCTGTGGCCTGTCAGGCGGGGTCGATTCTGCTGTCGCCGCAGTCTTGATCCACGAAGCGATCGGCGACCAGCTCACCTGCGTTTATGTCGACCATGGCCTGATGCGCTTGAACGAGACCGAGCAAGTCGTCTCGCTCTTCCGCGACCACTACAACATCCCGCTTGTGGCAGTCGATGCGGAGGAGACCTTCCTCGCCGGTCTCGAAGGCGTCACTGACCCAGAGAAAAAGCGCAAGTTCATCGGCGGGGCCTTCATCGACCTGTTCGAAGCGGAGGCCAAGAAAGTCGGCGGCGCGGATTTCCTTGCACAAGGCACGCTCTACCCGGACGTGATCGAAAGTGTCTCCTTCACCGGGGGGCCAAGCGTCACGATCAAGAGCCACCACAATGTCGGCGGCCTGCCTGAGCGGATGAACATGGATCTGGTCGAGCCCCTGCGCGAATTGTTCAAGGACGAAGTGCGCGAGCTGGGCCGCGAGCTTGGCCTGCCTGAAGCCTTCGTCGGCCGCCATCCCTTCCCCGGACCCGGTCTTGCGATCCGCATCCCCGGCGAAGTGACGAAAGAACGCTGCGACATCCTGCGCAAAGCGGACGCAATCTATCTCGAAGAGATCCGCAATGCGGGGCTCTATGATGCGATCTGGCAGGCTTTTGCGGTGTTGCTGCCGGTCAAGACGGTCGGCGTGATGGGCGACGGGCGCACCTATGACAGCGTCTGCGGATTGCGCGCGGTCACCTCCACCGACGGCATGACCGCCGATGTGTACCCCTTCGATGCGAGCTTCCTGACGCAGGTCGCAACGCGGATCGTCAACGAAGTGCAGGGCATCAACCGTGTGGTCTATGACTATACGTCAAAGCCGCCGGGAACGATTGAGTGGGAGTGACCGGTATGAAGGGTAAAAAGTGAGGCCGACTTGTCGGTCAGGGCGACTCTTCATGCCAAAAGAGCGACCAACTAACGAAAAGTATGGCAGCCCATTGCACTGCCGGAGCCAATGAAGCCCATGAAACACCTTGGTTGATCTCCAAAAGCATTGCCCCCAAGCCTAATAGGGCGAAGGTGCAGAACACGACTCGGCCAGAATATGACTTAAGTACGGCATCGCATGCGTGACGAGCCGCAAAAGTTCCAGCAATTCCGCCGACGATTCCGCCAAAAAAGCTCGCAGCTTCAATCCTCATTGAGGATAGATAATAGTTGGCCATGCTAGCAATAAGGCTGACCACTACCGATACGACCATCAGAACTACCACCGATATGAAGACAGCCGCGATTGATCCACCAACGCGACTACCGGTGGAGTTTTCATTGTCCTCAATCACTTTGCGCGCCCCTTCGATATTCTCGGAAAAATCCGGAAAGCTAAGCAAGGTTCCGTCAAATCAATGTGCCAGTCAACACTTGGCAACGAGCAATTCGCCGAATAGGCAAAGCCTGTACCTGAAGACAAACTCTCGGGATCTGTTGGAGCTTCAATATGCCCTTTCGCTTTTCATCTGGCACACTTGCCACCCTCGCCCTGACCCTCACCGCCTGCTCCCAGGCACCGGCTGAACCCGACGCCGTCACTACCGCCGCTTGGACCATCGACAGCGAGGCGTCCGAGCTTGCCTATGTGTCGATCAAGGCCGGAGAAATCGCGGAGATCAATTCGTTCGAGACTGTGACCGGCAGCGTCTCGGCAGAAGGCGCGGCGGAGATCACCATCGACCTCTCGAGCGTCTCAACCGGAGTGGACATTCGTGACGAGCGGATGCGCGACATCTTCTTTGTCGTGGCGGACAATCCGACTGCGACCGTGACGGCGACCATCGACCCTGCGGCTTTCGAAGCGCTGGCTGTGGGTGAGAGCACGACCACCACGCTGGATGGCACAGTCACGCTCAAAGGCGTCGAAGCCCCGTTCCAATCCGAAGTCACTGTCACCCGTGCCGGAGCAGACCGCGTGCTCGCGGTGTCGGACGCGCCTGTAATCGTCGATGCGGGCCGACTCGAACTGACCGAGGGCCTTGCGCAATTGCAGGAGCTCGCCGGGCTGGATTCGATCACGCCGGTCGTGCCGGTGACCTTCAGCCTCACTTTCGAGCGCTAAGCCGCCTGTGACGTCGACCGTCACGCATCTGATTGTGCCTTTGGCGGCCGCTGCCGCGCTGGGGTCGGGGCGCATCTCTCCCAAGCTCGCCGTCGCGGGCGCGTTCATGGCGATTGTGCCGGACTTCGACGTGATCGGTTTCCGCTTCGGGATCGAATATGGCGACGATTGGGGCCATCGCGGGGCCTCGCATTCCTTTGTCGTGGCTATATTATGCGCCGGAGTGGTCTCATTGCTGTGGCGAGAGGCGCGTTCGCTCACCGGATTTCTCTTCCTCGCCCTGGCAACGGCGAGCAACGGTCTGCTCGATGCGGTGACCAATGGCGGGCTGGGCGTCGCATTGCTGTGGCCCTTCGACAATACCCGCATCTTTGCGCCCTATACGCCGGTTCGGGTCTCTCCGATTGGTATGGGCTTTTTCTCTGAAAGAGGGCTCGCAACGCTCTGGTCGGAGATGAAATGGGTGTGGTTGCCGTGCCTGGTGCTCGCGCTTGGCGGTTGGGGGCTCAGGCGTGCAGCTCGATCTCGGATTTGACCCGCGCACCGATGTTCTCGAGCGCTTGCAGGCAGCGATGATTGCGAGCATCGGACGGATCATCCGCCCGCCCGAAAGGCGCCGCGATCCGGTCTGGGTGCTGGTCCACGGTGTGATCGGAGCGCAGACCAAGACAGCGGCTTCCAACGCCTCGACCGATGCGTTGATCGCGGAGTTTGGATCGTGGGAAGCGGTCGCGCAAGTATCCGAGGAAGAGCTTGAAAAACGCCTCCAGCGTCAGACCTTCCCCACCGTAGCAGCCAAGCGTCTCAAACAATGCCTTGCCGCGATCATCGAAGAGCGCGGAAGCGTCGATCTGCGGCATCTTTCCAACCTCCCGACCGCCGAGGCCATGGCATGGCTCGAAACATTGCCCGGCGTCGCGCGCAAGAACTCAGCAGGCGTGATGAACGCCTCTACCTTTCAGCGTAAAACGATGGTCATCGACGGCCATCACCGGCGGATCATGCAGCGTATGGGCGTGGTCCCGGCCAAGGCGGACACGGCCAAGACCCATGACGCCTTGATGCCGATCCTGCCCACAGGTTGGAGCGCGGCAGATATGGATGAGCATCACCTCCTCCTGAAGAAGCTGGGCCAGACCCATTGCCGCCCTCGCTCGCCGAACTGTGACGGCTGTCCGGCCGAGCCGGATTGTAAAACCGCGCAAGAGGCGGGAACCGCAAAGCCGGTCTGAGCGCTTCTCCACCATGCTCGAGCTCAACGAAGTCGAAGAGGTCTATCGCAAGCTGGCCAAGGCGATGCCGGGCCGGACCAAAAACGCCAAGGGCCCCAAGGGGCAGCCCGACGCGTTTCGTTCGTGCATCTCCTGTATGCTTTCCGCCCAATCGCTCGACCGCAACACGGCCGCCGCGACGCGCGCCCTGTTCAAGCTGGCGAAGACCCCGGAGGATATGCTCGCGCTGGAGGACAGCGACATCGCTCAGGCGATCAAGCCTTGCGGGCTCTACAACAACAAGACGAAGAATATTCGCAAGTTCTGCACGGCATTGCTGGAGGAGCATGACGGGGTGGTCCCCTCGACCAGAGAGGGGTTGATGAGCCTGCCGGGCATCGGCCGCAAATGCGCCGATATCGTGATGAGCTTCACCTTTGGTGAGGATGTCATTGCGGTCGACACCCATGTCCACCGGGTGTGCAACCGCATCGGGCTGACGGATGCCAAGACCGCCCAGAAGACCGCGCAGCAATTGGAGGAGCGCTCCCCCGATTGGGCGATGCGCGATGGGCATTTCTGGCTTATCCAGTTTGGCAAGCGCGTCTGCCGCGCCCGCATTCCCAAATGCGATATCTGTGTGGTGAGCGACCTGTGCGAGACCGGCCCGATTGAGCGTGAGGCCTAGGCCTTAGGCAAAGCGCTCCGGCGGGGCCCAGTTCAGGATGCGATATTGTACAAAGGCTCCGGCAAAAGGAG
Organism: Erythrobacter sp. S267; assembly: GCF_057365045.1. Lineage (NCBI taxonomy): Bacteria > Pseudomonadati > Pseudomonadota > Alphaproteobacteria > Sphingomonadales > Erythrobacteraceae > Erythrobacter > Erythrobacter sp. S267. The sequence goes on along the minus strand of NZ_CP200298.1, from coordinate 2,609,955 downwards.
CTAGCAGGACGGGGATCGCGGCGACGGCATAGGTGCCCATGTCCACTGGCTCTCCCGAAGCGGAGAGCGCCATCAGCGTCAACGCCACTACCGTCAGCGCAACCAGCACTCCGGTCAGGGGTCCCTGCCACCAGCGCGCCGGCGTCACGCGCAGGATCAATTTGCTGAGCGCTGTGCCCAAAGGCGCGACCAGTAAAACGCCTGCGATCGCCGCCAGAGCGACGCCCATCGTGGCGAAGAAGCTGATAAAGACGACCCCGTCGAGCAAGGCTTCCTCAATACCCTTTGCCGCGCTGGTGATGATCACCAGCACCGCAATCACAAGGATGCCGATGCCATAGACCAATCCAGTTGCGGCCATGCTGGCGAGAAACAATTCGCGAGCTTTCGGCGCTGCTTCATGGTCGGTCATGTGAATTCCCTTGTTTCCCTTACGCTACGGCACGCAGCGGCAAGCTGCGCCGTCTGCAAAACCGTGCTTGCGCCGCAGCCTATATTGCGCTTGTCTCGCACGCAAATCAGACAATGCACGGGAAGGACCAACGCCATGAAAACCGCCATCACCGAAATGTTCGGGATCCAGCACCCCATCATCCAGGGCGGCATGCATTATGTCGGCTTTGCAGAGATGGCGGCGGCGGTCTCCAACGCCGGAGGTCTCGGCATCATCACTGGCCTGACGCAGGGCACGCCGGAGAAGCTCGCCAATGAAATCGCGCGCTGCAAGGATATGACCGACAAGCCCTTTGGCGTGAATCTGACGATCTTGCCGACACTCACGCCGCCCGACTATCCGGGTCTCGTCAAAGCCGTGATCGAAGGCGGCGTAAAGGTGGTTGAGACCGCTGGCCGCAATCCGGTCGAACTGCTGCCGCCACTCAAAGATGCCGGGATCAAGGTGATCCACAAATGCACCAGCGTGCGCCACTCGCTCAAAGCTCAGGAGATCGGCTGCGATGCTGTCTCTGTCGATGGTTTCGAGTGCGGCGGACATCCGGGCGAAGATGACATCCCCAACTTCATCCTGCTTCCACGCGCTGCGGATGAGCTGGATATTCCCTTCGTCTCCAGCGGCGGCATGGCCGACGGACGCAGCCTTGTCGCCAGCCTCGCCATGGGCGCACAGGGGATGAACATGGGCACCCGCTTTATCGCCACCAAAGAAGCGCCGGTGCACGAAAATGTGAAGCAGGCGATTGTCGCAGCGTCCGAACTCGATACGCGCCTCGTCATGCGCCCCTTGCGCAACACCGAGCGTGTGATGACCAACGCGGCGGTAGAGCGCTTGCTCGAGAAGGAGAAGGAGCTCGGCGATGCGATCACCATCCAGGACATCCTGCCAGAGGTGGCAGGGGTCTATCCGTCGATCATGATGGAAGGCGAAATGGACAAGGGCGCGTGGAGCTGCGGCATGGTCGCAGGCCTCATCAACGATATCCCGACCTGCCAGGAACTGATCGACGGCATCATGGCTGAAGCGGAAGAGATCATCACCAAACGGATGGGCGGTATGCTCGCCGCCTGATCTGGCTTTCACAGGCTGAGAAACGAAAAAGGCCCAAACGGAAAAGGCCCAAACGGAAAAGGGGAGCCGCGCTGGCTCCCCTTTTTGCGTTTTCTGGGCCGTGTGGCCGTCGCTGAGATTATTCAGCGGCTTCGGCTGCGTCATCCTCATCCACGCGGGTGTAAGGGACGAAATCCTCAAAGAAGACCGCGCCGGTGAAGAAGCCGTTGAAGGGGTCAATCGTCTGCACGATATCCATCCGGCACAGTTGCGAGGCGTTAAAACGGCGTTGGACAAGCGCATCGCTGCGGTCGATTCGCTCTGGGTGACGGGTGCGCTGGACGTAGATCGTCTTGCCGCTTCCATAGACGTAAGCGGTCTCGTCAATCGTTACCATGCGGTCGTTGGGGAACTGGCGGATGCAACGCTGAGGTTCACCTGCTTCGCGCCCTTCGAGCAGGCGCGCAAGGCGTTCTTCGCCTTCGGTCATCTCAGCGGTTTCACCATCTTCCTCGTGGTGATCTGCGAGTGCTGGCTGGGCAGCAAAGAGGGCGGCTGCGGCCAAAGTGCCGGTCGCAGCGACTGTGCGAAGCGGGGTAAATGCGGTTTTGATCATGGTTTTTGCTCATCATCTGGTTCAACACAAAGGGGAGACCCTCAACCCCATCACATACCATAGAACGCGATGCTGAACACGCGATGAGCGGATATTTAGGCCCAAACCGTGATCCGCAAGGGGTGCGTCAGCAGGGCCTCAGCGCGCTGAACACCCTATTCCGGTTTACTGATATTCGAGCGTTACCGTGAACTGGCCTTCATAAATCCCTGGTTCCTGCCGCGCGGCCACTTGCAATCGGCCCGCCATCGTAAACGAAAAATACCCATCCGGGTTAGCGATGCGGAAGCGACGCGGATTGGTCGTGATGTTGATCGGAGGGCGGCTGCCGATCAGGACCTGATCCATGATCATCGTCTCGGTCCCGCCCTGCCGTGTCAGCGTGTAGGAGTTTGCATCGACATTGATGATGACGATCTGGTTGAAGGAGCCATAGCCCCAGAAGCGCGCAGGCTGTTGGGTGCCATCTACTTGCAATACGCCACCGGCAGTGGTCACCGCTCCGGTGGAATCCATGGTCACAGTCCCTGCGCTTCCGCCCGGAATGATCTGGCCGAAATCGAGGTCGAGCTCTTTGACGAAGCTGAGCGGCGTGACGAGGAAAGCCTCCGCGCTGGCAGAATCGGTGCTTTGCGCCGATGCTACCTGCGGAACCACTGCAAAGGTCATGGCCGCAAACGCAGCGGCAAGTTTCCTGACCAAACCAAACATTAAAAGCGCCCCAGATTTCTTAACTCAAGCTCGCGTGTTACCGCCTAGGCGTTAAGATTGAATTGCAACCAAAACCGGGACGGCATTGGTTAAATTTTTGCGCTGGTGGCCTTGCGGGGCAAGTTCAGGGCTGAGCAGAAGGTTCTGCGTCTGCTTTTTCCGTAAGGGTCGCAGCTTCCACTCCATCAGCTGGGCCGCCCTTCAGGACAAAGCGCCGGTCGCAATAGCCGCAATCGACATAGCCGCTTTCGTCAATCTCAAGATAGACGCGCGGATGGCCAAGGGCGGCAGGGCGATAGTCTGCGCCGCCGCGGATCCCGCTGGCGCCATCGCAGCTCACACGACGGGTTTCGACGAGAGTGGTTTCGGGTGCAGCTGTGCTCATGGGAACGGGTAAATACTGCGCAATGTCGCGCAATTCAATCGCTATCGACCCCTATTTCCCGGCCGATATCGCTCATGCTTACTGGTAGTCGAGCCGGATATCGAAAGTGCCCGTATAAACGCCCGGTGCCTGATTGGCATTGACGTTGAGCGTACCGCCTACGCGGAAGATGAATGTCCCATCCGCCGACGCGATTCTAAAGCGCTCCCAATTCGGGTTCGAACGGACCGGGATCAGCATCGGGTCGCCATTGATCGTGATGTCAGTCACAGTCATATCAGCACCGGGACCGGTCAGCGTGATCGTGTTGCCAATCGGACGTCGAACGCGAACGCGCTGATTGGTTTGACCTGACCCGCCAAACTCCGCCGGGGTGCACTCCGCGCTGTGAATGACACCTCCCGTCGTTGTACAGGTTGGCGTGACAGTCGGCGTCAGCACCACTGTGCCTCCGGTCGTCACAACCAGATCTCCGAAATCGAGGTCGGACAGCTTGGTAATGGTCAGCGGCTCGATCAAAGCCGCTCGAGCATCGTAAGTGCCCGTGGATTGCGCATTAGCTACTGCAGGCAGGCCGAGGGTCGCACTGGCCAGAGCCAGCACGGCTGCAAGGCGACGCCAGAAAAATGCGCACCAAATCAAGGAAAGGACTTCTTTCACAGATGGGCGGTTAGGCATCGAACATGAGCGGATGAAGAAGGAGTTCGGTTAACAACCGATTCACTCCTTGCGCCATGGCCAACCATCTTTAAGGCATTTGGGCATGAACCCGCCTGCAATCCGCATCGATAATCTGGTCAAACGCTACGCCCCGCCCAAGGGGGCAAAGGGCGCCGATGCCGAGGGTAAGCTGGCGCTGAAAGGTGTTAGCTTTGACGTGCCGGAAGGCTCGATCTTTGGCCTGCTAGGCCCCAATGGCGCGGGCAAATCGACGCTGATCAATATTCTGGCCGGGCTTGTTAACAAGACAAGCGGTTCGGCGGAGATCTGGGGCTTCGACATTGACGAACAACGCCGCAATGCCAGCCGCGCCATCGGGATCGTCCCGCAGGAAATCGTCTTCGACCCCTTTTTCACCCCGTTTGAGGTGCTCGACAATCACAGCGGCTTTTACGGCATCCCCAAGGGGGAGCGCCGCAGCGAGGAATTGCTCGAAGCCGTTCGGCTGGCCGATAAGCGCGATGCCTATGCGCGAACGCTTTCTGGCGGGATGAAGCGGCGGCTGCTGGTGGCCAAGGCGATGGTCCATTCCCCGCCGATCCTGGTGCTGGATGAGCCAACCGCTGGCGTCGATGTCGAATTGCGCCGGCAGCTTTGGGATCTGGTCAAGGAGTTGAACGCCGGCGGCGTCACCGTCGTCCTCACCACCCACTATCTCGAAGAGGCCGAAGAACTGTGCGACGAGATCGCGATTATCAATCACGGCGAGCTGATCGCACATAAGCCGACACGCGAGCTGGTTGATATGGCGCGCGAGAAAATCGTTGCGGTGACGGTGGCGAGTGACCTGACAGACGCGCCACGCCATGCCTCATTCAACAAGGTCGAACTCACCGGAGAACGCGGCGTCGAAGTCACTTACGACAAGGACGAACTGAGCGCTGGCCAAGTCCTTGCGATCCTACAAGAACAAGGCCTCACCGTCGAAGACGTCACCACCCGCGAGGCGGATCTTGAAGATGTCTTTGTGCAGCTGACGGCGACCTGAGCAAGACTGCGCGGTCTAGCTCTCAAAGGTCCAATGCGATGGGAGCGACCCAAGGCAGGCGTGAAACTCCTGTACTGCCCGCTTGTATCCATCATCATTGAAGGGAACACTTAACCGGCCTGATGTGCCTCCTTGATCCTCCAAGGCAAAGCCGTCGATTAGCGGAAGCGTAGTATGATCGGCACCAATCGCTGACAATTTGGTGATGTAATAGAAGATCCCGCCGGGTTCGGGTGCCCGGGTGAAGGACGCGCTGCGCTGCGCTGTTTGGCCTGACGCTGTGATAGTCAGAAGCAAGTCCCCACCATACTCGCCCGCCATTTCCACCGGCCCGAAAAGGGTGAGCGTGCTCGACGCTTCGGTTGCGCCCACAGTGAAGGTTAAGCCGGTCTGGTTAGCTCTGTCCCACGAAACGAGCGAGCAAACGGGCCCGGCGATCGGGGTGCTGGTTTCAACTCTGTATGTGACAGTGCCTGCCGTTTCGCGCAGCAAGACTGTTCTGGAAGACCCGTTTTGCGCTGCGCCCGCACTTTCAAAAAGAAATGCAATCAAGACCAACGCTGTAAAGCCGCTGATCCAGTTTGCTGGGCGTCGATTTCGTAAGGCTTGCAACGTCGTCCCTCCCGATTGGCAATACGCTACCATGCTCGCCCACTTGATTCATCAGCATTTTCGGGTCGATTGCCCAGCCCGCCAATCATTCTCCTATCGATGGTGATTGGGTCTAAGGAGATGCGCTCACACCGTCCGTTCGCGCCAGCTGCGGCGTTTGATTCGCTCGATCGGTTTGCCGCAATGTTTGCAATGGCCGACATATTGTCGCCCGTCCCATTCAACCTCGCGGCGTTCGGGAGAGTGGCGACCGAGCATGCAGAGTAACTTGTGGGCGGACATGAGAGCAGGCGGCGTCCTTCGCTAAAGCTTGGGTTGGCACGTATGTTCCTCGCCCCCGCGAATATATCGCAGCTTTGAGCGTGAGCCTCTTTGTGCCTCTTTCCCAAAGCGAGCAGCAGCGTAACAGAGTAGCAGGCGCGCTTCTATCGCCCAAAGCCGTCTTCTTAACCCGGAAAGCTGCACTCACGGCGCGCATGCCACGGCTTGTCGATTAGATCGCTTGATCAGATATGTTCCGGTTCGCCGCGCGCAGACTTGCGGGCGCGCTCGACTTGGCAAATGTGGTCTTCGCGGTCGGCCTTGTCAGAGCTCGAACCCTCGCTCACTTGGCGAAGGCTTTGGTCCAGCTGTTGATCGGCTGCATAGGCAACAGAGCTGACCGCGAACACAATCAAGATGACTATGGCGCTGACCTTGGCGGCACGCTCTTCTTGCCCGGCGTGGTCATCCTGACTGCGAAAATAGCCGCCAGCGCGGACCAAGTATCGACTGCGCTGACTGGCGAGTTGGTCAGCCGACTTGTAGCGCTGCGTGTCGTCTTTGCGATGTGCGCGCCAGCTACCGGGGCTCACTCTCTCTATAGAAGCGCCGCAATTTGCGCAGTGGCCGACATATTGGTGGCCATCCCATTTTACGGCGTGGCGAACCGGCTGATGCTTCCCAAGCATGCAGCTCGCTTTGCTAGCGATAGACATAATGCGTGCGGCCCCGTCCCCATTTGCGATCCAAAATAAGGGGTATGGTTCACCGCACCGTTTTCTTACCCGCCCCAATTCCAAACATGACATTGGCACAAGGCTGCCGGATCAAGGCATTAAAAATGACACTTCGGCTTTTCACGCAATGCTCTGGGCCATTGCAAAGCCCAGTGTTGGCGAGCCTGCGAAGGTAGGTTTGGAACCTCGCACTCTTGCATGCGGCGTCCTTGCGCGCCATTGCGGCGGACATGGGAGACGCTTCCGACAACAGCGCCGCAGCGCGCACGCAATATGACGTCCTGATCATCGGCTCTGGCGCAGCTGGGCTAACCGCGGCGTTGGAGCTGGCGCAGACTAAGCGCGTCCTCGTCCTCGCCAAGGGTTCGCTTACCGGAGGATCGACCGCTTGGGCGCAGGGCGGGATCGCGGCTGTGCTGGATGCAGGCGACACATTCGACAACCACGTGCGCGACACGATGGTGGCCGGAGCGGGGCTGAACGACCGTGAAGCAGTCGAGTTCGTGATCGAGCGTGCGCCTGACAGCATAGATCGCCTGTGCGAGCTGGGCGTGCCCTTCAACCGTGACGAAGACGCTTTGCACCTGACGCGGGAGGGCGGGCACTCGCATCGCCGGATCGTCCATGTTGACGATGCGACCGGCTGGGCGGTGCAATCCGCTTTGCTCAAAGCGGCCGAGGCGAGCTCGAACATCACCATGCTGGGCGGGCGCACCGCGATTGACTTCATCACTGACCGCCACCGGGAGAAATTCTCCGCCGCAGGCCGCGTCTGGGGGGTCTATGCACTCAATGAGGAAACGGGTCGGGTCGAACGGCACACCGCCCGCGCCACGATCCTTGCCGCCGGGGGCGCAGGCCGCGTCTACCAATTCTCCACCGCACCGCGCGGCGCCACCGGGGACGGCATCGCGATGGCATGGCGAGCAGGCGCGCGCGTCTCCAACATGGAGATGATGCAGTTCCACCCGACCTGCCTCTACAATCTCGAGGTCAAAAACTTCCTCATCACCGAAGCGGTCCGCGGCGAGGGCGGGCGGCTGTTCCACCCCGAAACCGGCCACCGCTTCATGGAGGACTACGACAAGGAGCGGATGGAGCTCGCCCCCCGCGATGTCGTGGCGCGCGCAATTGATGACCAGATCAAGCGGTTCGGCCTCGACTATGTCCATCTCGATATCAGCCACCAACCGCCCGAGTTTGTGAAAGAGCACTTCCCGACGATCCATGAAAAGCTGTTGGGGCTGGGCATCGACATGACCACCGGCCCGATCCCAGTCGTCCCCGCGCAGCACTATACATGCGGCGGCGTGGTCGTTGATCTGCAAGCGCGCACCGATCTGCCCGGCCTATGGGCGGCGGGTGAGTGCACCGAAAGCGGGCTTCATGGTGCGAACCGCTTGGCGTCGAACTCCCTGCTCGAATGCTTCGTCTATGGCGATGCGGCGGCCTCCGACATTCTCGCACGCTGGGACGAGCTGGAGGAGCCTCCGCAGATCAAGCCATGGGATGAAAGCCGCGTGACGGATTCGGACGAAGAGGTCGTCATCAAGCAGAACTGGACCGAGATCCGCCGCTTCATGTGGAACTATGTTGGCATTGTTCGCACCACTAAGCGCCTCGAACGCGCCGCCAATCGGATCGCGCTCTTAACGAAGGAGGTGGACGATTATTACGGAAGCTTCCGCGTCACGACCGACCTCATCGAACTGCGCAACCTGCTCCAATCCGCCGAGCTGATCGTGCGCAGCGCGCTGGAACGCAAGGAGAGCCGGGGCCTGCACTATACGATGGACTATCCCGAGACGGCCGAGGCGGTGCTCGATACGGTGCTGGTGCCGTGACAATCCGCCCTCTTAAGTCCATTCTCGCCGCCCTCGGCTTGGCTTTCGCAGCCCCGCTCGCCGCAAGCCCTGACACCTTCATTGACCTTGTTGAGGAACCAATCGGCGTGAGCGAGGATCACCTGTTCCTGCTGCGCGTCTCGACCGACAATCTGGGCTATTACGAGGCCTCCCGGGTGGAGGTCTATTTCGTCCAGATCGATTGGGAAACGGGCGAAGAAACCACTCTGCTCGTCGATCGCTTTGTGAACTCGATGGACTATGGCGAGGGCGGCGTTCCCGAAGGTTACTCGATCAAGCGGGACGAGGGTGTGGAGCCGCGCAGCCCCCACATCCTGATGGTCGAACGCGGAGGCATCCCGTGGATCGCCGCCCATCGCCCCTGGAGCCTGTCCGGCCCGCCGCCCGTCAGCGATCAGCCCGATTGGATAACGGTCCAGCATGGTGGCACACACCGCATCTCCCGCGAGGAAATCCAGCAAAGGCTGGATGCACAGCAGGCCTTCTTTGTTGCCAATGTCGCCGAGCACCCACGCTCATCAAGCATGACAACACGGCAACACTTTGAAGCGCGGACGATCTCCGCTGCCAACTGCGCCTCTGATGGCGTGTTTGACTACTGGGTTCCAGGCCGCGCGAAGCTGCCGCTGCTAATGCGCGTGCGCTGCGCCTATGACGATGACAGCGAGCAGACTTCGCTGATCGTGCCGTTGGAGCAAGAGGAAGAAGGGGTGTTGGTTCCGTGATCTCCCTCTGTCATCCCCGCGAAAGCGGGGACCTAGAGTGATGAGACGAGAGTTCGCACCAACCGTCTATCTCCTCGCATCCAAGCGCAACGGCACGCTCTATTGCGGTGTAACATCGGACCTAGTCGCACGCATTGCCAAGCACCGTGGGGGGACTTTCGACGGCTTCACGAAAGAATATCGCGTCAATCGCCTCGTCTGGTCTGAGGCTCACGAAGACATGGACTCGGCGATCAAGCGGGAGAAGCGGATCAAGAAATGGCGACGGGCTTGGAAGTTAGAGCTAATCGAGGCGGACAATCCGCAATGGCGAGATTTGGCGGAAGATTTCGGCTTTGACCCTTTGCTGCCCTAGGTTCCCGCTTTCGCGGGAATAACAAGCAGGGAGTCATCCCCGCTTCAGCGGGGACCCAGAGCGTTCAAGTGGGATGCAGGTTGATCGCGCTAATTGCTCTCCGCATGAACTTCCCTCGCTTCATTTCCAGCGCCCTTGCACTAGCCGCCCTTGCCTCACCGCTCGCTGCCCAAGAACCCCCGTCCCAATCCACCAACCAAATCCTCGTCACCGCCCAGCGTTCTGGTGCGCCGATGTGGTTTATTGATACGCCGACTGGCACCGTCATACTTGTCGGAGAGATTCGGGCGGTGCCCAAGTCCACGCCGTGGTTTCCCAATCGGCTGGAGGAGGCGGTAAGCGAATCTGACCGCGTCATCATCCGCGCGCGGCCCAAATTCTCGCCCGGCGATGCGTTCCGGCTGATCTTTCGCGGAGGGCGCTTTACGCGGCTGCCCGACAAGGGCGTGGCGGCGGACTACCTGACGCTGGAGCAGCGCGCGCGGCTCGCCGCGCTCGAGGAAGAGTATGACATCGACTATGATCGTCGCTCTTTCCTGATGACCAGCTTTGACCTGCTCGCCCGCAGGCTCGACTTTGATGACGAGACGACGGACGACGCGACGGATGTGGTCAAGGATGCCGCCGACGATGCCGATGTGCCGATTATCCGGCCCGAGCGGATGCGCGGCGAAGACCTGCTCGACAATCTCGCCGAAGCCGACCCGCGCTCGCACATTCCCTGCCTCGAAGCGGCGATGACAGCGACCGAGGCAGGTCAGTCGATCATTGACAGGCGCGGAGCGGATTGGCGCGCGTTCAAGGTGCCCACTGTGATGGAGAACCCGCTCGAGATCGCGCTTGGCCAGTGCTGGCCCTGGGCGGATGAGGAACTCGGCACCGAGATCCGCGACCAATGGACCGGCATGATCGCCGAGGCGGCCTCGGACACCGGCACGACGCTGGCGGTAGTGCCGCTACGGGTGCTCGCGGAAGAGGACGGCGTGCTCGACCAGCTGGAGCGCCGTGGTTTCGACATTGGCGGTCCGCTGTGGAAGCCGCTGGACTAAGGGCTAAGCGCTGACACTCGCCGTTCGTCGGTAACGCTAATCCTTTCATCGCCGATTGGCGCACATTGGGCGAGGGGCCTCACCGCTCGCCGAGTGGCGATTGTTTTGTGGTGCACTTTGGCCGACTTTCTTTCTGGACGCGGAAGGGAAGTCGAAGAATTTCAACCCCCTAAATCTCCCGGAAGCGCCTGATCGACCCCGCAATGCGGTGGCTCAATTTTGGGTATGGGCTGATGCCTGAGCCCGCCGCTTTTCTCGGCCGATCATCCAAAGAGACAAACAGTAGAATTTGAGGATGATCCAATGACTTTTACCAAGAATTTGCTCGCCAAAACTGCTCTCGCCCCCGCGCTTGCTCTCGCCGCGATGACCCCCTTCGCCGCCGCCAATGCCGGAGAGGCTGCCTCAGACATCGTCGTGACCTCGCAGGCTGCGATGGAGGAGTGGAAGGCGGATGCGACCGCCACGCTCAACCGCTCGCTTGCTCACACGGAAACCGCGCGCAGCGCTGTTGCTCGCAATGGCATTGTCCAGGTGCGCTTCGACATGGGCGCTGATGGCACGCCGACCAACATCGAGATCGCTCACAGCGACACCAATTGGGTGGCCGAGCGAGCCGCTCGCCGCGCAGTGCGCCGTTTGGGCGACATCAGCGACGTGCCTGTAACGAATGCTGAGGATGCGCAATTCCTCGCCAACATTGTCTTTGCCAAGGATCCGGAGCAGCACGCCGAACTGCTGGCTGAGCTTGAAAAGGCGATGGCGCAAGGCCTCGCAGTTGATGGCGAGAACCTGATCCTGCTCGGCGGCTAGAACCAACCACGAAGCATTGGGCCCCATGTTGACCCCGCCCCTTGGAGGTCAGCATGAGGTCCACACCCGCCCCGCTCTGCCGCGCCGCATTCACACACGGCGCACCAGCAGAGCGGGGCACTTTAGTTTCGAGAAGGGCATTTAAAGAGGGGCCGCTTGATTTGAACTGGCAAACCGGCTTTGGTCTGGAAACAAAACTGATTTGATCCGAAAGGGCCTTCAATGCCGCATATCACCGCCAATGGTCTCGAGCTGTTTTACGACGAACATGGCGACCCTTCGCACGAGACCATTCTGCTGGTGATGGGGTTGGGCGCGCAGATGACGCTCTGGCCGCAGGAATTTGTCGATGCTCTGGTTGGCCATGGCTACCGCGTGATCCGCTACGACAATCGCGACATTGGCCTCTCACACAAATTCGAAGGGGCCAAGGCACCCAGCCTCCCCTGGCAGATATTGCGCGCGAAGATCGGGTGGAAGGCGAAAGTGCCCTACACGCTTGCTGATATGGCCGCTGATGGGGCGGGCGTGCTCGATGCGCTTGGGATCGAACAGGCTCACGTTGTGGGTGCATCGATGGGCGGGATGATCGCGCAGCTGATGGCGATCAATCACCCCGAAAAGCTGCTCTCGCTGACCTCAGTCATGTCGACCACAGGCAACCCGCATCTGCCTCAAGCCGATAAGAGCGCAATCGAAGCGCTGACCGCGCCGCTCCCGTCATTCGATGAAGAGGTGGTGGTGAAGCACGGCTTGAACATCGCGAAGAATATTGGCTCGCCAGGCTATCCATTTGATCCGGACCGCCAGCGCGAGAAGATCATCGCGAATATGCAGCGCAGTCTCTATCCTGCGGGCCTGCCGCGCCAACTGGCGGCGATTGTTGACGATGGAGACCGTCGCCAACGGCTCACCAGCGTCGACATGCCCACTCTGGTGCTGCATGGCGAAGATGACCCACTGGTCAAGCTTGATGGCGGGATCGACACCGCCGCCCATATTGCAGGTGCGAAGCTGGTCACGATTCCGGGATGGGGGCACGATCTACCGGTGGCGCTGATTGATCGGTTGGCCAAAGAAGTCGCAACCCACGCCAAAGAGGCGCTGGCTGGTGAGCAGGCAGTCGCTGCCTAGGCCTCTAGGAGAGCGAGGGAGCGCATCAGATTTGCGCGCGCCTGCGTTTCGAAAGTGGCTTTGCCCCACGGGGTGAAGTAAAGCTCGTCCCGCCGCATAAAATGGCGCAGCACAGAAGCTCGGCCCTTGCGGAAGGCGTCCGCCGACACATGTGCGTATTCAAGCCTGATTTGAGCTTCGTAGATATCGAAGCGTTCCGCGCTAGCCCCGAGAATGCCCAAATCCATATCGAGGAAGTGCGCACAATCGGACAGATCACTACCTAGCAAGTCCGCCGGCAGAGCATGACCATCGGTTGCCTCGATCATCTTGCGCGCAAGAGAGAGACTTGCCTGCGGGATGTCTGGTGCGCTCTGGATCAGCAGCGTTGCGCTTTGCTGCTCATTGTCAGTCGCCTTGGGGTTATAGACTGCGTCATGGAACAAAATCGCATAGACGACCGCGACCTGATCGCTGATCTGCCCGTGCACCTTCTCAAAATGGGCAAGCAAGGCCTCGACATGCGTCCAGTCGTGATAGTGGCGCTGCGCTTCGCCATGGCGCGTCTTGAGATTGGCGAGGAGGTAGGGATCTACTTTGTCCAACATGGATCAGTTTCTCGGCCCCCTTTGCTCAAGACGCAACAATCTTGCGGGTCCTCGTGCGATTGATTCAACGCTGGATTCAAAAGATTCAATCACCACATTTTTCTTCACAGATTCATTTTGGGGGTTGCGCGACTGGCGACTCAAGCTTTTCCCGCGCGTCGCTGCACTGCACAATGGAATAATTGGCGGCGTAGGCCATCATTTACGGTTAATACGCTGTTGACGCTGAGTCCCCTCTGATTCATCATCTAGGGGTTCGGTTCGCGCTGGACCCCCAATCTATAGTGCCCACTCCCACGGGAGTGCTGGCGCGCCTCCCTCACAAAGAGCTTGGCGCGTTCAGGGGAGGAGTCGCTCTAGTTTGGACGAAAGCGCGGGGCGCAAGACAAGTTTTGGCGGACTGATCTGCTGGCTCAAGGGGCTAACTCTGGGGTCAAATCGGGGAAAAGCTGTCGATCAATTGGTGTAGAACAGAATCGGAACAAAGCGACTTTTCCGCTATAAGGAATAGCGCCGCCCGATTCGAAGTCGAGTTTTAGTGGGGCAATCACATGGAATTTAAAGCGGGTGACGAAGTGTTGAGTGATGCGGAAACCGGAGACGCTGTGGAAACGGCAGCTCCCGCAAAGGAAAGCGCTCCCAAGGCGAAGGACGAAAAGGCCGTGACAATGAAAAGCCAAGACGCTGGCAGCGAAGAGCTGATTGCAGCCAAATCGGCGGAAGCGCTCGGCAATGCTGTTGCCGAAGCGGCCAAGAGCGCGGGGGACGTCGACAGCAAAAAGGTCAATGACCGCCGCTTCGACATCGAGATCGATGAGGCGCGCGATGCAAACCTGACCGAATTCGGCAAGGAAACGCTGACTGACCGCTACCTGCTTCCAGGGGAAAAGTATCAGGACCTCTTCGCGCGCGTCGCGGATGCCTATGCCGATGATCAGGAGCATGCTCAGCGGCTTTATGACTACATCTCGAACCTGTGGTTCATGCCCGCAACGCCGGTCCTTTCGAACGGCGGTACCAGCCGCGGTCTGCCGATTTCTTGCTATCTGAACTCGGTTTCCGACAGCCTCGACGGGATTGTGGGCACATGGAACGAGAATGTCTGGCTCGCCTCTAAGGGCGGCGGCATCGGCACCTATTGGGGCAATGTGCGCGGCATTGGTGAGCCGGTTGGCCTTAACGGCAAGACCAGCGGTATCATTCCGTTTGTGCGCGTGATGGACTCGCTGACGCTTGCGATTTCGCAAGGCTCGCTGCGGCGTGGGTCGGCGGCGTGCTACCTCGACGTTTCTCACCCTGAGATTGAGGAATTCCTCGAAATCCGCAAGCCTTCCGGAGACTTCAACCGCAAGGCTTTGAACCTCCACCACGGGGTTCTGCTGACCGACGAATTCATGGAAGCGGTCCGCGATGGTGCTGAGTTCGATCTCAAATCGCCCAAGACCGGTGAAGTGCGCGGCACGGTCGATGCACGCTCGCTGTTCCAGAAACTGGTCGAGTGCCGCCTGGCAACGGGTGAGCCCTACATCGTGTTCAACGACACAGTGAACCGCATGATGCCTAAGCACCATCGCGATCTGGGGCTGAAGGTTTCAACGTCGAACCTGTGTTCGGAAATCACTCTGCCGACCGGCATCGACCACCTGGGCAATGACCGCACCGCCGTGTGCTGCCTGTCCTCGCTCAACCTTGAAAAGTGGGACGAGTGGTCAACCGACAAGCAATTCATCGAAGACGTCATGCGCTTCCTCGACAACGTCCTGCAGGACTATATCGACCGCGCCCCGGATGAGATGGCGCGCGCGCGTTACTCCGCTGAGCGGGAGCGTTCGGTTGGTCTGGGAGTCATGGGCTTCCACTCCTTCCTCCAGCAAAAAGGCCTGGGTTTTGAGAGTGCGATGGCGAAGGCCATGAACCTCAAAATGTTCAAGCACATTCAGGCCAAGGCGTCTGAGGCGAGTATGCTGCTTGCGCAAGAGCGTGGCCCGTGCCCCGATGCCGCCGATATGGGCGCGATGGAGCGTTTCTCCTGCAAAATGGCAATCGCGCCGACCGCGTCGATTTCGATCATTTGCGGCGGGACCAGCGCCTGTATCGAACCGATCCCGGCGAACATCTACACCCACAAGACGCTGTCGGGCTCCTTCATCGTCAAGAACCCCTATCTGGAAAAGCTGCTCGACAAGAAGAGCAAGAACTCGAACAATGTCTGGAACTCGATCCTTGAGCGGGGCGGCAGCGTCCAGCACCTCGATTTCCTGACGGACGAGGAAAAGGCGAGCTTCAAGACCAGCTTCGAGATCGACCAGCGCTGGCTGCTCGAATTCGCCGCCGACCGCGCGCCTTACATTGATCAGGCTCAGTCGCTGAACCTGTTCATCCCGGCTGACGTGGACAAGTGGGACCTGATGATGCTCCACTTCCAGGCATGGGAGAAGGGCATCAAGTCGCTCTATTATCTCCGCTCGAAATCGGTCCAACGCGCAGGCTTTGCCGGCGGCGTCGAAGCCGACAACACGGACGAAAAACTCAAAATCGAACTCTCCGCCACAGCGGGCGAGCAAACCGATTACGAGGAATGCCTCAGCTGTCAGTAAGCTCCTGACCAGACAATCATCTAAAAGGCCCCGCGGACCCGAGAGGTCTTCGGGGCCTTTTCTTTAACCATTTTCCGCTACGTGAATCAGCATTATGTTGAATCGCAGCAAATCGACGATGGAAGGTCGCAAGGGCGAACGTATTCGCACGCGGGCCGAGGGGTCTGCGCAAAACCCTCGCGGTCTTGAATGGTGTATCCAGTTTCAGGACCTCTCTCCGGGCGGGTGCCGGGTGGATGATCCGCAACGCGGCTTCGCTCTGGGCGCATTGGTCAAGGTAGAGATTGCCGGTAGCGGTCCCTTTCATGCCGAAGTTGCCTGGCGTCAGGGAGACCGCGTCGGGCTGGAATTCGTAAAGCCACTGGCCGCCACGGTCTATAAACACCTCAAGAACGAGGAATGGGACAAGGCCAAGGACGCCGCCGAGGGCCAGATGGGTAACCTTCCCCTGCGCCGCGTTATCTAAGCACCGCTTCAACTGAGCCTCTCGCGCTTCGTTGAAATTTGTGTCACTCTCTCGATTGGACGAGAGGGAGGCAGATCATGCCACTGGAAATTTGGGTCGCGATTGCGGGCACGCTTGTCGCGCTGGCCTTTGTGCTCAACGGAATGCGCCACATCAAAGCGGGAGAGGGGCACCTCGCCAATGCCGGGCGCTTGCACATCATCATGGCGGCGCTGTTTGTGCCGGTGCTTTGGATGATCGTGCTGCTTCAGGTCCTGCGATGAGTGTGGGACGGGTCCTAGCCGCCGCCGCGCTCGCACTGTTGGTTTCAGCCTGTGCGAGCCAGATTGACGCAGGTGTCAGCGCCGACCCGCAGGCGCCCGGATTTTTCTGGGGGCTATGGCACGGCTTCATCTTCCCGTGGAGCTGGATCGGATCGCTCTTCTCCCCGGACATCGCGGTCTATGCCGTACCCAATTCGGGCGGCTGGTACGACTTTGGATTTTTCCTAGGCGTCACGGTGCTGGGCGGAGGGAGCTTCTTCGGATCGAAGAAACGGCGTCGGGAGTAAGGGCGCGGCTCTAGAAGCCCATTACGCTCCAATACCAGAGGTAGAAGCCGGTCCAGCAGACCACGAAGCCGCTCCAAACAATCCACGCGCCAAACCTTTCGACGAGCCTGGGGCCAAGCCATCCCGCGACCAGCGCCACCAGCGCAAAGCGCGGCAGGCGGGCGAGGATTGAGGCGAGGAAGAACAGCGCCAGAGAGCCAGCTCCGGCAGGGTAATGCGAGGCGGCGAGAGCGTAGAGCTTGTACGGCACGCCAGTGAAACTGCCGATCGCCATGCCGACAAAACCCATCTCCTCAAAATGGATGTCGACCTCTTCTATCAGCGCGGCGTCGATTGCAGGGACGGCGGCCATGATCGTCTCGGCGAGGGCGGGATTACCCTTGGCCCAAAGCAGTAGCGCTAGTCCGCCAATCGCCGCGAACACAGCCGCGACCCCTGCTCCCACCAGCGCCTTCCGCCATCCTGCTTTGATACCGAGCGCCATGATCGGCACGTCGGCGACGATGAAGAACAAAGTCGCTTCGGCCAGAGCCCAGATCGCGATGAGGGCGAGCATCACGCCTCACCCCCTCACGGCACAAAGAAGTAATTGACGAGGTGGAAGAAGACCGGCGCAGAAAAGCTCACCGAATCCATCCGGTCGAGCGCGCCGCCATGCCCCTCGATCATCGTGCCCCAGTCCTTTGCGCCGAGTGAGCGCTTGACTGCCGAGAGCACCAGCCCTCCGGCAAAGCCTGCAAAGACGATGGTGAGCGCGAGCAGTGCCGCTTCCCAAGGCGCGAACGGCGTGATCCAGAACAGGGCTGCGCCCACGGCTGCGGCGGAGAGGCCTCCTCCGATCAAGCCTTCCCATGTCTTTGCAGGTGAGACGCGCGGGGCGACCTTGTGTTTGCCAAAGAGCTTGCCGAACACATATTGCATTACGTCTGACAGCTGGACGACCGCGATCAGGAAGAACAGCAGCAGGAAGTTCTCCGAATAGCCCGGAATGTCGAGCAGCAGCAAAGCAGGCGCGTGGCTGATGCAATAGACGTTGAGCATCAGCGCCCACTGGATCTTGGAAGAGCGGTTGAGGAACTCCTCGGTCTCCCCCTTCAGCACGGCCAGCAGTGGCAGCAGCAGGAAGGCCCAGACCGGGATCTGGATCGAAAACAGGCTCTGCCAATCGCTCCAGATCAGCCAATATTGCAGCGGAATGAAGAGGTAGAAGGCGGCCACGGTCGCAGTGTGATCCTCGGCCCGCGTGGGCGTGATCGAGAGAAATTCGCGCAGGCAGTAGAAGCTGGTGAGCGCAAACAGCACCACCGTCACCGTCTTTCCGAACAGGAAGGCGAGGGCAAAGATCGCGATCATCAGCCACCAGGCCTTGATCCGCGCATTGAGGTTGGAGACGGTCGCAATCGCGCCTTCGGTTGTCGCCCGTTTGGACAGGGTGAAGCCGATCACCGAAGCGACCAGCAGCAGCGCAAAGACGCCGCCAAATAGAGTGATCATCGTCTGGCTGACGGCGAGGTTGAGCACGGGGATGGTCATCTATGTGTCTCCCTGATCGGGTTCGGCCAGTTTGACGATCGCCTCTTGCGCGCGGGCGAGGAAGTCGGGTTTGGCCTCACCCTCTTGCAGTTGGAGCGGCTCTCCGAACCATGCCGAGGATGTGATGGGCGCGGGGATCATCGCGCCTTTGGGAAAAGCGCGTGCGAGGTTGGTGAGGTAGACCGGCACCAGCTCGGCCTCCGGAAAGTCCTGCGCAAGGTGGTATAGCCCCGCCTTGAACGCGCCCGGCAAAGCCTCGGCCCTGCGGGTGCCCTCAGGGAAAATGATGAGCGATTCCCCACTCTCCAGCACGTCGCGAAGAGGTGCGAGCGGATCGCGGCTGCCTCCGCGCTCGACCAAGACGGCGTTTAGCACCGACAGAGCGACAAAACGCTGCACCGCGCCCTTGCCCCAATAATCCGCTGCCGCAACCGGGTGCGTTGTCTCGCGCAGCCAATTGGGCAGGGCCGCGCAAAGGATGATCGTGTCGAGGTGGCTCGCATGGTTGGCGAAATAGATGCGTTGCTTTTGCGACGGCTCGCACCCCTTCCAGCGCGGATGGCCTCCGACGAGGAAACGCGTTGCGCCAAACAGAGCCTCGCTGACTGCGCGGGCGATCATTGCGCTTTTGCCCGAAGCAGATTGGCGATCCGGTGCAGACGAATGACGCAGGTGAGGGCTGATCCTGCGACGATCAGAAGAAGGACCCAGCGCATGACTTCAACCGCAGTCACCGCGAAGTCCGCGAAGAATGCGCTGATGCAGAAAGCCGCGATTGCACCCACAGTCAGGACAAACATCCGGTGCTGTTTTGCCATCGGTCCGACAAAGTCCTGCTCAAAACCCAGCGACCCGCCCAGCGCGCGAACGTAGGCCGTCCCGAACGCCAGAATCGTCGCGCCATATCCTAGCTCCGGCACGCCCGCCGCATAGCCCGCACCGATCAGCAGCAGCGCGTCTTCTGCGCGGTCGGGAAATTCGTTGTAGAGCGGCCCGGTGGCAGAACCCTTGCCCTCCTCCACCGCGACCAGCCCGTCGAGCATATTGGCGAGCAGCCGCAGCTGGATGCCCAAAGCCGCGCCCAGCCACAGCCACTCGCTCGCTTTCCCATCGCCCGCTAGCCAGAAGCACCACGCGCCAAGGGCTGCAAAGCCGATCCCGATCACGGATATCGCATTGGGCGTCAGGCCAATGCCTGCCAGACCTCGCGCCACCGCCTTCGCCCAACCCGCACTTCGCGTTGCCAGCGGCCGCCTGTTCTCGACACTCATCGCTCTGATCCCCTTATCCGAACTGTTTCTAGCGCGGAAACAGCTGCTTGTTAGGGGGCAATTGATAAAAACCGGTGTCTATGGACAGCCAGCGCCCCTTGGCCTACCCCCACCAACACCGAGGGTTTATATTTTGCGCGAGAGTACGCCGCCAATGAATCCCGCTCCCCGAATTAAGCCTGCCCAGCTCCCTCCCCCGCGTTTCGTCTTCATGGAGATCAACAAGCGCTGCAATCTGCGCTGCACCCATTGCGATTTCTGGAAGCGCAGTGACGATGATCGCGACCAATATTTCCGCCTCGACCAGAAGCTTGCGGTGCTCGACGAGCTGGCGGCAATGAACGCAGGGGCCAATCTGGTGATCTGCGGAGGTGAGCCGATGCTCGACGCGGATGACTATTTCGACCTGTGTGCAGGGGCTCGCGAGCGTGGCATCCGCGTGCTCTCCGTTGTCAACGGTACTCGCATCCGCCGCCCGGAAATGGCGCGGCGTTTGGTGGAGGAGGGGCCGCACGAGATTTCCATCTCCCTGAACAGCCATGTGAAGGCGATCCACGATGAAACGCGCGGGGTTGATGGCGCCTTCGAAAAGGCCGTGCGCGCGCTGCGCCTGCTGGTCGAAGCCAAGCGAGAGCTGGGCGCTGAGAACACCCGGATCTATGTCATGGGGCTGGTCTTTGCGAGCAATTACAAACTGATCGACGGCTTCTACGACTTCGTCCTCAACGACATTGGCGCCGATCAATTGAAGCTCAACTTCCTCCAGCCGACCTTTGGCGGCAACGGCATCGTTGACCCCTTCTTCGGCAAGGAGCACGGCGTCGATGGCAAGGAGCTGATGGCAATCATCCGCCAATGCGACGCCAAGTACGCGCTCGGCCTCAACCCCACTTGGATCGAGCAGGTCGGCATGTATTTCGCCTCACTCCAGGCAAGTGGCAATCCGCAGCTCGGCTGGTCTTCGGTCAATCGCACGCGCGATCACATTTGCGACACCTATGAGCGCAACGTTATGATCAACCATTACGGCGTTGCGCGCCTGTGCTTTGGCCAGCAATTCCGCGGGGAGAAGCTGGCACAGCCCGGCGACTTCACCCGCTTCTGGAATTCCGCCCACGACATCCGCGCCAAGATGCGCCGCTGCAACGCCTTTTGCGGGATCAGTCATTCGGTCCGCCGCGAAAGCTCGACCTTGAAGGGCCGCGCCAAACGCCTCGCGCATATCGAGCAGCACGGCGCCATGCCGCCCCCTTCGATGGCGCGTGAATTGATGGAGGGCCTGCGGGAACTCGTCCGTTCCTGACGGGACAAATCACCCCCTCTTGCAAGTCATGCATCTTAAGATGGTGAGCCGCGTGCAAGTGCGCGCGGCAATGGCGAGCCGCGACTCGCTTCGACTCAGAAAATGCACGTTCTATCCCCAGCGAATCATACCTGCTTGTCTTCGGTTTCGTAGTTTGATTCCCTATATGAGTCGCTCAAGCCAATCAGAGGAAACACAAGATGTCGTTGCTCGAAGCCCGCAATACCTACAAGCCGTTCGAATACCCCTGGGCTTACGAGTTCTGGAAACGCCAGCAGCAGATCCACTGGATGCCCGAAGAAGTGCCGCTGGGCGAAGACTGCCGCGACTGGGCGCAAAACCTCACCGAGCATGAGCGTAACCTCCTCACCCAAATCTTCCGTTTCTTCACCCAGGCCGATGTTGAGGTGCAGGATTGCTACCACGACAAATATGGCCGCGTGTTCAAACCGACCGAGATCAAGATGATGCTCGCCGCCTTCTCCAATATGGAGACGGTGCACATCGCCGCTTACTCGCACCTGCTCGACACGATCGGCATGCCGGAGAGCGAATACAGCGCCTTCCTCGATTACGAGGAAATGGCCGACAAGCACAATTACATGCACCAGTTCAGCGTCGACACGGACGAAGATATCGCCCGCACGCTCGCCATGTTTGGTGGCTTCACCGAAGGACTCCAACTGTTTGCCTCCTTCGCGATGCTGATGAACTTCCCGCGCTTCAACAAGATGAAGGGCATGGGCCAGATCGTTTCATGGTCGGTGCGTGATGAGACGCTCCACTGCGAAGGCATCATCAAGATGTTCCACACCTTCTGTGAGGAACGCGACTGCCTGACCAAGGCGGTGAAGGAAGACATCCTCGACATCTGCATGAAGACCGTGCGCCTCGAAGACGCCTTCATCGACTTGGCGTTCGAGATGGGTCCGGTGAACGGCATGACGGCCAAGGATATCAAGCGCTACATTCGCTACATCGCCGACTGGCGTCTGGGCCAGCTGGGCCTGCAACCGCAATTCCACATCGAAGAGCACCCGCTGCCGTGGCTCAGCCCACTGCTCAACGGCGTCGAGCACGCCAACTTCTTCGAAACCCGCGCAACCGAGTACTCAAAGGGCGCAACCAAGGGCAACTGGAACGACGTCTGGTCGAGCTTCGACAACCGCCAGAAGGCAAAAGCGGTCAACGAGGATGGTGCCGTGGATGACGGCCCGGATATGTTTGAAGCGGCGGAGTAAGAAAGCCGCCGATATGGCGCTGAGGTCACTTGACCTCAGCCCATAACTAATTCAGATCTCGTTTTGTTCCAAAGCGGAGGTTCTGTAATGCTCGACCCATCAGGAAGCCAAGAGCCTGCTGCCAGCTTGCTTCGCACAGCAAATGGCAAGCAGTTTGGTACGATCTTGGCCGACCCGCCTTGGCAGTTTCAGAATCGAACTGGAAAGGTCGCTCCCGAGCATAAGCGCCTTAATCGCTATGGCACGATGAAGCTCGACGAGATTTGTGAACTTCCAGTTTCCGAAATCGCCGCCGATCGAGCGCACTTATATCTTTGGGTTCCCAATGCGCTTTTGCCTGAGGGCATGCGCGTGATGGAGGAGTGGGGCTTTCGCTACGTCTCAAACATAATTTGGGAAAAAGTCAGGAAAGACGGTGGACCAGATGGTCGTGGCGTTGGCTTCTACTTCCGCAATGTCACGGAAATGCTACTCTTCGGCGTGCGCGGAAAGAACGTCCGAACACTCGATATGGGGCGCCGTCAGGTAAACATTATTCGCAGCCAGAAGCGCGAACATAGCAGGAAGCCCGACGAGCAATATCCGATAATTGAGGGTTGCAGCTGGGGGCCTCGTATCGAGCTATTTAGTCGAGGTGTTCGAAAGGGCTGGACTGTTTGGGGGAACCAAGCTGATGAAAGCTACGAGCCCGATTGGGCAACTTACGCGAATAATAGCGCCTCAGTGGTCCCTGCGGAATAGACAGTGACGACGGATCACCTTGTTCCGAAAGACATATCGTCAGATTATGAAGTGCATGAATGGCGCAATGCAGTCGGAGTGCTTCAAACGGCCTGTCCTGATGAGTGGCTAGAGATACAAGACGCGTTGCGGAAGTTTAAGCTGCTTCGGACGGAAGTCTTGGCCCCGGGTAAGAATCGCTCCAAGATTGTGGCTCGACTAGAGCAACCCCTCAAAGACCTCGGATGGGTTGAGACGCAATTCGATACTTCCATAGTGGTTGATGGCAATGAACGCCCGTCACCCACGCACAAAGTAGACTGCTTTAAGGGCCGCGTGGCTCTAGAAGTCGAGTGGAACAACAAAGACCCGTTCTATGACCGGGATCTAAATAACTTTCGATTGCTATTTGATCTTCAAGTCATCGATGTAGGTGTGATCATAACACGTTGCTCCGAACTTCAAACAATCTTCGACAAGCTGGGGAAGGGTAAGAGTTATGGCAACTCGACTACCCACATGGGCAAGTTACTCCCACGATTGCGCGGAGGCGCAGGAGGCGGTTGCCCAATTGTTGTCTTCGGGATCAGCAAAGCACTCTTTGTCGAAGACAAATTGATTTAGGCGCCTGACAGCTGCGTCATTTGTCACTTCGCAAAGCCCCTCAACACCACTCATTCCCCCAGCCGCCGCGCGTCTCCGCCAGCCCTTCGGCTAACAGCATGTCGCCGACATTCTCGCCCTTGCGGGAGAGCACCAGCAGGCTCCGACCGTAGCGGTCCTCGCTCCGGCCTTCGGGGTTGGGGTCTAGGCTGAACGGGCCTTCGTTGAGCCATTCCTGCAAGCGTAATTTTGCCTGCTCGCCCAGACGTCTTTCGCGCGCGCAGCCGGGATTGCTGATCTCGGGCGTGTCGAAGCCGACGAGGCGAATTTTCTCGCCGCGATACCAGATCGTGTCGCCGTCCACGACGCAGGTTGTGCGCTTGGGGCCGGAGCAGAGCGGGAAGGTAGCCTCTTCCCGATCAACCACTTCAACCGAGGCAAAACTCGCCGCCTCGGCCTGCGGACCTTCGCTAAGCGAGGGTGCAAACAGGATCGCGCTGAACGCACCCAGCGGCAATGCAATCAGTGCCAGCATATACCACTTGGCTCCACGCTTCCTATTCGCGCTGGCCTTGGCCCAGCGATTGTTCGGAATAACCTTGCCCATGACGGGCAAGATGCGCGGTGATCGTCAAAATCGGGTGAAGAGGCGCCTCCCACTTCCTTCGTCACCCCGGACTTGATCCGGGGGGTATAGTGATAGCTGCGAAACAAGGGAAATTTGACCACACTTTGGTAATCCTTGTGTCTCTGCTCTCGATGGGTTGGTTGCTTGGCTGCTCTATATTTTTTCGCGGGCTTTCATAACTTGCCCGAACCAGATTATCGCGGCCTCGCCCTCTTTTTGGGCAACCTCAGAAACGGCCCTACTGTGCCGAATTCCGTTACGCAGCTCTGCTAGTTGATCGAATTTGTTGTTTAGAGCTTCTTTCGATGCGAAGCGCTGCTCGAAGCGCTGCCATAGAGCTTTAGAGGTGATTGCAGCCTGTAGCTCTCTCAGGTCAAAGAACTCCAATCTGCCGTCAAGGGTTTGGTATCGGTCGGCGTCTAGCGCAGCGTTCTTGCGGCTTGCAGCGCTTAGGCGTTCACTGATCTTTTGAGCAATGTGCTCTGGAACCAAGGCCCAGTCTCCATCAAGAGCAAAATTCACACATGAACGCAGCGATAGCTCAACCGCTTCTATTTCCTTATCCAATTTCCGAAGATTGGGAGGGAGGTCGAGGCGCTCTTTGACTAGCAAGCTATCTATCGCGGCAAGTATGGTTCTATTTCTCTCGGCAATAAAATCCTCAAAATCGTCTGCCGAAAAATCCTTTCGCATGAGAATGTCAAACGCAGTCGGAGAGATAAAATGGCTTTCGAGAATCGCCCGAACAGACTCTTCCCCGTTCTTCTCGATCCACTCAGGCAGGTAGCTATTGGGCAAGCGATCACGAATGATCTTGCGGTTGGTATCGGAACTTAGCGGCGTTCGATTGAGAATTGTGTCGATTGCATTGCGCTTCAGATTTGCTTTGCCCCATGACCGTGGGACAATGTGATGGTCATCGAGATCATCCGAGGTGGCTACTTTCCCAGTGATCCAATCACGCGCCCCTTGGATGACGAGCAAGTTGAAGATGCCATTATAAATTGAAGAGCCTCGTTTCACTTCCCGACGAAGGTCAATCGCAGCATATCGGCTCCTAAATTCGAGAACGAAATCAGGCTCAAGCTGATCTTCAAGAAACCATCGGCTCATTGCCAGAAAGTCTCTTGCAGCAGTGGATTCCACTGAGCCTGAATACCGATTCAAGAAGATAGAGGCCCAATACCAAAGCCTGATCTTTCTTTGGGCTGATAAGCGAATCTCAGGAGCTAGCCCTTCAGCGTGTTTCTGTAGCGCAGAGAACGCCGGGAGAATGGAAACGTAAGGAATATACTGCGCTGAGATAACGCCGAATTCGTGAGGATGGCGTAGCGTTTCGATTGCATCCTCAAGAGCATCCACTGCGTCATTCCAAAGCGTGTCGAACTCGTCAGTGTTTCGAATTAAGACCTCATCCCTTCGCTTGCCATCCTCATCCCTTACAGGCTTTTTGGTCTTAGGAATTAAGAAGTATAGATATTTTGGAGAGCAATACGCCTGTCGTAGTATCGACATGACCTGCAAAACATAGACGTTCATTTTGTCGCTTTCGACAAACTCTAGGCGGTCAGATGCAGCTCTCCACATATGGCGCAATTGGAGGCCGCGTGGCTTTAGTAGGGCATTTATGAGATCGAACACGTCCAATTGGACGCCACGACTGTTGATCTGTGTGAAGATATCACAGACTTTATCGAGACCAATTTCCTCATCTAATTCAATGTATGAGAGCTGATACTCCTCAGTCAGCCCCTTAAGGAGTTCGCCGAACGCTTGAGCGTTCTCAACGCATCGAGCGGCATGACTCGCTTTGTGCTCATCGCCAATCTCATTGGCGTTGGCTTCTTCCTTCCGCCAATACGCTTCGTATCCTTGGACCCAATTCGGCAAGGCCCACCCACTTTCTCCAAAGACTCTGATTGGAAAAATGTGGGAGGCGAACTGCTTATTCGTGTTGTTCAATACGCCCATGAATTTTCGTGAGCACCAATCGTAGTTGAACGCTTGGTCATATCTCTCTGCCATAAATTCATCGATTTGGACGTAATAAACGGCCTGATTGGATCGATTTGGGAGCGGCACTTCAGGTGCGAACATCGCATAGTGTAGCGCAGTAAGGCGTTGCTGGCCGTCGAGAACAATGTGCTCAGGTTTCCCTCGCTCCTTGTGGTCGGCGTAAGGGATGCCCTCGAAGCCATAAATGTGCTCGCAAGAGAGCGCATCAAAGTTGTCTGGCTTGCCTTTCCAAAGCAATAGACTGCCGATGTAATAGTCGAGGAAGATTGATCGAATTAGATCGCGGATATCCCAAGGTTTCCATTCAAAATCTCGCTGGAAATCGGGAATTACATATCGTCCTTCTCGCAAACGAGAAATAAGCGTGTTCAAGCTTATGTGATCGGGCTTCTGTGCATTCTTCATTAGCCGGCCAATTCCGTAGTTTAGGACGGTTTCGGGATGCAGTGATTACGTCACTTGAGTCAATAAGTTGCGCAGCATTGGACGTGGGTGAGTTATCTTTGAAGACCGACGCAGCTGACTAACCTTCCTTTTTGGTTCGTCAGGGACGGTTACCGCGACCATCCCTCGTGACTAAATTTATCATCGCATTCAGCCTAGAAAGTTACGTCATCCAAGGCATCCGAGCGAGGTTGCTGGTTCTCCCGCATTTTTCCTTCCCAGCAAATCCGAAAATCGATCATTGTCATTTCGAGCGTTACGGGAGACCCATATCCACCAGAAACACGGGCCGAAAACCAATTCGTTTTGAATTGGTGAACTTGCCCGTCTGAATAGCGGACTGGTTCGATCAATTCCCAGCTCCAATTGCCTGACGCATTGGGATTGGTTCGCCCATACTTCCGAAAAAGCCTGCTTTGCAGACCGGAGATAAACTCTGCGTCCGGGATGAAATTGCCCAAAGATTGGCTAGACTGAATGCGGTAGATTTGTCCTGATGGGCAGATTCCAAAATCATACTTGATGCCGTCCAGCTCTGACTCGACAAGCTCACCTTGAGCGAAAACTACCTCCACTCGACTAGTGGCCTGAGATATCGGCACTCCCAATTCAAACTCATTTATATCTCTCGCCAAGGTGGCGGACGCACCAGAGCTAACGGGGGCCATTGGTTCGGTCGCTATCGATGCACTTGGAAAGGCCAGTGCTGCGATGAATGGCAAAGCAAATCGCATCATCTCAAACTCCATTGATTGGAGAGACTTCAATACAGCCATTTCCTTAATATGATGGATATATCCAGTGGTTTTATAGCCGCTATTAAACGCCTTATCGCGGGCATGAAGGGCCGCGATCTTGTCGGTAAGAACATCAAGCGCATTCGCGTTGCGAAAGGCGTTTCGCAGGAGCAACTAGCTTTTGATGCTTCGATTGATCGATCTTATCTCGGCGGCATCGAACGCTGCGATGAAAACCCTAGTGTCGATACGCTCGATAAGATCGCCGCCGTTCTCGAAGTTGCTCTCTTAGAGCTGTTTCGGTCAGACGAAATCACGGGCGAAATTGCTGGGCTTAAGCCGGGTCGAAAGAAGCGGAGTTAGACGAGCGAGGCTACCATGCGTGCCAACTGAGGCGAAAGCCTGCAACCGCCATTCTTCTTCAGAATGAAATCTGCCGCTGCAAACTTTTGATCCGCCACAAGCTGCAAAATTCGCGCATCTACTGAGGCGCGTTCCAGCTCGATCATATCGAGCGCCCAAGCCGGGCTTCCGCGCTTGCTTTTGTGTATGATCCCGATGGTAGGATCATACCCATCTGCGATGGCTTCAAGCTGCAGCTTGGCGAGCTTCACCGCATAGGCATAGTTCAGCATTGCATTGACGGGATGGGAGGCGTTTCGGTTCTCAGCTTTCTTGCCAGTGGCGCGAGAACTTCGCCAATTGTAAGCGTGCCATTCCTGCGGAACAGGGCGACGCGCAATTCCTTTCCAGCTCACAGGTAAACCCTGCCAAGCGCGAAAATAGGCTGATGCGCATTCGCCCTCGATAGCGAATATCGCATTCATGTCTTCGAAGGTTTCGTTTTCCAATCGCTCAATAGCGGAATTGGCTTTTGCCAATGCCATTTCACGCGTTTTTGAAGGTGGGACATAAACCTCAAGCGTCGGAATGCTGGAAAGGACTTTGCGGCGAATTAGATCAGCCGCAAATTCCAATCGCTTCGATAAATCAGCGCGCATAGCCAATTGCCAATCGACCTTTTCGCGATCAGCGGCATATCCCGTTCCGCTGGCAACAGTCGCAATCTCACCATTCGCTTTGATGCGAGCAAGTGCAACGCCTTGCTCTGCTAGCCAAGTCAGGACATCGAACGAGAGAGTGCCGCTGCCATCGAGCAATAGGATACGGGACGGCAAATCGAGGTCGCGGGGGAAAAAGCGATAATCGGCCCGCTTTTGCGGATAATGGGTAAAGCCATCGCGGATGACCAATGTCCCATTTTCAATTCGCAATGAGACACCATGCCCATTTAGAATTAGGGGTGCGGGATTGCGTTCTCGCAATTTTCGATTTGGCAGGGAATTGCCATATTGCTTTAGCCAGAATTCGGACCGATTCGCCCAATTATCGTTATTGCAATTCGCGTCGCTAATCGATGTTTCAAGCATTTAGGATAACTAGCAAATTCGCATTCATCTGTCTCGAATTAAGAAGGATAAATCCAACATAAATGGCTTCGCAAAAAGCTAATTTGTTCTGGGAATTTGGTGTCCCGCTAAATGATGCTTGGCTTAGATTTGCGCCAAGCGAATTGGGCGAAGAATATGATCGCGCGCCCGGATTTATCGAAGCGTTCTCACGTATCTCCGATTTCGGGGGTTGGCTCGGATTTGCCAAAGCCTTCAATACCGCCAGCAATGCGAGCACCGACAAGCAAAAGTTGGAAAAGCATCTCAAAGACGAGTTGCTTACCGACCTCTATAACGAGCAGCTTATCGCTACTGCATATCGCGTTTCGCCATCTCGCAGTGGTGCGCCTGTCCAAATTGATCCTGAGGATTTCAATTACCACGAGCCTGATTGGGAAATGGGAACACTCGAAGCCAACGGCATAAAATACGGGCGCTTGAAAATCTGCGATCCCAACGCGATCAAAGTTCCGCAAAAGCCCTCAAGAGGATCAGGTGAAGCGATAAATTCAGCAATCTCAGACCTAATTCGGGATAACCCCGAATTCTGCCAATTGCCTAGGAAAAGCGCTTGCCAATTGGTTCGAGAGGCACTCGGCGCAGCGCATTCGCCGGGCAATGGTTTAAGCAATACGAATATCGAAAAATATATCGTTGCCAATTGCGGGAAAAAGCAAATTAGCGTCGACTAAGTCGATTTCGAATTGCGCTCGGCACATGAGGATAAGAGGATTCGACTCTAGCCCTGTCCCCCAGCTCAAATTGGGGCATGGCAACGAAACGCGACTACAAAGCAGAATACGCACGGCGCATAGCGAACGCGAAGAAGCGTGGTCTAAGCCTTGCTCAGGCGAGGGGTCATGCCCGCGCTGGCGAGCGCCCAATTCGAGGATCGAAAGTCAAGCGGGGTGAAGCCTCGCTTGAAGCTGCGCTTAAAGCTCTGAGGCGCACCGGGACGCAAGTTGCCGCTGCCAAGGAAGCCGGGGTCTCTGTCGAGAGGTTCAGGCGCTTTCTTCGAGAGAACAAGCTTGCGACCCGGAAGGGCAAGACTTGGATCATCTCTGACCCAGCCACTCGCAGGATGCTTGTCATTTCCAATGGCGAGGCCCGAACCAGAAAGCTCGCCGGATTGGAGCAAGCCTCATTGAACGGCAAGTATCTCGCAGCCGTGAAAGCCTTCATCAATTCGAATGATGCCGATCTCTTGGCGGCATTCATTGGCAAATCGGTGCGTGACACCTCAGGAAAAGCTCATGTCTTCGAGACCGATGGAAACACTCTCTACCGCCTAGCAAACTCTGGAAACGAGATTTTCGAAGATATCTATCGCCTCATCACCGCTTAGACTGAGAATAAATAATGAAGCGCAACGACCAAGAGCGCCGCAAGCAGCAGCGGCTTCGAAAGCTTGGAAGCAACAACCCCATTTGCGGGACATGTGGCGAGCGATCCTGGCAATGCCTAGAAGCACATCATGTGGCAGACTTCGGACGCGATCAAGCAACGGTCATTGTCTGCGCCAACTGCCACAGGAAGCTAAGCGATCTACAGAAGGACCATCCCGATTTCGATCCTGACGCTGACACTAGTTTGGATCGCATCGGACATTTCCTTCTCGGCCTAGCCGACCTGCTTGGAGTTGTGGTCGAGAAACTCAGGGAGTTCGCGCATCTCCTCATCGATCTTGCCAACGCGGAAGCGAGGTCGAGGGATGATAAATGACCGTCGAAATTACAGACGAATTGCCGATCTCACTAAGAGCCTTCGCGGTGAGCGACACCGCAAAAGGGACACCAAAGAAGAGCTACCAACGGACGGAAGTGGGAGCCTCAGATTGGCATTTGGTTTTCGATTGCGAAACGCGGATTGACTCCACCCAATCGCTTCGATTTGGCACATACCAAATCAGGCAATCAGGCGCTTTGCTGGAAGAAGGGCTGTTCTACGCACCGGAGAATGTAACCCAAGCTGAGCTGAAGCAACTGGAGAGATATGCGGCCCAGAATGATCTCGAATGTCTGACACAGACCGAGTTTGTCGATGCGATCCTTTTCACCATCGGATATAACTATCGCGGAACCATCATCGGCTTCAATCTGCCTTTCGATATCTCGCGCATTGCTGCCAAATCCAGTCCAGCTCGCGGTAAAATGAAGGGCGGATTTTCGTTCACGCTTAGCGAGGACAAGCGCCGCCCAAACCTTCAGGTCAAACACATCTCTGCGAAGGCGGCTTTCATCCAGTTCGCCGCCCCGATGAAAAGCCGGACCAATCGAAGCAAGGTCAAGCTAGGCAAGAAAGAGCCAATTCAGCGCGGGCATTTCATCGATTGTAAGACGCTAGCCAATGCGCTGCTTGCCAGATCGTTTTCGCTCGCCTCGCTTTGCGAGACGTTGGGAGTGGAGAACGGCAAGATTGAGTATGACGATTTCGAAGCGCCGATTTCGGATGAATTTCTCGACTACGCTTTGCGAGACGTTCAAGCGACTTGGGAGTGCTACTGCGAACTCATTGGACGCTTCGACCAACTGGCGCTTGCAGGCACATCGCCAGAGAAAATCTACAGCGAGGCCAGTCTTGGCAAAGCATGTCTGAAGGCGATGGGCGTGAAGCCTTGGCGCGAATGTCAGCCTGATTTTGATCCAGCGATCATCGGCAAAATCATGTCGGCCTATTATGGCGGTCGTTCCGAAGTGGGAAATCGGCGCTCAGAGTGCCAAGTGATGCTCTGCGATTTCTTATCGATGTATCCAACCGTTTGCACCCTGATGGGGCTTTGGTCTTTCGCAACAGCGAACGGGATTGAAACTCAGGACGCGACCGAGAAAGCCAAGGCGATCCTGCAAGGCGACATTCTTGGCGAGCTTCAAAGCAGGGAAGCTTGGCTTGCGCTTCCAATCCTTGTCCGGGTTGCTCCCGAAAGCGATATCTTCCCTGTAAGAGCGAAATATGCTGATGCGGACCAAGCCACCATCGGCCTGAACCATCTGACCAACAAGCGCGGCCAGTGGTTCACGCTTGCCGACTGTCTCGCTTCGACATTGCTCTCAGGCAAGGCTCCAACTGTCATTGAGGCCATCGAATTCAGGCCAACTACCGCGCAAGCCAACCTCAAGAGCTTCGAGGTTGGCGGGCACGTTGATTACTCAATCCATCCCAGACAAGACGATTTCTACAAGCGCCTGATAGAGCTTAGACAGGAAACCAAGGCGAAGCTCAACCAATCTGATCTCTCCGAAAGAGAGATGCTCGATATCCAGCAGCACGCTCTCAAGATCATGGCGAATGCGACCAGTTACGGCATATTCGTTGAGATGAACGTCGAGGATGCTAAGGCGCACGAAAGGACCGATGTATTTGCCGGGGAGGATAATGCTTTTGCGAGCTTCCCTTCCAAAGTCGAGCAGCCCGGAACCTTCTTCCATCCCTTGCTAGCAACGCTTATCGCTGGTGCAGCGCGCTTGATGCTTGCCATCACAGAAACGCTCGCAATCGAACAGGGATTGGATTGGGCGTTCTGCGATACCGACAGCATGGCTTTGGCAAAGTCCGAAGTCATGGACGAAGAGCAATTCCAGTGCGCAGTGCAAGAGATCATCGATTGGTTTGGTGCGCTCAATCCCTACGGTTTCGAAGGCCCGATCCTCAAGAGCGAGGGCGTTAATTTTGCCTTGGATGGGAGCGGCAGACACGAGCCGCTCTACTGCCTTGCGATCTCTGCTAAGCGATATGCTCTCTACAATCGCGGCGATGATGGAAAGCCGATCATCCGCAAAGCGTCGGCGCATGGCTTAGGCCACTTGCGCGCACCTTATAATGAGCAAAACCCTGCAAGGTCGATACCCACGCCCAAGGCGAAGCTAAGCGAGATTGGCGTCTCGCTTTGGCAACATGATCTTTGGTTCAAGATCATCGAGGCGATGAGAAGCGATAGGCCGGAGATGGTCGATTTGGGTTTTCACTCTTCCTTGCGACTGCCAGCAATTAGCCAATACACAGCAACTTCTCCAGCGGTGCAGCGATGGTTCAAGCGCTTCAATGAGGGTAAGGCTTACAATGAGCAGGTGAAGCCGTTTGGTTTTCTCACTGCACTCTTCGCAGCCCCGATAGATGCTAGCGAGACGCTTGAACTCGAGGGCCGAAAGCGAAAGACCAAAAAGGCTTCATTCGCTCCGATTTCGCCTTTCGAAACCGATCCCGCGAAAGCGGCAAGGCAAGCCTTTGATCGCAACACTGGCGAGCCAGTCCCTATCGAGGAGCTCAAGACCTTTGCTCAAGCTTTGGCACAATATCATTTGCAGCCAGAGAACAAGTTTTTGAACGGCGATTATCTCGACACTGGTAAAACCGAGAGAAGGCATATTCGTGCAGTCAGCGCCGTGCATATCGGCAAGGAAGCCAACGATTTGGAACGACAGGCCAGCATGGGTTTCGATCCATCGGCGCAACCTCTCTATGGGATGCACCCCGAACACGTTGCCGAACTGCAAGCCAAGTTGAAGCGACTGTGCGTGGTGTTCAGCACCTATGAGATTTCGATCTATGCCGGGATAACAGTGAAGAGATTATCCGATTTCCTGAAAGCAGATTGCAGCTCTCAGCTAGCAAGCAAAGAAGCGGCGGGGATGGATAAGCTTGCGCGCTATTTCAGGCGAAAGGAACGGCGAAAAAGCGACGAGCTGGAGGCGCTTAAAAAGCTGATTGGAGATTCCGGGCTGAGGAAAACAGCTAGGGACTTGGGAACCGACCCTTCCAATCTGCGGCGGCGACTGGCAGACAGGTTTGGTAAGAAGCAGTAGACTGAATTTCTGCAGCTTGGCGCTTGTCGCTAGCCACCTTCCAATCCAAATCGATCAGCGAGACAATCTTCAAGGCCTTGACGGACGATTTCCTCGGCCAAAAAAGGATAGCGTCTTCTTAAAAAATCTAGAGTAATCAATCCCTTTGCGTATTCAATAAGGATATCACATCGCTCTTGAACATAGTAGTCATCGCTGTTCAATCTGAGGATATTGATTGTGGCATTTATTCGTTTGCGAGCGATCATTGGCACGTCGGGACTTGCCTTAATTAGACAGCTGGGCAAGTCGAGTCTGAACCATCCATTCTCAATGGAAAACGGGTCCATCACATCTGTGTTGTCGCCCTTCGAAGTGTTGAATCTCGCGCGAGCCAAGCGAAAGTTACTCCACTCGTATGCGAGTGATGGATAGACCGACTTAGGCATGAAGTGATCAACCGTTCCGGGGTCAATCAAGTAGATGCAGGTATATGCACAAATCTTCCCATAGGCGGCATGAAGTTCATTTCGTGCTCTTGTCCAGTAATTGTGTCTTCCAAACTGCTTTGAATTTGGCTTTTCACAGTTCAACAGAAAACCAAGTCCGGGTTGCCGAACTTGAGAATTGAAAGCAGCATACTCCAGTTGCGCCTCCACTTTTATCAAAGTGAAACTCCGTGCTCTTCAGCGAAATAGAGCCATCGCGGCCAAAACTTGTCGTCTGGTGCTAGCGCTCGTTTCAGTTGCCGCGACACCTCTTCAATTCTATCTTTTGCCGGTGCTTCGGAGTCCTGAAGCTGTTTTGCCTGCTCGATTGCGACTTCAGCTTCCCGCGAACGAGCATAGCGCAGGCCAAAGACCGGTGATGTCAGCCAAGACGATGCATCTCCGTATTTGACGAAATCCATCGGGCTAAGATCGACCTCAGTATCAATCAGCGAAAGATGATAGATTTTGTCCCGCTTTTCCTCGAAAACAGCCTCAGACGAGGCCAAAATCATGGGAGAATGGGTTGCCGCAATGAATTGAATAGAAAGATTGCCCTCAAGCGGATGATTTATGTCCATGATTGCTGGCAAGGCAGTCCTCTGCCACTTCGGGTGGAGGTGAGCTTCCAACTCATCTACGATTATGATTATCTTTTCGAATTGGCTTGCACCAGCTTGCTGTGCCGCGAGCTTATGCTCTCCTAATGCCCAGACTAGCAAGTAGGCCAAGCCTATCACCCGTTGGACTCCAGCAGATGCGAAGATGATAGGTGTGTCACCGTATCGGTGACGGATAGTTGGAATCTCTCTTG
Source organism: Erythrobacter sp. S267 (assembly GCF_057365045.1). Classification (NCBI taxonomy): domain Bacteria; kingdom Pseudomonadati; phylum Pseudomonadota; class Alphaproteobacteria; order Sphingomonadales; family Erythrobacteraceae; genus Erythrobacter; species Erythrobacter sp. S267. The sequence goes on along the minus strand of NZ_CP200298.1, from coordinate 2,575,253 downwards.
GGTCACCGGGTATTCTAATGATTGGTCCGGGCTTCAGGGTTCCAAGGTCAGCAGGAGAAAGGTGAGACAAAATCGCCTTGAACCTATTGAACTCAGGGGCGTTGCTTCGGTCCCATTTGACCCAGTCTCTAACGAGTCCTTCGGTGGCTGCGGATCCGTACCATAGTTCTTTTTGCGAGAATTGGTCGATTGTTGCGTTTTGAGGGTTGGCAAACTGTGAGCGGATCGGATCAGAAACTGCGAATGAGCCGTTTGCATTCGCGAAAACAGCAAGTGCTGAAAGCGTAAGCCTATCTTTCTCTTCTTTCCATGAATAGGAAGCCCAATCGAAGTTCGCTTGTTGGCGTGTGCGGCGACCAGAGTTGTCTTCAATCTCGTACGAAATATTCGGAATGACATCTTTTAGCGGAGCAAATCCATCATCCATTAGCGGCATTGCCGGCTGGCTAGGCCAATGACTTGTCGCAGCCCACCAAGCGGCTTCGAGCAAAAAGGACTTTCCAAGTCCATTGTCACCAGTCACGATTGTGAGCCGGTCTCCAAACTCTATTGAGAGTTTCTGCGCCGGGCCAACGAACTCAAGCTCTAGACTGCGCAGCGTTCCCCCGACTTGGTTAGGTGAATCAGGTGGAGGTGAATAGAGCGTCGCGATCTCCTCACCACTTGTGGGGGTGTCTTGAAAAAACGGCTCATGGAATTGTTCTCGATCATCGAAAAAGACCTCCGTCAAGTCGTCCTTGCTTAAGCCAAAGACGGAGACCATCTCTTCAACTAGACTGTCGAAGCCGGCACCTTCAGGCCATCGACGATACTTAAAAACCCAAATCGCCAAGGCAATGATCGGAGATCGGGCAGCATATCGTAGCGACCGTAGTCTCTTGCTTAAGTTCGCGGCGTAATGTTCAGAAAAGCCCCACTCGGTTGTGTTTCGCTCGTGGATGAAAACTTCGCCAAAGGTCTGCGTATTGATCGCTTGCAACCCAGCTGACGGATACTTCGGATCAACCCATTCCTTGATGCTCTTAAAGGGTTGGAAGTAAAACTTGCTGTTCGCGTCGATCTTGTGATGCTCTTTGAGAAACTCGCGAGTTAGAGAATCTATGCTAACCGTGGTCTGCTCTCCCACCGGTAGATTAGCTTTTTTACACGCTAGAAAGGTTATGCCCACGAACGGATGTACGTGCTCCCGCAGAACTCCAATAGCTTCAGCAATTATTCTCTTCGATAAGTAGGTCAAATCGATCCGCCTAATTGCTCAACCGCATATCGGCAGAAATCGGGATTTAAATCAATCCCAATGCCCGATCTATTCATCGAGTTCGCCACCCGCACAGTTGTGCCGCTACCAACAAATGGGTCAAGGACTGTTCCACCTTCTGGGCACCCAATCTCTAGGCAACGCTCAACTAGTTCATCAGGAAACGGGGCAGTTTCAATACCGCCTCGCGCCTTAGGTTTTGCGGGGATGGTCCACATATCCTCTTCTATCTTCTTGTCGACCAGCGGTTGCTTATTGAAATAATAGAAGCGGCTTTTTGCAAGCATGAACACGTACTCGTAGCTTCTGCTTGGGCGATCTCGAACATGCTCGGGCAGACAATTTTCGCGATGCCAGATGATTGCCGTGCGAAGCACCCAACCATCAGTGGCGAGCTTCATTGCGACGCGCCACGGAATGCCGATCATCGATTTGCGTTGAAGGCCGATGCCAAGCCCTCCGCTCTTGTCTACTGCCCGCAACCCAAATCGTCGCTTCGTGCTTTTTTTGTCTTGCCCGTGGGACTTGCCCTTCCCGGAATAGAATGTGTCACCAATGTTCAGGAACAATAGACCAGTCTTGCTCAGCACCCGATTGGCTTCATTGAGAACCGCCGTTAGTGCATTCACGTACTCGTCAATGCTATCTTCTAGGCCGATTTGCCCATCAGCTCCATAATCGCGCAGCCAAAAATATGGTGGCGATGTTACTATAGTGTCGACAGTTTCAGAGGGCAGAGTCTTCAAAACATCGAGTGATGATCCACACACGATCTTCCAGTTCGTCTCGAGTAAATTGCCACCCTGCCAAGTAGGAAAGTCATTTTCGGTCTCAGTTTCCTGATCATTGGACGTTTGCTCAGCACCCATCTCGTTCTTATCAATTTTCGGCATCAAGCGATAAACACCCAGAAAGTCTCAAGTGGGACTTCTCTATCAGCAAAATTGCACATAAAAAACCGATGTCTGGAATTGCGCAAATTTGCCTATTTGCTCGCGATCAGCTCACCCCACTGAGAATTCAAGTGTGGTCAAATTTCCCTTGTTTCGAAGCTATCACTATACCCCCCGGACTTGATCCGGGGTCCCGCTTCTTGCTGCGCGCTTCAAGATAAACGTAAGCGGGTTCCCGGCTCAGAGGCCGGGATGACGTCGGAGAATAGCTACTCCCACCCCCAAGCAGCCGGCGGCGCTTCCACTTCCTCGCTGGCGTCGAATTCCACGCGGAAGAAGCGGTCCTCGGGGGCTCCGCCTTCGACGGTGCGTTGGAGTTGGTAGGCGATCGTGGCGCCCTCCGATCCCGCGCTATCTGCCTCGAAGGTCCAGACATTGGTGACGCTGGCGGTCAAACCCTCGCGCTCAAACATCTCGATGCTGAAATCGTCGACGGGGAAGTCTTGGGCGCGGGGCGTGCCTTGGGTCCGTGTGTCGCCGCCATATTGGGTGACGGCGTCTTCCGAGCCATCTTTGTGGCGGTGGTCGTGTTTGAGGCCCAGGCCAACCGGTGTCGCTCCGCCGGTCTTTGGCGCGTTCATATGAGGGACGGACAGGCGCGTCACGACCCAGGTGCGTGAGCGGTCCCATTCGATCTCGCCATCTGCGCCCGCTTGTCCGACATGGAAGGGCATGGCGATTTGGGTCTCTGAGCATTCGGAGACATGGACGATCATCTGCGCGCCCGCAAAGTCGGTGTCCGCCGCGTCCTCGCTCACCATACGGCCCGCATAGGCCTTGCCGCAATGGCTCGACAGCGCCTCCCAGAAGAGGTCTTGGCTGTCAGGTTCCGGGAGAGTGGTGGGCTCAGCTTCGCAAGCGGCGAGGGTGAACAGGGCAGGGGCGAGGGCCAGAGCGGCGAGATTGCGTGTCATGCAGGGGAGCCTAACCGCAAAAGAAAGCGGTGTCGCGTACTGCTTGCAGAAGGTTCGCGCACGTGTATTATTCCGGCAATACACCTCGGGAGGTTCACCAATGCTCGCCGCACTCGCCCTCGCGCTGACCACTCCGGTTACCGCCGACACAACGCCGATCCCGACTCTAGAAGAGGCCACAACCCGCATCGCCGAGCGCGACGCGGCCATGTTCTACGCGGCTTTCGAAGGGTGCGATCCAGAGACCCTCCAAACCATGCTGGCCGAAGACTTCCGCATGCTCCACGATCTGGGCGGGGTGGTGGCGTCATCGCGCGAGGAGTTCATGGCGATGATCTCGCAGCAATGCGCCGCGCGCGAACCCGGCGGGGCGAATGAAAGCTATGCGAATCGCCGCCTACTGGTGCCCGGATCGGACCGCGTTACGCCTCTGGGAGAGTGGGGCGTGCTCCATCGCGGCTATCACACCTTCCTCGAATGGAGAGGTGAGGAGCTGGGTTGGGTACAGACCGGCGGGGCCTATTTTATCAATGTTTGGCAATGGGATGGAGCTCTCGGAGTGTTCCTGATGCAAGAGACAATCAGCGTCGATCACCGCGCGCAAAGACCCTATCCCTAAGCTTCTTTGGGGCAAGATAACCCGAAATTTACCTTCCTCCCTTACAATCTCGCGCTCCCGCAAACAGCCACTGGAGGAGCTCGCGCCATGTACTATTTCAGAATGATCGTCGGCGTCGTCATTTGCGCCATCGGTGGCTGGCAGCTGGCCGATGTGCTCGACGAAGGTCCAGGCGGAGGCAGCTCTGAGTCGAGTTCGTTCTTCTCATCCAGCGACTATGAATGGAGCGAGAAGTGCACCCGCATAGCCCGCAGCGCGATTGGCTCAGGCAGGGTCACTGAGACCAAGGTGAAGCGCGCGCGACTGCGTCTGCAACAGCAGGGCTGCAACCCCGATAAAGCCCCCGCCGACACGATCCCGATGGTTCAAGAGGCAACCTCTGATCACAAAGAGATCGCCAACGGCAATCGCCAGTCCAATGATTGGGGCGATAGCAATCGCAGTGCCGCTGTCGACGGGTGGGGTCAGTAACAGCGTCTTATTGCCCTCAAACGGGCGCGAATACGATCGCGATGAACACCATCAAAGGCAGCCCAATCAGCGCCGGATAAAACCAGCGCGACGGACGATTGCTGGGCAGATAAGCCCTCGGTTGATGCTTTGACTTTCGGATGCTCATCGTGCGCCAATGTGCGCGCAACCATTCGGCCTCTCAATTCCGTGCGCGCCCCTATGGGGATATGCGTGGAGCCTCGATCAGAACAACCAAGTGCGTGGGCGGCTCATCGGCTTGGCGCTGCTCGCCTTGGCGAGCGAGATCACGCAGCGGATCGTGAACCACAAGGCGATAATGCCCCACAAGACCATTATGCCAAAAACGGACACGATCGCGGCCATTGGTGGCTCTCCCCCCGTCCCGCTTTCAGCCTCTGCTATCATCGCGACAAAGCTGGCGAAAAAGATGACGGCAAACACGATATTGAACAACAGGCTAACCCAGAAGGTCGTGATGAGATAGGTGAAGTGGGTCTCTTCCCACTCCATCGCTGTGCCATCACTGCGCCAGACATAGGCGAGGATAAGCCCCACAATTGGGGAGAAGCCGGTCACGAACCCGCCCAGATAGAGCAATGAGATCACGAGCGGCCGGGCGAAGGAATTGCCAGCCGGGCGCGGGGGATGCGTCGGGCGGTCTCCTGGCATGCTCGGCGTTGGCTCAGCAATCTTCCGCGCGGGGGTGACATCTTGCGGGCTCGGCGTGTCGGACATTTTTGCGTGATGCTCCCTGTTTGGTTCGCCATGATAGGGCGGTTAGGGCGGAGGTAAAGTGGGTGGCAGCTTGGGGCTCAAGACGTGACACTCTCGATGTAAGCCTCGCGCCGTTTTCCTACACGACTGAGCGCGGGGTATCCTTGCAGCAATGAAGCACTTCTCCTCCTTCTTGGATTTCCCGCGCAAGGCGCACGTTCTCGCCACCGCGATCTACATCACAAAGCAGCTCATGCTATGTCAGCATAGGGTCAGCGAGGGGAGGTTTCTGCCCTTTGGACACTGTGCCAAGTGTGTCAGCATTGGGGTCTGAGAGAGACGACAATCGTCTGTTTGATCCACATCAATGCCGCTCTGTCCCGTGCTGCTTAGACCCAATGCATCCCGAAAGGGCTTGTTTGAAACCGCTATGGAGATGCTGATGTCCGCCCACACCCCCCACGAGCTTCACGAAGAGTTTCCAAAGGACGCTCACACAATTTCCTGGCTGAAGCGTTCCAATGGACATTTCTGCAAGCTTGCGGATCGCTATCATGCGCTCAACCGATCAATCCATCGGATCGAAGTTGAAGTTGAGCCGACCTCCGATGCCTATCTCACGCGGTTGCGGAAACAGCGACTTCACCTGCTCGATGAGATCGCGATGATGATCGAGGCAGCAGAAGGGGATGTCCTGACTGCGCAGGCTGACCAGCCAACGGGCACAGGCCTTCAAGACCTTTTCGCAAGGGTCGATTCCGCAGCAGCAATCGCTCAGGATGTAGGCAAGCGATTTGTTGCCAGCTAGCTGCGCACCAAGCCCTTTATGAGAATGGCGTCCCAGGCGAGTCGCCATTCTCACCAGCGCTGAAAAAGGAGATCAGAATAGCAGCGTCTCAGGATCGGGCATCGGCTCTTGCTTCTGCGCTTTGAGGAGGCTCATCACACTGCGCACCAGCACCCAGATGCCGACCGCGGGTAGGATGAGAATGCCGATCAGGACGATCGTCAGCACACCTCCAATAAGAAAGCCGAGAAGACCGAACCAGAAGGTGCGGATCAGATAGGTGAAGTGCGACGCGGCCCAGCTGTCCTGGTTCTCACCTTGCCACACATGGGCGAGCACGATGCCAATCAGACCGGAAAAGCCGGTGAAGTAGCTGCCCAGATAGAGCAGTGAGATGATCGTCGGCTGGTTCAGATCGAACCCGTTATTAGCGGGTGGATTGCTGTTTGAGTTGGAGGTTGCTGGTTCGTTCATTAAGGATCCCCTGTGCGTTTGGACACAACGTCAGTCTAGGCAAAGATATCGCGTCGGCAAGCCCCCCTCAGACCGGAGCCGATTACTCGCACCAATCGGCCGGTTCCGCGCCCCAACCGCTCTCAGCGGCCAGGCCAGAGTTGAGCATAACGTCGGCAAGATATTCGCGGCTGCCGTCTGGATTGACCCGGCGTGCAGAGCGCAGTTCACGGCCATATTGGTCGCGCGGGGGATCGACATCTCCATTCCATTCGAACACGCCTTGGCTAAGCCATTGGTGGAGACGCTCTTTGGCAGTGGCAGCCAGCAGGCTTTCCGCTTCGCAAGCTCCGTCCAGTTCGGGTGCGTCAAAGCCAGTAAAGCGGATGCGGCGGCGCTCATTGCCGAAGCCGATGACCAGCGTGTCGCCGTCGACGACGCAACCTGCTGCCCTCGGCCCACCTGCGCCACAGATAGCGAAGTCGTCCGCGACTGGCACCCACCCTTGCTCCATCGCAATCGGGCGAAACCCGAACCACCAAGCCGCCATGACGATCAACGCGAGCACTGGAACGCGCCAGAGCACCCACCAGTCCAGCAGGCGCTTGCGCCCAACCGATCGCTTGGGCCGTTTGAAGCGGGCGCGTGATTTCCAACGGGAGCGGGACATGACAGCCGCGGTGTTAGCAGCCGCCCGGCAGGCTCGCCAAGCCATCGCAGCAGCCTATCCGCCGGGACCAGACAGCAAAAGGCCGCGCGAAGAGCTTCTCTCCCGCGCGGCCTTTGGTGTTCGATCCAGATGGGATCAGACGTTGTCGGTTTCTTCAAGCGAGCCGAACGTACCGTCAGGACGCTCAATCGTCAGGCAGGTGCCTTCGTCAACATAGGTCCAGGCATTGCCCTGGTAGTCGATCACGCTGGTGCCTGCGCAGCTTGTGCCGGGGCCTGCAGCGCAATCATTCTCTGTTGCCAGCGACACGCCGTAGCACTTTTCCTTGGCGCCGCCGCCAGCGGCTGCAAGCGCTTCCGCTTCGGTACCGCCTCCGCTGGTGTCAGCGCCGCCCGAACAAGCTGCGGCGAGGCCAGCGGCTGCGGCGAGTGCGAAAGAGCCTTTGATGCGAGTAGTATTCATGGTCGTTCCTCCAGTCCAAAATTCCCAACAGCGAAGCAGTGTTGCGCGCTGTTATCGACCAATTCGCAGTCAATCAGAGTTTGGTTACAGCGCCAAGCGCAAATTGGCAGAAACAGGATGAAACGTGCACACGCTTTGCACATGAGCACGAAGCGGCTAAGCGGCTTCAGAACTTCTGCGCAGTGGGCCAAAGCCAAATCATGAACGTGACATCCTCTTCCCCCGATCCGCAGGTACTCGACCTGTCCAAGGCTGAAGTGCTGATCGAGGCTCTGCCCTATTTCCAGCGCTATGCCGGGCGCACCTTTGTGGTGAAATATGGGGGCCATGCCATGGGCAATCCGCAAGCCGCACGCGACTTTGCCGAGGATATCGTGCTTCTCAAGGCAGTCGGGATTAACCCGGTCGTCGTGCATGGCGGGGGACCGCAGATCGGAGAGATGCTGTCGCGTCTTGGCGTGGAAAGCACCTTTGTTGACGGTCTGCGTGTGACGGATGAGGCCACTGCGAAGATAGCGGAGATGGTCCTGTCAGGCGCGATCAACAAGGAACTGGTCAGCTGGCTCGCCAATGCGGGGGGTAAGGCGCTGGGTCTGTCGGGCAAGGATGGCGGCTTGGTCAAAGCGCGCAAGGTTTCTCGAACCACGCGCGATCCTGAAAGCCTGATCGAGAAAGCGGTCGACTTGGGCTTTGTCGGAGAGCCTGCCCACGTCGATACATCCGTGATCGACACCGCAGTTCAGGCAGGCATGATCCCGGTCATCGCGCCAATTGCTCCGGGAGAAGACGGCGCGACCTACAATATCAACGCTGACACGATGGCGGGCGCGATTGCGGCAGCCCTTGGCGCGGCGCGGCTGTTCCTGCTGACCGATGTGCCGGGCGTGCTGGACGGCGAGGGCAAGCTCCTCACCGACCTTTCGCCCGCTGACATTGCCAAGCTTAAGGATGAGGGCGTCATCAAAGGCGGCATGGTGCCGAAACTCGAAACCTGCGTCACCGCAGTCGAATCTGGCTGTGAGGCGGCGGTTGTCCTTGATGGGAGAGTTGCCCATGCCATGCTGCTCGAATTCTTCACTGCACGCGGCGCTGGAACGCTCGTCAAAGCATGACTTTCGCACGAGCACTGGAAATAGGCGTGTTACTCAGCTAATACGCATGACCAAAGGGACGTAACCCGGCGCGCATGACCCAATTCCCGCAGCGCCAAGCAAAGGTAACCGAAGCTCAAATGCAAGCACTTGTGTCACTTATCGATATTATCGGCCTGTTGGTGAACGTCTTTGTGATGCTGGTGATTATCCAGTTTGTCATTGGACTGCTGTTCGCGTTCAACGTCGTCAACACCTCCAACCAGTTCCTTGCGCAGGTCTACGAGTCAATCAATCGCCTGCTGGAACCAGTTCTGCGTCCCGTGCGCAATATCCTGCCGCAGACGGGGGCGCTTGATCTGTCACCTTTGGTCGTGATTATCGGCGCGCAAATCCTCATGATTGTCCTCGACGGGGTGGTCAAATCGCTATGACCGCGACTGTCATTGATGGCAAAGCCTTCGCTGCTGGCTTACGCGAGCGAGTGGGAGCGCACGCACTGGAATTCACGCAGAGCTCTGGACGCAAAGCGGGGCTCGCCGTGGTCCTAGTTGGCGATGATCCGGCGAGCCAGGTCTATGTCGGCTCCAAGGGCAAAGCGACGCTCGCTGCCAATATGGAAAGCTTTGAGCATCGCCTGCCTGCTGACACCTCGGCCGAAGACCTGTTGGCGACCGTTGAGCAATTGAACGCGGATGAGGCGGTCGACGGCATCCTTGTCCAACTGCCTCTGCCCGACCATCTCGACGAACAACAGGTCATCGCCGCGATCAGTCCGGATAAGGATGTCGACGGCTTCCACATTATCAACGCAGGGCGCCTCAGCGTCGGGCAATCGGGCTTTGTCCCATGCACGCCGCTAGGCTGCATGATGTTGCTGACAGACAAATTGGGCGATCTCTCCGGGCTGGAAGCTGTGGTGATCGGTCGTTCCAACATTGTAGGTAAGCCAATGGCGCAGCTGCTGCTGGACGCCAACGCTACCGTCACGATCGCGCACAGCCGGACGAGCGATCTGAAATCGGTTGTTAAGCGTGCGGACATCGTCGTTGCGGCAGTCGGTCGTCCTCAGATGATCGGCAAGGACTGGCTCAAAGATGGCGCGACTGTGATTGATGTGGGCATCAATAGACTGCCGCCCGAACCCGGCAAGACCAAAGGCAAACTGGTCGGCGATGTTGCGTTTGACGAGGCGAGCGAAGTCGCCGGAGCCATTACGCCCGTGCCCGGAGGCGTCGGCCCCATGACCATCGCAGTGCTGCTGCGCAACACTCTGGTCGCGGCCTACCGCAATGCTGGGCTTTCGGTGCCGGAGGGCCTGTGAAGACAGCTCCTGCCTTTCTCACCGCGCTTGTTGCATGCGCAGCTCTGTCGGCCTGTGCGGCCCCTCAACGTGGTCCATCCAACTCCGTCATCCAGCGGGTCCTGACTGGAGCGCCTGGTGCCGCCCAACCCTCCTCCATCGTTGCAACCGAGATCGCCTATGCGCGCGCGGCCAAGGAGGAAGGGCAGGTCACCGCTGGTCTCGAATATGCAGCTCCCGGAGCGATCCTGCATGGACGCAATGGTCCGGTGCCCTACGCAGCTTTTGCGTCTCAGCTCGAAAATCCGGAAACTCCGATCCAATGGGGGCCACGCATTGTGGTCCAGAGCTGCGATGGCAGTTTAGCGCTCAGCAAGGGGCGCTTTGTTGATGGAGATGGCCTGGTTGGCAATTATGTCACCACCTGGGTGCGGCAGAGCGATGGCAGTTTCAAATGGAGCTACGACGTCGCAGGCTATGACGACCCGCAGCCTCCGCCCCGCGCTGATTTCGAGGATGGCGATATCGTCGTCACCGCGATTGATCTGGTCGAGGGCCTGATCGCCACCTGCGCCCCTGAAGGCCAGTCGATCCCCGCTCCGCCTGCCATCCCCATAGGCGAAGAGGGCCGCGCCGATGCCCAGCTGTCGCGCGATGGAACTTTGCGTTGGCGATGGGAGCATCGCGACGACGGCACCAAATATGTGGCGGCGGAGTATTTCTATCTTGGCCAGTGGATCACCGCGATTGAAGAGAACCTGACTTCGCCAGCGCGCTAGCAGGCCACTTGCCATTTGCGGCAAAAGCTGTTGAGGGGCGACTTTAGCAACCACTTCCTGAGCCTAAATGCTGCCCGAACTCTTCATCACTGCCTTTGCGACCTTGTTCGTCGTGATCGACCCTCCTGGTTGCGCACCGATCTATGCCGGTCTGACCAAGGATGCGACCCCGCGACAGGCGCGCATTATGGGGCTGCGCGCAACAATCATCGCAGCGATCATCCTGACGATCTTCGCCTTCTTCGGCGAGAGCCTGCTGGGCGCGCTGCACATCTCGCTCGACAGTTTCCGCATTGCTGGCGGGCTGATGCTTTTCTGGATCGCTTTCGAAATGGTCTTTGAAAAGCGGACCCAGCGCCGAACGGAGCGGGCAGACAAGGTCAACGCCAATCCCGAGATCGAGGATGTTTCGGTCTTCCCTATGGCTATGCCAATGCTCGCAGGGCCGGGCGCGATTGCAGCGATCATGCTTTTGATGAACGAAGCGGACACTGCGGCTGAAACGATTGAGGTCTTTGCAGCCCTCGGCGTGGTGCTGCTGCTGACTGCCGGCGCTTTGGTCGCCGCCGGGCCACTCATCCGACTGCTTGGTGACAAGGTTGAGGCCGTCATCACCCGTCTGCTCGGCGTGCTGCTGGCGGCGCTCGCGACGCAGTATGTAGTTGATGGGATCAGTGGCAGCTTCGGGCTGTCTTGACGGCAGCGGCTCGGCGTTACTGGCCGGTTCATCCACTGTCCCTATGCGTCATGATGGGAGGCTGAGATGATCGGAACCTTGCGCATATGGGCTGTCGCCATTGCTGTGGCCTTTATCGGTACTTCTGCCTTCGCGCAGCCTCTACCAGACCTTACCGTCCCTGATCTCGAAGAACAGATCCGCGCCGGCGATTTCGGCAAGATCCGCGCTGTTGCGGTCATGCAGAATGGCGAAGTCGTCTACCGCGAGCGCTTTGGCGAGGGCGCTATGGGCGATCCCGTCGACATCAAATCGGCGGGCAAGAGCATCACGGCATTGGCCGTTGCGGCAGCAATCGCAGATGGCGACCTATCCGGCCCGGAGCTGCGCGTCTGGCCCTATCTCAGCGCATCGCGGGGCGAGCCGTGGGACTCGATCACCGTCGGCGACTTGCTCAACATGTCCAGCGCACTCGACTGCAACGATTGGGTGCGGCGCTCTCCAGGCCAAGAAGAGCGCATGTATCGCCGCCGCGACTGGCGCGAGTTTGCGCTGGCGCTACCGGCCCGTGAGTTCGAACGCGATGCTCGCGGGCTCGGCCCCTTTTCCTACTGCACAGCCGGAGTCTTCCTGCTTGGCCAAGTGGTCGAAAAGGCGGTGGGAGAGCGTTTCGACCTCTATGTCCAGCGTCGGCTGTTCAATCCGCTCGGCATTGATGAGGTTGAGTGGCGCACATCGCGCAAGGGGGAGATTCAATCAGGCGGGCAGTTGACGATTTCGGATGAGGCGCTGCTGAGAATTGGGCAGATGATTCTTGAGGGCGGCGAATGGGACGGGCAACAGATCCTTCCCAAAGATCAGCTTGGCGCGCTCATTACGCAAACCCACAAGTTGGGCGATCATGTTTACTATGGAAACCTCTTTTGGTTTTCTGCGATCCGGTCCGTGCAAGGGTTTGAGGGCGCTTTGATGATGAAGGGCAATGGTGGCAACATCGTCGCAATAGTTCCCACGATGCGCGCAGTGCTGGTGGTCCAAACTGAGAATTACAACCGCTCCGAAGCAGAGCGTAACTCCTTCATCATCTTGACGACACTGTTGAGAAGCCTGCCCGTTCCGCCCCTTCAGGAAGAAGCCGGCATCGCTCCCTAGAGTTGCGCCTTTATTGCAACGTCGTGATCTCTTCGCTGGGATCGCCGCGGCCAAAGAACTGCATTAGCTGCACCAGCAATTCGCAGCGGTCGGAGAGCGTGTTCGCCTCAAGCAGCGCCTGTTTTGACGCAGGATCAAAGGGTGCAATCTGCGATACGCCGTTGATGAGTGACTGGTCATCAAGCCGCTCGACCGAATCCCAGTCCACGCTGTAGCCTTGGCTGTCAGCGAACAGCCGGGCCTCGCGCTCGAACCCGCCGCGCTGGGCATGGCTCAACACTTCCTCGTCATCATCGTCGAGCAATTCGGCTTCGATCTGGCGGAAGGCAGTGGTGACGTCGAGCTCACGCACCATGCGGAAGCGCGTAACCCCTTCTAGGATGAGGTTATAGCGCCCATCCTCCATCGCCTCGATCTCGCCAATTTGGCCGAGGCAACCGACTGAATAGAGCGGTGCGCCCTCAACCGAGCGTTGGGGCTGGATCATGGCTATCTGCCGGTGCCGCACCAACGCATCGCCCACCAGCGCACGGTAGCGCGGCTCGAAGATGTGCAGTGGTAATTGCAGACCTGGGAACAGGATCGCACCGGGCAGAGGGAATATGGAGAGGCGTTTGGGGGCGGTCATTGTCGGGGCGCTCACTCCTATCCGAACAGGATCTTGGACAGACGGCGGCGGGTGGTAACGACCCATTCGTCCTCAAGGCCAGTGGCTTCGAAAATCTGGAGCAGCTTGGCGCGCGCAGCGCCTTCGTTCCATTCCCGGTCCGCCTCAATCATGGCGAGCAAAGTGTCCGACGCTTCATCGCGCGCGCCAGCGGCAAAGGCGGCTTCGGCAAAAGCAAGCTGCGCTTCCATGTCGTCGGGCGCGGCTTTTGCAGCGTCGCGAAGCCCGGCCAGTTCACCATCATCTACCTGTGTACCAGCCAGCTCAATCGCGCTCTTGGCCTGAGCCATCACAGGATCAGCAGCGAGTTGCGGATTGGCATCGATCGAGGCCATGACTTGGCGGGCTTCGTCAACCTGATCGAGCGCAACAAGCGCTCGGACGAGGCCAGCATGGGCGGCGGCATTGTCGTTTGCAAACTCTGTCACTTGCGCAAAGATTCCGGCAGCACGCTGGGCGTCGCCTTCTGTGAGGGCTTGCTCACCCATTGCTACAAACTGCGCAATCTCTTCTGGTGAGGGGCCCTGCGGCGCACCATCGCCCGCGCTTTCCGACAACGGCAATTTAGCGAGCAGCTGGTCGAGCATTTGTTTCAACTGGCTCTCTGTTCGAGCACTGGTCAGGTCAGCGACTGGCTGGCCTTGAAACATGGCATAGACGGTCGGGATCGACTGGACCTGGAACTGACCAGCGATGAACTTCTCTTCATCGACGTTGATCTTGGCCAGTACGACGCCCTTGTCGGCATATTCGCCGCAAACCTTCTCCAGCACTGGGGTAAGAGCCTTGCACGGCCCACACCACTCGGCCCAGAAGTCAAGGATCACAAGCTTTGTCTTGGATGGCTCGACGACGTCCTTTTGGAAACGTTCGACCGCTTTTTGCTCTTCAATGTTGAGACCCATAGAGGCCAAGGCACTGCTCCTGTTGTCTGATGCGCTGAATTTGCGTCAGCATTACTTCGCCCGTCAATGTGGGGGCTTTTGGCGCGTTGTGAACCTTGCAAAGGCTGCTGGCTAGCCATGGAGTGCGGGATCGCAGCAAATTGCGGGGCCAGCTTGGCGATTTTTCTCGCATTTTACGCTTGCAGCCTATTCGAAGCTGCGTTAATTGCCCCGCCTCCCCGGCAGAGATGTGAGATTTTCTCTTCTCTGTGTGGCGTCAGTGAGCGGGCGTAGCTCAGGGGTAGAGCACAACCTTGCCAAGGTTGGGGTCGGGCGTTCGAATCGCCTCGCCCGCTCCATTTTCTTCCATGTCGTGAGCGGTGGAACGCAAGCTGGCTTGCGCTTTCCATTTCGCGCGCTAGATAGATGATATAATATAACATCCCGCAATAGCGGGAGCCCAACAGGAATTCCTGTCACATGATCCCAACCGCTTCCCGCCTTGCGCTTGTAACTGCGCTTTCCTTTTCGGTTTTCGCCAATCCTGCCGTTGCGGGGACGACCTCCGAAACGGGCGTTGAGGCCGCCGAAGCGGATCGCCGGGCTGTGCTCAGCGGCAATCCGCAGGCTCAGACCACGATTGTCGTGTCGGCTGAGGGGTTAGAAGAGCTGGATTTTATCGCAGGGCAGGATGTCATCACGCTGGAAGCTATTCAGCGTGATCTTGCTGGGCAGATCGGCGATCTGCTGGCGAAGGTGCCCGGTGTCTCTTCGACCGGCTTCGCTCCCGGAGCCTCCCGCCCGATCCTGCGCGGGCTTGATGGGGAGCGTGTGCGGGTGCTTGTCGACGGGCTGGGTACAGCAGATGTTGGTAACACGTCGGCTGACCACGCGACCACGATTGACCCTCTATCGGTTGAACGAATCGAAGTGCTGCGTGGGCCAACCTCGCTGCTCTATGGCAGCCAGGCAATCGGCGGCGTGGTCAATGTCATCGACCGCCGCATTCCAGTGATCGCCCCTGAGGGTGGTGTGCAAGTCGATGCGCTTACCGCTTTCGACACTGCAAGCAACCTGCGCAGCGGCGGCGTCTCGCTCGATGCGGCGCTGGGCGCGATCTTTGTGCTCCACCTGGATGGCTCCTTTCGTGAAACAGATGACCTTGAAATTCCTGGCTTCCAGCTGACCGACGCGTTGCGCGCTGATCTCCTTGCCGATGCGGCCGAGGAGGAGGCGGAAGGCGAACTGGAAGAGGCCGATGAGCTGCGCGAAGCAGCCGAGCAATCCGGCATCCTCCCCAACTCGGCGACTGAAACCTACAGCTTCAACGGCGGTATTGGCGTGATCCTTGGTGAGTCGCGTTTCGGAGCTTCCGTTGGCTACTATGACACCACATACGGGCTTGTAGGAAACCCAGAAGGCGGTCACCACCACGGTGAGGAAGGCGAAGGCGGTGAGGAAGCAGAGGACGAGGGCGAAGAGACCGTCTCCATCGGCCTTGAACAATGGCGCTTCGATGTCCGCGGCGATATCGCCATCGGAGGAGGCTTCCTCGACCGGGTGCTGATACGCGCAGGCTATTCCGACTACACCCACACCGAGTTCGAAGGCGCCGAGATCGGCACCGTATACAACACTGAGACCTTCGAAGCGCGCCTCGAGCTGCTCCAGACCGGCGGCGGCGTCATCGGCGCGCAGTTCACCGCCCGCGACTTCCAGGCGATCGGCGAAGAGGCCTTCGTGCCGCCCAACGAGACCACGCAATTCGCCGTCTTCACCGTGCAGGAGTTCGACCTCGGCGCGGTCCAGATTGAAGCCGCCGGACGTTATGAACGGGTCGAAGTCGAAGCGGAGAGCCGCGCTCTCGAGCGTGACTTCGATCTTCTGTCCGGCGCGCTCTCACTGGTCCTTCCGGCAGGCGAGAACGCCCGTGCCGGCGTCACCCTGTCCCGCTCCCAGCGCGCCCCTGCCGGCGAAGAGCTGTTCGCCAATGGTCCGCATATCGCCACACAGGCCTTCGACATCGGCGACCCTGATCTTGGCATCGAGAGCGCCTGGGGCTTTGAGGCCTTCGTTCGCGGCGACGTCGAGGACATCTCATTCGGAGCCTCGGTCTACTACCAGAGCTTTGACGACTTCATCTACCTCACCCCAACCGGAGAGGAAGAGGACGAGCTGCCGGTCTTCGTCTTCCTTCAGCAGGATGCCCGCTTTTTCGGTTTCGAAGCCGATCTCGCTTTGCCGGTCGTCGAGACCGACGCCTACACAATCACCGCCGATCTGCGCGCATCCTATGTCGATGCAACCCTCGCCGATGACACCGCCGTCCCTCGCATCCCGCCGCTGAGCTTGCTTGGCGCGTTGGAGGCCGAGGTGGACGCCTTCACCGTGCGTGGCGAGGTCCAGTGGTTCGACGGCCAAGACGAGGTTGCCGAGTTCGAATCCGCGACCGACGGC
Organism: Erythrobacter sp. S267; assembly: GCF_057365045.1. Classification (NCBI taxonomy): domain Bacteria; kingdom Pseudomonadati; phylum Pseudomonadota; class Alphaproteobacteria; order Sphingomonadales; family Erythrobacteraceae; genus Erythrobacter; species Erythrobacter sp. S267. The sequence continues at coordinate 2,558,940 of NZ_CP200298.1, read as the reverse complement.
TTCACCTTTGTGAACCTCTACGCATCCTGGCGTCCTATTCCGGACAACGAGAACGTGGTGGTCCAACTCGCCGGCGAAAACCTGTTCGATCAAACAGGTCGCCGCCATGCGAGCTTCACCAAGGATTTTGTACCCCTCGCCGGTCGCAATATCCGCGCCAGCGTTCGGCTGAGCTTCTAGGCTCCGCTCAATTCTCCAGCGCGAAGGTCAGGTCGGCATGCTCTTGCAGCCGGTCGACCAACGCCTCACCCAGGAATGAACCCGGAGTGCCCACTCCGCCTTCCGCATCGGAGCTAAGCAGCGCCATGCCGGTCTCGCTCAGCATCCGGCTGGTCGAGCCATAGCCCGGATCAAACTTGCCTTTGACGCCGTAGTGGAGCGCATCCCCACCATTGGGGTTATCTGCCACGAATAGGACGTCATAAAAGCCGTTTTCGCGTTCTTCCTTGCTTGGCCCTTCGCCGGGCTTGGGAGGCTTCGCGCCGAACGGATTGCGCATCATTTCAGCGGCGGCTTCCGCCATTTGCTTGCCCGCTTCGCCGGGGCTGGTGAGCATCATCTCATCATACTGGAAGTCCTCGCCATAGGGATGGCCGAGCAGGAAGTTGGTGCGGTGCACGTTCTTCGTGTTGATCGGCGCCATAACGAAAGGCGCAGCCCATTTGCCAAGGTCACTCTCGAACTGCGGAATCATACCAGTCGGCTGGCTTGGACCGTCAAAGCCCGGTGCCAGCGAGAAGGGATTGCGTAGAACGTTGATGATCGACGGGTTCTTGGCAGCGGCTTTCATGGTTGCGCCAAGGCTGGCCGCAGTCCCGCCCGAGAACGTTCCTTTCATTGCGCGCACGCGCCCACGAATCTTGGGTGAGGGCTTGCCGAAGCGTTCCTCCGCTGCCTTCTGCGTCATCAGCACGCCGAGGTCGAAGGGGATCGAATCGAACCCGCTGGAAAAGCAGATGCGCGCGCCGCTCGCCCTGGCGGCTTCGTGATGCTGCGCGATCTTCTCGGCCATCCAGGCAGGCTCTCCGCACAGATCGGCATAATCGGTGCCGGTCTTTACGCAGGCTGCGACCAGAGCATCGCCATAGAGCTGATAGGGGCCAACCGTTGTGAGCACGACCTTTGTCCGCGCGCACATGGCTTCGAGGTCCGCCGCGTCGTCCGCGTTGGCGACCACCAGCGGTGTGTCGGCAGGCGCACCAATTTCGTCACGCACGGCCTCGAGCTTTTCCTGAGAGCGGCCCGCCATCGCCCATTTGGGGGCCCCATCCGAATGAGCGCCGGAAGAGCCGTAATGATTGCTCAGATACTCCGCGACTAGACGGCCTGTGTAGCCGGTGGCGCCATAGACGATGATGTCGAATTCGGATTCAGCCATGTGTGTTCTCCTTTGCGGCTGCAATGGGAGTTTGAAGGGCCAGAGTCAAAGGGGAGAGCGGCTGCGTTTGACACACTTGACACACAGTCTTGGAGTCAAAAACGCCCCTCACCCTTATCGAGCAGGCAAGTACACAGGTCACAGTGTTACGTTCGGTCTGCGGAGTGTCACTTTTGCTGTGAAAAGTGTCACCTAAAAGTACGGGAAGTGTGACCCGGATTGGCTTTCTGAGGAGAGATGCAAGGGCGCGCATAGCTTGGCATTAAGCCAGATTTCCTCGGAGTAGGAAAACGCTTACCCGGCGCGCTGGATCACATTTTGGCCATACCCTTGAGTGCCAGATCCACCAGCTCTTGTGCGCGGGTCCAGACCATCTCTTTCCAGTCGTCGAACTCAGGATAAAAGGCGTCGCGGATGACGCGTTTGATCTCTTGACCCTGCGTGCTGGCAACGTCTCCCTTGTGGTAGAGCCAGTTGTCCGCGCGGATTGAGTTCAGCACGGTGTCGATGTCGCGTGTGCCGTACTCGGCGGCGATAAAGCCGACCTTGGTGTTGGGAAGTGTGCGGCTGATGCCGGTGTGGTTGACCCCATCCAGCGAGGCCGAGGTGGAGGTGCCGGCTTCGGGATCGGTGACTTGGTCGCCGTACCAACTGCGGGCCAAAGCTTTCTCTTCAGGAGTGCCTGACCCGATCAGCTCGCCATAGCCATAGGGGCCAAGGCCGGTGTGGAAGTCGATCACGCCCAGCACGTCCGCATCGGCACAATAGTCGCGCAGCATTTGGCCCAGCATCTGGTTCGACCAGCTTGGCCCTTGGCCGCCGTAAAAGACGCCGTCAGGATGGTGATATTGCCCGCTCGAAATAGCTGCCTGGAACGCGGCCTGTCCGTGCGTCTCGCGATAGGCGGCGAGGGCAGCGTTGGCGGCCTCCATCGCCGGGCCACCCCAGTCAGCCGGCAGGACGTGGCTTGCAATCTCGCCATAGGCGCTGTTTGGCAGCTCTATATTCCCCCAGTCGAGGAAGTTGCGGTTGAGGTCGATATTGTCCTCATTGACGCGCCGGTCATGGGCAAAGCCATAAGGGTTCAATGCGTGTAGCATGATGACGGCGGTCTCTTCGGGCAAGTCGGTGAAATAGCCTTGGCTCAGGAACCCCACTTGCGGGCCTGAGCCGCAATATCCCTCGACCCCGTGCGTGGCGCTCACCAACAGCAGCGCCTTTTTGGGGTTCTTCGCGCCGATGTAGATGATGTCGGAGGTTAGGTCCTCACCGCCCGGACCTTTGGCGTTCGGATTGAGACGGGTGTCCACCTCCAACCCGCGCGCGGCTGCAGCTTCGCGGAATTTGGTGCGCGCTTCGAAATAATCCTTCGAAAAGCAGGGGATGATGCTGTCTGACATGTGTACCTCTCTCAATTCGGGAGAGGTGATAGCCGCGCTGCTAAAGCCTGGGAAGCGTAACCCCGCGCTGGCCCATATATTTGCCCGCGCGATCCTTGTAGCTGGTCTCGCAGCGTTCGTTGCCCTTCAGGAACAGGAATTGGCACGCGCCTTCATTGGCGTAGATTTTGGCGGGCAGCGGAGTGGTGTTTGAAAACTCCAGCGTCACATGACCCTCCCAACCCGGCTCAAGCGGCGTGACATTCACGATGATCCCGCAGCGCGCATAGGTGCTCTTGCCCAGACAAATGACCAGCACGTCTTCCGGCACGCGGAAATACTCGACCGTGCGGGCGAGCGCGAAGGAATTGGGCGGAATGATGCAGACATCGGTTTCCCGGTCGACGAAGTTTTTCGGGTCAAACTCCTTGGGATCGACGGTGGAGCTGTCGACGTTGGTGAAGATCTTGAACTCCGGCGCCACGCGCGCGTCATAGCCGTAAGAGCTAAGGCCATAAGAGATCACCCCTTCGCGGCGCTGTGCCTCCACGAAGGGTTCGATCATGCCTTTTTCGGTCGCTTGAGTGCGGATCCATTTGTCGGAGAGAATCGCCATGCCTTCAGTGATTCCCGATGCGCGAGGGCAGGGCAAGCAGGCTTGCGGATTTATCCGGCACTCATCGCAGCAAATGACCGGACCGTTCAGCCTGTGTTGGGGACGGCGGATTGTAATAGCGCGGCTCTGCAACTAACTTGCAAGGCGCTTCGAAATGGTGCGATGCAAGTTTGGGATGAGAGAAGCGCAATGACCATGCAACTTGCGGTTCGCGGCCTCAGCCTCCGCTTTGGCGCTGACCTTGTGCTGGACAATGTCAGCTTTGCTTTAGAGCCGGGTGAGAAAGCCCTCCTGCTAGGCCCATCAGGGTCAGGCAAGTCGAGCCTCCTCAACATTATTTGCGGTCTGCAATCCTGCGATGCGGGAGAGGTCGCCTTGGGCGAACGGCATATTGCCAAGGCGGGTGCTTCGATTGACGCTGACCGCGTGCGGCGCGCGCATATGGGGATCGTTTTCCAGACATTGCGGCTGGTCTCGGCCTTAAGTGTGCAGCGCAATCTGCTGCTCGCGCAGAAGCTGGCGGGTCGCGGCACCGATGCAGTCAAAGTTGAGGCAATGCTGGAGCGGCTGGGTATTGCGGACAAGGCCCATGCCCGCCCATTTGAGCTCAGCCAAGGCGAGGCGCAGCGCGCGGCGATTGCGCGGGCGCTGGTGGCCTCCCCCGACATCGTGATCGCCGATGAACCGACCTCCGCGCTCGACCATGCCAATGCGGATGCGGTTGCTCAGCTGCTGATTGAGACGGCGCGCGAGGCAGGGGCAAGCTTGTTGATTGCAACCCATGATGACCGGCTGAGCCCCTATTTTGAGCGTCGCTTAGTGCTTGAAAATGGGCGCGTGAGCGAGACTGCGGTTCCAGCATGATCGACTTGGCTCTCGCCTACCTGCGCGACCGGCCGCTTACCACGGCTCTTAACGTGTTGCTGCTTGCCATATCTGTCGCAATGCTGGTGCTGCTCTTGCAGTTCAGCCATCAGGCGAGCGAGCGTTTGAGCCGCGATGCGGATGGCGTGGATCTGGTGGTGGGCTCTAAGGGTTCGCCGATGCAGCTGATCCTCTCCAGCGTCTTTCACGTGGATGAGCCGACGGGCAATATTCCGCTCTCCAGCCTCGATTTGCTGAGGAATGACCCCGCGGTCGAGCGCGCCGTGCCGCTCGCGCTGGGCGACAATTTCCGTGGGTTTAGGATCGTGGGCACGGATGCAAGCTTTTCCGAACTCTATGGGTTGGAGGTCGCGGATGGAGCCACTTTCGATAGCGAGATGCAAGCGGTGCTGGGCGCGGACGTTGCGCGGGCAACCGGCGCACAGCTCGGCCAGCAATTTGTCGGCAGCCACGGATTTGGCATGGACGAAGATGGCGACCACACCCACGAAAACGCGCCGTTCGAAACCGTCGGCATACTGGCGCCCAGCGGCACGGTCGCCGATCGGCTGATCCTTGTTTCCTATGAGAGCGTCTGGGACGTCCACGGCATCGCGCATGATCACGATCATGACCATTTTGAAGGCCACTCCGAAGAGGGTCATCGCGACGACCATGAACACGACCAAAACCATGGGGGTCACGACCATGCGGATGAAAGCGAATTCTCAAAACTCCAGTCGGCCAGTCGCGAGCTGGAACCCGAGCTCACCGCGCTGCTCGTCACCTATCGCAACGCATCCGGAGCCGTGCGCCTCCCGGCGATGATCAACCGCCAGACGCAGCTGCAGGCCGCTGTTCCCGCCACGGAAACCGCGCGGCTGCTGGAACTGCTGGGCGCAAGTTTTGAGGGTGCACGCGTCTTTGCATGGCTGCTCGCCGCGACCGGCGGCCTCGCGATATTTGTCGCGCTTCTCAATATGGCGCGTGCGAGGGAAGGCGATCTTGCGCTCCTGCGGGTCATGGGCGCGAGCAAGCTTCAGACGTTCGGCACGCTCATCCTCGAAGGAGTCATTACCGCCGCACTAGGAGCGATTTGCGGATGGGTCGGGGCGCATGTCCTCATCGCGCTCGCGCGGGCCAATTTTGCGACGCTTTCCGACCTCGGGCTGGTTGCATGGTCCCCTGTGGCAGGCGAGGCGATGTTGATGCTGGCCGTATTGGGCATTGGCGCACTTGCCGCTCTGATCCCGGCCTTAAGGGTCTATCGGATCGACCCGGCCCGCATTTTGGCGCGGAGTGTGTCATGAACACGGCAATCGGCCTTCTTTGGCGCATCGGTGTCATCGCACTGGTCGTGCTTGGCGGGCTCTATCTCTATGGCGAATACGGTCCCAGCCCTGCGCGCGATGATGATGCAGTCGAAGTGGCGCTCGCCGACCTCGCCGCGTCCAATGCGAACACAAACCTGCCGATCGACCCCAAGACAGGCATGGTGCTTGAGGATATCTGGAAGCCAGCTCCCACGCCGCCGGGCGGGATTTCGTGGGAGTTGCTGGAGCGGACGGAAGAAAACAAGCGCGAGGATGCAGACGGCTTCATCGTCTCGACCCCGATATTCCCGGAAGAAGTGCAAGCGCTGGAAGGCAAGCGAATCACGGTCGCGGGATGGATGACGCCCTTGGACGCCGGAGCGACACAAAACCGCTTTCTGCTGATGGGCTATCCGCCGGGCTGCCCGTTCCATTTCCACGCCGCGCCGATGCAGTTCATCGAAGTGGTCGCTGCAACCCCGTTCCCCACCGACCCGCGCAATTCGATGGTAGTGAGCGGCGTTTTGGAACTGACCGGACAGGATGAAAGCGGGATCTTCTACAAGCTCACCGCGTCGCGTCCCGGTTAGAGTCAGCGGATTCGCGTTGCGCCCAATTGCGGGTTCAAATCGGTGATGTGATTGAGCCACTTTTTGGGGCGGCGCAGCATGTTGTCGGGATATTCCACGGTCAGGCCAAGCAACTCAGCCATCCGTCCGACAAAGTGGATGCAATTGCGTTCATCGAGGCTGTAGCGCTTACCCGGTTCATCCGCCCATCGCCGTACTTCGCGCACGATGGTGCGATATTGCTCATCCGTGAGCGTGATTGAGAAATGCCGGTTTGTGGAGCGGACGTATTTCTCCTCTTCCGCCTCCACCAAGTGCTCGGCCCAGTCGCGCGTCGCCGCAGCGCTGACCGAGCGTGCGGTGAAGCCGTAATTTTCATTCACCCTTGCGCCCGTCTCCTCAAGCGTCCCATCGAGCACGATGAAAGTGTGCGGATAGCGCCCACCAAACAAAGACCCGTTGAACGAGTGGAAGTGGATCTGCACCTCAGCCATTGCCGCGCCGCTCCACATGAGGGCGATAACGGTTAGGCAGTGGGTGACGATACGAGAGAGGAACTTGGTCATGTTGCTCGGCGATTTATGCGCGAAATGCTGGCTCGCGCAAGATGCGAGTGGGTCCAGTTGCGCCTGATCGTCGCTCGCGGGCGTCAAATACTCGCCAGCAGGCTAGCATTACCGCCCGCTGCGGTCGTATCGACGCAGGTCACACGCTCGGTCGCAAATCGCGCGAGGTAATGGGGGCCGCCAGCCTTGGGCCCGGTGCCTGATAGGCCTTCTCCGCCAAAGGGTTGACTCTCAACGATCGCACCAATCTGGTTGCGATTGACGTAGAAGTTCCCGACCTTCGCGCGGGCTTGAACAAAACGCTGGGTCGCCGCAATCCGGCTGTGGAGACCCAGAGTAAGCCCATATCCGGTCGCGTTAATGTCATCGACGACTTTGGCGAGGTCCTCCGCCGCATAGCGCACGACGTGCAACACCGGCCCAAAATTTTCCCGCTTCAGGTCTAAGATGGAGCCGATCTCCATGATTGTGGGTGCAACGAAGCACCCCTTCTCGGTGAACTCGGCCAATTCACGCCGCCAGATGACGTGACCCGAGGCTTCGCGTCGCGCGACATGGCGTTCGAGCGCGGCTTGCGCATCGGGGTCTATCACCGGGCCAACGTCTGTTGCGAGGTCGGCGGGATCGCCGATTGTCAGCGCGTCGAAGCCGCCGCGGATCATCTCCAGCATCTCGTCCGCGACATCCTCCTGAACATAAAGCACGCGCAAGGCGGAGCAGCGTTGCCCTGCGCTTTGAAACGCGCTTGCGAGGACATCGCGCACGACCTGCTCTGGCAGGGCGGAGGAATCGACGATCATCGCGTTTTGACCGCCAGTCTCTGCGATCAACGTCGCAATTGGCCCTTCGCGCGCGGCGAGAGTGCGGTTGATCGCTTGGGCCGTTTCGGTCGAGCCGGTAAAGGCGACGCCTGCGAGGCGCGGGTCAGAGGTGAGCATTTGACCCACATCGCCTGCTCCCGGCATCAACTGCAAGGCCTCGGCAGGAATACCCGCTTCGTGGCACAGCTTGACCGCCAGCGCGGCGATAAGCGGGGTCTGCTCAGCCGGTTTGGCGATGACGGCATTGCCTGCAGCCAACCCTGCCGCCGCCATCCCGATGAAGATCGCGAGCGGGAAGTTCCACGGAGAGATCGTCACAAACACGCCGCGTCCGTGCATGGTCAGCGAATTGTCCTCTCCTGTGGGGCCGGGCAGAGGCAACGGCTCGCTAAACTGGCGCCGCGCTTCGCTGGCATAATAGCGCAGGAAATCGACCGCCTCGCGCAGTTCGGCAACGCCATCGAGCAGCGTTTTGCCCGCCTCGCGCTGGCACAGGCTGAGGAACTCCTCCGTGTGCGCTTCGAACAGGTCGGCCGCTTCTTCGAGCAGCAGCGCGCGTTTCTCGCCCCCCAAAGCGTCCCAGCCCGGCTGGATCTGAACCGCGCGAGCAAAGGCGGCGTCTACCTCCTCCTGCGTTGCATCACGGCGGGTGCCGACTTCGACGCTGAGGTCATGAGGCATGGTGATCGGCGCGATCTCGCCCGATTCTTGCGCCGGGAATGTCGGTGCGGCGTGCCATTGCAGATTGGCGAGTTCAGTGAGGCGGGTTTGCAGTGGCTCCAGCACCATCGGATCGGAAAGGTCGACGCCTGCCGAGTTCAGCCGCTCTCCCAAAATGTCGCAAGGCAGAGGGATCGCCGGATTGCGGCGTTCCTCCAACGCCTCCAGCTCCGCCACCGGATCACCGACCAGATCTTCGGCAGCCACATCGGCATCGCCCATCCGGTTCACAAAGCTGGTGTTCGCGCCGTTCTCCAGCAAGCGGCGCACGAGATAGGCGAGCAGTTCTTTGTGTCCGCCAACCGGCGCGTAAATGCGCACCGGGGTGGGGCTATTGCCCTCCAGCTTGTGGAGCGCGTCATAGACTTCTTCACCCATGCCGTGGAGGCGTTGGAATTCGAAAGCTCGACCCGCCGCCAGCTCTTTGACCACCGCGACGGTGTAGGCGTTGTGAGTCGCGAAAGCTGGGCGGATCACGTCATCGTGTTCGAATAGCCGCGCGGCGCAGGCAAGGTAGGAGACATCGGTTGCGATTTTGCGGGTGAAGACGGGGTAATCGTCAAAGCCGCCCACTTGAGAAAGCTTGATCTCGCTGTCCCAATAGGCCCCTTTGACAAGCCGCACGAACAGCTTTCGCCCATGACGCCGCGCCAGTTTGGCGACCCAATCGCAAAGCGGCACGCCGCGTTTCTGGTAAGCTTGCAGCGCCATGCCAAAGCCGTCCCAGCGCGATCCATCTGCCCGGGTGAAAAGCTCATCATCGCTCACCAGCATCTCGATTATGTCGAGGCTTAGCTCCAGCCGCTCGGCTTCCTCGGCGTCGATCGTGAAGTGGATGTCCGCATCGCGCGCCTTCACCGCCAGCGCCTTCACAATCGGAACGATTTCCGCGCGGGCCTTGTCGGCGTGGAGGTAGTCATATTTGGGGTGGAGGGCGGAGAGCTTCACCGAAATACCAGGAGCGGGACCAACGCCGCCAGCCTCTCCCAGTTTCGCCGCTTCCTTGGCAAGCCGCTCAATCGCGCCATCATAGGCGCGGCGATATTTCTCCGCATCGGCAAAGGTCATCGCTGCCTCGCCCAGCATGTCGAAGGAGTGGGTGAGGTCGCGCGCGCGCTCCGGCTTGGCGCGCTTCAAGGCCTCATCAATCGTGCGTCCGAAGACGAACTGCCCGCCAAGAATGCGCATCGCCTGCAATGTCGCTTTGCGGATCACCGGCTCACCCAGCCGGTTCATCGTCTGCTTAAGAGTGCGGCCCATGCCCTTTTGATGCGCCTCGGGTTGTTCGAGCACCTCGCCTGTGAGCATAAGCGAGAAGGTCGCCGCGTTCACAAAGGTGGAGGAGCTTTCGCCCAGATGCTCGCCCCAATCGACCTCGCCAATCTTATCGCGGATCAGCGCGTCGGCGGTCTTGTCATCGGGCACGCGCAGAAGGGCCTCAGCAAGACACATCAGCGCGATGCCTTCTTCTGTGTCGAGCCCATATTGCTGCAAGAAAGCATCAATGCCGCTGGCCTTTTGCGAGCGCGCGCCCTTGATCAGAGCCACCGCCGTCGTCGCCGCTTTGCCGGCAACCTTGCGCGCGGGGGCTGCCTGTTCGAGCCTCTCGGCCACGCAGGCCTCTTCCTCAGCGCGGTAAGCGCGCCGCAGCGCCGAACGGTCAAGGCCCACAGCAGGCACATCCATCATGTTCACGACTCGCACAATTCCTTTTGCACGCGGGAAATCGAGAGGACGCGGATTTGCACCTGTGCGCGCCGAGTTTCAAGCGAAGTCGTGCGCCTCTTCCATTGAGATAGGTCAAAGCCAAACTTGCGCGAATTGCGTAGCTCGGCTTGACTAGAATGATTGACAAAGCCGCGCGTTCTGGCAAATTTGTCCGGACAAATTATTTGAAGCGCTTGTAAGAGAACCAAAGGGACCCCCGACATGGCCTCCGATCTGCCCCCGCCCTACACCGCCATGACCCGGCACGAAATGATGCCGCGCGCCAGCCATGACGAAGTGGCGCGGTTCAACTTCCTCACGCACTTCAACCGCTACTTGTCGGGAACTATCGGGGCGGGCAACAAGCTTGCTTATGAAAGCCGCGTCCTGCCCGCTTTCCGTGCAGAGCATGGCCGCGATCCGGAGCACCGGTACGAAATCCGCGATGCGATGAACCAAGACCCTTGGCACCGCATGTGGTCTGCAATGAAGCGCAATTCTATGGAGATGCGCCAGCATTTCGGGAGGCAGGTGGTGCTGCGCCAGCTTGATGAGCTGGATGCGATGGCATCGCAATATAACGAGCATTCAGGCCAGCTCGAACTCGATCCCAATGTGGAGCAACCGCATTACCAGACCGCGGTCGACATTCACTGTCAGCCAGGTGGCTATCACTCCGAAGAGCGGGCAGGCGATGTGACAGTGGGCGCGAATTACGATGTCGGCCTGTTTGCCACGACCGGCGGCGCGCTGGGTGGATCAAACGATGGCGGCGGACAAGCGGTCGTTGGCTGGGTCAAGGCCGAGCGACCCGACTGGCAGCCAAAGCGCATCCTCGATATCGGCTGCACCGTTGGCCACAATGCTGTGCCCATCGCTCAGGCGTTTCCGGACGCTGAGGTCATCGCTATCGACACCGCAGCCGCCTCGCTTCGATACGGAGCAGCGCGTGCCGCCGCCATGGGCGTCAAAAATATCCGCTTCGTACAAGCCTCGGGCGAAGACCTCTCACGTTGGGCTGATGGCAGTTTCGACTGGGTGCAGACGACCATGTTCCTGCACGAGCTGTCGTCCAAAGCCATGCCGCGTATCCTGTCGGAATCTCACCGTGTGCTCAAACCCGGCGGGTTGATCCTGCATATCGAGCAGCCTCAATATTCCGATGAAATGCCGCTGTTTGAGCAGTTCATGCGCGATTGGGATGCCTTCAACAATAACGAGCCGTTCTGGTCAGCAATGCACGGTCAGGACCTGAAGCAGGTGATGGCGGATGCCGGCTTTGCCCGTGAAGACCAGTTTGTCGCCGGTGTGCGCGCGGTGGTCGATCCCGAAATCTTCCCGCCGTCTCCTGATGAGGGAGAAGAGGACTATGGCCGCGCCGCGATCTGGAACGCTTACGGCGCGTGGAAGGCCTCTACTGAAAAGGCGGCGGCTGCATGAGCGCCAATGACAAAGAGAAACTCGACTGGGTCGCGCTCTCTGGCAAGCGCGCCAAGGGCAAGCGTCCTGAATATTTCGATGAGCCTGCACTCGACCGGCTCTATTCCACCGTCTTCGCGCTCGCCGCAGAAGTCTCTGCCTTGCGGGAGAGGCAAGACACTGTGGAGCGCCTGCTCGACGAGAAAGGCACGATCAGCCGCGACGATATCGAAGCCTATGTGCCGGACCGCGAGGCCGGTGAGGAACGGGGTCTCGCGACACGCGCTTACCTCGCGCGGATTATGCGCGGCTTCCAGCAAGAGGTCGAGGCGATGGAGGCAGGCGACCCGCCGATCATGGAGGTGGTCGAGCGCCTGAAGAAGGAATGATGCAGCGCTAATAGCGCGCCTTTCTCCCACATGCCTTTTGGACGGGGCTGGGATGAAGGGATCAATGGGAGGGGATCATGGAATTTCTGGCAGCGAACGAGCTCGCCATCCTGCGATGGATACACATCCTTGCAATGGTGTATTGGTTGGGCGGCGAATGGGGCGTCTTTCAAACGAGCTACAATGTGACCAACCGCGCGCTCTCTTTGGAGGAGCGCAAGCGGCATATGGAGACCGCTTACCGCATTGATATTCTGGCGCGCACGGGGATCGTCCTGCTCCTCCCGCTCGGCCTCCACATGGGCAAACTGTTCGGCTTTGTGCCGCTGCTTGATGGTGCGGGCGTGTGGTGGATGTGGCTCATCTTCGCCGTCTGGCTGACGATGACATGGACCGCCTTTTTCAAGCGCGAGACGGACATCGGCATCTTGGTCACCAAGTGTGAGGAATGGCTGCGCTATCCCCTCATAGCCGCGCTCTTGGTCACCTCCTTCATGGCGTTTGGCGGCACCGGCCCGATCCAAAGCGGCGAGTTCAATCAGTGGTATCCCTCCAAGATGGCGCTTTACGCCTTTGCGTTGTGCATCGGGCTCTTCCTGCGCCTCGTCATGCGGCGCTGGACCGAGCGGTTTCGCATCCTCGCTATGGGTCCAGATGCCGAGCAAGAAGCAGCGCTGGAGCGGGAGATCGCCATGGCGCGCTTTGCCGCCTACATCTACTGGATCACGATTGCGTCGGTGTGCTTCCTCGGCGCTGTGAAGCCGTTCTAATCTCGGAGTTCAAACTATGCCCGCCTACATGATCGTTACCGCCGCCATCCATGATCGCGAGAAGTTCATCTCTGGCTATGGCGCGAAGGCGGCCGACCTGATCGGACAGTTCGGCGGCGAATATCTGCTGCGTGGTCCGGGGGCAGAATTGCTCGAAGGCGATTTCGGAGACGGCGCCGGTATGGTGATCTCCAAATGGCCCGACCGCGATGCGGCAAAGGCGTTCTGGAACAGCCCGGAATATGCCGAGGCAAAGAAATTGCGCGAGGGATTGGCCGACGTGCAGGTCTTGCTGATCGACGGACCGGACATTTCCGCCTAGAGCCTCGCGCCAATGGCGACACGCAAACCCGATCCCAATCTTTACGCCGGAGACCTGTTCGGTGAATTCTATCAGGTCGAGGAGGCGCAGGCCCCCCGCCGTGTTGCTCTTCGTGCGCTGGTGCCGGGGATTGCGACTGCGTTGATTGTGGCCTTCGCAGCCTTGTGGCTGTCCGAGCAATATGGCTTTCCTGCGATCCTTGCAGGGTTGCTGCTGGGTCTGGCTCTGGCGTTTCTGGCCGAGCATCCGGCGCTGGGCGAGGGCCTCGATTTCGTATCGCGGCATTTCCTGCGGGTGGGGATCGTGCTGCTCGGATTGCAGGTTTCGCTGATGCAGATTGCGGAGCTGGGATGGGCTGCCTTTGCTGGATTGCTTGCGATCATGGCGGTGGCGTTTGGTAGCGGAATGCTGGGCGCTAAGCTCGCGGGGCAGGGGCGCTATGCCGGCGTGCTCGCAGGCGGCGCGACCGCGATTTGTGGGATTTCGGCAGCGCTCGCGCTCTACAGCGTGGTTGGCCGTAACCGGCTGGATCAGGCGCGTTTTACGCTGACGCTGGTGGGCGTGACTTTGGCGAGCGCGCTGGCTCTGGCCTCCTATCCCGCGCTTGCTTTTGCGCTCGGCCTAACAGAGGCGCAGGCGGGCTATCTCGTCGGCTCCTCGATCCACGATGTCGCACAGGCGATTGGCGCGGGCTATTCGATCTCGGATGAGGCGGGCGGACAGGCGACCGTTATCAAGCTGGCGCGCGTCGCTTTGCTGGCGCCTCTGGTGGCTGTGATCGCGCTGTGGCTGGGCCAAAGTGGAGCGGACAAGAAGGCCGTACCCGCGTGGAAGCGAATCAGCGTTCCGTGGTTCATCCTCGGCTTCCTTGCGTTGGTGGTGGTGAACAGCTTTGTCACCCTGCCGCAGGTTGTCGCGGTGCAGGGGTTGGAGGTATCCAAATTCCTGCTCCTCCTCGCCGTCATCGCCACCGCCATGCGCACGCAATTGGCGATGCTGATCGGCGCGGGATGGCGGCCTTTGCTTCCGGTATTGGCGGCGACTTTGGGGTCGTTTGGCGCGGCTTTGGCGGTGACAACGATGGTGCTGGGTTAGACTGGTCGGGGCAGCGCAGTAGTCACCTTCATCTCCTCCATCGAGAAGCTCGCGGTGACATCGGCGATGTCCGGAACGCGGCGGATAAGGCGCTGATAGATGCGATCATAGCCTCCAATGTCGCTGGTGCGCACTTTCAGCAAATAGTCGATATCGCCCGCCATCCGGTGGCACTCGACAATCTCCTCAATCCGCTCGATCGCGGCGTGAAACTGCTCGAGCCAGTCTGCATCATGCCGCCGCGTGCGGATCGCGACGAAAACGCAGGTGCCAGAGCCCACCAGCGCTGGGTCGAGCAGCGCGACCCGCCGCGCGATAATGCCCGCTTCCTCCATCCGCTTGATCCGCCGCCAACATGGATTGGCCGACAGCCCGACGTTGTCAGCGATGGCTTGCAGCGACAGCGTCGCATCGCGCTGGATCAGCCCAAGGATCGCCCAGTCGCGATCATCCAGTTCTATCGAAACACTCATATGCGCAATATTATCCCAATTCAGGCTAAAATGCGAGTGACTTTGGGAGAAAATCCCGCGTTCGGTGCGCTAAACACACTGCAAGGCTCGCCATTTTGCAAAAAGGATATCTCAATGCCGCTCAGACAAGCCTTCACCGACCACCCCGTATCTGTCGGCGAAAGCTACTGGGAGCACCTCGCCCATGCGTGCGGCTTTGGTATCCGCATGATTGCGGGCGGATGCGCCTGTGTGCTGCACGGCGTCTTCCCGTTCCTGTTCGTGAAGACCGGCAGCCGCCAGATCACGACGCTCCACGGGCGCATGGTGACGCATCGTAGCAAGCTGCCAGAGGCACTCGATTTCGTGATCTAGCGTTACTGAAGAATCTGGTTCAGCTCGATCAGGATGCCATCGGGGTCGAAGAAATTGCACCCCATCACGCGGATATCCGGCCCGCCATCGCGTCCGGGATAGACCTGCAAGCGCGGCTCTGCTGTGAAGGTCACGCCGGGCACGGACTTGGCCGCCTCGCAGCGTCCTTCGACATCGTCGGTGTTGAGCACCATGACGACATCGCCTGGTCCCATCCGCTTGGGATAGTCCTGCGCCGGGATGGCGGGATCGATCCACTCCATCAGCCCGACCCAGCCGACCCACGGATCGTTCGAATTGAGCAGCACCAGCCGCGCGGTAGCGCCCGGTTCTCCGGCGGGTAGAGCGACGCCGGACGTGGTGACGGTGGTGTCGTAATTGACCTGCAATCCGATCACATCGCGGTAGAGCTTCAGCGAGTTCTCAATGTCGCGCACGATGATGGTAGAGCGGCGCACATCGGTGGGAATGCGCGCATCGGGCGCGTCGATCCCGGCGTCCTCGGGCGCGGCGGCTGAGGTTCCGGGCGAGCCGTCTGCGCCGCGATCCCCGCGCACGTTGACTACGCAGGCCGAGAGCGCTGTCGCACACGCTCCGACTAAGACGAACCGGATCATCTTCCTCATTGGTTCTCCCCTACCGCGCCAGCCTCAAGCAGCGCCTCCATTTTAGCCTCGTCATAGCCCAGCGAAGAGAGCACGTCGCGGGTATCTGCGCCCGGTGTCGGAAGGCGCTGCGGAGAGCCGATCCGCTTGCCGTCCATCTCCAGCGGGATGGTAGGCAGACGGACTTCAGTGCCATTGTCGAGCGTCACATCCTCTAGTCCGCCCTCTGCCAGATGCGGATCGTCGAACATGTCCTGCGGTTTGCCAATGGGCGCGAAGGGCAGGCCAGAACCGTCGAGCTTCGCGATCACTTCCTGCGCCGTCATCGTCCCGATCAGCTCGCGGATCACCGGCAGAATGCGGTCGCGCGCATCGACGCGAGCGTTGTTCTCCCGCAGGCTTTCGTCAGCCCACAATTCGTCCAGTGCAAAGAGCTTGCAGAACTTCTCCCACAAGGCATCGGTAACAACGCCGATGAAAACCGGATCGTCCTTGGTCTGGAACACGTCATAGATCGCCCAGGCAGAGACGCGGGCAGGCATGGGTGCGGCGGGTGTGCCGGTGACGGCATATTGCGCCATGTGCTGGCCGACGAGGTAGATCGTGGTCTCGAACAGGGAGGCCGAGACCTTCTGCCCTTTGCCCGTCCGGTGGCGTTCTTCGAGCGCTGCGAGCACACCGATGACGCCGAACATGCCCCCAGTGACGTCAATCACGCTCGCGCCTGCGCGCAGAGGCTTGCCCGTAGGGCCGGTCATATAGGCAAGCCCACCCATCATCTGCGCGACCTCGTCCAGAGCGGTGCGCTGTTCATAGGGGCCGGGCAGGAAGCCCTTCTCGCTGCAATAGATCAGCCGTTCGTTGAGCTTCGCGCAGTCCTCATACGAAAGCCCAAGCCGGTCGAGCGCGCCTGGCCGGAAATTCTCAACGAGTATATCCGCGCCCGCGATCAGGTCTTTGGCGACGCTCAAGCCGCCCTCGTCTTTCAAATTCAAGCAGATCGACTGCTTGCCGCGATTATACATCGGGAAATAGCCCGCGCCTGATCCTTTCAAGCGCCGCGTCCGATCCCCGCCCATCGGCTCGACCCGCACGATTTCTGCGCCAAGGCCTGCGAGGATGTGGCCCACGGTTGGCCCCATGACCATGTGGGTGAACTCGACGACTTTGATCCCGGCGAGGGGTTGCGGAGAGGTGCTCATGCCGCAGCCCTTTCCTTGTAATCCAGCATCGGTCCGGCATCCGGAGTGAAGCCATAAAGCGGCTCTCCGGGTAACGCTTCCTCGATGATTGAGCGGACTTTTAGCAACGCCTCCAGGTCAATGCCGGTCGAATAGCCCATCGAATTGAGCATCAGCACCAGATCCTCCGTCACCAGATTGCCTGAGGCCCCCGGCGCGAATGGGCAGCCTCCCAGACCGCCGAGCGAAGCATCGAAGGTGGTGATCCCTTCCTCCAGCCCCGCGACCACATTGGCAAGGCCTAGGCCGCGCGTGTTGTGCAGGTGGAGCGTTGTGAGCATGTCGTCGCCGACCTCGGCCTTCACAGCGCGGGTCAGGCGGCGGACTTGGGCGGGATCGGCATAGCCCGTCGTGTCTGAAAGGCTGAACTCCTGCGCGCCCGCTTCTGCGGCTTGCGCGGCTAGCCGGACGACCTGATCCTGCGCCACCGCGCCCTCCATCGTGCAGCCGAAGGCTGTGGAGAGGCCGACGGCGAAGTGGATGCCGTGATCCTTCGCGATTGCTGCCGCTGCCGCGATCTCAGCGAGCATAGCGGGGTGGTCTTTGCGCACATTCTTGATTGAGTGGGTCTCGCTCATCGAGAAGGGGATGCTCATCCCATCAACGCCCGCATCGGCGGCAAATTGCGCGCCCTTGGCGTTGGGAACTAGGGTGACAACGGTCAGGCCATCAATGCCCTTGGCGAAGGCCACCAGCTCGGCGGTGTCAGCCATTTGCGGGAGGAGCTTGGGGGGCACAAAGCTGCCCACTTCGATCTCCTTCACGCCTGCTGCGGCCTCTGCGGCGATCCAAGCCTTCTTGGCCTCAAGCGGCATGACCCGGTCAATGCTCTGCAACCCGTCGCGCGGGCCGACTTCGGAAATGAGGATTTCGGTCATTGGGTGGGCTCCAGATAGATCCAGGGGCGCGCCGCGCGGTCGGCCGTGGTCCAGTCCGCGACCGCGCTCTTCTGTGTGAGGGTGAGGTCGATGACATCGAGGCCTTCGCTGAGCATATGCTTAGCTTCAGCCTCGATTGTGAAGGGGTATTCCATGCCTTTGCCCGAGACAGTCTGCGCGGCGAGGTCGATGGTGATCTCCCGCCCGGCCAGTGCTTCCAGCACGTTCCGCTCCAGCGTCACCGGCAGGATGAAATTGCGCAATGCGTTGCCATGAAAGATCGGCGCAAAGCTCTCCGCCAACACCGCTTTCACGCCATATTCGGCGAGCGCCCAGACGGCGTGTTCACGGCTCGACCCGCAGCCGAAATTGCTGCCTGCGACAAGGATCGGCGCGCCGCGATAGGCGGTCTGGTTGAGCGAGAAGCGGGGATTCTCGGTCCGTGCATCGGCGTCTGTATAGCGCCAAGGGGCGAACATTCCGTCCGCCAGCCCGTCGCGGCCCGTCGAGCGCATTTCGCGGCTAGGGATGATTGTATCGGTGTCGATATTGTCGCCGAGCTGCGGTCCGGGGATCGGCGCGCCAATGCCATTGAGAGGCTGCGGGAAAGCGCTCATGCTGCGGCCTCCTCTACGGCCAGATAGTCGCGCGGGTCTGTGATGACGCCTGCGAGTGCGCTGGCCGCAACCGTTTCGGGGGAGGCGATATGGGTGCGGATGCCGGGGCCCTGGCGGCCTTCGAAATTGCGATTGGTCGAGGAGATGACGCGCGCGCCAGGGTCAAAGCCCTCTCCCCCTGCATAAAAGCAAAGGCTGCACCCACTCATCCGCCACTCGAAACCGGCGTCCTCGAACACGCGGTCCAGCCCTTCGGCCTCCGCCGCGCGTTTCACGCTCAGCGATCCGGGGACGACCAGCGCCTTGGTGATGGCAGGCGAAATGCGGCGGCCTTTCAGGATCGCCGCCGCGCGCCTCAGATCGGAGAGCCGCGCATTGGTGCAGCTGCCTATGAAGGCGGCGGTCAGCGGGGTGCCGGCGATGCTCGCTCCGGCAGCAAGGCCGATATAGTCGTGTGCGCGGGTGGGGCCATTTGGGACGGTCGCGTCAACCGCGACAGTATGCTCGGGACTGGTGCCCCAGCTGACCATTGGCCTTAAAGATGCCGCGTCGATAACGATCTCATGGTCGAACCCGGCATTGGGGTCGGAATGAAGCGATTGCCAGTAGGGCTCATCAAAGCTCTCCGGCGCATAGGTGCGTCCGGCGAGATACTCGAACGTCACTTCATCCGGCGCTACCAGTCCCGTCATCGCGCTGAACTCGGTCGCCATGTTGCACAGGGTCATGCGCCCTTCCATGTCGAGCGCACGTACGGCTTCGCCTGCAAACTCAACCACATGGCTGGCCCCTCCGCCTGCGCCATGGCCTGCGATGAGAGCGAGGATCATGTCCTTGGGTGTCACGCCTGCTGGCGCCGCGCCTTCAAAAGTCACCCGCATCGTCTTTGGTCGGTCGAGCCGTAAGGTTCCCGTCACCATCGCATGTTCTGCCTCTGACGAGCCGATCCCCCAGGCGAGCGCTCCGAATGCGCCTTGCGTGCAGGTGTGGCTGTCGGGCGCGACCAGCGTGCAGCCGGGCAGGACGATGCCCTGTTCGGGAGAAATGACATGGACAATGCCTTGGTCGCGGTCATTCACGTCGAAGAGCGTGATACCGGCCGTTTTGCAGGCAGCGCGGGTTTCGGTGATGAAGCCCTCTCCACCTGGCATCAGAGTGCTGTCCCCGCGCCCAATGCGTGTATCGACTATGTGGTCCATCACCGCAAAAACGCGCGCAGGGTCGACAATTGTCCGACCCATTTCGGCCATGCGGGCGAGAGCCGCCGCTCCGGTGCGTTCGTGCAGGAAGACGCGGTCGATCGCAATCAGAGATGCACCACCTGCCGTCTTGGCGACGTGGTGTGTGTCCCAGATCTTCTCGAAAAGCGTCTTCGGCATGTTTCCTAATCTAGGCGTTCGCCTTCATCTCCGCATCAATTGCGCGCCAGTCCTTGGTCACAAACGTCTCTTGAATGGCGGTGCGCGTTTCCAGCGCTCCGTTCCTGATCCAGTGCCATGTGCGGCAGCGGTTCTGGCCATCGTCAGAGATCTGGATCTGCTCATAGAGATAGAGCGAAGGATCGCCAGTGCGCTGCCAATAGAGCATCATTGTGCGGTTATATTCGTCAAGCGGCACTTCAGCGGCCCAGCCCTGGATCAGCTCATTGTCCCACCAGATGCGCCCGTCACGATAGGTCGCGGGGAAGTCGCGCACTTCGGTTTTGCCGTCCGGCCAAGTGTAGTGGTTGGTCTGGTGATAGGGGATCGCGTCCTCCCCCGTCATCCGGCATAGCAGGCGGCTGGCATGCTGGTCGACAAGCTCGTCCTTGGCGTTGAAGTAGGAATAGGTGCCGTCCCAGACCCCCTCGTGGCGGGCGAGCAGCGGCATGCGTTCGGAGAATTCAGCGAAAGTGGTCATCTTCAGGAGGCTCCGTTGAGTGTGATCAGTGTATCATGCCAGCGCCGCGCGGCATCGCCGGCGCGGATGCGAGCGCGCGCGCGAGCGTGAAGGACGTGGGGGTCGAGCTTGGCTTCGTCGAGCGGGATCGCGTTTACAGCAGAGGCTTCATACCATGGTTCGAAGAACACCTCGGCCCGCGCACAGGCCCAGGCGCGCTGGAGGTATTGGCCGAAACGGTCGGGCGTCATGTCGGGGTAGAGCAGCTCAGGGTCTCCAGCGGGCGCGGCGGGCCACACTGTATCGGAGGCACCTACGGCCTCGCCGAAGGCCTTGACCGTCGCGGCCATGTCCTGCGCATTGTCGGAGAAGCCATGTCCGGGCACGTCGATGGCAATCTCGCCAGCGCCGGGCTCTGCCATCTCACCAGCGGGTCCGTGGAGGATAAGCTCGCCCCCTCTCTCGCCCTTCCAGTGGATCAGCGAGCCGTCGACGTCGAGCCAGCCTTCGTCCGCATCCTCGGCCAAGTCGGGACAGTCGTCCCCCTCGCTGCGAGCTTGCAGGAAGGCTAGGCTCTCGGCCTGATGGTCCGCAGGCGTTGCCACGGGCCGCGCTTCCCACCCACTCGGCATATCGCCCAACCGGTCGAGATGTGCTTGCAGGGGATCGCCATTGTAAGCGGTGATGAGGCAGGGCGGCACGTCAGCGTCGACGGGCGGAATGTCACGCGGCGCGCGCAGCACCGCTCCATATCCCGCTTGATAGGCGTTGCCCGCATCGAGCATCTCGGAAACCGCCTGCGACACTCGCGCAATGTCCGCATGGGCGACCGAAAGCCGCGCTTGCTCTCTCGTGTCGAACCACGGGAAGACCCAGCTCTGCTCCAGCATCCGGTTCCACAGCCATGTCAGATGCTCGCCATAATCGGACGGGTGAAACTCGGGGAGATAGCGCTCTCCGAAGATGCGCATTTCCTCCTCGTTCCAGATTGCATAGCCGCCAATGGCAAGGGCGGAGAACCGCTCCGGATGGCGTTTTAGAGCCGTGACAAGGATGATCCCGCCCGAATGAAAACCGTAGGCGGGGCAGCTTTCGACACCGAGGCAATCGAGAAATTCGCCCAGGGCATCGGCGAACTCGGCGATCTCGGGTTGACCCGGCAAAGGATCACTTTGTCCGAACCCCGGTGAATCGGGCGCAACACACGTGAAATGCTCGCCCCATTTGCGCATGAGATCGGCATATTCGGCGCTCGACCGGGGGCTTTGGTGCACCATCAGCAGCATCGGCCCCTTACCGCAGCGGCGATAATGGACCTTGCGCGCTGGCCGGTCCGGTCCAGCAGCAGGAATGGTTAGGACGTGCCGGGTGATGGTGGGGGTCAAAGCGGCCTCAAAAGTTGTCCGGACAAATTTTGCTCGACAAGCCTCTACGCAACTTTATTGTGGCCTGTCAAAGCCCAAAGAGTGTCAAAGCTCGAAAACGGAGACGTAATACATGAGCGAATGGATCGGCACGAAAATGGTCGAAGACGGCAAGAGTGCCCGCCAGCTTTTTGAAGAGGTGATGGCCAACCCCGCGCGCAAGAAATTCGGCTTTGGCGAGAAACTTGCGATTGTGAATGTCGACGTACAGCAGGCCTACACTCGCACAGATATGTTCAAGACGGCTTACGAGACTGATCCCAAACAGATCGACTATATCAACCAGATCAGTTCGCTCGCCCGCGCCAAAGGCATGCCGGTGATCTGGAGCCGCGTGGCTTACAAGGATGACGCTGCTGACGCCGGAGTCTGGGGCACACGGACCGATACGGAAGACAGCTTGCAGAACATCAAATATGGCTCAGAGCGCCACGCATTCGACCCGCGCTGCGACATCCAGCCGGACGACTTGCAATTCACAAAGCGCATGCCGAGCGTCTTTTTCGAGACGCCGCTCGCGAGCTACCTAACCTTCCACCGCGTTGACACGGTGGTGGTTACTGGTGGTTCGACCAGCGGCTGTGTTCGGGCAACAGCAGTGGATGCGCTTAGCCACGGATACCGCACCATCGTTCCGATTGAGACCTGTGCTGACAAGCATGAAAGCTATCACTTCGCCAACCTTACCGACCTTCAGCTCAAATATGCCGATGTCGAGCCTGTGCAGGCGGTGATTGACTGGCTGGAGGCGCGTTGATGCAGGAGGGCCAGCCCGATCCCGGGCTCTACGAATATCACGCCTACAAAGACCGTCCCAAGCTGGCCTGGCCGGAAGGGAAGACCTGCGCAGTCTGGGTCGCGCCGAACCTCGAATATTACGAGATCGACCCGCCCGCCAATCCGCACCGCAAAAGCTGGTCCAAGGCGCATCCCGATGTGGTCGGCTATTCTTATCGCGACCATTCCAACCGCGTGAGCCACTGGCGCATGGCCGATGTGATGAGTCGTTATGGGTTTCCCGGTTCGGTCAGTCTCTCGGTGGCCCTGTGCGACCACCACCCAGAGGTTGTCGCCGACGGCGTTGAGCGCGGCTGGGAGTTCTTCAGCCACGGCATTTACAACACGCGCTATTCCTACGGCATGTCTGAGGCTCAAGAACGCCACATTATCGAGGATTTAATTGCGACGGTCGAGCGCGCAACCGGACAGCGCATTCGCGGCTGGCTCGCTCCCGCGCTGACCCATACGCCGCGCACGCTCGACCTGCTGGCGGAGTATGACTTCACCTATACCTGCGACCTCTATCACGACGATCAGGTGCAGGATGTGAAGGTCGCCAAAGGCGCGCTCGCCTCGATCCCTTATAGTCTCGAGGTCAACGATCACTATGGCTTCAACGTCTATGGCATGTCGGGCCGCGAATATGCTGACAGTCTGATCCAGCAATTTGATCGCTTGGCAGAGGAGGGCGAGCGGACGGGTTCAGGCACGGTGATGTGCATTCCTCTCCACGCCTATCTGATCGGCCAACCGCACCGGATCGGGCCTTTCGAAGAGGCGCTTGCCCACATCGCCGCTGACCCCCGCTGCTGGAAGGCAAGAGCTGGCGAAATCGTCGATCATTGGAGGGCGGCGCAATGACCCTCCCCGACAAATACACCACCTACCCGCATCGCCGCGAAGGCTACGATCACGACTATTATGACTGGTCCAACATGCACGCGCGGGCTCCGGTCGCTTGGCCGCAAGGCAAATCGGTCGCGGTGTGGCTGTGCGTCAGCCTCGAATGGTTTCCGATTACGCCGGAGGATACACCCTTCCGCGCGCCCGGCCATATGGTCACGCCGTATC
The DNA here is from genome assembly GCF_057365045.1 of Erythrobacter sp. S267. Classification (NCBI taxonomy): domain Bacteria; kingdom Pseudomonadati; phylum Pseudomonadota; class Alphaproteobacteria; order Sphingomonadales; family Erythrobacteraceae; genus Erythrobacter; species Erythrobacter sp. S267. The sequence continues at coordinate 2,535,691 of NZ_CP200298.1, read as the reverse complement.
CCGACTACCGCCACTACACGGTGCGCGATTATGGCAATCGCGTCGGCGTCTGGAGGATGCTGGACGCGTTCAGATCGGCGGGCGTTAAGGCGAGCTTCGCGATCAATGCTGCGGTGGCAGAACGCTATCCGCAGCTGATCGAAGCGGTGCGCGCCGATGGTCACGAGATCATCGCGCATTCGACCGACATGAACGGCACCATCACCTCCGATCTGCCCGAAGAGGAAGAGCGCCAACTGGTCGCCGACAGCCTTTCTCGGCTGGAGAAAGCGAGCGGCGTCAAACCCAAAGGCTGGCTCTCCATCGCGCGTTCGCAAAGCTGGCGCACGGCGGATCTGCTCGCCGAGCACGGCCTCGCCTACACCTGCGACTGGGTGAATGACGAGCTGCCCTACGCCTTCAAGAACGGCCTCACCAACCTGCCGCTCAACACCGAACTGTCCGACCGCATGATCGTCGCGACGCAGCAGCATTCGGCCGAGGGCTGGGCGCAGATGATGCGGGACGCCTTCGACTGGCTGGCGGCGGAGGCCAAGGGCACGGCCTACACGAAGGGAGGCGGGCGGATGCTACCGATCCATCTGACGCCTTATATCATGGGTCTGCCCTATCGCATCGGCGCTTTGGAAGAGCTGCTGGCTGATCTGGCGGGCCGCGAGGAAGCATGGATCGCGACCGGCGAAGAGATTGTGGCGGAGTGGAAGAGCCAGCAATGATGAAAGCACGCAATCCCCGCACCGGCGAGGCGGATTACACCTTCGCGGTCACTTCCCGCGAGGAAATCGCCGCCGAGGCTGCGCGTTTGCGCGAGGCCCAACCTGCGTGGGAAGCCATAGGGGCCGAGGCACGTGCTGCCGTCCTGACGCGCTTCGCCGACGCGATGGAGGCCGCCGCTCCGCAAATCGCCGCCGCGCTCACCATCGATACCGGACGCGGCGCGGTTTCGTGGATTGAGGTACAGGGTGCGGCCGGCAATATCCGGCGCTGGGCTGTCCGCGGGCCTGAACTGTTTGCAAGGCTAGACCGTGACCCCAAACCCTCCGCAACGCCGGGCATCGAGATCGTCACCGAGTACAGTGCCTATCCGCTTTTCGGGGCGATCGCGCCGTGGAACTTCCCTGTCATCCTCAGCCATATCGACGCCGTGCCTGCCCTGATGGCGGGCTGTGCTGCGTTGGTGAAACCTAGCGAAGTCACGCCGCGTTTCGTCGAGCCGATGCGCGATGTCTTGGCGCAGGTGCCTGAACTCCCGCTCGCCTACGTCATGGGTGGGCCGGAAGTGGGCCAAGCGCTGATCGAGGAAGTCGACTATGTCTGCTTCACCGGCTCCACCGCGACAGGCCGCAAAGTGGCACAGGCCGCCGCGCGCCAGCTGATCCCCGCGAACCTGGAGCTAGGCGGCAAAGACCCGATGATCATCACCGCCAGCGCCGATCCCGAATGGGCCGCCGGTGTGGCCCTACGCGCGAGCATCGTTGCGACCGGACAAGCCTGCCAGTCGATCGAGCGGATATATGTGGCGCAGGAGATCGCGGAGCCCTTCATGGCGGCTCTGATCGCGGGCGCCGAGCAGGTTGGGATCACCCATCCTGATCCCAATACCGGGCATTTGGGGCCCTTCATCTTCCCTGCCCAAGCGGACAAGGTCCAGTCCCAGATCGACGATGCCAAAGCGAACGGTGCAAAGGTTCTCTCCGGCGGCGAAGTCGAAACCTTGGGCGGCGGCAAATATCTGCGACCTACGATCTTGAGCGGGGTCACGCCCGACATGGCGGTGATGCGGGAGGAGACCTTTGGCCCGGTTCTGCCCGTGACGGTCTATGACGATTTAGATGGCGCCATCGCCCAAGCTAACGACTCCGAATACGGCCTTTCGGCTGCGGTCTTGGCAGGGTCGCTGGAGGAGGCGGCTGCAGTCGGCGCCAAGCTCGATGCAGGCGCTATATCGCTGCAAGATGGTGCGTTGACCTCTATGGTGGGCGATGCGGCCAACGTGTCGCGCAAGGCCTCCGGATTGGGGCCGAGCCGGATGGGGGATAGCGGCATGCTGCGCTACTTGCGCGAACAGGCGATGATCCGCCAGACGGGCGATCCGTTGCCGATCCATGCCTATGCGGAAGGCCAGCAGGGGTGAGCAACCGTGCGGCTCTCGAAGCGGTGATGCCCGCCATGCTCGACCATGATGGCTGGTGGGACGGCTGGTATCGCCACTTTGACGCCGATGGCGGCTTGCTCGATGCACACAAAGTGAAAACCCATTGCGAGTTTCCCGACACGGGCGAGTGGCACTACATCCAGCACAATTGGCTTTCTTGGGAAGACGGCGAGACAGCGGTCTACGAGTTCGGCGGCAAGCTCAAAGGTGAGCGGCTTGTCTGGGATACGGATCGCTTCAGCGGCTATTGCTGGCAGACGGCCGAAGACACACTGATGCTCAAGCTGGATCGAATTGACGAGCCGGGCGCTTATTACATTGAGATGATCAACATTGCGCCCGACGGCCAGAGCCGCGCACGGACCTGGCAATGGTTCAAGGACGGGAAGCCGTGGAAGCGCACTTTGTGTGATGAATGGAGGATCGAGGCCCCATGATTTCGGCTGCAATTCTGATGGCTCTGCAAGGCATCGGCCCCGGCGAAGCGCCGCCTCCACCCGTTTCTACCTGCGACCAGCCGGTCTACATGGTGATCGAAGGCCGCACGCTCGACCGCGCACGAATGGGGCAATACGCCGCCGCAATTGCTGAGAGTGAGATCTACCAAGAGCTGGGCGGCTATTACGTCAATGTGCCCCGCCCTCTGGAGGTCTTCGAGGGCGATGTCGAGCCCGACTATGTGAACCTTACGGTCCGCTTCCCCTGTATCGAAAACGCGCGCGCCTTCTGGAACTCGAAAGTCTATCAGGAAGAGATCATCGGCATCCGGCAGGAGCCGACGAGTGCGGGCGACTACACCGTCACAATCTATGCCGAAGCGCCTTTGCGCGATGACTTGGTCGGCAAGGTCGGGGATGCGCGCTTCACCCATGATTTCTCCGACCCGGATGTCCCTCAATTGGAGGTGCCGGTGGTCGGCCCCAACGCCCCTCAAGAGCAAGCAGGAGACGCACAATGACAGTCGAACTCCAACACCCGATGAAGGCGGATGCGACGCCGGATGAGATCGCGCGCGGGCGCTTTACCTCGGGCATTCGCAGCCTGATCCTGAACGATCTCGCCGGCGATATGGCGAACGCCTATGAACGGCGTGCCGCGCCTGCTTTCCGCAAGGAGCATGGCCGCGATCCCGAGACCAGCCGCGAGGCGCATCAGGCGCTGCGCGGCGACCCGGCCTTCAACATCTACTCCGCCATGCGTGTGCAGGCGCAAAAGATGGTCTGGGCGAGCGTCGCCGACAGCGTTGAGCGCGAAGCCGACCGGCTCGCAGCAGAGGCTGCTAAAGCGAGCGGTGCAGCAGGCTCGCTCACCCTCAACCCCGATCTCGACGTGCCCAAGAACGTCCACGCGATCGACGTCCACCTGATGCCGGGCAGCTACACGCGCGGGGCGGACTCGCTTGAAGCAGGCGCGGTCTATGACCGGGGCCTCGCCGTGTTCTCGATGGGGCTGATGGGCGCCAATCTGGACGATATCGGCCTCTCGATGAGCCAGTATATCAAGCAGCGCTTCCCTGACTTCGCGCCCAAACGCATCCTCGATACCGGCTGCACCATCGGCCATAACACGCTGCCGTGGAAGCAGGCCTATCCGGAGGCCGAAGTGGTTGCGATTGACGCTGCTCCCGGCCCGCTCGCATACGGCTCAGCGCGCGCGAAGATGCAGGGACAGGCGGTCGATTTCCGACAGATGTGCGCCGACGATCTGGCCTTTGAGGATGAAAGCTTCGACGTCGTGTGGTCGAGCATGTTCCTCCATGAACTGTCAAAGAAGCAGCGCGCCAAGTGCTTCGAGGAGGCCCACCGCGTGCTCAAGCCCGGCGGGCTGGTCGTCCATATGGAACTGCCGCCCAACGCCCAGATGGGCGCGTTTGAGGGCTTCTACCTCGACTGGGACAGCTATTATAACAACGAGCCCTATTACAAAGGCTACCGCGACGAAGTGCCGGTGGAAATTTGCGAGCGGGCGGGCTTTGGCGCCGATGATTTCTTCGAATTCGTCGTGCCCTCCATCGGCATCTATGGCGAGGATGCGGTGCGCGAAGCCGCGAGCGGTGACCGCGCTGAAGGCGTTGGCCAGCAGACGACAGGACGCCTCGCCGAAGGGGTCATGTGGTATGGCTATGGAGCGTTTAAGCGATGAGCGAGAAGCTGCGCCCCGAAGACGCCCCGCCCAGCCTTTACGACGATCAGGGCAACCCGCGTTTCTTCGCCGATCCCGGCATGGATCGTTTTGTTGCGGTGGTGCTGAACCTCGCGCAAGAAGTCTGGGTTCAGGAGGAGCGTCTGCTTGCGCTTGAGGAAACCAAGAGCGGCCAGCCAGTCGACAAAGAAGCGAAGGTGAAGGAATTCATCGACCGCGTCTTTGCGCCGGTCCGGGAGGCATGAGCGCTATGAAAGCATGGGAAATCGGACCGCGTGGGGGCATAGAGAGCCTGCGCATGGTCGAACGCGACGCGCCTGTGGCGGGCGAGGGCGAGGTCCTTGTCTCTGTGATCGCTGCAGGGCTCAACTACCGCGACCTGATGATACTGCGAGGGGCATACGGTACCGACCTGCCCGAGGATCGCATTCCGCTGACCGATGGTGTCGGCGTGATCGAGGCTTTGGGCGAGGGTGTCTCTGGCTTCGAAGTGGGCGACCGTGTGGTTGCGGCGAATTTTGTCGATTGGGATCCGGAAGCGGGCTTTGGCTTCCACATCTTCGGGCGCGATGTCGGCGTCACGATGGATGGCTGGCTCGCCGAGAAAGTGGTCCTCCCCGCCAAGGCCGCGATTAAGGTGCCCGAGAGCGTCAGCGATGCGGCGGCGGCGACGCTGGCTGTGGTCGCGGGGACGGTATGGCACGCCATGGTCGCCTTCGGAGAAGCTGCTCCCGGCAAGCTGGTGCTGGCGCAAGGCACGGGCGGTGTCTCGATCTATGCGCTGCAACTCGCCAAGGCGCTCGGCTGCGAATTTGCGATCACGTCTTCGTCCGACGAGAAGCTCGCCAAAGCGCGCGAGATGGGCGCGGATTACACCATCAATTACAAGGACCGGCCCGATTGGGGCGCGGCTTTGTTGGAGGCCACAGGCGGACGCGGCGCGGATGTCGTTGTCGACACGATTGGCTTCGGCGAGTTTGAGCAGACTCTCACTGCTACCGCTGTCGAAGGCCGCATCGGGACACTGGGCGCTCTCTCCGGGTCCCCGCAAGACAAGGGTGATTTTGGCCAAGGCGCGATCCTCGGCAAGAACATCACCATCAAGGGCATCACCAGCGGGCATCGCGGGATGTTTGAAGCGGCGCTCAAAGTGATGGGCGAGAAGGGCGTCGAAACCCTCGTCGACCGGAAATTCTTCATCGACGATGCGCGCGCGGCCTACGAGCATCTCGAAAGCGGCGCGCATATGGGCAAGGTTATGGTGCAGGTGGCTGAGCAGCGCTCTACGCCCAGAGAATGAAGCGCGACTAGAGCGCGGTTAGTCTGCCAAGTATTGCGCCGGGCTGGACGCCATCAGCGCTCTAGCTCAACGAGCTCGTACCGGTTCATCATATACCCATCGATTGAGCCATAGACGAGAACGCTGTCCTCATTGGCCGTCACCCACATGTCGAAATCGGGGTGCCGCGTGCCGCCCATGCCTTCGTCGCTTTCATCGACATAGCGATAGTGGCGGCATTGGAAGGTTCCGGCTTCAACTGTCCTCGCCTCCTCGCCGACATATTCCATCGTCATTTCGAGATAGGCGATCTGGGGTGCACTCGCTCCGCGATGGTCGGGGGAGGGAAGATAAAATTTGAGCCGCCGCTTGTGAGGGCCTTGGCTGACATCCATCAGCCGCGTGGTAAAGCCATCGCCGACAACCGGATGCGTTCCGAACGCGTCGAACTCGACCGCGTCCTGGCTTTCCGAATTGCGCCCGATCGAAGGCCCATGGCTTTCGCATAGAATCTTGCCGTTCTCTGCGTCATACGCCATCCATCCCGAGCCTAGGAATTCATCGCCCAATGTCAGGTGGACGAGCAAGTTCTTGGGTTTGCGATCCGGGCCGATATGACAGGTGATGTTACGCAGGACGGTGGGATCGGGCTCCTCAATCTCGCATTGGGCGGTCATGATAATTGAGCCATCTGCGTGGTGCGAAAAGTTGAACCATTCGCGCCCCCGCTCTTGCCCTTCCATCCCCGGTTTCATTGAGGAATAGCGGATTTTGCCGCGAACATTGCGGTGTTTCATTAGATCACTCCGGCCTTGATCAGACGCTCGATCACTTCGTCCTGTGCGCGGTTGAAATAGGCGCGGTCAGGGATGGTGGGTTCGCCCCCTTCCATCATACCATCCGGTCCGCGGAACGGCTCGGCAGCGGCGGCATAGGCTTCAGCAAACAGAGCCGGGCGCTGGCGGGCGAGGTAGTTCGTCATTGCGGTGGTCCGGCGCGCCTCGCGCGATGCGCCAAGGTCGATGGGGGCAAAGGCGGTAAAGGTCTCTCCGTCGCCTGACTGCGCCACGACGCGGCCCTTCCAGTCGACGACTTGACTGTTCCCCTCCGCGCTCGAAAGCGGCATCGGTGTGCCAGAGATTCCAGCGGTGTTGGCGCTGACGACATAGGCGAGGTTTTCAAACGCGCGCGCCTGCTTCGCGATGTCCTTGTTGGTGGCAATGGGCGAGCCGACTTCGCTGGAGGAATGGCAGAATATCTCTGCCCCTCGCAGCGCCAGAGCGCGTGCGATTTCGGGGTAGAGGATCTCCTCTGAGGCGATCGCTGCAAGGTTGCCGATTTCGGTCTTCGCGACCGGGAAGACGCCTTCCAGACCGTAAGTGTCGAGATATTTCTCCCACACGTCATGCGGGCTCGGCGCATACATCGACAAGAGGCGGCGATAGCGCAGCACCACGTCTCCTGAAGGCGCGACGATGAAGCAGGATTGGAAGTAAAAGTCCGGAAAGGCCGGATCGCTCTCGTAGGCGTTGCCGGCCAAGAACGTGCCGAGGTTCTGCGCGACTGTGCCCAAAGCCTCATATTCCGGCCCGTCTGGTGCCCATCCGACCCGCTCTGCGAAATCGGGGATCGAGATGCGCCCGGGATAGGAGGTGAAGAGATATTCGGGCAGCACCACTAGCTTGACCGGCTTGCCCGTATATTGCGCGACGAAGATGGACGAGGTGCGGATCGCGCCTTCGATCTCGGCAATATGATCAAGCATCGCGGCGCGCGCGGCGGTTGTGTCAGGCAACTGCTCCAGCGAGCGCGCAGTCAACTGCATCGCCATCGCGCAGTAGGTGGAGGTGTCGGTCAAATTCTCAGTCTCCTGTGCCCGCAAAGGTGTGTTTGCCGCGATGGCCGTGATCGCGCCTGCTACAAGAGCCCGCCTGCGGTCGAGCTCGAAATTCACTTACAGCTCCAAACTGCCAGGGTTCATCAATCCCTTTGGGTCGACTTGGGCCTTCAGCGCTTTGAGCATATCCCATCCAGCGGCGTCGTGGCTCGCTTTCAAGGGATAGCTGCGCGCAATCTGCAGGTGGATCGCGCCCATCTCGCGGAAAATGTCGATCACCTGCGCGCGCAGTTCCATCACCAGCGCGCTGGCTTCCGGATTGTCGGGTGCGGCTTCCAGCTTTGCCATATGGTCAGCCTCTACCGCTTCGTGGTGGAGCGGGTTGTGCTCGCCCGGCCAGAAGAAAACTGGCTCGATCAGGCAGGAAGAGCGGCCGGTCGCGGCGATTAGCGCGCCGGTTTCAACGCCAAGATGCTCCATGGCAGGAGAGTTTTGCGCCCAAAGGGCTTGCAGCCGCTCCCACGCCTCGATCAGCTTGGAATGTGGCAAGAAACCGTGAACCGGAACCCAGCGTTCGCCATTGGGGCCGAGAATTGAATTGGGCGGTGGGAATGGGTTGGCGCGCAGGATTTTTGGGATCGAGTTTTCGACCACTTTTCCGCCTGCATCGCGCACAATCTCCTCAATCCGCTTCATGTCTGCATCGACGCCGCCCTGATGGCGACCCTCTGACACGCAATGCAGGCTGAAAGGCACGTCGTCGAGGAACGAACGCCCTGCAAGCGCAACCTTCGCGCCTTCCTTCATCGCCTTGAACACGCCGCCCGTTTTGACCTGATCCTTGACCATATTGCCAAGCTGCTTGGCGTCCTTCATCAGCGTGTCGCGCTTCATCCGCTGGGCTTGCAGGAAGGGGTCAAAAGCGAAGCTTTCCGCCGCCAATTCCTCGCGCGCAATCGCGCTCATCGCGGTTAGAAGCGCGTCATGCGTGTCGAAGCTGAAAGAGCCATAGGCAAACGCAGTCGCCTCGCGCACCAGTTTCAGCGTCACCCGCGCCTTGACGCCGAAAGCTCCGCAATCGGCAGCAAAGATACCGGTCAGGTCAGGGCCGAAGGGGCGGAAGAATTCGGAGCCTGTGGAGAGGATCGTGCCGTCTGCCAGCACAACATCCATGCTGATCGCGCTGTCCACCGCGCTGCCATTGCGCGCGCCCCAAAAGAGCCCGTTCTGGCTCATCCCGCCGCCGACCGTGGCGCGGATGCCGGAGAGGGTGCCCCAAGCATATACGCGCAGACCTTTGGGCTGGAGTGTTCGGTGGAGCTTGTCCCAGCTGACGCCTGCTTCGACCGTAACGGTCATGTCCTCTTCGTTGATGTCAAGGATCTGGTCGAGGCCGCCTGTGTCCACCAGCAGATGCGGGCCACCTTCATAGAGATAGCCGCTGGTATAGCTCATCCCCCCGCCGCGCGGGACGATGGCGATGCCTGCCTTGGTTGCCGCTTCGACGCCTGCGGCCAGTTCCTCGACACTTGAAGGGCGGAAGACGCCGAGCGGCTCCGCGCCGCGTGACAGCACATCATGGCTGAACAGCGCGAGGTTCTTAGCATCGTCCAACAGCGAGGGCGCACTGACGGCAGAGCGAACAGGGGCGAGCGGGTTGTCATTGGCTAGGGTGGCCATCAGGCGGGCTCCATTGCGGGGGAAGGAGGTTCGGTTTCAGCTTCAGGGAAGCTCTCGGGATATTTGCCGAGCAACAGCAATATGCCGCCGCCCACTATGAACATGCCGATCGATATCTCAAGCATCGGGTCATAGGTTCCTGTGCGGTCGTAAACTTGCGCATAGATCACAGGCGAGGCGGCGCTGAACAGGCCGAATGGCATGTAGAGCATGCCGTAAATCTTGCCGTAATTGGCCATCCCGAAATACCGTCCAGTGAGATAGGCGATGAGATCGCTCTCCGCTCCAGCCGCAAATCCCAGCAGGAACCCGGCGAGCGCGGCCCACATGAACGGTAGGCTATCCCCCAGCAGCAGCCACGCAGAAATCGCAGGCAGGCAAAGCAGCGGGAAAGCGACAAAACCCTGCCAGAACCGGTCGAGCAAAGCGCCGGTAATCAGTCGTCCGGCAAAAATGCCGATGCCCAGAATGCCCATGACACTCGCAGCGGTTTCCGCATCCACACCGCGCAGTCGCAGCATGGTTGGCATGTTGATGAAGGCGCCTCCGAATGCGGCCGCAATCAGCGCGATGGAGATCCATATGATGTAGAAACGATAATCCTTCAGCGCCGCTCCTAGCGTCACTCCGGTAAGGTTGCCCGTGTCGCTCTCAATCGCTTTGGGACGCTCGTCAGGGTGCGGCTCGCGGAACAGGAAATAGGCGATGACAAGCGCAATGGCCGGGAAGATCGCGACACCTGCAAACATCGATCGCCAGCCATAGGCCTGGATCAGCTCCACCGCGACGCGCGGGATTATCATGGCGGCAAGGCTGGTCCCCATCAGCAGGATCCCGAGCGCGAGCCCGCGATGTTTATAGAACCACAGATTGATCGCTCGGCTCCACGTGACCGGGGTTGAGCCGATACCGACCAGCCCCACGGCCACCCAGAACCCGTAATAGATGTAGAGCGTCTGGGCCGTATTCTCGGTCGGAGTGAGGGAAATTGCCGCGAACGCCACGCCAAAAGCGAAGAGTGACCAGAGCGCGACGGGACGCACGCCATAACGGTCCGCCATCCAGCCAAAGACGGGCGCGAGGAAGCTCGCGATCACACCGAACAGAGTGATGGGGAGAAGGATCTGCGTCTGGCTCCACCCAAATTCGGCCTGAAGCGGTTCTGCGGTGAAGCCGATGACGTTGTAGGGAATGGGTGAGGCACCACACATGACGCCAAAGACACCTGCGAGCAGAACCGCCCAGCCCTTCGAAAATTCGTTCGGGCCTTTGTCTTGATCCCCAGTCGCGTTCACTCAGTCTCTCCCTCAAGCTCAGTCCCGCGCCATATCACATTTGGCAGCAGAGCGTCGTCCCATGCATCGGGCCAATCCCGCGCAGCGCGCACGATGACGAGGCCCTTGTCCGGCATCACGTAAGTGCGCTGGCCGCCATGGCCGTGGAAGATGATGACTTGGCTGCTTGCAAACGCCTCGCTTTGCCACGGGACTAGTGGAACCCCCGGAGGACGCTCTCCGCCGATGCGTTGGTTGTGGACCCAGACCTGATAGCCGTAGCCGGGATATGCGGGTGAGGGCGCGATCATCTCCGCAAGCCAGCTTTCGGGGACGATTTGCTCACCCTGATAGCGACCGCCGCTCACAAACAGCTCGCCCAGCCGCAGCCAGTCGATGGGGCGAGAAAGGATGCAGCAGCTGGTCAGCACCAATCCACCCTCGCGGTCGAGTGGCATTGCAGCGGTGCGCAGGCCGAGGGGCTTCCACAAGCGCTCGGACAGCATGGTCTCATATTCAATCCCGCTCGCGCGTTCGAGGATGACGCCAATCAGCTGGTTGACCTGATTGTTGTAATCGAACGCGGTTTCCGGCTCGTCCGTCAGCTCCAACGAAAACAGCAGCTGCGTAAAGTCGCTCCCAAGCGAGTGCCGTACAATCGGGTTTTCTGGTGTGACGGCATAGCCAAAGCCGTCATCGCCCTGCTCCAGACCTGCCGACATCCACAGCATCTGGCGGATGGTGATATCTCCCCGCGCCTGTCCGGCCCATTCGGTGAGGTATGTGCCGACCGGGTCATCGACCGAGGCAATCTCACCGCGATCAATCGCGATCCCGACCAGCATAGCGAGCACGGTTTTGGACATGCTCTGCGGGTTGAAACGTGTGTCGCGCTTCGTGCCTTGCCAATAGCGCTCGAAAACCAGCTCGCCGTCACGAGCGACAAGCAGAGCGGTAGAGTTCTGCGTCTCGGCCCAACCGGCCGCTGCGTTGAGAGCGGTGGGCGCGATGCCCGCGGCCTCGGCAGTGGTTGTCTCGACGGGTGCCTCTGCGCCCGGAACCTGCGCCACGGGATCATACCATTCGGTCGGGATGGTGAGCGGCTCGTATCCACCGCCGAGCATGCTCTGCCAGCGACGGTCGAACTCCGGATCGCCGGTTGATTGCGCGGCCAGAGGAGTGGCGACGAGAGCGGCGCCGATCAGGGCGCTTAGGCTAAGGCGCATCATAGAACTCCGTCAGACTGCCATCGGGATCGCGCACGGCGAAGAGGCGGGTGGGAATGGTGCTGGCGGAGAGCGCGGCGATAGTCACGCTTTCGCCTTCATACTCTGCATCGACCCCGCACTCCTCTAGCACCCCACGATAGGCGTCGAAGTCGCGCACCGGATAGCGGACCGAGATGATCCCGAAATTGGGCGGAGAGGCGTGGGCGGCGAAATTGCGCCCTTCAAAGCCGACAAACTGCATCACCTCGATCCGCCCTGTCTCGCCCGGCAGGATCGGCTGGGCGACAGCAGCGCGTCGTTCGAGCGTCGTTGCAAGATTGGCGGGGACGGAGAAATTGTTTGAGCGCGGCTCGGGATCGGTGAAGGGGGCGTCGAACAGGACGTCGAACCCCAAAGTGTCGCGGTAGAAGGTCAACGCCTTGGGCTGGTCCGCGACCATGCGCATTGTGTTGAAGGCCTGGCTCAATCGGCCGATTGGAAAGTCGGTGAAAGGCGGATTCTCGCGCTGGTAGAGCGCGTAGCTCACCCCGTGCGGGCCGCGCACCACGACATTGACGAGGTCCGATCCGCCGAAGCTGAAACGATAGGGTTCGCTCTCCGCCCACCATCCACGCGCAAGGGCTGCGTCGAACAGGGCCTGCGTGTCCTCGCTTCGCAGCATGATCGAGAAGATGCCGCCGGTGTCCCAAGGACGCGCTGCCGGACGGATGGGGCGTTGCTCGCCCGCATTGTCAAAGCGGATGAAGCGGATGCAGCCGGTTATCGCTTCTGCGGCGCAGATCTTTCGGTACTGGGCAGAGGCTTGCATCGGCAGTTGCCAATAGGCAATCTCACTTGCCGAAACAGCGCCCGCGCTCACTTCGCGCCAGCCGCCATCTTCGATGAGCCATTCAGCGCTGCTGTCCAAATCCGCGACGCTCACAACGACTTCGGACCACGGTTCCACTCCGTAGTCCGAGGCTGATTCAGCGGTAAGAGGAGAAGCGGCGGCGGCGGTAAGAGCCACCGCCGCCGTCACTTTGTGTAGCATCAGAAGTCGAACTTCGCCCGGATCGTCCAGGTGCGAGGCGGGTTCAGGTAGCTGTAATTGGCGAGTGCCGATTCCACCGCTTCTTGGTCGAAGCAGTTTTTGCACTCCGCAATCAGCGACCACCCGGCAATCGAGCTCAAAGTCAGCGATGCGTTGACGATCCAGCGGTCCTCACTGAACGAGCCAGAGGCTGGAACAATCGGATTGCCTTGACCCAGCGAGTTCGCCGGGAAGGTTGCGCCGCTCGGGCCCGTCACCGTACCATCGAACAAAGTCACTTCGCTGGTGCCAGTCTCGCTCTCGCTGCGCCAATTTGCGTTGACCGAAGGTGTAAGCGTCAGGTCACCAAGCTCAGCGTCGTAGGTCATGCCCAAAGCGACAGTCCAATCCGGCGTGCGCACCGGCTCTGCAATCGAACCATCCGGGGCAACGATACCCACGCCGCAAGCCGCAGCGCCATCCGCACCGGCGGTGTTGGGTAGAAGGCCGGCGGCAAGCTGCGTCAGGCAGTCAGCCTGCTGAGCGGCGACCGATTGCACGCCGAATTCATCCAAGGCGGGCGCGTTGGCGTCGATATTGTACTTGTCGTCCTGATAGCCAATAGCGGCAAAGATATTGAGGCCATCGACGGGGACAGTCGTAATTTCGACCTCCAGACCCTTGTTCTCGTAATCCGCAAAGTTGCGGGTGATGAAAGCGAGCGATCCATCACCACGAACGAAGGCTGAAGGCGTCTGAAGGTCAGAGACATCGAGATAGAAAGCCGTAACGTTCAAGCGCAAAAGGCGATCAAACAGCTCTGTCTTGGCGCCCGCTTCATAGCTCCAAGCGGTTTCTGGACCAAAGGGCAGAAGCTCTGCCGGGTTGGTGCCACGCGCATTCCACCCACCTGACTTAAAGCCGCGCGTGGCGCTGGCGAACAACAGGACGTCCGGATTGACCTCGTAGTTGATCGCAAAGCGCGGCGTCCACAAATCGACCGATTGCGTGGTTGGAATGGCGAGCCCATTGGTCGCGGTGAGGTTTGCGGTATCAATGCAGGTCGAGGGACCAAATTGCGCTGCCGCCTGACACAGGCCGCCGCCAATTCGCGGACGGTTGTCACGGATGGCGAAGGTTTTCTCTTCGTCAGTGTAGCGAATACCCGCCGTCACCGTCAGAGCGTCAGTCAAGTTGAAGTCGGCTTGCAAATAGCCAGCCCAAGCCTCTGCCGTGTTCTCAATCACGCGGTCAGCAAGAACCAGTGGGAAGCCGTCAGGCGGCGGTCCACCTGGGCCGAGGTTCAGGGAGAAAATATCGCCGAAATCGGTGCGGTTGTCCTCATCAAAATAGAACACACCGCCGACCACATCGATAAAGCCATTGGCGATCGAGCCGTTGAACTTGATCTCTTGCGTGAATTGCGTGTGCTCGCCTTCATTGGCGATGGTGAAGCCTCCGAAGGTAAAGCCAGTGACGGCTGGCACTGGGTTCGCGGTGCTTGGCAGGCCGCGCCCATCGGCAAAGTCGAGCGCGAAATCCTGTTTGATGTCGACGAAGCCGGTGATGATGTTCACCGTCCAGTCGTCTCCAATCCCAATCTCCAGATTGCTTGAGACGAAGTCCATCGTCGCTTCGTTGCCGAGGCCGAAATTGGCTTTGTCTCCAGTCAAAAGCGGACCGAAAACAGGGCTCACGAAATTGCCGTCTCGGGTCAGGCCCGTCGAGACAAAGCGGCCATCACAATTGGTGGGATCTGCTGGGTCGCAGTCGAAATTCAAGATATTGGCTGCATCGGCATATGTGTGGATGTAAGAGCCGGTCCAGCGCACGCTGTCTGACAATTCTCCGCGAAGGCCCAGACGCACGCCCCAGCCATCGCTTTCATTGGTACGCTCACCTGTGGTGCTGTTGATCGCGTAACCTTCGTCGTCCTGATAATAGCCCGAGACCTTCACTGCGAAAGTGTCCGCCAAAGGAATGTCGAGCGAGGCGCGGGCCATCACCCGCTCATAGGCACCATAGCCAATCTCAGCGAAGCCGCCAAAGTCATCACCCGGCTCTGCAAGAAAGACGTTCACCGCACCGCCGGTTGTGTTGCGACCAAACAATGTGCCCTGCGGACCGCGCAAAACCTCAACCCGGTCGACATCGAAGAAGGACAGGTTGTTGGCGTTCTGACGCGAGAGATAGATATCGTCGACATAGGTGCCGATTGGCGGATCGAAGGTCGCGATTGACTCCGTGTTGCCGATGCCGCGCAGATAGTAAGCGTTGGCTGTGCCGAGGCCGGTATTGTTCAGACCGACAAGGTTTGGAACAAAAGCCGCCACTTCCAGCGCATTGGAAATCCCGCGCGCCTCCAATTGTTCGCCAGAGAAGGCGGTAATCGCGATGGGAACGTCCTGAACGCTTTCCTCGCGCCGCTGGGCGGTCACGATGATCGATCCGACGCCGCGCTGCTCCTCTGCGGCCTCTTCCTCCCCATCCTGCGCCGCGGCGGCGGTGGGGAACGCTGCTAGAGCAATGACCGAAGTCATACCAAGCAGAGCCAGTTTCGTCTTATCAGTGGGGATCATGAAACGCTTTCCTTCCTCTGGTCGAAAGTAGTGGGGCCGACTTTGCGCCGGTCTGTCCTCCTGCATTCCATGCAAATTTGTCCGGACAACCTCTTGCTTGTCAAGCGAAGAAGTGCAATTTGTCCGGACAAATTGAATGAACCTGTCGCTTTTCGTGCCGTTTGAGCAACACTTTTGCGCTCGACCCTTTTGGTTTGTTAGGGGGCGTTTCTAAGGGGATTTGTGCGTGTCTGACTTAGCCTATCCGATTATCGTTTATGCGCACTTGCTGCTGTTTGTGTTGTGGTTGGGCGCAGATGTGGGCGTCTTCGTGCTCGGCCAGCACTTCCGAATGCGCGAGAATTACACGCTCGATCAGCGCATTGCCTTGCTCAAGCTACTGGTGGAGATCGACATGGTCCCGCGCAGCGCGTGGGCGCTGATGGTGCCGCTCTCGCTTAGCGTTGTGGATATGGGCAATTGGTGGGACGTGCCGACTTGGCTGCTCGCTGGCGCCTGGATTATCGGGCTGTTCTGGCTGTGGCTGGTTTGGGACGCGCATAAGCACGACATGACCCCGCGCGCGGCGCGCAACCGTGCGATCGAAGGCTGGCTGCGCTGGATCATCGGCGGTTTCTATCTTTGGCTGGGCGGGCAGAGTTTGCTCTTGAACGCGCCTCTAGGGCCGGATTGGCTAGCGTGGAAGGCGCTGATGTTTGGCTTCATATTTATCGCTGCAATCATGATCGATGTCGCCTTTAAGCCGGTGGGCGCTCAGCTTGCCGCGGTTATGGAGCAAGGCTCTAGCGATGAGACGGAGATCCCGTTGCGCCGCACCATGGACAAAACCCGCATTTGGGTTTGGGCAGTCTACATCTTGCTGCTGATCACAGCCTTTCTCGGAAATGTGAAACCGAATTTTTGACCGTTGCATGGAAGTCGCACTGAGGCGGGGTTTGTGCGCATTGGAAAATTTGTCTGGACAAATTTTTGCCGCTGGGCAGAAATATGACACATAGGGACTTGGGAGCACCGCAGGTGGAAGCGCGGTGGAAATGGGAGGAAATTCATGAAGAAGCTTTATTGCGGCAGTCTGCTGGCAGCGACGATGCTTACGCCAAGCGTCGTCGTCGCGCAGGACAATGAGACGGCAGAGGAAACCGGCTCCGGCAACGTAATCATCGTCACCGCGCGTAAGCGGGCCGAAGATTTGCAGGACGTTCCCACCAGCGTTGCGGTCGCGACCGCTGAGCGGATTGAGAACCTCAACCTCAACAATCTGACCGACATTGCGCAGACAACGCCGGGCCTAATCTTTGACGACAGCTTCGGCCGCGACGGCAACCGTCCGGTAATCCGTGGTCAAGCCAATATTCTGGGCGACAGCGGTGTCGCCTTCTTCATCGATGGCATCTATTACACCGGCAGTTTGGCCGACTATGACGTCGACACGATCGAGCGGATCGAAGTCGTCAAAGGCCCGCAGAGCGCGCTGTATGGACGCAACACCTATTCGGGCGCGATCAACATCATCTCGAAGATTCCTGGCGACCGCTGGGAAGGCCGCGTCACCGCCGATGTGGCGACCGATGATCGGTACGAGCTTACCGCTGGCATTCGCGGGCCGCTGGGCAACGGCTTTTCGCTCGGCGTGAATGGCCGCGTCTATGACTTTGGCGGAGAATTCACCAACACGTTTGATGGCAGCAGGATTGGCGAGCAAAGCTCTTGGTCGACATCTGGCCTCTTGCGCTATGACAATGGCGGCCCGTTCACTGCTCAACTGCGCGGCTATTACAACCGCACGGATGACGGCCAGCCCGCGACTTTTGCGCAAGGCACCACGCAGAATAATTGCCTGTTCGATGACGGTGCACTTTATGGCGGCGGCGGTCGCTATTTCTGCGGCGTGATTGAGCCGGGTGTGATCAACACTGACTACACTCGCCAGTTCGTTGATGCCTCGGCAGTTGGTTTTGAAGCCGATACTTACAACGTCTCGCTGCGGATGGATTATGAGCTCTCCGACGAGCTCACCCTCACTTCGCTGACGGGCTACAATGACCGGACCACCACGCTCATCACCGACGGCGATTATGGGCCAAACAGCTTCCAAACGGCTGTCTTTGCGCGCTTCCCGTTTGCTGGTTTCCCGGTTCCGCCGTTTGACTTTGCGTTTGTTGGCACCACGGTCGACTTTTCCTTTGCAGGACGCTCTGAGGAGAAAGACTGGTCGCAGGAATTGCGGCTTGCCTATGAAAGCGACAACTTCGACTTCATCGTGGGCGGCTACTACTTTGACCAGTCTTCAGACAGCTTCGACATTCGCCAGGTGCCCGCCGACGCGGCGGCTCGTGCAGGCGCAAGCTTCGGAGCAGCCTTTGGCAATGAGCTGGCGATCTGTGCCGCCAACCCAATCTGCGGCAGTGTTGTTCCGTTCTTTGGGCCAAATGCACCAAACAGCCGGAATGAGGCGCTTAGCAACATCGAGAATATTGCAGTTTTCGGAGCGATCACCTGGCATCTGACAGAAGATGTCAATCTGGGCGTCGAAGGGCGTTATGCCGAGGAGACAATCTCGCAGATCCAGTTCGACTTTGATGAAGGTGACGCACGGCCCGCCGGCGAGGTTTTCCCTGACGCGAAGTTCACTTCCTTCACCCCGCGCGTTACCTTCGACTGGCAGGTGTCTCCCGACAACCTGCTCTACGCAATCTACGCAGAGGGTATCAAGCCGGGCGGGTTCAACAGCGTTCAAGCCGAGAATGCCGGGGTCGGCACCTTCGATGAGGAGGAGAACACCTCCTATGAGCTGGGCTTCAAGAATTCCTTTGCTGATGGCCGTGTGATCTTCAACATTGCTGGTTTCTACACCGACATCGAAGGCTATCAACTCACCCAGAACATTGCTGATGGGGCGAACCAGTTGTCGGCCACCGTCAATGCCGGTGATGCAGAGATCTGGGGTCTGGAAGTCGAGATTCTCGGCGAGATTTCGCCAGGCCTTGTTCTGACGGCCAACTATGCGCTCGCCGATAGCGAGTTCACTAGCGGCCGTGACCAGAACCAGGGCGTTCTCAATGATGTGGCAGACGACGGCTTGGTCAATTGTTCGACCGGGGATGAGTTCCCGGATGCTGACGGCGGTGCGTGCACTGACTCGATCTTCGGCTCAATCGTCGGAAAGTCGATCCCGCGTGCGCCCAAGCACCGCATCTTCGCCGACGTGAACTATCGCTCGGCGACAGAGATCGGCAATGGCGATTGGGACTTCTTCGCCGGTGCCAATGTCACAGTGACCTCGTCCAGCTTTGCGCAGGTTCACAACCTGGCTGAGACAGGCCGTGCTGCCGAAGTCGATGCGCGGATTGGGCTCGATAATGGCCAGTTCCGCATTCAGGCTTATGCCAACAATCTGTTTGGTGAGGATACGATCCAACAGATCATCCGCTATGCAGACGCTGATGCGGACTTCCGCCGCAGCTTCATTGGTGGGCTTCGTCCAGGCCCGCGTTACGGCATCGTGGTGTCTGCCGGCTTCTGATCGGTAAATCGATGATTTGAGAAGTAAGGGGCGGGGGCTTTCGGGCTACCGCCCCATTCTTTGCGCACTAAGCGTTGGCCAGAACTGTCATCGCCGCACGCTCTCCGCTCTCGAGCGCCGCCTCCATCCCACTCGAAGCCTGTGCCATATGCTCGCCGGCAAAGTGTAGGGCGGAGCGGGTTTCTTTCACGCAAGCCGCCAGATCGCGAACCATCCCGGTGCCGATATGGTGGTAGATGCCGCGCGCGTGGGGATTGCGCTGCCAACTGTAGAATGTCGCTTCTGTGATTTTGCCCTGAGCAGAGGGGCGTGCGCGCTCAATCCGAGCGATGATCTCTTGGCGCGCGAGCGTCTCAGGCATTCGGTCGAGCGCATCCGCTCCCGCTCCGGTGGTCCAGACTTTGAGCATGGGAGGGCCATCCCCGCTTCCGTCGGAGAGCACAAAGACCCGCCCGAGCAGCGGATCATCAGTCCACAGCGTGTCTGGGAATGGATCGTCCTGCCAGAACGGTTCGCTCGCGGTGAGATAGGCAAAGCTCGCTCGGGTATAAGGCAATTGCGCGATCATCCGGGCGAGCGACGGTGAAAGCGGACTGGCGATCGGGATGTGGCGCAGAGCGGCGAAGGGGATTGTGCAGATCACTTGGTGAGCCCGAACCTCTCCTTGGTCGAGATGCATATGCACATGGTCAGAGTGTTCGATGATACTGCGCACTCTCGTGCCCAGCCTCACATCTCCGCCGAGTGCCCCTGCCATAGCCTCGGGCAGGCGCTGCGAGCCGCCAACCACAGTCGAGACCGGGCCGGGCTGGCTGAGGAAGATCGCAATGCTGCGAGCAAGGTGGATATGCGACATGGTCGACAAATCATTGCCGTTGAAATTCGCCTCGATCAGGCGAAGCGCTTCGGGAGTGGCTCCTGCCTCACGCAGGACCTGACGGACCGAGACATCGCCGGTGAAAGGCTGTTCCATCCAGCTTTCGATCTGCTCCAGGCCGACCATAGAGCGCAAATAGCGTCGCAACAGACCGGCGGGCTCAACGGTGCGTTCATCGCTGGCCAGAATGTTGCCGGGACTGTCCGGCCAGCTCTCAGCCGTGCTGCGCTCACCATTGATCCAATAAAGGTTGCCGGGCGTTTGCCGGCGGCCTGCACCTGCCCCTTCGTCTGAGGACAGTGCGACGCCCAGTTCCCGAGCAATAGCGTGGAGGCGATTATAGCCTGCGCCGATCTGGATGCCGCCTGCCTCGGGCCTGCCGGGAATGTTATCCAGTGTGCGGAGTCGTCCGCCAATGCGGTTCTCCGCCTCCAGCACTACGACGGAAAGACCCTGAGCCTCGCACAATCGTGCAGCGTTCAGCCCGGCGAGCCCTGCTCCGATAATGGCAACGTCAACTTCGGTCCGCGCCCGAGCAATCCGCGGCGCGGCTCCGGCGAGGACAGCGGCGCTCCCCCCGGCAAGGAAGGTGCGCCGCTTGAACGTCATCAGTGGCCCTCACCGCTGTGTTCAGCTTCACCTTCAGCAGCTGCAGCCGCGCGGGCTTGATCGGTGAGAAGCTTGAACTTGGTCCAGGTCGTCTCATTGGGACGGGTGTCGTCCTTGGGCGGGGCGGATTCGTAGATCGGATAGTTCTCGCGGATCTCGTCCTTCAGCACGTCGGGAAGCTCTTCAAAGCCGCCGGGCAGCTTGCGGCCCATGGCATTGAAGACCATCTGGCCGGGGCGCCCGCCCATATTCATCCACGGAGCCCAGGGGGAAATGCGCACCCAGCTGATCATCGGATAGGCCGTCGGCGTCGAGGCGTCATAGAGCTCGTCCTTCAGTGCGGCGAAGTCGAAGATTTCCATCGCGTGATACATGTTGCCGACATATTGCTGGTAGTCGCCTGCAAGCGGGTTCGGATAGAACAGCGGCACTTCGAACGGGATGAAAACATAGGGTCCGGATTCGCGCAAAGTCGACATGCGGAACGGCGATCCATCGCGACCCACGGGGAAGTTGGGACGACCGTTCACCGGATCATTGTGGATCTGCATCACATCGACCGTCTCGCCGGTATAGGGGTTCTCCCATGTGTCGAGCACCTCGCCGGTTTCGGGATCGAGCATCAGCATCACCTCGCGGCTGATCAACCGCCAACCCGTGCCGCGCTCAGGATCGCTGACTTCGACGCAGCGACGGATGTTCATCCCCTCGCCCTTGAAGATCAGCTTGTCGCGCTCTCCGGGCGTGCGGGCATAGATATTGCCGGACCAGTGATAGACAGCGGGCTCGTCTTCTGAGACACCGCATTGCAGTCGCTTGGAAATCTCGAGCGCATCTTGCGGATCATTGGGGTCGAGTGTCTGCGCCGAAGCTGGTGAAGAGAAGCCAGCAGCGGCGAGCGCAAGCCCCGCTACGGCAGTTAAAGTGGCGACGATTTTCATGAGTTCCCTCTCCCGATGAGCAATTTGTCCGGACAAATTCGCAATTCGTGCTTGACTTTAGATTTGTCCGGACAAATTGTGAAGCCTCAAATTTGCTCCAGTTTTTGAAGGGTAGTCTTCCAAGCCGTGTTTGCTGCTGCCAGCCTTTTGTTTGTTCCCGGATCACGCTCCGACCGCTTTGCCAAGGCAGGTGCGGCGAGGGCGGGGCTGACGGTGATCGACCTGGAAGATGCGGTCGCGGCTGAGGACAAAGCAAGTGCGCGTGATGCGGCTCTGGCGCATGTGGAAGAGCACTCAGCAGGCTGGGCCATTCGCATCAATGCAGTGACGACGGCTGCGGGTGTACGCGATCTGGCTGTGCTGGCCGATCGGGCCGAGGCCGGACAAAAGTTACCAGAAACGCTGCTTGTCCCGATGGTCGAGGCAGAGGCGGAGATTGCAGTGGTTGTCGGAGCATTGGGCGACAAGACGCCCGCGCTCATCCCTCTGATCGAAACGCCCAAGGGCTTGCGCCAGACACTTGCCATCGCTGCCCATCCGGCTGTGACAGCTATGATGTTTGGCGGCGGAGATTTCTCTGGAGAGCTGGGCGTCGAACTGGCGTGGGGGCCGCTGCTCGCCGCGCGCCAGCACTTCATCCTCGCCTGCGCTGAAGCTAGCAAGCCCGCCATCGACGTGCCCTTCATCAAGCTCGACGATGAAGACGGCCTTGCTGTCGAATGCGCCCGTGCCCGCGCCATCGGCTTTCACGCCAAGGCCGCGATCCATCCGCGCCAGTTGCCCGCGATCGAAGCTGCCTTCGCGCCCAGCGATGCCGACGTCGCGGAAGCCAAGGAGGCGCTTGACGCGTATGAGGCAGGCGGTGGCCGCGCGATCCGCTTCAAAGGCAAAATGCTCGAAGCCCCCTTTGTCAAACGTTACCGCGCCATCCTCGCGCGTGCAGAAGGAACTGAAGATGCGTGATGGTGTAATCGAAGTTTCCCCCGGCCGCTTTCGCGAGGTGCAGGGCCGCTACTTCGAGGATTTCGAAGAGGGCCATGTCTACGAACACCGCCCCGGTCGCACGATCACCGATGCGGACAATGTGTGGTTCACATTGCTGACGATGAACACGCATCCCGCTCACTTCGACTATGAGCTTTCCAAGGACACCGAGTTCGGCAAGCCGCTCGTCGTCTCACCCTTCACTATCGCTTTAATGACGGGGATGAGTGTCTCCGACACCAGCGGCAAGGCCATCGCGAATCTCGGCTGGGACGAGGTGCGGATGGTCAAGCCTCTGTTCGTTGGTGACACGCTCTATTGTGAGAGCGAAGTGCTCGAAAAGCGCGAAAGCAAGAGCCGACCTGAGCAAGGCATCGTGACCTTCAAGACCATCGCCAAGAACCAGAAGGGTGACATTGTCAGCCACTACAAACGCACTGTCCTTGTCTGGAAACGTGGCTTTGGCGGCCTCGACGAGTAATCCCCTGCCCCCGCAGAAACCGACTGAAACCTAGGAACGCAATATGGCTACCGCCGCAAATCTCGAAGACCAGATCCGCACCATCGACCCCGATGAAGAACGCGCCTTCATGGACGCGATAGACCGGTGGCTCGAACGTGAAGTGATCCCGGTAGTCCAGCATCACGATCACGGTGATATCTGGCCGGAGAAACTGGTGCACCAGATGGCGGAGATGGGGCTGTTCGGCGCCACGATCGGTCAGGAATATGGTGGATTGGGCCTCCCAGCGACGACCTATGCAAAGATTGTGATGCGCATTTCCAGCTATTGGATGGCGATCACCGGTATATTCAACTCGCACCTGATCATGGCTGCGGCGGTCGAACGCTTCGGCACGCCTGAGCAGAAGATGCGCTGGCTGCCCAAACTTGCGACAGGCGAACTTCGCGGCGGTCTTGCGCTTACCGAGCCGAATGCCGGGACCGATCTTCAAGCGATCCGCACCGTCGCGAAGAAGGACGAGAATGGCGACTACATCCTCAACGGTACGAAGACCTGGATATCCAACGCGCTGAACGGCGATTGCTTTGCGATGCTGGTCAAGACCGATCCCGATGCCGACCCGCGTTATAAGGGCATGAGCCTGTTCATCGCCGACAAGCGAGAGGGTCTTTCCACGGGCAAGAAGTTCGACAAGCTCGGCTACAAGTCGATCGACAGCGCTGAGCTCATAATGGAGGATTACAAGATTCCAGCCGACCAGCTGATCGGCGGCGTCGAAGGGCAGGGCTTCTTCCAGGCGACAGGAGGCCTCGAACTGGGTCGTATCAATGTGGCTGCTCGCGGCGTGGGCCTTGCCGAAGGCTCCCTACGCCTCGCCACCGAATATGCCCAGCAGCGCGAGACGATGGGCAAGCCGATTGCCCAGCATCAGGCGATTCAGCTGAAGCTGGGTGAGATGGTGACGCGGGCGCGGGCTGCTCGCCTCCTTACGCTCGACGCATCAGAGGCCTATGATCGCGGTGAGCGCTGTGACAAGGAGGCGGGCGTTGCCAAGTATTTCGCTTCCGAAGCGGCGGTTGAAAACAGCCAAGAGGCGATGCGAATCTATGGTGGCTATTCCTACTCCAAGGAATACGACATCGAGCGTTATTATCGCGACAGTATGCTGATGTGCATCGGAGAGGGGACCAACGAAATGCAGCGGATCATCATCGCCAAACAGCACCTCAAAGAAAACCAGATTTAAGCGGCGGCGACCCGGTGCACCTCCCGCTAAAAGGCTATCGTGTCATCAGCGCCGAGCAATATGGCGCAGGCCCCTATGGCACGATGTTCCTGGCGCAAATGGGCGCGGAGGTGATCAAGATCGAGCCGCCTGCTAAGGTGGGCGAGGACGGGAAGCGGCGTGGAGGAGGCGACACAGCGCGTGCGGTCGGCCCGCATTTCCTGCGCAAGGGCGAGAGCACCTATTTCAACGCCTTCAATTTGAACAAGCGCTCGCTGACGCTCGACCTCAATTCGGATGAGGGCCAAGCGATCCTCAAGAAGCTTGTCGCCAGCTCGCATGTGGTTGCCAACAATATGCGCGGCGATCTGCCTGCGCGGCTGGGGCTTGATTACGCGGCTCTAAAGGACATCAATCCGGCGATTGTCTGCGCACATCTCAGCGCCTATGGCCGCGACAATGAACGCGCGAAATGGCCGGGATACGACTATCTGATGCAGGCTGAGGCGGGCTATTGCACTATCACCGGAGAGCCGGGCGGAGAGCCGCAGCGCATGGGACTGTCGATGGTTGACTTCATCACCGGCACGATCTTCTGCATTGGCTTGCTCGGCGCGCTGGTCGATGCCCAGCGCAGCGGCAAAGGCCGCGATGTCGACACCGATCTGCTTTCAGCAGCGGTCCACCAGACGAGCTATCCTGCGCTGTGGTACATGAACCACGGTGATGAGACGCAGCGCACCCCGCGCTCTGCCCATCCGACCGCTACGCCCAGCCAAATGTTCAAGGCCGCCGATGGCTGGATGTTTGTCATGTGCCAGCTGCCCAAGTTCTGGGACATTCTCACCACCCGCATGGGACGCGATGATCTGCTGTCAGATGCGCGCTTTGCGACCAATGCTGACCGGTTGGCGAACCGCGATGCTCTCACCGAGCTGCTCGATGCGGAGTTCTCAGGCAAGCCGATGGCGCATTGGCAGGATTTGCTCGCTGGATATGTGCCGGTCGCGCCGGTCTACACCCTCGCCGATGCGCTCGACAATCCGTGGCTTGAGACCATAGGCATGCGCACCACGGTCGAACATCCCGACAATCCGGAGCTGAATGTGCTCGCCAATCCGATCCGCTTTGACGGAGAGCGCTTGCCCAACCGCGCAGCGCCGTTCCTTGGTGCGGATAGCGAGGCTATTCTGGGTGATCTGGGCTATGACGCAGACGCCATCTCCGACCTTCGCAAGAGCGGTGTGATCTAAAGCGATATGGGCAAGCTGTCGGGCATCAAGGTCGTCGACCTGTCGCAATTCCTCCCCGGACCCATGATGAGCGTGATGATGGCTGATCACGGGGCAGAGGTGATCAAGATCGAACCCGCCCATGGAGATCCTGCACGCGATCAGGCTCCGTTTGATACCTATGGGGACGCAGAGCATTCGGTGTGGTTCGCCAACCTTAATCGAGGCAAGAAAAGCGTGGTGCTCGACCTCAAAAGCGAGGCGGGCGTCGCGGCTTTGCGCGAGCTCGTCGCCGAGGCCGATGTCTTCGTCGAGGGCTTTCGGCCCGGAGTAATGAAGCGGCTCGGCTTTGATTATGAGAGCGTGAAGGCGATCCGGCCCGACATTGTCTACTGCTCGATCAGCGCCTTTGGTCAGGACGGCGCTCTCGCGCATCATCCCGCGCACGACATGGCTGTGCAGGCGTTGGCTGGCTTCTTGGCGGTCAATGACGGACCAGATGGGACGCCGGTTGTGCCGGGCGCGCCGAGCGCCGATCTCGCCGCTGGATTGACCGCTTTATCCGCAGTATTGATGGCCCTCGTCGGGCGGGAGCGGACGGGCGAGGGCGCCTATATAGACTGTGCGATGTTCGACAGTCTGCTGCCATGGTGCGCCCATACGGCGGGCAGCGCGATTGCGGGTGGGGAGAGCCCAGTTTCCGCCTCGCAGCGCTCGCTGGGTGGAGCGGCCTTCTACCAAGTCTATGAAACCAGCGACGGCAAGCACGTCGCGCTGGGCGGGCGCGAGGTTAAGTTTGCACGGAACCTCCTCACAGCGCTCGATCGGCTAGACCTATTGCCGCTAGCCGAAGCTCCTGCGGGAGAGCAGGGCGAACTGATTGCTTTCCTGCGCGAGACTTTCGCAGGCAAGACCCGCGAAGAATGGATCGAGTGGTTTGCCGACAAGGACGTCGCCTTCTCCCCCGTACTTGATTTCCGCGAAGCACTGGACGAACCGCACATCGCAGAGCGTGGCCTCTTGGTGGAGAGCGACACTGGCGGCAAGCACATAGCCTCGCCGATCCGCTTTGCCGGAGAGGACTGGCAACCCGGCCCCGTACCGGCCAAAGGGGAGCACAACTGAATGGCCCGTCCCTTACGCCCTAAGCTATCCGTCGACGTCGATATGCATCGCGTAGGCGAAGCGGTCTCCGGGGTGGTGGCTGACGGAAATCTCGAAGATTTTGCCGCGCGGATCGAAGTAGCATCGCAGGATTTGCAGGACAGGCGCGCCCTCCTCAATCTCAAGCGTGCGCGCGGTCCCGGCATCGGCAGCAACTGCCTGAATATCCTGCGTGACCTTACCGAGTTTGACCCCGGCCAGCTCTTCAATCTGGCTGAAAAGCGTGCCGGCGGCGAGGTCAATTCTGTCAACCGCATTGCCCAGCTTCTCATGGAAATAGGCATCAGTCACGGCAATCGGCAAAGCGTCGTCTTTCTCGCGGCGGACCCCGCGAAAGGCGCTCCAGTTGCCTGCAGTGGACGCGCCGATCTGCTCGGCCACTATATCGGGCAGAGGGGCCTTGCCGGTCGGTTCGTATGTAACCGCGCTGCCTTTGGCATATTGCAGCAGCTCGCCGACATTGGACAAAGGCTGGTGCAGAGCGCCGCCGCGCGCAGCGGCAGGCTGGACTGTCGTGCCCGATCCGCGTTTGCGCTCGATCAGTCCCTCGACTTCCAGCTTGCGCAGAGCCTCGCGCACGGTGAAGCGACTGACATCAAAGCGGTCGCACAAAGCGGTCTCGGTCGGGAACGGCTTACCGCTCGCAAAATCGCCCGCGAGGATCGCTTTGCGCAATTCTCCGGCAAGTTGCAGGTAACGCGGCGTGCGCGCGGGCTTTTTGCCAGTTTTTTTAGCAGCCTTGTTCTTGGCCTTAGACGCCAATTGAAACTCCATCCGACCCCGGGCGGGCGTTGGAGGGGCGCATGACCCAGCCGCTGCTCACCAAATTTGTCCAGACTTTAGCGCGTCCCGTCGGCAAAAGCGAGCGTGAGCGCGCACGTCTCCACTTGCTTGACTGGCTTGCCTGTGTCGCGGGCGCTCGCCGTAGCGAGGCGGGCGAGCTGGGCGGCGCTGTTTCAATGAAGGGGTGGGAGCGCGCGACCTATCTGGGCAATGTGCTGGAGATGGATGATGTCCACCGTACGTCGCTGCTCCATCCCGGACCCGTTGTGTGGCCCGCTGCGCTGAGTCTCTCGACCGCTGATATGGACACGCGGCTCGATGCGGCAGTGCGCGGATATGAGGCGATGATCGCGATTGGCGCGGCGTTTGATGCAAAGCACTACGCCCACTGGCACCCGACCGCGACGATGGGTGTGTTCGGCGCCTGCGCTGCCTTCGGATCGCTGCTGGGCTTTGCACCGGTCGAATATGCCAATGCGCTGGGCAATGCCGGATCGGTCGCGGGAGGCCTTTGGCATATGCGGCACGACAATGTGCTGACCAAGCAATGGCACATCTATCACGCCGTGCGCACGGGCCGCGATGCGGCGTTGCACGTTCATTACGGAGCGACCGGTCCACAAGCGATCCTTGAGGGGCCGCAAGGGCTTTTTGGAGCGATGACCAACGAGCCGGGAGAAGTGGCTTCGAATGGAGGGGGTTGGCTGATTGAAACCGTCAGTTTCAAACCCTTCGCCGCTTGCCGCCATGCGCATCCGGCCATCGACGCGGCGATGGAGCTGCGCTCACAGGGCAAGCTTCATGCGCCCTATACAGTCGAGACTTTCGCTGATGCGCTCACCTTTTGTGACCGCCCTGATCCGGTGACCGAGCTGGAGGCGAAATTCTCGCTCCAGCACGCCGTCGCTGTGGTCGCGGACGGACGCGAGGCAGAGCCAGAGGACTTTTCCGAGGAAGCGATCGCTGCGCTCGCGCCTCTTCGCGCGCAGGTAACCGTCGCCGAGGACCCGGCCATCACCGCCCGCTATCCCGCGCATTTCGGTGCGCGGGTCAACGGATTCGAGTTGGTCGATACGCTCGGCGATCCTGAGCGGCCCGTCACCGAAGCGCGCATTATCGCGAAAATGGACAGTCTTGCGCGCTGGGGTGGGTTGGCGAGCGATCAGGCCGACCGTGCGATCAAGCTCGCAATGGAAGGCAACGATCCCGAAGCCATCGACGCGATGCTGGTGGAGTGGATCAGATGAGCGCATCGGGCTTGCCCACCCGCGCAATCCTCGACTTTGCAGCGGCGGATCATACGCTGCCGGACCAGATCCGCGCGGACACTCTGCGTCTGATAGGCGATACGCTGGCGGGGGGAGCGGCGGGGGCGCAATCGCTTGAAGCGGCCAAGTTGGCGCGCGCTCTGCTGACTGGTGCGGACGGGCCTGCGCGGTTGCTGAAAGGCGGCACGGCTCCAACTGCAGAGGCCGCCTTCTTCAACGGCTTTGCGATCCACTGCCTGGAGTGGGATGCAGTGCATGAAGGCGCCGTAGTCCACGCACTTTCAGTCGTGACAGCTGCGGTGATGGCGAAGGCGCATGAACTAGGCTGTGCGGACCCTGAGGAAGTGCTGCAAGCCATCGCCATCGGCGTCGATATCGCCAGTGGAATGGGTATCGCGGCTACCGGTCCGATGGCTTTCTTTCGCCCTGCCACCGCAGGTGTGATGGGAGCCGCTCTCGGCACCGCGCGCCTGACCGAGCTCCGGCCGGAGAAATACGCCGATGTTATGGGTCTCGCCTATTCCTTCGCGAGCGGCACGATGCAGGCCCATGTTGAGGCTTCCATCGCGCTCCCCTTGCAGATCGGGAACGCCGCGCGCGCAGCGGTCACAGCTGTGGCGCTGGTAGAGAGCGGGATGGAAGGGCCGCATGATGCGCTCGAAGGGCCGTTTGGCTATTCGGCACTAATGGAACCGCTCGACCTCACCCGCTACACTGCGGAATTAGGCTCGCGTTGGCGGATCAGCGAGGTAGCGATCAAACCCTTCCCCTCTGGCCGAGCGAGCCACGGCGCCTTGGGCGAGCTGGAAGCGCTCTATCGCGACGGGCTGCGCCTCGAGCATGTCGCCAAGGTCGAACTGTTTGCACCGCCGCTGATCCAGCGCTTGGTCGGACGGCCCTACAAGTCCGAGATGACCGCTGCCTATGCGCGGTTGTGCCTTGCCATACTTGCGCCGCTTATGCTGCGCGACGGAGTTATTGATCCAGCTTTGTTCGATGGCGAAGAGCTGCATGAACCCGAGCTAACCGCGCTCGCGCCCAACGTCCATATCACGCATGACGGCAATCCCGACGGCAATGCCATGGCCCCGCAGCGCCTGGTGGTCACGCGCAAGGATGGTTCCGTCATCGAGCGCTCAATCAATGCAAACCTCGGCAGCATCGAACATCCGATGAGCCCCGAGCAATCAGCAGCCAAGTACGCCCTTTGCCGACGTCTTGCGGGCGACCGCGCCGACCCCAAGATTTTCGACGATCCCCTCTCCTATCTGGCAAGCCCTGTATGACCTATCCGACCTATTTCGAAGCCCTCGACCATGAGCAGATGCTGAAAGACTATCCGATCGGAGATGCTTTCACCGCGCGCTATTCGAACATGAGCCGGGACGAGCTTTTCACCATCCAAGACACGCAGTTCAAACGGCTAATGATGCGTGGTTGGCAGGTGCCGTTCTATCAGCGGCTGTGGGGCGCGCAGGGGATTGAGCCGGGCGACATCATGGGCCTTGAGGACATCACCAAGCTGCCGGTCTATGACAAGAGCGACTTGATGGCCTCCATTGCCGAGCATCCGCCCTATGGCGACTTTCACGGAATGGCAGAGGCTTCCACCCGCCCGCCGACGATCTTCCACACCACGTCCGGCACGACAGGCAAGCCGCAGACATTGATGTTTGGTCCCAAGGGGCGCGAGGTCGGCAACCTTCTCGTGGGACGGATGTATCGATGGATGGGGCTCAGCCCCGAAGACGTGGTCCACTCAGTCTACGGCCACGGTATGATCAATGGCGGTCACTACATCCGCGAGGCTGTCACGCATTTTACCAACTCGGTTTTCCTTTCCGCTGGAACAGGGATCGAGACGCGCAGCATCAACCAGGTGCGGCTGATGGCGGATTTCGGCGTGACCTGCATTGTCGGCTTCGTCGACTATGTCCGCAAACTCGCTGCCACCGCCGAAGCCGAAGAGCTGTTTGACAAGATCAACATCCGCATGATCATCGGGCATCTGGGCACCGAAGACCGTGCCTCGACCGAGGCAGCTTGGCACGGCGCGAAGGCCTATGACTGGTACGGTGTCGGCGACACTGGCAGCATTGCGGGCGAGGGGCCGGAACGCGACGGCATGTATGTCTGGGAAGACGCGCAATATCTCGAACTGCTGGGCGTCGAAGATGGCGCTCCGGTCGGCAAGGGAGAAACTGGCGACATGGTCGTCACCTGCCTATACAAGGACGACATCGCGCCCTGTATCCGCTTCAATACGCATGACATCACGCATGAACTGGATGGTCGCGGGGAGATCGTCTTCAAGCGGATCGCGGGCTTCAAGGGGCGCAGCGACAACATGGTCAAGCTGCGCGGGATCAATGTCTTCCCGCACGCGATCGGCGCTATCATCGAAAACCGTTCTGATCTGACTGGCGAGTATGTTTGCCATCTGCGTCGCGACGGTGCGCAGAAGGACCACATGACCGTGACGTTGGAGAGCCATGGCGGGACCGACCAAGCGGCTCTGGCGGAGACATTGAAGCAGGGCCTCGGGGTGGAGGTCGATATCGTCCTAACCGAACCGGGCGGCACGGCGAAAGAGACCGAGATCGACACACGCCAAAAGCCGCTTCGTCTGATCGACAAGCGCGGGGTATAGACGCACCTTCGATGATAGATTTCGACGCCCTTGATCAGGCCAACGCGCCGTTGAACGCATTTACCGATTTTGATCGAGATGCGGTGATTGGGGAGGGTCCGCTTGCCGGTGTCACGGTCGGTGTTAAAGCCAATATCGCTGTTGCAGGCATGCCGTGGCATGCAGGGCTAGAGGCGTTCGAAAGCCGCCTGGCAGAGCGTGATGCAGACGTCGTCGCGCTATTGCGGCAGGCCGGCGCGGCTTTAATCGGAGTGCTGAATATGGAGGAAGGTGCGCTCGGCGCGAAGACCGATAATCCGCATTTCGGTGCTGTTCAAAACCCGCATTGCATTGGCCATTCTCCCGGAGGCTCCTCCGGCGGTAGTGGAGCAGCTGTCGCAGCGGGCCTATGCGACATTGCGCTCGGCACCGATACGATGGGTTCGGTCCGCATTCCCGCGGCGCATTGCGGGGTCTACGGCTTTAAGCCTGCCACTGCGAGCGTCAGCCAAGAGGGGCTCGAGCCCGCAGATCTTACGTTAGATGCCATCGGACCTTTGGCGCGCAATCTCGACCTGCTGGAACAGGCAGCGCGGGTCATCTCAGGTTTCGGAGATGACCCGATGCATGGCTCGGGCGCGGTGCTGGTCGATCACGGCGTCGAGATTGTTCCAGACGTCGCCGCCGCCTTCGAAGCGGCGCTCTCTTGCCTCGACACCCCGCCCCAAGCGGTCAGCCTCGGCCACAAACAGAGTCGCATCCGCTTCGCCGGGTTCATTCAGGTCTCAAGCGAAATGTCCGAGCATCTGCGCGGAGTGCCGGTCTCTGACCACCTTGCCAAATTGCTCACCTACGGCCCCAAACGCTCGGTCACTGAGCTTGCCGATGACCAAGCAATCCTTGCCGAGACCAGTCAGGCAGTCCGGCAGATTATCGAGGATCACGGTTTCCTCATCATGCCGACCGTGCCCAACACCGCCTTCGCCCATTCGGCCCCTGAGCCTGCCGCGCAGGCCGACTTCACCTGCCTTGCCAACATCGCAGGCCTTCCCGCGATCAGTATTCCATCTGGATGGAGCACGAATTGCCTACCCATCGGTGTTCAGATCGTGGGGGCGGCAGGTGCGGAGGATGCCCTGTTTGCGCTCGCCCGCGATCTCGATACAAAACTGGGCGCCTATCGCCCTCCAACCAGACAAGAAGGAGCCTGACTGATGCGTATTATCGTACCCTTCAATCTCAAACCCGGCACGAACGTGGCTGAGTATGAGGCTTGGGCAAAGGACAAGGACATCCCGACCGCCAGCGCGCTCCCTTCGGTCAAGAGCTTCACAGTGCACAAGGCGACCGGCCTGTTCGGCGATCCGGACACGCCCCCGTCTTACGCCTATTTCGAAGTGCTCGACATCACCGGCATGGATGCCTTCATCGCGGATGTTTCGGACCCGGCATTTCAGGAGAAAGCTGCTCCCTTTCAGGACTATGCCGATGGCCCACAATTCATTCTGACCGAGGATCTCTGACGTGTCGAAGTTCGCTGGAAAGACTATCATCGTCACTGGCTCCGGCAAGCGAAAGGGGTTGGGTCAGGGCATCCTGCAAGCTTTCGCCGATGAGGGTGCGAACTGCGTCGTCTCTGACCTCGTGATCGACGAGGAAGCCGAGGCGGTAGCGGAGGAGCTGCGCGAGCGCGGAGCCAAAGTCACCACGGTCGCCTGCGACGTCTCCAAAGCGAGCGATTGCGCCGCTCTGGTCGAGGAAGCGGTTAAGACCTTCGGCAGCGTCGATGTCTTCGTCAACAATGCCGGGATCGGCTTCAAAATGAAGCCTTTGCTAGAGGTCGACACCGCTGACGAGTGGGATCAGGTGATTGCGGTCAATCTCTCCGGCGCGTTCTACGGCACACAAGCGGCGGCACGCGCAATGGTCGAGAAAGGCCACGGCGGTCGCATCATCAACATAGCGAGCCAGGCAGCCAAAACCGGCTTCCCGCATCTGGCCGCATATGTCTCTTCCAAGCACGGTATGGTCGGCCTCACACGCGCCTCTGCCGTCGAGCTGGGGGCACACGGGATCACGGTCAACGCTGTGTGCCCGAACCATGTGACAACGGGTCTGGGTGCCAAGCAGAACGAATACTTCTCCAAGCTGCTCGGCTTCGATACGGTCGAGGCCTATCTCGCCAATATGAGCGCCAAGAACCCGATGGGCCGCCCCGGCCTGCCGAGCGACACGGCGGCTGCCTGCCTTTGGCTGGCGAGCGACGAGGCTTTCTACGTGACTGGGGAAGCGCTTAACGTCTCCGGTGGAGAGGAAATGCACTGATGGCCCTCACTGAGGAACGCTTCGACCTGCCCGGCAATGCCAAGATGGCGCTTTCCGTCGTCGTCAATGTCGAGGAAGGCTCCGAAATGACCATCGCGCGCGGCGATCGCGGGATGGAGCCGGTGGACGAGCTCGGCGTCTTCGTGAAGTCGAAAATGCGCAATTACTCGAACGAGAGCAATTATCTCTACGGCATCAAGGCAGGCGTGCCGCGGATCGTGAAGCTGCTCAAACGCTATGACATTATGGCGAGCTGGACGGTGGCCGCCCTCTCTCTCGAAAACCATCCCGAGATTGCTGAGGCGATTGTGGAGCTCGGCCACGAACCCGTCAGTCACGGTTGGCGCTGGGTGCACCAGTTCAAGATGGATGAGGATCAAGAGCGCGAGTTCATCCGCAAGGCTGTGACCAGCATAGAGAAGACTTGCGGCGTTCGCCCCCATGGCTGGCTCTCGCGCTACCTTCTGACCGATAACACGCGGCGGCTGTTGCAGGAGGAAGGCTTCTCCTATCACATGGACGATTACTCCGGCGACGTGCCCTTCTGGGATCGCCAGACGACTGGCACACCCATGTGCATCGTCCCTTATCAGCTCGATAACAATGACATGAAAATGTGGACTGACCCCGCGCTCACCCCGCATCAATGGCTCGACTATGCCAAGGCGAATTTCGATCAGGTCTACCGCGAGGGTGAGGAGGGCAATCCCAAGATGATGAGTCTTGGCCTGCATCTGCGGATCATCGGGCGACCGGGCCGGATCTGGGCGCTGGAGGAGTTCTTTAAACACGTCCGCGCGCACGACGGCGTTTGGGTCACCACCCGCAAAGCCATCGCGGACCACTTCATGAAAACGACCCCGGCATGACCGTCCGGCTCGAAAAAGAGGGCGCTGTCGCCCATCTGCTGATCGACCGTGTGGACAAGCGCAACGCCTTCAACATGGCGATGTGGGAGGCGATGCCAGCCCTCATGGAAGACGCGGCGAGTGATCCCGCGATCCGCTTGCTCATCGTGCGCTCAGCGCAAGGCGGCGGGGCGTTTTGCGCGGGTGCTGATATCAAGGAGCTGCTCGCGAACAAGGACAATGCCGACTGGCGCGCAGCCAATCAAAAGGCAATCAACCGCGTGCAGTATGAGCTGACACGGCTCGATTTGCCGACGCTCGCATTCATCGAAGGCGATTGTATCGGCGGGGGCTGCGGGATTGCTTTGGCCTGCGATTTGCGGGTCGCAACGCCTGCGGCGCGGTTCGGGATTACCCCGGCTAAGCTTGGCCTCGTCTATCCGTTGCACGATGTGAAGCTCGTCACCGATCTGGTCGGGCCGGGGCAGGCGAAGCGTATCCTTTTCACCGGCAGCCTGATCGACGCGGGCGAAGCCCTGCGCATCGGTCTGGTTGAGCAGATCGCTGGTGATCCGTCTGAGTTCTCCGAAGCGCTGCTTGCCGCCAGCCCTCATTCGATCCGTGAGACGAAGGGTTTTGTCCGCCG
Organism: Erythrobacter sp. S267; assembly: GCF_057365045.1. NCBI lineage: Bacteria > Pseudomonadati > Pseudomonadota > Alphaproteobacteria > Sphingomonadales > Erythrobacteraceae > Erythrobacter > Erythrobacter sp. S267. The sequence goes on along the minus strand of NZ_CP200298.1, from coordinate 2,500,987 downwards.
CGTGCTCGACGGGCAGGAGGAAGATGATACCCACACTCTTCGCATCTTCGCCGAAGCCTTCACTGGAGCAGACTTCGTTGAAGGCACCACCGCCTTTGTCGAGAAACGCAAACCCAAGTTCGGAGCTTAGACAATGACAATCCAGCACGGCACAATCATGGGCGGCCTCTCCGCCGTGCCTGACTTAGCCCGCGCGATCACTGCCTATCGCGACGTCCTTCAGCTCGATCTGGTTGACCAGGGGGAGCTTCCCGCCGACCTTGCCGCCAGCTGGGATTGTCCTGCCAATGCAAGTTCGCCCTATGCTGTGCTTCGACCCAAGAGCGGCGCGCCGTGCTGGTTCAGACTGGTAGAGCAACCCGATCACCCCGATTTCAAACCCACTACCACCTATGGCTGGGCTGCGTTTGAAACCACGGTTGAAGATGTCTGGCACTGGCCAGAGGCGCTCCCGGCGGATCTGTTCGAAATCGTCGGTCCGCCCAAAGTGCTGGAGAACATGGAACCCGCTTTCATCCCGATGCAGGCTTTGGGGCCGGGGCGTGAAATGATCTACCTCAATCAGGTTCTTGGCAATATGCCTGAAACAGACCTGCCGCGTGCTGGCTCCCCGGTAGATAAGATATTCATTGTCGTGCTCGCTACGCCGAGCCGCGAGGAATCCATCGCGTGGTATACGCAAAGGCTGGGCCTGACACGGCGGGAGGATTACACTCTGCCCTATTCAATGATCAACACCGCCTTCGGACTGCCTCCCGAAACCCAGACCACGATCACAATGGTCAACAACGACCGGATGCCGATTGTCGAGGTTGATGACTACCCCGAAGCTGCGACCCCTCGTGCCCGGCACGAAGGGATGCTGCCGCCCGGCAATGCGATGGTCACATTGGCGGTCACCGCACTCGACGATTGCGACGTGGACTGGATTGCGCCTCCGCAAGCGCGTAAGGGACCACTTTACAAAGGCAGGCGCGCCGCGACCGCAATCGGTGTAGGCGGCGAGCTTGTTGAGTGTGTGGAGGTGGGGGCATGACCCTGTTTGCGTTCTATTGCCGCGATGGCGAAAATGGTGTGACCTTGCGCGAACGGCTGCTGGCCGATCACTTGGCGCATATCGAGGCGAACATTGACGACTATGCCATTGCTGGCCCGTTGAAAGACGGCGAGGAAACGGTCGGCTCTCTGGTGGTCATCAAAGCCGAAGATGAAGCAGAAGCGCGTGCCAAATTCGAAGCCGACCCCTATTATGCCGCCGGTGTGTGGCAATCGATCCGCGCCAGCCACTTTCTAGGCGTCGCGGGCGACTGGGTCGGAGGCGTGGCCTGGAAGATGTGAGCTGAGCCTAGTGCTCGCCTTTTTCCCAGCCCTTTGACGCCAAAGCTCTGTCTGCAAAGGTCTCAGGTTCCGCTTCAAGGCTGGTCGCTAGCGTGTCGTTCCAGCGGTTGAGGAAGCCGAACATCGCAATCACTGCCATTATCTCGACCTGTTCACGCGCGTCGTAGTGCTCGCTCAGCCGCTCGAAATGCGCGTCCGTCGCGGCATTGGGCTGACCGCCAGCAGCAAAGGCAAGCGTTAGAGCCGCGCGCTCGCCGTCGGAGAAGACTTCCGAAGTCTCGAAATCATAAAGCGCATCAATCTTGGCCTGATCGACGCCCTGTTCGATTGCGCCGTGGCCGGTATGCGCCTGGCAATAGCGGCATCCGGCAGACAGGCTTGCCGCATGACCGATCAACCGTTTGAAGCCATTATCCAACCGGCTCTGCCCATAGATCACCGCGACCATTCCCCGAAACGCCTCCAGCAGTTCGGGCCAATGCGCCATGGTAAGCACCGAATTGGGGATGTAGCCCATCATTCGGCGGGCGAATTCAGCGGATTCCTCCCCGCCCATAGCCTCGGCAGCGGCTTTGGGAGGAATACGCGTCACTCGAACGCCTCCAGCCCTGCGTCTGGTGCCTGATTGTCCATATCGCGCCACAGAAGCCAGCCTTCCGGTGGTGACCATTTGTAGACGAGGAAGGATCGGCCGGTAACGATTGTCGGCTCATTGGCTTCCGGTAAGGTGATCGCCATTCGGTAGAGCGAGGTGAGGTAGCCCATGTCGCCTACCACGGTGGTTTCTTCCGGGCTGATGTCGAAGTCGACGCTGGCGCCCATATTACCGAGCCGCTGGAGGAAGGCGACGATGTTGTCCGCGCCTTCGATCTTCTCCGTGCCGTGTGTCATCAGCACGGCGTCATCGGCGTAGAGTGCGCGGATCGCTTCCCACTCTCCGGCTTCATAGAGAGCCTCCCACTGCTCCGCCGCACTGATGAGTTGAGCGGCCTTTGCCTCGTTACTCTCGCCAACAAGCGAGCAGCTGCCTTGCACCCAGCGCAGGTTGATCCCGATCAGATCGGCATCGGGCGAGGCCCAGCTGTAGCTTTCAGCGCGGTCGGGATCGTCCTTGTGGACATAGAGCACGAAAGAAGGCCGGTTGCGGCTGCCCGCCGCCCAGGTGACATTGCGCAGGCGGAAGGTCACGTCGGGCGCTTCGCCATTGCCCGGGACGCTCACACGCCCGCCTTGATCGTGCAGCTCCAACCCGCGCGTGAAGGTCCAGTCGGCACTGCCATCCGCTTTGCCAGCGAATTTGCGAGCGGAGACCCAGCAAGTGAAGCGGCGCGCCTGCCGCAGTTCGCTGCCATCCACTTGCCATCCTGATCCGCTCTCGCGGCGGGATAGGCCGGGGATGGCCGCCTCGCTCCATTCGGTCTGGGCCTCGCCAAACGCATCAATGCTGCGCCAGCGCCCGTCTTGCGCGACTTCGTAGGCGTGGTCAGCTTGCGGTTCGCGGCCCTCTTCCTCGGCGAAATAGGCGTCCTCTACATTGGTCCAGATGCCGGGCGGAAGTTGCTCTTGCGCAAAGGCAGGAGAGCCAAGGGCGAGGGTGCTGACAGCAGCAGCGAGAGCCAGATTTTTCATTCCTCCTTGCCTAGACCAGCCCCGCATGGTTGAAAAGATGTCCAGACAAATTTGAGGCGGGTGAGAGATGATGAAGCACTTCGGTTGGATCGCAGCTTTGGCAATGACGATCAGCGCTCCAGCACTGGCGGATCACCACTCCCAACCCACCCCGCGTTCCGTCGTCGAGCGGGCGGTCAAGGCCCATGGTGGCGAGTTGTGGCTGGAGCCCAAAACCCTCGCCCTGTCCGGCACAGCTACCTTCTTCGAGCCGCAAACCGGCGCGGTGCGCGTCGTTGCGGACGACTACCAGATGTGGCGTGAGATGGATGCCGAGCGGACCTCCGCTCACGGGGCGTCGGGCAAGGTCCGCATCATCGCCAAAGCGGGCGAGCGGCTGATCTTTGAGGTTGGTTATGATGGCGAGACGACCTGGACCGAACGCGGGATCATGCCGCGCGAGCAGGCGGACGCTTACTGGGCAACGAATTTCGGCTTCGGCATTGTCCGGCAGGCTCTGGGTGAAGGCTTTGCGCTCTCTTTCGCTCCGCCGCGCGACATACTCGGGCGTCCGACCGACCTTGTTCGCATAACTGATCCGCAGGGTGCAGAAACGCTGTTCGGCTTCGACCGGGAAAGCGGCTTCATCACCTATCTCGCCTTCGACACACCGCGCGGCTTTCACGAACGGCTCTACGCCGACTTTGTGAGGCTGGAAAATGGCTGGGTGCAGGCGCGTTCCGTTACGCTGCTTTACGATGGCGTGATGAGCAATCGGGTTATGTGGACTGAAACGAGCGTGGGCGAACCGATTGACCAGGCGCTGTTCACGCCGCCCGAAAGCTAGCCCTTGATTACGCGCCCGGCGACCGCGTCGAGCTTGGTCAAAAGCTCGGGATCATGTTCGTCGGGCACCGTGATGACCGCGTTGTCGAGCGCCTTGTCGATGGGCGAGGCTTTGCGCGTCTTGGGCAGATTCTCGATGAATTTCAGCACGAACTCGCGGGCGAGCTGGCTGTTTTCCTGCATCTGCGCCACGACCTGCGCGACGCTGACCTCATCTCCGTCACGCCAGCAATCATAGTCGGTCGCCATGCCAACTAGCGCGTAGGGAAGCTCCGCCTCGCGGGCCAGCTTTGCCTCGGGCATTCCCGTCATGCCGATCACGTCCGCGCCCCAGGCACGGTACATATGGCTCTCGGCTCGGGTTGAGAATTGTGGGCCTTCCATAGCCAGATAGGTCGCGCCAGTGGCGACCTTGCCCTTGCATTCGGTGATCGCCTTGGCGGCATAACCGGATAAGCGCGAGCAAACCGGGTCAGCCATTGAAACATGAGTGACAAAGCCGCTTGAGAAGAAGGTCGAGGGGCGCCCCTTAGTGTTGTCGATAAACTGCTCGACCACGGCAAAGCGCCCCGGCTCGATCTCCTCACGCAGGGAACCCACCGCGGAGATCGCAAGAATATCGGTGCAGCCTGCGCGCTTCAACGCGTCAATATTGGCGCGCGAATTCAGGTCGCTGGGCGAGATTGGATGGCCGCGGCCATGGCGTGGCAGGAAGCGGACTTTGACCCCGGAAATCGTGCCGAACAGGATCTCATCAGAGGGTTCACCCCAAGGGCTGTCGATGAGCAGCCATTGCTGGTCCTCGATCCCCTCAATATCGTAAAGGCCAGAGCCCCCGATTATCCCGATACACCACTCTTTGGCCATAGAAGGCGCGCTGCTCCCGCTTGGTTGTTGGCTATTGCCTAGCTTTCAGTGGCCTTAGGTCAGGTTAATCCGCTCGGGCAAGACCTTGCGCACAAACCGCTCCGCTTTGGCATAGGGACCAGCGATGGAAGGGCGGGTGTGCATCGCCTCATAATGTGCCGCCAACGCAGGGTAGTCACTCAGCTGCATTTCAGCGACGAGGTCGATCTGCATCAAGACGCAAGTCAGCGCGAGGTCTGCGATGGAAAGCCTGCTTGCTACGCAGAACTCACCGCTCTCCAGTTCTGTGTTGAGAAAGCTGAGGATGGGCGGCAGATCATTGGCCCAAGTCGCGCGGGCCTTATCGACGTCGGGCTCTTTCCCGCTGGTGAGGTTGAAGAAGATCGGACGGAAGATGCCCAGACCGCCCGCCATTGCCAACGTCGTGTCAGCGTATTCCTCGATCATCAGCGCGCGGCCATGGTCAAAGGCGTCTGCCGGGTAGAGCGAGGGTTCAGGGTGCTTGCGATCAAGGTAAGCGCAGATCGCGGAGCTGTCGGCGATAGTGCCTGCGACGCCCTCTTCTGCAATTGAGCGGTCGCGCATCACCGGGATGCGCTTCATTGGCGAAATTGCGCGGAACCATTCGGGCGGATCGAAGACGTTCACTGCTTCGATGGTGAAGGGAACGCCCTTCTCGATACACACCGCCGCCGCCTTGCGTACAAAGGGCGAGATGGGGCTGCCGTACAGGATGATGTCGGGGTCGCTCATGCTTGAATTCTCCTCAGCAGCGTTCGTCCATAAACCGCGCGGGGCTGCGCGCAACCCGAATGCGGCTCGCTCCATCGTAGTTCCGTTGCAAATTCGAATTGATTTTTGGCTGCAAGACGCCAATTCTGGCACGTAACGCATTCGAATCTGAATTTGCGACGAGAGAGGAAACGACGATGGTCACCCAATACAAGAACCTGATCAACGGAGAGATGGTCGAAACCGGCGAGTGGCTTGATGTAGTCAATCCCGCCAATGAGGAGGTGATCGGCCAGGTTCCCGCATGCGGTGAAGCCGATCTCGACAAGGCTGTTGCCGCTGCGCGCGCCGCGTTCAAAACGTGGAAGAAAAGCACTTTTGAAGAGCGTCAGGCTGCCTGCATGGCAATCTCAGGGGCGATCAAGGAAAACGCCGATGAACTCTATCGCCTGCTTACCAGTGAACAGGGCAAGCCGCATGCGCAGGCCAAGGGCGAGATTTACGGCGCGGCCGGTATCTCCGCTGCGCAATCGACGCTGCAGCTCGAAGAGGAAATCATCGAGGACAGCGACACCCGCCTTCACCGCCACCGCCGTGTGCCGGTCGGTGTGGTCGGCGGGATCGTGCCGTGGAACTTCCCGGTCATGATGGCGGTCCAGAAGATCGTACCCGCGCTGATGAGCGGTTGCACGATTGTCCTGAAGCCTTCGCCCTTTACTCCGCTCACTACCCTGCGCGTGGCGGAGCTGATCGCGGACAAAGTGCCCGCTGGCACAGTCAACATCATCACCGGCGAAGACAGCCTTGGTCCCCTCATCACCGGTCATCCGGACATTGACAAGATCACCTTCACCGGCTCGACGGCGACGGGCAAGAAGATCATGGAGGGCGCGGCAGGCGACCTCAAACGCATCACTTTGGAGCTGGGCGGCAACGACGCCTCGATCGTGCTCCCCGACGCCGACCCTAAAAAGGTTGCCGAGCAGCTATTCTGGTCGAGCTTCCAGAATGCAGGCCAAGTCTGCATCGCAGCCAAGCGCGTCTACATTCACGAAGACATCTATGATGAGCTCTCAGCCGCGATTGCCGAATACGCGAAGAATGTTGTGGTCGGTGATGGCTCAGAGCAAGGCACCGGCGTCGGTCCGATCCAGAACAAGAAGCAGTATGAGCGCGTGCTCGAACTGATCCAGGACGCTAGGGACAATGGCTATAAGTTCCTGACCGGTGGGGACAAGGACCCGTCCGGCACCGGCTATTACGTCCCAATCACGATCCTCGACAACCCGCCCGAAGACGCGCGGATTGTGGCCGAGGAGCAGTTTGGCCCAGTCATGCCGCTGATGAAGTTCTCGTCCGAAGAGGAAGTGATCGAGCGAGCAAACAATTCCGAATACGGCCTCGCCGGAGCAGTCTGGACCGCGGATCCGGAGAAGGGCGTTGAAGTTGCCGAGCAGCTCGAAACCGGCACGGTATGGATCAACGAATTCATGCACCTGTCGCCCTTCGCGCCGTTCGGCGGACACAAGCAGTCGGGCTTTGGTGCGGAATATGGCAAGGAAGGCTTGAAGGAATTCACCTATCCTCAAGTAATCACTGTCAAAAAGGACAACGTCCCCGCTTAAGGCGGGTCGCAACTGACAGATAGGGGAAGACCATGAGCAATGGTAAAATGGTTACGTCGCGGCGCTCATTTGTGGGCATGGCGACTTTGCTGGGCGGCGTTAGCATCGCGGCTCCGTTGAGCGCGCAGAGCCTCGGCAATATTATGGGATCGGCCCGTAAGGTGGTCGATGCGGTGTCTTATTCGGACGAAGAGATGATGGTCTTTTTCGACCAGATGAGCGCCGAGATGGATGAGAACAATCCGCTCGCAGGTCCCGATGATCCCTATGGCCAGCGCCTTGCCGCTTTGTCGCAGGGACTCGATAGCTATGACGGGCTCGACCTCGACATTCAGGCCTATCTGGTCAGCGATGTAAATGCCTTTGCCATGGCCAACGGCACGATCCGCATTTTCGCAGGCCTCATGGACGAGTTCACCGATGACGAGGTACGCTATGTAATCGGGCACGAAATCGGCCACGTCCAGCGCGAGCACACTCGCAAGCGTATGGAAGGCGCGCTGCGCCGCGATGCCGCGATGAGCGTTGCAGGCACGGCAAGCGATAAGGTCGACCGCCTTGCTGACTCAGAGCTTGGCGAGTTCTTCGGCAACGTCATCAGCGCCCAGCACTCGCAAAAGCACGAGCGTGAGGCAGACGACTACGCCTTCGATTTCATGGAGGACAACGGCTACGACACCGCAGCCTGCGTGAGCGCGCTTGAGAAGCTCGATGGCATGGGCGGGAGCGACGCGGGTGGCCTCGCTGCGTGGACTGCGACCCATCCCAGCCCCAAGAGCCGCGCGCGCCGAATGCGTCGCAAGCTCGACTAGATCTGACGGGTACGCGTGGGGGACACCACACCTGACATGCTTCAAGAAGGGCTGGCCCGCGCAATGGCGCGAGCCGGCCTTTCTTCTATCCGGGGCCTAATGCGCCTAACCGGCGGCGCGACAATGGAGAGCTGGCGGTTCAAAGCGGATGGCGCGCCGCCTTTACCCCATCCCAACGGGCGTATCGAAGGCACCTATGTGCTGCGCCGTGCGCCCAGTCTCGACTTCATGAAGGACCGCCCTTTCGGTCACGATGTCGAGGCAGACATTGTCCGCGCAGCCAAGGCAGCGGGGGTAAGCGCTCCGGTGGTGGTTGCAGAGCTGGAGCCGGAGGACGGCATTGGATCGGGCTATGTGATGGAGGCGCTTCAAGGCACTCCCAACCCCAAGCAAATCCTTGAAACCGACGAGGCTGACCGGCTCGCAAGCGAATGCGCGTCGCAGCTTGCGAAGATCCACACGCTCACGCCTGCGGACCTGCCGGAATCGGTGCCTGTGATGAACACGCGCGAGGCCATCGCTGACCTCAAATCACAGTTCGAGGAAGCTGGCGGCGACCGGCCGATCATTGCGCTAGGCCTCAAATGGTTGGAAGACAATTGCCCGCCAGACGCTGCCGCCCCTGTGCTGGTCCACGGCGACTATCGCATGGGCAATCTGCTGGTGACGGATGATGGCTGGCTCACCGGCGTGCTTGATTGGGAGCTGGCGCATTTCGGCGACTATCACGAGGACTTGGCATTCGGCTGCATGGCGGTGTGGCGCTTCCACCGGTATGACCGGCCTGCATTGGGCCTCGCTGACCTCGACCACTACCTTGATGCCTATGAGGCGAATGGTGGGCGCACAGTTGATCGCGAGCGCTTTCGCTACTGGCTGATCCACCGAACCGTCTGGTGGGCGCTGGGGTGCCTGCGGATGGCGAAGATCTGGCGCTCAGGCGAGGACCGGATGCTGGAGCGTGTAGTGATCTCTCGCCGGACGAGCGAGCAGGAGCTAGACTTGCTGATGCTGTTGGAGGAGGATGCTCCCGAGGAGGAGCGAAGGCGGGAGCTGCCAGCATCTCACATCAATAGTTTCCCCACAGGTGAGGCGAGTTACGGGGAGATCGCGATTGCAGTCGGGGAGTGGTTGGAGACCATCAAGCACCAGATGGAAGGCCATGATAGGTTCCAGAACGCCGTGGCGCGTAACGCACTTGGGATCATTGCTCGCGAATGCGAAGTGACTGTCACCCGATCCGACCATTGGGCACCAGACTTTCTATCAGGAGAGCGCTCGCTGAATGATCCAGAATGGCTCTCAGTATTGCGCCGCGAAATCTTGGATATGGTTTCCGCTGACTCCCCCAAATACCCTGCCCTCGCTGTAGCGCGCGAGAACTGGACATGACCCGGCTTGCCGCGCCAGCGGTAAGCCCGCGCCCGTCCGCCCCCCCAATGTCTGTTGGGCCGGGCGCGCTTTGCGCACCCACCCGGACGGGCACTCAGTGACGTTTCTCCATGAGCGAGGAAGACTAAATGGACTTCGCAATCCCCGCCGACCTTCAAGCCTATCTCGACGAACTCGACGCCTTTATAGAGGCCGAGATCAAGCCGCTCGAGCAGCAGGACGACAACATCCGTTTCTTCGACCATCGCCGCGAACATGCGCGCACCGATTGGGACAAAGGCGGTCTGCCGCGCGAGGAATGGGAGGAGTTGCTCAAGGAAGCCACACGCCGCGCCGACGCCGCAGGTCATTGGCGCTTCTCCGCACCATCAAAGTATGGCGGCAAGGACGGTTCGAACCTTTGGATGGCGGTCATCCGCGAGCATTTTGCGAAGCAGGGCCTCGGCCTCCACAACGACCTCCAGAACGAGCACAGCATTGTGGGCAACTTCCCCTTCGTCGCGATGTTCGACCAATGGGGCACCGAGGAACAGAAAGAGGAGTTCATCCTCGGCGGCTTCGAGCGCACGCGCCGCGTTGCCTTTGGCCTCACTGAACCCGACCATGGCTCTGACGCCACCCATATGGAGACCACGGCGGTCCGCGAGACACGCGATGGCGTCGATGGCTGGCTCATTAATGGCGAAAAGATGTGGATCACCGGCATGCATGTCGCGACCCACTGCGCGATGTTTGCGCGCACCTCCGGCGATGCGGGGGATGCTAGCGGGATCACCTGCTTCCTCGTCCCCAACCCAACGCAGGGCCTCGAAATCGAGGAGTGGATGTGGACCTTCAACATGCCCACCGACCATCCGCGCCTGAGCGTCAAGGACGTGTGGGTGCCGCACTCAGCAATCCTTGGCGTCGAGGGGCGCGGCCTCGCGCTGGCTCAGAGTTTCGTCCATCAGAACCGCATCCGTCAGGCGGCAAGCTCCTGTGGTGCAGCGCAATTCTGCGTTGACGAGAGTGTCAAATATGCCCGCTCGCGCAAACCCTTCGGAGAGGCTTTGTCCAAGAACCAGGCGATCCAGTTTCCGCTGGTTGAGCTCGCGACCCAATGCGAAATGCTCCGCCTGCTCATCTTCAAGACCGCGTGGGAGATGGACAACATGCCGCACGAAGAGATTGAACGGACGATCTCCGACAAGGTCTCGATGTGCAATTACTGGGCGAACCGGCTGGTGTGCGAGGCAGCGGATCGCGCGATGCAGGTTCACGGCGGCATCGGCTATTCGCGCCACACTCCGTTCGAGCACATTTACCGCCACCACCGCCGCTATCGCATCACAGAGGGCTCTGAGGAGATCCAGATGCGCAAGGTGGGGGCGTATCTGTTCGGATATCTTGGCCCGAAGCGGGGAATGTACGACTAGGGCCTGTTCACCCCCTCCGCCGCCACCAGCTGGCGAGCAAGCTGCCGATCAGAACGTGCCAGACGGCCGAGATCGCTGCGGGGACAGGAGCGAGGGCGGCCTGGGTGGCGCTGGCGAATTGCGCTTGGAAAGCGGGTGTTTTTGCGAGGCCTGAGCCGAGGCCGGAGTTCTGCATTCCGACTTCGATGGCGATGGTGCGCTGCTCGCTCACCCCAAGACCGAGAAGCCGCGCCAGCACGAAGCCTAGGCCAAACCCAATCGCGTGGAGCAAGAAAGTCGCGATGAGCAATTGCCCCGCATGCTCAGCGATTTCCGCCTTGGCTCCGCCCACAATCCCTCCGACGATCAGGATCACCAAGATGATTGCGACCAGCGGCAGAAACCCGCTCACCGCTGCTGCTGCCCTCGGAAAAAGGCGGTTGAGCGCGGTGCCAAGCAATACCGGCACGAGCACAATCGCGACCATGTTGCGCAGCAGGTTCCAGCGGTCGATCTCGACATAGGCTCCCGCCAATTCGCCGGTCAGCACCGGCGTCAGAGCGACGGCGACGAGGGTCGAGGCCATCGTCATCGCCACCGACAGAGCCACATTTCCGCGCGCGAGATAGGCGACGATGTTCGACGCGGTTCCGCCCGGACAGCAGGCCACTAGGATCAGCCCAACGGCGAGGCCTTTCTCCAATCCCATCACGCTCGCAATCGCAAAGCCTGCGAGCGGCATGACGAGGAATTGCAGCGCGACGCCTGCGACCAAAGCTTTGGGCAGGCGGGCCAATCCGCGATAGTCGTCGAAGGTCAGCGTCAGGCCCATCGCCAGCATGATCAGGCCCAATGCCACCGACAAAAGCGGCTGGCCTGCGATGCGGAGGCTGCCGTCGGTCATCCAAGTGAAAGCGGGCGGGAAAAGCCACGCGAGCGCTACGCCGAGCACGGTCAGGACCGCAAAATTGTTGGTGATGGTGCGCAGCATTGGGGCTGTTCGGAGTCCTGAGTATCGGCGATTCGCGCTGTGAAATTAGAGTTTAGTTGATGAAGTACATCCGCAGGCCGTCTTTATTGAACGAAAGCGCGGTTCGGCACGGCCGACTAAGGATGAAAAGCGGCTCAGCAAAGCTAGCAAGCCTTTTCGATGTAGGAAAATGCCAATTTCGGCCTCAGCCGAACATCGGCCTATTCGCTCTCCAGCGCCTTCCTCAAATCCTTCAGAGCCTTGGCGCGCAATTGGTGCACCCTTGGCACGCTCACCTCCAGCACTTCGGCGATCTCGGTGAGGTTTAATTCCTCGACGAAGAACAATTGCAGGACCAGCTTCAGCCGGTCGGGCAGCTCTGTCATCGCGGCGACCAGCCTGTCGCGATCCTCTTGCCCGCAGAGCACTTCGAACGGGTCGGGATCGTCGCTGGCGAAGGCGGTGTTGGAATCGTCATATTCCTCGCTGATGGAGGTGACGGTGACCGCGCTGGCCTCAATCTCCAGCAGCTCTGTATCGCTCACGCCCAGCGCATCGGCGATCTGGCTGCGGCTGGGGTCTGAGCCGCTTGCCGCCTTCAGCTGATCGATGACTTCATTGTAGCGCGCGCGCTTTTTGCGGGCGGTGCGCGTGTCGTTCATCTGCTTGCGGATCTGATCGAACATCGCCCCGCGCACGCGGATTTTCGCATAGGCGGCAAAACCATCTTCGGTCGGGCCATTGTGCCGCTGCGCGCATTCCGTGAGCGCAACGATGCCCGCCTGGATCAGGTCTTCAACCTCCAGCCCCTCACGCCCGCCAGAGCCCGGATGGCCATAGATATGCCATGCCGCGCGGCGCACCATGGGGAGGAAACGGCGGACCCGGTCCTCCACCTCCTCACGCGAGGAACTGGCGTAAGGCTTTGCGCCAATTCCCTTTGCCATAAAGCTTTTGGGATCGTGCTTCATGCCACGAGCTCCTCTGGCTGAGATTCAGAATTCGAGCCGTTTGGTGCGGGCAGACCGGCTTGTTGCTGGAGGGGTTCCTCCGCGCCGATCACGCACACCACTTCGACCCCTTGGGTTGGGGGCAGTTCGTTGATCGAGAGCACCTGACATTGCCGCGCGCGCTGGCGCAGCAGGCTGGCGAGCGCGCGGCGCGCAGGGGGCTGGACGATCAGCGCGACCGGTCCGCCAACCTGCTCAATCGCGGCGTTCACACGCTCGATAATCATCGCCCCGCAATCCGGCTCAATCAGCGGTTGGCCAGTGCTGGGGTCAATCATCCCGCCCAGAATCGCGCTCTCAAGCGAAGCATCGAGGGTCACGACCATCAGCCGTTCGTGGGGCGAGCAAATCCGCGCAATCAGCCGCGCGCCAAGGTCGGCGCGGACGGCATCGACCAGCGCGTCAAATTCCTGATGCGACTGCAAGGCAAGGGCGAGGCTGGTGAGCAAAGGCTGCGGGTGCGCAAGGCCAATCCCGTCGCGGATCAGCGCGCGGAAAATGCGGGTGAGGGCTGGCAGGGTGAGCGGGTCTGGATGAACCGCTTCGATCAGCGCAGGCGCGCGGGTTTTCAGATCGTCGATCATCGCCTGCACTTCCTCTGGCCCCAGCAATTGGTCGGAACGGCTGAGCAATTCCTGATTGGCGTGGGTCGCGATGACGGTGCTGGGATCGACGCACATGAAGCCTTCGGCAATGGCGTGATCGCGCACCGGCTGGTCGATCCACAGCGCCGGGCAGCCAAAGCTGGGATCGGTAGTCGCTTCACCCACAACGCCGTGGCCCGCGCGCACTTCGCCCGTGTCGATGGCGAGCATCTTGGACGGGCGCACCATGCCGCTGGCGACAGGCAAGCCGCCAACCAGCACGCGATATTCGTTCGCCCCTGCATCGAGCGAATCGCGGATGCGGAACTGCGGCAGGACAAAGCCCAGATCGCGGCTCATCTGTTTGCGAATGCCCGTGATGCGTGTCATCAGCGGCGCGCCCTTGGCCTCGTCTACAAGGTGGACAAGGCCATAGCCCAGCTCAATCGTGACCAGCGTCTGGTCGGCGACATCCTCTATGTCGATATGGTCTGCGCCGCGCGGTTCTTCCTCGGGCTCTTCCTCTTGCGTTGTGGCCGTATTTGCGCGTTGGCGCAGGACCCACCATAGGCCGCCCGCAATGGCGGCGGCGGGCAGGAAGATCATTTGCGGCATGGCGGGAACAGCGCCGATGGCGGCTAGGATACCGGCGACCGGCAACCATCCGCGCGGGTCAGAAAACTGCCCGCCAATCTGGCCCGAAAGGTCGCGCGTATCTGCGACGCGAGTGACGATGGCGGCGGCTGCGATGGAGAGCAGCAGGGCTGGCACCTGCGCCACCAATGCGTCGCCCACGGCGAGCGTGATATACATCTCCCCTGCCTCGCCCGCAGAAAGGCCGTGGCTGATCATGCCCAGCGCAAATCCAGCGATGATGTTGACCCCAAGGATCAGCAAAGCGGCAATCGCATCACCCTTCACGAATTTCGATGCACCATCCATCGACCCGTAGAAATCCGCCTCCACCGTCACTTCGCGGCGGCGGGCGCGGGCTTCGTCTGCGGTAATAAGGCCGGCGGCAATATCGGCGTCGATCGCCATCTGCTTGCCCGGAAGCGCGTCGAGCACGAAGCGGGCGGAGACCTCTGACACGCGGCCTGCGCCCTTGGTGATGACGATCATGTTGATGATCAGCAGGATGCAGAAGACGAACAGGCCGACGGCAAAGTTCCCTCCGACCAGGAACTGGCCGAAGCTTTCAATAATCTCCCCCGCAGCCGCGCCGCCTTCATGGCCGCTGAGCAATACGATCCGCGTCGAGGCGACGTTGAGCGCGAGGCGCAGCAGGGTCGCGAACAGCAGGACGCTGGGGAAGGAGGAGAAATCGAGCGGGGTGCGCGCATTGAGCGCGACCATCAGCACCGCGACCGCAATCGCGATGTTGAGCACGAAGAACATATCGAGCAGCATGGGCGGGATGGGCAGCACCATCAGCACCAGCAGCGCTAGAATGCCCACGGGCAGCGCCAGCGTGGCGGGCATCCTCCGCATCTGCTCGATCAGCGAGGCCGGGTTGGCGGTGATCGCGTTCATAGGTCCCATCACAGACCCAGCGCTTTCAGCTGCTCATAGGCGCGCTGGATTTGCTCGGAGGATTGGCCAGAGACATCCCCTGTGCTGCCTGCGCCAAAGGTATTTTCAAGCACGCCCGACATGGAGCGTTCGCGTCCCGGCGCCCGGAGCGATAGTGGGGAGGCGGCCTCAATCGTGGGGCGATTGCGTCCTGTGACGGTTGGCGGGTTCAGCGGCCCGAACACCGCTTCATCCGCAATCATATAGGGCGGGCGTGTGGCGGCCAGATTGGTCGCGCCCGGCGGGGTGAGGCTCGCGGTGGTGTAGCTGGAGGGAGGGGCAAGATCGGCATAGTCGCGGGCGCGCTCCAGCTTGCCGGAGAGGTAATTCATCACCCCTTCAAGGCTGCGCGGCTGGCCATTGCGCTCGTAGAAGACGGGGCGGTTGGCAGCTGCGGGGCGGCGGAACAGCTCGGCCGCGTTTTGATTGGGGTCTTGTGCCATGGCCGACAGGAAGCGTCCTGCGCCTCCTGCGCCCAGGAAGTGTGCGAGGTAGAGTTCGCTGTGATCGGGCTGACGGCCAAGGATCGGGGCGAGATGCGCGCGGTTGTCCTCGGCAAGGCCTGCCGCCATCAGTGCTGCAATCTGCGGGTCACGGCGAAGGGCAAGGATCTCCTGCCGGGTGGCCGGGTCCGCGACATAGGCGTTGCCGCTTTGGCCCACGCTGATCTGTGCTGCGACATCGCCAAGGCCAAAGCGATCGCCATGGCGCTGCATGGTGTTCAGCCAAGTGCTCTCAATGAATTGGTAGAGCCCGGTCGCGCTGGAGGTGCGGGCCTTGGCATTGGGGTCCATCGCGGACTCGACCTGTGCCTGTGCGACCAGAAAGTCGAAATCGATCGTGGTCTGCTGGGCCGCTCCTGCGATGGCGCTGTAGACTTGGCCGTCCGCACGGTTGGCGCTGATCTGGCGCGCGGCGCCTTGCGGAGTGCCGGCAGCGTCAAAGGTGCGTGCGGCTTGCTCGAACGCGGCGCGCGCGGCTGCCTGCGGGACGGTTGATGATATCGCTTTGTGACTCACGGCGAAGGCCCTGCCTTGTCTTGCGTTGATCTCTCACGCTGGCGCACTGCGAAGCGCGCGCGGCGTGAGGAGAGTTAAGCAAGCGGCGTGCCAGAACCGTGTGGGACCGCCTGTCAGGCGATGGCGGCGGGGGTGGCCGTGTAAGCGGGCTTGGCTGATCCCAAAGCCTCCAACCGCGCCGCAACATTGGCCGCCAGCAGGTTGCGCACCCGGCGGTTCACATCGTTCAGCGCCTTGGCGGTCGTGACAAGGTCGCGCGTGTGCGGATCGAGATTGTCCGGCCCGACTGGCGCGAGCACATCGCACAATTCCTGTTTGATGCGCGCGGTCTCAAACAGTTCATCACTGTCCAGCCCGGCAAGCGCTTGCCGCTCCTGTTCCAGCACGGCAATCATCTGCCGCAGATTGCCGGTCAGGTCCGTGGTGGGCCGATCAGGGGTCATTGCTCAATTCCAAAGCTCACTTGCGCCGCGATCATCGCGTCGGCGATCTCGGTCGGGATCAGGGGATAGCTGCCATCCTGCAGCGCGCTCTTGATCTGCTGAACACGGTCAGTGTCGACCGGAGCCGACGACGTGTCGACGCTGGCATTCACTTCGAGCGAGACGCCCGACGCAGCGCCGGAGGCAGGAGCTCCGCCAGCGCCAGAAAGAGATGTTTTCGCAGACTGCGCTGCTGCACGGTCGGTGTCAGCCAGCGCCCGGGGGGCTGTGACAGCCTGCAATTTGCTGATTTCAATAGAGGGCATCATGCTTCTCCGGGGGTTTCTTCATTCCAGTTGAACGGCCAGCGTCCGGCTGGATTAAGGGGTACGAGCAAAAAATTTAGCTCGCCGGGATGACGGCAAGTCCGGGGCGTTCGATACGGGCCCGGATTGGCTCGGCGCCACGCTGGGTGCGCACCGCGATCCAGTCGCCCACAGCGCCTGCATCCATCGCCTCTGCCGATTGTTGAACGGAGAAGCCGCTGCCGCGCACCATGACGGTGATGGGATCGCCGCGCGATACGACGATCTGGTCTGCGGCCTGCTCTTGGGGGGCGGCCCGTGTGGCGATGAAAATGCGCCAGGATTGCGGGCCTGCGCACTCCACGCGGACAGTGGACTGCGCCCGCCCGTGCCAGGCGACATTGAGCGGCGTTGCACAAGCGGCGAGGCGCAGCCGCCGGTCAGCGGGCAGACGCGCGCCGCCCACTTCTCCGATCTGTGCGCCGGTAAACTCTGCCACCGCGCGGTCGATCGCCGCAGGCGGGGTGAAAGCCTGTTGGCTTTGCGCAGCGGGCGCCGATTGGGCCGAGGCGATAGCGGCGAAAAGCGGCATGCAAGCCACTCCAATCGCGCTTGCGAAAAGCCTGAGTTCAGACCGGGAGGAGCGGACAGGGGAACGGGTAAGGGACATTGCGACGGTTCCTTTCGAAGTGGCATGCATAAGCACGGCTGTGTCCCGAGAGTTTAAGCAAAGCGCGTGCCAGAATCGGACCAGCGCCTTCAATCACGCTCTCACGCCTATCGCTTTACCGCGCCCTGCTGCCTGTCCTCCTGCCGTGCGTTGCTCGTCATTCTGGGCCTAGGATTTTCCCGTGGTCTGCCCATAGAGCGACATTAAGCGCGTTGGCGTAGGCCCGCTGGCAGAACGATCCCGCACGAGTATCGAAGACCTATGTCCAGAACCAACACAGCCAAGATTATCGACCCGCAAACCGATTCCGTAATCGCCGCCGCTCCTCCCATGCAAAGCCGCGCCCGTCAGGCCCGCAAGGAATTGCTGGAGCGGATTGGCGAGTTCGTCATGAAGCACGATCTCAATGTCACCGGCATCAATCTGGCGGCGATTGGTTCTGCCCTGTCCGGCACCAATTCTGCGCTCGCCAAAGCCTTTGTGGCGCGGGAGATTTCGGGCGAGCCAATTGATCAGCGTTGGCTGGATAAGGTCGTGCGGCTCGACCCGGAAGCCGGTGAGCGCGCCAACGAACTTGAAAAGCTGATGGACAAGATGGAGGCCTCGCTTCAGCGTTTTGCCCAATCGGCCCAGTCAGCGGTCGACACCACCACTGAACAACGCGGCGCCCTGGGTGAGCAGATCGAAGCGTTGGAAAGCAGTGTCACGCAGGAATCCGGACCGATTGAGATGGGCCGGGTGATCGAACTCTCGCACGCCATGCTTGAACGGATCAGCCAAGTCGAAAAGGCTATGGCGCAAAGCCAGGCGGAAATCGATGAGCTGCGTGAGAATCTTGAGGAAGCGCGGATCGAAGCAGATGTCGATCACCTTACAAAGCTTCCCAATCGGCGCGCATTTGAGCGCCATTTGTCGTCTTGCGCTGAGCAGGCGCAGGCCAAGAGCCTGCCGCTTTGCGTTGCCTTTTGCGACATCGACCATTTCAAGGCGATCAATGACACGCACGGCCACGAAGCCGGCGACCGCGTCCTTAAAGCCATTGCGGCTCTGTTCAAACGCCATTGCAGCAATCACTGTTTTGTCGCGCGCCATGGCGGGGAGGAATTTGTGCTGCTGTTCTTCGGGCTCGACAAGGATACGACTTGGCGCAAGCTCGACGGGATGCGGCGTGAGCAGGCCTCCAAGCAGCTGTTCAACCGCGATACGGGCAAGTCGTTTGGCAAGATCACATTCTCTGGCGGAATCGCTCAGGTCGACAATCCTAAGGACGCACGCGATGCTCTGCGCCGCGCGGATGAGGCGCTCTACAAAGCCAAATCAGAAGGGCGCAATCAGATCGTGACCGGCGAAGACCGCACCCCCGATGCTGACAATGACACTTCCGCCAAGGATGATGGCGAGGCATCGTCTGAAGAGAAGCCGTCAACTGAAGAGCGCCGTTCCGGTGACGACCGGCGCGTGCGTCACTCTGCCAATGGCGGCTGAGGCGCGTCGTAGGCAAGGCTCGCATGGACATCGCTGGTCGCGCCCTCGGCGATGATGACCCGCACGGCAAAGCCCTGATCTGACGCGCTTTGCGCCAGGTCTTGCGCTTCCTGCCAAAGCGCCTCGCGCTCGCCTTGCGAATAGCGAACAAACACGGTCACAGTGGCCCGCCTGTCCTGCGGCCTTTCAGCCAACCATTCCGTCAGGCTTGGCCCGCCGGGATTTGGCCGGAAAAGGGCCTGCGACGGCGCGACCTTCGCACCTTGCGCGAAGTCTGCGCCGCTTGCGAGCAAGGCATTGGCGCGGTCGTTGATCTCCTCCTCATAGGCCAAAGCGGACAGGGTGACGAGGAACAGGATCAGAGCCAGATCGGCCAAAATCAGCTGCCATGTCGGAACTGCGGATCCAAAACGGGTCATCATGCAACGTCTTTCAAGCTTGGCTGAGCCGCTGATGTCGGGATCGGGGCGTTGCGCAAGTCGTGGCGGCCTGACAGCTCGGCCTCGAACCAATCGAGCAGGCTGGCCCGCGCCATTTCCTCTTTCTCACCGCGCCGCTCAATCGCGCGCGAGAGGGGGAGGTAGACCAGATGCGCGCTCAAGACGCCGTACATGGATGATAGCACCGCTGTTGCGACCGCTGCCATAGTCGTCTCCGCCGTGCTGACGCCTGCGGATGGCGAAAGCTGGGTGATCGCAAACAAAGTGCCGACCAGGCCGAAGATGGGGGCGAGCTCGCCAGCGCTCTCAAACGCGCGGCGTCCGCGATTGCAGGCATATTCGCGCAAGGAACGCTGCGCTTTGGCAGCCTTGCGCAAATGCTCGATGGAGCCGGTTGCGAGATAGGCTTGCAACAAGCGCGCAGTGGTACGGTCGGGGGGTAGTGGCAGGTCCGCGCATAGCAGGCCGCGCTCTTGGATGACGCGGGAGCAGCGGGCGAGGGCGGCGCGATTGGCATTCGTGTCGAAGCCGGGCGCGCTGAGACTGGCCAGGGCAGCCAGCGCCGCCTTGGTGTCGCTCCACCCGCAGCGCGCAAAGGTGGCGAGCAGCGTGCCCACGGTCACGATGACCAGCGCGTCGAGGTCCAAAAGGGCCGCAGCCTGACTCATCATCCCCGCCTCATCATCCCTGCCTCAAAATCCCTGCGTCATCATCATCGCCTCGTCTCACCTCAATATCCCGCGCGCGCGTAGGTGCGAGACAAGGCTGCACGACTGAGAACGTCCGCGAGGCGCGCGGATTAAGGGGGGCGGCAGCGGCAAATGTTGGCAGGGCTTTGCCGCTGCTGGCTGCATCCCATTGCCGGATTTGCGCCCATCCACCCCGATACGCGCTCTCACTCAGGAGGCTTGCGGGGGCATGCGACGCTTCAGCGCGAGTTTGGCACGGTTGCTGCAATCTCCCCACCAACGAGTTCAACACGGTCATCGGATCGCAAGTTTAAGGCCCTCCTGCCCGTGTCGAGGAGTGCCACCAGGAGCTGAGCACAATGAGCGAGCAGATCTTTGGCATTCACGGAGCCGCGCTGGAATTGCGCTCAAAGCGCATGGGCGTGCTCGCGTCGAACATCGCGAACGCAGCGACGCCCGGATATAAGGCGCGCGACATCGACTTTAACGCAGCGCTTGATGCGCGGCTTGAGCAAGGGCGCGGTACGGCTGCAACGCTTGGCGAGCCAGAGCTGCTCTACCGCCAGACGACCATGCCCTCGCTTGACGGCAACACGGTGGAGCTGGCGCGCGAACAGGTCGCCTTTGCGGAAAATGCGCTGCAATATTCGGCCACGCTCAGCTTCGTGCAGGGCAAGGTCAACACCATCACCCGCGCGCTGAAGGGGGAGTGATGGATGTCTGACGCCAATTCCCGCCTGACCCTGTTCTCGATGAGCCAGCGCGCCATGTCCGCGCAGCTGGTGCGGATGAATGCCGCGACCTCGAACCTCGCCAATTCCGGCTCCGTTTCGAGCACTGAAGAAGGCGCCTATCGCCCGATCCGCGCTGTGTTTCGCAGCGAGCTCGAACGCGCCTCGGGACTGTCGGAGCTGAGTAGCGGCGGCTTGGTCCAGTCCAATGAGGCGCCCGTGAAACGCTATGCCCCCGACCACCCGCTCGCCGATGAAACCGGTCACATCTTCGAAACCAGCGTCGATGAGAGCACCGAGATGATCGAGATCATGGAAAGCGCGCGCCAGTACCAGAACATGGTGCAGGCGCTGCAGACCGCCAAGCAGCTGATGCTGGAAACCCTCAGGAGCAATTGATCATGACTGTTACATCCGCCACCGGCACGACGCCGATTTCGCCTGAAGTTCAGGACGCGCTTGATCGCATCAACGCGCCCTCCACCATTGTCCGCGAGAGCGCGGCGGCGCGGCTGGATTCGGCTGATTTCCTGCGCCTGATGACCGCCCAGCTTGCGAACCAGGACCCGCTCGACCCGCAAAGCAATGAAGAGATGGTCGCCCAGCTCGCGCAATTCTCCACGCTGGAGAATGAAACCGCATCGCGAGCGAGCCTAGAGGAAATCTCGCTCAAACTCGACGCCCTGATCGAAGCGCAAGAGGCCGCTGCTGCCGCCGCGCAATCGGCTGCCGAAGCCGCCGCCGCGGCCTCTGAAGCGAGCGCCATCGCTGCAATCACCTGACGCGGATGCCTCGATCCAACCCCATCGCAGAAACCGACACATCAACCACTCTAGGAGCTTAGCCTCATGTCATTTTTCACCTCTCTCAGCGGTATGCGCAACGCGGAAACCGATCTGCGCGTCATCTCGCACAACATCGCCAACGCAGAGACCGCTGGCTTCAAGAAGAGCAACGCCTCTTTCTCTGACCTCGTCGCGACCGGCGGCAGCACTGACCCGCGCCTGACGCCCGGTATTGGTGCGACGGTCTCTTCCATCCAGCAGGACTTCAGTCTGGGCGCTTTGGAGCAGACTGGACGCGGGCTTGACCTTGCGATCAACGGTGACGGTTTCTTCGCCACCGCCAACCCGCTCTCGGGCGATCTGACCTTCACGCGCAACGGCAATATGTCCGTTGTCGCAACAGGAGAGATGCAGGACGCCAATGGCGATCTGGTCCAGGGCTTCCCGGTCGATGCGAACGGAACTGCGACCAGCACAGTGCCAGCCAACGTCATCATCCCGACCAGCAATGCTGGCGGTTCAGCTTTGACCAGCGTTTCGGTCAATGCGCGCGGCATTGTCAGCGCATCCTATTCCGATGGCACGAGCGAACCTGTCGCGCAGCTTTCCATCGCCTCCTTCCCGGCGACCGGCGGCTTGCGCCCGATTGGCCAGACCAAGTGGGAAGCCTCGGCCGATTCAGGTGCGCCTGAATATGGCCAGCCGGGCATCGGCAATTACGGCCAGTTGATGGCGGGCGCTCTGGAGCGGTCCAACGTCGATCTGGCGGGCGAGATGGTCTCCCTGCTGACTGCACAGCGCAACTTCCAGGCGAATGCGCGGGCGATCGATACCGCCACCGCTATCTCGCAGACCGTGCTGAACCTTCAGCGGTAATTGATCGCGCCAGAAACTACGCCTGAGGGAGCCTGAGCCATGGATCGTCTGATCTACACCGCGCTGACCGGCATGAACGCCGCGATGAACCGCCAGCGAATGACCGCGAACAACCTTGCCAATGCCTCGACACCGGGGTTTCGCAAGGAGATTTTCGCGGTCAATCCGGCGACGGTGCGCGATGGCTCCCTCGAAGCGCGCTCCATGGCGCGCGGCTTTGTGCGCGGGGCAGATATGACGCCGGCCAAGGTCAATCCGACGGGCCAGCCGCTCGATATTGCGGTTCAGGGCCAGTCGCTGATCGCGTTTCAGGCTCCGGATGGCGGAGAACTTTACTCGCGTCGGGGCGACTTGCGGGTGACGCCCACAGGTCTGCTCGAAAATGGGGAAGGCCTGCCGGTTCTGGGCGTTGGTGGAGCGCCGATCAGCGTGCCGCCGGGGTCTCAGATCAGCATTGCCGTCGACGGCACATTGCTCGCCAGCGACCCCGCAGCACCGGGTGCAGCGCCCGCGCCGCTCGACCAGATCAAGCTCGTCTCACCCGAGGGAAGCCCGCTGGCCAAGGGCACAGACAGCTTCCTTAAAGTCCCCGGAGGCGGGGTTCTGCCGCCTGATCCCACCGCTCAAGTGCGTTCCGGCGCGCTCGAGCAATCCAACGTCACCACCGCTGACACTCTGGTCGAGATGATCGAGGCGCAGCGGGCTTTCGAACAACGGGTCAAAGTCATCCAGACCGCCAGCGAGCTCGATGAATCGAGCAGCAGCCTGCTGCGGATGTCCTGAGAAATTTAGTCCAGAGGAACACCCACCACCATGCCCAGTTCAGCCCTCCACGTCGCCCGCACAGGGTTAGAAGCGCAAGACCGCCGAATGCGCGTGATTGCCAACAACCTGGCGAATATCAGCACGACCGGCTTTAAGCGCGACCGGGCCGATTTCGCGACGCTCGCCTATCAGGAGATGCGCGTGGCGGGACAGCAATCGACCGCGCAGACGTCTTATGCGGTGGGCCTTAATCTGGGCACCGGGGTGCAGATCATGGGCACCAGCCGGATCGAATCCCAAGGAACGCTGAACCAGACCGGCAATTCGATGGATCTGGCGCTTGATGGCCCCGGCTTCTTCCAAGTTGAACTGCCCGGCGGCGGCGAGATCGCCTATACGCGCGCTGGCAATTTCACCCTTTCGGCAGAGGGCCAGTTGGTCACCTCGCAAGGCTATTCCGTGACGCCTCCGATCCAGATTCCAGCCGGAGCAAGCGCCATTTCGATTGCGCCTGACGGCACTGTCAGCGCTTCGCAGCCGGGCCAAGCTGCGCCCACCCAAGTCGGTCAGCTGCAAGTCGCAAACTTCATCAACCCGGCGGGCCTGCGCGCGATTGGCGACAACTTCCTTGTCGAAACAGCCGCCAGCGGTCCCGTTGACGCAGGCGCTGCGGGTCAGAACGGGCGCGGCAATATTCGCCAGGGCATGCTCGAAACTTCCAACGTCAACGTGGTCGAGGAATTGGTCGAGATGATCGAAGCCCAGCGCGCATACGAGATCAATTCGAAGATGGTGAGCTCGGTCGACGAGATGCTCCGCAACGCGAACCAGACGTTGTGAGGGTGATAATGCAGACCGCCTCGCGCCTTATCGTCGTCGCCTCTTGCGCGCTTACCCTCTCCGCCTGCCTTGGCGGCGGCGGAGGGCGCGAGCTGGGTTTCACCGCTCCCCCACCGCCGCCCGTGCCTGTGGCTATCCCCGGCGCTGGGCAGGGCAATGACGGCGCGATCTATCAGGCGAGCCAGGGCTATGCGCCGCTGATTGTGGGCAATCGCGCGCGCGCACTAGGGGACATGGTCACGATCGTGTTGGTCGAAAGCACCAGCACGTCGAAAAGCACCAGCAGTTCAACCGACCGTTCTGGCAATTTCTCGCTGATCCCGCCCACGGCAGGCCCTTTGAGCTTCCTCAACCCCAATGCGCTGGCCGCGTCGGGGTCGGGCTCGTTCAACGGGTCGGGCGATGCGTCGCAGCAAAGCCAGCTGACCGGCAGCGTCACCGTCACCATCGCCGCGATCTATCCCAATGGCACGGCAGAGGTTGTGGGCGAGAAGCAAATGGCGCTTTCCCAAGGGGATGAGTGGGTCCAGTTTGCTGGCCGTATCCGGCTGGTCGACATCGACGCTGACAACATGCTGCCTTCCTCCAGAGTTGCCAATGCGCGGATCATCTATTCGGGCCACGGCGCGGTTCAACGCGCAAGCCGTCCCGGCTGGCTGTCGCGCTTCTTCGGCGCAATCTCGCCCTTTTAAAGACGCGCCCCCTTCTGACACCCAAGAGACCTGACCCATGACCCTCACCAAGATCATCCTCGCTTTTCTGGCGGCGTTCATCGCCATTATCCCGGTTGAGGCCCATGCCGAACGCATCCGCGATCTGGGCCAATTTGAAGGCCTGCGTGCCAACCAATTGACCGGCTATGGCGTGGTGGTCGGATTGCAGGGGACGGGCGACGATAACCTTGCCTATGTGACCGAAGCGATGCGCGGGGTCTCTGGCCGGCTGGGGATGCAATTGCCTCCCGGTGTCAGCCCAAACCTGCGCAACGCAGCCGCCGTCATCATCACCGCCGAACTGCCCGCTTTTGCAAAGCCGGGACAGCGCCTCGACATAACGGTGTCGACCTTGGGTCAGGCGCGGAGCCTTCGCGGAGGGGCGCTTGTACTCGCCCCGCTATACGGCGCGGATGGGCAGATCTATGCCATGGCGCAGGGCAATGTCGCGGTTGGCGGCTTGGGCGTGAGCGGGCGCGATGGATCGCAGCTGACCGTCAATGTCACCACCGTAGGCCGGATCGCAGATGGAGCCACCGTTGAACGCTCAGTCGCGACCGGGTTCGATCGCGATCCGACCTTGCGCTTCAACTTGCACCAGGCCGATTTTCTAACCGCTGCCCGCGTGCGTGATGCGATCAACGGCCTCTATCCGAACACAGCAAGCATCGCCGACGGGGTGAGCATTGAGCTGACTTTGCCGACCGGCAATGATGAGCGGGCAGCGGCCCTCGCCGCAATCGAGATGCTGCCCGTCACCCCTGCTCCGGTCGCTGCACGCGTGATCGTCAATTCGCGCACGGGCACGGTTGTGATTAACCAAGCGGTGCGGCTCTCGCCCGCTGCAATCAGCCATGGCAAGTTGGTGATCCGCATCGACGAAAGCCCCCGCGTTGTTCAGCCCGAACCCTTTGGCAATGGCGAAACCGCGATCGAAGAAGCCACCGAAATCAGCATTGCGGAGCGCGAGTCCCGCGTTGCGCTGATGCCCGGCGCTGCAAACCTGTCCGAGATTGTCGATGCCCTCAACCTGCTGGGCGTGGGCGCGGCGGATCTTGTCGTCATCCTCGAAAGCCTCAAGCAAGCGGGCGCCTTGCAAGCCGAAATGGTGGTCCTGTGATCCCGCCAATCTCCTCTCCTGCTGACACAAGCGAAGCGCTCAGCCCTGAACGAAAGGCCCTGCGCGAGGCGGCCCAAGGGTTCGAGGCAATCATGGTGCGCAAAATGCTCGAATCCGCGCGCGCCTCCAGCTTTGCTGAGGAAACCCCGCTGACGGGTGGCGGGATGAAACAGTTCCAGACGATGCGCGATGAACACTTTGCGGACATGGCAGCGCAAACCGGCACCTTAGGGTTTGCACGTACAATCGAGGAACAGCTTGCTCAATTCGTTGATGGCAAAAGCGAAGAGTTATGACGATTAGCCTCATCTCGATTGGCCGCAGCGGAGCCGCGGCAGCGCGCGCCTCGATTGAGGTGACGGCGCAGAATATCGCGAATGCGTCAAACCCGGATTACGTGCGCCGCTCGCTTGAGCTGAGCGAGCTGGTGGGCCGTGCCAATATCAACTTTCAGTCAACTTCCTCGCTCAGCGGGGTTCGCATCGGAGGCATTCAGCGTCCCGATAGTGAGCTGATCCAACGGCGCGCGCGCGACAGTGGCTCTGACCTTGCCCGCGCCGATGCCGAGGTGACGGGGTTGCGCGATGCGGAAACCGCGCTCGAACAATCGGGGCTCTACAACGCGCTGATCGGGTTCGAGGCGAGCCTGACCTTGCTGGAAAGCGACCCCACCGATCCGGCCTTGCGTTCGGGCGCGATCGAATCCGCACGGCAGCTGACAGAGACGTTCAACTTTGCCGAGTTTTCGCTCAGCAATGCTCGCGATCTGGCTGAGGATGAAATCGCGGTCGGGGTCGATACGATCAACGGCGCAGCACAGGAACTGGCGCGGATCAACACTGAGCTGGTCAATGCGCGCGAAGGGACCGCCGGGCGCGCCTCGCTGCTGGATGCGCGCGATGCGGCCTTGCGAGAGATTGCCGATGAGTTCGGGATCGTCACCGAATTTGACGAATTTGGTGCTGCCGAAGTGCGGCTGGTGGGCACGCCACTGCCTCCCGGTGAGACTGGTGTGCTGCTGGTCGCAAACGGCAATTTCAGCCAGCTGACCGCAGCGATTGACGGTAACGGCACGGCGAGCTTCAGCTTTGGCGGGGCGACGTTCTCTCCGGTCAGCGGAGCCATGGCCGGGCGCGCAGCCGCTCTGGCGGATATCGGATCGCGGCAGGTCGAGCTTGATACGATTGCGGGCGAGACCATTGCCCGCGCCAACGCTGCCCAGGCGAGCGGCGTTGATCTTAACGGCGCGACCGGCCAGCCGCTTTTCTCCGGCACCAATGCGAGCGACATTGCGGTCGCTCTGACCGACGGCAATCAGCTTGCTCTGGCTGCCGCTGGCTCTCCCGCAGGCAGTCGCGACACGTCCAACCTCACCAATCTGATCGCCAGCTTTGGCGCGGATGATGGCCCGATTGTTGGCACCGACCGGATGCTCCTGTCGCTGTCCAGCCGGATTGCCGGGATCGACACAACGCGCGAAGGTCTCGCGATTATCAACGCGGCAGCTGAAGCCGATCTGCTCGCCGAAACCGGCGTCGATCTCAACACCGAAGCGGCCAATCTGGTCCGGTTGCAGCAGGCATTCGAGGCCAATAGCCGCGTCATTCAGGTCGCAAACGATCTCTTCGACACGATCCTGGGGCTGCGGTGATGGTTTTCGTAGGCAACTCAACCGGCGCCTTTTTTGAGCGCTCGCTCACTCAGATGGGCTCTTTGCGTGAAACGCTGGAGAAGCTGCAAACGCAGGTCGCGACCGGCGTGCGGATAGAGCGTGGCTCGGACGATCCAACCGGCGCATCGCGGCTGCGCGCGCTCGACCGACTGCGTATTCGCGGTGAGACTGAGGCGGAGAATGCCGCGCGTTTGGGTCAGGACTTGGCCGAAAGTGGCGCTGCGATTGAAGGCGTCGTCAATATCCTTCAGCGCGCCCGCGAACTCGCCGTCGCGGCTGCGAACGATCCAGTCGGCGAAGCTGGCCGCGCAGCGATTGCGGATGAGCTGGAGCAGATGAGCGACGAGCTTCTCGCCCGCTCCAACACAAGATCAATCACCGATGCGCCGCTTTTTGCAGGCACGGGAGGCAACCCCGCCTTCGTCCGCGATGCCAACGGCGTCGTCACCTATAATGGCAACAATGAAGTCGGCACCGTGCCCGTTGCGCCCGGCACAGAGATTGAGCGCGGCGTGACCGGCTCCGCCGTGTTTGAATTCGACGTTGGGGGCACGCCCACCAGCAGCTTTGCGGTGCTGAGCGATCTGGCCGCTGCATTGCGCGCGACTGCGGGCGATCCGGCCCAAGCCGCGCGCGATGCGATCACCGGGATTGATGCCGGGCTAGACACGGCCAATCGCAGCCAGACCGTCATCGGCACCCGCGCTGCCTGGGTCGATGCGATCCAGCAGGATCAGCAGACCCGCGCGGTCAATGTCGCGGAGAAACGGTCCGAAATCGCAGACACCGATATCGCCGACACAATCGTGCGCTTGCAGCAAACGCTGACGGCTCTGGAGGCAAGCCAGACCAGCTTTACGCGGGTGTCCAACCTCAACCTGTTCGACGCCATCTAATCCACGCCCCAGAAAGGGTTCGCAGCCATGTTTGCCGCCATCGGTATCGTTGTCTTGATCGTCATGGTTTTTGGCGGCTTTATCCTTGCTGGCGGGGCGATGGGTCCAATTCTGGCAGCGCTGCCGTTTGAGATGATCATGATCTGCGGCGCCGCGATCGGTGCGACGATCATCGGCAATTCCATGCATGAGCTGAAGCTTTTCGGCGGCGGTGTTGGGCGGGTCTTCAAGGGCCCGAAATACAATGATGACGATCATATCGATGTCATTGCACTGACAAGCAAGTTGATGAAATTGCTGCGGTCCGAAGGGGCAGTCGCGCTGGAGGCGCATGTCACGGACCCTGCCAACTCCGCGATCTTCAGCGAATATCCCAGGCTTCAGGCGGATCAGGTTGTGGTCGACATGATCTGCGATCCGCTGACGTTGATGGTGGTCTCTTCAGGCTCGCTCGACACCCATGCGGTGGAGGATGTGATCGACAATGCGATCAAGACCCAGCTGCACGAAATGGACGAGCCGCAACACGCGATCCAGTCGCTGGCTGATGCGTTCCCGGCGCTGGGTATTGTTGCAGCGGTTCTGGGCATCATCAAGACGATGGGCGCGATTAACGAGCCCCCTGAGATTCTCGGCAAGATGATCGGCGCGGCGCTGGTGGGGACGTTTTTGGGCGTGTTGCTGGCCTATGGCTTTGCAGGGCCCATGGCGAACCGCCTGAAGCAGGTGAACGCGCATGACCAGCAGATCTTCTATTCGATCAAGCAGGTGATTGTGGCGAGCCTTCACGGCCATCCGCAGCCGCTCGTACTTGAAGCCGCACGCTCCGGCCTGCCGCCGGCGCACCGGCCCAAGCTCACTGACCTGCTCGACATGATGCGTGGGCGGTAAAGATGGCGGATAATGACGCTATAGAAGTCCCCGCGCCGATCATCGTGAAGAAGATCACGATTGCGGGCGGCGATGGCCATCATGGCGGCGCGTGGAAGGTCGCCTATGCCGACTTTGTGACCGCGATGATGGCGTTCTTTCTGCTGCTGTGGCTGCTCGGTGCGACTGAGGAGAACCAGCGCAAGGGGATCGCCGACTATTTCACACCGACCCTCGTCAAAATGCGTCAGGAAGGCGCGGGTTCGGACGGCATGTTGGGCGGGTCCTCGCTCACCGACGTTGACAATTATCCCAACGCGCAGGGGCAGACCGGCACGCAAACCATCACCATCCCACGCGCCGCCACAGGTGGTCCGATGGAGGGTGGCCGCGATGGAGAGTTGGATGCTTCCAAGCTTGCTGAAATGCGCGAAAAGATTGAGCGCAAGATCGAGGCGCAACGCAAATTGTCGCATCTGGCCCGGCAGGTTCAGGTGATGCGCGCGCCCGACGGCATTCGGATCGATCTGGTCGATGACGCGGACTTTTCCATGTTTGCGCTGGGCACCACAATCCTGACCGAGGAAGCGCGCGGGCTGCTCGACGTGATTGGTGAGGTTATTGCCGAGGAAGGCAATCCGCTGATCCTGCGCGGCCACACCGACTCGCTCCCCTATCGTGAGGGCGTGAACGCCAACAATTGGTCGCTCTCCACCGGACGCGCGGAGGCCACGCGGCAAGAGCTGATCGCGGCTGGTTTGGACGAGGCACGCTTTGCCCGGATCGAAGGCGTTGCGGACACCGAGCCACTCATAGCGGACAATCCCGCTGACCCACGCAACCGCCGCATTTCGCTGCTCTTGCTGGAAACCGGAGGACGGGCAGCGCCGCGCCCACGCCCACGCGCGTCGGTCCAAACCGCTCAGAGCGCAGCTGGGCAGGGTTCCTTAGGGGAAAGCGCTGAGGGCACCGAACAAACCCCGTAAACCATGTCTGTCTAGCTCTGCTCCCAAGGCGCGAGGTGCTGAATTTGCGCAGCGCCGCATCCGCCAAGGGGAGCCGCAGCTTTATGACCGACTCAATACTTCCGCACGAAATGGCCCAAGCGCTTGATCGCGCTTCGGCTGAAACTTCTGTCCTCTCGCTCGATTGCTTTGACACGCTGCTGTGGCGCGATTGCCATGCGCCGACCGATGTTTTTGCCGAGCTTCGCGCAGTCAATCCGGGCCAGCGGATCGTCGGTGAGGCGAATGCGCGCAAGGCTGAGATCACTCTCAATCGCAGCAGCGAGGTTTCGATAGAGGCGATTTACGAACACGCTCTGCCCAATGCCTCTGACGCGGAGCGCGCCGCCGCGATCGAAGACGAATTGGCCGCAGAAGCGCGCGCTTGCTTTGCCTTTGCTCCGACTGTCGAGCTGATGCGCGCAGCGAAGGCGCGCGGGATGCGGGTTATCATCGTTTCCGATACGTACCTCAGCACCGCGCAGCTCACGCAGTTGATCACGCAGGCTGCGGGAGAGGACGTGGCCGGCCTGATCGACAAGGTGATCGTCTCCAGCGAGGCAGGGGTTTCCAAGTCGCAGGGCCTGCTCGCCAAGGCGCTGAAGAAAGTGAAGTGCAAAGCGGGGGAAGTCCTCCATATCGGCGACAATAAGACCGCCGACTATGATGGCGCGCGTGCACTGGGCATTCCGGCGCTGCATCTCGCGCAATTCAGCCAGCGCCTCTCACAGCATTTGCGCTTTGAGCGCTCCAGCCAGCAGATCGTCGGCGATCCGCGTGACAAGATGCGCGGTTTGATGCCGCATCGCGCTATTCTGGCGGGCCAGGTTCCCCAGGTTCAAGAGGCGGCAGAGGGGCTGGGTCTGAGCGTTTTGGGTCCGGTCTTCCACGCCTATGACCAATGGCTGCGGCGCGAGGCTGAGGCGCTTGCGCAAAGCCACAAGGGAACGGTCCACTGGCTGTTCATGCTGCGCGACGGGCACTTACCCCACATCGTCCACCAGGTTGCAGGCGAAGCGCCCAGCACCGCGCGGGTCGAGATCAGCCGCTTTGTCGGCATCGCCGCCTCGCTCACCACGCGGGAGGCTTACCTCAAGCAATTGGCGCTGGAGGCGGACCTCAACCCGTCGACCTTGGCGCGGCAGATGCTGCTGGAGGAGGCGGAGATCGAACGGATCGTTGGTGATCCCAAAACCGATGCGGACAAGAGCGCGGCCAGCCGCCGCCTCAACACCGAACTGCGCAGCGGCAAGCGGCAGAAACTAACGCGGCGGCGCGCGCGCGAGCGGGCGGATCGGTTGGTTGCGCATGTCAAAGCGGCGGTCGATCCTCAGCCCGGCGACGTGCTGATGCTGGTTGACCTTGGCTATAATGGCTCGGCCCAAGACCGGGTCGATGCGATCCTGGCTGAGGCGTTTGAGTGCCATGTCGCTGGCCGCTATTTGCTGCTGCGCGAAATGGCGGCGACAGGTCTCGATAAGAAGGGCCTGTTCGACGCGCGCCACTACGATCTTGAGCTGCTCGAAGCGATGTGCGGCAATGTCGCGGTGCTGGAACAGCTTGCGACCTGTGAGCTTGGCTCGGTCATCGACTTTACGGATGCGGGCGAACCGATCCGCAAGGCAAGCAGCGTCAAAGGCGCGCAGAGCGCCGTGCGCGACCGGGTGCAGCAAGGCGTGTTGCGCTTTGCCCAGTCCGCCAATCCGCCGCCGGTCATTCGCGCGGCTGACGCCCATCACGAACGCGCCTGGCGCGATGCGGCGATGGCGACGCTCACCCGCTTCATGTTCCTGCCCCACGCTGATGAGCTCGCCGTGCTCAAGAGCTTTGAACACGACGTCAATCTGGGCAGCGAGCGGATGGTTGGCCTGTTCGACCCTGACCATGCCAGCGAAGGCATGCGCCGACGCGGGCTGTTCTACATGAAGGGTTCCTCCCGCATGTTCCTGCCCGCCGAGCTGGAGGCCGAGGATTTGAGCACGCGGCTGTCGCTGATGGTGCAAAACCGTTTCGGGATCGGACTGACCTATGCCGACAACGCCGCCCACGACATTGCCATCCCCGCGATCTTCCTGAGCGACAAGAGCACCAATCAATCCCTGATTGAGGCCAAGCGCACGCATGAAGGTTTCTACGTCGCGCGGCTGCCCGTTGCGGCCGGGATCAAGGGCATTGCCCTTAGAGTAGGGGCAGTTTTCGAGTGGTTTGAGCTTGCCAGCGCCACGCTCTCTCCGATTGGAACGCTGGGCGGAGGTCTCTCAAATGATGAGGCTCCGGAGCCTGTCTTCACCCAGTGTGATGGCATCACCGACCATGCCTCTGGCCTAATGGAATGCGCCAATTCGGGTGCAACTGTGCTGGTCATGCCGCCCGCACTTCCCGACAGCGCTGAGCCACATATGGTCGAGATTGTCATGCGCCCTCTGCGTCGGAGAGCGGTCTCTGAAAGCGCGCTCGGATCGCCCAAATCCGCCTCTGAAGCCAAGCCCAACGCGCTTGATATCTTGTCCTCTGCCAACCTCAAGGATGCCGCAGCATGAGCGAGTTACTGATCCATTCGATGGCGGAGTTTTCCAGCCTGATCCTGCCCTGCCTTGACGAGGCGGGCGCAAAGGAGATCACCGAAATCGGCAGCGAATTTGGCGGCATGTCCAAAGTGCTCGCCAAACGCGCAAGCGAAAATGGCGGCACGCTGACTTGCATCGACCCTGAACCCATGGAGGGCTTTGTTGAGTGGGCGGCTGGTCAAGATGTGGTGCACCATGTCACTGAACCCAGCCTGGAAGCGCTTGCCCAAGCACAGCCCGCCGATGCCTGGTTCATCGATGGTGACCACAATTACTACACTGTCTTTCACGAGCTGAAAGCGATCGATGCCATTCAGCGCAAGGCGGACCGGCCTCTGCTCGCATTCATGCATGATGTCTCATGGCCATGGGCACGCCGCGATCTCTATTACGCGCCGGACAGAGTGCCTCCCGGCTGGCGGCATCCGCACAGCTTTGATCACGGAGTTCGGCTGGGCGAAGACAGGGCGTGTGAAAATCGCGGTATGCGCGGGCTCGGTTCGTTTGCCGTGGCTCTTGAGGCGGGCGGTCCCCGCAACGGCGTGCTGACCGCCATCGAAGATTACCTAAAGGTGGCGGACACGCCGGATCGGGAGCTGTTCTATGCTCATATTCCGGCCGTCTTTGGCCTTGGCATTATCTTTGATGCAGGAGCACCATGGGCGACTTCGCTCGCAGAGCTCGTCCTCCCGTACCACGCCAATCCTCTGCTCGCCCGGATGGAGGAAAACCGTCTGCGCAACTGGCTCGAAGTGATCGACTGGCAGGACCGCGGCCAGGCGTCTTAGGTTGTTTGCGGCTCGCTATCGCGAGCGCCAAGCCAGCCCGCTCCCTCCACCCTTCCACCCGGATCGTAACCCGGTGTGATAATCCGGGTGGAAGGGTGGAGGGAGCGGGCTGGCTTGGCCCAAGGCACGCACGGATGTGCGGGCCGCACCCAAAAACACGCCTTCCCCAATAAAACTCCCCCCACACAAAAACCCGGAAGGCGTTGCTGCCTTCCGGGTTCCCTGCCACTCCGCTTGGGAGTGATGTGCTCCAGACTTGATCTTATCGCAGCAGCGACAAGACGTTCTGTTGCGACTGGTTGGCCTGTGCCAGCATCGCTGTTGAGGCCTGTCCAAGGATCTGCGCCTTGGCGAGTGCAGTCGTTTCAGAGGAGTAATCCGTATCCTCAATCCGCGACCTTGCATCGGTCAGGTTGGTGGCAGTCGTCGTCAGGTTGTTGATCGCCGATTCCAATCGGTTCTGCCCAGCACCCAGCGAAGATCGCGCGGTGTTCACATCGGACAAGATGTTGTCGACGTTGGTGATCGTAGTGCCAGCCGCAGTTGCGCTGGTCACGTCGAGGCCAGTGTTGGAGATGTTGGTGCCGTCAATGGCGTTCGAAGTCAGCGTCACCGTCCGGCCCGCATCGATTTCGATATCGACCGTCACATCAGAGCCGCTGGTGGTGCTGAACAGGGTCACACCGTTGAATTCGGTGTTCGACAGAATGTCGGTGATCTGAGCGCGCAGCTCGTCAACTTCCTGGTCCATGAAGCCGCGGTCTTCCGCGTCATAGGTGCCGGTCGAAGACTGGACAGCCAGTTCGCGAACGCGTTGGAGCATGTTGGCAACTTCATCAAGCGCGCCTTCAGCGGTCTGCGCCAGAGCGATGCCGTCATTGGCGTTCCGGACACCTTGATTGAGGCTGCGAATGTCGCTGGTGAAACCGGTCGCAATCGACAGGCCAGCGGCATCGTCAGCCGCGCCGTTGATGCGCTTACCGGTGGAAAGGCGTTCCATCGCGGTGCCGAGCATTTCATTGGCACGCATGCTGGCATTCTGCGCCTTAAGGGCGGAGATATTGGTATTAATTACAGACATTTCTAACTCCCGTGGTCGAGTGATAGGGGTTCAGTAAACAGCGACGAGAGCCGCAGCTGCTGGACCTAAGACCGACCATTGGCGGGAATGTTTAAGGGCTTTTTTTGAAGGCTTTGTAGTGCGCGTGGCGGTTCGGCGGCTTTGCGCTCTGGCTTATGCTTAAGGCTGCCTAGGGAAATCCCTAAGGGGCCGTACGAGTGCTTAAATTTGCTCTATATTGGCCGCCGGGGCGGCAAATCCTTTCCACCAGCAATATTCAGGTGGATTCATGACAGCCCTTTCCAACCCTTTCCCGACCAGTGATGAAGTTTCGGAAAGGTCTGTGCCCGGCGAAAATTATCCGGAAAGCGGCATTCGCGCGGCTGAAGGACATGCCGCATTGCTCGATCCAATCCTGCCGCTGCTCGCCCAAACTTGGCAGCGTGAGCGATTGGTTCTTGGCCATGATGGCAATTTTGCGCCGGGTAACCGGCGTGGCCGGTCTGACATGGTGGCGATCAATCTGGTTGAGAATGATGCGCCCGCGCTTGTCCAAAGCGGCACGGCCCGGCTGACCCTTTCCTACAGCCAGCACACACTCAGCGCAGCGCAGGCGGCGCTGATCGCGTGCTCAGCGCATGGCGGTTGGCCGATTGCGCGCGAAACCGAAAGCCTCGCGCTGCTGACCCTCGCTGAGCGAATTGCGGCGAGCGAGATTCCTGTTCTGCTCGAAGGGCCAACGGGCACCGGTAAAGAAGTCTTTGCACGCTTCGTCCACGCGATGAGCGAGCGCAGCGATGGCCCGTTCATTGCGGTCAATTGCGCCGCCATGCCCGAAGCCATGCTGGAAGGCCTGTTGTTCGGCCACCGCAAGGGTGCCTTTACCGGCGCTGGCGAAGCGCGCGAAGGCCTGTTCCGCGCCGCTGATGGAGGGACTTTGCTGTTGGATGAGATCGGCGAACTGCCCGTCTCGCTCCAAGCCAAATTGCTGCGCACTTTGCAGGAAGGCGAGGTTTTGCCGCTGGGCGCGACCCGCCCGATCAAGGTCAATGTCCGCATCGTTGCGGCGACCAATCGGATGCTGGCCGCCGAAGTGGAGAAGGGCCGCTTTCGCGAAGACCTGCTCTACCGCCTCAACGTCTTCCCCCTCGTCCTGCCTGCCCTGCGCGACCGCCCCGGCGATATCGCGCCGCTCGCCTTCGGGATGTTGCTGCGTCACGCCTGCGAACCGGGTTTGCCGAGTTGGATCACCGGCCAAGCGCTTGCGCTGCTGGAGGCCCATCCGTGGCCCGGTAACGTGCGCGAGCTGGAAAATGTCATCCGCCGCGCGATCTTGCTCGCGGGGAAAGAGGCGCGGATTGGATCGGAGCATATTGTCTTTGACCAAGCTGCACGCGGGCTTGATCGGCCTGAAGGCGCGGCCTCTGCCCCCTCTATTGCGCGCCCGTCCGCCTCGCTCTCTGACGTGGCGTTTCAGTCCGAAGCGCAGGCGATCCTGGAAACTTTGGAGCGGCATAAAGGCCATCGCGGCAAGACCGCGCGCAGCCTTGGCATTTCTGAGCGGACCTTGCGCTACCGCCTCGCTTCGATGCGCGAATCCGGGCTGCTCGCGGCAGGAGGTGAAGCATGAGCAGCACCGGTCCAATCGGCGGCTCCGGCGGTATGGGAAGCGTCCAGCAAGTCATGGCTTTGCGGCAGGAAGTGCTGTCGCGCAGCCAGGCTCTGCGCGATGTGCGCGATACGCAAGCGGCAGGCGGCGGCAGCGCCGCTCAAACCCCTACTACCGGTCCGCAGCAGGTCGGCGGTTTTGCCGATGCGCTGTCCGGCGCGCTGGAACAGGTGAGCGCGGCTCAAGCCCGGTCAAGCGAGATGCAAGCCGCCTATGAACGCGGCGAAGTGACCGACATCGCGCAAGTGATGCTGGCGCGGCAGGAATCCAGCGTGGCTTTCGAAGCGACCCTGCAAGTGCGCAACAAGCTGCTTTCTGCCTACCAAGACATCATGCGGATGGGGAGCTGAGTAAATGGCTGAAGCCCAAGCTTCTCCAGACGCGGTTCCGGCGACCACCGGCAACGCCATTCCTGTGGGCGACCCCGCATTCTCCAGCGATTGGCGCGAACGTCTGCGCCAATTCGTGCGGGAGCCTGCTTTTCAGCGGGCTCTGCCAGCGCTTGTCGGCGTGGGTGTCGTGGCGGTGCTCGCCGCGCTTTATCTGATGATCGCCGATGGTCCGCAGCGCATCCTCTATTCCTCGCTGAACGACGCTGACCGCGCGAAGGTGGTGCAGGCGCTGGATGCAGGCGGGATCGACTACACTATCGACAACTCAACCGGCGCGCTGACTGTCGCGGAGACGGACATCTACCGTGCGCGCATGCTGGTTGCGAGCGATGCCGGGATTTCGGCCCCAGAAGGCGCGAGCGCGATGCTTGATGCGATCCCCTTGGGCTCCAGCCGAACCTTGGAGGGCGAGCGATTGCGATTGGCGCGCGAGCGCGAATTGATGCTCACCATCCGTGAGATTGACGGGATCGAAAGCGTCCGGGTGCATCTTGCTACGCCTGAACGCTCTGTCTTTGTGCGTGAGGATAATCCCCCCAGCGCCAGCGTTATGGTGCGGCTGGCATCGGGCCGTTCGCTAAGCCAATCGCAGGTCGAAGCGATCGTCAATCTGGTCTCTGGCTCGGTGCCGGGCATGACCACCGATCACGTGCGCGTGGTCGATCAGAATGGCCGCTTGCTCTCCTCTCCGCGCGAAGATCGGCTCGATCACCTGCTGCTCCAGCGCGAGTTCGAAGCGAAATTGCGCGAGCAAGTCGGGCAATTGCTGCTGCCGCTGCTGGGCGAAGGAAATTTTTCGAGCCAAGTGCAGGTCAGCCTCGACCAGAATGAGATCACGTCCGCGCGTGAGACCTATGATGCCGAAGGTGTGGTGCGCTCCGAAAGCGAACGCAGCGCCACCCGGATGGCGGGTGCAGGCGGCGTCGGCGGCGTTCCCGGAGTGCCTGCCAACACTCCGCCGCCTGATCCTGAGCTGGTCAATGGCCCGCCAGAGGTTGCAGGTGTGGACGGCGAAGCGGCAGAGGGCGCGGCGGCTCCAACCGAGACCGAAAACGCCTCTCAGCGTAACTACGAGCTGGGCCGCGAGGTCGCAGTGACGTCCACTCGGCCCGGCGGATTGGTCCGACTGTCGGTTGCGGTTGCAGTGAGCGACGCTGCGCTGGAGGCGGCTGCGCCCATGACGCAGGAGCAACTCCAAACACTGGTCAGCGCAGCCGTGGGCGCGGATGAAGCCCGCGGCGACCAGGTGCAGGTCGTGGTCAGCGCCTTTGAAGGCATCGATGCGACACCGCTGGCATTCTATGAGGAGAAATGGTTCCTCGACATTATGCGGATCGTGGCGGCTTTGCTGGCCGTGGTGCTGGTGCTGTTCCTCGCTGTGCGCCCGCTGATCAAGCGTGTCTTTGCCCCGGCAACGCCCGATTCCGAAGAGGAGGCACCCGCTCTTGCAGATGAGAGCGAGGATGGGGCCGAGGCAAACGCCGATGCTAAGGACGTCAATGGCGAGGAAACCTCCGATCCGGTCGATGACGTGAACCTGCCGCACAAGGTCGAGCTCGCCCGGCAACTCGCATCCACTCAGCCAGACCGCGCCGTCGAAGCGCTCCAACGCATGCTCGAAATGCCTGAGGGCAGAGCCAAAGAAGCACCCGCGCAATGACCTCTGACGAAGATCAAGATGCCATGGAAGCACAGGAAGGCGCGGTCGTCCTTGAACCGGTCAACCGTGTCGACCGCGCGGCTGTGTTCCTGATGATGCTCAGCGATGAGGAGGCAGCGGCGCTGCTTTCCCGGATGGAGCCGGATGAGCTGGAGAAAATCGGCGCAGCGATGTGCGCGATGGGCGAGATAAACAAGAACGAAATGTCCGAGGCGATTGAGGATTTCGTCGAGGAAAGCAGCCGCGAATTGCTGCCCAAACAGGATCGCCACGCGCAAGTGCGCCAGATGCTTGAACGTTCGCTTGGCCCTGTGAAAGCGGAAAGCATGATGCTCAAGATTGAGCCTGATGCCCGCCCGCGCTCGATTGAGATGGCGCGCTGGCTCGCCCCGTCGGTGCTGGTCAAACTGATCGAGGATGAACACCCACAGGTGATCGCCGCTTTGCTGTTGATGCTGGAGCCGGAACCGGCGGCTGAGATCCTTTCCGAACTGCCATCGCATGTCCAATCCGTCGTGGTTGAGAAAGTGGCGAGCATGGGCCCTGTTTCGACGCGCGCAATCGATATGATCGACCAATTGCTGTCGCAGCGGATCGGTTCGAGCTTTGGCACCAGCGCCCTGACAGTGGGTGGCCCACGTGATGCGGCGAACCTCATCAATCTTAGCGCCGGTGATCTCAAGACCACCGTTCTGCCCGCGATTGCCCAGCGCAACGGGCCATTGGCTGAACAGATCGAGGAGGAGATGCTGACCTTCGAAATGCTCTTCGACCTCGATCAGAAGACGATGGCCCGCGTGCTGCGCGATGTCGACAACGACGCGCTTATCGATGCGCTCAAAGGTATCAAGGAAGAGGATCGCGATGTCTTCTTCCGTTGCATGTCGAGCCGCGCCGCCGATGGCATTCGCGACGAGATCGAAATGCGTGGTCGTCTGGCGCGCAGCGAAGTCGATGCCGCTCAGCGCAAGGTGATCAACATCGCCCGCGACCTCGCCGATCAGGGCGAGATTGTCTTGGGAGGCGACGATGGCGAATTCGTCTGATTGGATTGCCGCTTTGGCTCAGGATGACCCGGTTGAGGCGAAGGAAACCGGTGGCGAACCCGCCTGGATGGAAGCTTTGCTTGCGCCAGTCGCGTTTCAGCAAGGCGCGCCCTTTGCACCGCAAGCCCCGCAAGGATCAGCGCCGGTGGAGAAGCCCGCAGAACCGGTCGAGACTGCCCCCGCTGCGACAGTGGAACCAGAGCTCGACCCGATCGCGGACGCTTTTGCGCGGGGCCATGCCGAGGGGCTTGCGCAAGGCGAGGCCAAAGCGCGCGCTGAGGCGGAGGCCGCACACGCGGCTGAGCAAAATCATCTGCGCATTTTGAGGCTCAACTTCCGCAATTTCGATCAGGCGGCAAGCGATGCTTTCGCCCGCGAATTGGCGGATACGGTGGTAACTCTATGCTCCGGCGCGTTGGAAGGCTTTGCAGCCAATCCCGTCACTTTGCTTGCGCGCTGCGAGGAAGCGGCGAGCCGCTTGGGGGCCGCTGCCAGCGCGTGCAAATTGCACCTCCACCCCGAAGACATTGCCGCGCTTGATGCGGGCGCATTGGACGGGTGGGATGTGGTCGCGGACGCCACCATGACGCGCTCTGCCTTGCGTTTTGAAGGCCCCGATGGATGTGTCAGCGACGGCCCGGATGAATGGCGCCGCGCGATAGCCGCCGCGATCCAGGGGTAACGCGGCCATGCTTTCCGCGATGGAGATTGAACTGGCGCGCTTTCGCAGCGCCAAACCGGCGCGAGGGCCGGTTGTGTCAGGCCGAGTGGTCGCCTGCGATGGCGGCTTGATCGAGGTTTCTGGCCTTGCGCTTCCTATCGGTTCGCTGGGCGCCATTGCCAGCGAAGACGGCACAGAAGCCTTGGCCGAAGTGATCGGATTTCGCCGTGGCCACTCGCTCATGATGCTGCTCGGCGATACTCAGCTTTTGCAGCCACGCGCAGCCGTCAGGGCGATTGGCTCTCCCGGCACAGTGCGCGTGGGAGACGCTTTGCTGGGACGCGCGGTGAACGCCTTGGGAGAGCCGATTGACGGCGGACCGCCCCTCCATCTGACGCAGCGCTGGCCGCTCGCTGGCAAACGCGAAGTCGCGCTGGAGAGGGCCCCGGTGCGTGAGCCGTTTGATTGCGGGGTCAGAGCGATCAATGCGCTCGCGACGATGGGTGTCGGGCAAAGGCTCGGCATCATTGCAGGTTCTGGCGTGGGCAAATCGGTGCTGATCGACTGCGTTGCAGGCCATGCGGTCGCCGACGTGACGGTGGTCGCTCTGATCGGAGAGCGCGCGCGCGAAGTCTCCGACTTTGTTGCCCGCCACATGGTTGGCCCCAAGCGCGGGCGGGTCGTGGTGGTCGCCGTGCCAGCCGATCACGCGCCCAATCTGCGGTTGAGAGCAGCGCAATATGCCAGCGCCATTGCCGAGCATTTCCGCGCCCAGGGCAAACGCGTGATGCTGGTGCTCGACAGCCTGACCCGCGTGGCCCATGCGGCGCGCGAATTGGCGCTGGTTCTGGGTGAGCCGGGCGCGGCACGCGGCTATCCGCCCAGCGCTTTGGCCGCGATCACCAAACTGGTTGAGCGGGCGGGCAATTCCGCCCAATCCGGCGGCGCTGTCACCGGCGTCTACACCGTTCTGGCCGATGGCGATGACACGAATGACCCCGTCGTCGACACAGCGCGCGCGATCCTTGACGGGCATGTGATTCTGTCCCGCGATCTTGCCCAGCGCGGACATTATCCTGCGATTGACGTGCCAGCCTCGCT
This sequence comes from Erythrobacter sp. S267, assembly GCF_057365045.1. Lineage (NCBI taxonomy): Bacteria > Pseudomonadati > Pseudomonadota > Alphaproteobacteria > Sphingomonadales > Erythrobacteraceae > Erythrobacter > Erythrobacter sp. S267. The sequence goes on along the minus strand of NZ_CP200298.1, from coordinate 2,459,991 downwards.
CAGCCGCGTGATGGACGACGTGGTTGGGGCAGAGGTGCTGGCGGCGTCGCGTGCGGTGCGGGCCTTGATCTCCGCGCGCGAGGAGAACCGCGATCTGGTGATGATGGGCGCCTATCGTGCAGGCTCTGACCTGACGCTCGACCGGGCCTTGCAGCATAGCGGATTGATCGACGCGTTCCTGCATCAAGCGCGCGGAGAGGCCTTTGCTCTCGACCAGAGTTTGCAAGAACTGGCCGGTTTGGCCGAGGCGACGCAGACGCTTGTGCCAGCGGAAATGGGCGATGCGTGAGGCGCGCCGATTGGCGCTCGCCCGGCGGCAATTGCTACTTGCTGAAATTGCCCGGCGAGAGGCGATTTCCGGCCTCGCGGATGCGGTTGAGGAGGAGGGCAAGAGCGCCCATCTCGCTGATCGAAGCGCGCAATTGGTGCGCGATTACGCAGAGCGGCCCGTGCCTGCCGGGCCAGCGGTAAACTTGCGCGAGAAATCAGTTTTTGTGCGCTCGCTGCAGACTATTCAGGATTCTGCCGATGCGGCCCATGAAGATGCGCGCGATCAGCTGCGCTGGCAGACGCAAACCTTGGCCGCTGCGCAGACTAAAGCGGACCGGATGGAGCAGCGGCTTGACACAGCGAAGCGCGACTTGGGCAACGCGCTCGAGCGGCGCGAAATCGCGCCTCCGGTGAAACTGGCACGCAGGTTGCACAGTGATGGAGACGACCCGGAAATCCCCGCGCGCGGCACCAGCAAAAGGACATTGCCTTGATACATTCGCTCCCCGAAATCTCGCTCGACCCCTCGCCCAAACAAGCCAAGCCCGGTGCCTTGGAGATCTCTCAGATCGAGGTGCAAGGCGCTGAATTTCAGACGCTTTTGGAGCGGTCGCGCGGCGATCTCACAGGGATTTTGCAGTCTGGCTTGCCAGCCGGAATGCCGCTGGACGACGCCGACATGCCGATCCGCGAGGGCACCGGGCGGCCCGATCCGCGCGGGCAAGGGGAGCTGCCAGTTTTGGAGAGCGGCAATAGGGCGCCGCTGTTAGGCCAGATTATGCCGGTTGAGACATCGTTGTCGGCTCAGCTGACCCTGTTGCCTGTGCGTGACGAGCCAGCGACCACGGCCCCTCAAGAGGTCTCGTCCGATGCCAATGGACTGCCGGCCCCAACTCAGTTGGAGGGGCACGCGGATGAAGAGAGCGATGGAATTTCACCGCCCGCAAGCAAGGGCACTGCGCCTGATGAGATCGCCTTGCCCGCCGACGTGACGGACCTTGCGACTGTGACGGCTGGTCCTGCTGTCCCAGCTCCAAAGGAACCCGGCCTGAAGGTTGAACAACCCGCTGCGACGGAGATGCGGGTCGATGACGCAATGGCCAAACAGGCCGCAAAGCCAACTCAGCCTGAGCTTCCTCAGCCGGCAGCCGGGCAGAACCTTTCAACGGAAGCTGGGGGTAAGGGCGCTGCAGCCCAATCCGAAGCCCCCGCCGCCAAGATCATTGATGCCGTTCTCCCGGTCGCTGCAAGGTCAAGCGTGCCGTTGCCAGGCGCATCGCAATTAGCACCGCGTCAGGTGGCCGCAAACGATTTGCCTTTGGCGCAAGGGGGCAAGGAGCCTGTAGCGCCGCCACGCGACGCCCCGCCACCAGAGCCAAAGCCGCAAGAGCTTGGCCGAGGAGACGTGCGGACCGAAACACCGCTCAAGGCCACTGCGCGAGCGCTGGCGGAAGACCCCGCTCCAACGCTTCAGCGCGCCGAGCAGTCCCGACTTGATGCACAGCGGACCGGGCCTGGTGAGACGCCGCCGCTCCCTCAAGCCACCGGCGATAAACTGGCCCAAGTGGAAGGCGTCCAACTGGCCAAGGACCGCAATGATCGGCTCACCAGCCCTCTGGTAAGCTTGCAGCGCGGCGACGCGAGCACGCGTGATGCGCAGGCGCAACCTGCCGCAACCACTCCGGTCATCCCTCCGGCCAATCTGGCGCGTCAGTTAGGCGCGGCAGGAGACCTGCCAGTGCAGCCGGTCCGCGCGGAAGCTGCTGTGAAGAGCGACCCACGCATTGATCCTCAAGGCCCGAAGGCCCCTAACTTCGAGTTCAAGCCCGACAGCTCTGCCGAGACCCCAAGCCGTGCTTTGGCCGAGGCAAAGGCAAGCGCGCCAGCGACTTCGGCAAACTCGGCTTCAGATCTGACGACCACGCAGTCCCAATCGCAATCTTCGACAACGCCGCCTCCCAGCCCAATCGCGGAGGGCCGGATAGAGACGCGTGGGGACATCCGTGGTGATGCCCGGCCCGCCGTGGGAGCCGTTTCTGGCCCGGCTTCCGGCATAGCGCCGCAGATCGAAAGCGCGATTGAGAACCTGTCCAGCGCGCGCGAGGCAGGCCGCAATGCGCGCCCAGAGCTCAACTTTCGCCATGCAGAATTCGGCGCGATCAATGTCCGGCTGGAAGCGGCAAGCGGTGACCTTCGCGCAACCTTGAGCGCGCGCGATCCCGGCTTCGTTCCCGCCATTCAGGCAGCCCTCGCAGACCGGGCCGTGGTGGCTCCTTCCGAAACGAGCACGAGCAACAACCAGCGCGGGCAGGACCAATCCGGCTCCAGCAATCAGTCAAACAACCCATCCGGTGCGCATTCCGACAACCCATCAGGTCAGAGATACGGGTCTTCCACGGGGTCCGGGCAAGCATCGTCTCAACCATATTCGGAGCAAACGGACATGACTGATGAAGAGGTTGCCTCACACGATGGTCCAATGGCGGACGATCGTGCGCGAACAGGGCCGCGATCCAGCGGACTCTACGCCTGATGAGGGCCTCCCAAATGGAGCAGATCGGATATGGCCAAGAGCGAGGACAAAGGCGGCGACGACGAGCCTAAGAAAGGCGGCATGCTGAAGATCATCATCGGCGCTGTCCTGCTGCTCGGCGTGGGCGCTGGCGGTGCCTATGGCGCCTTTGCAGCGGGCTTGCTTGGCGGTGATCAGAACAGCGGTCCCGATATTCCCGAGCTTGTGCGCAAGGGGGACAGCGATCCCTATGCGCCCGCCGATGGCGGATCGGACAAGGGTGGGCCGGTTGTTTATGGCGATGGCGGCAGCGAATTTCGCACGGCCTATTACAGCTTTGAAGACAGCTTTACGTCCAACCTTGCCGACTCTCCTGCTCTGATTCAGGTCGAGATCGCCGTTTCGACCCAGCGCGATGGGCGCGTTCTGCAATGGGTGAAGAACCACGAAATCGCGATCCGCTCTGCCATCCTTGCGCAGCTCGCCGCGACGCCGGAGATCGATGTCTACTCGGTTGAGGGTAAGGATGCTCTGTCCAAGCGGCTGACCACCGCAATCAACGAAGTGCTGGAGGAGAACGAAGGTTTCGGCGGGATCGATGCGGTCCATTTCAAGGCGCTGCTTGTCCAATGAATATGTCGGGAACTTTTGCGCAGGACTTTGCCGGTGCGCGCGTGCTCGCGCAGCATTGCGAAGAGCTGACGGCGCGCGGCCCGCGGCCAGAGGAGCGCACCGAGCAGCTGGCTGCCTGGTCCCGCGACTTGGCGGTTGAGCTTGCAGCTGAGCTGGGCCAGCTGTTCTCCGGCGGCAAGCTGCATGTCACAGTGGCGGAGCCTGAAATGCTTCCCGGCCACAAAGTGTTCGAGAAGATCGGGCCGGTTGCGGTCAATTGCTTGCTGCGCTGCGGTCCGCGCGGACAAACGGCCTTGCTGTCTTTCGATTATGCGACGGCGATTGCGCTGACCGATTGTTCTTTCGGGGGCGAAGGCAACACGCCGGATCAGATCCCTGCGCAACTGCCTCGCTCTGCCGCCATGCTGGTTGAGCAATTTGCGAGCATCATCGCCCAGGTCATCACCGTCACCAATGGTTCGGCAGAACGCAAATGGGGCGATGTGCTGGTGCGCAGTGAGAGCGTCACCCGGCTCAAACCCTTTGGCCCTGAGGCAAAGATTGCGCTCTTCCGTGTGACCTTGGCTCAAGGAGCCTTTGCCGAGTGGGAAGTGCAATTGGCGGTCGATAGCGAGAAGCTCGACGACCTGCTTCCGGGCATGGAACCGGGGGCGGGCAATCGCTCCCAATCAACCGGGCCGAGCGATGGGACGAGCGGCGCTTTTGCCGCCATGCCGATGCGTCTGGATGCGATCCTGAGCACGTTCGACATGTCGCTGAGCCAGCTCGAAAAATTGCAAGCGGGGGATGAAATTCCGATCACGATCCCGCGCGAATTGCCTTTGATCATGGACGAGCAATTGCTTGGCTGTGGGCAGATCGGAAGCGTTGAAAACCGCATGGCCTTGCGCCTCACGCGGGTGGAGCAGAGCGTCTCATGACCACATTGAATTCCCCTTTGCACCGCTTTGGCGAAGTGACCGTGCGTCTTTCGGTCGAGCTTGGCCGGACCGAAATGCCTCTGAAGAAAGTGCTCGCTTTGGCTGAGGGCAGCGTTGTGACGCTGGATCGGCTGACCGATGAATTGCTGGATGTGACCGCCAATGGCCGCGTCGTCGCCCGCGGAGAGGTTGTGGCGCAGGACGGCAAATTTGCGCTGCGCATTGTCAGTCTCGTTGATGATCAGGCGGGTGCACCCAGCGGCGGAGGTTTTGCCGCCACCGCCCCAGCGCCAGCACCTGAGGCTGAAAGCAACACAGAGACCCCGACCCCTGAACCTGAAGCGGCCGACGCGCCTGCATCTGAGGCACCTTCACAAGAAGCGCCCGCGTCATGATGGTCGAATATTTCCTCAGGCTGGCCTTGCTGCTGCCGCTCTTGGCGTTGCTCATCTGGGGCAGCCTGAAGCTCACTCGCGTGTTGCAAAGCCGGCTGGTGGGTGGACAGCAATCGGGCCGCTCGCTTGAGCTGGTTGAGACCAGTCTGCTGGCTCCGGGCCTGAAACTTGCCGTCGTCCGCTTCCATGATCGCGAGATCCTGCTGGGCTGTTCGCGCGGTGGTCTTGTGCGCCTGTCCGAAGCCGATGCGCGAGCGCCTGAGGCTCCGTCTGCGCTCGAAGACCACGCGGTATGAGGAACGCTCTTCACACGACCCTGGCCGCTTTGGCGTTGGCCGCGTTAACCATGTTTGCCGGTGTCGAACCCGCCTTTGCCGCGACCGCTGAGCCCCCCGGCATTGGCGGCGCGATAGAGCGCGCATTGGGCGCAGATGGCACGGGCGAAGACACGCCGTTGAGCTTCTCGATCCAGCTGCTGCTGGTGATGAGCCTGCTCACGATGCTGCCCGCCATCGTGCTGATGATGTCGAGTTTCCTGCGCATTCTGATCGTCCTGTCGATCCTGCGTCAGGCGCTGGGCTTGCAGGGGTCACCGCCCACGCAGGTGTTGGTCGGATTGTCGCTGTTCCTCTCGCTCTTCGTGATGGCACCGACGCTCGACATGGTGAACACGGTCGCGATTGAGCCCTATTCGGCAGGCACTCTGGACGCCGATGCCGCGATTGCGGCGGCGGGCGAGGCGTTCCACTCTTTCATGCTGCGCCAAACGCGTGAGGCGAACCTTGTTATGTTCGCTGACATTGCCGGTGTCGGCCAGTTCGAAGACCCATCGGACGTGCCGTTCTCAATCCTGCTGCCCGCCTTCGTCACCAGTGAGCTGGAGACCGCGTTCCAGATCGGCTTCATGATCTTCCTGCCGTTCCTTGTGATCGACCTTGTCGTGGCGAGCGTGTTGATGAGCCTGGGCATGATGATGCTGTCGCCGACCATCATCTCGCTGCCGTTCAAGCTGTTGCTGTTCGTGCTGGTCGATGGCTGGGCGCTGCTGATGGGCAGCTTGGCCATGAGCTTCGGATAGCGAGGGGGCTGCATTATGAACGATGATGCACAATTGCTCGCGCTGGCGGACCAGACCTTGTGGACGACCGCGCTGATCGTCGGCCCGGTGCTGATCTCGGCGCTGTGCGTTGGGCTGATCGTCGGCATCATTCAGGCGGCGACTTCGGTCAACGAACAGACGCTGACCTTTGTGCCCAAACTGGCGATTATCGCGCTTGTCTTCGTGTTGCTGGGCGGCACGATGATGGCGCTGCTTGGCGACTTCATGCGTGAGATTTTCGCGCAAGTCGCAGCGATTGCGGTCTAGGGCGAGGGGTGGCCGATGACACTCGTCGATCTTGGCTTTGGCGGATTGCTTGAGCAGCTCTGGCAGATCCTGTTCCTCTCGATCCGCTGCGGCGCGGCCTTGATCGCTGCGCCCATGGTCAGCGGAATGGTCGTGCCTCCACAGGTGCGCGCAATGGTGGCGATGGTGCTCGCTGTATTCGTGGCGATCTGGATACCGCTTCCCGACATGCCGGAGATGATGAGCTTTGCCGCCGTTCTGGCGGTCTTGCAGGAAGTCGTGATCGGCGTTGCCATGGGCTTTTTGTTACAGGTCGCCTTTGCTGTGCCGCTGATCGCCGCTGAGCAAATTGCGGGCACGATGGGCCTCGCCATTGCTACGTCCATCGATCCGGCAAGTGGCGCGCAGGCCGGTGCGCTGGGCAGCTATTTCGGGCTGATCCTGACGCTGCTTTTCTATGCCATTGGCGGGCACCTGCTCTGGTTTGAGCTGCTGATAGAAAGCTACCGCGTATTGCCTGCAGGCTCCTATGCCTTTGCCGAGGTCGCGGCTCGCGACATTGTGATGTTCGCCGGATACGGATTTGCCACTGCTGCCGCAATTGGCCTGCCAGTGGTGCTGGTCCTGCTGTGCGTGCAGATTGTGACGGGCACAATCTCGCGCTCTGCCCCTGCGCTCAACCTGTTTGCTCTGGGCCTTCCCGCAGGCGTTCTCGCCGGGATCGCCGCGCTTATCATCGTCATGCCGATTGTGGTTGAGCAGTTTATCGCCTTGCTCGAAGCAACGCTGGAAAGCACCGCTGCCTTGCTCTCGCCAGCACCCGGCCTTTCCTAGCGAGGGGCGCGATCCATGGCTGAGGAAACCAGTGGCGAGAAGAGGTTTGATCCCACTCCAAAGCGCAAACAGGATGCCGCCAAAAAGGGCGATGTCCTGCGATCCAAGGAGGCGGCCACCGCAGCGGTGATGGCCACGGGCACGCTGATGCTGATGGGCATTGGGCCGTGGCTGTTGGAGGCGATCAAGGATCTGGCACGCGCAGGCCTTGGGTTCGACCCTGCGCAGCTGCATGAATTTGCGCCCACCACCAGTTTCAGCAACGCGGCCGAGACTATTTTGCCGCCGATCTTTGCACTGGGTTGCGCGGTTCTCGCAGTGACTTTGGCCTCGCAGATGTTGCTGGGAGAAGGGCGCTGGGTCACGCAGCAAATGATGCCAAAGGCTTCCCGGATCAATCCGATCAGCGGCCTCAAACGGATATTCGGCACGCAGGGCCTGATTGAACTGGGCAAGTCGATCCTCAAGCTGGTTTTGCTCGGTTCGATTGCGGCCTATTGGGTGACCGGCAATATCCCCAAGATGCTGGGATTGGGTCGCGGGTCGTTCAGCGCGCAGCTGGCCTATGCGTGGGACGCGATGACGACCCTGATCGGCCTGTTGGTGCTGGGCCTGTTTGTCATCGCGCTGATTGATTATCCGCTCCAGGTCTTTCAGCGCAACAAACGCTTGAAGATGAGTTTTCAGGAACTGAAGGACGAGACCAAGCAGACCGAAGGCTCACCCGAAATGAAGGGCGCGCGGCGTCAACGCCAGCGCGATCTGGCGCGCGGCAGCGTCAGCAAGGCGATGCAAGAGGCGCAGTTTGTGGTCGTCAACCCGATGCATTTCGCGGTCGCGCTTACCTATGATCCCACGCTCGCTCCAGCACCGATTGTGCTTGCCAAAGGGCGCGGAGAGACCGCGATGGCGATGCGCGAATTGGCGAGCGAGTTGGACGTGCCTGTCCTGCGATATCCGCAGCTTGCGCGTGCGCTCTATTTCACAACGCGGGCCAATCAGATGGTGCGTGAAGAGCTTTATGTCGCCATCGCCGCCTTGGTTGCCTTCGTAATGTCGCTGAAGCGCGGCGAGCATCCCCGCATGCCAAAGGTCGAGGTTCCCGAAAGCCTGCGCTTTGATGCGGATGGTACGCTTGAAAAAGAGCCGAGCAATTCCGCTTAAACCTTTTCGCAAATGGCCGTCCTTTGAGCCATGGAAAATCCTGGCTCCTCCATTATCTCGGCCCTTGGCGGCGGCAGCGGCGTAGACTTCATTCAGCTTGCTGATGACCTCGCCGATGCGACCTTTTCGTTCCGCCGATCCAGCCTTGAATCGCGCAATGAGACGCTGGAGGCGCGTATCTCCTCCGCCTCGCTCCTGCGTTCTTCGCTCAGCTCGCTCGCCAGCTCAATCGGCGACCGCATTCGTCTCGGCGACCTCGCTCCGCAATCGAACATCGGCAATTCATCGGTCGCCAGTGTTTCAACCACCGCCGGGGTCCCGGCCAGCGGGAGCTATTCGCTCGAAGTGTCGCAATTGGCGAGCAACCAGACGCTGGTCACGCAAAGCTATTCATCGGGCAGCGATCTGGTGGGTGAGGGCACCATGGCGATCCGCTTTGGCGAAGTGAACGGCGCGACCTTCACCGAGGATACCGAGCAAACCCCACTCAGCATCACGGTCGAAGCGAACGACACGCTGCAATCGCTGGCTTTCAAGATCACGTCGGAAAGCGATGGACGGCTTGATGCCTATGTCGCGCAAGGCACCAATGGCGCGCAATTGGTCATCAAAGGCCAATCGGGCGCGCAAAACGGCTTTGTGCTGGAGCCCACCAGCTCTGCCGTCCTGCCAACTGCGACCCCCGGAGACCTCTCCTATCTCGGCTGGTCCCCTGCCACCGACGCAGGCGAGCTGCGCACGACCAGCCAGGATGCGCTTTACGAGCTCGATACGGTTCAGTTGAGCAGTTCGAGCAACACGATCACCGGTCTGCCCGAAGGCATCTCGCTGCAGCTGACCGGGACCAATGTGGGCGCGGCGACAACGATTTCCTTCTCAACCGATACGGGCGCGATTTCTGCGGTGATGTCCGACTTTGTCACCGCGCTCAATGACCTTGCATCCATCGTCAACGACGAATCCAACGCCTTTGGCGGTACGCTTGGCAACGATCCGGGCGCGCGCCAGTTGAAGCGCGACCTTGCCGAGCTTGCGAGCGTCACGGTCATGCCAACGGCTGAGGATGGCGAGCCATCGACGCTGGGCGATCTGGGGCTCGGCATCACGCGCGATGGCCAGTTTGAGCTTGATACTGAAGTTCTCAGCAACGCGCTGACCAACAATCCCGATGCCGTCGCTGCGATGTTCACGACCGGTGCCTTTGGCCTGTTTGGGACCATGGACAGACTTGCCCGCAACAACTCCCTGACGACAAATCCAGGCTCGCTGGGTGGTTCACTGGAGCGGTATGAGGACCTGATCGAAGCCAATGACGAACGGCTCGCGACCATCGCTCAGCAGCAGGAGGATTTGCGCACGCGCCTGACCACGCAGTTCATCGCCGCTGAACGCCGGATCGCATCCTCGCAATCGACGCTGAGCTTCCTGCAACAGCAATTCGCTCAGAACGATTCGTAAGGGATGGGTCGTGATGCTGCCGCTCTCGCAGAAACCCGAACGCGCCTATCGCAAGATTGATCTCGATGCCCGGATTGAGGCGTCGACGGGCGAGGATTTGACACTGATCTGCCTGGAAGAAGTGGTGGCGGCCTTGGGTCAGGCTTTGCATGCGTTGGAACGGCAGCCCGATCGCACGCCGCACGAACCGATCGCGCGGGCCCATGGGATCGCGATTTGGCTGGCGCGCAGTGTGGCGCCGGATAACCCGCTCAGGTCTTCGATGGTGCAATTCTATGGCGGGCTCGCCTCACTCCTGTCGCGCAATCGCATCAGAGCATCGCGAGAGGAATTGGCGCAGGCGCGGGTGGATTTCGCCGACCTGCTCGAAGCCGGAAGAGCAGCCGAGGCCGCTGAGGCCTCCAAAGCGGCTTAACCCGCTATCGCCTCTGCGATGATCCGCGCGGCATCCTCTGGATCTTCGAACGGATGAAAATGCGTGCGATCAGGCCGGTACATGTCGGTGCCCTGCGGCATGATGGAGGCAAGCGCGGGCCATGTCGGTGAGCCTTTGAAATCGGTCAGCTGCGTCTGCTTTGCGCGCACCACCAAAGTGGGCAGGTCAAGCGCCTGCGCGGTTTTCAGGATGCCCGTATTGGTCCGGCTTGAGCCATAGACGCTTGCCTCCATTTCAGGCGCGCAGGCGAGCTCAAAATGCCCGTCGCGCTCTATCAGGCCGTGGGTGCAATAATCCGCGAACACTCGCCGGGTGAACAGCGAGTATGGCTCGCGCGTAGCAAAGCGTTCCATCATCGCTTGGGGCGAAGCGAAGTCGCGCTTGCGGCGGATGGCGGGATGCGGGGCGTCGGCGGTGAAGCGCTCTTCTTCATCCTCGTAGAACTCAGGCGGCAGGATCACCGGATCGAACAGGACGAGCTGGCTGAAGGCCTCAGGACGCTCGGACGCGGCTTGCAACAAGACATGCGCGCCCATCGAATGGCCAACGCCGACCGCGCGGCGAATGCGTAGCTGGTCGAGGAAACCGGTCACATCGTCAAACAAAGTGCGCCAGTCGGAGATCGGCTCCCCCTCGCTCGCACCATGCCCGCGCAGGTCGAGCGCAATGACGCGGCGGTCCGGGAACAGCTCGGCAATCGCGCTGTAGCATCGCGCGTGGAAGCCCGTTGCATGGGCGATCACCAGCGGAGCCTCATGATTGCCGGGCTTTGCGCGCCATTCGTAATAAGCAAGCGCAATGCCGTTCACACGCACGGTGCGGGCAATCGGCTGGGCGGGCGAAAGGGGCGAGGCAGCTTTCATGGGCTGCGAGGTCTATCCGCCAACCTACTCCGCTGGCAATGCTGACTTGGGATCACCCTCAGCAGTTTCGCTCGGCGCATTAGGCGCTTCGTCGGCCGGCACCTCATCAGGAAGCGCCGCTTTGATCACGAAATAGCCCGCTATGGCTGCCACGAGCGATCCCGACAGCACGCCCAGCTTCACCGCGTCGATCATCGCTTGCTCAGTGAAAGCAAGGTTGCCGATGAACAGGCTCATCGTGAAGCCGATCCCGGCGAGCAGGGATAGGCCGTAAATCTTGGCCCAGCCCACGCCCTCTGGCAGCTGAGCAAGGCCGGTTTTGACTGCGATCCACGAGAAGCCAACGATACCGATCTGCTTGCCGAGCAAGAGGCCCAAAGCAATGCCAAGCGGCAGCGGCGCCATCAGGTCGGCGGGCGAGATACCGGTCAGCGACACACCCGCATTGGCAAAGCCGAAGATCGGGATGATCACAAAGGCGATCCAGGGGTGGAGGCCGTGTTCAAACTTCTCGACCAGCTTGGTCCCGTCACGCGCCACCATCGGCACCATCATCGCCGCTGTCACACCGGCGAGCGTCGCGTGGACGCCAGATTTGAGCACAAAGACCCACATGATGATCGTCAGCAGCACATAGGGGATGGCTGATCGGATACGCATCCGGCCCACGGCAAAGAGCGCGGCGAGCATCACTGCTCCGCCGATCAGCATGTCGACCTTGATCTCTCCGGTGTAGAACAGCGCGATTACGGTGATCGCTCCGATGTCGTCAATCACGGCAACCGCCAGCAGCAGCGCCTTCATTGCGACGGGCACACGGGGGCCAAGCAGCGAAAGGATACCCAGCGCAAAGGCGATGTCGGTCGCCGCCGGGATTGCCCATCCATTGAGGTTTTCCGGCGTGTTCCAGTTAAACCCGACATAGATCAGCGCCGGGATCGCCATGCCGCCAATTGCCGCGGCGAGGGGAAGCGAGGCCTTGTTCCAGGTCGACAATTGCCCATTGATGACCTCACGCTTCACTTCCAGCCCGATGAGGAAGAAGAAGATCGCCATCAGCCCGTCATTGATCCACAAGATCAGGCCTTTATTGATCTCAAACGCCCCGAACGAGACATTGAGCTTGGTGTTCAACGTGTCGAAATAGGAAGCGGAAAGGGGGCTGTTGGCGACAACCAGCGCCAAGGCCGCCGCGCAGATCAGAAAAATTCCGCCCGCGCTTTCCTGCTTCAGGAAGTCTTTGAGAGCAGCGCTCACTCGTTGGATCATGATTTGATTACTCGTCCAGAAGATTGCCCTGGTTTAAGGGCTTGCCCAAAATACGCGATTGAGGCTCCAATGTTCCCGGTTTTCCGCCATTTTTCGCCTCCGCCGTGTGGCCTAGGCGACTCTTTTTGAGGGCTTCAAACGGGCCGCGCTTGATTGACAATTGGCAGCGCGTGGTTGAACGCGGGCGCTCCATGCCCAATTGGGGCGCTAGTATTTTCAAAACGCCCGCCTTTTCACCTCCATCGGAGAATTTCGTGTCCGACGCCCGGAACAATGCCGCACCCGGACCTGAAGAGTTTCGAAAACTCATGGGGCGGTTTGCGACGGGTGTGTGTGTTGTCTCGGTCGAGGACGAGGCGGGTGCGATTTCAGCGATGACGATCAATTCCTTCGTCTCGGTCTCGCTTGACCCGCTGCTGGTGTGTTGGAGCCTGCACAATTCCTCCAGCCAGTTCGACGCTTTCGCCAAGGCCAATCGGTTTGCGGTCAGTATCCTCAATGCCGACCAGTCCGAACTCGCCATGCGCTATGCCGCGCGCGGGAATAGCGGCCTCAGCCCAGAGGATTTTACTCGCAGCGCATCTGGCCTGCCGGTCATCGCGGATGCAGTGGGGTATTTTGACTGCCAAGAGTATGCAACCTTCCCCGCAGGCGATCACACGATGATCCTGGGGCAAGTGATGGACCTTAGTCCAAGACAGCTCGGAGAGCCGGGCATTGCACCACTTGGCTTTGTAAATGGCCAGTTTTGCAGTATCGGCCAGTAATGGTTAGCGAAAACGCCTCCGTCGCAGTGGATGATACGCGCGAAAAGCTGCTTATCGCAGCGCATAAGCAGTTTGCCGAGCGCGGTTTTCATGGCGCCAGTATTGCGCTGATTGCCGGTGATGTTGGCCTGACCAAACAGGCTCTACTTTACCACTTCAAGCGTAAGGACGATCTCTACCGCGAAGTGCTTCGGCGTATCTCCGACCGGTTGTTCGATGCGATTAGCCACGATCCCGGCGATGCACAGACGCCTGCTGAACGGTTTGAAGATGTGATATTGTCCATCTTCCGATCAGCGATCGCCAATCCTCTCGACACTAAGGTCTTGATGCACGAATTGCTCGAAGATCAGCGCCGCGATGCGCCTCAGGAAGAGTGGTTCTTCAAATCCTTTTTGGGCAAGATCATCGCCTTGTTGGACGCTGCACGGGACGATGGATCGCGGCCCTTCGCCGATAAGGTGGCGCAGGTCTATTTGCTGGTCTCAGCGATCCAGTTCTATGCGGCATCCAGTGCGGTCCTCTCACGTTTTTACGGGGAAGAGGAATATGTCCGCATCGGCGAATATTACCCGCGTGAATTGCGTGACATGGTCCGCCGGATGATCGCGTCGGACTGAGCGTTTCGCTGCTCCCCGCGAGACTGCCAACTAGCTTTGCTGCGCGCCCAGACGTTCGTAGAGCACGCGTGTCTCAAGCAGATTTGAGATACGGAGGCCAATCTCGATCACATCGAAGGGTTTGGCGACAAAATCCTTCGCGCCAAGCGCCAGGGCCTTGCGCCGGGCCTGGATTGTCGTGTCAGCTGTCAGGACCAGAATGGGCCGGAACTCGTTCGGCTTGTCGTGGCGCGAAAAGGCTTCGAGCAATTGGAACCCGTCAATCTCCGGCATCATCAGATCAAGCAGGACGAGGTCTGGCTCCAGATCGATATAGGCGGCCATCGCCTTGGTCGGATCGGTCAGCGTGTGAATGTCGCTATAGCCTTCGCGCTGCAACAGGCTGCGCAGCAACATGACATTAGCTTCCTCGTCATCAATTGCGAGGATGCGGCGGGCGAGTACGTCTTTGCTGTCAACCAGTTGCACGGTCATGGCGTCGTCTCCTGAGCGTTGGGAGAAGCATCACTCTGCCCCTTTCCTGCAGGCGCGATTGGCAGAGTGAAGCTGAAGCGCGAGCCGTGTTTGGTCCGCTCATACTGGATTGTTCCGTGCATTGATTCCACCAGGCTTTTGGACAGAGCAAGGCCAAGGCCGGTGCCTTCGATCTTGGAGCGTTGTTGCTGTCCCAAGCGGTCAAATGCGGTGAACAGGCGGGGAATGTCGGCATCGGAAACGCCTGGACCGTCATCTTCGACACTGATCTCGACATGGTCTGCATGAGGGTGCGCGGAAAGCCGCACGAAACTGCCGCTGCGATTGTACTTTGCCGCGTTGCCGATCAGGTTGAGGATCACTTGTTGCGCCCGCCGCGCATCGGCTTGAACTGTCATACCGGCCTTGTCCGCATCCAGTTCAAAGGCAAGATCTGCGGAAGAGACAATCGGTGCGGCAAGCGCGTGGCAGTCCTTCAGCAGATCAGCGACCAACACCTCCTCCAGCTCCAGATCCGCACCGCCTGCCTCGATAGTGGAGATGTCGAGCAGATCGTTGATCAGTGCCAGCAAATGACGCCCTGATTTTGTGATCTGACCGACCGCTTCGCGCTGATGTTCGGGCAAATCGCCCTCGTCAATCTCGAGCAATTGCCCAAAGCCCAGAATTGCGGTCAGAGGCGTGCGCAATTCGTGGCTGGTGCGCGACAGGAACTCGCTCTTGGCGCGGTTTGCGGCCTCGGCTTCTTCGCGGGCGAGGCGCAAGGCTTCCTCGCTGCGACGGCGTTCGGTGATGTCGCGGGTGACTTTGGCAAAGCCCTGAAGCGCGCCGTCTTCATCGCGCAAGGCGGTGATGACGACATTGGCCCAAAAGCGCGAGCCATCCTTGCGCACGCGCCACCCTTCGTCTTCCGCCGAGCCATTCTTGCTGGCACGTTCGAGCATCTGGGCAGGCAAGTGATCGTGCGTTTCTTCTGGGTAAAAGGCGCTGAAATGCTGCCCAAGAATTTCTTCGGCTTGCCATCCCTTGATCCGTTCGGCGCCCAAGTTCCAACTGGTCACAATGCCGGAGGTGTCGAGCGTGAAGATCCCGTAATCGCGCACCTGTTCCAGCACGAGGCGGAAGCGTTCCTCGCTGGCGCGCAGATCGTCTTCGCGTGCCCTCAGCAACGCGCTCGCCCCGACAAGTCGTTGCGACAGCCGGCCGATTTCATCGGCTTCATCGGGCACCTCGTTCAAGCGTTCGCCTTGGGCCAACAGGTCGGCATTGACCTCCAACCGGCTGACGCGCCGCACGATGCCGGTAGAGAACAGATAGACGCCCGCAAGACTGCCGAGCAGGCCGACAATCGCGCTAATCGCGGTGAGGATCAGGAACCGCGAACGGACATCTTCAACCAGAGCGCGCCGCCGGTCGAGCACGACGGCTTCGGCTTGCTGGACGTTGTTCACCTCGCGCTGGACAGCATCAAGCGCGGCTCTGTTGTTCAGCAACCGCTCCTCAAACTGCGCCGGGCTGATCGTCTCCGATCTTCTTGCCAATGCAACGGTGCTTCGCAGATCATCGCGCTTGGCGGCGACAACTTGGACCATGTCTTCAAATTCAGCGCGGACGACCACGTCCTCAATCGCTTCATCAAGCCGTGCCATCGTGTCGGGCAATTCAGCTTCTGCGTTGCGATAGGGTTCTAGGAAGCGCGCCTCGCGGGTCAGGACATAGCCGCGCACACCTGCCGCCGCTTCGGCGAGCAGCGCCTGCACCTGATAGGTGTCGCGCTGGATCGCAAAGGCCCGCCGAACATCGTCCTCCGCGCGCGTTTCGGCGTTACTCGCCAGGTAAAGCGAAACCAGCGAGCCAAGCAGAATGGCAAGTGGCAGGGCCAGCACCACCAACCCTTTGAAGGCCAGCGGGCGGTTGGTCCAAATCCCAAGGATTGGCCGGGTGATAGGGGCTTTATCTGCGCTCAATGACCAACGCTCGACTGCCGGGGCCTAATTGTTGGCCGCTTTAAGCTGGACAGCCAGTACGGCTGCTTGCGTGCGGTCGGACACTCCCAGCTTCCCGATCAGCCGCTCAACATGCACCTTGACCGTTGCCGGGCTGATGTCGAGCTCGCGGGCGATTTCCTTGTTCGTCTGCCCTTGGGCGATCAGCTCCACCACTTCGCGTTCGCGCTGGGTGAGGATTTCTTCGAGGCTTTCTCGCCGCGGAGCAGGCGTGTTGTCCTTCATTGCCGCTGCAACCAGATCAAGCGGAAGAGCAGACTGGCCAGCCATCACTTGCTCAATCGCTGCGCGCAGGTCCTCAATTGCTGCGTCCTTCAGCACATATCCGGCAGCCCCCGCCGCCAAAGCTTCGCGGACATAGGCCGGGATTTCGTGCAAGGTGAGCATGATGACACGGCATGGCAGGCCCGCTGCAACAATCCGCCGGGTCGCCTCCAACCCGTCAATCCCTGAACCAAGCCGGACATCCATCAGGACAATGTTGGGCTCCAGCTTCTCAGCCAGCTCCAAGGCTTCCTCGCCAGAGCTGGCCAGGCCGACAACGTTCAGCCCGTCTTTGGCGAGGACGGCTTGCAACCCCTCGCGGGCGAGTTGGTGGTCGTCAACGATCAGAATCTTGGGGGTGGAGGTGTTGGTCGGCGTGGTCATTGCGGGGATCCGTTCTCAGCTGTCTCAGGCAGCCAGGCCTGGACCTGTACACCATTGGGATGTGCGGCGCGCCAATCGAGCTGTCCGCCGATGGCCGCCATACGCTCTTTCATCACTTCGACGCCCAAATTGTTCCCGTCGCCGGGCTTGGAAGTGCGTGTTTCTTCGCTCGGCCCCGTGCCATGGTCGCGGATCTTGAGATAGCGCCTGCCTGTGCCTAGCTTCAGCTGGGCCTCCATCAGAACCGCGCATGGGCCGCCTGCATGTTTGCGAATATTGGCAACCGCCTCTTGCGCGACGCGGAACACTGCGGTCTCGACAATGGGGGGCAAGCGCGTGTCATCGGCTTCGATCGCCACCGTCACGGCAAAGCCTTCATTGATCAATTGCTCGCTCAAGGACTGGAGTGCAGGCACCAGTCCCAGATCGTCAAGCAGTGTTGGGCGCAGGCCGGCAATAACGCGGCGCAATTCGCTGACCAGTCCGCGGGCGATTTGGGCAGGGTGCATTGGGTCGGAGCGCTCAACATCGTAGTCAGCGATTTCCAATCCTTCGAGCATGCGCGCCAAAGCAGTGGCGGTCTGCGCGACACCATCATGCAATTCGTGGCTAACCCGGCGGCGTTCTTCTTCCTGGGCGGTAAAGATACGCTCCACCAGAATCTCGAGGCTGCGCTCGCGTTCTTGCAAGGCGGCCAAAAGCCGCGCGCGGACATCTTCGGCGTCAATTCGATCAAGCGTCGCGCCCATCAGGTCGAGCAGGATCGAAATCGCCTCTTTGTCTTCAAGATCAGCAATCTCGTCGAGCGATGCCAGCCCTTCTATCTCGACCCGGGCGATGACTTCCCGGCTGGGGCCGGGAGAGCGGATGGCGAGGCCTTCCCCCGCATCGGAGAGATGCAGCGTCGCGGCGCGGCGACCCAGCAAGAAGGCAAGGCGATCACAGCAGTTCTCCAAAGCCTCATCGAGCGATTGCGGATCGCTTTTTGCAAGGTCTCTGGCGGACACGGAAAGCAGCCGCATCCGCGCAGCGCGCGCTTCTGCTGCACGGTACAATTCGCGCAGTTCAGCAATCGTCTGCGTGTCAGACGGCAGGATGGAGATATCATCACTCACGTTCGCACCATACTGCACGCGGCGAGAACTGCATAGGCTGGGCGGCCTATGCTGAAAGGCAGGCCACTCAGCCGATTTTGGGGGTGATTAGACTGCCCTATCTCAATTGCACAGGCCGCAGACGGCTCACCGTTTTTCATGCGCAACAGGCCCTCCAGTCCCGCTGCGCAAATGGAGAGAGAAACCGACTTACCCCCCCCTGATGGACCATCCGCGTTTGGCTTCTCAGCCCCTATCCGACCGGCCAAACATTCGGACCCATCATTCAGACCCCTTCTCCAAAGGGTCAACAACTAGCACGGACGGTTCCCAACCCGGGTTCCGTCCGTCTTTTTGTTCGGGTCCGACGGGCCAAACCGCTCGACCAGCGTATTTGACCCGCATCGCAGCTCGGGCCATGCATGCTGGCATATTTGCAAAAGACCAAAGGGGCTTCCTTTCATGCTGAGATCCATTCTTCTCACCGCCAGTGCGCTTGCGACTTTGGCAGCGCCGGGCTTCGTCGCAACCGCGCATGCCGACACGCATAGCGAAGCCGCAGAGCAAGGGCCGAGCCGGACCTTCACCGGAGAGGATCTGTTCAACCTCGCCATGGCGTCTGACCCGCAGATCAGCCCGGATGGTTCGACCATCATCTACACCCGCCGCCAGAACGACATCATGACCGACCGCGCGATGCCATCGCTTTGGAAGATCGACGTGGCCAGCGGTGAAGAAGTGCCCTTTGCGGGACGTCACGGTGCAGCGTTCGGCGCGCGTTGGTCGCCTGATGGCTCGCGCGTAGCCTATATCGCGACCGAAGGCGGCAGCGCGCAGCTGTGGGTCAAGTGGATCGAGAGCGGAGAGGCCGTGCGCCTCACCGGCCTGCCCAACAGCCCGTCGAGCATAGCGTGGTCGCCCGATGGCGAGACGATTGCCTATTCGATGTTCGTTGACGAAGCCGCTCCGACGCTGGGGAAGGCTCCCTCAGGCCGGCCCGAAGGCGCTGAATGGGCAGGGCCGCTCGACATCACCGACCTGGTCAATTTCCGCGCTGATGGAGCAGGCGAGCTGACGCCGGGCTTCCAGAAAATCTTCGCGATTTCCGCCACGGGAGGCGCGCCGCGCCAATTGACCTTTGGTGAGCACGACGATGGCGGCTCCTTGAGCTGGTCACCCGACGGCTCGACGCTTTATTTCAGCGCCAACCGCAACGACGATTGGCAGACCGACCCGCTCGAAAGCGAAGTCTGGGCGCTGGATGTCGCGAGCGGAGAATTGACCGTCCTCACCGATCGTGACGGGCCAGACTTCGCCCCGAAAATCTCTCCTGATGGGCGCACCATCGCCTATGCTGGCTTCGATGATGAGGGCCGCGCGTATGAGAACACCGAACTCTATCTGATGGACGCGGACGGATCGAACCGGCGTCTGTTGACGGGAGATTGGGACTTCGGCGTCGATGGCTTCCAATGGGACGCGGATTCGCGCGGGATTTACGTCCAGTATGACGTACGCGGAGAGACCAATGTCGCACGCATCGCCCTCAACGGTCAGGTCCGCGATGTGGTCACCGGCCTGTCGGGAGCGGGTTTCGACCGGCCCTATACGGGCGGCAGTTTCTCTGTTTCCGAGGGCGATGTCATCGCCTTCACCGGCGGCACCGATCAGCGCCCGCCAGAGGTGAAGGTCGGCACACGCGGAGAGGGGCGCTACCTCACCGATCTCAACCAGAGCCTGCGCCTGACACGGGACTTGGGCGAAGTGCGCGAGATTAGCGTTGCCTCCAGCTATGATGGCCTTGAAATTCAAGGCTGGCTGACCCTGCCGCCGGGATACGAGGAAGGCACGCGCGTGCCACTGATCCTTGAGATTCACGGCGGGCCGTTCGCCGCCTACGGCCCGCATTTCGCGACCGACAATCAGCTCTACGCCGCCGAAGGCTATGCCGTCCTCTCAGCCAATCCGCGAGGGAGCACCAGCTATGGCGAGGCTTTCGCTCAGACCATCGACAAGGCCTATCCGAGCCAGGATTATGACGACCTGATGAGCATCGTCGACCGCGCGATTGAGCTTGGCATTGCGGACCCGGATGCCCTGTTCGTGACCGGCGGATCGGGCGGCGGGGTGCTCACATCGTGGATCGTGGGCAAGACCAACCGGTTCAAGGCGGCAGCGACGCAAAAGCCAGTCATCAACTGGACGACGCAGGCGCTGACCGCTGACGGGACGGGCTATTTCGGTCTCTACTGGATCGGATCGCGTCCATGGGAAGACCCGGAGAAATATTGGGAGCAATCGCCGCTCAGCCTTGTCGGCAATGTTGAAACCCCGACTTTGGTTGTCGTGGGTGAGGAAGACTATCGCACCCCGGTTAGCGAGGCGCAGCAATACTACTCCGCCCTGCAACTGCGCGGTGTTCCGACCACTTTCATCCGCGTGCCGGGCGCGAGCCACGCCTTCACCAACCGCCCCTCGCAAAGCGCGGCCAAAGCCTCGGCGATCCTCGCGTGGTTTGAACGTTATGCGGACGGTTGGTCGCGCGATGAAGATTCCGCAGACGAGGGGGAGTAATTACTCCTCCACGCCGTCTGTCTCAGGCGTCTCCACCCGGTACTTCTCGAACCAAGCGAGCGTGTAGTCGGTCTTCGCATTGAGCAGCGAAGGCCGGCTCGCGATCCCGTGATTGGTGTCGGGGATGCGCACCATGGCACTGGGCACTTCGCGCAATTGCAGCGCTTGGTAAAACTGCTCGGTCTCGCTCATCGGCGTGCGCCAATCTTCTTCGCCCGTGATCAGCATAACCGGTGTGGTCACATTGCCCACAAGGCTAAGCGGTGAACGTTCCCAGTAGTGATCGAGATGCTCCCACGGAGGCCCCGGAAACTGGTTCTGGATCTGGCCGATATAGCTGTCGGCGGTCAGGACTTTCGAGACCCAGTTAATCACCGGCTTTGCCGCCATCGCGGCATTGAAGCGGTCGGTCAGCCCCACGGCATAGGCGGTCGCGATCCCGCCTGCTGAGCCGCCTGCGATGAACAGATTGTTCTCATCCGCATAGCCTTGCGCGATGGCCCAATCGACCGCGCTCATATGGTCGGCGAAGTCGTCGGGGCTCGAATATTTGTACTGGAGCAGGTTCGCAAACTCGCTGCCATATCCGATGGAGCCGCGGTGATTGTCGTAGATCACGACATAACCCGCCGCTGCCATCCGTTGCAGCTCGGCGGAGAAATGCGGGCCATAGGCAAGGTGCGGGCCGCCATGCACTTCGATGATGAGCGGGTAGCGTTTGCCTTCTTCATAGCCCGGCGGCGTGATGATCCAGCCGTCGATCTCCAGCCCGTCGAGCGAGGAATTGTAGGTGAAGCGCTCAACCTGACCCAGATCGCGGTGGGCGAGGAGGTCTTCGTTGAGGCTGGTCAGGCGTCGCTCGCGCCCATTGCTCGACACATAGATGTCACCGGGCCGCAGAGCGCTGCCCTTGGTATAAACCAGCGTTCCGTCATGCGCATCATAGGCGCCGCTGACATAGGGGCGACCGATCGTCGTCCCGCCAATGCCGTCGACGGCGAGCCGCCGATTGCCGCGCAAGTTCACAACGCCGATATTGTTCTCACCGCGCGTTTGGTAAGTGAAGGAGAGCTCCCTTGCAGACAGCCACTCCACATCGCCAGCCCGCCGGTCGAGATCAGGCGTCAGATTCCGGTCATTGCTGCCATTGCGTGCCATCACATGGACGTTGGTTGCCACAAAGGGCACGCGTTCATTGCTGGAGGCAAGATAGGCGATATTGCGCCCATCGGGTGAGACGCGGGGGCTGAACTCGCTTCCGGGACGGCTGGTTAGCTGGGTCAGCTCTTTCGACGCCACATCGACCGCGAAGATATCGGATTCGCGGCTTTGCAACTCCCATCCCTCATTGCGGTTCGCGGAGAACAGGATCGTCTCCCCGTCCGGCGTGAAGGAGAGCGAGCCGCCGTGGTTGAAGTCTCCGCTGGTCAGTTGGCGCGCTGTGCCGCCCTCTGCGGGGACCACAAAGACATGGTCATAGGCAAGGTCGATGAAGCCCGATCCGTTGGTGCGATAACGCG
The DNA here is from genome assembly GCF_057365045.1 of Erythrobacter sp. S267. NCBI lineage: Bacteria > Pseudomonadati > Pseudomonadota > Alphaproteobacteria > Sphingomonadales > Erythrobacteraceae > Erythrobacter > Erythrobacter sp. S267. Next base: position 2,438,189 of record NZ_CP200298.1, on the reverse strand, counting down.
CGCGGTCGATCATCACCGGGCGGTCGGCCCAGCGCGCTCCATCAGGTTTTGAGGGGTTGCGCACGAGCGTCTCGGCCTTGCCCGGCACTGCCATCACGAAGGCGAGATGCTCGCCATCAGGTGACCAAGTGAGCGAACGCGGGGACTCGCCAAAGCTGCCGATCAGCGCGCTGCGGCCCGAGGCAAGGTAGTGGACGTAGATCTCGGTCTGTCCCGAAGCGCTGCGCATATAGGCGACGCGGGTTCCATCGGGCGACCAGCGCGGGGACCGGTAGGAACCACTGTCAGCGAGCAAAGGCTCCTGCCCGCTGCCATCGAGATTGACGATCCACACATGGGCACGCGTGCGGTCGATCATGATGTCGTTGAACCGGCGAATATAGAGCGCCTGCGTCCCGTCTGGCGAGATTTCCGGCGCGTCGGCCCATTCCAGTTCGAACACATCCTCTGCCGTGAACAGGCGCGGTTCGTTCTCAGGTCCGGAATGATCGTCAGCTGCGGCGGGAGCTGTGAGAGAGAGGCCAATCAGGCCGAGAGCAAGAGCTGCAAAAGATCGCATGTGAAACTCCGATTGGGTCTATTCGCCAGTCAATTCAAAGGTCAGGCCGGACTGCGTACGCAAGCGCTCGATCAGCGGATCGCCGAGGATGGTTGCCGGGGTCCAGAAACCTCCGGCGGCATCGTCGGGCACGTCCTTGGCGAGACATGCGGCGGCCTGCGCGAGCATCTTCGCGGTCGAGCCATAGCCGGGATCGCGGTCTCCGGTGACGCGGGCGCGGATCGTCTGACCCGCAGGACCATAACCGATGAAGTCGAGGATGAAGGACCCTTCGAGCTGCTCCTTGGGGCTTGGCCCTTCACCCGGCGCGGGCAGGACGGTCTTCTCCAGCACCCAGCGCACGGGTGGCAGAGCCATGGCAATCATCGCCGCGCTCATGCCCCAATCGGTCATCCGAGCCGCGCGTTTCCCGCGTGCCTCTTTGCCGGTCGCCATCGCCTCTTCGTAGAGGAAGTTTGCACCATAGGCCTTGTCGGAGAGCGCGTTGCTGCGGTGGACGACGCGGGTGTTGATTGCGGCCATGACGAAGGGCGCGATCCAGCTGCCATAGGTGTCGTCATATTCCATAACGACATCGCGTTGGCGCGCGGTGAAACCGTGATCGGGTGGGCAAATGCTGTAGGGGTCTTTCAATTCACGGCGAAGTTCGGGATTGCCGGAAGCCTCTTTCACAAGTTCGATCATGCTCGCAATCGTCCCGCCCGACGCGCCGCCTTTCATCTTGGCAACCCGCATATCGACCCGCTCGCAAGCCGCGCCGAAACGCTCCTTCGCATGGGACTGGAGGAAGTGCACACCAAGGTCGGAGGGGATGGAATCGAACCCGCAGCAATGGACGATCAGAGCGCCGGTTTCTTTCGCCTTGACTTCGTGAGCGGCCTGCATTCGGCGGATCCATTGCGGCTCTCCAGTGAGGTCGCAATAGCGCGTGCCGCTTGTCGCACAGACCTTGACCAAAGTGTCGCCGTAGAGCGCATAGGGCCCGACGGTGGACATCACGACCTTGGTCTGGTCGCACATCGCGGCAAGCGCCGCTTCGTCGCCGGCGTCGGCGACGATCATGTCGATGTCGGAGAGACCGACCGCGGAGGCGACTTGCTCCAGCTTCGACTTTGACCGCCCTGCAATCGCCCAGTTGAGAGCATTGCCGCCTGCTTGTCCGTCCCCGAACGTCTCATGCATGTAACGCGTGATGATCTGCCCGACGAAGCTGGTCGCCCCGTAGACGATGACGTCGTATTTCGTGTCGCTCATGAAGGCCCCTGAGATGCTCTTGTGGCGGCTTGCGGCAAAAGCGCGTCTACCACAAGGCCAACGGGGCAAATCGGGCCCAGTTCCGCTCATCGGCCTAAGCCGCGATCGCGCCTGCGCCGATTAACCTTATCTATAGCCCTCTTCCCTATGCCCGCATGCTGGACAGACCCCTGTCCGGGCGGCCCAAATCCGCTCCCAGATTAACCAATGTGAGGGCGCTTACGCCCCTCGCATCAATGCAGGCAGCCCGGAACAGCAAAAGTGAGCGATTCCAGCGCGATATCAGCAAGTAAGGCCCTGATCGGCCACACCGGCTTCGTCGGTGGCGCGCTGCTGCGGCAAACGGGTTTCGATGCGTGCTTCAACAGCGCCAACATTGCTAAGAGCGCTGGGGCGAGCTTTGGCACGGTGGTTTGCACGGCGGCTCCCGGCTCCATGTTGGAGGCGAATACGGCTCCAGACCGGGACCGCGCACAGATCGAGGCGCTGATCGATCAACTCGCGCAAATCCGGGCTGAGCGATTTGTTCTGATCTCATCCATCGCGGTGCTGGAAGACTTTGCCGGCGGCGCGGATGAGGGGACGCGTGCCTTCCAGGAAGCGCTCGCTTACGGACGCCATCGGCGTTTGCTCGAAGCCTTTGTGGAAGAGCGCTTTGCCGACAGCCTCGTGGTGCGCTTGCCCGCTCTGTTTGGTGAGGGACTGCGCAAGAATTTCATGTTCGACCTGCTCAATCCGGTGCCTTCCATGCTGAAGGCTCAGCGGTTTGAGGAAGTGTGTGACGCGATGGATACGCCGCTCGCCGATGCCCTGCGCTCGCTCTACGCAATGGATGGGGCGACAGGCATGTGGAAGCTCGACCGAGCGGCTTTGAATGTCCACGCCCAACGCGCGGCTTTGGAGGATGGAGTGGTCGCCATCGGGGCTTCGGCGACCCAGTTCCACAATCCAGAGACGACCTATCAGTACTACGAGATTGAGCGTCTGTGGGCGGATATCGAAATCGCATTGCAGGCAGGGCTGACGCATCTCCATCTCGCGTCTGAGCCGCTGCGAGCGGGCGACATTCACCAGCATCTGACCGGGCGCGCAATGCCGGAAACAGGCGCGCGCCTACACCGCGAGGATATGCACACGCGCCACGCCGATCTGTGGGGCCAGAGTGGTCCATACCAGTTCGAAGGTACGACCACGCTTGAACGGCTGAGCGCATTCTACAACGCGCAAAAGGTGCCGGCATGAGGCTCGCCGTTTCCAACATCGCCTGGTCGCCTGATGAGCGGCTGGATGCCTATGCCATCCTGCGCGCAGCGGGTATCACCGGCCTCGAAATCGCGCCGGGCTTGCTGTTCCATGCAGCGGACGATCCCTTCGAGCCGGGCGACGATGTCGCGGCCAAGGCGCTCGCGGAAGTTGCTGATGCGGGACTCTCGCTGGTCTCCATGCAGTCTTTGCTGTTCGGAGTGGAGGGCGCGGCTCTGTTTGAAGGTTCTGCGCCCAGAGCCAAGTTCGAGGAAGGCATGCGCCGCGCCATTGCGCTCGCCGGGCGGTTCGGCATTCCCAATTGCGTCTTCGGCTCGCCAAAGCAGCGCGTTGTGCCCGAAGGTATGCCGATGGCGGGCGCTCTTGACGAAGCCGCCGCGGTCTTCCGCAAGCTTGGCGATGAGGCTCTCGCGGCCCGGACGTGCATCACTATCGAAGCCAATCCGGCGGCCTATGGCACCAATTTCCTGACCACTTTGGACGAAGCGCGCGGCTTCGTTGCTCGCGTTGATCACCCCGCCATCGCCGCGATCCTCGACCTCGGTGCGATGCATATGAACGGTGAGTTTGCGACCGTCTCCGCGCGCATGCCGAGCATTGCGCAGGCTCTCAACCATGTCCATGTCAGCGAAGCCTATCTTGCACTCGCGCCCTCGGCTCACACCGATCTGGTGCCCGTTTTCCGGGCCTTGCAACAGGCTGGATACAACAAGGCGATCTCGATTGAGATGAAACGGCCTGAAGGCGGCCTTGCCGAACTCGAACAATGCGTCGCGCGCCTCGCCGCTGCCCACTCGCAAGCGGAGGTCGCCGATGCGTGAGCCTGATGCCAATGAATTCCGCAAGCTGCGCGAAGATGTCGTCGTCTCGGTGTGCCTGTCCGACCTGACGCCGGGCGAAGCGACGTTCCAGGCCGTGCGTGACCTCGCGGAGAAGCTCGACGCGGTCTACCGTTTCCGGGAGATTGTGCTCGTCACCGACAGCGCATCGCGCGAGGCTTTCCTGCCGCTGGTCGAGCAAGTCGCCGACCTGCGCCTGTTCGTCGTGCGCCCCGGCACTGAATATTACGCCCGCCGCGTGATCGCTGCGGAAGAGGCGATTGGTGACATCGTGCTGCTCGGCAATCTGGACGAATTGGCGCATATGGACGCGCTCGCCTTTCTGGAACGGGCGGAGGAGGCGAATGCGATCACGCTCGCCAATCGGTCGAAGCCGCGCCCGGTCAAGCGTCTGCTCGCCACGCCTTTCATCGCGCTGGGACGGCTCGCGGGGTTCAAGGTGGACCCGAGTGACTTTCAGAGCATCGCCATGCCGCGCACTTTGCTCAATCACTTGCTTGCCCATCCTGAGCCGCGCCTCGCCCTGCGCTTTCCGCCGCGCGATCCCGGCCTGCCGCTGGAATATTTCGCTGCCGACAAGAACGTCGCCTCGCGCACAGCTTTCAGCCATGTGACCCGGCGCGCGCATCTGCTCCAGACGCTGCTGGTATATTTGACGCCTGCGATCCTTTCGATTGTCGCGATCTGCTCGACCATTCTGGCGCTCGTCGGCTTCGCCTATGCCGCCTACATCATCGGCGTGCTGTTTGTGGTCGAGGATCTCGCCCCCGGCTGGCTGACCACCAATGCGATGCTGGCGGTCAGCGCGGTGTTCATGGGGCTATCGACATTGGGGCTGAGCCTTGGCCTGCAACATGTCCTTAAGCTCCACAATGCCAGCAACGCCGACCGGGCGCCGGAGGAGGTCAACCGCATCGACCTGTTCGGCAAGGTTGCCAGCGACCTCAATGTTGAGCTCGACACAGCGCCGCCTGAACGCGCGGATGACTGATGGCGGGTGGGGCTGAGACCGATTTCGACTATGTCATAGTCGGCGGCGGCTTTTATGGCTGCTGCCTTGCTTTGTACCTGCGCTCAATCTCTGACCGAGTGCTGCTGATCGAGGCGGGCGAGGCGCTGATGACGCGCGCATCGCGGGTTAATCAGGCGCGGGTCCACACCGGATTTCACTATCCCCGCTCGGCCGTCACGGCGGTTAAATCCAAGCTGCTGCACCAACGCTTCATCAAGGATTTTCCCGAGGCCGTCGTCGACGATTTCCAGATGGTCTATGCGATTGCCAAACGCCGATCCAAGGTCACGGCCAAGAAATTCCATCGCATGTTCCGCGATATGGGCGCGCCGATTGAGGTGGCTGCGCCCGGCTATCAGGCGCTGTTCAATCCCGACATGGTGGAGGCCGCCTTCACCTGTTTCGAGGTCGCCTTCGACTATTCCGTCCTTGCCCGCCAGATGGCTGAGCGGCTGTCCGATGCGGGCGTGGAATTGCGGCTTTCGACGCAGCTTGAAGGGCTGGAGGACCGCGCCGAGGGCATCATCGCGCGGCTGTCCGACGGCAGCGAAGTCACCGCCCGCTACGCTTTCAACATCACCTATTCGCGGATCAATTCGGTCCTTGCCAGCGCTGACCTTCCTCCGGCCAAGCTGAAGCACGAAGTGGCTGAGCTTGCTCTGGTTGAGCCTCCGCAAGAGCTCGCCGGCACCGGCATCACGATGATGGATGGGCCGTTTTTCTCCTGCATGCCGTACCCATCAGCGAACCTCTATTCGCTGACCCATGTGCGCTACACGCCGCATGAAAGTTGGGCGGATGAGGACGGCGCGCGCGACGCTTACCGTCACTTTGCGGGCCGCGAATACCCGACGCGCTATGCCTTCATGCTGCGCGATGCTCAGCGCTATTTGCCGTGTCTGGCGGGGGCGGATTATCGCCGGTCAATCTTCGATGTGAAGACGGTCCTGATCAAGAACGAGCAGGATGATGGCCGCCCGATCCTCTACCACCAAAAGCCAGAGGGCAGCCGGGTTATCTCGATCCTGGGCGGCAAGATCGACAACATTTACGACCTGTTTGACGCGGTGAAGCACACCGCGCCTGAGTTTGCAGAGCTGAATTCCGCTCATGTCCTTGGCCATGAATATGCCTGATCACGAGCGTCGTTCGTCCTTGCCCCAGCGATTGTGGGGTGGTGCAGCCCTGCTTGTGCTGGTGGTTGCCCTTGCGGCTCTCCGCGGCAATGCGCTGCTCTACGATCACAGCTTGAACTCCATCGACGGAGCGATGCAAACTTGGTTTGCGCTCGACAGTTTTGCCGATGGCAGGCAGCTGGGGAGCGACTTTCAGTCCTATCTCGGCATCTCGATGATCCTTGCCCTATTGCCGATTTTTTTGGTGCTGGGCGAGACATTGTTTGCCTCGACCATGGCGGCCTATGTCTGGGTGATCGCTGGAGCCTTCATCAGCGCCTATGCGACCGCTTGGATGATCGATTGGATCCCAGCCAAGCAGCGCTGGCTCGCGGCGATTGTGCTGGTGTTTGGCTTCTATTTCCTTGGCTTGCTTGTCGTTGAGCTTATCGGCCTACCCTATCCCTTGAGCTTTGATCCGGGCGTGTCGCTGCGCCCGGTGCGCGGCTTGCTGCCATTCCTGATACTGCCCGTGTTCGTTTTCGCTGTGCGCAAGGCGTTGGCGGCTGAGGCGGTGAAGAGCAGCGTTCTGGCAGGCGCTGTGCTTGGCGTTTTTGCCGGTGGTGGCCTGTTGTGGTCAAATGATGCGGGGATACCGCTGGTGATCGCTTTGGTGATCGGGCTGGGCGCTGCGCTTGTCACTCGGCCCAAGCATTTGGCGGGTGCCTTGCTTGGGATGGCTCTGGCCGCGATGGCCAGTGCAGTTGCGCTCCTCCTCATCGTTACCCATGGAGAGCCGGGGCCTTGGTTCCAATACAATTTCGTCGCGGTGGCAGGCGATCAGTTTTGGTATTTCGCGCCATGGGACCGCGAGAGCCGCGTGCTAGCGATCCCCGATGTGCTGCGCGTCCTCATCGGCGGAGAGCTGCTCTCGACGGTGAGTCTCAACCTGCTTATCGCGGGCGTGTTGTTTGCCGCTTTCCAGCGCCTCAAATCCCGCGGTGATGCAGTGCGTTTGGGCGGCTTTATCTTTGTGGGATCGAGCCTGATTGGCACCGCCATCCTCCCCCAGATCGGCGGGCATATTGGCGGTGAGTACAACCACATCACCTTTCTGCTCGGCATGAGCGCGCCGCTGATCTTGCTGCCGACAACGCTGGTTGAGCGGCTGGAGAGGCCAGCGCGCGCGCTGACGGATGCCGCTGCAATCGCCATCGCCATGGTGGCGGCAAGCCCCATGCTCATCAGCGAAGGGTGGCGTACAAACAGCATCATCGCCGGAAACTCGGAACGATCAGAATACAACCCCCAGCTCGGCTTTTACGTGACCCCTTGGTATGCTGAGCAACTCGAGGCGCTTGAGCGTCTGTCGCAGTTTTGGGAGAATGAAGGCTACGGTAAAGACCGCCAGCTTCTGTCAGTCTACACTTCGGCGCTCGACGTTGCGACGGGTATGGAAAGCCCAGCGCCCGTCGGCTCGCTGATCCATGCTTTGGGCCCGGAAAACCGGGCAAACTTCACAGCTCTGGTCGCTGAGCGGCAAGTCGCAGGCGTGAGCACGATCTCGCCGGATTACAGCGGTTGGGAAGGGTGGATGCTGCGCGCCAATTGGCCGTTCTTCCGTGCCTTGTTTGAGAACTACGAACCCATCGCGCTCGGCGAGCAGCAAGTGATCTGGGTGCAGCGCGCTGAGCCGCTTGGCCCGGCTGGAGACACGCGTTGCACTGTCGAGCCGGTCTCGAAAAATGCGCTCGTCATTCGCGTTGATAGCGCAGGGGAAGGACCCGATCCTTGGTCTGCCATCACCATCACCCGGCAGCCGCCTTTCGGCACGGCCCGCACCGGGGTGCTGACAGTGACTGAAAGCCTGCCGCGTTTTGCAGGACCTATGGCAGACCTGTGGACCGACTTCCCGCGCTATGGTGTCGCCAACACGGAAACCCTTGAGCTTACAGCGCCGATGATGTCAGGCGCTCCGGTCACTCTGCGTCTCGAACTGCTCGATGGCTCAGCGATTGGCGCTGCGAGCTGCACCGCGCAAATCTACGAACGCCCCTTCGTCCAGCAACCCCTTGGGTTTGAGAACAGCATCAACCTTTATCTTGAAGGGCGCACTTCATGAACGAGTTTGCGCGCTTCTTCCTCGTCACAGTGCTGGGCGTGGTGCTCGACATCGCCATTGCCTTTGCGCTGCACCAGCTGGCGGGTGCCCCCTTGTGGCTGGCGGCCGCCATCGGCTTCACCATCGCGGCCAGCGTCAATTATGTCGTGCACCAGACGTGGAGCTTCCAGTCCGGGTCGCGCCGTCTTTCGCTTGGCCGCGCGGCGCAATATGGCGGGGTCGCGCTGGCAACTCTGGCGGTTCGGGTGGCGGTGGTGGCTGTGCTTGCCCGGTTTTTGAGCGGGTTTGAGCATCAGGCCATCGCGCTCCTCATCCTCATCTGCGGGGCGGGTGCGTCGTTCTTCGTCAATTTCACCCTGAGCAAATTCGTCGTCTTCGCCGAGCCCAAGGGTGGGGAGGACGCGGTATGAGCCTCGATAGCTCGACCTGGGAAGTGCCGGCGCATGATGTCGCGCTCCATTCTGAGCGTCAGCATCGCTACGCGCTGGTCATCCCGGTCATCAATGAAGGCGAGCGGATCCGCGGGCAGCTCACGCGCATTGCTGAGGCGGGCCACGAGGTCGACGTGATCGTAGCGGATGGCGGCTCGACCGATGGCTCGCTCGATCCCGAGTTCGTGCGCAGCGTGAATGTCCGCGCAGTCCTCACCAAAACCGGTCCGGGAAAGCTCTCTGCCCAATTGCGCATGGCTTATGCCTGGTGCTTGCACGAAGGCTATGACGGCATTGTCACGATGGACGGCAACGGCAAGGACGGGGTCGAGGCGATCGCCGCCTTCATCGCCAAACTCGACGATGACTGCGACTACGTCCAAGGTTCCCGCTATCTGCCCGGAGGTGCGGCGGAGAACACGCCGCTGGAACGCACCATCGCCAATCGGTTGGTCCACGCGCCGCTGCTCAGCCTTGGCGGCGGGCATGTCTTCACCGACACGACCAACGGCTTTCGCGCCTATTCTGCGCGCTATCTGACCCACCGCGATGTCCAACCCTTCCGCGAAGAGTTTCAGGTTTACGGCCTGCTGTTCTACCTGACTGTGCGGGCGGGCCAGCTGGGCTTGAAGGTCGACCATGTTCCGGTCACGAGGGCCTATCCGGAAAGCGGCAAAGTGCCGACCAAGATCGGCGGCTTTGCTTCCAAGCTGGCTTTGCTGGGTGAGACGGTTTTCGCCGCGACGGGAGGCTATTCTCCCAAAGATGCAGCTGTCCGAAAGGCGCGCTGGCTGTGGCCGCTTGTGGTTTTGGCCGCCTTGCTCATCCCACTGCTTTTGAGCGTTTGGGCATCGCCGCGCTACTCCCCGGACAGCTGGGCCTTCTATGAGCTGTCGAAGACGGTGTTCGGCGACTTCTATCGCTTCGAACATTTCCGCAGCTATTCCAGCGCGTCTCCCTATTCGAGCGCCTTTCCGCCGCTCTTCCCGACTCTGATTGCGGTCACCGATACGGTCTTGGGCACGGGACCACGGACCGGGCTGATCCTCGCCTTCGCCTCCTTTGCAGGCTTCGCGCTTGTGTCAGAGGCCATCGGCAGGCGAGTGGCAGGGGCGGCTTGGGTCGGGTTGGGAGCGGCCATCGCGCTGCTGCTGGGCCCCAGCATGATGCTGACCGAGATGAGCGCGGGCCGGACGATCCCGCTCCAGATGTTGCTTTACGCGCTGTTGGTTCTCGCGCTGTTGCGAGGGTCGCATTTGACTTTGCACGGCGCAGCTTGGGCAGGCGCGCTGGCAGGGCTGGCTGTGATGAACCGCTTTGACGCGATCCTGCTGCCGGTTTTGAGCGCGGCTTTGATAGTCTGGCTCACCCGCCGTCCTGCCCATGCTCTTGCGAGCCTTGCGGCAAGCCTCGTGATGATCTCGCCGTGGATCGCCTATTCGCTCAGCACTTTCGGGACCGTGTTTGCGACCGACAATGGAGGTATTGCAGGCAGCCTCGACCCTGATGCTTTCGTGACCGATTGGTGGCCGGAACCACAACCGGATTGGAGCGACGATCCCGGCGCGTGGCTGACCAAGGTCGCTGCCAATGCAGGAAAGCTGCTGCTGGTCGGTCTTCGTTTGACCTTCACGGGCATGGGTCTGGCGGTTGTTTCCGCCCTTGCGGCGCTGGCTGGACTTCAGCACCTGATAGCGCGCCGTCCCAATGCTGCTCCGAAGGGGTTGGCGATGCCGTCCAGCCTTGCTCCCGTGCTCGGTTTCTTCGCGATCTGCGCCGCTATAATGGCGCCGCAAGTGCTGACTGGATACCTCGAATACCGCTACTATAGCGCGGTCTTCTGGACCGGCTTTGCGCTGTTGTTATTCGGGTTTGTGATGCGCGGCGAAACCAAGCGCCAACGCCGAGTGTTCGGGCGGATTGCGGCGATTGTGATCGGCGTATTTGTCGCTGGTTTGCTGGCGCTCCAGAACGGAATCGGCGAGCCGTCGAAGAACGATATGCCGGTATTTGACGCCCCCGCCGACGTCGCTCAGTTACAGCAATGTATGGACGGCGACGATGATGCCCGCATCCTCGTCATCGGTGACGACAATCTCGCCGCGCGGGCCGGAGCTTTGGGAGGCATGGCGACAATGATGGAGCCGCGCAACATGGCGCAAGGGCGACTCGACGGGCAAGGCGTTCAAGCGTTCTTCGACGCATTTTCGGTCGAGTATGTCCTGCTAGCCGACCCTGCACGACGCCCAGCCATGCCAGAAAGTGTCCCGCTGTCGCGTGTCCAGAACTGTCCGTTGATGCTATTTGCGATCGCGCGCTGACCGCAGATCCCGAAATGGTGAGCCCTGCTGGGTTCGAACCAGCGACCTACTGATTAAAAGTCAGTTGCTCTACCAACTGAGCTAAGGGCCCCCATCGGGTGGCGCGGTTGTGGTTGGCTTCTCCCGCGCGGAAGCGCTCAACTAGGCAGGGGAACGCGCGGGGTCAAGCATTGGATTCACCGCCGCGCGCAAGGCTGCCAAATAAGGGCTTATTGCTGGTGCACAATCGCCCAGTGTTCAAGGATCGTACGATTGTGCGGTGCGCCTTCACGCGCCTTGGTCAACAGTGCGCGGGCTTCTGAGACATTGCTGCCTTGCTCCCACAGCGCCCACCCCAAAGTGTCCATGATTTCCGGGCTGTTCGGCGCCTCCGCCAGTGCGCGGCGGGCCAGAGCCACAGCCTCTTCATGTTTGCCGAGCTTTGTTTTCACCGCGGCGGCATTGTTGAGCAATGCAGGGTTGGTGCGACCCTTGCCGTCGATCAGCGGGGCATAGATGCGCTCAGCCTCCTCCCACTCGCCGGCTCGGATTGCAGCGCCGGCTTCGCGCATTTCGACGGCAATGGAGGGGGCGCCATCGCGTCGTTCAATCAAGCTGCGAATGCGCGACGCGTCATCGCGCTTGGTCTGCTCAGCCAATCGCAGAGCCAGGACAAGGCCGGTTCCATCGATCTGAGGATGGTCGATGACGGGCGCAATGGCACTCCAAGCTTCCTCAAACCGCTCCAACTCAGCCAGGCTGTTTGCCAGAACCTGCCGTGCGAGCGGGTCGCCGCCCGTTGCTTTGACATAGTCGCCCAGAGCCATCGCCGCGGTCGCATGCTGGTCGCGGGCGGCGTCGATAAAGCCGCGTAGCCGAGCGAATTGCGGATCGCTGGAGACGGTTGGCGGAGCCATTTCAATCAGCTCAAAGGCGCGCGCGAATTCACCTGCGTCATAGGCCATTTGCGCGGCGAACAGCAGGCCGATGGGATGCGGCGGACCCGCTTCGTTGGCCTTGTTGATCCAGTTGCCGGCCTCCTGCGTGTCGCCGCGATCCCGCGCGATAGCGGCCATGGCGAGCATGGCGCTCTGGTCCATTGGGCGCACGGCGAGCACTTTCTCAAAATGCGCTTGCGCCTCCTTCGCATCGCCTGAGCCAAGCGCAAGTTGGCCCGCAAACATATGCGCCTGAGGGACACTCGGCTCCATCGCAAGAACGGGGGCGAGGCGCGTTGCAGCAGCCTCAGCTTTTCCCTGCGCCCACAGGCGCTCTGCATCAATCGTCACGAGGCGGGGGTGATCGGGAAATTGGGCAAGCCCTGCATCCAGCGTGTCGAAGCCTTGCTGCGTATCGCCTTGCGAAAAATGCCACGCGATTGTGGCGACAAAGGCCTCTGCTGAATCCATCGTCAGGCCGGCCACCGTGTCGCGCGCAGCTTGCATATATTGGCCCATGATCTGCGCTTCAGCCAGCTTGGCCTGAGCCAGAGCATATTGCGCAGATCCTTCTGCCACGCTTTCATATTCGCTCACCGCGCGGTCTGGATTGCTCAGCGCCATTGCAGCGTCACCGGCTAGGATGCGCAGCGCTGGATTGTCGGGGTCAAGCTCAATCGCGGCGCTCGCCAGGTCCAGCGCAGTCCGGGGCTCACCATCCGCCATCGCCTGCTGAGCGGCGGCAAAAGGATCACTCGGAGCGCTCTCACAACCAGCCAGAGCCGGGGTGAGAAGCAGGGCGAGAACAGCGCTCGAAAGCTTCAAAGTGTGACGCGTCATCATGTCGCCAAGCGATAGGGGAAGATGATTAACGGTCGGTTTGAGCCGCGATAATTGTCGGTTTGGTTTACAACTCATGAAGCGGTCCAAAACGCATTAACCTTTGAAAGGCTCTGATTCCGGGGCTTCCGCGCGTTCTGGCACGCTGTTTGCTTAAAAATATTTACCAATCAATCTGTTCTGACAGCGAGTGTGCATTCGATCGCCGCCCACTGTCGAACCTACCGGGGGTAAACCATGAGCAAGATTACTAAGACCGCAGCGATGGCCGTCGCCGCTGGCTCCATGATGGCCGCAGCGCCAGCATCAGCTGCGATTTTCGAATATGAAATGACCAATGGCGACGTCATGACGCTGAACACCGACACCGGAACCGGCACTTGGACCGGGAACGGCATCGACGTTCAGTTCAAAGGCGACGACATCAAGAACTTTCAGGGCGGCGCGAACCCGAGCTTCAAGTTCACTCTGAGCGAGATGACCGGTTTCCGCACCATTCGTGGCACCGACTACACGCCGACCACGCAGAATGGCAGCCGCTTCCACCCGTGGATGCTCAAGACCACTAACACCGGCGCAGTGAACCTGTGGTCGTGGTGGGGCGATCCCGTGATTGCGGGCGACTATGTGAAGCGCATTGGCGACTTCCGCACGGTTGATGTTCCGGCCCCTGGCATGCTCGGCCTGTTCGGTCTGGCGCTGGTTGCGCTGGGCCTTGGCCGTCGGCGCAAGCGGGCTGCTGCGGCGGCTGCCTAAACGACTTTCACGAATACAGACTTGGTCCTCTGTATCTGCGTAATGCGCCTCGCCGGGAAACTGGCGGGGCGTTCGCGTTTTTAGGGTGAGACTTTGCTCGTCGGCCTCGAAAGCCTGGCCAGATGTTGGCGCAGGGCGATCCCGTCTGGCGGGGCCTTCCAATCGGCCGCTATTTGCACGGCGGGTTGCAGGACAAAGTCGCGGCGGTGAAACTCGCGATGCGGGATGGTGAGCTCACGCGACTGGTAACGCCCGCCGCTCCACAGCACGATATCAAGGTCGAGCACTCTGTCGCCCCAGCGCTGTCCGCGTCTGCGACCGAATTCCTGCTCTAGCCGCTTGAGCCCACTAAGCAGCGCGTCGGGGGTGTACTCACTCTCCAGCACACAGGCAGCGTTGGCAAAGCGGCGGCGGGCTGCACCCATTGGCGCGCTGTTTATGATGTCCGAGCGGGCAGTGACCGTGCCGAGGACGGCGAGCTCCTCCATTGCGGTGCGCACGACGTTAGCCGGCCGGCCATAAAGCCCATGCGGTCGGTTGGAACCGAGCGCGATCAGATAGGTGCTGCTCAATTAGTGCTCTGGTCAGATGTCTTCGGCAAGGCGGCCATATAGCTGTGGGCGGCGGTCGCGGAAGAAGCCCATGCCAGCGCGATGCTTGGCTGCGCGGGCAAGGTCTAGCGTGGTGACCAGCACGCCGGTCTCTTGGCTTCCGAATTCCTCGACCAGATCGCCCCACTCATCGCTGATGAAGGAGTGGCCATAAAAGTTCTGCGCTGCTTCGCCATCGCCCTCCGCCCCGATCCGATTGCTCGCGACCACTGGCATGCAATTCGACACCGCATGGCCGATCATCGTACGCCGCCACATGCGGCTGGTGTCGAGGTCAGCGTCATAGGGCTCGGAGCCAATCGCCGTGGGGTAGAGCAGCACTTCGGCGCCCTTCAAAGCCATCACCCGCGCGCATTCGGGATACCATTGATCCCAGCAAATGCCGACGCCGACCCGAACAGTTGAGCCGTCATCCGATGGCACGTCCCAGACCTTGAACCCGTCATTGCCGGGGCGGAAATAGAACTTCTCTTCGTATCCCGGACCATCGGGAATGTGGCTCTTGCGATAAGTGCCCATCACCGCGCCATCCGGGCCGATCATGGCGAGCGTGTTGTAATAGTGGTGCCCGTCGCGTTCGAAGAAGCTGGTGGGGATCGAGACTTTGAGCCGCGCTGCCAGCTCCTGCATCGCGATCACACTTGGATGCTGCGCGGTGGGCCGGGCGAGCGCAAACAGCGCCTCATCCTCCTCGCGGCAGAAATAGGGGCCTGAGAAGAGCTCGGGCGGCAGGATCAGCCGCGCGCCTTTGCTGGCGGCCTCTTCCACCAGAGCCGCAACAGCAGCGATATTGCCCGCCTCATCTGGGCGAGCGAGGGGCAGTTGCAAGGCGGCGACGGTCAGTTGGCTCATAAGAAAGAGCCGATAGCTTCACTCGACCTTCGTGAAAAGGAGCGTCATGCGATCGCTCTCACCGATTTCTTTGTATTTCGCCTTGTCACGGTCGCCCAGCGCGAAGGTTGGGGGGAGAGTCCATACCCCTGCTTCGTGGTCGGCGGTGTCGTTCGGATTGGCGTTGATTTCGCTGGAGGCGACGAGCTCGAACCCGTTGGATTCGAAAAAGGCGATCACATCGGCCTGTTTCAGATAGCCCGCATTGCCATCGGCAAATTCATCAGCGGCATCAGCGGAGGCGCGGTGCTGGACCACTCCGACCATGCCGCCGGGGGCGAGCGTATCGCGCAAGGCTGCAATTTCGCTTTGGGCAATGTCCCAGCGCATCAGATTGTGCATCATGCGGATGATGAGCACGCGGTCGACCTGGCCATCAAGGCTGTCCGGCACAGCGTCGCCAAAATGGAACGGCAATTTCTCTTGCGGGATCCCGAGCGCGCGAGATTGAGTGGCGGAGAAAGTCTCGCCCCCTTCGCGCAGGCGCATCCGAAAGTCTTCGTTGAGCGACGCGACCCCATCAGGCGCGAAGCTGACCGCGATATATTGCCCTTTGTCCGAAAGGTACGGCGCGAGGATCCGCGTATACCAGCCGCCGCCCGGCGCATATTCGATCAAGGTCTGGTCGGGAGCGATCTGGAAGAACTCGAGCGTCTCAGCCGGATTGCGCGCGGCATCACGCTTGCGATCACGCTCGCGTCGTTCATGCGCCAGCGTCTCTTTCAGCCGCGTGTCTTCGATCTGGGTGTCATCGCATTCGTTCACCGCCACACCTGGGTCGCAAGCGGCGAGCGAAAACGCGCCCGCCGCTAGCACCATCACAGATCGAAACGCTCTCACGGTTTGAGCCCGCTTACTGAGCCTTGCGGAACAGCAAGGTCATACGGTCGCTTTCACCGATCGCACGGTGGCGGGCCATTTCCTCTTCGGACTGGCGGCCAAAGCCAAGCGACGGAGGAAGGGTCCAGACGCCGCCTTCATAGTCGGCGGTGTCGTTGGGGTTGGCATTCACTTCGCTTGAGTCAGCCAGTTCAAAGCCATTTGCCTCGAAGATCGCGACAACGTCTTGCACCCGCATATAGCCGCGCTGGCGTGCGCCGTAATCGTCGTAGGATGCGCCGTCAGGAGCGCGGTGCTGGACCACGCCAACCATACCGTCATCCTTCAACATCACGCGCGCCGCCTTCAGCACGTCGTCCGCATTGTTGCGCATGTTAAGGCCGTGCATCGAGCGGAAGATTACCACGCGGTCGACCGTGCCGGCCACGTCCTCTGGCATCTCATCAATTTCGAACGCCATCACGTCGTCGGCTTCAACGCCCATTGCTTCAGCCAGGCCGGACTTGAAACGCTCGGTCCAGCCCTTGGCGCGCGCTTCCTGAGCGCGGTCGCGATAGGTGCCGGCGTCGCTGTCGGTGTTGACGGCCATATATTGGCCGGTCGGCATCAGGTACGGCGCAAGTACGCGGGTGTACCAGCCGCCGCCGGGGCCGAATTCGGCAACCGTCATGCCCGGCTCAACACCGAAGAAAGCGAGCGTTTCAGCCGGATTGCGATATTGGTCGCGTGCGCGGTCATCATCGCGGCGTTCATGCGCGAGCACGTCTTCGATGCTGTGCGCGTGGTCGCCGTGGCCGTCAGCGGCTGCAGGCGATGCGAAGGTGACAAAAGCAGAGCCAGCGGCGAGCGCGGCAAGCAGAGTGGCTTTCATGGGATCGGTCCTCTCATTTCCAGTTGCGAATGTTCCTCCTGACGAACGCCGCGCATGATGACAAGGTTCCTCAAAGAACTCTGGCAATACCGGTCGGCCTCCCTATGTCGTTTATCGAAAAGGAGACCTGATTAGACATGGAACAGGCAGTTATCGCAGGCGGATGCTTCTGGTGCACGGAAGCGGTCTTCCGCGACGTCATCGGTGTAAGCGCAGTGGAGAGCGGCTATATTGGCGGCTCAGTCCCCAACCCCACCTACAAGCAGGTCTGCACCGGTCAAACGGGTCACGCAGAGGGCATTCGGGTCACGTTTGACCCGGCGGTGATTTCTCTTCCCGAAATCTACGACGTGTTCCTCGGCACCCACGATCCGACCCAGTTGAACCGTCAGGGCAACGATATCGGCACCCAATACCGGTCCGCCATCTTCCCGCTTTCCGCAGCCCAAGGCGAAGAAGCCGAAGCCGCCATCGCGCGCTGGAATGCGGAGAATTCGGGGACGGCGGTCACGACGATTGAGGGGCTGGAAGGCGATGCTCAAACCGCTGAGTGGTATCCGGCAGAGGACTACCACCAGGAATATTGGGACGGCGAAGGCCAGCGTAATCCCTATTGCTTGGCTGTGATCCCCCCGAAAATCATGAAGCTCAGGAAAAGCTTCCAGAAGTATGTGAAACCTTAAAGGGCTTCCGCTCTAGGGTCAGGACCCTAGCCCTTCACCCAGCGTCCAACGAAAAATCCGTCCAAGCCGCCTTGTTCGGTGAGCATTCCGGGGTCAGTGCGGGCCCAGCCTTCTGATGTGGGCAGGAGGTTAGCGGGCAGTTCCTCTGACGCGATGGGATTGGGCTCCAATCCCAGCTCAGCATCGATCCACGCCGCCTGATCCTCGCCCTCTTCCCGCTCTAGGGAGCAGACCGCATAGATCAGCGTGCCACCGGGTTTCAGCCATCCGGCTGCCCTCTCCACCAGCGCGCGTTGGATCTCGACCATCTCCGCGATCTGGCGCGAGCCGATGCGGTGGAGGACGTCGGGGTGGCGGCGGCAGGTGCCCGTCGCGGTGCAGGGTGCGTCGATCAGGATGGCGTCAAACTGGTGCTTCGGCTCCCATTTCAGCGCATCGGCGCGCACGGGCGAGGCCTTCAGGCCAGTGCGCTTCAAATTCTCCTTGAGCACCCCCAACCGCCGTTTGGATAGGTCGAGCGCGGTGACATTCCAACCGTTCGCGGCGAGCGCCATGGTCTTGCCTCCGGGCGCGGCGCATAGGTCGAGCGCATGTCCAGTTCCCTTGCCCAGCAGCATCGAGGGGAGCTGCGCGGCGAGGTCTTGCACCCACCACGCGCCTTCCTTGTAGCCCTCTAAAGTCTCGATCCTGCTCCCGCGGGGCACGCGGACATGGCCGGGGGCAAGGCTCTCTCCGCCCAGCTTCGCTTGCCACCCGGCGGTCTGCGAGGCGTCTTTGATGTGGAGATCGACTTCGGGAGGCATGGCGAGGCCAGTCGCGATTGCTTCAGCTCGCTCACCCCAACGCTCGCGAACGTCAGCAGGCAATGTTGGCGCTTCGGGCAATGCCACCTCGCGCTTCGTCAAAGTCGAGAACACGCCATGTGCAAGCCGCCTTGGCCCTCCGGAAAGGAGCGGCAGTCCGGTGGCGATTACCGCATGCGGCGGGGTCTCCAATCGCAGTGCCTGAGCCAGCATCATGCGCAGCACCGTGCGCGGCTTGGCGTCATCGGGCAGCGGCTTTTTGGTCGCGCTGTCAATCAACGCGTCGATGTCAGTCAGCCAGCGCAAAGTCTCCCCTGCAATCGCCCGCGCAAGCGCCTGATCGTTCGCATCGCGCACATCGCGCAGGGCAGGCGGCGCCGCCTGCTCCAACGTCTCCCCCCGGCGCAGGACCGCATCGAGCAATTTGAGCGCCGCGCGCCGCGCATGAATTCCGGGAGGTTGAGCCATATGACTAGCGCCCTACAAGCGCTTGAAACCGAGCGCCAGCCTCGCCATGTTTGCTATCAAGATGACCACAAAGAAAACCAAAGCCGCGCGCGACTTCAAAAAGCCTGCGCACTGGACCAACGATCCTGTGCCTGCGCCCAAAAAGGTTGATCCGAATAAGGACGAGCCGCGCGATCTGTCTCCCACGCGCTATGGCGACTGGGAGAGCAAAGGCATTGCCTGGGATTTTTGAGAGAGCGGAGACGGTTGCTCCAGAACGGCTGCGCTAGCGGCCGCAAGCGCGCCATAAGACAAGGGCGCGCGCCCGCAGGTGCCCGTAGCCCAAATTTTGTATGGGGGCGAAGGAATTGCACCGAGGACGCTCGCCCGGACGGGCGAGCGTAACCAATTAAATACGCACAAACTTCACCTGCAACCCGTCCTTGGGCTGCGGGATTGGCCATTCCTGCCAGTCGGGCTTGTAGCCGTCCGCAACCTCAATCCGGTATTGCTGGAGCAAGTGCGAGAGGATCAGTTTGATCTGCATATAGGCAAAGTGCAGGCCCAGACACATATGCGCGCCGCCGCCAAAGGGGACCCAGGCATATTTGTGCCGCGCCTTCACCTTGTCCGGCGTGAAGCGCATCGGATCGAAGGTGAAGGGATCGTCCCAATATTCCTCTGAGTGGTGCGTCCAGTAGATGTTGATGCCAACCAGCTGTCCGGCCGGGATGCGGTATCCGCCGAACTCAAATTCCTTGAGCGCGCGGCGCGGCATGGAGGGCACGGGCGGGATCAGTCGCAGCGCTTCTTTGAAGGCCATCTCGGTCAGTTCCAGCTTGCCCATATCGTCATAGTCGAGCGCGCGGGTGTTGCCGTCGGCATCCGGGCCGCCGGTCACCGCCATAATCTCCTCGCGCACTTTCTCTTGCCATGCGGGATGGGTCGCGAGCTGATAGATCAGGGAGGTGGAGGATGACGTGATCGTGTCGTGGGCGGCCATAAGCAGGAAGCTCATGTGATCAACCACCTGATCAACCGGCAGCAGCGAGCCGTCTTCGCGTGTCGCTGTAGCGAATTGGCTGAACATGTCTTGCCCGCCGCCCTCTTCGCGCCGCCGGATCGTTTCCTTGGTCAGATAGTCGACCATGAAAGCGCGGCCATCGACGCCCTTCTTCATCTTGGTGAAGGGCAAAGGTTTGCGAACGGGCGCGACTGAGGCTTGCACCATATCGACGAAGGCAGTGTTGAGACTGTCGGCCTCTGGCCCCAGCGGAACGCCCAGAAAACTCTCCGCCGCCAGATCGAGGGTGAGTTTCTTGATCGCGGGGAAGAAGGTCTTTGGCCCTTCCCACGTCTTCACTTCGCTTGCGATGCCTGCGTTGAGAGAGCCGGAATAATGCCGCATCGGCCCCGGCTTGAACGCGATAGACAGCGCGCGTCGGTCAATCCGGTGGTGGTCGAAATCGAGCAGCATCAGCCCGCGCGGGAAGAGCTGGTCAAGCACCGGTCCCCAGCCTTGTTCGGAGGAGAAGATCTTGTCCTTGTTGAACAGGACCAGCTCGTTTGCCTCAGCTCCGACCAGAGTAACTTGATACCCACCAAAGGCGCGGTTTTTATAGACCTTGCCGTATGTGTCGATCATCCGCTTGGTAAAGCCGTGCGGATCGGCGAGCATGGTGAAGGTGTTGCCAACAATGGGCCATCCGGTTTCGCCCGGAATGTGGGACAGCTCACTGACATCTGGGTTGCCATCACCCCAATGATCGAAGGTGGGCGCTTCGGCAGCGTCGTTCGGCTTGGCTAGGGTGGCCATGTCGGTGGTCTTTCTCACAAAGGTAAGGTTCGAAATCGGTCTATGATTTGAAACTTACCAGAATGTAAGCGGCTCTTACAAGCGTCTCAGATCCAGCCGGATAGCTCGCGCCGGATCATCGCCTCGACCATAGTCAGGCCCGCCTCGGAGGTGTTGAGGCAGTCTAGCACGGCATAGTCTTCGCCGCCTGCCTCGAGGAATTCATCGCGGCCTTCCAGAGCGAGCTCTTCCAGCGTCTCGACACAATCGGCGGCGAAACCGGGCGCGGCAACGATGAGCTTCTTGGTCCCCTTCTCGCCCTCGGCAATCAGAGTGTCGTCGGTTGCTGGCTCCAACCACTGAGCCGGGCCGAAGCGGGACTGGAAGGTGGTTTCGAACCGAACGCCTGCAAACTCGGGCCTCTGCTCCAGCTTCTCGCGCAGCAGACGCGAGGTTTTTTGGCAGTGGCAGTGATAGGGATCACCGCGATCATGCGTGCGCTGCGGCATGCCGTGGAAGCTCAGCAGCATCACTTCTGGCTTGAAGGTTAGCGCCTTGACCTGCCGAGTGAGATCATCGGCGAGCGCGGTCAGATACAGATCATCGTCGTGATAGGGCGGCACAAAGCGCAAGGCCGGCTGCCAGCGCCGCTCCTTCAACACGCGCGCCACTTCGTCGAAAACGGTTGCGGTCGTGGCGGCGCAATATTGCGGATACATCGGCGCAACCAGAATGCGGTCGCAGCCTTTCTCCGTCAATTTGGTCAGCTGATCCTCAATCGACGGCTTGCCGTATCGCATGGCGTAGTCGACGATCACTTTCTCTCCGAACAGGTCGGCAATCGCCTCAGCCTGCGAAGCGGTGATGTCAGCCAGCGGAGAGCCGCGATCGGTCCAGATTTTCGAATAGGCTTCCGAGCTTTTCTGGGGACGCGTGTTGAGGATGATCCCGCGCAAGATCGGCTGCCATGCAATCGCGGGTATCTCAATTACGCGGCGGTCCGACAGGAATTGCTTTAGGTATCGTTTGACGGAGGCAGGGTCCGGCCCATCGGGCGTGCCCAGATTGACCAGCAACACGCCAATTGTCCCGCTCGAAACGGGCGGGTGATCATTGGGGAGATGCTGTTTTTGCCAAGTCATGAAAGTGCGAGGGGTCGCCTGTAAGTGTCAGTTCGGTGTCCAAATACGCTACGCCCGCCTCATAAGAGGCAAACGCGATCCCACGCGTTTCGATAAATCTTAAAGCCCGCTAGAAAGTAGGGGCAGTCTTCTCAGTCGCAAGCCCGTAGCAGAAAAGAGAGCATTGGCAATCGCTGGCGGGGTGACGACTGCGCCCAATTCACCCGGATCGGCGGGTGTGGCGTCAGACGGCATGAAGTCGACTTCTATCTCTGGGCAATCAGCAAGCTTGGGCAGGCCAAGGTCAGCATAGTCGAAGCTGGCGGGCAGACCGCCGCGCATTTTGATCGCATTGCCCAGCGCCATGCCAAGGCCAAACAGCAAGCCGCCTTCGATCTGCTGGCGAGCGATGTCGAGATTGACGATCCGGCCAATATCGACCGCCACTGACAACCGCGCCACTCTAACGCCCGCGCTCGATCCGTCAGCCGCGCGCGTCGCAGTCGCCACGCAAGCGATCCGCCCACCGGTCTGCGCATCCCCGATCCTGTGGCAGGCAATGCCCTGACCGCTCTGGTTCACGCCGCCATTCCACTCCGCCATGGAGGCTGCGCGTTGGAGGCATGCGGCAAGCCGAATATCGCTGCCGAGCATCGCCATGCGGTAGGATAGCGGCTCTCTCGCATGGCGGTTGGCGACTTCGTCGAGGAAGCTCTCAATCGCAAAGCAAGTCGGCCCGTGGGCATTGCCGCGCACCCGGCCTGCGGGATGGCCGGTTTCGACCGGCACATGGCGCACGGTGACGCTGGCGAGTTCGTAAGGCGGAACGGCCCCCTCGACCGCCAAAGGATCGCTCTTGCCCGTGCTTTCGCGAATAGCGGCCCAAGGCGTCAGATTGCCGAACAACCGCTCGCCAAATTCGCGCATCACGGGCGGAGTGGCGACCCGCAGTTGAAGTGCGTCAATGTCGCCGCGCCCGCCATTTGACAGCTGCGCACCGATCATCACGCCGGTTGTTGGGCGCGGGCGTGATCGGATCATCTCATCCCGGCGCGGCCATGTAAGCTGCACAGGGCGCTCCAATGTCTTGGCGATATGTGCGACTTCAATTGCGTGCTCATGCTCCAGCCGCGCATCGAAGCTGCCGCCAGCGGGCATGGGATAGAGCGCGACATCCTCCACCGCGATGCCAACCGCTTTGGCAGCGGCTTTGCGGGCTTGTTCCGGGGCCTGGCTTGCGATCCACAATTCCAGCCTGCCATCGACAAAGCGCGCCGCCGCACTCGCAGTTTCAATCGGCGCGGCGTGGACGGGTTCAAAATTGTAGCGGCGGGCGAAATCGACCTTGGTCAACGCCTCTTCGCCGAACCCTGTCTCTGCAATCTTGTAGCTGTCGCCCCCGCTCAAAAGCGTGTCGAGCCGCGCTTCGATCACGTCGCTGTCGACCGGATAGGGCGTGGTGAATTGCGGGTCCATCGCGTCGAGCGCTTTGTTGGCGCTCCACCAAGTCGTCGCGGCAACGGCGAGCCAACGTTTGGTTTTGACTGCGCCGACCACGCCCGAAACACCCGCCGCAGCGCCTTCGTTGAAGCTTTCGAGCTCGGCGCCATTGTTGGGCCCGTGCCGGATTGCGGCAAAGACCATGCCGGGCAGGCGCACATCAGCGGCAAAGCGGTAGGAGCCATCGACTTTGGAGGGCAGATCAATCCGAGGGAAAGCAGGCGGGGCGTTGCTGTCGGACTGGCCATCGGCAACGAAAGGGTTCTCGCTTGGCACGTCGGGGCGCACCGGAGGAGGGTCGGGCGGCGATTGTTCAGCGGCTCCGGCGGCGAGTTCGCCAAAGCTTGCGCGCTGGTCGTTCCAGGAGACGATGCCGTTGGCGACCTCGCACTCTTCCCAGGCCGTGCCCCAGCGCTCAGCCGCTTCCTGCGCCAGCATTGCGCGGGCCGCGGCAGCGGCGGCTCTTGCGGGGGCTTCGTATGCGGCGAGCGCCGTGCCATCGGCGGTCGCGGTAAAGCGCGAGGAGCGAGCAAAGCTCTCCGCCAACATATCGTCGGTCGCATCTGAGATGCCGGTCGCAAGCGGCTCCCACAATTCAGCCCACTTTTTGGCGAGCGGCACGTTGGGATAGGCGGCTGCGACGGGAGCAGGCTCAACCGCGATCTGTCGCCAATCCGCTCCCAATTCCTGTGCGACGATCTGCGGGATCAGCGTCGTGATGCCTTGGCCCATCTCCAATTGCGGGACCGCGACAGAGACGACGCCGTCCTCTGCAATCTTGATCCAGGCGTCGAAAATATGCTCGCCACTCGCCGCGGCCAGCGGGTTGGGATAGTTGCGCGGCAGAAACCACCAGGCGACCAGCAGCCCGCCGCCTACAGCAGCGCCTGTGACCAGACCTCGCCGCGTAAACTGCATCGCCTCAGACCGCTCCACTCGTCATCCAACGGTCGAGCTTGTCGGCGATGGCGAGGAAGGGGGCGGCAACCTCTGTGTCTTCAGCGGCAGGAGGTTTGCCAGCGTCGCCAGCAAGGCGCGTCTGCATGGTCAAGGGCACGCGGCCAAGGAAGGGTATCTCCAGCGCCTTGGCAAATTTCTCGACCCCGCCGGAGCCAAAGGGGTCGGAGATGTGCCCACATTCGGGGCATTCGTAACCAGCCATGTTCTCGACAAGGCCGATGATGGGCACGTCGCCATCCTCAAACAATTGCCCTGCGCGCGCCGCGTCGAGCAGTGCCAAGTCCTGCGGCGTGGAAACAAGCACGGCTCCATCGGGCTTGCTGTCCGCCATCATCGATATTTGCACATCGCCCGTGCCCGGCGGCAAGTCGATCAGCAGCAATTCGGTGTCGTCCCAGACTGCATCGACCAATTGTCCGAGCGCTTTGCCCGCCATCGGCCCGCGCCATGCAAGCGCTTTGCCGGGTGCAACGACATGCCCCATGGAGAGAACCTTGACCCCGTGCGGGCTTGTTACCGGCACCAGTTTGTCGCCCAGCGCTTCAGGCTTCATCTTTTCCGTCGCGAGCAGGCGCGGCTGGGAGGGGCCGTAGATATCGCCGTCGATCACGCCAACCTTGCGACCTTTACGCGCCAGAGCCACGGCGAGGTTCGTCGTGAGCGTCGATTTGCCCACGCCGCCTTTGCCTGAGCCAACCGCAATAATCATCCGCCGCCGCCGCTCTGCGATCAGCGCCACGCGGACTTCTTCGATACCGTCGAGTTTGGACAGGGCATCTTCGATCAGTTTTTCGAGCTCTTCGCGCGCCTTCGCGCCCAGATCGCCACCCTCTGCAACGACAATCGCACGGCTCTCGACAATCCTTGCCGAGCGCAAGCGGCCGTGAATTTCGATCGGCAAAGCGGATCGCAGGCGGGCTTCGTCTTCAGCGGGATTGGAGGGTGTTTGTGAGCTGTCAGTCATTGCGAAATGCCTCTAGCATCAAATTCCGTACGCCAACCCCTGTTTTTCCTCAAAATGCGTTCCTATAAGGATAGCATGCAAATTTTTGACGGTTTCAGAAAGAATATCGCACTCGCCATGGCGGGAAAGAAAAGCCCTTGGGGCGGTTCAGGCTCGAAAGGCTCTGGCGGCGGATCGGATGAAGGCGGCGACAGCGGCGCTCCCGATGGCGATGATGGCTCCAAGGAAGGCCCCAAGGAAGGACCGCGCAATCCGTGGCTTCCCGGTGGCGGAGGCGAGGGTAAACGCCGCTCAGCCAATATCGAAGACATCTTCAAAAACCGCGGCCCCGAAGGCCCACGCCGTGCAGGCGGCGGAGGCGGCACGGGCTTCCGCCTGCCAGAGACGCCGGCGGGCGGCAGCTGGGTTCCCATTATCATCGCAGGGCTTGTCGCGGTTTGGTTGATATTCACCTCCTTCCACTTCATTCAGCCCGGCGAGCAGGCAACCGTGACTCGTTTTGGCGGCAAATTTGTCGGAACCTACGATCAAGGCACCAATGTTTCCTGGCCCTATCCGATCAGCATCGTCGAAGTGGAAAACGTTCAGGAAATCCGGACTGAGGAAGTGGGCAGCAAGCTGATCCTGACCGGAGACCAGAACCTCGTCGATCTCAGCTATTCGGTGCGTTGGAACATCAACGATCTGTCGCTGTTCCAATTCCAGCTCGCTGACCCGATTGAGACGGTGCGCGAAGCCGCAGAGACCGCGATGCGGTCCTCGGTTGCGGAAAAGACGCTCGACACCGTGATCTCGGGTGAAGGGCGCGCCGACATTCAAGGCAATGTCCAGACCCGGATGCAGTCCATCCTCGATAGCTACGGCGCAGGCATCACGGTGCAAGGTATCGAAGTCGACAAGACCGATCCGCCCGAAAGCGTGGTAGAGGCGTTTAACGACGTGCTCGCAGCGCAGCAGGATGCTGAGCGTGAATTGAATGGCGCGCGGCGTTATTCGCAGCGTCTGCTGGCTCTCGCCGAAGGTGAGGCGGAACAGTTCAATCAAATCTATGCGCAATACCGTCTTGCCCCAGAAGTGACCCGCCGTCGTCTGTATTACGAGACAATGGAAGCGGTGCTTTCCCGCACAGACAAGACCGTGATCGATGCTGATGGCGTCACCCCCTACATCCCTCTGCGCGAGGTTGAACGCAGCCGCCCGACGGCCGCGCCGCCTGCCGCGTCAGAACAGGGAGGCCAGTAAGATGCAGAACATTTGGACCCAGTATAAGCTCGTCTTCATCGCGCTTGGCGTGATCCTCGTGGGCGGTGCCTCGTCGCTTTTTGTGACGCCGGAGACCAAGCAGGCGGTGATCATCAGCGCGGGTAATCCCAAGCAGATCGTGAATATGTATCGCCCGGATGATCCCTTCGGTCAGACCGGTGCAGGCTTCTGGTATCGCATCCCGTTCTACGACCGTGTGCAGATGGTGGAGCGCCGTGTGCTCGATCTCGACATGGATAATGAGCAGGTTCTGACCAGCGATCAGCAGCGCCTTCGCGTCAACGCCTATGCGCGGTATCGGATCATCCAGCCGGTGCAGATGATCGAAAGCGCGCGCGATGAAAACGGCCTCAACACCCAGCTTACCCGCATCCTTCGCTCGGTTCTGCGTCAGGAGCTCGGTCGGCGGACTTTCGCCAGCCTACTGACCACAGAGCGTGGTGATGCGATGAACAATATTCGCGACACGCTTGATGCTCAGGCCCGTCAATATGGCGCGCAGATTATCGACGTTCGGATCAAGGCGGCTGACTTGCCAGAGGGAACTCCCCTGCAAGCGGCCTTCACTCGGATGATTTCGGAACGGCAAGAGCAAGCCGAAACAATCCGCGCACAAGGTCGGAAGAACGCTCAGATCATTCGCGCACAAGCCGATGCAGAGGCGGCGGCAACCTATGCCGATGCCTATGGCAGGGATCCGGACTTCTACGATTTCTACCGCGCGATGCAGTCTTATCGTCAGACATTCATCGCTGGTGAAGGAAATTCCTCGATGGTGCTCGATGCGGACAACGAGTATTTCAACCAATTCAACGGGAATTGACGCGCAAACAGCAGGACAAAGAGCGCGCGACCGACGAAGCGTTGACCGGACGCTACCGACTACAAG
Organism: Erythrobacter sp. S267; assembly: GCF_057365045.1. Taxonomy (NCBI): domain Bacteria; kingdom Pseudomonadati; phylum Pseudomonadota; class Alphaproteobacteria; order Sphingomonadales; family Erythrobacteraceae; genus Erythrobacter; species Erythrobacter sp. S267. Next base: position 2,411,122 of record NZ_CP200298.1, on the reverse strand, counting down.
CGTCTTCATATGCGGTTAAGCGCGTCTCGCCACTTTGTGCCAACGTAACTTTATACGCGTATCTGGAGATAGCGTTTGGTCACGATAGGGCGGCCAACACGCGCAAATGAAAAGGAACGAGAGGACGTGAGCAACGTGCGGTATGTTTATGGACTGACAAGTGCGCTTCTGGTGGGAGGCGCTGCGGTTTCGCTGATGACTGGCTTCCCTGCTGGCGCGCAGGTCGCCCAAAATGACACCTCGGTCATGGACCGGGTCGTTCCCGTGGCCGGCGCGCCATCAAGCTTTGCCGACCTGACCGAGCAATTGCAGCCGGCGGTGGTCAATATCTCGACCCGGCAATCGGTTCCGGTCACCAGCAACCCGTTCCTCGGCACACCTTGGGCCCGGCGCTTCCAACGCCGTGCGCCCAGTGATGAACCGCAGCGGCGTGAAGCGACTTCACTCGGATCCGGCTTCATCATCAGCGCGGACGGCTATGTCGTGACCAACAACCACGTTGTTGCACCGGATAACCGCGCGCGGCTGGAAGAGATCACCATCACCATGCCCGACGGCAGAGAGTACGAAGCAGAACTGGTTGGCGCTGATGCGCCTTCCGACCTCGCCGTGCTCAAGATCGTCTCGGATGAGACTTTCCCGTTCGTGGAGTTTGGCGATTCGCGGCAAACTCGCGTCGGAGAATGGGTGGTCGCGATTGGCAATCCATTTAGCCTCGGCGGTACGGTGACGAGCGGGATCGTGTCAGCTGTTTATCGCAACACCGGTCAGGGCGGCGCCTATGATCGCTTTATCCAGACCGATGCTTCGATCAACCGAGGCAATTCAGGTGGTCCGCTGTTCGACATGCGCGGCCGTGTGATTGGCGTTAACAATGCCATTCTTTCGCCCTCCGGAGGAAGCGTAGGGATCGGCTTCGCCATTCCGGCTGAAATTGCGGAACCGATCGTAAATCAGCTTCGGGAAGGGCAGCAAATCGAACGTGGCTATCTAGGCGTTGCTCTTGAACCGATCTCGGACGATATGGCCAGCTCGCTTGGCCTGCCGCGCAACCGTGGTGAGATCGTGCAGCTCGTCAATGGCGATACGCCAGCCGACGATGCTGGCATTGAGCCCGGCGATATCATCGTCAGCGTCAATGGCGCCGAAGTGACCTCCGAACAGACGGTTTCCTTCCTGGTTGCGAACATTGATCCGGGCGTGAGTGTGCCTGTTGAAGTGCTTCGCAATGGCCGCCGCCTGACGCTTAACACCACGATTGGCAAACGCCCTCCGGAAGAGGAGCTTGCGCAAGCAGCGCAGAACTTCGATCCAGAGGCGGAAGAGCCGATGGATCCTGGTGCTTCGGATGAGACGATTGCCGAAAAGCTCGGCCTGCAAGTGCTCGAAATGACGCCGCAGATCGCGCGCAGCTTGGGCGTTCCGGCGGATACGGGCGGCCTCGTCATTGGCGCGGTTGACCCGAACTCGGATGCGGGCCGCAAGGGCCTGCGTCGCGGCGACATCGTCCTGTCTGCAAACTATTCAGATGTCGGCACGGCAGAGGCGCTGCGTGAGCAGATCGCCGCTGCTGAGGCTGATGGCCGCGACGCCGTGCTCCTGCGCATCCAGCGCCGCGGCGCACCACCGCGTTATCTGCCGATCCGCTTGCGCTGATCGACTGACGCAAGAGCTGAAATCAAAACGCCCCCGCAGTGAGAGCTGCGGGGGCGTTTTCTTTTACGCTATCAATCGGGCGGGTCAGTACTCGGCCCTCTGTTTCCGGGGGGATCCGGCCCCAGGAAATCCGGTGAGCGTATGTCCGGGGGTGGCGGTGGAGGATCGCGCCTATCAGGGCGATCTGGCCCAATGGGCTGCCCCGTCGCTTGCTCAAGGAAATCCTCACTGGCCGCAGGTGGAGGCTCATCGGTAGGGCGTTCGCCATCGACGTCAAAGGGGCTGTCCGACGGGTCGCGGCGGCCCGGCTCGATCAGATTGCCCTGCTCATCGATGAAGTAATATTCGTCCGGATCGCCATAGAGAGCCTCTTCGTCCGGCTCCAGCTGCCATTCGGGCAGGTTCAATTCGGTGTCGAACTCTTCGACCGCACGGTCCTTCACGGCGTAGCGCATATAAGCGGCAAAGGCGCGAGCAGGCGCACGGCCACCTTGCAGGCCTGGGACGGCGCGCGCATCATCGCGGCCCATCCACACGCCTGTCGTGATGCCGGATGAGAAACCCACGAACCACCCATCCTTGTTCGAAGAGGTGGTGCCCGTCTTGCCCGCCACCGGACGCCCGATCTGCGCTGCGCGACCCGTGCCGGTTTGGACGGCGGCTTGCAGCAGGTCCGTAATGCCAGCGGCGACATAGTCAGGCACCAATTGCTGTTCACGCGGGCGTTTGTGTTCGTAGATCACCTCTCCGCTCGCCGTGGCGACCTTGGTGATGCCGTATGGCTCGACCGCCTGCCCCTTGGCCGAAATGCTCGCAAAGGCGCGCGTCATTTCGATCAGGCGAACCTCGGAGGCGCCGAGCACCATCGACGGGAAGGTCGAGATCGGGCTCGACACCCCAAACCGCCGCGCCATCGAGGCAACGGTGCCAAAGCCAACCTCATTGCCCAATTGCGCCGCAACCGTGTTGATCGAGTAGGCGAACGAGGTGCGCAAGTTGGTCTCACCCACATTGCGTCCATTCGAGTTGCGCGGGCTCCACCCGTCGATTGTCACCGGCGTATCGACCACGCGGTCATCGGGCGTGTAGCCTGCCTCAAGAGCGGCGAGATAGACGAACAGCTTCCACGAAGAGCCCGGCTGGCGCATTGCATTGGTCGCGCGGTTGAAATTGCTCTCAACATAGTCGGTGCCGCCCACCAGAGCGAGTATCGCGCCATCGCGGTCGACACTCACCAACGCGCCCTGCGCTCCGTCGGGGGAGTTTGCCGCCACCGCGGCAGTTGCAGCGCGCTGCATCCCAACGTCCAGCGTCGTCCACACCTCCAGCGGAGCATTCGTCTCCGGCAGCAGCAGGTCGAGCTGAGGGAGCGCCCAATCGGTGAAGTAACGCACCGAATTCTGACCCGATTGCTGTTTCAGCTCCACCGTGTCGACATCGACAGAGGCTTGTTCCGCGGTGATATATTCCTGCTCGCGCATCAGCCGCAAAACGACCTGCGCACGGTCAACGGCGGCTTGCACATCGGCGGTGGGGGAATAGCGGCTGGGCGCTTTTACCAACCCTGCGATAATCGCGGCCTCGGCCACCGATAGCTCACGCGCATCGTGGCTGAAGAATTTGCGGGAGGCAGAGTCGATCCCATAGGCCCCGCCGCCGAAATAGACCTTGTTCAAATAAAGCTCGAGGATCTGCTCCTTCGAGAATTTCCACTCAAGTGCCATCGCTAGCACGGCCTCACGCGCCTTCCGGTCGACCGTGCGGTTGGTGGTCAGGAACAGGTTGCGCGCGAGCTGCTGAGAGATTGTCGAGGTGCCGCCCACGCGAGAGCGCGCACCTGTGAAGCCTTCGACAATCGCGCCAGTCGTGCGGACCGGATCAACCCCGAAATGTGAATGAAAGCGCTTGTCCTCAACCGCGATCATCGCATTGGTCATATTCTCCGGAATCTCGTCATAATCGAGCCATTCGCCAAAGCTTGGACCGATCTCGACAATCTCACTGCCATCGCGGGCGCGCACCAGAATGGTTTGGCCTGCCTGACTCGACTTCAATTGGTGGAAGCTGGGTAGAGTGCGCGCTGCAAAGCCGACCGCAAAGGCGAGGAAGATCGCGCCAAGCAATCCGACCACGACGCCGGTGACGGCCAGACGCTTGGTCCATTTCCAGATGACAGAGGGTTTTTCCGGGGAGCTCTTGCCGCGTTTCAGCTTGGATTTCCCAGAGCTCTTTGTCGAAGACGCCCGCTCGGTCGCGGCGCGCCGAGAGCCGCGCTTGCCCTTGTTCTGAAGACGATTACCGCGCTTCGACATCAGTTAGCGCCACTCTTGTTTCAAACAGTTCCTCACAGGATTGGCATTGCATAGGCCAGTTGTAACCCCGCGTGAACAAGCAGGAACGTGCCATCCCCGATTGGTTGAGTGGCTCACCCTTCCTCGGGCACGAACTCCAAGGCGGCTGAGTTGATGCAATAGCGCAAACCCCCTTCGGCGGGAGGGCCATCGGGGAAAACATGGCCAAGATGGCTGTCGCACTTGCCGCAGCGTACTTCGGTGCGGATCATGCCAAAGGAAACATCGCGATGCTCGTCAATGACATCGCCTTCGGCAGGCTTGGTAAAGGCAGGCCAGCCGCAGCCCGAATTGTACTTGGCTGCGCTGATGAAGAGGCGGGTGCCGCAGGCCGCGCACATATACTCGCCCTGCTCGTAGAACTTGTCGTATTTGCCTGTCCCTGCGCGTTCGGTCCCCGCCTCGCGCAGGATGTGGAACTGTTCAGCGGTCAGACGCTCGCGCCATTCCTCTTCGGTGATGGTTTTTGGGTCTTGCATGATTTTCTCTCCTCAACCGTCGACTTGGCTGTAGTGCGCGGGCGGTTTGATAACGTCCATGCGTTCCGACAGCAGCGGGCGGAAGCTTGGGCGGCTCTTGAAAACAGCATACCAGCCGCGCGTCTGTTCGTGTCCCTTCCAGTCGATCCCGCCGAGGTAATCGGCCACGCTGATCTGAGCAGCGGCGGCCAAGTCTGCCATGCTCATCGTCGATCCGGCGAGCCAGGGGCGGTTGTCGATCAGCCAGTCCATGTAATCAAGATGCCCATGCGCCATGCGCATTGCCGCGCGCAGGGCTCCGCTATCAGGGGGCTGCTTGTAGATGATCCGCTTCTTCATGCGCTCAAGCAGCAAAGGCGCGGTCACATCGCGGTAAAAGCCTTCGTCGAACAGAGCAGTCAGGCGGCGGATCTCTGCTCGATTTGCCGCCGTGCCGTTGATCATCGGGGAGACATCGACCGTCTCTTCGAAATATTCGCCTATCGCGCGGCTATCGACCAGAGTGATGCCTTTCTCCTCATTCACCACCACCGGTGTTCGTCCGGCAGGGTTCAGGTTGAGGAAGCCATCACGCCCTTCCCAGGGGTTTTCTCGCACCAGATCATAGGCAACGTTCTTCTCACCCATAAGCAGGCGAATTTTGCGCGAGAACGGACACAGAGGGAATTGGTAGATTTGCCACATTGCGGTTTACCCTTTGCCCTAACAGTGCAGCGAAATCCACACAGGAACGCGAAGATCCGCGCGATTATTGTGCGTCGCTGGGCGCCGGCAATGGAGACATGCGCAATAGCGCCAGACAAGCGGGCATCATCGCCCGAACCGCCTCGCCAGAATCGGCAGTGTGGCGGGCGACTTCTGCTTGGACGAGGCCCTGTACATCCTCTTGCTCCAGCCCATATTCGTCGATCAGCCGAGCCATCGCGCGCACGAAAAACTCACGCGCCTGCGTCTCAGCCATGGCAGGCCAGTCTTCTCCGCGTGGGTCGCCAGCATTCTGCCAGCCTTGCACAACGGCAAAGGCAACACCGCAGCGCGGAGCGGTCGCTTGCTCGATCGGCACATCGGAAAGCGTATCGGGCGCAGTGGATGCAGGAGGAGCGGCTTGCAGAGCCACAAAAGGTGCGAGCATTGTCGCGAAATAGGTAAGGGTCATGGGGCAGGGCCTATAGAAGCGCACATGAACCGCTGGCTACCAACAATCCGCCCGCTGCATCGACAAAGCACTTGTGGCGCGCAGTGTCGCTGCGTACTTCACTGACAAGGATCAATTCTGAGAGGAGACAAAGGCAATGCTGAACCACATCATGATCGGCTCAAACGATATCGAGCGGTCGAAGACCTTCTACAATGCCGTGCTTGGCGTGCTGGGCGCGGGCGAGCCGATGGCTCACGTCAACGACACCGGCCAGACGCGCCTGTTCTACATCCATGATGGCAGCACGTTCTCGATCAGTGAGCCGATCAACGGTGAGCCAGCCAATACTGCGAATGGCTTTACCATCGGCTTCAAGTGCGACTCGCTGGAGCAGATTCAGGAGCTGCATGATGTAGCGGTCGCCAATGGCGGCACCAGCATCGAAGACCCTCCCGGCCCGCGCAATGGCAGCATGGGCGTGATGAACCTGTGCTACTTCACCGATCCCGACGGTCACAAAATCTGCGGTATCCATCGGCCTTGAGCTTTATGGGAAGGCCCGTGCTGAGCGGGCCTTCCCCCACCACCCAAACCACCTTCAAAAGGAACTGAAATGGCGTCGCTTTCCAAATTCAAAATCGCGGGTGTGACCACGCTCGCTCTGGCCCTTACCGCTTGTGGCGGGGAGGAGGCCGATGTCGACCAGATGGTCGCGGATATGCAGGCGGAGCGGAATGCAGGCGCTCTCACAAGTGAGGACGGATATGATGTCTGCCTGACTCGCGCGATGGCGCTCCTAGGCGAGGACGCGATGGTCTCCGAGATTTCGAGCAATTTCAGCTCGGGCGCAGAGATCGACTCCATGCAGGTCTATCCGCGCGGCATGATGACCCAGTGCAAGGTTCAATATCAGGACCCGAATGATCCCAATAAAATGCTGGGGATCAACTTCAGCAACTCGACCGGCGAATTTACAGAGCCAACTCCGATTGAGATCACCGTCATCGGCGGCAATGCAGCCGAGTTTCGCGTGGCGGACTACGTGACCCGTTTCGGCGACATCGATCTGGGTGCGGTGAAGAGCTTCATGGACGGACAGGCCGACGCGCTTGGCGGTGCCTATAGCGATTATGACTGGACGAGTTTTCGCCTGACCAGTCCTGGGATGAGCTCTCCCGACCACCGCATCAGCATTGGCCTGACCGGGCGTCTGGCCGTGAACGATGTGAAGGATCAAGGTTCTGCGACACTCGGCCTTGATGGCAGCGTGATCCGCAACGATTTGCTGCCGTAAGCGGCGGACGCGATTAGGCGTTCAGTTCGAAGACCGCGAATTCGGCGCGCCAATTGGCTCCGGTAGAGCCGATGGCGCGGCCGTCCGCAAAGAACCAGGCGCGGCTGATAGTCGCGCCTTTTTCTTTGGCGAGCTGCTTGAAATCATCGACTGTCACGTGGTGGATGTTCTGCGTTTCATACCAGCTAACCGGTAGAGCGCGCGTCACCGGCATCCGCCCGCCGAACATCAGGGCAGCGCGGGTGCGCCAGTGGGCAAAGTTGGGGAAGGAGACAAAGGCACGTCGTCCCACCCTCAGCAGCTCGTCCAACATCAGATCGGGCCGGCTCGCGGTCTGCAAGGTCTGGCTGAGGATCGCGTAATCGAAGGCTTTGTCTGGATAGTTCGCCAGATCGGTGTCCGCATCGCCCTGAACCACGGACAGCCCGCGCGACACGCACTTCTCCACGAGCCTCGCGTCCAGCTCCATCCCACGCGCGTCGCAGTTCTTCTCGGCCTCCAACACGCCCATCAGCTTGCCGTCACCGCAGCCGATATCGAGCACGCGGCTACCCGGTTCGACATGGGCGGCAATAGCAGCGAGATCAGGGCGCAGGGTTACTGGCGTGCTCATTCGACAAACCCCCGAACCACCCGGTCGAGCTGTTCGTGCTCCAGCAGGAAGCTGTCATGGCCAAAGGGTGCGGAGAGCTCGACAAAGCTGACTTTTGCGCCCGCCGCGTTCAGCGCATGGACAACATGGCGGCTTTCCGCTGTGGGGTAGAGCCAGTCGCTGTCAAAACTGACGATGCAGAAGCGCGCGGCGCTCTTCGCAAAGGCATTGGCGAGCTTCCCTCCATGCTCCTCGGCGAGATCGAAATAGTCCATCGCGCGGGTGATATAGAGGTAGGAATTGGCGTCGAACCGCTGCGTAAAGCCGCTGCCTTGGTAGCGTAGGTAGGACTCGATCTGGAAATCAGCCTCAAACCCAAAACTCTTCGCATCTCGGTCCTGAAGGCGCCGCCCAAACTTCTCGGTCAGGCCTTCCTCAGACAGGTAAGTGATATGCGCAGCCATCCGCGCCACGGCGAGGCCGTTATCAGGCGATTGGTCGCTCGCGTAGTAGTTGCCATCCGCCCAAGCAGGGTCCGCCATGATGGCCTGACGCCCGACTTCGTGGAAGGCGATGTTCTGGGCCGAATGCCGCGCGGTCGAGGCGATAACCAGCACGCGCTCCGAACGCTCGGGCCAGTTGGCAGCAAGGCTCAGCGCCTGCATCCCGCCCATCGATCCGCCGACGACGCTGTGCAGTCTCTCAATGCCCAGCCCGTCCAGCAGAGCAACCGTCCCGCGCACCATGTCGCGGATGGTGATGACGGGGAAGCGCATTGCATAGGGTGTGCCATCTTTCGCCACGCTCGCCGGACCGGTCGAGCCCATGCACGATCCGATGACATTGGCGCAGATGATGAAATAGCGGCCCGTATCGATGGGTTTGCCCGGCCCCACCATCCGCTCCCACCAGCCCGGCTTGCCGGTCACGGGATGCTCGCTCGCGACATATTGGTCCCCGGTCAGCGCATGGCAGATGAGGATGGCGTTCGAGCGCGCCTCGTTCAACGTCCCGTAAGTCTCGTATGCGATCTGCGCGCTCACCAGCTCCTGCCCGCTATCCAGCGGCAGCGGCTGAGGCACTTGATAGATGCTGGACGGGCCTGCGGAATTCATGGGCGTAACCGAAAGAGTGAAACAGCCCTTCGACAAGCTGGGGGCGAGCGGTTAGGGGAGGTTTCATCAAGTCCTCCACTGTTTGCAAGCCTATACAAGGTACGATGACCAAAACCACCCTCCGCTCTGGTCCCGAGCCCAAGCCCTACATCCTGGGCATCCATGCCTATGTGCCGGGTAAGGCCACGGCGAGCGATGGCCGGGCACTGGTCAAGCTGTCCGCGAATGAGAACCCGCTGGGCACATCGCCCGCGGCTCTTGCTGCGTTGGAGGAGGCAAGAGGGGAAGCAGCAACTTACCCTGATCCGGACTCAAAGGCTTTGCGGAGCGCTTTGGCTGAGGCGCATGATCTGGATGCGGAAAGGATTGTGTGCGGGACGGGATCGGACGAACTGCTGAACCTTGCCGCGCAAGGCTTTGCAGGAGCCGGCGACGAAGTGCTGTTCTCAGCCCATTCCTTCTCAGTCTACGACATTGCTGCGCGGCGTTGCGGGGCCGACCCGGTCGAAGCGGATGACACTGACTTCACCGCCAATGTCGACGCCTTGCTGGCGGCGGTGAGCGAGCGGACAAAGGTGGTGTTCCTCGCCAATCCCAACAATCCCACTGGCACATGGCTCCCTCCGCAAGAGGTCGTGCGGCTACATGCGGGGCTGCCGTCCGATGTTCTGCTGGTCATTGACGAGGCCTATGGCGAATATGTCGATCCTGCCTATCAGCGGGTCGGTTTCGACCTGGCGGCAACGCATGACAATGTGCTGGTGACGCGCACTTTCTCCAAGATCCACGGGCTGGCGGCAGAGCGCATCGGCTGGGCCACCGGAGCGCCCGCGATCATCGACGTGCTGAACCGGATCAGAGGGCCGTTCAATGTGACGACCAGTGGCCAGAAAGCCGCGCTGGCAGCAATCGCCGACCGCGACTTTGTCGAAGCGAGCCGCTTGCACAATGCCACCGAACGCGCGCGTTTTGTCGAAGCGATTGCAGCGCTCGGCAATCACGGGCTGGTGGCTGTGCCGAGCGAGGCGAACTTTGTGCTGGTGCGCTTTACCGGAGAGGTGACGGCGCAAACCGCGCTCCATGCGATTGGCGAGGCGGGCTATGCGGTGCGGCACTTGCCCTCGCAAGGACTGCCCGACGCCCTTCGCATCACGATTGGTAAGAGCGAGGATATGGACCGCGTAACCGCTGTCTTGCGCGAATTGTGCGGAGAAGCGCCATGACGATCAATACGGTCGCGATTATTGGGCTGGGACTGCTTGGCGGCTCGATTGGCCTGGCGGTCAAGGCTGAAGCTGATGACATCACGACCACTGGCTATGACCGCTCCGACGATGTGCGAGGGAAAGCAGCCAAGCTGGGGCTGGTCGATAGTGTCTGTGAGACGGTCGAAGAAGCTGTGCGCGATGCGGATCTCGTAATCCTCTGCGTGCCGGTGGGCGCGATGGAAGAGGCCGCTGGCGAACTGGGCGAGCATCTACGCGAGGATGCGATCATCTCCGATGTCGGCTCTTCCAAACAGAGCGTTGCCGAAGCACTTGCCCGCGCTTTACCAGGCCGTACAATCATCCCCGCTCACCCGGTTGCAGGCACCGAGCAGAGCGGGCCGGAAGCAGGCTTTGCCGCGCTCTTCAACAATCGCTGGTGCATTCTAACCCCGCCGGCCGACGTGGATCCCGCAGCGGTTGAGGCATTGTCGGACTTTTGGGCAAAGCTCGGCTCCAAGGTCGAGATTATGGATGCTGAGCACCACGATCTGGTCCTTGCTGTCACCAGCCACATCCCGCACCTCATCGCCTTCACTATCGTTGGCACGGCGAGCGATCTGGAGGATGTGACCCAGTCAGAGGTCATCAAATACTCCGCCGGTGGCTTTCGCGACTTCACCCGCATCGCTGCATCGGACCCTGTCATGTGGCGCGATGTGTTCCTGAGCAACAAGGGTGCGGTGCTGGAGATGCTGGGTCGCTTTACCGAGGATATCACCGCGCTACAGCGTGCGATCCGCTCAGGCGATGGCGAGACTTTGCACGAGCTCTTCAGCCGCACTCGCGCAATCCGCCGCGCCGTGATCGAAGAAGGGCAAGACGATGAGCGCCCCGACTTTGGACGCAAGGATCATGGGTGAAAAGACTAGGCGCTTGCCGCTTGCTGACCTGACGCAACTCGTTCGTCGGAATTGAGGGCATTGATCGCAGCGTGAACGCGCCGCTCCATCTCTGCGCGCGGTAGGCCTGATGGGATCATCTCGCCGACACGGTAGGTGATCGTGCCGGGCTGCTTCACCAAGCGATGATAGAGCGGACCCGAATTCACCGCGACCGGCACCACCGGCAGGCCCAGCAGCTTGTAAATCCCCGCAAAGCCCGATTGCAGCGGAGGCTCTGCCCCATGCGGCACGCGAGTTCCTTCTGGGAAGATGATCAGCGGGCGCCCTTCGGAAATGCGCTGTTTGGCTGAGGTCAACATTTCTCGCAGAGCCCGCGCGCCCTTGTCGCGCGCCACCGGCACCAGGCCGTAGACTTTGGCGGAGTAGCCCCAGCCCGGAATCCAGAACAGCTCTCGCTTGGCGAAGACAGTGGGGAAGGCGAACAGTCGCGGCAAGTCGATGGCTTCAAAGAAACTCTCATGCTTGATCGCGATCAGCACCGGCTCGTCAGGAATTTCGCCCTCTTGCACGATTTCAATGCCGAGCAGATTGCGCACGCACCAGATGTGCCAGCGCCCCCACAGCGCCACGACCTGTTTCAGCCGCTCCCGCCCAAACGGGATCGCCAGCACCGATGCCACCACCAGCAGGGCACTGAACCCGTAAAAGACGGGGTAGAAAATCAGGCTGCGAATAAAGGCCAAGCAACTCACCTTGTTGAAGGGTGAGGCCTCAATAGCCGAACAGGCCAGCGATGAAACGGGCAATCAGCTTGTGGTATTCAAGGAAAAGGGCTGCGAGGCTTGGCTCGGATTTGACCGCATCGCGCACGACCGTGACGGAGGGGGGAAGCGTACGATCAAGCTCCGTTGCCGCGCGGCGCATGTGCCAATCGGTGGTGACAAGGCGCAGCGAAGTGATCTGGTTTGCCTCAACCCAGTCGGCGGTCTCGGTCGCGTTTGAGACTGTGTCGACCGCGACATAATCGAGGCTGACGCAGCAGGCCATCAGCTCATCACTGACTTCAAACTGCGCTGCGAATTCCTCTGGCGTCACCTCGGGATCGACGCCTGTGACCAACAGTTTTGGCGCAAGTCCTGCATCGAGTACAGCGAGCCCCTGCGCAATCCGCCCAGCGCCCCCGGTCGGCACGATCACCGCGTCGGTCGCAACATCGTCTGAGGGCTGCGGCAATGTCACTGCGAAAAGCAAAAAGCCCAGCGCCCAGGCCAGCACCAATGCGGCAGCAAGATAGCGGAGTTTCGACATGGCTTGCGGGCGTTCCTACAACATCGCTCTTAATGCAAAGCCTATTGTTATGCGCCCGGTGATGAGCGCAAGCAGAACGCCGCCGACAGGAATGGCTCCGATGACCAGCCAGTCGCGCCAATCGAGCCCTCCGCCGCCGACCATCCCGCTGTCGAGCGCTGCAAATTGCTGGCCCAGCAGCCACACAGCGGCAAGGCCCAAAAGCAAGCCAACAATTGCGCCAAAGGCCGCATCGCGCAGGACTGAGCGTTGGAAGATCTGTGTCACCTGCGCGTCGGTTCCTCCCAGCAAGTGGATGATCTCCACCGTCTCTTCGTGATTGGCAAAGGCGCTGCGGGCGGCGAGCCAAACCGCGGCTGCGGTGGCAAAAGCCACCAGCGCAATCAGGGCAAGCGCCAGATATTGGAGGGCTGCGAGCGCGTCATAGACCGGTTGCAGCCATTGCGATTGCGCATCGACCCGAGCTTCCCCTCCCAGAGGGTTAAGCGCTGCGTCCAAAGCGGTCTGCAATCGCTCTGTTTCTTGTGCCGTAGCTCGGCGGTTCAACTCGACGTCGATCAGGGCAGGGATCGGCACGTCCTGGCTTGCTGCGCTGGAGCCAAGCCAGGGTTCTAGCAAGGCTTGCAGCTCATCCTCGGGCACGATGCGCACTGACGTGACCAACGGATGGGTCGCGAGTGCATTCGCGGCCGCCTCTGCCTGAGCGTTTCGAGCCTCGACATTGGCCTCGACAATCTGAACCGTTACCGCATCTGACAGGTCCGCGCGGGCATTCTCCGCCAGATTACGCAGCGACAATCCGCCCGCCGCAGCGATCACGACCAGAGCGATCAGAATAGCGATCACCGACGGGATCGGTCCGCCAAAGCGGGTTTGTGGAAGCAGCCGATTGGTCAGCTTTCCCCGCAGCGCAGCGGCTTTTGGCGCGCTTTCGTCGGGCACGGGAGGGGCGTTCACAGCTTTGCCTCGGGCATCTTGCCGCTCTTTGGAGTGGGCCGGGCTTTGGGTTGGGGCGGGTAGCGCAAGGCCCCTGTGGGGTCAGACAGCCGTCCTTTGTTGAGCCGCATGATGAGCGATTCGGGCACTTTCTTGAGCAGATGCACATCGTGGGTTGCGACGATGACGGTGGTGCCTACGCGGTGATTGAGCGCTTCGAACAGGCGCAGCAGTTTCAAGGCCATTTCTGGATCGACATTGCCCGTCGGCTCATCCGCGATCAGCATTTGAGGGCGTGCAATCACGGCTCGCGCAATCGCAACCCGCTGCTGTTCCCCGCCCGACATGGTTGCCGGGATGGCTTGGGCCCGATGCGTAAGGCCGACCCATTCCAGCATATCGGTGACCGCTTTCAGAACCTTCGCCTCATCCGTGCCCGCCAACCGCAGGGGCAGAGCGACATTGTCGAAAGCGGAGAGGTGCTGGACCAGACGGAAGTTCTGGAACACGACGCCCAGCCGCCGGCGAAAATCGGGCAGGCGCTGGCGGGGCAGAGTGATCATGTCCTTGCCGAACATGCGAATGCTGCCGCGCGACGGCCTTTGCGCCAGATAGAGCAGCTTTAACAGGCTGGTCTTGCCTGCCCCGCTCGCGCCGGTGAGGAAGTAGAAGCTGCCGGGGAAAAGCGTGAAGGAGACATCGCTCAGCACTTCAGGGTCGGTGCCATAACGCAACCCGACATTGTCGAATTTCACAATTTCGCTTGCCCGGTCGGTCATTGCCGGTGGATTTATCAGCGCCACATGGCGGGGGGAAGCCCACATCGTGCTCTATCGCCCACCAAATGCCGGTCGCGCACGCAGTTTTGCGCGGCAATAGTGGAAAAAGCGGGCGATATTGCAGGCGCGAAGCGAACCTGACTTGTGCCCATCCCCTGCGTGATTAAAGCTTTTGCTCGCTATGATAATCTCATGCCCCGCGTGCTCGACCCGATATGTCGTGCCTGAAAGCGCCATTGGCGCAGAGGGGCGCACTGTGCGCTGCGCGAAGTGCAAACACAGCTGGTTTCAAGAGCCCGCTCCGCTTGATCTGGAAGAGACAGCGCCTCCCGTCGCAGCACCTGAGCCTGTGGTCGAAGATGCGCCGGAACCCACACCGGCCCCCGCCGCACCGCCGCCCGTGAGCGAGGAGCAGGCAGATGAAGAAGCGGGTGGCGAATTGCCTCCGGGCGATGAGAATATTGGCGGCGCTGCGGCTGGGCCTTCGGTGGACCATTGGCGGACAGAAGACCGTCCTCCCGTGGTTCCGAAACCTCCAGAGCCGGTAATGCCCGCTGCCGCCCCGCCTGTGGTGGAAGAGGCGCAGTCTTCAGTAGCCCCCTCCCATGATCCGCTGGCTGATGAGATGGCGGAAGAAATCGGGGCAGATGCTTCGGACGAAGCCGATTATGCGTTCGACGACGATGAGTTTGAATACGATCCGGCGGAATCGCGCTTCAACTACAGCCCGCCTTTCTCGCAACGTCGCAATTCGCTGAAAATGTGGACCATCGCAGCAGCGGTCTTTGCCCTGTTTGCGTCGGGCACCGCCTTTGCTGTGAACCATTACGGTCTGCCCGCCTGGCTCCCGATCGCGCAACCGACGTTTGGGATTGGCAAGGCTGACCTGGTGCTCAACTTCCCGGCCGAGCAACAGCGCAAGGAAACGCTGGAGAGCGGCGAGGATATATTCCGGGTGCGCGGTTCGATTGAGAATACGGGCCAGCAGACACAGACTGTACCCAGTCTGCTGATCGTTTTCCGCGATGCGCGTGAGAAGAATGTCTATTCCTGGGTCGTGGTGCCGTCCAAGCGTGAACTGGCTCCCGGAGAAAGCCTCAACGTGACTGAGGCAGTGACAGATATTCCGGTCTCAGCTCAGGCGGCTGAAATCGGTTGGTCGCCTAGCTAAACTCGATCCAGATCGTCCCGGCCGCATCGCGGCTGCGCTGAATGCGCTTTGCCGGCGCGTTTCTCTGCTCTTGCGCGGTGGGTTCAAGCTGCGCAGTGATGCGCGCCGGAGCGAGCACGCGCACCGTGGCGGTGGCTTGCACAGCGACTGGAGCGGAAGCCCCACCTGCATTCGCTCTCGCTTCCGTGCCAGACGCAGCGGGAGCCACGCTTTGAGCGATGAGAAGAAGGGCGGCGGTCAGGTTCATGCCCATTGGTTACCGAGCCATTTACCATTTTCACAAGCGCGGCCTTTGATCGGTCCCGCTGCGGGACAAAGGCCGCTGTGAGGCTTACGCAGCTGCCTAAACTGGCGGCGCAGATGGAGGCCAATCCGACGGCTAAATTGCCAATCATTTCGGAGACGTCTTTCGAACATTGAGCCAAGCTCGCACCAAAGCTCTTGCACGCCTCGTAAGGGGTTGCTAGGGGCGCCCACCTACCGAGGGCAAAGCGCTTTGGCGCAGCCCTGCAGAACCTGAGTGCGGTCGTGGCGGAACTGGTAGACGCGCAACGTTGAGGTCGTTGTGGGCTAACGCCCGTGGAAGTTCGAGTCTTCTCGACCGCACCAATTTTCTGAAATTGAATGAAGCAATCCCAGCTCCGCGCGACCCGCGCTGGAGATGGCGCTGTTCTGCGGTCTCTCCGCAGCACGCGTTTCGGGTGCTCGCGTCGGTCATGGGCCGCCCTCCGTTGTCAGAGCAGCACCTATTCCTGCTGCCGCCACCCAGACCCCCTCCTGTCGTTCATAGTCGGGGCAGCTGCTGCATTGTACGGCGATTGCACAAACGCTCTGGTGCTTCCTTTACGCTCGAAGTCGAGTGGAAGCCGACAGGCGCTCGCCCGAGAGCGGACAGTCTCAGTCGCCCTTGCTCAATTCCGGCAAGAGTGAATCGAGTGCAAGCATTGAAAGCGCTTCGGTTCTTGCAATGGTTGGATAGGCCGGTGCCTCAAGGCCAAGTTCTGTGGCTTCCTTTGTTTGCCATGTGTGAGTGATCGAATGGTTGATCGGGCCTTCCAGATCTTGCGCGTCATGCGTCTCGACAAGAGTCTGCTCTGCGCCATTGTAATACCACTTCAGCGTTAGCTCGGTGAAACGATAGCGGCGATAGTGGTTGAACTCGATAATCCCAGCGCACGAATTGGCGCTGCACGAGATGACATTGCCCCCGCCTTCACCAAAGGCGCGGATGGAGATGACGGGATCAATTCCCGCTTCCCCATGCGCAATGCAAACTGACAGCGTCAGCCCAAATTCGTCCTGAACTTCCCCGCTAAACGCCGTTTCTTCGCCCTGCTTGCACAGTGTCCCCAGCGGTTGAACGGCGGCAGGGGCTGGCGCTTCCGGCGCTTCAAAGGAGGCAGCGCTTTGGGGTGCTGCGTTCGGCAGGGACGTGCATGCACCAAGCAGGCCGGCCATCAGGATCGCTGAGGAAAAGCTCTTGCCAGTTGAAATCATAGTCATTCCATATCTCCAATTCTCACCTGCCTTTTGCCCGGCTGAAGCTTGAAGGCCTATGGGGCGGATCACCCATCGCTGGCGTTGCTTATGGCTCCCTCGGGGACACAGATGGTCATCACAGCGCCCTCGCCAGGCTTGCTATCGATGGAGAAAGAATGACCGGGAGCCTGTGTAAACTGGCTAACCAGATAGAGGCCCAGCCCATGGCCATCGCTATCATCACCCTTGCTGTAAGCAGCGGACAAAGCACGGGCCTGGTCTTGTGAAAGGCCTTTCCCGTCATCCGACACAGTGATTGCAACCTGCCCATCCTGCGCCACGCATTTCACATCGATCTGCGTAGCATCGGCATGTTTGAGCGCGTTGGAAATGAGATTGCTCAAGGCGCGCATTAAAGAAACCGGATCTGTGCGCACAATCAGATCGCTCTGCGCGATATTGAGGGTCACTGATTGGTCGTTTGCTTCATTTGCAAACATCGCCCCGCAGTTTCTGGTCACGATCGCAATCGGAAAATCCTCATGACCTTCGTCGGGCTTTTCTCCAGCGAGCATATTGTCCGGGCTGGGTGCCACAACGCCTTGCTCAGTCACCTTCTCGAGGTAATCGAGTGCGGAGCTAATCCGTTCAGCGGTTTCACGATCATCGCTACTCAGGCTCTGCAGACCTCGTCGAAGGGACAGCAAAGGTTGCTGCAAGTCATGCGAGGCAGAGGCGAGCTTGGCGCGCATCCCTTCTGCCTGACTGCGCGCCTTGTCATAGCGGACACGGCTCGCCTGCAATTGCTCTGCAAGCTCGAGCTTCTCAGTTGTGAGAGCAATCTCACTCTTCAACGCCGAATTCAGATCGCGCTGAATGGCGAGCGCGCGGGCGACAATCGCAACGAAGAATGCGAGAGTTTCGATCAGCAAGGTGATGTGGATGTAATCCAGCGCCACGGTTAGCGGCAGGCGGCCCGGCGCCAGCATTACCAAGGCTGTGAATGCGACTGTCAAGGTCACGGCCAACGTGCCAATGAAGAATGGCAAGCCGCCCAACGCCTTTTGGCGCAGCGCGATCCAGCCGAGTGTCAGATAGAGCGCGGCAGAAAAGGGCACCGCGCCATAGACCAACGTCTGGAACCAAGCTTGGGACCATAGGAATAGCCCGGCAATCACAAGGGCTAAAAGAGCGGGAAAAACGATGTTGAGACCAGCCTTCAAAGTCGGGCTGCGCTCAGCGATCCCAGTGAAGTTGCGGGCAAAGACCAAACCACTCAGCGCCATCAGCGGGATCAGGATCACATTGACCGGCTGATAGAGCCAAGCCAGCTCTGGCCACACAAAACGATGCAAATAGCCTTCATTGTTGGCAACGAAAGCGGTGCCGCAAAAGGCGTAGAGCGCGAACGGCAGGGCCGAATTCCACCCGATCAATCGTCCCATTGCCAAAGCGGCCAGCACCAACATCGCAACCGCGCCGTTGATCAACCAGTTAAACCGCGCCTCTTGCATGTGAGCGGTGCGCATGCGCTCTTGGGTTGCCAGAGTGACAGGCATCCAGCTGCCGGTGGAGGAGCGCATCCCAATCAAGATATCGGTGGTCTCACCTGGCTCCATCGCCAGCGGCGCAACCAGATATTGGCTGATCACCGGACGATCCGCGAAAGACGAGTTCGACCCGGCGGTTAGCAAGATGTCGCTGACCAACTGCCTTTCGACCTTTGCGACGATGAGATCATCAACAAAGGGCCGCTGGATATCCAACATCCAATCGCCCGACCGATCTGTGGAGTTTGAGACGCGGAACAGCAGCCAGACCGTTGCATCAGCCTGGCCAAAGTCGATCCACGGGTTTGATACGGGCGCAAACTTCTCCCGGTTTGCAAGCGCTCCATCTGGGTCCATCGAACCGCTTTGATCGAGCCAGAATTGCATCTTGCCAAAGGGCTGAGAGTGGTTGTTGCCGACCGGTAACTCGACTGGCTCGAGTCCGTCCAAGCGGTCATCCGGCCCTTGCGCTGAGAGCGCCGGAGCGAGGACGAGCGAGGCGCATAACAGCCAGACGAACCCCCAAAAGGTGCTGCGATTGCTGGTGTAAGCCTTGGACTGAGAGATCATGAAAACCGCTCTATTGCAGAGCGTTGGCGCTCTCGATGGGTTAGATACCCTATTCTGGCTGACGGGCCCCAAGTCACAATTGCTTATGTTCGTCCAACAGGCCTTCGCGCAATGCGTGCACCAACAGGCCAGACACGGAATTCACTCCCAGTTTAGCCATCAAACTGGCGCGATGTTTTTCAACCGTTTTGGGGCTGATGAACAGCTTTTCGCCAATCGCGACGTTTTGATATCCCGCAGCAATCAGGCTGAGCACTTCCCTTTCGCGGTCTGTCATGGCCTCTCGATCGGGTTCTGCGGCGAGCTTGTCCGCCACTTCCTGAGCGACGAATTTCCCGCCAGCCAGTATCTCGGTGAAACCTTGCTTGAATTCATCCGGCTCTGCGCTTTTGAGGAACAATCCATCCACCCCTGCGGCCAGCCAGTCGGCAAGCATTCCAGTTGCAGTGAAACCTGTGACCACGGCGACTTTGGTGTCAGGCGACCAGCGCCGTGCTTCGGAATAGACTTGCACGCCGCGCGCCAGCGGCATGGCCGCGTCCAGCAGCAAGAGGTCTGGCTTGTGCTGTTTGACCAGGGAGATCGTGTCGAGCCCATTATCGGCTTCAGCGACGATCTCCACTGTGCCGATCTCAGCCAGAATCTCGGCCAAGGAGCGACGGACTATCGCGTGATCGTCAGCAATGATCGCACGATATTTGGCCATAGCCTTTGCCCCTCGCTTGTAACTGCCCAGCCCGAGATGTCGGGTGTGGGATCCATACAAAGCTCAATGCGACACTGGCAAACACTTGTCCATGCAAGGGAGGCGGCCCCTTCCTATGGTAAGGAAGGGGCCGGGAGCGAAGCACTGTTTAGCGGTGGGGCAAGGAAGCTATTTCACAGTCTCCGGCCCACCATTAAGGCTGCGGTTCGATAGCCTATCAATCGCATGTACCTTCAAGCGGCAGGCGTCGCACATTGGTCGTAACGTAGAATGTGTTCCGGTTCTTCGCATGGGTGAACTGCCGCGTGATGGTCCGGGTCTGGCAGGTGGCCAGAGTGGACAGCGGAAGCTGGAACTGTCCAAAAAACGCTCGGTCGAGGATCACATCATCCCTTGAGCCAACGTCATTTTCGGACAGATTGGCTTTGTAGCGGAAATAGGTGCTGGCCAGCTGTTGAAGCGAAGCTTGAACCGTGATCTTCTCGCCATATTGGGAGATATTCTTCGCGCCAGACTGGCCGTCCCCGCAATTCATCTTGAACCGCTGACGCGCTTTGTCGTTCCAATCGGCGACGTTTGCGTTCTTTGCCGGCAGGACGTTGGCGGTGTCGTAGAATTTGAAGTCAATCCAGCCATAAATCTCGACCCGCTTTTCAGAGCCGCTGCTGGTGCAATAGATTTCGCCAGGCGTGACTTCGAACTTGCGGTCCATATAGCGCAGCCCTGTGTCGCTATTGAGAGCATTGGCCGCCAGGTAATCCTCAATCGCGACGCGCAGCTCTTCGCGCACCCGGGTGTAAACCTCTGGCTCGTCAGGAAAGTTGAGCGGGTTCAGCAGCAAGTGCAGGGGTCGCAGATCAGCCAGAATTGGCGCTGGCGTTCCGGTGCTGTGGCTGTCTTCGGTGAAACTGCCTGTGCCGCCAATCGCGCGCCATTCTTTGAAGCTGGTCTGCGACATGAAACTGTCGCCTTCCTCTGAGCTGTTGCCGATCCCCCCGCCCAGCTCAAAATTGACCTGTTTGATCGCGAAGGTTGCATTGACGTCGACGCTCTCGTTCTGAGCGCTCCAATTGCTCAGCGTTTCTTCGTTGAATTCCGCAGTCGCAAGCCCGGCTGACCCATAGGTGACAGCATAGGGGTAATGCGTGCCGAACTTTTCAATCAGCAGATCGTACCGCCCCTCTCGCCGCGCATCATCGACCGCGACGACAAAGTCGTCTGATAGGCGAACAAAGGGCTGATCGAGGACGATCGTGTAGAGCTTGTGCCGGCTCATCGAGTGCATGATGCTCGTCGCCTGACTGCTGCGCATGCCCTCGGTTTCGCTGCGGGCATAGCTTGCCCCGACCGAGTTGGCGTAATCCATCTTGCTTGGATCAAAGCCCGTTTTGGCTTTACCCCCGACATTCCAGGACAGCGTATTCTGAAACTGCTGTTCGGTCCGGATCAGCGTGCTGGTGATGAGAGTGCCTTGAGCCGTTTCGGGGACCAATTTGTAGCCTAGCGGAACAGTGCGCTGCTCCATCACCGCATATTCATTCGGTGCGGCGGCGGCGAAGACCTCTGCCTTGCCGTTGTCGGCAAGCTCCCACATATCTTGCGAGTAGATGTCATAGCCTTTGCGGGTGGCTTGCAGGTTGAGCAGGTTGAACCCGATCATGAACGGGTTCACCTCGCTGAGATCAGCTGCCTGCGAAACCGTGGGCTGCGGGCGATAAAAGGTGGTATCGCCGATCCGCACGCGCATCCGGCCAACGCGGTCGACATCGACCCTGATCTGCGTTTCCTCTTCATCGTCTTGCGGTGAAGGGATCCGATAGGTTTTTGTCTCGCCGCGCTCCTCAAAAATCTGGGCCATTGGTTTTGCATCAAGCGCGGTTGCAACCATCACATCGCCATCGCCCATCGCATTGCGAATGTTTAGAACCTGCCCATCCTCGCTCGCGTCGATCAGCAGCGATTCCGGTGTGAGGTAGGTTGCATGGGTCAGATCAGGATCGCCGCGACGGCCATCCTCGCCAGAGAAACCTTCAGCAGTGACGCTTTTGTCCAGCGCGAGGACAAGATCCTCGACCCACACACCGTCCAAGCGAAAGCGACAATCCCCCGCTGCGATCAGCTCCGCCGTGTTTTCCGATACGCCGACACTGCGTCCGACCAATACCCGCGCTCGCGTCACGCTTTCATTGACGACCGCCTGCTTTTGCTCCGCTGCGGAATCCCCGTTGCTGATGCCGCATTCGGTGTTGATCGTATCTTCGAACGATTGCGTGGAAACCGCCAGAGTGATCGGCTCGCTTCCGTCGGGAGCCTGCCCGATATACTGGTCAGCGGCATAAATCGCAGCGCCGGTCATTGCGGTTGCTCCGATCGCCAGTGCGATGCGCGTCTTAAGCATTGTCCCCGTTCCTTTCACTTGGTGGATGGGTATTTACCTATCCAACCAATGCCGCGGTCCGAATGGGGCTGATCCCCCAATCACGCGGCTCCCCCTGCTTGCGATGGGGGATCAACCCCATTTCAGTGCGGCCTGATGAGAAGCAGTATAGCATCATCATTCAGACCGTCATTGTGAGGAGTTTAAGCAATGAAACAGAGAGTTTCCATGGCCTTGTTTTCGGCAGGCGTCTTCGCGCTTTCGGCCCAATCAGCAATGGCGCAATCCAATGTTGCTTTCATTTGCCCGACGCTCAACACCACCTCGAATGAGCTAACCGTCACATTCGACACCGGATGCAAGACTGGCATGGCGCGTTTGAAGGATCACAATCTGGAAGTGTTCGTCGATCAGCACTACGCGACAATCTCGCTGAGCGGCGCGATCAATTTCCATCCCATTACAAGCCCAGTGGTGACCGCTGATTGTGGGGGCGCGCAGCGTATCAGCTTGACGGTCGATGATATCGAGGCGCGGCAATATTCCGTGGTTTTCAATGATCGCTCGCTAGGTGTTGTCGACCTTGTCGAGAACCCTGAACCCAACTGCATCGCGCATCGCCGCCATGACATTGATCCGCGAGTGACACGGGTCAATCGCAGTGACTTTGCTGAGTGGTCCGCGGACCCCTTTGAAGGCTGGCGGGAATGGCGCAATGAAGATGTGATTGGTCTGATCCAACCCTTGCTCGCCGGGCACCCGGAAACGGATACGGGCGTTCAGACCACGCAGCTTACGATCGACAAGCGCATCTGGGGAAACCGCTTTCCGATCAGAGGAAAGCCCTGGAGCACTGAGCCATTTGTCGCGATCTCAATGACGCAGGAAGGCTTTCGCGATGACTCCGTTTCGGGAGCCCGTTACTTCATCGAAGTGCGCCGGGGCGAGGATGGCTGGCGGATTGAACAGATCTACGGACAAAGCCGTTGCGCTCGCGGGCAGTTTGCAGGCCAATGGACCGGCGAACGTTGCAGCTGATGTGGCTGGTATAGCCCATATGGGGGATAGAGGATGTTCAAGATGACGAAGACACGCTTCGGTTTGGAGAACTATGTGATGCCGATAGCGCCAAGACTGCTGACCTTGACCGTGGCGGGGCTGCTCACGCTTGGCCTCACCGACCAGGCAAGCGCCCAAGAACGGCCAGAGGGAGAGGTGTTGATTGTTAACGGCACTCTGTAGGAACGCAAAATATGCCTCTACAACAATCGACTGATCATGATGAAGTGCGCGCGAATATATCGCAGATTGTAATCCGCTCTACTGCGTAAATACAGGCAGCACATTTGCCGTTTCGCAATGGCAATTCCGCGACGGTGAGCGCGTCGATTATGCTTGCGATGGAACGGGCGAGGTAAGACAGCGCTTTATGCCGGGACCGGCATTGGACCCCGATGTGACACTCGCGCGGATCAATTTTTAGCCTTTGAGACGGCTAGCGAGGCAGTCGCTCAGCTGCATGGAGGCAATGTGTCCGCAACTCAGCGGCGTGCCCTCAACAACGGGCGTTGCATCACCGGCCCACCCGCTCGGCTAAATGTCGCGAAACCGCACCATTTTCCTTTGCTCTTCATCCCATAGCACCAACAGAAACGGCTGGACCGTCTGGCTTGGGGTGATGCGATTAACGTTCGCAAGCTGGGGATGGGCGCCGAGCGCCTCATAGAGGCGATAAAAGGGTATGCGGCTCATCAGGTGGTGGATGTGGTGGATGCCAATGCCGCCCGTAAACCAACGCAATGGCGCCGGGAGATCCAGATACGAGCTCCCATGCAGCGCGGCCTCCTTGAAAGACCATTCCTCGCGGGCATCCCAGTGCGTGCCTTCAAATTGGTGCTGAATGTAGAATAGCCAAACACCAACCGTCGCCGCGAAAATAAGGGTTGGCAGGAAGGTCAGCAAGGTCGCACTAAGACCGAACTGCCATGCAAGAACGGCAAGCAGCACTCCTGCCACTACATTCGTGGCCATCGCATTGATCCAATAGCGTGAACCAGACCTCATCAGACCAATCGGAAGACGGTGCCGGAGCAGGAATAGATAAGCTGGGCCGATGCCCAAAATAGTCACAGGGTGCCGATACAAACGGTATCCAAATCGTTTCAGCGGCGACAGCGAGCGATATTCCCGAACCGTGAGAGTATCGACATCGCCAAACCCTCGCGCGTCAAGGTTCCCAGTCCCCGCATGATGCAACTCATGTGATTTTCTCCAGCAATCGTATGGAGTAAGCGTGAGCACGCCGATTGCCCGTCCGATCCAGTCATTTCGTTTCTTTCCCGGCATGAATGCGCCATGTCCGCAATCGTGCTGAATAATGAACATGCGAAGGAGGAGCAGGCCAGAGAGCGGCGTAAGAAGAAGCGCAACGTTATGGCCCGCCGACACGAAAAAAATCATGATCGTCAGCACGGCCAAAAGCGGCAAGAGTGTCACTGCAAGCTCGTACCAGCTGCGCGAAGCACTCGGGTTGCGATAAGCGACAAGGCTCCTCGCCAACTGATTGATGTCGATATTCGTCTCTGATTCAGTAGAAACAGCGTCGCAGTCCTGTGACTGCGGCGCCTTAGCCTGGCTGGGGGATTGATGTGTCACTCATGTCCTTGCGGCATCTAAAAGGGGGCGGGAGACACTGTCTTATCGCAGTCTTCCCGACCAAGCCAAGCGAATTGCTGGCTTACCCTCAAACCGCTTTGTCGAATTACGGATACGTAGAGGCTGTCTTTAGAGCATGTGGCCGATAAGGCCGTGATGTCGAAGGAGCCTGGAACACTGATGGGCAAAGGTTCGCTGGCCATATCCTCGTGCAGATTCTCTGCAACAATAGGGCAGCGGCTTAGTTGCTCAGTTCGCTCCGGGCTGCGTCGCGCACCGGTTTCTTTTCATGGGAGTTTTTGCAAGTTTTGACGGTCGAGCTTGGCGAGGGGCGCGTTGGCCACTTGCAACTTGCGTGTCTTGACCGTTTAATGCCGGCATGGATTTCGCAGAGCGTTCAGCGATCATCGCACGGTTGTTGACCTGTTCCGACAGCTCAGCTCGCGCTCTGGCTGAGATGGTCCAGCACAAGACCTATCGCCCGCGCACTTTCCTCGCGCATCAAGGGGAGATCTGCAACGAGTTTTGGATCATCCTTGACGGTACAGTGCAGTTGCGAGCGAATTCACCCGAAGGTCAAGTAACAGTGATTTCGGCTTGCGGCGCGGGAGAGCTGATTGGCGCTTACGATATGGAGCGCGACGCTTCATTCGACACGTTTGCTTACACCCCGGTCCGCGCGCTGAGCATCAGTGCTGTGCGCCTCAGTCACATCCTTGCGGAACATCCTGACTTGGCAAGGGGTCTCGCGCGCATCTTTTCGGGCCAGCTTTCGATGGTATTGGAACGTCTGGCGAACCGGGTCACGCTATCAGCTACAGGTCGGTTCTATCAGGAGCTGCTCAAAGAGGCGGGCGAGGAAGGCCGCATCATGCCGCCTCCGATTGTCTCTGTCCTTGCCCTTTCGGCACAGACGACGCGCGAAACAGGGTCGCGCGCTATGAGCAGGCTTGAACGGCGCGGCGTCATTCAGCGTACGGACGAACACCTTACCATTGTCTCTCGCCGAATGCTGGAAGAGATGATCATGTAAGGGAGGGGTCAGCTTTGGACAGACCAAAGCGACATCGGTCCTTGAAGCGTCCGCATCTCCCCGATCTCCTCGATGATGGCGGTAGGCGAAACAACGCTTGCGACCAGTGCTGAGTCGCGATCAGTCAGGCAAGTTTCAGGAGCTGCAGCGGCGCACAATTGCGCAGCGCGCTCTATTGTCGCGTCGGACGAGCCAGAGGCAATTGGGTCGGTGTCCAAAAGGAATCCGGCGCCAGATCCATCGCCTAGAGACCCTTTGCATCGATCAAGGAGCGCAAGAGTGCCTGACGGTGCGCCCAGAAAGAGTATCGTCTCGCCAGCCTCGAAAACGTTCAAAGACAAGTCGTTACTGGCCTCACGCAGTGCTGCTTCTGCTGCCAGATTCGAGAAGGCGAGAGCGGAGTGCAGCTTTAAGCGGGGACGTCTGCCGGATTGCTTTGCGCAGGAATCGTCCTCTTCTCGCTTGGCGTCGAGCGTCAATTCTGTTTGACCAGCATCGCGCCACAATTGCAGGTCGGGGCGCAAAGCCTCTCCGCTCGCGCTGATGGTCAATGCAAAGGCGCGGCTGCGCAGTGTTGTAGCCTGACGAAGGGTGGCCCCCATAGTGGTGAGAGCGCATAGACTTATCATATCTTCGAATGCGCGGGGGAAATCGTTCGAGCAGGGCGCAAGAATGTCTATTGTCTCCGCGATCGCAATTAGCTGGTCAAACCGTGCCCCCCAATCTTCGCCAAATGGTTCGACTGATGCCGCGCGAAACTCGCCGGCATCGCAAGGCAAGTGTATATGGAGCAGCGCGCCACGTTCGACCAACATCTCGGCCAAGATAATGTCTGCGCCAGCTGCAAGCGCGCCAAATGCAAAGCCCGGAGGATCCGCAGCAATTGCTTCCTCGATCTTCTGCCTGAGGCGTAGCTCATTCTTTTCCATATGGATCAGGCCGCTGAAGTAGACCGATGATGGCGGGCGATACGCTTCAAGCCATTGCGAGCCGCTTCCCCGCTCCGCTTCGATCAATTCAAACTGACCAAGCGTCGCTGCGCGATCCTCATACGCGTGGGGAAGTTGCGCCGTCGCCTCACCCAGAGCCTTTTCGGCTTCTTGGCGACGCTCGAGTATCAGCAAAGCCTCAGCTCGGGTTGCCTCGCGCCAATAGGGCGTTTCGCCCTCATTGAGATCCCGCTCTATCATTGTCAGCGTTTGCGCCGCCAGCTTCTTCGCGCTTTCGTGTTGGCCGGCAAGGAAGGCAAGCGTTGCGGCGTTGATGAGAGGGTAGCTCGATGCTTCAAGCTCAAACGCGGCGCCGTAGGCGCGGCTTGCCTGCAAGAGCAATTCTCGGCGCGCTTGCCCTGACTGCCGTTTGGCCTGATCCTTGAGCAGGCGGCCTTTGAGTGTGAGGGCTTTCGGGTCGGACGTAGAACTGTCCAAGCCTTGCTCTGCAAACATCTGCAAAGCCCGCGCCGGATTCCCAGCGCGGGCTGTTCGCAGGATCTGTGAGTAATTGATCACGGGCATACGGTGTAGAACACACTATCAGTCGTCACTGCCATTGCCAGTGTCCGGGTCGAAAATGAGCGGGACTTCAGCATCGCCAGCGAAGAAGTGGATGTTCATCGAATACTGTCTGCGCTTGTTCCAGCCACCATTGGTGCTGGAATTCCGCAGGGGGTGCCAGGTCCCATCGCGCTTCAGATGGGCGAAGTAGTTGTCGAGCACCAGCAGTTTGTCGCCTCTTTGTGTGGTGTTATCGACCACATCGGCGTTGTAGAATGAAAAATTGCGGGACGTCCGGACCTCTCGGCCCACGCTGTATCGCGTGAAAACAATCGGGTGGTCTTCGTTGAACGTCGAGTTAAATCCTTCGATATCCATGTAGATCTTCGTCTGGCCAATGAAGGTCCAATCTTCGAAATTCTCCCCTGTAGTTATCGGGGCGCACCCACCTTTGGTCAGCCACGTGCGTGGAAATGATGTTTCATAACTGTTGAGAATGATCTCATGCGCTTTGCCATTATGGGCAACCGTGCACTCTTGGAGCGGATAGAACGCATAGGCTGAAGACACAGACCCATTGTCGCCCATGCTAAGGAAAACGACGTTGAGATACTTCGGGGCGAACGTGATGTTTGACCCTTGCTGCTCCCGATTTTCTTGCTCTCCCCCGCTAGGACCGGTCCCATCACATCCCGTGGGAGCGCAGTTTGCATTGTCACCCCAATCGTAGCCGACACCGAATGGTCCCAGAATAGAGATGCCGTCATCATCCCACTCATTTTCTGTTCCGCTGCCTCCCGCCTGGCCTTGGCCAGCGGTTAGACTGACCAGAGCGATGGCGACGATTGATACGTGGCTCAGTTTCAAAATCTTCATTGCTTGCTTCCCCTTGTTGAACTCAATCTTTCGATATGTGTCGCCAGCTCCTCGACCTCGCTTTCGTCGATTTGGCGGATGCGGTTCAGGACTGCACGCGCCTCTTGAGCGACTGCGTTTGTGCCGCCATCATTGGATCGGCGGGATATCTCCGCCGCTTGCACAAGAATCCGGAACTTGCTGGAGAGGTATTCGACCGATCCCGGCTCGACTTGGAGCAGCCGCTTGCCCAGCGATCTGGCTTGGTCGATCTTCGCCGTGGCTTCGGCATGCCTTGCCAGCAGCGACAATTGCTCTGCCTCACCCGCAATTGCCCATGCCTGGCGCATCATAAATTCCAGGTTCTGAGGATCGCCTGCCAGCAGATTTCCCATCAGATCGCCCTCTTTGCGGCGCAAAGCCAAGGCGTCTTCGTGTTTGCCCTGTTTTGAATAGTGCCGAGCTAGCCATCCGGTCCGATTGGCAAGTGTCTTGAGCAGATCTTTGCCCGCCGGATCGACTTTTAACCCGTCTTCCAAAAATGCGATGGCTGTTAGGCAGTGGCTCTCGGCGCGGTCTGGATCGCGGTCATCGCGCAAGAAGAAGGTGCAAAGGTTTCCTTCCGAATAGCCCAGTTCGAGAAAGGAACGGGCACGTTTGGGCTCAAGCTCAAACAAGGTGCCCGATAGATCGCGGTAAGATTGCCAATAGACCAAGGCGGCCTCGTTACGGCGCCGCTCCCATGCAATGTAGCCAACCCAATAGGCGCTCTGCGCGTGGGCATAGACCCTTTCGGGGTTGTCTGGCTCGCGTTCCAGCAATTCGAGCGTTGTGCGGTGTGCTTGCTCGAAATTTGCGAAGGCGTCGTCCAGCTGACCGCGATCCTCGGCGTCTTCTCCCATGCGGTGGAGCGTTCTTGCCCAAGTTTGGAGGCTCTTCGGCGGCAAGTCATCCAACTCGCCTTGGTTCTGGAAATAGATCAGGGCTCTTTCGTTGACCCCTTCCATCACGTCCAGCCGCCCAACGCCTTCGAGCTCATCACGCAAGTCATCCAGCATATAGGTCACAAGCCCATCGGCTTGATCACGCTGAAACTCGGCTTCGCTTTGGGCCTGGATGGCGATTGTCGTCATAAAGCCCATGATTAAGGCCAGAACGCCCAGCATACCCGTGACCGCCATCACGCGGCGCAATTGGCGTTGGCTGTCGCGCTGGATGAGTGCGTCGAGTGGCACCCCGGCGATGCCAGAGACCAGTTTTAGAAAGCCTAGCCTCCAACCATCTCCTTTACGTCGTAAGTCGGCGGCCAAGGGCTCTGTCCCGCTGCGGGTCAACGCCTCTGGCAAGACGTCCCGGGGGGTGCCATCCAGCACCGCCACCAGAATTGGGCGATCAGGATGATTGGTCTTGAAGTAGTCAATCTCCAAACCAACCCAATGAGAGGATTTGGCAGAAGGTGAACAACCCACAATCAAGACTTGGGAATTGTCTAACGCTTGGCGAATTGCATCAGTCAAATCGCTCGCAGCGGAGAGATCCTCTTTGTCTCTGAACACTTTGCCGAGGCGGCGGTCGGATTGCCGGACGGTTGTGTCTTCGCCTAAACTGCGCGGAAGTCGATACGCCTCCAACTGAGAATGGAGCTTGCGCACTTTAGCTGCGTCACGATGACTATAGCTCAAAAAGGCTATGTAGTTCGAGCTCACCCCTGTTCCCCACACTAGGCTCAGTTTAGCATCAAACTGGCAGCCTTTCCCGTTAGTCAGAACAATAGGGTCTCTTTTAGACGCATCGCAATGGTGGTCTTATCAGAGTTAAAATAAATTCGCTGTTTGATCGGCCGAATTCTCTTCAAGGCTGAACCTTTTTACGTTCACCGAGACAAAGAAGGAAGCCCACAGTCTAAGAACTGTGGGCTTCTGTGCACGTTGGACGCGTTGCGGTCAGATGATCGGCTACTTGCAGATATCAGATTGAGAACGCCTGCTGTTCAGGCCACCCCTGCATGGGCTTTCCGAACGTTTTAATGATGGGCGTTTGATCGCTGTACAGTTGCGGAGTGATGCGAGCCCGTATGTCGTCATACGTTCCATCGAATTGGCCAAAGTTCCAGATCGAAAGCAACGAAGACGTGAACATCCCGCCAAACGGTTTCTCATAGGAATATTGGTGGTCAAGACATGCGGCGAACAACGCAACCGAAGCTGTAGTCTGGCTTTGGATATCGCGATCGGAACGGCCTGCTCGGCGCTTTTCGATTTTTTGCTGCAGACCGTCATAAAACTCGCGATTTGTGAAATAGGTGCGTTGCAGCGCTCTTGCAGGCGCTTGGCGTACCATCAGGCCTGGTGTGATACCGGGATCGATCCCGCTGCCTGGGAGCGAATACTTTTCGATCCCTCCGCTGTGACAACTGTCCGAAATGATCAAGATGCGAACGCCTTCGGCAAAATTGAGCCATGCGAGCACCAATTCGTCATCAAGTAACTGTCCATCGAACAGGCACCAGGTCTCGTCGGTCCCGCCATCCCCTTTTTCTCGCAGATCCGGGACTTGGCCTCCGTGACCAGAATATGTGACCAAGAAGATGTCCCCTGGGACACATTTCTTAGCGGCGTGCTGAATCGCCGTCAGGACGCTGTCGCGCGTCGCGCTCTCCGTCATCAGCATGCCTTGATTTTCGAAACCGGCTGTCTCAGCCAGTAGTGCCATCGATTCAGCGTCCAGCTCGCATGCATTAAGCGCCCCGTCCCAGCCATCGTAATAGTCCGGGTGAACCAGGTTCAGTCCGATGTGAAGTGAATAGCCAGCCATGAATTCCTCCTGTGTTGGTGGTCAATCAAGGCTATGGATTGCCGCTCAAGAAACACGTGATCGGCGTCACGCTCAGGCAAACCGAATAGGCCATAACAGCACAAGGGGCGGAGGATCAGACCGAACCCCCGCCCCCGCGTGAACTGGCCCCATTTGCGCTACCCCTTTGTTGTGTTGGGGCAAGCGTGCACCTGCCAGTTCCCGCTACTTGACGCTTAGCTTAGGATGCCTGCGTCCAAGTCACAGTTGTCTTGGTCTGCCCGCCAGAGACGGTCTGCTGGATTGAGGCGGGCGTGCCGGTTGGCACTTCGGCAGAAAGCGCCTTGCCCTTCTGTGCAGCAGCGTCGGCCTCGATCTGCGCCTTTTCCGCAGCCTCGCAGGCTGGGCTCGGGGCGGAATAGGGCATCCAAACCAGCAGGAGGCCGAACAGCAAGACCACCACCGGCGCGGGCGTATTTGTGAGGGCTTTGGCAAACTCGGTCCCGGCCTTGATCACACCGACAGCGGCCGCCGCAGATGAGCGAGGCAATGGTCGCGGGGTTGGCTGTGGCTCTGGTGCGAAATGGATGAAGAACATCCGCAAGATTATCAGGAACAGTCCGGCAATGAGAAACGCGACACCCAGATCATAGAGCGCGTTGGAATGTTCGACTGTGTTCGCGAAAAGTGTCCTGCAAGTCGTAATAAAACCGGTTGATGATGCGTCTGCCATGATATGTCTCCTTTCTGTCGCCCGGCGACCGGAGGATTGGTCCGGCCGCCGGGGGAGAGGACCGGCTGATCCTAGGATCAGAGCGGGCTAGAAGTTCACGTTGAAAGGGACACCGATAAAGACGCCGATTGCCACATCATCGTCCTTGGTGTTGTACCCCACCTTGATCCCGCCGCTCAGATTGCCGTCTTCATCCGCGGTCAGATAGACCGGCAGCTCAAAGCCGAAACTGTCGTCGTCCAAACGGTAGGTTGCTTGCGGTGCCAGCGCGATTTGCTGTCCATCAATGAGGTTGAGACGATGGCGCGTTTCGAGCGAGAAAACCCCGGTTTGATCCGAAATCGGCACGTCGGCTGCGCCCATCAGGCACTTCTCTTCCATCGTCTCGACGAAAGTGCGGCACAGCTCGGTTTCGTCCGGCAGCTCCCAGGTCTTGCCATAGACAGCCTTGGCCCGGACCGAATGATTGCCATTGGGCGTGATGAAGCCATAGAAGCCTGACACTTCCCATGATGTGCGATTGGTTTCGGTGATCTCAAAGGCATCGCTGTCGAGGAAGGAGTAGGAGTCCACCCCCGCAGTCGCTTCGATGCCCATGAAGCGGAAGACGGAATTCTGATCGTAGAATGCTGCGCTGATATCCTTACCCAAGACCCCAAGAACGAGCTGGGTTTCATCTGAGTATGTATGTCCAGGTTCGCCAGTGGGCGCACAGGCGAAGTAGACTGCCTGCGCAAGCGAATTCGCACCTCCGGCATTGCTGAGATTACGCAACGGGTCTTCGTAGTTGCCCAGATATCGCGCCAGTTCTCGGCCCAAATCATCGCGGAATGCTGCCACTGCTGTAAGCGGGTCGCCATTTCGGTTTTTGCGGATCCACTCACCCTCCGCATTATTGATGCAAGTTACATAGGCCTCCTCGATAGAGCCCAACGTGCCCGCTCCGTTGCCAAGCGTGTTGGTCATCCGGGACACGCTCACGCGAAGCCTTGTCCCCGTTACGAGGCTATCGCCTTGAAACAGTCCGCCAAGGTCGTCTCCCTCTTCAATAGGGGCAGTGGCAACAACGCCAAGCCTTGTTCTGGTGACCCGGAAGCGGCTGTATTCGTCACCAGCTGAGCGAGGCAAGGCGACCGGGTCATGATCCTCAAGATCAAAGGCAAAGGCAAACGAGAGCGATGTCTCTTCCTGTTCCGTTTCGAAGTTTATGGATGGTCTGCTGAATCCAGCCAAAGAACGATTGGCTGGGCTGCCTTCGCCGAGCAGACTCGCGCCTTCGTCCGCTAGAATTTCCACGGCCGCTTTTGAGGTCGCTTCCATGGCGGCCGCTTCTTCAGGATCAAGGCTTGCTGCATCTTGGGCGATTGCAGGGCTGCTGACCACCAAAGAGGCCAACGCACCCCGCAGGACCCATGCTGTTTTTGTGGCGGTCAAAGCACTTCTCCTTGAGCGACGGTGAAGGGCACCATGGCGCCGATGGTCGATGATTGGCTGACCTTGCGATTTTTGCTGTTCGACGCGTTTGGAGTCGCGAAGGTAACCTTGACCTTCTCCCCTGCTTTAAGCGCGGAGCCGGACAAGTTGACGTGAAAGACGCCATCAGGTTGGTTGGGATGCGTCGTCTCTCCCGGGCATGCGAGGCTAAGTGCATGCCCGTCTGCCGGCGGCACATGCAATTGAGCAAAGATCAATCCTGCATCATGTTCGATCGTGACCGTTATAGTTGTCATTGAAATCACCCCTGTTGTTGGAGCGATGACTGTATCCTCCGAAAAAATGCGCGCGCGTGATGCCGATCACGCCTTGAATTTTGTTGCAAATTTCCGACTGGTCAAAGGCATGGTCCAAGTGTGACCTACGAGTCACCACAACTGGAGCCTCTTACTAAAACATTCAAATATCAGGAAATGTGTTGCTCTACACCCTATGCCGTGTTTCTCAGTCCGGCCAATTGGCGCGTATAGAACCAGCCAATGCCGATCAGGCTGAGGCCCAGCGCGATGAAGGAGGCAACGCGCAGCAGGCCGTCCAGCGCACCCGCGTCAAAGATGAAGACCTTGAGCACGGCGGCGAGCATGAGGACTAGTGATCCGATCCTCCAACTGCGGCTCCCTGTACGGGCACCCCACAAGAGGAACCCTAGAGCAAGCACAATTCCGAGCACGGACCGCAGAAGGTCCTCGGTCGATCCCACTGCGCCACCCGTTAGAATGGAACCTGCAAACAGGTGCCTCAGCTCTGACAGCGCCAATAGTGAGATCAACGCCATCAGCACCGTGTCGAACAGCCAGCCGGGAGCCTCCTTAAGCGAGCTGAGCGCCCGCTTGAGCATTATGGTCGTCCCAATCGCTGCGGCGTATGCGGGGAGCAGCCAATTGGCGATCGGTAGGCCTCCGACAGCCTGCTCAGCCCAAAGCGGGTTGTGCCAGATCAGGGTGAACAGCGCGAAGTGGGCGAGCGCCAAAGCAAACAGAGCGATGCTGGCGGGTTTGGACCAGCTCTTTGAGGCCGCGAAGTGTGTCACCAACAATCCAGCGCCCAGCAAGAGGCCCTGCCACACAGTGCGCTCTGCCAAGCCGAGGCTCACGAATTGCTCAGCCGTCTCCAGCGCGAAGATGTGCTTGAAGCCCATATGCGCTGTGATCGCCGCCAGCAGGCCAGCGGGCGCGGCAATGGCCGGGAAATTGTTCCGCATGGCGTCATTGGGTCGCACGAACAGCGACGCGGCGACTGCGAACGCCGGGAGAATGCGCAGGCCAATTTGGCTCAGCGTGATGTCGTCTGCGATCAACATCGGCTGTGCGGCCGTTGCCGCTGCGCCCGCGTTAAACGCCCAGATGACCAGCGGCTCCATCGCCCATCCAAAAGTTACC
The DNA here is from genome assembly GCF_057365045.1 of Erythrobacter sp. S267. NCBI lineage: Bacteria > Pseudomonadati > Pseudomonadota > Alphaproteobacteria > Sphingomonadales > Erythrobacteraceae > Erythrobacter > Erythrobacter sp. S267. The sequence continues at coordinate 2,377,076 of NZ_CP200298.1, read as the reverse complement.
AGACCCAAAGTGATCCGCGCGCTCAGGGCCTTCAGCGACGCGAATGCAGCGAGGATCGCAAGGCCCGCAGCCGTCCAAGCGAGCATCGTGCCGGGGACAATCTGCGCCGCGATGCCGTACACAAGCAGCGAAGCGACGACCTGCGCCATAATGCTTCCTAGCGAGTCCACCCGCTTGAACGACATGGCGATGAAAGGCGCGGCAACAGCCGTCCAGCGCAGGATGGCGCGAAGGATATCCGTCTCGCCCTCTAGGCCAAAGAGCAGGCCAAGCTCCGCTTCAAATCCTCGGGCTGCGACCATGGACAGAAGCGAAAGGCCAGAGGCGACCCAGCCAATCGCCGCAAGGCCCCTCTCATCACGTCGCCACCCCAGCGCGACTAGGCCGAGGGCGACCGCGCTGATGACCATAGGCGCGGCCCACCACGGCGTGACAATCAGACCGGCAATCGTGATGCTGATCGCGGCGGATGTCACGGTGGAGAGCGTTGGCAGTCGCACCGGTTGCTCAGCGTTCGGCCACAGCTTCCAGCTTGCCAGAGCAGGCAGAATAGCGAGCCCCAAACACACGCCCGCCATAGCCGTGTCGCTGATGACCCAATGAAGCTTCATTCCGACAATCGGGATCATGCCTAGCGTGAAGCCTGCGATCTGGTACGCGTCGAGGCCGCGCTGCGCCCCGCGCCAGATTTGGGCCAGCGGCACGCCGGTGAAGATTACAAGCAAGATCGCGCTAATAAGGCTGAAGTCTTGCAAGGATGGGCTCGGCCACATCCCAAGCAAGACAAGACCAAGCACAGCGGCAAACCCGCTCGCTTCACGCATGCGCGGTTCGCTCCATGCAAAGAAGGTCAGTGCGGCAGCCAGCAGGGCGTAGAGGCCCCATGCGAGCAGGCTGAAACCGGCTCCTTCCACCATGATCCCCATCTGGATCGCGGCGAGCGTGCCTGCGCCGATCCGCAACAGCTTGGATCCGGCCAGCCCTTCCGTCTCGCCAACCCGGACAAAGGTCGGCAGGATTGCGCCCAACACCACGATGTAGCCGCCAAAGGCGAGGACATCGGTGTATCCTGTGACACCCGAAAACAGCATCAGCACACCCCAGCCAAGGCCTCCTGCCAGCGCCGCAAGCGCCAGCCAGCTGCGCCCTTGCCGGTTGCCCGCATAGGTCAGGCCGCCGGTTACCAGAGCCAGATAGAGCGCGAGAAGGGGCAGGTTGGGGTTCTCGCTCGCGACCAGCATCGGCGCGGCAAATCCGCCGACCAGGCCAAGTATCGCGCTTGGCAAGCCAAATCGGAACGACAGCAGGATCGCGGCGCCCGTTACGCCGGCCAGGCCCAGAAACGCGATGGCACTTGCGATCAGGCCATATTGGCTGCCCGCGAAGTAGAAGCTGGCATAGAGCGTGGCGAGGCCAGCGCCGGCCAAAGCTTGGCGCACGCGCGGGTCGGAAATGCGGTGTTCCTGACGATAGGCAAGCTCAGCGCCGCCCAAAAGAGCGACGCCAAACAGGAAGCCCAGCGCAACACGGACTTGAGGGCCAAGCAGGCCCTGCTCGATCGAATAGCGCACGAGGAAGAAGCCCGCGACCGCAAGCGCAATGCCGCCCGCCCAGATTGGGAGCAAGCGGCCAAAGAAATCTTCAAAGTCAAAGGAGAAACCAGAGGGGGTGGGCTCCTCAAATTCCATGTCTTCCTTGGCTTGGACGTCTTCGGGGGTCTCCGGTGAGGCCTCAAGTTCAGGCGCGCCCTCTGGCTGGGGCGATACGGGCGCGGAGATTGCAGGTTCAGGCGCTTCCTTGCGCCTTGCTGGGATCGCCAAGGGCTCGGCGCGCGCGTCTTCTTCCACCGCAGGCGCGTCTACTGGCGCTTCAGCTTCAGACGGCTGAGCGGGTGCGGATTGGGGGGCTGGAGCTTGTGAGGCAGGAGCTTCTGGAACAGGTGCCTGCACAGTCCCACCGCCTGCAAGCCGAAGCTGCAAAGCATCGACCGTCTCATCCAGCCGGTTGAGCTGGCGTTCCAGAGCAGTGTGCCTGTCCCACAGATAGATGAGCGCGCCGGCAACGATAAGGGTCAGCAGGTAACTCACATCAGATCCTTCCCAATCTTGGTGGCGGGCGCTTTACCGCTTAAATGAACACTGTTCAATATAAAAAATAGACAGCGTTCAATTTATTTGCGAGAGAGCATGCCCATGGGAAGGAGATCCGATCACACCCGCGCGGAATTGCGCGAATTGCTGGTTCACAAGGGCCATGAGCTGATGGCTGAGGTCGGCTATGCGCAGTTTTCAGGGCGCGAAGCGGCGCGGCGTGCGGGCTATTCGGTCGGCACGATCTACAACGTTTTCGGCTCGCTTGACGGCTTGCTCGCCGCGATCAACACTCGGACATTCCTGTTTTGGGCGGAAGAACTGCAGCGCCGTCTTGACCACAGCGGAGAGGATCGCATCGCCTGCCTTGTCGAAGGCTATTTCGCCTTTGCGCTCGACAATCCACTCACCTGGTCGGCGATCTATGAGCACCGCGTGCTTGAGGGCGAGGGCCTGTCAGAGGTGGACATGGAAGGGCGCGGAATTCTGACTCAGATTGTCGAGCAAGAGGTTGCGCGTGCTCTCCCCGCCGACACCGATCTCGACATTCCCCGCTACGCTCGGTCGCTGATCGCCTCCGTGCACGGCCATTGCAGCTATGCCGTCAGTGGCAGCTTTGCATTGCTGGGTGAGACCGATCCGGTTGGCAGCGCGCTGGAGCGGGTGCGAGAATCTCTCAAGCTGCATCAATTGCGCGGCTAGGCAGCCTTCACGAAGAAGGGGCGCCCTTTCGCAAGGACGCCCCCTCTCGTGTGCTCGCGTTCGTCAGGCTCAGATCACCAAAGCCAGACATACAGCCCAACAAAGATCGCAACTGTCAGAGCGGCCATCGTGTTGAACAGAGTGCTGGTCGCAAAGGCGATGTCTGACAGCTTCACAGTGCGCTCTTCTTCCGGCTCTCCGGTCATGCGGGAGACGACGATCGCCGCAATCAGGGCGCCGACAAAGACGAACCAGATGCGGATGATGAAGGGCACATCGGGCATGCCGAACTTGAGCGCGATATTGACCGCAAGCGAACCCAGCAGCGCGACAAAGGCGCCTGCGGTGTTTGCTTTGCGGTCAAAGAAGCCGAGCAGGAAGACGACCACGATCCCCGGCGCGATGAAGCCGGTATATTCCTGCACCGTCTGAAAGCCGCTCTCGAACCCGCCGATGAAGGGGCGGGCGAGGACCAGCGCGATGCCCATCGCCGCGAACGCCGCGACGCGTCCGACCGTCACATAGTGCTGCTCCGCCTCGTTCGGCTTGGCCGCGCGGTAGAGGTCCATCGTGAAGATGGTCGAGATCGAGTTCATCATCGAAGCAAGGCTCGAAACGACCGCCGCGATCAAAGCTGCGAAGACAAGCCCGCGCAGGCCAGCAGGCGCAAAGCTCATCAGCTCGCCATAGGTGCGGTCCGATTTCTCTGCGAGTGCGCCGCCATCGAGCATGCCTTGCTGGGCAAGGATCACCGCCGCAATGCCTGGGATCACCACGATGAAGGGCACGAGGATCTTGAGGAAAGCGGCAAAGGCCAGACCCTTCTGCGCCTCACCCAGATTCTCGGCGCCCAGCGCGCGCTGGATGATGTATTGGTTGAAACCCCAATAGCTGAAATGCAGCACCCACAGTCCGCCCAGCAGCGTCCAGATGCCTGGAAGGTCGCTGTAAGCGGGATGCTCAGGCTCAAGGATCATCTCGAAGTGACCGGGCATCTCTTGCATCAGATAGGAGAATCCGCCGAGCGCCCCGTCAGCAGGCAGCGCGTCCAATGCAAACCATGTGATGGCAAGGCCGCCCAGTACCAAGATCACGACCTGAATAATGTCGGTGAGCGCCACGGCTTTAAGCCCGCCATAAAGCGAATAGAGCGCGGCAAAGCCGGCCAGCGCCATCATGCAATACATGATCCCCCAACCGGTCAGCGATTGGACGGCCAACCCGCCGAGCCACAGGACCGTCGTCAGGTTCACAGCCGTGTAGAGTGCGACCCAGAAGACGCTCATCAGGTTTTTGACCCCGCCGCCGTAACGCTGCTCCAAGAACTGCGGCATCGTGTAGATGCGGCGTTTGAGGAAGATCGGAAGGAAGTATTTGGCGACAATCAGCAGGACGATGGCCGCTTGCCACTCGTAAGCCGCAATCGCGACGCCGACGGCAAAGCCTTGTCCCGATTGGCCGATGATCTGCTCAGCGGAAATGTTGGAGGCAATCAGCGAGGCGCCGATGGCCCACCATGGCAAAGCGCGCCCGGCGAGGAAGTAATCCTCGGTGTTCTTCTCGTGGCCCTTTGGCTCACGGCTGACGAACAGCGCAATGCCGAGCAGCGCGAGTGCGTAGCCCGCGATGATGATGATATCAATTGTCTCCAAAGCCACGCGGCTTCTCCCCCGATCCCGTTTTTATGTGGTGCTACCTTAGAAGGAGCACGCGATTGTGCCAGCGCCCTCTTCACGCTGGATTTGGCTGATCTGGATAGTGACAACGTTATCAGAGGTAAAGGTCAGGGCTGACCCCGTTTCCCCCAGACACGCCGATGTCAGCACCATTTCACGCCAGCCTTTACCCTCTGCGACAGACAGCTCTTGCGTAATATCAAGCGCTTCTCCGCCGGCGGTGACGGTGACACGGCCCTGTGGACGGGCTTGAATGGCATAGGCGATGCGCCAGCCTGCCTCGCTGTCGGGGCCGCTCAAAGTCAGGCTCGACCCCGGCGCAAAGGTGATGGCGCGCGCGTCCTCTTGCGCATTGCGATCAAGGCCGATGGCGGTGATGCCGTTGCCTGCGCCGCGCAGGTCGGGAAGGACAGCATTGTCCGCCACCGCTTGGATGAGCGGACCCAGACGCCCGGCGGTGAACCACGCCGCGCCTGCCTCTACATTCAACGCATCGCATTCCTCGCTCAAAGTCGCGATCTCGCTCGCCGCGCCGTATGTCAGGCCGAAGCCGAACGGGAAGAGCGCGCCTTGCGGGTTGTTGAGCGGATTGCCTTCGCAGGTCATGGGCCAGCTGAAGGAGAGCTTGCCGGTCGCCTCTCGCTCGCCAAACAGCACGTCGGCAACGCCCGCGCCTTCGCTTCCGGGTAGCCAAGCCGCGACAAAGGCATCGGCCGCGTTGATCTCGCGGTTCATCCAGAGCGGGCGGCCTGAGAGGAACACAGCGACGGTCTTGACCCCGTCGGCGCGATATTGGCGCAACAATTCGAGACCTTCCTCATCGCGGAAGACCATGTCTTTGCGGTCGCCGACGAATTCTGCGTAGGGTTCTTCGCCGAAGACGACGATAGCGACATCTGGGGCGCCCGCTGTGATGACTTCACCATCGACCGCAAGCGATGCCGTGGAGCCAGACGCATCCGCAGCCGCTGCGATCCCGTCATAGATCGAGGTTGCGTTGGGGAAGTGCTCTTCGGTGAGGTCACCGCCACCCTGCCAAGTGATTGACCAGCCACCGGCTTGCTGCGGAATGTTGTCAGCCGCTGAGCCTGCGACGACGATATTCGCGCCGGGCTTCAGCGGAAGCACCCCGTCGTTCTTAAGCAATACCAGCGATTTCGCTACGGCCTCGCGCGCAATGGCGCGATGTTCGTCCGAGGCCAGCATCTGCCATTGGCCTGCATTGACGCGCTCAGAAGGACGCTGTGCGCTATCGTCCAACATGCCGAGCTGCTGCTTCATTCGCAAAACGCGCATGACCGCTTCGTCGAGGCGCTCCATCGGAATTGTGCCGTCCTTAACCTGCGCAATCAGGTTCTCATAAAGCGGCTTCCACTCCTCTGGCACCATATAGACGTCGAGGCCGGCGAGCAGCGCCTGCGGACAATCGGAATTGGTGCAGCCCTGGATCTGGCCGTGGCCGTTCCAGTCGCCGACAACCAGCCCGTCAAAGCCCAGATTGCCGCGCAGCTCCCCGGTCAACAGCGGACCGTTGCCGTGCATCTTGCGCCCGTTGATCGAGTTGAAGCTCGCCATGATCGAGGCGACACCCGCTTCGATGGCAGCGGGGTAGGGCGCGGCGTGGATCGCCATCAACTCTTGCAGATCACCGTTCACATCGCCCTGGTCGACGCCTTGCTCGGTCCCGCCATCACCGAAAAAGTGCTTTGCGGTCGCTGCGACGCGGCCTTCGCCGAGGTGATCGCCTGAGCCGGGAGCACCTTGCAACCCTTCAACCATCGCTGCGCCCATTTGGGAGACGAGGGCAGGGTCTTCGGAATAGCTCTCGTAAGTGCGGCCCCAGCGGTCATCGCGCGCGACGGCCACGGTGGGCGCGAAAGTCCAGTCGATGCCGGTGACTTCGATCTCAACCGCAGTGGCTTGGCCGATGCGGCGGATCAGGTTCGGATCGCGTGTCGCGCCAAGGCCGATATTGTGCGGAAAGATTGTCGCGCCGATGATGTTCGAGTGGCCGTGCACCGCGTCCGTCCCCCACAGGACGGGGATCGGAATTTCGCCATCAGGCAGCGGCTCCAGCGAGGCATCCCAATAGGCATCGGACAGTTCCAACCACTCCTCGGCAGGCGCGAGGTCATTGTTGTTCGGACCCGAATTGCCGCCATTCAGAACGGTTCCGAAGCGATACCGCGCGACATCCTCCGGCGTGATCGAGCCAATATCGGGCATGATCAACTGCGCAACTTTGCGCTCAAGGCTCATCTGCGCGAGCAAGGCTTCAAGCTGCGCTTCTCCGGTTAGGGAAACGCTCTCAACGGGCGTCGAGGAAACGCTTTGCGGCGCGGTGTTCGACGCCGCCGTGCAGCCGGCGAGCATGCTCGCACAAAGCAGGGTCGCAGTCAGGCGCTTCATTACTCACTCTCCTCTTGGCGCTGATAGACGCGCACATGGTCGATAATCATGGTCTGCGGAAAGGCATCCTCGGCGACACCCTCGCGCCCGCCCCAATCGCCGCCAACGGCGATGTTGAGCAGTAGATGCATGTCGTGGTCGAAGGGCCAGCGCGAATTGCCGTCACGCTCCTTGCGGAAGGCAAAGCGGGGCGCGTCGTCTACTGCAAAGACCAGCAGATCCTCGCGCCACAGCAGTTGATAGCGGTGGAACTGATCACAGGCGGTGGGCACTTCGTGGGCCGTCGTCTTTTGCGTGCCACGGCTGAAGTTGAACGCCTTGGTGTGAACCGAGTGGTGGATCACGCCCGGCTCGTATCCGACATGCTCCATAATATCGATCTCACCGCCATTGGGCCAAGTGACGCTCTGATCCTCAGGCAGCATCCAGATGGCGGGCCATGTGCCGCGCCCGCATGGCAGCTTGGCGCGCACTTCGAAGAAGCCATAGGTCCAGGCGGCGCGTTCCTGCGTGGTGAGGCGGGCGGAGGTGTAATCCTGCCCGCCGAAATCGGGGAAGCCCTCGGACGAGACATCCTCCCGGCGCGCTTCGATAATCAGGTGGCCGTTCTCCACCCGCGCATTCTCGCTGCGGTTGGCGGCGTAATATTGGAGCTCGTTATTGTACCACCCTTCGGCGTTGCGATGGGTGTCATAGTACCATTTGGCGGGATCAGGCTGCGTGCCGGTGTTGAACTCATCAGCAAAGACCAGCTCATATCCATCAGGAGCGCGATGAGGCTCAACTGCTGGAGCATCCTGCGCCTGCGCTTGCGGAGTTGGTTGCTGAGAAGCCGCCTCTGGTGCGGCTTGGGGGCTTGTGGCGAACAGCGCCGCCAGAGTGATCCTAATCATCTCTCATTCGTCCAATTGGGAGCTCAAGTGAGACAAAAAGGGCGGCAAGCACATCTGCCTGCCGCCCCATTTGGTCCGCATTTAGAACTGGAGGCGAATGCGCGCCCCGTATGTCCGCGGACGAGTGAAGAAGCGCGTATTGTCGAACTGCGTGATGATGATCGCAGCCTCGCGCTCTTGGTTGGTGAGGTTATTGACGTAAGCTTCGAAACGCAGCTTGCCGTCTTCGCCGTGGGTGTATCCGGCACCCAGGTCGAAGGTCCAGTAACCCTCGACCACATCGTTCAGACGAAGGCGCGGATCGTCCGGCTGGTCGAAATCTTCGGAGTTGAAGATCGTCTGGAACGTGTCCGAACGATAACCGGCTGAGACAACCCAATCGAACACGCCGGTCGGCACGTCGATCGCTTGGCTGATCGCAGTGTTGAACTGCCAGCGCGGCGTACGCGGTAGGCGCTTGCCCGAGATGTCGCGGAAGCCAACGGCCTCAACGTCCGGCTGGAAGCGACCATCAGGGATCGGCTCTGCATTGTTGATCTTGGCTTCGAGCCACAACAGGTTGAAGTCCCAATTGAAGCCGCCCGGGAATTGCAGGCCGCCTTCGATATTGGCGCCGTAGATTTCGGAATCCGCGGCGTTGAAGGTGTAGCCAACGATCAGCGCAAGGCTGACGTCGTCACCCACTTCGACAATTTCGCCCTGCTCAAGCTCGAAGTCAGCAATCGTTTCCACCGACAAGAGAGCGCTGAAGGCCTGGTCCTTGTAGTCATTGTAGAACAGCGAACCGTTCAAGCGACCACGGATTGCGCCGATGTCAAATTCGTTCTTCGAGCCCACTTCGTAGAGGATTACGTTCTCTGTATCGGTGGTTGGCAGGAAGCCGTTGGTGCCCAGATTGTCGTTGAAGGTGCCCGATTTGTGGCCGCTGGCGACCAGGGCGTAGAGCAGATTGTCCGGCGTAAGATCGTATTCCAGACGCAGACGCCAATCGATGAAGTCGTCGTTGATTTCTCCATCCTGGATGAAGATCTGTCCTTCGAACGGCACCTGAAAGGTGAACAGGCCCGGGTTGGCCGGGTTGCCGCTGCCAAACCAATTGTCGTCGTTGGTAAAGCCTTCGCAGAAGAAGCTGTCGAACGAGATCGTGTCGATGCAAGGCGAAGTCACAAACTCACCATTTGCTCCAACATAAAAGCCTTGTGGACCCGCCTCCAGAATGTCCCCCAGATTGTCGCGCGCACCGAACTGGCGCACACCGTCGAGCTGGAAGGCAAAAATTTCTTCTTGGCTGATTGTGCCATCGCCATTTGTGTCGGGATCGAAGATCGTCCGGTCTTTGCCGGCAAACTCGAAGCCTTCCGTACCGTAGCGAACGCCGCCACAGCACTCAAAGCTGCCGCCACCCAGCGCAAGGCCATAGCGAGCGGCCACACCTTGGCGGCTCTTCTCGTCATCGGTGTAGCGAATGCCCGCAGTGACGCGGAAATTCTCGTTCACCTCATAGGTGAAGTCACCATAGAGCGACCAGCTTTCCGAGTTCACATCCGGGTTGTTGAACTCAACCCCTTGGAAGAACAGGCCACGGTCACCAGTGGAGGCGAGGAAGGCGTATTGGTTCTCGCGGAAATACATGCCGCCCAGCGACCAGATGAACGGGCCGTCTGAGTTGAAGATCCGCAGCTCGTTGTAATAACTTTCGGAGTCCGTGATGAACTGAAAGCGCGAGAAATTGTCGAGGTTCTCTTCCAGAATGATCGGATCGGTGATCACGTCATCGGGATCAGCGGTGAAGATATTGTCGCGCTGCGAAAGGTCTTCAATTACTCCGGGGTAGAACGGCGTCAGCGGAACGTTTGCGTCGTAATCACGCAGCAAATCGCGATAGCTGGACGTGAACTCGATCGTGAAGGGATCGGCTTCGTAGGTGATCGTGGCACGCAGGCCCCAATGCTTGATATCCTCATCCGGGGTGAAGGCATTGGCGATCACGTCGCGCGGATTCTCGATCTCCTCAGGCAGGATGCCATTGCCGAGCGGCCCTGCGTAGTTGGTGCCGGTGTAGCCGGTGCCCTCTTCGTGGATGTAGTCACCCGCAATCAGGATCGAGAGGCGATCTGTAGGCTCCCAAAGGAACTGGCCGCGCACCGCTTTATTATTGCGCGCCTCCGCCACATCGACGCCTTGGACGGGGCCAACATTGTTGTAATAGCTGTCGTTCTTGTTGAACATGCCAGCGACGCGGATGGCTGCATTGTCGCCAACCGGCACGTTGACCATGCCGCGCGCTTCGAAGGCACCATAATTGCCGTAGCCGACTTCAACATTGGCGTCCCACACGCCAAGGCCGGGTTTCCAGGCGATGACATTGACCGAGCCTGCCAGTGCGTTGCGGCCACGCAGAGTGCCCTGCGGTCCGACATTCACCTCGACGCGTTCAATATCGAAAAAGGCTGAACCAATCCCCGCAGGACGCGGCACATAGACGCCGTCATAGTGGAAGGCGGCGGCTGGATCGCCCAGCTCCGTGTTGTTGGAGGAGCCGACGCCGCGGATCCAGATTTCGACGTTGCCGCCATTGTTGGCGACCGTCAGGCCGGGCAGCTCATCGTTGAAATCGGTGATGTCCTGAATGCCGCGAGCGCGCAGGTCATCGCCCTGGAATACGGCGGCGGTCCCGGCGTAATCCTGCAAATCCTGTTCACGACGGTCAGCGGTGACGATGATCGCATTGTCCTGATCGTCACCTGCTTCTTCATCTGAAGAAACTGACGCATCCTGCGCCATAGCAGGCACAGACAAGGCAATTGAAGAAGCCCCAAAGGCAAGGGCGGCGGCGAAACGACGCATGTGTACTCTCCCCTGAATCGCCCTCTATGGAGCGCTAGACCTGTGTAGGTATCGACAATTGTGACCGGTCACAAGAGAAATTTGTGACCGGTCACAATGTGCTTGAGTTTGCACAAATAATGTGTCCATATGGACACGGATGGGAGAAGGGCCGCTAGCATGGCGACCAAGCAGAATGTGACAATCAGGGACGTTGCGCGCGATGTTGGCGTGTCGCGCCAGACCGTTTCGCGCGTGCTCAACAAAGGGCCTAATGTTAAGCCTGCAGTACGCGAGAAGGTGGAAGAGGCGATTGATCGGCTTGGCTATGTGCCTAATATCTCTGCCCGCCGGATGCGCAGTGCGCGCTCTTACCTGATCCTTGCCATCAATGACCGCCAGCGCACCTATGAAAACTGGCGTGCAGGGCGCGGCAATGACTGGGTTGACCAGATGCTGTTTGGCGGCATGACCGAGTGTGAGAAGCACGGCTATCACATGGTGTTCGAACTGATCGATACGGAAACCGCGCTGGCGGAAGAGCAATTGCTCAAGGTGATTTCAGAGCTGCGCCCCGATGGCGTTATCCTCACTCCTCCGCACAGCGACAACGAAGCGCTGGCACAGCTTCTCGTCGAAAAAGAGATTGAGTGTGCGCGCATCGGCCGCCGGACACAGGGCGCGTTTGTTGATGTTTGCATGGATGAAGTGGGTGCGGGGCACGCGGCGACCCGGCACCTGATCGATCTGGGTCATCGCCGCATTGCCTATCTGGCCGGCTCGCCTGAATACGGGAACTCGCAAAAGCGCCTTGTTGGCTATCGCGATGCTTTGCAAGCGCAGGGCCTCCCTCTTGAAGAACATCGGATCGGCAAGGCAGACTTCCGGTTCGATGCTGCCGGAGATGTCGCGCGCCAATGGTTGACGGGTGAGGAACGTCCGACTGCCATTGTCGCCGACAACGACCAAATGGCCTTTGCCGTGCTCCACACAGCGGACCGTCTGAAGCTGAAAGTGCCTTCAGATCTGTCGATCATCAGTTTTGAAGACACGCCCGGCGTCCGGCTTTCCGTCCCACCAATGACCGCAATCCGCCAGCCCACAGCAGCGATGATCGCGCAGGCATGCCGAGGCCTGATTGCCGCAAGTTCTGGCGAGGCGTCGAGCGGTCGGTTTGAGCTGCCCTTCGAATTCATCCGACGTGAGAGCACGGGTCCGGTTCCTGCCACCCTAACGTGACGAACGGCGAAGCGGACGGGGCGCTCTCCCCGACAATCATTTGGACTTATGGCCTGGCCTTCCTGGGCGTGCACCTCGCCTTCATGCCGCTGCTTGTCCTGCTGCTGCCGCGCCGGGTTGAGGTTTTGGCGGGCCCAGACGCAGCCACTGTTCTTTCCGCGCTGCTCCTGACGGGAGGTGTGGTGGCAGGGCTCTCCAACATTGCCGGCGGGGCGCTTAGTGACCGCTGGTTCAGCCGCTTTGGCAACAGGCGTGGGTTGATCGCTGTCGGAACGGCATTGATCGGACTCAGCTATATAGGCTTTGCCATGGCGCACTCCGTCGCCGCTCTCTTTGCTGCGCTCGTCTTCTTCCAGATCGCGCTCAATTGCTGCTTTGCTCCGCTTAGCGCGGTCATGGCCGACCACATCCCAAATGCACAAAAGGGCCGGATCGGGGGGCTCGCCAACGCGGCCTTGCCCGCATCGACTTTGTTGATCGTTCCCATCGCTTGGGCCTTCCCGCAAGATGATGTCCGCGCCTTTATCTGGGTGGGCGCGATGGCGGTTGTTTGCATCACGCCGCTCTTGCTGACTTGGAAGTTCGAACGTGTCTTTGATGAGGACGTCGAGGTTGGCTCGCAGGCAGAGGGAAGCCAGACCTCGATCATGACCGACTTCCTGCGTGCATGGACCGCCCGGCTGTTGATCCAGACCGGTGCGGCCTTCGTCATCAGCTACATCTATATCTATATCGCGGCGACCCGAGGGGGTGACGAGGTCTGGTCCGATATCGGCCCGAGCGAGGTGCTCGCGATTTTAACGGCCCCCACCGCCATATTCGCGATCTTCGCAACTTTGTTGAGCGGGACCCTTTCCGATTTGCGGGCCTCACGACGAGGGCCGCTGTTCATCGCTGCCTGCATCTTTGCAAGCGGAATGGGACTGCTCGCGCTCGCCCCGCATCCGGTCCTTTTCGTGATCGGCTATGGTCTGTTTCAGATCGGGCTTGCAGCGTTTCTGTCGATCGATACGGCTTTGGTGGCGCAGCTGGTGAGCGGCAATGCGCGGCGAGGGGCGCTGCTAGGCGTGATGAACCTGTCGAACACTCTGCCTGCGATCATCGCTCCGGGCATTGCGCTGATGGCGTTCGGCGTGGACGAGGTCGCCCATGCGCTGGGTGTTATCTTTGCTGTGATGGCTCTGGCAGCACTGCTTGCAGGCGGGTTGATGCTCACCATTCGCCGCGTGCGATAGAGCCTCGCGAAATCGCAATCCCAAGGGTTGGGATTTTACGCCAAGTGTGTGGAATTGCCTCGCGGATGGTGCAGTACCGCTAGCCGGGAAAGCCCGGAAATCCGCCATTCCGCGAGTTTGGCACAGCTCCTGCAAAGTTGAATTCATCCAACGGGAACACCCCGAAGGCAGACGAAATTCAACCAAGGAGACTTTCAAATGTTCGCTACTCAAACTTCTCAGAGCCTGTTCGCCGCCGTCTTTGCCGCGTCGATCTCAGCCGTCCTGTTCGCCAGCGCGATCATTCCCGCCAGCCCCGGCCTCTTCGCTTAAATCACAAGCTCAAATCCAAAGGAACTTGAACCATGTTGACCGCTCAAAACCTCTTCGCCGCCGTTCTCTCCGTCGCCATCTCGAGCGTGCTCTATGCCGCGACGATTATCCCGGCGAGCCCGAACCTGATGGTGTGAAGCAGTTACTCGGTTCGCAAAGCCTCAATCGGTGACAGTCGCGAAGCTCTGACCGCTGGGTAGCTGCCGAACAGCAGCCCCAAGAAGGCCGAGAATGCGAGGGCACCCAGCGCAACGCCAACGCCAATCGGCACCGGGAAATCGGCATAGGCGGTCAACGCCGCGCCGCTCACCCAAGCAAAGACAAGGCCCACCCCTCCGCCAAGAACACACAGGACCGCTGCCTCGACCAGGAACTGATTGCGAATATCGCTCTTGCGCGCACCCAGAGCCATCCTGAGGCCAATTTCACGGGTGCGCTCGGTCACACTGACCAGCATGATGTTCATGATGCCGATCCCGCCGACCAGCAGCGAAATCGAAGCAATCGCCACCAGCACCGCTTGCAAGATACCGGTGATGGCTTGGCTCTCCTCCATAAATTCCTGCGTCGTGCGCACCCGGAACGGATTGATATCGCCTTCAGCCACGCGGTAGCGATCCTCCATCACGTTGAGGATATCCTCTTTGCCCTGTGAGAGCGAGGCGCCTTCCTCAAACCCGACAAAGGCCAGCTGTAGGTCGTCCGGCCCCGGCAACGTGTCGCCAACAAAGCGCTGGCGCATGGTGGAGATGGGGATGATCAAAGTGTCGTCATTGTCATCGCCAAAGGTCGATCCCTTTTCCTCCAGCAGGCCGATCACTTGGAACGGCACGCCATTGACGCGCACATTCTCTCCGACCGGGTCGAACTCTCCAAACAAAGTCTCTGAGGTCGTGCGGCCCAGCACCATGACGCGTGCGGCCGAGCGGACGTCGGCGTCTGAGATATAGCGTCCGCGATCGACCGGGTGGTTGGTGATAATGCCGAAACCCGGCGTTGTGCCGACGCCGGTGGTTGAAGCGGTGGTGCCGGACGCCACCAGATCCAGCCCGTTGCGCAATTGAGGCGCGGTGGCGCGGATACCGGGAACTTCGCGCTCAATCGCGCGCAGGTCGCGCTGGGTCAGGCGACCACGGTCAAAGCTTCGCCGTCCCCCTTCATTGTCGGGCTCCGGAATGACAATCGCCATGTTGGAGCCAAAGGAATTGATCGAATTCATCACCGATTCCTGCGCGCCATTCCCGACCGCAACGGCCAGAGTCACGGCAAACACTCCGATCATCACGCCCAGCATCGTCAGGATTGATCGCATCAGATTGGTGCGCAGAGCTGTCAGCGCGATGGCAATGTTGACGCCCCAACTGGCGAAGAAGCGGCCGACACGCGAAGGGGAGGCGTCCGCGCTCATGATGGCACCTCTTGCCGCTCAGCCTCTGCGGCGATGGTGCGGTTCTCAACCGGACGATCTTCGATCACCTTGCCGTCGCGAAAGAGGATGCGGCGTTTGGCGTGGTCGGCGATGTCGTCCTCATGCGTCACGACAATCACAGTGATCCCGCTCGCATTGAGCTGCTCAAAGATGGCCATGATCTCCTCGCTTGTACGAGTGTCGAGCGCACCGGTTGGCTCATCGGCGAGCAGCATCAGCGGCTCTGTCACCAGCGCGCGGGCAATGGCGACGCGTTGCTGTTGACCACCGGATAGCTTGGCCGGCGTGTTGAGCAGCCGGTCGCCTAACCCCATGTCGATCAGCTTCGCGGTCGCCCGCTCTCGCCGCGTGGCGGTGTCGACTCCGGCGTAGATCAGCGGCACCGCGACATTGTCGATCGAGGAGGTCCGGGCGAGCAGATTGAACTGCTGAAATACGAAACCGATATTGCGATTGCGCAGCAAAGCGAGCTCATCACTCGACATATGTTCGGTCGGCGTGCCGTCGATCAGAACCTGCCCGCTGGTTGGACTGTCCAAGCACCCGATCATGTTCATGAAGGTCGATTTGCCAGAGCCACTGGTGCCCATAATCGCAACATATTCGCCGCGATTGATGGTCAGCGAGACGCCATTGACCGCATGGATGACTTCGCCGCCCAGCTCATAGGTTTTGACCAGCTCGCGTGTCTGGACAAGGGCCTGTCCTGCACCGGGATCGCGAGTGGCGGGGGTGGCCATATACGCCTCTAGCCGCCGCTCTCATTGAGGCTGCGCGAGCGAATGTAGACGCTTTGCCCTTCGTCGAGGCCGCCGGTGATCTCGACGTAATCCTCACCCTGAAGGCCGGTTTCAACCGGAACCCGGCGCGGCATGTAGGGATCGTCGCCCGGCACCCAGACATAGACCTGTTTGCTGTCATCTTCCCCCGCATTGCCGTCTTCTTCTGCCTCACGCTCGCCATCGCCGTCGCGCGGGATGAAGCGGGTCGCGGCGACCGGAATGCGCAGAACGTCCTCCATCAGCCCGGTGATGATATCGACATTAGCGGTCATGCCGGTGAGCAAGCGCCCGTCGGAATTGTCGACGTCAAGGATCACCAGATAGCTCACCGCTGTGCCGCTTTGCGTGGCGGATTGCCGGATCTGCTGGACGGAGGCCTCGAACGTATCGTCAGGGTAGGAATCGACCGTGAAGCGCACGGTTTGCCCTTGCCGGATCTGTCCAATGTCCGCCTCATCCACCGCCGCCTCCACCTGCATCCGGCTGGTGTCGGCGGCGATGGTGAAGAGGTTGGGGGTCTGGAAGTTGGCGGCCACGGTTGTTCCCGGCTCAACCAGCTTGTCGATCACCACGCCGCTGGTGGGCGCGATGATGCGGGTGCGGGAGAGGTCTAGCTCAGCGGATCGCAGTTCTGCCTGACTTTGCGCGATCTGAGCACGCGCGCTTTGGGCCTGAGCCTGCGCGCTGCTAAGCGAGGCTTTGGCGGCGACCAGCAGGTTCTCCGCCTGGTCGAGTCCAGCGGTCGAGACAAAGCCTTTCTCCGCCAGCTCCTCACGTCGATCATACTCGCGCTGCTGGACTTCGACATCGGTGCGTGAGCGGACGATGGAGGCTTCGGCCTGAGCAAGGCTGGCGCGGGCCAAATCGACCTGCGCGCGGGCTTGAGTCACACGGGCGCGGGGGCGGGTGGCGTCGATCTCAGCCAGCAATTGTCCCGCTTGAACGGGTGAGTTGAAGTCAACGTAGACGGCGGTGATTTGGCCTGAAACCTCTGCGCCAACATTGATTGTATTGAGCGCCCGCAGGGTTCCGCTGGCGGAAACCACGCGGGTCACTTCGCCTTCGCTCACCTCCTCGCTGACATATTCGTAGTCGCGCTCGCTCGGCATGAGAAGCGAGCCGATGATGAGCAGAAAGACAATTAGGCCGATGGCCGTAATGATAGGGTGGCGTCTGATCCAACCGAGTAGGCGCTTCACTGTGCTTGACCCCTGTAACTTGCCGTCTCTCGCCGCTGCCCATGCGCACGGCTTTGAAAAAGGGATAGAACGCAGGGGTGCGAGACGCCAGCGCCAAAAGTGACGCTTAGCGAGGCGAATAGCGGTTTGGTCGACTGAGTTAGCCCGTTGCCTCACCCTTGGCGGCCTCTCGCGCATCGAGCCACTGCGCTGCTTTCACGCCGAACGTGATGAGGAACGGCACCAGCACCAGGCTTAGCGTGACCTTGGCAACCACTTGCCCGATCAACAGGTCGGTGATGTCGAACTGGCCGTAGAAGGCGAGCGTCACAAAGATCACCGAATCGACCGCCTGACTCAGCGCAGAGGCAATCGCGCCGCGGATCATCAGCCCCATGGTGGAGTTCTCTTTGTCGCCGCGCAGCTTGTCGAAGATCCATATGTTGAGGAGGAGGGAGACGATGTAGGCAGCAGGGCCAGCCAACATAATACGCGGTGTCTGCCCCAGCACGCGCTCAAAAGCGGCCAAATCTTCAGCGCGGAAGTCCACCATCTCAGGTGAAGGCGGTAAGCTCAGAACGAGGAAGATGATCGCCGCCGACAGACCCAAGGGCAGGAAGCCCCACCAAACGATCCTTTGCGCCACGTCCTTGCCGTAAAGCTGCGCGAGCGTGCTGGAGATCACCACCAGCAAGAGGAAGGCAAAGATACCGCTCTCCACCGCAAGCGAGCTGGGCCATAGCTGCACCTGCTTAAACGCGATGACCCCAGCAAGGATCGTCATCCCGCCATACAGTAGCGTGAAGACAAACAGGCCAAGCGGCATGTTGATCGCTTTGGGCTCGGGCGGAGTGTCTTGGGTCTCAGTCATAAAGGAGGCCTAAGCGAGCGCTTGCCAAAAAGGAAGCGGCGGGGTCGAAGCTGTCAACTGCCAAGCCCAACGCCGCTCTTGCACGCGGGCGCGCAAGCTGCCACGCCTTGGCACAGACGGGGCATAGGTTCGCATGCGACCGCCCCTTACGCACATCTTACGATAGCTACCGGGACAAGCTGGCCGTGTCTGAAAGTGTTACTTCGATCCTCTTCAGCCTTATCGGGATCATCGCGATTCTGGGAATCGCCTTTGCGCTCTCCAATGGGAAGAACCGCATCAATCTGCGTGTCGTGGGCGCGGCTTTCGGCTTGCAGGCTTTCATGGCGCTGCTGGTGCTGCGGACCGATATTGGCGTGGCGATCATCGAAGGGCTGTCCAACGGTGTGATCGCGCTGCTCGATTTCTCGATTATCGGGATTGAGAGCGTATTCGGCCCGATGGACGCTAACCCCTTTGCCAGCGCATTTGTCATCGCCGCTTTGCCGGTGATCGTGTTCTTCGCTGCGATTGTTTCGATCCTCTACCACCTCGGCATCATGCAGCGGCTGGTGCGCTGGGTCGGCGGAGCGATTGGCTGGATCACGGGGATCAGCAAGGTTGAGGCTTTGGGTAGCGCGGCGAACATCTTCGTCGGCCAGTCCGAAAGTCCGCTGGTCGTGCGGCCTTATCTTGCAGCCCTTCCGCCAGAGAAGCTCTTTACCCTAATGGCGGTCGGTATGGCAGGGGTCGCGGGTACGATCCTTGCTGCCTATGCCAGCTTCATCGGCAGCGAAGCTGTGCCCTTCCTGCTCGCCGCGGCCTTTATGTCTGCGCCCGGCGGGATACTGATGGCGAAAATCATCATGCCCGACCGGATTGAACCTCCGGCTGAAGAAACCAATGTCGCGGTGGCCGCTGCCGGCGTAACCGCAAAAAGCGTCGCTCCTGATGAGCAGACTCGCGTGACCATGGTGGGCAATAATGGCGAGGAGGTTGAACTCCCCCAAGCGCGCATCAGCGCGGGCGGTCCGGCAGCCATCACCGAGAGTGGCAAGCCTGATGAAGTGCTGATGGCGGAGACCTTTGAAGAGGGTCATCGCCCTGCAAACATTATCGAAGCCGCCGCTCAAGGCACACAGACCGGCGTCAAGCTCGCCGTTGCGGTCGGTGCGATGGTTATGGTGTTTGTGGCTCTGGTGGCGCTTGCCAACGGGATGCTGGCAGGGGCGGGCGGCTGGCTCGTCGCAGCAGCGGCGGGGATCGGCGTGCCGTTCGGGCCGGAGACGGCGGAGTGGCTCAGCACGATCAGCTTTCAGAAATTGGTCGGCTATATCTTTGCGCCTGTCATGTTCCTGATCGGGATTGCCGATTGGGAGCAGGCGAAGATCGCTGGCGGGCTGTTCGGCACAAAGATCGTGCTCAACGAGTTCGTTGCCTTCATTGACCTTGGCGCGATGACGGATGGCCAACTGACCGAGCGCAGCCGCGCGATTGTGACCTTTGCGCTGTGCGGCTTTGCCAACTTCTCCTCGATCGCGATCCAGATGGCGGTGACGGGCGGCCTTGCTCCCAATCAGCGTCCCGTGATCGCGAAGCTAGGTTTGAAGGCTCTCGCCGCCGGCAGTCTGGCAAACCTGATGAGCGCAGCGCTCGCGAGCATTTTCTTGCCGCTATAGCGTGGTCCGCTTAAATAGAAGCCATGACACAGATCAACATTGCTTCCGTATCGCTCGCTCAGCCGCTTGAAGACATTGCCGATGAGCTTGGCCGCAGCTTTGGCGAATTCGGCTTCGCGGTCGTGCGCGACCACGGCATTCCGCAAGAGCTTATCGAGCGCGCCGAAGCGACCTCGAAGGCCTTCTTTGCCCTGCCAGAGGATGTGAAGCGCGCTTACAAGATCGAAGGTGGCGGCGGCGCGCGCGGCTATACGCCGTTCGGGACTGAGAAGGCCAAGGACGCCGATGTCTTCGACCTTAAGGAATTCTGGCATGTAGGGCGTGGCCTGCCGGCCGACCATGACCTTGCTGAATATATGGGCCCGAATGTCTGGCCCGCCGAAGTCGAGGGATTCAAGGAGACTTTCTCCGAGCTTTACGCCGCCTTCGAAGCGACCGGTCTGCGCGTGCTTGAAGCCATCGCGCTGCATCTCGGGCTGGAGCGCAATTTCTTTGCGCCCACGGTCGAAGACGGCAATTCAGTGATGCGCCTGCTGCATTATCCGCCGCTTGGGCCTGATGCGCCCGAAGGTGCGATTCGCGCAGCGGCACATGGCGACATCAACACAATCACGCTCTTGCTGGGTGCAGAGGAAGCCGGGCTTCAACTGCTCACTAAGTCTGGCGAGTGGCACCCCGTCTATGCCGAAGAAGGATCGCTGGTCATCAATGTCGGCGATATGCTGGAGCGGCTGACGGCGGGCACCTTGCGCTCAACAACTCACCGCGTTGTGAACCCAAGCGGCGAGGCGGCTTTGCGCTCACGCTATTCGATGCCGTTCTTCCTGCACTTCCGTCCGGACTTCCTGATTACCCCGTTAGAGGCATGCGCGGCGGCGGATGATGCCGCGCCGCAGCCGGCGATTACGGCGCATGATTTCCTCCAACAACGCCTGCGCGAGATCAATCTCGCCTGATCGCCAAAAGCGCGACTCGAAGCGCTGTTGAGAGCGACTCAGAGGGCCTCGTCGGCAAGGCGAGCAATATGCGCGTCAAACGGTCGAGGCGCTAAAAAACCCGAATTTCGTGGCTTGGATGCAACACAAGCGCTCTGCCCCTTGGAAAACCGGGGGTTTGCGGGCCTTTGGAGCTGTGGACAAAGCGCTCTGAGGTCGGAGCCTGAGGCGGAGTCACACAACTGTCACAAATCTGTCTCTTTTGTGCAGTGCGGCGAAGCTAGCGCCGCGCGAGTACGAATACATCCTACTCTCTCTCCACTAGCGATCAGGGGCTTTGATCCATGAAAATCAAATATCTTCTTGCAGCAAGCGTAGTCAGCCTGACTGCGGCGGCGACCATCGCCACTCCAGCCGCAGCGCAGCAGATTACCTCGGGTGTCGAAGGCACCGTAACCGACGCCAATGGCGGTCCGATTGCCGGCGCAACGGTCACCATCGTTGACGAGCGTACGTCGCAGACCCGCACTGCCACTGCTGGCAATGACGGCAACTTCCGCGTCCAGTCGCTGCCTCCCGGTGGCCCATACACCATCACTGTCACCGCTTCGGGTTTCGAAGGTCAGACGGTTGAAGACGTGTTCACCAATATTTCGGGTAACACCGGCTTCACCTTCACTCTTTCCGAAGGCGCAACCGGCAACACCATCGTCGTCACCGGCGCCCGCGCACAGGTTACTCAGGTTGCTGTTGGTCCGGGTACCGCATTTGACACCGAAACGCTCGAAGCTTTCCCGTCGATCACCCGTGACATTCGCGACATCATCCGTATCGACCCGCGTGTCAGCCTTGACCGCGCCAACGAAGTCGATCGTGTTTCCTGCCTCGGCGGTAACGACCGTTCGAACACCTTCACCGTTGACGGCATCGTACAGGCTGACGTCTTCGGCCTGAACGGCACGCCGTTTGCAGCGCGTAATGCGCTGCCGCTTCCGTTTGACGTAGTGGAGCAGACCTCGGTTGAGTTCGCTCCGTTCGACGTTGAGTATTCGGAATTCACCGGCTGTCTCGTCAACGTTGTGACCAAGTCGGGTACCAACAAGTTCCACGGCTCGGCTTTCTACACCTATTTCGACGAAGGCCTGTTCGCTGACGAGATCGACGGTCGTCCGCTGAATGCCGGCTCGGAAAAGCGCTGGGGTGTGACCCTAAACGGTCCGATCATTCCTGATCGTCTGTTCTTCTCGTTCGGTTACGAAGAAACCGACCTTGGCGACGGCAACAACTTCGGCCCGGCTGGCGGCGGCTTCACCAACGAAGCTGACTTTGTGAGCCAGGCTCAGTTCGACCGTTTCGCGCAGATCGCGCGCGACGTGTACGGTCAGGACATTGGCGGCTACCCGACCCAGCTGGCAGAGGCTTCAACCCGCTACTTTGGTCGTATCGACGCCATCATCAACGATGATCACCGTCTTGAGGCCACCTATCAGCGTCTCGAAGAAACCAACATCGAAAGCGATTTCGGTGGCCAGAACCTCACCGGCTTCAACAGCTTCGAAGATGAAGGCACGCTCTCCGACTACTACTCGGTTCGTCTCTACTCCGACTGGAGCGACACGATTTCGACTGAGCTGCGCGTCAGCCGTGCAGAAGTTGGTGACGTTCAGGGCCCGCTGGGCTTTGGCGAAGCGCAGTCGGCCAACCCGACCGTTCGTCTCGCCGTTGGCGTGGCTCCGGATGGCACCTCGACCGAGAACGGCCTCCTGTCGACCGGTCCGGGCATCTTCCGTTCGGCAAACCAGCTCGACACGAAGATCGATCAGGCGCGTTTCCAAATGAACGTGGATGCAGGCTCAGGCCACTTCCTGAAGTTCGGTGTCGAAGTGAACGACCTCGAGATCTTCAACCTGTTCGCCATCAACGCAACCGGTACGATCTTCTTCGACGGTCTCGACAACTTCGAAGCGGGTAACGTTGCGCCGGGCGGTTTCTCGAGCGTGTTCGGCGATGTCGATGATCTCGTCGGCGGCGGGCCTCTCGGTGGTGCGACCATCGCAACTAGCCTTGACGGCGACATCAACAATGCCGCTGCGCGTTTTGGCCGGACGATCTACTCTTTCTACGCTCAGGATGAGTGGCAGGCGACCGATCAGCTGTCGATTACCGCTGGTATCCGTGCACAGATCTATGACGGCGACGCACCGCGTGCGAACCCGAACTTCCTGGCTCGCTACGGCTTTACCAATGCCAATTCTTTTGGTGGTCTTGACCCGATCTTCCTGCCGCGTATCTCGGCCACGTATGAATTCTTCAACGAAGGCTTTATTCGCGACAGCCGTGTGACCGGCGGCATTGGTATCTTCTCGGGCGGTGACCCGGTTGTGTACTACTCCAATGCCTTCTCGAATGACGGCTTTGCGAGTGCCAATGGCAGCACGTTCGATGCTGAGTGTGCTGGAGTCACCAACGCAGACGGTTCCTTCAACGTTCTGAACAACGGTGTATTCACCGGCTTCCCGCAATGCGCTATCGCAGCGGGTGCAAGCGACGCTGCCAACGGCCTTGCGGACGTCCAGTCGACCGATCCAAACTTCGACGTTCCGACCGTGACTCGTGCGAACCTGGGCTTCCAGACCACGTTTGGTCCGGAAACCGGCTTCTTCAGCAACTGGAACATGAACCTCGACTACATCTACTCGCGGTTCAACAACACTCTGAACTTCGTCGATCTGTCGCAGGCTCCGGATGTTCGTACGGGTCTTAACGGCTTCACGATTGACGGTCGTCCGATCTATGCTGCTGTCGATGCGACCCGCGCGGGTTGTGACGCTGAGCTGCAGGGTACGGGTGGTACGCCTCCTGTTTACACTGGTCTAACCGCCGCTTGCTTTGGCACGGGCCGGGATGACAACATCCAGCTGACCAATGGTCGCAGCTATGAGAGCCACGTGTTCTCGGCGATCCTGAACAAGACGTTCGATGGTGGTCTGCTGACCGAAGGTGGCTCGACCACACTGAACTTCGGCTATGCGTTCACCGACTCGACCAACTTCCGTAACGTTGGTTCGTCGACGGCGACGTCATCGTTCGACGTCAGCGCGGCCTTTGACCGTCAGAACCCGGCGAATTCTACTTCGAACTTCGAAACGCGGCACAACTTCACCGCAACGATGTTCATCCGCGAAGAGTTCTTCGAAGGTTTCGACACGGGTCTTGCGATCCTGTTCCGCGCGCAAGAAGGCACGCCCTACAGCCTGACCTTCGACGGTGGCGGTGTGTTTGCTGACAGTGCATCGGGCAACGACAACGCGCTGCTCTACATCCCGACGGGTGTGAATGATCCGAACCTGACCGATTTCAGCGGTCTCGGCTTCTCGGCCACTCAGGTCGCGGCGCTGCAAGCGTCTCAGGATGCAGCGGTGACGTCACTTCTCGACTACCTCGCAACCAGCGAAGTCGGTGACGCGTGTGAGTTTGAGCTTGGCGAGTCAGTGGCACGGAACACTTGCCGGAACGACTGGCACTACGACCTTGATCTGCGCTTTAGCCAGGAACTGCCTTTCATTGGCAGCCTTACCGGCCTTGCAGACGATCGTATTGAGCTGTTTGTCGACTTTGAGAACTTCCTCAACTTCATCGATAGCGGTGCCAACATTCGCCGCACCCGGACCGAATTCCTCGATCTGGTGGACGGTGGCATCAACATCGACGATCCGGACAGCGCTGATCCCGATGACCGTCTGATCGTCAACGTTGACCCGCAGGGCCGCTACGCGCTCGACGGCTTCAGCCCTGATGACGACAACGACATCGGTATCTCGGCCTCTGCATGGCGGATCCAGATCGGTGCGCGTTACGAGTTCTAATCGTCACGCTTGCCGGATAACCGGACACAAGATGCGGCGGGGCCTTAGGGTCCCGCCGTTTCTTTTTGGGCTGGCTCTGTTTGGCTCTAATTGTTTGCCATCGGGGCAGCGTCCCTAGGGTCGTCAGCGACGCTGAGCAGCTCAAACGCCAGAGCCTCTCGCACGTCAGCGGAGAGGCGCAGCCGGATCGCGTTTTCGAGTGCGGCTGCCTGATCGCCCAATTCTGGCTCGCCGAAGGTGGCGGCCGTTCCAGCCAGCTTGTGCACCAGCCGGACGAGCGTTTCCTGCGCATCCTCGTCCAGACCATCATCGACCAGATCACCGCTTGCCAGCGCCTCGCGCACCGCTTCGATGGCCTCACAGCGTCGCTGGGTCCAACGGTTTAGCAAGGCGGGCGAATGGCGCAGCGGCGGAATGTTTGGCACCGCAATCGCCGGTTCCCCTTGATTGTATGCCGAGTGGCCAATCGCATTGCCTTCAAAAATGCCGGTCTTGAAGGCTTGCCCCCTTGGTCGCTGCGAGGCGGTTCTCTGGACCGTCGCTTGACTTGTGCCGTCCTCGCTACCGCGAGATTGGCTTTGCTCACCTTCGTCTGGCAGCAATGCCAAGGCCTTGCCAATTGGCTCAGCGTCATCTTCGATGATCCGCGTTGGCAGCCAGCGTTGAAGCGCGCGCGCGAGGTCGGCGAAGACCAGAGGCTTGGCCAAATGGGCTTGCATCCCGGCGTCGCGCGCGGCTGCAATGTCCTCGGGGAAAGCGTTCGCGGTGAGAGCGACAATGGGGATTTGGTCTGGGCCAATCCCGTCGGCTCGGATCGCACGCGTTGCCGCATAGCCGTCGCAGCCAGGCATCTGGATATCCATCAGGACGAGGTCATAGGGATCGTCGCGCATCACCGAATTGATCACCATTGCGATGGCTTCGTGCCCATCGTGGGCGACCGCGACACTTTGCCCACACCGCTCCAGCATCTCCACGCCCAACAGGCGATTCACGTCATGATCCTCGACCAACAGGACCCGCGCTGATTGCGGCAAGTCGGACGGTTCGAACACCGGGTCGATCTTGCTTTGAACTTCGCGTGGCTCGACAAAAGTGGCCGGCAAGCTCAGGCGGAAGATCGATCCCACCCCGGGCTCGCTTTCAACGGTCAAAGTCCCACCCAACAGTTCAGCTAGCTGTCGGCTGATGGTAAGGCCAAGGCCCGTTCCCCCATAGCGGCGCGCCGTGTCACTCTCAGCTTGCGTGAAAGGAGCAAAGATCGTCTCCTGCCGCCTTGGGCTGATCCCGATGCCAGTGTCTTTGACCGCGATGGTGTAGCGTTCCATGTCGCTTTCAAACACGACCTCAACGCCGCCTTGTTCGGTGAATTTGAGCGCGTTGCCGATCAGATTGAGGATGATCTGCCGCAGCCTTAGGCCATCGGTCATCGCCCAAGGAGCCTTGGGCACTCGGCCAGCCCCAAGCGCTTCCTCATCCTCCGGCTTCACCGCGCCGCTGAAACGCAGGGAAAGCCCTTTCTTTTCGGCAGTGGTGCGATGGAGCGCGGTGCATTCTTCGATCGTGCCAAAAAGATCAACCGGTTCGCGATCGATCATGATCTCGCCCGCTTCGATCTTTGACAGGTCAAGGATATCGTTGAGCAGCAGCATCATCGAGCGGCCCGACTGCACAATCATTTCGGTATGATAGCGGCTCTGCTCGTCCAGATCGCCCTGCAGCATCAGCTCGGCAAAGCCGAGCATGCCGTTCATGGGCGTGCGAATTTCGTGGCTCATATTGGCGAGAAACTCGCTCTTTGCATGAGCGGCTTTTTCCGCGCTTCCGCGTGCATGGGTCAGTTCGAGTTCGAGTTCCACGCGCTCGGTCACGTCGCGGGCGGAGATGACGATACCCGTGCGGGTCTGATCTTCGGGATCGATGACAACTGCGCAATCCGCTTCGATGAACACAGGATCGCCCTTTTCGCCATCAATCGAGCGGCGATAGGTCAGCCGCTCCTTGTCGCTGTCCTTGAAAATCAATCTGTCGAAGACGGCGGTTACTTGATCATGTGAATCCTTGGTCAGCCGATCTGCAATCCGGGTCCCGACCAGGTCACTTGGGGAAAGCCCCAGGACGCTTTCAACCGAGGGGGAGGCATAGGTGCACAGGTGATCGCGGTCGATCCACAAGACCGCATCGGTAATGCTCTCCGTCAGCAGCGCGAGCTCTCTTGTCTTGTTGGTAAGCTCGCTCGTCATTTGCGCCCGGCCAGAAAGAATCGCAGCGATGGGAAGGCCGGTCAGGAAATTGGTCGCGAAGAAGGATTGCAGCAGATAGGTCTGGATCTGCCCATCACTCGCCATCAGCGCGATTGGGCCAATGCCGTGGAAGGTCATCAGCGCAGCAACGACTGCCAGCGCGGGTACGAACAAGGCAGCCCCCAATGGCCCCATCCTGAAGGCAATGAGCAAGGTAACAGGCGGCACCAGAAACTGCAGCGCATAGAGGTTCTGTTTGAAGACGAAGTAGGTCCAGACCAGACCTCCGCCCAACAGTAGCACTCGACCTAACAGAACGGACGCGTGGGGGCGCGTTTTCGACCTCCATGCCTGCGCTGAGACCA
The DNA here is from genome assembly GCF_057365045.1 of Erythrobacter sp. S267. Lineage (NCBI taxonomy): Bacteria > Pseudomonadati > Pseudomonadota > Alphaproteobacteria > Sphingomonadales > Erythrobacteraceae > Erythrobacter > Erythrobacter sp. S267. Next base: position 2,350,367 of record NZ_CP200298.1, on the reverse strand, counting down.
ACGCAGCCGGCACGATCAGGATCATGCCCATACTGTCCGCCATCAGCCAGAAGGCGAGCGTGCTCCAATCCGGTCCCACGGCGGTGGCCGCAATGGCGACAAAGCATAGGGGGCCGACCAGCCCGCCAAATTGCAAGATCGGGCTTAGCCCGGTGATCTGTGTGTTCCCCACATCATCATCGCTCGACCTGCGGATGAGCGAGGTCACTATGGTCACATCCACGACATGGGCGACGGCAAGGATTGCGGTCGTCCCAAGCGCATCTCCAGCGCCGTAATGCGCTCCGAATGCGGCGACAAAGATAGCGACCAGAACAGGCAATTCGTTGCGCAGCCGAACCAGCAGCAAAAGCGAAACGATTGCGGCATTGGAGACCCAGACGCTGGCGAGAGTGGGGTGGATCGACCACATTTCCAGCCCAAGGGACGCCAACAGAAAATAACCGATGCCGGCCGCTAATCCGTACGCAAGGCTGCGCTCGTCGAGGCGCTGCATCCTCATTTTGAACAGATTGCGAGGCGCTGCTCGCGCGTGTGCAAGAATTCGCTGGTTCAGGGGCGGTTTGGGGCGCGGATGGTCAGCCCGATTTCGGACCCGCTGTGCAGGCACAGTCGCACGGCCCGCGCCGTTGCGGTGAGCGCTATTTCCAGTATTGGACCAATTCGCTTCCATTGCGCCATACCTGTTCGCCCCATCGCATTTGCTTGCAGAGGTGGTATGGGAGCATGGGGGCGATGCTTGATGACCCAACCGTCAAAGCCCTGCACAGCTTTCGATTTCACCATGGCACAGGATAAATGATCAAAGCTCCCTCGCGCTATAAGGGGAAACCCAAGGGGCCTCGCTGGCCGCTTCTGAGCGCGATTGCGCTGTTTCACGTCGTTGCGCTGTATGGTCTGGGCCGTTTGTTTGCACCTGAACTCACCGCTTCGGTGGAGCGTGAAGTGGCGAGCGTCTTCACTGTCATCGTGACCACGCCTGAAGACCCACCGCTGGACACGCCGCCAGAACCTGACGAAGGCGCAGCAGGCGCGCCGGGGGAAGAGGCTGTGCCGCAACCCGTCACAGCGCCAACTGCGCGGATTGAGCGTTCCCCCGAACCGCGTCCCAGCGTCTCTTCCACCGGCACCGCGACCCGCTCTGGCGCGCGTGAGGAAGGCGAGGGCACCGGCGCGCAAGGCGACGGCGAAGGAACGGGCAGCGGCAATCAGGGGTCTGGTCAGGGCAATGGGGTGGCCGTCCGGCCCAGCGTGCGCTCAGGCAATCTTGACCCGCGGCGCGATTTTCCTGTGCCGGAAGGGGGGCGCTCGGCTAGGTTCGGAACCTCTGTCACGGTGGTCTTTACCGTCACCCGCGATGGCCGGGCACGCGATTGCTCGGTCGCGCGGACTACGGCAGATGCTGCGACGACTGCGCTGGTATGCGGGCTGGTGATTGAGAAGATCCGCTTTAACCCGGCGCGCACCAGGGCTGGTGATGCGGTCGAGGCGCGTTATGGCTACCGGGTCGATTTTCGCGCCCGTTAGCGCGGAGAATCCGCCAGACCGGCGGCACTTGGGCACCCTCTTAACTGGCATTACACGCCCGCGCTGCTAAAGGAGCCAGCCATGGTGCAAGAGCGTCCATCTGATCCGGTGATCCACCCGGTTATCCTGTGCGGAGGCAGTGGCACCCGGCTATGGCCGGTGAGCCGTAAGGCGCGCCCGAAGCCCTTTCTGCCGCTGCTTGGCGAGACCACTCTGTTTGAACAGGCGGTGGGCCGGGTTGCTGGGCACGAGCGCTTTGGCGCGCCCATGATCGTCGCGGGGCCGAAGCACGCCGATCTCATCACAGAGCAAATGCACGGGGGTAAGCATCGCCTCGTGGTTGAGCCTGCGGCCAAGAACACCGCGCCCGCCATCGCGCTCGCCGCTGCCCTGCTCCCCGCTGACGACATCATGCTGGTTTGCCCCAGCGACCACCACATCGCCGATGAAGCGGCCTTTCGCAGCGCTGCCTTGGCCGCGGCTGCGCTCGCAGCGCAGGACTACCTCGTCTCCTTCGGCATTGCGCCCGACCGGCCCGAGACCGGCTATGGCTATCTGCGCCGCGGAGAGACGATCCCCGGTGGCTTTGCGATCGCTGAATTCGTTGAGAAGCCCGACCTGGACCGAGCAAAGGCCTATCTCGCAAGCGGCGAATACAGCTGGAATGGAGGTATTTTTGCCTTCCGCGCAGGCGCGCTTCTAGCCGAACTCGCTGAGCACCGCCCTGCAATGGCTGGTGCTGTGCAAGAAGCGGTCGCCAAGGGGCGTACAGAGGGCAACTCCTTCCACCCCGATGCGGACATCTTTGGCGCGATTGAGGGGGACTCGATTGACTATGCGGTGATGGAGAACACCCGCAAGGCCGCCATGGTGCCCGCCGATATGGGCTGGTCGGACATTGGCAATTGGGCCGCGCTCCACGATGCGATGGAGCAAGATGAGGCAGGCAATGCGGTTCGCGGGGACGCCGACCTAGATGGCTGCCACAACACACTCGCGGTGAGCGACGGACCGCGCATTTCGGCTGTCGGCCTCGACGATATCTGCATCATTGTCAGCGACGGCGAAGTTCTGGTCACCACCCGCGATGGCGCGCAAAAGGTTGGCAAATTGCCCGGCGCTTCGTCACAGTGAACCAGATGATGACCGCTCCCTTTCGCCAGCTGCCGACCCGCATGGTCGAGAAGGTTTGGGGCCGCGATGCCTTGCCAGCGCCCTTCGATGCGCCCGCTGACACACGGATCGGTGAGATTCTGGTTTGAGCCTCCACCGGAAATGCCCGACCTGTTGGTCAAATATCTCTTCACGAGCGAGAAATTATCGGTCCAGGTTCACCCCTCAACCGCGCAAGCTCTGCCGGGAGAGGATGGTAAGGAAGAGTGCTGGCTGGTCCTCGATGCTGAGGAGGGCGCAAGCCTTGCCATCGGGTTTAATGAAAACCTTCACCCGCAAGCGATCGAGGCAGCCGCGCGTGACGGCTCCATCGAAGATTTGCTGACTTGGCATGAGGCTAAGCCGGGCGACATTTTCTACCTGCCCGCAGGCACGGTTCATGCGATTGGGCCGGGTCTGTCGCTGGTCGAAGTGCAGCAGAACTCGGACACCACCTTCCGCCTTTACGATTATGGCCGCCCGCGCGAATTGCATTTGGAGCGCGCCATGGCGGTTGCGGATGGCGGTCCATACCCCGCTGATCTGCGCAGCACGGTGGAGGAGCGCGGCCAAGCCTTGATCGAAGGGCCGCATTTTCGGCTCGACAGGATAACCGGTGCGCCGGGCGCAGCCGCCGTCGCTGCCTATCCGGGACCGCTCTTGGCTCTGCCATTGAGCGGGGAAGTGCGCAGCGAAGACGGCACCGTTTCAGCCAAGCCGGGCGAGTGTCTGTTCGCCGCCAGTTTGTCCTCGCTGGACTTCAGTGATGCGGACGTGACGCTGTTGACCCGGAGCGCTTGAGCCTGGGAGCCTATTCGGGGGCGGCCAGAGCGAGCGCCTTTTCAATCTCATCGCGGCCATAAGGCTTACGGATCATACCCAGCGCACCGATCTGGTCGATCTCCATGTCCATTTCGGAATAGCCGGTTGCGATCACGAAGGGGATTTTCCTCTGCTTCAGCTCTTCGATCACCGGCAGACTCGTTTCATGGCCCAGATTAAAGTCGACTATCGCAAAGTCGGGCGGGCTGCTGGCGATGTTGGCTTTGGCCGCATCCACGTCCCCTGCGACATCGACGTCGTCGACGCCGAGTGATTTGAGGCATTCCTCTGCATCAAGGGCAATGATGATATTGTCCTCAACCACCAAGACCTGGCTGGGCAGTTTGGCCCTGCGATCTGCCTCTTTCGGATCGCTTAGGCTCAAGCTTGCAGCAAGCTCATTCAGCGGCGTTTGCGTTGTGCTCGCGTCCCCCCCGATCTGGACGTAGCGGGCTGGAATGATGAAATCCGCTTCAAGCCCATTGAGTTTGAAACGCAAATCGGCCTCGCCCTTGAGCTCATAGGGGATCGAGCGTTCTATAATCGTAGAGCCAAAACCACGCCGCGTAGGAGGTTTGACCGGAGGACCGCCAATCTCGCGCCAAGCGAGCGCAAGGTCGCCGTCATCGGTGCTGGAGATACGGACATTTATCTGCCCTTCCTCGCCCCGCAAAGCGCCATATTTGACCGAGTTTGTCACCAGTTCGTGAACCACCAGAGCGATGACAGTGTAAGCCTCTGGCTTGATCTGCACTTCATCGCCGATCAGGCGGAAGCGGCCTTCTTTGCCACTGACATAGGCGGCCAACTCGGTCTGAAACAGCGCGCTGAGCGGAGCAGGCGACCAGTTCTGGCGGGTGATGTTGTCATGCGCATTGGCCAGCGCAGCGATCCGCCCGCCGATGATCTGAGAGAAATTCTCGACGCTCATCGCTTCGTCCTGTGACTGGGCGACTAGGCTACGGATGAGGTTCAAAATGTTGCGGACCCGGTGATTGAGCTCCGCGATTAGCAAGTCCTGCTGCTCCTGCGCGCGGGTACGTTCCCGCATGATCTCATCCGTCATGCGCAGGACAACTTCGAGCAGCGTTACGCGTAGCCCCTCTGCGATGGCAAGCTCGTCATCGCTCCAGGATTCCGCCGTTCCCTCAACCTCCTGCGCCCAAGCAGCAAAGCTGCTGCGAGGCTCCAGCCGGTCAGTGCCCGGTTCAAAATTCTTCGTCGGGTCGCCGCCCCATCGAACGGTCTGATTGAGCGGCACGCGCCACAAAACCAGGAATTCGCGCGGGGAGCGAGAGATCGGCAGTACCAAGGCGCCAGCAACCGTATCAGCGAATTCTTGAGCGGCTGGAATAATCTCGCTCAGCGTATCGCTGGCCAGTACACAGTCAGTGGGCGCAGCGCTGAGTTCGGGCAGAAGAGCGCGGAATTGGTTCAAGCTGGGTGCTGTGCCGCGCGCGCGGTAATTGCCGCCCATCCAGACCGACAGGCCGTCATGCGGAATAATGTCGCCCAGAGTGTCCTCGATCAAAGGGATGTCGTGGATCAGCGTTGCATCGCCGGCAAAATTCTTGAGCAGCTTCTCATGCAGCTCGCGCGCCTCGCTCCGCAGCCTCTCAGAATGCTCAATCAGCAGCCTGTCGAGCATCAATGAGAAGACCTGACTGTACATCTCCGCCACAGTGCGCAGCGAGCGGGGGGGAAGGAACGCGGTGTCGTGATGGCATGAGATCAGGCCCCAAAGCGCATTTTGCCGCACGATCGCGATGGTCAGCGATGCGGCGACGCCCATATTGCGCAAATACTGCAGATGCACCGGGGCAGAGGAGCGCATGATGCTCATCGAAAGGTCAAGCGGGTTGCCATCGAGCGAGAGGATGGGCGACGGCTCGCTTTCGATATTGCCGATGACCCGGATGCGATTGCGTTTGAACAACTCGCGCGCCTGGGCTGGAATATCGTCTTTGGGATAGCGCAGACCCAGGAAGGGTTCGAGTTCGCTCTTCTTGTCCTCGGCTATGACTTCGCCGCTGTGATCGCGGCGAAAGCGGTAGATCATGACGCGATCATAGCCCAAAGCCTCGCGCACAACGCTCACCGCTTTGGTGCACAGCTCGTCCACATCGCTGACGTTTGATAGCCGCGCCAGCATCGAACCGGCGGTCGCAAGATGGTCTTCGAAACTGCTGCCCGAATAGGGCTCGAACTCCAGGATCAGTCCCGCTTGCGTACGATGTAAGGTGCAGTCGAATGCGGCCAAGCCGTCGCGCAGACGCAAGCCAAAGGCGTGCTCTACCGGGTTGTCGGGTGCCAGCGACTTGGCGGTCTGCTGTAGCCGATCAAGCGCAAAGGGGAGCACAAAGTCGCTCAGCTTGTGGCTCAGCAATGCCTCGGTGTTGAGTTCCAGCAGCGCTCGGCAATTGTCCGAATGGTGTGTGATGATCCAATCATCATCCAGCGCGATCAGGCCGCCAAACCCTTGGACCGAGCCGATCTGGTGGATCGGTTCGCGGTCGCAATCGGTTAGGTCAGAGATGGGCTGGGCAATGTTCATCGCGGTTGCTTTAAGAGGCTAATACCATGGGCTCATCGCCTGCATCGCGCCGCATTGTGTTGGAGATAAAGTGATCAAACACCGCGGTTGCGCCGCGCGCTGCGGCCTCTTGCGTGCCGGTTGAAGCAGCGCTTTCGATCTGCCCTCGAAGCTGTTTCCAGAATGCCAGCATTGCTTCATCACCAAGGAAGGCATGCGGCCATTCAGAGGCGGGTGACCCGCGCTTTTTGAGCTCAGCCAGGATGGATCGATTGCCCAAAGATGATCCGGCGAGCACCCAAGCGGCCCCCAGACACGCCGCTTCGCTCTTGTCGTCCATGGCAAAATCACCCGCGCTTTCAGGGGTGTCGACGCCAAGCTTGGCAAGATCTTCGGCGATCATGGGGGATTGTGGCGGCGGACGAAGGGCGTCAGGCGCATGAGCGTCCAGCCAAGCCTCAACCGGGATGCGGGCCGCCATCTGCAATTGCAGGAAGCGGGCATAATCCTCGGCCTTTTCCCAACCACCCTCATCACGCATCGCATGGTCGAGCACATCGTGCGAGCGCGCTGTGGCTGCCCGCAAATGGTGCCTCAAGGATTGTTCGGAGTGTGTCATGCGCCTTTATCAGCCTGTTTTCAGTTGCTTAATGCGCGCACTGCTATTCCAGCCGGGCACTGGATGTCAGACGCGACTTACACAAGCGAAGTCTACTGATCTTTACACATTTTGGTGATGGCGGGCAATCGCCGTTTAGAGCCGCTTCAGCTCTTTTCGAGCAGCTTGCCGCCGTGCTTGCGTACAGCGCGTTCCAAAGTGCCGCGCAGAAAGCCGAGCATTGCAGGCAGGTCTAGCTCAATCTCAACCGTGTCTTCGCCGACATTGATCCCGCCTTCGATGGTCTGTCCGGCGGCGAGGATGTGGAGGTCCATGCGGTCTTCATGCGGCCAGTTGGTCTCAACCGTTGCCATGCCGGGCGGGAAGTAACTGCCGATTTCGTGGCCGTGTTTGTGCATCCGGCGGCGCACTTCTTCCGCGCCCAGATTGTGGGGGAGCGAGACCCGCATCAGCGCGGCGCCTTGGTAGCGGGGGTCAGATCAGGCAGCGGTACGCCGGTATCTGGAGTACCGGTCATGTCTGCAATCAACTCATCCCCGCCATAGCGGTAATCGAGATAGCGTGACTTGATCGCAAGGTCGTCGAGCGCGCCTTCCGCCAGCCGCCGTGTCACGCGCTCAATCTCTCCGGAGAGCTTTGTCAGGCTTGTGACCAAGCGGTCATCGGCGGTGCCGCCAGCATGCTCTTCTTTGCGCAGATGCTCGGGGATCTTGCGGTAATTGTCGATTGTTTCGGGGATGTATTCGCCCACCAACTCGCGCACTTCGGACATCGAAGGATGATCGTCATCCATGCTTTCCAGCTGGAGACCAAGCGCGTCCAGCTGTAGGCCCATCTTTTCAACAATGGCTGCTGCTGCTGGGGGAAGGGCATCGCGCTGGCTTTCGAGCCACAGCTCAACCTTGGCGACCATCTGTTTGGGGTTGCCGATTTTGAGGTCTGCGCGCTTTGGCACTTTGACCTTGGGGAATTGCGAAAACAGCACCGCTGCTCCGACAATCGCAAAGAAACCGGCGACAAGGCCCCAGAAACCGATTCCGTTGAGAATAGCTCCCGCGACCGAGAATGCCATGAAGATGGCCAGCACCGCTACGCCGAAATAGCCCGCGCGTTTCAACCGGTTCTTGAACTTGGCGTTGGCGGAAAGCGTGCCAATGCTTTCAGCTGACCGATGCGTCCCGCCGTAATCGCGGTTGGTCACGAGCGACTGCTTGGCAGCGCCCATGATCTGATCGGAGTCGCGGGTCGTATCGTTCATCAGCTATCCAGCGCCAGCAGCGACGGGTCGGCGGAGACCTTTTGCTGCGCCTGCGCCTGGCCTTCAGCCCGCGCGATATAGCCTTTCGACTTCTCGACCTCATCGCTGAGCACTGTGACCGTCTGCTTCATCGAATCGAGTGCGCGCAGTTTGAAATCGTCGACCTCGTCCATCGTGTCGTAGATGTTCTGGAAAGCGCGTTGCAGCGTCTCCAGCGGAATGGTCGAACTTGCTGCTTGTTCGTGGATCGTCGCGGTGTTCTCACGCAGCAAAGTGCTGGTCGAGTCGATGATGTTGCTGGTCGTTTCATTCAACGAAGTGATCTGGTCGAGCACCAACCGCTGATTGGTCATCGCCTGCGCCACCGTTACCGCAGTGCGCAGCGCGCTGACCGTGGTGGTGCCAGCACGATCGACGCCTTTGACCAGCTCGACATTGTTCTTCTTGACCAGATCCAGCGCGAGATAGCCCTGCACCGTCACTGCCATCTGCGTCAGCAGGTCTTGCGTGCGCTGGCGGACGTAGAACAGCGCAGATTCGCGCAGAGCCTTGGCCTTTTCCGGATCGCTCGAATCCAGCTCGATGGCTTTCGCTTCGAGTCGTGCATCGAGCGCCTTGGCGATGTGGATCATCTGCTCCAACTCGCCCATGGCCGCCCACAGTTTCTGCCGCTCAACGTCGATCTCGGCGTTGTCTTTGTGCAGTTCGATCTTGCCGGATTCCAATGACTTGAGGATCGATTGGATGTGATCTTGTGACGATGCATAGCTGTCGAAGTAATTCTTCAGCCGATTGCCAAAGGGGATGATGCCGAACAGTTTGCGCGGCTCCAGCAGGCGTTCTTTGCGGCCCGGATCGAGGTCTTCGACCGTGCGGCGCAGTTCGGCCAGGTCTTTGCCCACGCTGCTTTCGTCATCCATCGCGCGCACTGGCCGGTCGAGAAAACGATTGGACATCGCCGCCGCAGCGCGAATCTGCTCCTGACCCATTCGAGTGATTTGATCGACTTTTTGGCCAAATTCGGGAGAATTGGAGTCGACCGCGACCAGCTCGTTGACGAACTGATCGACCTTGGTGTCGAGCTTTGACTTGTCCTCTTCGGAAACGGGGACCAGGCCCGCTGCCTTCTCAACCTCAACCGCAGGGACGGGGTCAGGCGGGGTCAGCGTGAAATCGGTCGCTTCCTTGGTGGCGGTGGCGATTTTGGCTTCCGGGGTGGCTTCCGGTGTCATCTCAGTGCTCATGCGGTCCGTTTTACTCCCTGGCTGAGGGCTAAGGGCAGGGTCTCCTGCCTCCCACCTCGGCGATACACTTACTGTATTAGTGATCTAAAACACGTTCTTCAAGCTTGTGGCATATGATGCGCAGGCTAGCGCGTTTCGGCAGCCTAGGCCAATGTGCAATTTGTTTGATGTTCCTCTAGGATTGCGAGTAAACGCGCGCACCTTATGTGAAAGAGCACAGCATCCGTGTCAGATCCTCAAGACAATCCGTCAAACGGTCCTTCCACCCCCTACGGACCCGAGAAACCTGTTGTATTTGGCAAGGTCGATTCCGCCGCTGAGGCTGTTGCCGCGGCGAGGCAAAGCCGGTTTGGCATCAAACGTGTGCTGGCCAGCCTGCGTGGCTGGTGGCGCGATGATGTCGTTGGCACAGTCGATCAGGCGCAGGTGATCGAAAAGCGGCGTGTGGAATGCGCTTTGTCCGAGCGCTATCTGTTTATGACAGCCATGAGCGCCGGGATTGCCGTGCTTGGCCTGCTCTTGTCTTCGCCTGCGGTTGTGATCGGGGCGATGTTGCTCTCGCCATTGATGGACCCGATCATGGGGCTGGGTTTTGCTCTGGCGATTGGCGATTATCAGTGGCTGAAGAAGTCTTTTCGCAGCCTTGCCTGGGGGACGGCAATGGCGATCGGGCTTACGGCAGCGCTGGTGTTTTTCTCGCCGATCCAGACCATCACCCCGGAAATCGCTGCGCGAACGCAGCCCAACCTTTTTGACTTGCTGGTCGCCCTGTTCTCAGCGCTGGCAGGCGCATACGCCATGATCCGAGGACGTGAGGGGACGATTGTCGGCGTTGCCATCGCGACCGCTTTGATGCCGCCGCTGGCGACCGTAGGCTTTGGCCTTGCGACGTGGAACTGGACGGTCTTTTCCGGCGCATTGCTGCTTTATGTGACCAACCTCATCACCATCGCGCTTACCGCGATGATCATGGCACGCCTTTATGGCTTCGAGACATCGCTGAGCGCGCGCAACAGCTTATACCAGAACATTGCCGTTGCGGGTGTCTTTGTGGCGCTTGCCGTTCCGCTGACGCTCTCACTGCAACAGATCGTGTTCCAGACGAATGCGCAGCGCATCGTGCGGGCTGAAATCGTCGAGAAATTCGAGACAAACTCCATCCTCGACGAATTGCAGATTGAGTTCGGGCTGGAGCCTATGGCGGTCAGTGCCAAGATGCTGACTTCCAGTCTGCGCCCTGATGCCGAGGTGGAGATTGAGCGCGCGCTTGAAAGCCGCTTGGGACGCCCGGTTGAGCTGACCTTGGCGCAATTGAAGGTCGACACCAGCGCCAGCGCGGCAGAGCGAGCACAGCTTTCCGCCGCGCGCGCAAATGAAGAAGCCGCAGCGCTTCAGCGGGCCGAGGATCTGGCGACCCGTCTGGCTCTGGTCGCAGGGGTGAGCGAGGATGAGGTCACAGTCGACCGCACCCGCCGCCGCGCAACCGTGCGCGCGCAGGTGCTCGATGGGGCGACCTTGGCGGCGTACAAGGCGCTCGAAAACCGTATCTCGGCGAGCGAGCCGGATTGGGTGATCGAGCTGCTTCCGCCAATTGTTGAGCTACCGCAGGAGATCGCCTTTGATGAGGATGGCCCGACGCCAGAGGGCGCGCAGGCGCTGGCGGTTATCGAATGGGCCTCCCAGCGCATCGACCTGCCCATCGTCCTGATCGGCCCCGAAGACGAAGCAAGCCAAGCCGCTGAACTTCTCGCCCGCCGGGGTGTGAGCGTGACGGTACGCCGTTCCCCCGGGCCTCTAAGGGCCGAGTGGGGCGGATAGTAGCGATGGACTGCCTACGCGGCTCTGCTGTTGGAGCAGCTCTTGCTCTTTTCGCTGTCATTGCGCCGGCGCATGCGCAGGTGACTGACGCTCTTGCTGCCGATATCGAGCTAGCTGATGCTGAGCGGTTTGCCGCTCTGTTTGCTCGCACCGGCGGCGCGCCAACAGCAGCGCAGATTCAGGAATTTTACCTAGATCCCGGCAGCGATGCGATCGCGGTGTTTACTCCCAATCGTATCGAAAGCGCTGAGTATCTGGCCGAACAGATTGCGCAGAATTCAGAGCTTTACCGTGACGCGATAGAACGCTGCCTTCCGATTGTGGCTGATACTCGCCGCGATCTGCGCTCCATCTATCTTGGCTTTCGCGGCCTTTTCCCTGAGAAGCCGTTGCCTCGGATTGCGGTTGTGTTCGGGGCCGGGAACAGCGGCGGCACCGCTGACGAGACAATGCAGGTGCTGGGACTAGAGGTGCTGTGCCAGATATCCTCCGATGAGGCCTCTTTCCGGGCTATTTGCGCAGCTTCTATGCCCATGAAACGGTGCACACGTTCCAGCGCTTTGGCGGACCATTGGTGGATGCTGATCCGATGCTGAGTTCCACGATTAATGAAGGGACGGCAGATTACATCGCCGCGTTGGTGTCCGGCGAAGTACCGATGCCTGACCGCGATGCATGGGCCCGTGCCAATTCAGATTATGTCTGGCGTGCATTCGCAAGAGACTACGCAATCATCCGCGACGAAACATTGCCAAACGAAATGCGCAACGAAGCCTATTTCCGATGGTTCGCCAATGCCTCCGAAGCTCCTGAGGGTTGGCCGTCTGAGCTGGGATATTGGGTCGGCATGCAGATCGTTGCCGCCTATGTCGAAAACGCAGCTGACCCGCACGCGGCCTTGCGTGAAGTGCTGGTTTTCGATGATCCTGGTGCGGTTCTTGAGGCCAGCGGCATTACCTTACCGGCGGGCGACCTTCCGATTGATGAGCCACCAGCTTCACCCTTTGGCGAGAACTGATCGGCGGAAGCTCTCAGGCCGCCAATTCCAGCGGTACGATCTCACCTGACAGGTACAGCTTCTTCGCTTTCGCGCGGCTCAGTTTGCCTGAGCTGGTGCGCGGCAGAGTGCGTGGGGGGACCAGTTCGACGACGCAGCTCATGCCTGTCACCGACCTCACCTTGTCGCTGATCTGTTCGCGCAGTTTTGTGCGCTCTACAGGGTCAGCGACGCGGCAATGGACGAGGACTGCGGGCGCTTCCTCACCGCCTTCGGTCTCCACCGCAAAGGCGGCAATGTCGCCGTGGTTGAAGCCAGGTAATTGCTCGACAGCCCACTCAATATCCTGCGGCCAATGGTTCTTGCCGTTGATGATGATCATGTCCTTGGCGCGGCCGACGATGAACAGATAGCCATCGGCGACATAGCCCATGTCGCCAGTGTCCAGCCAACCATCGACGAGACAATCCTCGGTCGCTTCGGGGTTGCGGAAATAGGAGTGCATGACGCTGGGGCCCTTGCACCAGACCTTGCCGATCTGATGGTCACCTTTGGGCTGCCCGTTTTCGCCGCGTATTTCGACGTCCATGTCGGGCAGGGCCTTGCCGCAATTGACGATCGCACGGTAGCGGGCCGGGCGCGAGATGTCGCGCGGGGTGCCTGACAGGCGCTCTTCCTCAACCAGTTCAACCCGGATGCCTTCTCCGGGCGGCATGACCGTGACAGCGAGCACCGCCTCGGCCAAACCATAGGAGGGCGTGAAAGCGGACGCCTTGAAGCCTGCATCGGCAAAGGCGTTGACGAAATTCTGCATCACGTCCGGGCGGATCATATCCGCGCCATTGCCCGCAATCCGCCAGCGCGACAGGTCAAACCGCTCCGCCACATTGGTCTGGCTGGAGATGCGGCGTGCGCAAATGTCATAGCCAAAGGTCGGTGAGTAAGAGCAGGTGTTGCCCGGATTGCGGCTGATCATATCGAGCCATGCGAGCGGACGGCGCGCAAACGCGTCGGGCTTCAAAAGGTCGACAGAGAACTGGTTTGCAATCAACGACAGGAAACAGCCAACCAGACCCATATCGTGATACCATGGCAGCCAGCTGACACAGCGGTCGCCGGTCGACAGGTTCATGCTCTCTGCATGACCATAAAGGTTGTGCAGCAGCGCCTCATGCGTGACCGCGACGCCTTGCGGGAAACGGGTCGAACCGGAGGAATATTGCAGATAGCAAATGTCTTGTGACGTGGTCTCAGGCAGCTCGACCTGAGGTGCGGCGCGCTGGGCGAAGTCCTCATAGCTTTCGCCCGCACATCCCTGACGCTGCGCCGCAGTGCTCGCCATATCGCTGATCTCTTGCGGGAAGAGCAGGATTTTGGGGTCAGAACTGTTCAACTGGACGGCGAGCTGATCGATATAGCTGTCCTTGCCACCAAACGTGGTCGGCAGCGGCAGGGGCACGGGCCACGCGCCAGCATAGACACAGGCGCAAAAGGCAGCGGCAAAGTCAGCGCCCGTCTCTGCGATCAGAGCAACCCGGTCCTGTGGTTTGATGCCCCATTCGATCAGGCGATAGGCCATCTCCAGCGCATCATCGCGCATTTCGGAATAGGGATAGACCCGCTCCAATGCCCCACGCATATCGTGGAAGTTGAGGCCCTTTTTGCTGCGGGCGGCATAATCGATGGCTTCGTTGAAGGTTGCGAACTGCGCGCGGATGCGCGGCAAGTCACAATCGTTCGGCGTCGGCGTCAGCTGTGCGTCGATCATATGGTCAGCGATACCTGTCATTTGCTGCGCGATCCCCCGCGCGTTATTCTTTGTGTTCCCACCCGAGATAAGCTCACGCCCATTTCGGTCCAAGATTTCCCATTTGATAAGGACTGTGGCACGAATAAGGCAAAATGGTTTCAAGAGAAAGCAATTCATCATCACCCGGTCACGGTCCGGGTTCGGAGGAGCGGGATGGCGACGGGCGCTCTCGCGGTGGGCGTGCGCGTCAAAAATCCAAGAAACGACGCCCGCTTGATGATGTGATGCTCAAGGATTTGGCGCTTTCCTATGCCGCGAGGTTTTCCACGACTGGAGCCAAGCTTGAAGCCTATCTTGCCCGCAAAATCCGCGAGCGCGGCGTGGCTGAGGATGAAGATGGGCGGACGAAAGACCTCGATGTGGCGGGCTTGGTGACGCGCCTGATTGAGCTTGGATATGTAGATGACGATGCTTATGCGCGGGCAAAATCGCGCGACCTGACCGCGCGCGGCTATGGCGCGCGGCGGGTCGAGCAGGCGCTGTGGGCGGCAGGCGTGGAGGAGCAGGTTCGAGAGGATCACGCTCCGAATGAAGCCGAGAGCCGCCGCGCTGCGATCCTGCTGGCCAAGAAGCGCCGCTTTGGGCCGTTTGGGCATCCTCCGGACGGAGCACCTGAGGACGAGGGACCAGAGGTGCGCCACAAACGCCGCGAAAAACAGGTTGCCGCAATGCTGCGCGCAGGCCACCCCTATTCCCACGCGGGGTTCATCATTGATGCAGCCTCTTCGCGCGATGTGGATGAATGGCTTGAAGAAGCCGAAGAGGCGGACGATGATGGCGCCGATTGGGGCCGCAATTAAGAATGGGACGGCCAAGAGGAATGGAACGAAACGTAATGCTCAGAGTGTTTGCTGCGATAACCGGTTTGGCGCTGGCCGCTTGCTCGCCTGCGGGGAGCGTCGCTCAGGATGCGCCGCCCAACACTACGGCATCTGAGACGACATCGGCTGAATCGCCCACTCAATCGCAAGCCGGACTGCAATTGATCGAGGTTGTGGTGCGAAGCGGGGAGGCCACTCACACTTTCAAGACTGAGCTTGCCGCGACACAGGATCAGCAAGCCCAAGGCATGATGTTCCGAACCGAGATGGGCGATGATGAAGGAATGCTCTTCCCCTCCTATACGCCGCAAATGCGATCATTCTGGATGAAGAACACGCCGCTTGCGCTCGACATCATCTTCATCGGCCCGGACAATCGGATCATGAATATCGAAGCGGGCATCCCCTACAACACCAACAGCGTCTATTCCGTCAGGCCGGCCATCGCCGTGTTCGAAATCCGCGGAGGGCTTTCCGAGGAGCTCGGCATCAAGCCGGGCGATCTGGTAGAGTTTGAACTGCCAGAGGATGCAGCCCTTTAGTTCGTTTCGAAGCCGCATCCCAGGCTTCGTCCTCAGCGCCATTCCCCCGCTTCGCTCCGGGCACTTGCGGGCGGGCAGTCGCCGTTGCGACGCCTTGGGCGTCGATACCCGTCCTAAACACATAACTTGGACTTCACTCACCCGATCAATTCGGCTAACGGACCCTGCATGGGATTCCTTGGAAAAATCTTCACCTGGTGGGACGGCGCGACGATTGGCACGCATTGGTGGTCAACGCGTGTGCGCGGCGAACATGTTGGCACCGACGCGCAAGGCAACAAGTATTACCGCTCTGCTGGCAAAGGCGGGCCGAACACCGGATCCTACACACAAAAAGAGCGCCGCTGGGTGATCTATAACGGTCCCAATGATGCAAGCCGGGTGCCGGCTGAATGGCATGGCTGGCTGCATGGATCGTTCGACGATGTGCCTGAAAGTTTCCTTCCTCCGCCCAAGGTGTGGGAGGTCGACTACACCCCCAACGCCACTGGCACGGCAGAGGCCTATCGCCCGCAAGGTGCGCTTGAGCGCGGTGGCAAGCGCGCCGCCGCAGTAGGCGATTATGAAGCATGGGATCCCAGCTCAGCGGAAGGCTGAGACTGTTTCGGCGCGATGCGACGCTCTTACCTCTTTGCGGTGCCTGTTCTCGCCGCGTTTGCGCTGACGGCGTGCGAAGACGGCGAGGCAGAGCCTGAGGGCGAGCCGGTCGAAGCTGAGGCGCAAGAGGTGGCTCCTTCGTCTGAGGAAGAGATCGAAGAGCTTGAAATCACCTATGACGCGACGCCGATGGAAGAGCGGGTAGCGACCATCGGTCTCCTCAATAAGCGCAACAATGTCAGCGAGGATTTCGAGCTAACGCCAGGGACCAGCGTCGAATCGGGCCCCGTTATCATCCGGCTGGAAGCGTGTGAGCGCACCGCCCCTTACGAATTCCCTCAGGACACCGGCGCCTTTGTCCAGGTCGACATCCTCGATCGCGGCGAAGACGACCATCGCCGTGTCTTCTCAGGCTGGCTGTTCAAGGAGAACCCCAGCCTCAACATCGTTGAACACCCGATCTACGATGTCTGGGTCAAAGACTGCGCGATGAGCTTTCCGGGCGACGAATAGCCTTCGGCGAGCACGTTCCGAAAGGCTTGCGCCAGCGTCTCTCGCGCAGGGCCACGCGCTCTATCGACCAGATCGAGATAGTCCTTCTGCGGCATCTCAATCGCGCCCATCGTTGCCAAATGGTCGGTCATGAACTGGCAGTCTAGCAACCTGTAGCCCGCGCGGCGCAGCAGCGCGACCAGCCAGCACAAGGCGACTTTGCTGGCATTGTCGGCGTGGGAGAACATGCTCTCGCCGCAAAACACCTGATCGAATGACACGCCGTACAGCCCGCCAACGAGGGTGCGCGACCCTTCCTCTGAGGTCTGCCAGCACTCGATGGAATGGGCATGGCCCGCCTGATGGAGCGCGACATAGGATGTGACGATCCGCTCGCTGATCCAGCTTTCAGGATGGCCGGGCCGCGGGGCGGCGCAGGCGCGGATGACATCCTCAAACGCTTGGTCGAGCGTGACTTCATAGCGATCAGCACGCAGCACTTTGCGCAAGGATTTGGAGACATGCAGCCCGTCCAAAGGGATCAGCGCCCGGTCGCGTGGCTCAACCCAGAAGATATCCTGATCCTCGCGCTTGTCCGCCATCGGGAAAATCCCGCTGCGATAGGCAAGCAGCAAAGTCTCAACCGGGATAGGGGCGCGCATGGGAGAATGCATGGTGTGACGGTCTGTATCAGGCTGGAGCGCTGTGGATAGGCAAGATGCGACAGATTGCTCGGCGTTCGGGTCAATATCGCTACCAAAGGCGACGCCGCCAAAGAAACGCACAGGGCCAATCAAGTGTTGCCTAACTGCAGGCCAGCGGATAAAGCGCGGCTCCCAATGCAGGGGTGTAGCTCAGTTGGTAGAGCATCGGTCTCCAAAACCGAGGGCCACGGGTTCGAATCCTGTCACCCCTGCCATTAAATCAATGACTTGGTGAGTTGCCTGCGAGACATGTAGTCCGCAGCTCGCTTCGGATAATCACCAGATAAGCGCGTGATTCGATTTCATCCCAGAGCCGCGAACGAACAGACTCGCGGAAGCTCGTATATCAAGAGATCATGTCTTGATGTGCCTGTAAGCGCTCCGTTGTTAGCGGTGCTTTGGTCCATAAGTGACGTGTGACCATCGGAACCCGATTGCCCGCCTCTTGCGAAATTGACGAGGGTATCCAATGTCGAAAACTGGCGGGTGATGCGCACGGTTGGTTAGACCTGTTGCCTATAATCTCCACTCTCATTGATTACTCGAGCCGCCCCATGCCCCACCCGTCGCGCGTCACCTTGAGATAGATCGCAGGCAAGACGAGCATGTTGAGCACAGTCGAACTGGTCAGACCGCACAGGATCACAATCGCCATCGGAGCCTGAATTTCGCTTCCCGGCTGACCCATTGCAATTGCCAATGGCACTAGCGCCAGCCCCGCTGAGATCGCTGTCATCAGGATCGGCACTAGCCTCTCCTCCGCGCCGCGTTTCACCGCCTCGGCTAGGTCAGTCACACCCTCGGCCTCTTGCAGGTGCTTTATGTGCGTCACCATCATAACGCCATTACGCGTGGCGATCCCAAAAAGAGTGATGAAGCCGACAATAGTTGCGACCGAAAGCACACCTCCTGTCAGCCACAGACCAACAACTCCGCCAACCAGCGCCAGTGGGAGATTGATCATCACTAGCACTGCGTCGTTTGAGGATCGGAAAGCCTGCCGCAGCAGCAAGAACATGCCGACAAGAACAACCAGCCCTAACGCAAGCAGCGTTCGCGTCGCGCTTGCAGCGCTTTCGAATTGCCCTCCCAATTCGATATGCGTCCCTTCGGGCAGGTCGACTGTCTCAAGTGCATTTTCCACGTCAGAAACCACTGAGCCAAGGTCTCGTCCCGCCACGTTGGCCATGACCAACTGCATCCGTTCAACGCTCTCGCGTGTGATCGCATTGGGACCTTGATCCCGGACCACGTCCGCTATCGCCGAGAGGGGCAAGAGCCTGCCACCTGGCGCCGCGATCACCATGTTCTCCAACGAGCCTGCGGTCCCTACCTGAGCGGGGTCATAACGCACGACAACATCGGTTATCACGGGGCGCTCGATGAAATCGCCCACCTTTGCTCCAAGTATTGCCGACTGGATCGCACCGGTTACATCTTCGACTGACAATCCGTAATTCGCCAGATCGGCGCGGCGGAGGCGAACTCGAAGGTAGGGAACTGTGCTCTGCTTATCTTTCTGCACATCGACAGTCCCTGGAACTTCACTGACCACACTTTCCACTTGGGAGGAGATGCTTTGCAGTGTTTGTGTATCGGGAGCGAATACCTTGATCGCAATGCTTGCCCTAGCGCCTGAGAGGATGTGATCGACACGGTGGCTGATGGGTTGTCCGAAAATGGTTTGAACGCCTGGCACGGTGCTTGTCGTTTCACGCAAAGCTGCAAGCAACTCTTCACGGCTGCGCCCGTCTTCACTCAAGGTCACTTCGATCTCAGATACGAACACTTCAAGAGTGTGGGGATCGCTAGGAGTTTGTCCTGTGCGCCTGGCAGTGGTCAGAACCTCTGGTTGCGCTAGAAGCAGCGCCTCGACTTCGCTGGCCACCTTGTTGCTTTCCTCAAGGCTTGTTCCAGGAAGTGCAGAGACATTCACTGTTAGTGAGCCTTCGTTGAACTCCGGGAGAAATGACCTGCCTGCAAGAGCAATTCCAACCGAAGCGGCGATGACAATAACTAGCGATGCCAAGGCGAGCGTTTTCCAACGATCCAGCCAATGGTCGAGTATGTCGGAATAATGGTCCTTCATACGGGCGACCCAGTTTGGCTCATTCCCGACATCTTCGGGCTTACGGCTCAAAAGATCGAATGAAAGCGCCGGAGTCAGGGTCATTGCCACGGCCAAGCTTGCAAGCAGCGATAGCGCATAAGCGAGCGCAAGCGGTTGGAGGAGGCGCCCTTCGATTCCGGTAAGCCCGAAAATCGGGATGAAAACCAACAGGATGATCAGGGTTGCAAAGATGATCGCACTCTGCACCTCGCTGGTTGCAGAAGCGACCACCTTGATGTCGTCTTGTCTCTCTTCGACAGGTTTCTCTCGCTCAAGCCGCAATCGCCTCACGACATTCTCAACGACGATAATCGCATCATCGACCAGCATCCCGAGCGCGATGGCAAGTCCTCCTAGCGTCATAGTGTTGATCGTACCGCCGCCTGAATTGATCACTATAACGGCGCTGACCACCGAGATAGGAATCGCCGCCAATGCGATAGCGGTCGCGCGCCAACTGATGAGGAAGATAAAGACAATGATGGCAACGAGGATAAGCCCTTCGATCAAAGCCCAAGTCACGTTGTCGATTGAGCGCTGGATGAAGTCCCCTTGGCGAAACGCGTTCGTTTCAAGCACCATGCCTTCGGGTAGAGTTCGCTGGAGTTCGGCAAAGGTTTCGTCCAGCCGCTCGGTCAATTCAAGCGTGTTAGCGCCGGGTTGCTTCTGAATGGCAAGGATGACGGCTGGATTGCCATTGAAGGCTGCGGTGCCCCGCTTAAGTCCTTCTCCGATTTTTATATCTCCGACATCCCGCGCGAGCACTGGAAGTCCGCCAGATTCGCCTACAACCACATTGCCGAAATCGTCGGCAGAGGTTGCGCGGCCGACGCCTTCGATCAGAAACTCCTGGCCGTTCTCAACCACCACGCCAGCGCTTTGTGTAGTGCTCGAGGCTTCCATTGCCGCGACCACTTCGTTCATGCCGATGCCGTAAGCTGCCAGACGCGATGGATCGACTAGAAGTTGGACCTGACGTTCGTCGCCTCCGATGGTCAAAACTTCGGCAATGCCGGGCAGCGACATTATGCGTCGTCGGACAATCCAGTCAGCAGTCGACTTTAGCTCCATAGGACTGACTGTGTCTGATCGAAGCGAGACAAACATAATCTCACCCATGACCGAGCTAGCCGGTGTCATGTTCGGTGGCGGAATGTCATCCGGAAGTTCGTCTTCTGCGATCTGCATCCGTTCATTGGTAATGCGGCGCGCTTCGGAGGGGTCGGTGGACCAGTCGAATTCCAGCGTTACGATGGAAAGACCGGTAGTGCTATTTGACCGAATTCGACGCAAGCCTGGCGCACCGTTTAGCGCCGTTTCGAGCGGGATGGTTACACGTTGCTCGACCTCAGTCGGTGTGTAGCTACCAGCATCAACAACGACGTTGACCGTTGGCGCAGTTAGGTCCGGAAGCACATCGACTGGTGTGCGAGCCGCCGTCCATGCTCCTAAAGCTGTGAGCAGGATCGCGATGGCATAAACAACCACACGGTTCTCGAGGCTCCATCGGACAAGACGTTCAAGCATTTGTGTGACAATTCCCTAGTGCGCGTGGCCGTGGCTAAAGCTGTCGGGCGCGGCTGCCGCGGCCCGAACCGCTACTGCACCACGAGTGACCACGCGGTCACCGGCAGCAAGTTGACCTTCAATTGAAACAAGATCATCACTGCGGGACAGGATGCTTATCGGGCGGCGTTGAAACGTTTCTCCGCTGACTTGGACATAAACCACATCCTGCCCGTTCTCGTTGAGGATCGCGCTTGCGGGAATGGTGAGACGCGGACTTGCTGCCCCGGTTCGCAGTTGGCCTTGAAGCCTTTGACCGGGCCTTACTTCTCTACTGTTCCAAGCGAAGATGACAGGCAAGGTCCTTGTCTGCGGGTCGATTGCCGCACCGCGTTGGACCAGAGCAATATCGCCTCGTCCAAGAGAGATTGTTTGGCCGGGCAAGAGCAGGTCAATCCCGCTGGGATTAATGGCCCTGCCTGCTAGCGCTTCAGGGACTTGGGCCACCAGCCACAGGGCCGAAGGATTGCCAATCCGCATCAATTGCTGACCGCCCGTGACACCCATACCCTGAACGAGTGAGCTTTCGAGCACTTCACCAGAGATCGGCGAGATGATCGGCACACCGGCCCCTCCGCCAGCGACGGCGGACCGCCTTTGGCGAGCCGACGCAATTTGGGCTTCCGCCAAGCGGAGAGCTGTGTTGGCTTCATCGAGTCTTCGCGCTGGGACTGCCTCGGCATCGACCAGCGCCTGCATTCGTGTGACTTCGCGGACAGCGGCATCGCGTTCGATCACTGCTTGTTGAATTGACAGATCGAGGGTCGCGATGTCCTCCCCGCCGCCGAGCGTTGAAGAGATTGAAGCGAGCGTTTGTCCTTTTCTTACTGAACTGCCCGTGCCGTAAATCCGCCGTGCGCGTGCAATGCCATCAACTGGGGCAGAAATGATCGCCACAGCTTGCGGCTGCATTCTGACTTCGATTGTCACCGGAATGGCATCTGCCAATTCAGTCATGCGGGCTGCGTCGGTTCGGAACTGCACGCGGGATTGTTCTTCTTTTGAGAAGACGATCGCATCGATCACCTCATCTTCATGAGGAACAGCTGCTGCGCCTTCATCGCTTGTTGCCCAAACCGTGACCTCGCCCAAGTCATGCACAAAGTCACCACGCGGCGATGAGTGGACCAGCCGCAAGGTCGCTTGGCCACTTTTTGAGGCTGTTAGAAGCGGACGGAAAATCCCCACAACGTCGCTTGGGCCTGCCTCAGCGCTGTCCTTAGACCCGTCGGGCCAAGTGAGTTCCGCAGTCAGCGCACCCTCCATCACCGGCTCATAGCTATCGAGCCAGGTCAGGTGCGCGTCGAAACGTCGATTCTTGTCCACTACCAAGGGGCGATACTCAACGAAGAGTTCGGTAGCTTCTGTGTAGTCGGTGACTACTATCCCGCCGCCATGTGCTTCGTGTGCTTCCTCGTCATGGGAGTGCATGAAGTCGCAGGCTGCGAGCGAAAGGCTCATCATAGTTGCAGCCATGGCCGCAAGCAGACGCGTTCGGGTCATGGTCGTGTCTTCCCGGTTAGATCAATGCGAGTGATCGTCATGGTCATCGTGATCATGGTCGTGGTCGTCGTCGTGTTCATGGTCGTGGTCATGGCCATCGTGATCATGATCGTGCGCAGGCTCAGGCGCGTCATTGTCATCGGCGTCGACGGCTGATGCTTCGTCACCGTCAGATGCAGCTTCTCCGCCGCATGCAGTTAGGGCCAGTGCCATGGGCATGGTTGCCAGCAAGATCGTCTTTTTCATCAGTAGCTCCTTCCAATTGCTAGGTCGTATTCAATCGCGGCAAGCGCCGCATCGAGTGCCAGCGAGATGACAAGCAGGTCAGCATCTCTCTCTGCTCCGTAAGCGTCGAGGAGTTCCACGACACCAATCTCTCCCGCCCGATAAGCGAGGTCGCCAATCGCCCCCAGGCGCATCGCGTCTTCTCGGGTTTCCATCGCCGCAATGGCGGCTTCGCGTGCTGAGGTGGCGCGGCTGCGGGCTGCGATCTGTTCGGCTTCGATCTCGCGTGTGGCTATTACGAGGTCTGCTTCCAGCGATGTGCGGGTTGCTTCTTCTCGCCGCACAACAGCGCTTCCACCGTCCCAGATCGGCAAAGAGATGCCGACCGAGACAACAGGGCCGTAATCCGTCGAAATCCCATCATCGATGCGCCTTACTCCCCCTCCCAATGCGAGTTGAGGAAAGCGCGCTCGCCGAGCCGCGCTGATGCGATAGTTTGCAGCATCGACGCGCTGTTGTTGCGCTATGAGGTCAGGCCGCTCCCCGATTTGCGAGGCAGTCTCGAGTTTGGTGATCGCCTCAAGCGGCACGGCCGGATCTTCGACTCCCGTCAAGACTGCTAGCATCGCGCACTCGGCTTCGCGTTCACCTGCTGCCCTCAGCAGTCCCGCCCGCGCGGCACTCAACTGCACGCGAACTCGGCGCACATCATACCCGGCAGTATGACCTTGGTTTGCCCGCTCTGTCGAAACGCGCTCAGCCTCCACAAGGCGCTCGACATAGCGCTCCCAGACGCTGAGTTCCGCACCACCTGCCGCACACCGAACGTAGGCAGATCGGACGTCCGCCACGAGATTTTGGCGACGGCGCTCAATTTCTGATCCGGTTGCCAAAGCGTCCGCTCGTGCTGCATCACGTTGGGCCGCTCTCACTCCGGTAAGGTCAATCGGCTGGACCAAGCGCAATTGCCATTCGCTCTCACTCCCACCTTCATAGCCCACTTCGAGATCAGGGTTCTCAAGCGGTCCAATAATTTCAGCATCAGCGGCTGCCGCTCTCTGGTCGGCTTCATCGCGCTCGGCGATACCTTCCTGCTGCAAGGCGCGCCGGATCGCAGCCTCCTCGGTGAGAGCCGTCTGCGCGCGAATTGCCGCAGGTGAAGCGCAGAACGCGATGGATAGGAGGAGGTATGCAGGGCACAACCACACTTTGGGCATGGTTATCTCCGCAAGCTGCCACGAGGCGTTGGGCAAGCGTCCGACGGACCATTCAGAGCAGACAAGGACCCCTTGATGACAACTACCTGCTCCAGATCGATAGGTGGAATCTGTAGCGTTGCAGGCGATGAAGCGGCGAAGGCCGCAGCTGCGTCTGACGCGAATGAAGCTGACGACACAGAAAGCAACGGCAGCGAACCAGTCTTTGTGATTGTACTCATTCGATGCGTCACACGTCATCCTCTTGAGGCAGTGGATCGGAACTGGCTTCCAGTAAGTCCCGCAAGTCAGGCGGGATATTCATATGGACAAATGCGCTCACGTCTGACCGCCCCGTATTGCCGATTGGAAGCCGTCCAGTGACATTGCCAAGCGGTGCAAGGGTAAGGCGTAGAACCTGCCCCCACGCTTCCCCCATATCGCCGGTTCTCAGAGCAAGTTTCAACATCCGCCAGTGAGAGTAAAGATGAGGTGCCAAAGACCTTTGAGCAACAATATGAGCGCGTTCTAGATGATGCCACGCGTCGGCAACGCTGCCCGCTTCCTCAGCGAGTTCAGCATTCTGATACTCGCGTTCGAGGAACAGCGTGATGCGAGAGTGGCTAGATTCAGTCATGACTGGCACGCTTTCGAGACTACTCTAGCAAGCCCTAGGCCAAGATTCGCATCCTCAGGTGTCACAGCGCTCTCCGTGTTTGTGGGATGCGTCCGCGTGATCAGACCGCAACTCTGAAATTGCCTGACCAGCAATGGAAACTGCAGACCGCAAGAACAGGCCTGCAAGCAACACAGCGACGATCAAATCTGGCAACGCGCTCGCTGTCAAAGCGACCAGGAGGCCTGCGAAAATGACCGCCACATTTCCGATGGCATCATTGCGGGAGCACAGCCAAACCGAGCGGACATTGCTGTCACCCTCGCGCCACTTCAGTAGGATGGCGACACTCGTCAAATTGGCAGCTAGCGCGAGGATGGCCACTAAGCTCATTGTCTGAGCTTCGGGCGGGACACCCTCTGCAAAGCGGAGCGCAGTCATACCAAGCACCGCAACAGCAATCAGAGCCAAAGAACCACTCTTGATAAGAGAAGCCAAAGCGCGAGTTCGGACAGCTGCGCCGATGACTGCCAAGCTCAAGGCATAGGTCGCAGCATCGCCCGCAAAATCCAGCGCATCGGCTTTCAGTGCCTGCGAACCAGCAGCCACCCCAGCCCACATCTCGGCGACAAACATCGTTGCGTTGATCGCGATGACAGCGATCAGCGCCCGCTTGTAGGCCGGGGAAACCCCATCAAACACTTTCTCTTCGCAGCAGCCTGACATCGTGTGTCCCAATTCCGAGTTGAGATGACAGACATCCTTATGCAAGCTACAGTGGCTGTAGGTTCAAGAGGAAAGTGGTAAGCTCATGAAAAACATACCCATTGGGGAGCTATCCAAGCGATCTGGCGTGAAGGTGACGACGATCCGCTACTATGAAAGGTCGGGGCTTTTGGAGGAGCCTGACAGGAGTGCAAGCGGCCAGCGCATCTACACAGAAGCAGATGTGAAACGTATTACCTTCGTTCGACACTCACGTCATCTAGGATTCTCGTTGGATGCAATCCGCGAACTGTTGGAACTGCAATCGCGACCGGAAATCGATTGCGGGACAGCAAATCAGATCGCCGAGGAGCAGCTCACCAAAGTTCGTGAGAGAATTGACCAGCTGCGTGCTTTAGAGACTGAGCTTGAGCGTATAACCGCCGCTTGTCGCGGCGGCTCTGTCGGGAATTGCAAAGTTATCGAGGCGCTCGGTGACCATAGCCAGTGCGAAACTGATCGGCACGAAAAGGTGGCTGGGTTTTAACCCCCTGACACAGTTTTGGCCGCCTAACTTCTGTTGCTAGTTTGTGGCTAAGGCTGGGTGACAAGATGGATGTTACCCTATGGCTGGGAACGCGGTGACTAGGCGGTCAGTTCACTGATTGAGTAGCATTGGAAGCCATTGTCATAGATTGATTTCAAGTTGGGAAACATCGCGCAGTTCCTGCAAAAGATGACGTGCCTGCGCGCGTAAAACGCGAGCCTCTTGGGTGTGATGCCCTTCCTTAAACGCTCCATTGCCTTCACCCTTTGGTGCTCCCGCCCTCGCGCCGTGGAACCGGCAGCGATCAGAGCTCTTTTCCGCGGGTGCTCGGCAAGGCGTCCCCGCCCTCGTCCTCGCTCCACACAGCTTCGCATTCGTCAGAAGCTTGGGCTTCTCCTTCCCGTCCATGGGATTGGTTCCAGTTTTGCCTTCCCCTCCGTTCATCATGGTAGTGGACATGCTGATGCGTCTCCTTGGTAACGTGGATAGATTGCTTAGTTGATCGAGACTTTCCTTTGAGCGCCTGTGAGGCCAGTTTCATGGTCATCAAGTGTGTTGCTGCCATCTGAGCCGCCAACGACGCTTGAGCGCTATTCTCAGGCTTCCAATCGGCAACCAGAGCTAAGACCGCGTTCCAATCTGTCTCATTTGTGCGCCAAGACCTACGATCAGCGTCCCAGTCCTCAGGACAAAGGTTGGCTAGCTGGTCGAGGAACACCTTGATTAGCGACATTGAGCGTGTTCCGAACGCCTGCGCTAGCTGGAGTATCCAAAGGTCATCATCGTTGTGCGGAGCCTGAACCTGCCAACTATCTCCGCGCGGTTCGAGAACAGCGCCCGGATGCAAGGGCAGACTTTCAACAAATTCTCGCGCCTCCGCTTTGCCAGTCGCCAAATGCTCTGGTGGGTCAGGCTTCTTACGGTCCCGCCGACTGCGCTTTGGTCCAGCGCCCGCATGCAGGTTGCGCAGGTCCACATCAGAGAGTGCACGCCCCTTTGTCGATATGTTTCGAAGTCTCATTCCCACACCTCCCAGAATGCGGGCAGGTTCGGATAGACCCCGCGATTGAATTGCATCTGGACCCCGAACGAGCGCCAATATGCTCTTCCGCCCTCCATCAGCAGGTTTCGGCTGGACCCGAGGCGGTCAATCAGGCCCCCTTCGCCGGGGTGGCAAACATGGACGCCGAACACGTCAGAGCTAGACCAGCCGTCAAGGGCGGCCTTTTCCCCAAAGTAATTGAACCACCAGTGCGAGCCTTCCACGAGATTGCGCCACCGCCATGGATCAGCGCCACTGTGCGGATTGTGCGGATCAAGAGGCAAAAGCGATTTGCGCCAGCTCAAAAGAAGCGAGCGAGGAGCGGGGACAATAGGGACAATAGGGACGTTAGGCCTGTTTTGGGGGCTATTGTACCTATTGTCCCTAACGTCCTCGACCTCTAGCGCCCGATTTACCTTTTCGCGCCAGCCCGTCATTTGCCAGCTCCAAGCACCATCCGGTTGACCCTGTAGTCCTTGCTTGACCTGCCCTTGGTTCCGCCTTCACGGTTGAAGTCAGGGAAAAGCCACCCAGCGTCCTGCAAGTCCTCAGCGGCATCATCGAGGGCTTTGGGGGCTTGCAATTGCCGCAGGTTCGACTTGTGAGGGGACCGGCGGAGGTCTCGCAGGTTCACGGTCTCCATGCGTTCGCGAAGGATATACCGGGCCAACTGAGAGGCGTTCCGGTCGCGCTGCGAAACAGCGGCATCACCGAACACACGCTCTGCCATCGGTTTAGCGTAGTCCTCAACCCACCGGATCGCACTGGCAACGGATCGAAGGCCAATCTCTCTGGGTTCCTCGCCATCACCGAACGCCCAAGCGGTAAGCTCGGCCACAAGTGCCAGCCGCACGACTGCGCCGCTCATTTTGCCTTTGAAGGTCTCATAGAGGCTTCCGCCTTCGCTCTCGCCAGATGAGTTATCCCGCTCCCACCCCTCGAAAACATCGGCTGCCTCGGTATCAAACTGGAGCGTGATAGGGGCTTGCTTGCCGTCTTCATTCTGCCCCCAAGGCATCAGCTCCAAGCGCTCATAGGCGCGTCCCAGCGCAGTGAAATCAATTTCGCCTTTAGGGCGGGACGAGATACGCTTTTCAGGCCATGCCCAAATTATCCTTGGCACCAGACCATCATTTGCGCCGGTAAGCAGCTCAACTAGCCGGTCAGGCTGGATGGAGCCTAGAACACTAATTCCAAGATAGGACAGATCGAAAGACCCATCCCCTTTGCGGGTGACAGAATAGGGCCGTCCCTCAAACGCCTCCAGCCAGAACGGACGCCCACCCGAGTTGTAGCGGTCGAAGCTTTCAAGCCATCCCGCAAGTTCATCGTTGAAGGCAAGTGTTCCTTGGGGATTATCCTTCATCACAAAGGCGGCTGCCTCAGGCGTGCAGTCCGAAATCACGAACCTGCGCTTAGGCGGTTCGGGAGGCTCAATCGCCAGCGCTGGAAGGGCCGCAGTTTCTTCCTGCCCCCCAGCTTGCGCCTTCACCTCATCCTTCCACTTTGCGCGCTCAGCCTTCGCGCGCTCCGCTTGCGTTTCCCACTGTTGGCAGGCCTCTGCATGGCCCTCATTTGCCTGACGCTGCAAATCCCACAGCGGCTTGGTTATTTGACCCAATGGCGCAGACTTGCGGCTGGACGGATCGCCGAGGGCGGCCATCCAAAGGATCGCAGGCACCCGCCAACTCGAACCATAAGGCGAAGCCAAGCGCTTGCCTCCAATGAGGCTGGCGGCAGCCGAAAGGTATGCAATGGCCGCGTAATCAGGGGCGGTGCTGGTATCATCAGCAACCTGTTCGATCATCGGCCAGGCGAGACCAAAGAGATCGCTAGGCATAGGCACGGCGGGCCTTCGTCCATTGCTAGCCAGCGACATATCGGGCGCAATTGACACAACCTTCTTCCCCATTTGCCCATAAGTCTCTTGCATGCTCGCGCGGCGGGCCATCGCATCACCTTCGCGTGCCAAGTCTTCAATTCGTTCGGCTTCATTCATGGCACGAACCTTCCTTCAAGATCCGGTCCAGATCCTCCGCCGTCATGGCAGTCTTAAGGAGACGCGAGGCTAGGAGATTGAGCCGATCAATCCATTCGAGGGGTGCGGCTGAATAGAGATTTGGCGTAAGCCACTCGATTGCTTCCCAAGCGAGCTTGCGCGCCGTATCGCTCTCCGTCTTGGAGATCATCGCTGTCGCTGCGTTCCGATAGCTCCGCATCTTAGCACGAAGCTCAAATTCATCTTGAGCGATCTCACCAAGGAATGTGCGGATTTCGTCTGGTTTGTTTAAAGCGGTCGGCGAACGGAAGGTAGCTAGATCGCTCATGCCGAGTTCCTCTTTTGGAAGTGTGCGGCCTCCGCTTCGCTGGTGGAAGCAAAGACTTGCTCGCCTGCCCAAGCGTCGAGATCGTCAACGGCGTAAACGATGACCTTTCCTCCGAGCTTGCGGAACTGCGGGCCGGTGCCATCCACTCGCTTGCGTTCAAGTGTGGACTTGCCGAGACCCAAGTAGGTCGCGGCCTCAGAGGTGCGGAGATACTTTGCCAATGATTGAGGCTGGTGCGTCATTTGTCGCGCTCCTTGCGGTTTCCCGATGACGGACCATCCGTTGCGGGGGCGACAAACCAGTTATTGTAAGATGCGGCGACGATCTAACCGTTTAATGGTGCGAACCACTTTATGTCCGAAAATCAAAGAGTGGGTGGCAGCCAGGCGCAAGTCTCTATTATTACTTGGGATTTTGGCTGCCACCCGCCGCGTTGCCTTTGCGTGCGTTTGGCCAACGAATTGCTTTTGCAAGGTTTAGTGCGAATGTTTCGGATAGGTCGCCATCCCCGCCAACAGTTAGGCCAAAGCGAGGGGCTTCCTGCAAGAGCATAGCTTGCAAGGCCCCAACAGTTCCTTTTTTGTCCTCCGAAATGCCCTCTTGGTTCGCAACATGGGCAGCAAGTCTAAGGTAAGGGGAGAGTGGCGCTGAATCGCAATCAACACTGGGTGCCGGCTCAGGGGCGCAGAATGCCTCTCTCACCTGTTGCTCCGGCACGAATGCGTAGTGCGTTAGGAAACCCTCTTTGTTCTTGATAGCGCTTAGGCGGATCAAGTCCAAAGCGCGAAAAGGGATCGAGAACACGTCGGGATTCATCAATCCGGTTTTGCCCTCCGAAAGTGACTGACACTCTGGGAAAACCTTCTTGTCATTTATGGCCTGAACCAATCGCTTGAACGCGTGAGAGAGAGCATCCACGCCCACTTTGTGCTCGACCGTGCCGCGCTTCCATTCCTCTAGTTTGTCTTGGATCGCTAGATACTCTTCATCCGCCGCTTTTCGCCTTGCACTTGCTCCCTTTTCCCATTCGGACAAGCGTTCGTCATACGACTTGCCAATCCTCACTCCTTTCTTGGTGGAGCGGGAGCCGAGGCTTGAATGGCTAATGGGCATTGGCCGCTTTGGTTTTCCACGCTCATGCTTGAACAAAATCTTTTCATAGGTCTCTCGTGGCAAAACAACGTGGGGAGGGTAGTCGAGCACTGTGCGCTCAAAATCATTCCACTGGTCACCGAGGATCGCCCGCCCAATGATGCCCAATGCGTGAGGGATCGTAATTAGCTCACTGCGGACCGGAGGCGGGTCATCTAGCACGTCCTGAAAGACATACGGCTGACCGATCCCATGCAAGGACCAGTAATTGTCATAGTCCATCTGCGCAGTTGTCTGCAGCAATTGATTAAGCTGGTCGTTCACGCTGCACCTCGCAAGGCAATCACGCTATTGTCGCGCGAGACATTGGTAGCAAGGCGCTCTGCCCAGCGGTTCACAGCCTCAATCCGCTCAGGCTCATACTCGTAAACCTGATACGTGCCCTTCAATCCGGACTTGGTATGTGTCACGTGACCCAGCAGCCGCTCGACAATCTCAGGGGAAACCTGCATCCGCTGGCACTCGCGCGCCATTGTCCGCCGTGTGTCGTGAATTACGAAGCGCGGAAGCTCGACCGGCTCGCGGCTTTCTTCTCGCGCGTCCTGCGCCTCTATGTCATTCATCAGCTTGACCAACCGCGACTTGGCGCGACTAAAACCAGAAACAGGGCTTGTTCCAGTTGTGGTGAACATCAGATCCGGCCCGTCAGGGTTTTTGATGCGGGGCAGCTCCTTCAAAATCCCAACCGCGAGCGCGGATAGATGCACCCAATGTGGCTCGCCATTCTTGGTCCGCTCGGCTGGAACAAGCCAGCTATTCTCCGCCAGATCGACCTCACTCCATTGCGCCCATGCAACCTCGCGCAGCCTCAGGCCCGTCAGCATCAGCAGGCGGTAGATAGGCCCGAAAGGCCAGCCCATCGTCCCAGCGGCCTCCCACATGAGTTGTTGTCCGCGCCGATCTAGGAAGCGGTCTCTCTTTCCCGCCCCAGCCGGTCGCTTGACCTGCAAGAGCGGTGAGGAGGCATGTGGAAGCAGCTTGCCGTGACGCTCGCTCGCGAAGGCATACAAGCCACTAAGGGCAACATACGCCTTTAGCGAAGCCGATGCGCTGCGCTCAGCCACTTTGCCAAGCGCTGCCTTGATGTCAGCAGAGTCAAGTTGATTGAGTGGTGTATCACCGCAAGCAGGCTCTAGGTCGCGCTCGACAATCGCCTTTTGCTCCGCAGCTCGCTTTAGGTTCTTGTCGCACCACGAAGCATATTCCTTCGCCACCGCCGAGAACGCTAGTTCCTCATTCTCAGCTTTGCGTCGGG
The DNA here is from genome assembly GCF_057365045.1 of Erythrobacter sp. S267. Lineage (NCBI taxonomy): Bacteria > Pseudomonadati > Pseudomonadota > Alphaproteobacteria > Sphingomonadales > Erythrobacteraceae > Erythrobacter > Erythrobacter sp. S267. Next base: position 2,319,187 of record NZ_CP200298.1, on the reverse strand, counting down.
CCTCTGCCTCTGAGGCTTGGCGCAATCCAACCAGCCGCGCCTTCTCAGCGTCAACAGGATCAATCTTCCGGTGGACTTGCTCTAGAACTTCTCTTGCGCGGTCGCGCGCAGTGTCCGGCGTCCAAGAGGAACCATGTCGCCCAATTGTGAAACGCCGCGTAGGATGGCCCCTCCCGCCTAAGCGATACTGGACCAGATAAGACTTCGCGCCTTTGTCTGTGACCATCACACCAACCCCTTAAGGTCCGTGTCCCACAAATAGCTGCGCTTTCCCTTTGAGGCTGAGGGAAGGGCATCAACCACCCGCTTGGTAATGTTGCCGGCAGCCATGGATAAGCACCGGATTATTACGAATCCGAAAGCCTTTGAAGGCTAATGACGACGAAAAGCGAAACATTTGTGGAACAGAGGCGGGCCAAGATAGCATCTGATGGCTCTTGAGGTTTTTGGAGCGCTAAGAGCATCGGTCTCCAAAACCGAGGGCCACGGGTTCGAATCCTGTCACCCCTGCCATTTTTTCTCCCAGATTGCCGGATCGGCAGCGCGCGAGCCACGCGATTGAAAGTTGGCGCTTCTGAACAATGCGTTCGGCATGCAGGGGGCTTATTCTCGGATCATAAAGACAAACGGGTTTGCCTCGTTGCCCACCCCGATCTTCGGGTGAAGGCGCAGCGGATAACAGTTTTGAAGCGTGCGAGAGCCCTATTGGCCAGAAAGCCGATGGCATCTCGCTTACATGGAGACCCGCAATGTCGACCCTTCCCTTTGAGCCCAGAAGCAAGCCTGATCGTTGGTCAAGTCCGCGTCCGCATACAGATGCCGATCTGCGACGGCTGAAATACGGGCGAATCCGCCCCATGGCCCAGCCGAGCTGGCTTGTGCGTCTTTTCGGCAAGTAACCCGAACTGAAGACGCAGCGCCGCGCATGTCACCAGACACGCGCGGCGCTGCATCTTTCCTCTAGCTCAATATTCGTTCGGCTCTTCCGGCGTGTCCGCTGTATGCGTGGGGCCTGCATCGCGCATGCCTTGTGCCAGCTTGAAGACCACGCCTGACAGCAGGATCAGCGCCAGCAGGTTGGGCAGGGCCATCGCCGCGTTGGAGATGTCTCCCAGACGCCAGACCAGCGTCAGGTCCTGTGTCGAGCCGACATAGATCACCACGCACCACAACACGCGCCAGATCATGTGCAGGACCTTCTCACCCCCGCGCGTTGAGCCCGGAATACGGTCGTAGATGAAGGTGATCGCCCGCTCACCGTAGTAGCTCCATGTGAGCAGAGTGGTGAAGACGAACAGGATCAGTGCGGTCGATGCGATCAGCGTGCCCAGCGGAATGGCGGCAATCTCAAACGGGAAAGCCGCTGCAAAGGCGCCGCTGGTCATTGCGAAGCCTTCCAGATCACTCTCATAAGCATGCGCCACCGCGACACCTTCGCTGGTGAAGTTGCCTTGCACGGTCAGGATCACCAGCGCCGTCATGGTGCAGATCACAATTGTGTCGATGAAACAGCCCAGCATCGCCATCCGGCCTTGCTGCTCTGGATCATTGGTCTGAGCGACCGCATGCGCGATTGGGGTCGAACCCTGGCCGCTCTCGTTCGAGAACAGCCCGCGTGCAACACCTGCGCGGATCGCTAAAGCAATCATCGCGCCGGTGAAACCACCTGCCGCTGCGTCAAAGCCGAAGGCACCGCGCAGGATCAGGCCGAAGGTTGCCGGGATGTCCTGAATATTCAGGATCAGAGCGATAACTGCCATCACGATATAGGCCGCAGCCATGAAGGGAATGACCTTCTCAGCCACGCCGCCGATCGACTTGATCCCGCCGATGATGACGACGAAAACCGCGCCCGCGACGATCAAGCCGCCCAGCCATTCCTCGATGCCGAACAGCTCATTGAGGCCATCTGCGACCGCGTTCGCCTGGATCGAGTTGCCCGTGACCATCGCTGAAAACAGCGTGCCGATGCAAAACAGAATCGCGAGCCAGGTCCATTTTGGCCCCAGACCCATCATGATGTAGCTCATCGGGCCGCCGCGATAGACACCGTCAGAGGTCTTCTCCCGATAACGGATCGCCAGTGAGCCTTCGGCAAAGGCCAGCGCCATGCCGATCAGCGCGGTGATCCACATCCAGAAAATCGCGCCGGGGCCACCCAACGCAATCGCCGTGGCGACGCCTGCGAGGTTGCCGGTGCCGACTTGGCCGGACAACGCGGTCGAGAGCGCGGCGAAGGGAGAGATCTCTCCATCACCGCTCCCCTTGCGTCCTTTGAACAGCCCGGCAAAGGCACTGCCCAACTGGCGCAGCGGGTAAAATTTCAGGCCGAACATGATGTACAAGCCTGCGCCCAGCAGGATAATCACCATCGGCGGCAAAGGATTGCCCGCGATGGAGAGCCAGGGCAGCACTTCGCCGTTCCACATCCCTCCCCAGATAAAGTCCGAGATGTTGGTGACGTGATCGATCAGGCTTTTTTCGCCCGGTGCACTTCCAGCCATGTTTGGCTATCCCCTTGAAGAAAGTTTCCCCGAAAGTGTGTACCAGCCCCCGCCGGTCACAACCTCGCTTGAAGCGCGCCACGCTAATGGCGCAGTGCAACAATAGCTAGCCCCCAATTCAGCGCATCCAATTGAGCTTGCCTATTCAGCTTGCCAATCGGGGCGAATCCACTTATCTGCACCAGCATTCCGACATTGGTAGCTGCTCAGAGCCATCCCGAAACCTTGTTCCGGGCGGCGAGAGGCCCTACCTGAAACCGGAAATTCGAACTCAAACGCGAAAGCACGAGCGATCATGGCTGACCAGCAAAAAGCCGTAGAGAAAAAGAAGAAGACCTCGATTCCCGAATTCGTGAATCAGGTGCGCGCAGAGACCAGCAAGGTTGTCTGGCCAACGCGCGAGGAAACTCTGCGCACCGGCCTGTTCGTCTTCATCTTCATGGTGATCCTGTCGCTGTTCTTCTTCGGTATCGACAGCCTGTTCAACGCGGTCGTCAATTTCCTTCTGACGCTGGCCTAAGGCCTTTCGCGTCCCACTCTTTTTCCCAAGGACTGATCATGTCTCGCTGGTATATCATTCACGCCTACTCTGGCTTTGAGAACAAGGTCAAAGAAGCGATCATCGCGGAAGCGGAGCGCCTCGGCCTGACCGAAGGCGTCGAGGAAATCGAAGTCCCCACTGAGACCGTGACAGAGGTCAAGCGCGGCAAGAAGGTCCAGGTCGAGCGTAAGTTCATGCCCGGCTACGTCCTTGCGAAGCTGCGGATGAACGACGACATCTATCACCTCGTCAAGAACACGCCCAAAGTCACCGGCTTCCTTGGCAACAACAACAAGCCGCAGCCGATCTCTGAAAAAGAAGCAGCGCGTTACTTTGGCGGCGTGGAAGAGGCGAAGGCCGCTCCCAAAACGCAGGTCAGCGTCGATTACGAAATCGGCGATCAGGTCAAAGTGCTCGACGGACCGTTTGCAAGCTTCAACGGCGTGGTCGAGGAACTCGACTTCGACAAAGCCAAGGTCAAGGTCAGCGTCTCGATCTTCGGCCGTGCGACGCCGGTTGAGCTCGACTTCGAACAGGTTGAGTTGGTTAAGTAGGCTGGGGCCACAATGCCCAAAGCGCCCATCGCGAATCTGCTCAACGCGATCGTCCTGATCGCCATGTCCGGCTGGGCCTATCTTGCCTCCGACACGCCTTCACTGACCGCGCTGATCCCGGCAGGGTTCGGCTTGGCGCTGCTCGCCTGCCAGCATGGTGTATCGAAGGAGAACAAGGTCATCGCCCATATCGCGGTGGTGCTGACGCTGGTTGTCCTGATCGCGCTCTTCATGCCGCTGAACGGAGCCTTCAGCCGAGGCGATACCCTTGCAGGCATACGCATCGGCGCGATGATGGGTGGATGCCTTGTGGCTATGGTGGCGTTTGTCGCCAGCTCTCGGGCCGCGAGGAAGGCGCGTGAGGTGTAGAGCGAGGGCCAAATCAGCAGACCATGAAACAGATACTATTTTTTGCGACTCCTCGCGACATCACGCCGGTTCTGCACCGCTTTGAAGCGAACGCTCCACTTAAATTTGTTGAAGGGGGAACGCTTCCACATGCCGACCGCGCGATCTATTTGATGTCATCAGAGATCCCAAGTCCAGGGATTGCGACCCACGAGACGGGCAGCATTTCGCAGGGTTATGTCGTGTCTTTTCGGGACACGAAACTTCACACAAATGTTGCGACTCTCAAGAACGGCGAAAAGCGTTGGAACATCTTCAACGCCGACAATGAGGAGACGGTAGATCTTGTAATGGCAGGCCTTTGGAAGACGGGCACTTTGCTACCAGGCTGTATGGTCACTCTTCATGACACAGCGGTCGCTCAACAGCTAATGAAGTGGTTCCACAGGGCTTTGAAGCAGGAGAGTTTTACCAAAGTAGAAGAGTTTTGGCTGGGTCCTAAGGCTCTGGAAATGCTCAAAACGGGCAAGCGGTTGACGACAACAGCAGAGCAGTCTCCTCCAGAATTTGATTTGACGATACCGGACAATAATCAAGCGGGCTAGCTCGGCTTGGACTGTTACATCCATCTCCGACCCGAGCTTTTCCGCAGTTAAGGCTTTGTGGCAGCCCACCACGGGCGGTTTTCCTACACCGTCACCTCTGGGCTAAATTCGCAGGGCCATGCCCATCACAAACCCCTCCAGCCCGGCTCTAGAACCTCTCGAAAAGAACGTGACACTCTTTGCCGACATGGGTGACACTTTGCCCGCGCTAAGGTCACACTTTCGATCTACTAAAGTGACACTTTTCACGCCAAAGGTGACACTTCGCGCACAAAAGGTGACACTTTGGGCGTCCTAGGATCACGCTTTGCGGCCCGCTTCGGTGGAAAGCTTGCGGGTTTTGGCTCTGGACTGTGTGTCAAGTGTGTCAAACTGCGGGGCTTGGAGGGGCTCAGGAGTGGTGATCAGAACGCAGCTCTGACCACCGAATCCCCTTGCCAAACGCCGCAAAAGCGCTATGTGCGCCGCTTCTCCATTTAACCGGAGAAATCCGTGCGGGAGGTTGGGCCTCAAAACCCGGCCGTTGGACCGCTTAACATGAGAGCGCTTTCCGCTGGTTCCCAGCAGGCGCTTGACAGTGCGAAAGGAGGCCAGTGATGGCCAAGAAAATCGAAGGCTATATCAAGCTGCAAGTGCCGGCTGGTACTGCAAACCCCTCACCCCCGATCGGACCTGCTCTGGGTCAGCGCGGTGTGAACATCATGGAATTCTGCAAGGCGTTCAACGCCGCGACGCAGGACCTTGAAAAGAACGCCCCGATCCCGACGACGATCACCGTCTATGCGGACCGTTCCTTCACCTTCACCACCAAGACCCCGCCAGCATCCTACCTGCTCAAGAAAGCAGCCAAGATCAAATCGGGCTCGGGTGAGCCGAACAAGAACAAGGTCGGCAAGATCACTTCGGCGCAGGTCAAAGAGATCGCTGAGACGAAGATGAAGGATCTCAACGCAAACGACATCGACGCGGCTATGAAGATCATTGAAGGCTCCGCGCGCGCGATGGGCCTCGAGGTGGAGGGCTAAGGACATGGCGAAACTGACGAAAAAGCAAAAGCTGGTCGCAGAGCTCGATTCCGAAAAGCTCTACACCGTCGACGAAGCGATCAAGACGCTGCGCGACCACAAGGCGAAGTTTGACGAGACCGTCGAACTGTCGATGAACCTCGGCGTTGATCCGCGTCACGCTGACCAGATGGTTCGCGGCATGATCTCGCTGCCGGCTGGCACGGGTAAAGACGTGAAAGTCGCTGTGTTCGCGCGCGGTGAAAATGCCGACAAGGCTACCGCTGCTGGCGCTGACAAAGTTGGCGCTGAAGACCTGATGGAAGACATGCAGAACGGCAACCTCGACTATGACCGCGTGATCGCCACGCCGGACATGATGGGTGTCGTGGGCCGTTTGGGTAAAGTGCTTGGTCCCAAGGGCTTGATGCCGAACCCGAAGCTCGGCACCGTCACTCCAAACGTGGAGCAGGCCGTTAAGGACGCCAAGGGCGGCCAGGTCGAATTCCGCGTTGAGAAGATGGGCATCATCCACTCCGGCATCGGCAAGCTGTCGTTCAAGGACGCAGACCTGAAGTCTAACTTCGAGGCGCTCACTCAGGCAGTGGTCAAGGCCAAGCCATCGGGTGCCAAGGGCAAATACGTCAAGAAGGTCACTCTGACTTCGACGATGGGTCCGGGCCTGAAAATCGACTTCTCCGAGGTAGAGGGCGCGTAAGCACCTCATCTTCAAACCAGTTGCAATGAAGGGCGCCCTTTAGCAAAGGGGTGCCCTTCTTTGTTTCTAGCTTCCATTTCCCAAGGACAGTTCGCACCAGCCCATGATCTACCGTCCTGACATTGACGGCTTGCGGGCCATTGCGGTGGGCACGGTGGTGCTGGGCCATGCGGGCATTACAGGCTTTGGCGGAGGGTTCGTTGGGGTCGACATATTCTTTGTCATTTCGGGCTATCTCATCTGCTCGATCCTGATCGGTGATCTGGAGAAGGACCGCTACAGCCTCGTCGATTTCTACGAACGCCGTGCGCGCCGCATTCTGCCTGCGCTCTTTGCAATGTTTGCGCTGTGCTTTGCGGTCGGTTGGTTCGTCTTCCCGCCGCCACAATATGAGAGCCTTGCCTCCTCATCCATCGCGGCGACGTTCTTCGTCTCCAACCTCTGGTTTATCGAGACGACCGGCGACTATTTCAGCGCCAATGCAGAGTTTGAGCCGCTGCTCCACACTTGGTCGCTGGCGGTGGAGGAGCAGTTCTATCTCGTCTTCCCGATCCTGATGTGGGCGCTCTATCGCTGGGGGCGCAAGTGGATGGTGCCGCTGATTGCGCTGGGCGTTGTGGGCTCATTTGCCATCGCCGTGTGGGCGACGAATGAGTATCCGATCATCAACTTCTACTCCCCCGTGACCCGCGCATGGGAGCTTGGGATTGGCGCGCTGCTAGCTCTGCTACCTGCCCGCTTGAAGCTGCACAAACTCGCGGCAGAGCTGCTCGCCGCCGCTGGCCTGATCGCGATTGCGCTGGCTGTTTTCTTCTACAGCAAGAACACGCCCTTCCCCGGCCTCGCCGCAGCGCCGCCAGTGCTGGGAAGCGCCGCGTTGATCCTTGCAGGCAGCGGCAACTCCACGCTGGTGGGACGGTTGCTCAGCCTCAAGCCTATGGTGTGGCTGGGGCTGATTTCTTACTCGCTCTACCTCTTCCATTGGCCGGTGCTGGTCGTGGCGCGCGGCTATGCCGGATCGCTGCATCTCGATGCCGGGCTGGCAGTAGGAGCGATTGCGCTGTCCATCGCGCTCGCATGGCTCAGTTGGCGCTTTGTCGAGCAACCTTTCCGCAAGCGCGGCCCCCAAGCGAACGTCTCGCGGACCCAGGTCTTTGGCGGAGCGGCTGGCGGGGCCGTGGTGCTTTCTGCCCTCGCGGCCTTTGTCATCGTCTCGAACGGTTTCTGGCAGCGCTCTCCGGCTCTTGAGCAGGAATATCAGCTCGCCACCACGCGTGCCGATGTTGAGAACCGCTGCTGGGATGAGCTGCAAGAAGAGGGCACCTACTGCATCTTCGGCGCTGAGACACAGGCACCCAGTGTGTTCGTCTGGGGCGACTCCCATGCCGGCGCGATGCTCACCGGGGTCGAGCAATGGGCGCTTTCCGAGGGCGTCTCCGTCCAAGCCAGCGTTGACCGCGGCTGCGCGCCACTACCGGGGCTCGACCGAGTGCAATTCTTTGGCGAGCGCACCTGTGCTGAGGCCAATACAGCGGCACTGGAACATATCCTCGCCAACCCTCAGCTTGAGACAATCGTTATGGCCGGGCGCTGGCCGATGTGGGTCACGGGCGAGCGGGTCGAGGGGGAGACGGGCCTGCCGCTCGTCCTCAAACGCGCTGATGGAGGCGTGATCGAGGGCGCTGAGCGCTATGCGGCGGTCAAAGCCTCACTGGCCGATGCTATTGATATGCTGAATGAAGCCGGCCGCCGGGTGCTGCTGGTCTCGACCGTGCCAGAGATGGGCCGCGACATTCCGGCGCAGTTCCTCTCTGCTGCCTACATCCAGCCATCTGATGTGGTCGGGCTGCCGTTGGAGGCAGTGCGCGAACGGCAGTCAGGCGCGGATCAGCTCTTACGCGAAGTGGCCGAGGGGCAAGGGGGTCAAGTGGTCGATGTGCCTGCGCTCATATGCGATGAGGCCTGCCCCGCCTCGCTCGATGGCAAACTCCTCTACCGCGACGACAACCACCTCTCAGTCTATGCTGCGCAGCGTTACGTGCCACTGATGATGGGTGCTTTGGATACGGGCGGTGCTGTTGCCGGTGAGGTCGTGCCCTAACTGCGAAGCGCGCTGCGCACCTTGGACAGAGCGCCGGTCCGTTCAGCGAGAGCCTTGGCCGTGCTGATTGCTCCATCAAATGTGCTGCGCGTGGCCAACAGGGCGCGGTTGGCCAGCGTTGAGTCGAGCAGGACGAAGCTTGCGCAATCGGCATGATGCGTTCCGAACATCGCCTTGTGGGCGCCTTCGCCTTCGGTGAAATCGAAATAGCGGAAGCGCGCTTCCGCAAAGAGACGCTCGAGCGCTTCGAGTTGCAGGACTGTGCCGGGTGAGAGGCGCGCGTGATCGGGATCGTAGCCAAGATGGGCGTAGACCAGCGTCTCACCCACGATTGGCAGCGAGAGATAAGCGATGGGCGCGCCCGTGACAGACAGCAAGAAGCAGCGCATTCGGTCGTCCTCCGCCGCCTCCAGCATGGCTTGCTTGGCCTCTGGCGTATCAGGAAGGCCTGCGTCCAGAAGCCGCGCCTGATAAGTCTTGGCCGACAGCGGCAGAGCAGCGGCCAGGAACGCTTCGATCTCTGCGGGCGCGCGGTGCTCAGTGATGGTGTATTCGCCTAGTTCCTTGGCCAGCTTGCGGGCCTTACGGCGCAGGGTTGATCGCGTCTTGGAGGAGAACTGACCAAGGTAATCCTCATACGAACCGCTCATGTCGATGTAATGCCGCCGATAATCCTGTCTTCCGCCGATCAGGTGGCTCGGGAAGTGCGCGGTGATCGCAGGGATGGCGGATTGCGGAGCAGAGAGAACGCGCAGGCCATCACGGCCAGGCTGAGGTGAGGAGAGGTCTGCGCTCTCACTTGCCAGCACATCCTCCAACGTGAAGGTCCACGGTGCAAGCTCCCGCCCCACAGCCAGCAGACGGCGTGAACCGATGGTGAAGTCGATGGAGCTGCGCGTGTTCATAAAGCCCCGTAAAGCGTGTTCGAAACGAGCTGCTCGGCATAGCGATAGCCGGTGCGCCAGGGGCTGGCAGGCAGGACCGCTGGCGAGGTGGCGGGTGCGCCCATAAAGAGCGGCGGGTTGTCGCGGTAATTGGCGGTCTCCACGCCCTCCATCGCCTCAAGCGCTCGGGCCAGGCCTTCGAAGCGCCGCCGGACGATCGGGTTCACGGCCAGCTTGGTGCGGTTGATGAGTTCGAAGGAATGCGTGACCAGCGTAAAACTGGGGCAGCCCGTCTCCTCCGCATGCCTGATTGCAGCGAGCATTTCGTCCAGCGAAAGCGCGGTGATCTGGGCATGGCGCAGGTCGCCCGAGAGCGTGCCGATGCAGCCCACGGGTACTTCGACCACGCCTTCGTACAAAGCGGGGCAGCGGTTCTCTGGCGACAGGCTGATCCGGTTCGCGTCCGGCAAAGCGGGCGTGTAACTGCTGTCATAGCGGATGCCGAGCTTGGCCAGCGCGCGCAGAGTGTTGTCGTCTGCGCCGTAATTTCCAGCCCGGAACGCGACCGGTTTCGGCGCGCCTGCCGCGATCAGAGTGTCGCGCGCATAGTCGAGGATCTGCTGCTGTTCCTCGAGCGGGAAGTCGAACAGGTTGTTGCCCGTGCGCTTGCTCGCCAGTAGGTTCGCATCGCCTGCTAGCTTCAACCATTCGGTGTGACAGTGAAGCTGGATGTCCTGCTCTGCCTCCAGAATTGGGGTAACAATGTCCTCAATCGCCGCCACACCCCACACCAGTGCTGGCATCGGATCCACGAAGAATACGGCCTTGATCCCATGCCGCTCGAACACTTTCAGCTTGTGCGTGATCCCTGCCGGACCATCGGGCGTCTCACACGCAACAGAACGCGCGAAATTGTCGCGCCGGTCGACATCGGACAGGTCGCTAACCAGCCCCGAGGAATACTCGGTATCAATGGTGATATAGACGTTCGTCATCGCGCCCGCTGGCATAGCAGCGAAGGGTTAAGGTGCGGTTTGGAGCTTGCTTCGGGCCCTAAATCCCGCCGGGCGTGAAATCATACCCATTGGTGGCAAGCCCGTCGCAGAGCGTGTCGACGCAGCTTTTCAGATCTTCCTCACTGGTCGAGCGGATCACGAAATTCGCGCCCACTTTGCCGTCGCGGAAGAAGGGGTAGGAGCCGATCTGGCAGTTCTCATGCGCAGCCTCAGCCTCGCGCAGCAGGTTTGCGACCTCGCTTTCGGCGACCCAGCAGCCGATGGTTTCGGAAATGAGCGGCGCGCCGCCCTCAAGCTTGCCAGTCAGCGCATCGAGCATTCCGGCGGTGATATGCGGAACGCCTGCCATCAGGATGACATTGCCGCGCTGGATGCCGGGAGCGCCGGACATGCGGTTGGGAATCAGCTCTGCCCCGTCCGGCACACGTGCCATGCGCAAACGGCCTTCATTGAGTCCGCCTTTGTCGGCGTAATAGCGTTCCAGCAAAGCGCGCGCTTCGGGGTGGATGACCACCTCCACACCCAACGCTTTCGCTACTGCGTCGACGGTGATGTCGTCATGCGTCGGGCCAATGCCGCCGGTGGTGAAGAGGTAGTCGTTTGCCTCGCGCAGAGCGTTCACGGCCTCGACAATTCGATCCTCGTCATCGGAGACCACGCGCACTTCAGCGAGCCTGATACCCTGCACTTGCAGCCAGCTCGCAACCTGCGCGATGTTCTTGTCATGGGTGCGACCGGAAAGGATCTCATCACCGATAATGACGAGCCCAGCGGTCCAGATTTTGTCGGGAGAGGTCATGGGCTTGGAGTTAGGCGAGAGCGGACTTGCACTCAAGCTAGATATGCCAGCGAAGCCAAAAACGGTTGCAAAGCAACCGCAAGCCCGACCGGGCGCCCGCAGCGGGTCCGTAACGAAGTGAAGGACATCTAGCGAGGACGCGACCGCGGATGCGGGCGCGCTAGACTATTCAGCCGCTTCCAGCTGCTCCTCTGGCGCCTGCGCATTGGCGCCCGCCTTGGTGAAGGTCAGGATACCATCCGCCACCGGATCGTTCGCCATCTGCTTGCGATCCGCGACATATTCCTGGTTGAGCCGCCAGGGATAGGCGACGGCATTCTTCGGATTGATATCCTTGGCGCGGGCGAGGTAGCCGCTGGAGAAGCCTTCGAAGATGTCTTCCACCTCCAGCTTCGCCTCCATCTCGGGCGTGAGAACTGGCTTTGCGATGGTGCTGCCCTTGGAGCGCATCTCGTTGAGCACGCGGCACACATAGTCGGAGTTGATATCGGCGCGAAGGGTCCAGCTCGCATTGATGTAGCCGAAGACCACCGCCAAATTGGGCAGGTTCGAATACATGCAGCCCTTGTAGTAAAAACGCTTGCTGAAATCGACGGGCTCAGCGTTCACGCTGATGTTGATCTTGCCCGCAATTGCGAGCTTCAGACCGGTCGCGGTGACGATGATATCCGCTTCCAAGAGCTCGCCGGATTTGAGGCGAATGCCGCTTGCCTCGAAGGCCTCGATATGGCCGGTAACTACGCTCGCCTTGCCCGACTTCATCGCCTCGAACAGGTCGTCATCAGGCACGAGGCACAGGCGCTGTTCCCACGGATTATAGGGCGGCGTGAAAGTGTCCTTGTCGAAGTCTGGGCCGAGCGCTTTCTCAATCCCCTTATAGAGCGCTTTCTTCACCTTCTCCGGCTTGTCGCGCGCGGTTTTGAAGGCGAAGTCCTGCATCTTGATATTCTTGAAGCGGGTGAGCCGGTAGGCACAGCTTTCTGGCAGCACCTTGCGCAGAAAGTTGGCAAGTCCGTCCTTGGCAGGGCGCGCGAACATCCAGGTCGGCGTGCGCTGGAGCATCGTGACGTGCTCGGCTTTGTCGGACATCGACGGCACAATCGTCACCGCCGTCGCACCCGATCCAATCACCACGACTTTCTTGCCGGTATAGTCCAGATCCTCCGGCCAAAACTGCGGATGGAGCACCTGGCCTTCAAACTCGCCCAGCTCAAAACCGGCATCATAGGGCTCGTCATAATCGTAATAGCCCGAACCCAAATACATGAAGTTTGCGGTCAGGTGTGTGCGTGAGCCATCCTCCAGCTCCATCTCGACATGCCAGCGCGCTTCGTCTTCGCGGAAGTCGGCGCTGATGACCTTGTGGCCAAAGCGGATTTTCTCGCGGATGCCGCGTTCATCGACTATACGATTCAAATATTCGAGGATGGCGGGCGCGTCGGCGATCGACTTCTCGTGCCGCCACGGTTCGAAATCGAAGCCAAGCGTGTGCATGTCGCTGTCTGATCGGATGCCGGGATAGCGGAACAGGTCCCAGGTGCCGCCCAAATTCTCGCGCTGCTCGACAATCGCATAGGAGTGATGCGGCGCCTTCATCTTCATGTGCGCGGCCATTCCGATGCCGGAAATGCCTGCGCCTACAATCAGAACGTCGAAGTCGGGGGGTGTGGCCAACATTTTGGGTCTCTCCTCAGATCGATGAAGAAAGCATAGGGTGCGACGAAAAGCCAGTCTTGATTGCAAATAGCAACTGACTTTGGAGGGTCTACGCGTTAAGCGCTCGCGCATGACAATTCCATACCGGCTTTCTGCCGCCGCAATTTCCCTTGCCGCTGCTCTCCCCCATGTCGCCTTTGCCCAAGAGGTTGAAGGGGAAGCTGAGGAGCAGCAGGTTGACACTATCCTCGCCAATGTCCCCGCCATTGTGGTGACGGGAGAGGGGCTGGAGCCGGCGCTCTCGGGCATCATCTATTCAACGACTGAGCTGGATCGCGAGGCGATTGTCTCGACCGGGTCGGGGCGGCTGGAGGATGCGCTAGGCAATGTCGCGGGCTTCCAGCAATTTCGCCGCTCGGACAGCCGCTCGGCCAACCCCACGGCGCAAGGTGTGACGCTGCGCGCGATTGGCGGCAATGCGACCAGTCGCGCGCTGGTGTTGCTCGACGGCGTGCCGGTGGCGGACCCGTTCTTCGGCTATATCCCGCTCGCCTCGATCGCGCCGGAGAGCCTGTCCTCGATCCGCGTGACGCGCGGCGGGGGATCGGGGCCGTTCGGAGCGGGCGCGTTGACCGGTACGATTGAGCTGGAAAGCGTCCGGCCTCAGCAGGTGGATGGGTTTGCAGGCAGCGCTCTCATCAATGACCGGGGAGAGACCGAACTGTCCGGCGTTGCGATCCAGAAACTGGGCGCAGGCTTTGCGAGTGTCAGCGGGCGCTGGGACCGAGGGCAGGGCTTCTTCACGACGCCAGATGACAGCCGCGTGCCTGCCAGTGCGCGGGCGCAGTTCAACAATTGGAACACGGCGCTGCGCATTGTCGCTCCAGTAAGCGACACGGTCCAAGTCCAAGCCCGCGCCGCTTTGTTTGAGGATGATCGCACCCTGCGCTTCGACGGCGCGGATTCGCACCATGACGGCCAGGATTTGAGCCTGCGCTTCATCGGGCGCGGCGATTGGGAGTTTGATGCGGTCGGCTATGTCCAGACGCGCAATTTCTCCAACACGATCATCAGCTCCACCCGCTTTGTCCGCGTGCTTGATCAGGTGGAGACGCCTTCGACCGGCCTTGGTGGCAAGATCGAATTGCGGCCCCCAGTGGCGGAAGGACACGAGCTGCGCGTCGGTGTCGACTATCGCCGTTCTTCGGGCGAGTTGTTCGAGCAAGCCTTCAGCGCTTTCACCGGGAATTTGCGCGAGAGTCGCCGGGCGGGGGGCACCAATTCCAATCTCGGCCTGTTTGTGGAGGACGATTGGGAGATTGGCCCAGTGGTCCTCAATGGCGGATTGAGGCTCGACCGGACGAGCATTGCGGATGGCTTTTTTACCGCGGTCGATCCGGGCGGCGCTCTGGTGACCGAGACGCTTGCTTCCGACCGTTCCGACTGGGGGGTGAGCTGGCGCGCGGGCGCATCGTTTTACGCGACGCGGCGGCTGGATCTGCGCGCGGCGGCCTATAGCGGGCTGCGCCTACCGACGCTCAATGAACTCTACCGGCCCTTCGTCGTTTTCCCCGTGGTGACGCAGGCCAATGCGGCGCTGGAGAACGAGCGGCTGGAAGGCTTCGAAGTGGGCCTCAATTGGCAGCCAGTGAACGAGATAGTTTTCTCCCTCACCGCGTTTGACAATGAAGTCGAGAACGCCATCGCCAATGTGACGCTGGAGCCAAACCTGCGCCAGCGGCAGAACCTGCCTGCGATTGAAGCGCAAGGGGTCGAGGCCGCCGTCCTCGCCAAATTCGGGACGGTCAGCTTTGATGGCTCGCTCGCCTATACCGATGCCACAATTCGCGGAGAGGGCACCTCGCTGGCACTCGACGGCAATCGCCCACCTCAAACGCCCAAGTTTGCCGCCTCCGCGACGCTCGTGTGGGAGCCGCGCGATGGCTGGCGGCTGGCGGGAACATTGCGCCATGTTAGCGCCCAGTTTGAGGATGATCAGGAGACCGACATTCTGCCTGCCGCGACAACTGTGAACCTGTTTGCTCAAGTTCCTGTGAGCGGCAATTTCTCAGTCACTGCCCGCGCAGAGAACCTGCTCGACGAGACCATCGTGACCCGCAATGCTGGCGGAGCGATTGATCTTGGCGTCCCGCGCACTGTCTGGATAGGCTTCCGTGTGGGACTCTGAACCACAGAATACAAACCGGGCCTAGGAGCGCCTAATGGGCAACTCCATTGCGCCCACATGCTGCACTGCGCAATAAATGACGCAGTGCAGCGCAGACTGTGGCATTTTTACATCTATTTGAAAAGAACCCGCTTACACCGCTTGGCACGGTCAAAACCCCTGATAGTCTGTTCTCCGAGAGAACCATACCGACCGGTAAGTCGGGTGGAAGTGGAGAGGAAAAATATGACACGTAAGCTTGCAGCTTATGCTGCTGGCCTAATGGCCTGTAGCTCATTCACGGCACCAGCCTTCGCGCAAGACGCAGAGGAACTTGCGGCCCCCGATGCCAATGAAGGCGTCATCATCGTGACCGCAACGCGCCGTGCGCAAGATATTCAAGACGTTCCAATCGCTGTGACCGCCGTCGGCCAAGAAGCGCTCGACAAGCAAGGCGTAGTGAACGTCCAGAACGTGACACAGGTTAGCCCCAGCTTCTCGACCTCCAATGCGCAAATCTCGTCCGGATCGGTCGTGCTGCGTATTCGCGGTGTCGGTACAACCTCTAACAACATTGGTTTTGAAAGCGCGGTCGGTATCTTCATCGATGGCGCCTATCAGTCGCGTCCCGGCGTCGCGCTGAGTGAATTTGTCGATATTGAGCGGGTTGAGGTTCTGCGCGGTCCGCAAGGCACGCTGTTTGGTCGCAACACGTCGGCTGGTGCGCTGAACATCACCACCAATCGCCCGGATGTGACCAGCTTTGGCGGCTTCGCCAACGCGACCTATGGCAATTACGACCTGATGAACATTCAGGGCGCGGTGAACGTGCCGCTGGTACAAGATACGCTCGCGCTGCGTTTGACGGGTGCCTACCGCAACCGCGATGGCTTCATCGATATCATTGATCCCAACGGCAATGAGATCGGCGAGTCCAATGCGATCGACCAATATCTTGTCCGCACCCAGCTCGGCTATGAAAGCGAAGGCGGCGTGCGCGCACGCTTGATCTTCGACTATTCCGCGAACGAGAACCAGTGTTGCTCCCCGATTGAGCTGCTGGCCAGCGCCAATGAAGCCAATGGCGTGTTCAACTCGGTGGGTCTTGGCCCGCGCGGGGGTCAGGCTCAGCCGATTGTGGCAACCGACCCATTCGACCAGCCCACCGCAGAGCTCGCGATGGACGATCTGACTGCTACCGCTAACCGCGCACCCATGGCGGATGTCGAACAATGGGGCATCTCCGGTGAGATTGAGTTCCCGCTGGGTGAGAACGCAGACCTGATTTACATCGGCTCATATCGCGATTTCCGATCGAATGAGAATTACGACACCGATTTCACGGGCGTCGACTTCTTCGATGTTGATGACCTGCGGACCGAAATCCAGACCATGACCCATGAACTTCGCATCCAGGGCGAAGCGTTTGGTGGATCTTTGAACTGGCTGATCGGTGGCTTCTATTCGGATGAGGAGATCAGTCAGGTCACTGACTTCTCGCTCGGCGCTGAAACTGACGCGCTCTACGGCGCATTTGTAGGCAGCAGCTTTGGCCCGCTCGGCCCGGCTGGTGTCTCTCCGATCACCGCGCTCACCGGCGTGAACCCGGCTGGCACAACCGCGACCAACGCATACAATCAGGAAGCTGAGAGCTGGTCGATCTTCACGCACAACGTGCTGGAAGTATCCGACGGGCTGAACCTGACGCTGGGCCTGCGGTATTCAGATGAGACCAAGTCGGGCGGCTACACCCAACTTGCTTCGAACAACCCGGCCTGTCTATCAGGATTGCAGGTATTAGGCGGGCTCCCAGACGCACAAGCCGCGGCGCTTGGGCCAGTCCTGATTGGCCTTGGCTGCTTTGGCTTTACCGCCCCGGCAATCGGCACTGCAACTCTGCCGCTTCCACAGGAATATCAGGCGACATTCTCCGATTCAGAGCTGATCTACACGGGTAAGATCTCTTATGAGTTCGAAGCGCCGATCACCGCTTACGCCAGCTTTACGCACGGCTATAAAGCGGGCGGTATCAACCTTGATGTGACCGCAGCGATTGGCGGGGCTGACCCGACCTTCCTGTCAGAAGAGGTTGACGCGTATGAGATTGGCATCAAGGGGCAATTCCTTGACCGTGCGCTGACCACCAACCTCGCGATTTTCCGGCAAGAGTTCAGCAATCTGCAGATCCTCGAATTCACCGGCGCTGCCTTCCAGACCTTCAACGTTCCGGAAGCTGTCAGTCAGGGTATTGAATTGGAATCGGTCATTCGTCCAAGCGATTATCTGACCTTTAATCTGGGTCTGACTATCACCGATGCGAACTATCCCGATGATTGCGCGGGCGACATTACTGCGGCTCAGGTGACGGAATTGTGTGGTAACTCGCTCACCAACGCGCCGGATGTCGTCGCGATTGGCGGCTTCAACTATGAGCGTGATCTGGGAACCAATATGACCTGGTTCATCAACGGTCAGGTCCGTATGGAGAGCGACCGCCGGACTTCGACCCAAGCGTCGAACCCGGGCAGCAACGGAGCGCAGCTGCTTCCGTTCGATGTTCAGGACGGCAACACCAAGATCAACCTGCGCGCAGGTATTGGTGCCGCTGACAAGAGCTGGACGCTGGAAGCATGGGCGGTGAACCTCACCGACCAAATCACCCGTTCGGTGACGTTCAACACGACGCTTCGCGGCAACCCGGGCTTCACCGCTCGCTCGGCCTTCGTCTCCGAGCCGCGCACCTACGGTGTTACGCTGCGGACTGAGTTCTAAGTCCGGCGCGTTTAAGCGAACCTCAAACGAAAAACGCCTCGGGAAAACGGGGCGTTTTTTGTTTCATGATCGCCCATCCGGGCGATCGTCCTCGCTAGACGTCCTTCGGGGAATCTTCCCCTACAGACCCGCTGCGGGCCGCGCAGTCGCGCTCTGACTGCCGTGATCAAGAGGATAGCGCAGTAACGGTCCGCGGCCAGCGGACCGCGAGCGCACGCGCGCGAGCCGTAGCGGGTCCGCAGCGAAGCGGAGGACGTCTAGCGAGGACGCAGGCCCGGATGGGCCTGCGCAATCACATAGATCTAGCGATCAGCATCTTCATGACTTCGTTGGAGCCGCCGAAGATCCGCGTGATGCGCCCGTCGCGGTACATTTTTGCGATCGGATATTCGTTGATGTAGCCCGCCCCGCCATGCAGTTGGAGGCACTTGTCGACGACTTCGCTTTGGAGCTCCGTCACCCAATATTTCGCCATGCTCGCCGTCGCCACATCAAGCTCACCTTTTAGCAGCTTCGCGATGCAATCGTTGACGAAGACGCGGGCGGCTGTGCCCTTGGCCTTCAGGTCGGCGAGCACGAACTGCGTGTTCTGGAAGTCCCAGATCGTCTGGCCAAACGCCTTGCGGGTCTTGACGTATTCAACCGTCACATCGAGCGCTTTCTCAATCGCGGTCGCCGCGCCCATGGCGATGACGAGGCGCTCCTGCGGAAGTTCGCCCATCAGTTGGTAGAACCCTTTACCTTCGACCCCGCCGAGCACGTTCTCTGCCGGCACGAACACATCCTCAAAGAACAGCTCTGAGGTGTCCGCCGCATCCAGCCCGATCTTGTCGAGCTTCTTGCCGCGCTGGAAACCCTCTGCCCCTTCGGTCTCCAGCAGCATCAGCGAGATGCCCTTGGCCCGCTCATTCGGGTCGGTCTTGGCGACGACAACGATGAAGTCCGCTGTCTGCCCGTTCGAGATATAGGTCTTCGCCCCGTTGATACGGTAGCCATTGCCGTCTTTCAGCGCGGTCGTGGTGATCGACTGGAGGTCGCTGCCGACGCCTGGCTCAGTCATGGCAATCGCGCTGACGAGCTCTCCGGTGACGAGTTTTGGCAGATACTTCTTCTTCTGCTCTTCGGTGCCGTGCCGCACGAGATAAGGCAGGATGATGGTGTTGTGGAGCGAGGCCGCAAAGCCGTCGACGCCGTGTTTCGCCTGCTGGTCGATCACCACCATGTCGTGGCGGAAGTCGCCGCCATGGCCGCCATATTCTTCGGGTACGGACACGCCGAGCAGACCCGCCGCGCCCGCCTCATTCCAAAACTCACGTTCCACCTGGCCGTTCTCGCGCCAGGTTGCGACGCGCTTTTCCGGAGCGTGCTGCTGATAGAATTTGCCAACGGCGTCTGCGAAGATCGAAATCTCCTCGTCTTCCATAAATTCGGGCTGGGGCACGTCGATGACGGGCATGGTGCATTTCCTCTCTAAGATACTTCAATTTCCGTGCGTGCTGAGCTTGTCAAAGCACCGCTCTTCTTCTTGAAAGACGGAGCAAAAGGCAGAACGGCCCTTCGATAGGCTCAGGGCGAACGCACTTAGCTTAGCTATATCACTTGCCCTTCCAGTTGGGCGCGCGCTTTTCGGCAAAGGCGGCCGCGCCTTCGCGGGCGTCTTCGGAGACGAAGACCGGGGCGATCAGCGCGCCTTGCTTGTTGTAGCGATCTTCCATCGCCCAACCGCGCGACTCTTTCATGATCTGCTTCGAGACGCGCACCGCGAGCGGGCCGTTGGCGGCGATCTTGGCGGCAAGCTCCATCGCGCCGTCGAGCGCGGAACCCTCGGTCACAGTGTTGATCAGGCCGAGCTCATAGGCGCGGCCCGCATCGATGAAGTCGCCGGTCAGCGCCAGCTCCATCGCGATCCGCTCCGGGATTTGGTCAGGCAGCATCATCACGCCGCCCGCTGCTGCCACCAACCCGCGCTTGGCTTCGGGAATACCGAACTTTGCGCCTGCATTGGCGACCACAAGGTCGCACGCAATCATCAGCTCGAGCCCGCCGGCAAGCGCATAGCCCTCCACTGCCGCGATCAGCGGTTTCGCCGGAGGCGCCTGCACCACGCCGCCAAAGCCGCGCCCTTCGACGCTGGGGCTCTCACCGCGCAGGAAGCCTTTGAGATCCATGCCAGAACAGAAGGTGCCGCCTGCACCGGTCAGAATGCCGACGCGCAGATCGTCCTCGCCGTCGAGCCGGTCCATCGCCGCGGCGATGGCTTCGGAGGCGGCCTTGGTCATGGCGTTTTTGGCTTCGGGGCGGTTGATCGTGACGATCAGAACGCCGTCTTTGACTTGCGTGAGGACTTCTTCGGACATCAGGCTCTCTCTTTCCCAATTATGTGATTTCAATTTGAAACTGAATTCTTGTGCAATGAGTGCAGGCGCTTTACGAATACGTCAACCGCATTTTCGAAAGATCGCCGACAAACGGCGCAAATGACGAGAGAGGATAAGGCCCATGGGCGAAGCTTACATCATCGACGCAGTGCGCACCCCGCGCGGGATCGGCAAACAGGGCAAGGGCGCTTTGGCCGAGCAGCATCCGCAGCACCTCGCAGCCACGGTCCTCAAGGCGATTGCGGAGCGCAACTCGCTCGACACCTCGACCGTCGACGATGTGATCTGGTCGGTCTCGACGCAGGACGGCATGCAGGCTGGTGATTTAGGCCGGATGGCGGCTCTCGATGCAGGCTATGACATCACCTCGTCCGGCACGACGCTCGACAGGTTTTGCGGGGGCGGGATCACTTCTGTCAACCTTGCCGCCGCTCAGGTGATGAGCGGCATGGAAGACTGCATCGTTGCAGGCGGGACCGAGATGATGAGCCTCACCGCTGCTATGGCCAAAGAGAAGATGCAAGCGGGTCTCAAGCCGCCCATGATGGGCAGCTATAATGAGCGCCTTCAGCGCGTGCATCCGCAGAGCCACCAGGGCATTTGCGGCGATGCCATCGCCACCATCGAAGGCTTCACCCGTGAGGAGCTGGACGAGGTCGGCTACCGCTCGCAGCAGCGTGCGGCCGAAGCCATCAGCGAGGGCCGCTTCGACAAGTCGGTTGTGCCGGTGACGCTCGACGATGGCACGGTGGTGCTCGACCGGGAGGAATATCCCCGTCCGCAAACGACGAAGGAAGACCTTGCCAATCTGGAGCCTGCCTTCACCAAGATCGCGGACGTACCGCTTGATGCGAATGGCACGACGTTCCGTGGGCTGATCAATCAGAAATATCCGGACGTTGAGATCCAGCACTTCCACCATGCGGGCAACTCCTCTGGCGTCGTCGATGGCGCGGCGGCCGTTTTGATTTGCTCGAAGGAATACGCGCAGAAGCACGGTCTCAAACCGCGCGCGCGGATCGTCCAGACCGCCAATATGGGCGATGATCCCACGCTGATGCTGAACGCGCCGGTGCCTGCTGCGAAGAAGGTGCTGGAGCGCGCCGGTATGACCCTGAATGATATCGACCTGTTCGAGATCAACGAGGCGTTCGCCGTGGTTGCCGCGAAGTTCGTGCGCGATCTCGGGCTCGATTGGGACAAGGTGAACGTCAATGGCGGCTCGATCGCTTTGGGCCACCCGATTGGCGCGACCGGATCGATCCTGATCGGCACGATCCTCGACGAGCTGGAGCGGCGCGAGCTCAAAACCGGCCTCGTGACGATGTGCGCAGCGGGCGGCATGGCCCCGGCGATCATCGTCGAGCGCGTGGACGATTTCGTTGACTGACCAAACAGCGAAGGTGCCTGACAACACCCCGGTCATCATCGGGGTGGGCCAGCATTCAGAGCGTGTGGGTGAGCCAAGCTACGAGGCCTTGTCCTACATGGACCTTGGCGCGCGCGCTCTGGCGGCTGCGATTGCGGATAGCGGTGCGAGTGGGTCGGTAGCGGGCGCTATCGACACCCTCGCAAGCATCCGGGCTTTCGAGATGTCGCGGCCTGACCGCACGCCTCCTTTCGGAGGTTCGGACAATGTGCCCAGAAGCTTCGCCAAGCGCGTGGGCGCTGATCCCAAGCGTGCAATCCTTTCGACCACGGGCGGGCAGTACAATCAGAAGCTGGTCGGAGAATTTGCCGAGGACATTGCCGAGGGACGCAGCCAATGCGCGGCGATTGTCGGTGCAGAGGCGATCTCCACCGTTCTCGCGCTGGCGGCCAAGGGTGAGACGCCCGATTGGTCAGAGGAAGTTGGCGGGGAGCTGCAAGATCGGGGTTTTGGCCTTGAAGGCCTGCTTGAACCTGCGCTCTTCGCCCACGGAGCCACGGGTGCGATCCCGCTCTACGCCATTGCTGAGAATGCACGGCGGGCGCAGTTGAGTTTGGGGCTGGACGACTATCGCCGCGAGATCGGCGCACTGTTTGAACCCTTCACGCGAGTCGCTGCCGCGAACCCTCACGCCGCCGCGCCCAAGGTCCGCACGGCTGAGGAACTCGCGACCATAACCGACCGCAACCGCATCGTCGCAGAACCCTATGCCCGCATGACCGTGGCTCGCGATCAGGTGAACCAGTCCGCGGCAATCATCATAGCCAGCGCAGGCAAAGCGCGCGAGCTGGGCGTGCCGGAGAGCCAGTGGGTGCATATCCACGCCGTCACCTGCGCGACCGAACTCGACCTGTCCGAGCGGCCCGACCTGGCCGGCAACCCCGCCTCCATCGCCTCGGTCGAACAGGCATTTGAGTTGGCGGGCAAGAGCATGGAGGCGATGGACCACCTCGACTTCTATTCCTGCTTTGCGATCCCTGTCTTCAATCAGTGCGATCACTTCGGTCTTGCCATCGACGATCCGCGTGGTTTGACCCTGACCGGAGGACTGCCGTTCTTCGGAGGGGCCGGAAACAACTACTCCGCGCACGCGATCTGCGAAGCGGTAGCGCGGGTGAGAGCTGCGCGCGGCTCCTATGCGCTGGTCGGCGCGAATGGCGGGTGGATGAGCAAATATGCGGCCGGTATCTACTCAAGTGAGCCTGCTGATTGGAGTGGGGTGGAACGCGTCCGCACAATCCCCAAAGCGACCAACGGCATCGCGCGCAGCATGGCACCCTTCGATGCAGCGATGGTCGAAAGCTACACGATCAACCACACGAAGAAGGGCTCTGACGCGGTCTTCATCGGGCGCAACAATGACGGAGAGCGCGTGGTCGGGAACGCAGACCTCACCGATGAAGCGACCCGCGCAGCGTTTGAAGGCGGAGAACCATTCGGAGCGAAACTGTCCGTCACGCAGGACGAGCGTGGGCGCAATATCGGACGCGTGACCACCTAGTCTTTTCGCTCCCCACCCAGGAAATCGAGCGCATCGAAGCCTTCGGGCGCGGGCACTTCGGTGATGGGATCGTCGCGATCGTCGAATTCGGTGCGAAGCGCGCGGCTCATCACGGCGTGCATCATATACATGGTGGTGGTGTAGGTGAGCTCGAGGATTTCCTCGTCCGAGAATTCCGCCTTCAGCGCGTCGAACAAAGCGTCCGGCACGCGGCCCATATGCATCACCAACCGGTCGGCATAGGCGAGGACCAGCCGTTCCTTCGCATCGAACACGCTCGCGGTCTGCCATGTCGGCAGGGACTCGATCTTCTCCTCAGGGTAAGCGAGGCCGCGCAGGGACTTGCAATGCTGCGAGAAGACGAACTGGCTGCCACAAGCCCATCCCGCCCAGGTCTGGCCCAACTCGCGCAAGGTTGGCTCGAGTCTGCGCGCCGGGTCACGGTAATAGGCAAAGCCCTGCGCTGCATGCTTCAACGTCGCGGGCGAGTTGGCAAACACCGTCCACCAATCGCCTGGAGTGCCCGTCGCGGTGCCGGGCTCTGCCACAGGATCGCGCTCTCCAAACAGCATTTGGTAGAGGGGCAGGGCGGTCTTCTCATCCGCTTCGGCGCGCGGCACTTCTCTCAAACGCGGCATGGATCAGGCGTCCTTTCGCATGTCGGCGGTGGCCGGCGTGTGTGTGATGTCGCCGGGTCCGAACTCTTTCGTGGTCGCGGCGAATTCGAGCATGATGCCGTTGGGATCGGTGAAATAGACCGAGCGCACAAAGACGCCCTCATGCATCTCGCGGCTCATGCCCGCAGGGCTGTCATCGTGGTTCACAACGGTATGCGTGTGCTCAACCCCTGCCTCCTGCAAACGGTCGAGCGCGGCCTCCAGCTCCTCTTCCGCCATGTGAAAGGCGAGGTGGTTCATCGAGCCGACGGCCGTCTTTGCCTCCATCGGAAACTTCTTGACCGAAGCGATACCTGGCGCTGCCTCCGGCCCGTCCTCCCACCAGAAGAACGCCACCGCATTGCCGCCTCCACAATCGAAGAAGAAGTGCTGCCCGCCTCCGGGAAGCTCTACCGTCTTGAACAGCGGCATGTTGAGGACGTGGGTGTAGAACTTCACCGTCTCCTGCATGTCGCGGCACACCAGCGCGACGTGGTTGATGCCCTTGGTCCTAATCATTGCGCGCTCTTGATCATGGCAGTCTCCTTGCGCCCCATTGAGTGCACGAGCGGAGGCGCGTGATCAACCGATGCGGACGCTTTGGGCTTTGACATGAGGGCCGCTCTCAGGTATTTAGTTTCAAACGTAACCAGTTTGTAATATTTGGGATCCCCTCACAATGACCAAGCACCCCGGCGATCTGTTCGACAATCCCGCTGGCCTCGACGGCTTTGAGTTCGTGGAATTTTGCGCGCCTGAAAAAGGCATTCTGGAGCCGGTTTTCGAAACGATGGGCTTCACCCGCGTTGCCAAGCACCGTTCGAAAGATGTCGATCTGTGGCGTCAGGGCGGGATCAATCTGGTCGTCAATTACGAGCCGAAGAGCGCCGCGTGGTACTTCGCCCAAGAACACGGGCCGAGCGCCTGCGGCATGGCGTTCCGAGTGCGCGACGCGGCCAAGGCCTATGACCACCTGATCGAAGCGGGCGCAGAGCCTGTTGCCAACCAGCCCGGTCCGATGGAGCTTTCTATCCCGGCCATCCGCGGCATTGGCGGCGCGATCGTCTACCTCGTCGACCGTTATGCCGGGTCTGAGGGCAAGAGCCTGACGATCTATGACATCGACTTCGACTATCTGCCCGGCGTTGATCCCTATCCCGAAGGCGCAGGCTTCCACACGATCGATCACCTGACCCACAACGTCTACACTGGCCGCATGAAGTATTGGGCCGACTATTATGAGCGGCTCTTCAACTTCCGCGAAATCCGCTTCTTCGACATCAAGGGCGAATATACCGGCCTCACTTCCAAAGCGCTGACCGCGCCTGACGGCAAGATCCGGATCCCTCTTAATGAAGAAGGCGACAGCGGTAAGGGTCAGATCGAGGAATTTCTGCGCCACTATAATGGTGAGGGTATTCAGCATATCGCGCTGATCTGCGACGACCTCACCGGTTGCTGGGACAAGCTGCAAAAGCTCGGCGTGCCATTCATGACCGCACCGCCTGCGACCTATTACGAGATGCTGGATGAGCGTCTGCCGGGACACGGTGAAGACGTGAACGAGCTGCAGACGCGCGGCATTCTCCTCGACGGCACAACAGAAGGCGGAAGCCCACGCCTCCTGCTTCAGATTTTCGCAGAGGCGAAAGTCGGGCCGCTCTTCTTCGAATTCATCCAGCGCAAGGGCGACGACGGCTTTGGCGAAGGCAACTTCAAGGCTCTGTTCGAAAGCATGGAACGCGACCAGATCCGCCGCGGCGCTCTGGAGGTTGACGAGAAAGAGCCTGCGGAATGAGCGAGGCTACCAACCACCCCGTCAAATTGGGAGGCGTCCACCACGCTGCCTATCGCTGCAAGGATGCGAAGGAAACGGTCGAGTGGTATGGCCGCGTGCTCGGCATGGACTATACCACCGCCTTTGCGGAGGATCACGTCCCATCGACTGGCGCTTACGATCCCTACATGCACGTCTTCCTCGATGCAGGGAACGGCAACATTCTGGCCTTCTTTGAGCTGCCCAATCAGCCGGAAATGGGCCGCGATGAAAACACCCCGCAATGGGTCCAGCACCTCGCTTTCCGGGTTCCGGATGAGGACGCTCTGCTGGAGGCTAAGGCCCATGTCGAAGCGCAAGGGATCGACGTGCTTGGCCCCACGCATCACGGCATCTTCAAATCGATCTACTTCTTCGATCCCAATGGCCACCGCGTCGAGCTTGCAGCCGACATCGGCACGCAGGAGCAGTATGACGAACTAAAGCGCGTTGCTCCGATGATGCTGGAAGAATGGAGCGAGACCAAGAAAGCCCCACGCCACGCCGACTGGCTGCACGAAATCGCCCGCGCCGAGCACGGCAAGGGATAAGGTCTAAGTCGAGCGCGAGATGCGCGGCCACAAAGCGGGCTGATCGTCGCTAAGCGCTCGGTGGCCGAGCCAGACTGACCATTCGCTCTCACTGCCGAATTCATCCTGCCATTGCCACAACCGCCTTGTGTAGCGCCCAAGCGCATATTCGCGGGTGAAGCCCATTGCCCCATGCGCCTGATGCGCGGCGGCGGCGACTTTGGAAGCGGCCTCTCCGCAGCGTATCTTGGCGATAGCAATATCCTCCAGCGTCGTGTCTGAGCATTCAGGATCGGCGCGCACCGCGTCCGATGCAAGCTCGACCGCCGCAATGCTAGCCGCCGTCTCACAAGCAATGTCGGAGAGGTGGTGCTGGACCGCCTGAAACTTCGCCAGCGGGCGCCCGAATTGCTCGCGTTCCTGCGTGTAGCCAAGCGTCAGATCGAGCACCGCCTGCATCGCGCCAGCCATCTGCGCGGATCGGATCAGCGCTCCCATCGCGCACAGCTTTTCCGCGCTCAGCCAATTGGGCGCAGGCCCTGATACCAATGCGCCGTCAATGGGGGCAGAGAGAATGGCGGCCCCATCCTCGCCTTCCTCTTGCGCTCTGAGATTAGTCGCGTTGAGCGGGGCAAGCCGCAGCTGTCCTCCTTCAAGCAAAAGCACCGCTCCGGCATTTTGAGCGTGCGCAACGGGCGCGTCAGGCTCAAGTGGATCAGCCAAGGCAAACTTCTCTGTCGAAGCCTCCAACCCTGCGAGCGACAGCACGCCGGCAACCAGCATGGTATCGGCCAAAGGCAAGGCCAGCGCATGGCGGGCGGCCAGTTGTGCGAGCACCGCTGCATCGGCAAGTGAACCGCCAAAGCCGCCATGCTCTTCACTCGCGGCAAGCAGCGGGAAGCCGTTCTCGACCAGCGTCTCCCAAAGAGCGTCAGCTTCAGCGCCCTGTCCAGCAGCTGCGTCAATCGCCGCAAGCGGCGCATCGGTGAGAATGCGCTCAAGCCCCTGCGTGATCTGGTCGAGAGTCTCAGCCTCCATCACCGCATCCCCATTTCGCGCGCGATGATCCCGCGCAGAATCTCGGTCGTCCCGCCACGCAATGTGTTGGAGGGCAGGTGGAGCACCGCGTCTCTCAGCAGCATGCCAAGGCCATCGGGCCATTCGTTGCGCGCAATCCCGCCGAGCATCGCGCGCAGCCTTGCGATCACGTCATTCTCGAACCGGTTGCCCATTTCCTTGACCACGGCAGCGGCGGTGTTGGGGCTTTCCCCGCGCTCAAGCATCTCCGCAATGCCGAGCGACATGCGCCGCAATACGCGCAGATTGGCGAGGATTGATCCGATCTCACCTGCGCGCCGGTCATCGCAGTGCGCTGCAAGGACTGGCATCGCGGTTTCCAACACGCTCAGCGAGGTGAGGAAGCGTTCCGGGCCAGAGCGCTCTAGCGTCAGCTCGCCCATGCACTGCGCCCAGCCATTGCCCTCTTCGCCCAACAGCGCGTCGGCGGGTAGTTCGACATCTTCGAACAGCGTCTCGTTGAAATGCGGCGTCCCGCCCAGATCGCGTATGCCGGTTATGTCGACCCCTGGCAGCGAAAGGTCGACGAGGAATTGCGACAGGCCCACCTGCCGGTTTCTCCCTTCTGCGGGCGAGGTCCGCGCGAGCACGATCATGTAATGCGAGAAATGCGCGCCGGTGGACCAGATCTTGCGGCCCGAAAGCATCCATCCGGTATCGGTGCGCTTTGCTGAAGTACGGATCGCGGCGAGGTCAGAACCGGCTTGCGGCTCACTCATCCCGATGGCTGTGTAGCATTCTCCGGCGGCAATTCGGGGCAGGATGTCGCGCTTTTGCTCCTCGGTCCCATAGCGCAGGATCTGGCTGCCCGTCTGCCGGTCAGCGATCCAGTGGGCGGCGACGGGCGCTCCGGCGGCAAGTATTTCCTCGGTCACGACAAACCGGTGGCCGATGGGCCGCTCCGCCCCGCCATACTCGCGCGGCCACATCATGCCCAGCCAGCCGCGCGCACCCATCTTGCGGCTGAAGTCGAAGTCCACCGCCGAAACCCAGCAATCAGCCTGCGGAGTGAAGCCTCCGGATGCGCGCTCCTCTGCAAGGAAGGCGCGGACCTCTGCGCGCAAGTGTTCGGCAGCGGGGTCGGGCGTGGGTTTGGGGAATTCGAACATTGCCGTGAAGGGTACGGGGCGTGGGCTCCAGCGTCCAGCGATCTGAGTGCGTTATCAGCTCGCGATCTGGTCCCAGCTAAGGTCAAACCGGGCGAGATATTTGCGCAGACGGTCCGCATCGTTGGTGGACTTGCGCATCGCCCGCGACTTCTCGAACAGCACACGACCCGCTTCGGACAGGCTGCGGCATTGGCGGCACACGCCGATGACATAGTCGAGTTGAACGCGGTCAAACGGGTCGATGTCGGCAAGCTTCTCGGCAGGCAGAATGTCCGCAGCAGCGCCCGTCGCAGCTGTCTCGCCCGACCAAAGGGCTTTCAACCGATCCACTTCCAAGGCCACTGCCGCGCGGTCGATCCGGCCATTGCCGCAAAGGGTTGCCATGCGCGTCACACTGGCGGCGAGGTCCCGGAAATTGCCTTGCCAGGATGCTCCGATGCTTTCGGCGAAGGAGAGATAGGCCTCGCGTGCTTCCTTGTTGAAGGTCACGCGGTCGCCCTCGCGTTCGGCAAAGCGTTCGAGCTCATAGTCGAGGTTGGGGGCAATATCTTCGCGCCGCTCAGCCAGCCCCGGCAGTTCGAAGGTCCATAGGTTGAGCCGAGCAAACAGGTCTTCGCGGAAAGAGCCTTCGCGCACTTCATGCATCAGATTGCGGTTGGTGCCTGCGATCAGTTGAAACTCGCTCTGCACCTCCTTGTCCGCGCCCACGGGCAGGAAACGGCCCTCCTCAATGGCGCGCAGGATCATCGCCTGTTCGTCCAGACCCAGCTCGCCGATTTCGTCGAGGAACAGGACGCCTTTGTCGGCGCTTTTGAGCAGGCCCGCCCGCTCACTCGCCGCGCCGGTGAACGCGCCCTTCTTGTGGCCAAACAGAGCCGACATCGCGCTGTCGCCTTTCAGTGTGGCGCAATTGACTTCGACAAAGGGCCCTTCGACCTGATGGCGCAGTTTCTTGAGGTCATAGATCTTGCGCGCCAGCTGGCTCTTGCCTGCCCCCGTCGGCCCCATCAGCAGGATCGGCGCGCGGCTGCGGATGGAGACTTGCTCGATCTCCTCGATCATGCGGTTGAAGGCGGCGTTGCGGGTGTCGATCCCGCTTTTGAGGAAGCTTGCACTTTCGGCGCTGGTTTCTGCAAAGCGGGTGGCGATGCCGTCATAGCGCGAGAGGTCGAGGTCAATCTCAGCCCAATGGCCGATAGGCTGGGGGGCGCCGCCCTTGGGCTGCGTCTGGAGCAGCTTGCCCGGCAGAAAGCGCGCCTCGGTCAGCAGGAACAGGCAAATCTGCGCGACATGCGTGCCGGTGGTGATGTGGATGAGGTAGTCGTTCGTCTCAGGGTCAAACGGAAACTCGCGCGCGAAGTCGAGCAGCTTGGTGTAGACCTCCTCAAAGTCCCACGGATCATCGAAATTGAGCAGCTGCGGGCTCACCTCGGTCTCCGGCGAGACAGCGCGAATATCGTCCATCACAAAGTCAGCAAGGCGCTGGTGCTGCTTGCCATGGAGCAGGACAAAGCGATCGACGCGCAGGTCCTCCTGCATGCAGATGCTGACCGTGGGCCGCCACTTGTTCCAGCGCGTAGGCCCGAACTTGGAAGCGTCGAGAGTGGAGCCAAGGAAGCCAATGACGGTGAGCGGTTTCATAGCCTAATGTATAAATTTAGATAAAAATCGATACAAGAGGATTGTTCCTGGCGATTTTGGCAGGTGGGTGCGCATTTTGTAGGAGTCCAAGAAAGTTTCGTAAAATCAGTATTCTAGGACGATTTCAAACCCTCTAAACCAGTTTTGGCACACCCTCTGCAATGTATCTGGCGTCGGGCATGTCGAACTCCCGACAACACAAGCAGCGGTGAAGTGGGCGGTCGGAATGGGCCGACCGCCCAAAACCGCCAAGAGATTTGAATTGGAGTTGGACTATGGCCAACAAGAACCTGTTTTCCTCGGCACTTGCGGTGTTTTCGCCGCGCGCTACGGCTGCGAACTACGAAGGCGCAGTCGCGTACGCCTATGAACCCAAGGCCAAGCTGGCACAGCTGGCGGCTACCGGTACCTTGTCGGATGGTTTCTATTCGGGCGCCCAGGCTCAGCTTGCTGATGTGCTGGAAGCGGCGGCTAAGGTTGATCCGGAATGGGTCGCCAAATGCGCTGTCTATGCTCGCCAGTCGGGCGCGATGAAGGATATGCCGGCTTTGCTGACGGCTTACCTGACGGTGGCTGATCCAGACCTCGCTGTCCCGGTCTTCAACCGCGTGATCGATAACGGGCGTATGCTGCGCAACTTCGTGCAGATCATGCGTTCGGGTCAGGTTGGGCGTACCTCGCTCGGCTCGCGTCCCAAGCGCCTTGTGCGCGAATGGTTTGAGCAGGCGTCGTACAAGCAGCTGATGCATGCATCGACCGGCAAGGATCCGAGCCTCGCAGACATCGTCAAGATGGTTCACCCTAAGCCCGCCGATCCGGAGCGCCGCGCGTTCTATGGCTGGCTGATCGGCAAGCCGTATGATGTCGATGCTCTGCCTGCCGAACTGGCTGCATTTGAAGCTTGGAAGGCCGATAAGTCGCGTCCTCTGCCTGAGGTTCCGTTTGAATGGCTGACGTCGTTTGAGCTGACCAAGAAGCAGTGGGCAAAGCTTGCAGAGCGCATGGGCTGGCAGGCGCTGCGTATGAACCTCAACACTCTGGCGCGTCACGGCGCGTTCGGTGTGAACGGGGTGAGCGAGACGGTCGCAACCCGTCTGGCTGATCCCAAGGCGATGGCGCGGGTTAAGCCTGCTCCGTACCAGTTGATGACCGCTCTGACCCAGGTCGGGGAGGGCGTTCCGCTGGAGGTTCAGGCTGCGCTTGAGAAGGCGCTGGAAGCTTCGGTTTCCAAAGTGCCCAAGCTCAAAGGCAATGTCGTGGTCTGCCCCGACGTGTCAGGTTCGATGCAGTCGCCGGCTACCGGCTACCGCAAGGGTGCGACTTCGGTCGTGCGCTGCATCGATATCGCCGCTCTGGTGGCCGCAGCTGTGCTGCGCACCAACAGCAAGGCGCGCGTCCTGCCTTTCGCAGAGCGCGTCGTGGATGTGGAGCTGAAGCCCTATGCCCGTCTCGCCGCGAATGCGGAGAAGATGGCATCGATCTGGGGTGGCGGGACGAATGTCTCGGCGCCTCTGGCCAAGCTCAATAAGGAGCGTGCGCAGGTCGACACCGTTGTGATCGTTTCGGACAACCAGTCCTGGATCGACAACAACTATTACGGCCCGACCGCTGTGATGGACCAGTGGAACACGCTGAAGCGCCGTAACCCGGCTGCCAAGCTGATCTGCATCGACATCCAGCCTTACGGCACGACGCAAGCAAAGGACCGCAGGGACATCATGAATGTCGGCGGGTTCACCGACGCGGTCTTCGCGGCAATGGCTCGCTTCGCCAATGGGCAAGCGAAAGATTGGGCGCAGATCATCGATGAAGTGGAGATTTGAATGAAGTGAATACAAGGGAGGCCGGGGCATCCGGTTCCGGCCTCCACCACAATTTGGAAAGCGTCGAGGCAAATGCCGGTGGGACTACATTGGCTCCAAACCGAAAGGTATGGCCCGACGAGTAAAGCGCCCCAATATCCGCAAGGGTACGGGGAGATGCGGGTTCGAATCCCGCCTTGCCATGTAGCTTAAGGGCCGTGTCTCGCTATCCCTCGTTGTCTCGACGCTTTTCAAACCCATGGCGAATGCCGCTTAGGACTACATGGTCTTCAACACCCCAGGTCGCGGGTTCGAGTCCCGCCGGATCCACCAAATGCGGGTCCGTAGCTCAGTCGGTAGAGCAGGTAACGTCTTTCGCACCACCCTTGTCGCCATGGGGATAGATTTTTGAAACGCCGGAGCCAGCCGCTCTGGCAAGCACAACAAAGAACGCTGGCGGATGCCTGTGGGACTACATTTCGGTAAGGGCCTTAGGGCCTCGCGGTTCGAGCCCGCAAACGTCTCACTAACCCTCGCCGCCAGTACTGGAATCAATTGGGCCGGGGCCACCCGCTCCCTCCACCCTTCCACCCGGATCGTAACCCGGTGTGATCATCCGGGTGGAAGGGTGGAGGGAGCGGGTGGCTTGGCACACGTCAGGATCAACCAAGGAGGTCGCGATGACTGAAGCGTCCG
This sequence comes from Erythrobacter sp. S267, assembly GCF_057365045.1. Classification (NCBI taxonomy): domain Bacteria; kingdom Pseudomonadati; phylum Pseudomonadota; class Alphaproteobacteria; order Sphingomonadales; family Erythrobacteraceae; genus Erythrobacter; species Erythrobacter sp. S267. The sequence goes on along the minus strand of NZ_CP200298.1, from coordinate 2,286,883 downwards.
AAGCAAAATTTGAATACACGCATGTGGAAGGCGGCGCTCCGATCAAGTCCTGGACGCGCGGCGTTCCCGTGGATGACAAGGCCAAGGACCAGATGGCCAAGGCTGCGAAGATGCCGTTCATCTTCAAGCATGTCGCCGCCATGCCCGACGTTCATGTCGGCATTGGCGCAACCGTGGGCTCCGTGATCCCGACCAAGGGCGCGGTGATCCCGGCGGCTGTGGGCGTCGACATTGGCTGCGGCATGATGGCGGCGCGGACCTCGCTGATGGCGAGCGATCTGCCTGACAACCTTGCGGGGCTCAGGTCCGCTATTGAGGCCGCCGTTCCGCATGGACGGACGGCGGGCCGGGGCAAGCGCGACAAAGGCGCATGGGGCGATCCCCCTGCGTCCGTGGTCGAGGCTTGGGCGACGCTCAAAGCGCGGTTCGACAAGATCTGCGAAAAGTACCCACGGCTGGCGAACACCAACAACGTGATGCATCTCGGCACGCTGGGGACCGGCAACCACTTTGTGGAAGTCTGCCTCGACACCGAGCAGCGCGTGTGGGTGATGCTGCATTCCGGATCGCGGGGCGTTGGCAACGCGATCGGGCGGTTCTTTATTGAGCTCGCCAAGAAGGACATGCGGACCTGGCATATCAATCTGCCGGACGAAGACCTCGCCTATTTCCCGGAAGGGACCAACCACTTCGCCGATTACGTCGAAGCGGTGGAATGGGCGCAGGACTTCGCCTTTCTCAACCGGCGGGTGATGATGACGCATACGCTCGACGCGGTGCGGTCGGTCATTGCCAAGCCGTTCGAGGCCGAATGCGAAGCGGTCAACTGCCACCACAATTATGTGGCGCGGGAAAACCACTTTGGCGAAAATGTGCTGGTGACCCGGAAGGGCGCAGTGCGGGCCGCGAAAGGCACGCTCGGCATCATACCCGGCTCGATGGGAGCGAAAAGCTTCATCGTGCGAGGTCTGGGCAATGCGGAGAGCTTTGAAAGCTGCTCGCACGGCGCAGGCCGGGTGATGAGCCGGACTCAGGCCAAGAAGCTGGTGTCGCTCGACGAGCACATCGCGGACACTGCCGGGGTCGAATGCCGGAAGGACGAAGGCGTAATCGATGAAACGCCCAAGGCCTACAAGCCGATCGAAAAGGTCATGGCCGCACAGTCGGACCTGGTAGAGATCGTGCATACGCTGAAGCAGGTGGTGTGCGTGAAGGGGTGATCCTCTTCGCGGGCACTGCCTGCTCATCCAATTAGAAGTAGAAAGACAATGTCAAATTCAGTGCCCATCGACCCTGCTGTTAGGATCGACATCGATAGCCGCCTTGCGAAAGTCGCGAGCGAGGAAGGCGTGCGTCTGCTAATGGCGGTCGAGTCCGGCTCGCGGGCGTGGGGCTTTCCTTCGCCCGACAGCGACTATGACATTCGCTTCCTTTATGTTCGTCCGCGGCGGGATTACCTCGCACTCGGGGCGTTGCGGGATGTGATTGAACGGCCCATTGTCGATGAGATAGACCTGAGTGGCTGGGATATCCGCAAAGCGCTTGGCCTCATGCTCAAGCACAATGCGGTGGTCTCGGAATGGATGGAAAGCCCTATCCGCTACATCGCGGATGACCCTATCGTCGTCGATCTCAAGGCGCTGGCGGACCGCCACTTCAACCCTCGCGGCTATGCGCGCCATTATGCCAATCTAGGCAAAGGCACGGTTGCGCGCTGGTTTGAGGATGGCGATGCGATCCCGGTGAAGCGTTACTTCTATGCGCTGCGCCCCGCGCTCTCCATCCGGGCTCTGCGCATCAATCCCGATGCGCGTCCTCCGATGGAGATGAGCGCGCTGATGCGGGCCTGTGGGCTTGGCTCTTCGCTGGTCGAACAGATTGAGGAGCTCATCACTCTCAAGGCGCAAACGAATGAAAAGGGTAATGCGACGCGGATGCCCGAAATCGAACAGTTGGTTCATGCCGAACTTGAGCGTGCGGAAGATGCGCCCGAACGGTTGGACCCGAACACTTTCATGCAGGAAGCCAACGCGCTTTTCCTGAAACTGGTAGAAAACAAATGATCACTATCGACGGCTCTGAAGGCGAAGGCGGGGGGCAGGTGCTGCGGTATTCTGCTGCGCTTTCGCTGATGACGGGGGAGCCTTTTACTATTGAGAACATTCGCGGCGGGCGGGCGAAGCCTGGCCTGATGCGGCAGCATGTCACCTCACTTGAAGCCGCCGCTGCGATTGGCGGTGCTGAGGTGAGCGGGCTGGCCGTGGGGTCGGATACTATCACCTTTCGACCGGGCTCTGTGACGCCCGGAGACTACCACTTTGCGGTTGGCACAGCTGGCGCGACGGGGCTGGTGCTGCAGACGATACTTGTACCGCTGATGCTCTCGGATGGGCCGAGCCGCCTCGTGATCGAGGGCGGGACGCATGCCATGGCTGCGCCTCCGTTTGAGTTTATCGCTCAGACCCTGCTGCCGGTGCTCGCGAAGATGGGGCCAAAGGTTTCGGCAACCATGGAACGGCACGGCTTCTACCCGCGCGGTGGCGGACTGATCGTGATCGAGTTTGCGCCCTGTGGCCTGACGCCTGTGGAGCTGACTGACCGCGGCGCGCCGCTCTCAAACTCTGCCGAAGCGATTGTTGCTGGCATCCCCTCCGACATCGCGGAGCGAGAGCTGAAAGCCATGCGCAAAGTGCTGCCCGAATGGCGTGAGGAGGCCTTCACCACGCGCCATGTCCCCGCCGAGCAAGGCCCCGGAAACGCTGTCCTCGTCACCACTGCTTTCGAGCATGTGACCGAGATCATGTCCGGCTTTGGCAAGCTTGGCGTGCCAGCAGAGCGGATCGCAAAGACCACCGCCAAGCGGGCGGCGGGTTACATCGCCAGCGGTGCCTTTGCGGGACCCTATCTGCAGGACCAGCTGTTGCTGCCCATGGCGCTTGCTCGCGGTGGGGCATTCACCACGGTGAAGCTCAGTCAGCACACGCGCACCGCGATGGAGATCATCGAGCGCTTCACGGGCACTACCTTCCGCGTCACCGACACGAAAGGCGGCGCGCACTTGATTGAGGTCGTGCGCTGAGGCAATTGCTCGGGGGCGGTTCGCAAAGAGCCGCCCCTTGAGGAGAGCGCCTGTGGCCGACACACAGCAATTCGACCCGCTGGATGAGATTTCGAACTGGGTTTCGCAGACCTCTCGCGATTGGCCCGCCGAGGCGCTGACCATCGCGGAAAACTCCCTGATCGACACGGTCGCTTGCATGGTCGCGGGCGCACCCGAGCCTGCGATGGCGAAGCTCTTTGGGCTGGTCTCGACCTGGGGCGAGGGGCCGTGCACCATCGTAGGATATGGGCGCAAACTCTCCGCACCCTGGGCCGCTCTCGTCAACGGGGCGAGCGCGCATGTGCTTGACTATGACGACAATTTCGACCCGGCAAAGGCCCACGCTTCCGCCGTCCTGATCCCCGCTCTGATCGCGGTGGGAGAGGAAGAGGGAGCGAGCATCGCCGACCTGCTCGACGCCTATATCGTCGGCCTCCAGGTCACCGGCCATGTCGGCCAAGCGGTCAATCCGTTCCACCGCAATCGCGGCTGGCATGCGACCGCGACGATGGGTGCGATTGGGGTGGCGGCTGGCTGCGCTCGGCTGTTAGGTTTGGACAAGTCGCAGGCGGCGCATGCGGTCTCCATGGCGACCAGTAGAGCGGGCGGTTTCATGAGCCAATTCGGCACCGACACCAAGCCCTTGCACGCAGGCTTCGCAGCCTCGGGAGGCGTACAATCGGCGCTGATGGCGAGGGCTGGGCTGACTGCTGGCACAAAGACTCTCGAAGGCCCGCACAGCCTGCGCACCCTGATGGTGGGCCCGGATGTGGAGGAGCGCGCTCAAGAGATGATCGGCAGCGACGAACACGGCCAATCGACCAGCTGGATCGCGGGCCGGATCGCTGCTCCGCTACAAATCCTCGCCAACGGATTGAAGGTCAAACGCTTCCCCAATTGCGGCAGTGTCCACCGCGCTCTGGATGGCACTTTGGAATTGCTGGAAGCGCATGGCTTGGGCGCCGATGATGTGGAACAGGTCCACGTCGCCGCGCCCGCATCGCACCTGCGCAACCTGCAATACGAAGACCCGCAAACGCCCAGCGAGGCCAAGTTCTCGCTCGAATACAACCTCGCCATAGCTCTCCACCAACGGCAGGTAGGGCTTGGGGACTTCGCGCCTGAAGCCATTGCCAGGCCCCAAGTGCGCGCGTTGATGAGCAAGGTCGCCAAGCAGCCGGTTGAGAAGCTTGAGAGTGAGTTTCCGACGCAAGTCACCATCCGCACCACCTCGGGCGAGACGCACTCCACGGTCGTCAAGATGCCGGTCGGTAGCCGGGACGTGCCACTGTCGCGTGCGCAATTGCTGGAGAAGCTCTCCGATTGTTGCGCGCATGCTGGGGTTGATGCGGGCAAGCTCCATACCCATTTCAAATCAGTCGGTCATTCGTCGAAGATTTCGCAGCTGACCGACCTTTTGCAGTCGACATAAACGAGCCAAATGGCCTAGTCGCACGCATTCAATTGGAGGGGCCACCAATGGAAAAGTTCACCGCTCTCATCCTTGCCGCAAGCCGCAAAGGCAAAGAGGATGAAGTCGCCAAATTGCAGGGCGTCAGCCACAAATGCCTCGTCAAAGTGGACGGGGTCGTGATGCTCGAACGGGTGGTCGATGCGATTGCCGCAAGCGAGCATGTGGACCGCATCTTTGTCTCGATCGAAAGCGAAGAGATCCTGCGCGAAGCCCCAGCATTGGCGGCGGCTCTCGACAGCGGAAAGATCCACTTCCTGCCGAGCGGTGAGAACCTCTTCCTCAGCATTGAAAGCGGGGTAGGAGCCATCGAAGACCCCTATCCGATGTTGGTCTCAACCGGTGACAACGCGCTTCACACGACCGAATATATCGACCATTTCTGCGAGCAGTTTAACGCAACCGAGGGTGATGGCTTTGCGGGCTTCACGCCTGCGCAAACGATCCTCGACGCCTATCCCGATGGCAAACGCGCCTTTCACGAATTGAAAGACGGCGGCTGGTCGAGCTGCAACCTCTATGGCCTGCGCAACGACAAGGCGGTGAATGCGTCGCGTGCTTTTGAAACGGGTGGGCAATTCGGTAAACAGCCGCGCCGCTTGCTCAAAGCCATGGGGCTGGGTTTTGTGATTAAATACCGCTTTGGCCTTTCGACCCTGCAAGGTCTGGCTGAGCACCTGTCGCGTCGTTGGAATCTCACGCTGCGCCCGGTCATCATGCCGTTCGCTGATGCGCCGATTGATGTCGACAATGTCGGCGATTTTCACCGCACGGAGCGTATTCTGAAAAAGCGCCGCGGGGCGCTCGCTGAGTAGCGTTTTCCTACTTCGCATCAGGGCGGTAGAGTTCCGCCCATGAATCTCCCCATTTTCCTTCTTCAGTGCACCAAACAGGGGGTCTGCGAGGGGGATGAGATTTTTGCCCCTAGACAGTGTGTCAAGTGTGTCAAAACCGGCGCAAAGGTCATGGAAAACAGGGGCTTGAGGAAAGGCGTCCAACCTAGCCCAAAAACGCCAACGAAACTCGCTGCTGGCGCGCGATCAGGACAGCATAGGCAGCGCTCAATAGCTCTGCACCATGGTTGGCCTTTCCGACCCTATCAGCAAGGCTTGTCATCCCGTAATCCGCCAGCCTCCGCTCATGCGCGGCGCGTTTGTCGTCGAGCTGTTTGGCAAGCTTCGGCCCCGCCTCCAACCGGTCGAGGAGGTAGCGCCATGCATCCATGGCTGCGGCGGCGCTAGCAGGAGGTTGGACGAAGGTCAGCGCGCGGCCCGGATCAGGGCGCAGGGTCTGGAGCCAACCAAAGATGTCTGGCTTGGATCGCTTGGTCTCCCCCAGCATGCCCCGCCAATCCCACTCACGCTTGACCAGAGTAAGGTCAATCGGCTTTGCGCCGTCGAACAGAGTGACCGGCGTCAAATCGATGCGGGTGCCCGACTGGAACGCGCGGACCAGCATGGTACCGCTCCACTTCTTGGCGAGCTGCTTTTCAATCTCCGCGATGGCGGGCTCAGAACGCTCGTCATGGTCCATGGTGAGAGCGATCCAGCGCCCATCGGCATCGCGGATCGGCCAGGTGAGGCGCTGAGCAAGCTCGTCGAACTGGGGGCGGGCGACCTCAGCGGGCTGGATAAGCGCCATTTGCGGCTGTCCATTGGCTTCGACCCCAAGGCCGAAGCGCGCGGCGAGGTTCGCCTGCAACGCGCTCCAATCCCCGTGGACGTAGGAGGCTTGCGGGTCGGGCGCGATGGCCTTTTCGAGGATGCGTGCACGCACATCCTTGCTCGAGGCAAGCCGACCGCCATCGGCAATGCCTGCATTCTCAAGCGTGAGACGGGCATGGCTCAGCGCCTCCATCGTGCCCGCCTGCCACAAAGCCTGGTTGCGAAAGGCACTGGCGGGGTGGAAATCGGGGTCCTGTCCTGCTCCGCGTGCAATCGCGACGGAGTAGAACTCGCCGGTGTCAGGCTCGACGAAATGCGCCGTGACACCGCGCGCTCCGGAGCCGGAGCGCCACTGGTCCGCACCGCAGCCGATTAGGTCGAGCGTGGTCGCATCGGCATAGTTGCGGCGCAATTCTCCGGCGAGGCGAAGGAAAGCGGCCAGCTCTAACCCTTCGCGCGCCACGGCGAAGGTGATGGCGTAGGCGGTCGCAGCGAGTTCGAGCATCGTGCTCGCCTCAAACTCGAAAGACTTGGCTCGGCGCAGACGCATTTGCGCAGCGACCGAGCGGAGCAGGGCGGAGAGGCGCGGCAAGGCGTCTGCGCGCGAGGAGACGGAGAGCTCGAACAGGCGTTCCTCGATAGGGAGGGGCGCGAGGTTGAAGCCTAGCTCCGCGCAGTCGGCGAGCGCGGCGCGCACCGCTTCGAGGAACTGCGCATCGGGGGCGGTCGGCGTGCCTTTGGAGGCGGAGGCTGCGGGGGCGAGCGCTTCGTCCTCGGTGGTCTCGGCAGCGAGGCCAAAGTGGCGGCGTGCGGCGAGGAGGGCAGCGGCATGGTAGGCCTTCTGGCGGGCCTTGCTGGCCTTGGAGACGATGCCCGCCATGCCCTGTCCGCGCAGGATCAGAACCGGTTCGTCGAGCGAGGCGAAAGTGATCGAACAACGCGTGTCGGTGGCGTCGATCTTGGAGGCTTCCTCGGCCAGCTCCAAAGCGGCGCGAAAGCCGGGCTTACCTGCGAACTTGCGGGCGTGATCGAGCGTGATGGCGTCGATCCAAACCGCAGGGTCGGCGGGAGGATCGTCCGCCGCAGGGGGCTCATCTGCGGGGGCTTCGTCTGGGTCTCCACCGCCCTCGCGCAGGACCAAGGTCGCGGCTATGCGGTGGCGGCAGACGCCAGCGGCAGGGCAAGTGCAGGAGGCTTTAGCGGGGCCGTCTGCACCGATAGTGACGGTGTGACCATCGACCTCGACCGTTGCTTGGCCTTCGTCGGCGTTGGTAATCTCGACCTTGCCTTTGTCGAGGTCACGCTGCGCCCGGCGGAGCAACCCGGCATTGGCGAGAGTCGCTAACGCCTCGTCATCGAAGGCGATCAAGGCCTCGGCAAGTTTGGAGCTGCTCATGCCATCACCTGACCAAGCCATTCGGCAAAGCGGTCAGGCGTAAGCGCGGCGACCTCCATCCCCACCCCTGCCAAGCGCTGCGCGGTCTGGTGGTCATAGATCGCGGAGCCATCGTCATCGAGCGCGGCCAGGCCAAGGAGCTTCACCCGCGCCGCGGACATGCGGCGAACAGCGGCGAGCAGATCCGTGACCGAGCCACCCTCCATGAAGTCACTGAGCAAAACAAAGATTGTGCGCGAGGGTTGGGTGATCAGCGTCTCGCAATGACTCACCGCGCCCCCAATGTCGGTCCCTCCGCCCAGTTGCACGGACATTAATACCTCGACCGGATCGTGCGCTTCGCTTGTCAGGTCGACGACGCTCGTGTCGAAGACGATCAGCTTGAGATTGACCGAAGGCAGACCGGTCAGGATCGCGGCCATCACCGCGGCATAGATGGTCGAGGACAGCATCGAGCCCGATTGGTCGACACACAGAATGATCGTCCACGGCAGACGCCGCTGGGTCCGGCCATAGAAGCGCAGCCGCTCTGCAATTATACGCTCGCTCTGCGTGTCGTAGTGCTTCAAGTTCTCGCGGATCGTGCCGCGCCAGTCGAAGTTGCGCATGCTCTTCAGCTGGCTGCGACGGAAGCGGTCGGTCTTTCCCGACAGCGCCTTCATCACCTGATGGCGCATCTTCTCCATGATCTCCTCGACCACCTTGCGCGCAACCTGCCGGACCTTCTCCTTGGCCGGATCGTCAGCTGTGCCCTTGTAAGAGATCAGCGCTTTCAAGAGGTCCTGATTGGGTTCGAGCTGGTCGAGCACCTTGGGGTCCTTGAGCAGCTCGGTCATGCCCAGCTGATCGATGGCGTGGGCCTGCACTGTCTCCAGAACGCTCTGCGGGAAGAGATCGCGCAGTTCGCCGAGCCAGCCCAGCGTCGTGAGCTGGCTGGGGTCGAGCGTGCCTCTACCGCCGCCGCCCTTCTGCCGTCCCTTGCCACGGCGCATGCCGCGCTTCTCCATCTCGCGCTTGTAGAGATAGTCGAGTGCCCGGTCGGCGCGCTGGTCAGAGCGGCTCATCCCGCCGCCGCCCAGCTCGCGGTCGGAATAGCGGCCCAGCGCGAGGCGCCAGCGGCGTTGGCGTTCGGAGCTGGAGGCGTCGCTCATGCGATCCCCTCCAGCTCAAGCTTATCCGCCATCGCCCGGTCAAGCGCGACATTGGCCATTGCCTCATCCTCGCCGATGGCGACGAGGCTTTGCAAAGCGTCCGCCGAAATACCGAGCTTCTGGGCGACCATCACCGAGAGCCGGTCGATGTCGCGTGGGTCGAGCGGCATCAGCGCCATGCGCAAATGCGGGAGCAGGGCGACGAACTCTTCCTCGTCCGCATCGCCGACCACTTCGTCGAGCGCTTCGATCACTTGCGGGATCGTCCAGAGCAGCTCGCGCGCGACCACAATGATCCCGCCAAGGAATGCGAGTTTGTCGGCTGCCTTCACATAGGCTCCGGCGAGCTCACCCTTAATCCGTGCCTTGAGTTGGTCCCCATCCGCGCGGCCATCGAGCAGCGCAAAGGCCATGACCGCGCCGCCGACCAGTGGTTCCAGCTCCTCGCCTTCGAGCCGCGCCAAGGCTTCGTCGAAAGGCATAAGGTCGAAAGCGAAGCCAGCAGACTCCGCCAGCTCAATCGTCCCGCGCAGATTGGCGAGTGCCTGTACCGTCTCGCGCGCTTGTTCCGCGGGGATCGCGGCCAATTCTGGCAGCAGGATCAGCACGCGTCGCCACGTTGTGCCGAGCAAGTGCTCCAGCGGCGCTACATCAGTGATGCCCAACACCTCATGCCCGCGCCGTAGCAGCACCACATCGTCGAGCGCAGCGATGACTGAAGCGATGTTCGCGTCTTCAATCACCTGTGCTTCGACCAGGCCCAGAATCGCCTCCGCACCCTCGCCAATCCCCGCGCGGCAGGCGGCGGCGAAGAGGTCGATAGCGGCGAGCGCATTGCGGCCTTGTCCTTGTGCTTCCAGTTCGGCGATCCGGTCGGCCATCGTAGTCGCGAGAGCCTCGCTCAGAGTGTCGCCAGTGTGCGCGATCTCGATCAGGCGCGCCTCGACCATCGGCGACCAGCTGACCGACCAGATCTCAAAGAGGCGATCCAGGCCGACATCGTTGCGGAAATCGGGGCCGGCGGTGCGTTCGCCAAAACCGATGCCGAGCATGGTGAGAGCATGGCAAAAGCGGCTTGCTTCGCGGTGAGGGGCTTTGCGGTAAATATCGAGATTGCGCTGCCGCAGCTCACCATCGTCGATGGAGAAACGCAGGCGGCGTGCTTCCGCACGAACCGACTCCACCAGCGGCGGAGAGCCTGCTGAGGCAGGGACGTCGCCAATCTGCGTGCCCGTTAGCCAAGTGCGCAGCTCGGCAAGGATGGGCGTGCCATGGCGCGGGCTCTCGCCCTTGATGAAGGTCGATTTCACCGCGTCGAGAACATCGTCGCGGAACGGGAGCGTGCGTCCGCGCAAATTCGCAAGCCGCTCCGCCTGCTCGACAGCGGAGAGGAGGACGGGGAAGGGCGGGGCCTTGTCCTCTTCGCGCAAGTGGTCGGAGAAGCCGCCGATCAGCGCGTGCGCCCATTCGCGTGGGTCACGTTCGGATTGGCCAGAGCGGTGCCACTCCCACCACTTCTGGTAGAAGCCGGGCAAGGGAAGGCCTGCCCCATAGCCTTGCAGCGCGTCCAGCTGCCGGTTGCCATACCGCACGAGGTATCCCGAGCCGTGCTTGGCGGATGGCTTTGTGACCTTGTCGCCCTTTTGCGGGCCGTCCACCAGAGCGGGCGCGTGGAACCCGCCGACCAGCACCACAATCGGGCCTTCGACCTCCTTGCGGACTTGCGCAATGACCGCGCGCATCTGCAATTCGCGCGCAAGGTTGCCTTCCGCCTCCAATACTGCGTCCGACGTCGCTGCGCGCATGCAGGCGCAGTAATGGCCGACCTCGCTGAAAAAGCCGCGCCAGTCGTCATGGCCTATCTGGCTCTCGAACAGCTGGTCCCACACCTCGTTCCCGTCGCGGGATCCCATTTCACGGACAAGGGCGCTGACGAAATCACCGCTGTCGAAGCTCGCTTCGTCGCCCAGCATGTTGGGCATCGGGCTTTCCGCCCCTTCGCTGAACAGCGCGCGCGACTGGGAGGGAAGGTCGATGAAGCGGGTCGGGACGCCTTCCGCGACACCATAGCGTAGCGCGATGAATTCCGGGCTGTGTGAGCAGAAGGGAAAGTAGCTGGTCGCGCGCTTCGCCCCGCTCTTGTCGTCGGCAGAGCGGATCGCGACGATGGCAACCGGCGCGCGGGTACGTTCATCATTGAGGAGCGGGATATGCGGGTTGAAATCGCATGGCCCCTCGACCAGAACCGCTGCCGGTTTGACCTCCGCAAGCAGCCGCTCGAGATGCGCCGAGCAAGCGGGGCTGTGGTGGCGGATGGGCACGACGTAAGTGTCGTGCTGCGTCACATGCAGCGGGGGAGGGGCCGGGTCAGGCGGGCTCATCAGCTCACCCCAGCTTCAGCGACCGTGCCGTCTTGTAGAAGTCCTTCCACACCGTCGATTTGCCTGCACGCTCCTTGGCGATGTGGTCGACATAAGCACGCAGTTTCTTGCCGTCTTCGGGCGAGTCTTTCAGCACCACGCCCTGCAATTGGCGCGCGACGTGGCCGCCTTTGATTGTGCCATCGTCGAGATAGGCCGCCTCCAGCGCCGCCGCATGGAGGACGTTGACGGCCTCTGCGCTCGACATGACGGCGTCGGGCTTGTTGAGGCTGGTTCCCTCCGCCGTGCGCCCAGTGCGCAAGTCCTGGAAGGCCTTGACGAGCAGATCGGCGACATCGTCTACCCCCTTCACCGCAACGCCATCGGGGTCGAGCCGCTGCGAGAGTTGCTTCATCACCAGCTCTTTCTCGAAAGCGGGATCAGCGATTGGGTGGACAGTTTCAAAATTGAAGCGGCGCTTCAATGCGCTCGACATCTCATGCACGCCGCGGTCGCGAAGGTTGGCGGTGGCGATAATGTTGAAGCCGGGCTGTGCTGTTTCAATCCGGTCGGCGCTAAGCTCGGGGAGGGCCAGGGCCTTTTCCGAGAGGATCGAGATTAGAGCATCTTGCACTTCGGGCGGGCAGCGGGTGATCTCCTCAAACCGCACAATCCGGCCTGAGCGCATGGCGTTCAAAACGGGCGAGGGCACCAGCGCGCGTTCGCTCGGCCCTTCGGCGAGCAACAGCGCATAGTTCCAGCCATAGCGAAGGTGATCTTCGGTCGTGCCAGCAGAGCCCTGCACCACCAAAGCGCTCGTCCCGCTAATTGCCGCGCCGAGCAGTTCGGAGAGCATGGACTTTGCGGTCCCCGGCTCGCCCACCAGCATCAGGCCTTGGCGGCTCATCAGGCTGACAATCGCGCGGTCGACCAGGGGATCATCGCCATAGAACTTGCGTGAGACACCCAGCTTTGCATCGCCAAGGATGAACTGGCGCACGGCCTTTGGACTGAGCCGCCATCCGCCCGGGCGCGGAGCACTGTCAGCGGCGGCAAGCGCCTCCAATTCGCCGGCAAAGCGATATTCTGCCGCCTGCGATGCGGTCTGTGTTTCTGCGTTCATAATCCAGCTTTCTTCTGCCAGTCCGGATCAAAGCCGGAGCCTTTGTCTGCCATGTCATGATAGTCGCGCCAGGTCTCTGCCAGCAGCACTTCAGGCACTTTATCGAGCCCCACTTGCGGGCCGAACTTGCCGTCATCGCGCAACGACCGGAAGCCGAGAGAGATGAGCGCAGCTGGGATGTTGCTTTCGGGCAGAGCGTTCCCTGTGAACTCAATCTCTGCCACCAGCTTCGCTTCGCGCAGAGTGCGGTGATAGGTCATGAACCATCCGCCATCTTCGGCCGGACCCCGCTGATAGCCCAACTTCGTTGCGATCCCGCGCAGTTTGAACGTCTCGATCATATAGCCCTCGCGGTCCTTGATCTGGCGCAATTTGCGGGTTCTGTCGTCGATCTCTGGCAAATCGCGGCCCAGCTGTTGGAACAAGGGCGTTACATCATAATCGGCGAAGTGATCATTCCACGCTTTGCTGGCTTTCGCATCGAGCAGGGTCGAGTGGGCGAGCTTGATCTTTTCGAAATCTCCCGGCTCGACATCTTCGTCCTCAACGTCGGAGAAAGAGCCATCGCCAAGAGGGCGGAAGGTTGCCGCCTGCTCGCCATCCTTGTCGAGGCCAATCCAAACCAGCCGCGCGGCCAAGCGTCCCACGATGGGGTGGCCAGCGACATAATTGACCCAATCCTCAGCGCTCCAGGTCCGCTCCATGCACATCGCCTCGCGGAAGCGGTCGGTTTGGGCTGAAACGACTTGCTTGACCTCTTTGCGCGCTTTGGAGAGCGCCTTCTTGGAGGCGGCGACCTCGGGCTTTTCGTCTTCGACACGGGCAGGGGGGAGCGCCTTCACTTCCTTGCCGCTTGCGTTGAACAAGGCGAGCTTGTCCTCTTCATCCAGCTTGGCGGTGTAGGTCCGGTCCTGCCCGCATTCCAGTGTCAGTGTGCCGTCTTCGTCGAGGCCGCCAGTGGGAACGGTGCGGTCGGCGAGCTCGCCTGCGGTCCAGCCGCGGCGCTCGGCCACTTCCTCGATCAGCTTGCCAGCATGCGCCTGCACGCTTTTCTGCTTCAAGCGGTCAGCACTTTGCAGCAGCACCTGCAGGGCGGCAGGCGATCCGATATTGGCAAGCACTTCGAGCAGCGCCTTGGCTTGCGAGACGCGGGCGCCGTGATTGGTCAGGAAGGATCGTATACGCGGCCCTGCATCGCTTCCCTCAACCCGGCTGCACAACGCGAGAATGCCTTTGCTGTCCGTGGCTGTGCCCAGATACTGGCTGCCAAAATTGCGCTTTAGCTGCGCAAAGATCGTGTCGTAGTCGGTTGAGTAGTAGTCCGCGCTTGATGGCCAGCGCTTTACCTGGTCGCGATTCCATTTGAGCCTCTGGTCTACATGTTGAAGCGCGTGCTTGTTCGACTCCTCGTCTGTTGGCTGGCGCGTGTCCTCCGCGATCCATCCGGTCAGGATCATCCACCCAAGCTTGTGCGCATCGCCAGGTGCAAGCCGGTCGAGCCACAGGTCGACTAGCGCATTGCCACCGGGTTGCTTGAGCCTTGCGGAGAGCACCACCCAATGGCGCGGAAGGATCGGGTCGACAGTCTTGCCATCGGCCCATGTGAGCGCAGGCAGTGCATCAAACGGAAACCAGTCGAGGCCCTTGGGGTTCGCTTTCTTCAGAGCCTTTTCGGCTTCTGTCACCATCGCTTTCTGGTCGAAGAAATCGCTGGTGTCGTCGCCCAGCCGCTCCAGCGCGGTGATCATCTGAGCGCGGGCCTTGTCGCTGCGTTCCTTCTTCAGACGCTTGCGGATTGCCGGGATATGAGACTTCGCCCCGCGCTGAGCGAGCCACTCGGCGGCTAGTGCGCGAACATCCTGCTTGCCATCGTCCAATTGCAGCGCAATCGCATCCTCGATCCCTTCTGCGGCGGCGAGCAGATTGCGCGCCCGCGTGCGGACCTTGGTCCCTGTCTCATTGGCGAGGATCATCAGCCGTGCGCGATAACGCTCTGGCACTTTGGGCAGCATTTCGAGCAGCTTTAATGCGCGCGGCACGCTGTAGCTCTTGTCGCCCTTTTGCGGAGTGAGGCCCAAAGCCTCATCCAATTGGTCGAAATAAGCGAGCAACACCGGCCAGCTCTCGTCGGGGAGGCCGTGCGTCTCTCCCCACCAACGCGCGCTGAGAAACTCGAGCAGGTAATTGTTGCCGCCTGTCTCCTGCCACAGCGCAAGCAAGATGCGCACATCCGCACCCTCGGCGATGCGCCGCTGCATGGCGATACCGGCAGGGCCTGCGTAATCGCTCATCAAGTTCGAGAAATTGTAGCCGCCCGTCACCCGCGCGATCCGCATCAGATGGCGCAAGCTCACTTCAGGATGATCCATAAAGCGTTCCACCGCGCCGGTATTGGCGATGTTTTGATAGAGCCAGCTAAAGTTTTGCGTGTGGTAGGGCGACATCACGCCAGAGCCGGACATAAGGCTCTGCAATTGCTTCAAAGCCTTCTCAACCGGCACCACTTTGTGGTGGTGCGACCAGTGGTACTTGGTGCCTGAATATTGCTTGTGCAGCTTGCCGACATTGGTGTTGAATTCTTCGATCTGCGGGCGGAGGATTTCGATCACCTCTTGTGAGACCGGTTTGGTGTCCGGCATCTCACCTTCAGGTGGAGCAGAGACCCACTCCCCGTCGAGCGCAAGAAAGCCGCTCTTGCCATCCTGCTGCCAGGGATTGCGGGTCGCGGCGGGTGCGGCTGCAACCGCGCCTGCGACACGGTCCATGCTGGCGATGACTTTAGTGGAGGACTCTCCTTCACGCAGAGCGGCAATCAAAAGCTCAGCCTCTCCGCCCAGCGTTGCCGCTGCGACATCAACCAAATGCGCGCGCTTGGCCGCAGTTGCTGAGGCAAAGCGAGTCTTGATCGCTTCTGCCAGTTCCGTGTGATCCGCTCCCGTCAGCGCTTGCGTTGCCGCTGTCCGGGCGCCCTTCGCGGTGCCGGTTGCCAAGTCGAGCAGAAACTCGAGGTATGGCGAGTGGAGCTTGAACCGCCCGATTGCTGTTGCAAGCTCAACACGGGCGCTCGCGGCAATCCCGGTGGCCTCCGCTGCGATTTCGCCTGCATCATTGCGCAGCCAGGTTTCGACGCCGTCAAAGCGGGCGATTGAGGTCTTGGAGTTGTAGTCATGCGCGTCGCGGGAAAATAGAATTTCCAGCGCTCCTGTCAGGCCGCAGCCGCCCTCTCGGGACAGGTCAACCAGGGTTTCGACCGGTTGCTTGACGATAAGGTCGATGGCCCCTTGATGCCGGACATACTGTTCGCGAGCCAACCAGTTTGAGACAACGTGTCGCAGCCAGTCTGGCGTAGTCTTCGTGCCGAATTGCCCCCATTCATGTGTGATGGGATCCAGCGTGGCAACGACTTCGCCAAAGCGGACCATCTGGTCGATGCGCCACTTGGAAAGCTGAGCAAACACGCGATCGGACTTCTCCGGCTGCCAATAGCCGTACTTGCCTCGCCACTTCTGCTTGGCGTCGTTCTGCGCGCAATCGGACAGGACCGAGCTCGCTTCGCCATGCTCGATATATTCGACGATCCTACCAGCCAGCCGCACGCCCAGACGGCGGCTGAAATAGCGCCTCACGGGACCGCCTCCAGAGGATGGGACCGGATTTTCCGCAATTGACTGGCCGAGACGAGTAAAGAACGATTTGAGCGACATAGGGCCTCCGTCCGAACTTGATCCAACGCTGACGCGCAAAGATCAAGAAAAACAGAATCGTGGCCGCAAAGAAAAGCACCCAAGCGCGTCCGCTGATAGTCACCTGCCATGAGCTAGCGACCAGGTGACCTTGTGGGATGACCGAACAGTCAGTTGGAACTGAAGCAGATGAAGCGACGGGGAGAGAGCCTCTACTAGCGCCACACCTGCCGATGCCTGCTCTGGCGGGGCTACATCGATGATCTGGCGAAGAGAATTCCTCCAACAACAAAAACTGGAGATAAGGCGATCGCTTCATCGAAAGCTTGCCGCCTAGCGCATCTCAAACGGATGAGACCAAACAGTGCTGCCATTGCTATTAAGCCGTGCGCTCAATAATGCCTGTCAGGCAAGACCTTGATGGGCGGTGCGATGGAGCGGATTTCCTCAGTGCTGGATCGACTGGCGCCGGCCCTTGCGGGCTTGGTCACTCTTGTCCTTGTACTGGGCGTCTTTGCGCTGAACTCCCTCCCGCTCCAACGGATTGAACTTCAAGTGCTGGATGCGCTTCAAGGCACCCAGCCATGGACATCTGACGAGCAGTCAAAGGTCGCAATTGTCGATGTCGACGAGGAATCCATCGCCAGATTTGGCCAATGGCCGTGGCCGCGCTCTGACCTTGCCAAGCTGACCCGCCGACTTGGCGAAGCCGGCGCAACCGTGGTTGCCTATGACATTGTCTTTTCAGAGGCTGACCGAACATCGCCAGAGACCTTGGCGGCGCGCTTTGGCGACAGCGCCGCGGCGCGGGAACTGGCGCTTCTGCCCAGCCATGATGCGATATTTGCGGACAGTTTTGACGCAGTGCCCGTGGTCACCGCATATTTCTTTGTGGACGCAGACACGCGCGGCAAAGACGTTGAACCGCGCGCCAGCTTCACGCTCTCCGGCACAATGCCACGGCGCGACGTAGCGACCTATTCCGGGGCGTTGCTGCCGCTGCCCGTTATCGAGCAAGCTTCCGCAGGAACCGGCTTTGTCACGCTTCAGGGCGATATTGACGGGATCGTGCGACGAGTACCGATGGTCGCGATCCAGAACGACAATCTGGTCCCCGGTCTGGCGCTGGAGGCTGTCAGAGTGGCGCTGGATGCGGGCTCACCCAACCTGCTGGCAAGCGATGGAGCGGGCGAGACTCTATCGAGCCCTGGCGCTGCGGTCGCAGTCCGGCTGGATGGACGCGAGATCCCGGTCAATGACGCGGGCGAAATGTGGGTTCACTTCTCCGAGCAAGTGCAACACCAAACCGTGCCTGCATGGCAGATCCTGTCCGATGCAATGTCAGATGCCGAGCTCACCGCCGCAGTCAGCGGCAAAGTGATCTTTGTCGGCGGCAGCGCAGAGGGATTGCAGGATCTGGTTTCAACACCAGCCAGCGAGGCGATAGCGGGTGTGTCGGTGCACGCGGCCGCTGCCGAGCAAATCCTGAACGGCCACTTTATTGAACGACCCGATTGGGCACGCGCGTTGGAGGGGGTTCTTCTGGTGGCTTTCGGCCTTTGCGTGTTGCTGCTCTTGCCCCGGCTTGGGGCCGCTTTCGGAGCCTTGGCCGCGCTGGCTTTCATCGCTGTGGTTGTTGCTATGGCGTGGGCTGCCTTCACGCAAATGGGCTATCTGCTCAATCCGACATGGCCCGTCATAGCTATCGCCGCTGTTTATGCAGTGCAGACAGTGGCTGTGTTCTACCGCGAAGAGCGTCGCCGCAGCTACATTCATGCAGCATTTGATCGCTATTTGTCGCCCGAACTCGTCCGGCAGATCGCAGCTGATCCCGACAAGCTCGAACTGGGCGGAGAAGAACGCGATATGAGCGTGCTGATGTGCGACGTTCGCGGTTTCAGTCGCATCTCAGAGCAATTCATGCCGCGCGAGGTGATCGACTTCCTGGTCACATTCCTCACCCCGATGAGCGACATTTTGCTCGCCAACAAGGCTACCATCGACAAGTATATTGGCGATGCGATTCTGGCCTTCTGGAACGCCCCGCTCGACGACGCTGATCATCCCGCAAATGCTGCGCGTGCGGCGCTGGCGATGATCGCCAAGACCAAACAGCTCAATATAGAGATGGCGAACCAGAACGATGCGGTGTGGCCCGGCGATGTAAAGATTGGGATCGGCTTGAATTCCGGCATCTGTTGCGTGGGTAATATGGGCTCGCAAGAGCGCCTGTCCTACACTCTTATTGGCGACACAGTGAACGTCGCCGCGCGACTTGAAGGCCTGACTAAGCAATATGGTGTGCCCATCGCTGTCGGCGAAAATCTGGCTGAGAGGCTGGAAGGTTTTGCCGTGATAGAGCTTGACCGAGTGCAGGTGGTGGGGCGCGATCGTCCCGAGACTATCTCAGCGCTTCTGGGGGATGAAACGATGGCTGCAAGCCCAGAGTTTCGGCAATTGCACTTGGACCATGTAGCAATGCTTGATGCCTATAGGAGAATGGATTGGGCGGTCGCTGAACAGATACTTGGCGCAAACCAAGCCAGCTATGAACTGCATGATATCGCTGGGCTCCACACCCTCTTTAAGCAGCGCATCGCAGACTTGCGGGCCAACCCGCCATCCGCGCAATGGGACGGCGTGTATCAGGCGACGTCGAAATGATTACCTGATTGGCGGGCAGGGAATAATCCTGCCATTGGCATCTTCACACACGGGGTCGTTTGGCCCAGTCGAAGTGTTGTTGGAGTTGTCGCTGGCGGTTGGGTCGTCATCATCGCCATTGCCACGCGTGCCCAGAATGACGCCCAAGATGCCGACAGCAGCAGTGCCGATCAGCACTTCATCAGGAATCCCGCCATCTCGAAAGCTGCGCGCCCATCGTGGGGATATTTGATCCTGCACCCGGGCCAATCCCGCATTGGATATGCGGAAAGGACCAATTGGCGCTGCGCCTTCGCGAGGAATATAGGCTGCAAGCCCAGGTTCATCGAGCACGACCGTCACACCCGCTCCGGTTACTTCAGCAAGACCCGGTGTAAGGCCTGACAAAGTGTTGGGCCCCGGCCCGCGAAGGACGACAAACGTGGCTTCATCGTCATCGCTGCGCACGCTGCCGACGAATTCCTCATCCTCTGCGATGTCTTCGGCTTTCTCCCCCACCAGCATGTCAATCGCGGTTCCACGAATGCCAATTCTGCCTGCAGGGGTAGACACTTCCCCAGTATTCTCACCCTCATCTGAGCCCGAGAAGAAGCGCAAAGCGCCCTTGAAAATGGTCGCGATAAGCGAGCGCCCCTCGTTCGGATCATAGACAAAACGGTCGATCCGTACGCGCGATCGCTGACCGATGCCGAAATTCGACCGGTCAAGCAGCAATATCTGCATCTGGGAATTCTTGCGGGTTCGGATGAGATCGCCCCAAGCGATCCGTCGGCCGCGTTCGACATCGACCGGGCGGCGCAGCTGGTCATTGTCCAATGTGACATCGCCCGCAACGCTGGCTGCGCTACCAACCTCTACACGCTCCTGCGCAAGGCCCGGTGTTGTCGCGAAGCTCGATGCCAGCAGGCCCGCAATGGCCAGCGCGCAAGTCTTTGGATGCGCGCGCCTCATTGCTCTTCTTCCCGCTTTGCCGTGGGACAGTCTTCGATTGCCTGCGCTAGCACGCCATCCGCATAGTCATCCTCATCTAGCCTCGCCAGCTCAACCAGCCCCCCTTGCGGATCATCAATCCAACACAACAGAACGGCGTGATTGAACCGAGCCTGCGCGCTTTCAGGGAAAATGGTAAGCACCCTTTCGAGTGTCGCTAACGCCTGAAGCAATTCGCCGCGTTCGGTTTGTTCACGGGCGGCGGCGATCCCGCGCTCTTCATCAGTTGTTTGCTCGGCCAAGGCGTCTAGCTCTTCGAACGATTGAGCTGTCACTGGAACAGCAGCAGCGGTCACCATCGCCGCAGGCACGGTCAATCGAAAAATCAGCTTGAACATGAACGCCTCCTCCCACCTCCATAATGCCACACATGACTGGTCGGCGGCAAGGCGGGTGAAGTGACGGGCAGAGACCCAACGGCAAATCGCACGGCCGCATACCGATCGTGAGTCTTTCAACCTTTGGCGCGGTGACGCGGCTAAAGTCGCCCATGGTCGTGTGCTTGAGCACGCCAGCGGCAATTGCGAAGTCGCTTGGCTGGCGCTGAAACATTTGACATGCTTGACGCCATGAGAGCACGGGATCGAACATGAGCGGCAAAAGTACAGCTTCAAGAAATCTGCGCGAGCGGGAGGCTTTTGCGGCTCGCTATCGAGAGCCTCTCAAAGCGTATTTTGCCAAGCGGCTGAACAGCCCAAGCGACGCTGATGACTTGGTTCAGGAAGTGTTTCGCAGGCTCTGGTCATCGAACAACGATGTGCCAATCACAAACCCCGACGGTTACATTTTTCAGACAGCTGCCAACCTATTGAAAGAACGCTACCGCAAGCAGGGCACGAGAGACGCAGCCATAGCGCAATTGCCCTTTTTTCACGCCCAGTATGAGGAAATCACGCCAGAGCGCATCTTACAGGCAAAGGATAGAGTTCGTCTTCTGGAGAAAGCGCTTTCCGAATTGCCTGTGCGCACCCGGACAGTCTTCCTGATGCACCGCTTCGAGGGTTTTAAGTATCGAGAAATTGCTGATCGGTTGGGTGTTTCGGTGAGTTCAGTTGAGAAACATATCGCCTCTGCAACCCGCCATTTGGCAGTTCGGATGGATCGTGAGAGATGACCAACTCTGTAGGCATATTTGGCGAGCACAACCGCCCTGGCGAGCAAGCCGGGTCGGACAGTGATCGCATTGCCGATGAAGCGGCGAATTGGTTCGCGAGACTATCTGACGAAGAAGCAAGCGAAGCGGATTTCGCTGCCTACCGCGAATGGCGCGCCCTCTCCAAAGCTCACGCCGAGGCGTTCGATCATGCAGCCACTGTCTATGCCAGCCTTGGTGAGTTCAGCGATGCGCCTGGGATCATCGAGATGCGGTTGGCTGCCCTGGCTCAGTCCGGCCAGTCGTCGGAGCCGGTGCGCGGCTGGACGCGCTATGGAGCGATCGCCGCTTCGGTTGTTTTGGTGTTCCTTGTCAGCGCATTTTTCCTGCTAGACAATCAGAATGGCCCGCAAACAGAATCAGGCCCGCAAACACCGATCATTGCGCAAAATGATCCCACATCCGCGCCCGATGCTGAGGTGGCCAGTGCGAACACCACCCAAGAGCCCGCGATCCAAGAACGCTTTCGCAGCGACTATTCGACGCGGATCGGCCAAATCGCCAAATTCACCTTGCCGGACGGCTCCGTCATTGAGCTGAATACGGACTCACAAGTTCAGGTTGATTACAAACAAGGCCAACGCAATCTGACGCTTATGCGCGGCGAAGCGGTTTTCACAGTCGCGAAAGATGCCAGCCGTCCTTTTTCGGTCAAAGCCGGTCGAAGCACTGTGGTGGCATTGGGAACAGTGTTTACTGTGCGCAAGACCGGCGCGGAAGCGCGAGTAACCCTGATTGAGGGGCGTGTGCGCATCGACCAAGGCAACGACGCGGGCGGCGGATCAAGCACGCAACTTGCTCCCGGAGAGCAGATCAGCATTCTTAGCAATCGTCCCTCGGAAATCACTCGAGCCCCTGTCGATCAAGTGGCAAGTTGGCGCGATGGGCGGCTCATTTTCGAGCAAACTCCGCTGAGCGAGGTGCTCGAAGAATTCAACCGCTACTCGACTGAACAGCATGTGCTGCGCGACGAATCCATTGCGGGCTTGCGTGTCAGCGGAACCTTCCGGATCAAATCGAGCGAGTATTTTGCGGCGACCCTCGAAGCCGGCTTTCCTGTCGTCGTTCGGGCACGGGCCAATGGGACAATCCTGGAAGTCAGTGCGGCTGAGGATGATTCCAACCTGAATTGACCGCGATTTAGCAACAAGGTTGCCCGGTTCGTCGCATTCACCACCAAAAGTTCCTCTTCCCCATGAGGTTTTTGATCACCCCCGCATCTTGCTTGAATGAAGGGGCGCAAATTCGTTTGCATGATTGAGAACAATTCAGGGGTAATTTTATGATCCGTATCAAGCTCGCAATGGCTTCACTGGTTGCAGGTTGCAGTCTGGGCGCGATGACAAGTGCGGCATCGGCGCAGGAAGCACAGGCAACGGCGCAATCCACTCAAGAGCGCAATTACCAGATTCCAGCGCAGCCTTTGCAAGAGGCGCTTACCGCCTTCGCCGAGGCGTCGGGATCGGATCTGCTTTACCCATCGGAGATTGTTGAGAACAAACGCTCAAGCGCTGTGAACGGCACTTTTACAGCACAACAAGCCCTCACCCGGTTGCTGGCTGGTACTGATATCAATGCAAATCAGGTCTCCGAAAATGTGTTCTCGCTGCAAGGGCGCTATACAATGCGCTTTGATGGGGCTGCCACATCCACAGTGAGCGGGATTGTTCGCAGCACTGCAACAGGCACGCCGCTGCCCGGTGCCGATGTGCGGATCACCGGCACAAGCCAAAGTGCGACGACGGATGATCGTGGCTTTTTCAGCATTCCGGATGTTCCAGCGACTGCACCGCAGTTGGAGGTTGTCTATCTAGGCCAACCCTCGGCCAGTTTCCCGATCCCTCGCGGCGCTGTTGAACGGCGTCAGATGCAGATCATGTTTGGCGAGGCTGTGGGGAATAATATCCTCGTGCTTGGATACCAATCCAGCCTGCAACGATCGCTCAATCAGCAATTGCGCGCGCCCAACAATTCGACGGTCGTGTCAGCCGATTTGTTGGGGAGCTTCCCCGCCGAAAACGTCCCCGAAGCCTTGCGCCGTGTTTCCGGTGTCGCCTTTGGCCGTGACAACGCAACCGGCGAGGGAAATCGCATTACAGTGCGCGGTTTCTCTTCCGAAGCGATCAACATCCAGCTTAACGGGCTGGAGTTACAGGGCACTGGATTTGAACGGACAATCGATCTGTCCGGCTTCCTCGCTGACAACATTTCTGAGATCACGATCCAAAAGTCGCTCCTGCCCAGCATGGTCTCGACCGGTTCGGGTGGTCTGGTTCAGATCGAGACCAAGTCAGGTCTCGATTATGACGGGTTTACCGCCCAGTTCGGTGCCGAAGGCGAAACCAGTCTTTCAAGCGGCTTTGGTGACGAATATCAGCTCAATGGCCTCGTCTCCGCACGCATCGCTGACAACTTTGGTTTCGTCGCCAATGTGCAATATCGCAAGACCGATCGGCGGAATCTGGACGCCGATATTGCAGGGTCTATCCCGCCTGTCCTGCCCTCTGGCTTTACCAGTTCCTTCCGGATTCCATTCTCGCAGCAATTCCCCTTCGATCCAGCTTTCAACAGCCGGATTGAAACCGGCGTCAGCTATCTGCGGCGTGACCGTGAAGAGGAGAACCTGACCGCCTCGCTTAACTTTGAATGGGATGTCAGCGACACGACCAATCTCAGGCTCGACCTGCAGCGCATTCAGCGTGATTTTCTGGGAGAGACGGCTCGGACAACGGCCAGCTTCCTGACGTCGAACCTCGACATGCCCGTTCCTGAACTGGGCGGAGAAGTGCGACGCCGCACGACCCTGCGCGCTTTTAGGCCGAATTTGGCGTTCAACGTGACCGATCTGGAAAGCCGTCAAGATACAGTGAGTTTGCGCGGCACGACGACCCTCAACCGGTGGGTCTTCCGATATAAAGCGGGCTACCAATTTGCCTTGTCACAATCCAACAATGCCAACCTTAGTGCACTGGGCAATCAGGCGACGAACCTGACCGACTTGATTGATCCATCGACGATCATTCTGAACCCGGACGACGATGCAGCGCAGACACAGCGGGTCGTTGGCGGGGCAGTTGTGTTTGAACCAAACGGCCTGCCCGTCCTTGCGCTTACGCCTGCGGGTCTGGAGTTCCTGAACGATCCGGGCACGTACAACCTCACCACCGCAAGCCGTACGCTCACCGACAGTCCAACCAATGCCTACACGCTTGAAGGCAGCGCACGATATCAGCCTGCACCAGAGTGGTTCGAGTATATCGAAGCCGGCGCGCGCTGGGACCGGTCTGAGCGGGAGGCCAATGACGATGTCTTCGCGACCACATCTACCGGTGCGTTGCTGTCGGTTGAAAGCTTCATCCGCATCTTCGGTCGTGACACGCCGCTTGATGCCTTTGGCGACGGCTTAGTCGACAATCAGGGCCTCAATCAGATTGGCGCGGAAACCTTCGGCGCTCCTTTCATTGTCGGAGATGCCGTGGACGCGATCTTTGATGGACTGCCCAACTTCCTGGCAGACGATCCGAACACGCCGGAGAATGAGGAGCGCTTCAAACTCACTGATCGACGCAATCTGGACCCGATCCTGGATTCAGGCGGCCTTGTGCCAGCAAAGACAATCGAAGACAGGTCTGCTGCTTATCTGGAGATGCTGTTCAATGTCGGCGCGTTCGAGATTGTCGGTGGTGCGCGCTATGAACGTGTCTTCCGTTCCGGTCAGACGATCAACGCTCCCTCAGTCAGGCCAGCAACCGGACCATCCGAACCGCGCGAGACGTTCGTTGATGCAGGATTGGTCAACTTCGCCAATTTGTCGGGCACTGATGACTTTCTCAATCCAAGCCTCACCGTCAATTATCGGCCGCAAGACAATATGGTCGCGCGGTTCTCCTATTTCCGTTCAACCGTGAATCCAAACCTGCAATTGATCAGGCGCCCACGCCAGATTTCAATTGACCTCAGGCCGACCGTCAACCGCGCGATCATTCGCGAGTCCAACCCTGATCTGCGCCCAACCATTACAGACAATTTTGACGTTGATTTGTCGTACTATTTCACAGATTCACCGGGCCTGGTGCGAGTTGGATTCTTCTACAAGAACGTGAAAAACAACTTCACCAACATCTTCTTCAACGATGGCCCCGACAGCGCAGTTCGGGACGACATCCTTGCCGAATTCGGCGATCTCGCGACAGCTCGACCCGACCTCGTCGCGTTTGACGCCGACACTGAGTTCCTCCGCAACCGACCCGAAAATGGCGAAGGCGGTGAAATCTATGGCATTGAGCTTGAGGCTATCCGACAGCTGACGTTCTTGCCCGGGCGTCTTTCGAATTTCACCGTCCTCGGAAACCTGACCTGGACGCAAGGCGACTTTCCAACCCTGGTCTCTGGGCGCAACGATGCCGGTGACCTCGATGTTTTTGAGCTGAACCGTTTCCTCGAAGATCAGCCGGAATGGATTTACAATGCCTCCTTGAGCTACGCCGAAGGCGGGTTCGAGGGCCGCGTCATCTACACATACCAATCAGCGACGGCATCGAACTTTCAGGTCAATGGTATCGACACGGTTCTGCCGGAGTTCGACACGCTCGACATGCGGCTGTCCTACACGTTCGATCTTGGGGGAACCAATGTCTCAATCTACCTTCAAGGTGATGACCTGTTGAACGGTGGAAAAGACATTGACCTGCGCAGAGCCTTCTCTTCCGAGTTCGGCGGCGGCAGCGCGGACTTCTTCTTCCCTGACGGCTACCAGTTCAACGGAGGACGCACGTTAACCGGAGGGTTCAGAGCGCGCTTCTAACGACTATGATCGCCACCCCCTAATAGCGCCGCATCCCCAAGTTGGGATGCGGCGCTTTTTTCTCGCCCAAAATATCGCTTACCATGTGGGAAATCGGATCAGGCACATCTTGCTTTACAGACACACAGGTGAGGGACTTGGCCGCGCGCCGTCGCCTCGCAACCAGGAGTTTCCGATGACAAAATCGCGTGTTCAGTGGGGCCTCGCCCTTGCTTTGCTTGCCAGTTGCGCTGCCCTTCCGATCAGCACGACTTTGGCACAGAATGCTCAGGAGACGAGCTTCGTCCATGAGACAAGCGACCTCGAACCTGATGCGAGGGTTATCTACGGAACGCTCGAGAATGGGCTGCGCTACGCCGTTCTCAGAAACGAAACGCCCAGCGGAGTGGCAGCCATACGCATGCGGATCGCGACCGGTTCTTTGAACGAGACCGAAGAACAGCTGGGCCTTGCGCATTTCCTCGAACACATGGCGTTCAATGGGTCAGTCAACGTGCCCGAGGGCGAGATGGTCAAGCGGCTTGAACGGTTCGGCCTTGCCTTTGGCGCTGACACGAATGCAAGCACTGGATTTGAGCAGACCACCTACAAGCTGAACCTGCCATCGGTTGAAGAAGAAGTGCTCGACGAAGCCTTCTTCATCATGCGTGAAACGGCTGAAAACTTGCTGCTGGAAAGCGACGCGATTGAAAGGGAGCGCGGCGTCATCGCATCAGAGAAAGCCGCGCGAGACTCGCTTAGCTTCAGGTCGACCGTGGACCGGCTCGCCTTTTTCACTCAAGGCAGCGGGCTCGTCGAACGGCTGCCGATCGGCACCGATGAAGCGATCGCGACCATGCAGCGTGATACTTTCGTAAGCTTCTATCGCGGGTTCTATCGGCCTGAGAACACGTTCATTGTGTTCGCAGGTGACCTCGACACTGACGAAGCGATTGCGCGGATCGAACGCTACTTCGGCGATTGGGAGCCGCAGGGCGCAGCTCTGCCACAAAGGGAGCCGATGCCCGCCAGCGTCCCTCCGGGCTCTTTCAAGGCGTATTACGACGAAGGCCAGCTGACTACTGTCACGCTGGCTGCTTTGCGTCCCTACGAGGAACGCGAAGACAGCGTCGCGACACGGCGTGATGGGCTGGTCAAGTCGCTCGGTAACATGATCTTGAACGACCGGCTGAGCCGCAAGGTGAATTCAGGCCAGTCCGCTTTTCTCAGTGCGCAAGCAGGCCGCTATCGCCCCTATGACGTCATCGATGGCAACGTTCTTTCCGTGCGCATCGGGGGCGAAGACTTGCCAAGTGCACTTTCCGATGCGGAGCAGGAACTGCGCCGAGCGATTCAGTTTGGTTTTTCTCAGCAAGAGCTTGACGAACAGATCGCTGAGCGCCGCCGGGCACTGGAAGTAGCGGTTGAGCGCGCAAGCACTCGCAAGACATATGCGGGCGGTTTTGAATTCAGCTTTGTCGATGCGTTGGTCTCGTCTTTTGCAAGTGAGCGTGTCTTCACCTCTCCGCAATCGGGGCTTGATCGTTTCAATGCAATTGCCGCGGAGCTCACGCTTGAAGAGGTCAACGCGGCGTTCCGCGAGGGCTGGCAGGGTCATGAGGATCCGGCAATCTATTTCAGTTCGAGTGCTCCGCTCAGTGACGCTGAGAGTGTGGTGAAATCGGCGCTGGAGCAATCGCGGCAAGTGGCGGTCGCCCCTCCACCAGAGCGCGTTGTGCCCAAATTCGCTTACACAGACTTTGGAGCGCCGGGAGAAGTTGTCTCCGACACATATGTCGAAGACGCCGATGCCCATTTGATCCGTTTCGCGAACAATGTCCGGCTGAACTTCAAACGCACCGACTACGAAGCGGGCTCTATCAACATCACCGTCCGCGCTGGCGATGGCTTCATGGCGATGCCGCGCGACAGCGAAGGCTTGCGCCGCCTTGGCCTCAACCTGCTCAATCAAAGTGGCGTTGCAGAACACACGGCAGAGGAGCTGGATGCCATCTTTGCCGGGCGAAGGGTGGGAGCACTCGTGCGCACCCTGCTGAGTGATGATGCGTTTCAGATACTCGGCTCAACCGGAGTGGAAGACCTGCCGGCTCAGATGAATCTTATGGCAGCGCGCGTATCCGCTCCGGCATTCAGGGAAGAAATCGCTGATCTTCACTTCCGCAAGATGCGCACATGGTATCCGACCCATGACGCATCACCGGGCAGTGTTGCGGACAAGTTCCTTCCTCGTTTGATCAGGTCCGGCGACCAGCGGTTCGGCTATGACGATCTGGCAGACTTCACATCCCCAACGATTGAAGAAGCACGCGCATGGATCGAACCGCAATTGCAAAACGGATCGATCGAAATCACCGTGGTTGGCGATGTCGACAAGGATACAATTGTACGCGAAGTGGCACGTACCTTCGGCGCTCTACCCACCCGCGCAGAGCCGAGCAAAAGCTTTGGTGAGAAGGCGGAGCTAAACTTCCCGAAAGGCGAGGACACACCCAAGACCTATTACCATCGCGGGTCAGAAGAACAGGCGATTGTCTATGTCTACTGGCCTGCCCTTGATGCAAGCGATCCGCAAAACACATTCCATATGCGCGTGTTGCGCAGTCTGTTCCGAAACCGCATGACCGAGCTGCTGCGTGAAGAAATGGGATCAACCTATTCACCCGGCGCCGGTGCCTATTCCAGCAGCTTGTTTGACGGATATGGCTATCTTGTCGCCAGAGTGACAGCCACGCCCGAAGATGTCGACAAGGTGCGCGCAGGGGTAATGCAGGTCGCAAACGAACTCGCGCAAGAAGGCGTCGAAGCCGACGAGTTCAACCGTGCTGTCACGCCTTTGATTGAGGACTTGGACAGCACGCTGGAGAACAATGGTTTCTGGATGGGCGTATTGAGTGATGCACAAAGCGACGCCGATGGGCTCGCACGGTTGCGGGCGCAAAAGACCGTGTATCAAGAGCTGACAGTCGATCAAATTGATGCGTTAGCACGCGATGTCTTCGCGCAGGATCAGAGTGTTAGTGCCTACATAATGCCCGAGATTTGAAGAGATTTTGCTGCCATTTTCACGAGAGTTAAGCCGCGTTGGGCAGAGTGCGCCTTATCCACGCAGCCCATCAGAATTCGAGCCTAGAGCCGTCAGGCATTGCGGCAGAGCGGTTGGTCTTGCAGGTTTGGGTCTTCCCAAGGGTCGCATATGGGGGTGAAGGCAGACTTTCCGATCGCTCTTCCATGAGCCGCACCATGGAGCTAACTTCGGCCAGTGGCGAAGTCTTCTTCCATCTATTCGCGCAAGGCGATTGAACACGCTCCAGAGCATTTGGATCGAGCCGAGTTGTTCGCAATTTGCAAGCTCGATATGGACGCAGCTCCGGACCTTGCGACAATGGTCTCTGAAGAAGATTATGTGAGGCTTCTCGAGACGATAGCTCAAGCCGAAGACGGGCTTCCAAGGGCGCACATTCGACTTGGTATGTCGATGCGCTGTGAAGAACTTGGAGCGGTTGGCCTAGCATGGAAAAGCTCTCCTACATTGATGGACGGTTGGGGCCGAGCACAGCGCTATGTTCGTGTTGTTGCCGGTGTAAGGGCGCTTGAGATGGTCCAAAGCGAGGAGACGACAGAAATACGTTTCCTACGCCTGACCGACGAGGCTCCAGTGGGCGCAAGGTTGTCGAACGAAGCGACCTTCGCATCCTTCACCGCCATTTGCCGTGAAGCTTCGGGCCGTCGGTTCAAGCCCGTCGAGGCATATTGCGGGCATGAGTTTATCGGCGACAAGGCATTTCTCGAAGATTATCTTGGATGCCCAATCGTTGATCGCGCTGGCGGCAATGCTGTGGTCATTTCCAATGATGAGCTGGTCCAACCCAATGCGGTAGGCGACGATGCGATATCTCGCTTTTTTGACGAGCGGGTCGAGGAGATGCTGGCTGAGACCAAAGCGGGCGTTCCTGTAGCGTTGCAAGTCAAATCTGAAATCGGAAAGAATTTGAGCAGCGGCATTCCAAAGTTGTCTGACGTAGCCAAAGCTCTTGGCATGAGTGCCCGCACACTTCAGCGCAAATTGAGCGAGGAGGGAGCGGTGTTTCAGAACCTAGTTGACCAGGCTAGGCGTGAACTGTCCGAACGCGTGCTGCGCACGACGCAGTATCCTCTCGTAGAGATTGCCTTCCTAACTGGCTTTGCTGAGCAAAGCGGTTTTACCCGGGCGTTCAAACGCTGGGCGGGCGAGACACCTCGGTCTTATCGGTTGAGTTCGACATCGGGTCGGTGACGCGATCTGCACAAAGCTTGGCATGCTAGGGCAAGAGAACCTGTAGCGCCGGATCTATCCCATGCTTGTCTCCAACAAACGGGAACAAGCAAATGACCTACAAGACTGATGAGAAGAAGATCACCTTGGTGATCGGTGGAACCGGCAAAACCGGCAAGAGAGTTGCCGATCGGCTGATCCAGAAGGGACTTGAAGTCCGTATCGGATCGCGATCATCCATCCCCGCATTCGACTGGGACAAGGAAACGGGCTGGGATGACGCTCTCGAAGGTGTCTCGAGCATCTACATCACTTACTCACCCGATCTTGCGATGCCCGGCGCGACCGACGCCATTAGTGCACTCGTCTGGCGTGCCAAGCTTCAGGGTGTTGAACGCTTGGTCCTTTTGTCAGGCCGCGGAGAGAAGGAAGCTCAGACTTGCGAGCAGATTGTTAAAGATAGCGGCCTCGAATGGACGATAGTGCGCGCTAGCTGGTTCAATCAGAATTTCTCTGAAGGCGCCTTTATCGACATGGTGCTGAGCGGAGCGCTTACTCTACCGGCGGGCGACACTCCTGAACCCTTCGTTGATGTCGACGACATTGCCGATGTCGCTGTCGCTGCGCTTAGCGAAGACGGGCACAACGGTGAGGTCTACGAAGTTACCGGCCCACGGCTGATGACTATGGCCGACATTGCCTCGGACCTTTCCGCTGCGACAGGCCGAGAGATCGCCTTCATTGATGTTCCACATGACTCTTTCATCGAAGGGCTGGCCCAATCTGGTGCGCCCAAAGATGTGGTTTGGATGCTCGATTATCTGTTCTCGACGGTACTCGATGGCCGCAATGCCCAACTTAACGATGGTGTCGAGCGTGCGCTTGGTCGTCCTGCGAAGGACTTTGCCGACTATGCCCGCGATGTCGCCGCGACCGGTGCGTGGAGGGTGGCGGCATGACCTACGATTGGCCCCTCTACTTCTGCCTTTTCCTTGCGCTCTGGAGCGCCATCGTCGGAGGCGTATTCTCGGCATTCTCGGAGTTTGTGATGTCAGCTCTGGGCAAAGCCGAACCAGCGAGCGGCATTGAGGTGATGCAGCATATCAATCGCGATGTGATCAAGACCCAATTCGTGGCAGGTATCCTGTCCATTGCGATCTTCTCGGTGCTTTTCACGCTTTACAGTGTCACCGTCTTTGAAGGTGCTGCGTTAGTCACTCTGATCCTTGCTGCCTTGGTTTACCTTCCGAGTGTCTTCTTGATGACGATGTTCGGCAACGTCCCGATGAACAACAAGCTGGACAGCCTCGATCACTCCAGCGCTGAGGCGAAGGCCTATTGGCTGGAATATGTCGAGAAGTGGAGCCGTCTCAATCACTTCCGTTCAATCGGAAGCGTTGCGACAGCCGGGCTTTACCTTGTCGCCGCAATCACACTCATCACAAGCGGGCAGGTGCAATCATGAAATATGCAAAGATCGGCTTGGCAATGGTTGTGGCAGTTGTGGTTTGGGGTGGTCTGGTTATTGCCGCCCTGGATCAAGGGTGGGGGCATCGCTCCATTGCTACGACTGGAGACGCCACGGCGTTTGAAGTGGCCGCAAGCGACATCGGCAAAGAACGCAACAAGGGCAATGTCAGCTTCGTTTTGATCGATGGCGGAGCGCCAGCAGCTGACTTCCATCTTTCAAAAGGCGAACCCGTTGACGGTCAGAGCGTTTTTCAGGTTGCATCACTTGGCAAATGGCTGACCGCTTGGGGCGTGATGACTCTCGTTGAAGACGGAAGAATTGATCTCGATGCGCCGGTTTCAAACTATCTTACGCGCTGGCAACTCCCGGCCTCCGAATTTGACACATCGGGCGTCACAGTCCGGCGCTTACTTAGTCACACCGCCGGTTTAGCTGACGGCCTTGGCTATAACGGGTTTGACACTCCTCAGAATCGTCAATCGCTGGAAGCGTCTTTGACCAAGGCAGCGGACGCATCGCCCGGCAAAGATGGACAGACAGTTCTGGGCAGCGAGCCGGGTTTACGCTTTGCCTATTCAGGAGGAGGCTACACTTTACTCCAACTGCTGATTGAGGAAGTCTCCGGCAAGTCGTTCCCAGACTACATGGATGAAGAGGTCTTCGCGCCATTGGGTATGGAGCGCACCACGTTTGACCATGCCGAGGCGACCGAGCTTGGCTTGGTTGAGAATTTCGCTTCCGATGGCGGTACCGAGCCCTTTCGCTGGTACACAGCTCTTGCCGCGACATCCTTGTTCACCACTACAGAAGACCTAAGCAAGTTCGTAGTAGCGCAGGCACCAAGCGCATCCAATCCGGCCCTCTTGTCGTCGACTATGGATCTCCTGCGCCAGCCTCATGCCTCGGAAATGGGAGCCGACATCTGGGGGCTTGGCCCAATGATTTACGCTTCCAATAATGCCGGCGGACATATCATTGGCCATGATGGCAGCAATGAACCTGCCATCAACACCGCCGCAAGGCTGGATCCGGCTACAGGCGATGGAATTGTCATCCTAACGACCGGCAATCCGATGCTAGCAACTGAGCTGGCTGGCGAATGGGTCTTCTGGAAAACCGGCAATGTCGACAGTCTGACCTTTGCGTCACGACTGCCCACAGCCCTTGCGATCTTCGTCGGTGGGATCCTAATCGTGGGGATGGGCGCGACCTTGATCCTGTGGGTTCGCACACGCCGCGCCTCACGGCACCAAGCGGAGGTGTAAGCCCGATGTCGCAGGTTCAAGTATGCGCCCACGACCAAGTGGATCGACCGCGATCCAAGGAGCGATCCAACGCCTTTCGCGACCTGTCTTTGGTTGTGGCGATCTTGGCTCTCGCTGGCCTGAAAGTTGGATCAAGACGCTTGGCCTAGCTGTATTGACCATGGCCTTTTTCTTGGTCTGCACACAGCTTATGGTTCTGTTGGCTGACCAGTTCTTTGAAGATATCGGGACTAGCGACCGCTTTTCTCATATCGAGGGCAATTTGGTCGCCTATGCTCTGATCATGCTTCTGGTTTGGACGCACGGCTCGTTCTTTGAGGAGCTTCTGTTTCGGGCCTTCATTATTAGCAATGTGAGTGAAGCCATAGGTGGTGGCCTGCGCGGTGATATCGTGGCATTGCTGATTTCGTCAGTATTTTTCGGCTATCGTCACGCCTACTACCAAGGATGGCACGGCGCGCTCGTCACGGGCGCAGGCGGATTTGCCTTCGGTGTCTTCTACCTGTGGTTTGGTAGGCGCAATATCATGCCGCTGATCTTAGCGCATGGCGCGTTCAATACGCTGGGCCAAACGTTCCGGTATCTCGGCATAGAAGACTGAGCGCGCTGGTCGACCCAAGGGTCGCAAGGGTTCCGCTGCATTCTTCAAACGCTCAATTGGCGCAAGATGCCAAAACTCTGGCGGAGGCTGGCAAGAGCTCCGCCCTCGATGAGCCTATTCGTTAGGCATCAAGTCGAATGGAGAACTGAAAATGCAGCGCGAAGCATCAACCTCTACTAAGCCAAGTGTCGATCATGCTCAGCACGTGCCGAATTGCACTTCCCTTCCAGTTGCGGGCAAGCCCATCTCAATTCGGTCCGGTTTTGACGCGCTTAGCTTCAGGCACCCCATGTTTGGAGGCCTTATGGATCCACTGGTGATGGTCGATCATTATACTATGACCGAGCCGACATTCGGTGCGCATCCTCATGCCGGAATGTCGGCCGTAACTGTCTTGCTCGAAGACAGCGAAGGGGCCTTCAATAACCGGGATTCTCTTGGCAATGATATCGATCTGATGCCCGGCAACCTCTACTGGCTTAAGGCTGGCCGCGGAGCGGTACACGACGAAAAGCCGGTTTCTGGTGCTACCGCTCACGGCCTACAAATGTTTGTGAACTTGCCCGCTCGTATGAAACACGAGGCGCCGCAGGCACTACACATTAAAGCTGGTGCTATGCCACTGATCGAGAGCAATGGAGCAAAGGTTCGTATTGTGTTGGGCCAAAGCAATGGAATTCGCGGTGCCAGCTCCCCAGCATTGCCGATGACGATCCTCGATGCGAAGATCAAAGAGAGCAGCAACTTCAAACACGATGTTGTGCCCGGCCATTCGCAGTGGATTTACGCAGTCCATGGATGCATCGACGTCGCTATTGGAAATATGCGTGTCACGATAACCGAGGGCGAAGCTTTAGCGATCAAGGCGTCGCGAAAGGGACAGAGGCTGGTTGTTCAGGCCCCAGTCGATAGTCATGCAGTCATAGTGACTGGTGAACCAATCGCTGAGACCTTCGTCCAGCGCGGCCCCTTCGTAATGAATACCCAAGCTGAAGTTGCAGAAGCCCAAGCGGCCTATCGTTCTGGGCGCTTGGGCACGCTTAGTGACTAGCTAAATGACACTCATAGACGAGCGTGTTGCGCGAGGCATCGCCTTTGTGTGGGAGACTAGGTCGCAAGCGGAATGTCGGCCTTCCTTGTTCCGTTTGCCTAAATCAGGCGGTCCGGTTCGAAGTCGTCTCCGCTTGGGGAAGTCTGGCCTCGTCCCGGAACGAGGACCACCACCGATCCCTTCGACTAGTCAAATTGAAGCCCCAAAGCATATCCGCCCAGAAGATAAACAAAGGCTGTGATCAGCGCGATTCCGATCATGTTTAGTACAAAGCCACCTCTCGCCATTTGAGCGATGGTGACCGCCCCTGTGCTAAAGGCAATCGCATTGGGCGGTGTGCCAACGGGCAGCATGAAGGCGCAGGTTGCTGCAAAGGCAGCTGGGATCAGCAAGCTCATCGGATCGGCTCCGATACCGATTGCCACTCCGCCCAGAACGGGGATGAAAGTGGCGGCGGTCGCCGTGTTGCTTGTTACTTCGGTCAGGAAAAGGACTATCGCAACAATTGCCGCGATCAGCAGTATGGAAGGCAAGACTGCGAGGCCTGAAACCTGCTCTCCCATCCAATTGTCGAGGCCGGTTCCAGCCACTGCTCCGGCAAGGCTGAGTCCTCCGCCAAACAGCAGGAGCACACCCCAGGGGAGCCCTTTTTCCGCGTCGCTCCAATTGAGCGCCATCTCGCTTTTACCGCGACCTGGCAAGATGAACAGAGCAAGTCCCGCCGCAATCGCGATGCTGGTGTCGTTAAGACTATCAATCCAAGGTGCAGCCGCGCCAATTGCGGGCACCTCAACCAACAGACCCGGCACGATCCAGAGGAAGGCAGCGCTGCCAAAGACGAGTGCCACAACACGCTCGCCCTGGCTCATTTTGCCAAGCCCGGCGATCTCTCCCTCGATCAACTGCTGGCCACCCGGGATCTCTGCAAGATCAAAGCGATAAAGAACGCGGGTCAGAACCAACCAACCGATTGCGATGAAGGTCAAGGCAAGCGGCACGCCCAGCATCATCCAGTCAACAAAACCAATCGAGATCCCCAGCTCACTTTCGGCATAGCCCGCTATGATTGCATTGGGCGGGCTGCCAAGCAGAGTGCCTAGCCCACCCATGCTGGCCGACCAGGCAATGGCCAGAACGAGGCAAATGCCAAACGCTGCGATCTGCGGGTCTGTCTCGCCGGTATGAGCGCTTGCGCCTGCGCCGCTCGACATGCCTGCGCCAGACACCAGCCCCAGCACGGAGAACCCAATCGGTAGCATCATTAAGGTGGTCGCGGTGTTGGACACCCACATTGAGAGAAAGCCAGTGGCGAGCATCATGCCAAGGACGATCCGGTAAGGCGACACTCCAACCAGCGCTAAGGTGTGAAGCGCAATCCGCCGGTGGAGATTCCATTTCTCCATCGCAATGGCGAGCAGAAATCCTCCAAGAAACAAGAACACAATGGGGTTGGCATAGGCCGTGGTCGTCTCTGCGATGAATCGCTCGGTCAGCAGCGGGAACAAGACTATCGGCAGCAGCGAAGTCGCGGCCAGTGGCACCGCTTCGCTAATCCACCAGAACGCCATCAAAGTCGCGATAGCGGCCACCACTCGCGCATCGGGGGCAAGGTCCGCTCCACCAAGCAGGGCATAGACCAGCACAGCCAGCACGATCCCGGCCACGCGCACTGTCCAGATGACGCTGGCGGACCGGGTTGGAGCGGGAGCAATGGCTATGGCTGCTCTCCTTCCGAATTGGCGTGCTCGATCACGCGTTCAATCTGATGGAGCGCGGGTTGCTCAACACGGTCAGGGTCAAGCAGCTGCGCAATCTCCTCAGCGCTTAAGTGCTGCATGACCATGGGCTCATCCGTAAGCGCGCTCTCAAAGCCCACATCCGCCGCTATGGCATCGGCGATAACTTGCTTGACCAAGACTTCCGCCTCTTCCCGGGCGATGTGCTGCGACAAGGCAAAGGCGACACGCTGCGACATTGCAAAGCCGTTTGTGAGGTCGACATTGGACCGCATCTGCTCAGCATCGACCTCCAGACCGCTCAGCAAGCCATTGAGCAAGCGAACAGCATTGACCGACTGCACCATGATATCTTCAATCACAGGCGTCATGCGCGATGTGTTATCGCGCTCAAACAGGTTCACCACGTCATCGGCCAACACTTCACCCAGCCGCGGGATCGTGCGGCCAGCGTGGATAAGGGCCTCAGGCGTGCGGGGATTGCGCTTGTGCGGCATGGAGCTTGATCCGACCACGCCCGCGCGCTGCGCTTCGCGGACTTCGGCTATGTCTGTGCCTTGGAGTAGGAAAAGCTCTTGCCCAATGCGCTGGTGAGAGCGGGCAATAAGGCCGAGCACCAGCCCAACCTCCGCGATCACGTCGCGCGTTCCGTTCCAGTCAGCGGGATACGGTTCGCCCAACCCCAACTCGGCGGCGAAGCTGCGCTCCACGGCAATGGCCTGATCTCCCAGACCCGAATAGTTCCCAACCGCCCCTTTGAGGATGGCCGAGCGAGACAAGCGGTCACGCACTTGCGCAATACGGATACGATGGCGCGCATACTCGTCAATCCAGGTGCTGACCTTCTTGCCGTAAGTAATGGGCTGGGCGTGCTGGCCCAGCGTGCGTCCGATCATCGGAGTTTGCGCATGGTCGCGGGCCATTGCTGACATGGCCGCAATCGTCTCAACCAGACAGACGTCTAGCTCAGCAAGCGCACGGTCCATCTGGATGATTGTGGCGGTGCCGTAAATGTCGACTGTGGTGGCGCCGTAATGGACATATTGGTCGCCCATTGGGTCCAGACTCTCGCGCCAGACCCTGAGCAAAGCGACCATCCGGTGACGTGTTTCAGCATAGGCTTGGTCAAATGCCTCTTGCGGCACCAATTCCACCTGAGCTTTTGCGCT
Organism: Erythrobacter sp. S267; assembly: GCF_057365045.1. Taxonomy (NCBI): domain Bacteria; kingdom Pseudomonadati; phylum Pseudomonadota; class Alphaproteobacteria; order Sphingomonadales; family Erythrobacteraceae; genus Erythrobacter; species Erythrobacter sp. S267. The sequence goes on along the minus strand of NZ_CP200298.1, from coordinate 2,249,779 downwards.
GATCTCTTCCGCAGCTTCGCTGGGAATAACACCGTGAAGCGCCTGCGCGCGGGCCATCGCAGCCTCTACGTCGAGGATGATCTGAGTGCGCCCGTCATACTCAAACAGAGCGCGCACTGGCCCGACCGAGCAAGCTGAGGCCGTCGCCGGCAGGCCAAGGCCCATCAAGGCCAAACCCGCCAGCCACACAGTGCGCCACCATGCTTGGCTGCTAGTCAGACTTTTACGCATTCCGTGTTCCGGCAGCGAGTTTGGCAATCCCGATCAGAAGTCCTTGCGGATATCGATCGAGAACTGGCGCCCACGGCCACTGTGCAGGCTGCCGTAATAGCCAAAGCTCTCATCAGCGATGGGAGGATCTTCGTTGAAGATGTTGTTCACGCCAAAGCGCAGCCGTGTTCCGTCAAGAGCGGTATCGTTCTCGATCCGGTAGCTGATGCCAAAATTCATCGTAAACCAGTCATCGACCCGGAAGAACTCAGCAGTGTCATCCTGCTGCGCGCCCGGATCAAAGACCTGCCCGACATAGCGACCGAAGAAGTTCACCCGCACGGGCCCGCTTTCCCAGGCAACCGAGCCTGAAAGACGCCATTTCGGACGCCCATCAATCTCGATAAGTTCCCCAAAGCCGAACGGCTGGAGTGCAGCGACATCGCCGGTCGAGAGCTCCGGTATCTGCTGGAGCAGCGGGGTCAACTCGGTGAACAAAGTGTCCGCAAGCGGCCCTGCCTGTTGTTCAAATCCGAGCAAACGCGCTGCGTTGATCTGAAAATCGAACTCGCCAAAGCTGGTGTCGAAATTGTAGAGCACGCTGAAGTCCAGACCTTCAGAGGTGCGCTGGTCGAGGTTGGTGTAGGGGTTGAGGATCTGGATCAGTTCCCCGGCCGGATTGATCCCGGTGCCCGCATACAGGTCGATGTCATCCTGCGTCACTGCGGCTCGAACGACATTGGGGTTGGAACTGCCCTGCAAGCGCAGCAAGAGATCGAGCAACAGGTTGTTCTGGTTGCCGAAAATGCCGACCAGTCCTTCTTGTTTGACCTCCCAATAATCAGCCGTGATCGTCAGCCCCGGAATGAAGCTGGGGGTCAGGACGATGCCGAAATTGATGCTCTCCGTATCTTCGGGTTCAAGCTGTGGGCCACCCTCACGGAAGTCGATCGTTCCGACGGTGCCGCAATCAGGCACGTCATCCTCAAGCCCCTGGATGATCTCGGCCACACACTCGACCGCACGCACAACGGAGTTCGAGCGGGTTGTGCCCTGATCGTTGATTTGCACCAGGTTCGGTGCGCGGAAGCCTTGCGACCAGGCGCCGCGCAGCAAAATGTCGCTGACCGGACGCCAAGCCACTGCGGCACGCGGAACAAAGGCGCTGGAGCTGTCCGAGAAATCCTCAAACCGGGCTGCCAGTTGGACTTCCAGCTCGTTCACAAGCGGGATATCCATGTCGTCTGACACAAGCGGGATCAGCGCTTCGGCGAAGGCCGAATAGACTTCACGGTTGCCGCTCGTATCAGGCGAAGGGCTCGATCCAACCACGTCACTTCCGAAGAAGTCACCATTCACGGCATTGGTGAAAGTGATCGTGCCATCAAGCCGTGGGTCGCGATCATCGATGAAGGTCTCACGCCGGAACTCGACGCCAGCAGCGATCCCGACGCCGCCAGCGGGCATCTGGAACAGATCGGGCCGAGAAACCTTGAAATCAGCCAATGCGAGCGTGGTCTCACCTTCACGGAAGACATCAATCGTAATGTCGTCGATCACCGACTGCGGATTGGGCGTGCAGTCGATTTGCAGACCGAAACCGGGCTCTCCGGGGAAGCAGCCGCCATTGAAGGGGTTGTATGCGGTCCCATCAGTGCGGTTTATTGCCTCTTGAGCAAGCGTGCTCGAAATCCGGTTCTCGGTCAGGTCAGTGGTGTTGGCCTGCGCATAGAGGAACCCGGTGTCGTAATCCCACCCGCTAAACTCACCGCGTAATCCGAGCACGAGGCGATACTCGTCCTTCGTCACCATCCCGCGCCGAGGGCCAGCATCGACCCAGCGATAATCTTCGAGCAGAAGCGCACGGCCATCGTCAGTGACGTTGGGGCCAAGGCCATTGTCCACCCGGTTGGGATTGGGCGATCCATCCGCCAAGGTCGTCGCGCCCAGCGGGTTCCAGAACGCCGTCGCTTCGATGCCAAGCGGCACAGCGCTGAGCATGGTGCTCTGTTCGCGTTCGCGGAAGTTTTCAGAGCGGTAGTAGGACCCTTCGAAATACACTTCTGCACTGCTGCTCAGTTCATAGTTGAACAGCGCCTGGACGTTGTAGCGATCCTTTTGCGAATAGAGGAACCGGTCAGCGCCGATATCCCAGCGCAGGTCGCGGTCGATCGTCCCGCCATTGTCCGCGCACAGCCCGTTGCCAAGATCAATGACCCGGCCATCGCTATCGGCTGCCCCGTTGGGTCCGAACAGGACGCAAGGTTGAAGGTGGAAATCATCATCACGCAGGACCGTCGTGTTGGATGAGGTAGCGCTTGAGCCTTGAATGTCGAAGGCACCAAAGGGCGAGTTGATTGAGCGGTTGTCGAACTGGGTGTCGCCTTCGAAATCGGTCCCAATCAGGAAAGGGCGCAAGTCGCTCGACGCGGAATAGTCGCGTGCCGTCGCGCGCAAGCCATTCTCATGGAAATAGGCGCCATAGACAGTGAAATTGCCTCGACCATCGGCGAAGTCGAAGCCAAAACCGCCGTCGATCTGAAAACTGTAGAGGCTGGTTCCGTCCGACGCGCGGTAATTGGCGCGCAGATAGCCGCCATCGCGCCCACCACGCAGGATTGTATTGACCACGCCCGCAACCGCGTCAGCGCCATAGACAGCCGAAGCGCCATCGCGCAGAACTTCGACCCGGCGCACACTCCCTGGCGCAATAGTGTTGGTGTCAGGCGAAACAACCGGCACAAATAGCTCGGTCTGGAAACCCGGATTGAGCAACATGCGGCGGCCATTGATCAGCATCAAGGTGTTGCCCGTGCCAAGCCCGCGCAAGTTGATCGAAGCGATGTCGCCGCGTGCACCATTGACGCCGCCTGCCGTGCTTTGCTCGTTGAATTCTACCGAGCCTGCTTGCGGGATCGCGCGGAAAATTTCATCGCCGGAGGCCGGGTCAATCGCGTCGATCAATTCCTCTCCGACCACGGTAACGGGCAGAACATCGTCTACCTGTGCGCCCCGGATTTGGGTTCCGGTGACCACGATCACCGGCTCCTCTTCCTCCGCCGTGGGTGTCGCCGGTGGAGCCTCGTTGCCGCTGTCTTGTGCGTAGGCACTGGCGCTTGCCATTGCCATGATCGATGCGCCGGCAAAGCCTGCAATGCGTGTGCGAAGTTTCATTAGATTGCCCCCAATCTGACATTATCCGTCCAAGGCTCCGCTTGGCGATGGCATAATTAGACGCCAAAAACCTTGACAGCGCAACTCTATTGCAGAGCGGGGATAGGCTTCTAACGTTCGCCTTGGCCGGTTTGTCGAATATTATCGACGCCAACCGCGCCCGATCCCGGCCTACGCGGATCGGCGGCTCCGAAGATTAGATCGCCTTCAAGCATGATGGTCTGAGCACTGCCGATCGTGTCGCGCAGCTCAATCTCGTGGCCCATCGCACGCAGGATTTCGAGTGAGTCCTGATTGAAGCCAGGCTCAATCGCTAGCTCAGTCGGTCGCCAGTTCTGGTGCAGACGCGGCGCATATGTCGCCTCCGCGATATTCATTTCGTGGTCTACCACGTTCACGATCACTTGGAGCACCGAATTGATAATCGTGCTGCCCCCCGGCGTTCCGACCACGAGATAAGGTTTATCATCGCGGAACACGATCGTGGGTGTCATGCTCGACAGCATCCGCTTGCCCGGCTCAATCTGGTTCATGCGGCTGTTGCTGAAAGTGGCACCGGGTACATCCACCCGCAACGAGAAGTTGCGGATCTGGTTATCCAGCAAGAACCCTGCACCCTCGACCACAACGCCCGACCCAAAGGATGAGCCAAGGGTGTAGGTGTTGGAGACCACATTGCCGTGCCGGTCCGCGATGGAATAATGGGTCGTATCCTCACTCTCACCAGCAAGCGGATCATAGGGGGAGATATCAGCCGAGGGCGTGGCTCGTTCACGCGATATCCCGTTTGACCTGTCGCGCGCATAGGCTTTGGAGATCAGCAACTCCACCGGATTTTCGACGAAATCCGGGTCGCCCATCGACATGCGCCTGTCCGCATAAGCCAGCTTCATCACCTCTGCCATGATGTGGATCGTAGAGCTGGTATTGTGCCCCATTTCCTTAAGGTTGAACGGCTCCAGCATGTTCAGCATCTGCAACAGTGCCACTCCGCCTGAGCTGGCAGGAGGCATGGTGACGACAAGATGATCACGATAGCGGGTTGCAATGGGCGCGCGGAAATGGGCGCGGTAATTGGCAAGATCAGCCAGTGAGATATGCCCGCCATGCGCCTCCATATCAGCGGCGATCCGCTGTGCGATCTCTCCGCGATAGAAGTCATCAGCCCCGTGGGTCGCGATCCGATCAAGCGTCCAAGCAAGATCGGATTGAATCAGCCTGTCGCCGAACATGTAAGGGGATCCATCGGGCTTGAAGAAAGCGCTGATCGCCGCATCGGAGCTTTGAAGCCGCCCGCGCCCCCAGCGCAAGGCTTCTGAAAGATCGCGGGTGACAATGATGCCATCGCGCGCCAACTCCATCGCAGGGCGCACAACGTCCTCCCAAGGCAGCACCCCCCAGCGTTCATGAGCCAACTTCAGACCCGCAACCGTACCGGGCACGGCAGCTGCCATGTGACCTGCATCGGCATTGTCCATCCGGTTGCCATCTGCGTCGAGATATTGGCTGGCGTCCGCCGCACCCGCGGGGGCAGCCGAGCGGTAGTCGATAGCGACCGTCTGATCTTGCTCAGCAAGGTAGATCAGCATGAAACCGCCACCGCCCAGATTGCCGGCACGTGGCAGCGTCACCGCCAGCGCAAAGCCGGTTGCAACCGCTGCATCAACCGCATTGCCGCCTTCAGCCAGTATCTGTGCGCCTATGCGGCTCGAAAGCGCATTTTGGCTGACCACCATGGCTTCGTTGTCGACGATCGGATGGTGGATCGACTTGTAGTCGAGCAACTGCTGCTGGGCTGACACAGGTGAGGCTGCCATCGGCGTCAAGCACAAGGCGATTGCGGCCAGGACAGCGGTGAGAAATTTCATCAACGGCTCCTTTGGCCGCGAAGAGAGCGGAACCGCAGACCAGGGTCAATCCTCCATCATCGGAAGCTCGCTCTGCTCGAACGCAATCAGACCTGTAGGAAAATGGCGGAGACGGAGGGATTCGAACCCTCGATACGCGGTATGCGTATGGTTCCTTAGCAGGGAACTGGTTTCAGCCACTCACCCACGTCTCCGCGTGCGCTAGCTCTTTTGGCTGCGAGGGAGGCGCTATAGTCGCGCTTCGTTGGGGCTTCAAGGGGCGATTGTTGCGCGCCTGCCCCTTAGGGATTCGTCCGAGGTTCAGACAGCACTCATTACCGCCCACTCTACACCGGACTCGGCTCATCGCGTTTTCGATTCGCTCTGCCGAGAGGCGATTGTCGAATGCGGCGTGAGAGAGTCTGCTTAACGTTGCAGGGGTGCGAATGAAGTGCAGGAAAAGGGAATTGCCATGCGCAAGGATGGATGTCTGATGGAAAAGCAGCCCGCGAACGGCGCTGGCGACGCGCAAAGCTCTGGCCTGATTGCTAGAGCGAGCCGTTTGTTCGCCACACTGGCGGCGGCGGCGATGTTGACGCTGGCCCCTTCTCTCACCCCCGTAGCCGCGCAGGATGTGGAGAGCTTCGATCCCAACGATGCTTACACTTCGCCGTCCGCTCCATCGGGCGCACCAACGAGCTCGTCTACCGCTGGAACGGCGATTGACGCTGACCTGATCGATCCCGGCCAACCAGGAGCGTGGAGCGGCGCCCCTCAGGTGGCTCCTCCGGCCCAAGGTGCGGTTCAGCCTGTTCCATCGCCGCAAGATGAAGGCTTCGACGGCGAGTTTTCGGAATATTCGAGCCCTGAAGCGCAAGAGGCAGCGGACCCTTACGCGGTCGACCCTGTCACGGGCGAGCCGATCGCTGGCGCTGAAACAACATCCGCAACCTATGGTCAGGACGACCTGATCGGCGCCGCAGAAGGCGTCTTTGGCAAAGGCGCAGAGGGCCTTGCCGGACTGATCGAGGACTTGCTGCGCGAACAGGGTGAGCCCAACGGCTACATCGTCGGGCGCGAAGCGGGCGGCGCGTTCATTTTTGGCGCGCGCTATGGCTCGGGCACGCTTTTCCATAAGGTCGAAGGCGAGCGGCAAGTCTACTGGACGGGCCCCTCGCTGGGCATTGATGCTGGTGCCAATGCGGGCAACACCTTTGTCCTCGTCTACAATCTCTATGACAGCGAAGACCTCTTCCGCCGCTATCCCGCTGGCGAAGGTCAAGCCTATTTCGTAGGCGGTCTGCACGCGAGCTATATGCGCCGCGGGGACGTTGTCCTGATTCCGATCCGCGTGGGTGCCGGCCTGAGGCTGGGCGTCAATGCGGGCTATATGCGTTTCTCGAAGAAGCACCGCTGGTTGCCCTTCTAAGGTCGTCAAAACCGCTTTGGCACCTGCGTAAAAACGCGGGGCAGAGCACTGAATGCCGAAAGGCGGTTGCAGCGCGCGCAAAGCGCGGTAAAGCCTTGCGCCATGCTCGACCGTCTCGAACCCCAATCGCCCGATGCGCTGCTCGCGCTGATCAAGCTTCACGCGGCTGACGAACGCCCTGATAAAGTCGACCTTGGCGTCGGCGTCTATCGAACGGGCCAAGGGGGCACGCCTGTCTTTGGCGCGATCAAGGCTGCCGAACAGGTGCTGGTCGATACGCAGGATTCCAAAAGCTATCTGGGCCCAGAAGGCGATATGGGCTTCGTCAACGCGCTGATGCCGTATATCTTTGGCGAGGACGCCACGATGGGTGGCCGCTTGCAAGGAATGCAGACGCCGGGCGGGACGGGCGCTGTTCGTTTGGCGGCGGCGCTGGCGCAGAAGGCCGGTCTGACCAAGCTTCACATGGGTACGCCCAGCTGGCCTAACCACGCGCAGATCTTCGGGGACATCGACCTTGAGTGGCAAGCGTTCGAGCACGCCAACCCTGACGGCACAGCCAATCTTGGCGCAGTGCTGGGCGCGATCCGCAATGCGGGTGAGGGGGAGGGCGTGTTGCTGCATGGCTGCTGCCACAACCCTACCGGCATCGACTACACCGCTGACGAATGGGAGCAGATTGGCGACGCGTTGGTCGAAAGCGGGACTTTCCCGATCATCGACGTCGCCTATCAGGGGCTCGGCACGGGTATGGAGGAGGATGCGGCTGGCATGCGCTCTGTCCTTGCCAAAGTGCCAGAGGCGCTGATCGCCTACAGCTGCGACAAGAACTTCGGCATGTACCGTGACCGTGTCGGTGCGTTCTATATCCTGTCTGAGAATGGCGGGGAGACGCTGGAGAAGGCTTTCTCCAATGCCAACGCGCTGGCTCGTGCCAGCTGGTCGATGCCGCCTGATCATGGTGCGGCCGCCGTGCGGGTGATCCTGCGGGACGCCGATATGACTGCGCAATGGCTCGACGAACTTGACCAGATGCGAGAGCGGATGCGGCAAGTGCGCGCACATCTCGCCGACGCCGGAATGGCGGGCAGTGTCGATCTGACCCCGCTTGGATCGCAAAACGGGTTGTTTGCGATGCTGCCGGTGACGAAGGAGCAGGTTGTGGCTCTGCGTGAGCAGCACGGGATCTACATGGCGGGTTCTGGCCGGATCAACGTGGCCGGTCTGACGATGGACAATATCGACAAGTTCATCGCGGCAATCGCCGATGTGACGGGCGGATAGGTGGATCAGACGCGCCTTCGTTGGCGTAGTGTTTGACACAGTGACCCTGCGGCTTTCAAAAAAGCCAAGGCCGTTCAAGCGCGCGCCCTTTCGGCCGCGCGCTCTCTCGCGTTGAGCCGGTTGAGGAGGCGTAAGAGAGCTGAATTGTCAGGCTTTTTCGCAATGCCCCTCATCTTCCCATGGTAGATGACGGGACGCCATAATCCTGTCTCGAACCGCCAAACAAGCTGTTCAAGTGTGACTTTTCGCGCATCACCTTTTTGCACATCTTTGGCGTGCGCTCCCGACGACAGGCGAGGGCCAGCCAGCACCGTGTCCCAGGCCGCTGCGAAGCTTTCAGCACCAGCGCGGCGACGCAATCGGTGCGCGCTCTCACGACTTTTGCCCACGCGCCGCGCCGCTGCGCGGGCCGAGCCGGTTAGATAAAGGTTAGCCAGAAAGGCGCATTGCAGATCGGCGCTCCAACCATCCTTGCGCGCGCGCAGCTTGACCGGGGTGAAATAGGGCGGCCGCGAGCGGAGATTGCGGGAGGAAGTCGGATCGGAGCTCATCCGATAGGATAAGCCACACAAGCGACCCTGTAGGAAAGGCCCTCCTAGACGCTCGCAAATTGGCTAGGTTTGGCTCTTGCGAGGATTCGGCGAGGGCGCGCGCCATCAAATTGCCTCATTTCATCGCAGCAGCGGCTCTTGCCAGCCTAGCAAACAGGTAAAGGGGCTGGACTGTTCATCTTGGCGCAAGGATACGAGCAACACTTCGACCATTCGAGGAAGAGAGCTTTTGATCCCTTTGTAGGGAGAAGTTAGTCGTTTCTTCGGTGAAATTAACCCGATTTTGAAGGGGGCTCTTGCAAGCCGGTGATGCAGTAAACGGACAGGGGCAGGATGTGGGCGCGCCTAAGCACTCAGGCCCTGCGTGAATTTGCATCGCGGTGAAATACGCTTGAAGGAGTAATTGAATGAATTTTCCGACACTTAAGACCCGTCATATTGTGAGCCCACTGGCGCTTGCAGCATTGATTGCGGTTCCAGCCGTATCGCCCGCCATCGCGCAGAATGCCGATGAAGGCGAAGTGCTGACCACTGTTTATGCCCCGCAGCCTCCCGCTCTTGAGGGGTTGGCAGAAGGGCCTGATATCGAAGGCTTTATCTCAGCACGCAATGGCAACCGCGTGCAAGTGACCTCGGCCAATGGCCAGCGAACTGTAGTGACTGTCACTGACCAGACCAGCATCCGCGCCAAAGGCGGCTTTCTGGGGCTGGGCCGTGAAACGCTTGGTGCGGAAGCGCTCTTGAACGGTCTTCCGGTTGAGGTTGAGACCCGCGATTGGAACGGCGTTCTCGTTGCCAGCCGCGTGCGTTTCTCCGACGGCGATCTTGAAACCGCTGAGATGATCCGCTCCGGTACCAATCAGCGCTTTGCCGCCAACGAAACCGCGATCGAAGAGAACGCTCAGGCAACTGAGGCTTTGCGTGGCCGCTTTGGCGCGATCGACCAGTACAACATCAAGGCGACGACCAATGTCTATTTCGACACCGGTCGCCACAACCTTTCGCCGACAGCGCGCGCGGAACTGTGCGGTGCTGCCCAACAGGCTGAGCAAATGGACAACGCCCTGCTTCTGGTTGTCGGCTACACCGATTCAACCGGTAGCCAGGAGATCAACCAGCGCCTGTCCGAACAGCGCGCATCGAGCGTGGTGAACTATCTCCAGCAGCAATGCGGCTGGGCACCCTACCGCATGCTGACGCCAACCGGCATGGCAGAGTCTGATCCAGCCGCCGACAACTCGACCGAATTCGGCAAAGCGCAGAACCGCCGCGTTGCGGTCAACGTGCTGGTGTCGAAGAGCGTCGACGGGCTTTAATCGCCTAAGACTTTAAGAACCCAAAAAGGGGCGAGCTGGCAACGGCTCGCCCCTTTTTTATGGCTCTTCACAATTGCGGCCATCCCCAACTACGCACTATTCCCTAGGGCAGACTAACGTGTTAGCTAACGCAGCACGCAATGGGGAGGCCGCCTCCCGCACATAAGATGATTCGCCTGCGTCCTGTTCGATGCTCAGCGAATTCGCCGGGGGGAAAGAATGAAGAGCATTTTTCGTAAGTCAGCTTCTGTCGCAACTTTGGGCCTCGCGTCACTGGCAATTGCTGCACCGGCCTATGCTCAGAGCAACGACAGCGAGATTGAGCAGACCGGCGAGGCTAACGAGGCGACCGTCACGCAGTCTGGCTCGGATAACTCTTCGGACATTACTCAGGACGGAACTTTGCGACCGGCGAGCGCAGACGGGGTCTCCAACCGAGCCACGGTCCGCCAGCGCGGTTCGGGCGGCGTCTCTACGATTGATCAAACCGGCGACAACGGAGCGTTCGTCACCCAGACCGCATCGAGTCAGGATGTGCAGTCCGTTATCTTTCAGGAGAATGCCGGAGGTGGTGGGGTCAACGTTGCCAGCGTCGTGCAGCGCGGGCTTGGCAGCGGTGAAGGATCGCTCACAGGATCGCTCGTCCAGCAAATTGGAACCCGTGGCCGTACTCGTGTGCGCCAGCAGATCGACACGGTCGATGCTGGCAGCGCCGTGATCCAACTGGGCGATCGCCAGTTTGCAGAGGTCTTCCAGATCAGCGGCTCGGCGCTTTCAGCGATTATCCAAACCGACGACACGGGTGTCGCAGAAGTCTATCAGGACGGCAGCAGCTTCTCGCTCGTCTTTCAGGGCGGTGACGGAAACTCGGTCGGTGTGCGGCAGGAAGGGGATGGCAACATCTCTGCCATCGAACAGTCAGGCACGGACAACACGATTGGCGTACCCACCTATGACAATGTCGCGCTGGGCACGGATGATGCGTCCCTAGGCGTGTTCCAAACCGGCTTTGCCAATGAGAGTTTCATTATTCAATCAGGCGACCTCAACGACACCGACATTGTACAGACAGGGGATTTTAACTTCTCCGATGTTGAGCAATCCGGCAGCGAGAACACCGCTTTCGTTGATCAAATCGGCAACGACAATGAGTCCTTTGTCGCGCAGGATGCGGGCAGTTTGGACAACTTTGCCGACGTCAATCAGGACGGTGATGAGGGCTTCTCAAACATTGAGCAGGGCGGCACTTCGAACATTGCAGTCCTGAATCAGGGCGGGCTGCTTAACAGCTCAACCATCTTGCAAGACGGCACGTCCAACATGGCGACGGTCAACCAAGGCGGAGCCAGCAATTTCAGCGAAGTCGATCAGAGTGGCACTGGCAACACCGCCACGGTTACGCAGAGCTTCCCTTGATCTTAGGCCCTGATCTTAGGCCCTTAATCGCTAGCTAGGGGCTCAGCGCTTCTCCGCCAGGCCCTGCATCCGCTTCAGATAGCGCGCGAGTACATCAATCTCGAGATTGACTTGATCGCCCACGCCAAGCGCCCCCAAAGTCGTCACTTCGCCGGTGTGCGGGATGATGTTGAGCATGAAGTCGCAGGTTCCATCAGGCCGATCACGCACGTCGTTGACGGTCAACGAGACGCCGTCGACCGTGATCGATCCCTTGGTCGCGATGAATGGGGCCATTTCGGCACGCGCCCTGATGACCAGTTTCCAACTGTCACCGACCTGCTCTGCCAGGACCACTTCGCCAACCGAGTCGACGTGGCCTGTGACGATGTGCCCGCCCAGCTCATCTCCGACCCGCAAAGACGGCTCAATATTGATGCGCGCGCCTTCGTTCCACATGCCCTCGCGCGTGCGGCTTACGGTCTCGCCTGAAACATCGACATCGAACCATGCGTCGCCGGCAGAGCCACCCTTGTCGACCGCGGTAAGGCACACGCCCGAGCACGCGATGGAGGCGCCGATGTCGATCCGCGCTGCGTCAAGCGGCGCGGCAATGCGCAGGCGCAGATCGCCGCGCTGATCCGCTTTCGTGATGGTGCCAATGGCGGTGACAATGCCGGTGAACATCTCGTTTTCCTTTGAAGGCTTTCTGGCGCTCGGGATGAGGCGAGCGCGTTCAGGTGTGCTCGTATCGCTCAAACACATCGATGCCAAGCTGGCGTCGCTCTTTGAGTTGCCAATGGCCATGCGCTTCAGACAGTCCCCCAAGGCCAATATCGCCCAAGGCGCTTTGCCCTGCTCCGATCAGTATGGGGGCGCGGTAGATGTGGAGTTCATCGACCAGTTGCTCGGCAAGGAAGCTGGACGCCGCCCCTGCGCCACCTTCGACATAGAGATATTGGACGTCTTTCACGTCGTGAACCTGGGACGGGCGATTGATCACTTGCACATTGTCCGGCGCGACGCCGCGGCTGAGCAAGAGCCGTTTGGGGCTGCGTTCCTCCAGCCCATCGAGCCGCACGTCGAGTCTGGGCCTATCGGCGCGCCATGTTCCTCCACCAACGAGAATAGCGTCCTGCCGTGCGCGCTGGGCGTGGACATGGGCGCGGGCCTGCTCGCCTGTGATCCACTGGCTTTCACCATGCATAGTCGCAATGCAGCCATCCAAGCTGGTTGCGAGTTTGAGAGTGATATGCGGGCGACCCTTTTCCGTGCGGCTGAGATAGCCAGCGATGCTTGCGCTAGAGGCCTCATCTTCGAGCACTGTCACAGCGATCCCTGCCTGCTCGATCCGCTTTACCCCGGTGCCAGCGGTGCGCGGGTCAGGGTCAAAGGCGCCGACCACCACGCGAGACGGGCGCGCTTTGACGATCAGGTCGCTGCAGGCCGGACCGCGCTCGGATTGGTGGGCGCAGGGTTCTAGCGTGACGTAAAGTGTCGCTCCCTTGGCTTCACCTTCGCCCAGTCCGCGAAGCGCCATGGCTTCGGCATGGGGGCGGCCTCCCGCTTGGGTCCAGCCGCGTCCAATGACGCGCGCGACATCGCCATCATGCCGGACGAGCAAAGCAGCAACGCCCGGATTGGGATGAGCCAGTGGTCGTGCGCGCGACGCCAGACGCGCAGCGGCGGCCATCCACTCGGCGTCGGTGATGGAATTGAGCTTTATGGCGTGTCACTCTCGGGTGCAGCTTCGGACGCGTCTTCTTCCGAAGTCCGGCCCATCAGCTCATCCAGCCGCGCTTGTTCTGCAGCGGCCGCGGCGGCGCGCTCCTCTTCCCCGCGGCGTTCAGCCTCTTCGACGTCCATTCCCGTGGCAGCGCCCAAGGCTTTATAGAGGTTGCGCTTGCGTTCTTCGAGCGCCTCCTGCTGGGCCGCGCGCAGTTCCTTCACCTCCTGATTGGCGATGTTGGAGGCAATGATCTCTTCATCCGTGCGGTCTGGCCCGTAGCTGGTAATGTATTCGATTTGCGGACGCTCAGGTTCAGCATAGACTGTCTCGCTCGACAGCCACACGAAAATCAGCCCAAAGGGGGCCATCGACACGGCAAGGATCGGGATGCGCCACGGATTCGGCTTCTTGAACTCGTTCCAGAAGTCGAGAATGCCGGGAGCGGGATTGAAACGTGAATCAGCGAGGAAACCCATAATGCTCACCAATATAGAGCGAGCATGGGGGCAAGGCTAGACTTCAGCGGGCTTAAGGATATTCAACCGAGATCGGAATGCGCCCGCGCAAGTTTCCTGACGCGTTGGTCTGCGCTTCGATCAAGAGGGTTGCGGCAAAGTTGAACTCCAACTGGCCGTTCGCATCCAGCCGGGGGAAGCCTTCCAGATCGGTCACGATATCGCGCAGCCGGGCCTGGCCACCTGCAGGGTCGCGCATGGAAACCTCTCCGGGCAGGCCAATCACGACTTCCTCAAACGGAGCGCCCGTGATTGTCGCTTTGCCAGTGATCGGCATACCGCCCAGATCATCACCATCGCCGATGACCGTCTTTTGCCCGGTGGAAAGATCAAGGATGACCCGCGCCTCACCATCGCCCAGCAGGACCACTCGGCCAAAGTCGATGTCGCTTTCGATCGTGATGGTCAGCCGCTGGCAATTGCGGCCATTGTTGCCGTTGCCATTTCCGTTGCCGTTGCCGTTGCCATTCCCGTTATTGTTGCCATTGCCGTTGCCGCGGCAGCCCGGAGGCAGATCACAATTGGGGCAATTACCCTGCGCACGCGCCTCCATCCCGGTGCCAACAGGCGACAGGATCAGGAGGCCTAGCAGGGCCAAACACAGGGAAATTCCCCTAAACATGACTGCAATTTAAGCGAACAGGGTTAACGAAAGGCTACGCGAAGTGACGAAGCCCTCTTGGAAGGCACAGGGCCTATCCAAAGGTCGTGTAAAGGTCGCGCCCATTTGTTTTCAGCCAGCGATCCGCCTGCCCGATGTCGCCTTCGTACAGCTCGCCCAGAAGAGCGTGGAAGGCGGGGCTATGGTCGAAGTGTACTAAATGCGTGACCTCATGCGCGGCAACCGAACGCCGGACATAGTCTGGGGCCTGGATCAGCCGCCAGTTGAGGCGGATGCGCTTTTGGCCGGAGTGCGCCCCGTCCGAGCAGCTCCCCCAACGCCTTTGCGCACGGGAAAGACCGACCGGCACGGGGTCAAGCGCCGCTGCCTCGGTGTAGTCGGCAATGTCGGTTTCGAAGAGCGCCAGTGCCTCTTTCTCAAGCCAGCGTTTGAGCCGCCCTTCCAGCCCTGCCTCAGGGCCGCCAAGCGTGATGGCTTTGCCTTCGACCTTGGGTTTGCGCGGGGCTTTGGCGTCCCACTCAACGGTCAGCCTCTCGCCGCGATAGAGCACTTCGCTGCCCGGTCCCGGTGCGAGGCGTTGCGGTATCCTGGCGTGCTGCTCGGCCAACCAATCGCGCCGGGCATGGGCAAAAGCGATTGCCTCTGCGCTGCGCGCCCATTTGGGCAGAGTGATCCGCACCTCGCTGCCATCGGGCGCCATCCGCAAGGTCAGCCGCTTGGCAGTGGGGTGACGGCGCAGAGCGATGGGGACGATGGTGCCCTCCAGATCAATCTCAGGCTCTAACGCCGATTTCTTGAGCCAGTCGATCACGCCGCATTCCAATCGACGATGTGGTGCTCAATGGGGCCAGCATCATCCTCGCTGATGACCCGGCCCGCGACCGATATGCCGGCGCGGACCACGTCCTCGCGGTCGCCGCTGATGAGGTAGTGCCATTCGGGCAGGGGGCGTCCAGCGGCGCGCACCCGGTAGGCACAGGTCGAAGGCAGCCAAGGCACGTCCTCAACAATGCTCAGGGTCAGCCGCAGGCAGTCAGGTACGAAGGCCTTGCGGTTTTTGTAATCGGTGCATTGCGCAGTGCTGCAATCGAGCAGTTTACACGCGACATTGGTGTCTTCGATCTCGCCCGTGTCAGCATCTTCGATCTTGTGGAGGCAACAGCGCCCGCACCCATCGCACAAAGCCTCCCACTCCGCGCGGGAGAGCTGGTCGAGAGGCAGCTCCCAGAATTTATCCCTGAGGGTCACCTCACCCATTTGGCGAGTTCTTCCGTGACTGCATCCGCGCCCAGGTCAGACGGCAGGATCGCGATGGGATCACCCTCTGGGCCGAACAGCAACGTCGTGCGCGTGTGGTCCATCATATAATTATCGTCCGAGGAGCCATCGACGCGGGTGTAGGAAGCCAGAAATTTGGATGCCGCGTCCTCAAGCTGATCGGGGGTTCCAATCAGGCCGATAAGGTCGGGTGAAAAGGCATTGGTGAACTCATCCACCACCTCGGGCGTATCGCGCTCTGGATCGACCGAGATGAAGATCGGTTGGATCTGCGCTGCCAGCTCGGGTTCGTTCTCAGCGAATTGCTCCAGCCCTTGAATGGTGCGCTGAATGTCGGTTGGGCAGATGTCGGGGCAATAGGTGAAGCCGAAATAGACAATGCGATAGCGACCATCAAAGTCCGACCAGCGCACGGTCTCTCCGCTAGTATTCGACAGCTCGAACTCTCCGCCAATCGTCGCACCGGCAAGGGGTGGTTCAACCGGTTCAGGCGCTTGGGCCGCGCATGCGCTCAGGGCCAAGGCAACAGGCGCAAGGATGCCAAGCGTAAGAGGCTTTGCGAGGGCGTTCATGGTCTGCTAATTGCACTCCGAAGATAAGGAGCGCATGGACCAAGTGGGTCCAAACAGGGCGCTTCCTCGTAACAATAACACTAACAAGAATCTGGCAGTTCTTGCTAAAGGATCAAGGCGTGATTTCGACAGTTTTGCGCAATTTTTGCGGCTATTCGCGTTTCGCGAGGGCAATTGTAGCGGCGGCGTTTGCCGGCGCGCTGGCGGTTGGAGCCGCCAATCCCGCTCTCGCTCAGTTCCAGTCAGAGGGCTATCAGTTCCTCGAAGCGGTCAAGGATCGCGACGGGGACACCGCGACAGAGATGCTCAACCAGCCGGGTACGCAGGTGGTCAATACCCGCGATATCACGACCGGAGAGACTGGTCTGCATGTGGTTGTCGCGCGGCGCGATGTCTTGTGGGTGCGGTTCCTACTGCAACGCGGTGCAAACCCGAATATCCAGAATAATGACGGCCTCACGCCCTTGCAGCTTGCTGCGCGGCTTGGCTTTGTCGATGGCGCAGAGGAGCTGTTGAAACGCGGCGCGCTAGTCGATGTCGCTGACAGCCAGGGCGAAACCCCTCTGATCACCGCAGTCCACCAACGCAATGTCCCGCTTGTCCGGCGCTTGCTCTCCGAAGGGGCTGACCCTGATCGCAATGACAATTCCGGACGCTCAGCGCGCGATTACATGGAGCTGATGAGCGGCAATTCGCTGCTCGTTCGCGAATTTGAGATCGCCGACGAAGCGCGCGAAGGCTCGACCCAATCCCAGCAATATGGACCCTCTTTCTGATCATGAGCACCACCCAAACCGATTTCGCCGACATGACGCTTGATGAGCTGCGCGTGGCGCTCGCGCCCGATATCGCGGCTTCTGCGATCTTTGATGGGTGGAATGAAACCGCTCTGGAAGCGGCAGCAGAGATGGCAGGGGCTGATGTCGACATCGCCAAACTCGCTTTCCCGAGCGGACCTTCTCAGGCGATGGATATGGTCGATGCATGGATTGCCAGCGTTGATGCGGCCATGGAAGAGGCTTGGCCGCAAGAGAAACTGGCACAGCTGAAAATCCGCGAGCGCATCCGCACTTTGGTTGCATTCCGGCTGGAGGCTGTGGAGCATATCGATGAAGCCGTCCGCCGCGCGATGGCGGTCATGGCGATGCCTCACAATGCGCCGCGCAGTTTAAAGATCGGCTGGCGTTCTGCGGATATCATGTGGCGGCTCGCCGGTGATACCGCGACCGATTACAACCACTACACCAAACGCGCGATCCTCGCCGGCATCTACAGCGCGACGCTCGCTGTGTTCGTCAATGATGACAGCGAGGGCAAGGCCAAGTCCTACGAATTCCTCGACCGGCGGATCGACGGCGTGATGAAGTTTGAAAAGGCCAAGGCGCAATTCCTCAACAAGGATATTGAGATGCCGAGCCTCTCGCGCTTCCTGGGACGGCTGCGTTATCCGAGCCGGTAAAGCCAGCGGTTCAACTCAACACCATTAAAACTCCATATCGGAAGTGGAAAAGCCGCCAGGCGTCTCGCCTCGGCTCGAAGCCTTCCCTATTGTCGTGTCAGAGAATCGCGCGCAGCTTTGCCTGTGCGCTTCAAATCGACAGGGAAGGAATTTTCGATGGCGGGTTCGCTCAATAAGGTCATGCTGATCGGCAATCTGGGCGCGGACCCGGAAATCCGTTCGTTCCAGAACGGCGGGCGCGTCGCAAACCTGCGCATTGCCACATCGGAAAACTGGAAAGACAAGAATACCGGCGAGCGCCGCGAAAAGACCGAATGGCACACGGTCGCAATCTTCTCTGATGGCCTAGTCAATGTGGTGGAGCGCTATTTGAAGAAGGGCTCGAAAGTCTTTGTCGAAGGCAAACTGCAAACCCGCAAATGGCAGGACCAAAGCGGCAATGATCGCTACTCGACCGAGGTCGTGATCCAGGGCCTTGGCGGCACTCTCACCATGCTTGATGGCCGCGGTGACGGCGGCGGCATGGGCGGCGGAGGCGGCTCAGGTGGCGGCTATGGCGGCGGCGGTCAGGGTGGCGGAAATCAAGGCGGCGGCTGGAACCAAGGGGGCGGAGGCTCTGGTGGCGGCTCAGGCAACGGGGGGCAAGGTTCCGGCGGTGCCGGTGGCGGGGGCGGCTATGACGACCTCGACGATGACATCCCGTTCTAAGTAGGGGTAGCGCGAAATTGGAATTGTTCAAAGGCCTTGCGGGAAACCGCGAGGCCTTTTGTTTTTGGAGAATGGCGATCCAAGCTGCCAGGCAGGCCGAGAGCTAGTCTTTGACCAATCCCTTAAGCGCAGCTGCAAGGGGGCCTTCTTGCTCGCCCTCCGCGACAATACCGGCCGATTTGCGGGCGGCATCGGCGGTTGGACCTTCGGCGTAAGGGTCGATGGCCAGGCCGAGGGTTTGCGCCACAGCTTCGCCTAGGTCGAAAGTGTCGCCGGAATATTCGATCTCGTCGCAATCATCGGCTTCGAGCTCGACTTCGATCTCGCCGTCTTCATCGGTGGCTGGATCGAGCGTGCCTTCTTCGACAAAGCGCAGGTCAATGACCTCGTCAATTGCAGCAGGGAAATCCTCGCCCGATATCGCGCAGGATTGGCGGATGGCGGCTTTGAGCGTGCCTGTCGCTTTGATTGCAGAGCCGCGCAGTTCCACATCAATGCTCGCATGCAGCCGGTCGACACCGGGCAGGCTAAAACGGGCCGCCAGCGCAGCGCGCTCACTCGCATCGGCGTCGATCACAATCGGTTCAGCGGGCAGGCCCTTGACCTTGATCGGGCGCGACAATTCGCTCGCACCGGGCGCCATTACTGGACGCGTCCTTTGAGAAGGTCTGCATCGCTCACATTTTCGAGCCGCTGCGATAAGGCGATCAAGCGGTCCGCGATACGCCCGGCGCACACCTCCTCGTTCACGCCTTCGCGCAAAGTGACATTGCGAGAGATAGCCGCGACCAGCTTGTCCCGGTCGCGCCCTTCGTTTTCGGCTGCGCCATCTGTGCTGAGCGCGCTGCGATAGGCGCCGAGCCGTCCGCCAAGCACGCTCATCAATTTGCCCATGCGCTTGCTCATCACGACGTCATTGACGCCGAACTCGCGCAATTGGCCGTCCATGTCCTCGACGAAAAGCTCCGCCAGCAGCGCGCTTTCAGAGCGCAGGTCACTTGCCTCGACCCGCACCATCACAGTGCACAGGACCGCAGTGATCAGATCGAAGCGGCCAGCGACTGTGTCAGCCACCTCGCACTCGCTGTAGAATGCAGGCTCACGGGCCAGCTCGACAACGCGGTGCCACAAAGGGCGCACGCTTTCGCGCGGGTCAGGGCCAGTGCCGAGCAGCTTGGACAAAAATGACATTAACAAACCTCAAGACTAGTGCTGTTTCTCAGCAATTCACTGGCCATTCACGGGGCCTCTTGCAGCGAGGCTCCAGCAGTGGGCGATGCGTGGCGCTTATGCGTTGGCTTCGTTGAAGGCCCCATTGCATGACATGCCGCCACGCCTTAAGGCCAGAGTGGATATAGGTCGCGTGGCTCACGCGGCAAGAGAAAGACACGGACGGGAATTGAACCGATAATGGTTTTGAACGCTGGGAATAAGCAATCGATCCTGAAGAGCCGCTTTGCCAAGGCCACGATGCTGGGCTGCGCCGTTCTGGCGCTGGGCGCGTGTTCCTCGATCCGCGAATCGCGTGGCTTTGTGAATGACCCCATTCTGGTGAGCACTGTGCAGCCGGGAATTGACAATCGCCGCTCTGTCGAGGGCGCGCTGGGTCGTCCTACGTTTGAGAGCCAATATGGCGAGAACACCTGGTATTACATCTCCAGCGTGACCGGCCGCCGCCCGTTTGTGCGCCCGCGCATCCGCGACCACTTTGTCCTTGCGGTGAAGTTTGACGAGGCGGGCAATGTCGAGAGCGTCGGTCGCAGTGGTGTTGAAGAAGTGACCTTCCTGCAGCCTGACGGTGACAAAACGCCGACCCTGGGCCGGGAGCGAGGCTTCCTCGAAGATCTGTTTGGCAATATCGGCCAGGTCGGCAGTGGCCCTCCGGGAGCCGGTGGACCCGGCGGTCCATAGCGCGGACGATAATACGTCAAGCTTGACGCATTTCGCGCAGCGCCCATATCGCTTCGCATGAGTGATAATCAAAACAGTCACGGCCTTACTCAATGGCACGGAACCACGATCATCGGCGTCAAGCGCGGTGACAAGGTGGTCGTGGCCGGGGATGGCCAGGTCTCCATGGGCAACACCGTGATGAAGCCCAATGCGCGCAAGGTGCGCCGCATCGGTGAGGGCGAGAAAGTCGTTGCCGGATTTGCTGGCGCGACTGCCGACGCCTTCACCTTGTTTGAGCGGCTGGAGAAGAAGCTGGAGCAGTATTCGGGCCAATTGACCCGCGCCGCGGTCGAAATGGCCAAAGACTGGCGCACGGACAAATATTTGCGCAATCTCGAAGCTTTGATGATCGTGGCGGACAACGAAAGCTTGCTGGTTCTGACTGGCAATGGCGATGTGCTGGAACCTGAAGGCGGGATTGCGGCGATCGGTTCGGGCGGAAACTACGCTTTGGCAGCCGCGCGCGCACTTGCAGACTACGAAGACGACCCCGAACAAATCGCACGCAAGGCGATGGCTGTTGCGGCAGATATCTGCGTCTTCACCAATGGCAATCTAACCGTAGAAACGGTCTAGGAAACACCTCCACATGGATAATCTTACTCCCAAGGCGATCGTCGCCGCATTGGACGAACACATCATTGGCCAGAAGGACGCCAAGCGCGCGGTTGCTGTGGCGTTGCGCAATCGCTGGCGGCGGCAACGGCTGGGGCCGGAGCTGAAAAACGAGGTCACGCCCAAGAACATCCTGATGATCGGCCCGACCGGCTGCGGTAAAACCGAGATCAGCCGTCGCTTGGCCAAGCTGGCCGAGGCTCCCTTTGTGAAGGTCGAGGCGACCAAGTTCACTGAGGTTGGCTATGTCGGCCGCGACGTTGAACAGATTGCGCGCGATCTGGTCGAGGAATCGATCAGGCTCGAAAAGGAACGCCGCCGCGAAAGCGTGCGCGAAGCGGCTTCCGAAGCGGCGATGGAGCGCCTGCTCAACGCGCTGGTGGGCGAGAACGCCTCTGAAGCAACGCGCGAAAGCTTTCGCGAACGCATCGTCCAGAACGCGATGAACGAGGTTGAGGTCGAGATCGACGTGACAGAGGCCCCCAACACTCCATTCGATATGGGCAATATGGGCGGCAATATGCAGATGATCGACCTGTCCGACATGATGGGGAAAGCATTCGGGAAAAAGCCGACCAAGCGCCGCAAACTGCGCGTGCCGGAGGCTTGGGACAAGCTGGTCGACGAAGAAGCGGACAAGCGTCTTGATGACGAAGATGTCGCCCGCGTCGCGCTCCAGAATGCGGAGACCAACGGGATCGTCTTTCTTGATGAGATCGACAAGATCGCTGTCTCCGATGTGCGCGGTGGCTCAGTCAGCCGCGAAGGCGTGCAGCGCGACCTTCTGCCGTTGATTGAGGGCACGACGGTCGCGACCAAGTACGGTCCGATGAAGACCGACCACGTGCTGTTTATCGCGTCAGGTGCGTTCCACGTCGCCAAGCCCTCTGACATGCTGCCAGAGCTGCAAGGCCGCCTGCCGATCCGCGTCAATTTGCGCGCGCTCACGCAGGAGGATTTTGTCCGCATCCTGGCGGAAACGCGGGCCAATCTGGTCGAGCAATACCGCGCTCTACTGGGCACGGAAAAGGTCGAGCTCGACATCAAGGAAGATGCCGTGAACGAGGTCGCGACCATCGCTGCTCAGGTCAATGAAAGCGTCGAGAATATCGGCGCGCGGCGGTTGCAAACGGTAATGGAGAAACTGCTCGAGGAAATCAGCTTTGAAGCTGAAGAGCACGAAGGCGAGACGATCACCATCGATGCTGCCTATGTGCGTGAGCGTTTGGGCGATCTTGCGGGTGATGCGGACCTGTCCAAATACATCCTTTGATCGCTTTTTCAGCACTTTATGTCGGATCGCTCCAAGCCGGTCAGCGATGCAACACCTATTTACTGGTCCAGCAATTGCACCAAATGCATAGGATCAAGAATGAAACCGGGCAGCGTCAAAGATTTGAAGGCCATGTTGGTGAGCATGGCTCCCGTGCTCTCACCGCGTGCGTGGAGCTTTCAGCCGATTACGGACGACGCCTTCATTCCCCCAACTGCGTTTGCTGTGATCCGCGAGGAGGAGGGCATGACCTGCATTCTTCCCGCTCCTGCAGCGGCCAAGGATGTTCCGCAATTCGCGAAGATTACGCTAAGCGTGCATTCCGATCTGGAGGCGGTGGGATTGACGGCGGCTGTTTCCACCGCGCTCGCAACGTCGGGGATCGCTTGCAATGTGATTGCAGGGCTACATCACGATCACCTGTTTGTCCCGTGGGAGGACCGCGAAGAGGCGCTCGCTCTGCTCGAACGGTTGAGCCGCGACGCGCATCGTTAAAACTCTCGATTAGAGCTAAGTCGGTTTAGGGTTAAGCGGAGCAGTTGAAATCAACGGTCCGAAGCGCTCTAACCCTTTGGACGAAGATCCGGGCGAACGCTGCCCGACCCCAAGTTCAAAGAGCCGTTCAACCGATGATCCGAAAAATTCTGCTCGTCAGCGCCGCTGCAATGGGCCTTATTTTGACAAGCCCCGTTGCGGCCGATGATCACGGCGATGAGGTCTCCGCTGCGGCGCCTGCTCTTTCCGTGCCCAAGATCGAGTATTCGACATGGACGCTGGATAATGGCCTGACGGTGATCGCTTTGCCCGATCCCACTACCAGCACGGTTACAACTTCCGTCTGGTACGCCATCGGGTCAAAGCATGATCCCGAAGGGCGCGCAGGCTTCTCGCATCTGATTGAGCACATCATCAGTCGCAAAACGCGCAACATGCCCTACAATCTGATCTACGACCTCACCGCCGATGTGGGGGGCACGCGTAACGCGTCCAACTGGGTCGACCGGACCAATTATTGGGAGCAGGTTCCAGCTGAGTATCTCGAAACGATGCTGTGGACTCACCGTGAGCGGATGGCGAATGTCGTCATTGACGAGCAGGTGTTCGAGACCGAGCGCGGCGTTGTCATTGAAGAGCTGCGAGAGAGAGTGCTTGCGCCGCCCTATGGCCGATTGCAGCGCTTTATCCTGCCTGAAAACGCCTATGATGTGATGCCGCATCGCCGTCCGGGAATTGGCTCAATCGCTGATCTGGAGCAGGCGACGCTGGATGACGCGCGCGCCTTTTATGAGGCTTACTACGGTCCCGGCACAGCAACGCTGATTGTCGCGGGCAACTTTGAAGAGGCGCGCCTGCGCGAGCTGGTTGAGACCTATTTCTCGGATATTCCGCCCCGCGCCAATCCGGTCGATCCGACGATCACCCTTCGCGAGCCTGCGCGTACTGCCCCTCGCACAGTCAACGCCACCGCGCCCAATGTCCCGCTGCCCGTGGTGGGCGGCGTGTGGAAAGCGCCTCCCTTGGCTCACTCCGATTCCGCCGCACTTGAAATGCTGGAGGCGGTCTTGTCGCGAGGCCAAAACAACCGGCTCGATAACGCTTTGGTGCGCACCGGTCATGCGTTTCAGGTCTCTGCCGGTGTGCAGCAATACCGCGAGGCGGGACAGATTGCGGTCTACGCTTTGGTCCGTGATGAAGAGCGAATGGAAGAGGTTTCGGCCATCCTCGATTCCGAATTGGAGCGGGTTCGCGCTGAACTGGTCAGCCCAGAAGAACTGGCCGAAGCGCGCGGAGAGATCATCTCCGCCGCCCTTAACCGGCGCCAAACCGCGCGGGGACGCGCATTTGAATTGGGCGAGGCTTTGATGGCGAGCGGCGATCCGGGCTTTGCAGATATCTGGCTGGAGCGGTTGCAGGCGGTCACACCTGACGACGTGCAGCGCGTCGCAGCGCAATATCTCGACCCTGAAACCCGCGTGACCATCACTTACACCGCCGGGCCAGCGGACGAAGCCGCCTATGCCAACCCTGTTCCAATGCCGAGCTTTGCAACCCTCCCTCCGCCTGTAGGTGAGGTTCGCTCCGTCCTGCCAGCAGATCAACGCGAGGCCGCGCCCAGCCCTTCGCAGCCTCCCCAGATTGCGTCGCCAACCATGGTCGAAGACCGGCTTGCCAACGGCATTGAAGTTGTCGCGGTTCAAACCGGCAATGTGCCGATTGCGACGATCACGATGGTTGTGCCCGGCGGCAGCAGAACCGATCCGCAAGGCCTCGCCGGGATCGCCAATATGGCCGCTGCGATTGCAGATACAGGCGTCAACGGGATCAGCGAAGGCGAGATCGCGGCCCGCTTTGAGAGCCTTGGCGCAAGCTTTGCTGGCGGCTCAGGCAGCGACGGAACCAGTTTCAGCCTGACCGCTCCTGTCGCGAACATGCCTCAGGCTGGGGAGCTCGCCGCAGGCATCGTCAAAGGTGCGATCTACCCTCCGCGCGAATTTGAGCGGGAGCGCCTGCGCGCCATCGACAGTTTGCAAGTCGCAATGAAGGATCCCGGCAGCATTGCCCGCTATGCCGCGCGCGCTGTGGTGTATGGTGATGCGCCCTACGGCTCGCATCCGGGCGGCACGGTTGAGAGCCTGTCCGCGCTTACCCGCGATCACCTGCTGATCTACCGCCAGCGCTTCATTCACCCGGCGCGGATGAAGGTGGTGGTGTCAGGCGGAATGGAGCCCGAAGCGGCCTTCGCTTTGGTTGAGGATATGCTCGGTGATTGGCAAACGCCCTTGCGCCCCGCGCCAATTGCGCAGGACCCGGCAGGCGATGTGCTTCCGGTGCGCACCATCGTCATCGATGTGCCAGAGGCCGGACAGGCCGCAGTGCTCGCAGCGGTGCGTGCGCCCGCGCGTGACCATCCCGATTACTTTGCAGTTGAACTTGCCAATGCGGTGCTGGGCGGGGGATCGAGCGGTCGGCTGTTTGAAGAAGTGCGCACAAAGCGTGCGCTGAGTTATGGCGCTTATTCTGGCTTTGGCGACCGCGCCGATGATGCGATCCTGACCGCCTTTGCGCAGACCAAGAACGAGAGCGCGGGCGAAGTGGCGCGAATATTTCTCGCCGAGTTTGAGCGGATGGCGAGCGAGCCGTTGACTGACGACCTGGTCGAACGTCGCCGTGCTTATCTGACGGGCAGACAGGCAAGGGCGCTTGAGACCAGCAGCGGTTTCAACCGGATTGCGGCTGAAGCCTTGTTGCAGGGGCTCAGCGCGGATGAAGCGGTGCGGTTTAGTGAACGGCTTGAGGCGGTGACGCCGGAAGATGCGATCACGGCAGCGAGAGCCTATCTCGATCCTGACAAAGTGACCTTGATCGTCGTCGGCGATGCCGCGCAATTCATGGATGAGTTAGCATGGCTCCGCGAGAATATTGAGGTGATCACGCTGCGTGATCTGGACTTGGCTTCGCTCGGCATGGAAAGCGCTGCAGCGCTGTCGGACCAGCAATAGGCCTACTTCGCCGTCACCGGCTCCTCGTCTTGTTGCTCTTGCGCTTGCTGGGTCCACATTTCGGCATAAAGCCCGCCTTGCGCCAGCAGCTGCGCATGCGTGCCGCTTTCCGCCAGTTCTCCGCCGTCCAGCACCAAAATGCGGTCGGCGTCGGCAATCGTTGAAAGCCTGTGGGCAATCGCAATTGTCGTGCGCCCCCGCGCCAACCGTTTGAGCGTGCCGAGGATCTCCCGCTCAGTCCGCGTGTCGAGCGCGCTGGTTGCCTCGTCCAATAGCAGGATCGGAGGGTTCTTCACCAGCGTGCGCGCAATGGCGACGCGCTGTTTTTCTCCGCCGGACAGTTTGAGACCACGCTCACCCACCAAAGTGTCAAAGCCATCTGGCATACGCTCTATCAGAGGCATCAAGGCCGCATCGCGCGCAGCACGCTCGACCGTCTCGTCGTCCGCGTCTTCGGCTCCATAAGCGATGTTGTAGCGGAGCGTGTCGTTGAAAAGGACCGAATCCTGCGGGACGATGCCGATGGCCGCGCGCACACTGTCTTGCGTTGCGGTCGCAATATCGGTCCCGTCGATCAGGATGCGTCCGGATTGCGGGTCGTAGAAACGGAACAGCAACCGGCCAATTGTGCTCTTGCCAGCACCCGACGGACCAACAATCGCCAGAGTTGATCCAGCGGGCACATCGAAGCTGAGGCCTTTGAGGATCGTTCGCCCGTCCTCATACCCAAAGGTGACGTTGTCGAAATGGAGCGCTGGCTCCTCGAAGCTCAGCGGCTTCGCGTCGGGCGCATCCTCCACCTCCATCGCGGTGTCCATCAGGCTGAACATCTGCGCCATATCGACAAGGCCCTGCCGGATCGTGCGATAGACCCAGCCGAGCAAATCAAGCGGGCGGAAGAGCTGCATCAGATAGGTGTTCACGAAGACCAGGTCGCCGACGGTCAGCTTGCCCTGGCTCCAGCCCCAGACGCTGAACGCCATTGCGCCTGCCATCAGCGCATTGGTGATGCCTGACTGGACAACGTTCAAAAGCGCGAGCGAGTTTTCTGACTTGACCGCTGCCTTGGCATAGGCGCGCGCGGCATTGCCGTAACGCTCTTCCTCGCGCCGTTCTGCTCCGAAGTATTTGACCGTCTCAAAATTGAGGAGCGAGTCCACCGCGCGGTGCAGCGCTTGCCCATCGAGATCGTTCATCTCGCGCCGCAGCTTGGTGCGCCATTCGGTGATCGTGCGCGTTGCATATATGTATGCGAAAACCGCAAGGGCGGTCGCTGCGACCAGCTCCCAGCCGAAATTTAGGTAGAAGATCACGCCCACTGCGATCAGCTCAATCGCGGTCGGAGCAATGTTGAACAGCAGGAAATAGAGCATCATGTCGATGCTCTTGGTTCCGCGTTCGATGATCTTGGTGACCTCGCCCGTTCGGCGGCTCAAGTGGAAGCGCAAGGAGAGGCGGTGGAGGCGGTGGAAGACGTCTTCGGCAAGGCTCAGCGTCGCCATCTGGCCGACACGCTCAAACGCCACATTGCGCAAATTGTCGAACATTAGCGAAGTGAAGCGACCCAGCACGTAGGCGGCGACCAGCGCCATCGCGACCTGCGCGCTTGCGGCTATGTCGTCCGCCGCGCCCGATGCCTCCATCGCATCAACCGCGCCCTTATAGGCAAAGGGCAGGGCGAGCGTCGTTGCCTTGGCGGCGAGCACCAGCCCCATCGCAATGACGATCCGCCAGCGCAGGCCCGGATTATCGCGCGGCCACAGATAGGGCAGGAACCGCTTGAGTGTCGGCCAGCCTTCGGCCTCGGGCGCCGTCTTTTGATCGTCAGAGGTGGCTGTGTCGGGCGGCATGATAGGCCGCCCATGTGGGCGCGGGTGGGCTCTAGAACAAGGCGGCTTGTTGGTGTGCCTGCCAAAGACGGCCTATGCGGTGTGCGATTATCTTGCTCTTAGCCGGTTGCCTTGGCGGCGGGCGCGCCGCAATTCACGGGCGATATCGCGCGGCACATCGAATAGGATGCGCTGGCTGGAAAAGTCGATCGCAACCCGGTCAAACATGCGCAGATGCTGCATGCCTAGCGCGATCACTGGTGTGTCCTTCAATCCCAGCGCCTCAAACGCAGGTGCATCTGCAAACGCAAGAGGGACATTCTGCAAGGAAAGCCCTTCAATTGTCAGCGAACGGACAAAGGAAAGCTCCCCAACAATGTCCACGCCGTTGACGTCAGTGGTGACGATCTCTTCTGAGCGTTTTGTGCGGATCTGTTCGCGCAGGGCCATGTTGCCAATGCTCGCCTGCGCACCGGTGTCGATGATGACGGTTGCGCGCACCCCTTCGATCATCGCGTCGGTAATGAGCAACTGGCCCAGCTCTTGCCGGGCGCGCACGACGATCTCAAAGCCGCGCCTCTCATTCTCGACCTCGCTCATATCCTGCACCGCGATAGTTTCATCGCGAAAGTCGATGAGGACGCGGAAGTCCTGCAAGCTGTCGAGCCCAAGGATCCCATCTGCGCCGACATTGCGAGCATCCAGGACGGGAGACAGAATGTCGGTGACGGTGTGTGCCCCGAAAGACATGGAATCCACTTCGACCACATCAACCGGACGGCGGCTGGCCATGCCGACCAGAGTGGCGGTCCCAAACGGGGTCAGCTCCAGCCCCTCATTGATCTGGTGCGTTACAGCAGTCGCCTGACTGCCCGTGTCGATCATGAAGTCATACGGCCCACTACCTTCGACCATGACCGGCACGGTGTAGCGGTTATTGCGGTCCTCCTCGATATCCAGCACGTCGGTCGCCGGATCGGTGAGGTTGGGAGCAACGGCGTCGAGAGGCGCAGTTGACGCGGTGGCGGGAGGCTCAACTGCAATCGCGGCTGATGAGCTTGCGCCCAAAAGGCCCGCGGCGAGTGTTCCAATCATTGTCATGCGGCGATCCTCTCATTTCTCGAACTAGAGAGTATCAGACAAGCAGCGATGCCCCAAATGCGCTCAGGCGACAGCGGGCGCTGTCTCACGATTGCGCAGCATCGCCCAAGTCTCTCGAACGATCCCACGATAGCCAAACCAGAAGGTCGCTCCATAAGTTGCCGCGCCAAGGGCGGCGTGGAATGCGAGGGCGAGGAGCGGGCTGTCGATTGCGATCAGCTGCTGCGCAAACAGAACCACCACAGCCATTGCCGCGCAGGCCAGAGCAATCGGGGTAACCGCTTCGATCAGAGCGAGGGGGCTCACACTGATTCGCGGCAGAGTGACGCACAGAGTGACCGCGCAAAGCACCGGTGCGGCCAGCCACCATGCATGGACCAGACCCATCGCTCCATCCTGCGCGCCCCAAAGGAAGAGGGCCGGAAAGATCACAGCGCCGGCAATGCTCGTAAACAGATAGACTTTGGGCCGCCCCATCGCGTTGGTCACGGGAGAGCAGATGAGATGCAGAGCAAATGCGGGCATCACCAATGCGAGCCCGGCGATAATCGGGATGAGGCCGATCCACTTCTCTCCCATCAGGACAAGGATGGCGTTCTCGGCCGTCAGCGCCAGACCTATGTATAGAGGTGCGCTCACCATCATGACCATTCGAACGGTCTTCAGAAAATAGGGGCCAAGCGGCTTCTTCGCCCGGTGCAGCTCTGAATAGGCGGCGAGAGCGACTTCGTTGATCGGCGGGATAAAACGCCCGGTCACAATTAGCGCAAGGAACAGGGCTTGGGTATATAAGCCAAGGTCATGCGTCGGCAGCAAGCGACCGGCGATGACGACATCGCTTTGGCTCTGGATGATCCAGAACAGTTGGCACGCCGTCAGCGTTCCTCCGAATGTGACAAGATCCCATGCGCCGCGCGGATCGAAGACCGGTTTGATCCACAGGCCCGCCGCGATGGTCATGCCCACTGCCCTTGCGACAAAGATCGAAAGGCCCGCATAGATCAGAGCCCACACGCCCCAGCCAAGCCATGCGAGCAGCAAGGCAGTCAACGCTCCGACAAGAGCGCTGCCCATATTGACCTGGCCCTGTTTGCGAAACTCAAGCTTGCGCGCAAGCCATTCTGAGGGGAGGGCTATGAAGGGAATCGTCAGGAATATCGCCGCCTGCACGCGCAGCAGGTCGGCGACCACGGGCTCTTCAAAATAGGCCGCTGCCATCGGGGCGAAGAGGAACTGGATGCTGGCAAGCAGAATGTTGGCCAGCAGCAGCATGCCAAAGACTTGCGCAATCCGCCGCTCGTCCAGACGGTCTGTCTGAACAATAGAAGTGGCGAAGCTCTGCCCGTTTAGAAAAGCGAGAGCGGTCACGACCACTTGGCTCATGGCGAACAGACCGTAATCCGAGGGGTCCAGCAATCG
>NZ_CP200298.1:0-2217500 GCF_057365045.1 Erythrobacter sp. S267 | reverse complement strand
GAAGTTCAAATCTTCTCAGGCCCACCATTTTACCTTTAGGGGCCTTAGCTCAGCTGGGAGAGCACCTGCTTTGCAAGCAGGGGGTCATCGGTTCGATCCCGATAGGCTCCACCAGGTATTCCGATTGTTTGAAAAGAAAGAGATCTTGCTTTCGAGCAAGTAGGCGCATTGGCGCCGAGCATTTGACATTGTGAATGGGTTTTTAAATCGATGCCGTGGCGCATAGACTGTTTGACATATGGGTCTAGCCGACCCGTCAAACGTTCGATCTATGCATCACAAATCAATCAAATTGATTATCTGGCTGAGATAATTCCTCCGCGCCATCTTAAGACTCCAGGCTTTTATGCAGGCCTGTCGTTGATGGTGTGGATTCTCAAGCGTGAGGTAAGAGCATTTGGTGGATGCCTTGGCATGTACAGGCGACGAAGGACGTGGCAAAATGCGATAAGCGTCGGGGAGGTATGCAACCTTTGATCCGGCGATTTCCGAATGGGGAAACCCACCTTCACCATTTCTTTCATTGTCCCTTTTCGAAGGGCTTTTGAGAGAGGTGGATAAGGTATCACCTTAGTGAATATATAGCTTTGGTGAAGCGAACCCGGGGAACTGAAACATCTCAGTACCCGGAGGAAAAGACATCAACCGAGATTCCCGTAGTAGTGGCGAGCGAACCGGGACCAGGCCAGTGCCTTTTCATAAATTAGCAGAACTCTCTGGAAAGTGAGACCATAGTGGGTGATAGTCCCGTATGCGAAAACGATTGAAAAGGACTTGAGTAGGGCGGAACACGTGAAATTCTGTCTGAACATGGGGGGACCACCCTCCAAGCCTAAATACTCGTACATGACCGATAGCGAACACAGTACCGTGAGGGAAAGGTGAAAAGCACCCCGATTAGGGGAGTGAAACAGTACCTGAAACCGGATGCTTACAAGCAGTTGGAGCCCCATAGGGGGTGACAGCGTACCTCTTGCATAATGGGTCAGTGACTTAATCTAGCATGCAAGCTTAAGCCGTTAGGTGTAGGCGAAGCGAAAGCGAGTCTGAATAGGGCGACTGAGTATGTTGGATTAGACCCGAACCCCGGCGATCTAGGCATGAGCAGGTTGAAGGTGCGGTAACACGCACTGGAGGACCGAACCGTTGCATGTTGAAAAATGCTCGGATGACTTGTGTTTAGGGGTGAAAGGCCAATCAAGCCGGGAAATAGCTGGTTCTCCGCGAAATCTATTGAGGTAGAGCGTCAGATTTTTGCCATTGGGGGTAGAGCACTGGATGGGCTAGGGCTGCGCGAGCGGTACCAAACCTAACCAAACTCCGAATACCAATGAGTCTAGTCTGGCAGACAGACGGCGGGTGCTAAGGTCCGTCGTCAAAAGGGAAACAGCCCTAACCTACAGCTAAGGTCCCCAAGTAATACCTAAGTGCGAAAGCATGTGGGAATCCCAAAACAACCAGGAGGTTGGCTTAGAAGCAGCCATCCTTTAAAGAAAGCGTAACAGCTCACTGGTCTAAATAAGGGTTCCTGCGGCGAAGATGTAACGGGACTAAAGGTATTCACCGAAGCTTAGGGTTGCAGTTTACTGCAGCGGTAGCGGAGCGTTCTGTAAGTTGATGAAGCCGAAGGGTAACCGACGGTGGAGATATCAGAAGTGAGAATGCTGACATGAGTAGCGATAAAGAGGGTGAGATGCCCTCTCGCCGAAAGACCAAGGGTTCCTGTTCAATGCTAATCAGAGCAGGGTTAGCCGGCCCCTAAGACGAGCCCGAAGGGGGTAGTCGATGGGAATCACGTAAATATTCGTGAGCCTGAAGATGTGTGACGGATGGCGGAAGTAGTGTGTCCTTATTGGATTGGGCATGCTGCCAAGTTGTTCCTGGAAATAGCCTCTTCATATAGACCGTACCCGAAACCGACACAGGTGGTCAGGTAGAGTATACCAAGGCGCTTGAGAGAAGTATCCTGAAGGAACTCGGCAAATTGCCTCCGTACCTTCGGAAGAAGGAGGCCCCATCAGAAGGCAACTTTTGGTGGGGGGCACAGGCCAGGGGGTAGCGACTGTTTATCAAAAACACAGGACTCTGCTAAGTCGGCTTCAAGACGACGTATAGGGTCTGACGCCTGCCCGGTGCTTGAAGGTTAAGAGGAGGAGTGCAAGCTCCGAATTGAAGCCCAAGTAAACGGCGGCCGTAACTATAACGGTCCTAAGGTAGCGAAATTCCTTGTCGGGTAAGTTCCGACCTGCACGAATGGCGTAACGACTTCCCCACTGTCTCCAGGATATGCTCAGCGAAATTGAATTCTCCGTGAAGATGCGGAGTACCCGCGGTTAGACGGAAAGACCCCGTGCACCTTTACTGCAGCTTTAGAGTGGCATTAGGAAAGAACTGTGTAGAATAGGTGGGAGGCTTTGAAACTTGGGCGCCAGTCCGAGTGGAGCCAACCTGTGAAATACCACCCTGTTGTTTTCTGATGTCTAACCTAAATCCGTTATCCGGATCAGGGACCCTCTATGGCGGGTAGTTTGACTGGGGCGGTCGCCTCCTAAAGAGTAACGGAGGCGCGCGATGGTATGCTCAGGCCGGTTGGAAACCGGCTGCGAGAGTGCAATGGCATAAGCATGCCTGACTGCGAGACCGACAGGTCGAGCAGAGACGAAAGTCGGTCATAGTGATCCGGTGGTCCCTCGTGGAAGGGCCATCGCTCAACGGATAAAAGGTACGCCGGGGATAACAGGCTGATACTGCCCAAGAGCTCATATCGACGGCAGTGTTTGGCACCTCGATGTCGGCTCATCACATCCTGGGGCTGGAGCAGGTCCCAAGGGTTTGGCTGTTCGCCAATTAAAGTGGTACGTGAGCTGGGTTCAGAACGTCGCGAGACAGTTTGGTCCCTATCTGCCGTGGGCGTCGATACTTGAAAGGAGTTGCCCCTAGTACGAGAGGACCGGGGTGAACATACCTCTGGTGTACCAGTCATCCTGCCAAGGGTGCCGCTGGGTAGCTATGTATGGACGGGATAACCGCTGAAAGCATCTAAGCGGGAAGCCTCCCTTGAGATTAGGTATTTTAGAACCGTCATAGACCATGACGCTGATAGGCCAGGTGTGGAAGCGCAGTAATGCGTGGAGCTAACTGGTACTAATGTTTTATTCGCGCTTGAGAGTTCGCACTGTCAATGACAGGCCTGCCTTATGGCTGGTCCGTCTGCGGTGGAGGAATTCTCCAGCCAGATACGCCTACATAGTAACAAGACCACTTCTCCCATGAAGTGTGCATCGATTTAAGCCCGCCTCCACAAGCTTCATTGCTTGGTGGTCATAGCGTCTGTGACCCACCCGATCCCATCTCGAACTCGGCCGTGAAACCAGATAGCGCCGATGGTACTGTGTCTTAAGGCACGGAAGAGTAGGTCGCCGCCAGGCATTGCAGCTTGTGGAAGCGTCTCGTAAGAGAAACAGGCTAGAACCCATTCACAGTCAAAGGGCTATACCGATACGGTTAGCCCTTTTGGCGTCTCTAGGGATATCGTCCCTCTAGACGGCCAAGCTAGGTAGCGCGGGATGGAGCAGTCCGGTAGCTCGTCAGGCTCATAACCTGAAGGTCGTTGGTTCAAATCCAACTCCCGCAACCAAGCATAGAATTGAAAACCCATGACAAAAGGCCTCGCTGTTCGCAGCGGGGCCTTTTGTCGTTTGGGTTCAACGCTGTTGGAATGTCGCAGGCAGGGCCTGTCAGTTTTGGGCGAGACAATTCGCTCATCGCTGGCATCGGTGCGTGCTGTTGCTCTGCCGATCGGCACGCTCCCGTGATCACGCTAAAGGGCAGGCGCCCTAGTCCTCCCAAGACACACAACTGCAAGAATGCCGTTGGACTGAAACCAGATGGCCGCGATGATGTCATCCCGCCGCTTTACCTAGCGCCCTACCTCTCCGCAGATCAAGGGCACCAAAGTGACAAAAATCCTAATTCGCTCGCTTCTCATGACATCGGCTGTCGTCATTCCCTCTCAGGCCATGGCTGAGGAGGACACAGAGCAGTCCGGCAACACCATCATCGTTACTGCTCAAAAGGTGGAGCAACGCGCACAGGACGTTCCGATCACGATCTCCGCCCTCAACGGAGAACGGATCGAGGATCTTGGCGTGACCGATCTGGATGAGCTGTCCAACTACATTCCCGGCTTGTTGATCCAGGAGCAGAGCGCCAACAATCCCGGCGTCGTTATTCGCGGAATCACCTCGGACAGTGGTTCTTCCCAGCAAGGCCCGCGGGTTACGCTCTATTACAATGGGGTCGATATCTCCCGTTCGCGTGGGTCCTATCAGGCTATCTACGATCTGGAGCGGGTTGAGGTCATCAAAGGCCCGCAGGCGACCTTGTTCGGCACCGCTTCAGCCGTTGGCGCGATCAGCCTCGTCTCGGCCCGCCCGCGCGCTGGCTTCTCGGCTGAACTTACCGGCGGCTACGGCAATTTCGACCAGACGCTGCTTGCGGGACACTTGAACGCCGGCTCCGATGTGTTCGCCGCTCGCGTCGCGTTCGACTACCGCTCTCGCGATGGCTTCGTCGAAAATCTCAGCGCCAATCAGGAAGAAGAGCTCTATGCGCAGGACCAGCTCGGTGTGCGGGCCTCAGTCCGTTACACGCCCAGCGCTGACTTCACGCTCGATCTTGTCGGCACCTATGACCAGCAGCGTAATGGCGGCACGCCGTTCATCTCGGGAACGTTCCCGGCCTTCGCAGGTGCGCCGGGCGGTCAGGCAAACGCGTTTGAGGACGCCAATCTCGGCGGTTTTCCCGAAGGGGCAGCCGCGCTGGGTGACGATCAACTCGGCCTAAACCGCGAAGTCTATGACTTGAACCTCACTGCCGAATACCAGTTCGCTGACGATTGGACATTCACTACGGTCAATGGTTATCGCCAGTTCGACAGCGCTGAAGTGTTCGATGCTGACGGCACCGCCGCACCGTTCCTCGAATTCGCTGAGATCGCCGATGGCTGGCAAGTGAGCCACGAAGGCCGCTTCACATACTCAAGCAGCAATTTGCGCGCGAGCATGGGCTGGAACGTCTTCATCGAAGAGGGTGCGCAGGATGTGCCTTTCGCGACCGAAGAGGGCCTCTACCTGCAATGCTTGACCTCGCCTTTTTGGCGCGCCGCTTATCCCAGGCATCCCGTGCGTTGCGGCTGATGGGAGTGTACCTGCCACTGCAGTGACGGGGCTCGCCACAGGCGGTGCGACCGACTTCATCCCCTATGCCGCCCGATTTGAAAACCAGGGCCGCAATGAGGCCTACTCGCTGTTCGGCGACCTCACATGGTTCGCCACGGACGCGTTGGAGCTGACCGTGGGTGTCCGTGTGACCGATGAGTACCGTCAATCCGGCTTTATCTCGGTCTCGCCCGATGCCGTGTTGTCAGGCGCGCCGCTGATCCCCGGCTTCCTCGACACGAACGGCCAAACCTTCACCGCCGATGAGACTTTCGGAGCGTTCCTGTCCCGCTTCAACGCGTTGTTCCGGATCAGCGACGATGTGAACGTCTTTGCCACCGTGTCGAAGGGACGTCGCTCGCCTGTGGTCAATCTGGGCGGCACGCTGGATGGAGCGGGCAATGTCGTGCCTGACCTCGACATCGTTTCGGAGGAAACGGTGTGGAACTATGAAGGCGGGATCAAGATCGCCAGCGGGCCGATATCGGCATCGCTTGGCGTGTACTATCAAGTCTATGATGACTTTCAGGTCTCGGTCCAGGATCCCGATGGTCCGGTCGGTACCTTCATCACTCAAAGCGCGGGCTCAGCCAGCAACCTCGGCGTCGAAGGGGAGATCGCATTGGAGGCGACCGACTGGTTCCAGCTGTTCGCCAATTTCGGCTATATTGATGGCGGCATCGATGAAGACGGCGCGTTCTCGCCGGCGTTTTCCGGTGCGCGCTTCCGTTTGCAACCCGAATTCCAGGCCTCGGGCGGCTTCACCATCGACTATGAGACAGACAGCGGCCTGCGCTTCTTCGCAACGCCCAGCGTCACCTATCGCAGCCGGATCTTCTTCGAAGTCCCCAATAGCGACCTGATTAGTCAGGAAGGTGTCACGCTGGTCAATGCCCGCGCCGGGATCAGCTTCGCCGATGAACGGTATGAGATTGCCGGCTTCATCCGCAACGCCTTCGATGAGGACTATTTGCTCGACGCAGGCAATACCGGCGGCGCCTTTGGCATTCCGACCTTTATTCCAGCCGAGCCACGCTTTTATGGCATTCAGGTGACAGCCCGCTTCGGCGACTGACACCGCAAAAACGCCGACCTCTCCTCGGCAATTGGCCCGTCGAACCATTCGGTTCGGCGGGTCTTTTTTTGACAATTCCGTCACGCAATTGCTTGGGATTGTAAGCGTTCGGTTATGCTCCCGACGCTTGCGTGTAAGACGCTGCGCCTAGTGCACCTTCGAGAACCGGCAAATCAGGCAGCCGGCAAGAAGGGGAAGACCCAATGACGCGTTTTCGTTTGATTTCGACCGTGGCCGCAGGCGCTCTTGCCGCCACAATCGCCTCACCCGCCATCGCTGGAGAAGTGCGCGGTATCGTTGCTGATGCTTCCGCCAATGAGAGCCTTCAGGCCGCCGAGGTGACGATGGAGGAGCTGGGCCGACGCACCGCCACTTCGCGCGATGGTTCCTACTCTTTCGAGGATGTGCCTGCCGGCAGCTACACCATCACCGCGCGCTATGTCGGGGCTGAGCCGGTGACCTTCACCGTCGCTGTGCCGACCGATGGGGCAGTGGTGCGAAACTTTGCCATGGGTCAGTCGGGGTCGAATATCCTCGTTATCGGCCAAAGCGCGAGCCAAGCCTCTGCCCTTTCGCGCAAGCGTGCCTCCGATGTCGTCTCCGACGTCCTCACCCGCGATTCTATCGGTCAGTTTCCTGACCAGAATGTTGCTGAGAGCCTGCGCCGACTGCCCGGTATCAATGTCTTGAACGACCAGGGTGAAGGTCGTTTTGTAGCGGTGCGCGGGCTTGACCCCAACCTCAACGCGACGTCTTTGAACGGCGTGCGGGTGCCTGCGCCCGAAAGCGATATCCGCGCCGTGGCACTCGACGTGGTTTCGTCTGAGATCATTGAAAGCATCGAAGTTAAAAAATCGCTCACCCCGGATATGGACGGCGATACAATCGGCGCTTCGATTGAGATCAACACGACCAGCGCCTTTGACCGCAGCGAGGACCTTTATGTATTGAAGCTCGGCGGCAGCTATAATGACCTCTCTGGCGAGCTAACCCCGGATGTCAGCGCCGATACGGCTATTCGTCTGACCGACAATTTCGGCATCTCCGCTGGCATCGCCTATTACAACCGCGAGTTTGAAACCGACAACATCGAAGCCGATGACTGGTTGCAAGACGGTAACCTCCTTTACGCAGAGGAAGTCCAGTATCGCGACTACGACGTAGAGCGCGAACGGATCAGCGCGACACTGGGCTTTGATGCTCGCGTCGAGGATCACACAGAGCTTTACCTGCGCGGCACATGGAGCCAATTCGACGATCAGGAATTCCGCCGTCGCACGATCTTCGCTCTGGGCGATGCCAATGTCTCCGGCACCAGCGTCGGCCCTGTGTTTGACGACACAGGAGCGGTGATCGAGGTCGAGCGCGACATCAAGGACCGCTTTGAACGCCAGCGCATTCGGACCATCGTCTTCGGCGGGGAAAGCGACTTTGGCGCGTTCGATGCCGAATATTCGGTCAGCTGGGCCAAGTCTTCCGAGCTCGAATCCGGATCGGTCGACCCCACGATTCTTCTCGGAGAATTCGAAGATTCCGGTCTTGTCACCACCTTCGACTTTTCCGACCTACGCCGCCCGCTCTTCACCGTGGCCGGCAATGCCGATTTCTTCGATCCGGCCTCTTATGCGCTGGATGAGGTCGAACTGACCGCTCTCTCCGATGCCGAAGACGAGGAATATGCTGCCCAGTTTGATCTCGGCTACGACGTCTTCACTGATGGCGGCACTTTCCGCATCCAGGGCGGTTTCAAGGGCCGCTGGCGCGACAAGAGCTTCAACCGCACGGTCGAGTTTTATGAGCGCGACGACTTCACCCTCGCTGACGTGCAGGGGCTAGGGCAGACCTATCGCATCACCGACATCTCTCCGGTCGCGGGGCTGACCGAAGCGAGCGACTTCTTCTTCGCCAATCAGGGAACCTTCGAGTTTCAGGAGATCGACTCAACTGTCGACAGCGCGAACGAAGATTACCTCGCGGAAGAAGATATCATTGCAGGCTACCTCATGGGACGCTGGGAAAGCGATGAATGGCTGATCATCGGCGGGGTGCGGTATGAGGACACCAGTACGGTTCTGACGGGCAATCAGGTCAATATCTTTGAAGCCGGGCAGGAACTACCGGATATGACTATTGCGGCGGACGACACCGTGCTGATCAATTCGCGCTCTTTTGAGCGGGATTACGACCACTGGCTGCCCAGCCTGAACATCCGCTTCAACCCGCAGCCCGATCTGGTCATGCGCCTCGCCGGATACCGCTCCATCGTGCGTCCGGGCCTTGCCCAACTCGCGCCGCGGTTCGAGATTGATGAGGATCAGGAGGCCGTAATTGGCAATCCCGATCTGCAACCGTTCGAAGCATGGAACCTCGATGCGACGGTCGAATATTACATGTCCTCCAACGGCGCGATCACGGCGGGCGTCTTCTACAAGGACATCGACAATTACATCACCGAAGTGGTGCTCGACAGTCCGGGCACATTTCAGGGCGTCGACTTCGAGGAGGCGCTGACCTTCATCAATGGGCCAAGCGCGGAAGTGTTCGGGTTTGAGCTGGGCTTCTACCAGCAGCTCGACTTCCTGCCGGGTCCGTTTGATGGGCTGCTTATCCAGGCGAACTACACCTTCACCGACGCTAGCGGCCTCATCACCGATGGCGAGATCGGCGTGATCACCGATACGCCAACCTTCCGCGAGATCGACCTGCCAGCCGCCTCACGCCACACGTTCAACGGCGTGCTGGGTTATGAGAATGACGGCCTCTCACTGCGTCTCGCAGGCACCTATCGCGATGGCTATCTCGACGAGGTCAACGGTGATGGACCGGACTTTGATCGCTTCGTTGACAACCACTTCCAGCTCGATTTTTCAGCGCGCTACAAGGTGACCGACAACGTCCAGGTCTTTTACGAATGGGTGAACATCAACGATGCGGAGTTCTTCGCCTTCAACAATCTGGGCGGGCGGCAGAACATCCTCCAGTTTGAGGAATATAGTTGGACCATGAAGGGCGGCCTTCGGCTGACCTTCTGATCGGGAGCCTACGTAAATGCTGAAGCGCTTTCACGCCTTCTCGCTCATCACCCTCGGGGTCGCAGCTGCGTGCGCCACGATCCCGAGCGGTGATCCCGCTGTTACGGTCATGGCTTCGGCCGAGACCGTGCCCGTCGGCACCGTCAATGAAGACGCGGCGGACGATCCGGCGATCTGGCGCAATGCCGATGACCCGTCGCGCAGCCTCATTGTCGGGACCGACAAGAAGGCGGGCCTCCACGTCTACAACCTTCTGGGCGAGCAGCTGAGCTTTCTGGAAGGCGCGGGGCTGAACAATGTCGATCTGGTCGAGTTCGCAGATGGACGCGTGCTGGTCGCGGCGAGTGACCGCAGCGACCTCGTGACCGCTCATATCCACTTGTCGCTTCTAAACACCCAGACGGGAGAACTGAGCTTTGTCGGCAGGCGCGCAGTGGGACCGGGCGAAGGCTATGGCATCTGCATGGCTCCTCCTAGTGACAATGGCGAAGTGCAGGTCTTCAGCGCGCCGAAGGAAGGCTTCATCTACTCAACCGTGGTCAGTCTGGAGAGCGAGAAGACCGTCCAATCCACTCTCACCACCGTCGCCAGCCAACCCGAAGGTTGCGTCGTCGATGCGCGTACTGGCACGCTCTATATTGGTGAGGAAGCCGCAGGAATTTGGGCGATCGATATGGGGAGTGGCCGCAAAACGCTCGTCGCTCCAACCGGAACCGGGATGCTTGTCGCCGATGTCGAAGGACTGGCGCTCGCTCCCGATGGTGAGGACGGCGGATACCTCGTAGCCTCCTCGCAGGGGGACAACGCCTATGCGGTCTATCGCCTGCCTGAGTTGACCCCGCTTGGCCGGTTCCGCATCGGTAGAGGCGCTTTCGGCTCCGTCGAAGAAACTGATGGGATTGAGCTAGACCCGCGCCCATTTGGGCCGGAATTTCCCGAAGGCCTGTTTATTGCGCAAGATGGAATTAACCCGCCCAACGCGCAGAACTTCAAGCTGGTGCGCTGGAATGAGATACTCGCAAAGCTAAATGCGATTGAGGAGTGACGTTGAGGAGCCACGGGGCAAAAGAGCCGCGCTTGGAACGCGAACGCCCGCAATCGGATCGTGGTCGGTCGGTCAGTTTTGTGAGGGTCTGCGGTTCAAACCAGCAGGTTGCTCTCAGGCGGTGATGTCACCAGAGCTGCCGCAAAACTAGTCTGCAGAAACCTCAAGAGCCGCAGCTTCCTTGCGTGCGATACGCTCGCGGTCAGCTTTCTCGCGATCTGCTTTCACTCTGAGCGCCTGTTCGGCCAAACCGCGCCATGTCTTCTCCGCACGCAGGTTGCGCTCGCGAACATTGTCCAAGGTCGCTTCCTCGGCCTCTCGCGCCGCTTCTTGGGCGCGGGCATCATAGAATTCGAATGACTGGCTCATGAGTTACCTTTCAAATGCGGCTGGGTTGCAATGTAAATGCCCCTCCCGCGCGCCGGGTCGCAGAAGCGCGCGGGAGGAACGATTGCGGGTCGGTTAGTCGGCAGCAGACAGGTTCACTGCGCTTTCTTTTCCGTTCCGACCGGTCTCGACTTCGTAGTTGAGGCGCTGCTCCTTCTGGAGCGTTTGCATACCTGCAGCCTGCACGGCGCTGATATGGACAAAGCTGTCGGCAGAACCGTCTTCCGGTTGAATAAAGCCATAGCCTTTGTCGTCATTGAAGAACTTTACAGTTCCGATCTTACTCATGTTGGTTCCTTTCAAGAACACATCGTTTGCCGATCCGCAACGCGCGGAACGGTCGTGCATCAAATCGTCTGATGAAAGGAAGTCGTCGTCTGGTTTGCGCAGGGCCACAAGTGGCAAGCAGCGGTCGTCAAAAGCCGAAGTCCGTCGCATTGTTCGACGTCAGCGATGCATCTATAGCACGGGGATACGCAACAATATAGTCATCAAGGGTCCTGACCCTAAACAGCAGACCATTTCGCACCTGCAAAATACCGCAAGCCAAACCGAGATTTTCGGGCTATGGGCCTGCGCGGGCGCACCCGCATTCGGTCGTCGCCCGCTTGAGCCAAGTGCAGGGTACGCGCCAGTCTCTTGCCCTGATCATTCCGCGCAATTCCCTTGTGCAGTCACCCAAGCGAACATTCATGTCATTTGAAAATCTTCCTCAGCCCCTGGCCGAGGCATTCAGCGATCGAGGCTATGAAGGCCTCACTCCAGTCCAGGCAGCCGTGATCGGCGATGACGCCGTGGGCAAAGATCTCATCGTTTCGGCTCAAACCGGGTCCGGCAAGACCGTGGCGTTTGGGATCGCCCTGGCCGAGGAATTGCTCAGCAATATTCGCGGCACGCCGCTGACGGAGCGGCCATTGGTCCTAGTCATCGCGCCCACCCGTGAATTGGCTATGCAGGTCAGTCGAGAGCTAGGCTGGCTCTATGCCAAAGCTGGCCTTCGTATCGCGACATGCGTTGGCGGCATGGATGCAAGCAAGGAACGTCGCGCCTTGCGTTCAGGGCCGGCAATTGTGGTGGGGACACCAGGGCGGTTGCGGGACCACCTTGAACGCGGTTCTCTTGACCTCTCCACCTTGGTTGGTGTGGTTCTCGATGAAGCGGACGAGATGCTCGACATGGGGTTCAGGGACGACCTTGAAGAAATCCTCGATGCGACGCCCGACACGCGACGTACTTTGCTGTTCTCCGCCACCATGCCGCGTGCCATCGTGCGGCTTGCTGAAAGGTATCAGTCCGATGCTTTGCGGTTGTCTTTGGCAGGTCAAGACCGTGGTCACGGCGACATTGCCTATCAGGCGATCACCGTCGGGCCGTCCGAGATTGAGAATGCGGTGGTCAATCTTCTGCGGTTTCATGAGGCGGAATCTGCCATTTGCTTCTGCGCCACGCGTGACGCCGTTCGGCGGCTTCACGCGACACTGCAAAATCGCGGCTTTGGCGTTGTCGCCCTTTCTGGTGAGCATTCTCAATCGGAGCGCAATCAGGCGCTCCAAGCTATGCGCGATCGCCGGGCGCGGGTCTGTGTAGCCACTGATGTCGCTGCGCGCGGCATTGATCTGCCGACTTTGAGCCTGGTGATCCATGTCGACACGCCGCGTGATGCTGAAACGCTTCAGCACCGCTCGGGCCGAACCGGACGCGCAGGCAAGAAGGGCACTGCAGCGATCATCGTGCCCTATAATCGGCGCAAGCGCGTCGAAAGCATGCTGCGCGGGGCAAAGATCAAGGCCGACTGGCTTGGCGCGCCTACGCCGGAGGCGATCCGCAAAAAGGATCACATGCGCTTGATGGAGAAGCTTACCACTCCGGCTGACTACGAAGATGACGACCGGGCCATTGCGGCTGAGTTGATGGAGCGCATGCCAGCCCAAGACATTGCCGCTGCGCTGGTCCAGGCGCACCGGGCCAAAATGCCGCAACCCGAAGAGCTGCTGGCCAACACGCCAGAGGCTCGCGAGAAAGCCAAGGCGGAGCGGCATCGGCCCGGCTTTGAAGACGTGGTCTGGTTCAAAATCGGGATTGGCCGCCGACAAAATGCCGAGCCGCGCTGGCTCTTGCCGCTGATCTGTCGCCGCGGGCACATCACGCGAAATGAGATCGGTGCCATTCGCATCGGTCAGCAGGAAAGCTGGTTCCAGGTGCCAAGAGCAATCGCGCCCAAATTTGCTGAGACTATACAGCGGACCGCCGCTGCCGATGATGAGCAGGACGCCATTTCCATTGAGGAATCAGCGGACGGCCCTCGGATCGAAGCGCGCAACAATCGCAAGCACGCCAAACCCAAGGTTCACGCAAAACCGTTCCGCAAAGGGAAAGATGGCAAACCACATGCCACATCCAAACGCGATTGGAATGAAGGCGGGCGCAAGGGCGGCGATAAACCTCTTCCAGGCAAACCAAAGCCTAAGCGGGACCGCAAAGCGAAGGGCGGGGGCTATGGAAAAGGCAAACCAAGCGGGAAGAGGCCGGGTTAGACCCGTGATCTGGGCTTAAAGCTCAAGTGCCTTGGCTCGTGGTGACATACCAAACCACGGCAGAGAATGAGAGCCACGTGCTGGCCATGATCAAGTAGGGCCAACGCCGCGGCCACAGCTTTGCCACCAGTGCAGTGCCCGCAGCCGTTCCTGCGAGCGCTGCCAACGACGCGATGGCAGGCGGCGTAAGGCTGCCTGCTAATGTCGATTGGATCGCGGTGCTTGCCCATTGGGCAGGCAAGAGGACCAACAGCCATTGCGGGATCGAACCGGGCTCGATTGCCGAAGTGGCGATGATGGCGGCCTCACCCAAGACGACGGCCAATCCGATCAACCAGCCTCGTCCCTCCGCGCTGACAGCAAATAGCGCGCCGCGTGCAGCAAAGCTGATGCTAGCAATGACAATGGCCGCGCCGACAGCTGCGTGGCTGGCGTCACTCGGCCAACTTTGCC
Source organism: Erythrobacter sp. S267 (assembly GCF_057365045.1). Classification (NCBI taxonomy): domain Bacteria; kingdom Pseudomonadati; phylum Pseudomonadota; class Alphaproteobacteria; order Sphingomonadales; family Erythrobacteraceae; genus Erythrobacter; species Erythrobacter sp. S267. The sequence goes on along the minus strand of NZ_CP200298.1, from coordinate 2,203,755 downwards.
AGGATCCAATAAGGCCGATGACCAAGCCAGCACCCAAAGCGATCAGCAGGCCGATTGAAAAGCGCTGCGAAGCGGCTGCGCCAATGATACCCGCGCCCATCAGGCCGATCGCGAAGACTGGCCCCCAGTGGGCTTCGACTGGTGCTCCCAATGTCGTCGATCCGGACAGGATGGCGGTAATCGGAAGCGCAAAACCAGTGACCACCACGGAAAGCCACGCCGCTGCGGGCCAGACCAGCTTTCGATCATTGGCAATGCTCTTCATCCTATGGAGCCTGAATCATGCGCGGGCTGTTGTCGAGCCAAAACGCCGAAGCCCCTGCCCTTATTCGCGGGAGGCTGCATCTGCGTCGTAGCTTAGCTGAGGATCAGTTGCCGCGCACGGTCAGCAGGAATTGATCGACCTGCACGCGCAAGATCGAGGCTTGCTCTTCCAGCGCGGTGGAGCTTTCCAGGACCTGGCTCGCAGCGGAGCCGGTTGAGACGGACAGCTCGCTCACTTCCTTAATGTGGTTGGAGACCTGTTCAGTGCCTCGCGCGGCAAGATCAATGCTGCGTGCCAAGTCCTGCCCCGCGACCGATTGCTGGTCGACCGCGCTGGCGATGGAGACCGCCGTGCTTTCAAGCTCAGCCACTTCGCTGACGATTGAGCGCAACGCGCTGACGCTGGCGCCGGTCGTTTCCTGCATCGCGCGGATTTGTTCTCCGACCTTTTCAGTCGCGCGACTGGTTTGCATGGCGAGCTCCTTGACCTCGCTCGCAACCACGGCAAATCCGCGTCCTGATTCCCCGCCCCGCGCTGCTTCGATGGAGGCGTTGAGTGCGAGCAGGTTGGTGCGCTGGGCGATGGTCTGGATCAGCTCGACAATCTGCCCGACTTGCTCAGCCGACTCAGCCAAAGCGGAGATGGTCTCATCCGCTTCATTGGCGGAGGTGGTGGCCTTGCGGGCCAGTTCCGCTGAAGAAGCAGCCTGGCGGCTGATCTCGCCAATCGACATGGCAAATTCGTCCGACGCGGCGGCAGCTGCCGTGGCGCCCGAATTGGCTTCAGCCATAGAGGTCGCGACCTCGCTGGTGCGATCAGAGGCCTGGCTCGCGCTGGCCGCCATCATGGTTGATGTGGCTTGCAATTGGCTCGACGCACTGGCGACACCATTGACCACATCGCCGACGGTCCGTTCGAACTGGTCTGCGATGTTACGCAAGGCGCGTTCGCGCTCCAACCGTTCTTCTTCCTGGCGCACTTGTTCGCGGGCCTGGGCTTCCAGATCGGCTCTTGCCTTTTCAGATCGTTCGAGGCTGAGATGCTCAAGCCGCAAGGCGGCGCGATGGAAGATGCCCATTGCGCGGGCGATCTCACCAATTTCGTCTCGACGTTCGCGGCCATGAATTTCGATGTCCTTCTCGCCATTGGCGAGGCGCCCCATCTGTTCAGAGAGAGTCTGGATTGACCCGCCAACCGAGCGGTCGAAGTAACGCTGCGCGATCAAGGTCAGCACAGTGAGAATGCCGGCAATAGCTATCCATGCGAGCAGCATTGTCGAAACGAGTTCAGCGCCAGCGTTTGACACCTGATCAGCCTGCGCTTCGACAGAGCTTGCAAGCTCCTGCGCTGATGCCAGGGCGGCGCTGGCCGCTTCATTCATATTTGGGTTTGAGACATCATCGTTCTCATACGCTTCCAGTTGGCTGCGCCAGTTGGTGATGCTGGAATCCACGGCTTCGATCTGTCCGCTCAGCTGAGCGATTTGCGCAGTATTGCCATCGCCAAGTGCGCCCAACTTTGCCTCAGCATCGCCCAAGCTCGTCAGAGCCATCGCGGCTCGCGCTGTATCGTCAGCGAGCGTCAGGACCTCTGTATGGCGCTGCGCTTCGGAAAGGTCATGGACCAGCTGTTCAGCTTCGATTGCTAGGTCATGCGTTGTGTCGATGTTCTCAGCACGCTCACTCAGTTGCATGAATGCGAGGATGATCGCGAGGCCTGCTATCAGCGCAAAGGCGAGGTTGAAACCGAAGAACCAAGTGATCTTGCGGCCGATGGAAAGCCCTGCAAACCATGATCCAAGTGCGCCAGCGCGGCCGTCGCTCGCATAGTCTGCCTGACCAAGCTCTCCGGCGCGTTCAGCATCCAGGTCAATGGCGATTTCTTGAAGAGCGCTCATGCGGCTTGCCCCGTTCCTTTGGATTTCTGGTCGTGTGAGAGAGCTGGAATTGCTCCCTCGTCTTGGGCGCGGATCAGCGCGTCAATTTCGCTAGCAGGAAGCGCCTTGTAATAGAGCCAGCCCTGAATCTGATCGGCACCCGCCAGGCGAACCATGTCGGCTTGCTCCGTGGTCTCAACACCTTCGGCGGTCACCCCCATATTGAGAGCGCGGGCCACTGCAATGCTGGAGAGCATCATTGCGCGGCTGCCATCGTCCTCGCCCGCCTGAACGACCAGACTGCGATCAAGCTTCAGCTTCTCAAATCGGAACTGGCGCAGGAAACCGATTGAGGCATAGCCAGTGCCGAAATCATCAAGGCTGATCCGAACACCAAATTTGCGGATTACATCCAAGCTGCGCTCGGCGACCAATGGGTCTAGCACGAGACAGGTTTCAGTCACTTCCAGCTCAAGCCGTTCGGGAGGGAAGCCTGTGTCTTCCAGGATTTCGCCCAGCTTGATCGGGAACTCCGGGTTACGCAGTTGAGCGGCCGAGATGTTGACCGACAGAGTGATACCAGGCCAGCGCAAGGCGTTGGAGACGGCCTCGCGCAGGACCCACAGGCCGATCGGATTGATGATCCCTGAATCCTCAGCCACTGGGATAAACACATTCGGGCCAACCTTACGGCCATCACGGCGATTCCAGCGCAGCAGCGCTTCAACCGCGACGATCCGACCGCCTGAGGCATCTTCGCCGGCTTCAACCAATGGCTGATAGGCAAGCTCAAACTCGCCTTCGGTCAGGCCGACGCGCATTTCGTCTTCCAACTCGCGAACAGCTTCGCGGCGCTGATCAAAGCTCTCGTTAAACCAAGTGCAGCGCATTTTGCCGCCACGCTTTGACAAGGACATAGCGACGTCGGCACGGCGCAGCAGCTCGGATGAAGCAAGGCGATTGTCTGTGGTGGAGCGGGCGAGGCCAATGCTTGCGCCGATGGTAATCTCGCGGCCTGCGACGGCGATTGGGGCCTTAAGCTGGTCAACGAAGCTACGGCACATCCCTTCCAGGATCGTGCCCGCAACCCGGCCATGCATGACCGCTGCAAATTCGTCTCCGCCCAGGCGATAGCAGCGCGCTTCATTGCCGCAGATGTCCTGCAACATCTGCGCCGCAGTGTGGATCAACTGATCACCAATTGCGTGGCCAAAATGGTCGTTGACCTCCTTGAACCCGTCGAGATCGACCAGTGCGACGGCCACTTCTTCGCCGGTCGGTGCGACCGCATCGACATCATTGTGCAGCGTGCTGCGGTTGGGAAGTCGGCTGAGAGCATCCAGCGCGCCAACGCTCTCCAACTCGCGCAGATTGGCGATCCCGCTGCGGCTCAGCAGGAATAGGGTGGCGGCGTAGAGGAGAATTCCGGCGATAAGCAGCGCATTGGGAGAGACAAAGGCGATCCGGTCGCTGGCGATGACTGCCAACGCGATCAGAGCAAAGACAAGGCTCAAAATGGCGAGCGGCACCATAACAAGACCCAGTGGGGTCAAGCGGAATGGTTTTCTCGCTCTTGGCACTCTTGGATCCTTCGGTGATTTGCTGGCGAAGCCGCCGGCCATGCGGATAGTTTCAAACCGGCAATTCCAGTCCGGCCATTTGCTAAACAGCAACGGCTAATGAAGGGTAAATTGGAGCATGTCGTTTATGCTGGGGGGCAGCCAAGAATTTGGCCATAAATTCAGCGTCAAAACGTCGCTAAAATGGGCGAGGGGATTGAACTTAAGGCGCTTTTCTCAGAGCGCTCATACATACTCATATACTTCGCATAGGGCGCAAATGCCTGGGTCTGACCCACAACGGTCTCCCCGGCGCCCAGCATTAAGATTCCGTCGGAGACCAGCGCACTTGCTATTCGCTCAAACGCCTTGCTGCGGTTCACTGGATCAAAATAAAGCAGGACATTGCGACATAGGACAAGGTCAAAGCGAGCCCTCGCAGGCGGTTCGCTGAGAACGTTGTGTTGCTGGAAACGGGTGATCTTGCGAACGTGGTCTCGGATTTGCCAACCGCCGGGTGTCTCATCAAAGTGACGCAGCATCTGCGCAACGCCTAGCCCCCGCTGAACCTCAAACTGGCTGTAGAGCCCGCCGCGTGCGGCTCCGATGGCGCGGTGCGAGATGTCGGTCCCAAGAATGTCGATGGTCCATCCTTGCCACGCCTCTTGCTGCTCTTCGAACAGCATAGCGAGGCTGTGGACCTCTTGTCCGGTTGAACAGCCCGCGCACCAGATCGACAGGCGCTTGGCCGATGCACGCCGCTTGGCGAGTTCGGGCAGGATGCTCATCGGCAGCTGATCGAAGGTCGGCTTATCGCGGAAGAAATAGGTCTCGTTATTGAGCAGGGCCTCAACCACTTGAGTGGCGAGCTGATTGTCATTGACGCGGCGACGCGGCTCTTCGAGCAGGCATACCAACTGGTCGACATTGGTGATCCCGTTTTCGCGGAACACGCCTGCCAATGCGCTGCCGATCCGCCAGCGGCGGTTCTCGGTTAAATGCTGTCCGGTATGCGCTGCCAGTAGGTCGGCGATGATCTGGTAAGAGGCCTGACTTACTTCCATGACCGATCAATCGGCCTTGGTCCGCACGCGAGCGCTTGACGTCTCTCCGGCAAGACCCGTGCATTGCGCCATCACCGCCGCGCCCAAAGCCTCTGGCGAGGCGGTGTAGCGAGCAAGGCCTGCTTTGGTTACAGCGCCCGGCATTCCCCAGACGGCAGAGGTTTCCGCGTTCTGCGCCCAGACCGTTCCGCCTGCCTTTACGATGTCTTCAGCGCCAACAAAGCCATCGCGGCCCATGCCGGAAAGGATGATGGCGAGCACTCGGCCCTCGCAGACCTCGGCAAGGCTTGAAAGCATCGGGTCGACCGATGGAAGACAGCCGCTGGGTGCGGGTTTGGCGACAGTGCGCGTGATAAGATGATCGCCAATACGGCGCACTGCCATATGGCCATGTCCGGTCGCAATCGCGATCTCGCCCGCGCGGATTTCCGTCCCTTCGTCAGCGATATGCGTCGGCCTGCCACTGGCCGCTTCAACCTGCCGGGCAAAGACCGGAATGAACGAGGCGGGCAAGTGCTGCGTGATCAGGATCGGCTGGGTGAGCTCAGGCGTGAAAGCGCGCAGCATCAGGTTGAGCGCATGAATGCCCCCGGTCGACGCGCCAATGGCGATCACATCAGGCTTTTGCGTTGGCGAAACGGTCTTGGGAGCCTTTGCCGGCATCCCAGCCTTGCTCGCATCTGTTTGGCCGTTGTCCTGCTGATCAGACCCACCGCCGAGCGCGCGGATCTTACCCAGCAACTGGCTGCGATAGTCTTCATTAAAACCGCCCGGTCGCGGCTTGAGCATGGTGTCAGCCGCCCCGGTTGAAAGCGCTTCCAATGTCGCCTCTGCGCCCTCATCAGTGAGTGAGGAAACGACGAGAACCTGGACGCCTTCGCGTGCCTCAAGGATCGAGGGCAGCGCGGCCAGTCCGCCAATGCCGGGCATCTCTAGGTCGAGCAGAACGACATCAATCGGTGTGGATTTCAGTTGAGCAATGGCCCGCTCTCCGCTGCTGGCGGTGGCGGCGACTTCCATGGCTCCATCGCTTTCGACCATGCGCCGAAAAATCGTGCGCACAGTCAGCGAGTCGTCGACAATCATAACCCGGATGAAGCTGTCGGAGCTATTCGGGGAAGTGGTCTCGCTCGGCTCGGGCTCTAGAGGCCTGGCCTTGCGCAACAGTCGCGAGGCAGGGGGAGTGTTGGCGTTCACGAAAAGCCCACCAGCTGCAGTTTGATCTGCAAGGTTTCGTGGTCGAAGGGCTTCATGACATACTCGTCCGCGCCCGCGCTGATTGCTTCGCGGATATGGGCTACATCATTCTCAGTGGTGCAGAAGACCACCTTGGGCTTGTCCCCGCCGGGGCGTTTGCGCAGCTGAGTGATGAATTCGATGCCCGTCATGACCGGCATGTTCCAGTCGAGCAGAACGACATCGGGCATGTTTGCGTCGCACGCATCCAGACCCTGCTGGCCATTTTCCGCTTCTTCTACAGAAAAGCCAAGCGTTTCAAGGATGTGCCTTGAAACCTTTCGGATCACGCGAGAATCATCAACGACAAGACAGTTTTTCATGCAGCATCCTTGGCTCTAGAAGCGCAAAATTTAGCCCCAGAAGGTAAGTTTTGGATTAAGCAGCATCCTCGAGTTGCTCGGGACCTGCGATAAGGGTGGGCAGATTGAGCAGCAACGCTGGCCCAACCTGTGTTTCGATCAAACCGGTGGCAGCTTTGCTCCATTCCTGGCCGAACCCGCCCGGTACGCGGTCGGGCTCTGAAATGCCGGTGGTAATGTCTTCGATGGCATCGATCCGAAGAGCGTATGAATAGCCCTGCACCGCAACGACAATCGCGCGGTGATCGAGCGACCACTGATCAGGGTCAAAGCCCAAGGCGCGGCGGCAATCAATCACAGTCAGCGTTTGCGAGCGCATGGCGGTGATACCGGCTATATAGTCGGGCGTTTTGGGAACCGGCGTAATAGCGCCGATCTCTATCACCGACTTCACATCGGGAGCTCGCAATGCGCAGCGCCGGCCCGCGATCTGGGCCATGACAAGAAGGTTGTCCATCATTGGGCTTCTCCGGCGCGTTTAGGTGCTGAATGGGCGTTGCGTAGTGCATCGAGCAAAGCATCGCGGTCATAGCGATAGACGGTGTCGCTGTTTGAACCGCCTTCGGGCACATCGCGCAAACGGATCACCGCCGAAGGCAATTCGTGGTCGCATGCAACCGCTGCTTCGTATTCGTCATCAAACCATATCGCGACATCGCTGGCTTCCTCTGCCTTCTCCGTAACGTCATAGCCTGCAGCTGTGACCAAAGGTGCCAGCATCGTGCGCGCCCACTCCGACGATGGTATTCTGCATACCGGCCGTGCAGCGTTTTCCGGCGCTTCGCCGTGGCGAGCGAACAGTTCGTGGCCATCCAGCAAAGCAACGGTCTGTCCGTCGATCAGAGTAACAGCTTCGACTTCGCGATCGTCGGAGACCGGTTTTAGCTTACCCTTAAGCTCAATCGCGTCATCCACCTCACGCACCGCATGGAGCAATTGGCTGGCGCCATCGGTTAGGCGCAGCAGACGCACTTTTTCGGTCGCCACAGGACCATCGGGCAGGCCGATCAGCGGCAGGATCGTGCCTTCGATCACCGCGCGCGGGCTCGGGCCGGTCAGGTCGATGGCAGAGGCAGGCGCGGTCTCGATCCGCTGAACCAGTTCAAGCCGGACTGCGCGGCGGCGGCCTGCGCAGTCGGTGAACAGCATAGCTCGCGCGACATTTCTGTCTTCGTCTGCGGAACTGTCCCGAGCGCTTTGAAGCACCCGGCCGCGGGCATCCGAGACCAAATCATAAGCGCTGGCAATATTGGTGACGTCGAGAAGCAGAACCGGCTGTCCGTCATCAAGCAGCGTAGAGCCGGCATAGACTTCCGCTTTCATCAGCGCAGGCGCGAGCGGCTTCACCACTACGTCGCCATGCGAATGGATACCGTCTACAGCGAGGGCAAACAGATCGCCGCTGGCGAGGCGAAGCATGACCATCGTCCGCTGATCCTCGGGGATCTCGCCCTCATCCAGCCCCAAGACGTCCGTCAGCAACACACATGGCACTCTGTTGCCGCGATAGGTCACCAACGCCGTCTCGCCCGCCCGCGTGAAATCGAGCGCTTTGGAGGAGGCGTGGATGATCTCCTCAACATAGCTCTGCGGGATGGCGAAGCGCTGCTGGCTGACTTCGACGGTGAGACCGGCAATGATGCTGAGAGTGAGCGGGATTTGCAGCGTGAATAGGGTGCCGACTTCGGGCGTGCTGGTCACTTTGATAGACCCGCCAACGCGTTCGATATTGTCGCGCACCACGTCCAAACCAACGCCTCTACCAGAGACATTGCTGACCGCCTCTGCGGTGGAAAAGCCCGGCTGGAAGATCATCTGGAGGATCGCTTCACGGCTCATCTTGCCGCGCTCAGCATCGGTAATCAGCCCCATGGCAACGGCCTTGTCGGCGATGCGTTCTTCGTTCAGCCCACGACCGTCGTCGCTGATGACGATGGAAATCGTGTTGCCCGCCTGACGCGCGGAGATCGACAAAAGGCCGATTTCGCGTTTGCCTTGCTTCAACCGGTCGGACGGGGCTTCCATACCGTGGTCGATGGCATTGCGGATGATGTGGGTTAGCGGATCGCGGATCATTTCGATCATCTCGCGGTCCAGTTCAACATCGCCGCCTTCAAGGTCGATCATGACCTGCTTGCCCAACTCGTTGGACAGATCGCGGACCAAGCGCGGCAGACCAACAAACAAAGTCTCGATCCGCTGCATTCGCATCCGAGTGATGGCATCGCGCACATCGGAAAGGATCGTAGTGAGACGCTCAAACGGTCCGTCAATCGTTGGCTGCGTTCCGGCCTGACGCAGGCGGTGGGCCAGATCGTTGCGGGCCAGAACCATGTCGGATACGCCGCTCATTACCCGGTCGAGCAGATCGACGGGTAGACGGATGGTGCGCAGCGTAGCGGGAGCTTCGGATTTGCTTGGCGCCGCTTTCTCGGTCTCGGCCTCTTCTGGAACCGCAGGTGAGGGCGCCTCAGCCTGTGACACGTCCCCGGTCGGTGTCTCATCGCCCGGCTCAAGCGCGGCAATCAGTGCTTCATCGCCGCCTTCAGCAAAGTCCTCCCCTGCCTCAATCGCATCGACCATCTGGACGATGCGGTCGATGATCGCGAGCACGGCAGTGACCAGAGCTTTGTCCGGATTGCGCCGCCCAGCGCGGCAGTCTGCCAGCGCGTCTTCAGCGGCGTGGCTGAGACCTGCCAGGCGCGGGAAGTCGAAGAAGCCACAATTGCCTTTGACGGTGTGAACAAAGCGGAAAATAGTGTCGAGACGCGCTTTGTCAGCCGGATCAGCCTCCCAGGCGATGATCTCGCCTTCGCTGGCCTCCAGCATCTCGCGTGTTTCTGCGACGAAATCCGCCAGCAGGTCATCCATAGCGTGCGTGCCCCTAATAAGCTCGCCTGCGCTTATGGGGGCAGATGGTTAACGAAGGCCTACCTTTGGCCCTAGCGCGGCTGTGGAGTGGCGGCCCTTGTCGCGGCATCGGGAGCCCGGCGTGCCAGTACCCAATAGATCAGGATCACGCCGGTGAGCCCGCCGAACAGATTGGCGGCCAATTCTGCCGAGTAGATCGCCGATGATCCCCAACTCGCCACCATGATCCAGGCAAAGGGCAGCATGACCAGAAATACGCGCGCGGCAGATTGCAAAAGGGCAAAGGAGGCCTTGTCGACCGCATTGAGGATTCCGTTGGCAACGATCAGCAAACCAAACCCCGCATAGCCCCAGGCGGCGATCTGCAAGTAGAGCGCAAACTCCTCAACAACAGCGGCGTCTTCGGTGAACAGATCGGCGAACCAATAGCCGCCGGCAACCATCGCGATGGCAATGCCAAGCCCCCAGACGATGCAGAAGCCAAAGGCATAGAGCGCAGCTTGGCGTGAGCGTCCATATTCGCGCGCCCCCCAATTCTGCCCGACAATAGCGCCGATAGACCCGGACAGAGCGAGCAAGGGCACGGTGGCAAAGGCTTGCAATCGGCCTGCCGCTCCGAACCCTGCGACTGCGGCATCGCCTTGCAGCGCAACCAGAGCGGTCAGGATGGAGAGGCCCACGGGGTTGATGGAGTTCGAGAAAGCCGCCGGTCCTGCAACGCGCACGATTGCTCCGGCAGAATCTAACCAATGGCTGTCTTTGATGAGCGAAAGGTCGAACGGAATGTCAGCCTTGCGCATCAGCCACGCCGCCATCACCGCGCCAATGCCATAGCCGATGATCGTCGCATAGGCTGCTCCCGCCATGCCATATCCCTGAAAGCCAAAGGCGCCTGTGATCAGGATCGGGTCGAGCACCCAATTGGCCGCTGCATAGGTGATCGAGACAAGGCTGGTCTTGCGCGCCTCTCCTTGGCCGCGCAGCACGCCGTTAAAGCCCATGATCCCGAGGATCAGCGGAAAGCCAATTGCGAAGGGCTCCATATATTCCCGGATCAGTGGGAGGAGATGCTCCGGCGCGTTCATCAGCATGAAGAGCGGGTTGAGAGAAGCGTAGAGCAACAGCCCGATGACGATGCCGGCAAACCCGGCAAAGACGATGCCAAAGTTCGCTCGGCGTGCGGCGCGCACCGGATCGCCCTCTCCCAAAGCGCGAGCGACGACCGAGTTGATCCCGACCATCACGCCGACCCCAACTGAGCTCAACGCAACGCCAATCGGGAAGATGAAGGCAATCGCCGCTAGGGCATCGCTTCCGAGTTGGCCGATGAAATAAGCATCGACGAGGCCGATCGACATGATCGCGGCGACCCCGATGATCGCGGGCAGGGTTTGGCCGACGAGGTGACCGGTAATGCTGCCCTGCGTGAGCTTTGCCTGAATGGAGGCCGCTGGTTTCGTGTCGCTGTCGCTCATCGCTGCAATGCGCCTAGCGGTCCGACTGACCGGTGGCAAAATGAATGTGGTCGAGGCGAAACACTTGTGGAGCCTTGCGATGCCATGCGATATGGCTTTTGAAACAGATTCCGACGGAGAGATGACCCATGGCCACACAGCTCAACCCCGATGCCAGCCTTGAAGGCAAAGTCAGCAAGGAAGAATGGCAAGCGCGCCTTGATCTGGCGGCCTGCTACCGCATCTTCGACCATCTGGGCTGGGGGGAATCGATCTATAATCACATTTCTCTCAAAGTGCCCGGAGAAGAGGACACATTCCTCATCAATCCGTTCGGCTTGCTCTATGACGAAGTGACCGCGTCAAACCTCGTCAAGATCGACGTAGAGGGGAATAATGTCGGCGGATCGCCATATATGGTGAACAAAGCGGGCTTTACGCAGCACGCCTACTTCCACAAACATCTGGGCACGCGGGCAGAGGCGATCTGCCACGTCCACACGACTGCAACCATGGCGGTGTGCAGCCACAAAGACGGCCTGCTGCCGACCAACTTCTACGCCTGCAACTTCCAGGACCAGATCGGCTATCACGACTTTGAAGGCGTGACCGTGCGCGCTGAGGAAGGTGAGCGGCTGGTGCAGAACCTTGGCAATCACACGATCCTGATGCTGCGCAATCATGGTCCGGTTGTGATGGACAGCAAGATCCAGGGCATGTTTGTGAAGATGTGGGCGCTGCAACGCGCTTGCGAAATTCAGGTTGCCACTCTGTCTCAGGGTGATCCTCTGATGGTCCCGCAAGAGGTGGTCGACGTCCACCAGCGCGACCTTTCTGTCATGCAGTCGCAGGGCGGCGCTGGCGTGTTCGATTTCGAAGCGTGGAAGCGCAAGATCGACCGCATCGACGACAGCTGGCGCACGTAAGAGCGGCCAAGCTCAACAGTGCTTTCTCAGACCCAATCACCCCAACGGTAAGTCGCAGTGCCGAGGATGACGATCAATGGGCGGCCGGTCGAGTTTGATCTCGATCCGGATATGCCCTTGCTCTACGCACTGCGCGAAGCGGCGAACCTGACGGGCACGAAGTCCGGCGGCGGGGGAGATTGCTCGTGTGGTGCGTGCATGGTGCTGGTTGACGGAGCCGCGCTCAGGTCGTGCCGCATCACTCTGGCAGAGGCAGAAGGGCGGATCATCACCACGATCGAAGGGATCGCGCGCGACCGCTCGCATCCGATGCAGCAGGCGATGGTGGCGGAGCAGGCGATCCAGTGCGGCTTCTGCACACCCGGAGTGGTGATTGCGGGGGTCGCTTTGCTGGAGCGCAATTCCGACCCGAGCCGGGCTGAGATCGAAGAGACGATTCAGAATATGTGTCGCTGCGGGGTCTATCCGCGGCTGGTGCGGGTGATTGAGCGTGCGGGCCGCGTGCTGCGCCGTCAGGAGACGATCAGCGCAGCGCCTGCTCCGGGCATTGATGCGGCCGATGCGGCGGGACAGGTGCCCGCCCTACGCGTGCCGGAAGAAGCGCCGGAGGAGTAGGAGGAGGGAGCCAAGGGCGGCCCCCTCTCCCCTCAGACTCTGAGACAGAAGCTCAGCCACCGTTTTGCGGCGCGGTGCCCGCCTCGATCAAAGCGAGCGCTTCTGCGGTTGCGGCCTCAGCCTCTTTCTCACCTTTCTTGACCGCATCGGCGAGGCGGAGGAGTTCGCCTGCGATCTCGGTCCCGACATTAGGTTCCTGCGCGATTGTAATGCCGCCATTGGCGCGCGCTTGCTGCGCCCACTTGTCGCGGATCGCGGCCCAATATTCGCTGGTGGCTGACCAATATTCTTCGGCTGCCGCGACGTTGTATCCATCGAAACGCTCATAAGTGTTGAGGACATATTCCTGCACCACTGGCACCATTTCGCCCGAGCCATCCTCGGCGGGCATCATCTTGGTGTTGTCCTGCCAGTGAATCCAGCCCGTGGGCGTCATCTGGTGGCGGTTGATCCCGACATAGCGGTCATAGATCGGATCACGCACAGCGTCACGGCGAGCAAGCGGGCGGGTCGTCCAGTTGGAGCGCCAGCGCTTGATCCCGTTCGACATCTCCCACTCGCCCCAGCCGGCATAGCGCGGGCTGTCATCGACTTGATAGACGGTCTGCGACCAGCGCCCGGCTCGCATGGCCTCCGGAACGTCGGTCAGGACCCAGCGCTCGCCGCCTTCATAGGTGAGGATTTGCGCCGGTTCATACTGCCAGTCCTGCCGCCAATGCTTGACCACGTAAGGATCGCTCTGGTCGCCGGTGACGAGCAGGTGCTGGAGGACGATGCGGTCGCCGGTATCCTCGACCACGCGCACGCTTTCAAACCCACCAGAGGTCTTCGGGTCGAGCGGCTCATACCCTTCCATCCACGCGGTCGATTCCTGCATGTCAAAGGTCACGCGGAAATCGCCTGCCATAGCAAGGATCGTCGCGCGGTCGGCTTGGAAGGCCGCGTCGGCGGCGTCGGCGTTGCGGACAATCGGATCATCGGCGAGGGCGGGGGAGGGCACTGCGACAAGCGCCGCTGCGGCGAGGCCCGTGGCGAGGGCAGTTTTGGCAAATTTGAGCATGGGAATCTCCTCTTGAGGTGGGTTCAGAATGAAAAGCTGATCGAAGCGCTGACATTGCGCCCCGGCTGAGTGAAAGCATCAAGCGGCTGGCTCGGTGTTTGATTTCCAGCGAAGTCGGTGGTGAAGCCTAGGCCGCGCACGGTTGGCCACAGCGCATAGGTCTCATCCAGCAGGTTGAAGACGCCCACGCGCAGCTTCAGAGCGTCGGTCACATTGAAGAAGGCGGTCGCGTCCAGCACGGTTGAGGCATCGGGCCGCACGCACTCACCGCCACATTCATCGGTGTCCACGTCATCCGCGCTTTTGCGAGCGTTGTGGGTCAGGATCAGGTCGGCTCCAAACCGTCCCTCCGGATCGGCATAGCCAACACCTGCAATGACATTGAACGGATCGATGGTCTGAAGCGGGGTGGTCGTCCCTGCCGCCGCATCGGTCACATCCCCATCGGCATAGGCGAAAGCCAGATTGGCGCTAAGGCCACTGTCGAACCTCGCGCCGATGCGCCCCTCAATCCCCTCGATCTCCACCTCGTCCTCATTGACGAACTGGAACAAGGCCGGGTTCGCCGGATTTCCGAACTGCCCGCCGACAACGATCTGGTTGATGAAGTTGTCATAATTGGCGGAGAAGCCCACCAGCTGCGCCGAGAACACATCGCCGCTGTAGCGGAGGCCGGCTTCGAAGCTCTCGCTCGTCTCCGGCTCCAGATCAGGGTTGGGCAGCGAGGCATAGCCTTGCAGCGGATTGGCGAAGAAGTTGTTCACCTGGCCCGGCGTTGGGGCGAGAAAGCCTTGCGCGTAATTGCCGAACAGGCGCAGGTCGGGCACGATCTCAAGTGTGACGCCCAGCTTGGGGGAAAGGCGCGCATCGCTCTGACCTTCAGCGCTGAAGTTCGCGCCAAGCAAGGGATCCTCGGTCGGGTTGAGGTCGTAGAAATCGAGCCGCAGCGCCGGAAACAAAGTCACTGCTCCGCCTGCCAGACTGATCTCGTTGGCGACGAAAACGCCGCCCAGCGTGAAGTCGGTAAGCGGAAAAGCGCGGCTGGGGAAGGTCTCGCCGGCGGGCGGAACCGTGCCGTCACGCAGGCTGGCTTGCTCTGTCCAAGAGATATCACCGCCAAAGGCTATGTTGTGCTCCATACCACCCAGCTCGATGGAGGTGCGTGCCTCGGCGACCGCGCCCCAGACTTGGGTGTCCAGATTGTTGATCCGGGTGCGGTTGGGGGCGGAGGGCAGAGCGACTGGAGTGCGGTCTTCCTCCGAGTTCTGCGAATTGGTTGTGTCCTGATAATAGATCGCGACATGGGCGTACTCAACCGGGGCCTCTCCGGTCGCGGTATAGGTCCAGTCCGCGGAGATGCGGTTGCGCTCGATAAAGTCGGCAGTGTCGAGGCGGGTCACATCCCAGACCTGCGTGCCGGAAATGGAGGGGCCAAAGAACACCGATTGCTGGCCTGAGAGCACGTTGCTCTCAATCGACTGGTCGAGATACTCGCCGGTCACCCGCACGCGATGCTCACCATTGTCCCACACCAGCTTGCCGAGCAGCGCATCGGACGCGCCATCCTGCGGGTTGGCGATGGTGCGCTCTATCCCGACACCCCCGACAGTGCCTTGCGTCTCAAGCTCGGAGAAGTCGCGGCGTGTGTAAGCGATCATGCCGGAGAGCTCTGTCCCTTGCGCGGCAAGGGTGATGGTCTGTGCGAACTCGTCATCCTCGCTCGAATATTGTGAACGGACGAAGCCTCCAAAGCCGTCGCTACCAAGGATGTCGGAGGGGTCGGAGGTCGTGAAGCTGACAATGCCCGCCACTCCGTCGCTGCCATAGAGCGAGGAGGCGGGGCCGCGCAGAATCTCGACCTGTTTGACGAGGCTCACATCGGTGTAGTCTCCTCGGCCTGCGCTTTGTGCGCCAAAGGCGAAGCCTTGCGGAGTGCGGATGCCGTCGACCTGGATCAGCACGCGATTGCCACCGATCCCGCGGATCGCGATGTCTTCATTGCGTGCGCGGCCAAGCGAGGAACCTGCTGCGCCGAAGCGGGCGGGAGCACGGCGGACAGTCACACCGGGTTCAAACCGGACCAGATCGCGCAGATCGGTCGCAAGCTGGTCGGCGATTTCCTCGTCAGTGATGATCGTGATCGCGGCGGGGGCTTCTTCAACCACGACCGGGGTGCGTGTGGCGGTCACAGTGATGCGGCCTTGCTCTGGTGGAGCAGCCTGTTCCTCATTCGGGGTCTCAGCAGCAGCCGGAAGGGCGAGGGCAGCGCCTGAGGTGAGTAAGGCAGTATGGATAATAAAACGTGGCATTTGATTCCCTTCAGCAACATTTCAATGTCGCTAATGACAATGACTCGCAAATGCAACAAGGAATATGAGAATCACTCGCAATAATTCGGCAGTGGCCATATTTGCGCCATTCCGCTAGCGCTGAAGCAGTATCTCGACCCTTGGAAATTCGGAGCAAAGGCCATGAAGGCAACCATCTGGCACAACCCCAAATGCGGCACTTCGCGAAAGACTCTCGCTATTCTTGAGAACCTCTCAAAGGTCGATGTGACCGTGGTTGAGTACCTCAAAGAACCCCCGACCAAGGAGAAGCTCGCTCAGCTTTACGCCGATGCGGGGATCACACCGGCAGAAGGCCTGCGCCTTCGCGGAACTGATGCGGCGGAGCGAGGGCTGCCTGATGCAGACGCCAACACCGTGCTCGAAGCGATGGCCACAGAGCCGATTCTGATTGAGCGTCCACTGGTTGAGACTGAGAAGGGCGTCGCGCTTTGCCGGCCTCAGGACAAGGTGCTGACCCTGCTGTGATAGTGAGCTGACCAGGTTCCAGCGTTAACGATTTGACACCGCTAGCGTCTCGGCAAGGGACGGCTCATCGCATCCTACTGGCTGTCCTGCGCAAAATACGTAATAATGCGCGCACTGACTAACGAAGCTAACGCTCGGGATTGAAGGAATTGGCTGTGAAGAATTTTCGCCTCTCTGGGACTTTGGGCGCTGGCCTTTTGGGTCTCGCTGCTCTGACCGGCGGCGCCACTGTCCTGGCCCAGACCTCTCCAGAGGATGCCGCTGATGCTGCGGTTGAAGTCGCTGCCGATGCTGAAGATGCGATCCGCGCGATCGACCCGACGACGGGTGGTGACTCGCTCATTATCGATCCGAGCCTGCCACAGCCCTATGGCCTGGAAGCCGAGCTTGACGAGGACGTCCTCAGCCTTCCCGAACTGCCGCCTGCCAGCGAACAACTGAACTTTGACGAAGTAGCGACCGACGCTCTCCCAACGCCTACAGTCGCACAGCCTCCGCGCGGTCCTGCTGCACGGATGATTTCGCAGGCGCAGGTCCAGGCCGTTCCCGCGACCCAAACTGTACCTGCCCTCACACAGGCGCAGGCTGACGATCCCTTCGTCGTCAAGAGCATCCTGCCGATCGAAGGCACTATTCGCTACGGCGAGTGGTACTGGGACGAATCGCGGGCCCCTGCCAATGGGAAGCTGGTCATCACAGTCGACCTCGATGCGCGCGTCATCAGCGTGTTCCGCGATGGGCATGAGATTGGCACGGCTGTGGCTCTGTTGGGCACAGAACGTCACCCGACCCCGCTCGGCACTTTCCCGATCCTGACCAAGGAACGCGACAACGTTTCGGAAAAATACAACAACGCGCCCATGCCATGGACGCTGCGCCTGACTTGGTCGGGCATTGCGATCCACGGTTCGCCAGTAATGAATGGCTACGCCTCGCACGGTTGCATCGGTGTGCCCGATCCGTTTGCGGAGAAGCTCTTCGCCATCGCTAAGCGCGGCGACAAGGTCGTGATCACGCGTGGTCAGTTCATCGGGGTTGGCGACAAGATCATGTCTTGAGGCCCTGCGGCTCACCAAAATTCAGTGAGAATGGCGCGGAGGCTCTGGGCTGAAGGTCCAGACTCGCACCGTGAGCGGCGTTCCTTCAAGCTGACCGGTCCCCGCCACCGCCAGGACACCTCCCAGCGATGCATTCTCGCCGCGCCAAAGACGGTCGGCGGCGCGGCCTGCTTCTGACCGAGTGACCAATCCGCCCAGCTCCGAAACGATGCGCATGACAGTCTCCACCTGGATCGCCCGCGGGACATTGCAGGTGTAGCGCAACGACGGGCCGCTTTCTGGCGTCACCTCGCGCTCGACCATCTCTTCAAAGTCCATCGCGGCATACCACTCGATCGCGCGCAGGCTTTCCGCCAGGTGCCCCGCGCTGGTCGCGAGAGCCGCTGCGTCGAGCCAATCGTGCTGAGCCAGATGGTCGCGCACCCGGACACGGTCAAAGGCCATATTGGCGTTGGATGGATCGCGTGCCGGTTTGATCCCGCAATCGGCGAGAATCCGTTCCAACTCTGCCTTGCGGAAGCCTAGGAGCGGACGAAGGAGCGTGATCTCGCTTCCCGGCAATGTGCCAAAGTCGCGCACGCCAGCAAGGCCAGCAAGGCCACTTCCGCGCGCCAGCCGCATCAGCAGCGTCTCGGCCTGATCGTCGGCGTGGTGTGCGGTGGCGATAGCGCCTAGCCCCTCCATCCCGGCCCAGCGGGCAAGGGCTGCATAACGTGCCTCGCGTGCTTTGGCCTGCAGGTTGCCACGCGGAACATCGACCCGCGCTGGTGTAAAGGGGATGGAAAGCGCCGCGCAAAGCCGCTCCACCAGAGCGACTTCTTCGGTGGCCTCTGGACGGAGGCCGTGGTCGACGCTCATCACCGCGACATCATCCGGGATCGTCAGAGCTGCGAGCAGCAGGAGTGCGAGCGAATCTGGCCCACCGGACACCGCCAGACCCAAGGGACGCTCGCGGTCCTCTTGCGGCCACAGCCGTGCAAGTTCCTCTGCGAATCGTTCGCTTAGTTCGGGGTCAATCCGGTCAAGAGGGACAGGGCTATCAATCAGCGCCTCCGCTTAGACGAGCAGCCTCAGCTGCACGACACATTGGAGCGGTTGCTCTGAAACTGATCGGCTAAGCGGCCAGAAGCCACCGCCGGATAGGTCTCTGCAAACTCCGCGAGCGCGATGCAGGCACGGCGCGTGTCGTTCATGGCGATCATGCTTTCAGCGAGGAACAACAGGCTATCCGGCGCGCGGCGCGCGGTGCGGTCGGCTTGATAGTTGCGCAGGAACCAGCGTGCGGCTTCTTCCGGCATGCCATCATCAAGGAACGCACGGCCCAGAAGGTTTCGGCCATAGGTGATGCGGTAGTGGTCGGGATAGGCTTCGACATAGGAGGCAAGCTGTTGGCGTGCCTCTGGGAAGAAGCCAGCATTCCACAGACGGAAGCCGTATGAGTATTCATCATCGCCCGCATCATCGGTCTGCGGCTTGGTGATTTCCTGCACTGCGGCAAGGCGCGAAGCTGATGGCCCGGTCGCAGCGGGCGGCGTTTCTTCTTCCTGCGCCATCGCGGAAAGGTTGCTGTCGGTCGCGCCCTGCTCTTCGAATGGGTTGGATGGCGTTTCAGTTATGTCCTGAGGGACGGGCTGCGACGTGCGCGCCTCCAACATCGCAACCCGTTCATTCATCATGCTGATCGCGTTGGTGTTCTCTTCCGAGCGGGCGGTGAGCTGCTGCAATTGCAGCTCAATGGTGTCGAGCCGGGCGAGGATGTCGGTCACAGCACTGGTTGATGGAGCCGTCGAGCGGGTCGGACCGGTGGCTGTTCCGTCAGCGGTGATTTGCGGTTCAAAGAAGCGACCATCTCCGCCTGGAAAGACCGCGCGCTGTAGGGCGCGAATTTCCGCCTCTGCCCGTCGCAGGCGCGCTTCGGAATTGTCCTGCGCCACGGAGGGCACAGGGGTTGTAGCAACCACTGCCGCGGCGGTCAGAGCGCCCAAGGCAGGCGTCATCTTGCGCAATGCAGCAAGTGGGTTTGCGAGAAAATACTGGCGAGTGTTCATACGATTGCTCATCCTGGGCAGACTCCCTTACCTGTCCTTCGCGTCGCCTTTTGGCATCGCGTGTATGAACAGCGTCTGGATTGTGGCTAAATCTGTGGCTTAGCAGCGGCCCCAAGTCGACCCCGTGCTCCTACTAAACCGGGGAATGTGCGTGCGCATTCCATCCAAGGCATCAATTGTTTACAACCGCTCCATCGACCGGAGCCACGCGCGCCAACAAAGCGGAGGCGGATATCGGCGTGTCCCCCATCGTCACCGGTTCATCGGCCAGTTTGGGAACTTCGCGTCCGCCAACCGTGATCGCGAAAGCGTCTGGACGTCCGGTGTTGATGCGCGGTTCGGTTGCATCGCCGGGAAGCTCAAAGCTTTCGCCGCTGGCCATGGTCGCTTCGAACAGGCGGTCGCCGCCATCCTCATAAAAACGCACCCAGACCCCATCTTCGAGCGCAGTGAAAACAACCTGACCCCCAGTGGGTGCCGCCGTGTCTACGGTCCCGCCGTCAGCTGTCGTGTCACCGGCGACAAGGTCGGTCTGCACCGCTTCACCCGCCGCGTCCTCACTCGCGATCAGGCTGGGCAAGGGATCGCCTGCGCCAAAATAGGAGCTCACAAAGGCCACCACCCCGATGGTCAACAAGATAGCGGCAAATCCGCCGAACCAAGCCAACCCTGCCGAGGGCAACTTCGCCGGATCACCCGGCTCCATCCCCCCTGCCATAGCAGAGGCGCGTGCATGGCCATCGGCGAGCTCTTCGCGCAGCGCATCTCCCATCTCAACCTCATCAAGGCCAAGGGTGCGGGCATAGGTGCGGGTGAAGCCAATCGCATAAGCGCGTGACGGCAGATCGGCGAAATTACCCGCTTCAATCGTTTCGAGATGGCGGACGGGAATGCGCGTTTGAGCCGCCACATGGTCGAGATCCATGCGCTGTTTTTCGCGCGCTGTGCGAAGGCGATCGCCAACACTTGCCGAACTGGTTTCCGTCAGTTCGGACAGCCCTTCTTCGACTGCGTCCTGTTCGCTTGCCATGACCCGGTCCGCTGGTTTGTCACTCTAACGGTGACTCTTTGTGAATTTGGAGTACCCATACAGAAGCTTTCCAACCGGTCAGCTGTCAAGCGCTGTGATGCAAAAAAGTGTTTCGGTCAGGTCAACTGCCCTGCAGCTCCGGTAACTGGAGTGCGCGCCGCGATTGGCGCGTCAGTCCGCCTCAATATTGCGATCAGCTGCCCATGCGCCCAGCTCTTTGCGAAGGTCCGTGCCGGGCTCTGACAACCAAGTATTCATCGCCTCACTAATCTCAGCCAAGTCGACTTTGCGCACCAGCTCTTTAATCGGGCCGACGGCGGCTGGCGTGATGGAGAGACGGCGGAAGCCGATACCCATCAGCGCGAGCGCTTCGAGCCTGCGCCCGCCCATCTCTCCGCACACGCCGACATCGACAGAGCTTCCGACACTCGATTGCATCACGCGGCGCAAGAAGCGCAGGATCGGGATGGAGAGCCAGTCATAGCGTTCGGCCAAAGCCGGATTGCCCCGGTCGGCAGCGTAGAGGAACTGCGTCAAATCATTGGTCCCAACCGACAGGAAAGACAGACGCGGGATCAACAGGTCGAGCATCTCCGCCAGCGCGGGCACTTCCAGCATCGCGCCATAGCGAATTTGCTCTGGCACCATCTTCTTTTTGGAGCGCAGGAAGGCAAGCTGCTCTTCGAAGACCTGCTTTGCCGCGTCGAACTCCCACACTTCCGAAACCATCGGGAACATCACATGGAGCGAACGACCCGCCGCCGCCTCCAGCAAGGCGCGCGCCTGCGCTTTCATCAGCCCTTCGCGGGTCAGCGCCAATCGAAGCGCACGCCAGCCCATCGCCGGATTCTCATCATGCTGAGCGGGATTGTTGGACAGGTATGGCACCGATTTATCGCCGCCAATGTCGACCGTGCGGAAGATGACGGGCTTATCTCCCGCCGCGTCGAGCACATCGCGGTAGAGCCGCAATTGCCGCTCACGCTGGGGAAGGGTGGCTGAAACGAGGAACTGAAACTCTGTCCGGAACAACCCGATCCCGTCCGCGCCCGTCATCGCCAGCATGCTCACATCGTCACGTAGCCCGGCATTCATCATTACCTGAATGCGCGTGCCACAGCGGGTGAAGGGCTCCACATCGCGGAGTTCCGCATAGGCGGCCTGGCGCTCTTTGGATTTGGCGAAGCGCTGCTGAAAGGCCTCTGCCATCTGGTTGGAGGGGCGAATGGTGGCGGTGGCGGCGCTCGCATCGAGCAGGATCTCATCCCCTTCGCGCACCACGCCGCGCAGCCCCCCATTGCCGTGATTGGCCCGCCCGATCACAGGCACGCCCATGGCGCGCGCGACGATCACGACATGGGCGGTGAGCGACCCTTCTTCCAGGATCACCCCCTTCAACCGCCGCCGATCATATTCGAGCAATTCCGCCGGACCCAGATTGCGCGCGATCAGGATGGTGTCCTTGCGCAGGCCCTGTTGCGCCGCCGTGCCGAGCTGGCCCGAGACAATCCGCAACAGCCGGTTCGCCAGATCCTCCAGATCGTGCATCCGATCAGCAAGCAGCGGGTCGTCAATCTCACGCATGCGCATGCGGGTGTGCTGCTGTACGCGTTCAATCGCCGCTTCTGCGGTAAGGCCTGAATCAATCGCTTCGTTGATGCGCCGCGACCAGCCTTCGTCATAGGCGAACATCTTATAGGTCTCGAGCACCTCTTCATGCTCGCCCCCTGCGCCGAATTCAGCCTGGTTGGTAAGGCCATCAATCTGTTCGCGCATGCGGTCAAAGGCCCGGTAGACGCGCTGCCGCTCCGCTTCGGTATCCTCGGCCACGACCTGCGTGATCTGAACGCGCGGCTGGTGGTAGGCAGCGACCCCAGCGCCGAGCCCTTTGACCAGTGTCAGACCGCTGATGTTTTGCGGACCAGACACTTCCGCTGTGAGGCCCAGAGCCTCCTCCTCATCAACCAATTCGGCATTGGCGATCAGTTCGGACAGGACCATGGCAGTGGTCTGGAGCGCCTCAATCTCGACATCTTCATAGCGGCGTGGATCGACGTGTTGGACGCATAGGACACCCACCGCTCGTTCGTGGTAGACGATGGGAACGCCGGCAAAAGAGTGGAATTTGTCCTCGCCTGTTTCCGGGCGATACTGGAAGTCGGGATGGGCTTTTGCCTCAGCCAGGTTCAGCGTCTCGACATTGTCCGCAATCGTTCCTGTCAGCCCTTCGCCGATGGCCATGCGGGTGACGTGAACCGCGCTCTTATTAAGGCCGCGCGTTGCGTAAAGCTCCAGCATCCCCTCGCGCAGGAGATAGATCGAGCACACTTCACTGGTCAGGGATTCGCCGACAATTTCGACGACCTGATCGAGCTTACCCTGCGCATGCAGGCGCGAGGCCATAACCTCGTGCAAGCGGGTGAGAATTTGTCGAGCGGAAGCGGCGCCAGTCATAGGTGCCTATGGATTAGGCTCTAGGCCACACAAAAGCAAAGGCGAAGACAGACACTTCGCGCCGTATTGGCTCAAACGGAAGGTGAGAACGCCGCTAGCAGCGTGCAATCTCTTCCTTCAGCCTGAGCTTCTGCTTTTTAAGAGATTGGATCATCGCCGCATCCGGGGAAGGCCGCGCAAGCTCATCACGGAGCTGAGCATCGAGGCCTGCATGTTTGGATTGGAGAGCATTCACGTGAGATGCGGTTGCGCCTGCCTGAGGTGCGTCTGCGTGTGAAGCTGGGGACGATGCCATATTCGTTCTCCTATGTGTGTGGGGGTATGCCCCCGGTGGAGCGACTCGGCACACATGGAAACGGCCGGGCCGCAGACCGCAATCTGACCACAAAGACGCTAACTTGCAAAGGGCTTATGAAGCGTGAAGCGACATGGCTGCAGGATTCTGAGGTGAACTGTGGCGAGTACTTAGGGGCAATGCCTAGGCCTGCGGTCAAGAACACGCCGCCTGGCTGAGAAAAGACCGTGGCAGTGGCGCAATTTTTCCCGCATGGTTGCCGCCATGACGTCCAAGATCGTTAGCGAGTCGCTGTCAGCATGAATGAGCAAGAGCTTATGAAGCGGCTCGAAATGCTGCGCACCGAGCATCGCGATCTGGATGCAGCGATTGGCGCGCTCAGCGATGCTGGCTCCACCGACCAACTGCAAATCGCCCGCCTGAAAAAGCGCAAGCTGCGGTTGAAGGATCAGATCGCGCTGATCGAAGACACGCTGCTGCCCGATATTATTGCGTAGTTTTCTGAGGCCCTCAAACGCCGGGCGCGGACCATCCGGTCCGCTTGGCCCAGAAAAGCTTGGGGCGGCACAAGCCGCGGCGCGCAGTCGCGCTTGCGGTCCGCTTCGCGGCCCGTGCTCCGCGATTACCTTGCTACGAAGCGCCTAGCCTCTTGGTGCCTGCCGCGTGGGTAGCGCTGGTTCGGTCCACGACCAGTGGACCGCGAGGCCACGCGGCCGAGCCGCAGGTGCCCCGCAGCGAAGCGAAGGGGATAGCACCGAGGAGTTCACCCGCATGGGTGAACACACAACTAAAACGCCCCACATCGGGACGCCGTTCAATCTCTCCGGGAAAGTAACCATAGGTGGCTGGTAACAAGGCCGCTCGCGCAATAGCGCCGTCTGTCTATGCCACGCACAACAAACCTTTCTCGCCCGATCATCGAGGCGCTTTACAGTGAAGCTCTGGTGCTCGCCGATGAAGTGCGCGCCGTCTTCGCTTTGGGCACGCGCGAGCCAGCAGTGGGTGAGGAGCCCACGGCGCGTCTGGCGCTCTCGACCGAGGGGTTGAAGACCACGACGCGGATGATGCATGTGCTGGCGTGGCTGCTCAACCAGCGGGCGTTTTTCTCCGGTGAGCTGAGCGAGAATCAGGTACGTCGCCATGGCACTTTGCCGCCCGATCGCACCGCTGATCCAAAATCGCTTCTGGCGCTGGAACCGGCGACTCGCGAGCTGATTGCGGAGACAGAGCGGCTCCACGAACGTATCGCGCGCCTGGATGAAGCATGGCGTAGCGGATTCGAAATGGCTTCGCCCGCGCGCGCCATTCACAGCCGCTTGCAGCGCCGCTTCGAAGACCTGAACTGACCCGCGCGCTAAGCGGCGTCCAGCGCTGCTGTCCACCTTTTGAGTCGCGCTTCGCGCACCTCTGCCTTCATTGACGGCTCGAAGCGGGTTAGCGTGCCGCGCATCGTCGCCGCTGCCGTTGCAAGGTCGGGGTAAAGGCCTGCGCCTGTCGCAGCCAGCATCGCCGCGCCCAAGGCGGTCGTCTCCACAAAACCGGGCCGCTCTACCACCACGCCGAGCATGTCAGCGAGGTCCTGTGCCATCCAGTCATTGGCGGACATGCCGCCATCGATCCGCAAGGTCTCCCACGCGGTGCCGTCCGCGGCGAAGGCTTTGGCGAGGTCGTGGGTCTGATGCGCCATCGCCTCTAAAGCCGCGCGCGCCAGTTCGGCCTTGCCGCTTGCAAAGCTGAGGCCGGTAATGACCCCGCGCGCCTCTGCGTTCCAGTGCGGAGCGCCAAGGCCAGATAGCGCCGGGACAATTGTCACCCCTCCGCTGTCGGGTATCGAGCGGGCAAGCGCCTCGGTGTCACTCGCCACCTCAACAATGCCGAGCGAATCGCGCAACCACTGGACGAGGCTCCCTGCGACGAAGACTGAACCTTCGATGGCGTAGGTCCGCTTGCCGTCCAACTGCGTCAGCACGGTGCCAAGCAGGCGGTTTTGCGAGCGCGGAACCTCCTCGCCTTGGTTGGTGAGGATGAAGGCTCCGGTGCCGTAGGTCGCCTTGGTCTCTCCCGGAGCAAGGCAAGCCTGCCCGATGGTCGCCGCCTGCTGGTCGCCGACAAGGCCCGTGATCGGAATCGCGCAGCCGAACAGGCTGACCTCGGTCTCACCCAAGGCGCCAGCCATGTCGGTAACTTCAGGAAGCGCCGCGTGCGGCACTCCCAGCAATTCGCACAGCCCTTCATCAAAGCCAGCGCCGTCGAGCGCCATCAGCAAAGTGCGGCTGGCGTTGCTGGCGTCGGAGATATGCTTTTCGCCGCCGGTGAGTTTGAACACCAGCCAGCTTTCGATCGTGCCTAGGGCGAGCGTGCCCGCCTCGGCCGCCGCCTTCACTTGCCCCACATTGTCGAGCATCCAGCGCATCTTGGTGCCGGAGAAATAGGGGTCGAGCAGCAGGCCGGTCTTGGCCTGCACCGCCGCCTCGTGCCCCGCCTCGCGGAGCTCGGCGCAAAATGGTTCGGTCCGGCGATCCTGCCAGACGATGGCCTTTGTCAAAGGCTCTCCCGTCGAGCGGTCCCAGGCCACCACCGTCTCGCGCTGATTGGTGATGCCGATCGCTGCAATCATCGCCGCGCCGCCCGCTTTGGGGATCACATCGAGCGCACATTGCAGCGTCTTGTCCCAGATCTCACCCGCGTCGTGCTCCACCCAGCCGGATTGCGGATAAAACTGCGTCAGCTCCTCCTGCGCGCTGGCTACCAGCACACCGTCGCTCGCAAACAGCATCGCGCGGGTGGAAGTGGTGCCTTCGTCCAGGACAAGAATGTAGTCGCTCATCGGTTCCCTCTTTCTCTTGGGAGTGACTTCTGACGATCCTCACTCCATATGCAAGTCCATGGCTGGAATACCCCCAAAACCATGGCCCACGGGCCTCGCTGACCAAGTCGAACCGCTGGTTTGCCGAGTGCTCGCGCCCAACCCGTCGCCTTACACCTACACCGGCACGCAGACCTATGTGGTTGGTCCGCTTGGTGGGCCAGACTGCGCGGTGATTGATCCGGGGCCGAATGAGGCGGAGCATGTTGAGGCCATTGTCGCTGCTATCGCAGGCCGCTCCGTCATCGCGATCATGTGCACCCACACACACCGCGACCACTCGCCCGCCGCTGCGCCCTTGGCTGAGCAAACGGGCGCTCCCATCGTCGGCTGCGCTCCTTTGGTGCTGGAGGTGGACGGGCCACGCTCGGATGAGAGCTTTGACACAACCTATGCGCCTGACCGGGTTCTCGAAGATGGCGAGCAGATGCGCGGCACTGGCTGGACGCTGACGGCCGTCGCGACGCCGGGGCACACTTCCAACCACCTGTGCTACGCGCTTGAGGAAAGCGGTTCGCTGTTCACCGGCGATCATGTGATGGGCTGGTCGACCAGCGTTGTCATTCCGCCCGACGGCGACATGGGTGAATACATGGCGAGCCTTGAGAAGCTGCAGGCACGCGATGACACGGTTTACCACTCCGCTCACGGCGCTGCGATCACCAAGCCCAAACAGCTGGTGCGCGGCATGATCGGCCATCGCCGTCAGCGCGAAAACCAGATTTTGCGCCTGATGGGTGAGCGCGCGCGCCCTGTCTCCGACTTCATCCCCGACATGTATAAGGGCCTCGACCCGCGTTTGATCGGCGCCGCGGAGATGAGCGTAACGGCGCATCTGATCGAGCTCGAAAAGCGCGGGGCTGCCAAGCGAGATGGGGAAGTCTGGAGCGTCAGTTAAGCCGATGACACCAAGCGCACATCCCGATGACCCGCACTATGTCGAGCGTGGCGGATGGCTTCGGGCTGCGGTGCTTGGCGGCAATGATGGGATCATCTCGGTCGCATCGCTCGTAATTGGTGTGGCCGCTGCCAATCCTGATCCCTCGGTCATCATCATCACGGGCGTTGCCGGCCTTGTCGCAGGCGCCATGTCGATGGCGGCTGGCGAATACATCTCCGTCTCAGCGCAGCGCGATTCCGAACAGGCCGATATTGCGCGCGAAAGACAAGCGCTTGAGGACATGCCGCAAGAAGAGCTCGATGAACTGACCGAGATCTATAAAGAACGCGGGCTAAGCGATGAAACCGCTGCCTTGGTTGCGCGTGAGTTGATGGCGAAAGACCCGCTATCTGCCCACTTGCGCGACGAGCTTCGCTTGTCGGATGAGTTGGCGGCAAAGCCGCTTCAAGCAGCGATTGCGTCGGGTATAACCTTCACCCTTGGCGCAACTCCTCCTGTTCTCGCGGCGGTTCTTGCCCCTGCGCAGTGGACGATCTGGGCTATCGCCATCGTCTCAGTCACAGCGCTGGCTTTGTTGGGAGCGACCGGAGCAAGGCTTGGCGGTGCGCCCATGGTTCCGGCGACTATCCGAGTTGTAGGCTGGGGTGTCCTTGCAATGGCCGCAACAGCTGCGATTGGGTCGCTGTTCGGAATAGCGGTGTAGAGGGCGCGCAAGTCGAATTGCATCCAATAGGAGAAAGCCAATCGAAACAGTCCTGATCACCGGAGCAAATCGCGGGCTTGGTCTCGCTTTGGCGCAGAGATTTGCGAGCGCAGGCTGGCGGGTTCATGCGGCGTGCCGCGCGCCTGAGGAAGCGGAGGCTCTCTCCGCCTTGGCCGATAGCCATGATGTGCGCATCTGGAAGCTTGATGTAACCAATGTCGAAGAGATTACGCGTCTGGCCGAGGATTTGTCGGACGAGACCCTTGATGTGCTGATCAACAATGCCGGGGTTCTGGACCGCAACCGGGCTGACTTCGCTGCTCTCGATTATGCCGAGTGGACACAGATTCTCGCAGTCAACTCCATCGCGCCGGTGCAGATTGCCCTGGCGATGAAGCCGCTGCTTGCCCGCGCACCCAATCCGCGCATCGTGACTGTGTCGAGCGAGATGGGATCGCTCAACCGCGATCTTGGCGGTGCCATTGCCTACCGTACCAGCAAGGCTGCGGTGAACAAGGCGATGCAGGTGCTGGCGACGGAGTTTGGCCTTGATGGCATCATCGTCGTGCCGATCCACCCCGGCTGGGTGCGCACCGATATGGGCGGCGCTGGGGCAGCCATTGCCCCAGAGGAGAGCGCAGGCGGCATATTCGATCTGACCACGCGATTGACCCGGGACATGTCAGGCCGCTTCTGGACCTGGGAGGGGATCGAGCATCCTTGGTGAAGTGTCACTCTTCGTCTGAGGAGAACCTCGCGCCGCATTTTGAGCAGCGTGATCTCAGCGGCAGCTGTACGCCGCCGTAATCATAGTTTTTGTACAACCATTTATAGCGATCGCGTTCCATTGCCTTTTTGGTTTTGACTTCAACCTTATAGTCGGCGAAGATTGGATAGCCGCAGGCATGGCAGCCAAGATTGAACAGCCAGCCTGCCCATAAGAATAGCGGAAAAGTGACGGCCAGTGGCCAGAAGACCTCGAACACCGCAGCGACAAAACCGCTAATGAAGAAAAGCGCAGTCCCCGCTATGGCGGTCCATTGCCAACGCCGGGCACGTGCATAGCGCTTGAAGTGTTTGTGCGACGGATTAATCATCTACGTGACTAACCCAGTTCCCCCTTCGCAAATTGCTCGGCGAGCTGAAACTTCTGGATCTTGCCTGATCCTGTCAGCGGGAACTCCTTCATCCAGACCCAATGCGCGGGTGTCTTTTGCGGTGAGAGGCGTTGTCGGATGTGGGCTTTCAAATCGTCGTCGGAGGGGCGCTCAGCGCCGTCTGCCAGCCGCATAAAACAGGCGACGATCTCGCCCCATTTCTCATCCGGAACACCGGCGCAGGCGACTTCGGCTAGGGCAGGGTGTTCCAACATCGCCGCTTCGATCTCAGCAGAGAACAGGTTCTCGCCCCCGCGGATGATCATCTCTTTCACCCGGCCCGTGATCTTCACATAGCCGCGTGCGCTCATTGAACCGAGATCGCCGGTGTGCAACCAGCCCTCTTCGTCAATCGTTTCAGCGGTGGCTTCTGGATTGTCGTTATAGCCCGCCATCTGGTTGTAGCCGCGCATGCAAATCTCGCCCTGCTCGTCGACCGCGCACACGCTGTTGTCATTGGGGGACCGGATCGACACCTCGATATGAGCAATTGGCTGCCCAATCGTCTCGATCAATTCTTCGCCAGTATCGGTCGGCCAGGCGCCCGTGATAGCGGGGCAAGTTTCGGTCTGGCCATAGACGATCAGGATCGGCACGCCGAATGTCTCCTGCGCGGCTGCGTTGAGCGCGGGTTGCACCATCGCGCCGCCGCTCACCACTGTCTTCACGCTGGAGACGTCCGTGCCGGTTGCCTTCGCTGCCTCGATAATGGCGTAGATCATGGTCGCGACCCCGCCCACGATTTCAGGCTTTTCGCGCTCAATCCCCTTGGCCACTGCGACGGGGTCAAAGACGGAGACGAGCAGCAGGCAGGCTCCATGCGCAATCACGCCGAGCACACACACTGCGCTGCCAGCGGTGTGGAAAAGCGGGAAGGGACAGGTAACTGTCTGGCCTGGAGACAGGCCCCAGCGGGCAAAGATATCGTGATTGCTTTGAACCAGCCCATGCTGGTGGAGTAGCACGCCCTTGGGAAAGCCGGTCGTGCCCGACGTGTACTGGATCATCACAATGTCAAACGGGTCGCTGGGGCGCAGCTCGCCATCATGCTCGCCCGCAAACAGCTCGCCATGATCGGTCATATCGATGACATAGTCATGCGCGGGGAGCCCGGCGGCGGCTTCATCGACGATGGGACGCAGAGCGCTGGTGCGCACATGCGGCTGATAGTAGACCGCGCCCGAACCCGATTGTTCGAGCACATAGCGAACCTCACGTGCGATGAAGCTGGGGTTCACTGTGACAATGGTCAGCCCCGCCATCGCCGCGCCCAGCTGGATCAGCACCCATTCGGGGCAATTGCCGCCCATGATCGCAATCCGCGTTCCCGCCGGATGGCGCGAAGCCAGTGCGCGTCCGCAGCGCTCTGCATCGTGGAGCAATTGCGCATAAGTCCATTCGCGCCCAACCGATCCGTCTGCCAACATTTCGCGCAGAGCCATCGCATCAGGCTGCACGGCAACCTGCTCTCGCAATGTGCCTTCAATCGTGCGCTCAGCATAGGGCGTGTCGGTCTGCGCCGGGCAATAGGCTTCGGTCAGGTCTAACTGGTACATCACACTCTCCCCTAGAGGCGACCACGCTAGCAGGCTTTATTGCGGCGTAAAGCGCTCGCAAAATTGCGCATCAATCCCTATGTGGGGCGCAAGATAGTTAGCTTTCTGCAATCGGGGATCTGTAAATGAGCGTCGAAACCAAAGTGCCCACGGGCGATGATTTGCTGGCTGAGATCAATCGGCTGCGCAAAGAGCGCAATGCGGTGATCCTCGCGCATTATTACCAGACGCCCGATATTCAGGACATCGCCGACTTTGTGGGAGACTCGCTGGAGCTGTCACGCAAGGCGGCGGAGACCGATGCCGATGTGATCCTGTTTTGCGGGGTCAAGTTCATGGCCGACACCGCCAAGATCCTCTCACCAGAGAAGACCGTGATCCTGCCCGACATGGACGCCGGGTGCAGCCTTGAAGACTCCTGCCCGCCGGAGAAGTTCAAGGCTTTCCGTGAAGCGCATCCCGACCACATCGCGCTGACCTACATCAACTGCTCTACGGAAGTGAAAGCGCTGTCCGACGTGATCGTGACCAGCTCCAGCGCAGAGACGATCCTCTCGCAAATCCCGCCAGAGCAGAAGATCATCTTTGGCCCGGACCGCCATTTGGGCGGCTGGCTCAGCCGCAATTTCAACCGCGAAATGCTGCTGTGGCCGGGCGTGTGCATCGTGCACGAAGCCTTCAGCGAAACCGAGCTTCTGAAGCTTAAGGAACAGCACCCCGGAGCGCCCGTCGCCGCGCATCCGGAATGCCCGCCCGCGATTATCGACCACGCCGATTATGTCGGCTCGACCAGCGGTATCCTGAAGTTTGCCAAGGGCTTTGAAGGCGACACGCTGATCGTCGCGACCGAGCCGCACATCATGCACCAGATGGAGAAGGCTCTGCCGGAGAAAACCTTCATCGGCGCACCGGGAGCGGACGGCAACTGCAACTGCAACATCTGCCCCTACATGGCGCTGAACACCATGGAGAAGATGTACTCCGCCCTACGCGACCTCGAACCCCGCATCGAAATGGACGAGGACCTGCGCCTGAAGGCAAAGGAAAGCCTCGACCGGATGCTGGAAATGGCGAGCGGGACGGTTGGCATGGGTGATCTGGGACAGGTGCCGTTTTCGGCGAATTGAGCTAGAAAGCAACGATGAGCAGTGGTCCAACCCTAAGACGATACACTAATGTATTAGCGTTACTGGACCTGCTTCACCATAAGCGACTGACGCTACTCAATCCTGCAAAATGGTACGATCAGAATGACGCATTGGGCCTCAGGCAGTACTCAAAGCTAAAAGGTGAAGGCTCAATATTCGCCGCGTGTTTCGCAGAGGGTTACGAACAAGCCCATCACTGGCAAATTTTTGCGGGCGATAGCCACGGACTTGCGATTGTCTTTGACAAGCGCGCTCTTATTGACGCTTTCAATACAAGTGCCCGGTATGAAGAAGTGGTCCACGGCCCAGTCCTGTACCGAAACCTAAAAGAGATCCGCGCTATGCGACCGATCTCTGCGGGTGATCTGCCATTTCTCAAACGTGATACTTTCGAGGCCGAGCAAGAATACCGTGTCGTAGCATGGGAAGAGGATTGGCTTGCCGGACCAACCTTCTCGATTCCGGTTGAGGTGAGCTGCATCACTAGGATCGTCTTGGGCCCGTCGATGCCTATGTCACTTGCAAAGTCACTCAAGGAAATTGCACTCAAGATTGACGGCTGCGCCGATCTTACGTTTGCAAAATCGCGGCTGGTAAACAATGCCAGCTGGGCAAAGGCGATATCCGACGGCTTGAAGGACAAAGATACCGAGGATTAGCGATCTCTTTGAGTTGCTTTAGCCACCACCAGCGCGCTTCCCAGCAGGACCATACCCACAACATCCAGCGGCATCAGCACTTCCTCAAACGCCACCCATCCTATCACCGCGGCGATCGCGGGTTGGGTCAGCAGCGCAAGCCCGATGATTAGCGGTGGGAAATGCGCAAGCGAGTAGACCAGCAGGCCCTGTCCGATCAGCTGGCTGGTCACGAACAGCACGATCACCGGCGTCCAATTGGTCGGCCAGACAGGCTCTCCCAAAGCCAGCGCTAGGGCAAGTAGCGCGGGCGCTGCGAAGATGCTCACCCAGACTAGCAGGCTCCACGATCCAAACCGGGCGCGTTCGCCTTGCAGGGTCAGGAGATAGACCGCGTAGAGCAGGCCGGCGGTGACGCAGAAGAGGTCTCCGATGAAGGTCTCGGTTGAGATTTGCAGGCTACGGCCAAGCAGAATTGCCGCCCCTCCCAAAGCGCAGATGATTGCGAGCCAGTCCAATCCCTTGGGCAGCATCCTCGCGATGATGAAGCCCCAGAAGAGCAGGATGATCGAGCCTGCATTGCCAAACAAAGTCGCATTGCCCAGCCGCGTCATCCCGATCCCGATATGCCAGCTTGCAAGGTCTCCGGCGAAGGCGAGCGCGCCGATGGCGACCAGCACCAGCGTCTTTCTCGGCATCCCGCTCAGCTTCTGCCCTGCCACCCAGGCAAAGGCGATGAGGAAGGGGAGGGCGAGGAACAGCCGCCAGAACGCTGCGCTCACCGGGCCTGTATCGGTCAGCCGAACCAGCCACGGGCCAAGCGCCAACGCAACATTCCCGCCCAACAGGGCCGCCAACAGCAGCGCCGCACGCAGCGGTGAGGCCTGCGGCTCAAGCGTTTCTTTCAAGGCCCCCTCATTTTCCATGCTTGCGATGTAGCGCTCACTGCCCCAAGTGAATAGCCAAATGAAACGTATCTGGAGGATGACACCGCATGCATGACGCTCTGTTCCAGCCGCTCACCATGGGCGCGCTCGAAGCGAAGAACCGCATTTTCATGGCGCCGCTGACCCGTGGTCGGGCTGCCAAGCCGATGTTCGTACCCAACGAAATGATGGGCACTTACTACACCCAGCGCGCAGGGGCCGGCATGATCCTGACAGAGGCGACCGGCATCAGCGTTGAAGGGCTGGGCTGGCCATCGGCTCCGGGCATCTGGACCGACGAACAGACTGAGGCGTGGAAGCCCATCGTCGAGAGCGTGCAGGCGGCAGGCGGCATGATCGTCATGCAGCTGTGGCATATGGGACGGATTGTGGCGCCCTATTTCCTCGGCGGCGAGCGGCCCTTCTCGGCGAGCGAGACCAAGGCCCCGGGCGAAGCACACACGCCAGAAGGCCGCGTCGAATATGCGACCGCGCGCGCCATGACCAAGGACGATATCAACCGCACGATCGACGATTACCGCCGCGCCGCCGAAAACGCCAAGAGGGCGGGCTTTGACGGGGTCCAGCTGCATGGCGCGAATGGCTATCTGGTCGACCAGTTCCTGCGCGATGGAACCAACCACCGCGAAGATGAATATGGTGGCTCCCCTGAAAACCGCACCCGCTTCATGCGCGAAGTGCTGGAAGCCATCGTCGATGTCTGGCGTGCTGACCGCACGGGTATTCGCTTGTCACCCAATGGCGACTCCCAAGGCACCGATGACAGCAATCCGCCTGCTACCTTTGGCGCGGCGGCCAAGGTCTGTGAGGAGTTGGGCCTTGCCTTTGTCGAACTGCGCCAGCCGGGTCCAGACGGCACCTTTGGTCAGACCGATGTGCCGCAGCAAGACGCGCTGATCCGCTCGATCTATTCGGGCAAGCTGATCCTCAACTCGGACTATTCCGCGCAAGAGGCCGATGACGATGTATCGAGCGGTCGCTGCGACGCTGTGAGCTTTGGCCGGCCCTATATCTCCAACCCCGATCTCGACAAACGGATCGCGGCAGGCGCGTCGTTCAACCCGAACAAGGATGTGCCCAAGAGCTGGTACTTCCCGATTGCGGAAGGGTATATCGACTATCCCACGATGGAAGAGGAAAAGGCCGCTTCGGCAGCCTAAAACTCTCGACCCTATTCTGGCGCTGCTGGGGGTTCCGGCGGCGCCGGTGCAGGGGCATCCGTGTTGCTGGTCTCGACCGTAGTCTCCACCGTGGTCGAGCCATCCTCGCCTTCGGTCACCGTCGTAGTCGACGTTGATTGACGCGGGGCGAGCGGCGAGGTTGAGGTGAGCTCCTCCAGCGGCAGCATATCATCGCTGATGGTCCCGCCGAGCACTTCGCCTGCGGCCTCTCCGCCGGTTTCGCTTGTGTCGACCTCAGGCACTTCCTCGTCGCATGCGGCGAGCAGCAGGGCTGGTAACAGGGCAGGTAGGAGTAGCTTCTTCATGTCTTGCACTTTTTCATTTTTGGCAGACCTTTTGCCGGGCCGCCTCCAGCGTTCCCAGAAATCCATCAGCGCGCGCCATCAGCGCTTCGTCCCATTGGTCGTTCGACACGCTTTTGCCAAGCCGCGCCATGCTAGTGACGCCGAATTCGTCGATCCCGCAGGGTACGATCCCGCCAAAATGCGATAGGTCCGGGTCGAGATTGACCGAAAAGCCGTGCATCGTCACCCAGCGCCGCACGCGCACGCCAATCGCACCGATCTTCGCCTCGCACCCGTCAATATCCTTGCACCATATTCCTACGCGCCCTTCCGCGCGCCACGCCTCAACCCCAAAGTCGGACAGAGTGTCGATCACCCAGCCCTCAATGGCATGGACGAAGCAGCGCACATCCTTGCCGCGTTTGCCAAGGTCTAGCATCAGATAGCCGACCCGCTGACCCGGCCCGTGATAGGTGTAGCGCCCGCCGCGCCCCGCCTCGATCACCTCAAAGCGCGGATCGACCAGTTCGGCGGGGTCGGCGCTGGTACCAGCGGTGTAAACGGGCGGATGTTCTAGCAGCCATGCGAGCTCCTGAGCTTCACCCGCCGAAATCGCCGCGTTGCGCTCCTCCATCACCGCCAGCGCTTCTCTGTACGGCACATGCGCGTGATCCCGCCGCCATTCGAGGCTGCCGGAGGTGAGCGTCGGGGGCAATTGGATTGCGGTGCTTGCCATTCCCCTCGCGTTGAGGGCATTGAAGCACAAGATCAAGGGGCTAATTGGCTCCAATCTCCACTCGGAGCAGAGTCCAGATCAGGGGAAGCACCATGAACTTCGATATGAACACATGCTGGTCGCGCGCGGTCGAATTGTTGCAGAGCAATTTTTCGCTGCTCGCAGTGATCGCCGGGATGTTTGTGTTGCTGCCGACCATGGCGCTCTATTTGCTGGTGCCCGAATTTGCGGTGCTGGCGGACCCAACCGCAGACCCAGCGGTGTTGGAAGACAAGATTTTCGAGATTCTCGGCCCTCTGATCGCGGGGAGCTTGTTTGTGATGGTATTCCAGTTTGGCGGACAGGCAGCAATGATCGCGCTGATGAGCGACACCCGGCCCACCGTGGGTCAAGCACTCGCCACTGGGTTCAAAGCCGTGCCTAGCCTGTTTGGCGTGCTGATTGGCTTCGCACTGATCTTCATGCTGCTATCGCTGGTTGTGACAGTCCCGGTGAGTTTGGTGGCAGGGTTGCTTGGTGCGCCCGGCCTCGCTGCCCTGGCGGTGCTTCCGATGCTTATTGCCATGGTCTGGCTGCTGGCACGGATGTCGCTTGCCATGCCGGTGATGGTGCTGGGCGGGACTTTGAATCCCATCACTGCCACAATGGAGAGCTTTCGCCTGACAAAGCCGAAGCAATGGGCGATTGCGGGTTTCTGGACCGCGATTATGGCGGTCATCACGATCGCGAGCGTGCTCTTCAATGGCGCTGCCGGAGTGGTCGCTGCGGTGGCAGGTGCCGGCACAGCAGCGCTGGCGATCACCGGGCTCGCCAATGGCATCACCGGCGCGATTGGCGGTATGGTGCAATGCGCCGTGGGGACCGCGATGTTCACGCAGCTTTCCGCGCCGGTCACAGACGCAATCGAAGAAACCTTCGAATAGTCAGCCTTCGCGCACACTCAGAGCCAGAGACAGAACACACCCCGATTGAAAGCCGCCGGTTAGTGGCCTAGCGCTTGTGCGTAATGGCCGATAGCGACCCCTCCACCAATTCAGCGCCTGCGAGCACAGCGCGGCGATCTTCTCCGATCTCTTCGGGGCGGATGGCGTTACTGTTCATGGTGATGCTGGTGACGGCGGCGGGGAACACCGCGATGCAGTCGGTGATGCCGTCGATTGGCACGGCCCTGGATATTGGCGATGTGTGGATCAGCCTCGCTTTTAGCGGTTCTGCCTTGCTGTGGGTCGTTTGCGCGCCGATCTGGGCGCGGCGGTCGGACCGGCGCGGACGCAAGGCGATGATGGCGCTGGGACTGACGGGTTTTGTGGTGTCGATGGTAGCTTGCGGTCTGGTTCTGTGGGCTGGGCTTGCCGGATGGCTGGGAGCAACCGCGGCGTTAATCGCTTTCGCCGCCGCGCGCAGCCTGTATGGCGGGTTCGGAAGCGCCGCTCCGCCCGCAGTGCAAGCCTATGTCGCGGCGCGCACGCCTCGATCAGAGCGGACCAATGCGCTCTCACTCATCGCGTCGAGCTTTGGCCTCGGCACGGTAATCGGCCCGGCGCTCGCCCCGTTGATGGTGCTGCCGTTCATGGGGCTGGGGCTGACGGGGCCGTTTATCGGCTTTGCCTTGCTCGGCATCGTCGTGCTGGTCGCTTTGCGCTGGCGCTTGCCGGACGATCAGCCGCAATTTGCCGCGCGCGGTGTTGCCGCGAGTTACAACCAGGCGACGGACGCGCCCGAACTGGCAGAGGGAGAGGACGAGCTTGCAGGAGAGCCTGCCCGTCTCAAATGGACCGATATGCGCCTGCGTCCCTGGATCATCGCCCAGCTGTTGGGCGGCCACGCGCAGGCGATGGTGCTGGGGATCAGCGGCTTTCTGGTGCTCGACCGGCTTGCACTGCGCGACACGCCAGAACTTGGTGCAGGGCCGGTAGGGCTGGTCTTGATGAGCGGCGCGCTCGCCTCGCTCTTGTCGCAATGGGGCATCATTCCGCGCTTCAAACTGGGGCCGAGAGCGGCGACCTTGTGGGGCCTTTTCACCGCCGCAGCGGGTGTTGCCTTGCTGGCGGTGGCGAGCCAGATCCACGTCATCGCGCTGGGCTATGCCATCGCCTCGCTCGGCTTTGGTCTCTTCCGCCCGGGCACGACAGCAGGCACTTCGCTCGCCGTCACAAGGGCCGAACAAGGGCAGGCGTCGGGCGTTGTGGCGAGCCTTGCAGGCGCGAGCTTTGTCTATGCCCCGGCGCTGGGCGTATGGCTCTACGGCACGTCCGACTGGCTCGGCTTTGGCCTGATCATCGCGCTGTGCCTGATCGCGCTGGTGCATGGTTTTGTGAGCTTGCAGGCGGATAAGGACCTGACTCGGGATTAGGTTTGAATAGAGCGGTGAGTCTTTTGTTTTTGCGCGGAGTCTTTTGTTTGTTGGCGCCCTCAGACGCCGGGCGGCGGGCATCCGCCTGCCTTGGCTTCGCCGCATAAGCGGCGGCGCGCGGTCGCGCGCTGGCTCGCCTGGTCGGCTCGCAACCAGCGCTACCCGACCGATTGGAGCCTAGTTTCTTGGAGCTCTCTCGCTGCGTAGTGGCGGAGCACGGGCCACAGGCCCGCAAGGCCGGAGTCGAAGCCGAAGGCGCAGACGGCCAAAGGCCACCTGCAAGGCCGCCCGCAGCGACGCGACCTTTAGGTCGTGTAAGCGAGGAAATCGCGCCCGCGGATGCGGGTGCGCAAAACCAAAACCACGGATAGCCTTTGGCTATCCGTGAGCCCCGAACTGGTTCGCAATCGCCACGCTCAGCCGCAGCATTAGCGTATAGGCTCGCTCAATCGGGTCGATGTAGTCGCGCGCAATCGCGGCATAGCCTTCGACCGAGGCATCGGGATAGTCCGCGGCAGCATCCATCGCGAAGTCATCTGGCGAAGGGAACTGCACAGGGAAAGCCCGGCGCATCTGCGCCAGTGCATCGTCGATCCGCAGCGAGAAGACCATCTCCAGCACGTCCTCGCGGCTGATGTCATTGGCGCGACTGAAGACCGGGACTGAGACGGCTTTGAGGAAGATGTGCTGCATTAGCGCCAGCCGCAAAGACTGCGCCGCACCTATCATCCGACGTGTCTCCTGCGTTACCTCGGGCGAGGTTGCGGACGGGTCGAGACCCTCGGGCAATTGATCGAGCAGCCGGTGGAACTTAAGCGCATCGACCCGCAACCGCGAAGCGAGACGCCGGAACACACCCGTGCGGTCATCCTTAGTGAGGTACTCAGCAAGCGTCTCACACGCAGCAGACAGATGCGCCTCGGTCCCGCGATAGGGACGGCTGGCCCAATAGGCGGAGTTGAACAGCTCACCATAGGCCGCAACCGATTTGATGCTGGCCAGCGCATTG
Organism: Erythrobacter sp. S267; assembly: GCF_057365045.1. Taxonomy (NCBI): domain Bacteria; kingdom Pseudomonadati; phylum Pseudomonadota; class Alphaproteobacteria; order Sphingomonadales; family Erythrobacteraceae; genus Erythrobacter; species Erythrobacter sp. S267. Next base: position 2,165,287 of record NZ_CP200298.1, on the reverse strand, counting down.
GACGAGCGGGCCAAGCGCAACAATTGCTGGCCACGTTCGCTCGAGGCGATCAGGCTGGCGATTTCTTCGTAATTGCCGTCCGCTGCCTCTCCGATCCCGGCGATGACGTTCACCGGATAGCCGAGCTGCTGGAGGATCGAATTGTGCGGGATCGCGCGGATCTGGCGCAGGTTCATATCGCGGTCGGCGGACAGATCGCTCTGGCGGCGCGAGACACGGCTGCCGGTGGAGTTGAGCAGGCCCAGACCGAAGGCGGTGACCCCGCGCGAATAGGTCTGGCTGCGCAAATGCCGCCGCTGATGCGCGCGGATGGCGCGGTAGAAATCGAGGCTGAGGTCCGTGCGCGAGTAGAGCGGGTCGTCGCACACATCGCTTGGCTCGGGCCCTTCGGTGATGATCCGCGTGAGTGTTGCGCGGGCGAGTTCGGGGCCTGCAAACAGCAGATAACCGTCGCCGCCTTGGAAGCTTACCTCCGGCTCCAGATCGATTTTGTTGCGGGTGAAGCGGCTGCGCGCCCAGGGGCTCAGCGGCCATGTCAGGCGGTCGGCAAAGCCTGACGGATGCGCGCCGCGGCCCATGCTTTCGCCGTGCGTGTTGAAGATCAGCGCAGCCACGTCAGTGAGCTTGTTGCGCTCCATCGCCTGAGCAAGGCGCCCTTGCAGACGCTCGATTGCGAGGCTTGCAGGGATCTGGCCAACGAAGCGCCCCGCATCGGAGAAGCCGGTCTGGATGCAGACACGGCCGCGCAGGCGGGCGTAGTCGCGATACTGCTCTTCCGAGCACAGGGCCTCGAGGAAGCGGCCACCGTGTTCCAGTGCGCTTTCGGTTTCGAACAGAGGCGAGACATCGACCTTGTCCTCGATCCCGAACAGTTTGGCGAAATAGAGCGCGGCGAGGATGGTGGAGGGCTGCTCGCACTCGGCAATCAGCATGCGGATCGGCGTGTCGGCGTCAATGTGACCAAGGATTTGAGCCATGGCAAGGAACTGCCGCGTCGCGGTCGAGCTTTCGATGGCGAGGCTGGCGAAATTGGTGCGCTTGGCCTCCACCTCTTTCAGCATCCGGCGCAGGGTCGCCATCGCCCCCTTGCTGGCAAGGTCGAGGTTCGGCGTCTCATGCAGATGCGCGCGGATCGCGTTGTGGAGCTGCTTGGCGTTCACGCGGAAGTGGATATGCGCCATGCCCAGCCCATCCGCGCGCATCGCGGCGGTGAGGGTCTTGAGCGCCACGGCTGTTGGCGTGTCGGCGGAGGCGGCTTCCTCCTTCAACTGCGCGACGATGTTGTCCAATGAGGTGAGTTTGGCGGGATCGTCCGCTGTTAATCTGTTGGCGGCTTCGGATAGCGCGCTCGCGTCAGAGAGGTCTCCGGCGAAATCCTCGGCGCTGGCGGCTGCATTGGCCGCGCCTGCTTCCAGCACTTTGATGAGCGCGTGGTCCGGCACAATCGCGGCGAGTTCGGCGGCGTAGCGGGTCAGCCGCTCAGCTTTTTCGGACAGGCGGAAGCGGATCGAGGTGTACCACTTGATGTCGGTGCGCCCATCCATGTCGTATCCGACCCAACTCGCGAAACGAAACGGCAGCGGCTTCAGCTCAAGCCACTGATCGGGCCATTTTTCCGCCGCATGGCTCAGCATCTCGCGCACAATGTCGGCGCGCGCATCCTGAGCGTTGGCGATGGCCTTCATCGCCTCGGCATGTTCGTATTCGAGCGTGATGGCAGGACGCTCGGCATCGGAGCGGCAGGCGGCATGGTCAATGGCTGCGCCCGTGCTGGCTGCATCCGCCACCGCCTTCGTGTGGTTCGGGGTCAGCAGGAAAGTCGGGTGCGCGGTGAAGACCGCGTGGAGCGAAGGCGTTTCCCAGCGCGCTTTGAAGGCGTCGAACTCGCTCTCCCGCGCCAGAGCCTTGGCCAACCCTGCGCGGTTTGTATCGACCGCGACCGGAGCGACCAGCCGCTCGAGCCGTTTGGCGCGCGCTTTCAGGCTGGTGCATTCCAGCTCCTCGACCAGCTGCTCAACCGCGTCGAGATCGAGCACTCCGGCACCGGGAGCCTCCAAGGCGCGCGAGAGGTCTAGCGAGAGTTGAAACACCGGATTGAACAGCGGCGTCTCCCGCGTTCGCGCATGAAGCTCGCGCAGGCGCTCGGACAGATCATCTACGGAGGTGAGGAGGAGAGTCATAAGATCAATCGGTTTCCAGATAGGTTTGCGCAAAGGCAGCGGCGGCCCCGAGCAGGCCGGGTTGTGGATGGGTGATGAGCTTGACAGGGATCGTCGCCATCAGGCTAGAAAAACGCCCCTTGGCGCAGAACCTCTCAGCAAAGCCCGAACTCGCCAGAGTGTTGCGCAGCCGGTAGCCAAGGCCGCCGGCGATCACGACGCCGCTCGCCCCTTGCACCAGCGCGATGTCGCCTGCGACCGATCCCAGCGCGAGGCAGAAGCGGTCGACCGCGGCTGAGGCAAGCACATCCGTTCCCTCCATCCCTGCGGTCCAGATCTCGATATCGGTCTGATCGCGGACCGCTTTGCCCTCCATCGCGGCGAGCGCGTGGTAGATGTCGTTGATCGCAGGGCCGGAGACGACGCGCTCGTTCGAGACGCGGGTGTAGCGCTGGCGCAGGCGCGCAAGGATGGCGTCTTCGATACTATCGAGCGGGGCGAAATCGCCATGCCCGCCCTCGGTCGCTTGCACGCGGTAACGGCCCCCTTCAAGGTGGCTGAAGAAAGCAACGCCCAGACCCGTGCCCGGACCCAGCACGCTGATCGTACCGGTTGTGGGCAACTCGCCCTCCGGCCCGGCGAGATGCAGGAACTGGTCGCCCGGCGCGCGCGCGGCGGCGTGGGCGACAGCGGCGAAATCGTTGATGACAACGTGCTGAGATGCGCCCAGCTTCTCCTCGATCAGCGGCGGGCGGATGATCCAGGGATTGTTGGTGAAGCGGATGATATCGGTTTTGATTGCCGCCGCGACCGCCATAGCAAGCCTGTCGGGTAGAGTGCCGCCCTTGCGTGTCCGATAATCCTCCCACGCGGTCTGGAAGCTCGCATGGTCGCTGGTGTGGAGCGTGACCGGCTCGTCGAGCGCGATGCTGCCGTCGCTTGCAATCTCGGCAATGGTGAAGCGCGCATGCGTACCGCCCACATCGACCGCGACCAGATTCTGTCGTCCCACCCATTCGCCGCTACAATCCCGCGCTGGCGAGCATGGCAGAAGCGCCTTGCTCAGCTCCGTCGGCCTGCGCTTGCATGATACGGAACAGTTCTCGCCCGACGCCGACTTCGTACTCTGGGTCAGGGGCGGGGGAGCGGGCGTCCAGATCAGCCTCGGTTGAAAGGCCGCCGGTTTGCGCGCAGACAGTGACGATGTCGCCATCCTGCAATTTGGAGAGCGGACCGCCGCCTTTGGCTTCCGGCGTGCAGTGGATTGCGGCGGGGACTTTACCCGAAGCGCCCGACATGCGCCCATCGGTGACGAGCGCGACTTTGAAGCCCTTGTCCTGCAACACGCCAAGGCTCGGCGTGAGAGCGTGGAGTTCGGGCATCCCATTGGCGCGCGGGCCCTGGAAGCGGACGACGACGACCACATCGCGGTCGAGCTCTCCGGCCTTGAAGGCTTTGGTGACGTCCTGCTGGTTTTCAAACACGCGGCACGGGGCTGTGATGGTCCAGCGCTCTTTTGCCACGGCGGAGGATTTGAAACACGCGCGGCCCAGGTTTCCGGTCAGCAGCCTCATGCCGCCATCGTGCTGGAATGGCTCGGCGACCGGGCGCAGCATCGTGTCGTCGCGGGTTTCAGTCACGCGGCTCCATGCAAGCATGTCATCCTGCCAGACAGGCTCTGCGGTGTAGGCTTCAAAGCCCTCCTCCCAGACGGTCAGGATATCGGGATGGGCAAGCCCTGCGGCGAGCAGCTCGCCAATAACATAGCCCATGCCGCCAGCGGCGTGGAACTGGTTCACATCGCCCGATCCATTGGGATAGACCCGCGCGATCAGCGGCACGGCGGAGGATAATTCGGCCAAATCATCCCAGTCGATGATGATGCCCGCCGCGCGCGCCATCGCCGGAATGTGGATCGCGTGGTTGGTCGAGCCTCCGGTCGCGAGCAAGCCGATGGTGGCGTTCACAATCGCTTTCTCATCCACGACCTGAGCGAGCGTGCGCTCGGTCGTCCCGGACAACTCCACCAACCGGTGAACCGCGGCACGGTCGAGGCCTTGGCGCAGCTTTGATCCCGGCAGCACGAATGCCGCTCCGGGAACATGCAGCCCCATCATCTCCATCATCATCTGATTGGAGTTGGCGGTGCCGAAGAAGGTGCAAGTGCCCGGCGAGTGGTAGGAGCCAAGCTCGCTTTCCAGCAGCACGTCGCGCCCGACTTCACCGGCGGCGTATTTCTGGCGGGTTTTCTGCTTCTGCTTGTTCGAGATACCGCTCGGCATTGGACCCGAAGGCACGAAGATTCCCGGCAGATGGCCAAAGCGCAAAGCGCCGATCATCAGGCCCGGCACGATCTTGTCGCAAATGCCCAGCATCGCCATGCCGTCATACATCTGGTGCGAGAGGCCGACCGCGGTCGCCATCGCGATATTGTCGCGGGAGAAGAGCGAGAGCTCCATCCCGTCTTCGCCCTGCGTGACGCCATCGCACATGGCTGGCGTGCCGCCCGCGACCTGAGCCGTGGCTCCGACTTCGCGGGCGTAGATCTTCATCCGGTCGGGATATCGCCCGTATGGCTGGTGGGCGGAGAGCATGTCGTTATAGGCGCTGACGATGCCGACATTCGGCCCGCGCCCTTCCTTCATTGCGTCCTGATCCTCAAGCGCCCCAGCAAAGGCATGGGCGAGGACGGAGCAGGACACCTGGCTGCGCTCCGGACGGCGATCCGCCTCGCGCTTCATCAGGTCGAGATAGGCCTGACGGCTCGGACGAGAACGCTCGATAATGCGCTGCGTGACCGCGTGGATCGTGTCGTTCAACGTGCCAGCGATGTTACTCATGCCAAGTTACCCCGTCGCGCTCCGTCAGAGCGAAGGCTGCGCTCGGGCCCCAGCTACCAGCCGTGTAGGTCTTGGGCGTGACATTGTGCTTTTCCCATTCGGCGCGGATCGCGTCGATCCAGTGCCACTGGGCCTCCACCTCATCGCGGCGCACGAACAAAGTCTGGTCGCCCTTGATCAGGTCCAAGAGCAGGCGCTCGTAAGCGATCCGCCGCTCGGCCTCCGCAAAGGCGTCGGGCATGGCGATTTGCAGCGGCACTTCGCGCAGGCGCACACCGCCTTCGTCGAGGCCCGGCACCTTCGCCATGAGCGACAGCGTAATGTCTTCCTCAGGCTGGATGCCGATGAGGAGCTGGTTGGGCTGGAGGCCCGCTCCCGACCCTTCGAAGATCGAGTGCGGCACGCAGCGGAACTGGATCTTGATCTCGGTCACGCGTTCGGGAAGGCGTTTGCCGGTGCGCAGGTAGAACGGCACGCCGCGCCAGCGCCAATTGTCGATATGGGCCTTGATCGCGGTGAAGGTCTCGGTGTTGGAAGGCTCGAGCCCGTGCTCGGTCAACTCGTCATCATAGCCCGGCACGGCCTGCCCATTGACCGCGCCCGCACGGTACTGGCCGGTGACGGTTTCATTGGCGAGGGCGGGGCGAAGCGCGCGTAGCACCTTCACCTTCTCGTCCCGCACGGCGGTCGCGTCAAAGCTGGTCGGCGGCTCCATCGCGACGAGCGCCAGCAATTGCAGCATGTGGTTCTGGACCATGTCGCGCAGAGCGCCCGCATCGTCATAGAAGCCGACGCGGCCTTCCAGACCCACGGTTTCTGCGACGGTGATCTGCACATGCTCGATGATGTTCGAATTCCAGATCGGCTCGAACAGGATGTTGGCAAAGCGAAGGGCGAGCAGGTTCTGCACCGTCTCCTTGCCGAGATAGTGGTCGATGCGGAAAATGCGCTCTTCGGAAAAGGCGCTGGCCACCGCATCGTTGATTTCAGCGGAGCTTTCGAGATCGGTGCCGAGCGGCTTTTCCAGACACATCCGCACGCGGTCGCCAGTCAGGCCCGCCTTCTCCAATCCCGCAATGGTGGGGCCAAACAGGCTTGGGGCGGTCGAGAGGAAAATCGCGACCCCTCCCTCCTCATCTTCGCTGCGACGCGCCTCCTCAACCTTGGCGGCGAGCTCATCATAGCCTTCGGGCGTCGAGGCATCGAGCGCTTGGTAGCTCAACCGGTTGAGGAACTGCGCCATCGACCCGCGTCGCTCGGCCGGCAGGAATTCCTCCAGCGCCGCACGGGCCATGTCCCGAAAGCCCGCATCGTCGAGGTCGCTGCGGGCTGTGCCAATGATCGCGAGCTTTTCAGGCAGTAGGCCATCCGCGTCCAAAGCGCACAGGCTTGGCAGCAATTTGCGCCGCGAAAGATCGCCGGTCGCACCGAATAGCAGCAGTCGGTCGGCGAAGAATTCGGTCATGCAGGGTCCCTCCGGGCAATAAGACCAAAACTGACAACGTTGACAGAGTTTGAATATTGTTTGATTGCGCAATGCACAATAGTGGATGCCATGCAACCCGCAAGAGGCGCTTTTGCAATTTTCTTGAGCTACTTTTGCATAAATTTGCAGGTTTTTGCAGTAACCTGCGGGTTGGCCAAGTGGCCAGCGCTCCGAGTTAGGCAATCACCCCGAACAGGTCGTGCGCATCGGCATCCTCGATCTCGACATCGACAATTGCGCCGGGCTGCAGCGCCTCGGGCACATCGCGCAGATAAACCGCGCCGTCGATCTCGGGAGCATCGGCTTGGCTGCGGCCCGTTGCACCGATGTCGCCGTCCTCATCCGGTTCGCCAACCTCGTCGATGATGACGGGGAGCACCTTGCCGACCTTGGCAGAGAGTTTGGCCGCGCTGATCCTCTCGGTCACTTCCATGAGGCGCGCATAGCGCTCTTCCTTGATTTCCTCGGGTACGGGATCGGGCAGAGCGTTGGCGGCCGCGCCTTCGACCGGCTCAAACCGGAACGCGCCCACGCGGTCTAGCTGCGCTTCTTCGAGCCACTCGATGAGATATTGGAAGTCCTCCTCCGTCTCTCCGGGGAAGCCGACAACGAAGGAGGATCGGATCGCGATCTCCGGGCAGATTTCCCGCCAGTTCTTCAGCCGCGCAAGCACCTTCGCCTCGTTCGCTGGACGGCGCATGCTCTTGAGAACCGATGGCGCGGCGTGCTGGAACGGGATGTCGAGATAGGGCGTGAGCAGCCCTTCGGCCATCAATGGGATGACCTTGTCAACATGCGGGTAGGGGTAGACATAGTGCAGCCGCGTCCACGGTGCGCGGCCTTCCGGCGTGCGCAGCTGGCCCAGTTCGCGCGCCAAGTCTGTCATGTGCGCGCGAACCTCACGGCCCTGCCAGCTCTTTGCCTCGTGTTTGGTATCGACGCCATAAGCCGAGGTGTCCTGAGAGATCACAAGCAGCTCTTTGGTGCCCGCCGCGACCAGCTTCTCCGCTTCACGCAGGACCGCGTCGATCCGGCGGCTCGCCAGCTTCCCACGCAGGTCGGGGATGATGCAGAAAGAACAGGAGTGATTGCAGCCCTCGGAAATCTTCAGATAGCTGTAATGGCGCGGGGTCAGCTTGATGTCAGGCTGAGGGATCAGGTCGACAAACGGGCCTTGGCTGGGAGGCGCGTGTTCATGCACCGCCTCAACCACTTGCTCGTATTGATGGGCGCCTGTGACGGCGAGCACTTGAGGGTGAGCGGCGCGGATCGCGTCGGCCTCTTCGCCCATGCAGCCGGTGACGATGACGCGGCCGTTCTCGGAGATCGCCTCTCCAATGGCGGCTAGGCTCTCTTCCTTCGCGCTGTCGAGGAAGCCGCACGTGTTGACCAGCACCACATCCGCGCCCGCATAATCGGGGCTCATCGCATAGCCATCGGCGCGCAGGCGTGTGAGGATACGCTCTGAATCGACCAGCGCCTTGGGGCAGCCGAGCGAGACCATACCGACTTTCTTGGCGTCAGGGAGAATTGTGGCGGTTTCAGACATTGCGCGCGCCTCTACACGCGGTGGCGCATTTGCGCTAGGTCCTATCACTCCTAGGGAGGGATCAAAAATGACTGATTTTGCATTGTGGCCAGTGTTGGCCGGAGCCGCGGCGTTCTTCGTCGTCGGCATGATCTGGTACGGGGCGCTGTTCGGCAAGGTCTGGCAGCGCGAGGCCGGGCTGTCGGATGAGGAGGCGCAGAGCGGCAATATGGCGCTGATCTTTGGCCTGACATTTCTGTTCGAGATGCTGATCGCGATGGTGCTGTGGCATCTGATCGCGCGCACTGCGGCAGAGCCGCATGTGGTGATGATGATGGCGATCGGCTTCGCGGTGGGCGTGATGGTCCCCGCGATGGGGATCAACTACCTGTTTCAACGCAAAAGCGGGAAGCTCTTCGCGATTGATGCCGGCCACTTCATCCTCGGCATGGCGGCGATGGGAGGCGTGTTTTTGATGTTTTTGTAGGGCCTCAAACGCCGGCGGGGCCATCCGGCCCCTTAGGCTTTCCTCCGGAGACCCGACCCCTGCGGGGCCACCCCTCCGGGCGCGCGGTCGCGCTTGCGACGCCTGCGGCGTCGTTTGAGTGCCAGATTAGTGAGAGTCGCCGTTGGTGTGGCCATTCTCACTCGGCACGATCTCGACGATCACGTCGCCGGGCTGGAGGCTTTGGCATTCGTCCTCCCAGAAGCCGATGGCGCGGCCATTGCGGTAGATGCGCAGGCCTCTGCCGCCGGTGCTGAGCTCGGCGATGGAGGAGCCGCATTCGTCTTCAGTGACGACCCGCTCGACTAGATGCACCCGTCCTGAGACGGAGGCGAGGTCGGCGAGATAGTCGGCAATATGCGGGCCGTTGGCGCTGCCGGCGAGCAGCAGGCCGGTAAAGCGCACCGGGTTAATGACATTGGTTGCACCCGCTTGGCGAGCGAGCAGCTCGTTGTCATCGGCGCGCACCACGACGCTGATCGGCACGCGCGGGGCCAAGTGCCGCACGGTGAGGACGATCAGGATCGAGGTGTCGTCTCGGCCAGCGGAGACCAGCACGTTCTTCGCGGTCTCAATCCGCACTGCCTTCAAAGTCTCATCGCGCGTCGCATCGGCGGCGAGGACGTTGACGCCCAGCTTCTCCGCCTCCTTCAGACGCTCCTCGCTCGGGTCGACGACGACGATCTTCTCAGCGTCCGTGCCGCGCTCGATCAGTTCCTCGACACTTTGTGAGCCAGACACGCCATAGCCGAGCACGACGACATGATCCGAAAGCTGTTCCTGGATACGGGTCATGCGCCATTTCTCCCAACTGCGCTTAATTAGAAAATTGTAGGCCGTGCCCACAAAGATGAAGAAGACGAGAAACCGGATCGGCGTGACAATCACTGCCTCTTTCAGGCGAGCGCTGTCCGATACAGGCGTGATGTCGCCAAAGCCGGTCGTCGTGATGGAAATCATCGTGAAATAGACGATGTCGAGGAAGCTGACATGGCCATCCGCGCTGTCGACCAGCCCGTCGCGGTCAAACCAGTGGATCATCACCACGACAAAGATCAGGAAAAGGGCTGCTCCCAGACGCAAGCTCAGATCAGCCCAGACCGGCAGTTTGACCGCGCGCCGCAAGGGCTGGAAACGGCGCAACGGACGCGGCCTTGCCGGGTTGCTCGGCATCAGGGTCGAGATTTTACGCTGTGCCACGCCCCTCTTGCTCCCTCTAGCTCTCGAACCGGCCTGCTAGCGTATCGATACTGGAATAATGGGTGAGGTCCAATTGCAGCGGCGTGACCGATGCATAGCCGTCCTCAATCGCCTCCAGATCGGTGCCATGGTCGAGCGTGTGCTCAAAGGGGTGGAGGCCAAACCAGAAATAGGGGTGCCCGCGCGGATCGGTGCCTTCAACGACGCTGCCGCGGGAGTAATCGTGGAAGCCCTGCCGCGTGATACGGATGCCCTTGGGGGCGAGCGGCGGGAAATTGACGTTGACCAGAGTGCGCTCGGCAAAGGGCGCTTCGAGCAGCGGCTCGATGATCTTCGGCCCCCATTCGCGGGCTGAGGCGAATTCGTGCTCCGTGCCGCGTGTCTCGCTGGAGTAAACCTGGCTCAGCGCAATCGAGCGGATGCCCGCCAGCGCGCCCTCCATCGCGGCTGAGACCGTGCCCGAATAGGTGATGTCATCGCCCAAATTGGCTCCGCGATTGACGCCGGAGAGGATGAGGTCGGGCGGGCTGTCGACGACTTTGTGCAGGCCCATGGAGACGCTGTCGGTCGGCGTGCCAGTGACAGCGTAGCGCCGCTCGCCGAATTTCTGCAAACGAACCGGGCGGTTGAGGGTCAGCGAGTGGCCCGCGCCCGATTGCTCTTCCGACGGTGCGCAGACCCAGACATCTTCGGAGAATTGCGCGGCAATCTCTTCCAGAACCGTCAGGCCGGGTGCGTGATAACCGTCGTCATTGGTAACGAGGATTTTCATTAGCTGATCGGCTCGAGCTTGGTCACTCCGCCCATATAGGGGATCAGCGCTTCAGGCACCAGAACGCTGCCATCTTCCTGTTGGTAGTTCTCAATGATCGCGACCAAAGTGCGTCCGACTGCAAGGCCGGAGCCGTTGAGGAGGTGGAAATACTCGCTCTTCTTGGAACCCTCAGGCCGGTAGCGCGCATTCATCCGGCGCGGCTGGTAGGTGCCTCCGTCCGAGCATGAACTGATCTCACGATAGGCGCCTTGGCCCGGCAGCCACACTTCAAGGTCGTAGGTTTTCATCATCGCCGCGCCCATATCGCCTGTGCACAAAGCCATGACGCGGTAGTGCAGGCCAAGCTGTTGGAGCAGACCTTCGGCGATGGCGGTGATCCGGTCGAGCTCGGCTTCGGCCTCTTCGGGCAGAGAGGCGACGATCATCTCGACCTTCTCAAACTGGTGCTGGCGGATGAAGCCGCGCGTATCGCGCCCTGCTGACCCTGCCTCGGATCGGAAGCAGGGGGTCAGCGCGGTGAGGCGCATCGGGAAGTCGCCCGCATCATACAGATTGCCGCGGAAGGAATTGCCCAGCACCATCTCGGAAGTCGAGATCAGCAGGCGATCATCGGTCGTGCGGAACAGATCCTCTGAGAACTTGGGCAACTGGCCGGTGCCGTAGCCCGATGCCTCGTTGATGAGCAGCGGCGGATTGCACTCGATAAAGCCGTGGTTCCGGGTGTTGTTGTCGAGCATGAACTGCCCCAGCGCCCGGTGCAGCCGCGCCATATCTCCGCGCAGGAACGTGAAACGCGCGCCGGAGACTTTGGCGCCGGTCTCGAAATCCATGCCGAGTGCGGGGGCAATGTCAGCGTGTTCGGCCGGGTCGAAGGCGAAGTCGGGCTTCTCGCCCCATTCGCGCAAATAGACATTGTCGTCCTCGCTCTCGCCATCGGGGACGGACGGATCGACGAGGTTAGGGAGGACCAGCAGCGCGTCTTCGAGCGCCTTTGCAGCGGCCCGCTCGCGCTCTTCCAGATCGGGCATAGTCTGCTTAAGCTCGGCAACCTCGTCCTTCAGCGCCTCAGCGGTTTCCGTGTCGCCTTTGCCCATGGCTTGGCCGATGGCTTTCGAAGCTTCGTTGCGGCGGCTCTGCGCCTCTTGCAGCTGCGTCGTCAGCGCGCGGCGTTCCTCGTCCAGAGCGAGAAGTGAGGCAGCGACAGGCTCCAGCCCGCGGCGCGCAAGGCCAGCGTCAAAACCTGTCGGATTCTCTCGTATTTCGCGAATATCATGCATGGCACGCGCCTATGCCCGCTTAGCGCTTCCAAGAAAAGAGCAGATCGGCGGGCCCTCCCCCCGGAAAGCCCGCCGACCCGCGATAGAGGCGTTGGAGAGGAGCCTCTTAGAAATTGACCTCGGCCGTCACGTAGAAGCGCCGGGGATCGCCGTAAAAGCCGGTCAGCGTGCCTTCGAGGCCTAGTGTCGGCGTAAACGGCGTGCCCGGAGGCGTGCCGCCCGCGACGAAATTGTAGCCCGCGACGATGTATTCCTTGTCGAAGATGTTCTTCGCATGGGCGCCGATCGAGAAACGGCCCGAGTCAGCGGTGTAAACGATGCTAGCATCGGCCAGCACGAAGCCGTCTTGGTCGAGGAAGGGATTGGGCGATTCAAACTGGCTCGCATCGGAACGCAGCGAGGCGACGCCGATGAAATCGACCATCCCGTCGCCCGCAGGCACGCCGAGGTTAAAGCCCATATGCGCGGTGATCTCCGGCGTGTTCTGGAACACGCGTTGGTCCGCCACATCATTGCCGAGCGCGTCGATGAACGTGTTGAACTTGGCATCAATGTAGCCGAGCGACCAATTGACGCTGAACCGACTGCCTTCGCCAGCAAAGTCTTCTCCCACCAGCGCGCTGCCTTCAAATTCGAAGCCATTGATGTCAGCCGACGCCGCGTTGGACGTGATGCCGATAAAGCTGTCATTGGTGCCGTCGCCATCGGTGTCGAGCCCGACGCTGCCCGGGATCTGCACATTATCATATTGACCAAAGAAGATGGCCGTCGCGATGTTCAGCCGGTTGTCGAGGAGGCTCGCCTTCCAGCCCAGCTCAAAACTGTCGACCGTTTCGGGAGCGAAGCGCAGAAATTCGAATTGGTCGTCGAAGTCGATGTCTCCGTCACCATCCAGATCGGGCGCTGCGGTGGTCTGGCCGCGCGGGTCAAAGCCGCCGCCTTTGAAGCCTTGTGAATAGGTGAAGTAGATGTTGTGATTGCGGTCCGGCTGCCAGCTGATCGAGGCGCGTGGATTGAAGTCGGTGAAGGTCTCGCTGCCTTGGAAATCGCTCGTCACCGCAATCGGGATCGCCGCACTGTTCGGGATGAACAGATCGGAGAAGCCGCCGATAAAGGTCGTGCGCAGTACTCGGCTGGTGCGCTTGTCATTAGTGTAGCGCCCGCCGACTGAGACCGAGATCGTGTCGGTCAGCTCATAGGTGAAGTCGCCGAAGAAGCTGTAAGTCTCCGTATCGACATCGCCCAAAGTCTGAGCGTTGAGGCCGGGAAGCGAAATCAGATCGCCCGTGTTGAACAAAGCCACGTCGAAGGCGGTGAAAGCATTGGCGTCGAGGTAGTAGAACCCGACAACGCCGGACAGGCGATCCCCTTCATAGAGCAGCTGCAATTCCTGGCTAATCTGGTCGTTCTCGTAGATCGCGGGAACGTCCAAGTCAGCCGCGGGCAGGCTGTCAAAGTCAATCGGCGTGGTCGAGCTGTCTTCACGATAGCCGGTGATTGATTTCAGCGTAATCGTGTCGGACAGCTCAATCGCGATGTTGAGCGCGCCGCCATAGGCCTCGACCTCTTGGTCGACCACATTCAAACCAGCGCGTGTGTCGAACACCGAGTCGAGCACCGGCGCTCCGGTGAAGAGGCCGGGGATCAGGCGTGAGCCTTGGCGCGCTTCGGAATTGTCCTTCACATAATCGCCCGAGAGGCGGATGAAGACAGGGCCGCTATCGAATTCAATCGTGCCGCGCGCCGCCCAGACATCCTTGTTGTAATTCTCTGTGCCGAGATTGAGATTCTCGCCAAAGCCGCCGCGCGACAGCCGCGCGCCGCTTGCGCCAATGGTGAGGTTGTCGGTGATCGGCGTCGAGCCGGTGATGATGAGGTCGGCCTGATCGAAATTGCCAAGCGTTCCGCGCACAGACAGCGAAGTCTCATCAGGCAGCCGCGCGGTCACATATTTGATCGCGCCGCCGATTGTGTTGCGGCCATAGAGCGTGCCTTGCGGTCCGCGCAGCACCTCAATCCGCTCAACATCATAGACATCGAGCACAGCGGCCTGCGGGCGGTTCAAGTACACGTCGTCGACATAGACGCCGACGCCCGCCTCAAAACCCGCAACCGGGTCCTGCTGTCCGACGCCGCGAATGAAAGCGGTCAGCGTGGTGTTGGTGCCGCGGCTGACTTCGAGAGTGATGTTGGGCACGGTCTGCGCCACTTGGGTGATCTCGAGCACGCCTTGCTGCTCCAACTGCTCCCCGCTGATGGCGGAAACCGAGATTGGAACGTCGAGCAGACGTTCCTCACGCCGACGCGCGGTGACGATGATGGTGTTGCCGCTTTGCTCTGCCTCTTCTGACGCTGTGCCGATGGCCCCGTCCTGCGCGGCTGCGGGGGCGGCAAAGGTAGCAATGGCAGCGCAGCCAGACAGCAGCGCAGCGCGTGAAAGTGTGGTCAATCCGGTCATCGGTTTCTCTCCCAAACCTGTTGTTGAAGGGACCATTATTGAAAGTTGAACCAACTTTCAAGTTTGTTCTTGTGCAAGGAGATTTTTGCGCTTAGTCAAAAACGGGTAGGGAGAGGGCATGAGTGACCCAGATATGGTGATGGCGGAGGACAAAGTCCCGCGCACAGAGCGCGGGCGGCGGACTTTGCGCAAGCTGCTCGATGCCTCTGCGACCGAGTTTGGAGAGAAGGGCTTTCACGAAGCCTCAGTCAGCTCGATCACCCGACGAGCGGGCGTCGCTTTGGGTACATTCTACACCTATTTCGACAGCAAGGATGCGCTGTTCCGCGCGCTCGTCAACGATATGAGCGGCAATGTCATGAGCAGCGCGCGCTCGGCTCTGTCAGAGGATATGAGCCCGCTCAAAATCGAGGAGGCGGCGCTGGCCGCGTTTCTGGAGTTCGCGCGCGAGCACAAGGAAATCTACCGTATCATTGACGAGGCGGAATTCGTCGATCCGGCGAGCTACCGCGCGCACTATGAAACGATTGCGGGGCGCATCGCGGACCGTTTGCAGGCGGGCGCTAACATGGGCGCGTTCCGGTCCGATCTGGGCGAACTTGAGGCCTGGGCGATCATGGGTATGAACGTCTTTATCGGCCTGCGCTATGCGGTGTGGGCGGAGGAGGGCACAGATGCTCCGTTATCGGACGTGGCGGCGCGGGCCAACCACCTGCTCGAAAACGGTATTGCGAAAGGCTAGGCGCGCGCTTTGGCTGTGCTTGCCTTGCTGGGTTTCGGCTTCATCTTAAGCGAGAACCAGACGATCAGCGCGACGCCGATGACGCTCGGCCCGGCCCAGACGAGCGGGTTGAAGACTTCCTCTGGCACCCAGCGGATCATGCCGACCGACATGAAGGCGGTGTAGGCGGAGATGCCCATGCCAATGAGCGCGCGGAAGTGTTCTCCGACATAGGATTGGGGCGTGGGCGCTTCGGCTCTCCAGATGAAGAGCTGCTGGATGCTCATGGCGACAAGGCCAAGCAGCGCGACGCCCATCATCAGCGGCTCGCCAATGGAGAAACCGTAGAGACCGCATTGCAGGGCGGAGAGGAGGACGGCTGCGATGACGATCTGGTAGCGCGGGCGGCGCAAGGCGGTGCGGTCGCGCGAGTGCTTGACCACGGCGAGGCCGTAATCGGCAAAACCGATCGTCAAAATGCCGAGATAGAGCATCATCCAGCCGAACAATCCGGCGAAAAGATCACGGTCTGTGACGGAGGGAATGCGCTCCTCCGGCCCATAGAGCGAGAGCAGCGCCATGATGACGGCGAGCGCGCCGGCTCCCATAAAACCATAGCAGCAAATGCGCCCCCATCGGCGGTGGTTGGAGGCTCCTTTGCGGGTGGCAATCGGCACCCAAAACGCGATCAGCCCGACCGTGCCGGCGATGACGTGAAAGACAATAAGAGTCTCGAACAGGTGCATGGGCAGGTGGTGTATCGATTCTTTGACGTCATGTGAAGTTGACGTTCATTAGGCGCCCTCAATACCCGCCAGCATGAGCTCCCAAAACCATAATCGAAGAAAGCGTGATCAGGACGACCATGGGCTTCCAGATAAAGGCCATCCACTCCATGTAGGACACCTTCGCCGCCGCCAGACAGCCCATCAGCACCGCTGAGGTTGGCACGATCAAATTGGTGATCCCATCGCCCAGCTGGAATGCAAGCACAGCCGTCTGCCGAGTAACACCCGACAGGTCAGCCAGCGGAGCCATGATCGGCATGGTCACACTCGCCTGACCCGAGCCCGACGTGATGAATAGGTTGATGACGCTTTGCGCGGCATACATGACCCAGGCGGTGAGCCACTCCGGTGCGGCCGCGGTCAGGCCAGACAGCGAATTGAGCAGCGTGTTGAGCAAGCTTGCTGCCGTTGGACTGTCGCCGCCCATCAACAGGATGATCCCCTTGGCTGCGCCCACGATCAACGCGGCAGGAAGAAGGCCCGCGGCTCCTTCGTAGAACGCTTCCATCATCGCGTTGAGATTGCATCCCGGCAGCTTCGCAATCTGTGCGATCAGGACCACCGCAATCCCTAGAGTGAAGAACTGCGCCGCTATCTCTGCGAGGTAATAGCCTTTCGCGCCCACGCCCCATGCGATCCAGCCGATAACTGCGATCAGACCAATGATGATGAGGCCGTGCGCCCATTGATAGGGCGGGATGTCCGCAATGGCATCGGCTCCATGTTCGGCGGCGGGTTTGGATGCATTGCTCAGACGAACACGCCGCGCATAATGCCAGATATACGCTGCGCCGAGCAGGGTGAAACCCACCCACATTGCGATCCGCAGCTCCATGCCGGACAGAGGCGGGAGGCCGGCAATAGACTGCGCGATAATGACGCTGAACGGGTTGGTCCAGCTGGTCGCGAAACCGATCTGGGTTGCTCCGAAACAGACCAACAAAGCGGTCATCGGATTGTAGCCCGCTCGGCTGAGCGCAGGGGTCAGCACCAGCGTTAGCGCAATCGCCTCCTCTGCCATGCCAAAGATCGCTCCGGCGAGGGAGAAGGCGATGAAAAGGGTTACGATCAGCGTCTCGCTGCGCGCTTTTCCGTTGGGCAAGGCTGCGGCAATTGCTGCGTCCACGGATCGCGTGCGGGCAATCATACCGAACACGCCGCCAAGGATCAGGATGAATGCCATCAGGCCCACGGTCGGCGAATAGCGGTCTCCGGTGACAAGCCCTGCAAACAGAAAGTCGAGAAAGCCGGTGCGCTCCGCATCGCCCAGGATCGGGGCCGGGGCAGGGCCATCGGCAGAAACAAAGCTGCCCGGAACAATTCGGGCCGGCTCTCCGTCAACCGCGAAAGCGCCCGGCGTAAAGATGAAAGTCGCACCCCAGGCGATTACCGCAAGGATGAAAAGCAACAGCAGAGTATCGGGCATCTGCCACGTTTTCGTGTCCGCAGCGCCCGTTCCAGTAGTGTTCGTGTCGGCCAATCCCAAGCCCTCCCGTTGATCCCTTGGCCTGCATATGCCGAGAGAAACGCGCGGAGGCTAGCAGTGATTAGGCCTCGGCCAGTGACCCCGGCTGACCGTGAGCCACCGCCATTGTCATCCGGGTCTTGAGCTCTCCACCGCGTGTTGTCACTCGATCGAGCGTTTTGAACTCTGTCGTCCACTGGTCGCGCGACACGTCGCACATCACATAGCCGCGCTGCGAATTGTGCCATTTGAGGCTTTCATTCTCTTGCTGGATCAGCTTGGTGGAGGATCGCTGGTCTTCCCCATCGCCTCCCGATGTGATGGAGGTCGAGACGAACTCCGTCGCAATCGGTTTTGCACCGGGGCGCTGGCCGTCAATATGCAGCTCACCCGCATAGTTCTGGTGCTCGTCTCCGGTAAGAACAACAACGCTATCGAGGCCGAGTTGTTCAATCTGGCTAAGCACGCGCTCACGTGGGGCGCGGTATCCGGCCCAGCTGTCGAGATTCTCGGTCGAGCCTTCGCCCGGCTTGCGGTCAAGGTCCATGACCATGATCTGTTGCGCGAGCACCTGCCAGCGGCTCTGCGTATTCCGAAGCTTGTCGAACAGCCAGCCTTCCTGCTGGCGTCCCAGTACCTCTGCCTGCGCACGGCTGATGTCTGCACACTCAACGCCCCACTGGTCATCACACGGCTGATCGCTGCGATATTGCCGCGTGTCGAGCAGATTGAGGTCGAGCAGATCGCCGTAACGCGCCTGGCGATACAGCTGCATTTGCGGCCCAATAGGCAACGAGGAAGCGCGCAGAGGCATATTTTCGTAATAAGCCTGCATCGCCATTTGCTGGCGCAGCTTGAAGAAGGCCTCCGGCGTACCGTCCTGATCGATGTCCGCGACCCAGTTGTTATCGATCTCGTGATCGTCCCAGGTCACAAACCACGGTGCAGCGGCGTGAGCGGCCTGGAGGTCGGCGTCCATCTTGTACTGCGCATAGCGGCGCCGGTAATCGTCGATCGTGTAGATCTCTTGCCCCGCGTGGTTCCGTACCATTTCGCGCGGGCCGTCCCAGAAATTGCGGATGCGATTGCCGCGATATTCGTAGATGTAGTCGCCATAGCAGAACACGAAGTCGGGCTCTTCTGCCGCCAAGTAACGGTGGGCTGTGTAATAGCCTTCCTCGTAATTCTGGCACCCGGCAACGGCGAAGCGCACGTTTTCGATGGGTTGGCCCAAAGCGGGCGTAGTCTTCGCCCGGCCCACGCCGCTCCGCTCGCGCCCCGAGGTAAAGCGATACCAATAGGGGCGGTTCGGCATTAATCCGGCAACTTCGACATGGACAGCATGACCCAGCTCTGGCCGGGCAATGGCAGTGCCGCTCGCCACGACATTCTCCATCCGCCGGTCATCGCAAACCTGCCATTGAACTTCGACCGGTGCAGCCGGCATACCATAGCCGGGCTCAAGCGGTTCAGGTGCGAGGCGAGTCCAGATGACAAAGCCATCCGCCTCAGGCTCACCCGAGGCAATGCCCAATTGGAACGGATATTGGTTGAAGATCGGAGAAGCGATCGCTCGCATGCCGGTCAGTAGTGAAAGGCCTCCTATGGCACCGACACCAAAGGTCTTGAGCGCTATACGGCGGCTGAGTTCGAGGCGTTTGGAGCGAAGGTCGCGCATGTGGTCCGAGTCCTTGAATGATCGTGTCGCGCATCTCTTGCCCGGACCATGTTGCAGCTTCAAGGCTTGATCCGATTGCCAAATCCTCTGGCTGCGTTATTGCTGTCGCCCAATAGGGCCGAAGAGGGGAATACAAAGATGCTCGGATGGATGAAGCCGCTTTCAAAGGCATTTGCGTTTTTGACCGTAAGCCTGGGGCTAGCATTCACTCTTCCTGCCACCGCACAGGCGGATGAGGACAAGGCCCACGGCGCGCTTTCCTCCTTGCCGCTGCGGTTGATCGGTCCGGCCTATCCTTCAGGACGCATCTCTGACTTCGCCTTCTTCTCTGGCGGGCACAATCACTATATCGTCGCAACAGCATCGGGCGGTCTGTGGGAGACCAAGAATAACGGCACCACCTGGACCCCGATCTTTGATCGCGAAGGTTCCTACTCAATCGGCGTCGTCGAAATCGCGCCCTCGGACGAGAACACGATCTGGGTTGGCACGGGTGAGAACAACGCCCAGCGCTCGGTTGCATTCGGTGACGGCGTTTACAAATCGACCGATGGCGGGAAAAGCTGGGATCATATGGGTCTCAAAGATTCTGGCCATATCAGCCAGATCTGGATCCACCCGGAAGACGCCGACACAGTGCTTGTTGCCAGCCAAGGTCCGCTCTGGAACGCTGGCGGGGATCGCGGTCTCTACAAGACCACCGATGGCGGGGAGACTTGGGAACTGATCCTCGAAGTCGATGAGCATACTGGCATCAACGAATTCGTCGTCCACCCTGATAATTTCGACCTGATCGTTGCCTCTTCCTACCAGCGGCGGCGTCATGTCTGGGTGCTGATCAATGGGGGTCCGGGGTCCGGCATTCACCGCACAACCGACGGGGGGACAAGCTGGGAAGAAGTGCAATCCAGCCTGCCGAGTGACGATATGGGCCGCATCGGCCTCGCCATGGCTCCGTCCAATCCGAATATGATCTACGCGATCATCGAAGGGCAGCCTGACGAGCAGGGCGTCTTCCGCTCCGGCGACTTTGGCCAGAACTGGGAAAAACGCTCAGGCCACATGACGACCAGCCCGCAATACTACAACGAGATCGTCGTCGATCCGCTGGACGAGAACGTGCTTTACTCGCTCGATACATTCTCCAAGCGTTCGATTGATGGTGGTCAGACTTTCACGGATCTCAGCAACGCGACCCGCCACGTCGATGACCACGCGCTGTGGATCGATGAGAGCAACACCGATCACCTGATTATGGGCGGCGATGGCGGGATTTATGAAAGCTGGGATGGCGGCCAGGTCTGGCGCCATATGCAGAACCTGCCGATTGTGCAGTTCTACCGCATCCAGCCCGACAACGCCGCGCCGTTCTACAATGTCTGCGGGGGCACGCAGGACAACAACTCGCTATGCGGTCCTTCGCGCACGACGCTGTCGCACGGCATCACCAATTCGGACTGGCACATCGTGCTGGGCGGAGACGGCTACAAGCCGCAGATCGACCCGCGCGATCCCAATCGCGTCTATGCCCAATACCAATATGGCGGCCTTGTTCGCTATGACCGCCGGACTCAGGAACGGGTCTTCCTGACCCCGCAGCCAGAGCCGGGCGAGAACGCCTACAAGTGGAACTGGAACACTCCGCTACTCATCAGCCCGCACAATCCCGACCGCATCTATTACGCGGCAGAGTATCTCTTTGCCTCCAACGATCGCGGCAATTCGTGGGAGAAGATCAGCCCCGATCTCACCCGCCAAATCGATCGCAACGCGCTGGAAGTCATGGGCCGTGTTTGGAGCGTCGATGCGATTGCGAAGAACGATTCCACCTCGATCTATGGCGCTGCGATTGCACTTTCCGAAAGCCCGCTCGCCGAAGGTCTGATCTATGTCGGAACCGATGATGGCGTGATCTCTGTGACGGAGAATAACGGCGCGAATTGGCGCAGGCTGGAAAGCGTGCGCGGTGTGCCGGATATGACGCTGGTCGAGGATATCATCACCTCCAGCCATTCAGCCAACGTTGCCTATGCCGTGTTCGACAACCACAAGCGTGGCGACCACAACCCTTACGTCTATCGCACCAGCGACCGAGGCCGCACATGGTCTCCGATTGCGGGTGATCTGCCCGAATGGGGATCGGTCCACACGATTGCAGAGGATCACGTCGACCCAAACCTGCTCTTCGTGGGCACTGAATTTGGGCTGTTCTACTCACAAAATCGCGGGGCGAACTGGCATCAGTTGAAAGCCAATTTCCCGACCATCGACGTGCGCGATATTGAGATCCAGAAGCGCGAGAATGACCTTGTGGTCGGCACGTTCGGGCGCGGCATCTACGTTCTCGATGACTACTCGCCCCTGCGCAGCAACGCCGCTAGCGTCGGCGGAGCAGAGGCGACCTTGTTCGACGTGCGCGACCCTTGGCTTTATATCGAGGGCGATCTGTGGGGCGGCTATGGCGGCCCGCAAGCATCCAACGGCAATGATTTCTGGTATGCTGATAACCCGCCCTTTGGTGCGGTCTTCACCTACGTCCTCAATGAAGGGTTGGAGACCCGTGCCGAGGCCCGCCGCTCCGCCGAGCGCGAAATTGAGGAAACGGGCGGCGACACGCCCTATCCTTCGTGGGAGACCTTGCGCGCCGAGGACCGCGAGGATGAACCTGCCATCGTCTTCACCATCACCGACGCCGACGGCAATGTCGTGCGCCGGATGACGGGTCCGAAGTCGGCCGGCCTGCACCGCGTGGCATGGGACCTGCGCTTTGCTGCTCCCGATCCTGCACGTCTGTCGCAGCCCACGCCGAGCATTTTTGGGAGCGCACCAACAGGTCCGCTGGTGACGCCGGGCACTTACACAGTGACCATGGGCAAGCGGATCAACGGCATTTTGACGCCGATCGCGAGCCCGCAGAGCTTCACGGTCAAGGCGCTCGAAAACAGCCCGGAACTTGCGACTGATCGCGAAGCGGTCCTCGCCTTCCAGCAAGAGACGGCCGAGCTTTCCCGCGCGATTTCGGGTGCTGGTGTTGCCGCTGGCGAACTCAGCAATCGCATCGCGCACCTGAAGGTCGCGGTTGAGGCGCTTACAGTGCCCAATGACGATCAGCGACTGGCGATCCAGCAGATCGAGGCTCTGATGGACGAGACGCAAGTTGCGATGTTTGGAGACCGCTCGGTCTCCAGCCGGAACGAGCCTGTGCCGTTCTCCATCGCTCAGCGTATCGGTCAGATCCGCGGATGGGGCTGGTCGCACCAGTCGCCTGTTACGGGCTCTGACCAAAGCGCGCTCGAAATCGTCAAGGCTGACTTTGCCGCGGCGCTTGCGCAATTGCGCGATATCGAGCTGCGGGTCGAAGCGCTCGAGGCGGAGCTTGCTGAAATGGGCGCGCCCTACACTCCAGGCAGCGGGGTGCCGACCTGGCCGCAATAGGTCAGGCAGCAAACGAGTGAAGTGACCGCAGGACGTATGTTTTTCGCGCTGGCCGTGCTGGCTGGCGGGGTCTGGCCCAGTTCTGCCTTTGCCGAAGACGTCTCCGAGGCACCCTCAGCGCCCGAGGCGGATCAGAGCCGTGGCTCGATCCTGATCACAGGCACGCGCTTTGAACGCAGTGAGGTCGTCGCACCCTATGCGGTGAGCGTGGTCGATCTGGAGGAACGGGAGCGCCGCTCCCCCAGCACCGTACCAGAGGCTTTGCAGCAACTGCCCGGCGTGCTGGTGCAGAAGACCGCTTCGGGCCACGGCTCCCCCTTCATCCGCGGCTTTACCGGTAATCGCACACTGCTGGTGATCGATGGAATCCGCTACAACAATGCAACCTATCGCGACGGCGCGAACGAGTATTTCGCTCAGGTCGATGCCTTCACGCTCAACCAGATCGAACTGATCGCAGGGCCGTCCTCCTCACTCTACGGGTCAGAGGCGGTGGGCGGGGTCATCAATCTTTCTACGCGCTCCTCTGGTGTGTTCGAGAATGAGGGCGCGTTTACGGGAGGGCAGCAGACATTGCGCGTCTCCAGCGGCGACCACTCGATAACCTCGCGCACTGCCTTCGACGTGGGCAAGGGTGAGCGATGGGGGCTTCGAGGTGGCTTCACTTCGCGCGACTATGGCGATGTGCGCGCAGCTGAGTTGGGGAGGTTGCCGGAGACAGGATATTCGGAACGGGCCTTCGACGCGCGGCTAGACGTTGTTTTGACGCCGCGCTGGACGGCGACGTTCAACCACCAGAGCCTGTGGCAAGACGACGTGCCGCGCACGCACTCGACTGTCTTTTCCATACCATTTGAAGGAACCGTCGCTGGTACCGATCTGCTGCGCGAGAAGGACCATCGCCGCAACCTGACCTATGCTCGGTTGAGCGGAGAGACAGGCAGTGCGGCGCTAAGCTCGGTCGAGCTGACCCTTTCCCACCAGTCGCGCCGCGAAGACGAAGCGCGGGTGCGCAGTGATCTGCTCGAGATCGACCAGAACTTCACCTCCGACCTGTTCGCTTTTAGCGCCGTCGCCAATGCAGACACGGGCGAGCTTGCGCTGACCTATGGCGTCGATCTCAGCCGAGAACATATCGACAGCGCGCGCACTGACTTTGATCCGGTGAGCGGCAACTCGACACAGCGCATGCAAGGCCCGGTGGGGGATGATGCGCGCTACGATCAGGCGGGAATGTTCGTTCACGCAGTGATGGGGCTTAGCGATGCTGTCTTACTCGAAGGGAGCCTTCGTGCATCTTACATCGCTGCTGAAGTTGGCCGGTTCGCTGATCCCGTCACCAGTCAGGCCATTGCCTTTAGCGACGATTGGTTCGACCTCTCCGGTTCGCTCCGCGCTATGTATAGCTCGGGCGAGAGCCAAATCTGGGGCGCTTACAGTCGATCCTTCAGAGCGCCCAACATCGCTGACATAAGCCGCTTTGGTCGCAGCCGCTCCAATGAGATCGAAGTGGCGAGCCTCGTCCTCTCCCAAGAGCGCTTCGACACGTTGGAGATCGGTTATCGCTACGACACTCAGGCGCTGTCCTTGGGGGCAAACCTCTTTACAACGACCCTGAGCGATTACATCGCCACCGTCCCCACAGGAGAGGTGCGCGACGGCCTGACCGAGGTCGCAAAACGCAACGCCGCCTCAGGCCGTGTTTCAGGCGTCGAACTGCTTGCCGAAGCGCAGCTTACCTCCCGTCTTTCGCTGCTCGGCAATGCGACCTGGCTGCGTGGGCGGCTAACGACCCCGCAAGTCGGTGGGCCGGTTCGAGAACCGCTTAGCCGTATCCAACCGCTCAGTGGAAACCTCGCCCTCGCGTGGGAGGGGGAAGTGGCTTGGGCCACGCTGGAACTTGCTCTGTTTGCGCGGGCGGATCAGCTTAGCTCAGGAGACCTTGCCGATGTGGAGCGCATCCCGCCGGGTGGGACGCCGGGATATGCACTGCTCAATCTGCGCAGTGGGATCGAGCTAAGCTCCAGCCTCTCCCTCAACGCAGAACTCGGCAATATCCTCGACCAAGCCTACCGCGCCCATGGTTCGGGTTCCAATGAGCCGGGGCGTCATGTGACAGTGACCGCACAGCTGCGGTTTTGAGCAAAGGGCATGGGCCCTTGTTTGGTGTTCGGGAGAATGGTGGGCGCGGCAAGGATTGAACTTGCGACCCCACCCGTGTGAAGGGTGTGCTCTACCACTGAGCTACGCGCCCATCCGGTTTTCAGCGGCGCGGAGCCGCTCTCGGACAGAGGCGCGCGTCTAGAGCGGCTCTTGCTCTATTGCAAGCGCCTGTTTCGCGCTGCGCGGCTGGCTTACTGCGTCACCCAGCTGCCGATTTGCTCGAGCAACATTCGTGCATCAGTCCTACTTTGCGCGTTCATCTCGACCGGGCATTCAAGGCAATAGGCCTGCACGCCCTGCGTTCCCGAGAGTTGTTTCGCATCGCGCGCAATCTGGCTTAGCAGCAACTCGCGCTGCATGGCTGCCAGGGCGAAGAGATCGACCGAGCCTCTGGAAGCCTCGGCCGACGCGCTGGTCGAGACCAATTGACGGATCAGTGAGTTGTAATTGTCGACCGTCCCGCCCAGATAGCGCGCGTTCCAATCGCCCTCTTCGATCCCGGCTTCGCCCGCGACCCAAGCGAGCGCATCTTCGATCCCGCCGAACTGGTCGACAAGGCCCTTTTGTCGCGCGGCGCCACCGTCCCACACACGCCCTTGCGCCATGACGTCGATTTGCTCGACCGTCATGCCGCGTGCGGATGCGACACGCTCCAGGAACTTGGCATAGGTGTCAGAGACGGAGGCTTGCAGAAGCGCGTCCACTTCGGGAGTGAAGCCTGCGATCAAGTCGGGCTGGCCGGACAAAGGCGTGGTGCGATAGCCTTCCGCACTGACACCGATTTCGTCGGCTGCGTCTTCGAAGGTGGGGACCACGCCAAAGACGCCGATGGAGCCAGTGATCGTTTCTGGCTGGGCAAAGATGCGGTCGCTGGATGTTGCGACCCAATAGCCGCCGCTCGCAGCGACATTGGCGAAGGAGACAGCAACCGGAATTTCCTTGTCGCGATAGCGCTGGATTGCGCGGCGGATTTCTTCAGAGGCAAAGGCCGAACCGCCGGGTGAGTTGACCCGCACGACCAGACCTTTGATGTCGTCATCGCTCAAAGCGCTGTCGAGCAGACCAGCAATCCGCTCACCGCCCGCAGAGCCTGGGCCTGCTTCGCCGTCAACAATCACGCCGGCGATGGTTACGACTGCAATGTTCCCTTCCGGATCACTGCTGCCCCCAACATCGGCGAGGAAGGGGCGCAGGTCGCTTTTGGCATAGGCGCCGGGATTCTTGCTCCAATCGTCTTCGCCGACGACTTCGGCAACGCGCTCGCCAAATTCGACCGGACTGCCGAGCCGATCGACGAGCCCTGCTTCCAGCGCGGCCTCAGCGAGGTCGCCCGATGAGGCTTCGATCCAACCCACTGGATCGGTGGTGACGCGTTCGATTTCGATGGCGGGCCGCGCCTTCGAGACATTGGCCTGCCATTCTGCCCACAGAACATTGTAAAGCGCTTCGCGATTTTCGCGCGCGGGTTCGGACGGGCCATCAAGGATGTAGGGCTCAACCGCTGACTTGAACTCGCCCTCACGATAGACGCGGACATTGATGTTCAGCTTCTCGAGCAATTCAGCGTAGTAGAGGTTGCTGCCGCCGGGGCCTGCAATGATGGCGCCGCCCTGCGGATCGACCCAGACCTCGCTTGCGTGAGCGGCCAAGTGCATGTGGTCATCGCCGTAAGCGAGCGAATAGGTGAAGACCGGCTTTTCTGCCTGACGCACGCGGTCCATCGCCTCGCCAATGGCCTGCATATGAACCTGGCCACCGCCGCCAAAGCCCGACATATCGAGGACAACCGCCTTGATCCGGTCATCGGTCGCAGCCGCATCAAGCGCGCGGATCAGATCGCGGGCTTGGAATTCAGTGGGGGGCGCTTCGCCTGAAAGCAGCACGTCGATGGGGTCAACCTCGCTGCGCTCTTCAACCACGAAGCCAGTGAGGTCGATGTAAAGCGCACCCTCGCGCACCTGGCCGGGGTTGGGGCTGGCTGAAAGGATGCCAAACAGCGCAAGGAAAAAGAGCAGCATAAAGATCAGGACCAAGCCGTCCTTGATGCCAACGATGATTTTCCACGCTTTGCCGATGAAGCTCATGAGTTCGGATTTCCTGTTTTGGCCCGGTATTTGTCTCCCTCTTACCTAATGGTCATTCGCCAAAGTGCCAATTTTTTCGCACCTGTAGGCGTCGAGCGGCTGATATCGCTCGTCAAACGCGCAAATTCGGGGAAAATGGGAGGGCAGGCTGGACGGTTGGTTAAATCCAACCTAGGAGGCGGTCATGCAAGAGATTCTGTTGGAAATTGAGCAATTCTGCCGCCGCTTTGCGATGTCGGAAACGCGTTTTGGCGAGCTCGCGATGAACGACAAGCCGTTCGTTGCGCAGCTTAAAGGGGGGCGCGATTTGCGTGGAAGCACAGCGGACAAGCTGCGCAAATTTATGTCCGACTATGCGCAAAGCCATATGCCGCACGGGTCGCATTCTTCCCGCTTTCCTAAGGGGCGCTTGGCCTTTCCGCATCGCGACCTCACAGGCATCGGACAGTTGGAACGGCATGAAATCCTCTATCTGCTCGACCAGGCGGAGCAGTGGGTGGCATTGAACCGTCAACGCGACAAGCACACCGATCTGCTTGCGGGTCTGACCATCATCAACGCCTTCTTCGAAAACTCGACCCGCACGCTGCTGTCGTTTGAGATTGCAGGCAAGCGACTGGGTGCGGATGTCGTGAACATGCACGCCGCACAGTCGAGCGTGAAGAAGGGCGAGACGCTCATCGACACGGCGATCACACTCAACGCGATGCGCGCAGATGCGATTGTGATCCGGCACGGATCGTCCGGCGCAACGCAGCTGATTGCAGACAAGGTCGATTGCCCCGTGCTCAACGCCGGTGACGGCAGCCATGAACATCCCACCCAAGGCTTGCTCGATGCGCTGGCTTTGCGTGAGGCCTTGAAACGGCGAGGGGAGACGAGTGAGGATTTCACTGGTCTCACCATCACGATTTGCGGCGACATCCTTCATAGCCGGGTCGCCCGCTCAAACATCCTATGCCTGCAAGCGATGGGGGCGAACGTCCGGTTGTGCTCTCCCCCTGCGCTGATGCCAGCGGGCGTGGAAGCGATGGGAGCTGAGCCTTTCCATGACTTCGATGCCGCTCTCGAGGGAAGCGATGTGGTGATGATGCTGCGGCTCCAATCAGAGCGAATGGCGGGTCAGTTCATCCCGTCCGAACGCGAATATCACCACCTCTACGGCCTGACGCAGGAACGGCTGAAGCGCGCAGCGCCCGATGCGCTCGTCATGCATCCCGGTCCCATGAACCGCGGGGTTGAGATCGACAGTGAGGTTGCCGACATGCTCGATCGATCCATCATTACACAACAGGTGGAGATGGGCGTCGCGATCCGCATGGCGTGCCTCGACGTGTTGACCCGCACGGCTAGAGGGGTTGAGGGCTGGGAGGTGTCGGCATGAAACAGATGCGACCTCTGATCATCACCGACGGCCAGATCGTGACGCCCGGTGGCCTTGTCCAAGGCGCAGTGCGGCTGGTCGATGGCGTGATCGAGAGCTTTGGTGCGAGCATCGCGCCGCAGGACGGCGATGAGATCCTCTCGGCAAAGGGCAAGCTGATCGCGCCGGGCCTCGTCGACTTTGGTGTCTTTGCGATCGACAAGCCGGCCTTCCACTTTGGCGGCATTACTCGGGCTGCTTTGATGCCGGACCAGTCCCCGCCGCTCGATTATCCGAGCCGGGTCAATTACATTGCGAAGAGCGGAAAGCCCGACCTTTGGGTTCACCCACTGGCTGCAGCAACGCGCGGCCTTCAGGGGACCGAACTCGCCGAACTGGCGCTGATGCGGGAAGCCGGAGGGCGAGGTGTAGCTACCGGGCGGACTTGGATAGCGGATAGCGGCGTGATGCTGCGGCTGTGCCAATATGCGGCGATGCTGGACCTCGTTGTGGTCACTCATGCCGAGGATAGCGGGCTGGTCGGAGAAGCCGCTGCGACAGCGGGCGAGATCGCCACCCGGCTCGGCCTACCCAGCGCCCCTGCAGAGGCCGAGACGCTCGCCATTGCGCGCGACATCGGCTTGGCTGAGATGAGTGGCGCACGGCTGCATATCCGCCAGGTCACCACATCCGCTGGATTTGAACTTGTGCGCGCTGCCAAGGCGCGCGGTGTGGCAGTGACGTGCGGGATCACGCCTCCGCACTTTATGCTCTCTGACCTTGCCACGGCAGACTTTCGCACTTTCGCGCGTCTCTCACCGCCATTGCGCAGTGAAGCGGACCGGCAGGCGGCGCTTGCTGCGATTGCGGATGGGACGGTGGATGTAATCTCCAGCGGCCACGACCCGCGCGGGGCGGAGGACAAGCGATTACCCTTCGCCGATGCTGCACCCGGAATGGCGGGGGCGGAGACTTTGCTCGCCATGACGCTGGGATTGGTGCGCGACGAAGTGATCGACCTGCCGCGTATGTTTGAATTGCTCGCCACCAATCCGGCCAGCCTCCTTGGCGTCGAGGCGGGCTTAATCGAAACCGGGCGAGAGGCCGATGTCGCTATCATCGACCCGGAAGCCCCGTGGATCATCGACCGCCGCAAGATGGCTGCGACTGCCGACAACACTCCATTTGACCGCATGGGTACGCAGGGCAGGGTGCGTGCGCTCATCAAGGGCGGCGTGCGGATCGGAAATTGAGCCCCAAACAAAACGACCCCGGCCAATCCCAAGGGACTGACCGGGGCTAGTTTCGCTGAAGTTCTGGAAGGTTTAGCGTGAGCGAGCCGCGATGCGCGTGCCACGATCAACCGCGCCTGCGGGCGGGCTGGATGCGGCGTAAGCGAAGCAGCCGGTACCGCTTGATTTGAGCGCATTACACAGGCTGCGCGCGCTGTTGGCACCAAAGCCTGCCGCGGCGACGCGGAAGAAAGTGCGGCCGTTCACGCGAGCTTCGGTGATGACCACATCGCGGCCACGAAGGCTCGGGAAGCGGCGTTGGAAGTCGCCCCACTTGCTTTCAGCCACGGCACGGCTTTCAAAGCTGCCGAGCTGGACAAGGTGAGTGGCAGCAGAGCCGGTGGCGATTGCCATGCGGGCCTGCGAGCTGCCGCCATTGCGCGGCGTTGCAACCGGGGTCGGCGCACGCTCTTGACGCTGTGCAGCGGGCGGAACGTTCTGGACGACGGCGTTCGAAACGAAGCGCGGCGTTGCAGACGGCGTCGCGGCCGGAGCAGCGCGGCTGATCGAACGCGACGGAGCAGCGGCCACAACCGGCATTGCAACCGGAGCAGGCGGTGCGCTGGTTACCGGAGCAACTACCGGCTCGCTTGCAGGCTCATCGGCGTCAACTGCGTAAGTGTCGATATCGGCAATACCGAACGCCATCTGGTTCTCGCCAACAGCCGGTTGGACGACCGGGACAGAGACGTTTGCAGGCTCGTTATCAGCAGCTGCCACAGCAACGACCGGAGCTTCCTCAACTTCGGTTTCCACTGGTTCAGCGTCTGCAAACTGCGCAGCTTCTGCGACCAGTTCAGGCTGATCTGGGAAGTTTGAGAGCGCGAGATATTGCGGCTGACCGCTATCCGATGCGACTGGAATGCCGAGCAGGGCAGCAACGCGTTGCTGGTAATCTTCCGGGCGGGCCATAGCGGCCCAATCCGACAGACGTGCGTCGAGCTGGTCGGCGGGCACGTCTTCAGCGGCCATCACACGGGCAGCGCGCCAATTGCCTGAAAGCGCATAGGCATAGGCCAGGTTCTGGCGCGTCTTGGCGCTCGATTGACCTTCGCGAACAGCGTTGACGAGGAATTGCACGCCGCGATCAGGCTGACCGGCCAATGCTAGTGCCAGGCCGAGATCGGCGGCAGGAATACGACTTTCATTGCGATACAGCTGATCAAGAGCGGCGCCGTTATCGCCAACGGCAACCTTGGCCAGCGCAAAGCTCAGCACGGTGCGTGCATCGGTATCGCCCAGATCAAGCGCTTCACCAAAGGCGGTGGCGGCGGATTCGTAGCGACCCGCTTCGAGGTATGCAGCACCCAGAGTGGCGCGGTAGCTCGCATTGCGTGGATCAGCGAGGACTGCCTCTTCGCCATGCTTGATTGCGCGATCAGCCTTGCCATCTTCAAGTGCGGCTTGAGCTTTGGCAAAGGAAGTCTCTGCCGCAGGGGCAGAACCCGCGCAGCCGGCGAGCGCCATGCTGGCAATAGCGGTGCCAACGAGCAGGCCAAACTGGCGGCTACGGGCTGGTTTGGATGCGTCAGCCTTGATCGGGCTTTGATCACTGTGGGCCATTATCGTTTCCTTCAATTTAACCATGTTCGTATGCGTCTTGGTTGAGTGGATATTCGTTGGTTCAAAAAATCAGTTGTGCTTGCACTTGCCGTTGAAACGCTCTGCAATCGCGTCGAGATCTTCGATTTCAGCAAGCATTGCGTCCAAGGCATCGGTCACCAGCGCCTGCGCGCTTACGCCTTGCATGGTTGCAGCCAGGCGCAGTTTGAGGTGACGTTCTGTATCGAGGCGCAGTGTGAATGCGGCGCGGCGAGCGCTTCTCGTTGCCTTCTTCGCCGCCTTCTTGGCGGCCTTTGGCTTTGCTGCCTTCTTGGCCGCTTTCTTGCGCGGCTTTTCAGCAAGCGGTGTCTTCAGTTCTTCAACAATGCGGTCGGCGAGGCGCTGTTGCTGCTCGCGCACCACTGGACTGTCGGTTCCAAACTCTGCGCCAGCCTGCTCGACGTCGTTGTCGTGAGCCAGAGCAGAAGGTGTTGCGGCGGGCTTGATCGAAACAACGGTTGCGGCATTGTCCGCATCTTCCGCGCCCATATCGTTCCAGCCGAGATCTTCGAGCTGGTCTGCATCGGGAGGGACAACGCCGGGAAGCGGCGCAACTTGAGGACGCATTGCAGGCTTCGCGCCGCCCTTTCGAGCGAGCAAAGTCGGTCCAAGCGAGGCAAAGCTGGCTTCGGACATTGGCTGCGTCTCCCCTACCTAAAGCTCTTACTGAGCGACCCGGCGACCAAAGCCGCCTGAGGGACGATGCACGCCATTGGCCTGCGCGTGACCGGTACCCGGACCCTGGCCCGGAGCGGAAAAGACAGTGCGACGGAAATTCTTCTCGAGCCGGTCGGAAATGTACTTCCAAAGCGCGGTCATTTCGGCAGCGCTGCGGCCTTCCGGGTCGACTTCCATCACAGTGCGGCCGTCAATCATCGAGGCTGCGAAATCGGTGCGATGGTGGAGAGTGATCGGTGCAACCGTGCCGTGCTGCGAGAGAGCAACTGCGGCTTCGGAGGTGATCTTCGCTTTTGGCGTTGCAGCGTTCACGACGAACACCAACGGTTTGCCAGCGCGCTCACACAGATCGACCGTCGCGCCAACAGCGCGCAAATCGTGCGGAGAGGGCCGGGTGGGAACAACAATCAGTTCAGCAACGCTGATGACCGATTGGATCGCCATTGTAATAGCTGGCGGTGTATCAATGACAGCAAGCTTGAAGCCCTGCTGACGAAGAACCGCCAAATCATTGGCAAGTCGCGATACAGTGGTTTGTGCGAAGGCCGGATATTCCGCCTCACGCTCATTCCACCAATCGGCAAGCGAGCCTTGTGGGTCGATATCAATCAAGACGACCGGGCCAGCGCCTGCGCGCTGAGCCTGAACGGCCAGATGTCCGGATAGGGTCGTTTTCCCCGATCCGCCTTTCTGCGATGCCAAAGCGAGTACACGCAACGCTCGGTCCCCCTGGTTTGTGACCAAATAAAGCCGCCCAAATGCGGCGTTGGAAACCGTGTTCGCAGACTACCCCTAATTTTGGGTTAATGGTTCACAGCCTAACGCAGCAGCTAGCCGCAGGGCCTCCCCTTAGTAGCCGCGCCCGCGCCAGATATTTTTTGGCAGTCTTTATTTGAGCGCTCAGGCATTCAAAGGTTGCTGTTGTCCGGATAAGATCAGGAGTTGCGCGTCCCTTTGGCAACGAAATGCTAACCATTGCATGCCACCAATATCTGCGATTTTTATGCAGGAGTGCTCTTCCAATGGCTGTTTGCCTTAAGAACCGTTTCAACGCCTCTTTGAACGCCGCCGGCGCAGCGATTGCTGCTGCGACCCTGGCTGTATTTGCCACGCCAGCTTTGGCTGACGTCAAGACTGGGGTGGATGCGTGGAGTGCGGGTAACTATGCGCTCGCCGTTAGTGAGTGGCGCGGGCCTGCAGCCAATGGCGATGCGGACGCTCTGTTCAATCTTGCACAGGCCTATCGCCTGGGCCGCGGGGTAGAAGCTGATATCTCGCGTGCTCGCGAGCTTTATGCAGAAGCGGCCAGCAAAGGTCACATCAAAGCCGCTGACAATTATGGCCTGCTGCTGTTCCAACAAGGTGAGCAGTCGACAGCGATGCCGTTGATTCGCGATGCGGCAGAGCGTGGCGATCCTCGCGCACAATATGTTTTGGGGCTTGCTCACTTTAACGCCGATTACGCTCAAAAGGATTGGGTACGGGCCTATGCTTTGCTGACGCTCGCCAATGGTGCAGGCTTGCCGCAGGCAGGGCCAGCGCTGCAGCAGATGGACCAATATATTCCGCTCGCTCAGCGCCAGCAGGCTCAGTCTGTTGCGCGTCAATTGGAAGGACAAGCAGCGCAGCGCCGTGCATCGGCTTTGGCAGCGGCTGACCTTGGCACCCGCCAACAATCCGCAAGCAATCGCGCTCCGACTGCGCAAGTTGCGCAAAGCCAGCCCACGCGCCAGCCAACCCGGCCTACGCCCGTCCCGACGCCGGTTAGTGTTCAGCGCGATCCTGTCTCGACGCCTGCTCCCGTGGCGGCTAGCCCGACCCGTGCAAGCGGTTCTTGGCGGATCCAGCTGGGTGCCTTTGGCGTCTCTGGCAATGCCGACCGTCTTTGGAACCAGCTTGCAACCAATCCGGCACTCCAAGGGACACGCAAGCTGCTTGTGCCTGGTGGCAGCGTCACTCGTCTGCAAGCCGTTGGCTTTGCGAGCCGCTCAGATGCGCAAGCCGCTTGTGATGCTCTCAAGCGTCAGGGCCAGGGCTGCATCGTCGCAGGCAATCGCTGAGCCCAATACCACACACTCTCTTGGCCAATCAGGCTTTTCGACAAACGGGGTAGGGGAGGCGTCGCATGGCGCTTCCCATAGCCAATGGCGCTGCTAGTGTTCCTGATCTCAATGGGGATCAAGGGGACACAGTTTGGCGACGTCACAAGAACCGGTCGATATCGAAGCGCTCGCGGTTGAAACAGGCGGCCCGGTCGCCAAGGCAAACCGCATAGATAGCCTCGATTTTATTCGCGGGTTCGCCGTAATGGGCATCCTTGCTGCGAACATCATCGTGTTTGGTCAGCCCTTCAACGCCTACATCTATCCCGGCGCGTTCTTGGTGGAATTGGGTGATTTAGACGGATGGCTCTGGATCGCGCAATATGTCCTTGTCGATGGCAAGATGCGAGGCCTGTTCACACTCCTCTTCGGTGCGGGCATGTATCTATTCATGGAGCGAGCATGGGCGAGGGGAGCCTCGCGCTGGCTGCAAGTGTGGCGATTGTTTCTGCTGGCATGTTTTGGCCTGATCCACTTCTTCTTCATCTGGATCGGCGACATTCTGTTCTTCTACGGATTCATCGGCCTCGCTGCGGTTGCTTGCATGCGGTGGACTGCCAAAGCGCAATTCTGGGTGGGAGCGATCGGCTATCTATTTGGAGCCTTGCTGCTGCTTGTCACTATGACCTTTCCTTATCTGGTTGCAGACACACCTTTTGGCGAGGCTGAGGAACTGGCCGAGTTGCGCTTGGAGTTCCAAGCCGGAATTGACGAATTGCTGGCCGACGATGCGGAGACGACCGCGCTCAAGCAATCGGGCGACTATTCCGGGTTGGTCGAGAAGCGTTTAACCGAAGAGTGGTATCTACCACTGGGAAATGCGGCCTTTTTCGTGTTCGAGACGCTGCCTTTGATGCTGTTGGGAATGGCTCTCTACCGGCTCGGGTTCTTCAGCGGCGCGTTCGACCGAGGCAAGATGATCCGGTGGGGCTGGATGGGCCTCATAACCGGCGGTCTGGCGCATTTGTGGCTTGGCATGATTGTGCAGGCGGAGGGCTTTGCCTTTTACGCTAGCAATGCCGCCTTTATCGGCTGGAGCCCGATCCCGCGCATTGCAATGGTTATGGGATTGGCCGCGCTTGCGGTGGCCTATTCGCCCGCTTGGACCGGCTGGTTGGCGCAGCGTGTGCGCGCGGCGGGGCGCGCCGCTTTCACCAATTATCTGGGCACATCCATCGTCATGCTGTTCATCATGCATGGATGGGCTTTGGGCTTGTTCGGGCAGCTCAACCGGCCGGAGCTCTATGCGCTGACAGCCGCCATGTGGATTGTCATGCTGTTGTGGTCCAAGCCTTGGCTCGACCGTTTCAAATACGGCCCGCTAGAGTGGCTGTGGCGGTGCCTGACCTATCGCAAGCTGTTCGCCTTGCGACGCTAGCAAGCACTATTCCGGTGCCAGCATATAGGCGGCCATTGCTGGCTCGACCGCATCATCTAGATCGGAAAGGCCGGTGTAGACCGCAACGCCAAGGGTGCATTGATCCTCGGTTGAGAGCGCCAGCATTTGCGCGTCTGAACTGAGTGCGGCTTGCAGGTTAGGGTCGATGCCGGTGGCGGCGATGCTGTCGCCCAGTTGCTGAAATGCCCGATCATCGGGCTCAGAATAGGATTGCGGGTCATCCCGCCCTGCCGCCGCTGCGCGAACCATGGCGGTGTTGCGCCGCGCAATGGCGGAGGCGGCGACGGCGTTGCTCGGATCAATGAAGATCCAATTGCCCATCGTCATGGCCGCGCATTGATCGACTTCTCCGCGCTGAAGGGTCTTGTAGAGCTCGGCCTCAGCGGCGCTCAGGGCGATCAATTCAGCGGCGGGTGCTTTCACTGTGTCCGCTCCGATCTTCGTGAAGAAATCTTGCAACCATCCCGCTCCGATGGCTTTCACGCGCTCTTCGTCATTCCGCTCTGATGCGTCGAGAGCCTGAACCTGTGCCACAAGTGCGGCGAAATCTTCGGGGTACTCAGCTTTCACAGTCTCCCACAATTCGCCCGCATTGGGAGTGGACATAATCCCCTCCTCAATCGCAGCAGCCTCTTCCTCAGGCGACAGAGCGCAAGCGGCAAGCGTCGCGATGGCGGCGCAGGAAAGAGCGGCGCGGCCAATGACGCGGCGGATCGATGAATTGGACACGGGTTTGATGCTCCCTTTCCCCAAGTGCCCGAGCGGCACCCTTTGCAAATCAGCCACTTGTGTAACCGCTCGAGCCTCAGGAGCAATGCGATTTGCGCTTTCGAACGAGCTGGTTCGTGGAAACAGACTGCGAAAAGTGTGGCTAAGGGCGATTCGCGGGTTCGATTTCACTTGATATTGCGATTAATTCGCATATCTAGTTATTGCAACCGCTTCTCAAGAGAGATTCTAGACCCTGATGTATATCTGCATTTGCAACGCAATCCGTGAAACTGACCTGCGCAACACTGCGCGGAGCACCAATGGAGATGCGGAAGCGGCCTATGCGAAACTCGGCAAGCGACCCAATTGTGGCCAATGCCTTGCAAAGGCTGGCGAAATTCTGGACCAGGAACGCGCTCTGACTTCCTGCGAGAAAGTCGCAATATAAGCTGACGTCGCGCAATTGCGAACGGATCGCAAAGTGCTGATTCTAAAAGAGAAATTTTGATTTGCCCCTTGTGGGGAGGGCCTCCCTTGCACTATATGTCAGGGTAACGGCGCCCGGCGTTCGGGCGCACCCCATCACTTTGACAAGGGAGCCCCCGACCATGAAGGGCGATGCAAAAGTAATCGAGTTTCTCAACAAGGCACTCACAAACGAACTGACCGCGATCAACCAATATTGGTTGCACTACCGCGTGCTCGACGATTGGGGTGTGACCAAGCTTGCTGCTTATGAGCGCAAGGAATCCATCGAAGAGATGGAACATGCCGACAAGCTCGCTGAGCGTGTCCTGTTCCTGGGCGGTCTGCCCAACTTCCAGGCGATCCACAATCTGCGTGTTGGCGAGACGGTCAAGGAAATCCTCGAAGCCGACATGAAGCTCGAAGAAGACGCGATCCCGCTGCTGCGCGATGCAATCGAGCATTGTGAGAGCGTGCGCGACTATGTCAGCCGGGATCTGTTCGCTCACATCCTCGACAATGAGGAAGAGCATGTCGACTTCCTTGAAACGCAGTTCGATATGATCGAGCGTATGGGTCTGGAAAACTACGTACAGCTGCAAAGCAAGGCTGCGGGCGACGAGTAACTCTCCAGCCCCCATTTACACAGAACTGACAAAAGGGCTCCGTTGCGGTTTCGCGACGGGGCCGTTTTTTTGACGCTCTTTAGTCCTTCGCTATGGGCCCTTCGGCTGCGAGCAGTGTCTCGCGTAGGAAATAGAGCAACGCGGTGATCAGCAGGCCAACCGTGATCACCCACAAAGCCGCGACAAGCGTACCCAGCCGTGTTTCGACGTAGGCGGAGATGAACAGCATCGCGATCACTACGCTGATGACCACCGCCGCGCCGGTCGAAAACTTGATCGCCAACCGAACCAGACTGCGTCGCCGCGTCAACCAGTCCACTTCGACGTCGAATGGTAGGCGGCTCAAGAACTCCGGGCTCTTCGATTCCGAATTGGCACAGAGGCGCTCGATCCGCCCCGCAATCCAAATCAGCCTTTGCATCATCACGTTCATAATGCTGCCAATGCCGACCAGCAGGAAAGCGGGTGCGAGGCTCAGCTGCACCGCGCGCAACACGCGCGGCGTGTCGGCGGTGCGTTCGAAAAGCTCAGTCGCGATCCCGGTGCCAAGCAGTTCAAGCATTACGTCTTGCCTGCCCCCCCGCTAAAGTTGCCGCCGCCTCCGCGATTGGCGTTGTAGGGGTTCTTGGGACTCTTCAGGATAACGCGCACGGGCACTGCTTCAAAGCCAAGCTTGGCGCGGATGCCGTTGACGAGATAGCGCTCATAGGATTTCGGCAGCGATTCAAGCCGTGTACCGAACACTACAAAGCGCGGTGGGCGGGTGCCGGCCTGCGTGATGTAGCGCAGCTTGATCCGCCGACCATTGGGCGCCGGCGGGGGATTGGCGTCGAGTGCATCGTCGAACCAGCGGTTGAGTGCCGCGGTCGGCACGCGCTTCGACCAACTTTCGCGCAGCTCAAAGGCGGCTGACAGCATCGTATCGAGGCCTTTGCCGGTCTTGGCGCTGACCGCAAAGACCGGCAACCCGCGCACTTGCGCTAGGCCGTCATGCAATGCCTGCTTGATCCCGTTGAAGAGGGAGGAGGCATTTTCCGCCACGTCCCATTTGTTGATCGCGATCATCAAAGCGCGACCCTCTTCCAGAGCGAGCGCCGCAATCTTCAGATCCTGATGCTCAAGGCCTTGTGTCGCGTCGAGCAGCAGCACGACCACCTCGGCAAAGTCCACCGCGCGGCGTGCATCGGCGACGGAGAGCTTCTCCAGCTTTTCTGTCACATTGCGCTTTTTGCGCATGCCGGCGGTGTCGATCAGGCGGATCTCACGCATCGTGTCGGTTTTGGGATCGTGCCACTCCCAATCAATCGCGATGGAATCGCGCGTGATCCCGGCTTCGGGACCGGTGAGCAGGCGATCTTCGCCAAGCAGCCTATTGATCAGCGTCGATTTGCCCGCATTGGGACGCCCGACAATCGCGAGCTTAAGGGGGCCTAACGGCGCGTCCTCATCAGCCTCTTCCAGAGCCAATTCCGCGGCAGCCTCTGCGGCATCGGCTTTTTCACCGATGATCGGCCACAGCCCTCCAAACAGGTCGGCAATGCCTTCGCCGTGCTCGGCGGATAGAGCCACCGGATCGCCCAGACCCAGCGAATAGGATTCGAGCACGCCGCTTTCGCCCGCAGACCCTTCGGCCTTGTTGGCGACCAGCACGATAGGCACATCATGCTCACGCAAATAGCGCGCGATTTCATTGTCGAGCGGGGTCAGGCCCGCGCGTGCGTCGATCACGAAAAGCGCGGCATCTGCGCCTTCAAGGCTCGCCTCGGTCTGTTTGCGCATCCGGCCGGGCAGAGTGAGCTCGTCCTCATCCTCCCACCCAGCGGTGTCGACGATTGTGAATTGCAGCCCTGCAATCTCTGCATCGCCCATGCGGCGGTCGCGCGTCACCCCCGGCTGATCGTCGACCAGCGCAAGCTTCTTGCCAACCAGACGGTTGAACAGAGTGGACTTGCCTACATTGGGGCGTCCGATGATGATGACTTGGGGCTTCATAACTTTGTGTCGCCACTGACGGTTGCGAGGCCGCTTGGCAAGTAAAGTCGCATCTCTCCCCCATTTCGAGCGCAGAATCCGCTCGGATAATCGCATTTACGAATACGCGATTAACCTTAGTGGTCATGGAGCTATCAAGATTACCATTGCATTAGGCATACGCATGTTGAAGCCACTCAAATTGCTCTCCGCTGCACTGGCACTTGGCCTAGGCCTGTTCGCTCTGGGGACGGTCCCTGCCACCACACCAGCCGCTGAGGCATCGCGCGGCTATCTGCAATGCGTGCCTTACGCGCGTGAGCTTTCTGGCGTGCAAATCTACGGCAACGCCAATACGTGGTGGACTCAGGCTGCGGGCCGGTATGAGCGTGGCCAAATCCCGCGCGAAGGCGCGGTTATGGTGTTCAAACCGCATCGCGGAATGCGCTACGGCCATGTCGCCTATGTCAGCGAGGTGGTCGATTCGCGCACTGTGAAGCTTTCCCACGCCAATTGGTCGCGGATCAACGGTCGTCGAGGGCAGATCGAACGCGATGTGCCAGCCGTCGACGTCTCACCCAACAATGACTGGAGCGAAGTGCGCGTCTGGTATCACTCAATGGGTGATCTGGGCATCACGCATTGGCCGCTTTCGGGCTTTATCTATAATGAAAACGCGATGGAGCAGCCCACGATCATCGCCAACGGCCCCGCCACTGAGCGCCCGAGCCGCGTCTTCATGAACGCCTTCTCACCCTACGAGGCGGAAGATAAGTAGGGCTTAGCCCTTTTTGGCGACCGGGGGATTGTCGCCCAGGTCTTCGAACCAGGCCTCTACAGGTCCGTTCAGCTTGATCGTTAGCGGCTGGCCCTTGCGGTCCACCGTCTTGCCTGCCTGAACGCGCACCCAGCCTTCGGAAATCGAGTATTCCTCAATATCGGTGCGCACCCGGTCTTTGAACCGGATGCCGATGCCGCGTTGCAGGATGTCGGCGTCAAAAGCCGGGCTGCGCGGGTTCACGCTGAGGTGATCGGGCGGGACGTCGTTGGATGTATCTTCACTCATGGGGAGGCCCTTTAATAGGGGGCTGCGATGTAAACAAGCGCGTATCACTGATCGAAGGGCGCTTGCCCTTTTGAAGCGTACGCTATAGAGGGCCTCGCAACGCGCGCGGGGGCCTCTGGGTTTCCCCGCGCGGCTTCGTTCGGGCATGCGGGCGTGGCGAAATTGGTAGACGCGCCAGATTTAGGTTCTGGTATCGCAAGATGTGGGGGTTCGAGTCCCTTCGCCCGCACCACCTTCGCCCGGCTGTAAAGTCCCTCAAAACAGTGCATTAAAAGGCTAGAAGTTCAACTCCCATGGCTATCAAGCAGACCACCAACGAAGGGCTTAAGCGGGCCTATCAGATCACCTTCACCGCCGCTGAAATCGCGGCGAAAGTCGATGGGGAGATCAAAAAGATCGCTCCGCAGGTGAAGATGCCGGGCTTCCGGCCGGGCAAGGTTCCGGCGAATCTGGTCAAGAAAATGCACGGTGAGCAGCTGCATGCGCAAACGCTCAACGACACGATTCGCGATGCGGTCGATGGCCTGATCAAAGATGAGAACCTGCGCCCGGCTATGCAGCCAGCCGTTTCGCTCTCCGAAGGCTATGAAGAAGGCAAGGACGCCGAAATCACGGTAGAGCTCGAAGTGCTCCCGGTGGTTGAGGCTCCGAGCACAGACGGCCTCAAGCTTGAAAAGCTGACCGTGCCAGTGTCCGACGAGCAGCTTGAAGAAGCGATTTCCGGCATTGCGGGTCAGAACAAGAGCTACAAGGATGCAGCCAAGACCAAGAAGGCTGCTGACGGCAACCAGCTGATCATCGACTTCGTTGGTTCCATTGACGGCGAAGAGTTTGAAGGCGGCAAGGCGGAAGACGCTCCGCTGGTCATCGGGTCGGGCGCTTTCATCCCCGGCTTTGAAGAGCAGCTGGTTGGCGTGAAGACCGGTGATGAAAAGACCATCACCGTCACTTTCCCCGAAGAATACCAGGCAGAGCACCTCGCCGGTAAAGAAGCCCAGTTCGCAGTCACTGTGAAAGCCGTGAAAGTCGAAACCGAGACCAAGATTGACGACGATTTCGCCAAGCAATTGGGCCTCGACAGCCTCGAGAAGCTGCAAGAGATCATGAAAGGCCAGCTTGAACAGCAAACTGCTGGCCTAACCCGCACACAGATGAAGCGTCAGCTGCTCGATCAGCTTGCAGGCAGCCACGACTTTGAGGTTCCCTCGACCATGGTCGAGGCCGAGTTCCAGCAGATCTGGGCTCAGCTGCAACAGGAAGCGGCGAAGGAGGAAAATCCCGAAGACGCTCTCAAGCAGATCGAAGACGAGAAGGACGATTACAAGGCGATCGCAGAGCGCCGCGTGCGTCTGGGCCTGCTGCTGTCCGAAATCGGTCAGGCGAACGGTGTCGAAGTCACTCAGCAAGAAATGCAGATGCTGGTTCAGCAAGCCGCTCAGCAATATCGCGAAGAAGACCGCGAGCGTTTCATGCAATACATCCAGCAGGAGCCAATGGCGGCTGCTCAGCTGCGCGCACCGCTCTACGAAGACAAGGTCGTCGACTTCCTGTTCGACAAGGCCGATGTCACTGAGCGTGAAGTGACCGTCGACGAGCTCCAAGCCGCAATTGAAGCGGACGAAGAAGCTGAAGCGGAGAAGGCGAAAGCTGCTCCTAAGAAGAAGGCTCCCGCTAAGAAAGCGCCTGCGAAGAAGCCAGCGGCCAAAAAGGCTCCTGCCAAAACGGCTGCGAAAAAGCCGGCCGCCAAGAAGGCACCGGCCAAGAAGCCTGCTGCCAAGGACGCAGATGCCAAACCTGCGGCCAAGAAAGCGCCTGCCAAAAAGGCCCCCGCCAAGAAGCCCGCTGCGAAGAAACCCGCTGCCAAGAAGGCTCCAGCGAAAAAGCCAGCCGCTAAGAAGTAAGCGTCAGCGCCCATAACGGCTTTGCGAAGGCCGCCTCTCGCATCTGCGAGGGGCGGCCTTCTCGCATTTGGAGAACGAGGAAAGCGATTTGCACCTCAAGCAGCCGTCCGGAAGCAAAATTCAACCAGACCTTAACCATGGTGCCTTAGGGCTTTCTGACAACGTAAGCCAAACCACGTAGTTCGTACTCGAACTGCGTTTTAACCAGGACTTGGGAATTCGCTATATGTTTCAGCGTTTTGATGAGTGGTTGCGAGGGGGCTCGATCCGCAGTCAAACCGGGCGGGTCTTCAACCTGTTCGCACTGCTCATTTTCGTTTTGGGTGCTGTTGCCACGGTCGGAACCGCGCGGGTTGAACAGCGATCCGAAGCCTTGTCTGACCTGACCGATGTCGCATTCCTGACAGCCAATATGACGCGCCAGGTTACGCTCTCCAAGGACAATATGGGCGCCTATCGTGCGCGCGGCTATGATCAAGAAACTATCGATCTTGCGATCAGCCAGGCACGAAGTGCGGTTGATATGAATGATCAATTGCGCGGATATGCCGGATCGTTCGATTCAGAGTTCCTTGCCCGGGTGACGGAGCTGGATCGCGATCTACGCACTATCGAAGTTCTCCTAGCGGAAGTTCGCGACGCCCCGCGTGACATCGTCGAACAGGAATCGTTCCTTGGCCCTCGCTATGATGCTCTGGATACGACCATCGGCAAGGTGGTTGATCTGCGCGAAGACATGGCAAGCCGTGTAGGCGAATTTACTGGTGAGGGTCTGTATGAATTGAAGATCCTGATCGGTACGCTGATTGTGGTTGGCCTTGGTGGCCTTGGCCTCGTCCTTTTGGGCAAGCGTTTGGTGGCGCAGCGTGTCACTAATCCTATCAGCTTGCTGAGTGAAGCGAGCGATCGGATTGCCAACGGCGAAACGGAGCTCGAACTCCCTTCAGCCAACCGTGAAGATGAGATCGGCGTGCTGGTCGGGGCGCTCAACCTGATGCAGCAATCGCAGCGCGATGCGGCTGAGCGCGTTCGGCAAGAACATGCGCGTGAAATCGAGCGCCAGCAGGAACTCCAGCGAGAGCGCGAAGAGCTCGCGGCCAAGCAATCGGAAATGCTCCAGTCCTTGGCCGATCAATTCGAAAAAACGATCGGGGATGTGGCTTCCGAGGTCGCAACCGCGTCAGATCAGATGCACTCTGCCGCGATCCAATTGAGCGAGCATGTCGAAAGTTCGGGCGCATCCGTGTCTGAAGCCAATGCCAGCCTTAAGCAGGCGAGTATGGGCATCACCGGTGCAGCGGCAGCCTCAGACGAATTTGCCCTGTCGATCAGCGAAGTCAGCAGGCAAGCCCTGTCCTCGTCCGAAAGCGCGCGCAACGCAGCGCTCGCGGTGGGTAATGCGGATCAAACGGTGACAGCGCTTACGGGCTCTGCCGACAAGATCAGCCAGATCATCGAGGTCATCGCCAACATCGCTCAGCGTACCAATTTGCTCGCCCTTAACGCCTCGATTGAAGCGGCACGCGGGGGGGAAGCCGGCAAGGGCTTTGCCGTCGTGGCAAGCGAAGTGAAAGAGCTGGCAATTCGCACTGGTCAGGCCACGGGCGAGGTGGAGACGCTGATCCGCGAGATGCAACAATCGAGCAACGAAAGCGCCGAAGCGCTAAAGCGCGTATCGGCAGAGGTGATCGCGCTTGAGGACACTGCCACGGCCATCGCCGCGGCAGTCGATCAACAGGCGGTCTCGAGCCAGGATTTGGCTCAGAGCATCGATATGGCAGCGCAAAACACCCGGATCATCAGCGATACTGTCGACAGTGTCGATAAGGTTTCACTGGTGTCGGGGGCGACGGCGGCAGAGGTTCAGGCGAGCTCCGCCAACCTCTCTAACCAGGCGACGATGCTGCGTGAGCAGGTAACAACGTTCCTGCGTCAGGTGCGCAGCGCGTGATTGCTTGACCTTAGCCCTCGGGCGACCAGCGCCGGAAAGAGGGTTGCGGCAGGGTGGCTGACCGCGCGCGTTCGTAGGCCGCGCCCACTTTCAGGACATCGTGGTCGTCCCATTTGGCGCCGAAGAAGCTGATCCCCACAGGCAAACGCTCGACTGCTCCCATAGGAACGGTGAGATGCGGATAGCCTGCGATGGCTGCGGGAGAGCCAAAGCCAATTGAACCGTTGAATTGATCGCCAAGAACCAGATCGCTCATCCAGGCAGGGCCGCGGGTTGGCGCGACGAGGAATTGCACATTGTTGTCGGCGAGCAGCGGGTCGAGCGTCTCCTCACCCGCAATCCGCAAAGCATTGGCGCGCGCTTCCTCATAGGTTTCGCGGTCGGTGGTTGCCTCAGCCACTTGGAATATCTCTTGGTCAAACCAGCGCATCTCGCGCTCGGCATTGGCTTCGTTAAAGGCGATCAGGTCAGCCATTGAGCGCGGGGCGACGTCGCTATCCGTTTCGCCGGGGCCACCGCCAATGGCTGGAATGTCCTCCAGATATTTGCCCATCTCCTCGCGCAGTTC
Organism: Erythrobacter sp. S267; assembly: GCF_057365045.1. Lineage (NCBI taxonomy): Bacteria > Pseudomonadati > Pseudomonadota > Alphaproteobacteria > Sphingomonadales > Erythrobacteraceae > Erythrobacter > Erythrobacter sp. S267. The sequence goes on along the minus strand of NZ_CP200298.1, from coordinate 2,121,030 downwards.
GAACAGCAGCACGGTGAAGCTGTCACGGTACATCTGCGGGTTGGGCTCGAACTCAATGTCGACCAGCACCGCGCCCGCTGCCTCCAGGTCGTCGAGCGCCGCCTCGAACACGTCGCGCACCTGGTCGTTGCTGCCAATTTGCTCACGCATCACGCCGATGCGTATGCCTTCGAGCGAGAAGTCCTCGAGGCCAGTCGTATAATCCTCCACCCGAGGAACACCCAAAGTCGCGCTGTCCGCATCATCTTCGCCCGCAATCGCGGTGAGCAGCAGCGCCGCGTCAAAGACGGAGCGAGTCATCGGGCCAGCGGTGTCCTGCGTTGAGGAAATCGGCACCACGTGCGTGCGGCTCACCAGCCCGACGCTGGGCTTGAAGCCGACTATGCCGTTGATTGAGGCGGGGCAGGTGATCGATCCATTGGTCTCTGTCCCGATCGCGCCCCATGCAAAGCCCGCCGCCACGGCTGCTCCGCTGCCTGAGGATGAGCCGCAGGTGTTGCGGTCAATCGCATGCGGGTTGCGGGTGAGGCCACCCACCGCGCTCCAGCCGCTGGTGGAGTTGTTCGACCGGATGTTGGCCCACTCGGAAAGGTTGGTCTTGCCCAGCACCAGACCGCCGCTGGCGCGCAAGTTTGCGATCAGCGGGGCATCGCGGCGTGTGAAATTGTTGGCTAGGGCAAGGCTGCCTGCAGTGGTCGCCCACTCCTCTGTTTCAATATTATCCTTCACCAGCACGCTGCGCCCATACAACGGAGCGGTCCCAGCCAGTGCGCGCGCTTTGAACCCTGCCGTTTGCGAATAGACGATCACCGAATTGAGGCCATCTGGGCCGCTATCATATTGCTTGATGCGCGCGATTTGCTCAGCGACGGCTGCTTCTGCGTCGTAGGCGCTGCCGTCAGAATGTGTGTCCGCCAAAGCTGATCCGGCGATGGAGACGGTGAGCGACGCAATTGTGAGAGTGGAGATGGCTTTTTTCATGGCCTCAGCCTCGCACTTTTACGGGCTTTCCCCAAGGTGAAAGTTAATGCCCTTGAACAATGGGCCTGAGCGTCCGACATAAGTCGCCAAGCTTTTTTGGCAAACTTCTTTGGACGAGGATAATTCACATGATCGATCTGCTGGGCAATTCGGGCGAAACTCACGGCACGCAAGGTCAGTTCTCACACGACCCCGTGACCGGAGCGCTTGTTCCCACCGTTGTCGAGCAATCGAGCCGGGGTGAGAGAGCCTTTGACATCTTCTCACGCCTGCTGCGTGAACGGATCGTGTTTGTGACCGGTCAGGTTGAGGACAATATGGCCTCGCTGATCGTGGCTCAGTTGCTGTTCCTTGAAAGCGAAAACCCCTCCAAGCCGATCAGCATGTATATCAATTCGCCTGGCGGCGTTGTGACCGCTGGCATGGCGATCCACGATACGATGCAATACATCAAGCCGCGCGTGTCGACCGTTTGCATCGGTCAGGCGGCATCGATGGGGTCGTTCCTGCTCGCAGCCGGTGAGCCGGGCATGCGCGTTGCGCTTCCCAACGCCCGTATCATGGTACACCAGCCCTCAGGCGGTGCGCGCGGCATGGCGTCAGACATTGAGATCCAGGCGCGCGAGATCTTGCGCATCCGCACCCGCCTTAACGATCTCTACGTCAAATATACCGGCCAGAGCCTCGATGATATTGAAGAGGCGATGGATCGCGACACTTTCCTTGAAGCCGAAGAAGCGAAGAAGTTCGGCCTTGTCGACAAGGTGTTCGAGACCCGCCCTGAAGCCGGAAATGAAGGCGAAGGCGACGATGAAAAGGGTTCGGGCGGCGCCCCTGAATAAGGTTCACCGTTAGCCCTCCGCGCGGCCCAAACCGGGACGTTCCCATAATGGGCCAATCCGGGGTGAGACATGCGGGGGTTTAAGCTCCTATGCACTTCTAGGGGTGTAAAACCACCTCTACGGACCCAAAAACGGCTCCGAATTGAGTCATCTTGGATTGATTCATTGGCGCGCCGTTATACACTTGCCGAAACCGACCCTTCGGGCAGATGCTTGTCGAAGGCGGATTCGAGGATGATTAGGAATGACCAAATTGAGCGGATCTGACAGCAAGAGCACCCTGTATTGCAGCTTCTGCGGGAAGTCGCAGCACGAAGTGCGCAAGCTTATCGCCGGCCCCACCGTGTTCATCTGCGATGAGTGCGTTGAGCTGTGCAACGACATTATCCGCGAAGAAACCAAGGCTGGCATTGCTGGCAAGAAGGAAGGCGAGGTTCCGACCCCGTCCGAAATATTCGCAACGCTCAATGATTATGTGATCGGTCAGAACAGCGCCAAGCGCAATCTGTCGGTCGCGGTCCACAACCATTACAAGCGCCTCAACCACTCGGGCAAAGCCGGTGATGTGGAACTGGCAAAGTCCAACATCCTGCTGGTCGGTCCGACCGGTACGGGTAAGACGCTGCTTGCCCAGACGCTGGCGCGCACGCTCAATGTGCCGTGGACGATGGCAGACGCCACCACTTTGACCGAAGCGGGCTATGTGGGTGAGGATGTCGAGAACATCATCCTCAAACTGCTCCAGGCTTCCGACTACAATGTCGAGAAAGCGCAGCAGGGCATCGTCTACATTGACGAGATCGACAAGATTACCCGCAAGGCGGAAAACCCCTCAATCACGCGCGACGTGTCGGGTGAAGGCGTGCAGCAGGCTCTGCTGAAACTGATGGAAGGCACTACGGCCTCCGTTCCGCCGCAAGGTGGCCGCAAGCATCCGCAGCAAGAGTTCCTGCAGGTCGACACGACCAACATCCTGTTTATCTGCGGCGGCGCTTTCGCTGGTCTCGACAAGATCATCGCGGACCGCCTGCAGAAACGCTCAATCGGCTTTGGCGCGCATGTCGCCGATCCGGAGAAGCGCAAAGTGGGCGAGCTGCTTGAAAAGAGTGAGCCTGAAGATCTGCTCAAATTCGGTCTGATCCCCGAATTCGTTGGCCGTCTGCCGGTCATCGCAACCCTGCACGATCTCGACGTCGATGCGCTGGTGACCATCCTGCAAGAGCCGAAGAATGCGCTGGTCAAGCAATATGGCAAACTGTTCGAGCTCGAGGATGTTGCGCTCACCTTCACTGAAGAAGCGCTCAAAGCCATCGCCGAACGCGCTATCAAGCGCAAGACTGGTGCTCGCGGGCTTCGTTCCATCGTCGAAGGCATCCTGCTCGACACGATGTTCGACCTGCCCGACATGGACGGCGTGACCGAAATCGTGATCGACGAAGACGTGGTTGAGGGCAGAAAAGACCCCATCCGCGTGCACGGCAGCGAAGAAGCGAAGGAAGAGGCGGCCTGAGCACAGGCGCTCTCAACCCCGACGTCCCGATTGAAGCGGTCGGGTTGACTGACCTTATCCTTGGCGATCCAGCGACATTGGCTACGCTTTTCGCGTTAGTCTTCTTCGTTTCATCGGGTGTGTGGGCGCAGTGGCGTTTCCGGCGCTTTGCTAAGCTGCCGATGCAGTATGACTTCCAAATGCGGCCGACTTGGTTTGGTCCGAGATGGTTGGCGATCTGGTCGGTTACTCTTGTTTTTGTGTTGGTGCTCTTCTCTTACTTTTGGCTTGTGCCGCGATTGCCTCTCGATCCCAGTTTCAGAGATCCATCATCGGACTTAGTCTGGGTTAGCGCCGCGCTAGTGTTGGCACAAATGGTTGTCCTTTGGCTCCACGTCCGGTGGGCACGCGGACAATGCTGAGGCTAGGTAAATGAAAACCATTGGCATTATCGGCGGGATGAGCTGGGAGAGCTCGGCAGAATATTACCGCCACATCAACAGCGTTGTCCGGGACCGACTGGGCTCTCCGCACTCGGCGAAGATCCTGATGCACAGCCTCGACTTTGGCCCCATCGCTCAGCTTCAAGCAGAGGGCGAGTGGGATCAGCTTGCCGAAATGCTGATTGAAAGTGCTGAAGCTCTGGATGTGGGCGGGGCGGAGTGTCTCGTGCTTGCCACCAACACTATGCACAAATGCGCCGGTGCGCTGGAGGATGCGAGCGAGCTGCCGCTGCTCCATATCGCGGACTCGACCGCCGATGCGGTCTGCGCGGAAGGGATCACGCGGGTCGCGCTGCTCGGCACAGCCTTCACGATGGAGCAGGACTTTTACCGCGAGCGGCTGGAGGACCATCATAGGCTCGAGGTACTGATCCCTGAGGCTGATGACCGCGCAGAGGTTCACCGGATCATCTATGATGAACTCATCGCGGGAGAAGTGCTCGACACCTCGCGCGAAACCTACCGCGAAATCATCGCCAGGCTGGCAGACGAGGGCGCGCAGGGCGTGATCCTGGGCTGCACCGAGATCGGACTGCTGGTCTCCCAAACGGACAGCCCTGTGCCGGTGTTCGACACCACCCATATCCACGCAATGGCAGCGGTGGAGTTTGCACTCGGAAGCTAGCTGTCCCTCCACCCCTGCGCGCATCATTCTCCAAACCAAAAACCCCGCCCGGCCCTTTGGAGGAAGGAACCGGACGGGGCGGTTGAAAGCGCCGCTCCCTAGGGTGGGAGGGAGGGAACGGAAGCGACGCTAGCTGGTCTGAGGGGACCAATCTTTAGCCGGGGAGGAACACTCCGTCGGTCACGTGGATGATGCCGTTCGAGGTGCGCACGTCGGCGGTGGTGACAGCGGTTGCGCGGCCTGCACCGTCGGTAATGATGATCTTGTCACCTGATAGACGAGCGGTCAGCATCGGACCCGCGACGGTCTGAATGCGATACTCGCCGCCATGGGTGTTAATCAGATTGACGAGATCGCTTGCTGTCACACGACCCGCAACAGCGTGGTATGTGAGAATGCGGGTCAGCGTCTGCTTGCTCTCAGGCTTCACCAGCGTTTCGACAGTGCCGTCGGGCAGTTTGGCGAAAGCGGTGTCAGTCGGAGCGAATACGGTGAAAGGGCCGGGCGAAGACAGGGTCTCGACTAGACCTGCGGCTTGCACAGCGGCAACCAGAGTGGTGTGCACGCCAGTGCCGACAGCGGTCTCAACCAGGTTCGGGCGCTGATTCTGGCTAGCGCTGGAATGGTGGTGAGCTGTCGCTGGAACGGTCGCAATAGCGGCGAGGCCTGTGGTCGCAGCAACAGCGGCGAGGGCGGCATTACGGAAGGTCTTGGAAGTCGGGATCATAACTTATCTCCATCTGAGCAAGCCCTCCCGGTCTTGCATGGAGAATTACGCAAGGGGTGATGCAGCGGATGCGAGAAACTCGCAAAAAGTTCGATTTCCCGAGGGGGATGACGTTGCAGTGAGGTCGTTCAACGACGAAGTGCACCGTGCCAAAGACGGGCCCGACCTGCTTTAGACCGCTGAGAATGCACCTTCGGCGACAACCGGGCCCGCATCCACGCCTTCAGGCTTTCCGCCAATCGGCTCACGCGTCAGGACCAGCTGTACACCTTCGCCCATATTGTCGGCGATCTCCGTGGAGAGGTCGCGGCTGAGGAACTCACCCGGCTTCACTACGCCCAAGGACTGCAGTGCGCCGCCATCAGCAGGCACCAGCCACAATTCGTGATCGTGAACACCATCCGGTGTGAGGCCGATCGCTCCGACCAGCAGTCGGTCGCTTTCGGGCACGTAGGTGACGTCTAGGCGCAGCCCTGTGTCACCAATGGGAACCTGAGCCACCAGAGGCGCATCAGCAACGGCCATTTGTGGTGTATCGCCTGCTCCGGGAACGGGCACGCCGTCACCGGGGCCAAGGATCATCACCGCTGCAAGGACCGCCGCTGCCGCCGAGGTTATCCCGGCGGTCCACTGCCAGCGCTTCAAACGCGCGGCGAGCGTGTCGGTGATGTCGATCACCTCAGCGCTACTTGTCTGCACGGGAGCCTGCGTCTCAGCGCTGACTTGCGCGGCGATGCGTTGCCAGACGGCAGGATCGGGCTCGGCGCCCTTCATGTCGTCGGTCAGCGGGGCGAGCCAATTGTCCCACCACACGGTGCGCCACATGAAGCCATCGTCAGAGGCCATGCGCTCTTTCGCCGCTTCCAACTCCTCGCCTTCGAGCAGGCCGAGCGAATATTCCGCAGCTGCCAAAGCGTTCCCGTGGTTCATGTCCACGCTATCCTCTTCGGGCTGGTTCTTGTCAGGCCCGCTCATTCGCTTGCCTCCAGACATGTGCGCAGGCGCTTGAGCCCGCGGCGGATCCAGCTCTTCATCGTGCCCAGTGGCACATCGGCACGCTCTGCCAGTTCGGCATAGGTGTAGCCGTCGAAAAAGGCGGAGGAAATGTGGGAGCGGGTGCGTTCATCCAGCTTGCCGAGGCATTCGTGAATCTGCGCGGTGCGCTCCGCATCAACCAGCAGCACGTCGGCAAGCGGAGCTTCATCGGGCAGCGGAGCCGCCTCTTCGACAGGCACCGCGCCGCCACGTACTTTGCCGGTGCGCAGGCGGTCAATTGCCCGGTTGCGCGCAAAGGTAGCAAGCCACGAAATAGGGCTCGCCCGCGACGGGTCGTATCGGTCGGCACGCTGCCAAAGATTGATGTAGACGTCCTGCAAAGCGTCTTCTGCTTCCTTTTGATCGCCCAAGATACGCAGGCAAATCCCAAACAGTTTCACCCGCGTCGCTTCATAAATCTGCTCGAGCGCGGCTTGATCACCCTGACCCAGACGCACCATCGCCGCGCGCAGCTCTTCGCGCGCGATATCGGCAGATTGGGCGGATGGGTCAGACATCAGCATACGGTCTCTAGGGAAAGAGGGATGCGGGCAAGTGTTTTCACTAGGTTTGGCCCCGTTTCAGTGTGCTAGTCGCGATCCCTCTCGACTTGGCTCCCCAAATGGCCTCGCAAAGCGCCAAGGTCAATGGTCAGCTGAAGGCGTATCAGTGCTTGGACACTGGAATCACTCGTAAACGCAATCGTCCAGACCGTCGCGTTGGACGATGCCAATGCGGCGCTCGATCGAGTTGCCATGGCGCGCGAGCCAGCCGGAGGGGCTGACGACGGCGCGTTTCTTTGGTTGGGGGAGGGCAGCGGCCATGCGGCTGGCTTCATCAGGCGTAAGGCGCGCGGCGGAATGGCTGAAATAGCGCTGCGCTCCAGCTTCTGCGCCATAGGTGCCGATGCCGGTTTCCGCGACGTTGAGATAGACTTCGATGATCCGCTCTTTGCCCCAGATCAGCTCGATCCAGAAAGTGAACCAGGCTTCCAATGCTTTGCGGAAGTACCCGCCATTCTGCCATAGGAAGACGTTTTTGGCGGTCTGCTGGCTGATGGTGGAGCCGCCGCGGATGCGCCCGCCTTTTGCGTTGTCTTCAATCGCCTTCTCAATCGCTTCGGTGTCGAAGCCGGAATGCTCGCAGAATTTGGAATCCTCCGCCGCGATGACGGCGGCGACCAGATTGGGGTCGATATTGTCGAGGCTCTCCCAATCCTTGGTGATCGAGTTTTCGTCGAGGATCATGGTCGCCGTGATCGGCACTGGCACCCATTTGAACAGCAGCACCAGCAAAAGCGACAGCACCACGAAGGCGAGAATCGCCTTGGCAATGAGGGTGGCAGTGGTGCGAGCAATGCGGCGGATCATGATGCCGCGTCAAATAGGATCAGCTAGCGGTGGCTGCAATCTCCTGCGATGCGATTTCTTCAGTCCACGCAACGCGGCGCAAGGGGCCGGAGACATGGGTGCCAAACGGCCAGCAGGTCGCGAGCGCCAATTGCGGTGTGTGCGAGCTGTCGCCGGGATAGGTGAAGCTGTCCCAGCGCACAGTCTCGAAACGCGTCACCCGGAACTCAGCCGAGGAGCCGTCGATCCGCTCCATCTCGATCGTGTCTCCGACTTCCAGATCGCGGATGAACTCGAAATGCGTGTCGCGGTGGGCGGAGAGGATGGTGATGCCGCGCGGGCGGTCGTCGAGGACTTCCGTCGGCCCGAAGGCCATTGCTTCCCCCGATCCGCCCGACAGCACGATCTCGCTTACGCCCAGCCGTGGTGCGGAGACGCGTGCGACGGGAGCGGTGTCGGCCCAGCTCCATGGCTTCACCGGTGCGCCGCTCTCCAAGCTTTTGTCGAAGGCGCGGGCGAGCAGGACCTGCGCAACCTCTGCCTTGACCGGAATGTAGAGCGCCTTGGCCGTCAAAGCGGCGCCGCTCAAAAGCAGCGCCGCGATGAGGACCATTGGTAGGTAGGTGCGAAGGGCGCCCCTTGCTGAATTTGGGGTTGGGGCATGAGAAACAACTCCTTTCTGGACCCCGCGCCCTTCGACTTGGTGGTGGAGGGGAGTGGCGAGCATTAGGCCGCCTTCCGCTGGAGGCTGGAGGTGGCGAGCCATTCGGCCAGCCATTCACGCCTCCACCACACGCCGCTCACCAGACCTGCCAACAGGAGCAGGAGGCCGGCGATCAGCGTCAGGACATATCCGGTTGAGCCATTGGGCAGGTTGAGCGCTTGGCGATGCTCCATGGCTTCGTTCTGCCGCTCGCGGAATGCTGCAAACTCGGCTGCGCTTACGGTCTTTCCGCCGAACAGATGGTCGAAGTCCCAGCCAGCGGGCAGCAACAGCGGCAGTTCCTCTTGGAGCATGCGCGCGCCTTCCGGGCGGCTCGGCGTGTCATCGACCGCGATCAGGCTGGTGCGGCTGGTCACGAGGCCAAAGTCCATGCCCAGTTCCTCGATCGAAGCGTCTGCGCGCTCGTAGGAGGTCTCGCCCGACCAACGCTCCGCCTCAACCTCGGCAATCCGGCGTGAGGCCCAGAGTTTGGCGACGACGTCGCTTTCGCTCGCCTCGCCCAGCGGGATGCGGCGCTGCCAGGTCATGCCGTCAATCGTGCCGCTGACTACCAGAGTGCCAGCCAGATGCCGTGTACGGCCTAGCAGGACGAGCGGCTCACCGGCATAGAGGTCCGGCAGTTCGCGCGGGGCAAAGTCGATATTGCCGCCTTCGACACGCGCCTTCAGGTTGGTCGCCACCGGGCGGGCCAGCCGGTCGAGCAGCTGCTTCATCTGCGGCTCAGCCTCGTCACCAAGACCCACGTGAGTGAAGGTCCCGCGGCCTGCCTCTGCCATGCGGCGCATGAGGTAGGTGTTGGGCGCAGAGCCAATGCCGACCATGAACACGCGGCTCTCACCCCGGTTCTGCTCGATCTCGCGCATCATGTCTGCCTCGTTCGACAGCGAGCCGTCGGTGAGGAAGATGACCTGGCGGACGGACGGTTGACGTTCCGTGCACTCGCTTCGGCGAAGGTCCGAGCAATCAGCGCTCTCTGTTATCGTCGGCCGGAGGGCAGCCCGCAAAGCGGGGAGCATTTCGGTTCCGCCTTCCGCTTCCAGGCCATGCGTGAAGCTCTTAGCTTGCGCGATGTAATGCCGGCTGGCTGGTACCGTCTCACCAAAGAGCATCGTCATCGTGTCGTCAAAACGAATGATGTTGAAGCTGTCCTGCGGGCGCAGGGTCTCCAGCGCATAGAGCAGGCTGCGGCGGGCCGCTGGCATGGAATCGCCTGCCATCGAGCCCGAATTGTCGATCACGAAGATCATCTCGCGCGGGGGGATATCGCCCAGACGCTGGGTCGCGGGCGGAGTGATCGTTGCCATCACATAGTCGAGCGAGCCGTGCTCTTGGCTAAACAGGCCGAGCATTGGCGTGTGGCCAGCGGCAGCCCATTTAAGCTCGAAGTCGCGGTTCGCAGGGACGGCTCCATCGGCAAGCGTCACCGTGCGGGTCAGGCCCTTGCCGTCCGCCACATTGACCTCGTGATAGGGGCTGGAGATGGTGCTCATCTCGAAACCGGTGTCGAGGTTGACGGTGATGGAGACGGGGTTGAGGCCCCCTCCGACCCGCGCGACCATGTCGGGGTCAGCGGTCGGGGCGAGGATGTCGGAAGCACCCGCAAGCAAGGCTGCGCGGTGCATGCCTTCATCGACTTTTCCGCCTGTGGCCGTTCCCGCAACGTAGCGCGGTCCCACTACCAACGGCATACGCAGCGAATATTCGCCTGCGACCTGACGGATCGGAGCCTGAAACTCGATCTGCACCAGCACGGTCTCTCCCGGCCCCACATTGGCGATCGAGTTCTGGAACATGTTGGGGCGATGCTGCTCAACCAGAGCAACCTTCTGGCCGTTCTCCTTGGCTTCATCATACATGACCTGCGCGACTTCCTTGGGCTGGATCTCGCCTTCGAAGATGCGGTCACCGACCACCATCTTCAGCGTATCGACTGCGCCGTCATCGGGCAGGGGGTAGAGGTAGGTCGCCTCCATCCATTCCTCCGACGTGTTGCGGAATGCTTGCGTGACGGTCACGCGCGCAGTCTGGCCGGAGACGTCGGCGACGATGTCGGTGCCCAGCCGAACGGCGGGGATGGCGGTGGCGACGCTCCCATCCTCTGCGGGCAGCGAAGCGCGCAGCATCAGGCCGCCTTCGGATGCGGTGGAGGGCGCGCGCATGGGCTCTTGCGGCCCTGCGTAGGCGTGCGGCGAGGCGTTGGCTCCCGCACGCGATGTGAGCGACACAGCGGTCACCGCAAACAGGGCAACCACGCCCAGGATCAGGATAACGCTCAAGCCGTCGCGGTCGGGAAAACCGGCTCTCATCTGTGCAATTCGTCGCATGTAAGCCTCCATTCATCGTCAAGTCGTATCTCTCTAGCGGTGAGTTGAGGCGTCCGACCACGGCCAAACCCGGCCAATTTCCGCCGCTTCAGCGCACAGACCGGAGGGGCGCGGCAGAATTGTGCGGATTTGTGCGGTTTTGTCCGGGAAATATGAGGCAAAGGGGAACGAGATGGGGTATGCGTCACTGATGAGCGAATTTGATAACGCCGAGGTGGCCTTCCGGCTGCGAGAAGAAATCGCCCGACAGCGTCTGTCGCGCGCGGGGCTGGCAGAGGCGGCGAAGCTGAGCCTCTCGACTTTGGAAAAGGCGCTATCTGGCCGGAGGCGCTTCACCCTCGCGACGATTGTTCGGCTGGAGGAGGCGCTTGGCGCGTCTCTTCGCGAAGACGCCCCATCTCAAACGGCTCCCGAAACCGGCCCGTCTCTCGCGCCTGCCGAAATGGGCTCCTATGCTCGCCCCGCCGTGCGTTGGATCGAAGGCGAATACCTCACCCTGCGCGCGAGCTTCGGCGAGGACAACGCGGTCTACGCCTACCGCACCGACATCCGCTGGAGCGCGGCCAAGGGCCACTTGGTCTTCGCCGAGAGCGACAGATTGGACGCGACCTTCCAGCAAGCGGGCTTCGTCTCGATGCCGCACCTGTCAGGCCACACCTATCTGATGACATCAGAAGAGGGCCAATACCGCATGATCATGCTCGGCCGAGCAACCCGCGAACGCCGCATGTTCGGCCTGCTCTCGACCCTGCAAGTGGGACAGGGATCGCAATTGGTGCCGGTTTCGTGCCCGGTGGCGTTTGTCCCGATGGATCAGATTGCAGAGCCGCTGTTTGGTCTAGTTCGCCACGGAGAGGCGCGTTCGGGGGAGTATCGCGGGGTACTGGATAGTGTGCTTGAGGGCGATTATTGTCGACTCAGGAAGTGAGACAAATTGCGCCAGTCAGACAGAGGTCTTGGTTGGAAACTTTTGGATTTCCAACGATTAGAGCTATGATATCTAATGATGCTAAACGCTATGCAGCTTTTCGCTCTTGCTTGTTATCTTGCGCCCGATGACTCGAGCCAAAAATTGGGAGGGCCTTAAACCGCGTCACCCCAAACGCGTTAATTGCCCTTTCGAAGCAAGCTTCTAGGCTTTTCTCTACTGTCATTTGATCAGCTCCTACCTAGCATCCCTCTAGGCCAAATCGACGTATAGCCATGAACCACGCGGTTTAACAGCCTTAAACTCATCAAGCGCATCCAAATCGGCGCCAGCAAGTGCAAAAAATTGACGTTCAACAGGACTACGCAGATGAAACTTAATATGCTGTGAAGGCATCTCTCCGGTTGCTAGTGCATAAGCTCGCGCAAAAACACTAGCCAATAAACGCGCGTAATCTGAGACTTCGAATTCACCAAAATCGTAGCGTGGCGCAAAAAGCAGGTTTCGTACACGAAGTACTTTGCCTTTGTAGCCAGGAATGCGAGTCCAATTTACGCTGCAAACTGCCACGCATTCATCACTGTCGTCATCTATCAGACCGAAGACTGTGTAGGAAAGATCAGATTCAGATGCGAATGAATTCAATTCATAAATCGCTGCAGAGGCATAGTTGTCAAAGTCCTCTTCAAATTCGACGCATTGAGCGCGCCAAGCATCGTTGACAGCTGCCCAAGAACCATCTGCAACTTTAAGAGGTTTAAACGCAAATGCCATAACCGGAGTGGAGACCTATTCAATGTGATTCGTTTGCAGTCCACATAACTAAAGGCCCCCGCCAGTTCTGGCGAGAGCCCTTTGTCAGTTTTACTCTAGTTTGAGCTTACGCCACCCCGGGAAGCAGCCGCTCGCCCGCAATCCGCTGCATTGCTTTCTGCAGCTTCTCGAAAGCACGGACTTCGATCTGGCGGATGCGTTCGCGGCTGACGTCGTAGACTTGGGAGAGTTCCTCCAAAGTCTGTGGCTTCTCGGTCAGGCGACGCTCAGTCAGGATGTGCTGCTCGCGCTCGTTGAGCGATTCCATCGCTTCAACCAGCATTTCGTGACGCACTTCCTTTTCCTGCTGGTCAGCAACCAGCTCGTCCTGAAGTGGGCCGTCGTCGGTCAGCCAGTCCTGCCATTCGCCAGAACCTTCCTCACCGCCGCGCATCGGGGTGTTGAGCGAGCCGTCGCCGCCCATCATCATCCGGCGGTTCATGTTGACGACTTCCTGCTCCGGCACGCCCAGATCGGTGGCGATTTTCGTCACGTCATCGGGGTGCAGATCGGTGTCTTCGTAGGCGTCGAGGTTTTTCTTCATCCGGCGAAGGTTGAAGAACAGCTTCTTCTGAGCTGCGGTGGTGCCCATCTTCACGAGGCTCCACGAACGCAGGATATATTCCTGGATCGACGCCTTGATCCACCACATCGCGTAGGTCGCGAGGCGGAAGCCGCGATCGGGCTCAAATTTCTTGACGCCCTGCATCAGGCCAACGTTACCTTCTGAAATGAGGTCGCTGACTGGCAGGCCATAGCCGCGGTAACCCATCGCAATCTTGGCGACGAGGCGCAGGTGCGATGACACCAGCTGCGATGCGGCTTCGGGGTCTTCGTGCTCGGCATAGCGCTTGGCGAGCATGTATTCCTGCTCGGGCTTCAGCACGGGATATTTCTTGATTTCCGACAGATAGCGATTGAGGCTCTGCTCACCACTAAGGGCCGGGACTGATACTGATTTGCTCACTTTTGGTCCAACCTTTCTAATGTCGACCTGGGTAGACGGACCCCTGATGGGCATCCGGTGGATCAGGCCACTCGGTTACATATACGCGAGAATTCCCCATTTAGGGGCACTTTCATCGATTAAAACGGCCAAGTTCGTCGATTAGTTCCGAAATATCCGCCGGTAAATCCGCGTGAAAGCGTAGTTTCTCGGAGGAAATCGGGTGCAAAAAGCCCAGTTCCTTTGCGTGGAGCGCCTGACGGGCGAATCCGAGCTTGGATACGAGGGGTTTCAGCGACTTTGGCGTTTTACCGTAAAGTGGATCTCCTATTAGTGCATGGCCGATTGACGCGCAGTGAACGCGCACCTGGTGGGTGCGACCGGTTTCCAATCGGCATTCGATCACGGATGCGTCAACAAGCCGTGTGAGGGTCTTGTAATGGGTGATGGCGTGTTTCCCGCGTGAGGAATTCTTTGCCAGCACAGCCATTTTCTTTCGATTGGCGTCAGAGCGGCCCAAACGCGCGTCGATTGTGCCCTCGGCAGGGCTGGGATGGCCTGCGCAAACCGCAATGTAGCGGCGGTGGACCGAGTGCTCGGCAAATTGCGCGGCGAGCCCTTCGTGAGCGGCGTCGGACTTGGCGACCACGAGGAGGCCAGATGTGTCCTTGTCGATGCGGTGGACGATACCGGGCCGCGCGACCCCTCCGATGCCGGAAAGTTGGCCCCCTCCGTTTTGGGCGCAGTGATGGAGCAGCGCGTTGACCAACGTCCCGTCCGGATTGCCCGCAGCCGGGTGGACGACCATGCCAGCAGGCTTGTTTACGACGATGAGGTGTTCATCTTCGAACGTCACGTCGAGCGGGATGTCCTGCGGCTTGGCCTCGGCCTCAACCGCGGCGGGGACGGTGATGTTGAAGTGTGCACCTTCGGCGACCTTGGCGCTTGCAGAGGTAGCGGGCGAGCCGTCCACCTCCACGCGTCCCTCAGCAATCAAGGCCTGGACACGGGCGCGCGACAGCTCCGTCGCGTCGGCTAGTGCCTTATCGAGGCGTGCGGGGGTGGGGACAAATCCCTCGATTACTTCCTCCGTTCGTCCTGAGCCTGTCGAAGGACCGCTCTTACTTTTCGCATGCATCGAGATAGCGTCCCAATCTCCCCGAATGAGCGCAAGCTTCTTGGCCCGCGACCAACCCTTGATCTGGCGCTCGCTTTCCAAAGCATCATGCCGCGTGTCAAATTCCTGAGACCAGACTAACTCTATCGGGAGCTTGTCACGTGTGAACTCGGCACCCTCTCCGGCCTTGTGCTGAGCGATGCGATGATCCAAGTCATCGGTGTGACCAGTGTAAAGGGCGCCGCCTCGGCAATGGAGAATGTAGGTCCAGAACGGCATGAGCACCGCTAGAAAGGAAAAACGGTCCTTCGACAAGCTCAGGACGAACGGGGGTGGCAGCATTGGACTGTCGCGGGCCGCTCTTGAGGCCATGTCCTTTGCCGCCAAGGCGGCTCACCCGCAAGAAACCTGCGGCATTCTGCTGGGTGAGGGTAACCGTGTGACCGCTTTCACGCCCACCGCCAATGTCCACCCGGCGCCCGAAACCCATTTCGAAATCGACCCGCAAGCCCTGATCGACGCACACCGCGCCGAGCGAGAGGGCGGGTTGCAGGTGCTGGGCTACTTTCACTCACATCCGAAAGGCCCCGCAGAGCCATCGCCGACCGATACGGCGATGGCGGCGGGCGATGGCCGAGTCTGGGCGATTGCTGGGAATGGAACGCAGGATACGACGGTTACACTCTGGCGCGATAGGGGTGACACTTTTGAAGCGCTTTCCTACGCCATCATCGGGGAGTAAAACTCCCGCACCATGTATCGCGCTTTCGCACCCGTTTACCGCCACTTTGGCGTGAGTTTCAAAAGCAGGATTGGCACTGCTTCCTTTTTGCCCTTAGACAGTGTGTCAAGTGTGTCAGAACGCTCTGACGTGAGAGGGAAAATACTACCAAATGACTTCGCAAACCGACCTTGCTGCGCTGCTGTGTTCGCGACTGTGCCATGACATGCTCTCACCCGTGGGAGCATTGTCCAACGGGCTGGAGCTGCTCGCGGATGAGAGCGATGCGGAGATGCGCGCCAATGTGATCAGCCTGTTGGAGCAGAGCGCGAAGATCAGCACCGACAAACTCAAATTCTTCCGCCTCGCTTTCGGAGCGGCTGGCGGGTTCGGAGACAATGTCCCGGTTGAGGAGGCGCAGGAAGTCATTGCCGCGCTCGCCTCGGATGCGAAACGCGTGGAGCTGAACTGGGCGGTCACTGATAGCTCACTGCCCAAGCCTGCTGTGAAGGTAATGCTGAACCTGGCACAAATCGCGCTCGATGCGCTGGTGCGCGGCGGCACGCTCGACATTGGGGCGGAGAAACGTGACGGCAATATCGAGCTTGTGGCGCGGGCGACGGCTGAAAAGCTCGCCTTTGATGAAACGATCGGACAGGCGCTGCACGGTGATCTGCCGCAAGAGGACATTTCCAGTCGCACCGCCGCCGCTCACATGATCGCACTGCTCGCCGCAGAAATGGGCGGGGGTTTGCAATATGCGCTAACGGATGACGCGCTGGTGCTGGGCGCGGTCCTGCCCGAGCCGGAGGGCATGATCGGTTGAGCGGCCCTCTCTCACCCGAGTGGCGCGACATGGAGGTGAGCGAGCTTGTTCACCGCGTCGTCCCATCGCCCAATTGCGGTGAGCGCAAGCTGCCCATCACCATGCTGGTGATGCACTATACCGAGATGAAGCCGGTGGAGACCGCGCTCGACCGGCTGACAGATGCAGAGGCGGGGGTCAGCGCCCACTACCTCATCACCGAAGACGGCGAAGTCATCCAGCTCGTTTCGGAAAAGGAGCGGGCCTGGCATGCTGGCGCATCCTTCTGGCGCGGGATCAAGGATGTGAACTCGGCCAGCATCGGGATCGAACTCGACCATCCGGGGCACGATCCGGCGAATGGCGGCTATCGCGGCTTTACCGATGCGCAGATCGACGCTTTGATCCCGCTCGCCGCTAGAATCGTGAAGGATTACGACATTCCGCGCGCCAATGTGGTCGGCCACTCCGATGTGGCTCCGATGCGCAAGATTGATCCGGGCGAGCTGTTCCCGTGGGAGCGGCTGGCGGATTACGGCCTGTGTCTGCCCAGCCCTGCTAAGATTGAACGAGCTGATCCGTTCCACAATGAAGGCGCCTTCATCCTCGCGCTGGAACGCTATGGCTATGACATCACCGAGGGGCGCAAGACGATTGAGGCGTTTGAGCGGCGCTGGCGGCCTGAGCGGATCACCGGCAAGCCTGACGCGCAACTGGGCGCGATCCTTTGGCATCTTCTGCTGGAGCGGGATCAAGGGATAACGCGGTGATGGACGATTTTACAATTCCTCACAGCGGCACTCGGGAGAATGTGCTTTAATGTGAGAATAGCAAAAACATTTGGGAGGGATCACACATGATGAAAAAACTTGGAGCCGAATTTATCGGCACATTCTGGTTGGTGTTTGGAGGCTGCGGCTCCGCCGTACTGGCAGCCGCGTTCCCCGAATTGGGTATTGGCTTTGTCGGCGTCAGCCTCGCCTTTGGTCTGACGGTTTTGACCATGGCTTACGCAGTTGGGCACATTTCAGGCGGGCACTTCAACCCGGCAGTTTCACTGGGCCTCGCGGTTGGCGGACGGTTCAGCTGGGGTGAGCTTGCGCCTTATTGGGTCGCGCAGGTGCTCGGCTCTTTCGTCGCGGCTGGCGCGCTCTACGTCATCGCCAGCGGCGCGCCTGACTTTGCCGCGGGCGGATTTGCTTCCAACGGCTATGGGGAGCTTTCACCCGGCGGCTATTCGATGACGGCGGCTCTGGTGGCAGAGATTGTGCTGACCGCAGGCTTCCTGATCGTCATTTTGGGCGCGACATCGGACAAGGCCCCAGCGGGTTTCGCACCGATTGCGATTGGTTTGGCGCTGACGCTGATCCACCTGATCTCCATTCCGGTGACCAACACCAGCGTCAATCCGGCCCGTTCGACCAGCGTCGCCTTCTACGCCGACACGGCGGCTGTGCCACAATTGTGGCTGTTCTGGGTCGCGCCTCTGGTGGGTGCAGCCATTGGCGCGCTGATCTGGAACTTTCTGCTCAAGTCTGACGACTAGGGCGCTGACTGTTTCTTGTGGCTTTCCTACCCCTTGGCTCTGCTGTAAAGGCGGCAGGGTCAGGGGGCTGAGGCAGCCGCGTGTGCTTTTGTGTGCGAGGAAAGTCCGGGCTCCACGAAACAAGGGTGGCGGGTAACGCCCGCCGTGGGAACTCCTTTGCGGGAGGCAACCACAGGGAAAGTGCCACAGAGAGTAAACCGCCGATGGACCGGAAAAGGTCACAGGCAAGCGTGAAAGGGTGCGGTAAGAGCGCACCGGAGCCTTGGTAACAAGGCTCGCATGGCAAACCCCACCCGGAGCAAGGCCAAATAGGGGCCTCGCGCTTTCGCAAGAAGGCAGGCGTGTTTCGCGCCAGAGGCCCGGGTTGGCTGCTTGAGCGCGCCTGGCAACAGGCCGCCCAGATGAATGGCTGCCACCGCTTGGGGAGACTCGGGCGGATACAGAACCCGGCTTATGATGCCCCCTGACACATCAGTCCGCACGCGAACCCACTACAAAGCCCACCCCAAAACAGGGCCTTGTTCATCTCCTGCCAAACCGCGATTGTGCAAAGGCCGTGCCTGAGGGGGAAACCATGTTCACAGCTCTGATCCTTGCTTCGCTGTCTGCGCCTTTCGAGCCATCTGATTTGGCAAGCGCGCCCGAACCTGAATGGCTTGATGAATGCCGCCCGCATTTCGATCTGCATCAGGATGTGAGCGATTGGACGATCGTCGATGCGCGCGGGATGACTGATCCGGCAAGACTTGCTCAGGCCATCAAGGCCGCGCCCGAAGGCAGCCGCCTGGTGGTGCGCGGCGGCAATTTTGGTGGAGCGGACATGCGCGCTCTTGCACCTTTGCTGCAAAGGGCTTGCCTGCACGGGACAGTTCTGGACGGGACCAATTGGGAAGGCTCTGAGATTGAGGGACTTCAGCTGGAGCGGGTCTCTTTCACGCAAGCGCAGGCCTCCGAGGTGTCATGGCCGGGCTTCTCCGCCCGAGGTGTTGCGCTCCGCGACACCACCTTCGAGGGCGCGTTCCTGCCCGATATGCGCCTGATCGCGCGCTACGAGGGTATCGACCTGCGAGAGGTCAATTTCCAGCGCGCTGAGTTGCGCGGAGCTAGCTTTCACTGCGGCATCACCGTGGATGTCAGTTGCTGGGGAGCGCCCGACTTTCGCGGGAGCAGCCTTGTGGGCGCGAACCTCAGTAGCTTTGGCATCTGGGAGGCAGAAAAGTTCGCCGGCGCGAAGCTCAACCAGACGCGCGTGTCGCCGCGATCCCTGCTCTATCTGGGAGAGGCTGTGGTTGAGGGGGAGCTGGTCCTGACCCACTACAGCGCGTCGCCTTACCCCGATGGAGCCGAACACCCCGTTCCAGCAGTGACCGTGTCAGCCGAAGAGGCGCGGCTGCTGATCTCCACCACGCAAAGCGAGGTCGCCCGCCGAGAGCCGGACAGTCCTTCATTCGAATGCGCAGCGGCAGCAACTACGGTCGAGACCATCATCTGCGGTCCGTATGACGGGCATTTGCGCGATCTCGACCTTCGCCTTTCGTCGGCATGGAAACAGGTCCGGGCTGTGGGTAAGGGCCGCATTGCCGAACAGCGCGCCTGGCTGCGGGAACGCAACGCTTGCGAGGACCGGCTGTGCATCGAGCTTGCCTACAACAACCGCATCGCTCAGCTTAAAGCGCTGCTGGGGCAGGACCTGATCCTCGCGCCTGACCATTCGGTGCACTACCATTTCGAAGTTCTGCCTCTGCCCGAAGCTGCGCGCAGCTGGGACGTCTATGCCCGCATTCTGCCAGTGCTGGAAAATGCGAGCTATCAGACCATCACGTTAACGGAGCTGGAGGATGGCTCTGTGCGTGCAGAGGGATCTGCCATTGGCGGCAACGCGCATTTGTGCAGCCTCGACATTCCCGAAGCGCGATACGATGCTAGCACCGGCTGGTGGACGGGGACCACGCAGGACGGGATGACCTACAACCTGTTCCGCACGTCAGGCCGCCGGATCGACTTTCGCTATTCAGGCAATCTGGGCAACACGCCGGTTGAAGTGAGCGAGTTTATGTCCTGCGGCGCGCGCGCTGGCTTTGACACGGCCTATGATCTGTCCGCCGACAACGGATACTGACAGGTGAATTAAACCCGCCCGATGCTCGTATACTCAAAGCCAGCCTCGCGCATGTCTTCGGGATTGTAGACGTTGCGCAGGTCAACCATCACGGCGGCCTTGGCGAGGGTCTTTACGCGGGTCAGGTCAAGTGCGCGGAAGGCGTCCCACTCGGTCACGATCACGGTCGCATCAGCGCCCTCAATCGCGGCGTAAGGGTCTGCGCACATCGTCACCTCGGGCATCAGCGGAGCGGCGAGCTCCATACCTTCAGGATCGTAAGCGGCGACCTCAACCCCGGCATCGGTCAGCGTCTGGGCAACCGCGATTGCCGGGCTGTCACGCATGTCGTCGGTGTTGGGCTTGAAAGTGAGGCCAAGCAAAGCCGCTTTCTTGCCGCGAGCGGCGTCCGCTCCGCCCAGCGCGTCCAGAACCTTGCGGCCCATTGCGCGCTTCCGGCTGTCATTCACTTTGACGACCGCTTCGACGATGCGGGTCGGGCTGTCATAATCCTCCGCCGTCTTCAGCAGGGCGAGCGTGTCCTTGGGGAAGCACGATCCGCCATAGCCGGGGCCAGCGTGGAGGAACTTGGAGCCGATGCGGTTGTCCATGCCGATGCCGCGGCTGACGTCCTGGACATTTGCGCCGACCTTCTCGCACAGATCAGCCATTTCGTTGATGAAGGTGATCTTGGTCGCGAGGAAGGCGTTGGCGGCGTATTTGATCAGCTCACTCGTTCGGCGCGAGGTGAACAGGATCGGCGATTCGTTGAGGAAGAGCGGGCGATACACCTCGCTCATGACCTCGCGGCCAAAGTCATCCTCTGCGCCGATTACGATGCGGTCAGGGCGTTTGAAATCGCCGATGGCCGCGCCTTCGCGCAGGAATTCCGGGTTGGAGACAACGGCGACCTTGTGCGGCGTTCCGCTGTCCTGGAGGATGCGCTCAACCTCGTCACCCGTGCCCACGGGAACGGTCGACTTGGTCACGACCACTGCGTCATTGGCAAGGTTTGCGCCGACTTCTTCAGCCACGGCATAGACGAAGGAGAGGTCTGCGTGACCGTCTCCGCGCCGGCTGGGCGTGCCAACTGCGATGAAGATGGCGGAGGCGTCCTTGATCCCCTCAGCCAGCGAGGTGGTGAAAGAGAGGCGTCCAGCCTTCACATTGGTGTCTACCAGGGCATCGAGGCCAGGCTCATAGATCGGCATGATCCCGTCATGCAGACGATCAATCTTGCTCTGATCCTTGTCGATGCAGACCACGTCGTGGCCGAAATCTGCAAAACAAGCGCCTGATACGAGCCCGACATAGCCAGAACCCACCATCGCAATCTTCATGAAAAGTGTGCCTTCTCTTGTTCCTCAAGCGCCTGCGCATATGGGGCTGCGAGCGCTGTTTTACTATTCCGGCTTCTCGCCGTGGAAAATCTCTATCGGCCCGCTTTCATCGCGGCTCGCCTGAATGACTCTCTTCTGGTCCGCTTCAAGCACGAGCGCGGTAAGCACACCTGAGCGGAAAGCGCCAGTGTCAATCCCGATCCGATTGCCGCAATCCATCACGCGTTTGAAGATCGTGTGGCCATGGACAACAACCTTGTCGAGCGGCCCTTCGTGGCTGAGAAAACGGTCGCGGATCCATAGAAGATCTTTGCGCTTCTGGTCATCAATCGGCCGTGCGGGGTCGATCCCGGCATGAGCAAAGAGATAGTCACCGGCGATAATCATATCCTCAAACCCAGCGATGTAGTCGCGCTCAGACTGCGGAATCAGCTTGGGCAGCATTTCGAAAAGCTCATCCAGAGTGAGGCTGTTGAACTGCTTTTTTGAAAGCCCATAGGAAAGCACTGTTTCGCGCCCGCCATGTTTCAGGAAGTGGCGCAGCACCTCAACCTTCTCGAACGCTTCCAGGAACATCTCTTCATGATTGCCGGCAAGCACGCGGACGGAGCGTTGTTTCTGCCATTCGCGCGTTCGAGCAACGACGCCTGCGCTTTCGGGGCCGCGGTCGACGAGATCACCCAGCAGGATGATCTGCGTATCCACCTTGGGCCGCGCCGCGTCATCCTGCTCAATCGCGTCGATCATGGCATCATAGAGGTCGAGCCGCCCGTGAATATCGCCGATCACATAATAGCGCGTGCCATCCGGCACCGCGGCAAGGCGGGGCTGGGGGCGGGATCGGAACAGATTGCGCAGGGCGTCGAACATGGAACTTTCTTATGGGAGCTTTCTATATTTGCGATGAAACAGCGCTTCGCGTCCAGCCCGAAAGCCACCGCATGTGACCTATCTGACCAGAACTGGTCCCAGCGCTGTTGGGGGGAAGGAGCTTTAATCTCATCACGGCTGAACGGCAAATGGATGGTGCTCTATAGTAGGCATGCTTTAAGGGAGTGTGCACGAAGCCAATGGCACGCCTGACAGGCCCTGCTTTGCGCAATGATACCTGATGCAGAAACCCCACAGTGCTGTGCATTTTGGACGCAGTTTTGGACCTGTGGGTAATTTCTCTTGTGCTATGCAGCATAAGTGTGCACGATTGTTAGGCATTTGAGTGAGATTACGTTTAATAATTTGTAACCATCGAATGTGCAGGTGGGACGAAGCAACAACATAAACAAGGAAGTTGTCATGCTCACGTCCATCCGCGGCCTCACGGCTGCATCTCTCTCCGCAGGTATGCTGTTTGCAGCAGCCCCTGCCTTCGCTGCTAAATCATCCGATGAAGGGGCTATCAGCGAAGAAACGATTGCCGCAAACGCTGCGATCGAAACCACTGCTACTACCGAAGACGAAACCGTTCTGACCACCAATGGTGCTGAGATCAACGTCGTGCGCGCTACTGCGCCTATCGACGAGAGCAAGAGCACTGATCTTGCAAGCGGCAGCCCGGTTTCCTTCTCTGCCAATGTTACTTTCGCGACCGAGTACCGCTTCCGCGGTGTCGATCTGTCGGGTGGTGACTTTGCTGTCCAAGGCGGCTTTGATGTTAGCCTCCCGGCTGGTTTCTATGTCGGCACCTGGGCGTCCAATCTCGATGAAGACACAGTCGGTTTCGGCTCGACCGAGCTTGACCTTTACGGCGGCTGGAGCGGCGATCTTGGCGGGCTCTCCGCTGATGTCGGCGTCATCGGATATCTCTATCCCGACGCGGCTGCGGCTGCTGGCCCGACCGACTACATTGAGTTTTATGGCTCGATCAGCGGATCAATTGGTCCAGGCTCTCTGACCGCCGGTGTCGCTTATGCACCCGATCAGGACTCGCTTGGCAGCACTGACAACCTGTATCTCTACAGCGACCTGTCAATCGGCATTCCGGATACGCCGGTGACGCTTAATGCGCACCTTGGCTACACCGATGGTTTCCTGACCTTCACCCAAGACAGCAAAGCGTTCGACTGGTCGGTCGGTGTTGATCTGGCTGCGGGTCCGCTTACCTTCACCGGCGCTTATGTCGGCGTTGAAGGCGATGCGCTGGTCGATCCAGGCCGCGTTTTCACCGACGACGCATTTGTGCTGTCGGTTTCGGCGAGCTTCTAAGCCCGACGGATAAACCTACATAGCCTGCGTTTAAGCAGGAGGAACGGAAGCGCGGGAGGATCGACCCTCCCGCGCTTCTTCGTTTGGGCAAGATGCTTGCGCAGGTCAGCGGACAGCTTATGTCCATGACCGAAAGGAAACTGCCCGATGGTCAAATATCTCCACTCCATGATCCGCATCACCGATCCAGAGGCCACTGTCGCTTTCTTTGAGCTGATTGGCTTGGAGGAAGTGCGTCGCTTCGATGTCGAGGCGGGGCGCTTCACGCTAGTCTTTCTGGCCGCTCCCGGCCAAGAGGGCGTCGCTGAGGTGGAGCTGACCTATAACTGGCCACCTGAAGACGGCAGTGAGCCTGAACAGTATGATGGTGGTCGCAATTTTGGCCATCTCGCCTACCGGGTCGAGAATATTTACGAGACGTGCCAGAAGCTCGCCGATGCGGGCCACACGATCCACCGTCCCCCGCGCGATGGGCATATGGCGTTCGTGAAGTCACCGGACGGGATTTCGGTCGAATTGCTTCAGGAAGGCAATCTTGAACCGCAAGAGCCATGGGCGAGCATGGAAAACACCGGCACCTGGTAAGGGCGACCGGATCCAGTGCGGGTTAGGCCTTGCTTGGCTCCTGCCCCTGATCGTCGCACTCCTCTGCGGGATGCGTCGTCGTCAGCCGCAGCACGATGTAGCCCATAATCGCTGAAATGGCGGAGCCCGTCAGGATGCCGATCTTCGCTTCATCAACCAGCAAAGGCGTGTTGGGGAAGGCCAGGTTCCCAATGAAAATGCTCATCGTGAACCCGATCCCGCACAGGATTGAAATGCCCCAGATTTCAGCCCAGCTGGCATTGTCTGGACGCGGCGCGAAGCCGGTCTTGTCGGCGAGCCATACGATTGAGAAAATCCCGACCTGCTTGCCCATGACCAAGCCTGCGGCGATCGCTATTGGTAGGGGCGCGAGCAAATCGTCGACACCCATCCCTTCAAGCGAAACTCCGGCATTGGCAAAGCCAAACACGGGGACAATCAGATAGGCGCTCCATGGGGCCAATCCATGTTCAAGCTTCTCTAGCATGGAGTTGCCGTCACGCCGCCGCAACGGAATGGTGAGGGCGGCAAGCACACCGGCAATGGTCGCGTGAACGCCTGAATGCAGCACGCAGAACCATAGGACCAGCGCCAGAAGGATGTAGGGCCAAAAGACCGAGACCTTCATCCGGTTAAGAACCATCATCAGGCCCAGCACCACCACCGAAGCGAGAAGCCATTCGGTGTAGAGGCTTGGCGTGTAGAACACGGCGATAACCAGCACCGCGCCGATGTCATCGACAATGGCAACCGTCAGCAGGAACAGCCGCAAGGATGCTGGTACGCGGTTACCCAGCAGGCCCAGCACTCCCATCGCAAAGGCAATATCGGTGGCTGCAGGGATCGCCCAGCCGTTGAGATATTGCGCCTCGCCCCCAGTGAAGGCGACATAGACGAGGGCGGGCGCCACCATTCCGGCAAGCGCTGCCACCATAGGGAGGCGCCGCGCGGCTGGATCGGAAAGTGAACCGGAAATAATATGACGCTTTACTTCCAGTCCAACAACGAAGAAGAATACCGCCATTAGGCCATCATTAATCCAGTAATGAAGGTCTTTTAACTTAGGAATTGGGGTATAACTGAGCTTCCCATAGAAAAGAGCGCGATACTCGTCCGCCATTGGGGAGTTGGCAGCTAACATAGCCGCAGCGGCAACTAATATTAGGAGGATACCCGCTGAGGCATCGCCGACAAAAAGAGCGCGGACAGGGGCAAAAACGCGCCGGAGTGGTCGAGTAAGTGGTGTTTGGGGGTTTTGAGCCATCGCGTGGCCTCCCTTCACGAAAAATGAGCGCGCATGCAAGGCGAAACAGGGAATCACACACCAATTTCTTGGTGAAGAAGGGGCGCATCACAATATGCTTGAATGGGGCATCTGGCACTGGCTGGTCGTTTTCCAGCACGAATTACTTTTGTTTGCAGGGGTTTTCTTTCTCATCGGCGCGCTTGACGACATGGCGGTCGATCTCACCTGGATATGGCTTAAGCTGACCGGACGCGCGAAAACGCAGGAGGTGAGCAGGGGGGATTTGCGGGAACGTGAATTGCACGGCCCTGCTGCGATTTTCGTACCGACATGGCAGGAATCGCAAGTGATCGGTCAGACGATCACTCACATGCTCGAAGCATGGCCCCACCGCGCTTTGCGGCTCTATGTCGGCATTTATCGCAACGACATTGCTACCCTGGAGGCCGCGATGCGCAGCGCGGGCATCGATCCTCGCCTGCGACTGGTGATTCATGATCGCGACGGGCCGAGCACGAAGGCGGATTGCCTCAATCGGCTCTATCGAGCGATGCGCGATGACGAAATGCGTGCGCGGACCCGCTTTGCTTGCGTGGTCTTTCACGATGCGGAGGACATGGTCGATCCGGCCGGGTTGGGCCTGCTTGATACAGTGATCGAGCAAGGAGCTGACTTTGCTCAGCTGCCGGTCGAACCCCTTCCGCAAGCCGCCCGCCATTGGCTTGGCAGCCACTATTGTGAGGAATTTGCCGAATCCCATGGGAAAGCCATGGTCGTGCGCAATGCATTGGGGGCTGGTCTTCCCGCCGCTGGCGTTGGTTGCGCAGTGTCGCGCGGTGCTCTCGACACGCTGGCACAGCGGCAGGATTTCGACGCGCCTTTTGAGCCTGAATCGCTGACCGAAGATTATGAGCTTGGCCTCGCCATCGCTAAAAGTGGAGGCGCGTGCGAATTCGTGCGCGCCCGCGGTGAAGATGACCTGCTGGTCGCGACCCGTGCGTTCTTCCCGTCGCAATTGGGCGACATTGTGCGCCAGAAAACCCGCTGGGTGCATGGTATTGCTCTGCAGGGCTGGGACCGTGTTGGCTGGTCAGTGGGTGATGGAGGATCGCGCCTGATCGAAGGCTGGATGCGGGCGCGTGATCGGCGCGGGCCTCTCACCGCGCTGGTTCTTGCTTTGGGCTATGCTTTGCTGGGGGTGACCTTGCTGGTGGGCCTTGGCACCTATTTGGGAGCCAAAGTCGAAGCGCCGCTTTCGCCTGTGCTGATGGGGCTGTTGTGGGTCAACCTTGGCTTCTTTGCATGGCGCGCGACGTTGCGCTTTGCGTTTACCGCGCGCAATTATGGCGTGGCGGAAGGCATTTTTGCGGTGCTTCGTATCCCCGTCGCCAATGTGATCGCGATCATCGCCGGTCGCCGGGCAGTGTCTGCCTATGCCCGCACATTGCTTGGTCAAGCCGCGGTCTGGGACAAGACCCCGCATAGCCGCCATCCCGCCAACCCTGCCTTCGGTCATATCCCGCCGCGCAGCTTCAAACGGGTGCAATCATGAACGGCGAGAGTAATTCCGATTCGACGCAGGCCAATCTGCCCGGTCGCCGGGGCGGACCGCTTGCTGTGCTGGTTGTCGTGCTGGCGTTCTGGGCCGTCGGTCGCAGCGTTCTGTGGGAGAGCCCCTTTGCCCTTGGAGAACCCGGTGGACAGGTCGGGCCAGACATGGCGCTGTCCGGTACTGACAGCCCGCTCCCTGCGCTGGGCACGGACGGGCAAGACACTTTCAAAACGAAGAATGACGCGAAGGCTCAGGCCAAGCTCGCCTGGTTACAGGCCTCGCGACGGCAAGGGCAGGCGCTGCCCAGCGGCCTCTACCGCAATCCGGTGTTCGCTGCCGCTCCGGCAGGCGCTTCTCCGCGCACTTCTTATGCCAGGTGGCAGCCTGTGCGTGGCCGGTTGATGCCCGGTGAAATTGCAACGGGGCACCTTACCTTGATGCGCCGGGGCTTTGCGGTGGATTGGCACTCAGCAGGCATTGGGGCAGGAATTGGGGGAGGCGTTGAGCGACCTTTTGGTCGAGGCTCTTTCCCGTCCGATTTCGGGGAGCAACAGGCGAGCAACGCCTCGCCTCCCTTCGCCCCGCCGCCTTATGCGCCGCCTCCTTCCAATACGGACACCTTGGAACAGCAAGCGCGGCGACCTGATCGCTGGACGCTCGATACATTTGGCTTCTTCCGCCAAGGCTCTGGCTCGCTTTCAACCTCGCAAGGGCGCGTGCCGGTCTATGGCGCGAGCCAAGCGGCGACCAATCTGCAATATCGCTTTGCCCCAATGTCTCGCTTTGATCCGCGCATTTATGCCCGCGCCTATCGCGCGCTCGTCGATGGTGGAGAGAACGAAATAGCAGCCGGACTGTCCGCGCGGCCTGTGCCGCAAGTGCCTGTCCGCCTCCATGGTGAGATGCGCGTGGTCCGAAATCCGGTTGGCACCGATTATCGCCCTGCAGCCTATGCCGTCAGCGAGCTGCCTGCGCAGCAACTGCCAGCGGGTTTCTCGCTCGAGACCTACGCGGCGGCGGGCTATGTCTGGGGCGAAGCCGACACCTATTTCGCCGACGGGCAAGCGGCTGTTACGCGCGAAGTGATCAACCTCACCGGACCCACTGGAAGCCCGATCCGCATCAGCGTCGGTGGCGGGGGCTGGGCCGGCGCGCAAAGAGGGATCGAGCGGGTCGATGTGGGGCCCACGATGCGCTTTGACCTCAATGTCGGCGAAGTTCCCACGCGCATCTCCGTCGATTGGCGCGAGCGAGTGTTGGGAGAGGCGGCTCCGGATTCGGGCGTTGCGGCGACGGTCTCGACCCAGTTCTGATCGCGCTCAAATAGCCGGACCCCACACAAATAGTGGGACCGCGCACAAACCCTGCCTTCCCACGGTAACGCCGCTGGGCTAGTCCTTTGAGAATGGACGTATACCTGCCAATCGCGAATCTTTCCGTGAACGGACTGTATATCGTGCTGCTTGGCGGATTGACGGGCATCCTTTCCGGATTGTTTGGCGTTGGCGGAGGGTTCCTGACGACGCCGCTGCTGATTTTCTACGGAATCCCCCCGACGGTCGCTGCCGCTTCGGCTGCGACGCAGGTGACAGGGGCGAGTGTTTCGGGCGTGATCGCCCATGGCCAGCGCAAGGGCGTGGATTATCGCATGGGCCTCGTCATGGTTGGCGGAGGCGTGGTCGGCGCATTGATCGGAGCATTGCTGTTCAGTCTGCTTCAGGCCCTGGGCCAGATCGATGTGGTGATTGGAGTGCTCTACGTCGTGCTGCTGGGCACGATCGGCACGTTGATGATGCGAGAGGCGCTGGACACGCTGCGCGGGAAGGATGGGCAAAGCGGCGGCGCACCGGTGCGCAAACGTCGGCATCACCCGCTGGTTGCAGGCCTGCCGTTTCGCACGCGTTTCTATGCATCGGGCCTCTATATCTCCCCCATCGCGCCCTTGTTGCTGGGCGTGATCGTAGGCGTTCTGACCATGCTGATGGGCGTGGGTGGAGGGTTCATTCTGGTCCCCGCCATGCTCTATATCCTGGGTATGAGCGGCAATGTCGTGGTCGGCACTTCGCTTTTCCAGATTCTGTTTGTGACAATGGTGACGACGATGACCCATGCGCTGACGACCAAGGCGGTGGACATTGTGCTTGCTGGATTGTTGCTGCTGGGTTCGGTGCTGGGCGCGCAGTTTGGGACGCAAATCGCGATGAAGGCGCGGCCTGAAATCCTGCGCCTTGTCCTCGCTGCCATTGTCATCGCGGTTGCTTTGCGGATGCTTTATGGCCTCGGCGTGCAGCCGGATGAGATTTACACGGTAAGCCCGCTGTGAGGGTCCTAGACCGTTCCTCAAGAGTGCTCCCCGCGCTGGCGCTAATGCTGCTCGCGCCATTTCTGCTCGGTCAGCGTGAACCGATCCTTGTGCCTGAGGTCGATCAGGAGCGGATTGAGGTGCGCCAGGGTTTCACCGGAGCGGACCTGTTGCTCTATGGCGCGGTGATTGATCCAGCCGGATCGCGCAGCAACACGCAATATGACATCGCGGTGGTACTCAAAGGTCCGACCGAACCCATCCGCCTGCGCGAGAAGCAGCGTATCGCGGGTGTCTGGATGAATGCGAGTGCGAACGATTTTCGCTCCGCGCCGTCTTTCTTCGCGGTCGCCTCCTCGCGGCCGATCACAGAGATTGTCGACCCGCTGACCGCCGCCATCTACGAGCTTGGCACGGACTTCATCCAGCTCAGCCCCAGCGGCCAGATTGAGCCGGAGGAGCAGACGCGCTTTGCCCGCGGTCTGGTTGAGATGCGGCAGCGTGCTGGGCTCTATTCGGAAAACCCAGGAGGCGTCCGGATAAATGAAGGCGTACTCTATCAGGCCCGGATTGAGCTGCCGTCCAACGTGACCACCGGCCAATACACTGCTGAAACCTTTGCGATTGCCAATGGCCGTGTCCTTGCAACAGCAACGGCAGACATCGAAGTCGTGAAAGTCGGGCTGGAGGGCCGGGTGGTGCAAGCAGCCGAGCGCTGGTCGCTTTTCTATGGCCTTGGCGCGATCATGCTGTCGCTTGGGATGGGCTGGCTCGCCGGACGCTTGTTCGCCCGCCTCTGACCCGCGCAGCCAACCGCAATCAGCCTCGCCAAACTCGCTTGGGCGTTGACGCGATCTTAACCGAGTTCCCGCATACCTTTTCCCAAAGGAATTACCGCCAAGGGCCGGGTGAAACCGGTTATCAAAACCTAAGGGGCCAGGGAAAAGCGCATGACTGACATGGGCAACCATAATTTTGCGAACCAGGATGAAGCCGCAGCTGCTGCAGCGGCCGATGCTGGGGAGAATGTTGACAATGGACGTCTGCCAATTGGCGTCGTGCTTGAGATCTCTGGTGCCGGCTCGCAAATCGCGCTCGACCTGCAACGCCTCAATGAATGCATGGAAGACGCCGACCGCTCGATTGCGCTCGCTGGGCAAGTGGGTAGCCAGATCAAGATCCGGGTCGGAGACGCGTGGCTGCTCGCCAACGTGCGCGACCAACGCAAGGATCGTCGCGCGGCCAACGGCATCATCGCGCATATCGACTTTCTGGGCGAAGGCGCTGAAGAGAAGCTGACCGGTCGCATCCACGGCTTCAAACGCGGTGTTACGCGCTATCCGGTGCCGGGCGCCATGGTCTATCCGGCGACTACCAAAGACCTTGAACAGATCTACGCCAGCGATGGCCGCGCTAACATCACGATCGGGACTGTGTTCCCGACCAAGGACATCCGCGCCGGTCTCTATATCGACGCGATGCTGGGCAAGCACTTTGCGCTGCTGGGATCGACCGGTACCGGTAAGTCGACCAGCGCCGCGCTGATCCTCCACCGCATTTGCGAGGCTGCGCCCGAAGGTCACATCGTGATGATCGACCCCCACGGCGAGTATTCCGCGGCGTTCCGTCAGACGGGTAAGATCCTCGACGTCTCCAACCTGCAAATGCCCTATTGGCTGATGAACTTCGAAGAGCATTGCGAAGTGCTGCTCACCAGTGACGGCAATGAACGCCAGGTCGACATGGACATCCTTGCCAAGTGTCTGCTGCATGCCCGGTCCAAGAACCGTCTGGCAGAGACGATGGGCAAGATCACGGTGGACTCGCCGATCCCCTATCTGCTGTCCGACCTGTCGACCAAGATTCAGGACGAGATGGGTAAGCTGGACAAAGCGACCTCCTCTGCACCCTACATGCGGATCAAGGGTAAGCTAGAGGAGCTGAAGGGCGATCCGCGCTATCAGTTCATGTTCTCTGGCATGTTGGTCGGCGATACGATGTCCGACTTCATCTCCAAGGTTTTCCGCATGCCGGGCGACGGCAAGCCGATCTCGATCATTGACGTGTCGGGCGTACCTTCGGACATCACCTCAACCGTGGTTGCCGTCCTTTCACGCCTCGTCTTCGACTTTGCGATCTGGGGCCGGGAAGAGAAGACCCGTCCGATCCTGCTCGTCTGCGAAGAGGCGCACCGCTACGTTCCGAACGAGAAACACGCGGACGGTTCTTCCGTTGGCCGTATTCTCAGCCGCATCGCGAAGGAGGGTCGTAAATACGGCATCTCCTTGGGTCTCATCACGCAGCGTCCATCCGACTTGGCCGAAGGCGTGTTGTCACAGTGCGGTACGATCATATCGATGCGTCTCAACAACGACCGCGACCAGGCTTTCGTCCGCTCAGCGATGCCCGAAGGTTCACGCGGGTTCCTCGATTCCATCCCAGCATTGCGCAACCGCGAATGCATCGTCTGCGGCGAGGGTGTGGCAATCCCGATCCGCGTCAATTTCGACACGCTCGAAGAGCACAAGCGACCCGCTTCCGAAGACCCCAGCTTCACCGAATTGTGGAGCGAGGGCGGCGAAGAGGAAGAGCTGGTCGAACGCGTGGTCTTGCGCTGGCGTTCGCAGGGCTAAGGGGGTTTAGCCCCCTCCCGCATAGGCGCCGATCAGCAGCGCGCGGCGGCCGTCAGGCTGCGCGCGGATGCCGCGGATCAGTTCGATCTGCATCTCGCAAGCGAGCGGCGCTCCGATCGTTGCTGGGTCTGCTGTGCCGAACACCACCGCCATCTGCTCATCATTCAGGCCATTGCCTCGCAGAGTCGCCTCCAGCTCCGCATAGTCATTGGGCGTGAGGTCGAACCGCAATTGCTGGTCGGTGCGCCCGGCCAAAATCGCGTCGAGCCGCGCCGCAACGATCTCTCCGCCCGCCACATCGAAACGTTCGGGTAGAACGGTGTCGAGCGGCTCACCCTTGGCATAGGCAGCGCAGGCATATTCGTCGTGAGCGAGCAGATCGGTGAAAAACTGCTCCTCTAATTCCATCACGCGGTCGAGCGGGGCAATCGGCGCGTTGGAGAAGTCTTCTTCATGCGCTGCGAAAAAGCGCATGATCCAGCGGTTCCCCGCCTGCACCACGCGGTCTTCGGGTCCCGGAGCGCGCGCCGCGTTAGCGAGCGTTTCGGTGAATTTTTCATAAGAATCCGGGAATTTGGCTTCCAGTTGCTCAAACAGAACCGAATTGCCGGGATAGGTCTCCATCTCGGCAACCAGCTCGTTTTCGAACTTCTTGCCGGGGATGAAGAAATTCTCGAACCCTCCGGCATTGAAGCTGCGGATCGCGACCGAAACGATAATGCCGAGGATCACTACCCCGACCAGGCTGCTGGCTGTCCGCTGCGTCGAAAAGCTCATGGAATGTCTCTGCTCAAGTCCCTCTGGTGTCACCGTAAAGGTGGATATGTAGGCGGTCGCTCATGCGGAAACCGTGCTCCACGCACAGCTCGCTGAGCCACTCTGAACGCAGATGGAGCGTCACGCTGTCGGTTCCCTCCGGCATCAAATAGAGCCGCTCTGGCCTGATGCCATATTTGCGTTGGAGGGATAGGACCTCCGCGACATCATCAGGTTCTGCGATCACGAATTTGAAGAACGCGCGCGGATCGCAGGCATAGGCGTCCATCCGCTCCGGGATGATCGCGAGATCGGCAGCATTGCCCGAATGGGCGAGCTTGGGGCTGACATTGTACTGGTCGACGCGAATGTCGACGTGGGAGTTCGCCTTGGTCGTCCCATTGGTCTCGATCTCGACCTCGATATCGGGAAGGATCGCGAGGAAGTCTGCCAGCGCGCCGGTCTGGAGCAATGGCTCTCCGCCCGTGATGACGAGGCGCTTTTGGCCGAGAGCCGCGACCTTCATCGCGGCTTTTTCTGGCGAGAGCTTCACCTGATTGGCCTTGCGGTCGAAGGTTGTGTCGTCGCGGTGCGGGCGGTTGTCGAGATTGGTATCCCCCTCAAATCGCCACGTATAGGCCGTGTCGCACCATGTGCAGGCAAGGTTGCAGCGCGACAGGCGCATGAACGCGACCGGCTGCCCCGCGCTCGGCCCTTCCCCTTGCAGCGAAGCAAAGATCTCCGCTTCGCCGGAATCGTCGGTGGCAAGGACAAGGTCTGTCACTACGCGCTTCCCTTGAGTTGGACGGGCGGGGATACTCTCATGAAAAGCCCCATGCCACGAATTGCCGACAGAGGAAAACTTGCAAGTGAGCCGTGCCTAATTCCAACTCGCCGGATCAAGCGCCAGCAGCTGCGACAATTGTGCGTAGAGCGCCGGTTCCTCGCGTTTGAGGGCGTAGGGGCGCTCGAAAAAGGTCACGATGGCTTCGGCAAAGAACTCTTCGTGATTGGTCGCGCCATAGGGGTCGATCAGGGTTGCCTCGCCGCGCTCGACGCGGGCAATCTGATGCTCGTAGGCATCCAGCATCGCTTCCTCCCACCCCGCATAGGCCTGCCCCTTGCTCAGGATCGGGATGCCGTTCGTGTCGCCGGAGAGACCGTCGAGCTGATGCGCGAATTCGTGGATCACGACATTGTGCCCATCATGGCTGTCGAGGCCCCCATGCAGCGCGTGGTCCCATGACAGGATCACCGGCCCGCGCGCCCAGCTTTCGCCAAGGGTCGCATGGCGGTTCTCATGCACCAGCAACCCGTCGCTGTGCGGACGGTGGGTGAGGAAGGCGCTGGGATAGATCAGCACATTGCGGATCGTGTCGTACCAGATGTCTGAATTGACGATCAGCAGACAGGCCTGCGCAGCGATAGAGAGCCGCATTTCCTCGCTCACTTCCAGCCCGTTCTGGCCCCGGAAGGTGACTTGGTCGAGGAACAGGTTGATCTTGCCCTCATGCGCTTGGCGAAGCTCCTTTGGCAGGCCGCGCACCAGCGGCACGAGTTGTTCGATGATGGCGCGTTGTCTCGGCGTCAGCGGTGTCGCCAATAGCTCAGCGCGCCGCCGACGCCGCTTTAGCGAGCGGTATAGGAACCACCCCGCAATCAGCAGCGGGACGAGGAGGAGAAGCCATGGCGTCATGGCTCCTACGTAGGTTCGCTAGAAGCGGTTTGGTAGAGGCCGCACTCCGCTCACCGTCATTGCGAGGCGACGCAGTCGCCGCGGCAATTCATCAACCGACCTTGCGTCCAATCGCGGCAGCAGGAGATGGATTGCTTCGCCTTCGGCTCGCAATGACGAAGCCAGGGATTACCCCAACCGCGTCATCCCAGCCTTTGGAGCGCCGCTTCGAGCCGTTCGATCTCGCCTGCGTGATGCGCGAAGTCGGCTTTGGCCTTCTCCACTGCCTCGGGCTTGGCGCGCTCGACGAAATTGGCATTGGAGAGGCGTCCCTCCAGCGATTTCGCTTCCTTTTGCGAGGCAGCCAGCGCCTTTTCGAGCCGCGCTTTCTCCGCGTCGATGTCGATGATCCCTTCGAGCGGGATGACGAAGTTGTCGCCCAGCGCGGTTACCTGCATGGCGGGACCGGACGGAGCCTCTCCGACCTTTACCGGGGTCAGGCGTGCAAGGCGTTCGATGGCCGCAGAGGACCGTTCGATTGTGCTCGCTGCCAGCGGCGATGCCTTTGGCAAGAAGGCAGCCAGTTTCGCACCCGGTGCAATGCCCAACTCGTTCTTGGCCGATCGGACATTGGTCGTCAGGTCGATCACCCAGTCAATCGCATCGGTCGCGTCTTTGGAAACCTCAGCGCGAGGGGAGGGCCATGCAGCGGTGATGAGGTCGTAGGACCGCTCGCCTTGGCTGTGCCAGAGTTCTTCCGTGATAAACGGCATGAACGGGTGGAGCATGACGAGGATCTGGTCGAGCGCCCATCCGGCGACTTCGCGGGTTTCGATGGTCGCAGGCGTTTCTTCGCCCCCGAAAACCGGCTTGATCAGCTCCAGATACCAATCGCAGAACTTGCTCCACGTGAACTGGTAGATCGCATTGGCTGCTGCGTCGAAGCGCAGGTCGGCCATCGCCGCCTCGATCTCGGCACAAGCTGCCTGAACCTCGCCGATGATCCACTGGTTGGCGGCGAGGCGAGCGGTCGGGGCCTTCAGCGTGGTCGAAGCACCAATCCCGTTGGTCTGGCAAAAGCGCGTCGCGTTCCACAGTTTGGTGGCGAAGTTGCGGTAACCTTCGACCCGCTTCTCATCCATCTTGATGTCGCGCCCCTGGCTCTCCATCGCGGCCATGAAGAAGCGCAAAGCATCCGCGCCATATTGGTCGATAAGGCCGAGCGGATCGACGACATTGCCCTTGGACTTGGACATCTTCGCGCCGTCCGCCGCACGGACAAGACCGTGCAGGTACAGGCGCGGCCACGGAGCCTCACCCATATTGTACTGCCCCATCATCATCATCCGCGCATCCCAGAAAAACAGGATGTCGAAGCCGGAAATGAGCAGGTTGTTGGGGAAGTGCTTTTCGAGCAGGCTCTGCTCCCTCCCACCTTCAGGGGGGAGGGTTGGGGAGGGGGGCTCTGACCCATCGGGCGTCGCAGGCCCCTCCCTTAATCCCTCCCCGAGCGGGGAGGGAGACTCTGTTTCCGGCCAGCCGAGTGTGGCGAAGGGCCAAAGCGCGGACGAGAACCAAGTGTCGAGGACGTCGGGGTCTTGCGTCAGCGTGACGCCTTCACCTGCCTGAGCCTGCGCTTCTTCCTCCGAGGTTGCGACATAGACGCAGCCATCCTCGTCGAACCAAGCCGGGATCCGGTGCCCCCACCACAACTGGCGGCTCACGCACCATGGCTGGATGTTCTCCATCCAGTTGAAGAAGGTTTTCTCCCAGCTCTTGGGCACAATCTCGATTGTGCCGTCGCGCACATCCTTGATCGGCTTCTCGGCGAGTTTTGCGGCGTCGACATACCATTGATCGGTCAGCCACGGCTCGATCACCACGCCGCCGCGGTCGCCAAAGGGCGTCGCGATGGAGCGCGGTTCGGCGTCGGAGATGACCTCCTCGCCCTTCTTGTTCTTGGAGACGTGAGGGATGAGGTAGCCCTGTTCCTTCAGGCGCTGCACGACCAGCTCGCGCGCACCATCCACCCCGTCTCGCTTGAAGCGGTGGAGGCCGAGGAACTCCTTGGGCACCAGACCATCGGCGGTCTGGCAGACATCGCCATTCCCATCGAGCATGTTGAGCATTTCGCCCGCTTCGATCCCGGCACGCTTGCCGACCTCGAAGTCGTTGAAGTCATGCCCCGGCGTGATCTTCACCGCGCCTGAACCCAGCTCCGGATCGGCGTGCTCATCAGCGACGATAGGAATGCGGCGGCCGGTGATGGGGAGGATCACATGCTTGCCGACAACGCTCGCATAACGCTCGTCGCTTGGGTGCACCGCCACCGCCATATCGGCGAGCATCGTCTCAGGCCGCGTGGTCGCGACTTCGATGTAGTCGCGGCCATCTGCCAGCGTCACGCCGTCGGCGAGCGGATATTTGAAGTGCCAGAAGCTGCCCGGAATGGTCTGCTGTTCCACCTCGAGATCGCTGATCGCGGTCTTTAGCTTCGGGTCCCAGTTCACCAGCCGCTTGTCGCGGTAGATCAGGCCGTCATTGTAGAGGTCGACAAAGGTTTTGAGCACCGCTTTGGTAAAGTGCGGGTCCATCGTGAACTGCTCTCTGGACCAGTCCATGGAGCAGCCCAGACGACGCAGCTGGTGCGTGATCTGCCCGCCGCTTTCGTGCTTCCATTCCCAAACCTTGTCGACGAATTCTTCGCGCGAGTAGTTGGTGCGCTTGTCCTGCCGCGCTTCCATCTGACGCTCGACCACCATCTGCGTCGCGATACCCGCGTGGTCTGTGCCCACGACCCACAAAGCGTCCTTGCCGCGCAGCCGCTCATAGCGGATCACGATGTCCTGCAACGTGTTGTCGAGCGCGTGGCCGATATGAAGCGAACCCGTCACATTGGGCGGAGGGTTCACAATGGTGAAGGGTTCTGCATCGGGCCGCTCAGGCCGGAAACCGCCGGTCTCCTCCCAATGTTTGTACCATCGCGCTTCAATCGGAGCGGGGTCGAAAGTCTTGTCGAGTTCTTGAGACACTTTATTTGCTCGCTAACGCATGCGGCCTTGGCTGCCCGCATTTTTGTTGCGTGCGGCCCACACATCCGTGTGTGCCTGGGCCGTAGCCACCCGCTCCCTCCACCCTTCCACCCGGAGCCTACCGGGATACAATCCGGGTGGAAGGGTGGAGGGAGCGGGTGGCTACGGCGCGAGCGGTAGCGAGCCGCAAACAAAAACACGCGGGGCCAAAGCTCCGGTAAATTTCCTTCCCCATGCCAACCTGCGCAGGTCAGCGCAACAATTCATCACCGCCTTTGCGCCCTACACACTTGAGCCGCGCTGCATTTCCCCGCATATCTCGGCCCGATGGACGGCGCGACTTTCTCGCTTATCGACGATGAAGCCGGCGGCAGCACTCTGGCGCTGTCCGGGCCGCTATTGGTTTCGACCATCGGCTTGGTGGAAAATCAGCTCGATGCGATTGCTGGGGAGATCACAGCGATCGACCTCTCCGGCGTGGTCGAGATGGACACAGTTGGCGCCTGGGTCACGCACCGCCTCGCCGCGCGGCACTCGGCCGCAATCACCGGAGCAACACCGGCGGCCAAGCATTTGCTTGACGCGCTCGAAGGCATCGAAAGCGCTGCGCCTTTGGTGCCTGAACGCGTGCCGGTGTGGGAACGTGTGCCCATCGCGCTGGGCGAGCAGGTTCTGGCTGGTCGTTCGCGCGTCATGGGCGTGGTTGGGTTTATCGGCCAGATATTGATCGCGTTCGGCAATCTGATGCGTCGGCCCAGCACGTTTCCGCTGAAAGCGACCGTGCGCCAGATGGAGATGGTAGGGGTTTCGGCCCTGCCCATCATTGGCCTCATGAGCTTCCTGATCGGGATCGTCATTGCCCAGCAGGGCGCGGTGCAGCTGTCGCAATTTGGCGCGGAGACGCTGACGATCAACCTCGTCGGGCGGATCACTTTGCGTGAGCTCGGCGTGCTGATGACCGCGATCATGGTTGCAGGGCGTTCGGGCAGCGCTTTTGCTGCGCAGATCGGGACGATGAAGCTGACCGAGGAGGTCGACGCGATGCGCACGATCGGCATCTCTCCGATAGAGCAGCTGGTGATCCCGCGCATCATCGCCTGCACCTTTATGATGGTCCTTCTGGGCTTCTTCTCCAGCGTGGTTGGGATTCTTGGCGGAGCGGTGATCGGACAGGTCCAGCTCGGCATTCCGTTCTTTACGTTTATTGAGCGCATTCAGGAGGTTGTGCCGCTGCATGATCTGTGGGTGGGCCTTGTCAAAGCGCCAGTTTTTGGGCTGATCGTGGGCCTTGCGGGGTGCTTTCACGGGATGCAGGTGGAGGGCAATTCCGAACAGGTCGGCATCCGCACGACGATGGCGGTGGTCTCGGCGATCTTCGCAGTGATCGTGCTGGATGCGTTCTTCGCAGTGTTCTTCTCTTCGGTCGGGTGGGGGTAAGCGCATGGCCAAACCTCCTCCTCAACCGGTTGCGAACCCGGTCTATTCCAATGCGCAGCTCCACCCAGAGGATCACGACCGCTTCGCAGATGCGCCGCCGATTGTGATCGAGGGACTGGTCAACCGCTTTGGCGACTTTGCGGTGCATGATGGTCTCGATCTGGAAGTGAAGCGCGGCGAGATTATCGGCGTGGTCGGTGGATCGGGCACGGGCAAATCGGTGTTGATGCGATCAATCATCGGACTTCAAAGGCCAACAGAAGGACGGATCGACGTGCTGGGACGCACCATCACTGATGGGGACCCAGACGAGAATATCGGCGTGCGCTGCCGCTGGGGCGTGCTGTTTCAGGGCGGAGCGCTCTTCTCGACCCTGACGGTGGGCGAGAATGTCGAAGTGCCGCTCAAGCAATTCTACCCAGAGATTGACGATGATCTGCGGCGCGAGATTGCACGCTACAAGGTCTTGCTCTCCGGCCTGCCCGAAGAAGCGGTGGCGAAATATCCCTCGGAGCTTTCAGGTGGGATGAAGAAGCGCGCGGGGTTAGCGCGGGCGCTCGCGCTCGATCCTGAATTGCTGTTTCTGGATGAGCCTACCGCCGGGCTAGACCCCATCGGTGCAGCCAAATTCGACCGCCAGACGCGTGAGCTGAAAGAGACACTGGGCCTCACCGTGTTCCTCATCACTCACGACCTCGATACGCTCTATGAGATTTGTGACCGGGTCGCTGTGCTGGCGGACAAGAAGGTCATTGCGGTGGGCACGATCCCTGAACTGCTTGAGACCCGCCATCCGTGGATTGAGGAATATTTCAACGGCCCGCGCGGGCGCGGCGCGATGACCGCGCATCGGCTGAATGCCGGGCGTCAGGCGGCGGATTGGGGGGATTAGAGCCTTGATAGTGTGGACACTTCATTGGACTTTGTTTGACCAACCGGTCCATAAGCAACCCGTGGATAGGGTAGGGTAATGGAAACAAGAGCCAATCACCTCTGGGTCGGTTTCGTCACGCTGGCTCTGCTTGCGCTGCTGGCGGCGTCGATCTTCTGGATCGCGCGGTTGGGGCAGGGCGCGGCGAATGAATACGACATCTTCTACGCTCAGTCGGTCTCCGGCCTCGCGAATGGCAGCCAGGTTGCCTATGCGGGCGTGCCGGTGGGACAGGTGGTCGATATCGCTCTGTCTGACGAAAATCCCGAATTTGTCCGCGTTCGCGTGCGGGTCCGCGACGAAGTGCCGATCCTTGTCGGCACCACGGCGACGATCCAGTCGAGCTTTACTGGCGTCTCGACCATTCTGCTCGACGGCGCGCGCGGCGGGGCTCCGGCGATTTCATGCGAGACGACGGCGTGTCCCGAAGGTCGCCCGGTCATCCCGCCGCAAGATGGTGGGATCAGCGCGCTGCTCAACAACGCGCCACTGCTGCTCGAGCGGCTCTCGACCCTGACGGAGAACTTGAACATCTTGCTGGGCGCAGAGAATCAGGAGCAAATCTCCGGCATTCTCGCCAACACCAACCGCATGTCGGCAGAGCTTGCGCGCACCGCTCCGCAGCTGTCCTCGACTATGGCGGAGCTGGAGGTGACCTTGCGCGAAGCAGGCGAGGCGCTCGACGCATTTGAGATGGCGACCCGCTCCACCGACACGCTGATCAATCAGGAAGGCGCTTTGCTGGCGCAGGAGCTGCGCGGGACTTTGGCCTCTGCGAACGAAGCGGCGGCGGCTCTGGCCGCAACGCTGGAAGACACGCGGCCTGCTGCGCGCGCTCTGCGTGAGACGACTTTGCCGGCAGCGGAGGCGACCTTGCAGGATCTGCGCACCACCAGCCGGAGCCTTCGCGCCATTACCGAGCGGATCGAAAATCAGGGCGCAGGCTCGCTTCTAGGGGCCCAGAGCGTCCCGGAATATGATCCAGAATGAGTGCCAGAGTGAGGGGTTTTAGGATGAAAACAGCGCGCAACTTTGCAGCGCTCGCAGCGGCCAGCCTGATGCTGTCGGCCTGCGTGAGCCTTGGCGCGGATGTCGATGCGCCTGATAGCCTGCTCACTCTCACGCCGACCGCCACCGCTCCGGCGGGATCGGGCGCGGTGACGGGGGCAGAGGGCAGCGCGGGAGCTATCGCTGTGCTGACGCCGGAAGTTCCCGCAAAGCTCGATCTGGTGCGCATTCCGGTGCAGGTCTCCGACACGCAGATCGCCTACCTGAAAGACGCTGTCTGGATCGAAAAGCCCGCCCGCCTGTTCCGGCGTCTGCTGGGTGAGACGCTGCGCACGCGCACCGGTGATGAAGGCGCAGTTTTGATCCTCGACAGCGATGATACGCCCACTTTGGCGAGCCAGTTTGTCCGGGGCACGCTGATGGATCTGGGCTACGATTCGCTCTCTGGCGATGTCGTGGTGCGGTTTGAGGCAATCAGGGTGGACAGCGAAGGCGTCGTCACATCGCGTCGGTTTGAAGCGCGCGAGAGCGTGGCGGAAGGTGAAGCTTTTCTGGTTGGCCCTGCGCTCAACCGCACAGCCAACCAGGTTGCAGGCGAAGTTGCCGACTGGGTGATTGCGGGCGAGTAGACGCCCAACAGATGGGCGTCCTAGCTGCGCGCCGCCTTGAGCAATTCATGCGCTTTGAGGAAGTCGCCCGTGCGTTTCGCGCGGCGTTCTTCCGCTTCCTCATCGCGGCCCCATTCGTCTGCCTGCCACTCTTCCTCGAGGCTCGCAGCGTCCCACAGCGCTTGCGGGTCGGCATCCGGTTCGCCCGATGAAAGGGCGACGACCAGGGACGCTGCAAGGCTGGCCATGGCCTGCGTCGCGGCGAGTTCGATTGGGGTGAGCGCGGTCAGCTCTTCGCGCAGTTTGGAGAGGCTCTCTGCGGCTTGAGGGCGGTGGAGAACGCCGCTCACCCGCACCATTTGCACCCCGCGTGCGGCCTCAAACGTGGCCACAATCGGCTCCCACACTTCGATCTGGCGGGCATAGAGCGCCTCGTCGGGATCGGCGCGGTAGAGCAAAGTGTCGGTGTCGCCGTAGCGCAGCGTGTCTTCGACAACCGGAGCGGGATCGGGGGCCACGACGTCGAGTGCATAGTCGACCATGTCGCGCAATGGCATGGTCTTGGGATCGAGCTTTTCGCCCTGCGCGTCCCACTCGGCCGCGAGTGCCTTGGCGAGCATCTCTGACGACACGATCTGCGGCGCGCCTCCGACGGTCTTGAGAGGGCGGGTGTCGAGTGTGACCTGCCAGCCGCCTTCGGTCTGGGCGACAGCGACGTTTTCGTAGAAGCGCTTCATTCCTCTTGCCCGTCAGAGTTCAGGCGGTCGCCAGCTTTCCAACGCTTCGCCAGCAGCACCGGTCCGAAGAAAAACGCGACGAGCCCTCCGACCGCCAGGGCCACGCCCAGCGGATAGGGGCCGCCCACAATCTCCCGCGCGATCATCAGGCCGAGCAACACCGCGGCGATGGAGGTGATGCGCACTAACCCCATGAGGATGTAGCGCTTGGCCGCGACCTCTTCTTCCGGCGTCATCGGATCGTCCGCTTTCCTCACGCCCGGCGCTCCAGCTCGGCTTGAAGGTCTGCAACCGTCTCGACCACCTCATCCGCACCATTGGCGATCAGCTCGTCTGGCGCGTGATAGCCCCAGGCGACGCCGATGGAGGGCACGCGTGCCGCGCCTGCCATGACGATATCGAAGCTTGTGTCGCCGATCATTACGGCATCGGCAGGTTCAACCGCGGCTTCGAAAAGAGCGGCCTCCAGCATCGCGGGATGCGGCTTTGACGGGTGGCGGTCGGCGGTCTGGAGCGAGGTGAACAGGTCGGTCAGGCCATGGCCCGCAAGGCACGCTTGAAGCCCGCGATCCGATTTGCCGGTCGCAACCGCCAGCTTCCACCCTGCGCCGTGCAGCGAGTGGAGCAACTCCGCGATTCCCTCATAGAGCGGCTCGTGCAGCAGACCCTCTTCGCGGCGGGCGCGGAAGGAGCTTTTGTAGAATTCGGTGAGGTCGCGGCGGGTGTCTTCGCTCGCTTCGGGAGCCAACTCGCGCATCGCCACCGGCAGGCTGAGGCCCACCAGCCGCCGCACGGCATTGGGATCGGGCAGCGACATCTGCGCCTTTTCAAACGCGCGCGCCATCGCCCACAGGACATCGGCCTGCCCATCGACGAGCGTCCCGTCGCAGTCGAACACCGCCAATTTGTTTGAGCGCTTGCCGCTCATTTCCGGCGGCCTCCAGGTTTGCCCCCGCTCGGACGTTTTGTCGCGGCTTTCGCCTTCTTGTTGGCGGAGCCTTTGGAAACTGCGCGTGTGCGGCGTTCGCCCCGGCGTTCCTTGCGATATTGCTTGGCGTGGCGGCGCGCGGCCTGCTTCTTTTCTGCGGGAGTGCGCTCAGGCGCTTCGTCGCGGACGGGGGACGCGTCAGAGAGGCTTTCCTCAAAGCCAAGCGCTTCCATGCTCGCAGCGAAATGCTCGGGCAAATCGGCGGTCACGTCCAGCTTGCCGCCTCCAGTGCCCTTGGCCGCGCCCTTATTCTCGGGCGTCCCGATAATCAGACGGCGCGCGTGCAGGTGCATTTTGCGGCTGACAGAGCCGGTGAGGAAGGCGTCCTTGCCGCCATATTTCCCATCGCCCACAATCGGGTGGCCGATGGCGGCCATGTGGACGCGCAGCTGGTGCGTGCGCCCGGTGAGCGGCTCCAGCTCCACCCAGGCAGCGCGCTGTCCGGCACGCTCGACGACGCGGTAGCGGGTCTTGGCATTTGCTCCGCCTTCCTCATCGACATGCATTTTTTCGCCGCCCGTGCCCGGTTGCTTGGCGAGCGGGGCGTCGATCGTGCCTTCGCGCACTTCAGGAACGCCAACGACCAGCGCCCAATAGACCTTGCGGGCCGAGCGACCGGAGAAACGTTTGGAATAATGGGCGGCGCTGCCCGGCGTGCGCGCGATCAACAGGACGCCGGATGTATCCTTGTCCAGCCGGTGGACGAGCCGCGGGCGCGGGTCATCCTCTGACCGGACAAAGGCGTCGAGCAGACCGTCGACATGCTTGTTGGTCTTGGAGCCGCCTTGGGTCGCAAGGCCCGGCGGCTTGTTCAGCACAATCGCGCTTGGCGTCTCCCGGATCACCATGTCGTGCGCTTCGGAGACTTCTTCTTCGGTCAGTGGACGGCGTTTCTT
The DNA here is from genome assembly GCF_057365045.1 of Erythrobacter sp. S267. Lineage (NCBI taxonomy): Bacteria > Pseudomonadati > Pseudomonadota > Alphaproteobacteria > Sphingomonadales > Erythrobacteraceae > Erythrobacter > Erythrobacter sp. S267. Next base: position 2,077,529 of record NZ_CP200298.1, on the reverse strand, counting down.
GGGCGCTCGTTTGGCCTCTTCGCCTCCGGGAGGGACGCGAATGATTTGGCCCGCTTGCAAGCGATCCTCCGGCTTCACCCGGCCACCATTGACGCGCACCTGGCCGGTTCGCGCCCAGCGAGAGATCGTCGCAAAGCCGATGGCGGGCAGATTTCGCTTGAACCAACGGTCGAGGCGAATGCCCTCATCGTCATCGGCAACAGTGAATTGGCGGACGGTGTCAGAAGGCTTGGCGGGGGCAGGATCGCTCATGAAAGGCCCCCTCCCACGCTTTGTGCTCCGACAAGGCCGGCTGCAAAGGCGATCATGCCGATGATGACAGAGGCCGCGACATAGATGCCCGCCATGCCCATCTGCCCGCGATAGAGCATCGTCACCATCTCTGCGCTAAAAGCGCTGAAAGTGGTGAAGCCCCCCATCAGGCCTGCGATCAGGAACAGGCGCAGGTTTTCGCTGTCCGCGCCGCCCTTCGCAAACCAGCCCAGCAGCGCGCCCATAATCAGGCTGCCGATGATGTTAACGCTAAGCGTGCCCCACGGAAATTGTTCGTGCGGGCCAGCGAGGCGCGCAGCAGCGAGGCCCACTTGATAGCGGGCGACGGCTCCGATGGCGCCGCCAAGGGCTACGCATAGGCTGGGGATCAGGGCTTGAGACATTGCCAAGGGCCTTTAGCGATGGCTGCTTGATTGTGCTACCTATTAAGCTGGGTTGGCGCTCAATAGGCACACCGAAAGGGTTGCCATTTTGCCCGCTCGCGGTTATGTGCGCCCTAGTTTGAGCGTGAACCCATCGGGATTCGCGCCGTTTTCAGCGTTCAAATTTACGCGTACTCCCGCCAATTTGTCAGGCGGGCTCAGGCGTTTAGTGAAATGAGGTAGTTGCCGTTTATGCAAATCATGGTCCGCGATAACAATGTCGATCAAGCCCTGCGCGCGCTCAAGAAGAAGCTGCAGCGTGAGGGTGTTTATCGCGAAATGAAGCTGCGTCGGCACTATGAAAAGCCCAGCGAAAAGCGCGCCCGTGAAAAGGCAGCAGCTGTTCGCCGCGCTCGCAAGCTTGAGCGTAAGCGGATGGAGCGCGACGGGATCAAGTAAGCCCGTTTTCTGATGGGTTCAGGCAACGCGCCGGAGGCCCTTCAGCAAAAGTAGAGATCGGTTTTGCGCCCGGAAGGGCCGACCACAAGATCCGCTTGAAACATATTACCGGATAAGCCATCAGGGCGCGGACAAACTCCGCGCCCTTTTGCTTTACCAAGACCGTTTTGAAATTGGGCGTTTTGATAGGGATCACCAATGGCCGAAGTCACCCGCGTACCACTCCAGCCCGTAGCTTCGGGCTCGCTGACCAAGATATGGATCGGCGTGATTGTTGCCATGCTGATCGGAGCAGGCCTTGCCTGGGCCGCCGTGCCCAAGAGCTTTAGCGTCGATACGATTGTCGCTGGTGAAGGGGATTTCCCGGTGGATGGGGACATGGTCTTCGTTAAATATAAGGGCAGCCTGGCCGCCAATGGCGAAGTGTTCGACGAATCGCAGGACATCCCGATCCCCGTCGAGGGCATCTTCCCCGAAGGCTCTCCCTTCCCGGTGGAAGAGGGCGCGACGATCCCCGGTTTCTACCAAGGCCTCCAGCAGATGCAGGAGGGCGGCAAGTACGAGCTCTATATCCCTTCCGACATGGCTTACGGGTCAGAACCGCCTCCCGGTGCGCCGATCCCGCCTGATGCAGACCTGATCTTTGAGGTTGAGGTCATGGGCATCATGGGGCGCGAGGAATTTGATCGCAATCTGATGATCCTACAGCGCGCTATGCAGGGCAGCCTTGGCGGCCCCGATGGATCAGAGGGCAGTGCAGGGGGCAGTCGTGAGGGCGGACCTGAGGGTGTGCCTCCAGAGGCCATTCCGGTACCCTGAAACCTTGAGACCCCTGATTTCATTTAGGGTTCACCTGCGCTAGACCAATCCCGCTCGGGTAAGAGGGGGATCGCGATGAGCGAAGTTCAAACAGGTTCGGAAGATCAAAGCGCACTGGAAGAGTGGCGCGAGCGTCCCTTTGTGCTCGCTGGAATGCTCAGCCTTGCGGGGTTGATCGTCCACTTCGCAAGCGATTACGGGCTCACGCAGGAACCTTGGCGCATCGCGCTGACAGCTGCTTTTGTCTTTGGACCCTTGGCGGCGGCCTTCACACTGTCTCCGGTCAAGTGGAAGTCGGCTGCGATCTACTCTGCTGCTGTCGCGCTGGTCATGGCCGGAATCGCATGGCGTACGGCCGAAGTGGGGGAACGCTATTCCGACGCGTCCTTCTGGCTTGCGGCAGGGATATTGGCGATCACTCTCTCGCTCCCACTCTATCAAGCAGGTTTCCACCGCGACCGCTTGGCGACCAGCTATAAGGCGACCCACTTCCACGTCTGGACCGATGCCATCACGGGGGCAGGCGCGCTTGCCTTTACCGGCCTGTCCTGGCTGCTTTTCGTGGTTCTTTCTGAATTGTTCCAGACAATCGAGATCGACCTGTTGCGCGACCTGATGCGCGAAGGCTGGTTTGGCTGGATGTTCTCCGGCGCGACCTTTGGCGCGGCTTTGGGCGTGCTGCGCAACCAGTTGCGGATCATCGGGACCTTGCAGAATGTGGTGCTGCTGGTGCTGTCGATCCTTGCCGTGCCGCTTGCGATTGCGCTGGTGATTTTCCTGCTCGCAGTACTGGTGTCGGGCATCGACGTGCTGTGGGAGGCAACCCGCAGCGCGACGCCGCTGCTGCTTGCGATTGCGGTCGGGTGCTTTGTCCTCACGAATGCCGTGGTGCGCGATGAGGATGAGCAAACCAGTCAATCGCGGGTCCTGCGCATCGCGGGTTTTGTCCTTGCGCTGGGTATCCTGCCGCTTGCTGTCATGGCTTCGGTGTCTATGGGCACGCGGATCGCACAGCACGGGCTGAGCCCAGAGCGCCTGTGGGCATTGGTCGCGATTGCGGTCGCGGTCGGTTACGGCGTTGCCTATTTCGTCTCCGCAATCAGAGGGCGCAAGGACGGCTGGCGCGGATACTTGCGCCAAGCGAACCTGCACCTTGCCGTGCTGACCTGCGCGATTGCTTTCATCCTCGCTTTGCCGATCTTCAACTTCGGCAGCATCTCCGCCTCCAACCAACTCGCCCGGTTGCAATCAGGCGCGGTGAGCGTCGCGGAGTTTGATTACCGCGCGCTGCGTTTCGACTTTGGCGATGAGGGGCGGGAGGCTTTGGAGAAGCTCGCGCAAAGCGACGACGCCAAGATCGCCGAACTGGCAGCCGAGGCGCAGAAGGCGGAGAATCGCTGGGACTATCTCTCACCGGACGATGCAGAGATGGCGCAAGAGGTTCCGGTTGAGACCAGCAGCGAGGAGGTCGAAACCGCTGTGCGAGCCTTCCTTGAGGCACAACCCTATCGTTGTCGCAATACGGATTGCCGCGTGGTCGAAGTCGGTGAGCATGACGGTCAGCCGCTGCTCGTGCTGGTCGGCGGGGGTCGCGACCCGGAATTCCTCCTCTATGAAGAGGCCGAGGTCGGTGATGAAGCCAGCGACAATGTCCGTGTCATCGCGATCCGCCATGGGTCTCTCCAAGAGCAATATCGCTTCGAAGTGCCTGAGGTGAACGAGGGCTCCACCATCGAATTGCGCCCCTTCGTCGGACAGCGCCTCTACATCGATGGCGAGCCTGCAAGCGGCGCGTTTGAGTGATTGTCTGCCGTATCCCGCGCAAACACGTGCAACTCCCGCTTGAAGGCGCTCGCTCGCAGCGCTAAGCGCTCGGTCATGTCAGTCGATAAAGCAACGGTCGCCAAGATTGCCTCTTTGGCGCGTATCAAGATGAGCGATGAAGAGCTTGAGGCGCTTGCGCCCGAGCTTTCGAACATCCTCGAATGGGTGGAACAATTGGGCGAGGTCGATGTGACCGGGGTCGAGCCGATGGCGGCTGTGATCCCGAATGAACTTCGCCTGCGTGATGACGTCGTCGATGCCGATCCCAAGACGGGTGGCGGCAAGCGCGACGATGTCCTCGCCAATGCGCCCGCAGCCGAGCACGGCTTCTTTGGTGTCCCGAAGGTGATCGAATAGAATGAGCGACCTCACGAAACTCGGCGTCAAAGCCATCCGCGACGGTGTCGCTGGCGGAGACTTCACTGCGCGCGAAGTGGCGGAAAGCTTCAACGCGGCTGTGGCCGAAGCAAGCGCCCTCAACGCCTTTATCGTACCGACCCCGGAGCACGCTCTGACGGCGGCTGACGCGACTGACAAAGCACGCGCGGCTGGCGAGACGCTCGGCACAATGGCGGGCGTCCCGATCGGGATGAAGGACCTGTTCGCAACCCACGGCGTCCAGACCACCGCAGCAAGCCACATCCTCGAAGGCTTCACGCCTCAGTACGAAAGCACCGTGTCCGAGAACCTGTGGAATGCAGGTGCGGGCATGCTGGGCAAGCTGAACCTTGACCAGTTCGCGATGGGTTCATCGAATGAGACGAGCTATTTCGGCAACGTCTCCTCGCCTTGGCGTAAAGAGGGCACAAATGCCGCGATGAGCCCGGGTGGCTCCTCGGGCGGTTCGTCCTCAGCTGTCGCCGCGCGCATCGCGCCTGCTGCGACCGGCACCGACACGGGTGGCTCGATCCGTCAGCCTGCCGCCTTTACCGGCATTTGCGGGATCAAGCCCACCTATGGCCGTTGCTCGCGCTGGGGGGTGGTGGCGTTTGCCTCCTCGCTCGATCAGGCAGGGCCGATGGCGCGCTCGGTTGAGGATTGCGCGATCATGCTCGAAGCGATGGCGGGCTTTGACCCGAAGGACGCGACGAGCCTGAAGATGGACGTGCCAAACTGGGAAGCGGCTCTGTCGGCTGACATCAAAGGCAAGAAAGTCGGCATCCCCAAAGAATACCGGATGGAGGGGACCGATCAGGAGATCCTCGACAGCTGGGAGCAGGGCAAGGCATGGCTGAAGGATGCCGGAGCCGAGATCGTCGATATCTCGCTGCCGCACACGAAATATGCGCTGCCTGCGTACTATATCATCGCGCCAGCAGAGGCGTCCTCCAACCTCGCGCGCTATGACGGCGTGCGGTACGGCCAGCGCTCTCTGCCGGAGGGTGCGGGGCTACAGGACATGTATGCCGAGACGCGCCACGACGGCTTTGGCGACGAGGTAAAGCGCCGCATTCTGATCGGCACCTATGTGCTCTCAGCCGGCTTCTACGACGCCTATTACAACCAGGCGCAAAAGGTCCGCGCACTGGTCGCCCGCGACTTTGAGCAGGCTTGGGAGCAGTGCGACGTGATCCTCGCGCCGACGACGCCAACGGCGAGCTTCCCGCTGGGCAGCCTCAATGACGATCCGCTGACGATGTACCTGAACGACGTCTTCGCCGTCCCCGCAAGCCTAGCCGGCCTGCCCGCGATGAGCGTGCCTGCTGGCCTGAACGGGGGCGGCCTCCCGCTGGGGCTGCAATTGGTCGGCAAGCCCTTCGACGAGCAAGGCGTGCTGAACGCAGGCCTCGCAATCCAGCAACGCGCAGGCTTCGACCATGCACCAGAGCGGTGGTGGTGACACCCACCGCGCCTCCACAGGATGCGCCCCTCCGCTTCGACGTTCTCGATGCTCTGCGCGGGATCTGCGCTTTGCTGGTGGCGATGTATCACTTTCGCACCGGAGGGTTTCTCGCGCAGATACCGATCGTGCAGAACGGCTGGCTGTTCGTGGACTATTTCTTTGTCCTCTCCGGCTTTGTGATCGCGCATTCTTATGGCGAGCGGCTGGGTAGCGGCGCGGTCTCCATTGGCCGCTTCATGGGGCTGCGCATGGGGCGGATTTATCCGCTGCATATCGCGGTGCTGCTGGCGTTTATTGCGCTGGAGCTGGTGCTGGTGTTCTTCGCCGACACGCTCTCGCAATATGTCTCGCGCGATCCGTTTACTGCGCAGAGGAGCCTGGGCGCGCTGTTCCAGAATATCTTCCTCCTCCAAAGCTTCGGCATTCCAGGAGGGGCAGGCTGGAACGGTCCTGCGTGGAGCATCGCGGCGGAAATCTGGACCTATTTCCTCTTCGCCTTCATCTTCCTCGCGCCCAAGCGCTGGCTGCTCGGCATCACGGCGGTGTTGGTGGCGGTCACTCCGATCATCATGATTTCTTACGCGAAGGACCTCCACATTACCTTCAATGGCGGCATCCTGCGCTGTATCTTCGGCTTCGGAGCGGGCGTTCTGACCTATCACGCCTTCCGCCGCTATGGCGGTATCGGCGGGACGGGCTGGGAGCTGGCAGTGCTCGCCATCACCTGCGTGTTTGTGAGCCTTGCAAGCGGCCTTGCGACCTTTGCGGCGCCGCTCGTGTTCTCGGGCATGATCTTCGTGCTTGCGAGCCAACGGGGCGTTGTTTCCAGGGCGCTCGACAATGCCGTCTTCCAGAAGCTCGGCCTTGTCAGCTACTCGATCTACATGGTGCACATCTTCCTCCAGGGGCGGCTGGGAGAGGTCCTGCAAGTGACCAAACTAGCCGATGTGAGCGTCGATGGGCGCGGGCGCACGATCATCGAAGGCACGCCATTGATGGGCGACCTGTTCATGCTCGCCATGCTGGCTATCGTGGTGATTGCCTCCTTCATCTCCTACTATCTGGTGGAGAAGCCGGGGCGGGATCTGTCGCGCAAATGGTTGTCGCGTGGAAGCGCGTCCGCCCCCAAGGTGGCAAAGGCGCGGCCATGAGGATTTCCCCTAGCCCCTTGACCTCAAGCCCGTTCACGGCTGAGAGGTTGTCATGACTCCCGACTTGCCCCTTATCCTTGCAGGGATCGGCATTATGCTCGCCATCCCGCTGACCTTCATGTTCGCCAATTGGGTGCGCAAGAATGTCGACTATGGCGAGGCGCGGTTTGATGCCGAGGGCAAGATGATTGGTGACAAGAAGGATCCAAAAGAGGACAGCGCATGAGCTCGTTTGAGTGGACCATTATTGGCCTCATCATTGCCGGGGTTGTGATGCCCTTCTGGGTCATGGTGGCGCTCGCCTTCATGGTGGCCAAGCGCAAGCCCAAACAACCCGTCACCACCCGTGGGAGGGCGCGCGAATATGCCGAGCTGATCCGCGAGTTTGAATATGCCTTCACCAAGACCAAGGATCGCAAGCTGGACGGCCCGCTGCTGGTCGCCTGCATTCGCGATTTGAAAGCCTATCCCGAGTATAAGGACGCCTCGATCCGCTTGCTTGAAGGGATCAATATCAATGGTAACGGCGTTTTCGTCGACATGATAAAGACCGAGATGCGCACGGTTGAAAACCACTTGCTCGGCGTTGATGCTGCTGATGCAAGCTTTGGCAAACAAGAGAAGTAAGAGACCCATAAAGACATGAGCACCTATCGCATTCAGGGAGCCACCGGCGAATGGGAGGTCGTGATCGGCCTTGAAGTCCACGCGCAGGTGACGAGCGAGGCCAAACTGTTCTCCGGCGCTTCGACCGCCTTTGGCGCAGAGCCGAACTCGCAGGTTAGCCTCGTCGATGCAGCCATGCCCGGCATGCTGCCCGTGCCCAATGCCGAGTGCATCCGTCAGGCGGTGCGCACCGGCATGGCGATTGAGGCTGAGATCAACAAATGGTCGCGCTTTGACCGCAAGAATTACTTCTACGCCGATTTGCCGCAGGGCTATCAGATCAGCCAGCTCTACCACCCGATTGTGGGTGAGGGATCGTTGCTGATCGAAGCGGATGAGAAACACGGTATTCCCGAGGACAAGATCATCGGGATTGAGCGGATTCACGTCGAGCAGGATGCGGGCAAGCTGATGCACGATCAGCACCCCACGATGTCTTACGTTGACCTCAACCGTTCAGGCGTGGCGCTGATGGAGATCGTCTCTCGGCCCGACATGCGCTCACCGGCGGAGGCTGGCGCTTATGTGCGTAAGCTGCGCTCAATTCTGCGCTATGTTGGATCGTGCGACGGGAACATGGAAGAAGGCTCGATGCGCGCGGACGTCAATGTATCGGTGCGCAAGCCGGGCGAAGAGCTTGGCACTCGGACCGAGACCAAGAACGTGAACTCCGTGCGTTTTGTGATGCAGGTCATCGAATATGAGGCGAACCGTCAGGTTGATGTGCTCGAAAGCGGCGGGACGGTCGATCAGGAGACGCGGTTGTTCGATGTCGCCACCGGTACGACCCGCACTATGCGCTCCAAAGAGGACGCGCATGATTACCGCTACTTCCCTGACCCCGATCTGCTGCCGCTGGTGCTGGAGGATGACTTCCTCGAAGCGTGCCGCGCCTCGCTCCCAGAGCTTCCGGACGCCAAGCGCGTGCGGTATGAAACAGAGCTGGGCCTTACGCCCTACAATGCGCGCGAGCTGACCGCCGAGGTAGAGACCTTTGCGCGGTTCGAAACGCTGCTCTCCGCCGCAGCCACAGCCATCGGCAAGCCTGAGCCGAAGGTCGCAACGCAGGTTGCAAACTGGGCGCTGTCAGTGGCTCCCGGCGTAATCAAGTCCATCGGCGACGAAGCCAATGTCGAGCATGCGACTGCCGAACGCCAGGCCGCTATCCTCGCCATGCAAGACAAGTCTGAGATCAGCGGCGGACAGGCCAAGGAAATCTTTGAGATCGTCCTCAAAACCGGCCGTGAACCCGACGAAATCGCCGATACGGAGGGCTTGAAGCAAGTCTCCGACACCGGAGCCATCGAAACCGCCATCGACGAAATCCTCGCCAATAACGAGGACAAGGTCGAGCAATACAAGGCCGGCAAGGACAAGCTCTTCGGCTTCTTCGTCGGCCAGACGATGAAGGCGATGCAGGGCAAAGCGAACCCGCAGGTCGTGAACCAGCTGTTGAAGGGCAAGTTGGGCTAAGCCGCCCCATGGCCAAAGCGTTACCAAGCTGGGCTGTGAGACTTGCGCTATGGGGACCATTGCTGGTCGCGGCGCTGGTTGTTGCGGGCTACATCCACGTCCATCAGCCGTTCAAACGGGATGGGACTGAGCTGCTTCAGGTGCCCCTTTCGGAGGAGGACCCCGCGCTCGATCAGGTCGGTGAGCTTCGCTACCTCGGCGGGCTCGATATTCCGCGCATGGATCAGAATATCGGCGGGCTTTCGGGTCTTGTCTGGGAGGGGGAAGCCGAGCGCCTCACAGCGATCACCGATGACGGACGCTGGGTCTGGCTCAACCTCAAAGAAGAGGGCGACCGGCTGGTCTCACTTGACGGAGCACGCGCGTTTGAGATGCTCGGCCTCGATGGCAAACCTCTGACGGGCAAAGAGCGGGGCGACAGCGAAAGCCTGACGCGCAACCCCGATGGTGGCTGGATCGTCGGGTTTGAGCGCGACCACCGCGCCTTGCCCTATAAAGGCGTTCTCGGCCCTGCGGGAGAGACCTATATCGACCCCGTCAGGTTCTTCGGCTCGCTTGAAGAGAATGCCGGGCTGGAAGCACTCGCCTTCAACGATCAGGTCTTTTTTGCCTGTGTTGAGCGTGAAGCCACACCGACCCTTACCAACTGCCTATGGCAACCGAGCGGCGGGGCGCCCGAGCATTTCGGGCTGTCTGCTCCTGACGAGATGGCCGAACTCGGGGCGGTCCCAACTGGCGCAGACACAGCCTCTGATGGCTCGGTCTTCGTCCTCTTCCGAAGCTACTCGCCGACCGATGGCAACAGCGCCGGGATCGTCCGCGTTCGCGGCGTGGATGATGTCGAAGAAATCTCGGTCCTGCGACACCCCTTCAACGAGGTCGACAATTTCGAAGGCATCGCCGTGCGCGAGGAGGGAGAACGCACCTTCCTCTACATCGTCAGCGACGACAATTTCTCCGCCAGCCAGCGCACCCTGCTGATGAAGTTTGAGGTGGTGCTCAGGAGCCAACGTTGAAATTCGAGACTACTCTATAGGTGATCGACTCATTGTCCGCATCAATGACCTCGATCCGTGCACCTTTGTAGGCAATCATCGATGACTCAGTTAGATCGTACTCAGCCTCATTGGTGAAGGCTGAGCGCGCCATGTTCCCTGAGAACTCTCTATAACTGATCCTGATACGGTCTCCTACTCGACCACTATAAATCAGGGTTTGTTGAAAATCGTTTGAGTTAATAATCGGGCGCTCGGTAAATTGATAAGCATACTCGGTGTCGCAATAGGGCTGGCTCAGCCCATAGGCGCCCGGCGCAATAACACATGTTTCTTGCTTCTCCCGCTCGAAACGAATGCTTCTTGGAAAATAGAACTGTCCGGTTAGACCTCCCTCCAAGGTTACATAACCGAGCTCTGCGCCGTTCCGACTAGTTTGAAAGCTTGTAAAGACCCGGCCATCTTCTTCCCCCGTCTTCGGGTAAAAGCCTGGACTTAAAATAAAACCGCGGACGTTATTCGCTTGTGGCAGATAAACTCCGGCAGTGAGTGTAGCAGTTCCCTGCTGAAGCATGCTTTCACCCAAGGTGGCGGTGGCAACTTGGTTTAACGCCGGACTACTTATCTGCTCGGTCACGGGCGCATAGTTATTGGGCACCGAAGCACAGCCACTGACTGCCAAACCCAAAAGAAGAAGTATACTAAAACGCATAGTGTAAGTCCCTTTGTAGCCTGGGATGCCGTTTAATGATGGCGAAAATGCTTTTCAAGCTCATAGCCGTGTTAAAAAACCCGCCGGAAGCGCTTGCGCCTCCGACGGGTCTTTGCAAACTAGCTAGGCGGGTGAAACTTAGGCGCGCGTGCCTGAGAATGGCATGGCACCAAAAGCGCCTGCATTGACGGTGCCGGTCAGCGCGTCGCCGTCGACGGTTGCTTCGCATTCCAGTGTCATCGGCATCGGAACGGTCATGTTCATCTTCCAGGTCATGGTGTTGCCATCGACCTTGCCTTCTTCGACATCCATCGAGCCCATGCCGCCGGCCATGTTGCCGGAGAACGTGCCATCGCCATTGTCTTCAACGGTGAAGGTGCCGGCCTGGTCGCCCATCGGGCTCTTGACGGTGGTTTGATAAGTTCCTGCTACTGACATCTTGTATTCTCCCTTGAATTTCGGTCCCCGAGCCAGGGGCCTTCGATGATCGCCATCCTCCCGTCCAAGGGCTTTGGCTTGGGAGTGTTTTTACAGGGTTGAGAGGGGTGTTCAACCTCTATTGGATGCGCGCCCAAAGCCGTAACGTCAGCGAGGGGCTTAGCGCGCGTTTGTGACTGTCTTCGCGCTCCTCGCAGCGGCGCGCACGTCGTCTTCATAGAAGCGAACGGGCTTCAACTGCTTGTCGACATAGAGCTGCATCTGGTCGGTGTAATGCGGGCTGTTCGGGCGCGTTGTGGCGGCTCCGAACGGCTGCACCGAGCGCGAGACCACGCGGCCTCCATCGGAGGGCCACTCGACCCATTGGATGAAGCTATCACCATGGACGAGGCTGAGGCGTCCGTCATCATGCACTTCCCACCAGGTCGAGGCGCGCAGAGTGTCCGAGCCGCCGTCGAGCGGCAGGTCAACATCCCCCTGACGCAGGCGGAGCAGGTCGGACATCGGCGGGTCAAGGCGGCCGAAGTGCTCGCGCAGATGATTGCCCTCTTTCTCAAGCATCGCGCGGACATCGGGCATCGTTCCGTTATTATACTCCGCCCCCATCACATCGCGGATCACCAGCAGAGCGAGCGCATCGGCGGGGCCTTCATTGTCGGCGGTGAAGTCCCATTGCATCAGCAATTCGGCTTCCTCGCGTACTGTCTCTCCGGCTGAAGTTGCAGGATCGGCCAGCTTTTCGATCTCGTCCCACAGGAAGGCGATGTAGCCGAGCCGCTCATAGCCAGTGTCGTATTTCATCGCTTCCAGCGCTGCTCGGTCGAGCGGGCCTTCAGCTTCCATCAGCAGGCGGTAAGCGCGCCAGCTGCGGTTGGTCTGTTTCAGCTCCACGCCCAGCAATGGCGAGTAGTCCCCGGGGTTCAGATCACTGCCTTCGCCCGCTGCGGTGAATGGCGTGTTGTTGGAATTGTAGACCCAGCCTGATGCCGGGTTGATGATCCGCGGCAGCTCCTCATATGCGACTGAGCCCTCCCAGATCAGCGCCGGATCGCTGCCATCCAGAATGCCGCGCCAATTGGCGCTAGGGTCTTCCGGGCGGTCGGGGATCGCGGCGTTGTAGACATAGGCGATATTGCCCTCACGGTCGGCGTAGATGAAATTGGTCGAGGGGATCGCGAGCCGCGCAATCTGCGCTTCCCACTCGGCAAAGTTCTGCGCTTTATTGAGCCGGTAATAGGCGTCGAGCTGGTCGATCTTTCCCATCCCGCCATAGCGAATGGCATAGACGCCATTGTCGTTCTTGATCACAGGTCCGTGATGCGTGCTGCGATAGATCGTGCGCGGGATCGGCAGCGTCACCGGCCCCATCTTGACCGGCAGGATCACGTCCTTCTCTTCGAGGGTGAACCATTCATCGCCCAGCCTGTAGCTGTCGCCCGCCTCGTTCATTTCCAGCTTGTAGACATCGGCCATGTCGGGGCGGTTCACCGTGTTGGTCCAGCCAAGATTCTCGTTATGGCCCAGGAAGGGGTAGGGCGATCCGGGGAAGTTCGCGCCGGTAAAGTGCCAGCCTTCGCCAGACTGCACGCCCAGCTCATACCAAGCGACCCCGCCGCGCAGGGGCTGGTGCGAGTTGGAGATGAGCGTGGTTGGCCCGCCGGAACGCTCCGGTGTCACCGCCCATGCGTTGGAGCCCAAGTGATCGGCGGCATCACCCAAAGGCAGGACGAGGTCGTGGCGGGCGGTTTTTCCGGAGGTCTCCTCCGCCAGCGAACCGATCGCGCCGGGATCGATCAGCGGCTCGGGGCGTGGGAAGCCGGGAATGTCGGGGCCAAATTCGCGGCGCAGCTCCCCGCCTTCCACCAACGGGCCGATGACATTGCCAAGGCCATAGAAGAACGGCTGGCGCAGGGCGAAACCCGCCGCAATGTCCACGCCGTTGACGGGGAAGAGGTTGGTGAGCTTCAGCTCTTCGGGATGATTTTCGGCGTAGTGATTTAGCCCGGCTGCATAGGCTTCCAGCAAAGCGCGCGTGTCCTCCGGCAGTGTGGGGTAATCCCGCTCCGCCGTCCCACGCGCGTCAACCAGATGGTAGGCGTAGTCGAGCGGCGCTCCATCCTCACCCGCAATCGCGCCATAGCGGCCACGCGACATGGCAACGACGTCTTGCAGGGTGAAGAAGTCATCCTCCGCATGCGCGACCGCGACGCCAAAGGCGACATCCGCATCCGTTTCCCCATAGATCATCGGCACGCCATATTCGTCGCGCACGATCTCCGCCTCGTAGGTCTCCCAGCTTTCGGGCGAGTAATCGGCCTGCTCGGCGAAGAACGGCTCCCATGTGGCGAGCGCGATGAACGCAGTGACACACAGCGCTACGACGCCGATCAGAATTGGGCCGCTGAATACGGCTTTGACGATTTTCATGGGAAACGCGGCTCTCTCTCAATATCTCTCTTGACGCTGACAATCGCGAGGGTGGGAGGTGACGTCAAGCGGGCTTGCAAAAGTCGCACGCAAACCTACCTACCTGAGTAACACACCCCGCAACCTCCTGCCGCCAAAGGACGGGCCAAGGGACGAGGCAAAGGAGCCGCCATGAACCTCGAGAAATTCACCGACCGCGCCAAGGGCTTTCTGCAAGCTGCGCAAACGGTCGCGATCCGCATGAACCACCAGCGCATCACGCCGCTGCATCTGGTCAAAGCGCTGCTCGAAGATGAAGAGGGCATGGCCGCTGGCCTGATCCAGCGCGCAGGGGGCGATGCTCCTGCAGCAGTGACTGCGGTTGACTTGGCCCTCTCCAAGATTCCGGTTGTGACCGGCAGCGGTGCGCAATCGACGCCGGGCATGGACAATGACCTCGTCCGCGCGCTCGACAATTCCGAGCAGCTGGCGGAGAAAGCGGGCGACAGCTTTGTGACGGTCGAGCGGATGCTGACTGCGCTGACGATGGATCAGGGCGCAGCAGGCAAGGCTCTGAAAGCGGGCGGTGTCAGTGCGCAGGCGCTCAACACGGCCATCGAAGACTTGCGCGGGGGCAAGAAGGCGGACAGCGCAAACGCTGAAAGCACCTATGACGCAATGGAGAAGTTCGCCCGCGATCTGACGCAGGCGGCGCGCGACGGGAAACTCGATCCGGTGATTGGCCGGGACGAGGAAATCCGTCGCACGATTCAGATCCTCGCCCGCCGGACCAAGAACAACCCCGCCATTATCGGTGAGCCCGGCACGGGTAAGACCGCGATTGCGGAAGGGCTCGCCCTGCGCATCGCCAATGGCGACGTGCCCGACAGCCTGAAGGGCCGCACGCTGATGTCCCTCGACATGGGCGCGCTGATTGCGGGTGCAAAATATCGCGGCGAGTTTGAAGAACGGCTCAAATCGATCCTTGATGAGGTCCGCCACGCCGATGGCAACATCATCCTGTTCATCGATGAGATGCACACGCTGATCGGAGCGGGTGCAAGTGAAGGCTCGATGGACGCCTCCAACCTGCTCAAGCCTGCCCTCTCTCGCGGAGAGCTGCACTGCATCGGCGCGACGACGCTCGATGAGTACCAAAAGTATGTCGAGAAAGACCCCGCGCTCCAGCGCCGCTTCCAGCCGGTCTATATCGAAGAGCCGACGGTGGAGGACACCGTCAGCATCCTGCGCGGGATCAAGGACAAGTATGAGCTGCACCACGGCGTGCGGATAACGGACGGCGCGATTGTGTCGGCGGCGAAGCTGTCGGACCGCTACATCCAGAACCGCTTCCTGCCCGACAAGGCCATCGACCTGATGGACGAGGCGGCGTCGCGCATTCGCATGGAGGTGGAGTCCAAGCCGGAAGAGATCGAAGTCCTCGACCGCCGCATCATCCAGATGAAGATCGAGGAATCCGCGCTGGAGAAAGAGGATGACAGCGCCTCCAAAGAACGGCTCGAAAATCTGCGCAAGGAGCTGGCTCAGGTGGAGCAGGAGTCCAGCGAGCTCACGACGCGCTGGCAGAACGAACGCGACAAGATCGAGGCCGAGGGCAAGATCAAGGAAGAGCTGGACGCAGCCCGGCTGGAGCTTGAACAAGCCGAACGCTCCGGCGACCTGGCGAAAGCGGGCGAGCTCTCCTACGGCACGATCCCGGCACTCGAGAAGAAGCTCGCCGAAGCCGAAGACCTCACGGAAAACGCATTGCTGCGTGAGGAAGTGACTGAAGAGGACATTGCCAACGTCGTGTCGCGCTGGACCGGCATTCCCATCGACAAGATGCTGGAAGGCGAGCGCGAAAAGCTGCTCGATATGGAAGCCATCCTTGGCAAGCGGGTGATCGGCCAGACGGACGCGATCACGGCGGTCTCGAAAGCGGTGCGCCGCGCGCGCGCCGGATTGCAGGACCCGAACCGTCCGATGGGCAGTTTCCTGTTCCTCGGCCCTACCGGCGTCGGCAAGACCGAGCTCACGAAAGCTCTCGCAGAGTTCTTGTTCGACGACGATCAGGCGCTGGTCCGCATTGATATGTCGGAGTTCATGGAGAAGCATTCCGTTGCCCGCCTCATCGGCGCGCCTCCGGGCTATGTCGGCTATGACGAAGGCGGCGTGCTTACCGAAGCCGTCCGCCGCCGCCCCTATCAGGTGGTGTTGTTCGACGAGGTCGAGAAAGCGCACAGTGATGTCTTCAACGTGCTCCTCCAAGTGCTCGATGACGGGCATTTGACCGATGGGCAGGGCAGGAAGGTCGATTTCTCCAACACGCTCATCATCCTCACCTCGAACCTCGGTAGCCAGTTCCTGTCGAACCTGGGCGATGATCAGAAGGTCAAGGATGTCGAGGATCAGGTGATGGATGTGGTACGCGGGCATTTCCGCCCCGAATTCCTCAACCGGCTGGACGAGATCATCCTGTTCCACCGTCTGGCGATGGAGCACATGGCGCCCATCGTGAAGATCCAGGTCAAGCGCGTGCAGAAGCTGCTCGATGACCGCAAGATCACCCTCGATCTGACCGAGGCAGCTTTGCGCTGGCTGGGAAGGGTGGGCTACGACCCGGTCTATGGCGCGCGGCCCTTGAAGCGGGCGGTGCAGCGCTACTTGCAAGACCCGCTGGCGGAGATGCTGATCGAGGGCAAGGTGTCGGATGGCGTCACGCTCAAGATCGATGAAGGCGATGGCGAGCTGAACATGGAGATGGTCTGACCGACAAGTTCAGGCAGCTTCGCCGGGACCGTGCGTCATACGGGCGAAGAAATGCACCCAAGTCCTAGCCGATTCTTAACCGATTCTCAGCACCGAGACGGAATATTGCGTGCGAAACGCCCTCAAAGCACAAATAATATAGTGCAATGCAGCATGGTGGAGCGATCCGGTCCAGTCATTGTGGGATTCTCGCAACACAAGGCGAAATTATGGCGCGAAACGTGGGTTCTTCCTGAACCGTACATTTACACTTGCTCTTCGCTATTGCACAAACCTTGTCACCGCAGGGGCTGGACTGCGTTCAGGGTATATTGGTGAAGTGCAGGGGGTAAGCTGCGCAGTTCCAATCTGAATTCGTGGTCCAGGTTCTGGTTATTGCAACTGGAGTGATCATGAAAAAGTTTTCCAACAATTCGCTGAAGGCGCTTGCGTTCTCAGCGTCGGCACTCGCCTTTGTAGTCGCGGGTCCCGCGAATGCGCAGGACGCCGGTTCCGACGAAGATTCGGATGAAGATGAAGAGCAGGTAGACGTCACGAGCGAGGACGAAACCGATTCTCCGGCACCCGGTGGTATCACCGTTACCGGTTCGCGTATTGTCCGCGACACCTATTCTTCGATCTCGCCGCTTCAGGTTATCTCGGGCGAAACGCAGCGTAACATCGGCGCTTTCGACCCCTCCCAGATCCTCCAGCGCGACGAAGCGGCCACTGGCCAGCAGATCGACGCAACCTTCCAGGGCTTCGTGCTCGACAACGGCCCGGGTCAGCAAACCGTTGACCTTCGCGGTCTCGGTGCAAACCGGACGCTGCTCCTCCTGAACGGTCGCCGCCTCGCGCCGTCTGGTGTGCAGGGTTCGCCGAGTGCTCCATCGATCAACCTGCTGCCATCTGCTCTGATTGAGCGTATTGACCTGCTGCTTGACGGCGCATCGTCGGTTTACGGTTCGGATGCTGTTGCCGGCGTTATTAACGTGCAGCTGCGCAAGGACTTTGACGGCCTCGAGCTACAAGCTGCGGGTGCCTACAATGAAATGGGCAGCGACCGTGACTTCAACGTCAGCGCCGCTTACGGTATCAACCTTGACCGCGGTTTCTTTGGTGTCGGCGTTGAGTTCAACCGCCGCGACGAAGTCCGTTTCCAGGACCGTGACTTCCTTGCGGGTTGTGAAACCCACTACGAAATCGGTTCGGATGGCCAGATCCGCACGGTCGGCCTGCTCGACTTTATCGATGCCGAATTGGCCACAGATGGTGCTGTCACTCAGGCTCCTGAAGCCTGTAAGCGTCGTGGTCAGGGGCTTGGTCGCTCGATCATCACTGACTTCGGTAACTTTGGTGTTCTTTACTATACCCCAGGCGAAGGCCAGTCGGGTGTTCCGGATTTCACCGAATCGGGCTTTGTGAACGGCGATCCCGTCGACCTTGACGGCGACGGTATCCAGGATATCCGCTTTGCGGATTTCTCGACCAACGGTGTCTTCCCGGAGGGTGTCTTCATTCCGCGTGAAGATCGCTACAACGCGTTTGCTTACGGTGAGTACACGCTGCCAGGCGAAGCAAACCTGACGCCTTACTTTGAGTTTCTTTACTCGCGCAGTGAAGTTGAATCGCGCAACAGCCGGATCACTCAGGCTATTGCGTCATTCCCTGGCGAAAACCCCTTCAACCCGTGTAACCCCGCTAACGTTCTGGGTACCGGCGTCGATTGCTTCGACCAAGGGCGTATCTTCAACGGGCAGGGTCCGTTCGGTTTGAACCTGAATATGCCTGTCTCGCCGCGTTTCTCGCTGATTGGTGACCGTGATAACTTCCGCTCGGTCCTCGACCAGTATCGCGGTGTTGTGGGTATTCGCGGTGATCTGCCGTTCATTTCACCCAGCTGGACCTTCGATGTTTCAGCGATCTACACCCGTTCGGATGGTACGACGAGCTCGCGTGGTATTCGTGAAGACCGCTATGCGCTCTCAATTGGTGTTGACCCAACCCTCGACTTTAACGGCGACGGTGTGATCGACTTCAACAACGATGGCATCGCAGATGATTACGATCCCAGCGTTCCGTTCTCGAACGACCCCATCGTGCAGGGCGCATTTGGTTACACTGCAGGCATCACTCCTTGTGCTGGTCCCGAAGAGCTCGCCAACCCAGAATTTGCGGCACCCGGACTGTTTGAGGGCTGCGTTGCCTTCAACCCGTTCCGCCCTGACATTCTTGGCGTGTTCCGCGGTCAACTGACGGCCGAAGAAGAGAACTACCTGTTCGACGATCGTTCGTTCCGTACGGTGTATGAGCAAACCGTGTTCTCAGCCTTCGCCACAGGTGATCTGTTCGATCTCCAAGGTGGTCCGGTTGGAGCCGTGATCGGTATTGAATGGCGTGAGGACGAGATCAACTCGAACCCGAACTTTGTTCAAGCGAACGGCCTTCAGTTCAACATCATCTCTGACCTTGGTGCGGTTGGTTCCAAGTGGATCCGAGAAGCTTTTGCTGAGGTTGACCTTCCGCTGGTCGCTGGCAAGACGCTGGTCGAAGAGCTGACGGTGAACGTTTCGGGCCGTGTGACGGACGAAGAGTTCTACGGCACTGCTGGAACTTTCTCGGTCAAGGGCGGCTGGCGTCCGGTTACCCCGCTCCTGCTTCGCATGAGCTACGGTACATCGTTCCGCGCACCGAACCTGCGTGAGAACTTCCTGCTGGGCCAAACCGGCTTCTTGAGTGCGTTCGATCCTTGTGCGGTTCCGGAAGAGGCATTTGTCAACAACGCTTACAGCGCAGCGGACGATAACCGCGACGCAGCGACGCTCGCCAACTGCATCCGTGAAGGTCGTGACCCGACAACCGTTGGTATTGACGCCGTCGGTATCGGTGGTACGCCGCGTCTGTTCCAGACCAACTCGGTCGAGATTTCGACCAGCGGTTCGCTCGATCTCGAGCCGGAGACTTCGCGGTCGATCACGGCTGGTTTCTCGTTCGAAGACACTTTCCCATCCGGCTTTGAACTTTCGCTGTCGGGCACCTACTACGACATCAAGGTGAAGCAGTCGGTGGTTCGTCCGGGCCTGCAATTTGCCGTCAATGATTGCTTCACTCGCCAGGATGGCATTCGCAGCCAGTTCTGCGATCAGCTGATCGTTGATCCGGCACCGTCGAACTTCGGCCTGATTTCGGAAGCTCCGCTGGCATTCGTGAACCTTGACTCCGACACAGTACGTGGTGTCGATCTCAACGCTCGCTTCGGCAAGGACGTGACGATCGGCGGCGAAGTCTTCGATCTCGCACTGGACCTGCGTGCCAACCACCTGATTGAGCGTTCGAACACGTTCATTGATGCAGCTGGTGTTGCGAATACGGCTAACTTCGAAGGTGAGTTCTTCTTCCCAAGCTGGACGGGGCGTGCGACCTTCACTGCAGGTTGGAAGGATTGGTTGCTGACTTGGCAGACTCGCTGGGTTGGTGAGCAAGAGCAGGACACCACAGGTATCGACCCTGATTCCGATGCATTCGGTTTTGGCCCGGATGGCCAAGATACCGGCTTCCAGGGCAACACCTGCACCGGCTTCGGTTCTACCGGTCCTGACGGAAGCGGTCCGACCACTATCGCAGGTGATGGTATCTTCTGCCGCGACGTTGGCTTTGCGGACGATTACTTCGTCCACACGCTGGCACTGCGCTATCGTGGTTCGAATTTCGAAATTCGCGCAGGTATCACCAACCTGTTCGACGAAGATCCGCCGCTGGTGGATGGTGATGAAGTTCTGTCGATCTCCAACGTCCCGCTGGGCGGTGGATTCGACCTCAACGGACGTGAGTTCTTCGCGGCGGTTGAGTACAACTTCTAAGCCTCAGAAAAACGAATGAAAAAAGGCGGCCTCCAGGCACTTGCTTGGAGGCCGCCTTTTTGTTTAAAATGCCAGCCGAGGCCTGCTGATTTTTGGAGGTGACGCAGCGTCTTTGGGGTAACTTTGAAAAACGAGTGAGAGTTCACATCATGAAATTCTTGAAAGCACCGTTGATGGCGGCCGTTCTCGGCACGTCCGTCTTGGGCCTGAGTGTCGCAGCACCCTCCGAAACGCAAGCAACGCCGGCGGTTCCGATCGACGTCTGGGCCTTGCGCGATGTGGTCAATGCGGTTGACCTGTCTCCCGATGGCAAGCACCTTCTGGTTCACATTAACCCGAGCCGCGAAGGCGAATATTTGCTCCAGATCTATAAGGTTGACGACCTGTCGACACCTTATCGGACGCTGGCCGCTGACCCGATGGAAATCATCAGCGCTCAGTGGGTTAGCGATAACATCATCGTTGGCCGCGCATGGGAGCAGAAGCGCAAGCGCGTGCGTCGTCAGGAAGATGACACCCGCAACTATGCGACGTACTTCTACAACCTCGAAGCCAATAAGTTCAGCCAGGTTTCGGACAATCTTGTCGTGATCAACGAGCTCCCGAACGAGCCGGACACCGTGCTGGTCGCCGCGCCGGAAGCCAATGGTTCACTGGGCGTCGATCCATTCCAGGCCTTCCGTCCGCGGTCCTTCTACAAGCTGAATCTGCGATCCGGCTCAAAGAGTCTCGTGATCCGCGGCAGCAGTAAATATGGCCGCATTCAATTCGATGATGATGGCAATCCTCGTTACGCTGAGGGTATCGATGATAACAAGGTGAAGACCTATTATCGCAAGCCTGGCGATGGCTCGTGGACTCAGTTTGGTCCGGAATACGACCAGAACGATCACGAAAACCTCTACCGTTTTCTGAGCGGTTTCCAAGGTCTGCGCGGCTTCAGCGCTGAAAACCCGAGCATCGGCTACATCATTGAAGCGCGTAACGGCGCAGACAAAGCCTCGCTTTGGGAGTTCAACTTCGACACCGGTGAGTATGGCCGTGAGCTGTTCAAGTCGGAAGAATCCGATGTCATGGCTATCGGTACGCATTCGATTCCAGGCAACGACAAGCTTGCCTGGGCGATGTATCCAGGAGCCAAGCGCGAGCGTCACTTCTTCGACGCTGATGAAGAGGCTCTATACAAAGCCCTCGAATCTCAGATCCCTTACTCGCACCAGATTTCCATTCGCAGCCGTTCCTATGACGGCCGCACCATGGTGGTCTACAATGTGGGGCCCAAGGATCCAGGTTCATTCTGGCTCGTGAAGGAAGGCCAATTGGCCAAGCTGGGCAGCCGCAATCCTCTGCTGAACCAGGATGCGCTCGCTGACGTGAAGTACATTCGCTACCCGTCGCGTGACGGCAAGCTGATGATCCCGGCCTACATCACTGTGCCCAAGGGCGAGGGTCCGTTCCCGCTGATCGTTCAACACAATGGCGGCCCGCACGTGAATGCCGTGCAGAGCTACTCAGAGTTTGGCCAGATGTTCGCCAGCGCGGGCTACATGGTGCTTTATCCGCAAAACCGCATCTCGACGGGCTGGGGTAAAGAGCACTTTGATGCCGGCTATGGTGAGCATGGTCTCGCCATGCAAGACGACAAGGATGACGGCGTTAAGTACCTGATCGATCAGGGGCTTGTGGACCCCGACCGTGTCGCGTTCTGGGGCTGGTCTTATGGCGGCTATGCAGCGCTGGTCGCGCTTAGCCGTGAAGAGCAGCTGTATCAGTGTGCCATTGCCATCAACGGCGTGGCTGATCCTGCCAAGTCCTTCCGTCTGGGCGCTGGCCGCGCTGGAAGCAACGCACCCAAGGCCTTTATCGATTGGGCGGAACGCCGTGGGACCATCGGCATCAATCCGATCCAGGAAGTCGATAAGGTCAACATTCCGCTCCTGATGGTGCACGGAAATGTAGACCGCCGCGTCCTCTACTATCACTTTGAGGACTATCAGAAGGCGTTCGAAGCCGCTGGCAAGACCGGTGAGTTTGTGACGCTGGTGGATGCCGATCACTTCGGTAACACGCAGATGTACAACCACCAGCAGCAGCTCTACACCAAGATGTTCGACTATCTGGCGAACGATTGCGGACCGGGCGGGCTCTAAGCCTCACCTGATCCACACAGAAAAGGGCCCGGTTGCAGCGATGCAACCGGGCCCTTTCTCTTTGCGTGAAGCCAATTGTGGCTAAGGCCGATGGTTCTCCGCTACTGAATGCGGCGGCCTTTAACGCCAAGCTGGCCGTTGATGCGGATGAAGAAATATCCGAACGAGGCCTGCTTGAATTCCACTCGGTCGCCCGCTTCAATCCGGCGCAAGCGGCGCGGGATGTTCTTCATCTCCCAAACTGCGCCCTCAGCGGTGGTGAATTGGGCTTTGCGCGATGAGAGATAGCGCACTCGCTCAATCGTGGTGGTGAAGAGCTCATCCTCTTCCTCGTCGTCATCATCGCTGCCGAAAATGCCCAAATCCGGCAATTGGAAGCCGAAAAGCGACCGCCGGGTCTCCCGCACGTCCTCTCGGTCGACAACTTGCACATCTCCTGCGTCTGAGGCCGTGACTATGTTGCCGACCGCCGCGTCGAAACAGTCGAGCCGAGCTGTATCATCGACGATCTGTTGGCAGGAACGCAGAGCGTCGAGATAGTCGGGATCTTGCGCCGATGGCGTGTCTTGCGCCTGCAATGGAGTCAGTGCGAGCAGTACTCCTCCAGCGAATACAAGGGGATAGACCCCAACTGGACGGCTTTTCTGTGTGCGGCGCATCAACGCTAGTCTCCTCCAAAACGCATAAGAAACACCTGATCGGGGCTTTCACAGCCCGGAGTCAATGGCGCTTCTGAAACGTGGAACACTTGCGACACACGTAACTGTAGCGTGAATGCCACACTTGCGATTCAACCTTCGGAATTAGGGCGATGGCTGATTGCGGAGCGAGTCCGGGATGTCATATGCGCGACATATACGAGAATGCGCTCGTAGTGTGAATTGTCTGTCATTTTGGCAGATACATCCAAGGGGAATACAATGAACCGCTTTAGCAAGGGCTCCCTGCTTGCAGGCACGATTATCGCAGGTGCGATGGTCGCGACTCCAGCTTACGCCCAAGACACTGACACCGCTGAAGGCGCCGAAGAAGGTAACCTGATTACCGTCACCGGCTCGCGTATTCAGCGTCGCAACGTCGAAACCGCTGCCCCCGTCGCAGTTGTCGACTCTGCAGAATTCGAACTGACCGGTACGGTCAACGTCGAAAACGTTATCAACGCGCTCCCGCAGGTTGTGCCAGGAACGACCTCGTTCTCGAACAACCCGGGTAACGGTGCTGCCACTCTGAACCTTCGTGGTCTGGGTTCAGCCCGTACGCTCGTTCTTGTTAACGGCCGTCGCTGGACGTTCTTTGACGTCAACCAGCTGACCGACCTTAACACGATCCCGCAGTTCCTCCTCGAGAACGTTGAAGTTGTGACCGGCGGTGCTTCCGCTGTTTATGGTTCTGACGCTCTTGCCGGTGTTGTGAACTTCGGTCTTCGCGAAGTTGAAGGCGCGGAAATCGGTGGCCAGTACTCGATCACCGAGCGTGGCGATGCTGACCGCTATCAGGTTTATGGTGCCATCGGTACAGACTTCGCTGACAACCGCGGTAACGTGACTGTCTACGCTGAGTATTTTGACCGTCAGGAACTGTTCCAGGGCGATCGTGGTTTCTCCGAATTCGTTCTGAGTGGCGATCCGTTTGCACCTGGTGGTTCTTCACTGCCGCCTGAAACGCGTCTGCGTTACGACGGTGACGGCGATGTGACCGGTACGTCTTTTGCTGATACTGATAACCTCGCCATCTTTGGTCAGCCAGGCGTTCTGCGTGACTATGTCACGCCGGGCGATCTCTACAACTACGCGCCGATCAACTACCTCCAGCTTCCGCAGGAACGTTACCTGCTTGGTGGTAATGCGCGCTACGAAGTGAACAAGAATCTCGAACTCTACGGTGAAGTTTCTTACGTGAACAACCGTGTTGCTTCTGAGTTGGCACCGACGCCAATCCTCGTGAACACCTTCCTCGACATCGATCAGCTCGAAGCCGACGGCTTTATCAGTGCTGGTTCGGCTGCCGAACTGCGTGCTCTTGACGCTACAGAAACCGGCGCTGACCAGAACAACGGTCTGGTCGACGTTCAGGTTCGCCGTCGTCTGCAAGAAGCTGGTGGTCGTAACAACCTGGATGAGCGGAACGCATTCCGCATCGTCACGGGCGCAACCGGTGAAATCAACGACTATCTGCGTTACGACGCCTACTACTTGTTCGCACGCACTCGCAACGCGAACATCCAGCAGGGTAACGCTTCCGTTTCGCGCTTCACAGAAGCAATTAACGGCACTGGTCCGACCCAGATCAACATCTTCGGTGAGAACACCCTCACACCGGACATGGTTGATGTGTTCCGCATCCAGGCACAAAACGGCGACATTTCGACCCTTCAGGTCATGTCAGGCGTTGTCTCGGGTACGTTCGGCGATTTCGCACTGGGTGAAGCAGAGCCGGTTGGCTTCGCTGCTGGTGTTGAGCGTCGTATCGTGAGCGCTCAGTTCCTTCCGGACGAGTTCCTCGCATCGGGCGATGTTGCTGGCTTTAACGCTGGTCTGCCGACCAATGGCGGCTACAACGTGAATGAGTTCTTCGCTGAGCTCAACATTCCGTTCGAAACCGAAAGCGGCATGCGCTTTGAACTGAACGGCGCTGCTCGTTACTCTGATTACTCGCTTGAAGCGATTGGTGGCGTTTGGACCTATGCTGGCGGTGTCCAGTTCCAACCGGTCCGTGACATCACGCTCCGTGCGCAGTATCAGCGCGCTGTTCGTGCTCCGAACGTGGGTGAGCTGTTTGGCGGTTTTGCCAACAACTTCCCGGCTGCGAACGATCCGTGCGCAGGCATCGGTGCCAACGAGCCGCAGGGCGGTGTTCGTGCCACCTGTATTGCTAACGGTGTTCCGGAAGCCAATATCGGCATTCAGAACGCTGCGACCGATACGCGCAACACAACCATCCAGCCGGACCCGCAGATCGCTACGTCGATCGGTGGTAACCCGAACCTGTTCGAAGAAACTTCGGACAGCTTCACCCTTGGTGTTGTGCTGGAGCCGAGCTTCCTGCCGGGTCTGACGGTGACGGCTGATTACTTCGATATCACTATCGAAGATGCCATCATCACTCTGGCCTTCCAGCAGTCGCTCGATCTGTGCTTCGTCGAAGCCCAAGACCTGAATGATGCGCGTTGCGCACCGTTCATCGGTACGCGCGATTCGCAGGGTGCATTTGGTCGTGACGTTCTGCCGACGCAGGGCGACGCGAACATTGGTGAGCTGAGCACTTCGGGTATCGACCTTGAGGTCAACTACACGACCGATCTCGGCTTCGCGCTGCTTTCGGACGATGTGGCACGTCTTGACCTCAACTTCCTGGGTACCTGGACGGACACCAACGATACACGTCCGGATCCGCTGGACCCGACCGTGGTTGATCGTTGCGCTGGTCGCTTTGGTCTGGTCTGTGACGAACCGCAGGCGACCTTCAAGTGGAACGCACGTGCGAGCTACATCGATGGTCCGTTCACCTTCTCGACTCGCTGGCGTCACCTGTCGGCGACCGACGATGACACGATCGACGGTGACCGCGTTGAGCGCATCAACGCCTACGACCTGATCGATCTGACGGTGTCGGCTGACGTCACTGAAATGCTGACGATTACGGCTGGTGTGAACAACCTGTTCGACACTCTGCCGGATACGCCAGTGTTCGAAAACGGCGTTGTCGTGAACGACACCAACTCGATCCTCGTGGGCGACGATAACTCGGAGCAGGCCAACACCTTCCCGAGCACCTTCGACGTTCTGGGCCGTGACTTCTTCATCTCGGCACGGTTCCGCTTCTAATTGGACACGTGATCCGGTCTCCGGTTCCTGGCTTTGGCTGGGGCCGGGACCGGGCTCACAGCCTAACAAAAAGGGCGCCAAGTTTTCGGACTTGGCGCCCATTTTGCGTTTGGATTGTGGGGAGAGGGCGGAGCCGCGCTACCGCGGGATGGCTCAGCCGAAGCTGATAAAATCAGCCAGCTCCCGCCCGCTCGGCTCGCGCAAAGGATGCGTGTCGCGGTGTGCAAGGCCGAGCGAGGCAAAGGTCTTCTCGATCCGCTTGCGGTCATCGGCGGTGGCGCAGGCGGAGTTCAATGACTGAATCCGGCCCAGCTCGTTCTTGGCATGGCCTTCGATGGTGCCGACAGTTTCGATAATTGAACCAACACCTGCGCGCCTGCCCATGGTGCAAGACCGACGGATGGCTTCGGGGATTTCCCAAGCGGGCGATTGTTGTCCAAACTTCTTGGCGCCTTGTTCCGCGATCTTGCCAGCGAAGCTTGCGGCCTTGTCGATCGAAGCGGGACCGCCTTGAAGGATCGACTTGACCTTCTTGGCAATGCTCTTCTCCTTGAGCGGCCAAAGCAATTCGCGCCGCCGCTGGAGATTGTGTTCCAAGATCGGGCCGTCCCCACGGTGGACCATCAAACCCACTTTACCGCCGGGTGCGAGGACGCGGGCAACCTCTTTCGACACCTTGGCCACATTGCCATATTCAAAGCCGAATTGGCTCACGACGGCGTGGAAGTGATCGTCTGCAAAGGGCAGTGTCTCCATCGGAGTGCCGGGAATTGTCGTTGTGCCCGCAGGCGGCGGGGGCAGGGTGGGCGACAGATCAATGCCGACCAGTTCCAGATCGCTCCGTTTGGACTTCATCCAGCCGAGTACGCGCCCATCGCCAGTGGCAAGGTCCAGCACGCGCGCGCCTTCCGGCAGATCAGCAACAAATGCGCCCCATGCGGCTTGCTGAGCTTCCTCAATCGCGGCCCAGCGTTGCGGCAAGCAGCCACCCGTCTTGCCGCGCCTATTGCCGCGCGCATTGAGAGCCCAGAAGTCGCCCCAAGCATCATCTTTCGACTGCTGCGTCATCGGTGTCCCGACTACTCCCTGTTCACCACATCAAACGCGACAGTCATCCGCTCTGCCGACGTGAAGGGGGCTGTGCCATGATAGGCGGTGCTTGGGAACAGGGCGAGATGGCCGACCTGTGGCTTGATGCTTTGAATAGGTCCAAGATCAAGCCCAAGGTCCGGCTTTGGCCGTCCGATCTCAAGCCAACCCTGCTGGTCTGGCCCTTCCACATCGTCGGGCACGACCAGATACAGCGCAGACGAGATTAGGCCCAAGTGATGGATATGGGAGGCATGATAATCTCCTCCACCCGTTAGCCTGACTGACCATGATCCTGCCAGTTTCCAAGGCGCATCTTTGTGACGCAGCAAGGGGTGAGTGGGGTCGGCGGCAGGCAGTCCTGCTCGATATTCGCCAAGCGTTGCGACAATCGCGTCATGCAGCTCCTTCAGCAGCGGCTCGCAGCGATGAAACAGGATGCCACGTGTCTGGGTTCCTCCGCGCAATGATTGTCCGAGCGGCATGGCGGACCGCGCATGCAGTGTTCGCAGTTCTGACACCACGTCGTCAATCAGGCCATCGCGCGCGATCAGCGGGCGGAATTGAACCAGACCTTCCTGTTCGTGCAGCCATTGCGCGCGTGGGTCATCCTGCAACCGCCAAACGATCCCACGCTGAGCCCAGGTGGCGATGTCCCATGGCGTTTCGTTTAGGGCCCGATCCAGCAAAGTGTCAGCCCGCTCTACCTGACCGGCGCGGATCGCGTGGCGCGCTTCGAGCATGGCGCGATTGGCTGTGTCTGTCTCCAGCGACGCGAAAATTGCCTCGGCGCGATCCCATTCACCGGCGGTGCCTGCGTGAACCGCCTCCAGCAACGCGAAATGTGGCTCATTCGGAAAGCGGAGCCGGGCGTCCGCTGCGATCTCTGCCGCCTGCTTTGCGTGCTCGATACCGGCTAGAGCTTCTATGTGTCCCACGAGTATGTTGGGATCCTGCGGGGCCTTGGCCGCTGCTGCGCTGAATGGCGCGGTAAAGTCGCTCTCGCCCGCCGCCAGACGAAGCTCCGAGAGGAATGCCAGTGCCGCGACGAAACCAGGGGCTTGCGCGCAGATTTGCTCAGCCACAACGCGCGCGCCTGCACTGTCGCCCTCGATATCCAAGGCATGCGCCTTTCCCAGCCACAAATCGGCATCGCCCGGATTGATCGCCAAAGCGGTGTCGAAGCGAGCCAAAGCGCCGTCCTCGCCGCGTTCCAGCGCAACACGGGCACGCCCATGCAAGGCGCGCGGATGGCGTGGCTCTATGGCCAGGACAGCGTCATACCACTTTGCTGCCTTGTCTGGCTCACCCAGAGAACGATGGGAAAGCGCGCGGATGCTGCCATATTTGGCGATGCTGCGCCCGCTTTTCTCCTTTGTCTCCAGAAGGCCAAGTGCCTCACGATGTCGCCCCGCCCGCTGCAATGCGATGGCCCAGTTGAGGCTGTAATCCAGCAATTGAGGTGCAAGCGCAGCAGCGGCCCCGAAATGGTTGATCGCTGCATCCAGATCGTTCGACCTCAACGCCAGATCACCCGCTGCATCCGCAATCGCGGCATCATTGGGATGATCGGCTCTTGCTCCTTCCGCAATTCCGCGCGCACCCGCCAGATCGCCCTGCTGCATGGCCATGCGGATGCGGACCATCGCTTCGGGAGCCGATAGACGGGGGGGTGCGCTGCTCATAGTGGCTGAAGCTCCACAACTACGCGGCTGAATTGGAGAATGCTCGTCATGATCCCAGAACCGATAGCGTTCCCAACCTGCATTTGGCCAGTTGATTTGACCGCCTACCTCCCATAGGTAAGTGGCAAATAACAACGTTTACGTAAACGGAAGGGATGCCTCTATCATGGCCACAGCCTATATTGTCGATGCCGTTCGCACCGCAGGAGGCCGCCGGGGTGGCCGTCTCGCCGGTGTTCACCCAGTTGATCTGCTTGCCAAGAGCCTGGATGCGGTGGTGGATCGCAGCGGGATTGATCCCAACGCGGTCGATGATGTGGTCACGGGTTGCGTCAGTCAGGGCGGTGAGCAGGCGATGCAGGTCGGTCGGATGGGCGTTCTCGCCTCCAAGCTGCCGCAGAGCACGCCGGCGGTGACGATTGACCGCCAATGCGGTTCCTCCCAACAGGCGATCCAGTTTGCAGCCCAAGCCGTGATGAGCGGGACGCAGGACGTTGTCATCGCCAGCGGTGTCGAGAGCATGACGCGCGTGCCCATGGGCTCCACCGCGACGCTCCACATGAAAGAGGGGCTGGGCCACTACAAATCGCCGGGTCTGGAAGAGAAATACCCCAATATCCAGTTCAGCCAGTTCATGGGCGCGGAGATGATCGCCAAGAAACACGGCATGAGCAAGGATGAGCTCGACCAGTTTTCCCTGAACAGCCATCTGAAGGCGAAGGCGGCGACTGAAGCGGGCGCGTTCAACGAGGAAATCGTGCCGGTCTCCATCGAAACGCCAGAGGGCGACGACACCCACACGGTCGATGAAGGCATCCGCTTTGACGCGACGCTCGAAGGCATTGCCGGGGTCAAGCTGATCGACCCCAACGGCATGGTGACAGCGGCCAGCGCGAGCCAGATTTGCGACGGTTCCTCCGCCGTGCTGGTGGTGAGCGAGGAGGCGCTGAAGCGCCACAACCTCGCCCCGATGGCGCGCATCCACAACCTGACTGTGACCGCTGGCGATCCGGTAATCATGCTGGAAGAGCCGCTCTTCGCGACCGACAAGGCGCTGGAGCGTGCGGGTCTGAAGATCGAGGACATCGACCTGTACGAAGTGAACGAGGCGTTTGCGCCTGTTCCGCTCGCATGGCTCAAGCATACGGGCGCTGATCCGGAGAAGTTGAACGTCCATGGCGGCGCGATTGCTCTGGGTCACCCGCTCGGCGCATCGGGCACGAAGCTGATGGCGACGCTGGTCCACGGACTCAAGCGTCACGGCAAGAAATACGGTCTGCAAACGATGTGCGAAGGCGGCGGTGTCGCCAACGTTACGATTGTTGAATCGCTGTAAGCGTATTCAAACGCAAAGGCGTTGAATCTGTTTAAATACAAACCCCTACCTGAGAGGAAGAGAGCATAATGGAAGTTTCAGCCAACACACCCGCCGTCGTCACGGGCGGCGCATCGGGCCTCGGCGCGGCAACGGCTCGCGCGCTGGCCGCCAAGGGCGCAAAAGTCGCGATCTTCGACATGAACGAAGAGAAGGGCGAGGCGATGGCCGCTGAGATCGGCGGCATCTTCTGCAAGGTCAATGTGACCAGCGACGAAGACGTCGACGCCGGTTTTGCCAAGGCTCGCGAAGCCCACGGTCAAGAGCGTATTCTGGTGAACTGCGCTGGTATCGGCAACGCGATCAAGACGGCGAGCCGTGACAAGCAGACGGGTGAAATCAAGCACTTCCCGATCAGCGCCTTTGACTTTGTGATTCAGGTCAACCTGATCGGCACCTTCCGCTGCATCGCCAAATCGGCTGCTGGCATGATGACGCTCAATCCGCTGTCGGACGAGGGCAATCGCGGCGCAATCGTCAACACCGCCAGTGTCGCAGCCGAAGACGGCCAGATCGGCCAAGCGGCTTACTCGGCATCAAAAGGCGGCGTGGTCGGCATGACGCTCCCCATCGCCCGCGATCTGATGCGCGAAGGTATCCGTGTGAACACCATTCTGCCCGGCATCTTTGAGACCCCGCTGATGAACGCCGCTCCGCCGCAGGTGAAGGAAGCGCTGGCCGCGTCCGTGCCTTTCCCCAAGCGTCTGGGCAATCCAGAGGAATATGCCAAGCTTGCTTTGTGCATGATCGAAACCGGCTATTTCAACGGCGAGGACGTGCGTCTCGACGGCGGTATCCGTATGGCGCCGCGTTGAGTTTTGTGTGCCCCCATCCGGGGGCACATCCTCGCTAGACGCGCAGCAAAGCTGCGCCCGCGTAGTTTATCCTGAGCGGCTGGCTTGCCAGCCAGCCGAAGGGGACAGGCAGTCGCCCTTGCGGCCTTTCAGGCCGACTTAACTCGGACCGGCACGCTTGAAACAAAAGAAGGGCTCTCGCGCAGGCGGGGGCCCTTTTGTTTCGCGCGCGATACAGCTTGCTTGTCATGCGAATGCTGTTGCACGGTTTACCCTTGCAAGACCGGTGTCGCTCCGCAAAAAACGTGCCTAGGAACAACCCTTAGAAGACCCCCCGTCTGAGCGCTCCAACTGCGCCGACGCAAAACCAACTGGAAACAGGACCACCATGACCTTCAAACCCGTTCCCTTCATCGCCTCCGTCTCCGCATTGGCACTGCTCGCCGGTTGCTCGACCTATGCGAGCGAGACCAGCGTTGCTTCCGCCTCCGAGCCTGCTGTTACCGAATACAACCCGGTGATCCCGGAAGGCACGGGATACTTCGCGCAGCCCTCGACGCTGCCATTCCAGGCACCCGACTTCACCAAAATCACCGAGGATGACTACATTCCGGCCTTCGAGCAGGGCATGGAAATCCAGCTCGCCGAAGTCGACGCGATCACGGGCAACCCGGCCGAGCCGACTTTCGAGAACACGATTGTTGAGCTTGAGAAATCAGGCCGCATGCTGAGCCGCGTTAGCCGCGTTTTCTACCAGTTGACCGGCACCAACACGAACGACCGGCTCGACGCGATCAGCACTGAGATGGGCCCGAAACTCTCGCTCCACTCGACCAGCATCAGCCTGAACCCGGCGCTGTTTGCCCGCGTGAAGGCGGTCTATGACAAGCGCGACACGCTCGACCTGACCCCCGAAGAAGCCAAGCTGCTGTCGAACACTTATGAAGGCATGGTCCATGCCGGCGCTCTGCTCACTGAAGAGCAGCAGGAGCGAGTCAAAGTCATCAACGCAGAGATGTCTGCGGTTACGACTGAGTTCGCGCAGACCGTGCGCAACGCGACCAACCAGCAGCCGCTGATCGTTGACACGGCAGAGGAGCTGGCGGGCCTGTCCGACAGCGCCATCGCCGCAGCCGCCGCGCGCGCAACAGAGATGGGCATGGAAGGCAAATATGCGCTCGTCATGCAGAACACGACGCAGCAGCCGCTGATCCCTAACCTCGAAAACCGCGCGACGCGGGAGGCTTTCCTGAAGCTCAGCCTCCACCGCGCTGATGGCACCAATCCGGAATACGACACGCGCATGCTGGTCGCCAAGATCGCGGCTCTGCGCGCGGAGAAAGCCGCCCTGTTTGGTGAGCCGAACTGGGCGAGCTATTCCATGTATCGCAACATGGCCGACACGCCGGACAAGGCGCTCGAATTCATGGCGCAGATGGTGCCCGCTCTCGCGGCAACGCAGCGCCGTGAAGCGGAAATCCTCAACGCCCGTATCGCCGAAGATGGCAAGGATTTCGAAGTCCAGCCGTGGGACTGGTATCGCTATGCCAACTTGGTCCGTCAGGAGCGCTTCAACTATTCCGAGTCCGAGGTCGAGCAGTACCTGCCGCTCGAAAAAGTGCTCGAAGACGGCGTCTTCTACATGGCGACCGAAC
This sequence comes from Erythrobacter sp. S267, assembly GCF_057365045.1. Classification (NCBI taxonomy): domain Bacteria; kingdom Pseudomonadati; phylum Pseudomonadota; class Alphaproteobacteria; order Sphingomonadales; family Erythrobacteraceae; genus Erythrobacter; species Erythrobacter sp. S267. The sequence continues at coordinate 2,044,928 of NZ_CP200298.1, read as the reverse complement.
TGTACGGCCTGACCTTTGAGAAGCGCGATGACATTCCGGTCTATCACCCGGATGTGACCGTCTACACGATCTTCGACGCGGATGGATCGGAGCTGGCGCTGTTCTATTTCGACCCGTTCCAACGCCCGTCAAAGCGCGGCGGGGCGTGGATGGGCAGCTTTGTCTCGCAGAACTATCTGTTTGACGAAAAGCCTGTGATTTACAACGTGCTCAACGTGCCCAAAGCGCCAGAGGGCGAGGTCCAGACGATCAGCTTCGACTGGGTCAACACCACCTTCCACGAATTCGGCCACGCGCTGCACGGTCTGTTCGCTGAGCAGCAATTCCCGAGCCTTTCGGGCACCGCGACCCCGCGTGACTTCGTTGAGTATCCCGCGCAGGTCCACGAAATGTGGCGCGATGATCCACAGATGATCGCGAACTACACCGCCCATATCGAAACCGGCGAACCGATGCCGCCTGCACTGCTTGCGCGCATTGATGCAGCGTCCAAGTGGAACCAGGGCTATGACTTTGGTGAGGTGATGGAAGCCGCGCTGCTCGACATGAAGTGGCATTCGCTTTCCGCTGAAGAAGCCGCCGCGATCGATACGCCGGAGAAGGTTACGGCCTTCGAGAGCCAAGCGCTGTCAGAGCTGGGCCTTGAAGTGGAGCTGGTGCCGCCGCGTTACCGCTCCAGCTACTTCAACCACATCTTCTCCAGCCCGAATGGCTATTCGGCGGGCTATTACAGCTATCTGTGGACGCAGATGCTCGACCATGACAGCCGCGACTGGATCCGCAACAATGGTGGGCTGACGCGCGCCAATGGCGACCGCCTGCGCCGCGAAGTGCTGAGCCGGGGCGGAACGATGGATTACGACGTGGTCTATCGCAACTTCGCGGGCCGCGATCCGGATGTGCGATACATGCTGGAATCGCTCGGCCTGACGGCAGAGGCTTCAGAGGACAGCGAGTGATCGCTACCATCTAAATCGTGAGAATCGAAGGGCGGGGGCGTGCAAACACTCCCGCCTTTTGCTTATGTGCGGCGAGCAGCGCGCAGGGAGAGAAAACATGACCGATTACACGCAGATCCTCGTCGAAAAAGCTGATGGGATCGCCACAATCACGCTCAACCGGCCTGAGAAGATGAACGCCTATACCCGCACGATGGGAGCGGAGATTATCGCGGCGATGGACGATATCGACGCCGATGACGCGGTGCGTGCGGTGATCTTTACCGGCAGCGGTGAGAGGGCTTTCTGCGCCGGTGCGGACCTAACGCCAGAGGGTGGGGGACAGGTCTTCGCGGACGCTGCACAGGTGGACGACCTCTCCGATGAACGCGTGCGCGATGGGGGAGGGCGGCTGACGCTGCGTCTGTTTGAATCGAAAAAGCCGCTGATCAGCGCCTGCAACGGTGTCGCGGTCGGCGTGGGCGCGACGATGCAGCTGGCGATGGATATTCGCCTTGCGAGCTCCACCGCGCGCTATGGTTTTGTCTTTGCCCGGCGCGGGATCGTGCCAGAGGCGGCGTCGAGCTGGTTCCTGCCGCGCATTGTCGGGATCAGCCAAGCGCTCGAATGGTGTTATTCGGGCCGTGTATTTGAGGCGCAGGAGGCCAAGGATGGCGGCCTGATCCGGTCGATCCATGGGCCTGAGAATCTGCTCCATGACGCGCAGGACCTGGCGCGGGAGATTGCCGACAACACTTCGGCTGTTTCGGTCGCAATGACGCGGGCGCTGATGTGGCGGATGATGAACGCGGACCACCCGATGGAGGCGCACAAGGTCGACAGCCGCGCAATCTATCGCCTCAGCCGCGGCAAGGATGCGCAGGAAGGGATCGCCAGCTTCCTTGAGAAGCGTAAGCCGATGTATCCGGGCAAGGTCAGCGAAGACATGCCCGACTTTTATCCGTGGTGGGAAGAGCGCACCTACGAGTGACTTGCAAGCAGGATGGTTTCATGGGAAACCACTTTCCCATGGCAACGACACTTCACGCAAAACCTCAAGAAGCCGCCGGCGATTATGAGCTGTCCGGCTTTCTGCCGTACCAGCTCTCCATCGCCTCCAACGCGGTGAGCGACCTGATCGCGGAACGCTATCGCAAGCGCTTTGGCCTGAAAGTGACCGAGTGGCGCGTGATGGCGGTGCTGGGGGATGCGGCTGCCAAACAGGATTCTAGAGGGCAGGGCGGCCTGACCCAGCGCGACCTCACTGAGGTGACGCTGATGGACAAGGTGGCCGTGAACCGCGCGTGCAAAGTGCTAGAGGAGCGCGGGCTTATCGAACGCGCTGAGAATGAGGCCGATGGCCGCTCTCACCTGCTGGCGCTGACGGCAGAGGGTCAGTCGATCCACCGCGAAGTCATGCCGCTTGCCAAAGCGACCGAGCGCGAACTGTTTGACGGATTTGACCCCGCCGAAGAGAGCGCCCTTCGCGCCATGCTGGAACGGATGCGAGCCCGCGCGGCGGCGCTTTCACGCCAGTAAGGCCTGCTTAATCCGCAAACAAAAACGGGGCCGATCCGCGCCTGATGGATCGACCCCGTTTCTGTTTCGGATTGCCCGATAAAGGCGTTCCTGTCGCGGATAGCGCAGCTACATTAGCGCGTCCGAGATATCGCAGGCCGCCGGGCCGAGAATAACGATAAACAGCGACGGCAGAATGAAGATGATCAGCGGCACGGTCATGATCGCTGGCAGACGCGCAGCTTTCTCTTCAGCGCGCATCATCCGCTCGTTCCGGAATTCAGCCGAGAGAACGCGCAAGGACGAAGCGAGCGGCGTACCGTAACGCTCTGTCTGGATCATCGTCGTCACCACGCCCTTCACCGATTCCAGATTGACCCGGTAGGCAAGGTTATCGAAGGCGTGCTTACGCTCGTTCAGGAAGGACAGCTCAATCGCGGTGAGAGCGAATTCATCGCCCAGTTCCGGATAGGCGCGGCCCAGTTCCTTGGCGACGCGGTTGAAGGCTGCGTCAACGGTGAGACCGGCTTCGGCGCAGATGACCAGCAGGTCGAGCGCGTCTGGCAAACCCTTTTGGATCTCGGCCGTGCGTTTGGCCGCCTGGTTCGAGAGGTAGATCTCCGGGCCTTTATAGCCGAGGAAAACCAGCGCTGCGAAACCGCCCAGCTTCTTCAGCGAGCCGTCGCCGAACTCGAAATAATCGAGCCAATAGAAGACCACGAAGCCGATCAGGCCGAACACGATCGGCAGCACAGCGCGCAGACCGATGATGATGACGGCGAGTTCTTTGTTGCGGTAGCCTGCCCAAGCGAGCTTTTGCTGAACGATCGCGAGCTGGTTCTGCTCCAGGACGTTCATCTTGCCCAGGCTGTCCTTTACCTTGTCGGTGGTTTCGGACTTGCGCACCAGGCTGGCGCGCTTCTTCGTGCCGCCGGTGATGATCCCGGCTTTCAGCTCGTCGCGGCGCTCATTGAGCGATTTGACGCGCTTGGCCATGGGGTCCTTGATCGTGATCGCGGCATAGATCGCCATCAGGATGGCGAATGCGGCAAGCCCTGCCAGGATCGACCCGACGAGCATAACGTCAAAGCCGAGCAGAGTGGGGCCAGATGGTTGGTTGAACATCGTTTCGTCCCCGGATCAGATTTCGAAGTTGACCATTTTGGCCATGATGAAGGCGCCCGTGCTGATCATGGCCAGGCCAACGAGCCCAGCGACCATCAGCCGCTCTTCATAGAAGAAGCCAGCGGTGTATTCGGGGTCGATCCAAGTGATCAGACCGAACACGATGAAGGGCAGCGAGCCAACGATATAGGCCGAAGCTTTCGCTTCCGAGCTCATCGCTTTGATCTTCAGCTTCATCTGCGCACGCTTGCGCAGCACGTCGGCGAGGTTCGACAACGTCTCTGCCAGGTTACCACCGGTTTCGCGCTGAATGGCGAGAGTGATGCAGAAGAAGTTGAACTCGGCAATGCCCAGACGATCAGCGGTTTCCTGAAGCGAATCTTCCATCGTCTTACCGATCTTGATCCGTTCCACGATGCCTTTGAACTCAAGGCCCACAGGACCCGGCACTTCCTCTGCCACCACGCCGAGCGTTTCGGTGACTGGGAGACCGGAGCGCAGACCGCGCACCAGCAGCTCGATCCCGTCCGGGAACTTTGCGTTGAATTCCGCGGTCCGCTTGTTGATGAAGAAGCCGACAACCAGGTGCGGAATGCCAAGGCCCACAGCCGCGCCGATGCCCAGCGACAGCAGAGCGTGGCCGGACTGGATGTACACCAGCACGCCAGCGACGATCAGCAGGCCAAGCGAGGAATAGATATAGTTGGCAAGCGTCCAGCCCTTGCCCGTTCGGTCGAGCCGCATTTCAAGCGCTTCGGTCCGCGAGCCGGAGCCTGCGACCTTGTACGCCTTTGGTTTACGCGCGGCGATCGCTTTCTTGAACTGAGATTCAACTTTGGCATCGGTTGAGTCCGAATGGCGAAAGCGCAGCGAATCCAGCCGGCGTTTTTGTGACTTGCCCGCTGCGGTTCCCGCCACCACTAGGTAGCCGGCAACCATTACAGCGAAGATCAACACCGTGATCAGCAGGGTCTGAAAATAGTCCATGGCGCGTGTGTCCTGCTCGTTCCTTGCTCTTCGTCAATTCGCATCAGCATAGCTGCTGACGCTGGAACCGACGCCGGGATGCGGCGGTGATCCCCGGTAATCCGTAGTCCCTCGCGACCGGCCGCGCATTTGGGGAAGGTCTCCCCGTCATGCGCGACCACTCGCGGGTGTTACTCAGCAGCCTCTTCGACTTCTGCGTTCTTGTCTTTCTTCGACAGCAGACCCTTGAGCTGGAAACCGCCCAGAAGCGATTTCTTCTCTTCGGTCACGCTGGCGAGGTCTTCTTCGCTGGCACCCATGATGCGTTCAGCGATCTGCTTCATCGCAGCGGTGGCTTTCGAAGACTTGTTCGCCTCGACAAACACCTGACCCAGCTTGGCAGCGTTCGCAGCGGCTTTCGCGTCGTAGGGGACCATGAAGTCCACCTTACGCTCAATCGACGCTTCGAAATCGGCCTTGCTGATTTCCGCGATGCCCGGCTGAGCCTTGTTGGCGACGATCATCGGGTGAGCGTGCGCCGCATTGGTCTTCAGCCAGCTGAGGATGCGGATCGTGTCGCGGGCAGAAGCCAGCGTCAGCTCGCAAGTCAGCAGGACGAGGTTCACGTCGGCCAGCAGATGCGGGAAGTTGATCAGCATGTTGCGCGGCAGATCGATGACGGTCATTTCGAACGCCTGGCGGAATTCTTCCTCCAGCTGAACGAAGGCCGCACCATCGGTCATCAGCGGCTGGCTGATCGGTGCCTCTGCCGACAGGATCGACAGATTGTCGCTGGCACGGATCATGGCGCGTTCGATGAACAGGCCGTCGATTCGGCTTGGGTTATCGATCGCGTCAGTCAGGCCGCGGCCCGGCTCCAGATCCAGCGCAAGAGCGCCGGTGCCGAAGTGCACGTCGAGATCGAGCAGAGCGGTCGGGGCATTGTGATGCTCCGAGAACTGCCATGCAAGCGAGGTTGCCAGCGTCGAAGCGCCAACACCGCCACGCGTCCCGACCACTGCGGTCGAGATGTGACGCTTGACCGCTTCGCCATCGCCCGATTTGGGCGAGGTGAAGACCGCAAGCGCGCCGTTCAGGGCATCATGCAGAGCCTGAGCGTTCAGCGGCTTGAGCAGATAGTCGTGGATCCCGCTAGCCAGCAGATCGCGATAGAGGCGCACGTCATTGACCTGGCCAATTGCGATCACAACGGTGCCGGGCTCGCAAACCTCTGCCAGGGCGTTGATGTCGTTGAGCGGATCACCGCTTTCCGACAGGTCGACGACCAGAATGGCAGGCGAGGCGCTGACAGAAAGCGACTGGATCGCGTTGCGAAGACCGCCTTTGTTACACTTCTCCGGCTGCCAGCCCATCTCGATCACGACCGGACGCAGCACGTCGAGCGCGGCATCGTCGCAGATATAGGCGGCAAACGGATCGCGATTGCCGGGAAGACCCGATTTCCAAGGAGCATTCATGAGATCAGTTCCCTCCAGCAGTAGCGGCTTGAAGACCACCGGCGCCCGTAGGCTCGGCGTCACGATAGGTTTCGATGGCGCGGGTGCCGGTTGCGATCACAGTCTCACCCGTACCGGTTTGACCTTCGAGAAGGTCTTCCGGATTGGCGATCATCGCCGCCATGTTCGAGTTGACCGCGCAGCCATATCCCGGGCTGGTGCCATTCATGTAGTTGCTGTCAGAGCGAGCCGACCAGTCAGGGCAGCCTGGAACCTTGGCTTCGGAACGCGTGATAACCACGCGTGCCTGACCCGGTTGCAGCATGCCCGAAGTCGTTGGAGCAACAGTGTCGACAATCAGACCATAACGGCCTGCCAGATCGTTCACTGCCTCTTTGACAGCCGGGTTAGAGCTGGGGTCTTCGATCGTCACGCGATCGCCGTAACCCAGATCCATCGTTTCAAACCAACCGTTGACGCGCTGCTGCTCGGAGATCGAGAGGCCAGAGCGATTGGTGTCAACGTCCAACGTGAAGTTGGTGCGTTCCACCACCGGTTGCTTGGTGCTGTAAAGCGATGTGTTGGTCGGCATCCCACCGCAGGCTCCCAGAGTGAGCCCGAGCGACAGGATAGCGGCGCCAAACAATTTGCTATTCTTTGCGAGTTTCATTGGCTGATACCTTTCGCTTCCAAAAATTAAAGGCTGAAGCCGGGTGCAGCCGCTTCGGCTTGACGATCCCGTCCACGAGTGTTGCGATCATCGGCCCGGCGTTCCTGCTGCGGAGCATTCGGAAGAACCGCTTCTGGATCGATCTGGCTGATGTCCGGGTTAGGCGCATCAGGCGATGCAGCCGTCGGACCCGGACGCTGTTCGCCCGAAACACCCGAATTGTCCTGATAGCCGAGGAACTGCTCGAATTCGTTAGCCGAGTGGTAGCCGTCGGTCGGCAAGCGAATGTCGCGTGCGTTGACCGGCTGCACCAGATACGGCGTCACGATGATGACCAGCTCTGTTTCGCCCTTACGGAAATCGCGGCTGCGGAACAGGTTGCCAAGGATCGGAATCTCACCAAGACCCGGAGCTTTATCGAGAGCGTTCTGAGCGTTGGTGCTCATCAGGCCTGCGATCATGAAGCTTTGGCCCGAACCCAGTTCGATGGTCGTTTCCGTCCGGCGCGTGGTCAGTGCAGGCACCTGGAAGCCGTTGAGAGTGATCGACCCTTGGGTCGACAGCTCGGAGACTTCTGGACGCACCCGCATCGAGATACGGCCGTTCGACAGGACAGTCGGGGTGTAAGCGAGGCTCACACCGAACTGCTTATAGTCGATCGAAACGTTGCCGAGCCCTTGCGAAATCGGAATCGGGAACTCACCACCGGCAAGGAAGGTTGCCGTTTCGCCCGAAAGCGCGGTGAGGTTCGGTTCGGAAAGCGTGGTGATGAGGCCCAGACGCTCCGACAGGTCGAGCGCTCCAAGAACATCGAGACCAAACAGACGGCCAAGACCACCCAGGGTCGTGCCACCATTGGTGCTGTTGCCGATGGCCGTTCCCGGAATATCTTCGGTCAGCGGAACACCGTCACCATCGGTCACGATATTGCCAAGAAGATCGCGAACAAAACGCGTCTGGTTGACGGTGCCGGCACCCGGACCAACGCTAAGCGGACCGCCTGCGTTGAAGCCTTGTTCACCGGTCAGGGCGCGGCCAGAGCCAAGCCCGCCAAGGAAGGTGCTGCCGCTCGATCCGTCAATCGTCGTCAGGTTGCCGCCAATGGCGCGCACCAGCGAACGGCTGACTTCTGCGAAGGTCACTTTGACGTTCACTTGCAGCGGCGTTGCAGTCTTAAGACGGCTGATCACATTGGCTTCTTCGCCAAGGAAAGCAGACACAAGACGCTCAGCTTCGGCTGCATCTTCAGGCGCTGCCACTGTGCCGGTCAACAGCACAGTGTTGGTGCCCATAGTCGCAACGCTCACTTGAGCATCCGGCATGGCCAGGGCGAGCATCTGGTCGATGCTGCCGATGTTCGAACCCACGCGGACATTGGCCGAGAAGATCACATCGCCGCGAGCATTGCTGGCGTAGATCGTCGTCTCACCGCCTGCGCGGCCAAAGACATACAGCTGACGCTGCGATTTGATCTGAACGTCGGCAATGGAATCGTTGGCGACAAACACATCGGCCATCGAACCAGGAACAGTCACCAGCTCACCGCGACCGATCGAAAGGACGATCTCTTCGCTTGGGCTAACAACCTGCTGCGCTGTTGCGGTGCCAGTGGGAGCGGCAACCATCGGCAGCGCTACCAGACCGGCCAACAGGGCCTTGGTGTAAGACTTGACTTTCATAATGGGCTCCCCCGTGGATTTCCCTGAAAAATTCGTTCGATTGCGTGACGTGCGCATGGTCATTCCCCTCAACGGATCGTGCTACCAGCGCCCGGACGCACAGCTGTGCTGACCGAACCGCCAACCGGCACTTCAGTGGTGGCCTGACCGCGGGTCACACGGACCGTCGGACCTGCATTGACAGGAGCGCCATCCATGCGCGCCGGAACACCCGGAGCCGCTGGCGTCGTACGGCGACCGCCGTCGTTCTGCGGTGGTGGATTCTTGCGCTGGAAGCGCGAGACATCGCCACCGGTTGAGAAAGTCGAGCGAGTGTCGATCGGACGGCTCATAGCCGAACGAAGGATACGCTCTTCCTCTTCCGGCGTAGCGTCGTCGGGAATGTTGACTGCACCCGAAGCAATCGCACGCTCAAGCTCAGCCTGGTTGTCAGAGATCGAACGCAGAACCAGCGTCAGTTCACCAACGGTCTGAGCAACAGCAACCTTCTCGGCGATCTGCGGCGTCACTTCGAGAGTAACGGTACGGAACGCACGAACAACGGTCTTGCCTTCTTCGTCGGTCACTTGCTCGGTCGTCTGGTCGGTTGCGAGAACGCGAAGGTTACGCAGAACCGTCTCAGCAGCTTTCAATGGTTGGCCTTCGCCGGTCACTGTCTGCGTGAGAACAACGTCAACGCGGTCGCCCGGGAAGACAAAGCCAGCAACGCCGGTCTTAGCCGACACCGGAACCGTCACAGCGCGCATACCGGCGCCAAGAGCAGCAGCCAGGAAGCCACGGTCACCAGGACGCACGAGCGACCCTTGCGTGACAGGCTCACCAGCGGTGACAGGATAACGCACAACCGTGCCGAGCAGCTGGCTCATATCCGATTCGCCTTCAATGAAGTAGGCGTCCTGAACGAGCTCTTCGGGCCATTCCTGATAGCCCATCGCGTCAGCGGTAATGATCGTTCCCGCAGGCAGAGCGCGGTTTGCGACCAGCACCTTGGGTCCTTCGACCGCAGGTGCAGCGGCGGCTTCAGCAGCCGGAGCTGCATCACCAGCGAACATGCTACGTGCAAGGAAAGCGCTTCCGATCGCTACGACCAGTGCTCCAAGCAGCAGAACAAGCTTCTTCTTATCCATGGCTAATCAGCCCCCTCGTGTCGGCCCTGAAAAATTGCGGGCGGGTATGGTTGCAACGGTTAAGGCGCAATTGGTTAAGATCGGGTTCACGGCGCGGAACTCTCCGTACCTTCGCGCAAAAAAATTTAGGCAAATTGGGGAACGGCGATCAGCTGCGGGTACAGGACCCACAGCACGCCCATCGTGATGGCAACGCCGTAAGGAAGGCGCGGCCGCTTCTTTGGTTTGATGATGATCTGATAGGCGACAAACAGAAACGCCAGCAGGCCACCGGCAAGGGCCATGGCGATCAGCATCTTCGTGAACAGGAACGGCGTCAGCCACAAAGACAGCGCGCCCAGCAGCTTGATATCCCCACCACCCAGGATGAGGATGCCCAGCTTGTACCCGATGAAGGCGATACCGATCAGCAGCGCGCATACGCCAAGGGCAAAGCCCAGCTGCCAGGCCATGTCCGGCCAGAGCGACAGACCACTCGCCCACCAGAACAAAGGCGCGCCAGCGGCAATGGCGATGTTGAGCCAGTTGGAAATCGTGCGCGAACGCATGTCGGTATAGGCTGCAAACAGCAGCGCAATTGCCAAGGCAACCAGCAGTCCGTAGTGAAAGATCGACATTGTCATCGCCCCTGCATTCGCGGTTTTCACAGAAGGTAAACCCATCTGGTTTTCGCGTGTCTTGGGGCGGTGCTACAGGTGAGTGCTTACGAAATAGTAACCAAACTCGGAGGGATCCGATTACCGAGACAACGCACGTTTCGACCGGCCTTGGAAACAATGCTGGGTCAACTGACACCGGCCTAACCAATCCCGGAATAACGGCATCCTCCGGGATTGACCGTAGAGCGATCCCGCCTGCCGCCAGCGAAAGCGTGTGGCACGCAGCCGATGGTCATGCGCTTCGCCGGATCGACTGGCCCGGAGCCAATGACAACGCCGCCCCGCGCGGATCAATCCTGTTCATGCCCGGGCGCGGCGATACCTATGAGAAGTATATAGAGAGCCTGGAGGAATGGCACCGCGACGGCTGGCATGTGACCGCCAGCGATTGGCGCGGGCAGGCAGGCTCTGGTCGGCTCGGCAAGGATGCGGTTACCGGGCATATTGAGGATTTCACGGTCTGGACCGCTGATCTCGCTCACATCTGGGAGCAATGGATCAAGGAAGTTCCCGGACCCCATGTGCTCGCTGGGCACTCGATGGGCGGGCATCTGATCATGCGCGCTCTGGTTGATGGCTTGATGGAGCCGGACGCCGTCGTCCTCTCCGCCCCCATGCTGGGGATGCAGGGCCCGCCTCTTCCGCTGCCCATTCTCCACACCGTCGCGAAGTTGATGAATGTCGTCGGCGATCCGACCCGTCCGGCGTGGAAGTGGAGCGAGAAGCCGGGCGAGCTGCCCAAGGACCGCGTCAATCTGCTCACCCATGATCCCGACCGTTATCATGATGAAGAGGTCTGGCGCACCAACCGGCCTGAGCTGGTCATGGGCCCTGCGAGCTGGCGCTGGGTTGAGCGGGCCTATGCATCATGGCGGCGGCTGGAGGAGCCGGGCGCGTTGGAGGCTGTCACAGTCCCGGTCTTCATCGCCTCGACAATCGCCGACAAATTGGTCAGCCACGATGCCAATGTCCGCGCCTCTGAGCGCTTGCCCAACGCGCAGATATACATCTTCGGCCATGAGGCCCGGCACGAGATCCTGCGCGAAGTGGACGAAGTGCGCGCTCTGATGATGGACGCGATCGCCAAGTTCCTTGATGAGGTGGTCCCTCCCAAAGATACCGCCTGATGACCGACACGCTCTACGACTTTGCTGTCATTGGCGCTGGCATGGCAGGCGCAAGCATCGCCGCTGAGCTGGCACCCAATGCCCGCGTGCTGGTGCTGGAGGCGGAAGACGCGCCCGGATACCATGCGACCGGGCGTTCGGCTGCGTTCTGGGAGGAATGCTATGGCGGTCCCGGCGTGGTGCCGCTGACGTTGGCCTCGGGCGGTTACTTGCGCGATCACGGTTTCCTCTCGCAGCGCGGCGCGCTCTATATCGGGCGGGCTGAAGACCGGGCCAAGATGGACAGCTTCGTCGAGAGCTTTGTTGGCACCGGCGTGACGATAGAGCGGCTGGGCGGCGAAGCGCTCAAGACCCATGTCCCGCAATTGCGCGATCAATGGTGCGACGCGATTTACGAAGAGGTCTGCGCCGATATCGACGTGGCCAGGCTGCACCAGCACTATTTGAGAGCGCTCAAGGCGTCGGGTGCGGACCTCATCTGCCGTGCAAGGGTCGCGCATATCCAGCGCGAAGCAGGCGGTTGGCGGATCGGGAGTGAGGCCGGGGAGAGCTGGCGCGCCCGCGAAGTGGTCAATGCCGCCGGGGCCTGGGCCGATGTGATCGCTCAACTGGCAGGCGCACGCCCGCTCGGCATCGAGCCCAAGCGTCGCACGGTCGCGCAATTGCGGGTATCCCAGCCCGTGCCCGATGACTTGCCGCTGGTGCTCGACATCTCAGGCGACTTCTATTTCAAGCCAGACAACGGCCGCCTGTGGCTCAGCCCCCATGACGAAGTGCCCAGCGCCCCTTGCGACGCCGCGCCAGAGGAAATGGACGTGGCGCTCGCCATCGACCGATTTGAACGCGCGACGCAGTGGCGGATCGAGGCGGTGGAGCGACGCTGGGCGGGCTTGCGCAGCTTCGCCCCCGACCGCTTGCCTGTTTATGGCCGCGATCCAGAGCTTGCTGGCTTCAACTGGTTTGCAGGCCAAGGCGGCTTCGGCATCCAGACCGCTCCGGCTGCCGCGCGCTTGGGCGCGCAGCTGCTGTTGGGGCAGGGGGCAGATGCGCTCACGGAAAGGATCGACCCGGCGAGATACGACCCCTCGCGCTTCGCAGCTGTAAAAGCTTGTGCAGCGGGCTAGTCAGCGCGGGTCCTATCTGCAAAAAGGGTCGAGAGTTTAACATCATGTAAGAGGGAGAACCATCAGATGGCTCATCATTTCGAGATTTATAAGGACAAGGCCGGCGAGTTTCGCGTGCGCTTCAAGTACAATAGCGAAATCATGTTCTCGACCGAAGGCTATTCGAGCAAGTCGTCGGCGCAGAACGCCATCGACTCGATCAAGAAGAACGGCCCGGACGCACCGGTCGAAGACAACAGCTAAGAGCTTTTGATCGGCGCACAGGCGCCGGTCAGACCTCCCGCCCCACCTCCCCGCCCGGCCACCAAACCTAATTGGTATTATTGGTGGCCGGGCGGGGAGGCGGGGTGGGAGGTCCGCAGCGTAACAAGAACGGGCGTGTCACCAGCGGGTGGCGCGCCCTTTTGCTGTTTGCGGGGGTGGTGGGCCTTAAGCCTCAGCTGCGATTTTCTCGGCCTGATCGCTGGCGAGTTTGTCGACCCGCTCATTCTCGGGATGGCCTGAGTGGCCCTTGACCCAATGCCATTCGACTTGGTGACGGCCAGCCACATCGATCAATTCGTGCCACAGATCAGCGTTGCGCACCGGTTTCTTGCTCGCCGTGACCCAGCCGCGTTTCTGCCAGCCATCAATCCACTTGGTCATCCCGTCGAGGACATATTTGCTGTCTGAGTAGAGATCGACATGGCAAGGCTCGATCAAGGCTTCGAGGCCTTTGATGACCGCCATCATCTCCATCCGGTTGTTGGTCGTCTCCGCTTCTGCGCCGGAGATTTCCTTCTCATGCTTGCCGAGCCGCAAGAGAGCACCCCAGCCGCCCGGGCCCGGATTGCCCTTGCACGCGCCGTCGGTGTAGATCGACACGCGTTTCATGGGTTTGGCCCCGGTGGTTATGGGTCCGATCATTCTGCACCTCCAAAGATCGTGTCGCCCCTATCAGTATAAATACGCAATCGGCGGACAAAATCCATTGGGTCCTTGCGTGAGACAAGTGCGTCGGGCGGAGTGGTGATCCAGTCTTCGGCCCGGCTGGTGATGAAGCGGACGCAGGCACCGCGGGCGAAAGTGGGCAGGGCGGCGCGCTCTGCGGCGCTGAGGGGGCGGATATCCTCATAACCTGCGAGCAGAGCCTCGCCGACATCGGCGCGGTAGGACTGGCCCTCGTCTGCGAAGCTCCCCCCTGCGAAACACCACGCGGCATGGGTGACGGCGAGGTCATAGGCAAAGGCATCGCTGGCGGAGAAGTAGAAGTCGATCAGCCCCGCGACCGTGTCTCCCAGCATCAGCACATTGTCGGGGAAGAGGTCGCAATGGACGACGCCTGATGGCAGGTCGGCGGGCCAATTTGCGGACAAGTGCGTAAGCTCCGCTTCGAGAATACCAGGCAGGTCGGCATTGATCTCAGCCAGAGCCTCAGCCCCGCAGCGTTCAACGGTAGTCCGCCAGCCGGGCAGCCCCATATCGTTGACGCGCGTCTGATCGAAGTCAGCGACCGCCAGATGGTTCTGCGCCAGCGCGCGACCGACTGAGAATGCCTGCTGAGGCGTGGGGTGATCGACGCTCACGCCCGGCAGATACTCGATCAGAGCGACCTTTTTGCCATCCACATCACGCGCACTCGCGCCGTCCCGGTCGTGAATTGTGCGCGGCACCGGGCAACCTTTCGCCGCCAAGTGGTCCATCAGGTCGAGGAAAAAGGGCAGATCGGCAAGCTCAATCCGCCGCTCATACATGGTCAGGATAAAGCGCGTGGTCTTGCCCGCGCTATCACGCGTTTCGATCAGCCAGTTGGAATTGGAGACCCCTTCGGCAATCCCCTTCGCGCTGATCAGCTCGCCCACATCGTAGTGAGCGATCAGCGCGCTTAGGTCTTCTGCGCCCAGATGAGTGTAGACGGCCATCGCACCAGAGCCTTGATTCGCGCGTCTATTCGGTCAGTTGGCGCGGCAGCTTGAAGACCATCTTCTCTTCCGCTGAGGTGATCGTGCGTTCTTGGATCGGGCGCAGTTTGGCGAGCGTATCGACCACTTCACGCACCAGCACTTCCGGGGCAGAAGCGCCCGCCGTCAGGCCAATCGTCTTCACCCCTTCGAGCCATGCCGGATCGATCTCTTCCGCGCGCTGGATCAGTTTGCCCGGCGTGCCCAGCCGCTCCGACACTTCAACCAGCCGCAGCGAGTTGGAGGAATTGGGCGCGCCCACGACCAGAACCAGATCGCAATCGGGAGCCAGTTCCTTGACCGCTGCCTGCCGGTTGGAGGTGGCGTAGCAAATGTCCTCCGCCTTGGGCCCGCGAATATTGGGATAGCGCCATTCCAGCGCCTGGATCACTTCGCGCGTGTCATCAACCGAAAGCGTGGTCTGGGTGAGATAGGCGAGCGGCTCATCCGATTCGAAGGGAAGCTTGTCGACGTCCTCAATATTCTCAACCAGAGTCATCTGGCCGGGCGCGACCTGACCCATTGTGCCGATCACTTCCGGGTGGCCCTCATGGCCCACAAAGATGATGTGCCGGCCCTTCTCAAGCTGGCGTTCCGCTTGGCGGTGGACCTTGGAGACCAGCGGGCAGGTGGCATCGACATAGATCATGTTGCGCCGCTCTGCCTCAGCGGGGACGGATTTCGGCACGCCATGCGCGCTGAAGACGACCGGAGCATCGGTCGGCACCTCGTCCAGCTCCTTCACAAAGATCGCGCCTTTGGCTTTCAGGCCCTCAACCACATATTTGTTGTGGACGATCTCGTGCCGGACATAGACCGGAGCGCCGTACCGCTCGAGCGACTTCTCCACGATCTCAATCGCGCGGTCGACCCCGGCGCAAAAGCCGCGCGGGGCCGCGATCAGCAGGTTGAGCGGTTCGCCTGAGACAGCGGGTGTTTTCTCGTCTGAGGCGGGCTGACTGGTTTGCAAGGTCGCGTTCATAAGCCTCCCTCTAGCGCTTTGCGTCACGGCTCGCTAGGGCAACGTGACCGATCAGCGGCGGTTCATGTCGCTTTTCGGGTCTGGACGCTATCAACGACTGAATTGTTTTAGGATCACCCACACATGCAATTTCGCTCCCGTGTTTTGCCCGCCTTTGTTCTTGCTGCCGCCCTTGCGGGCTGTGCGCGGGAAGGTGAGCTGGTGTTCGACCAAGGGGTGGGGATCACCTCTGTGCTGAGCAGCTGCCCGGCGGTTGGCATCCCTGATTATACCGGCGATGTGACGACGTTCCGCGTGCCGGGCGATGTGACCGCGAGCAATCTCGACATGACGGCCACGATCACCAATCTGCGCTCGACCTGCGATGAATCATCGGAGCGGGTCTATAGCGAGGCGACCTTCGACGTGCGCGCCCAGCGCACCGATACGCGCGGCAGCCGCACTGTGACGCTGCCCTATTTCGTGACCGTCCTGCAAGGTGGCAGCGCGGTTGTGACCAAGCGGATCGGCGAAGTCACGTTGACCTTCAACGATGGCGAAGATCGCGCCATGGCAAGCGGGCGGGCCGGTTCTTTCGTGGATCGCTCGGCAGCTTCTCTGCCAGAGGATATTCGTGAGCGGATCACCCGCCGACGACGTCCTGGGGACCCCGAAGCCGCGCTCGACCCGCTGGCTGCTCCCGAAGTGCGCGCCGCCATTGCGCGTTCGCGGTTTGAGATGCTGGTCGGTTTCCAGCTGACCGAAGACCAACTGCGATATAACGCGACGCGTTGATTTGTGTGCAGGCCCATCCGGGCCTGCTCCTCGGTGCTGTTCCTCCGCTTCGCTGCGGGCACCTGCGGACGCCCAGTCGGGCTTGCGGTGCTACGCACCGTTTGAGCGCCTAACGTCATCCCGGACTTGATCCGGGATCCCGCTTCCTTCTTCGGCTACTTGCGCCTATGCGCTTGCTCCAAGAGACAAACATGACTGAAACCACGACTCTTTACGCCGCCTATGCTGGCATTATCGACGCCGCGCTGACGGACCTCGTCACTGACGGCACGCTGCCTGAGGGCACTTCGTTCGCCAATGTCACGCTGGAGCCGCCGCGCGATCCTTCACACGGTGATCTGGCGACCAATGCCGCGATGGTGCTGGCCAAACCTGCCAAGACCAATCCGCGCAGCCTCGCCGAAGCGATCACCGCCAAGCTGGAAGCGCATGACGGCATCCAGAGCGCTGAGATTGCAGGGCCAGGCTTTATCAATCTGCGCCTCGCACCCGACGCGTGGCTAACTGAGCTGAAAGCCATCGATGCGCTGGGCGATGATTATGGTCGCTCCACAATGGGCGCAGGTCGGCGCGTCAACGTCGAATATGTCAGCGCGAACCCCACCGGCCCGATGCATATGGGCCATTGCCGCGGCGCGGTTGTGGGCGATGCGCTTGCCAGCCTGCTCGAATTTGCAGGCCACGAAGTCACGCGCGAATATTACATCAACGACGCCGGAAGTCAGGTCGACACGCTCGCCCGCTCCGCCCATCTGCGCTACCGCGAGGCGCTGGGTGAGGATATTGGCGAAATCCCCGAAGGCTTCTATCCCGGCGACTATCTGATCGCTGTCGGAGAAGCGCTCAAAGCAGACTTCGGCGACAAGTATCAAAGCGCTTCGGAAGAAGAGTGGCTCCCCGTCTTCCGCGCTTCCGCCGTCGACAAGATGATGGACCTCATCCGCTCCGACCTCGCGCTTCTGGGGATCGAGCACGATGTCTTTGCCTCAGAAGCCGCTCTGCATGCCGCCGGCAAACCCGATGCGGCAGAGAAATGGCTGCGCGAACATGACCTTGTCTATGACGGCGTGCTCGAAGCGCCCAAGGGCAAGGCCCCGCCAGAGGATTGGGAGCCGGTCGAGCTGCCGCTGTTCCGCTCGACCAAATATGGCGACGATCAGGACCGCCCGATCAAGAAATCGGACGGCAAATGGACCTATTTCGGCGCTGACCTGGCCTATCACATGCAAAAGGCGGAAAATGCCGACGAGCTGATCGACATCTGGGGCGCGGACCATGCCGGGACCGTGAAACGGATCAAGGCAGCGGTCGCGGCGCTTTCTGAAGGGAAAGGCGACCCCACCCCGTTCGACGTGAAACTGGTCCAGATGGTTCAGTTGATGCGCGGGGGCGAGCCGCTCAAAATGTCGAAAAGGTCGGGTAATTTCATCACGATAGCCGACATGATCGACGAAGTGGGCAAGGACGTGGTGCGCTTCACTATGCTGACCCGCAAACCCGAAGCGCAGATGGAGTTCGACTTTGCCAAAGTGGTCGAAGCGTCCAAGGACAACCCGGTCTGGTACGTCCAATATGCCCACGCGCGGATTCAGTCGAACTTGCGCAAGGCATTGGAAGAAGAGAGTATTTCCCCCTCCGCCGATGCACTTGGCCAGCTTGGGGAAGAAGAAATCGCTCTGATCCAGCGCGCTGCACAATTCCCGCGTGAGGTTGAAGCTGCCGCGAAAGCGCGCGAGCCACACCGGATTGCGTTCTACCTCTACGACCTCGCAACCGACCTCAACGCTTTCTACAGTCTGGGTAACACCGATCCGCAAAAGCGGTTCATCGTGAAACAGGATGCGCCTTTGTCAGCCGCACGCCTTTTCCTAGCCGCTTCAATCGGGCAAGTGTTACGTAACGGGTTACGCGTGCTTGGCGTGGAGGCCGTCGACCGCATGTAAGCGGCCAGATGCAAGAGGGTTAGCGGCGTGATTATCGAAGCCGAATTTGAAGACGCTGAAACGGGCGATGCAGGGGGCAATGCTGGGGGCGAAGCAACAGACGGAGAGCTGGACCTCTCCGCCGATGACAGCCTGCCTTGGCTCGAAGCCGACGAAGACGATGACAATGCGGGCGGCGTGGACACGACTCAGGTCGTAATTGTCGCTCTGTTCCTGATTGCAATGTTGGTCGCCGTGGTTGGCAGCGTTTGGTATTTTGGCGGCAAGAAGCCTAGCGAGGTCGTCGCCGATGGCAGCACGATCGAAGCGCCGGATACGCCGATCAAAGAACGCCCCGACGACCCCGGCGGCAAGGAATTTGACGGCACGGGCGATGTTGCTCCTGTGGTTGCTCAAGGTGAACAGCGCGACGGCGTTGTCGCAACCGGTGACGGGGCTGAAGGCGGAGCGGGCGCCGATGGCGCTGATGGTGCCGATGGCGCGGCTTCCGAAACATCCTCTGCGACGGGGGTTGGCGTGCAACTTGCCGCTTACAGCTCGCGTGCTCGGGCAGAGCAGGGCTGGGGCGAGATTGCAGCGCGGACCGGCGCATTGAACGGCTTCCGCTATCGGATCGAAGAAGGCGTTGTCGACATTGGCACGGTCTATCGTTTGCAGGCCGTTGCGCCTGACCGCGCGGCTGCCAATGCCCTTTGCGCGGCGTTGAAGGCCGACGGGATCGACTGTCAGGTGAAGGGCTAAACAGGGCGTTTTCCGCGAGAATGGCCCGCAAACGGGTGTTTCTCACCGGATTTCCACCCAAATTCGCGCCGACTCTGTGGTTAGCGCGCTTGCCTGATTGGGCACTCGCTGCGACATTTCCTTCATGATTCCGGTGATTTTCGGCTGTAGCGGTCCTCGATTGACCGATGAGGAACGCGACTTCTTTCGCGCGGCCGATCCGGCTGGCTACATCCTGTTTGGCCGCAATTGTGAAACGCCGGAGCAATTGCGCGCGTTGACTGACGAATTGCGCGAGTTGCACGGGCGCGAGCGGCTTTTGATCTCGATTGATCAAGAAGGTGGGCGCGTGGCGCGTCTGCGTCCTCCGCATTGGGCGGCCTATCCCTCAGGGGAGGCGTTCGATAAATTATTCGCGCTGGCCCCGGCGAGCGCGATTGAAGCGGCGTGTGTGGGCGCGAAGGCGATGGCGCTGGAACTGTCGGCAATGGGCATCACGGTTGACTATCACCCTCCGCTCGATGTCCGGCAGGCGGGCGCGCATGATGTGATCGGGGACCGCTCGCTCGGCTCTGACCCGGTGCAGGTTGCCGCGATTGGCCGCGCGATTCTCGACGGACTTGCTGCGGGCGGGGTGACCGGGTGCATCAAGCATATGCCAGGCCATGGGCGCTCGATGTGCGACACGCATAAGGAAATGCCGACGGTTCATGCGAGCGCGGAAGAGCTGGAGCATGATATCGCTCCGTTCCGCTCGCTGAATTCGGCGTTGATCGGGATGACGGGACATCTCAAATTCCCAGTCTGGGATGAGGAAAATCCGGCGACTCTCTCCGAGACAATCATCCGCGATATCATCCGGGGTGAGATCGGCTTTGACGGACTGCTGCTAACCGATGATATCGACATGGAAGCGCTCGACGGAATGATCCCGCAGCGCGCGGCCCGTGCGCAGGCTGCTGGATGCGATATCATATTGAATTGTTGGGCAAAAATGCCCGATATGGAGGGTGTCTGCGAAGCCCTTTCCCCCATGTCAAAGGCCGTCCAAACCCGCCTCGACGCCGCCCTTCTTGATACTCGCCTCACGGATGTACTTGATCAACAAACCCCCGAACTCCTGGCCAAACGCGACGCACTTTTGGCCCTGACCGGGGAGGCGGCATGACATCCGAAAACGAAGACGGCTTCATGCTAACCGGCGACGCGGCAGGAGCCTCAGAACCCACCGCGCAAATGCCTGACGGCTGGGAAGACGAAACCGGCAAGCAAGGCGCGAAAAAGGGCGACGAGGCGCTCTATCTCGAGCTTGACGGATGGGAAGGCCCGCTCGATTTGCTGCTCGATCTTGCCCGCCGGCAGAAAGTTGATCTGCGGCAAATCTCGATCTTGGCGCTGGTGGATCAATACCTCACCTATATCGAGCGCGCGCAGGATCTTCGGCTGGAGTTGGCAGCGGATTATCTGGTGATGGCGGCCTGGCTCGCCTACCTCAAATCCGCGCTACTCTTGCCCAAGGATGAGCAAGAGGATCCCAGCCCCGAAGAGCTTGCTCTGCGTCTGCAATTGCGCCTCCAACGGCTAGGCGCCATGCGAGAGGCGGCGGCGCGATTGATGGGGCGCGACCGGATTGGCCGCGACATCTTTCTGCGCGGCGCTCCTGAGGGGCTGCGGACCAACCGCAAGATTCTCTGGCGTTCGGACGCTTATTCGCTGATCCAGGCCTACGGGCAGGTCAAGGCCCGCACCGCGCCGCGCATCTACCACGTCTCAGATCGGCCGGTGATGACCCTCGACAGCGCGCTAGACCGCGTTTCGGCGATGTTGGGCGTGACGCTGGAGTGGATGGAAATTCGCGACTTCCTGCCCAAACACGCCGAACCTGAACTGAGGCGCTCAGCGCTTGCTTCAAGCTTTGTCGCCGCGCTTGAGTTGGCACGATTGGGGCGGGCCGAGATCGCGCAGGAGGAGGCGTTCGCTCCCCTTCGTATCCGCCGCTTAAAGCAGTCAGCTGCTCAACAAGGTGCGCCGACTACGACTGAGGAGGCGCCCGCGTGACGCAAGAGGCGGAAAGTCATCCATCATCGGCAGAACCCGATGAAATCGAACGGGGCCTCGAAGCCACCCTATTCGCCGCCGAAGAGCCGCTTTCGGTTGATGATCTTGCTGCGCATCTGGGTGGATTGGAGAAATCGGCAGTGCGCGACGGGCTAAAGTCCCTCGCCGCCCATTACGAAAAGCGCGGCGTTCAACTGGTTGAGAGGGGCAAGCGCTGGCACTTTGAGACCGCCGCCGACATGGCACATCTACTTCGCCGCGAGAAAGAGCAGGTCCGCCGCCTCAGCCGCGCCGCAACCGAAGTGCTTGCGATCATCGCTTATCACGAACCTGTTAGTCGCGCTGAGATCGAATCGATCCGCGGCGTGCAGACCAGCTCCGGCACGCTCGACGTATTGATGCAGGCGGGCTGGATTAAGCTTGCTGGCCGACGCGAAGTGCCTGGGCGACCTGTGATCTATGCAACCACACCTGAGTTTCTCGACCACTTTGGCCTTGAGACGCGGCGCGATCTGCCGGGGATGGATGAGCTGAAAGCGGCAGGCCTGCTCGATCCTGTCGATGATGCCTTTGAGGAGGCAATGGGAGCGGGATCGGAAGAGGATCCGGACAGCGACCAGCCCGCCGAAGACGCTGAGGAGGATGCTTTTGTAGAGGCTCAGCAGACCGACGCGACAGACTGACACAGCTTGTTGACTGGCGCAGCGCGCGCTTCATGCCTATATTGTGTTGAAACCCAACCCCGGACACACCCCTGAAACGGGGCAATCAAGAGAGAAAACGCATGGGCGGTATCGGAATCTGGCAGATCCTCATTGTGGCGCTGGTCATCCTTGTCCTGTTTGGACGCGGTCGCATTTCGGAGATGATGGGCGATTTCGGCAAAGGCATTTCGAGCTTTAAAAAGGGCATGAGCGAGGAAGAGGCGACAAAGCCTGCCTCCAAGGCTCAGATCGAAGCGCCCGCGAAAGATGCGGCCGAAGCTAAGGCGAGCGAGAAGAGCGACTCCGCCAGCTAAATCTCGCCTGGCGCTCGCTACACCGCGCGCTTTTCAGGAACTTGCATGTTCGACATCGCTGCCACTGAACTTCTGGTGATCATCATCGTCGCGGTCTTAGTGATCGGGCCGAAGGACATGCCTGCCGCGATGCGCACGGCCGGCCGCTGGATCGGTAAGGTTCGCAAAGTCTCCTCTCATTTCCGCACAGGCGTCGACGCGATGGTTCGCGAGGCTGAGCTGGAAGATATGGAGAAGAAGTGGAAAGCGCAGAACGAAGAGATCATGCGCCGCTCTGCTGCTTCGAGTGAGGCTTCCGCAGGTGAGCCGGTAATGACGGGGCCTCCTCCGGTTGAAGATGATGCTGGGGCTCAGACAGCTGAAGCGGTTGTTTCCGAACCCCCTAAGCCGGTTTCTCCGCAGCCTCCCGTATCAACCGACAAGAACAGCGAATAAGTCGGTCATGGCGTTTGAGATCAAAGACATAGACGAGACCCGTGCTCCGTTGCTCGACCACCTTATCGAGCTGCGCGCGCGACTGGTGCGCGCTGTCTTTGCATTGTTGATTGGGTTTGGGATTTGTTTTTACTTCGCCGACCCGATTCTCGGATACCTGGTTCAGCCCTTGAAGGACGCCTTTCCGGAAGGGGAAGGCCAGCTGATCTTTACAAAGCTACCGGAGATTTTCTTCGTCGAGCTAAAAATTGGGCTGTTTGCTGGCTTCATGGTCAGCTTCCCGATCATCGCCAACCAATTGTGGGCATTTATCGCACCGGGGCTGTATGCGGAGGAGAAGAAGGCGTTCCTGCCGTTCCTGATCGCTACACCGATCTTATTCTTCAGCGGGGCGGCTTTGGCTTACTATGTGGTGATGCCTTTCGCCTTTACTTTCTTCCTGGGCTTTGGGGGAGAAGCGGGCGGGCTTGAGGTGCAGGCGCTGCCAGCGGCGGGGGACTACCTTGGGCTGGTGATGCAGTTTATCCTCGCCTTTGGGCTTACATTCCTGCTGCCAGTGCTGCTGATGCTTCTCCATATGGCTGGTATCGTAAAGCGCGATCAGCTTGTGGCTGCACGGCGCTACGTGATTGTTGGGATCGTTGCCTTGGCCGCTATCGTGACACCGCCCGATCCGGGGACACAGTTGATCCTCGCAGTGCCGCTTTACATGCTGTTCGAGGGATCGCTGCTGCTGATGCTGATCCTCGACCGGGCTAAGAAGCGCCGTGGCGAAAGCGGCGAGGACTCGGATAGCGAAGCTGAGGCAAGCGATGATGGGCTCAAGGCAACCGACGAGCCAGAGGGTAAGGATAACGACGGTTTGCCAGCCGAGTAGGTGGCACCATATTCGCAATAAGCATGGGGCCAGGCGAAAGGGGCCCAAATGGAAAGAGGCCCCGCAGTTCAGCAGAGCCTCTCTTTGATCCTTAAGCTGGATCAGCTGAGACTAAACCAGCTGGAGCCGCCTTACGGACTGGTTGGCTCATCATCGCCGCCGCCAGAGGCTGCGACAAGTCCGCCGATCACGACTGCGCCACCGAGTAGCGCAAGCAGAATGCCGTTGCTCCCTTCGATGCTTTCCCCTTCGATCGGGGCATTGGCGCGCTCAAATACGGCCTGCGCGATGGCTGGCGATGCTGCGAGCGAAAGCGCTGCAGTTGCCAGAGCGATGGTGCGAAATTTCATCAAGTCGTCTCCTTTAGAGTGTGTTGTTGACCAAACTCACCATCGAAACGGTGCGCTGGGCTGGCATTGGCATTTCCCCGAATTCGTATGAAACTGACGCTGCGAGGGAGAGCAGCGCAGTCCGTTTCAAACTGTTTTCTCGGTCAGGCCTTGAATTTCATGCGCGCTTTGCTTCGTTTGTGCAGAGCAGACTTAGGAAACGCAGACCCAGAAGCGACCGGCCAGAAACCGCGACTCTTGAAGGGAAGGACCATATTTCCTCCTACCAAAGCGCACGGCCTCTGACGCCACCTCAATCGGTGACTTCGGTGAGCAATTTATGAAATTCACACTATGAATCAAGCACCTAAGTAACACTACCTAGTGCGGATCGTGTGAGCGTTAACGATCTGAGCGCGCGAATACGCGTTGTCCCGCAATCCAGACCTCACTGACGCGCGTTTGGCGGATTTCATCGGGTGAGGAGAGCAAAGGATCGCGATCGACGAAGAGAAAGTCGGCGCGTTCTCCCACCACCAGACGACCGAATCGCCCATCGGCAAAGCCTGCAAAAGCAGCATCTGCCGTAAACGCGGCGAGGGCTTGTTCGCGAGAGACACTTTCGCGGGGTCGCCAGCCGCCAAACGGCTCGCCTGTCGCATCAGTGCGGCTGATCGCGCTGGCTATGCCCTGAAAAGGGTTGGTTCTGGCAGCAGGCGCGCCAGAGCCGAATGCGATTGTGCCGCCCGCTTCGAGCACGCTGCGCCATGCTTCGACACCTTCCAAACTGTCCTCATCAAGCAGCGCTTCTGCGGCTAGGCTTTGTGCGGGCAAGTGAGCAGGCTGCATCGAAGCGATGACACCATGATCTCCAAACCGTTCGAGATCGGCAGCGGCAACGAAGCCTGCACCCTCAACCCGCCAGCGCCGGTCCCCGGTATAGGTGAGCGCCAGTTCCTCGATGGCGAGCAGCAGCTCCTCATTCGCGCGGTCCCCTCGCGCCAGAACGGCGGTTTGAAAGTTGTCGAGCGCTGCGCGGCTCATCCGGTTGCGCAATTGCGCTGCGCTCATTTGCGGGATGCCGCGATTGGTGGGATCGTCCGAATAGGCCTCGGTTAGCCAAGCGCTGCGCGAGGTGAGAGTCCCATCCAACTCAAGTGCGAGGCCGTTTAGACGCAAGTGACCGTCATACAGCCATGGTGTCGGGCCAGAGCCTCCGATCAGCTCCATAACCTCTGGCGATCCGGCATAGGCCATGATCCGCACCCGCAATTGGCCAAGGTCGCCTGCGCGGCGATAGGTCATCCAGTCGATGAGGTCGGTCCCCATATCGGCGACCGCTGTCACTCCATTCGCCAGCAAGACCTCTTGGGCAAGAGCGAAGGCTGTGGCGCGGTCCTCTGGGCGCGGGGGAGGAATGTTGGCTTCGACAAGCTCCTTCGCAGTGCCGATGAACACGCCTTGAGGCGCGCCGCTCTCATCGCGGACAATCCGTCCGCCGAGCGGATCAACGGTCTCGCTATCGATGCCGGCCAGCTCCAAGGCGAGGCTGTTGCCCCAACCCGATGAGCCGTCCGCGCTCACGAGCCAGATCGGGCGGTCAGGCGCTATCGCATCGAGGTCAGCGGCCGTTGGAGCGCGTCCAAGGCCCCAGCGCAGCTCATCCCAGCCGCGCCCAAGGATCCAAGGGCGCCCCTGATTGGCTTCTGCAAAGGCAGCAATGCGGCCCAATATGGCATCAAGGCTGTCCGTATTCGCGAGGTCGAGCGTGAGCTCACCAAAGCCGATGTCCATGACGTTGACATGCGCATCGACCATTCCAGGAAGCATCACCTGACCATTGCCATCCATGGCGAAGTCTATGTCCTCAGGACGCTCTTCACCGCGCTCTAGGACGTGAGTGATGACGCCTTCATCATCGAAGACCAGCTGCGTGAAGCGCTTGACCGCTCCGCTCTCGTCAACCGTGATACCGTCAATATTGTAGACGAGTGTGTCTGCCGCAGCGGGGCTGGCAAGGGTAAGCGCACCGGCGGTCAATAAGGAACGCAACAGCTGTCCGCTCATCAGACGTCTTTCGCCTTGGGCAGGCGACTGATCAGCGCGCTGGTGTCGTGCCTGCTGCCTCCGTTCGCCTGCACATCGGCGTAGAACTGATCGACGAGCGCGGTGATGGGTGAGGACAGGCCGAGACGCTTCGCCTCATCCAGAGCATAGCCCAGATCCTTGCGCATCCAATCAATCGCAAAGCCAAAGTCAAACTCATCCTTCACCATCGTCGCCCAACGATTGTCCATCTGCCAGCTTTGCGCGGCACCTCCCGAGATCGCTTCATAGGTCTTGTCGAGGTCGAGCCCTGCGCCTTGTGCCAGCCGTACGCCCTCGCTCAGCCCTGCAAGCACTCCAGCAATGCACATTTGGTTGACCATCTTTGCGGTTTGGCCAGCTCCGGTCGGGCCGACATGGACAATGGCCTTGGCGTAAGCGTCCATGACTGGCTCTGCACGGGTCAAGTCTTCGGCGCTTCCCCCGCACATGATCGCGAGCTGGCCGCTTTCGGCGCCCGCTTGGCCTCCGCTCACTGGCGCGTCGACGAAACCGATGGAGCGCTCAGCGCAAGCCCCTCCCAGCCGCCGTGCCATGGTGGCAGAGGTGGTGGTGTGATCCACCAGCAGAGCACCATCCGAGAGTCCTGAGAGCACGCCGACATCGCCCAAGGTGACGCTTGCCAAATCCTCGTCATTGCCAACGCAGGTGAAGACTAGGGCTGCGCCCGCAGCCGCTTGGGCGGGCGTATCAGCAAACCGGATCGCAAGGCCCTCCTTGGCCCATGCATCACGCCAAGCCTGAGCGCGCTCTGGCGAGCGATTATAGGCGGTAACGGGGTAACCGGCCCTTGCGAGGTGAGCGGCCATGGGACCGCCCATCACGCCCAGGCCAATGAAAGCAATGTTTTGAGATTTGTCCATTTGTCGCCTTGCTAGAGCCTATCGCTGGCCTTGCCAATGTGTCGATCATGAAAGCGTTGCTGTTGGGGCGCATTAGAAAATGTTGGGGTCTTTGGCGGCGTTTCGAATTGCCCTCACGGCGTAGGGGGCTTAACCCAGCGCGCATTATGACAGCCAACGCTCCCATCGCCACTCCTGCCGATCTGACCATCGAAGACGTACGCGCGGCCGCTGCCCGGATTGAGGGCGCGATTGTAAAAACGCCGATGATGCACTCGATCACCCTGTCGGAGATTACGGGCGCGGACATTTGGCTCAAGTTTGAGAACCTTCAGTTCACCGCCGCCTATAAAGAGCGCGGCGCGCTGAACGCTCTGCTGCATTTGTCGGACGAGCAGAAAGAGCGCGGTGTGATTGCCGCATCGGCTGGCAACCATTCGCAAGGGCTTTCCTATCACGGGACCCGTCTTGGCGTGCCTGTGACCATCGTGATGCCCAAGACTACGCCGACAGTGAAGGTCATGCAGACCGAGAGTGTGGGCGGCAATGTGGTGCTTCATGGCGAGACCTTCGACGATGCGAGCGCCCATGCGCGTGAGCTTGAAGTCGAGCGCGGCCTGACCTTCGTTCACCCCTTCGACGACCCGCTAATCGCGGCGGGCCAGGGAACGGTCGCGCTTGAGATGCTGGACGTGAAGGACGACCTTGATTGCATCGTCACACCGATTGGCGGCGGCGGTCTGATCTCCGGCATGGCGACGGTTGCCAAGTCACTTAACCCCGATATCGAAGTGGTCGGCGTTCAGGCAGGTTTGTTCCCCTCCATGTTCTCGCGCATCAAAGGTGAGGCGCGCGATTGCGGCGGCGACACGCTTGCAGAAGGCATTGCGGTCAAGAACCCAGGTGAGTTCACCGCGCAAGTGATTGCTGAGCGGGTCGATGACATTCTCCTTGTCGATGAACCGGCCTTGGAAAAAGCGGTCGCACTGCTTCTCCAGATAGAGAAGACCGTGGTCGAAGGCGCCGGGGCTGCAGGTCTTGCCGCCGTGCTCGCCAATCCAGAGCGGTTTGCGGGCAAGTCGGTTGGTCTTGTCCTGTGCGGCGGCAATATCGATACGCGGCTGCTCGCCAATGTGTTGCTGCGTGATCTTGCGCGCCAAGGGCGTCTTGCGCGGCTCCGAGTGACCTTGCAGGATCGTCCCGGAGCACTGTTCAAGGTCATGCGGCTGTTCGATCAGCACAATGTCAACATCATCGAGATCTACCACCAGCGGATCTTCACGACGCTTCCGGCCAAGGGCCTTATCACGGACATCGAATGCGAAGCGCGTGATGCAGAGCAGGTCGAGCGTCTGGTCGCTGCTCTGCGCGCCGCGAAGTACCAAGTGCAGGTGGTTGAGCTCAACTGATTCGCACGCCTGAAGCCGTCTCCTCGGCCAACGGTTTAACTGCCTCCTGCTACCTGTCCCACAGTGCGACGCGCGGTTGCGCGGGCGTGAAGGATTACTCCAATCTGGCGCAAGTCTGTGCGCCGACTTGTGCAAAGTAATCCATTATTCACCCTGTTTTGTGGTTAAGGGTCTTTTACCGACGGAACCAAGAAGGCATAAGAATGTCTTAACAAACGCATCGTTGATTCCCGGAATCAGCCTCAAACAGAGGACCCAGCCCGACCCGTGACGGCACCCATTCGCTTCCCCCGATTCTTCGTGACCAGTCCTGCGCCGTGTCCGTACCTCCCTGGTCGGCAGGAGCGGAAAGTGTTCACAGAGCTGAAGGGCGCGCATGCGGACCAGCTGAACGAAGCCTTGGGTCGGATCGGTTTCCGCCGCAGCCAAACGGTCGCTTACCGCCCCAGTTGCCTCGATTGCCAGGCCTGTGTTTCGGTCCGCGTTGTGGCGAGCGAGTTCAAACCGTCGAGCACTCAGAAACGCGATATCAAGCGTAACCGCGACCTTGTCGTGACCGAATGCCGCCCTTGGGCAACGGATGAGCAGTTTGAGCTGCTGACCAAATACCTCGCCGTGCGCCATCCCGATGGTGGCATGTCGACCATGGATGAGCTCGACTATGCCGATATGGTGGAGCACACTCCGGTCACGTCTACACTGGTTGAGTATCGTGAGCCGAGCACCGATGGTTCACCCGGTAAGCTGGTCGGGGCATGTCTGACAGACCGTCAGGGCGATGGGCTGTCGATGATCTATTCCTTCTATGATCCCGATCATGAGGGTCGTGCAGGTCTGGGCAATTACATCATCCTCGATCACATTCAGCGCGCTGGGCGAAGCGGATTGCCCTACGTCTATCTCGGCTATTGGGTCGATGGCTCTCCGCGCATGCAGTACAAGGTCCGCTATCGCCCGCTCGAACGCCTGACCCGCGAAGGTTGGCAGCGCATGGATGCGGACGAGCAAAGCAAGCTGATCGCCGCCGCGACTGCTCCGCGTGACAAATCGGCAGAAGCGGCCGGCAAGCTTGGCAAGGATGGCCAGCAGTCGACATTCACGCCGACGAAGCCGTACTAGCTTTCAGCCAAACCAAAACCTGCCGGCCAATCCTTCAGCTTTCGTAGAGCTTCGCTTCCTCAGCGCGCCGCCGGACAAGCCCTTTCAGCACGCGGCCGCCGGCCATATTCCAGCGCGCAAATTCCGCGGCAGCTCCGGCATAGTCACCATCGACATGCTTGCGCGTCAGGGTCGCTCGGCCAATGGCGCCGGTGTTGTAGTGGAAGCTGACCATCGCATCGAACTGGTTCTGCGTGGTTGGTGTTGAGCCAATGGCCTTGGCAACATCGCGAGCATAACGGACCAAATCCTTGGTCAATCGCGCATCGCATTGTTTCTGCGTCCAGACTGTGCCGGGGCGAATGCGGTCGCGCTTCCCATCGCCTGTCTGGTCATCGATGCCGGTTGCACCCCAGCCGATGGTCCATGGGTCGCCGCCTGTACCGGGATCGGGATAGGCCTCAACTGAACCATTCTTACGCAGCCGTGCGCAGCCTTCAAACCGCTTGATCAGAGCGACGCCAGGCTCCGCGATACGCCGGCTTTTGCGACGGATCAGCGGGACGTTTGACACACTTGACACACTGTCCAGGGGCAAATTGTGCTCCGCTGCCTCGGAGCGCGTTTCAAGGCCTGTATCTGGATGGATTTCAAGGCCGCTTTCAATCGCTTCGTCGAGCGCATCGACCTCGCTCTGGCGAAAGCCGCGACCGATCAGACGGCGCACGGTGTCAAAAATGGGCTTACGATTGGGGCGGGCATTCGGATTAGCGGAGTGGGACATGACGAGTACCTCGGTGGCTTTGGTGGTGGCAGGGGTCAATTTCGAGGTCATCTGATTAGGCAGAAAAGGGCAGTGTAGGAAAATGCTTTGCGCGCACAGCCTCTGCGAATGCTTCCAATCACTTTGCCGCTTGTAAAGAGCTCTTGACTGACAAGAGGTCTTTACAGTAAAGAGCTCTTTACAGGTCGAATCAAGGACAAGCACTTTGCAAAACCGTCTGAAACATCACCGCGAGCTGGCCGGTTGGAGCCAAGGCGAACTGGCCAAGCGGCTGGGCGTCTCGCGGCAGACGATCAATGCGGTGGAGACCGACAAATACGATCCCTCGCTGCCGCTCGCATTGCGGATGGCGAAGCTGTTCGAAGTGGATGTGCCTGATCTGTTTATCGATGACTGGACACCGGAGGCGAAATGAACGCGATGACAAAAGACCCCGACAACAAGGCTTCAAAAGCCACGACTTGGTACCCCATAATCGCCGGCGCCTTGTTCGGCTTTACCGCTGTCTACATTGGCGAGGATCTTGTCTCAGGCGTGGCCAATGGGCAGAGCCTGTTTGACGTGATCAGCGTGTCGCAAGTTGCGGCCTTGCTTGTTGCTTTCCTCGTTCTCCTTTGTGCGCTTCTCGTGGCGATTGGATTTTCCGTGCCGCGCCTTGGCATCGCAATGAAAATGTTTGAAGACCGTGAGCAGTGGGAAGAAGAGCGCACCATGATGTGGCTGAGCACAGTCGGCTGCACAGCCTATGGCGCTGTGATGGTCATGCTCGCTCTCGCAGAACAATTCAGCTTTATTCAGAGCGTCCCTGCGCTTGCCGCGATTGGCGTGTTGGTGCTCGTTTTCTCCTATGCCGCCTGGCGATTGGTACGCGAATATGACGAGCTGTGGAGCGAGGTGAATTCTGAAACCTGCACCTATGCGATGTATCTGATGCTCATCATCGGCGGGTTGTGGTCGATTACCGCGCATCTGGAGTTCATACCCAGCCTGTCTGCGCTCGATTGGATTACGCTTCTGACTTTTGCCAGTCTGGTCGGAGCGATCATGGCGACGAAGAAACGCGGTATGCTCAACGACTGAGCTCGCCTGCCGTCATCCCTGCCATAGAAAAAGGGCCGCCCGGACAAGCTCCGGACGGCCCATATTTGTTGCTTCTTGCCTGATTAGAACCGGAAGGTTGCATCCGCACGGTAAACCTGCGTGTTTGCTCGATCGCGGCCGATGGTGGTGTCGATGCCTAGGCCGAAGGAGAGCGGGCCTTCGCCAATTGTCGCATAGGCGCCAACTTCGACCCATGTGCTTTCATTGCCGTTCAGCACAAATGGTGCGGTCGGACCGTTGCCGGCTGCGAACTGCGCATCGAGAAGCTGATTGCCGTCGTCGAATTCCCAAACCAACTGAGTGGTTGCGTTTACGCGGATGCCTTTGCCCTGACGTTCAAAGTCCATACCGGTGCGCAGTTGTGCACTCTCGAAAGCCTCACGCTCTAACCGAAGCGCCAGCGTGCCGCCGCTTTCCGTGACCGTATCAAGCTCAACGCGAGCATAGCGCGCCTCAACCGTCGGCGAGAACGTGTTGTTGCCCGAAGGGATATCGTAGGACAGTCCCAACGCGCCCGATAACATTGTGTCGCTGCTGTCACTGATCAAGGTTTGCGGCGTGCCAACGAAGTTAACAGTACGCTCTGTATCAAAGCTCAACTGCCCGAGAGAGACTTGGCCATCTATGATCAAGCCGCTCTCGATTTGATGACGTGCATAGACTGAAGCAGCGATGGTTTCGCTGTCGACATCTTGCCCAACTGTATCCGCTTCGATGTCCGAAAAGTAGCCTGAGAACCCGATCATTGTGCGATCACCGGCATAGTACTCAACGCCGCCAGAGACGAAGAAGCCGTTGGTTTGGGTTTCAATATCAAAACCGGTCAATGAGTCGGCCTCGCCCACAATCGCTCCTCCAGCCAGATAGATAGCGATGTTCTCTGGAAGGTTGGCCTCGGTCACTTCGGAGGTCTCACTGCCGCCTTGCAGGGCCAATGCTCCTGCACCGACCGGCTGGCCGATACGCTGAGACGCCATCTGCACCGTTTGAAGCGGAGCTCCAGTGACGGCAATCGTACCGCCCGCTCGCGAGCGATCTGCTTCACGCAGACGCTGGTCGTTAAAGCCCTGTACGAGGTTGACCGATTGTTGAGTCACGGCATTGACGCCGCCTTCAGTCACAGGCGCCAACCCGCGGAACGTGTCCTGGATCGTTGCCGCATCAGCAAAGTCGAGCGAGTAGATATCCGCCAGTGCGCCGTTGGTACGGTTCTGGTCGAACAGCTGCGCGTAGGCCGTCTGGATCGGATCGTCCGCATCGATGACCGAGGCATAGTCGGCAGCGTCGATCGTCATCAGCACGGTGGTGTCGGTATAAGTGAAGGACTGGCTCAGGATCGCGGAAATGTCCGTCTCCTGAAACGCGCCAGTGATACCGCCATCGGCAACTAGGATCGTGTAGACCTGACCGTTGCCGTTGACCTGGTCGAAGACGCCTTGGCCAAGGCCAACGATGCCGCCCAGGCTTGCCTCGCCCGTCACTTGGACAAGGTCAGCGCCGCCAGCATTGTTGATGTCGGTGAGGATCGTTGCGCCCGAAGACAGGATCAGGCTGCCATCGATGGTCAGCGTGTTGATCGTGCCCATCTCGCCGGGCGAGATTGCGCCGACGATGTTGGTCAGGAACGGGGTTTCAACCGTGCCGGTCCCGCCAAGGATACCGCCGAAGAGGGTGAAGTCACCCGGCGTGGTGAGCACGCCATCAACCATTACCATGCCGCCGAACTGACTGATGTTAATGAGTGATGTGAGATCACCATCACTACCAATGTCGAGGCCCGCTGCATCGCGCACCGTCAGGCGGTCGATGGTCACTTCGCTCGAAAGCGTGGTGGTGCCTTCACCGCTGAGCGTCACGTCAAAGTAACGCGCATCCACAGCCAGCGTCGGATCGGCGCTGACTGTCGGATCGACGTTGTCAGGCACAAAGTCGGTTGCGCCGACAAGGCCATTGGCCAAGGTCGCAGCGGGCAGAGTGTCACCCGTGTTCTGAGCCTGCTCTTCGGAGAACTCAGGTCCGCCGGTAAGCGAGAAGCTGCTCACATCGTCAAAGCCGATTTCCGAGCTTTCGCCCGTGCCGAAATCGTACCAGCCGCGATTGTTGCCAATCACTTCGGTGATGGTGCCGCGGTCGACATCTCCTGTCCCGCCCATGCCCATTGCTGGGGCAGGAGCCGTGCTGAACGTCTCACCGGTCGCCGTATCAAAGCAGAAATCACCCGGTCCGCCGAATTCAATGCAGATTTGGCCGAAGTCGCCTTGTGTGCCATCAGGACCCAGCTCAGGTGTGTCTGGAATTCCGTTCACAATCGCGCCCGTGTCGTCGATGATGCGATAGGCTGGGTCGAGTAGGGTCTGCCAGTGATCCGCATCTTCCCAAGCCCCGTCACCGCCGACCGTGCCGACGTAGCGATAGGGGTTATTGGCAGAGATGTACTCCCAATAGAGGAATAGTGGCTGGTAGAAGCTGCTGCCACCAATCGAGCTGAATGGCGTAGCGCCGCCGAAGAAACGCGAACCGCCCGACAGAACGCCGATGACGATGTCTTCGTCAGTAATCGCGTTATTCTCTGCATCAAGGATCAGCGGGCCGCCGGAATCGCCGCCCGCAGTCGTACCTTCATTCGGGCGCGCATCATCGCGGTGGACGTTGAATGAGAAGAACCCTTCAGGAGAGTTCCGGTCCTGTGGGTCAAAATCCGTCACGTACAGGTTCTGTGGGAAGGTCTCTGGACTAGGGCCAAAGACGATGTTGTTACGATCATCCAGAGAGTTCAGGCCGCCAAGGATGTTCTCAGCCGCGCGGCGACGGAAGTCGATGCCGAAAATCGAGCCCTGCGTTGCAGTGCCGGTGCCACCGTAGCCGGTAATGTCGACATTATAGCCTGTGCCGGTAACCGGATCGATCTCATCCGGGGTTGGCAGCGGCGAGAACAGCAGCGCCCAAGTTGGGATGTTGGCCGCAGGCGTGTCGAGTGTCGCAACCGCAACATCGGCTTCAATAAAGCCAAGCCCGAAAGCGTCCTCGAGCGAGCGCTGGTCATATTTGATCTGGTTGATGTTGTAGACTTGCAGAGCGGTGTTGGTCTGCGACGTACCGAACCAGTTCAGTATGCCGGGGAAGGCGTCGAAGTTGAAGCCGACAGCGCCGCGGACGGTCGTGCCGTAATCAGTCTCCGGACGGCTGTTCACGCAGTGCGCTGCGAACAGAACGGTGCGCGGGTTGATCAGCGAGCCTGTGCAGATGCCGATGCCGCCTTGGCCGATGACATTGGTCACAATCATGCCAACGCCATCATATTCGCCTTCGGTATCGACGATAGCTTCGGAGTCGGTGTCTTCGTTCGGGACGACGCTGACATCGTCGACAGAAGCTTGCGCATGCGCAGTGGTGGCCATTGCGCTGGCTGCAAGAACGAAGGTTGCTGAGCCGGTCAGCAAGCGGGTGATAGAGGATTTGGTTTTCAAGAGAGCGCCCCTTTGAAGGTCAATAATCCAATATAAATTCTCGAAAGGGGTCGCGGTTCCGCAAAAGCACGAGATGCTTAGCGCGAATCTTCTACCCCCAAAGATATAAGAGACTTTGCGTAGGGGAGGCGCTTTGGCAAGCGGCTAAGCAGCCTATGCCAAACCAATGATACAGTGTGTCTTTTTGGCATAGAAAAGGCCCGTTCGGATCGCTCCGAACGGGCCTTTCAAAGTGTCCAGTCAGCTTGCGCTTAGCTACTGTAATACATGTCGTACTCGACCGGGCACGGCGTGGTTTCCATGCGCATGACCTCTTCCCACTTAAGCTCAGCATAGGCTTCGATCTGGTCTTTCGAGAAGACGTCGCCCTTCAGCAGGAAGTCGTGGTCGGCTTCGAGAGCTTCCAGTGCCTCACGCAGCGAACCGCAAACGGTTGGAACCTGCGCAAGCTCTGCCGGCGGCAGGTCGTAGAGGTTCTTGTCCATCGCTTCGCCCGGATGGATCTTGTTTTCGATCCCGTCGAGGCCCGCCATCAACAGCGCCGAGAAGGCGAGGTAAGGGTTGGCAAGCGCATCCGGGAAGCGGAACTCAACGCGCTTGGCTTTCTCGCCTGCGCCATACGGAATGCGGCACGATGCCGACCGGTTGCGCGCCGAATAGGCGAGCAGCACCGGAGCCTCAAAGCCCGGCACCAAACGCTTGTAGCTGTTGGTGGTCGGGTTGGTGAAAGCATTGAGCGCCTTGGCGTGCTTAATCACACCGCCGATGTAATAGAGGCAAGTTTCCGACAGGCCGGCATATTCGTTGCCCGCAAAGGTCGGCTTGCCGTCTTTCCAGATCGACATGTGGCTGTGCATGCCAGAGCCGTTATCTTCCTTGATCGGCTTGGGCATGAAGGTCGCGGTCTTGCCATAAGCGTGGGCGACCTGTTGCGTGACATACTTGTAGATCTGGACGTGGTCGGCCGATTTGGTGAGCGAGGCGAAGGTGATACCCAGCTCGTGCTGCGCTGCGGCGACTTCGTGGTGATGCTTGTCCATCGGCAGGCCGATTTCCATCATCGTCGTGACCATTTCGGCACGGATATCCATGGCGCTGTCGACCGGTGCTACGGGGAAGTAACCACCGGTTGCACGCGGGCGGTGGCCCATATTGCCCATCTCGTATTCTTTGCCGGTGTTAGTCGGCAGTTCCACATCGTCAATGGCAAAGCCTGAGCCAGCATAACCGTCTTCAAAGCGTACATCGTCGAACATGAAGAATTCCGGCTCAGGACCGACATAGACCGTGTCGCCAATCCCGGTCGATGCGAGGTAAGCCTCAGCACGCTTAGCGGTCGAGCGCGGGTCGCGGCCATAGAGCTGGCCGTCGGAAGGCTCGATGATGTTGCAGAAGATCGACAGCATCGGCGTTGCGCTGAACGGGTCAGCGTACACGGCGTCGAGGTCGGGCTTCAGGATCATGTCGGACTCGTTGATGTCTTTCCAACCAGCGATCGAGGAGCCGTCAAACATCAGGCCGTCTTCCAGCGCATCTTCGTCCATGACGGCCGACGACATCGACAGGTGCTGCCATTTACCCTTGGGATCGGTGAAGCGCAGGTCGACCCACTCGATCTCTTCGTCCTTAATGCGTTGTACGATGTCTTTAGCGCTAGCCATGTTTGTATTCTCCAGCTTGGTCTTGTGTTTTTGAGAGGGGCCGCCCGTTCACGCGCGGCCATTTTGCTAAAAGTCAGATTGCGTCTTCGTTGGTTTCGCCAGTCCGAATGCGCAAAGCACGCTCAATCGGAGAAACGAAAATCTTGCCGTCGCCGATCCGCCCGGTCTGTGCGGCAGAGGCAATCGCCTCAACCACGCGGTCCATTTGATCGTCTGCGACGACGACTTCGATCTTCATCTTGGGCAGGAAATCGACGACATATTCGGCACCGCGATAGAGTTCGGTGTGGCCCTTCTGTCGGCCAAAGCCGCGCGCCTCTGTGACAGTGATGCCGGACACGCCGATTTCATGCAGCGACTCCTTCACCTCATCAAGTTTGAAGGGTTTGATGATCGCTTCGATCTTCTTCACGTGTACTCGCTTTCCCCGAAAAGCAGCCTTTGAGGCTCGGCATCTTTAGAACAAGAATCGTGCCAACCTCTGAGCCGCAGCGATAGCTGATCCATGCACTCGCGCAAGAATCATTCCGCGTGCCTAATCGATTAGCAACATCTGAGGGCGAGTCGCAACCGTGCCTAACCGTTTGGCGGAGACTGCCTAAATTTTAGGCATTAAGGGAATGTGCGGAGGGCAATGGAGGGTGCGCTCAAAGGCGCGATTCAGAGCCGAAGGCCGGTCGTTTCGGGCAGTCCACACATGATGTTAAGGTTCTGAATCGCCGCTCCGCTCGCGCCTTTGCCGAGGTTGTCGAGCCGGGCGATGAGGCGGACTTGATAGTCCCCTTCAAAGACGAACAATTCCATTCCGTCCCATGGCTCAGCGTCGCGATGCAAAAGCAACTCGGACATGTCGGTGGAGTCAGTCTTGACTGTGACCACCTGACTGTTGCGATACTGCTCTTGCAGAGCGCTCAAGAGTATCGGCAGGGCGGGCTCTTCGAATTTCTCATCCAGGATCACATCAAGCGAAAGCGGCACATCGACTATCATCCCGCGATGCGCTGGAACTACGGCAGGGGAAAACACAGGGGCCAAACCCAGTTCAGCGTACTTCTGCATTTCAGGAAGATGCTTGTGGTTCAAGCCTAATCCATAGGCTCGAAACGCGATGGATTGATCGCTTTCAAATCTGTCGATGAGCGAATTTCCACCGCCGGAATAGCCGCTCACAGCGTTGACCGAATAGGGCCAATCAGGCTCGATTATCTCCGCTTTCACCAAAGGTGCCATCAGAGCCAAGAATCCTGTTGGATAACATCCCGGATTGGAGACAAACTGCGCCTCAGCGATTTGGTCATGCCCGACCAACTCTGGAAAGCCGTAAGTCCAGCCATCCGCAACGCGGTGTGCACTCGACGCATCGATGATCCGCGTGTTCGAGCCCAACGCCAGTCTCACCGCCTCGCGTGCCGCGTCATCGGGAAGGCAAAGGATCGCTACGTCGGCTTCGTTTAGAGCTTCCTTGCGTGCAGCGACGTCCTTGCGCTGTGCATCGTCGAGCACCAGCAGCTCGAACTCATCCCGCCCGCTCAAGCGGTCGCGGATTTCGAGGCCGGTGGTTCCGGCGGCTCCGTCTATGAAGATGCGGTGGGGCATGGTGTGTTTGGCGTCTGGCTCAGTCTGCCAGAGCGCTCGCTTTCATATAACCGCTTGGACCCTCAGGGCCGAGGCATCCCCAGATCCACTCGCCTGCGACGTCGAGAACCTCGATCTGCGTCCCCGCCTCGAAGTGGGTGATCATCGGAGAATCGTCGCGCGTGTTCTCCATCACGTCCGCGCCCTCAGCGCCAATCGTGCGGACTTGCGGGATCACGTAGTGGGCAGCCAAGTGTACACCCGCCAGCGCGATATGAGCCAGGTCTCCGCGCAACGGCAAAGTGCCCGGCGCAGGCTTTGCCACCGGACCGACCAGGCCGAGGATGCCTTCCGGTACCGAGTAGTCGTGATCAGGGCTGCCAGAGCCGCTCATTCTCGCTTCGTATCCTTATGCGCCCGTCCCGGCGTTTTTGCGTGACCGGGCGCTTAGCGACAAGTGGCCCCACGAGCAAGTTTGGCACTTAGCCGCCATAGCGACCCTTCAGCATGTGCCACGCGGCGCGCAAGCCATAGGCGGTGCCCCCCTTGGAGCGACCCGGCTTGGGGAAGGGGCGCCATGCAAAGGTGTCAAAGTGCACCCAGTCGATCCCCTCTCCGACAAATCGGTCGAGGAACAGCCCTGCCACACTTGCGCCCGCATAGGGGTTGGTGTGCGCGTTCGAGATGTCGGCAATGTCGGATTTGAGATATTCGCGATAGGCCTCTGGCAGCGGGAGCCTCCACGGCTCGTCATCGTTAGCCTGACCCGCCTCGATCAGCGCCGCAGCCGTGTCATCGCGGCGCGTCATCATCGCGGCGTAGTCGGGGCCGAGCGCAATCCGAGCCGCACCTGTTAGAGTGGCAAAGTCGATGACCAGTTCCGGCTTCTCTTCGCTTGCGCGCGTCAGAGCATCGCCAAGGACCAGACGTCCCTCTGCGTCTGTGTTGTGGATCTCAACCGTCATGCCGTTGCGCGTGGCGAGCACATCGCCGGGGCGGAAAGCGGGCCCAGAAATCGCATTCTCTACCGCTGGGACGAGAAGGTGCAGGCGCACTTTCAGCCCTGCCGCCATGATCAGCTCACCCAGAGCAATCGCATGGGCAGCGCCGCCCATATCCTTCTTCATCAGCCGCATGCCCGCAGCCGGTTTGATGTCGAGACCGCCGCTGTCAAAGCAGACGCCCTTGCCGACGATAGCGAGCACCGGATCGTCCTTCGAACCCCACTCGATATGCAGCAGGCGTGGCGCGTGTTTGCGGTCAGCGGCGCGGCCCACGGCGTGGACCATCGGATAGTTCTGCTCCAGCGCATCGCCCTTGGTGACGGATAATTCCGCGCCATAGTCCTTGGCGAGGCGTTTGAACTCGCTCTCCAATGCAGCGGGTCCCATATCTTCCGCCGGTGTGTTGACGAGGTCGCGGACCAACATCTCAGCCTCAGCCTCGGCAACGACGCTGGGCAGCCGTCCGACTTGCTCGGTCAAAAGGATGCGCGGGCCGGTGGGAGCGTCCTCCTCCTTGTACCGCGTGAAACTGTAGTGTGCAGTAAGCCACCCGAACATCGCCGCGCCCGGTTGGTGATCGACAAGGCGATAAGTGCCTTCGGGCAGTCGCTCGGCCAATGCGGCAAGGCAGTAGCTCGAAAGGTTCTCCGGATCGGCAACCCCGCCCGCCGCGACAAATCCGTCGCCATCAGGCACGATCCCGACTTGCCCGGGTGAGCCGTCGAATTT
This sequence comes from Erythrobacter sp. S267, assembly GCF_057365045.1. Lineage (NCBI taxonomy): Bacteria > Pseudomonadati > Pseudomonadota > Alphaproteobacteria > Sphingomonadales > Erythrobacteraceae > Erythrobacter > Erythrobacter sp. S267. Next base: position 2,005,686 of record NZ_CP200298.1, on the reverse strand, counting down.
TTGCGCGGAAAGGCTGGTGCGCTGTCCGGCAGAGAGGCTCTTTGCGAAATTGTCGAAACCCGCTTTGGTGACGAGGTGGATGGCGGTCGCGTCTTGTCCGCGGTCGGGTTGGATCAGGTCTTTGAAATCAGTCATGGTGACAGTCCATAATGCGGGGTACGGCCTTGTCACGTCTGAATTGCGAGAAATTGCGGATGCGCATCGGCCCGCAACCTCTCGCAATCCGCCGTCCTCTTCGCTATGTTGCCCGTCATGACTGAATATCAACTCATCGAGAGCGACCAGACCGTCGTGCGCGACGGCACGATCAAGCTGCACACCGAAGAAGGCTTCGAAGGGATGCGCAAGGCGGGGCACCTTGCTGCAACGATCCTTGATGAAGTCGCCAATATGGTCGAGCCGGGCATCACTACAGCCAGCATTGACGATGCGGTGCGCGGAATGATGCTGGATGCGGGCGCTGTGCCTGCGACCCTCGGCTATCGCGGCTATGCGCACTCATGCTGCATCTCGATCAACCATGTGATCTGCCACGGCATTCCGGGCGACAAAGTGCTGAAAGAGGGCGACATCCTGAATGTCGATGTGACCCCGCTGCTTGACGGCTGGCATGGCGATACGAGCCGCATGTTCTTCGCCGGAGAACCGTCGATCAAGGCCAAGAAGCTGGTCGATGTGACCTATGAGTGCCTGATGCTGGGAATCGAAGCCGCGCAACCTGGCGCACGGTTGGGTGACATCGGTGCTGCCATCGAAGCCCATGCGCGCCAGTTCCGTTATGGCGTCGTGCGCGAGTTCTGCGGGCACGGGTTGGGCCGTCTGTTCCACGACGCGCCAGAGGTCGTCCACGCCTCCAAGGCGGGCACGGGGCCGGAGCTCAAACCCGGCATGTTCTTCACGATTGAGCCGATGATCAACCTCGGCAAGCCCTGGGCGAAGGTCCTGGGCGATGGCTGGACCGCCGTAACCCGCGACCGCAGTCTGTCAGCACAGTTCGAGCATTCCATCGCGATCACGGAAGACGGGAACGAGAATCTTCACGAAAAGCCCGACGGGTAAGGATCAGCCGCCTTACTAAGTCTCCATAGATGGGATAGATGATCCGTTCCTGTGTGGCGGAATTGGTAGATGCACCATAGAAGTGGTCCTGCCTTCGAATGAGAGGGTGGGTGCGGGTTCAAGCCCCGTCGCAGGACTTCAATCAGAGGTATTCCAAGCGAAACCCTGCAGTAACCACTCGGGTTCACTCAACGCATAGACCACACCTCTAAATCCGCGCCCATTGAATTGGGCGAGTTGGGCCGCGGAAGGTTGGCAATGTCGAAAGTTACTATCGGAATTCTCTTTGCAGCTATCGCGCTGCTGACGCTTGGCACGTATCTGAAAATGCCTTTCCCAACTGGCGTCAGCGGGATGATGCTCGTTGTTGCGCTGGTCTATTCCTTTGTGGTTGCAAAGCGTGAGATGGGACGCGCCTCTAAGGTGATTAAGGCTGAGGAGAAGGCACGCTTCAATCATACGCGAAAGCCTGCCAGAATGCCGCAAGCCGCTAGCCCTGAAGCGGTGATTGAGCCCAAGAAGCAATCAGCCTAAATTTGCGCCATCAGCGCTGGCAGGAAAAACACCACCAGCACCGCACCCATCATCCCGATGACAGCGATCGAGAAGGCGAGCATGGCCAGCACCGGTTTACTTACCCGGCCCAGCACCTTCCAATCGATCCAGCAGGCGACCGCAATGGTGATCGGCAGCTGCACCATGATCGCGAGCGGATCGGGTAGCTCAAGCACCTGAACCACCCGCGCATAGGCGGGCGTCATCAGGGCGAGCGTTCCGATCAGCATGGCTTGGCGGTGGGAGTGGATGTCTCTATTTCGCGCAAAGTGGATGGCGGCGAAGTAGAGCGGTACGAAGGTCACGAAGGCCGCGATGTTGACCACCGTCACTTCATAACGGCCCAACTCCTCACCAATGCCAAGCGAGATCACCACTCCGCTGCCTAACATCGCCAGCATCAGGAAAAGAGATGCTCGCCCGAAAGCCCGGTGCGTATCCAGCGACCCTTTCGCCGCGAGAAAGGCTTGGCTGGCGAGCAGGCCAAGCCACGCGATCATGGTGACAGCGTGGGCAATCACAATCGGAGTGTAGCGGGAAAGCGTCTCCGGCTGAGCAACGACCTTGAGGCTAAAGGCCGCGAGGGTGAACGCAAGCAGAGAGAGCGCGATGCGGCCCATCAGACGGTTGGCTTCGGCGTTGGGCATGGCCGCGTTTTAGACTTCCCGCGCCGCTCGAATGGCGGCTCCGGCAGCGAAGGGTGCGATGGCTACCAGCAGCAGGCTGATGGCGGCGACGAAGCCGATGCTGGCCGCGTCCGAACGAGCTAAGGCTCCCGCTCCGAAAATCAGGATCGGCAGGGCGAGCGGAATGAGGAGCAGGCCCGAGAGCGCCGCACCCGCGCGCAGACTTGCTGTTAGCGCGGCGATCATCAGGCCAATGGCCGCAAGGCCAGGCGTGCCCGCCAACAGGCCGAGCAACAGCAAATACAAAGTCGGCCCATCAATCGCTAGCAAGGCCGCTGCGGGAAAAACTGCGACTATCAGGGGCGGGCCAAAGCTCAGCCAATGGGCGAGCAAACGCACTGCCATCATCATTTCCTCAGTCACACCGCGCAGCCGCAGCTGGTCGAAGGTGCCTAGCTCAATATCTTGGGAGACAAGCTTCTCGAGCGGCAAGATGGCGGCGAGCAAAGCCGCGATCCACACGACCCCTCCACCCGTGCGCGACAGCAGGTTGACATCCGGTCCGACCGCGAAAGGGTAGAGCATCGCGACCGCAACAAAGAACACGACTGGCAGCGCCGCTCCTCCGCCTGCGAAGGGGAAGAACTTGCCCAAATCGCGCCTCAAAAGGGTGAGGATCATCGTCTAGATATCCTCGTCCAGAGGCGCTGGCGCGGGCACGAAATCTTCAAGCGCGAGACTGCGCAACCCCTCGATCGCGACCGGTTGGTGAGAGGCGATAAGGGCAATGCCGCCGCCGCTGACATGCAGGGCGATAAGCGCTGTAACCTTCTCAATCGCGCTCACATCAAGGCCCGAAAGCGGCTCGTCCAGCAGCCAGATCGGAACATTGCGATTGAGCAGAGCGGCAAGACCTGCACGCTTGCGCTGACCGGTCGAGAGATAGCGCACTGGCACATCCAATAGCGGCTCCAATCCGAGCACCATCAGCGCTTTGGAAGGGTCAGCGCAGCCATCAATCCGCTGCCAAAAGGCAAGCGCGCGGCCAAGCGGTAGATCGGGATCGAGGGCGGGACGCTCGTCAAGCAGACCCAGCTCACCTTCGCACATTGCTTCCCCGGCAAAGGGCGTCGTCAGCCCTGCCAAAGTGCGGATCAGCGTGGTCTTACCGATCCCATTGGCGCCAGTCAGATGCAGCGCTTCTCCCGCCTGCAACTCAAACGAAACCCCGCGAAACAGCAAGCGGTCGCCGCGGCGGCAGGCGAGGTTGGAGGCGGAGAGATGGGCTTGCATCGCGCGCAGCGTTAGGCAAAAGCGCCCACTCTCACAACCGTTTGCATAAAGCCAATCGCACAAAGGAAGCGCCCAATGCCCACCGTCCCCGAGTTGACAGAAGACGAACGCGACCAGCTGCTGTCCGACCATCCCAACTGGTCTTTAGCTCGTGAAGGCAAGGCAATTGAGCGCACCTTTCAGTTCGCTGATTTCTCCGAAGCCTGGGGTTTCATGAGCCGGGTCGCGCTGCTTGCAGACAGCCATGACCACCACCCCGAATGGTTCAACGTCTACGCGAAGGTTGAGATCACTCTGACCACCCACGATGCAGGACCCAGCGGCGGACTCTCATTCCGCGATGCAAAGCTCGCCCGTGCGATTGATGGGCTGGTGTAGCTTGCCTAAATTCTGAGCGTCTCTTCCGCCGCTTGAGCGCGCATTCGCTTGCGTACCAAGCTTGGCATCCAGCGTTGGAGGAAACGCAACCGGCCTGCGGTCTTGCCAACAGTGTAGTGCAGTTCGTCGCCATGCACGGCCTGCCAGACGATACCGGGAACGCTCTCTACGGGCAGCACTTCGACGCCGTTTTCGATCAGCGTTTCCTTCATCGTCTGATTGCTGTCGCCCTGTGTGCTGTCAATAATCGGTGTGTCGATGAAGCCTGGGCACAGCGCCGCCACCTTGATGCCATCGCCGACCCACTCTGCGTCCAAAGCCTCGGTCAATCCGCGCACGCCCCATTTGGTCGCGCAATAAGCGGCAAGGCCCGGTGCGCCGATGATCCCGGCAAGGCTTGCAGTGTTGAGCAGGACCGATCCGGGACCGCTCGCAGCCAGATAGGGATGCGCTGCCTGCGCTCCGAAGATCACGCCCTTCATGTTGATGTCGAGCATCGAGGTGAGGTCATCCTCGGGCTGCTCCACCAAGGGCCCGCCATTACCAATGCCAGCGTTGTTGAACACGACATCGATCTGGCCTCCGGTAGCTTTGGCAAAACTGCTGAGCGCCGCGTCCCATTGCTGACGGTCGCGCACGTCTAGGGGATAGCTGGAGGCACGGTCACTGCCGATCTGGCGGAGGGTTTCCTCCATCCCGCTCGCATCGACATCGGCGATCCCTACATACCAGCCGCGCTCGGCAAAGAAGAGCGCGACCGCGCGGCCAATGCCCGAAGCGCCGCCGGTGATAAAAATCGCGCGGTTCTCATTAGAGGCAGTCATTCGTTTTAGTCCCCCTATCGACCCAAAAGGCCTGCAGCGTCTTTCTGCTGCTTGCGCACGCGGCCCGGCATCCAGCGTTTGGCGAAGTTGAGCTTCTTTGCAGTCTTGCCGACGAGATAGTGGAGATCATCGCCATGGACAGCGTTCCAAACGGTTTGTGCGACTTCCTCGACCGGAGTGATTTCCAACCCTGCATCCATCACGCGAGAGCGCACGGTCTCGTTCGATTTGCGGTGGCCGGTTCCTTCGAGCAGTGGTGTTTCGATGAAGCTGGGGCAGATGGAGGAGACCTTGATCCCATCCTCTGTCCACTCCGCATCGAGGCTTTCAGCAATGCCGCGTACGGCGAATTTGGTGGCGCTGTAGACGCTCATTCCCGATCCGCCGCTGATCCCTGCTGCGCTGGCTATGTTGACCAGTGCCGCTCCCGGAGCGGTTCTAACGAGGTGCGGATAGGCAGCTTGGGCACCGTAGAGGACGCCGCGGATGTTGATGTCGAGGCAGCGGTCGATCTCCTCGACCTCCAGTTCGTGGAGCGGGCCTCCGGTGCCGATACCGGCATTGTTGACCACCGCATCAATCCGTCCGCCTGCTGCTGTTGCAGCTGTTTCCAATGCGAGGGTCCAGGCTTCGCGGTCGCGGACGTCGAGTTCGTGCGAATATTTGAAACCGCCTTCGATCAGGCCGAGCGTCTCTTGCATCCCCTCCACATTGACGTCGGCGATGGAGACGAACCATCCGCGTGCCCCAAAATGGCGGGCGATGGCGCGGCCGATGCCGGAGGCTCCGCCGGTGATGAAGATGTGGCGGCGTGTATCGGCACCTGGTGCTGACATGAAAAACCCTCTCCCTTTTTGTGTTCGCTTGTTGACGAAACACATCCGGGGAGAGGGTATGGCAGTCACTTACATTTCTGTCAGCAACTTAAATGTTGGATTTGTTGGATTCGCCCGGAGTATTACTCCCCTAGAGCATCCTCCAGCCCGGCCACATGCTCCGCGCCTTCGACGATTTCCGCGGTCGAGGGAGCCAGCACGTCACCGATCGGCTCTGCGCGCCCGCCGATACATTCGGAGAGGAAATTCTCCGTGATCGCGACAAAAGAGATGTTGTTCGCAGGCTTGGCAAAGCCGTGGCCTTCATCCGGATAAAGCACGTAAGTCACCGGAATCCCAGCCTCCATCATCGCACCGACGATCTGGTCGCTCTCCGCCTGCTTCACGCGCGGGTCGTTCGCCCCTTGCGCAATCAGCAGCGGCCGCACGATCTGGTCGGCCTTGTAGAGCGGGCTCGCCGCGCGCAGCAGAGCAAGACCTTCTTCCGTGTTCGGATCGCCCATCCGTTCGTGGAAGATCTTCACCACCGGCGCCCAGTAAGGCGGGATCGTGCTGAGCAAAGTCTCCAAGTTCGACGGGCCGACAATATCGACGCCGCAGGCGAACACCTCTGGCGTGAAGGTCAGACCGGCGAGCGTCGCATAGCCGCCGTAGGAGCCGCCCATGATCGCCACCTTATCCTCAATCGCGACGCCTTCTTCGATCGCCCAATTGGTCGCATCGATCAGGTCGTCATGCATTTTGAGGCCCCATTCCAGGTTGCCTGCATTGAGGAAGTCCTTGCCAAAGCCGGTCGAGCCACGGAAGTTCACCGAAAGTACGGCATAGCCGCGATTGGCGAGCATCTGGTGGAAGGCGTTAAAGCCATAACCATCGCGCGCCCACGGGCCGCCATGGACCAGCAGCACCATCGGCACCGCCTCATCCGGACGCCCGTCGCCATCGCTGTCGCTGCCCACGGGCAGGGTCAGGTAAGACGGCAGGGTCAGACCATCGCGGCTGGTGATTTCAATCGGGTGCATCGGTTGCAAAGGAGCACCCTCCAGCTCAGGCCGCGTCGTGTAGAACGGGGTGAGCGTTTCGGACTGACGATCAAAGATATAGGTCGTGGTCGGCGCGGTCAGCGGCTCGTTCCACACGATCCATGTCTGGTCATCGTCGGTGCGGCTGGAAATGCCGAAATCGCCCTCAAAACGCTCGTCCAGCCAGTTGAGCGTCGCGCCCAGCTCTTCATCAATCGCGGTCCATTCGTTGCGCAGATAGTTGACCGAGTATGCTTCGACCACGCCCGTCTTTGGATCGCGGATCGTGCCGCCAAGATCGGCCTTGTCGTCCTCTGCGATCAGGGTTTTTTCACCGGTCGCAGTGTCCTGCGCATAAAGAGCCGCCGTGTTGCGGCCACGGCTGTCGAGCCAATAGAGGATCGAGCCATCGGTGGTGTAGCCCGCAGGACTGGTGGTGAGCGAATCTTCCATAGCCGTTGTCTCAAACGGCTCTTCCTCGACCACATTGTCGGTCACGCGGAAATAGTCCGTGCCGCCATCGGCGTTCTGGCGCATCGCCATGCGCACGGTCAGCGTGTCATCGGCCATGAAACCGGCATAGCCATTATTCTCATACACCAGCTCCAGCTCGCCCGTGTTCACATCAAGCAGATGCACGTCATGGAATTGCGGATTGCGATTGTTCACGCCGATCAGGATCTTGTCCTTGATCGTTTCAGAGCTGCCAATGATCTGGACCCGCGTATTCTCAAACGGGGTCATGGTCGTCTCTTCCCCGGTTTCGACGTCAACGCGGTACAGCAGGAAGTTCTCATCCCCGCCCTTGTCCTGAATGTATCCGATGCTCTTGCCATCAGGCGCCCAGAAGTGCTGCCGGATCGGACGGTCAGTTGAATTGGTGATGACGCGCGCAGCATCCAGATCATCGCGCGGGGCAAGCCAGATGTTGAGCACGCCATCCTTCGGCGCAAGCCAGCTCAGCCACTCGCCATCCGGGCTCAGACGCCCTTGCGCCTTGGACGGATTGCCAAACAGGGCTTCGCGCGAGATCAGGGGGGCGTCGGTGGTGTGATCGGTCATTGAGTGTCCGTTTGCTTCGGAATGATGGTGTGGTGCGGCTTCAGGGGTGCTCGAACCGGCAAGCGTTGGTCCGGCAAAAGCGAGCAATCCTGCGGCGGCTGTTGTAGCCAAGAGCGCGCCTGTTTTTAGGCTTGGCGTTTTGGAAAACAGTTTCATCGGGAAGGGTCTCCTCTCTCAATGTGAAACAAGCTGGGTGTGGTGTATTGTGTTTTCAATACACCAGAGAGGGAGGGCTGCAAGAGCGCTTTGTCGAGCAAGGGGAGCGGTTGGGCGGGGGGCGAATGGCTGGCGAATGACCGGAAGTGGGGGTGGAAGCGGACGTAGATATGAGTAGTCGGAAACCAAGCTTATTAAATCGAGTAGGCTCATAACAATCATACGGGGGCTGCTGTGCGGTGAACGCTAGTTGTTACGGCTAACCCATCGTGGTAACCGGTCCAATCAAGTAAATTGCCTGCACAGGGGGTTCCATGATTACATTTACATCAATCCGCGCCTTTTCACTTGTTCCCATGCTCGCACTTTTCGCCTCATGCAGCGACACTATAGATGCTGGTTACGACGAGGCTGAATTCGAAGAAGCTGCGAGCGCGGAAGTAGATGAATTGATGGCTACAGAGGGTAGCGCAGAACCTCAGGTTCAACAGCAACAGCAACAGCAACAGCAACAGAGTCGATATACTCAAGGCCAGCAAGTTGCTTCGCCGGAAGACTGTCCTGAAGGCACTGTCGCAGTCGAGTCTGGCGGACAGCAGCAGCAAGGCCAGCAAGGTGGCGGTCAGGCCTCGACAGTAACATGTGTAGTCGTAGAATGAACGGGCATAGATTGGACTTAGTGCCGTAGCGCCGGGTTGGTAAAACCGCACGTTGCGAGGCCAGTACTTCGGACGTGGAATTCCATTTCAGCAAGTGGGTCGTTTGCTGAACAGCAACTTCTGGGCTTAAAATGTGAAAGCCGGATACAATCCTCAAACCGGTTCACAAAGCCGGATTGGCGTAGAAGTGCCAGGTGAACAGCGCCATCGAGCTGCGGTGGGGGCTCCATGGATCGCCCAGCGCGCGGCATTCCTTTTCCTTGGGGCGCTCCTCCAAGTCGAGCAGGCGCTTAACCCCCTCTTGCACGGCCAAGTCTCCGGCGGGCCAGATGTCTTTGCGGCCTTCTGCAAACATCAGGTAGATTTCCGCTGACCAGCGCCCGATCCCTTTGATGCGGGTAAGCTCCTCGATGGCCTCTTCGTCATCGGCGGGCAGGGCGTGGAAATCAATCTCGCCTGCATCGACCAGCTCGCATAGGCTTCTCGCATAGCCCTGTTTCTGGCGGGAGAGGCCGCAGGCTCTCAGAGTGTCGAAGTCGCGCTCCAAGACGCAGCCGGGGGTGAAATCCGCGCCCAGCTCCGCCTCCAGCTTGTTCCACATCGACGTGGCCGCCGCGACCGAGACTTGCTGTCCGACAATGGTGCGCAGCAACGTCTTGTAGCCGCGATCGCGCAGGCGCGGCTCGGGATAGCCAATACGCGCCAGCTCTTCGCCGATGCGGGTGTCCTTGGTTCCCAAAGCGTCAAGCTCGGCGGTCAGGATTTCGGCTGTCAGGCCCATGGCGTTTGTCCTCTAGGTTGCCATCTGCAATGGGAACTCCTAGCTGACCTCTGAGTTTTTCCAAGCGCGAGGGCTTCCCGCTTCTTGCGCGCAAACCTACTGATGCAAGGATCCAAAGCCCATGCCCAAGCTGGTCGTCACCAATCGTGAAGGCGAAACCGCTGAAATCGACGTCGAAGATGGTCTGACTGTGATGGAAGCCATCCGCGACAATGGCTATGATGAACTGCTGGCGCTGTGCGGCGGCTGCTGCTCTTGCGCGACGTGCCACGTCTATGTCGATGCGGGCGCTGGCATGCCGGAAATGAGCGAGGACGAGGATGACCTGCTCGAATCCTCCGACCACCGCAAAGACAATTCGCGCCTCTCGTGCCAGATCCCGCTGACAGCGGAGCTGGACGGTCTGAAAGTGACGCTCGCGCCAGAAGACTGATCGCGGATTAATAGGCGCGGTTGAGGGCGCTAAAGGCGATCTGCATTGCCGCTGCTCGCTTGAGCGCCTAATTCGGCTCTCATGAATATCACTCAACCTTTCGGCGACACGCTCGCTTTGATTGGCAACACGCCGCTGGTGCGCTTGAAAGGCGCCAGCGAGGCGGCGGGCTGCGACATTTGGGGCAAGTGCGAATTTGCCAATCCGGGCTCGAGCGTGAAGGACCGCGCGGCGCTCTACATGATCCGCGATGCGGAAAGCCGGGGTGAGCTGAAGCCCGGCGGTACGGTGATCGAAGGCACGGCGGGCAACACCGGCATCGGGATCGCGCTCGTGGCCAATGCGCTGGGCTACAAGACGATCATCGTCATGCCCGACAACCAGTCGAAGGAGAAGATGGACACGTTGCGGGCTTTGGGCGCGCAATTGGTCCTGGTCCCTCCGACAAAGTACGCCGATCCCTGCCACTTCCAGCACGTCTCACGCCGCATGGCTGAGGAAACCGAGGGCGCGATCTGGGCCGGGCAATTCGACAATGTCGCCAATCGCCGCGCGCATATCGAAGGCACCGCGAATGAGCTGTGGGAGCAGACCGAGGGCAAAATCTCCGGCTTCACCTGTGCGGCGGGCACGGGCGGGACGATTGCGGGGGTTGGCATGGGCCTCAAAGAGAAGAACCCCGACATCCGCATCGCTCTCACCGACCCGCATGGCGCGGCGCTCTACAATTATTACGCCCATGGCGAGCTGAAGGGTGAGGGCTCTTCGGTGGCGGAAGGCATCGGGCAAGGCCGCATCACCGCCAATCTCGAAGGCGCGCCGATCGACACGCAGTTCCGCATCTCGGACGAGGAAGGCCTCGTCTGGGTCGAGCAATTGCTGCGCGAAGAAGGCCTGTGCCTTGGCCTCTCAAGCGGCATCAACGTGGCGGGCGCGATTGAGCTGGGCAAGCAGCTGGTCGCGGACGGCGTCGACAATCCTCAGGTTGCCACGATCCTGTGCGACACCGGCTTCCGCTACCTCTCGACGCTCTACAACGCAGAGTGGCTCGCATCGAAGAACCTGCCGGTGTTCGATTGGTTGGAGCCGAGCGAGTAACAGCCACCCGCTCTCTATTCATCGGCGTTCTATTCATCGGCGTTCTATTCATCGGCGTTCTACTCATCGGCGTTCTATTCATCGACAGGCCAGTTTTTGGCCGCTAACCCTAGGGTCATGAAAAGCGGCAAGTTCACCGATTATGTGCGCCGGGCGGAGGAGGATGCTCCTCCCGAAGCTGCCCCCCTTGGCGGAACGCGAGCCGAAGCGCAGCAGCGGCTGCAAGTCGGCCTGTTCGGGATCGGCGCGATGGTGGTGCTTGTTGGCCTTGCCAGCATTATCGGCAATCAGGCGGACCAGACGCAGGAGCGCGCCGTGCCAGAGGCGGCTCCCACGACCGAGCCCACCGAAGCCGCACCGCAGCGCGATCCGCTCGCCGATGCGGGCATTATCCCTGCCGAGCCAAGCCCCACTCCCACTGAAGAGGTTCTCACCGAAATGCCGCTTACGGCGCCTGATCTGGAGCCGGTGGATGATGGGGCCGGTGCGAACTAAATCCGCCTTTGTCTTCATCGCGCTGTTTTTGGGCCCTCTGGCCGCTTTCGGGGCGTGGTTTGAGTATAACGAGTATCACCGAGATTGCTGTGCCCCACCCGAGGAAGAAATGGCAGGCTACACCCCGCCGCTGATCGCTGCCGAGGCCCGCGCGCCGCTGGGCGTCATGAGCAGCCTGCCGCTGCTGTGGCCGGTGGACGCGGATGTCAGCGCCATTGCGGACGGGACGGCTGAGTTCCCCTGGCAGGCCGCAGCCTTCAATGCCGAGCATGAAGTCGCCGCGCTCGACACGCTTTCGCCTATGCCCGGTCTGACGCCCGATGCGCCTGAGGTTGATCCGCTTGAAGGGCTGGAGAGGCTCGCTGTCATCCAGCCGCGCGCATTGACGCCGCAGGATAATGTCGCGCTGGATGAATGGGTGAGGGCAGGGGGCAAGCTGTTCCTCGTGCTCGATCCGCTGCTGACAGGGCAATATGACCTGCCACTGGGCGATCCGCGTCGGCCAGCGGATACAGCGTTAATCCCGCCCGTGCTCGCGCGATGGGGGCTTGAGATGCGCTTTGTTGAGGATCAGGCGCCCAGCCGCGACGTGCCAATGCTACTCGAAACAGGCGATTACCGCGTCTTTTTCGCAGGGACGCTGACCACGCTGGGCGATGCGGGGGCGAATTGCACGGTCTCCGGCAAAGGCGTTCTCGCCGTCTGCGATGTGGGCGAGGGGCGCGTCACGGTCCTCGCCGATGCCGGGCTGATCGAGCATGGTCTGTGGAGAGAGAGCGCCATTCCCTCCGAACCCGAGAGCGGCAACAATTCGAGTGAGTTTGCCAGTGAAAACGGTTATGAAGAGCTCACACGGCGTGGCGGAGAGCCGATTATCGCCTTGTTACGCTTCGCTTTTTCGGATTGATCCGATGGCCTGATCCCAGCTTTGGGAAAATTACGGGAAAGTTCGGATGATGGGGACTCGCAAGCCCGAAATTACGGGAAAACCTCACGAAATCAGAGGTGATTCTGCGGGAAACTGCGGGAATTACAGACTAAGGATGGGTTGAAACGACCTTAAGTGCTAACAGGAAAACATGGTAAATCAGTCATTTAGCATCTAATCCCTAGATTTTCCCAGAAAAACCCTAGCCACCCGGCTGCTTCCCCGATATTACCGGGGTCCATCAAGCATGCCGTCTTTTCTCGCGTCGCCTGTCCGGGTTGGCGCGCTGTCCCCGCTCGCGCGGGTTCAGCAGCGGGGAAGGCGTGCAATCTCAAAAGCTTGATGAAGTGAGGATCGCGGACGGGGGTGTCCGCATTACGGGGAAGGGAACCGACGCGTGTCTGCGCTGGGCGAATATAATGGACAGGCCTTTACGGTCATGAGCGACAAGGGTCGCTTTGTCCTGCCGCCCGCCTTCCGCAAAGCGGTCAAGGCAAGCTCGGACGGTGCCAAGACCCTGTGCCTTGCTGTTCACGATAAATATGATTGCCTGATCGGTTTCGGCCTCTCGCGCATTCCCGAACTCCACGCCCAGCTGGAGAAAGAGGAAGAGCGCGCCATTCGCTTGGGCCAAGACGATTTCGACCCCGACGCGCGCGCAGGCCAATTGTTCGGTTTTGAGCAGATCCCCTTCGACGATAGCGGGCGTTTCGTCATGCCTGAGCATCTGAAAGAGCTCGGCCTGATCGACGAAGGTCTCTACTTCCACGGCGCGGGTAAGTTCTTCTTCGTTTGGAACCCCGATCAATTGGCGCAGATGGGCACCGCCTTCCGCGGCGCGCAGGCCAGCTGCCGCACGCAAATGGCGAAACTCGCTGACAAAGGGGGTAAGAAATGACCCCTGCTACTGGATTCGCGCAAGCACCCCACATCCCCGTCCTGCTCGACGAAGTGGTCGCTGCCATCGCGCCAGAGGCTGGCCGTCACGTCATCGACGCGACCTTTGGTGCGGGCGGCTATTCGCGCGCGCTGCTGGAGCGCGGCGCACGAGTCTATGCGTTCGACCGCGACCCCGACGCGATTGAGGCGGGCGCAAAGATGGTCGGTGAGTTCAAAGGCCAGCTCTCGCTCCATGCAGAGCGGTTCTCCGCCATGCGCGAAGAGATGGTCCGGATCGGCGTGCCCCAAGTGGACGCGGTCGTGATGGATATCGGCGTTTCGTCGATGCAGCTCGATCAGGGTGAGCGCGGCTTTGCCTTCAGCCATGACGGGCCGCTCGACATGCGGATGAGCCAATCGGGTGAAAGCGCTGCCGATTTCCTCAACACAGCCGATGAAGCCGCCATTGCCGACGTGCTCTACCACTATGGCGAGGAACGCCAGTCGCGCCGCGTTGCCCGCGCGATTGTCGCCGCGCGCCCGCTCGCAACAACCGGTGACTTTGCCCGCGTGGTCCGCCGCGCTCTGGGCCACAAACCGCATGACAAGAAAGACCCCGCGACCCGCAGCTTCCAGGCGGTTCGCATCCATGTGAATGATGAGCTGGGTGAGCTGAACGCTGGCCTTGCTGCCGCTGAGCTGCTGCTGAAAGAGGGCGGCGTTCTGGCGGTGGTCAGCTTCCACTCGCTGGAAGACCGGATCGTCAAACGCTTCCTGAAGCAAGCGTCGGGCGCTGGCCGCGCAGTCTCGCGCCACTTGCCCGGCGAAGTCCCCGGACCCGCGCCGACTTTCACCCGTGTTTCGAAAGCCATCCGCCCCAGTGAGGCAGAAGTGGAGCGCAACCCCCGCGCGCGCTCCTCCATCCTGCGTCACGCCATCCGTACCGCCGCCCCCGTTCCCGAAGAGAGGTTCAAGCCATGATCGACACCGGATCCCGCATTCGCCAAATCGGTTGGGCTGCGGCGCTGGCGGCCTGTATCGCTCTCTTCGCGCTGCTGAGTTTTCAAGTGCAGACCGTGCGCAGCGAAGTGTTGCTGGCGGAGCGCCAGATCATTTCGCTCGAGCGTGAGACGCTGATGCTCGAGACCGAGTTCCAGACCCGTGCGAGCCAGCGTCAGCTGGCCGAGTGGAACACGGTCGAGTTCGGCTATATCGCCCCGCGCGCTGACCAGTATATCGACAGCGAACGCCAATTGGCGGCGCTCGGCGTGCCCGCTGGCCCCGATGCGCCTGCACCGATCCGGGTGGCGCGCAACGATCTGACCGGTCCTGAAGCCGAGCAGCGCGCCATGGTATCGCCCGTCACAGGCGCTCCCGTGACGCTTGCCTCGCTTGATGCGCAGGAAGATGCGGGCGCGGTCTTTACCGAGGCCTTTGGCGATTTCCTGATTGAAGCCTCCCCGATCCGCGCGGCCAATGCTCAAACTTCTGGCGGCGGAGCGGACGTTCTGGCACTCAGCGGCGAGGGGACCGAATGACCGCTTTCGCCCTCGGCGGCTCCACTGCAAGAGCTCCGGGCTCCAAATCTCCCGGTACTGCGCGAAAGGCTGCGCCGGGCAGGGCAACGCCCGCTGGCGCGCTGGCCCCTACCAAAGATGCAGGCGCTTATCGGCGCGGGCCCGGGGCGGGACTGCCTGCTGGTCGGATTGACGCGGTGCATCGCCGCTACATGCTGCTGTCTTCTGCGCGGCTGCGGCTGTTCCTGCTGGTCGCGTGTTTTGTCGTCGCAGCGGGGATCGGCGTGATGCGGGTCGGCTATCTTGGCGTTGCGGGAGCCTCTCCCAGCACCACCAATCTCGCCGATGCACTGCTGCCTCCGCGCGGAGAAATTACCGACCGGAATGGCACGCCGCTGGCGCGCACCTTTCCGGCCTATGCCCTGTGGTTCAATCCCAAGGCGATGGGAGATGAAGGTTCCGCGCTGGTCGGCGACCCCGCTCAAGTTACGGAGAAGTTGAAGCAAATCTTCCCCGACCTGGATGAAGAGCGCACGCAGCGCCTGCTCGCCTCGGATCGGGGTGGCTACATTATGCGCCGCGTCCTGCCCGAAGATGCGAACCGCGTGTTTGAGCTGGGCGAAGTCGCGCTCGAACTGCCGCGCGAATATGACCGCCACTATCCGCAAGGATCGCTGGGCGCGCATATCCTTGGCTATGTGCAAGAGAATGAGGAAGGCCGGCTGCAAGGCCAATATGGGATGGAGCAGGTCTTCGACGAACGCCTCGCTGACCGTGATTTGCGCGCAGAGCCGGTGGCGCTTTCGATTGACCTGAGGGTTCAGGGCGCGCTTGAGGATGAGCTGGGCAAACAGATGCTCGCGACGCAGGCTTTGGGAGCGGCGGGCATCGTGCTCGACGTGGATACGGGCGAGATTTTGGCGATGGCCTCCTTGCCCGATTTCGACCCGAACCGTTCCGACGTGGCGCAATCGCCCAACTTCTACAGCCGCGCGACCAACGCGACTTATGAGCTGGGATCGACCTTCAAGCCGATCACCATTGCAGCCGCGATTGACGCAGGCGTGGTGACGAACCTCTCGCAGCGCTGGGATGCGACGCCGGTCGAAATGGCGGGCCGGGAGTTCAAGGATTACACCGACAAAGGCGCATCGCTCAATGTGGCAGAGGCGCTCGCCTATTCCTCCAACACAGTCACGATGCGGATCGCGGATGAGCTGGGCGAGGAGCGTTTTCGCGAGGTCGTAGAGCAGCTCGGCATGCGTGACCGGCCTGAAATCAACCACTATTCGCGCGGCGTGCCGCAATGGGCGGAAGAGCGTCCCGATGGCACTTGGTCGCGCCTCACCAATATGACGGTGAGCTATGGCCACGGCCTTGCGGTCACCACCTTGCACATGGCCAACGCTTACGCCGCGATGGTCAATGGCGGGATCTTGCGACCCGCGACGCTGGAGAAGATTGAGCCAGGTGAAGCGCCGCGCGGCAAGCGTGTGTTCAAGGCTTCCACCTCTCAGCGTATGCGTCAGCTTTTGCGGATGATCTCGATCTACGGCACGGGTCGCAGCGCCAATGCTCCGGGCTACCGGGTTGGCGGCAAGACCGGCTCGGCCGAGAAAGCAGGGGCGGGCGCCTATCGTGAGACCGCGCTGATCTCCAACTTCGCCGCCGCCTTCCCGATGGATCGCCCGCGCTATGTCGTGGTCGCCATGCTGGACGAGCCAAAGGGCACGCGGGCGAGCCGTGGTCAGCGCACCGCGTCCTTTACCGCCGCGCCGATTGTGAATGAGCTGGTCCCACGGATCGGCCCGATGCTGGGTGTGCGGCCCGACACATCGCGCGATGTCGACATCTCTGACTTGCGCTATCTGATTGAGGGCCGCCTGGTGAAGCTTGCCGCCCTGATCGAACGCGCTGGTCTCCAGCCAAGCGAGGGCGCGGACGCAAATGTCACCGGCTTCGCCATCGACCACCGCAAAATCGCGCCGGGCACCGTTTTCGGAGCCTTCAAGGGCGCGCGGTTTAACGCGGAGGACTTCATCCCCGCCGCCATCGAAGCGGGCGCAATTGCTGTGGTTGCTTCCCCCGAAGCCACAGTCGAAGGCGCGATCCACATCGCCAGCGAGGAACCGCGCCGCACTTTCGCTCAGCTCGCCGCCGGGTTCTTCACTCCTGTGCCCGAGCATATCGTCGCCGTCACCGGCACCAACGGCAAAACCTCCACCGCAGAGATGACCCGCCAGATCTGGCGCATGTGCGGCGAGCGCGCGGCCAGCATCGGGACTTTGGGCGTCACCACACCTGATGGCAGCGTCTCCACCGGGCTCACCACGCCCGATATCGTCACGTTCCTGTCGAATATGAGCGGCTTGGCGCGTGAGGGCGTGACCCATGTCTCTTACGAAGCCTCCAGCCACGGCCTTTCGCAATTTCGCAATGAAGGCCTGCGCGTTGCAGCGGGGGCTTTTACGAATTTCAGCCGCGATCACTTGGACTATCATGGCACGATGGAGGAATATTTCCTCGCCAAGATGCGCCTGTTTGATGAGGTCGTCGCCGATGATGGAGCGGCGGTCATCTGGGACGCTGCAGACCCGTGCGAATGGACAAACCGCGCGATTGAGCATGCGAGCAAGCGCGGCCTCAAGGTTCTGATCGTCGGCGATGCGGGCGGTCGGCATCCTGAATTTCTCAAGCTGGTGAGCCGCACAGCGACGCAGTTGGGGCAGGAACTCACCCTCGAATTTGGCGGAGAGACGCGCCAAGTGAAGCTGCCGCTGATCGGGGCTTACCAAACCGCCAATGCGCTGACTTCGGCGGGCCTTGCGCTCGCAACCGGCGCATCCCCCTCCCAAGTGTTCGACGCGGTGGGCCGTTTGCAGCCCGTGCGCGGGCGGTTGGAGCGGGCATGCCTGACGCTGACCGGAGCGCCGGTCTATATCGACTATGCCCATACGCCAGACGCTCTGGAAGCCGCGATTGCCGCGCTGCGTCCGCACGTTGACAGCGCCAGGGACGGCAAGCTCATCACGGTCTTTGGCGCAGGCGGCGACCGCGACACGGGCAAGCGCGCGCCGATGGGCGAAGTCGCTGCCAAGGCCGCCGACCTTGTTATCGTCACCGACGACAATCCGCGCGGTGAGGAACCAGGCGCAATCCGCGACGCTGTTCTTTCAGGGGCGAAAGGCGCGGATCACGTCAGCGCGGTTCCCGGACGGCGTGAAGCCATTTCAGCTGCGATCAAAGCAGCGGGTGCAAACGACATCATCCTGATCGCTGGCAAAGGCCACGAGCAGGGGCAGATCATCGGTTCAGGAGAGAGCATGCGAATTTTGCCGTTCGACGATGTGCAAGTGGCGCGCGAATGCGCTGCTGAGCTGGCTAAAGGAGTGTCTTGATGACCGCTGCACACGCTCTGCGCCATCCTCTTTTGGGCCAATGGCCCGCCGATCCGCGCGATGCTCTGCCGCTTGCCCTGTGGGACGCGGCCAGCATCGAGGCTGCAACCGGCGGCAAGGCCAGCCACGCTTTTCAGGCCTCCGGCGTTGAAATGGACAGCCGCGATTGTAGGCCCGGAGACGTCTTTGTCGCTCTCAAAGGAGAGGCGATGGACGGCCACAAATTCATCGCCAATGCCTTCGCCAAGGGAGCCGTTGCTGCGATCACCGATCGCCCGGTCGATTTCCCGCATGTGCTGGTAGAGGACACCACAAAGGCGCTGCACGACCTCGCCCATGCCGCGCGCGACCGCAGCCACGGCGTGCGCATCGCCGTGACAGGCTCGGTCGGCAAGACAGGCGTTAAAGAGGCGATCTTTGCAGCCCTCGACCGGTCAAGCCGAGGCGCGGCGCATCGCAGCGTGCGCAGTTACAACAACCATGTCGGCGTGCCGCTCAGCCTCGCTCGCTTGCCTGCCCGCGCCAAATTTGGCGTGTTTGAGATGGGCATGAACCATGCGGGCGAAATCGCGCCGCTGGCCGATCATGTGCGCCCCGACGTCGCCCTCATCACCACCATTGCGCCGGCCCATATCGAGAATCTGGGTTCTATGGAGGCGATTGCGGATGAGAAATCGGCGATCTTCACTGGCCTGAAAAAGGGCGGCACTGCGATCATCCCGGCGGATAGTAACTACACGGCGCGCATGGTTGCCAACGCCAAGAAGCTCGACGTGAAGATCGTCACCTTCGGACGCAGCAAGGACGCCGATGTCCGCTTGCTCGACGCGATCCCCGGTCCGAACGGAGGCTCCATCGTCACCGCCGATCTGGGCGACACACGCCTGTGCTACTCCATCGCTGAACCGGGCGAGCACTGGATCAGCAATTCCCTCGCCGTGATGGCAGCGGTGCGTGCAGCCGGCGGCGATCTGGCGAGTGCGGGATTGGCTCTGGCTGAGATGGGCGGGTTGAAAGGGCGCGGTGCGCGCTTCGATATTCCGGCGGTTGGCGGCAAGGCGCTGATGATCGATGAAAGCTACAATGCGAACCCTGCCTCGATGCGAGCGACCCTGCGCGCGCTGGGCCAAACGCCAGCCTCTCGCCGCATCGCGGTGCTGGGCACAATGGGCGAGCTTGGCGACTTTGCCGACCGCTTCCACCGCCAGCTTGCAGAGCCGCTGATCGACGCCAAGATCGACCACGCGATCCTTGTCGGCGACGGGATGAGCGCCTTGGCAGCCGAATTGGGGAAAGGCCCCTCGGATTCCCTTGGCTTCACCCCCAGCTTCACGCATTGCGAGAGTGCGGAACAAGCCATTTTGGAGCTGGACGCCTTTGGTGTGACGAACGGCGATGCTGTTCTGGTCAAAGGGTCCAACTTCATGGGACTTGGACGCTTGGTTTCACACTTCAAAGGCGCGTCTGAATGAGCGCGTCTAAAGGGGTCTAGATGCTTTACCTGCTCGCAGAATGGATGAACTTTGACGGGCTGTTCAACCTCGTGCGTTATCAGACGTTCCGCTTCGGCGCGACGCTGATGACGGCGCTGATCATCGGCATGATCATCGGCCCCAAATTCATCAACATGCTGCGAGTGCGCCAGGGCAAGGGTCAGCCGATCCGCGAGGACGGCCCGCAAAGTCACCTTGCGAAGCGCGGCACGCCGACAATGGGCGGGTTGATGATCCTGGTTGCTTTGTCGCTGTCGATGCTGCTGTGGATGGACTTGAAAAGCCAGCTTGTCTGGGCCTGTGTTCTGGTGACGATTGGCTTTGGCCTTATCGGCTTCCTCGACGACTATGACAAAGTCTCCAAGGCGAGCCATGCGGGGCTTTCGGCCAAGGTGCGCCTGCTGGCGGAGTTCGCGGTGGCGGGTGTGGCGAGCTATCTGATCGTCGGCCAGATCAACACCAATCTCTACATCCCGTTCTTCTCAGACGTGCAGATTCCGCTCGGCAATTTCTATTACATCTTTGCCGCTTTCGTGATCGTCGGCTTTGGCAATGCGGTGAACCTGACCGATGGCTTGGATGGGCTGGCGATCATGCCGGTCATCATTGCAACCGGCACCTTTGCGATCATCGCCTATCTCGTCGGGCGCACGGACTTCAGCGAGTATCTCGGCATTCCTTACGTTGAGGGCGCGGGCGAGCTCGCGGTTTTCTGCGCCGCGATCATGGGGGCAGGGCTTGCCTTCCTGTGGTTCAACGCGCCGCCGGCGGCTGTCTTCATGGGCGACACCGGTTCGCTGGCGCTGGGCGGAGCCTTGGGAGCCATCGCGGTTGCCGCTCACCACGAAGTCGTACTGCTGATCGTTGGCGGGCTGTTCGTGGCAGAGACCGCCAGCGTCATCATCCAGGTTTTCTGGTTCAAGCGGACGGGCAAGCGCGTCTTCCGCATGGCCCCGATCCACCACCATTTCGAACAGCTTGGCTGGTCAGAGAGCAAGGTCGTGATCCGCTTCTGGATCATCTCCATCGTGCTCGCGCTGGTCGGCCTTGCCACACTGAAGCTGAGGTAGCGAAGCCCAAGTGATCACCTCCTCCGCCTTCGCTGGAAAACGTTACGCGGTCCTCGGGCTCGCGCGATCCGGCGCGGCGAGCGTGGACGCGCTGCTGGCGAGCGGGGCTGAGGTGACGGTGTGGGACAACCGCGAGGAAGCGCGCGCGGCGTTTGTCGGACACTGCGAGATCGCGGACCCGCTCGCGATGGACCTGACCGGCTTTGCAGGCGTGATCGTCTCACCCGGAGTGCCGCTCAACACCCATCCCATCGCTGCCCATGCCGCCAAGCACGGCGTTCCGGTGATCGGCGATATTGAGCTGTTTGCGACTGCGCGCGCTGAGCTTCTCCCGCACAAAGTCGTCGGCATCACCGGCACCAATGGCAAATCGACCTGCGTCGCGCTGGTCCATCACATTCTGGAGATGGCGGGCATTCCCGCTTTGCTTGGTGGGAATATTGGCGAGCCGATCCTCGCCCAAGAGCCGCTTGCGCCAAACGAGAACGGAGTGGGTGTCTATGTGCTTGAGCTGTCGAGCTATCAGATTGACCTTACACGCAGCCTCGATTGCGAGGTCGCCGCGTTGACCAACATCACGCCCGATCATCTCGACCGCTACGACGATTTCGCCGCATACGCCGCCGCCAAGGAACGGCTGTTCAACATGCAAAGCGCGAGCGGGTTGGCGGTGTTCGGCGCTTTGGCACCGCCCGCAGGCGCGATCCATCAGCGCCAGTTGGAGCAACGCGGGGAAGGTCGCATCGCGGTCGCCGACCTCGATGCTCTGCGCGCCCTCCAGCCTCAATGGCCAAGCCTGCAAGGCCCGCACAATCTCGAAAATGTCGCGGTGGCCGTCGCTATCGTCGAAGAGCTGGGCGTGCGTCCCGCCCAATGGCAGCACGCGCTGCCGCGTTTCCGCAATCTGCCGCACCGGATGGAGCGTGTGTGCGAGGATGAGGGCGTTGTCTTCATCAACGATAGCAAAGCGACCAACACCGCCTCTGCCGCGCCCGCACTCGCCGCATTCCCGCCGCGCCCGGAAATCCACGGCGGCACCCCGCGCATCCACTGGATCGTTGGCGGGCTGGCGAAGGAAGCGGGGCTGGGCGCATGTGAAGCGCAAATCGGGAATATCACGGCTGCCTACACAATCGGGGAAGCAGGCCAGCTTTTCGCCGACGCGCTGCACGGCAAAATCCCTGCAATCAGCCGCAGCGAAACCCTTTCCGAAGCCGTCCGTGCAGCGCGCGAAGCCGCTCGTCCGGGCGATGTCGTGTTGTTCTCGCCTGCCTGCGCAAGCTTTGACCAGTTCCGCGACTTTGAACATCGCGGGCAGCAATTCCGCCAGCTCGTCGGCGTCTATGCCGAGCGCCCGGACTGCTCACCCGAAGCCTTCTTAAAGGATGACGCTGCATGAGCGCTGCCTATATCCCATCGCGGGTTTCGTCCCGCTCTGGCCGCTCTGGCCCGCGCAATGAGGCGAAGTTTCATGCGCCCGTGCCAACGCAGCGCGGGATGATGGACCGCGTGCGGGTTTGGTGGCGCGAGCTGGATAAGTGGCTGCTGTCGCTGGTCCTGATCCTGATGGCGTTTGGCACGATGGCGGTCGCGGCTGCCTCGCCTGCGGCTGGTCGCCAGTACGAAGTCGCCGAGTTCGCCTTCTTCCAAAAGCATATCGTCTTTCAGGTGATGGGCGTCGGACTGATGCTCGCCGTGTCCTTTGTCAGCCGCGACAATGCGCGCAGGCTCGGCATCCTGATGGCAACTGTGATGCTGGGGTTGCTGCTGCTCGTCCCGATCATCGGGCACGAGGTCAATGGAGCAAAGCGCTGGCTGAATGTCGGTATGAGCTTGCAGCCGAGCGAGTTCCTGAAACCCGGCTTTGCGATCCTGCTCGCTTGGATGCTGTCCTGGCGGCTGCGCGATGCGAGCCTGCCGGTGCTCGGCTATGCGACGCTGACGATGGCGCTGGTGGCGGCGCTCCTTATGCTCCAGCCTAACCTTGGTGCGACGATCCTGTTCGGCGGAGTGTGGTTCGTGCTGGTGCTGCTGTCAGGCGTCTCCTTTGCCCGCATCGGCGCGCTGATTGCCGCTGGCATTGGCGGGATCACGGCGGCCTATCTCTTCTACGACAATGCCCGCATCCGCATCGATAGCTGGCTGGGCGGAGGCACGGCGTTCGATCAGGTCTTTCTCGCCCAGCGCACACTCCTCAACGGAGGCTGGACCGGCAGCGGATTGTGGCTCGGCACGCGCAAGATGAGCCTGCCCGAAGCGCATACGGACTACATCTTCTCCGTCATCGGGGAAGAGTTCGGGTTGATCATGTGCGCCATCGTCGTGCTGCTTTATCTGGCGATCATTGTCCGCGTGCTGATCCGGCTGGTGGATGAGGACAATCTGTTCGCCCTTCTTGCAGGCGCGGGTCTTGTTACCCAAATCGGTGGGCAAGCGTTCATCAACATGGCTGTAAACCTGCAGCTGTTCCCGTCGAAGGGGATGACGCTTCCGCTGGTGAGCTATGGGGGTTCCTCTACACTGGCGGTGTGTTTCACTGTCGGGCTGTTGCTAGCCATCACCCGGCGCAACCCGTTTCTTGAGCGCGAGAAGCCGGGTTTGCGGACGCTTTTTTCAGGGCGTTCGGGTCATTCAGGCGAGGCAGCGCGCGGTGAGAACACCGCGCCGGTCTTCGGCTTTGGGGCAAAGGAGGATCGCGCATGAACTCCGAGACTAAGATGACGCCGCAGCAGACGGTGGCCACCGGCGCGTCTCGCCATTTCGTCCTCGCCGCTGGCGGCACGGGCGGACACCTGATCCCGGCCTTTGCGCTGGCGCACGAACTGCATGCGCGCGGGCATCATGTGGCTCTCATCACTGATGAGCGCGGGGCGAACATTCCGGGCAAGCCTGACTTCCTGACCGCTCACGTCCTGCCCGCAGGCCGCTTTGGCAAGAACCCTTTGAAGTGGATCGGCGGCGTTCGCGCCGTGCTCGAAGGGCGCAATATGGCGCTGCGCCTGTTTGAAAGCTTTGAGCCCAGCGCGGTGATCGGCTTTGGCGGCTATCCCGCTCTGCCCGCTCTGCTGGCGGCAACGGCGGCGAAGATCCCCAGCGTCGTGCACGAGCAGAACGCTGTGCTGGGCCGGGTCAACCGCTTGCTCGCCAGCCGGGTCGAAGCGATTGCGACCTCCTACCCCGATGTGCAGCGCTTGAAGCCAAAGTTTGCGGACAAGGTCCATCTCGTCGGCAACCCCGTGCGCGAAGAGGTCTTGGCTCTGCGCGATGAGGATTTTCCGGCGCTCACCGAAGAGGGCCTGTTCCGCGTATTCATCACCGGCGGATCGCAGGGCGCGAGTGTCCTCTCCGACATCGTACCCGATGGCCTCGCCATGCTGCCCCCTGCCTTGCGCAACCGCTTGCAGGTAACGCAGCAATGCCGCTCCGAAGACGTCGACAAAGTGCGTGAGCGTTATGCGAGCCACGACATCCCGGCGGAGCTGGGAACGTATTTCGAAGATATGCACGAGAGGCTCGCAGGCACGCATCTCTTCATCGGCCGCGCGGGCGCTTCTACGATTGCGGAGCTGACAGCCGTGGGCCGCCCGGCGATCCTGATCCCGCTGCCCATCGCGACCGATGACCATCAGGCGGCGAACACGCGTGAGATCGTGAAAGCGGGCGGGGCGCGGATGATCCGTCAGGACAAATTTGTGCCCAAGGAACTCGCCAAGCAGATACAGGCCATGGCTCAGAACCCCGGCAGCCTTGCGAACGCCGCCCACGGCGCGTGGAATTGCGGGCGACCCAAAGCGGCCAAGGACTTGGCTGATCTGGTGGAGAGCATGGCCGGCATCGACCTGATGGACGTGGTCCGCGTCGGCGAACCCACGGCCAAGGAAAAGGCGCGCGCGACTAAGGCTCAGCCTGCGACGCGTGAAAGCAGCGAGGACATCGCTGCGTGAAAGGCGTCGGCACCGATATTGGCACCATCCACTTCGTCGGCATTGGCGGCATCGGCATGTCCGGCATTGCCGAGGTGATGCACAATCTCGGCTACTCGGTGCAGGGCAGCGACTTGGCCGAAGGGGTCAGCGTTGAACGGCTGCGCGGGCGCGGGATCAAGGTGCTGATCGGCCATGCGAAGGAGAACGTCGAAGGCGTCGCCGTCGTCGTCACCTCCACCGCTGTGCGCCGCACCAATCCCGAAGTCGCCGCCGCCTTGGAAGCCCGCATTCCCGTAGTGCGCCGGGCAGAGATGCTCGCCGAACTCATGCGCCTCAAATCCACCGTCGCGGTGGCGGGGACGCATGGCAAGACGACCACGACCAGCATGATCGCAGCTTTGCTCGACAAGGGAGACGTCGATCCCACCGTCATCAATGGCGGCATTATTGAGCAATATGGCTCCAACGCGCGGCTGGGTGACAGCGACTGGATGGTGGTCGAAGCGGATGAAAGCGACGGCAGCTTCCTGCGACTCGACGGCACGATAGCTGTCGTCACCAATATCGATCCCGAGCATCTCGACCATTACGGCGATTTCGACGGGGTGAAGCGCGCCTTTATCGAGTTCATTCACAACGTGCCCTTCTATGGCGCGGCGATCCTGTGCGTTGACCATCCCGAAGTGCAGGCCGTCATCGGAGAAGTCCGCGACCGCAAGGTTGTGACCTATGGCTTCTCGCTTCAGGCTGACATTTGCGGGGTCAACATCCGCGCAGGCGCAGGCGGCAACACGTTCGATGTGATCGTGCGCCAGCGCGGACCAAGAAACTCCGAAAGCGCAGACCGCCGGATCGAAGGCGTCCACCTGCCCATGCCGGGGCGCCACAACGTGCAAAACGCGCTCGCCGCGATTGCTGTCGCGATTGAGATGGGCTGCTCGGACGAAGTGATCCGTGGCGGCTTCTCCAGCTTTAGCGGAGTGCGCCGCCGTTTCACCAAGGTCGGCGCGGTTGAGGTCGACGGCGCGGCAGTGAACATCATCGACGACTACGCCCACCACCCGGTCGAGATTCAAGCCGTGCTCAGCGCCGCGCGGGAAGCCGTTCCCGAAGGCCGCGTCATCGCGGTGGCTCAACCCCACCGCTACACGCGCCTCAATGACCTGATGGATGACTTCCAAAGCTGCTTCAACGATGCGGATATGGTCTTCATCACCCCGGTCTACGAAGCCGGCGAAGACCCCATCGAAGGGGTCGATGCGGAGGCTCTCGTCACAGGGCTCAAGTCACGCGGGCACCGATCGGCGCGCACGACCCCCGATCACAGTGCACTTGCCGCCACACTCGCCGAGGAAATTGAGGCCGGAGACATCATCGTATGCCTCGGCGCGGGGGATATCACCAAGTGGGCCGCTACCCTTGGGCCCGCGATTGATTCACAGCGGGGAGCATGAACACGATTATGCAGCCCGACGATTGGAATGACCTTGACGATGGCTCCGCCCCGACCAGCTCGGTCGAAGGCGCGGCGACGGCTCCTGTGCCGGTGGAAGGCATCCGAGGTCGCCTGACGCGCGAGGCGCCTCTCGCCAAACACGTTTGGTTCAAGAGCGGCGGCAAGGCCGACTGGCTGTTTGAGCCTGCGGACCTCGACGACCTCAAGACCTTCCTTGAACGGCTCGACGGGCAGATGCCGGTCATGGCTCTGGGCGTTGGCTCGAACATGATTATCCGCGATGGCGGCGTGCCGGGCGTGGTGATCAAGTTGGGCAAGCCTTTCTCCGAAATCGAAGTGACGGGTGAGACGACATTGCGCGCAGGCGCTGCGGCTCCGGTCAGCATGGTGGCGCGGCGGGCTGGCAAGGCCGGGATCGACGGGCTCAGCTTCTTCATCGGCATCCCCGGCTCCGTCGGCGGCGTCACCCGCATGAACGGCGGCTGTTATGGGCGCGAGACTTGCCAAGTCCTGACCGACTGCGACGTCATCATGCCCGATGGCCAGTTCGTGACGCTCTCCAACGCCGACCTCCAATATTCCTACCGCCACTCTGCGCTGCCTGATGGAGCCGTCGTGGTCGAGTGCCGCTTTGAAGGCTTCCCCGGCGACCCGGCGACGATCAAGGCAGAGATGGATCGCATCTCCTCCCAGCGGAAGGACTCGCAGCCCATCGGCAGCATGACTGGCGGATCAACTTTCAAGAACCCCGAAGGCCATTCGAGCTGGAAGCTGATCGATGATGCTGGCCTGCGCGGCTACACCCATGGCGGCGCACAGGTGAGCGAGAAGCACTGCAACTTCCTGATCAACACCGGCACCGCGACCAGCACCGATATCGAAGGTCTGGGCGAGCTGGTACGCGAGAAGGTCTATGCGAAGTCAGGCATTCAGCTGGAGTGGGAAATCAAGCGGGTGGGGCGGCCGTGAGCGGCGGCTCCCCCCTCCATGTCGCCGTCCTGATGGGCGGCTGGGCGAATGAGCGGGAGGTCTCGCTCATGTCCGGTGGCGGTGTCGCTGACGCGCTTGAGATGAACGGGCACCGCGTCACCCGCATCGATATGGGCCGCGATGTGGCGCAGGTGATAGCTGCGGCCAAGCCAGATGTGGTTTTCAATGCGCTTCACGGCGTGCCGGGGGAAGATGGCAGCGTCCAAGGGATGCTCGACCTCATGGGCGTGCCCTACACCCATTCCGGCCTCGCGACTTCTGTGATCGCCATCGACAAACAGCTGACCAAACAAGCGCTCGTTCCGCATGGCATTCCGATGCCCGGCGGACGGATCGTGCCTGTGGCAGAGCTGCATGAGCGTGATCCACTGCCGCGCCCTTACGTCTTGAAGCCCGTCAACGAAGGCTCCTCCGTCGGCGTCGCGATCATCACGGAAGACTCCAATGTCGGCAATCCAATCGCGCGCGAGGCTGAAGGTCCTTGGCAGGAATTTGACGCTCTGCTCGCCGAGCCTTTCATCAAGGGGCGCGAACTGACCACGGCGGTGATCGACACAGCTGAAGGCCCCAAGGCCCTCGGCGTGACCGAGCTTATCATCGAACACGGCTTCTACGATTATGAGCACAAATACACCGAAGGCCGCACGCAGCATGTCTGCCCGGCGCAAATCCCGCCCGAAATCGCGGCTCTGTGCGAAGACTATGCTTTGCGCGCACACGAAGTGCTCGGCTGCAAAGGCACTAGCCGGACGGACTACCGCTGGGATGATGCCCAAGGCGAAGAGGGTTTGTTCGTATTGGAGACCAAT
Source organism: Erythrobacter sp. S267 (assembly GCF_057365045.1). Lineage (NCBI taxonomy): Bacteria > Pseudomonadati > Pseudomonadota > Alphaproteobacteria > Sphingomonadales > Erythrobacteraceae > Erythrobacter > Erythrobacter sp. S267. The sequence goes on along the minus strand of NZ_CP200298.1, from coordinate 1,977,943 downwards.
ACCCAGCCCGGTATGACGCCGCTCAGTCTGGTGCCGGAACAGGCCAAACATGCTGGGATCAGCTATCCCGAACTGGTCGAGATGATCGTGCGCAGTGCGCTCAAAAACCACTCAGCAGCACAGGAGGAGGTCGCCCATGGCTAAGATCAAACGCTCCAGCACCAAGGGCGTGCGCCGCGCCGCCAAATCGCAAAGCCGCGCAGCGGGAGCGCGCCGGGCCAAGGCCAAGACCACCGGTCTGGTCGACCGCGCGATGGGAGTGCTGCCTTTTACCGAAGACCAATGGGGCACGATTTGGCTGACGCTGATTATCGGCGGCGGCGTTGGACTTGCCTTTGTGATCGCCAATCTTGCGGGCGTCCCCGCGCTCGCCAATGCGCAGGTTGCGGCGATGGCGTCGGATGCTGGCTTTGAAGTCAAACATGTGCGCGTCACCGGCACCAGCCGCATGGACGAACGTCAGGTCTATGCCCGCGCGCTGGCTCAACGCGATCGTCCGATGCCGCAGGTTGAGCTTGAGAAACTGCGCGATGAGCTGATGGAACTTCCTTGGGTCGCCGATGCGCGCGTATCGATCCAGCTGCCCTCGACGCTCGCCATCGACATTGTCGAGCGCAAGCCACACGCCGTCCTGCAAAAGCCCGACCGGCTGATGCTGATCGACGCGACGGGCGTGGAGCTGGAGCCCATTGCTAAGGAAGCCGCGGCTGACATGCTCCACATCTCCGGCCCCGGCGCCAATATGCAGGTCGCCCCGTTGGAGAAGCTGCTCGCCGCCGCGCCCGCGCTTCTCCCTCAGGTTGAGGCTGCGGAGTGGGTCGGCAATCGCCGCTGGAATATCACGTTCAAGACCGGCCAAGTGCTCGCTCTGCCCGAAGGTGCAGATCAATCTGCCAGTTCGCTGGTCAAATTTGCTCGGCTCGACGGGCAGAACCGTTTGATCGGCGGAGACGTCGCTGCTTTCGACATGCGTTCGCCCCCGCGCATCTACATGCGCATTCCGGGCCGGGGCGATAAGATCGAATTCGGGCAATCGGGCGGTTGAGGGACTAGGGACAAGATATGGCCACCAAACCCAAACCCACAGCGCGCCTCGCCCGTGTCTTCGCCGCCGTCAATGTCGGATCCTTCCGCGTCTCGGCCATGATTATGGGCGAGACGGAGACGGGCGACTTAGTCGTGCTGGGCTCTGGCCACCGGGCAAGCGCGGGGGTCAAACGCGGCTACATCACCGATATGAAGGCCGCGACCTATGCCATCCGCGACGCGGTTGAGCGGGCGGAGAAAAACGCAGGCACCAGCATCCAGAGCGTCTGGATCGCCTGCGCGGGGGCGGGCCTCAAAAGCACGGTCGAAAAGGTCGAGATCGACATTGGCGGCCGCCGGATTGAGGAGGAGGACGTTGAAACCCTTCTGTTCGAAGCACAAAGCGTCATCCGCCCCGATGGGCGCACGGTCCTCCACGCAATCCCCGCCCACTACACGCTCGACGGAGCGCATGGCGTCGCCAATCCGCGCGGGCTTCATGCAGAACGGCTGGGCGTCGATGTCCACGTCATGCTCGCCGATGGAGCGCCGGTTCGCAATCTGATGGAGGCGGTGCAGAATGCCCACCTCGAAGTCGAAGCCGTGGTCGCAGCGCCGCTTGCCTCGGGTTATGCCTGCCTAACCGAGGAAGAGCGCGAGCTTGGCGTTGCTCTGGTTGAGATTGGCGCGGATGTGACGAATGTTTCGGTCTTTGCGGCCGGCATGCTGCTGGGGCTGAGAGCGATCCCGATGGGGTCGGGCGATATCACCGATGCGGTGGCGAGCGCCTTTGGCATCCGCCGGTTTCAGGCCGAGCGCCTCAAATGCGTCTCCGGCTCCGCCATCGCCTCACCCAGCGATCACCGCGAGATGATCCCGGTCCATGGTCCCAATGATGCCGAAAGCGCAGAAGGCGCCCCGGCGGCGCGCGGCGCGGATGACAAGAACCGGATTGCGCGGGCAGAGCTGATCTCTGTCATCACGGAAAGCCAGTCGCAGCTGACGACGCAGATCGGGAAGGCGCTGAAGGAGATGGGCTTTGCTGGTCCGCGTGCAGGGCAGGTTGTGTTGACCGGCGGCGGAGCGGAGCTGGCAGGGCTTGCCGAGTTTTCGCAAAGCGCGCTGGCCATGCCGGTGCGGGTGGGGCGCATCCCCAAACTTTCCGGCCTGCCAGAGGCGCATGCGACACCGGGTTTTGCAGGCCTTGCGGGTCTGTGCCTTTACGCGGCAGACGATCCGGTCGATATTCGGGCCATCGGCGCGCGCTATATGCAGACGCGCGACTTTGGCGGCTCGCTTAACCCCTTCACCGCATTGTCGCGGTGGTGGCGGGCGTTGAAGGAAGAATTCTAGTGCAAAGCGGAGTTTTGACGCCGGTCAGGCTCCACTTGGCCCTTGTCACCTTCCGCTATTGCGGAAAGTCAGGTGTAAAACGCGCAAGTGACGCCTGTGGATAAGGATTCCTGCGGTATAACGGGACTTTGCTGAATATGTCAGAGTCTCAAGAGTGTAATGAAGATATGTGCGAACTGACTGTCAAACCCCGGCACAACAGGCGCGTATCTGGAGGGTAAAGCGATGAGCATCAATATCGGACCACCAGCAACGGACGATCTGCGTCCCAAGATCACTGTCGTCGGCATTGGCGGCGCGGGCGGCAATGCGATTGCCAATATGATCGAGTCAGAGATCGAAGGCGTCGACTTTATCGTCGCCAACACCGATGCGCAGGCGCTCGCGACCTCTCCGGCAGAGAAGCGGATTCAGCTTGGCCCCGACATTACCGGCGGCCTTGGCGCAGGCGCGCGTCCCGAAGTGGGCAAGGCCGCTGCGGAAGAGACTGTGTCTGACATTGAAGAGGCGCTTGAAGGCGTCAACATGGTCTTCATCGCTGCCGGTATGGGCGGCGGAACCGGCACGGGGGCCGCTCCCGTCATTGCAGAGGCTGCGCGGCGCAAGGGCGTGCTGACCGTTGGTGTCGTGACCAAGCCGTTCCTGTTCGAAGGCACGCGCCGCATGCGCGCGGCTGAGGCTGGCATTAACGAGCTTCAGGCCCACGTCGACACGCTGATCGTCATTCCGAACCAAAACCTGTTCCTGGTCGCGAAGCCGGAGACCACTTTCAAAGAGGCGTTCCAGCTCGCTGACGAAGTGCTCCAGCAAGGCGTGCGGTCGATCACTGATCTGATCGTCAATCCGGGTCTCATCAACCTCGACTTTGCCGACATCCGCGCTGTGATGAGCGAGATGGGCAAGGCGATGATGGGCACAGGCGAGGGCGAGGGTGAGAACCGCGCGCTGTTCGCCGCTGAACAAGCCATCGCCAACCCACTGCTTGACGGCGTGTCGATGCAGGGCGCGAAGGGCGTCATCATCTCGATCATCGGCGGCGAAGACATGACGCTGATGGAGCTGGACGAGGCCGCGAATTACATCCGCGATCTGGTCGACGAGGATGCGAACATCATCTGGGGCAGCGCTTTCAACCCCGACATGGTCAACAAGATCCGCATTTCGGTTGTTGCGACCGGGATTGAGGCAGGCGCGACCGGTGACGCTCCGCCGCGCCCGGTGGCTCTGACCGAAGCGCGCGCGCCCAAGCGGCCGGTGCTCGAATTATCGGATGAGCCAGCAGAAGCCGAGGCGGCTGTTGAAGAGGCGCCGTCATTTGACGACATGGACAGCGGCGACGCGGGCGAAGAGCCTGCCACTGAAGAAGAGACCACGCCCATCGCTCCGCTGATCGCTGATCCGGTGAGCGACGCGATCTCTGCGCCTGATGAAGACATGGGCTTTGAAGAACTGACCGACGAGGTCGAAGAAGAAGCGGGCGAGACGGACGGAGCGGGCGAACCTTTTGATCTCACCGGCATGCAAGCCGGAGACGATATGGGCGACCATGGCGACGACGTTGATGAAATCATCGACCCGCTCGCCGGCCTGCGCAGCGCCGAGGAGGAAGACGAGTTCGCTGCAGATGGCGATGATGACCTGCTCGCCGATGCGGATCGTCTGGCAGAGCGCGACGAACCTGTCGAAGCCGCTGGCGGAGAGCCATCGTCTGACGATAGCGCGCCGGCCAACCCTGCACCCGCCGCGCCGGCTGGTGGCACTGGCGGCGCAGCAGCAGCTGGAGGAGCCGCTGCTGGCGGAAGCACTCTGTTCGAACGCATGGCCAACCTCTCGCGTTCTTCCGGCTCCGACGACGATGATGACGACGACGATCCGGATGGCGACGGCGACGGCGATGATGCCCCCGCGCTTTCGATCCCGCGCTTCCTCGGTCGCCAGAATAACCAATAGTCGCTTTGTCAACAGGCCAGAGGAGCAGTGGGTTCCCGCCGCTCCTCAGCCTGCCGTCCGTGATGCGCTTTTCGCCTCGACCCAGCGTTAAGCGGGCTGGCAAGGCGCGCAAATTGCGCTAGCGCAGCTGTTGTGAAACTCGCAGCCCCCCTCACTGCCACCGCGCTGGCTCTTGCCGCAATTCCAACCGGCCTCGCCGCGCAGGACACGACGTCGCGTGAGGTTGTGCAGCCTTTGCCATCGCCGCAGGTGCAGCGCCTGAACCGCGCGCTGATGGAGCTGGCGCGCACTCCTAACAGCATTCCGGCCCTGATCGAGGCAGGCGATGCGAGCCTTGCGGTGAATGACTTTGATGCAGCCGTCGGCTTTCTGAGCCGCGCGGCAGAGCTTGGGCCCAACGATGCTCGGGTAAAACTGGGTCTGGCGCGGGTCTATTTGCGATCTGGTCGTCCGATCGAAGCGCTCCCACTGTTCAGCGCGGCGCAGAGCGCGGGAGCTCCGGCAAGCGATTTGCTGACCGATCAGGCGCTCGCCTTTGATCTGGTGGGGGATCAGGCATCCGCGCAGGCCGCCTATGTTCGCGCGATTGAGTTGAATCCCGAGGATAACGAGGCGCGCCGCCGCCTTGCGCTTAGCCGCGCGATCTCTGGGGATGAGACGGGTTTCCAATCCGCGCTTTCTCCGCTGCTGACCGAGCGCGATACGGCCGCGATCCGCGCGCGTGCCTTTGGCCTTGCAATCCTTGGGCAGCAAGAGCGGGCCGAGGCGATTGTCGACACCGTCATGCCACGCGATCTGGCGACGCGGATCAATCCCTATTTGGCTTTCATGCCGCGCCTTACCCCTGCTCAGCAGGCGGCGGCGGCGAATCTCGGGATATTCCCGCGTGCCGCTGATATTGGCCGCGAAGACCCGCGCATCGCTCGTTTTGCAGCCGAGGGCGAGGTTGGGGCCTTGCTGGAGCCTGCCGGAACGCCGCTGGGCGCGCCGCCTCCTGCTGCGGCTGATGAAGTGATTGAGACTGTGGCCGAAGCGCAGGTCCAGCCCACACCCACTCCCACACCGACACCTACATCCGCACCCGATCCGTCCCCTTCTGACGCAAGCGTAGCCGATGCCTTTGCCGATCTGGACAGCGCCGATCTGCCGGTCGAGGCAGGCAGCGGGGAGGCGGTCGACATCACCGCCATCAGCATTCCACGCGAAGTAGAAGCGCCCGCCGAACCGGCTCAGCCAGCCCATCCGCGCCGGGTTTGGGTGCAGCTTGCCACCGGCCGTGATCTGGAAGCGCTGAGCTTTGATTGGCGCCGTTTCGCGCGCCAGGCGCCCGAACTGCTCGGTGATTTTGAGCCACATGTGACGCCGTGGGGGCAGGCAAACCGCTTGCTTGCGGGACCCGTGGCAAACCGGGCTGAGGCGCGCACTCTGGTGAACGCTCTGGCCGCCAAAGGCATAGATACTTTCACCTATACGAGCCCAGAAGGCACGGTAATTCAAGAGCTTGAATAGCGTGTCGCCGACTTTCCCCGGCAATCTGTACACAAGCTTTGAACAAGCGAAAGCACTTCTCCCCAGCGCTGCGATCCCTACTCATTGCCAATGATGAGGGTCGGCGGGCATTCCAGCATCAATGATGTTCGAAGCCCCCCACACCCGAACCCTCGCAGGCGCAATATGAGACCCCAAGAAGGCGAATATCGCGACGACGACGATGCCGCACCGGTTGAGATGCTGGCCGCTCTTTTCGAAGCGCGCGGATGGCAGTGCGAGACCGTGTCTGAAGATGAGATGGTCGGCGAAGTGCAGGGCAGCTGGGCAAAATACCAGCTCCGCGCAATCTGGCGCGCGGCGGACAATGTGCTGCAATTCCTCTGCCTGCCCGCCATCCGGGTGAGCAAGGAGAAGAAACCGAGCGCCTACGAGCTTCTCAGTCTGGTCAATGAACAGGTCTGGCTCGGCCACTTCGATATCTGGTCGCAAGGCGACGTGCTGATCTACCGCCACGGCGTGCTGATGGGCGATGATGGCATGCTCTCAATCGCTCAGGCGCAGTCGCTGGTGGAGAACGCCATCGACGAATGCGACCGCTTTTACCCCGCCTTCCAATTCGTGCTGTGGGGTGACAAGTCTCCGACAGATGCACTGGAAGCGGCGATGGTTGACGCGATGGGGGAAGCGTGACCATCTGAGCGTCCGTTTGAACCGCTTGGGAAAGGGGCGCTTATGTCTGCACTCAATCACATGCTCATCATCGGCTGCGGCAATATGGCAGGCGCGATGCTGGCCGGGTGGCTGAAGGCCGGGATTGCGCCTGAGCGGTTCTCGATCCTCAGCCGGTCGCTGGAGGCTGCACCTGCCGATATTCCGCTCTATCGCACTGTGGCAGAGGCAGAGGCGGGCGGTGCATATGATGCGGTGATGCTGGGGTTCAAGCCGCAGCAGCTTGCAGACTTCGCGCCCGATTATCTGACGCTGACCGGCGAAGGTGTCACGGTCTATTCGCTGCTTGCCGGGAAAACTCTGGCACAATTGCAGGGGGCTTTCCCCAGCGCCCGCGCCCATGTCCGGGTCATGCCCAACCTTGCCTCACGCGTGAACAAATCGCCGATCATTCTTTCCGAAACGGGCCTGGATGCAGACGAGCGCGAGGCTGCCTTCACCTTCTACGATGCGCTGGGAACGGCAGTCTGGCTGGAGGATGAGGCGCAGTATGATCTTGTGACAGCGCTCGCAGGGTCGGGGCCGGGCTTCGTCTATCGTTTTATCGACGGATTGTCGCAGGCAGCGCAGCGCCTTGGTCTGGAAGAGGGGCAGGCGAACAGTCTTGCGCTGGCGATGGTTCATGGAGCCAGCGAATTGGCCGCAACCGCTGACGTTTCACCCGGCACGCTTGCTGATCGGGTCGCCAGTCCGGGTGGGATGACGCGCGAGGGATTGAACGTTCTTGATGCAGATGACGCGCTGGTTGCGCTCCTCACCGACACGCTCAAAGCGACCGCTGATAGAGGAACTGTGCTCTCGAAAGGCACTTCATAAGCCTTTGTTAAGTATAGTACGGTCAAAAATGAACGCAATTCGTCGAAATCGCTTCGGTTTCGCTTGAATTGCCCTCGCAAAAGACCGATATTGTATGGCAATGGCGCGTATGGTCGCGCCGCGTTTGGATACTCCATGAAGGAGAAAGGGATCCATAATGGCTGATTGGAATGAACCACGGACCGGCCAAACTGTAGGCTCGGTCCCCCGCGCCGGCGGAGACGTGCGTGAAACCCTTGATGAGGGTCTGCGCAAGCACATGCTGGGCGTCTACAATTACATGGCGTCTGCCGTCCTGCTGACGGGTATCGTCGCTTGGCTGACCGCGCAGACGGGCCTCGTCTATTCGTTCGTGACCCCTGAGGGTCCGAGCCTGATGTACTGGGCAGCAATTGCTGTGCCGTTCATCATGGTGATGTTCTTGCAGTTCAAGATTTTCAGCCTCTCACCGGCCGTCGCACAGGCGATTTTCTGGCTTTATGCGGTGATGGTCGGGGTGCAAATCTCGTTTATCTTCATCGCCTACACCGACATCTCAATCGCGCAGACCTTCTTGGCAGCTGCGGTTGCCTTTGGCGGGATGAGCCTGTGGGGCTACACCACGAAGAAAGACCTGTCGGGTTGGGGCACCTTCCTGATCATGGGCATCTGGGGCGGTATCGCTGTCAGCTTGCTCAACGTCTTTGTGTTCGGTTCGAGCGCGTTCGACATGATCATGAGCCTGGTGTTCATCGGTCTGTTCTCGGCCTTCACTGCGTACAAGACGCAGGAAACGCGTGAGATTTACCTGCAACTGCGCGGCGATGCTGTGATGCTGCAACGCGCGACCATTTACGGTGCACTGCACCTCTACATGGCGTTCATCAGCATCTTCATGAACCTGCTGCGGTTCATGGGCTCGAACGAGTAAGCGCTGACGAAGTTGGGTTGAGGCCGAGACAAGCGCCTCACCAAACTGTTGAAACAATGAATTGCCCGGGGCCTCACCATAGGCCTCGGGCATTTCTTTTGGCTAAGGGGTAAGCGAGAAACCGGAGGGGCGCCGGTTAGTGTGATGTGCCATGCTGGCGCAGGGCCGCATTGCAATCGCACAGGCGCTTCATATGCGGGCAAGGATAGCTCAGGCATCAGAGTAAACGTGCGTTTTACTAAAGGCGCACGACAGGGGATCAGCAGGGGCGAGAGATGAGAGGCGAACTTAAACCAGCCATGGATACAGCATCACCCGAAGCCAGCGAACGGCAAGGCGCGCGCAAGCGGTCATCCGCACCGCTGAAAATCGCCCCTGTCAAGGTCTTGGGCGTTGCGGTCGCTGTGTCGCTGGTGGCAGGGTGTGCCAAACCGCCACCTCCGCCACCTCCGCCACCTCCGCCACCTCCGCCCGTGGTGATTGAGACGACGCCCTATCGCCCGATCCCGCCGGGAGGCGCTGCCTATGTGATGGAGATCCCGGGCAAGAACTTCCTCGGCCAGCGAGAGACAATCAATCTCGGCATCAGCGATGATGAGAAAGTGTGGCACTTCCGCTCGGCCTGGAACGTGGCCGCGCTCAATTGCACGTCAGCGCAGTTTGACCCGATCCTCACTGCTTACAGCGCCTATATCAGTGACCACGCGGACACTTTGAAGGCGGTCAATGACCGGATCGACGCGGTGTACCGTTCGCAGGCGGAGACCCGGCGCGAGGCGATCTTTGCGCGCGAGGAGCAGATGACCTCGGTCTACAACTTCTTCGCTCTGCCCCCGGCGCGGGCGCGTTTCTGCCGCGCGGCGTTGGACATTTCGACCCGGCACAACATCGCGCCGCCTGACGATGCGATTGCGTTTGCCTATGACAATTTCGCGCTGATGGAGCAGCCGTTTGAGCTCTTCTTCACCGAGTACGAAGCCTATGAGCGAGATTCCGCTGCATGGGATGCGAAGTACGGCGATCTCTACGGCGCATCGCAGCCCGGTTGGGTCGCGGTGCAAGCGGCGCGTGCGCGGCAAGCTCCCGTGCCCAGCGTGGAGAGCGATCCGACCGCGACCATGGCCGAACCCGGCATTGTTGCAGGGCTGGTGGCTGATCCAGCGACCGGAGCGGTGGTGCCGGTTGTCCCGGTGGAAGAAGGCTTCGTCTCGCAGCCTGTCACGCAGCCGATTGCGGTTGATCCGGACGGTGTGACGGGCGGTAGCCAGTAAGCTGCTACATTGCGTCACGCGCAACAAGCGATTAGACCAGCCCCCACGCATCGGTAACGGGAATGCGGTGCGGGTGCCCATGTCAGTGGGTGCCCAATTCCGCAGCTGTCCCTGCAACTGTAAGCGGCAAGTTTTTGCCTCGTGCCTACTCGTTAGGCAGCCACTGAGGGGGAGATCATCCCCCTTGGGAAGGTGAGCGGCAGAAATGCTGACCCGCAAGCCAGGAGACCGACCGGAGCGTGTCGCTTGCATGCCCCTCTCAGGGATTGGAGAGGCGCGAGTTGGTCTTTGGGGCGTAATGCCCCCTTGGGCACCTTCGTTTGAAGCGACGACTTAGCCGAGCCTGTGGGACGCATGTCTCACGGCTCATAAGCGTTGCTCAAATGGGAAGGGAATCCCAATGCACAAATCTACACTTTGGCTGGGCGGTGTCGCCACTGCCGCTTTGCTCTGCGCCACATCGGCGGCAGCACAACAGCGCGAGTCTTTCTCCGGCGTCTTGCTGGATGAAGATGGCAACCCTGAAAGCGTGATCAGCGGCTCGAAGGCCATCGTTGTTCTTGGCTCTCGCAGTGAGAGCACCGACCTCGAAGACTTCACCGGCTCTATCACCTTCATCAACCCGCAGGACTTGGAGGCGCGCCAGACGCGCAATATCGAAGACGTCCTGCGCGATGTGCCCGGCGTCGCGGTCAGCTCCGTCGCTGGCCAGACGCAAATCCGTCTGCGCGGTTCGGAGGCAAACCATGTGCTGGTGCTGGTCGACGGGATCGAGGTCTCTGACCCCGGTAGCGGAGAGTATGATATCGGCACGTTGCAGGCGGAAATCGGCTCTCGGCTAGAAATCCTCCGGGGTCCGCAATCCGCTCTCTACGGAAACGACGCAGTTTCTGGTGTGATCGCCTATGACAGCGGCGAGTTCGAAGGTTTCTCCGCCTTTGCTGAAGGAGGCACCAACAACACGCTGAATGGCGCGGCGCGTTGGGGTGTGCAGACCGATTACGGCCTCTCCGCCTCGCTCTCCGCCACAGTGGTCAGCACCGATGGCGAGCCCAATGCCAGAGGTGGAACTCGAGATATCGGGCGCGACAGCTACACGCTTTCGGGCAAGGCCTCTGGCGAGGTGGCGACGGGTTTGGAGCTGCGCGGCGTCGCTCGCTACACGCGCACCGAAGGCCAGTTCAACGATCAGGATTTCGGCTTTGGCAGCCCGACGGCGGGGTTCGTCATCGACAGCCCCGGAAACCGGTTTGAGAACGAAAGTCTGTCGGCCTTAGTCGGTCTGCGTCTTGAAAGCGGCGGCGGGCGCTGGACCAACGACTTCTCCGCCCAAATCACCGATGCGAACCGGCAAACTGAGGCCCCCCTGGGCTTCCCAAGTTCAACGCAAAGCGACCGGTTCAAGCTTTCCTACGTCTCCGACTACCACATTGCGGACGGGCACAAAGTAACGTTTGCTGCGGATTACGAGCTTGAGGGTTTCAACAATATCCTGACATTCGATGACCGTAAGAGTGCAGAGAATGTCGGCTTCGTTGCTGAGTACCGCTATGCTGGCGGGCGGCGTTTCGACTTCGCAGCGGCGATCCGTCACGACGTCAACGACCTGTTCGAGGACGCGACCACATTCCGCGTCAGTGCCGCCTACGATGTGACCGACACAACGCGCATTCGCGCTGCTGTGGGCACGGGCGTGAAGAACCCGACGCTTAACGAGCTTTTCGGCTTTTTCGACGGCGCATTCATTGGCAACCCCGATTTGCAGCCTGAGCAGTCAACCAGTTGGGAAGTCGGCGTCGATCAGCAATTTGGCGACGGCTTTGGCGTGATTTCACTCACCTATTTCAATGCTGAGCTTGAGGATGAGATTTTCACGACTTTCCCCGCGCCGACTTTCATCGCGACGCCGGGCAACCGCGCGACGGACAGCTCTCGGCAGGGCGTAGAGGTCGCGGTCTCGGCTCAGCTTGGCCCGCAATGGAATGTCAACGCCGCCTACACCTATCTCGATGCCGAGGAGAACGGCGTAACCGAAGTGCGCCGTCCTGAAAGCACAGCCAGCGCTGCGGTCACTTGGACGTCGCGCAATGACCTTGCCTCGGCCACCCTCGTCGTGCGCCACAATGGCGACATGCTCGACAGTGATTTTACCACCGGGATGTTCCCAGCCCCCGTGACGACGCTCGGCGCCTTCACGCTTGTGAATGTCAATGCGAGCTACGAGATCGCAGAGGGTCTGAAGCTGTTCGCGCGGGCGGAGAACCTGCTCGATGAGGAGTATGAGCAGGTCTTCACCTTTGTTTCTCCGGGTCGGCAGGTGGTGGCTGGGTTCTCGGCGAGTTTTTGATTTGGGTAGCCCCATCCGGGGCTACCTCCTCGCTTGACGCGCAGCAGAGCCGCGCCCGCTGCGGGCGCCCGGTCGGGCTTGCGGCCCTCCGGGCCGTCTGGGTGGTGCCTAACTCAACGCTCGCTTTCTGATCAGGAAATGCATAGATGCGCGCTATGCATTTCCTTGATCAGGCCAAGATATTTCTGAAATCAGGAGCTGGGGGACCCGGAGCGGTCTCTTTCCGGCGCGAGAAGTATATCGAATATGGTGGTCCCGATGGCGGCAATGGCGGCAAGGGCGGAGACATCATCTTCGAAGCCGTCGCTGGTCTCAACACGCTGATCGACTTCCGTTACGCGCAGCATTTCAAGGCGAAGCGTGGCCAGCATGGGCAGGGCAAGGACAAGACCGGTGCGGGCGCAGACGATCTGATCGTCAAAGTCCCCGTCGGCACGCAGGTCCTTTCCGAGGACAAGGAAGAAGTGCTCGTCGACTTCACCGAAGTGGGCCAGCGCGTCGTGTTCCTCGAAGGGGGCCTCGGCGGGCGCGGCAATGCCTCTTACAAAAGCGCCACCAACCGCGCCCCGCGCCAGCATCAGCCGGGTGAACCGGGCGAAGAGGCGTGGGTGTGGCTGCGGCTCAAGCTGCTCGCAGATGTGGGCCTGCTTGGCCTGCCCAATGCGGGCAAATCGACCTTCATCAACGCGGTCTCCAACGCCAAGGCCAAGGTCGGGCATTACGCCTTCACGACGCTGGTGCCCAAGCTGGGCGTGGTGCGGCACAAAGGACGTGAATTCGTGCTCGCCGACATTCCCGGCCTGATTGAGGGCGCAGCTGATGGCGCTGGGATTGGCGACCGGTTCCTCGGCCATATTGAGCGGTGCCGGGTGCTGGTCCACCTGATCGACATCGCCGGCGACGACCCTGCTGAGGCGATGCGGATCGTGGAGGAGGAGCTCTCCGCCTATGGTGCGGGTCTGGAAGAAAAGCCGCAGCTGATTGCGCTCAACAAGCTTGACCTCGCTGATGCGGAGCTGGGCAAGGCCTTCGCAGACGAGCTGATCAAACAGGGCGCGGACAAGGTGTTCACCGTTTCCGGCGCGACTGGAGAGGGCATTGAGGAACTGATGGACGCGGTCCTGTCCTACCTGCCCGACCGTACCTCGACCGAAACCAAAACGGTGGAGGTTGAGGATGAAGACGAAGATGGCTCCGAATGGTCGCCGATCTGACATCCCTTCTGGACCCGGCGGCTAGCAAACGGCTGGTCGTCAAAATCGGTTCTGCGCTGCTGGTGCAGAACGGAGAGCCCGCGCGTGGATGGCTCGATGCGCTGGCGCTGGATCTGCGCGAATGGCGCGAGGCTGGCGGTGAGATCATCATCGTCAGTTCCGGCGCGATTGCTCTGGGTGCGGGGCGTCTGGGCCTTCCCAAAGGGGGGCGGGCGAGCCTCGCCGATGCGCAGGCGGCGGCGTCTGTGGGGCAAGTGGCTCTCGCGCAGCTTTGGGCGACATCGCTGGACCGTCACGGGCTGACCGCCGCGCAGATGCTGGTGACGGTCGGAGACCTCGAAGACCGCCGCCGCTACCTCAACGCCTCCGCCACAATTGAGCGGTTGTTGGAGGCGGGCGCGGTGCCTGTCATCAACGAAAATGACAGCGTTGCGACCGAGGAAATCCGCTTTGGCGACAATGATCGCCTGGCCGCACGCGTGGCGCAGGCGGCCCATGCGGACGGGGTGCTGATCCTTTCCGATGTCGATGGCCTCTATGACCGCGCTCCGGATGCGGAGGGCGCGCAATTGATCGAGAAGGTCGAGGGTGTGACGCCTGAAGTCATCGCCATGGCGGGCGCCGATTCCTCCTCAGGCCTCGGCACGGGCGGGATGAAGGCGAAGCTGCAAGCCGCGCGCATTGCCGAGAGGGCCGGGATCACGCTCGCGATCATCAACGGGACGGGCGACCGCCCGATCACCCATGCAGCTGCCACAGGACGCGGCACCGTCTTCCTGCCCGTGCGCAGCGATAGCGCGCGCAAGAGCTGGCTGGGCGGACGGCAAGCGCTCGAAGGCGTGCTGACAGTTGATGCGGGCTGTGTCGCCGCGTTGCAGGACGGCGCGAGCCTCCTCGCACCCGGCCTCATCGGCGTTGAAGGCGATTTCCAGCGCGGCGCTTTGGTCAGCCTCCACGGCCCCAAAGGAGAGCGGCTGGGGCAGGGCCTCGTTGAATATTCGTCCGAGGAATGCCGCGCTATTGTGGGCCTGCGTCAGGACGAGCAGGAGGCGAAGCTCGGCTACGCTCCGCGCGCCGCAGTCGTCCACCGCGACCATATGGTGCGTGGATGAGAGGGGTGGGATGAAGCTAGCGATCACTGGAGCGACCGGCTTTGTCGGCAGCGCAACGCTGAATGCGGCGCTTGCAGCGGGGCACACTGTCCGCGCTCTCACCCGCCGCGATCAGCCAGAGCGCATAGGGATCGAGTGGGTCTCCGGCACGCTCGAAGATTTGGGCGATCTATGCGAAGGCGCAGATGCGGTGATCCACATTGCGGGCCTCACCAACACGCCCGATCCCGATGAGTTCGAGACGGCCAATGTGACTGGCACCGCCAATATCCTCGCGGCGGCACGAGCGGCCAAGGTCAAGCGCTTCGTCTTCGTCTCCTCGCTTTCGGCGCGCGAGCCCAAACTGTCGCTCTACGGCGGGTCCAAGGCGAAGGCTGAGGAGTTGGTGCAGGCCAGCAACCGCGACTGGACCATTGTGCGTCCACCAGCGGTCTATGGCCCGCGCGATGTCGATATGTTCGAACTGTTCCGCTCGGCCAAGATGGGCCTCGTGCCGCTGCCTCCGGGAGGGGCAACCTCGATCATCCACGCTGACGATCTGGCCACCCTGCTAGTGGCGCTGGCGGAGCGTAAGTCGCTGAAACAAATATACGAACCCGATGACGGGCGCGAGGGTGGCTACAGCCACAAGGAACTCGCCCAAGCCATCGGCCGAGCGATGGGTAAGCGCAAAGTCCTCGCCCCGCATCTGCCCAAAACTGTGCTTGTCGCAGCAGCGCAGGCCGACAGGCTATGGCGCGGGGATGGCGCGAAACTCACTCAAGACCGCGTCGGCTATATGGCGCATCCCAACTGGGTCGCGCGCTTCGACCGCAAGGTACCGGAGCATATCTGGACACCCCAAATCAGCGGCGAAGAAGGCCTCAAAGCGACTGCTGATTGGTACAAGGCGCAAGGTTGGTTGTGAGACGGGAAAGCGGTCCATCCCACATTTCCTGCATATTCGCTCCAACAAAAGCCTGAGGGTTAGAACGGCAAATTCCTTGCTCTAACTCATCGTCTGTCACGGTCTGTTTAGCTGCCTCGAACACGCGGCCAAGCGGCTCGCCTTCTTCAAGGTCTCGCGTGACAAAGGCATCTGTGAAATCGGTGCCTGACCCGGTATGCGCGCAGCCGAAAGTGCCATCGTTTTTCATCGTCGAGGATATGACGATGAGGTTGTCGGCCTGAAGTTGCTCGACCCAGCTGCCAGAATAGCAAGAAGAAACCACAATCACGGCCTGGGCGACGTTAGCCTCTTCCACGAATTGCCGGATCCTGGCAGCGGAGAACCGCTCAAGCCCCGACGAGTTGAGCATCGAGTTAATGCTGGTGCCGTCTTCGCTGAAGCTCGATACCAGATAGATGACAGCCAGATCGCGTGCCGGGTCGGCTTGTGCGGCGATGCCTTGCGCGACGCGGTCAAGATTGCCCACAGTGGCGAGCGGCGCCTGCAAAGTGTCATCGCCGTGGTTGGACATCAGCAGCGACAAGCGAACAGCACTGCCATAGCGCTTCTCCAAAGCGGCCTGTGCCAGTTGTGCCTCGCGGCGGATCGCATCATCGCGCCCGCTAAGTGCGAGTGAAAGGATGAAGACTCCTTGGTCTGTCTGGGCCGGTTGGCCTCTGTCCGGCATCTGGCCTGCGCGCGCGGCGAAGGCGGTTCGGACCAGTTCGGGCTGAGCTTCCCAGATCGTATCTGTGGGAACTGTCAGAGCGAAGGATCGCGCAGGCGGCTCATATTCTTGAAAAGAGCCGACAATGCTGAGGACCTTCACTTTCAGCTCATCGCTTTGCCATTGTGCCACAATGCCTCCGCATAGCGCCAGCAGGGCAAGACCAAGCCCGGCACTGTAGCGGGCATTATGTCGCAATGTGAGCAAGCGTGGAACGCAGATAAGCGCAGCGATCAACGCTTTGGATGCGCCCACCAACGACGCATCCCAAGATGCCTCTGCAAGGTATCCAGAAACCAGTTGGAACAGAGTGAAGGCAGCTTCAATCTGCAACAGAATGATCGCCACTTGGAGCGCGGCATGGGTGCTTCGTAAACACCATCCCACCACAAAGCCGATGGCCAGTGCCGGGGCGCCTGCATAAAACGCCCAGCCAATTGTGATCATCGGATCGTTGGTGATCGCATAGGCCGTGTGCAAGGCTGCAACCAGTGCCCAATAGCCTACGATGCGCGCAACGTAGCGGCGCTTGAGGTAGACATCCTCTTCGCCGTCAGCCGCAACGGCGCTCGGCTCGCCATGATAAGGTGCGATCTCAGTCATCGGCGCGAATGTCTCGGCCAACAAGCTGAATTTTCGGTAAATCAGGCGTCGGATTGGGAGCGCATGAGCCGCCTACGCCCGCAACGCCTTAAAGGAACGGTTCCTCGCCTGGCTTGTGGATGCCGCATTCGGTTTTGTCCCAGCCTTTCCAGCGGCCTGAGCGCGGGTCTTCGCCCGGCGCGACTTTGTGGGTGCAGGGCTCGCAGCCGATGGAGGGGAAGCCGCGCGCGACCAGCGGGTGGCGAGGGAGGTCGTGCTCTTCGAAATACGCCGCGATGTCGTCCGCGCTCCAGTCGATCAGCGGGTTGATCTTGAGCCGCCCGCTCGCGTCCGAGGTATCGATTTCGAAACGCGGCAGGTTTGCACGGGTGGCGGACTGGAAGGCCTTGCGACCGGTAAAGCTGGCATCGATCTGTTCCAGCGCCTTGGCGAGCGGCTTGACCTTGCGGATTTCGCAGCAGCCATCAGGATCATAGGACCAGCGCAGGCCACTTTCATCCTTGGCGATGACTTCGGCTTCTTCCGGCGTAAGGACCTGAAGATTGGTCAGCCCAAGCCGCTCCACGACTGCGTCGCGATAGGCCAGCGTCTCAGCAAAGTGCTTGCCGGTGTCGAGGAACAGGACGGGCACGTTCGGGTCAACCTGTGCGATCAGGTGGAGAAGGACAACGCTCTCCGCACCAAAGCTGGAAACCACGGCAACGTCGCCCGCGAGATTGTCGCGGATGACTGCTTCGAGCATTTCGGTCGTCGAGGAGCCGCGAAACATGCGGTTGAGGCGCACGGCGTCATGCTCTGTGAAGCGCGGGGAGGCGTCGAGCCGGTCAATCTTGCGGACTTCATTCACTCGCCCGCTCCGTGGCGCAATTGCGCAATCGTTCGGCGGCCATCAATTGTGCGCTGATAGACATTCTCCCAGGTCGCAAAGGCGCGTTTGGCGTCCTCTTCATCGAGGCGCTTGTCCGGCGCGAAGGCGTCAAACCCGCAGCGGCGCATGTGGCTCAATTGGTCCACGCCAACATCGCCCACGGCGCGCAATTCGCCCGTGTAGCCTGCTTCGCGCAGGATCCGGGCGGCGGAGTATCCGCGCCCATCGCCAAAGGCCGGAAAGTTCACTTCAACCAGCGCAATCCGGCCCAAGAAAGGGAGCAAAGCGCGCGCATCGTCGCCCGGTTCAATCCGGACAGCGGTCGCGTTGGTCTGATCGCAGCACGCATCGACGGTGACGGTGCCATGGTCGACCACTTCGTCATCCCGGAAGCGGAATTGCACTTCGTCCGGTGAGGTTCCGAGATCATCAGCCATAAAGCGCCTCCTTGAACGGCTCCATGCCGATCCGGCGGTAGGTGTCGAGGAAGCGTTCCTCACCCTCCTTGCGTTCAAGATAGACGTCGGTGACTTTCTCGACCGCTTCGATCACGCCGTCTTCGGTAAAGCCGGGGCCGGTGATCTTGGCGAGGGAGACGTCCTCCGCCTCCGATCCGCCAAGCGAGAGCTGGTAATTCTCCACGCCCTTACGGTCGACGCCAAGGATGCCGATATGGCCCGCATGGTGATGCCCGCAGGCGTTGATGCAGCCGCTGATCTTGAGCTTCAGCTCACCCAGCTTGCCGGTCTTGCCGCTCGCGTCGAAACGCTCGGAGATACGCTGTGCCAGTGGGATCGAGCGGGCATTGGCGAGCGCGCAATAGTCGAGGCCCGGGCAGGCGATCATGTCCTCGATCGAGTCCATGTTCGGCGAGCCCAAACCCGCCTCGTCCAGCGCGGTCCACAGCGCGTGGAGATCGCCGATCTTCACATGCGGCAGGACCACGTTCTGCGTGTGCATGATGCGCAGCTCATCAAAGCTGTATTGCTTGGCGAGGCGCGCCATGATGCGCATCTGCTCGCCCGTCGCGTCACCCGGAATGCCGCCCACGGGCTTCAAGGAGATCACGGCGGAGACATAGCTGTCATGCTTGTGCCGATGGGTGTTGCGATCGACCCAGAGGGCAAAGTCGGGGTCTGAGCGGTCGACCTGTTTGGGGCCATCCTCAAACGCGGGATCGGCAAAGAACGGCTTGATCCGCTCCAGCTCCTCACGCGGTGGTTCGAGGCCTTGGCTAAGTAGGTGCGCGAATTCTTCCTCGACCTGCCGCGTATATTCCTCCGCGCCCAATTCGTGGACGAGGATCTTGATCCGCGCCTTGTACTTGTTGTCGCGCCGGCCATAGCGATTGTAGACCCGCAAGCAGGCCTCCGCATAGGTGATCAGCTGGTCGAGCGGCACGAAATCGCGGATCATCGGAGCGATCATCGGCGTGCGGCCCATGCCGCCTCCGACGAAGAAGCGCGCGCCGATCTCGCCGGAGTTGTTCTCGACGATTTGGATGCCGATATCGTGCAGGCGCATCGCCGCGCGGTCTTTCTCAGACGCGATAACAGCGATCTTGAACTTGCGCGGGAGGTAAGTGAATTCCGGGTGGAAGCTCGACCACTGGCGCAGCAGCTCCGCATAAGGGCGCGGGTCGACAAGCTCGTCATGCGTTGCGCCCGCAAAGTGGTCGGAAGAGATGTTGCGGATGCAGTTTCCGCTCGTCTGGATCGCATGCATCTCAACCTTGGCAAGATCGGCAAGGATGTCGGCGGCATCCTCCAGCTTGATCCAATTGTATTGCAGGTTCTGGCGCGTCGTGAAGTGGCCATAGCCGCGGTCATATTTGTCCGCGATGTTGCCCAGAGCGATCATCTGTTCGGAATTCAGCGTCCCATAGGGGATCGCGACGCGCAGCATATAGGCGTGGAGCTGGAGGTAGAGCCCGTTCATCAGCCGCAGAGGCTTGAACTCATCCTCCGACAGCTTGCCTTCGAGACGGCGGCGTGCCTGGTCGCGGAATTCCTCGACGCGGGCATCGACCATCGCTTGGTCATACGAGTCATATTTATACATCAGATAACCCAATCCAAAGCTTCGGGGTCTTGGGGTTTCAAGGTCAGGTCCGGGCGCACCGTGGGGCCGAGCGCGCGGATGCGGTCCTTGATGTGGGCGGGGCGGACGGAACCGTCATCCTCGCGGGTCGCTTCGATCACATAGGGGACGTTGACGCGGCGCGCGGCTTCCTCGGCGGCGAGGATCTCCTCAGCGCGTTCGCCTGCATCCACCGCATCATCGACCCGGCGCGACCAGCCTTGGCCAGTCCACCAGACGACATCGCCGGTCTTGAGGTCGTTTCCGGTGAGAACTCTCATTGATGCGCCTCCACAGCGAGTTTGGCGACGGTTGCGTCTTCGCGCGCGGTGACTTCGCCGATGACGATCAGCGCGGGGGACTTAATCGCCTGCGCCTTCACAAGATCGGGCAGCCCGGCAAGCAGCCCGCGCACTACGCGCATTTCGGGGCGTGCGGCGTTTTCGATGACGGCGAGCGGCATGTCGGGGGCTAAGCCATCTTCCATCAGCTTCTCAGCGATCTGAGGTGCGGTTTTGACGCCCATATAGATGACCAGCGTGCGACCTTTGCCCGCGAGGCCCGACCAGTCCTGATCGGAGAGGCCTTTGCACTGGCCCGCCACAAAGCTGACGATGCTCGATGCGTCGCGGTGGGTGAGGGCGATCTGCGCGGCAGCGGCGGCTCCGTTGGCTGCGGAGACACCGGGGATGATCTCCACCGGAACGCCAGCGGCGCGGGCATCTTCCGCTTCTTCGCCGCCACGCCCGAAGATCAGCGGGTCGCCGCCTTTGAGCCGCACAACATCGCGTCCGGCCAGAGCCTCACGAATCAGCAGAGCGTTGATCTGGTCTTGCGGCAGAGTGTGCCGCGCGCGCTGTTTCGCGACTGAGATCAGCTCCGCTTGCGGGGACGCCATGGCGAGGACTGCAGGGCTCACAAGACCGTCATGGACGATCACTTGCGCTTGGCTGATCAGCCGGGCTGCGCGCAGGGTCAGAAGGTCAGGATCACCCGGCCCAGCGCCTACGAGATAGATGGTGCCAATATTCATGGCACTCAAATGAGCCAGCGCGCGCCATGTCGCCAGCGAGAATGGATTGGGGTGCGTGAAGGAAAGCTTGTGCGGCCGTGTGTTGGGAGACAGCTTGCTCCAATTCTGGTCGAACTAGTCGCCAGCGTAATGCGCGAATTCCTCTCTCACTTTCTCATCGCAACGGGCCATTTCCATGCGAATGCCCGCGACATACCCCCGCCGCACGCCTGCGAAGAGGAACGCAATTCCAAATGGGAAGAGGAGGAAAAGCAGCTTGGCTGTCCACGCTCCGTCGTCCACAAATGCGGCGAGCAACGCCAACAGGAAGACCACGACCAGTACGACGTTAAGCGGCTTCTCGATCCGGTCCATGATCTTCACACAACCATCATAGGTACGGACAGTGTGCTCCGGATCAGAGGTGCGGACGCTCAGCAAGCCCACGCCTCACGCTTTCCCGCCGCTCATCAGCTGGACAATCTGGTCGAGCTGTTTGGAGTCGCGCAGATGAAGATCGCGCTGCGGGAATGGGATTTCGATGTCGTTCTCTTTGAACAGACGCCAAATGCGCATGTAGACGTCAGAGCGGATATTCGCGAGGCCGCCTTCGGGGTCCTGGATCCAGAAGCGCAGTTCAAAATTGACCGAATTGTCGCCGAACTCCATCAGATTGACGCGCGGCTTGGGACGTTTGAGCACGCGGTTGCATTCATCGGCGGCTTGGTAGAGCAGCTCGGAAACCTTCTCCAGATCGCTGTCATAGGAGACACCGACTGGCGCTTTCACCCGCACATCCTTTGACGAATAGGACCAGTTGACCACTTGGTTGACCATCAGGTTCTCGTTCGGGATCAGATGCTCTGTCTGGTCGCGGGTGATGACGGAGATCGCGCGGATGCCGATCTTGCGGATTTGTCCGACCGCTTCATTGCCCGCCATATCGCTGACCGAGATGACGTCGCCCGGCTTGATCGACTTGTCGAGCAGCAGGAGGATGCCTGAGATCAAATTGCCGAAAGTCTTCTGCAGACCGAAACCGATGGCGAGACCAAAGGCGCCTCCGAAGAAAGCCAGTGCAGTGAGGTCAATCCCGACCAGATCAACGGTGATGAAGAAGGCGAGCGTCCAGATCAGGATCGTCGAAATCTTCTCCGTCAGCAGCTTTTGTGTGTCGTCAAAGCGGCTGGCTTTTTTGATCAGATTGCTTGCGACGCGGGTCAGCGTCCAGGCGACCGTAACCACCAGCGCGACGGTTGCGAGCATGAAGAGCACGTCGAAGGCGGAGATGCGGATCGACCCGATCACCAACGCCCAGCTGTCGAGTGTTTCGACCAGCGCGCCGATTGTGTCGCTTTGAGCTGCAAGCGCTTCCTTGGATTCCTCCGCGACGCTGACGACTTCTTCCGCGACCGCCTGCTCTTCGGCAAGGCTCCAAAGCTGGCCGGGCTGGAGCGCTTCGGGGGCGGCTTCTGCAGCGGGTTCGACAACTTGTTCGGTAGTGTCGGAAGTGACTGGCGGGGTCGGGGTGGTCATCAAGTCTCCATTTGCCCCAAAGCAGCTTCCAGATCAGCGATCAAATCCTCAGGGTCTTCAAGCCCGATGGATAGGCGAAGCGCTGGCCGAGTGCCACCCCCCGGCAAAAGCGTGGGGCATGGCATCACGGTGCGATGTTCATGCGGGAAGATGGGCAGAACAAGGCTCTCAAACCCGCCCCAGCTATAGCCGATCCCGAACAGCGAGAGCGCATCGGCAACGTGCCCGCTTGCCTCGGGGTGTTCGCTGGCGAGGGTGAAGCTGAACAGCCCGCAGCCTCCGGTGAAATCGCGCGCCCAAATTGCGTGACCGGGGTCGCTGGCGAGCATCGGGCACATGACTTGCGCAACTTCCGGACGCTCAGACAGCCAAGCGGCTATCCGGACTGCGCTGGCGGTCGATTGTTTGAGGCGGGCGTCCATTGTTCGCAGGCCCCGTGCAGCCAGAGCGGCGTCATCGGGTGAGACCACTTGGCCAAGCTGGTGCGAGGTGCGGCGCAAGCGCCCGTACCATTGCTCGCCCGCGCTGGCGGAGCCCATCATCAGGTCCGAATGCCCGCCAACATGTTTGGAGAGGCTTTGCATCGTGATGTCGCAGCCATGCGTCAGAGCCGCAAAGCCCAGAGCGCTGGCCCAAGTGTTGTCGATCATGGTGACGGCCCCTGCTTGCTTCGCCACGGCGGCGAGGGCGGGGATGTCGCAGACTTCCATGGTCAGGCTGCCGGGGCTTTCGAACCATACGACGCGGGGCCTCGTTTCGCTGACCAGCGCTTCGAACGCGGCCAAGTCGAGCGGGTCGAAGAAGCTGTGCGTGACACCCCATTTCTTGAGCAGCCCCAATGCCATTGCGCGGCTGGGGTCGTAGGAATTGTCGCTCATCAGCAGATGATCACCGGGCTTCAGCGCCGCCATCAAGCAGCCCATGATCGCCGCGACGCCGCTGGGATAGAGGACAGTGCCATGCGCACCCGGCTCAATCGCGGTTAGCGCGTCGGCGAGAGCCCACTGCGTCGGAGCGCCTCTGCGTCCGTAGAAAAAGTCGCCATCCTTGTTCGAGCCGGTCGCTGCCTTGCGATCGGCCTCGGTCGGATAGAGGTGGGTGGAAGCGCGCCAGACCGGCGGATTGACCACGCGTCCAGTCCATTCCTCTCGCCGCCCCGCGCGGGTGACGCGGGTGGCGGGTTTGAGATGCTTGTCGTCGCCAGAGCTGCTCATACGGCGGGACCCTGCTGTTTGGGCGTGTCCGGGTCGGCCTCCCATTCCTGCCAGCTTCCATCGTAGAGCTGCGCATCGTCAGTGCCGACGAGATGGAGTGCAAACAGCAGCACGCTGGCGGTCACCCCGCTGCCGCAAGAGGTGATGATGGGACGCGAGAGATCGACGCCGGCGCTTTCGAACGCCGTGCGGAGGTCATCAGGGGACTTATATGTCCCATCCTCCGCGAACACTTCGCCGAACGGCAGGTTCAACGCGCCCGGAATGCGGCCATTTTGCCCGCCATGGACCGGGTCAATGCCGCTGCCAAACACGCGGTCAGCGGCGCGTGCGTCGAGGATTTGGGAGCTCTCATCTCCCAACAGAGCGAGGACATCGGCTTTGGTGACGACGCCCTTCGTATCGTGAAGCGCTGGGGCGTTCGTTGGCGTGAATTCCGCAGCGCCGCTTTCGACGGGACGACCTTCCGCGCGCCATTTGGCGAGACCGCCATCGAGGATGGAAACCTGCACAAGGCCACACGCTTTAAGCATAAACCATGCCCGCGCCGAGGTCTTCACCGCGCTGTCGTCGTAAAGGACGATCTGGTCATTCGCACCGACGCCCAAAGCCGCCAAACCTTGCGCCAATTGCGCAGGGCTGGGCAAGGCAGCGGGAACGGGCGAGGTGGTGTCGGTCAAGCTCGCGAGATCCAGAAAGCGCGCGCCCGGAATATGCGCTGCCTCAAACTCCGTCAGCGGATCACGCTTTGCGGCGGGTAGGTGCCTCGAGGCGTCGAGTACCACGAGGCCGGGCATGCCGAGATTGTCTGCAAGCGAAGCGGTTGAAACCAGACTGGGAAATGTCTCTGTCATAGGCACGAGTGCTAGCGCGCCCTGCGGTCCACGCCAAGCGCTAGCCGCTTTGCCTCAGGCAGATACCGGTTGCTTAATCAGCTGCGCGCGCAAGCTTGGCAAGCTGCCCGGAGGTCCATCGAGAGGCAGGGGATGCACCCGCCCCGTATTCGCCGCGCTCGGCGTACCAAGCACGAAGCTCTGGCTCATGGTGGAACGGCCTTTGCCTTCCAGCGTGACGTGGAGCAGCGGAATGAAGAGTGGCTTTGCGCCCTGTCGGATCGCCTGAACCTCAGCGAGGGGCAATTGCAACTGGCCAGCAATCCGCCCGCTTTGCTGCGGGCCGATACGATCGATAGTGCCGAGCGGCTGGCCGCTTGCCATGGGTGAGGCATTGGCCGCTTTGGACTGTGCGCAGACGAGTTTGCCCGCGACATTCAAATCGCGCACCGCCTTGTCCGATCGGTTCGCAAAATCGAGCCGGAATTCGACGGTGAACATCATCAGCGAGCGCGATGCGCTCACGATCTCTAGCCCAATATCCAGCCGCGTTTCGTGGTCCTCAGCAGCCAATGCCGGAGCGACAAGAGGGGGAGCTTGAGGCGCGGGTTCTGATCGAAGTTCGGGTTGCGGTTCCGGCTCAGATTCCGGCTCTTTCTGGGGCTCAGGTTCCGGCTGAAGTTCTGGTTCTGGCTCTGGGGGAAGCGGCAGGTCTGGTGCCAAATCCTCGGCCATCTCGTCCTTCGTTGGCTTGGGCTTGGCTTCAGGCTTCTTGCCCGCGGCCCCATCGCCCTTTGCCCAATCGGGCGCATCCTGCAGGATCGAAGGCATCTGATTGTTCATCGTCGTTCGAATACCGGCGGCAAGCCTCTCATTCGGAGTGCTTTGAACGGCACTCTCGCGCCGCTTACGCCGCGCCATCACGACCAGCAGTGCAATGAGGATAAGCGCCATCAGCGCCACGCCGATCATCATCCGCGTCTGCGCGGTGTTCCAGGCATCCAGCGGGTCGAAGTTCACCACAGGAGCGGTTGAGCTTGAGCCTGAACCCACCGTGCCGGGGTCAGTGCGCGCGCCGCTCGGGTCCACATCGTACCAGCCATCCGGGCCGACGGGAGCGGATTCCTCGCCAACCGGAGGCAGACTTTCAAACCCCGGAGCAACGCCGCCGCCCGATCCCAGCGGAATCTCAGCTCCGCTCGCGCCGCTGTTGCGGGTGTCGGACGTGGCTGGGTTGGTGAAAGTCGGTTGGGAAGGGGTTGAGCTACGTGTTGTCGGAGCCGGCGCTGTGCGCGCTGGAGCAGTGCGTGTCGGTTGCGCCTGCGTCGCTGGCGGTGAAGTGACGGGGGCACTCTCAGCCGGAGCGCTCTCCTGCACTGGCGCAGCCTGCGTGGGGGCCGGTGTCGGAGTGGGCGTGGGAGTTGAAGGCGCAGGGCGAATGACGCGCGGGCCAATCGGCACACCGGCTCGCTCATCCGCAGGGCCTTGCGGCGCTGATGTCGGTGAGGGCGTGGGTGTCGGCAGTGAGAAACCGCCCGGTGAACTCTGTGCCGATGCGGTGCCTGCTGTGACGAGAGCAATCGCGATACCGCTCACCAAAACAGTGCCGCGCATTGCTGTGCGAACGGTCCGATCAGAGGAGGAGAAAGCGCGGGTCATGCGAACTACAAACGATTTGTCTAAAGGGTCACCAACGGGGAATGGAGCACAGACAAGCAACCTTGCCTGAACAATTGACATAGATCGCAAATCGCCCGCGTCCAGTTCCCCGCTTGCAACCGAGTGCCATTCGCGGCAACAGCGCGGCATGGAAAGCACACCTAAAAACCCGCCTTCAAGCTCTGGCCAGCCCGCTTTTCTGGGCAAGGACACCCCCCTTCCGACCTCACCTGAGGACGCGCAGCTCGATTACGTGCCCAATCCGAGAAAGGGCGAGCTGTTTCTGGTGCGTTTTGCCGCGCCGGAGTTCACCTCGCTCTGTCCTGTGACCGATCAGCCCGACTTTGCCCATCTGGTGATCGACTATGCCCCCGGCGATACGATTGTCGAATCGAAGAGCTTGAAGCTGTTCCTGGGCAGTTTCCGCAATCACAACGGCTTTCATGAAGACGTAACTGTGGGAATTGGGCAACGTTTAACCAAGGAAATGCACCCTCGTTGGTTAAGGATTGGCGGCTATTGGTACCCCCGCGGAGGTATCCCAATTGACGTTTTCTGGCAGTCCGGACCGCCTCCCGAAGGCCTTTGGTTACCAGACCAGGGTGTCGCCCCATACCGAGGGCGCGGCTAGCTCTATTTACGTGCTCTACCGGAGTTTCGGCTACTCGACGTTAACCTTAATGAATAGCTGATCACGTTGGTTAACAATAGGCGGACACGCTCGGTCCTCGGGGGGCTGAACTTTATCCTCCAGTAATAACTCAACCCTAGGCCCTTGCTTTCAACAAGGGTCGCAAACCCATGCGCGCTGGTCCCTCAAGACCGTGAGCTTGGATGAGCGCCTCTTTGTGTCACGTGATTGATCCTGACAGCCAATTGAGAGGCTCAAAAAATGACTGTTTCTGCGTCGAACAAGTTCCGTATTGTGGGCAGCGCTTCCGTGCTGGCTCTGACCGCTGGTTTGGCAAGTGGCCTTGCTGCTCCAGCATTTGCGCAAAGCGCGCCTGATCCGCTGGCCGCGCCGCCAACGGTGACCGCTCCGACCCCTCCCGCCAATGCGGAAGAGTGCGTTCTGGCTGCAGGCACTGTGACCTGCGCACCGGGCACCGATGCGGACGGCTTCTTTGACGCGAGCGGCGATCCGATCACGCTCGACATTCAGGACGGTTCGGTCGTTCAAGACTCTGTGATCATCACCGGCACCGTTACAGGCACGGTCGATGGCGCGATTTCGACCAGCAGCAACTTTTCCAGCGGTCTGTTGGTCGGCATCGATTCGGATGTGACCGTCAACGGCTTCATCGGCACCACTGGCAACAATGCAGGCGGGATTGAGACCGAAGACGGCGCTTCGATCACCAACAATGGCACGATCTACACCACCGGCAACGCCTCTGACGGTGTCGCTCTGGCTGAGGGCGCGACCTTCATCAACAACGCTCTGCTGGTGACCGAAGGCGACGGTTCGGAAGGCGTTTTTGCCTTTGGTGACGGCGTAACGATCAACAACACGGTTGCTGCGTCCATCGTGACGAGCGGTACCGGTTCTGCCGCTGTTGCGGCGGCGGATGACGCGACGGTGTCCAATGCAGGTCTGGTCCAGACATTCGGCGATTTCTCGACCGGCGTGCAGGCTGGCGACAATGCCAACATCACCAATAGCGGCAACATCGACACTTCGGGTGAGACATCGTCGGGCGTGATTGCGGGCGCGAATT
Source organism: Erythrobacter sp. S267 (assembly GCF_057365045.1). NCBI lineage: Bacteria > Pseudomonadati > Pseudomonadota > Alphaproteobacteria > Sphingomonadales > Erythrobacteraceae > Erythrobacter > Erythrobacter sp. S267. The sequence goes on along the minus strand of NZ_CP200298.1, from coordinate 1,950,547 downwards.
CGACCGTGAGCAACTCAGGCACGATCAGCACGAGCGGAGACAATTTCTCCGACGCCGTTCTGGTGGGTGAAGGCAGCTCGGTCACTAACTCTGGCACGATCACTTCGGCTGGTGCTGAGAGCTTTGGCGTGTTCGGTGCGGGCGACGGCGTGACCGTCACCAACACCGCTGACGGCACGATCTCGACCACCGGCGATGGCGGCTTTGGCATCGTGACCGCTGCTGGCGGCACGGTCGTCAATGACGGCACGGTTGAAACCACTGGTGAATTCGCAATCGGCATCGACGTGCTTTCAACCGGCGACGTGACCAACAATGGCTCGATCACCACTGCTGGCACCAGCGCGCGCGGGATCAGCGTCGGCGTGGACAGCACGCTTACCAACAACGGTTCGATTTCAACCGACGGTGATGAGGCTTCGGCCATCTTCGCTGATGCAGGCTCGGACGTGACTCTGGGTGAGGGCAGCGATCTCTCAACCGCTGGCGTTGACGCCCACGGCGTTGAAGTTCGCGGCGCAGTGACGATTGCCAATGCTGGCTCGATCGCTTCTGACCAAGGCCGCGGCATCGATGCAGCGGGCACCACCGCTCTTACCAACGCTTCGACCGGTTCAATCACTTCGACCGGTGATGACGCAGTGCAACTGCGCGGCGACGGTTCAACCTTCACCAATGAAGGCTCGGTCGATGGCCAGGTTGCGTTCCGCTCGCTCGGCGGTTCGCAGACGGTTGCCAACTTCGGCTCGATGACCGGCCAGTCCGGCGATGCCGTGTTCCTTGGCGGCGGCAATGACGAGTTCCAGCACTGGACCGGCGCGACCGTCAACGGCAACATTGACCTTGGCGCAGCTGACGACACTTTCATCCTTGAAGGCTCGGCCAGCTCGATCACCGGCATCGTCGACGCAGGCATCGGCGTCGACACCGCGATCATCGCAGGTCTGCTGGATGCAGACATCCTGACCGGCTTTGAGACCATTCAAATCGGCTCGACCCTTGGCGGCACGCTCAACGACGCTGTCATTAGCGGCAATCGCACGGTTACGGGCGATGTGAACGTTGTCGGCGAAGTGGCGTTTGACCTCGGCGTTGACTCGCTCACCACCGATGGCGCGATCACGCTTGAGAACGGTTCGACCATCAACATCGCAACGACGAATGGCGCTGATCTTGTCGGTCAGACCGTAGTCGTCCTGCAAGAAGGCACGACCTTCACCGACAATGGCGCGACCATCAATGTGATCGATAACGACCTGTTTATCGACTACGAAGTGGTGATCGGATCGCTTGCTGTGCAGGTAACGGGCTCGAACCCGCTGCTCGCTTCGGCTGATGCGAACATCGTGACCTTCGGTGCAGCGATTGACGCGGCCAGCAATAACGGCACGATCAGCGACGACACGTTCGACCTGCTCAGCGGCCTTGCGGACGCATCGGCGCTTGAAGCGGCTGTGGTCGATTCTCTGCCTGCTCTGAGCGAAGGCGCAGGTCGTGAGATCTTCGAAGCGTCCAACGCCGCCAGCCAAGCGCTGGATCGTCATCTGGCAGCAGACGGCAGCGGTGTCTGGGGCGAGGCGACCTATCGCGGCGCAAGCCAGGACGCGGTCAGCGCAACCTCTGGCGGTTATGACAGCGACCAGTTGATCTTTACCGTTGGCGGCGATGTTGCCATGGGCGATGCAGCTAAGGTCGGCGCTCTCATCAGCTATGCTGAGATCGAGAACGACGACTTCAATGGCGGCGTCACTAGCGGCACCACCGATATCGAAAGCCTGAAGCTGGGCGTCTATGGCGGCTACCGCTTTGCAGAGCGCGGCTTCTTCAACGCTGAACTGTCTTATCTGACCGGTGAGATCGAGCAAGCGCGCACCGGCGTTCTGGGCCCGATTGGTTCGGCCTTCGACTTTGATGGCTTCGGCTATCGTGCCGTGGTCGGTTACGACCTGCTTGAGAATCCGGACTTCTCGCTGACGCCAACTGTCGGTGTGAACGGCGCAAATCTCAGCTTCGATGATGCAGTTGAAACGGGCGGCTTTGGCTTCACGGTTGACCGTCAGCACTCCAACTTCCTCGAACTGCGCGGCGGGCTTGAGCTTGCTGGCACGATGAGCAACGGCATCACCGGCTATGTCGGCGGCACTTATGTGCACGAACTCAAAGATGACCCGCGCATCTTTGAGCTGGCTTCGGCTGAACTCGGCGACTTCGCAGTTGCTCTGCCCGGCCGCGAGCAAAGCCGCTTTGAACTGGCCGCCGGCGCATCGGTTGATGTGTCGACCAACGCCTCGGTTGAGCTGGGCTATACGGGCGATTTCGCCTCGGGCTACGACGCCCACGCAGCCCGCGCGAGCGTCCGCGTCGGCTTCTAAGCGAGCCGAAAAGAGTTGTCCCAAACGGGGGGCACAAAGCGCCGGGTGGAGTTTCAAAGCTCCGCCCGGCGCTTTTCATTTGGGCATAAGGCGGCCTTTGCACAGCATCGCCATTTGCGGGCGCGGCTAGGGGGCTGGAAACTGCTTTGCCAGCCTGATAGCTCATGCGGCGCAAGACTTTGTCCAATCGCAGGGGAATCCACCAAGATGCGTCACTCAATCCTCGCTACCACCGCGCTCGCCCTTAGCCTTAGCTTTGCAGCGCCGGTCTCCGCGCAAGATGCTGGCGACGAGGATGGCTACCAGCTTCCCCCGCCCGAAGTGACCGACATCGTGACGCGCCCGCCTGCGCCCAATGTCTCGGTCTCACCCGACAACGATCTGATCCTGCTGATGGAGCGCGAGGCGTTGCCGCCGGTTGCTGATCTGGCGCGGCCAATGGAGAAGCTTGCCGGACTGCGCTTGGACGCCAGCATCAATGATCGCTACGGCACGCGCGCAGTGACCGGCCTGTCGCTGCAAGACGTTGCGACCGGCGAAGTGCGCGAGATCGCTCTGCCAGCCGAGGCCGATATTTCCGACATTTCGTGGTCGAATGACGGCGGCCAGATCGTCTTCACCAACACCCGCACCGACGCAATGGACCTGCATGTGCTGGACACAGCCTCCGGCGAAGTCGCAACTTTGATGACGGGCGGGGTCAATCCGGTGTTCCAGAACCCATCCTGGATGCCCGACGGATCGCTGATGGTCCTCACCATTCCAGAGGATCGCGGCGATATGCCGACCCGGTCGCTCACCCCGCGCGGGCCTGCGATTCAGGACGCAAGCGGCGGCGAGGAAGCGCAGACGCGCACCTATCAGAACCTGCTGACCGACGCCCATGACGAGGCGATGTTCCGCTATCTTGCCACCAGCCAGCCAGTGATCATGGCAGCCGATGGCAGCGAAGCGCGCGCCGTGGGTGAGCCGCGCATCTACTACAATGTCTCCCCATCGCCTGATGGCAAATATCTGCTGATGGAGTGGCTGAACGAGCCGTTTTCCTATCAGGTGCCGTGGTATCGCTTCCCTAGCACCAGCGCGGTCTACACCATTGAAGGCGACTTGGTGCAGGTGCTCGCCGAAGAGCCGCTGGCCGACAACCTGCCCGTCCAAGGCGTCGTGACCGGCCCGCGCAACCTGCAATGGCACCCGACCGAAGACGCGCTGATGATGTGGAGCGAAGCACAAGATGGCGGCGACCCGCGAACGACAAGCGATAATCGCGACAATGTGATGGCGCTCACCGCCCCGTTTGATGGCGAGGCACGGGTCATTGCCCGCCTTGAAGACCGCGCAGCCGGCGCCTTCGGGATCGAGGGCACGGACGACATGATCGTCGTCGAATATGATCGCGACACGCGCGAAGTGAGGCAATCGCTGGTCGATGTGACTGGGTCGGACGGCCAGCGCGAACTCAACATCCGCAATGTGCAGGATGCCTACGCCGATCCCGGTGAGCCGCTCTTTACCCGCACCGATCGCGGCTTTGGCGTTGCGCGCAATGTCGATGGCGCTCTCTTGCTGAGCGGTAGCGGAGCCACGCCAGAGGGCCTGCGCCCCTTCTTGCGCCGCTTTGACCTCACCACGCTGGAGACGACCGAGATCTGGCGCAATTCAGGCGAGCAGCTCGAATCCGTGATCGACGTGGTCTCTGACGATGGCAGCGAATTCCTGACCTACTACCAAAGCCCAACCAATCCGGGGAACATCAAGCTTTACGCAGGCGGAGAGGAGCGCTTCCTCACCAACTTCCCTGACCCGCATCCAGAGCTGACCGGCATCCAGCGTGAGCTGGTGAGCTACACCCGCGAGGACGGCGTTGAGCTGACCGCGACGCTCTACCTCCCGCCTGACTATGTCGAGGGCGAGAAAGTGCCGGTCGTCATCTGGGCTTACCCGCGTGAGTTCAACGATGCCGCGACCGCGGGACAGAACCGCGATTCGCCCTATCGCTTCACGCGCATTGGCGGTTACTCGCACCTCTTCTTCCTGACGCAGGGCTATGCCGTGCTCGACCGCGCGTCGATGCCGGTGGTTGGCTCTGATCCAGAGACGGTCAACGACACCTTCATCGAGCAAGTGGTGGCGAACGCGCAGGCTGCGGTCGATTTCACCGTGGAACGCGGCTTTGGCGACGGCGTGCGCATCGGGGTCGGAGGGCACTCTTACGGCGCCTTCATGACCGCGCATTTGCTCGCCCAAAGCGATCTGTTCCAAGCAGGGATCGCCCGTTCAGGCGCGTATAACCGCACGCTCACGCCCTTCGGCTTCCAGGCAGAGCGGCGCATCTTCTGGGACACGCCAGAGACCTATTACCGCCTCAGCCCCTTCATGGCCGCCAACCAGATCAATGAGCCGATCCTGTTCATCCACGGCGACAATGACAGCAATTCAGGCACCTTCCCGCAGCAATCCGAGCGCATGTTCGCCGCGGTCAAAGGCACAGGCGGCACAGCGCGCCTCGTGATGCTCCCCCACGAAGACCACGGCTATCGCGGGCGGGAATCGGTGCTCCATACGCTCTATGAAATGTTCGAATGGTTCGACACCCACGTGAAGAACGCGGAAGTGCCAACAGAGGACACTGAAGCCGAGTAGTCGCTAGAACACCACCACGCTGCGGATGCTTTCGCCGGCGTGCATCAGGTCGAAGCCCTTGTTGATCTCCTCCAGCGATAGGCGGTGGGTGATCATCGGGTCGATTTCGATCTGGCCGTTCATGTAGAGGTCGACGATCGGCGGCACGTCGGTGCGGCCCTTCGCGCCTCCAAAAGCGGTGCCGCGCCAATTGCGTCCGGTCACAAGCTGGAAGGGGCGGGTGGAGATCTCCTTGCCCGCCTCTGCCACGCCGATGATGATTGAGGTGCCCCAGCCCTTGTGGCAGCACTCCAGCGCGTTCCTCATCACCTCCACATTACCGGTGCAGTCGAAGGAGAAGTCCGCGCCGCCATCCAGCATCTCGATCAGCAGAGCGACGATATCGGGGACGTGGCGCGGGTTGACGAAGTCGGTCATGCCAAAGCGCTTGCCCCAACTCTCTTTCGCGTCGTTGATGTCGACGCCGACGATGCGCGCGGCGCCTGCCATCTTCGCGCCTTGGATGACGTTGAGGCCGATCCCGCCGAGGCCAAAGACCACGACATTGTCGCCGGGCTGAACCTTGGCCGTCTTGGTGACGGCTCCGATCCCGGTCGTGACGCCGCAGCCGATATAGCAGGCCGTGTCGAAAGGCGCGTCCTTGCGGATTTTGGCGACGGCAATTTCGGGCAAGACGATGAAGTTCGAGAAGGTCGAGCAGCCCATATAGTGGTAGATCGTCTGGCCCTTATAGCTCATCCGCGACGTCCCATCGGGCATCACGCCCTTGCCTTGCGTCTCTCGGATCGCCTGGCACAGATTGGTCTTGCCGGAGAGGCAGGACTTACACTTGCCGCATTCGGGCGTGTAGAGCGGGATGACATGATCGTCGGGCGCAACAGAGGTCACCCCAGGGCCGATCTCCCGCACGATCCCGCAGCCTTCATGGCCGAGAACGGCGGGGAAGAGCCCTTCTGAATCGAGCCCGTCAAGCGTGTAGGCATCGGTGTGGCACAGGCCGGTGGCCATAATCTCGACCAGCACCTCGCCTTGCCTAGGGCCCTCCAAGTCAAGCTCGACAATCTCAAGCGGCTGCTTGGCCTCAAACGCGACGGCGGCTCTGGTTTTCATGCGATGGGTCCCCTCCCGATGTGTCCAAGGCAGGGTCTAGGGCAGGGGAGGAAGGATGACCAGAGTGGCACCAACGAACTCGAAGAGTTCGCAAGGGCGACCGCCCGTCGCCGCTAATGCGGCGAAGCCAAGGCGGGCGGATGCCCGCCGCCCGGCGTCTGAGGGCAAAAGAAAATGAGGGAATGGTGCCGGCTGCAGGAGTTGAACCCGCGGCCTGATGATTACAAATCAACTGCTCTACCAACTGAGCTAAGCCGGCCCATTCAAGTGGGCGCAGATAGTGCGATTGATCGGCTTCGTCCAGATGGAGAATTGCCTATTGCGATGTTTTTCTAACTTCGCCGAGTTTAGTGTGCATTTGGTCGAAGGTGGAGGTGCTGAGCCTTGCGCTGCTCGACATTAAGATACATCTTAGGCTCAACACAGGGTGGAATTGCAAAGGTGGGACTGGCGAGCAATGGCTGACGATCTGAAAAAACACATGACGATTGAGAAGCACCGGAAGTCGACCGGCGTTGCCTATCTCTTGTGGTTCTTCCTTGGCTGGCTCGGCGTCCACCGGTTTTACACGGGAAACGTCAAAACTGGCGTTGCGATGCTCGTACTCGCCCTGACGGGGTTCGGCCTTCTGGTCGCTGTCCCATGGTGGTTGATCGACGTGTTCCTTGTGCCTGGCATGGTGCGTGAGAGGAACATGGAGGTCATCAACATGGTCAGTGGCGGGCAGGCAGCAGCGCCACTTCGCAAACCAGAACCTCAACCTCAGCCCCAGCCGCGCCAGGAAATGCCCGACACAGTGCCCGAAAAGGTGCGCCGCCCGATGACAGAGGCCGACCGCAAGCGGCAAGAGATGCTCGAAGACTTGCGCCAGACCGGCTACAAGAAAGAGCGTAGAGACCGGGCGTTCTGATCCGAGGGTCAAGATGTGGTCGCGGAGCACGGACCCGAAAGGGTCCGCAAGCGCGACTGCGCGTCCGCAGGTGCCCCGCAGCGGAGCGGAGGGATTAGCGCCGAGGAGTTCGCCCGGATGGGCGAACACACCACTAAAACGCCCCGAACGTCCAGCCTTCTGTCCAGGCGATCTCAGCTGTCAGACAGCGCGGTTCCCAACGCTTTTCCTCATCCGCAACCTTGCGCAGCCACGCCGCTGTCAGCAGCGCGTCGGAGGAGTGGTCGTCCACCTCTCCGAATTTGTCGACCGGCGGGCTACCCAGGGCATCGAGGGCTGCGTTGAGGTCGGCATAGGTGAGCAGCTTGGTCCGGGCGCCGAGATTGGCAGCCTCTCGGCTTGCCAGCCCGGTGTAGATCTCGACCAGCATCGATCCCCCTTGCTTGACGCGGCGGGAGGGGATCGGGTCCATCGGCCAGACCGGCAGCGGCTCCTCTTCCCCGTTCTGCAAGTGGTGCAACATCCGCATTCCCGTGAGCGAGCTTTTGCCCACTTGCGCCGCACCGACGAGGTTGAAGTTGGAGACCGGACGACACTTTTGTCGGCGTTGTCCGATCTCAGCCTCGCGGAAGCGGCCTTCGCGGCTGGGAGCTTGTTCGAGGTGGAAGCGGTCGCCCTCATTGCCTTTGCCATGGCGGAAATAGCGGGTGGCCTGGGGGTGTGTCACAAAACTGTGCGCGCCCAGATGCGGGTCATCGGCGCAGATGCGGTCGATCAACTCCCACAGCTTCTTTGCGTTGCGAGGGGATTCATCCCAGCCGGGGAAGAAAGCCCCGCAATCGTTGAAGGGGAGGGAGATGCCAAGGTCGATGCCCACCAGCGTGTTGGCGGGAAGTTCATCGCGCAGGACCTCCATCACCTCGACCCGTGACCAGCCGCCCGTCGGAGGCGCGACCAGAACTGGCGGTCCACCCTGTCCGTCGGCAAGCGCAAGGGCGATGCCCTTGTGCCGTTCTCCCTTGGCGCCCGACCAGTCGATGGCGAGGAAGTGGTCCCAATTTCTCATGATTGGCGTTCCTCGCGCAGCTTGTCCCAATAAGCGATCCGTTCGCGCACCTTGCGTTCAAAGCCGCGCTCGACGGGGGAGTAGAAAGTCTGCGGTTCCATCTCCTCGGGCCAGTAATTGTCGCCGGAGAAACCGTCATCCGCCTCGTGGTCGTAGGAATATCCCTCGCCATATCCGATGTCCTTCATCAGCTGGGTCGGCGCGTTGAGGATGTTGGCGGGTGGCATTAGGCTGCCGGTTTCCTTGGCGGCTTTGAACGCGGATTTTTGCGCGGCGTAGGCGGCGTTCGACTTGGGCGCGGTGGCGCAGTAGAGGCAGGCTTGGACGATGGCGAGCTCACCCTCGGGGCTGCCGAGGAACTGGTATGCGTCCTTGGCCGCCAAGCACTGGGTGAGTGCCTGCGGATCAGCGAGGCCGATGTCCTCGCTCGCAAAACGCACCAGGCGGCGCAGGACGTAAAGCGGCTCTTCGCCAGCTGTCAGCATCCTTGCGAGGTAATAGAGTGAGGCCTGCGGATCGCTGCCGCGCAATGCTTTGTGCAGCGCACTGATGAGGTTGTAATGCCCGTCGCGATCCTTGTCATAGACCGCCACGCGGCGTTGTAGGAATTGGCCGAGTGCGGCGGGGTCGAGTGGCTCTTTCAACCCCGCATTATACAGCGTTTCAGCCTGTCCCAACAGGAACCGCCCATCGCCATCGGCTGAGGCTATCAAAGCCGCGCGGGCATCTTCGGTCAGGGGCAGGGGGCCTTCGAGGGTCTCCGCCCGGTCGAGCAATTTGCCCAAAGCCTCATGGTCGAGCCGTTCGAGGATCAGCACCTGCGCACGGCTGAGCAAAGCGGCGTTGAGGGCGAAGCTGGGGTTTTCGGTGGTGGCTCCCACCAAAGTCACTGTCCCGCGCTCGACAAAGGGCAGAAAGCCGTCCTGCTGCGCGCGGTTGAAGCGGTGGATCTCGTCCACGAAGAGCAGCGTTTTCTTACCGGCGTCGGCCATTTTGTCGGCCTCAGCAAAGGCCTTCTTCAGATCTGCAACCCCGGAGAAAACCGCGCTGATCGCGACAAAGCGTATGCCCACCGCATCGGCAAGCAGGCGTGCAATGCTGGTTTTGCCGGTGCCGGGAGGGCCCCATAGGACCATGCTGGATAGCTTTCCCGCCGCCACCATCCGGCCAATAGCGCCGGTCGGTCCGGTCAGGTGCTCTTGCCCGATCACCTCGCCTAGAGAGCGCGGGCGCAAGCGGTCGGCCAAGGGAGCCCAGGAATCGCGGGCGTCGTCCCTCGATATTGCTTTCCGCTGCCCTTGGACGGGCTCTTCTGCAAACAAATCTGCCATTCGTGGACCGAAATAAGCCGCCCGTCGAGAATTGCACCGGAAAAAGCCATCTTGGCCATCCACAGATCTTGAAGTGATAGGTCAAAGATATATCTTGTGTGTCGTAAGAACTATCAGGAGAGTACTTATGACGTATGGACGACGCGGTGGCTGGAACGGGGGCTGGAACCAGCTTGGCCCGATGATTGCGATGATGGCGACCGCTGCTGCCAATGAATGGGATGATAGCGGACGTCGCTCTCGCAGCAAACGCGACTGGCAGGACGGCCCGCGTCCTCGCAAGCGCCGTGGCCGTATGTTCGGCACCGGTGAGCTGCGCCTCGCCCTGCTTGCGCTCATCAATGAAGAGCCGCGCCACGGTTACGAGCTGATCCGCGCGATCGAGGATATGACGGGCGGCAGCTATGCCCCGTCCCCCGGCGCGGTCTACCCGACGCTGCAAATGCTGGAGGAGGAGGGGATGATCAAACCCGCTCCCGTCAAAGCAAAGTCCAAGGCCAAGGCCGACGACGAGGCCAGCAGCAAGAAGCCGTTCAAGGCGACCAAGGCTGGCAAGGCCGAGCTGGATGATCGCGCCGATGAAGTCGACGAGCTGATGGGCCGTCTGGGAGAACATGGCGAGCGGGCCGAGAAGGTAAAGGAGAAGTCCCCCGACCTCTTCCGCGCCATGGGCAACCTCGCATCGGTCCTCAAAAACCGTGCGCGGGCCGGAAAGCTCGACCAGAAGACCATCGACGAGATTGTCGACATTATCGACGAGGTCGCCAAGCGGATTGAGCGGCTTTGATCGGGCTCTGATCGAGCTCGCCTCGGGGCTTGGTTAAGGCCAGATCGACGGGCACTTGCGTGAATTCTCGAGGCTGTCACTTAATGAAGCGGCAGCCTCGCCATTTTACCGCTTGGTCAGACGCTTGGGCGCATTAGGCGGGCTCCGGACGAGGCAATCTGTCTTTGCCTGTGAAGGTATCAGTCTTCTCGTCTTTGGATACCCGATGATCAGTCCGTGGTCCCGGTGCTTTCGTTTGTGCCCAAGGGCCGGGAGCGCGGGCTGATTGGGCATCTAGCTGAGTGGTTTAGGCAGTCTGACCTCATCTCTGCCAGACCGCATTTCTGGCGTTAACCAATCGCTAGGCCTGACTCTTCGCCCGTTGGTCATTCCTTCGCGCTACCCGACAAGCTGAACCGCTTTGAGGGAATGAGAAATGCACGCAGCCGAAAACCAGCTCCCGACCGAAGGCCCCTCCCATGTCTGTCCGCACCCGCTTGCGGCCAATCTGGCCAGCGCAGATCAAAATGGCGCAATGCCTTGGCATCTGTGGGCGGTCGGCGCGCTGACCCTGATCTGGTATGCGCTTGGCCTTGGGCAGTTGGGCCTGATGGAAGCGGGCGCTTCTACTGCATCGATCTGGTCGCAGGCCTCGCTCGCGCTGTGCCTGTGCGCAGGTTTCGGCGGCGCGGCTTTGCTGCTTCTGCGCTCTCGCTATGCCGTGCAGGCGCTGGTTGTTGCCTTGGTGGGCGTCATGGCGACCTCACTCGACAAGTTCGTCTTCGCGAGTGAACCTGCCAGTCTCTATGCCGACCCGGCTGTTCTGGGCTTGTGGCTGATTGCGCAGGTGAGCCTGTTCTACGGCCTGCGCGTCCGCGCGCTTGGTCTTCTGCGCTAAGAGCAGCGCTTTGGGCTAAACTTGCCCCATTGGTAACACTCTGACATCTTCCCTGGCCAACAGTCTGGACTGTTAAGGGGAGGGATCAATCATGAATATTGCTGCTGGAGCGGCGAAGACGCCGTGGCATCTTTGGGTTGTCGGTATCGTCAGCCTGCTGTGGAATGCGGTTGGCGGGTTCAGCTACACCATGACGCGGCTGGGCAGGCTTGAATTGCTTGGCATGGGCGAGGCAGAGATCGCGTATTTCGCCAGCGCCCCCATGTGGTCGAACACGTTTTGGGCGCTGGGCGTATGGGGCGCGATTGCGGGCTCAATCCTGCTGCTTATGCGCTCGCGTTTTGCGTTTCATGCGGTTGCGGTGGCGATCATCGGCCTGCTGGGATCGAATATCTGGCAATATGGGATGAGCGATATGCCCGAGAGCCTCTACAGCCCGCCGCTGACGATCATGATCTGGGTCACGACCTTGTTCATGCTGTTCTACGCCCGCCGCATGACCGATTCTGGGGTGCTTAGGTAAGACTTAGCCTTCAGCCGCTTCGGCGGCCTGCAATGCGCGCCGGTCTTCGATCAGGCGGATATAGGTGTCGGCGACGACCTTGTTGATCGCCTCCCAGCTATATTCATAACTGCGCTCCTCGCCCGCGCGGCCATGCGCCATGCGCAAAGCGGGATCGGTGCAATAGGGTGCCATGGCTTCGGCCAGCCCTTCGCTGTCGGGAGCCTCTGCGCCCTTCTTGCCCTTGAGCGGGACGAGCCGCCCGGTCACGCCATCATTGACAAGGCTGGAGGCACCCGTTGCCCCGGCGGCGACCACCGGTAGCCCGCAGGCCATGGCCTCCAACGTGACATTGCCAAAGGTCTCCGTGATCGAAGGGTTGAAGAAGATGTCACCGCTGGCGAGCGCCTGTCCCAGCTCCGGCCCGGTCTTGAACCCTGCAAAGATGCCGCCGGGCAAGGCTTCCTCAAACCATTGGCGCGCCGGGCCATCGCCGATGACCAGCACCTTGGCCTGAACGCCCCGTTTGCGCAGCTGGACGATACTTTCCGCAAAGACGTCGAGGCCTTTCTCCATCACCAACCGACCAAGGAAGACAATGGCGACGTCGTCGTCGGCAAGGCCGAGCGAACGCCGCCACTCCATATCGCGCCGGTCAGAGGAGAATACCGTGCGATCCACGCCGCGCGACCACAGGGCGATGTCGTCATGCATATCCTGCGCGAGCAGTTCATCGATCATGCTCTGCGATGGCGCGACCAGGGCGTCGCAGCGATTGTAGAACCGCTTAAGGATGCCGACGACCAGAGGCTCGGTAAAGCCAAGACCATAATAGCGCGGATAGGTTTCAAACCGCGTGTGGACGCTGGCGAGCACGGGAATGTCGTGATCCTGCGCCCAGCTCAACGCGGCGTGTCCTGCCGGATCGGGCGAGGAGAGGTGGACGATGTTGGGTTTGAACTTGGCAAGGTCGCGCTTTACCGCCGCGCCCAAGCGCAAAGGCAGTCGGTATTCTCCGCGGCCCTTCACGGGCATCGGGATATTGGGCACGCCGACCAGATCGCCGGTCGGCTCAAAGTCCGGATTGTCGACCTTTGGCGAGTAAATGCGCACGGCAGCGCCTGCGCCAAGCAGCGACGACACCAGACGATTAAGCGCCTGATTCGCCCCATCGCGGGTGTAATTGTAATTGCCGCTAAACAGCGCAATGCGAAGGTCGGACGTTTCCATGAAGCGACCCGTTTAGAGCGAGATTGTTCGCTTGGGGAGGGCTTTTTTATCTGTGTTCGCCCATCCGGGCGAACTCCTCGGCGCTATTCCTCCATCGCTTCGCTCAGTCGGGCACCTGTGGCTCGCGCGCGTGCGCTCGCGGCCCGCTGGTCGCGGACCGTGCTCCGCGACTACGCAGCGAAGTAAAGCCAAGAAATATCGCGATTGTTGTAAGGCATACGCTGATCGCGAGCCGTTCAGGCGAGCCAGAGCGCGACTGCGCGCGCCGGCGCTTGAGGCTAAACAAACATTGACTCTCCCCCGCACCTCACTAATGCCGCGCGTGGGCCACGCGGTCCCAACGCCGCGCGTGCTCTCTGTAAGGAGAGAATACAATGACTGACTATAAGCGTGGGCTGCTCCATGAGCCGCCCCTGAAGCCTACCCGTCCGCAATTTTCTTCCGGTCCGACCGTGAAGTTTCCTGGATGGTCCCTCGACAAAATCAGCACCAAATCGCTCGGCCGGTCGCACCGTTCGGCCTATGCGAAAGGTCGTCTCAAATACGCCATTGACCTCTCGCGTGAGCTGCTTGGTATTCCTGACGACTATCTCGTCGGGATCATGCCGGCCTCTGACACCGGAGCGCTCGAAGCGGCGATGTGGACGATGCTTGATCCCGCGCGCCCGGCAACGGTCGCGGCTTGGGAAAGCTTTGGCAATGTCTGGATTTAGGATGCGGTGAAGCAGTTGAAACTGCCCAACCTGCAAACCCTCACCGCCGATTATGGCGAGATCCCTGACCTCTCCACGATCCCGCAGCGCAATGACGTTGTGTTTACGTGGAACGGCACGACTTCGGGCGCGATGATCCCGAATACCGACTGGCTTGAGCCGGGCCGTGAGGGGATCACTATCAACGATGCGACCAGCGCTATCTTCGCGATGGAGATGGACTGGGCAAAGCTCGATGCGACGACCTTCAGCTGGCAGAAGATCATGGGCTCCGAAGCTCAGCACGGCATGCTGATCCTCAGCCCCAAAGCGGTGGAGCGGATCGAAAGCTATGATCCCGCATGGCCGCTGCCCAAACTCTTCCGCATGAAGAAGGGCGATAAGATCAATCGCGGCATCTTCGAAGGTGCCACGATCAACACGCCGTCGCTGCTTGCGACCGAAGATTATATCGCTGCTCTCGAATGGGCGAAGTCGATCGGTGGCCGCAAGGCACTGTTCGACCGTGCGAACACAAACGCCGATCTCGTCAAGAACTGGATCGAAGCCAAGCCGTGGCTGCGCAACATGGTCGCCGACCCGGCGCAGCGCACCAACACCGGCGTGTGCATGATGTTCCAGGGTGAGTGGTACGAAGGCCTCTCCCCTGAAGATCAGGCTGCGGTGCCCAAGCAAATCGTCAAGCTGCTTGAAGAGCGCAATGTCGGTTATGACTTCAACGGCTATCGCGACGCCCCGCCGTCTTTGCGCATCTGGTGCGGTGGCACGGTCGAGGCAGAGGATATCGAACGCCTCCTGCCGTGGATCGAGTGGGCTTACGAAGTCGTCAAGAACGGCTGATCAGGCTGGGCGGCAGCTCGCATGAGCGCCGCCCGCTTCTCCCCAGTTTACCGAGCCCTACGCGAGAGAACCGCGAGGCTACGAGGAATTTATCATGACCAAACCCAAAGTACTTATTTCCGACAAGATGGACCCCAACGCTGCGCGCATATTTGAAGAGCGTGGCTGCGATGTTGATGTGATCACCGGCGAAAGCCCCGAGGAGCTCGCCGCCCGCATTGGCGAGTATCACGGCCTTGCGATCCGCAGCTCGACCAAGGTGACGCCTGCCATTCTGGACGCCGCGACGAACCTCAAAGTCATTGGCCGTGCCGGTATCGGCGTCGACAATGTCGATATTCCCTATGCCAGCGGCAAGGGCGTCGTGGTGATGAACACGCCGTTCGGCAACTCGATCACCACAGCCGAGCACGCCATTGCGATGACCATGGCGCTCGCTCGGATGATCCCTGCGGCGAATGCCCGCACGCAAGATGGCGAGTGGCCCAAGAAGGACTTCATGGGCGTCGAAGTGACCGGCAAGACCGTCGGCTTGATCGGCGCAGGGAACATTGGCTCGATCTTCGCCAGCCGCGCGCAGGGTCTCAAGATGAAAGTCATCGCCTATGACCCGTTCCTGACCGAAGACCGCGCGGTCGAGATGGGCGTGGAGAAAGTCGATCTCGACACACTGCTGAGCCGGGCCGATTTCGTCTCACTCCACACGCCACTGACGGACGAGACCCGCAACATCCTGTCGCGTGAGCGGCTGGAGAATGCCAAGCCCGGCATCCGCATCGTCAATTGCGCACGGGGTGGCTTGATCGACGAAGTGGCGCTTAAAGACTGCCTTGAAAGCGGTCAGGTCGCTGGCGCGGCGCTGGACGTGTTTGCGGAGGAACCGGCCAAGGAAAACCCGCTCTTCGGCGCGCCCAACTTCATCTGCACCCCGCACCTTGGCGCCTCGACCACCGAGGCGCAGGTCAATGTCGCGCTGCAAGTGGCCGAGCAGATGGCGGATTACCTCGTCAATGGCGGCGTCACCAATGCGCTCAACATGCCTTCGCTCAGCGCTGAAGAAGCGCCGAAGCTGAAGCCTTATATGGCGCTGGCTGAGAAACTCGGCAGCCTTGTGGGTCAGCTTGCCCATGGCAACCTCACCAAAATCAGCATTGAGCGTGAGGGCGCGGCAGCAGAGCTGTCGGGCAAGCCGATCACGGGCGCGGTGCTTGCAGGCTTCATGCGCCGCTATTCCGACACGGTGAATATGGTCAACGCGCCATACTTGGCGAAAGAGCGCGGCCTAGACGTGTCCGAAGTGCGCCAGAACCGCGATGGGGCGTTCAGCACCCTGATCCGCGTTTCGGTCGAGACTGACCAAGGCACGCGCTCGGTTGCGGGCACACTCTTTGGCAAGGACGCACCGCGTCTGGTCGAGATTTTCGGCATCGGTATCGAAGCAGAGCTCAACGGCCACATGCTCTATGTCGTCAATGACGATAAGCCGGGCTTTATTGGCCGGATCGGGACGCTCTTGGGCTCCAAGGGCATCAATATCGGCACCTTCAACCTCGGCCGCCGCGATGCCGGCGGGGAAGCGGTGCTGCTGTTGAGCCTCGACGAAGCCCCCTCTGCCGACGTTATCGCCGATGCAGAGCAGGTTGAGGGCGTAAAGCTGGTCAAGGCTTTGAGCTTTTAGGCCAAGGCCAAATCCCGTTCATGCTGAGCTTGTCGAAGCATCGTACTTCTTCTAGCGCGTTGGCCGGAAGAAGAAGGATGCCCCTTCGACAGGCTCAGGGTGAGCGGATAATTGCAAGATGACTGAACGCACCGACCTCCTGCCTATCGGCCTCGAAGACCGTCTGCCCGCCTCGGCGGCCCGGATCACCGCTGTGATGCGCGCTGCGCTCGATACGCTGGATGGTCATGGCTATGACCGGGTGCGCCCGCCTCTGCTGGAGTTTGAGCGCTCCCTTGCGAGCCGGATGCAGGGAGTTGAAACGCGCCGGATGTTCCGCATGACCGACCCGGCCAGCCTCGATACGCTTGCCCTGCGGTCGGACATTACCCCGCAGATCGGGCGTATCGCTGCGACCAGCATGAAGGATGCGGCGCGTCCGCTGCGGCTCGCTTATTGCGGCGACACGGCGGTGATCGCGGCCAGCCAGCTCGACCCAGCGCGCGAGCGACTGCAATTGGGCGCAGAGCTAATCGGGGCGGACACGGTTGCTGCGGCGAGCGAGATTGTCAGCCTCGCAATCAGCGCTCTCAAACAAGCCGGAGCGCAGGGCATCTCGGTCGATTTCACCATGCCCGATCTGGTCGACACTTTGGCGGCTGGCGACGCCGCATTGGACGAGGCGACAATCGCCGCGATCCGGCGCGAATTGGACACCAAGGATGCGGGCGGTTTGAAGGCTGTTGGCGGAGAGGCGTTTCTCCCGCTGCTTTATGCGACGGGGCCGATTGACGAAGCGCTCACCAAATTGCGCGACTTTGACGCTGGGCGCGCGCTCACTTCGCGGCTCGATGCGATGGAAGAGATTGCCAAGGCAGTCGGCGACACGGCCCGCGTGACCCTCGACCCGACGGAGCGGCATGGGTTTGAATATCAAAGCTGGTTCGGCTTCACGATCTACGCCGAGGGTCTGCGCGGCGCAGCGGGGCGCGGAGGCACATACAAGATCGGCGGCAGCGAAGAGGCAGCAACCGGCTTCACGCTCTATATCGACCGGATTGCAGAGGTGGCGCCTGGGCCAGACAGGGCCCAGAGGCTCTATTTGCCGCTTGGCCATGACCCGCATGTGGCGCAAAAACACCGTGACAAAGGTTGGGTAACGATCGCGCAACTGGACGAAAGCGAAGAACCCAAAGCGTTGGGTTGCACGCATATCGTTCAGGGGGACGACATCCGCACGCTTTAGATGTTGGCTGGATTCGCCTGCCAGTGTGGTGGCCGTGATGCGCAAATGTGGAAGGGGTAGCCATGGGTAAGTTTCTGGTCTTTGCAGTCGGTCTGGCAATGGCAGTACCGGCATCGGCGCAATGGAATTACGAGCTCAATGAAGGCGGTCATTACGCCTGGATCACCGATGGCGGCTTTGTAGAGAACTCCTTTGCCAACGGCATGTTTGTGGTCTGCCCTGACGCGTCTCCATCAGACTTTGATCCCTCAGATACCCGCCACCGCCAAGTGCTGTGTACGTTCCGCGTCACGCTTGATGGCGCGATGCCACGCCCACCTGCCGTTGTGACCTTCACCTTTGACGATGGCACGGTGATCACCCGCCTCTCGGAACGTGTCGGCGGCACCCGCCCGCAGATTGCGCTGGAGGGCGACTTGTTGGAGGCGATGATGTCGAAGTCGAGCGTCACTATCTCGACAGCCAGTGGTCAAAGTCACACCTTTTCACTCACCGGATCGTCCGCCGCATTGCGCAGTGCAATGGGCTTGACGTCCTAGGCGTTTAACCCAGCACGCTCTCCAAAAACGCATCGACCGCCTGCGTCTGCGCAGCGCCCGGTTCGGTGCCGATTTCGCGGTTCATGCGGCCGTGGTCGGTGCCTGCAATGGGGAGGGCGCTTGCCTGACTGCCCGTCTCTACCAGAGCGTTGATGAAGCCTTGCGCCTGATCGCGCGAATCGTCGCGTTCCTCGACATAAAGGGCGAGCCAGTTTGGCGCGTCTGGGCCACCAACATGGGTAATGGGGGAGAGCGCCTTTTGCCGCTCTTCATCGCGGCCAAAGACAGTGGTGTAGGTTTGCCAGCTTTGTGGGCCGGCATTGGCGATGCGGGTAGGCACGTCATAGCCTGCTCCATCGAGCAGGATCACGCCCTGGATCGCGGCAAAACTCTCGCCCGCATAGCTCGGATCGCTTGCCACCAGCGCGGCAAGATGCGCGCCAGCGCTGTGGCCGATCAGCACGATCCGGTCAGGGTCAAAGCCGATGGCGGAGGCTTGCCCGCGCAAGGCTTGGATCGCGGCTCCTACATCCGCTGCCTGCTCCTCCACCGGAAAGTCTGGCAGCAGTCGGTATCCGGTTGAGGCGAAATAGTAGCCGTTCGCATTGAAATGTGCGGGCTTTGCTTGAACACGCTTATTGTCGCCCATGCTCCAGCCGCCGCCATGGACAAACAAGACAAGAGGCAGTTCCTCTACTGCATCGTCAGGTTCATAAATGTCGACCACTTGGCGTTGGTGGGGTCCGAAAATGACGGTGCGGGAGACCTGTGCGGGGGCGATGTAGGGCGTTGTCGCAGTTTGTTGGCGGCGTTGGCCCATGCGCTCTCGCAATTGATCGGCGCAGTTTTCGGAGAGCTGGTCGAACTTCTCCTGCAAACAGGCGCGCACCTGATCGCGGTCCGGGCGACCATCGAAAGCGCACAATTCGCGGATCTCTGCGCGGCATTCGCGCGGCATACGCTCACGTTGTTGGGCGGAAAGGCTGGAGGCGAGCACTGCGCCTGCTCCCAGCACGCCTGCAAGTGTCACCCACGCTGGGGCTCGCATTCCACTACGCCTATGCACCATCTTTTGCCTCACCTTTTGAACCCGATTGATTGAGCGCAGTCATGCCCGCCCAAGCGCCCAGCGCAAGCTACAGATGGTCGCGCTTTGTATCGCAGCGGTTAGAGTGGTGGCGATGAACGCGCGCGAAACGGTTAAGTGTTCCCAATTGGAACGATTGATCGCGCGATACGTCCAATTTGAACAATGATACTGTTATTCAGCGGCTATTTCCGATAGCTTTCGTATCTTAACTGGCATTGTCCGACCAAAGCTAAGGAGCCGAACTTGATTCACTACCGCGCACCCCTCTTGGCCTGCACCGCAATTGGTGCGTTGGCGCTCAGTAGCGCAGAAGCCAGAGCGGCAGCGGATGACTATTCGGTTGAGGCACAGGGCCAAGTCACGATCGCGCTCGAATTGTGCTCGGCTGAAACGCAATTGATGGTGCGCGGGACGACGCACACTGACCTCGATTTCTACGTCAGCGATCCAAATGGCAATCAGGTGTTCGCGGATGAAGGTCTCGACGATTTCGTCAGCACCGTGATCGAGAAAGAGGCAGATGGCTGCGAAGCCTACTCCATGCGGGTCAGCAATCTGGGCGAGGAAGCCAATGACTTCACCGTCGTGGTTGAGCCCGTCAGCGAAAGCTCCCTGCGCATCTACAAGGCGATCATCCAACCCGGTCAGACGCGGATGGTCAATTTCAAAGCCTGCGGAACCGCGGCAGAGGTCAATGCGCGCGGCGATGGTGGAACCGATCTGGACTTCATTATCCGCAACTCCGACGAAGGTGTCGTCCACGAAAATGCCGACCTGACCGATGAAACCACGGCTGAGTTGATGAGCTTGCTCAACGACTGCGAGGTCTTCGAAATGGAGGTCGCCAATCTGGGTGAGATTCCGAACATCCTGATGGTCACGGTCAAACCCGAAGGTGTAGTAGCGGCCGATTTCGCCGGTACGGCTCCCTCGACCAGTCTGGCGGCGGCGGGATCAGGCGGAGGGGGCTTTAGTCTCGAAGATGCCTATACGCGCCCGGCTGAACTGGCTGAGGAAAGCGGAGAAGGCACCTATCGCGCAGAAGCGAATACCTCGATCCGCGTCGCCTTGCCGGTTTGCGGCGCGACCCGGCTGGAGGTGCGCGGTGATGGGGACACGGACCTCGACTTCACCGTCAATGATGAAGGCGGCGAGGCGATCCACAATGATGTAGACCTCTCCGACGTAACCTTTGCCGAGCTTGCTCCGGCGAGCGAGTGCGAGAATTACGAGCTGCGGGTCGACAATCTGGGGCAGGTCTACAACGAGTTCACGATTGCGCTGATTGACCCTGCGACCCGAACCGGGACCAGCGGGCCGGGCGAATACCGCGTCAATGCGAGCCTTGCGACCAAGGTTCCGATCCGCATTTGTGGTGTGACCAATGTGCGCGCGCGCGGTGACGGGGATACTGATCTCGACTTTGAAGTGGTGGATGCCGATGGCGATATTCTCCACGAAGATTACGACATGACCGACGCGACCGAGTTCACGCTTGATCCCGGAGAGGCTTGCGCGGACTTCCAACTCAAGGTCAGCAATCTGGGCGATGTCTACAACGTGCTGACGGTCGACTTTGATGGCACCGGGCCAGCACGCGCCGGTGGCGGATCGACTGGCGGGGCCGTGCCCGGCTTTGCCAAGGGCGTTGACGGTGAAGGCACGCTGGGCCGGATGATCACGATCCAAAACCGCTCTGGCGAAGCGATCAGCTCTGTCTTCTGGTCGAACTCTGCGACCTTCGATTGGGGTGAGGATATGCTGGCTGAGGGCGGCTCTGCGCTTGCTGCTGGCGCCAATTGGGATGTTGACGTCGCTGATGGCTCCAGCGCCTGCCTGTTCGACTTCCGCGCCCTGACCGAAGCGGGCCGCGAAATCCGCGTGCGCGCGGTCAATGTCTGCGATCTCTCCAGTATTGTGATGGAGTGACGGCTTGAAACAGGGCTGAAAGCGGCGCCTTGACGCCTCTTTCACTGTTCCGGCTACACCCGCTCTTGCCCTTGCTCGCACAAGTGCTTAGGCCCCGTGCCGGTTTGGCGTGGCGCTCCTTTGCCGCGTGGCTCAGCAGGAAGTCTCTGACCAATGGCTAACGTTACCGTGATCGGCGCCCAATGGGGCGATGAGGGCAAGGGCAAGATCGTCGATTGGCTGGCAAGCCGTGCCGACGTTGTGGTGCGCTTTCAGGGCGGGCACAATGCCGGCCACACGCTGGTGATCGACGGCAAGGTCTTCAAACTCTCCCTGCTGCCTTCTGGCATTGTTTCAGGCACGATGAGCATGATCGGCAATGGCGTCGTGCTCGACCCGTGGGCCTTGCGCGATGAGGTCGCGAAGCTCGAAGGGCAGGGCGTTTCGATCTCCGCTGACAATCTGGCGGTCGCGGACAATTGCCCGCTGATCCTGCCGCTCCACCGCGACCTTGATGGTCTGCGTGAGACGCAGGCGGGCAAGGGCAAGATCGGCACGACCGGCCGAGGGATTGGCCCGGCTTACGAGGACAAGGTGGGCCGCCGCGCGATCCGCGTGTGCGATCTGGCGCATCTCGACGATCTGGAGCCGCAATTGGACCGGCTTTGTGCGCACCATGACGCTTTGCGCGCTGGCTTCGACCAGCCTCCGGTGGATCGGGAGGCTCTGCTGGCTGAGCTGCGCGACGTGGCGCCTTTCGTGCTGCGGTTTGCGCAGCCGGTTTGGAAGCGCCTGAAGAAGGTTCGCAAGGCGGGCGCGAAGATCCTGTTCGAAGGCGCTCAGGGCGTGCTGCTCGACGTGGATCATGGCACCTATCCCTTCGTCACCAGCTCCAACACGGTAAGCGGCACAGCGGCGAGCGGCAGCGGCCTTGGTCCCAATGCGACGGGCTTCGTGCTCGGCATCGTCAAGGCCTATACGACCCGCGTCGGCTCCGGCCCGTTCCCGACTGAGCTCGACGACGAGATCGGACAAGGTATCGGAGAGCGAGGCCATGAATTCGGCACCGTCACCGGGCGCCAGCGCCGGGTCGGGTGGTTCGATGCGGTTCTGGTGCGCCAGACCTGCTCGGTCAGCGGCGTCACGGGCATCGCGCTCACCAAGATCGACGTTTTGGACGGGCTGGAGACGGTCAAGATCTGCACCGGCTATCGTCTCAACGGGAACGTAGTCGACTATCTGCCGACCCACGCAGCCGACCAAGCCGCGGTTGAGCCAATCTATGAAGAGATGGAAGGCTGGAGCGAAAGCACTGTGGGTGCGCGCAGCTACGCCGACCTCCCCGCCAATGCGATCAAGTATATTCAGCGCGTGCAGGAACTGATCGAGTGCCCCGTGGCTCTTGTCTCAACCAGCCCAGAACGCGATGATACTATCTTGATGCGGGACCCGTTCGTCGATTGATTTGCCCACCCTCGGTTCTGTCCCTAGGCGGAACGCACTGGACAGCGGCAATGGGCGAGTAAGGGATGTGCTGCTATGCAGCTTCGTATGACGCGCTTCTTGGCTCTTCTTGCGACCCTTTTGCTGGTGGCTTCCTGTGCTGCGCCTGAGCAAGACATTGCACGCGCGCCCCAGGCGGCACCTGCGAGCGATGCGTGGCCGCAAGCGGTCTATGCCAGCCGCACAATCCCCAACCCGTCCAGCGGACGTTTGGTCGCTGACTATCTGCTAGTCGACAAATCGGACCGGTTGCTGGTCGCCTATCGCGACGGTAAGCCAATCCGCGCCTATGCCGGCATCCAATTCGGCGACGCGCCCAATGGCCACAAACGCTTCCAGGGTGATGAGCGC
The DNA here is from genome assembly GCF_057365045.1 of Erythrobacter sp. S267. Taxonomy (NCBI): domain Bacteria; kingdom Pseudomonadati; phylum Pseudomonadota; class Alphaproteobacteria; order Sphingomonadales; family Erythrobacteraceae; genus Erythrobacter; species Erythrobacter sp. S267. The sequence continues at coordinate 1,927,893 of NZ_CP200298.1, read as the reverse complement.
ACGCCGGAAGGCGTCTACACGATCGACTGGCGCAACCCGCAAAGCCGCTTCCACCTCTCCCTGCGCATCTCCTATCCCAATGCGAACGACCGCGCCTTCGCGAGGACCTATGGCCGTTCACCGGGCGGAGACATCTTCATCCACGGCCAGCCCAATGGACTGCGCTCTGGCCGGATGCGCGGGGATTGGACCGATGGCTGCATCGCGCTCTCCAACAAAGAGATCGAGGAGCTGTGGAGCATCGTGCCCAACGGCACCCCGATCGAGATTAGGCCCTGAGGCTTACTTTTGCTTCTCTTCGGAGAGGAGCGCGACCTGCACCTGCAACCGCTTCACTTCGCGCAGGATGGTGAGCATGTTCAACCGCGCGAACATCCACTCTTTGGCAAAGCCCATGATGACGATCAGAGTCAGGCCTGCAATGGCCCATAAGGCATGCACAACCGGATGATCGGTTGAATGCGCGACCTGATAGATCACAAACAGCAACACCATGCCCAGCGCAAAGGTGAAGCCGAAGATCAGCTTCGCCCAGCCACCAAGCGGACCTTGCCAGCTGTCTCCGATCTGCTGAAACATGCCGCGGTCGGCATCGAGCTTGGTGAGGAACGCATAATCGTCCTCGTCCAGTGCGCTCGTGATCTTGTCGTCAATATCACTCATTGGTCTTCTCCTTCTGGATGGGGATCGAGCGCCGCTTTCAACTTGCGGCGCGCGTGGAACAGGCGGCTTTTGGCCGTGCCTTCGGGGATGGACTGCACCTCCGCGATTTCGCGCAGGGTTAGCCCTTCGACAAAATGCAAATGCGCAGCGAGGCGCTGATCGGGCGGCAGCTGCGCAAAGGCCTGTGTGATTGCCGCCGTTTCGGAGGCTTTGGCAGAGCCTGCATCGACCTTGTCGCTCATGCTCTCGGCAGATCGGTCCGACAATGCCTCGCGATCCCGGATCACCTTGCGCAAGTGATCCGCACCGCGTCGATGCAGCACCGCAAAGGCATAGCTGCGGAACTTGGCGGGATCTTTGAGGCGCGGCAGGCCCTTTCCAGATTGCCAGCCAGCACTCCTGCGCCAAGTCCTGCGCTCCATGCGAATCGGAACAATAGCGCCGCGCCGCACGCGCCAGACGCGGGGCCCAGCGGCGGTACAACCGTTCTCCCGCCGTCCGATCTCCAGCCTGCGCATGCAGGATAAGCATCTCATCAAAAAGAGCGGCCGCCTGGGGCTTGGAGGAGGGGTTAAGCGTCTGAGTCATCGCATTTCTTACGTTTCAGCAGAGCAGTCGGTGAAATGCCAAGAACAGTTCAATCCTAAGTGAGAATACATCCAATTTGGACCAATAGTCTTGACTTGAACCCTCTTTGTTCTACTCTCGTTCTCATCAACAGGGGGTGATTCGATGACGCAGCTCGATACCAAAACTCGCAATAACACAGATGATTTCAGCTATGGCGCGGCCGAAGATTCAGCCGGCTTACCGGCGCGAGTGGCCATCTATGCCGACCGTGAAATGACGCGCGCTGAATTCGCTGAGGATTTGGACGGGGCGGGCTTCCGCACAATTGACGGCGGCCCGATCGCGAACCTGCTCGAAGGTCCTATTTCGCTGCTTGGTGATGTGGTGATGGTCGATTGTCCGCTGCTCACTGGAAACACTTTGGCGGCGCTCGTGCGGCTCGATATGCGCGTCGCTCAGGCTGGTGCAAAGCTGATCGTGACCACATCGATTGATGCGCTCGACGCTGTGTTTGCAGCGCTTGATCAATCTGATCCGCAAATTCTGGTGCAGCCAAGCCGTGCTGACCGCATTCTTGCTGTGGGCCGCGTGCTGGCTGATCTGGGCAGTGCACGAGTTCGTGAGATGAGTGATGAAGACCGCCTGAGCTTGCTGCATCTGTCGCGCCAGGTTGAAGCGATTGCGACAAAGCTGGAAGGGCTGACAGGCAGTTCGGATAGCGGACATTCTGCGCTGAGAGCGCATGCTGCATCGTCCAATGGCGCGAGCGCTGGCCATTTGAGCGTCGCCGCTTCGGATCAGGCCCCAAATCAGGTCGACGCGCAGCGCTTCAATTCGAACCCGCCGCCACTGCCAGACCCAGAATCTGGTGCGCCGGATCATTGCTACACGTCAGGCGCGCGCCAAATTCTTCGAAGGGGAGCTGTTTGCAGACCCTGCCTGGGACATGCTGCTCGACCTGACCGCTGCCAAGGCAGAACGCAGCCAGGTTTCCGTTACCTCGCTTTGCATCGCTGCCGAAGTTCCGGCCACAACGGCCTTGCGCTGGATCAAGCAATTGGTTGAAACCGGTGTCTTCATCCGAGTTGCAGACCCCTCTGATCGTCGCCGCGCTTTCATCGCGCTGAGCGAACAATCGTGTGAGGCGATGTCACGCTATTTTGCCGAAGTTGAAATGCCGCTCTTGCAGGAAGCGGCCTGAGGTCAGCTTTCGCGTTCACTTGACGCATTCGGGCCCCAGCGCAGCACCACGCTGAGCCCGCTTCCCTCGGGAACAGGATGGGTCTTTCCCGAACTGTCCCCAGGCGCTGCCATGCCCCCCGACGTGGCAGCGCCGCTTTTTTTCGCAGCGCTCGTCTGCACGGTTTCATCGGGCGCCAATGGAATTCGCTCTGCATCCGCTCGAGCTCGCGCCAGGATTGCCACTGGTACATCGCCGTCGAGATAAAGCCGCTCCGCCTCACCCAGCCAGCGGGCTTCGCGCACGGTCATGTCCTCAGGATCGGCGCTACGCAGTGCGATTTCCTCAACTGCGCCATCTGGTGCATCTGCGCCGCCATCAAGCCAACGCTCTACCTCTTCATGCGATCGCGGCCTCAAGACATCGAGGGCACCGCCCTCCCTCAAGGCACTATCGAGCGCGCGCCGACGATCTCCGCCATCGGGAAAACGCGCGCGCAATTTCGGCCGCGCCGCAAACAATGCGTTGGCGAGTTTGCCCACCGTCTGCGGCAAAATGCGCTCGAGCCGCAGACGAACATGCTTCGCCAGTCCTGCCGAGGCTCCGCCGGTTCCAATCGCAATCAACAGCGGATTGCGGTCGAGGATACTGGGCGTGGTGAAGTCACACAGTTCCGGCTTGTCGACGACGTTTACTAGCATCCCGGCACAGCGCAGATTGATCGCCGCGACCTCGCAAGCCTTCGCGTCATCATAGGCGACGAATGCGATGCGAACGCCTTCATCAATGGCGCGTTGTTGATCGTCGATGATGATGCCGCCAGCCCGCTCGACCAGACGGCGCTTGGGCTCTGCTGCCTCTCCCTCGCCCAGCACCAGCACGCTTTGTCCAGCGATGCGGTGGAATAGGGGAAGGGAGGCAAGTTCGCTCATCGCGGGTGGGTTACGCCAGACACTCAGGCCAGCCACTCGGGAACACGCTCGGCATCCATAATCGCGCCGGCGTCGATACGGTCGGCCACCACAGCGAATTTGTCGCCATCGACCAAAACCTCGGCCACAAAACCCCGCGAATTGTAGGAGGATGCCATAGTCGCGCCATAGGCTCCGGCGGTCCGGAACACAGCCAAATCGCCTGCGACAAGTGCGTCGCACAGGCGGCCCATCGCGAAGGTGTCGCCGGTTTCGCAGATCGGGCCGACAATGTTGGCTGTCATGTCTTTGCCGCTTGGCTGGACGGCGGTGAAGTCATGATAGGCACCGTAGAGGGCAGGGCGCGCGAGGTCATTCATCGCCGCATCGACAATCACGAAAGGATCGTTGATCCCGCGCTTCACTCGCACCACGCGGGTAAGCAGCACGCCGGCATTCCCTGCAATAACCCGGCCCGGTTCAAAGATCAGGCTGACGCCCCAGTCCTTCGTTACCCGCGCAACCATCGCGCCATATTCGGCCGGTGGCGGCGGGTTCTCGCCCTGCTTGTAGGGGACGCCTAGCCCTCCACCCAGATCGACGTGAGTGATCGTGTGTCCTGCACCGCGCAACGCCTTGACCAGCTCGCCAAGCTTTTCAAACGCTGCTTCGAGCGGCGCCAGATCGCCCAGCTGGCTACCAATATGGACAGCCACACCACGCAGATGCACTCCGGGACGGCCTGCCAGCTTGCCGAAAATCTGCCCGGCCTCATTGATCGGTACGCCAAATTTGTTGTCCGCTTTGCCGGTCGAGATCTTGTCATGCGTTCCCGCATCGACATCGGGGTTGATCCGCAAGGCGCAAGCCGCCTCGACACCCTTGGCTTCCGCGAGTTCGGCGAGCTCCAGCCCCTCTTCCTCGCTCTCAATATTGAACTGACCGATGCCCGCTTCCAGAGCGGCTTCGAGCTCAGCGCGCGTCTTGCCAACGCCAGAGAAGACGATCTTTTCTGGTGCAATCCCAGCCGCCAGAGCGCGCCGCATCTCGCCGACCGAAACCACGTCTGCGCCATAGCCCTGGCGCTGCAACACCTTGAGCACGGCGAGGTTCGGATTGGCCTTCACCGCGAAGGCGATCAGCTTGTTGGGCACGCCGTCCAGAGCCTCGCGGAAGACCCGCGCGTGGCGTTCAAGAGTGGCGCGCGAATAGACATAGACCGGGGTGCCCACGGCCTCGGCAATCTCAGGCAGAGGAACGTCTTCGGCGTGCATTACGCCGTCTCGAATTGCGAAATGGTCCATGAGAGGTTTGGGTCTTTACTCTGGTGGCAGGTCGAAGGGATCGTCCTCGCGTTCTTCGGAGCGGCGGCGCAGTTCAACGCTGCGCTCCGGTGCGGCGAGTGCCTCAAGCTCGAGCATCTGCTCAGGATCGGGGCTTTCGGTTGTTCCAAACGAGGCAGGCGGGGCGCTGTTCCCGGGCGCAGGTTCAAGCGGCGCGCGCGCTCCGCAAGCAGACAGGGCAAGGGCGCACACAGGCGCTGCTACAGCGATCACGGAAATGCGCATTATTCACTCGCTCCTGCTTCCTTGGCCAAACGCGCCCGCGCCTCAGCCACGCGCTGTCTTACCTGATCCGGCGCGGTCCCGCCATAGGAAGCGCGACTGGCGACGGAGGCTTCGATCGAAAGCGCCTTGAACACGCGGTCGTCAATCCGTGCGTCGATGGCTTTGAGGTCGTCCAGGGACAGTTCCTCCAAAGAGCAGGCCTTGCTGTCCGCCAACTTCACGGCCTCGCCCGTAATGTGGTGGGCTTCGCGGAATGGGATGTCTGCTTCGCGCACCAACCAGTCGGCGAGGTCAGTCGCGGTCGCGTGACCGGCGGCAGCGGCACCGCGCATCCGGTCGGGCTTGAAAGTTGTCTGAGCGATCATCCCGATCATCGCGGCAAGCGAGAGATCGAACAGGCCAGCGGCTTCGAAGACCGGCGGTTTGTCGTCCTGCATGTCCTTTGAATAGGCGAGCGGCAGGCCCTTCATCGTCACCATCAGCGATGTGCAAGCGCCCACGATCCGCCCGGTATGCCCGCGCACCAGCTCGGCAGCGTCAGGGTTGCGCTTTTGCGGCATGATCGACGAGCCAGTGGAGAGCTGGTCGGGCAGCGAGGCGAAGCCGAAGGGCTGGCTCGCCCAGAGGATCAATTCCTCGGCAAGGCGCGAGAGGTGGATCGCGCATTGGCTCGCGGCCATGAGATAATCGAGCGCGAAGTCCCTGTCCGACACCGCGTCGAGCGAATTGCGCGTCGGCCGAGCGAAGCCGAGCGTGCTGGCGGTTGCGTCGCGGTCAATCGGAAAGCCCGTCCCAGCCAGTGCCGCTGAGCCAAGCGGACATTCGTCCAACCGCTCCTGCGCCGCCTCAAACCGGGCAGCATCGCGGCTGAGCATCTCGTAATAGGCCATCAGGTGGTGGCCCAATGTCACTGGCTGTGCGGTCTGCAAATGGGTGAAGCCGGGCATGATCGTCTCGCAGTGCTCCTCGGCCCGTTCCACCAAAGCGCTGCGCAGAGCCGCCAGCGCGGCAAGAGCGCGGCCATTGGCGGTGCGGACCCACAGCTTGAAATCGGTCGCGACCTGATCGTTGCGGCTGCGCGCGGTGTGCAGGCGTCCGGCGACTGGCCCGATCAGCTCGGTCAGGCGAGCCTCCACCGTCATGTGGATGTCTTCGAGGTCCCAATCCTCTGGCACGCCGTCGCGCTCATACTCGCCCGCGATCTGGTCGAGGCCCTTTGCGATGGTCGCCGCGTCCTCGGCAGAGACGATTCCCTGCGCGCCCAGCATGGCCACATGGGCTTTCGATGCGCGGATATCTTCGCGCCACAAAGCCTTGTCGAAGGGGATCGAGGCATTGATTTCGCGCATGATCGCGCTAGGCCCTTCAGCGAAACGCCCGCCCCACATCGTGTTGGTGGCGTCTTTGTTCTGGTTCTGGGAGTCGCTCATGCTTCGTATCACTGCCTTGTTGGCCGCTACCGGCCTTGCTCTTGCGGCTTGCGATAGTGGGGCGAGCGATGCGGCGCAAGAAAGCGCTGCTAGTGCATCCGATAGTATAGGCCCCAGCCATACACCTCCTCCGCCCCCGCCGCAATTGCCGGGTCAGGTGGTGCGCGCCTTTGCCGGAACCGAGCTGCCGCCGCTGAGCTTCTCGGACCCCGAAGGCAACACGCTGAACTTGGCAGAGCTCGATCAGCCGGTCTTGGTGAACCTGTGGGCGACATGGTGCGGCCCATGCGTGACCGAGATGCCCGCGCTCGACAATCTTGCCTCCGAGCTGGACGGGGAGCTGAAAGTCCTGACCATCAGCCAGGACAATCGCGGCGCTGATGTGGTGGTCCCTTTCTTTGCTCAACGCGATTTCCGGAACCTCGAACAATGGCTCGACCCCGAAAACGATCTCGCGGTGGCCTTCACCGATGGCGGGGTGCTGCCCGTGACGGTGCTGTTCGATGCTGAAGGCAAAGAGATCCTGCGTGTCGCAGGCGGCTATGAGTGGGACAGCGAGGAGGCAATTGCGCTGGTGAAAGAGGCGCTGGCTGAAGGGTAAGGCTGACGCCTTTCTGACCCTTCGCTTGCGCTCGGGAGTTTCCCGTCCAAAACCATCCCCCGGATGGTTTTGCGTCAGGGAAACTGGTGGGCCGGACCACGCTTTTCTAGAACAGATTTTCGAGGAATTGAGCGACTGGGAACACCAGCTCAAACACGCTGATATTGATTGGGATGAACTTGATGATCCGGGCTTGAATGAGCCTGATTTGGGATTGTGAGGTGCGTGATGGAAGAACGCAGACTCTCAATCCGACTATCGTTTGAACAATATGCGGCCTTGGAAGCGAAGGCGGGTCGCAAGACGGTTTCGCAATATGTGCGTGAAGAGCTGGGACTGATTGAAAAGGCGCGTCCACAAGCCTCCCGCAAGCCGCGAAATGACGAAGTGTTGCTGGCGCGCATTCTTGCCGCGCTGGGTTCTTCCGACATGCCGCGTTCCATGCGCGATATCGCCGATGCTGCGCGCAATGGCGCTCTGCCGGAATCGCCTGATACGCTGCTGACGCTGCAAGCTACTTGCCTGACGATTGAGAAAATCCGCCATGATCTGATCAAAGCGCTTGGCATCAAGCCTGATGGTCCAGCCCCATGATCCTCGAAGGCAATAGCCGTGGTGGTGCCAAGAACTTGGCTGATCACCTGATGAGCCATGAAAATGATCATGTGACCGTGCATGACATTCGCGGTTTTGCCGCCGATGACCTGCACGGCGCTCTCAATGAAACCTACGCCATTAGCCGAGCAACTAAGTGCAAGCAGTTTCTCTATTCGCTTTCACTCAACCCTCCGCCTGACGCACGAGTCAGCTCTGAGGAGTTTGAGGCCGCAATTGATCGCGCTGAAGAGCGCCTGGGCCTTAGTGGGCAACCGCGCGCCATCGTCTTTCATGAGAAAGAAGGCCCCGGCGGTATGCGCCGCCATGCCCATGCGGTGTGGAGCCGCATTGATGGTGAAAGCATGACGGCGCGCAATATGAGCTTTGACCGTGAGAAATTGCAGGAAGTCAGCCGCGAGCTCTATCGGGAGCATGGCTGGCGCATGCCGGAGGGTTTTGCAGACCGCTCAAAGCGTGATCCAAGAAACTACAATCTTGCCGAATGGCAGCAGGCCAAACGACACGAAAAGCACCCGAACGAGGTGCGAGAAGCGATTTCCGATAGCTGGGCCATCTCAGATAGCGTCCAGACCTTCTCACATGCTCTCAAGGAACGCGGGTTCTATCTGGCGCAAGGTGATAGGCGCGGCTTTGTCGCGGTCGATACCGATGGCGAAGTGCATTCAATAGCGCGCCGCGCTGGCATCAAAACCAAGCAGGTCAATGAGCGTTTGGGTGATCCAAGCGAATTGCCGAATGTGGAAGCTGCGAGAGATGCTATGGCTCAAGATATGAGCCAGATGCTCGGGCGCGTTTACAATGAGCAAGCAAGCCAAGCGAAAGCAGACAAGGAGCGCCGTGAAGCTGAAAAGCAGCGCATGATCGAAGAGCAACGCGCCGAGCGGCAGCGCTTTGATCAAGAGCAACAACAGCGCCAAATACAAGAACAGGCCGAACGGCAAGAACGCTTCCGGCGCGGCATTCTAGGGCTTTGGGACCGCATTACAGGGCAGCATCGCCGAATAGCTGAACAGAACCGCTTGGAGACAGAAGCGGCGCAGCAGCGTGATCGAGAAGCGCGTGAAAAGATCATTTTTGATCAGATCGAAGAACGCCAAAGGCTCGCTGAGCAAGCACGTGAGCGTCAAAACGAATTCAACCGTCAGGCTAAGGAAATTGAGGCCGATAAAGAGCGGTTTCTGGCTATGCGCCGCAAGGAGGCTCTACATAGTGGACCTGAGCGTGAGCAACCCGCTCAACAGCCGCAGCCTCCGCCTGAAGATCGTTCCGCTGAGCAAGAAATCAGACAAAGAGAGTTTCTGGAGCAAAGGCTGCGCGAAACTACTGAACGGGATGATCTTGACCAAGATTCTGGCCCCGACCATGAAGGGCCTGAAATCGAGCGATAAGAAAGAGACTGGCTCTGTTGGGGACAGCTTATGCCCCCATAAAGACATGAACCTCATCAATGGCAGTCTCGACCGTGAACAGGTCTCCTGAAATCTCGAAATCGCGCGCCATAGCTTGCCAATCAATATAGTATTGAAGGGACTCTGGGATTTTTATGCCCTCTTCTGTCACGTCCTGCACGTAGTCTGCGAGGCTGTCATATTGGCCAAGGTAGCCATCGACCAAGGCGGTGCGCGCCTCTTCTATCGAGCCAGTGTGTGAAATCACCTGCGCGCCGAGTTTGCCATGCTCGCCAACAAAAGCTGCCTTTGCAGAGACACTTTCTAGTCCTTCATATTCTGCAATCGAGACCCCTTCGAAGCCTTCATAATCGTGAATTGCCCATTCTTCTGCTCCAGCAATTGGTGAAGCGTTTAGCATCGTGCTGATGTCGTCATATAGTTCCCAAGGCTTCTGATCGGCGTCGATCCAAGCCCCGTGTAGGTAGCCATTATTGTAGGCTGCAAGGCAGGCCACATAGATACGAATTGAGTTCGTTTTCATTTTTCTCTCTTTGAGTTTGGGTTGCACATGCAACCCTTGGCCCTCGCCGAGAGTGTGGGTGTGCAAGCGGAGAGAAAAATTGACGGCGGGCGCAGCGAAGTGAGCCTCGGGAGACCGTCCATTTTTGCTTGAAGCGCGCTGAGGGGTGACACCCCTAAGCCAACGTTAGTGATCGTCACCCGAATGGGCCGAGACTTCAGGCTCGGTGTGCTACGCGCATAGAGCGCGGGCCTTTAGGCAACGGCCAAACCGGGACTGTCAGTAAAAACAGCTCGTTCTAGAGCTTATACCCTTTGAGCTCAGCGCATTTGGCTTCGTCATTCACCTCACTAACGAGCAGTTCAACCCACTGATCCGAATAGGTATAGTCGCCGTGTGCAGCGTGGTAGATACAAAAATCTTTGTTGGTGTTCTCTGGTTGAGCAGCGCCGCTACGAGGTCGCACTTTAAACTTTCGCCAAGCTTGCGTATGATTGTGTGCTGAAAACGGGGCGCCCGTTTTTTGTCTCACTAGCTTCGCGACATCTCCTGGCTTGTAGGGGTAAACATGATCAGCCAGCTTATGCTGGACAAGCACGTTTCTGATATCCTTGCCCTCTACGGTATCAGGCTGCACGAATTGGAAGTGCGCCCTTGATTTCGTCACGGCATCCAGAGTGTAAACCACTCGGAATTGGTACTCCAAATCTGCCATTTGCTCATCAGTCATGCCCTCCGTCAAACGTGCATCTATCGCATCTATATGAGCGGGGATTTCATAACGATTTAGTGTAGCAGCCTGCTCAAGGTTCAACTTCGAAAATTGCAGCGCAAACGAAAGCTCATTTGCGAGAGAAAGCGATTTGCCAAACAACTCGCACATTGCCTTATCGAAGTTGAGGCAACACGCTTGAAAAAGCCCTAGCCATTTCGAGTCAGCGCGCCCGAGAAGCTTATGCTCAACATCATCCCTGAGCACTTTTATAGACCTTAGATTCTCTTTCATGCCCTTGGTAAGGGGACAGTCGGGTTTCTTGATCATCTGGCTAAGCAGAAGAGAATTTCCGTCTTTTCCGATTATCTCAACGCCGTTGCGCTCGTAGTGCTCGTGCAAGAGATAAGTCCACGCCACATTAGCAAGCATCGTGAACACTTCGGTTTTGAAGCACATGGCTGGGCTATTGAAGACTTGCACGGCCAATATCATAGCCTCGCGCGCGCGGATCAGCCGTTCATGATCAAAGAGATTTAGACCAGTCTTCGGATCATAGGACTGTTTCCGAATCTTAAAGAATTCAACTTGCTCGTCGGTTGCAGGAACAATTTGAGCGTCCGCCTTCACCTCAGTTATACGAGCGCTATTTATCGTGGCCTCTCGGCCTACGTTTACGAGGGCTTGGATGTCCTGATTTCGCCAGCCATTGGCCAACAGGGCTTTGACGATAGGCTTCTCTTCGTCGGTCAATGCGCCTTGTTTCTTCCTCGCTACCATAACGCGAGTCCAAACATTGGTCTAAGTATCACTTGGCCGCTCACGCAGCCGCCCTTCCACTTACGTCTTTCAGCACTTGAACGATGCGCTGCACATCTGCCTGCGGAAAAAGGCCACTGATCCCCTGATCATCGAGGTCCGTGAACGGGCTCTCATAAAGACGGCGGGGGTCCATTGCTCCGCGTTCCGTAAGATAGTCGATAATCAGATTGATAAATTCGATCTGGTTCGCGTTGAGGTTTTGACCTGCCAGCACTTCAGCAAATGCGTCTTTGGCCGCGTCACGATCGAGGCCAATTAATGAGCGAATGAATAGGCCCAATCCACCTTCACTGGTTATGACTGCGATGTCATCGTCGCTGGCTTCGGTTTCTTCGCGAAGGATGCGCTCAAGCTCTGCTAAGTCCTGTGGAGTAAGTTGCTCGTTTCGATGAAGCTTCTGAATCGTGATGTGGTCCGAATGCGCCTTCAAGAAATGACGGGCCTTCATGAGGAAACGCGGCTTGTCTGTTCCAATGCCCGAATGGGGCATTTCGATAGTCGTCGCCTCACCCATTTCATCTTCAAAATCGGTGTAGATAATGACCGCTTCGTCTCCCTCAATCAGTTTGATGAGTGCACGCAAGCGCCGACGCATCTGTTCAAGTGTCCAAGCGTCGATGTCGGTCCAAAATTCTGGAGTTTGAACTTCGAGGATTAAGTCCATCTGCGATGCCACCATCGGCACATTACCAAGCTCTTCGAGCTTAGAGGCAAGTGCGATCACCTTCTCCTGACACTGCACAAATGAGACATCGTTTTGCAGCAATGCAAGTTGCCCTTTTAGGACGATATAATCGAACTGTTTGGCAGCTATGTCGGTGTCCTCAAACGCAGATGGGAGTCCGGCGATATCACCGATCAAAACTTCGCGTTCATCGGGACCGATATTGCCCCACGCATCACGTTGTTGAAATGTCTCAACTTCCTTGCGTTTTGCGCGAACAAGGAAGTTGTCGGGTGTCATACCATTCACTTCTTCAAAAAGGCGTTCGCGGGTTTCGCTTTCAAGCTGTGCCAGCCTTTCGGCTTTCTCATCTTCAGACATGCCGCAGAGCTGTGCGATCAGCTCTACGCGGGTCGAGAAAAGCCTCTCGGTGAGCGAGGGTGACTGTTTGCCATCCTTAAGGTTCGGGTTCTGGTTGAAGAACTCGAAGTTTTGGCAATAGTCGAAAATCAGAAACTGGGTCTTGTGACGACCGGGCCCAAACAAGTCTTCCCGAAGGCGGGTACCACGACCAATCATTTGCCAGAATTTGGTCTTCGAGCGCACGACTTTGAAGAATACGAGGTTGAGAACCTCGGGCACGTCGATGCCAGTATCGAGCATATCGACAGAGATCGCGATGTGCGGTGGCTTCTCCGCGATGGAGAAGTCGTCGATCAGCGATTGCGGATACTCAACCGAGTAATCGATCAGTCGCGCGAATGACCCTTTGAGGTGAGGATAGCTGGCATCAAAGCGATCTGCGATAAACTGCGCGTGTTTGTGGTTTTTGGCGAAAATAATCGTTTTGCCAAGGCGATCACCTTCAGCAACTTTCAAGCCGTTGACCATCAGGTGCTCAAGCACCTTGTCGACGGTATCCTCATTGAAAAGCCACTTGTTCAACGCGGCTGGATCGACATCGCCTTTCGGCAACTGACCTTCCCATTCGAGGAGGTCCCACTTTTCTTTATCCTCGTCGGACAGATCTTCGTATTTGATCCCTTCCCACATGAACCGTGTTGGGACTGAGATCGGTGTCGGGGGGACAAGAAAGCCGTCTGCCACGGCCTCTTCTAGGTCGTAGCTGTCTGTAGGTACGCCACGCTCAAGCTCGAAGAGCGAGTACGTGTCCCGGTCTATTTCGTCGCGGGGTGTTGCGGTTAGCCCGACAAGCAAGCTATCGAAATAATCAAAGATTGCACGGTATTTACGGTAAACGGAACGGTGCGCCTCATCGATTACAATCAAGTCGAAATGCCCCGGTCCATAACGCTTCTGCCCGTTCTGCATTTCGTCAATCAACCCCATCATTGTGGGGTAAGTCGCTACGCAAACGCGTGCGCCGTTATGATCGTTCTTCTTGGAATCGTGGCGCTCAATGAGGTTCGCGCTTGGAGTGTTTGGTATGTGCGTCTTAAAGGCATTGTGCGCTTGCTTCACTAGCGCAACACGGTCGGCCAAGAACAACACGCGCTTGCACCAGTTGGCGCGCATTAGCTGATCGATCAGAGCAATAACGGTCCGAGTTTTGCCCGAGCCAGTCGCCATAACCAGCAATGCCTTGCGCTGCTTGTCCTTTTGGAAGGCCTCACCAATCCGCCGGATCGCCCGCGTTTGGTAGTAGCGTCCCGCAATATCCTCATCGATGCTGGTTGACGAAAGCGAGCGCTTTGCTGCCTTGCGTTGCCGCCAGAGCTCCAGCTCATCCTTCTTGTAGAAGCCATGCACTTTGCGTGGTGGATAGGCTCCATCGTCCCACAGCCAATGTTCGTAGCCATTGGTGTAGTAGATCATCGGACGAACGCCGAACTGTTGCTCTAGGCAGTCCGCATAGAGTTTTGCCTGTTGTTGGCCCTCGCGTGGGTCACGTTTGGTCCGCTTGGCCTCAATCACCGCCAACGGTTTGCCATCATCACCCCAGAGCACATAGTCGACAAAGCCTTCGCCTGACGTGCTCGGCATACCCGTGACGGGGAACTCTCGGTCGCGCTCCTGATTGAGCGGCCATCCTGCTTCAGCGAGCAAGCGGTCGATCCAGATGTCGCGGGTCTCGGCTTCATTGTAGTCGTGAGTGTCTTCGACCTTGGCGTTTTCGGCCTTGATCGCCTCGATCTCGGCCTGAAGCTTCTTGAGCTGCTCATCGAGCGCAGCCTTATCCTCCTCGCTCTTGATGCGCGCAGCTTGTTCTTCGGCCAGCGCTGTTGCTGCATCTTCGCTCTCTTTGGCAAGCGCCTGAAGCTTCTTGAGTGTCGAAACTTCGACCTGAACGGCACGCGGCAGGTCCGCGATTGAAAACTGGATTGCGGGATCAGGCTTGGTCCCGCGTGCATAGGTTCGCACCAGCCAATAGCTGAAATCGAAGAGCTGCTTCAGGCTATCGGTCGCAGACTTTTCGGGAACCTTTCGGGTCTCATGCACTGCAACGTTGCCGAGGTCTTTGATGATGCGCGCTTTGGTGACAAGCGCATTGCCAACGAGCGAACGAAAAGAACCCTCATGGATCAGCGCCGATAACGTGCTGTCATAAGGTGAGCGCAGACTTGCATCGTTCCGATACATCCACTTGACCGCGCATTCGAGCGCAAGGCGCGAATGAAAACAACTGCCGCGAGGGTCAGAAAGAGCCGAGACCTCCGCTTTCCTTGCAAGGCCATAGACCTCAGCAAATTCGGACTGAAGGAATGCAAACTGGCTCATGCTGCCTCCCCGATGGCATAAATGTCATCTGAGTTGAGCTGGTCGGTAAGGTAAGGCGAGAAACCAAAGAGAACGACGCAGACTGAGATCAGGTCACGCATCTCAATCTCGCGCAGTTGATTGGCGGGGGTGCCGCCGTGGCGAATACCGGGATAATCTGAAGCGAAGCCGTAAAGCCCCTTCACAGACTCCTTCACCTTTTCATGCGGCCAAGTGTTCACTTGGTTGCATATTGCCCCAAGGGTGTTTCCGGTTACGTTGGGCGCAACTTGACCAATGGCTTCGAGGAAGTTGGTCTGCTTGGCGATGCAGGTTTTGATCCGATTGGGAGTCTGTTCTGTTGTCAGATCGCGCAAAGCGTCTTCGAACTCATGAAAAGCCGTTGCCAAGTGAGCATCGTTTTGCGCTGCCAGCTTCAGGTTTAGGACCATCCGGGCGAATATACCCGGCAATGTTGGGTGCATCGAGAACGGCCTGCGCAGATCATATCGCAGGCTGTATTTATCGATGAAGGCTTCAACGAGCTGGAAATAGCGGTTGGTCAATTCGTCGCCGATGATGTCACGAACCTTTGCGTGAACGGCTTCCAAAGCCTCCAGCGCTTTACTTTCGCTGGTGATGTGCAACGGCATTTCAGTGCGCAGCCAGCGGCGCGCGTTTGGATTGCCGGAAACAGCTTGCTCATAGTGAGATCGTGCTGAATTGAATTCTTGGAGAGCAGATTGATAGGCTTCTTCAGCGGCGATTTCTTCTGGGTCCGTTAGTTGTCCATTCTCGTCATATTGCGTGGGCTCGTCTGGCTCAGCAGGAGGCTGCGGTTTCGGGATGACCGCGTCATAGAGTTCGGAGAAGATTTCAGTCGGCGCATCAGCGTGCTTCGAGAGCTTCACGAAGATTTCGGACCAGACCTTATCCCAGACATTGAGGAGCTCGCCGCGCATAGTCAGAGCTCTCCCTTGAACGCACTGTGCTGGAGGGAAGAAAACAGACCATCTAGTCGATTTTGGGAAGCAAGTAGATTGTTGAGATGCGCTCTTGCTACTTTGATCTTTTCGGCAAACTCGATCTGCTCACCTTTATCGGGACAAAGTACCTCAAGTTTCTCAAATTCTGATTTTTTGAGGATTGGAAGAGTTGTCGACGCTCCTTTCCCCTTGTGAACAATAAGCGGTCTCAGCTCCTGCATGGCATAGAAGCCATAGGTAGGGTCAACCTCATCAGACCATTCAACCGCATTGATTTGTTGGTTGAACGCTGATCGCTCTTTTGCTTGGTCAATTTTTCCGATGGTGGCCCCAATACAGCAAACCATCGTTGCTCCTTGCTGCACCACTCGCGATTTGGTTGCACCAACCTCGCTCAGGGACCGCTTCACTGGCTCGCTAGACGTGAGGTCACCGGGAGTCACAAAAGGAACAGGTCCATCAAAGTTTTCCTTTTCGCTTGTGCGAGGTGTCGAGCCAGTGGAGACTTTGCCGAGTTCTTTGATGGGACGCTGCAGACTTTCGTTGCCACCAAACATCTCGTGAAAGATGGCTTGACCGAGTTGGTTGAGGCGGTCGATGGCGCGCTGGCGCTGGCGGCGCAGCTCGTCCGCCTGATCAAGGATCGCCGCAATCCGCTTCTGCTCTCCTAGCGGAGGGAGCGGAATTTCGAGTTTAGCCAAACTCCTCTTGTTGAGCGTCTTACCCTTCGCAGCTCGGTCACCCGCATCGTCAAAGTTCAATGATTCCAGTGCCCTCGCAAGGTAATCACGGTCGAGACTCTTGGGACTCTTTACCGATAGAGCGGCGATAGCTTCATTGGTGCACGTATCGATGCGAGCAATCGCGACTTTACCAATAGACAGCTTGAAGCTCATTAACACTGTGCCCTCAGGCACGACCTTGATTTTAGTGGCCGACAGGGCCTGATCGGTGATGCATTCTTTGGTCGTCGTAAGGTCACGATCACGGGAAATGTCGGCAATTGATGCCCAGGGATGTGTTCCACCATCCCAAAATCGGTTGTCCGCGCGGGAGGGAGTTCTCCCGATCTGGATATCACAAAGTTCGTCCAATCTTTCGGTTGGCCAGCTCATCCCAGCATCGCCTCTAGCTCAGTCAGACCTTTGCTGATCTCGTCTTCAAGAGTGCGTAGTTCTTTGATAATGTCAGCTGGTTTGTCATGTGTGACCTCTTCGTGCTCAACCTGCTTGTAGCGATTGAGTGAAAGATCGTAGGTGCCTGTGGCCGCAATATCCTCTCGTGACACGCAAAAGCTTTGCGCCGTGCGAGGGTTTTCCAGCTCGTCACCTTCGCGGTTTTCCCAGCGTTTCAAGACATCAGGCAGGTTGTTCTTGGCGTGCTCCTCATCTGAGAGAGCAACCGCGAGCTGAAGCCCTAGCTTGTCCTCCGACAAAAGCGGATTGCGCTTGTCGTCAAGCGAGTAACCGTCGGCCTGCATGTCGTAAAACCAGACATTCTCCGTCCCGCCAACACCTGTCTTGGTGAAGAACAGCACGGCTGTCGAAACGCCCGCATATGGCTTAAACACGCCGGAAGGCAGCTTGAGCACGCCTTCAAGCTTATGCTTCTCAACCAACATCTGACGCAAAGTAGTGTGCGCCTTGGAAGAACCAAACAGCACGCCATCCGGCACAACCACCGCAGCGCGCCCGCCTGTTTTCAGCAATCGTAGGAACAGCGCGAGGAAGAGCAGCTCAGTCTTCTTGGTTTTGACGATCTGCTGAAGGTCCTTCGCCGTCGCATCGTAATCGAGCGATCCTGCAAACGGCGGGTTGGCGAGGATCAGGCTGTATCGACCTGCATCCTTCCCATGTTCCTCAGCCAGACTGTCGCGGTAGCTGATATCCGGGTTTTCGACCCCGTGCAGCGTCATATTCATGCTGCCAATACGCAGCATTGTAGGATCGAAATCGAAGCCATGAAACATACTGCCATGGAAATGCTTCTTGAGCCTCTCGTCGCGCAAAACCTCAGGGTGATTATCTCGCAGATACTCACCTGCCGCGACAAGAAAGCCGCAAGTGCCCGCTGCCGGATCGCAGATCACGTCCTCCGGTTTAGGCTTAGTCATCTCGACCATGAGCTGAATAATGTGACGCGGAGTGCGGAACTGTCCGTTCGTTCCTGCGCTCGCAATCTTGCCGAGCATGTATTCGTATAGATCGCCCTTGGTGTCGCGATCATCCATGGGGATTTTGTCGAGCATATCGACGGTCTTGGCGAGCAACGCGGCGTTGCTGAAGCCCAGTCGAGCGTCCTTCATGTGCTCGCCGTAGCTGGAGCCATCTTCTCCCATTTGGCGCAGGAACGGGAAAACCCGCTCCGCTACCGCGTCCATCATCTCACGCGCCTCAAAGTTCTTGAAGCGAGACCAGCGAAGGTCAGAATATGGACGGCCCTGTTCGTCGTTTCCTTCAGGGAAAATCCGCCGCTCAATCTCAATTCCGAGAGCGTTCGCCTTGTTTTCTTCGAGAACCTGCAAGTCATCAAGGCGTTTGATGAAGAGTAAATAGGTGATCTGTTCGATAACTGATAGAGGGTTCGAGACACCGCCTGCCCAAAAGGCATTCCATATTTGATCAACTTGATTGCGGATTTCGCCTGTGAGCATTGGGCCTCCATTTTGCTTTTTTCTTGCTGCCCGATGACAGCCCTTAAGAAAATCACAAAACAGCAATTTTGTGAAGAGGTCCAATGGAATACTGCCAAGACGGTAATGCTGGCCAAATTGGCTGGTCATTCGCCATTTCTGGCTCGTGGGTGTCGGGTCTCGGAAGACCTGATCGGTATCCAATCGGCGCACGGTTGGTCGAGGGTATCCAAGGGGGCGCGAAAGCCCCTTGGTCGATGGGGTTGAGGGGAGCGCTGAAGGCTCCCTCATCATGGGAATGCAATGGGAGAAGGAACTCTCCCCTGCGAGTGGTTCAGGGGGCGATACCCCTGTGATGAACCGCAATCTCCCCTGCCACCTGAAGGTGCGGCTCTGGGGTAGTGCAGCGGTTCATCTGGCCGGAGGGGATGCTAACGGGGAACGCGCAGCGGGTTCCCCTTGCCGAGCCAGCAGCTTTAGCTGCGCCAGCGAGACAAGCGGTGTTGGGTGTCACCCAGCACACAGCTTGCGTAAGCCCAGTTGGGATTATCTTCTATATTTGGAATATCGCCCTGACTGATGAAATCAGGCCTGCTCAATGCAAACGCGTTTCTGTTAGAGCAAAAAAGAAGGCGGCGAAATCGCCGCCAAGATCAGTGGTTCGGATTGGCTCAATCGTTGAGCTTGTTGCGCCAGCCCGGTGGGCCAGCAGCCCTGAATGTGAGTTCGACGAAGCGCAGAAAGTTCAAATACGTCGAATTCAATTCGTGGTCAGTTGGTTGGATAGCGTTGAGAAAGAGCCAGCGGATCAGGCTGGAGTCCCCATCTTTCGCGACGCCTAAGAGGTGATCGGTTTCCTCTAGCACGAAGATTGCCCCATTCGCGTGCCGAACCTCTCCATCAAAATCTCTCCAGACGGAAGCGACGAAGTCGGGAAAGCTAACACGTGACAAGTACCTGTTCCCGTAGAAAAGGCACCAAGCAACAATTGAAAGGTGCAAGCGTGTTGCGGGGTCTTGAAGACTCTCGTCAGAAAGGGCTGTTATGATTGGCATGGCGAGTTCTCCAATTAACTTGATGTTGGGTGGGGGGCGGCTGCTGCGATTTGTCTGAGTGTCGTCGCCTGGGGCCGAACCCTATGGTCGGTGGACCATCAAAAAAGCGCCGGAACTGCTTCCAGTTCGGCGCTCCATTTTTCGATTTTATGGTGTTTGAGCGGCTCCCGTGAGCCAGCTCGATCAAGTTTTTGTTAGCCACAATTTTCTCCTATCGAGTGTTTCGATAGGAGGTGATTAACATAATATAGACGAATATGTCTATCCCATAGTTTGATTCGTCTATCTAATGCCGGGAGTCACTGGCTCTGCGTCCGTCTCACCGCGCCTAAGTGAAGCGAGGTAGCTGGAAATCTGATGTGTGATGAACTCAGACTTCTTCATGCTTTGCCCCTCGGTGGAGCGGTCGATTTCCTCTCGGGTCTGTTCTGATACAGCGATCCGCACTCTTACTTTGGAGGTGTCGAAGGCGGCTTCTGGTGCTTTTGTGATTTTGTGCTCAAGAATCTTTCTGCTGACGGTCCCGACGCTTTCTCCGCGTTCCTTGGCGATGGCCTCAAGTAGGCGATGGTCTTCTGCGGAAATGTTGAAGTACAGCGCCATGTAACCAGAGCCGCCCTCGCGAACGCTCGCGGGCCCTAAGTCTCTAGTCATCTGGTCGTCGTCAAATTCCAAACCTGCTCGCTGCTTCGGGTTTAATTCGGGATTATCAGGCATTGTTGCATTATTTGCAACACCTTCTTGCTTTCCATCATCGTCGTCATTTGCGGCGGCGCTTGCTCCCATGAGGGCATGCTGGCGTGGCAATGACTGTGGCGTGGTGTTCAGGCCGCTGGCAGTGCTTTTGGCTCGGCTTGATCTAACCACTATTCTCTCCCGACCGATTTGCTGGAAGCCTTACACTCGATGGGCCATAGAGCCTGTCCCGCATGCTTCCCATTCCTGGGTCTGGGTAAGGGTCGTCGTCATTCCATTTATCGATTGCTGCGGTAACGATCCTGATTGGATTGTTGTCCGTCCCAAAAACTGCCTTGATTGTCTCAATCGATTGCTGCGTCGCCGTTGCTGTCAGAATAGCAATATTTTGGGCTTTGACGTGCTGCCTCTTGACCAACTCTTCCACAAGGGCGGCGGCGGTTCGTCCAGTTTTCATCCCAGAGTTGAAGATCAGGACAAAGCTGTCTGAGAGTACTGGCAAGCTTACTGCCAATTCCTCAATCTCGCCGCTTTTCTCATTATGAAGATAGTGTGCGTGGCCGATGGCGGCCTCTTCGAGGCTGTCGTGCACGGCACCCATCATGCCCACGCCTGTTCGCATTATAGCGATCAGGACGTATTTCGAGCTATCGATGAAGACGCCTGTCGATGATTTGCCATCAGTTGTTTCGACTTGCCCGGTAGCGCGCGGCGCGTCTTTCATCTTCGCAATGGCCTCATAGAATAGCGCTCTTGTGAGGCTTTTCAGGTGCTGACGAAAGCGTCCGCTGGGCGTGCCCTTGTCGCGCATGAACGTGAGATGATGTTGGGCGAGCGGATTTGTGACGATCAGCACATTGTCTTCGTTAAACCGACTCATCAGTTCCCCCATAGCAAGAAGGTGCAGCCAGATAGCCAATTTTACTATCTAAGCCAATCGCAAATGAAAACTGGATTGTCGTATGTCTCATTCTCGCTCAACTAGCAGAGGATATCTGACCCTGCTGTGAGCAGCCTAGCCTATGGATTGGAGCCCATTCGGGCCTTTCCTTCCCGTTTTAGATCAACAGCCTTTGGCCTGACTTCAAGCGCGTGCTTCTGGCGCTGCTTCTCTTCGTTGCGCCCTCCGAGGAGATGAAGCCGCAAAGGCTGATGAACCGATTCAAACCGTGGCCAGAAAGGCCGCGATAGGCGCGGCCTCCAAATCTGGAGGCAAAAAATGCACACCACATTCAATTCTGCTTCGTTGGCGAAGCTTTCAAAATCTCAACTCTATGCGCTTCTCGCTGAGTATCGCGCCAAGCTCGACGCTGCTGGCGAGAGTGAGCGTCCAGTCATCAAAGCCGCAATCTCAGCCATCAATCGGGCAATCGCGTTTGCACCCGATGGGCCGGGATGAGCTCGCCATCATCTTTTTCAGCAAATTCCCCAGCCGCGCTCCGGGCTGGGGATATCAGCAAGGTCTGATCCCTTCTGCCGGAGAAATTTGATGATGGATTTGATCTACAAGCGCGGGCTTCTCCCGTCGCCAGATAGTGATGCTGGCGCTGCAACACTGCGCGAGATGGTCGCCAATGTGCAGGCCATGCTTCCTTTCACCGACACCCAAGCGAAACGGTTCGCCCAGATAAAGGCAGAGGAACTGCGCGCTCGTATCGCGGCGTGCGTTGACGCAGAAGCTGATCTCGAAGCTGAAACTGACGAATGCGTCGCGACACTGCGCGCACTCAATAGTGAGCGTCTGTCGCGTGAAAGCGAAGACGGACTCGATATTTTTGAGCTGCTCGATCCCACGACAAAGAACGCCTCCAAGGCCAATCAGGGGGAGGCGTGAACATGACCAATCGTTACAATGAAATGGTCGAGGCGCAGGAGACCAAAGCAGAGGCGATGGGCGCTTTGGTGCTTGTCACATGCACGATTGTCGGCCTTTTTGCTGCGCTCGGCTTGTTGCCTGTACTGGGCTCTTTTGAGCTTGGGCTTACGTTCAATCTGATGATGGATATGTTCGGCCCAGAGGTTCCGGGTGCGGGTATTCCAGCGACCGTTTGGTTGATGAGCTTGGCCACCATGATTGCCATTATTGGCCATCATTTGCTGCACTACAAATTCCCAGAGAGCCGAGCTCTGGCACTGCTGGACAAGTCTGCGCCAATCATGGTGTTGTTCTTCTTCATCGGCATTGTCGCGCTCTATGCGCTTAGCGACGTGGCACACGTTCCGGGCGCGGATGCTGTAGCCTTCGATGATGACCTCTTCGATGCGCCACCTCCTGAGAGCGGTGGTATCGGCGAGACGATTGCTTCTTACTTTGGCGTCTTCGCAGGCTTAAGTCTGGGAGGTTTGGCAATCGTCAACTTGGCGGTGATGAACTTCATCGTTGGCAAAGTGCGAGAAAAGCTGCCCCGCCTTCTGAATGAGCGGCGTATCTCTCTGGCGAAGCTCAAGGCTTCCAACCGTATCATCAAGAACATCCGTCTGCTGTCCGCGACCAAGCGTGAGCGCGAACGCCTCGAAGCGAAAACGCCGGACGATTTGGCATTGGAATCCGCCGCCGAAATTGAGGCTGCTTTGGCTCCAACTCTGCGTGAGCTGAATAAGGTCAAAGTGCGCGGCTCCAGTGCGAAGCTCAAAGGCAAAACTATCTTTGCACGCCGCAATCGCAAGTTGCCTCAGCCAATGCCCCAGCCAGCGTTCATCGATGACTTTCTCGCTGACGTCACCGCCAAGCTCGGGGCCCTGCGCGATGAGCTCAAAGGCACCTTCACCTGAACCAACTCATAGGAGACATGATATGATGAAGCTCTTCATTTCCGTCCTTGTTCTAATCACGATTGTTGGATGCAGCGAGGCTCCCCCGGAAGCTCCACAAGAGTTCCCGACATACCACGTGCGGATCGACAACAGCGATTCTAACTTGGCCACAAGCGATGAAACCTTCGCCCGGATCGTGGCGCGCCGTGTCGCCAACGACATCGCAAACTTGCCTCTCGGCACATTTGTATCAGTTCGCAGCTTTGGTGAGATCAATGGGGAGAACAATCTCCGCTATGACGTTCAAATCACACGCAAGTCCAATCCGGCTGCGAATGTGGCAAGGGAAGTGGCTCGCGAGATTTTGGCACAAGCGACAAGCGATGCGCCGCGTCAAACCAGCACAGAGATTATTTCAACGCTGACATGGGACAAATACAACTGTGAGGCAGGTGATAAAATCGTGCTGCTGAGCGATGGCATTCCATCGGGTAGGATTGCTTCTCAGCAAGCCTTGCTGGATGGCCGTGAGAGCCTGCCCAAACCTCAAACTGGGATTTTGCAAGGCTGTGCGGTGGTGTTTTACGGCTTCGGTCGGACCGCCCAAGGTAGCCTTGCTTCGTTTCAAGTTGAAAATCTTCGAGATGAATGGAGCGTCTGGATGGGCAAAGCAGGTGCTAATTTCCATACTGTGATCAATCCGTAGATCAGCCGACATTCTCCAAATTTTCGATCCGGTCTCAGTTGTTGGGACCGGATGACCGTCATGAACCGTGTCTGCTGAGGAATTGTGTCTGTATCAAAACAGAAGCTCTCACGAAAATTGAGGTTTCTTCGAGCTGATTCGGGGGCCATCATCAAGACCAAATGTCAAACTTGTGCAGGTTGCAATGCCACGGATATACTAGACTGATACCTTGTATCGTCAGTCACGGAAATCACGAAAAATGGAGAAGTTTTGGTACATTGGTCTAGCACTAAGTGGCATTACCATCTTATATTTTTGTGTCCGTCGGATGCTGCGGTTTTGGGGTTTAGGGCCTACTGATGCGACGCAAGGCGAAAAGCTGACACGGTTTTTCATTCTTGGCGCATTCGGGATTTATTCGATAATTTTTGTCCTTTCGAATCCTGAGGGTCGCACACCAATTGAAGTGTGGGCCTGCGAAATCTGGGATGGTTGGGAAAGATGCCCTCGCGGAGAGACGGAAGTAGGTGAACCCGATGCTCCTGCCCCTGATCCTACCAAGCCGACAAATCGCGAGGACGCAGGGGGAGAGAATTGAGAGGGCGGGCAAATAGACGATGGTGCTCGAACCCCAGAAGCCGAGGAAACTGGTTCCTCTGAGTCAGTCGATACTCAGAGCGAGGGTGACCCTCTTTTTTCCGGGCCAAGCCAAACACAAACAACGGACGATTTCCCGGACAGGGTGTTTCAAGCAGCCAATGCAGCGCAAATAAGTCGTCTGACCGGTGCGTGGTGTGTTCGTGGGTCTGGGAAAGTGGCTGAATATTATAGAATTGGAAGTGGGATTGCTAAGCGTGAGCCATACTTGGAACGCGATGGCCAGAGTGCAGTCTATGTAAGCCAAGGGCTGCAAAATACGATTGTCTATCTGCCAGGGTTCAGAGAGTACATTACATTTAGACTGAACAGTGAATCTGCCGTATTGAATAATGAAGGACTATGGTTGAACGGCGGTGGTGGCCACGGAATTTATAGGTGTTCGTGACGAAACTGGTGCCAGAATCACGGCTCGACTTGGCCAAATTTGTATCCTTGTCTCGTACCTAGCAGAGGGAGGGCTCAGATGAGCTTTCCCCTTAGGCGTTGCGGCTTAATAATGTTTGGGCAAATTCCCCAGCACTGGCTACTTCTTGATTCATAAAGCTCCTCATCCCCTTTCGATGAGGAGCAAATCATGTTCAATCACTACGACCAAAACCAGCAAGAGCCGGACCCTGCAGCCAAGGTGGCAAGCCTTGTCAGCACAGTTCTTGCTGTGGTCGCCACTTTCTTTGCGTTTCCAGCGGTCTTCCAAGGCAGTTCCCCACTCATCTTTGACTTCAGTGCTGCAAACTATGGCGTTGGTGATGGCTTCGGCAGCACCTTGATCTGGCTTTGCTGGGGCGGGGTTGTCGCCGTTGGCCTGTTCGGCTTGACCAAACTTGCAATTTACTACGGCATTCGCCTGTTTGGCTTCTGGGTGGGACGCTAAGCGTCATGGCCCAGAACGAGTTCAACAAATACGGAAGCTCTGACTGGGCGACGTGGCGGCAGCTTAAGTCTGCTGGCTACAGTACACCTTCGCAGAATGCTCTCTTTCTTGGCTTTCATGATGTGCGCTGGTCCTCGCGCCTGTTTTGGAACAGTGCAGCGGGCATTCTGATTTGCGCGGGCCCAAGAATTGGGAAATTCAAATTCATTGGGGCTTTCAACGCGCTACCGGGCCTAAGTCAACGCACCCAGATTTTCCATGATCCCAAGGCTGAATGGTGGGAAATCGCCCTCGACCAAACGCCTGATAAACGCAAATGCGCGGTGTGGACGCCGAACAAGCGCAAAGGAGTGCCTCAGCACCGCATCAATCCGGTCTGTATCAAGGCCGATGATCCCAAGATGATCTCGCGGATCAAGAAGTTCTTGGCGAGCTCGGTCACTGTGACGGGCGGGAATGCCAAGTTCTTCGAGCTTTCCGCGCAAGACTTTGGCGAGTGCATAGCCATCACCGTCACTATGCGCGATGGCGAATTCACCATTCCGGCGTTCTACGACGCGATCAACCTTGTGCTCAAGAACACCGAAGACGCGCACAAATTTGAGTGGCTGATGCAGTCTTGCCCGCACAAGCATGTGGGCGCTGCTGCGGATATCATTCGGCACGGCAAGAACAACAGCAGCAACACGTTCCAGTCGATCATGGCGGAGCTCAAAAACGCCTTTAGTTGCATGAGCGATCCGTTCCTGCGCGCCTCAGTTTCGCCGCCATTTAATATGTCGCTTGAGGAGATTGTGAGCGACGGGCGCTGGAACCTCTATCTGATGCCGGACTCAGACTTCATCGACACTTGGTCTCCGGTCATCCGTGCTTTCTATGAAACGCTGCGGGAGCTGAAAGAGTACAATCCTGCTGCGCCTGATCAGGATTGGTGGCTCGATGAATGCCACTTGCTCGCTCCATTTCCACTGGTGGCCAAGATGCTCAACTTTGGCGCTGGTATCGGCATTCGCCCAATCATCATCGTCCAGTCCTTCGAGCAAATGGATGACATTTGCCCCAATGGAAGCACGATCATCCCGGCGGGCTGCGGCGTGCAAATTTACTTTGGCATTCGTGAAATTGAATCCGCTGAACGCATCAGCCGCATGCTCGGCAATCAAACACTTAGGTACAATGACACGCTCGCTCAGGATGAAGCGAAGCTGCAACGCCGTCGCCTGTTTGATGGATTGTTTGGGCGGGGCGATCCTATCTCCCTTGGCCGCGAATACAGCCATCACAAGAAGGCAAGCCATCATCGCAGTGAGATCGAGCGTCCGCTGATGACGGCCTCTGAGATCATGCGCCTTAAGCCCGGTCGCGCCATCATGTTCGGCGATGAGTTGCCCCATCCGGTCGAGCTTCAGTTCTTCGCCTACTACGAGCGCCGCGAGCTGGCGGGTAAGTTCTTCCCGCATCACGAGCACACTGGTGATATGACTAAGGTGCGGGTTAAAAAGCGCTTCGGGCACAAGCTGCTGAACGTGATGGTCGGGCCAGTACCCGAAGAATTTGCCGAATATCCCCAGTATGCGGACGGCACGTGGGCATACATCGAGTCATGACAAATTCGGCCTCCACGGACGCGCCAAGCTTTGCCGCGAATGCACCTGATATGGGAGCGGCGTTTGACCGCGCCCATGACGTCACTGAAACCGCTGAACAAAGCACGGTGGCTTCCAGAGAAGAGTTTCTCGCCGAGCGCGCCTCCGAGGCTGGTCTCGATCAAGACGGTTATTCACAGATCGTAACGCGTTCAGAGCTGGATCAGCGGATTGCGGAACGCCCTGAGCTTCAACCAGAGCCAGCTCTGACACCGGGCGGGGCACTGGAAACCCAAGTTCACCAAGAGGTCGATGCGGAGCGCGAGAAGCGCATCTTTCTTCTCCACCGCCAGCTCGAAAGCCAGCGCGGCGCACCGACCCGAGAGTTCACCCGCAACCGATAGGAGCTGACTATGAGCAATATACCTGAAGAGACCATCCGCGATGGCCGGATCAAAGCGACACTCTGGCGCAATGAAGGCGAGAAAGGTCCATACGTTTCGACCGATTTTTCGCGCTCGTGGCAGGATGCCGAGGGCCAATGGCATGACAGCCGGAGCTTTGGTCTAGGCGATCTGCTTGGCCTCTCAGAGCTTGCTCGGACCGCATATGGCCGTGGCCGAGAGATTGAACGTGATTTGCGCGATGAACGCCAACAATGGCGGGAGGAAGAGCGCGCTCGTGAAGTCGAGCCTACGCTTGAATCTGAGCCGGAGCCTGAGGCTTATCAAGAGCCAGAGCCTGAACAAGAACGCGAAGAATATCTCAAAGAGCGCGCCGCAGAGCGCGATGCGAGCGATCAAGAGATGAACCGCGAAGCCGCTCCGAGTGCCGATATCGAGCGCTAGAGGCCTGCCCAAATTTGCGCGCTCGCCGCCAGATATGAGATAATATTCATAGAGGCTGATCTCTGAGATCAGACGTGAGGTGGCGAGCGTAACTTTTACTACAAAAGACAAGTGGAGGACGCCCATGACCGATGATATCAAAACAACGTTCCGAGAGGGTTTCGCGCATTGCACTGAAGGCAATGTGCCGACTGATCTCGATCTGTCAGAGGTCGTTGATGAGGACATCCTCAGCGTAGAGAGCATTGTGGCGGCAATGCTGAGCGACCAATACAATCTCAGTGCTGAGGAACTTGCTGCTTTCGACGAGTTGCTCAACGCCCCCGACGTTGACCCCAATAAACGGCAAGAGTTGTTGCAAAGGCTTTGGAATATTGTGGTGTGCCTAATCGACTACCAATGGGAAAATGCAGCCCTTCCGGTGCCTCAAAATAGCTGTGGATCAATAGCTTATGGGGAGGTTGAAAGCCCAACTAAGACTTCTGATGTGGTAGAATCTTCGGATCAAGCACTAACCCAGAACCACAATGAGGTCGCTGCTAACGCACCGGGCCAGAAAGGATCGCCATGACCACAATGAGGAAGACGCAAGCGGTGATCTATTGCCGGATTTCTGATCCCGGCCAAACGGGATTGGGCAGTCAGGAGCACCGCTGCCGTCAATATGCAGAAGCGAAAGACTACGAAGTCGCAGCCGTGTTCTATGATAAGTTCACTGGCGGCGCTGATTTTATGAAGCGTGAGGGCATGGTGGAGCTGCTCAAGTTCCTCGATGTCAATCCTCAGACCAACTATGTTGTGATATTCGACGATCTGAAGCGCTATGCGCGTAATACCTATTTCCATCTCGGCCTACGCCTTGAGATGGAGAAGCGCAACGCAATCCGCGAATGCCTGAATTTCAATTTCGAAAACACGCCTGAAGGCCGGTTCAACGAAACCATCAACGCGGCTGTAAGCGAACTGGACCGCGAAACGATTGCACGCCAATCGCGTCAGAAGATCATCGCGAGGCTGGAAAACGGTTATTCCGTAATCAGTCGCCCACCTGTTGGCTTCAAATATGAGAAGGCTAGAGGCGGCGGGAAGGTTCTGGTGCGTGATGAACCCAATGCTTCGATCATTGCCGAGGCACTTGAAGGATATGCGTCGGGCCGCTTCGTCTCTCAAAACGAAGTCGCACGCTTTCTCGAAAACCACCCAAGCTTTCCCAAGCACTATCAAGCAGGCAAGCGCATGGAACGAAAGGTCGCCGATATCCTGCGGCAACCGCTATATGCTGGTTATGTGGGGTCGAAGAAGCTTGGCGTGTCTTTGCGTGATGGGCAACACGAAGGCCTGATTAGCAAAGCCACATTCCAACGGATCAAAGAGCGTATGGAAGGCCGAGCCAATGCGCCTGCCAGAAAAGACCTGCATCGGGACTTCCCCTTGCGCGGAGCCGTGACATGCTCCGGCTGCGGTAATCATCTAACCGGAAGTTGGTCTAAAGGCTGCAAGAAGCAGTATGCCTATTATCTCTGCCAGACGAAAGGCAATGGTAAGGACATCAAGAAATGCGTCCATTACGGTAAGTCGATCTCGAGAGCTAAGATTGAGGGGCAATTTGAAGAGCTCCTCAAAGGCATTCAACCAAGCCGCAATCTGGTCAAAGCCATGTTCGCCATGTGCCGCGTATACCGTGAGATGAAAATTGGTCGTGCAGAGGCAAATAAGAAGGCTCTGGAGGCCCAAATGCAGGAAACCGAGGATCACATCGAAAAACTCGTAAACCGCATCGTAGAGGCTTCAAATGAGCGCGCCATCGGAGCGATTGAGAACAAGATTGGTGAGCTTGAACAGCAAAAGCTCATTCTAGCAGAAAAAGCCGCAAAATCTGCTCAGCCCGCGCCAACCCTTAGCGACAATCTAGAACTCGCTTGGGGCTTTCTCGCAAACCCTTACAATATATGGCAAAAAGGCGTTTTCGACCTTAAGAGACTAGTGCTCAAACTAGTGCTTTCAGAGCCCTTGGCGTATGATCGAAACGAGGGATATAGAACACCTCGCACTGCGTTGGTTTTCAGTGCTTTAGGCGGGAATTCTGGTCAAAATTTCCCCGATTTGGGAAATGGTGGGCGATGACAGGCTCGAACTGCCGACCCTCTCGGTGTAAACGAGATGCTCTACCAACTGAGCTAATCGCCCCATGTGCCGCAAGCGAGTCACTCGCGAAGCAGCGGGAGAGCGCTATCTAGCGCCAAAAAGTTCAAAATCAATTGCCATGTGGCGCATTATTGTCCGCAAGGCTAAAGGCGCGGGCCATGAGCACACCCAAAATCCTCGTTCTGGGCACAGGCGGCACGATTGCCGGAGCAGCACAATCCGCGACCGGCAAGTCCTACGGCGCGGGCGAGATAGCGATTGAGCGAATCGTTGAAGAGGTCGCTCGGCTGGGGTTGAATGTGGAGCTCATTCCGCAAACTATTGCGCGGATCGGCTCGCAAGACATTGGCTGGACTGAGTGGGATGCACTCCACGCGAGCGTTCTCGCCGCGCAGGCTGATCCCGATGTCACCGGTATCATCATCACTCACGGGACGGATACGGCGGAGGAGACCGCCTTTCTGCTCGATCTGACGCTGGATGCGGGCAAGCCGGTGGTGCTGGTCGGCGCGATGCGACCGGCTGATGCGGTGGGCAGCGACGGACTGCGCAACTTTGCCAATGCAGTGCACGTCGCGCGCGACGTGCAGGCGCATAATCGCTGCGTCATGGTCGTGATGGGCGACACAGTTTTTGCCTCTTCGGATGTGCGCAAGGCGGCGACCTCGAATGTCGATGCCTTCCGTGGCTTTCCGAGAGGTCCGATTGCGCGGGTGACGCCGTCGAGCCTCGACTGGTTCGCGCCCGCTCACCGTGACGGCAGCGCCGCGCGTTTCCCGTGGCCGTCAAGCTTGCCGCGTGTCGCGATCCTGATTGCGGGCGCAGGGATGGACGCGAAGCCGGTGGAGGCGCTGCTGGGCATTGGCTGCAAGGGGATTGTCCTCGCCGGAATGGGGCAGGGCAACGCGCCTCGCAGCGTGCTCGACGCGCTGGAGCAGGCGGCCAAGGACGGCGTGCCTGTGGTCCGCTCAGCCCGCGTGGACGAAGGCATGGTCGACCGCAATGTCGAGGTTGACGACGATGCAAGAGGCTTCATCGCCGCCCGCGCGCTCGGCCCCTCCAAAGCGCGCATTCTGCTGATGGTGATGCTGGCGAATGGCGTCAGCGATGCAAGCGCAATGCAGGCGGCGTTTGACCGGAATTAGTCTGGCGCGTGAGGCTCGCATAACTGCGCGAGCCTCAATCCAAATACCTCACCCCCATGGCGTAACGAGATACTTCTCGCCGGTTTTCATCTGGCGATAGTCGGTGATCGCGTCCTTGGTCAGCATGGCGTGGAGGTCGACCTTCGCCTTGTAGCTGGAGGCAAAAGTGGTTCCTAGGTTCTGCTGCACGCGGGTGCGCATTTTGACGACGGTTTCCATCCCAGCCTTGGCGAGGAACGGGGTCAGCAGCCAGCCCGAAACGGTCCATTGCAGGCCGTAAGACGGCGTCAGAATGGTCGGCTCCGTCAGGTTGAGACGGCCATATTGGTACATCTTCTTGTCCTGGTTGGAGCCATAGCGGGAGTATTCGGTCATCTGGCTCACCGCGACCTGCTCCATAGCTTTGAGCACACCATCGGTGCTTTGACCGCCGCCAATCGGATCAAAGCCGAGGAAGGCACCGGTCTCCGCAATCGCAGCACGAAGTTGCTTCATGTAATCGTCGTCGGAGGAGTTCACGACATGGGTCGCGCCTTGGCTCTTGAGCAGGTCAACGTGTTCCTGACGGCGCACGATGTTGACGAGCTTCATCCCATCCTCCTGACAGATCTTGTTGAGCATCTGACCGAGGTTCGACGCAGCGGCCAAGTGCACGATGGCATCGTGGCCTTCCATCCGCGCGGTCTCGACAAAGCCCAGCGCCGTCATCGGATTGACGAAGGAGGACGCGCCCGCCTCGCTAGAGTGATCGCCCAGCGGCAAGCACATCATCGCATCGGCGATGGCATATTGGCTGAACGCGTTGCCGGGAACGCAGGCGACGCGCTGGCCCATCAGAGCCTTCGCCATGTCGCTATCGCCGGTAGCGACCACCGTGCCTGCGCCTTCGTTACCGGCGGGCAGGCGCTGACCGTGGCGGCTCTTTTGGCCGGTCAGGAAGGGCTCGGGCATGTCGGCGACGACTTTGCCGTCCGAATATTCCGCATTCTCGAAATCCGCAGCGCTGGTCAGGATCGCGAGGTCCGATGGGTTGATCGGGGCCGCCTCCATTTTGACCAGCACCTGGTTTCCGGTGGGCTCCGGGAAGGTCTCTTCGGTGACCTCCAGCGTCAGTTTGCCGTCTGCACTTAGCGTGGTGAACAATTGTTGGCCGGTGGTGGTCATGAATTTTCCTCTCAAGATTTATGGATATGTTGCAGACACGAAGTAGAGACCTTGGGGCGGCGCGTTAAGCCCCAATTCTTGCCGGTCGCGCGCAGCGAGGGCTTCGGCGACGCGGCCCTCTTCCCATGTGCCTGCGCCGACCAGTTTCAGGCAACCGACCATGGACCGGACCTGATGGTGCAAAAAGCTGCGGGCGCTTGCGTGGATGTGGATTTCCTCTCCAAACTCGCTCGTGGCGGGCTGCACGTCGAGCTGGTCGAGCGACTTGACCGGATCCTTCGCCTGACAATGGGCGGAGCGGAAAGTGGTGAAGTCGTGTTGTCCCACCAATGCTTGCGCGGCGCGGTGCATCGCGTCCACGTCCAGCTCATGCGCGACTTGCCATGTCCGGTCGCGGGCGAGCGTCAAAGGCGCGCGGCGGTTGGTGATGCGGTAGAGATAACGCCGTCCGGTGCAGGAGAAACGCGCGTGCCAGTCATCGGGGACAATTTCACAGGCAATCACGGCGATGGGATCAGGGCGAAGGTGCGCGTTCAACGCCTCCATCAGGCGGAAGGGCTCGAACGGCTTTGCGATATCGACGTGGGAGCGCATGGCGAGCGCATGGACGCCGGTGTCGGTCCGCCCAGCGCTGTGGAGCACGACCTTCTCGCCCGTGATCCGCTCAAGCGCCTCCTCGATGCTTTGCTGAACGCTTGGCCCGTGCTTCTGGCGCTGGAGGCCTTGAAATGGCGTTCCGTCAAACTCGATGGTGAGGGCGAAACGGGTCAAGAGATGACCGTCCCCACCGCTACCGGACGCCCGCGCAGAAAGTCCTCGGCATCCATCGCCGGTTTGCCCGCGCGTTGCAGGCGGTCGGGGCGCAGAATGCCCGAGCCACAGGCGATGCCGAAATTCTCATCGATCACGGTGCCCGGTGTGCCTTCGCCCGAGCCATGAACGGCCTGGAGGAGCTTTACCCGTTCAGGGCCGTCTGGCCCCGGCATCTCGAACCACGCGCCCGGGAACGGGCTGAGACCGTGGGCATGGCGCACCAGCTCGCCCGCAGGCCGGGTCCAGTCGATCCGCGCCTCGGCCTTGTCGATCTTGGAGGCGTAGGTTGCGAGCGTGTCGTCCTGGCGCTGCGGCGGAAACGCATCGAGATCTGCCAAGACTTCGACCATCGCTTCGGCCCCCATCTGCGCCAGCTCTGAGGTCAACTCTCCGGTCGTCTTGGCCTCAATCGGCGTCCTCACAACATGCA
Organism: Erythrobacter sp. S267; assembly: GCF_057365045.1. Classification (NCBI taxonomy): domain Bacteria; kingdom Pseudomonadati; phylum Pseudomonadota; class Alphaproteobacteria; order Sphingomonadales; family Erythrobacteraceae; genus Erythrobacter; species Erythrobacter sp. S267. Next base: position 1,895,052 of record NZ_CP200298.1, on the reverse strand, counting down.
GCATCGGCCCTGTATCGAGGCCCGCCTCCATCTGCATGATCGTCACACCGGTCTCCTCGTCCCCTGCCATCACCGCGCGGTGGATCGGGGCAGCGCCTCTCCAACGCGGCAGGATCGAGGCGTGGATGTTGATGCAGCCATGCTTTGGAGCATCGAGCACATTCTGGCGCAGGATCAGGCCGTAGGCGGCGACCACCGCCACGTCGGCCTTCAGAGCGGCAAAGGCTTGCGCCTCCTCATCCGGTTTCAACGATTTGGGCGTGCGGACTTTCAGTCCTAATTCTTCCGCCCGCGCATGGACGGGGGAAGGGCGCAGCTTCTTGCCGCGGCCAGACCGGCTCGGCGGCTGGGAGTAGACGCATACAATCTCATGGCCTGCACCATGCAGCGCGTCGAGCGCCGGCACCGCAAAATCGGGCGTTCCCATAAAGATGATGCGCATAAGGTTTGCCCAAGAGCTTTGTGTTCAACGCGCTAGCCCCTATCTCTCCCCCCATGGCATCGCAAGAGATCGAAGCGCTTTCCTCTGCGCTCGCCCGGTTGCCGGGCCTCGGGCCGCGCAGCGCGCGCCGGGCTGTGCTGTGGCTGGTGAAGAACCGGGATCAGGCTCTCCCTGCTCTGCTGGAGGCACTGGATGCGGTGTCCGAGACGCTGGTCGAGTGCTCCACCTGCGGCAATGTCGACACGCGCAGTCCTTGCGGCATCTGCTCCGACCACAAGCGTGATGCGAAGAGCCTGTGCGTGGTGGAAGATGTCGCCGATGTCTGGGCGCTCGACCGCGCGCGGCTGTTTCAGGGGCGCTACCATGTGCTCGGCGGCAAGCTCTCCGCATTGGACGGAATCGGGCCAGAAGACCTCAACATCGCTTCCCTGATGGAGCGGGTGGCGGATCGAAAGGTCGACGAGGTCGTCCTCGCCATGAACGCGACGCTCGAAGGGCAGACCACCGCCCACTACCTCGCCGAACGGCTGGAGCCGCACAATGTCCGCATCACCCAGCTCGCCCACGGCCTGCCGGTGGGAGGGGAGTTGGATTACCTCGACGAGGGCACATTGGCACAAGCGCTGCGGGCGAGGAGGCCGGTGGAGTGAGGTTGCGCCAACGCCTTTTCTCAAAGCTGCTCGGCCCCGGTGTCGAAAAGGAATCGCGCGAGTGGATGATGGAATGCCCCGAATGCGGACATGCTGACAGCGTATGGGAACGCGGCGGCATCCGCTACAAGGCGTCCGGCACCAAACATGTGCTCGCCAAGTGCAGAGGGTGCGGCGTGACTGCAATGCTCAAAGTCCACCGATCACCCTGATCGACTTCTCTCGCTTGCGAGCGCCCGCCCGAGCGACTAAATAATCACCCATGGCTATTCGCGAAATCCTTGAAGTGCCGGACCCCCGGCTCAAAACCGTGTCCGTTCCGGTCGAACCGGATGAGTTCAACGACGATCTCAAAACGCTCGTCGAGGACATGTTCGACACGATGTATGACGCGCCCGGCATCGGCCTCGCCGCGATCCAGGTCGGCGTGCCCAAGCGCCTGCTGGTCATCGACCTGCAAGAGCCGGACATGGACGCCGACCCAATCAAGGAGGAGGACGGGACCGAGCGCCAGCCGGTGAAGAACAACCCGCGTGTCTTCGTGAACCCCGAAATCCTCAATCCTGCCGAGGATATGTCGACCTATAACGAAGGTTGCCTCTCCGTCCCCGAAGTCTACGCCGACGTCGATCGCCCCGCGACCTGCACCGTGCGCTATCAGGACCTGGACGGAAACTCCCATGAGGAGGATATGGAAGGCATGATGGCGACCTGCATCCAGCACGAGATGGACCACCTGGAAGGCATCGTCTTCATCGACCACCTCTCCCGCCTGAAGCGCAACATGGCTCTGAAAAAGCTGAAGAAGATGCGGGCGGCGGCGTAATTCGGTTTATGAGTGAGTGGATGGAAATGCTATCTAGCGGCTTTGTGATCCTGATGATCCTGTCGTTGATCGCAATTCTCGCTGGATTCTTGATGGATTTTGCAAGACCTCCAGAGGATGCAGGCCCACCGCGGCAGGTAAGTCACCTCAGCAACGCACTCACGAACTTCGCTTTTGCAGCGCTTTGGGGCGTCTTTCTCTTTGCTGGTTGGTCGAGTGATCCGGCCTGGCTGACGCCTGGACTGATCATTCTTTCGTCGCTTGCAGGACTTTTTAGCTTGTACAGGCACTTCGCGGGCAGTCAGCAAGTCAACTAAGGCGTGGAAATCCTACAAAAGGCTGGTGTTCCTATTTTGTTCCGTGCTATAAATGCGGGATGGAACAACCGATTCTCCTCATTGTCGTTTTGATCGTCGGCGCTGCCCTCGGTGGCGGAGCCGCATGGTTCTTCGCCTCACGTCCCGTAGTGGAGCTGCGCGAGCGGCTGGCTGAGCGTGAAGGAGCGGCGAAGGAGTTGGACGAGAAGTTCCGCGCCTCTGTCACCGAACTCGCCACCATGTCCGAACGCGCCGCACGGGCGGATGGTTTGGCTGCGGAGCTCGACAAGGCGCGCGCAGAGAATGCCGATTTCAAAGCGGAACGAGCTGGGTTCGCCGAGCAGAAACGCCTGCTGGAAGAGTCCCGCGACAAGCTCCTCAAAGAATTCGAGAACACCGGCTCCAAAGTGCTGGAGGCCGCGCGACAGAAATTTGCCGATGAGGCCAAAGAACGCTTCGGAGAGGCCGAGGCCAAGAACAAGGAGGCCGTCGCCGGATTGCTAAAGCCCGTCAGCGAGCGGCTGGAGAAATATGAACGGCAGGTCGAGACGCTCGAAAACCAGCGGAAAGACGCCTTCGGCCAGCTTCACGGCCTAATCCAGTCGATGCGCGAGGGCCAAGAAGAGGTCCGGCGTGAGGCTCAGCGGCTCGGCAATTCGCTTACCAACGCGCCCAAGGCGCGCGGGCGCTGGGGGGAGCGGGCGTTGCAAAACCTGCTCGAACAATGCGGGTTGGCGCAGCACACCGACTTTCAAATGGAGCACTCGATCGACACCGAGGAAGGCCGCCTGCGCCCGGATGCGATCGTCCGCATTCCTGGTGGCAAGATGCTGGTGATCGACTCCAAAGTCTCGCTCAACGCCTATCAAGAGGCTTTCGAGGCAGAGGAAGATGAAGCGCGCGACCGGGCGCTCGCCGACCACGTTCGCTCCATGCGCAACCACGTCCAGACGCTGGGCGCAAAAAGCTACCAGTCGCAGTTTGAAGAAGCGCCCGATTATGTGGTGATGTTTGTGCCCGGAGAGCACTTTGTCGCCGCCGCACTTGAGGCCGATCCTGACCTGTGGAACTTCGCTTTTGACAAGCGTGTCCTGCTCGCAACGCCCACCAACCTCGTCGCCATCGCACGCACTGTGGCGCAGGTCTGGCGGCAGGATGGTCTTGCGCAAGAGGCACAGGAGATCGGGCGGATGGGGGCTGAGCTTTACGAACGTCTCAGCGTCGCCGCGCAGCACTTGAAGCGGGTTGGCGGCGGGCTGGAGACGGCGGTTAAGAACTACAACAGCTTCGTCGGCAGCTTTGAACGCAACGTGCTCTCATCTGGCAAACGCCTCGCGGAAAAGGGCGTCGAGATCGGCAAGCGCGAGATTGAAGATGTTCCGCTGGTCGAAAACACGCCGCGCTATAACGCCGCCGATGCGGATGAGGCCGAGGGTAACGACCCTAGCTTCATGTTGGAGGACCGCAAGGACGCAGCGGAGTAACCTCCGCTTCGCGCAGTTGAGCCTGCGGGGTCAGCCTAATCGCGCACTACCCGTTTGGCCCATTGAAAGAAGCTGTTCTGCGCTTCACGCAAGGCGGCAGTCTCATCGTGATAGCCCTCGCGATTGCGCTCGATGTCGTTCAACATCCACTTTGCCTGATGGCGGGCAAGCTTATCCTGCATGTCGCGCTGCCGCTTTGAAAATTCGGCATAAGCCGCAGGATCGGATTTAAGCTCAGCGTCCGACCGCGCAATCTGCGAGATCGCCAGCATGTCATGCTGAAACTGGCTGCGCAGCTTGACCAGCTCCTTTTTGTCAAAATCACCTTGGCGCGAAGTCGCGGTCACGAGCGACGTCTGCGTCGCTTGAGCTTTTTCAATCGCTTGGCGCAATTCGGTGGACATGGCGCTTCCCTGCAGATGTTCAAACATCGACACCAACTTCTAAGAGCAAAGTGTTAACCCGCCTTCTACAACTCTCTCCGGGAAAGAAGTTCCAGTCACGGTTAACCGCAGGGTGGTTAAAAAGCGCCCAAATCTATAAACCTGCCAACACCTCATAGGCCAGCACAGCTCCGGCGACGGCTGCGTTCAAGGAATCCGCGCGGCCCTTCATCGGCATGGTGACGCGCAGGTCGCATTGGGCTTCGTACTCTTCGGGCAAGCCTTGGGACTCGTTCCCGACGAGGATAAAGCATGGCGCCTCGTAAGGCGCTCCGCGATAGGACACTGCATCGCGCAAGCTGGCGGCGACCAATTGCCCCGGGCCGGAGCGAAGCCAGGGCAGAAACTCCTCCCACCGCGCCTGCGCCAAGCTTTGCGTGAAGACCGCGCCCATGCTCGCGCGCACAGCCTCGGCGCTGAACGGGTCGGCGCAGTCGTCGATCAGGATCAGCCCGCCAGCGCCTACCGCGTCTCCAGTGCGCAGCATGGTGCCAAGGTTGCCGGGATCGCGCAGGTCCTGCGCCACCAGCCAAATAGAGGCCGAGGCCCGATCAATCCGCGTCAGCCCCGTCTCAAACTCATCAAACACACCGACTACGCTTTGGCTATTCGACTTGCCGGTGATCTTGGAGAGAATGTCAGGCGTGGTCGTGATGACCTCTCCGCCCCCCGCCACAACCTCAGCCTCCAATCGGCCAATCAGATCGAGCGCGCCTGCATTGCGCTCTGCCCCTTCGGCCATCACAAGCTGGCGCGGAATATGCCCGCTGGCCCGTGCATCCTCGAGCAACCGCAACCCCTCAACCAGAAACTGCTCCGCCCGCTTGCGGTGCTTCTTGTCGCGCAGGGATCTTAGATATTTGACCGTGGGATTGGAGAAGCCGGTGATGTGCTTGCGCATGCTTTGTCCCGCTTGCTCTCAAAGGTCGACGCGGCTGCGCCGCCGACCGTTAGTCTTCGCCAAAGCCGTTTTCGACCAGTGCGACCAGCTCAGCCAGCACCGCGTCTGAGCCTTCGCCGCCGACGATCAGCTCGACCTCATCACCCTTTGCTGCACCGAGCATCATCAGGCCGAGGATCGATCCGCCGGCGGCTTCATTGCCGTCCTTGGCAACCTTCACTTCAGCTCCTGAAGGAAGAGCCGATACTGCGCCGACAAATTTCGCACTGGCGCGAGCATGCAGCCCGCGCTTGTTCACGATTTTGACTTTCTGCCGCAGCTCGCTCATCGCCTATTTCCCGCCGCTCGCGCTTTGTGGGGTATCGGCTCCAAGCAATTCGCTTGCCACTGTGATGTAATTGCGACCGGCGGTTTGCGCTGCCTCAACCGCCTCGACCACACCCATCTTCTTGCGCGCACCGGCGAGGCGGATGAGCATTGGCAGATTGATTCCCGCAATCACTTCCACTCGGCCCACATCCAGCAGCGAGATCGATAGGTTGGAGGGCGTGCCACCAAATAGGTCGGTCAGGATAATGCAGCCATTGCCAGTATCGACGGTCTCAATCGACTCAGCGATATTGGCACGGCGCTGCTCCATGTCGTCGTTGGGACCGATGCAGACGGTTGCGATATGCTCTTGCGGGCCAACCACATGCTCCATCGCTTCGACAAATTGGTCGGCGAGGCGGCCATGGGTGACGAGAATCAATCCGATCATGTGCGTTAGTTAGCCCGTATTCTTGCCGCGAAGAGCGCGTTGCCGCCCCATTCGCATTGTTCTGTTGACCACCGTGCCTATGACCTCTCGCGCGGGTTTTCCTCAATAGCGTCCGCCGCGCGCGAGCTCAGATTTCGGTGGCGGACAGTGGGGGAAAATCCAGCCTCGCGCAAGTCCTGCGCCATGCTTTGCGCCGTGAAGACTGAGCGGTGTCTCCCGCCGGTACAACCAAAGGCGATGTGGACATAGGCTTTGCCTTGCGCGGCATAGCGCGGGAGCACGGTCAGAAGCAGCGCCTTGATCTGATCAAAGGCGGTCGCAAAGGCGGGGTCGCGCTGGATATGCTCACCCACGGGGGCATCAAGGCCAGTGAGTTCGCGCAGGCCATCAACCCAGTGCGGGTTGTCGAGAAAGCGCATGTCGAAGACGAGGTCGGCGAGGGGCGGCATGCCTCTGGCAAAGCCAAAGCTGGAGACTGTCACCGAAAGGCCAGCGCTGTCCGCATCATCGAACAATTCGCGCACGTGGTTTTGCAAATCGTTGGCGGACATGGCGCTGGTGTCGACCACGATCTCTGCCCAGCGGCGCAGAGGCTCAAGCAACTCGCGCTCGGCCGCGATGCCTTCTTCGGCGGAGCTGTCTCCTGCCATCGGGTGGCGGCGGCGGGTTTCATTGTAGCGCCGGGCGAGTTCGCCGCTGCGGCAGTCGAGAAACATGAAACTGGCGTCCACGTCGTCGCGGGTGCTGAGCGACTTGAGCAGCGCGATAATCTCTGCCGGGACAAAGCCGCGCGTGCGAGAATCAAAGCCGATGGCGAGCGGGGCGCGGGCGCCTGCGGAATCGCCTCGCGGTTCTCCGACCAGGCGTTCAAGCAAACGCACCGGGAAGTTGTCGATCGTCTCCCATCCCAGATCCTCCAGCACGTCGAGCGCGGTTGATTTGCCCGCACCGGACAGGCCGGTGACCAGCAAGAGGCGCTGGCGGCTATCGGTGGAGGAGGATTGAGGTTCAGACATGGTCTCGATGCTTCTCGCGCTTTGTGGCGCGTAAGGGAAGCGGGTTTTTGTCAGTGGTCCCTGGGGCCGCCCCTTAGGCCATGCAGGCGCAGGGCATATTCTGCGCGAATGGCTGGGGCGATGGTGCCCGGTTCGAAGGGGAGGGCTGGAATGGCGAGGCCCAGAAAGGTGCGACTTGCGACTTCCTCAGGAAGACGCTGTACTTCCTCCCCCAACCGCAGAATGAGAGCGAGCGGGGTGGGCGGAGCGACAGGCAAAGTCACCAACCCCACGCCGCGCACTTCGATCAGGCCCTCGATATTGGGCGGCGGACTAGCCATCAGCACGCCATCTTTTGCGCTCAGCGTCACTCCATCATCGCCAATCAACTGCGCCCCACGGTCGATCAGGGCGAGAGCGAGCGAGGACTTGCCGCTGCCAGGCGGACCTTCAATCGCGAGCGCGCGGCCCTCTATTGCAACGGCGCTGGCTTGCACGATCAGGGAGGCGGGAGGGGCCATTTCCGTGTCCTATTGCGCGGCAGGCAGGCGGAGTTTGAGGCAAGCACCGGGCTTGCCGTCGCGCCGAGCTTCCGCCGTCAGGGTGCCATCATGCGCCTCAACAATCGCTCTTGCGATGGCGAGGCCGAGGCCTGAATGATTGCCGAAATCCTCCTCAGTCGGGCGTACGGAATGGAAGCGCTGGAACACTTTCTCACGGTCGTCCTCGGGAATGCCGGGGCCGGAATCGCTCACCGTTACGGTGACACAATTGCCGTCATTGTCGATCTCAACCTCGATTGGTGCATCTGGCGGGGAGAAGGAGACGGCATTGTCGAACAGGTTCTCAACCACACGCTCAAGCCGAGCGCCCACGCCTTTGACATTGGCTGCAAAACCCATCGTTTTCAGCTCTATCCGGTGGTCCTCATTCTCCGCACGGTTCTCGCGGCTGCCAATGATGGCGCGCACCAGCGCAGCAAAGTCGATATTCTCCAAAGTGGCTCGCGACATTTCAGCATCGATCCGGCTGGCATCGGAAATCTCGCTCACCAATCGGTCGATCCGGCGCACATCATGGGTGATGATGTTCTCCAGTTCGCGCCGTGTGTTGCCGTCGCTGACTTTGGGAAGCGATTCGACTGCACTGCGAAGGCTAGCGAGCGGGTTCTTGATCTCATGCGCCACGTCCGCCGCAAAGCTATCGACCGCGTCGATCCGCTGGCGCAAGGCGGTGGTCATGTCGGAGACCGAGCGGGCGAGTTGGCCGATCTCGTCCTTCCGTTCGGGCAGGCGCGGAACCTCGACTTCGCGCTCGCGTCCTTGCCGCACCTTTTGCGCGGCATTGGCGAGCAGTTGCAGCGGGCTGACAATCGTGCGCGCAAGGTAGAGTGAGAGCAGGGCGGACGCGCCGAGCACCAGCAGCACTGCGACCAGCAAAGCGGTGCGTGCGGAGCGGACGCTCTCTGTGATGTCGACCGAGTTGCGCACTGTCAGCAGTGTCGATCCGTTGAGGCCCACGGGCGCGGCTGCGGTGATGACCGGGGTGCCATCCTTCCAACCGTAGAGACGAATTTGGCTCAACCCTTCTTCGCGCGCCTGCACCAGTTCGGGCCAGGCATCCGCGCTCATTGCTTCGGGCTCGATATATTCGGGAACGGGCTCTGCGCTGACGAAGGCGTCGACCGTGCGATCAAGCCAGCGCGCGCTTCTTTGCTCCCAAGTGTCGTCCGAAATGTCGTCGAGTACGAAGACTGGCTCATCCAGTGCGAAGCTGTCCGCCCAAAGCCGGCCTTCCGCATCGAACATGCGCATCCGCATCCCTTGCTCGCGTCCGATTTGGACGAGCAGCGCCTCTTGCCGCGTGCGGCTCGCCCCGGCCAGCGCCTCCGCGGTGATCTGCGCCTCAATCCGCGCCATCTTAAAGCGCTCATTGATCAACTGGGTTCGGTAGGTGTCGAGGTAGAACAATCCGCCTGACAGCAACAATAGCGGCAGGATGTTGACCAGCAGGATGCGTGTGCGCAGCGATAGGCGCGCGACCATGCCGCGCCCTTCTTCTGAGCGCGCCACAAAGGCTGGATCGGCGCCAACCGCAGGCGGAGATGGATCGCTGGTCATGCTGCTTTAGCCGTCGTTGAAGCTGTAGCCTGCGCCATACAACGTATCGATCGCGTCGAAGTCTGGATCGACACTGCGAAATTTGCGCCGCATGCGTTTGATATGGCTGTCGACGGTTCGGTCATCCACGAAGACATCGTCTGGGTAAGCGGCGTCCATAAGCTGATTGCGGCTCTTGATGACTCCGGGCCGTGCGGCAAGCGCCTCCAGGATCAGGAACTCTGTTACAGTTAGGCTAACGGGTTTTTCGTTCCAAGTGACGTGGTGGCGCGCCGGGTCCATGAACAGGCGGCCACGGTCGATATTGGGATTGGCAGGCTCGCTCGATGCGCTGCCAGGGGCAAGGCCGAGGTCCGGCTCCGCCCGCCTCAGGATCGCGCGAATGCGGGCGGTCAACAGGCGCAGACTGAAAGGTTTGGCGATATAATCGTCAGCGCCCAGTTCAAGGCCCGCTTCCTCATCCGCCTCATCATCCTTGCTGGTCAGGAAGATGACCGGCAGCGGCGCACGCCGCGAAGTATCCGCGCGCACCTGCCGCAAAAGCTCCATTCCATCCATCTTGGGCATTTTAATGTCGAAAACTGCCAGATCGGGGGGATTGTCGAGCAGCGCTTTCAAGGCCGTCTCACCATCGGAATAGAGCCGCGTGACATACCCTTCCGCCTGCAGCGCAATTGACACAGTGGTGAGGATATTTCGGTCGTCATCGACCAGCGCGATCTCAATCGCTTTGCTGCTCGCTTCCTCTGAGGGCGAGTCCCGATCCGCCGCATCACCTGCCATATCGCTGATTTCGCTCATCATAATTTGGCGCGTTCCTCCTTGCGCATGCCAGTGAAGCTAGCGCCATCGCGTCCATGAAACAATCAAGCAGGAGAGTGCATCAAAAATAGTCGTCGAAAGGCCTGCAAAATTGTCATCGTTGTCATCACTTGGCTGTGCTTAGGCAAGGCGAATTATCACGCTTTTGCGCGATGAATTTTGTGCATTGCAGCGTGATTTTTGGCTGTTTGACGCCGGTTTGCGGCGACTATATGCGGTGTCTGGGAAAGGGATCTGAGCAGGCGCGAATCGCGCTTTACTCACCACAAAGCGCGTTCGGTTCCCCCGCGGCTCATTGCGATTCATTTCCGTCAGAATAAGCGCGCTATCACGCGCGCTCGGAACCACGTTTCAGGAGTACATCCGTTGACCGCGCCCCTTATTCCTTTGGCTCAATCGCTCGCCTCGCAGGGTATCGAAACCCAAGCCACCATTCACCCCAACCTCGGCACATCTGCACTGGTCGAAGCTGCAATCGCTGGTGGTGAGGGTCAACTCTCCGCGCACGGAGCTCTTGTCGTGCAGACCGGTGCCAAGACCGGCCGCAGCGCGAATGACAAATTCATCGTGCGTGATGCGTCGACTGAGGACACTGTTTGGTGGGGCAAGGTCAATAAGGGCATGACGCCAGAGCATTTCGCCAACCTCAAAGCGGACTTCATGGAGGCACTGGGCGGCAAGGATACGCTCTACGTGGCTGACCTGTTCGGCGGTTCTCAGCCAGAGCACCGCGTCAATGTCCGTGTCATCAACGAGCTTGCTTGGCACAACCTGTTCATCCGCACGATGCTGGTGCGTCCCACGGCTGAGGAACTCGGCAGCTTCGCCCCCGAATACACCATCATCGACCTGCCGACCTTCAAGGCAGACCCCGCCCGCCACGGCACGAATTCCGAGACTGTCATCGCGGTCAACCTGACCGAGAAGCTGATCCTTATCGGCGGCACACGCTATGCTGGCGAGATGAAGAAGAGTGTCTTCGGCATTCTCAACTATCTGTTGCCTGAAAAGGGCGTGATGCCGATGCACTGCTCGGCCAATATCAGCGCAGATGGCAAAACGGCGGTGTTCTTTGGTCTGTCGGGCACGGGCAAGACGACCCTCTCCGCCGACGCCTCACGCACGCTGATCGGCGATGACGAGCATGGCTGGTCAGATACGGCGGTCTTCAACTTTGAAGGCGGGTGCTACGCCAAGATGATCCGTCTGTCGGAGGAGGCCGAGCCGGAGATTTACGCGACCACGCGGATGTTCGGCACGGTGCTCGAAAACGTGGTGATGGACGAGGCGACGCGTGAGCTCGACTTTGACGACAACACGCTGGCTGAGAACACGCGCGGGGCCTATCCGATCAACTTCATCCCCAACACCAGCGAAGACAATCTCGGCCCGGTGCCGTCCAATGTCGTGATGTTGACCGCCGATGCATTCGGTGTGCTGCCTCCGATCGCGCGGCTGACGCCCGATCAGGCGATGTACCACTTCCTGTCCGGCTACACCGCGAAAGTGGCTGGAACCGAGATCGGCGTGACCGAGCCTGAGGCAACTTTCTCGACCTGTTTCGGAGCGCCCTTCATGCCGCGCCACCCCAGCGTCTATGGCAACCTTCTGAAAGAGCGGATTGCGAAGGGCGGGGTGCAGTGCTGGCTGCTCAACACCGGCTGGACCGGCGGCAAATATGGCGTCGGCAACCGCATGCCGATCAAGGCAACGCGCGCTTTGCTCAACGCCGCGCTCGATGGCGACCTCGACAATGTTGAGTATCGCCGCGACCCCAATTTCGGCTTCGATGTGCCGGTCCATGTGCCAGTTCTGGCAGCGGCAGGGATCGATCAAACGATCCTCGACCCGCGCAGTACTTGGGATGACAAGTCCGGCTATGACGCCACGGCCGACAAGCTGGTGCGGCTGTTCATCGAGAATTTCGCCGAGTTCGAAGCGCATGTGGACGAAGGCGTGCGTCAGGCGGCTCCAGCAGGTCCGGTTGCGGCCTAGCGCCAACAAGTCAGCTAACACTCTAAAGCTCCGCTCAGCTCATCGTAAATCGGTGTTGCAGGGCGGGGCTTTTGCTTTGACTTGCCCCTCGATTGCGCCACACTCAGCGGCACGAATCAAATGGGAGAGAAATTATGAGCATGCTCGACGGAATTCTTAAGCAAGTCGCCGGATCGCCGGACACCGTAGCGGACCTCGCACAGAAAGTCGGCCTCGACCCCTCGATGGTCGAAAAGGCCGTCGCAGCGCTGGGCGCGGCACATCCGGCTGAGGGAGACACTGTCGAACTCGCCGCGCAGAAAACCGGCCTCGAAGCCGGCGCTCTCAGCGGCATCATCAGCCAGATGGGCGGCGAGGGTGCTTTGGGTGATCTGTCGGAGAAACTCTCCGGCGACAGCAAGCTCTCCGGCATCATGGGAATGCTCGACCGCGATGGCGACGGCAATCCGCTCGACGATATTGCGGGCATGGCCTCCAGCCTGTTCGGTCGCAAATAAGCGCCGGACCTAGAGGGGGAGAGAGACCATGAGCCTTGCCGCCATGCTTCAGCAATCCGGCGCGATTTCCTCAATGGCGAGGGAATTGGGCGTCGATGAAGGCACTGCCAAGACCGCTGCGGGCGCTCTGCTCCCTGCGATTGTCGCTGGGATGGGCCGCAGCGCCACCGGCGGGACAGAGACACCCGATCCGCTCGGCGGTCTGGGTGGTCTTGCAGGTGCGATCCTGGGCGGAGGCTCGCAGTCTCAAAGCTCAGGCGGCGGCCTTGCAGGAGCGCTGGGCGGAGGGCTGCTCGATGCGGTTCTAGGCTCCAGCCCCACGCCAACGGCGCCCGGCAACGACATTCTCGGCAACATCTTTGGCAGCAAGGATGTGAGCCGTTCGGTCGCAGGTGAGGTTGCGGCCATGACAGGTCTGGACGAAGGGATGCTCAAAAAGATGCTCCCGATCCTCGCCATGGCGGTTGCTGGCTATATGGCCAAGGAAGCCGGGATTGGATCAGGCGGCAGCTCTGGTGGCGGGGGCGGAAGTCCCCTCGGCGGTATCCTCGGCTCAATCGTCACCGGCATGATTTCGCGCTGAACGAGCTCTACCGCTTTAGACCGTCGAGATAGCTCCAGATCCGGCTCACCACGACGGAGCCTTCGCCGACCGCGCTAGCGACGCGCTTGACGGAGCCTGCGCGCATATCTCCGACCGCGAAGATACCATCCGTGCCGGTCTCGAACGGGCTTTCGCGCTCTGCCTGTGCGCCGGTAATGACAAAGCCCTTATCGTCGGTTTCGACCAGGCCAGAGAGCCAGCCGGTGTTGGGTGCAGCGCCGATCATGATGAAGAGCGCGCGTGTGTCGACGCGGCGTTCTCCCTCGGGGGAGGTGCCATTAGAAGACGTGAATGTGACGCCGCTGAGCCACTCCTCGCCATGCAGCTCGGTCACGCGGGTGTTGTAATGGATCGTGGCGCGCGGATCGGCTTCGAGGCGCTGAGTGAGGTAGCTCGACATGGACGCCGCCAGACTGTCCGAACGCACCACCAGATGCACATGGCTCGCTGCGCGGCTGAGATACATGGCGGCTTGTCCGGCAGAGTTCCCACCGCCAATGACCACTGCCTCGGTGTTGGCGCAGAAGCGCGCTTCCATCTCGGTCGCGGAGTAGAACACACCCGCGCCTTCCAAGTCTTCAAGTCGTTCCAGCGGCAGGCGGCGATATTGCACACCGGTGCTGACCAGCACTGCCTTGGCGCAGATCTCGTCTCCTCCATCCAGTGTCGCACAAAAACTGCCGTCCTCACGCCGGGTGAGCGTCTCGACCCGGCGCGGCATGATGAAGCGTGTGCCGAATTTCATCGCCTGAATCTGCCCGCGCCAGGTCAGGTCGGTGCCGCTGATCCCGGTGGGGAAACCCATGTAATTCTCGATCCGGCTCGAAGTGCCTGCCTGTCCGCCGACCGCCGTATCCTCAATCACAAGGGCATCGAGCCCCTCGGACCCGGCATAGACTGCTGCTGCGACACCTGCTGGTCCTCCGCCTACGATCAACAGGTCGAAGTCACGCTGCGAACAGATGTCGAGATCAAGGCCGAGATATTGCGCAACCTTGCGCGGGGTGGGGTCTTCGAGCTTCGTGTCGCGGCCAAGGATCACTGAGGGTTGGTGGTTCGAGATGTCGCAAACTTGCAGCGTCTCGCTATCGCCTGCATCCATGTCGTAGCTGGAGAAGGGCAGACGGTTGCGCGACAGGAATTGCTCGACCGCCTGCACCTTCGCATCGCGGTCCGCGCCGATGATCTTCACTGAGCCGTTGGAGGCTTCGAACTGCATGCGCCGTCTCGCGGAGAACACCGTGATGATGTGGTCCGAGAGCTCTGGAACGCGGCTCATAAGATCGAGCATGGCAGCGCGCGGAGCTTCGATGACGCGAGTGTCTTGGGCAGCGCGCATCTTCAGATAGTGTGTCCCGCGGTTGAGGAAGCCGATCTCCCCCATGAACTGCGTTGGCCCTAGCGAGGATTCGAGCAGGCGCTCGCCCGTATATTGGTTCACCACCTCAATCTCGCCCTCGAGGACGTAAACGAAAGTGTCCATCCGATCGCCGATATCTGCGACGATGGTGCCCGCGGGATAGGTTTTCTCCGCGCCGATCTCGCAAATTGCATCAACGTGGGCCTCTGCCAGAGGCACGCGCCGCATGGTTTCAAGATCTTGGCCAAGCTGTTCCATCGCGCGTCTCCTATCGGGTGTTGGGGTAGAGATGGGGGCTGGGGTGCGCGTTGCAATGCGGCCCAGAAACGCAACACGCCGCCAAATCCCTTGGGGACCTGACGGCGTGTCAATTTCATCTCTGACCTGCGCTTACTTCAGATCGTCGGGTACGACCCCGCCAGCTTCTGCCATCTTGGCAAGGACAGCTGCGTGCAGAGCGATATTATCCTCCGCGCTGCCTGAATAGTCGGTGTTGCCCATCTCAACCGCGAGCGCTTTGCGATTGTCATAGCTCGGATCAATCCGCACCAGCTTCATCAGGTCGACGATTGACGTCTTCCAATTCAGCTTGTCCGAACCTGGAATGTTGCCGATGCGCGCTTCAAGGTCTTCTGCCGTGATTGAGGCGCGCTTGGCCGTCTTCTGCGGAGCTGCTGCCGGTGCCGGAGCGGCTTCCGTCTTCTCTTCCTCATCCCCGCCAAAAATTGCGTCGCTGATTGTGCTAAAAATTCCCACTGATTCCCTCCTTTGTGTGAAATGCCACTAGAGGCTAGACGCAAGCGGTCACTTGTACCAGTGCTGTTGCGCATCAGCTTGCAAGCAAGGGAACTCAACCTTTCATGTCGACCGATCTCGTTCTTTCGATCTTGATGCTCGCCGCCTTTGCCTTGGTTGCAGGGGCTTTCCTGCTGTGGCGACAGACGGGCGATAAGAAGCGCCCGATCCTGATGGTGATCTTGGCGTTCGTGGCGATTGCCAATGTGCTGATCTGGACGATTCCCACTTCGGACGGCACTTCCCCGCTCGACCGCGCCGCTGAAATTGAGGATGACTTAATTCAAGACGGGGAGACCGAAGCGGGGAATTAGTCCAGTTACTCAGGAATGCTCCAATTGACCGAGCTTGAGTAACTGCCAGCGACCGCCGCTCCGGACGAATCGCGCGCTGGCTCAAACCGCGCACGGCGTTCAAGCAAGCGGCAGGTTGCAGCATCCAGCGCGCTATGGCCGGTTGAACGGGTGATCGAGCAATTGGTTACCCGCCCACGTGCATCCAGCGATAGGGTGAACCCTGCGACGCCTTCATAGCCGCGCGTGATCCAGCTGCCGCGATAATCGTCATTGGTAATCCAGGTGCCCGGATTGCCGCTGGGCGCGGCGCGCACCGGATCGAAGCTGGGGGTGATGGGCGGGAGGCTGATCGTGCCCACGCCATCAACTCCACCGCCTGTGCCACCTGGTGGCAGAGTGATGGGCCCGCTGGTGTTGACGTTGATCGTCACAGGACCCTGCGGAGGCAGCGGTGGTGTGATCACTTGAGGATCTTGCACGCTTGCCGTCTGGTTGGAACTGACCGGATCACTCGTAGGCTTGGGATCGGGGGGTGTTTCAATCGGTTCGATCGGGACGAAGACGCCTGTGGGATTGTCTGGCTCCTCCACGACGATGTGCTTGATCGCGAAGCCTGCGATAAACAGTGCTCCAATCGCGCCGGGGATGGCCAGGGCCCCAACAGCAGCGAGGGGGTTCGCGCGGTTGGCTGTGGTCGCGTAACTCATGGAAAATCTCCTCTCATGATGTGCGATGAGTGGAGGCTTGCACGAGTTGTTGCGAGTGACAAGCAATATCGAGTTGCGTTCAGGGACGGGTCGCTGATGGCAACGTATTAATATTGCTTGAGTTTATTGTTTTTGGTGCGGGAGGGTTTTGTTTTGCGCCCTCAAGCGCCGGGCGGCGGGAGTTGTTTGTCTCATGCACCCACATCCGTGGGTGCGTCCTCGCTAGGCGTCCTCCGCTTGCGCTGCGGACCCGCTGCGGGCGGCCGGTCGGCCTTTGGCTCGCCTGGTCAGCTCGCGATCACTTCTCCCCGCTGCCCTCTCGTCCAGCCGCCTGGTGCCACGCCTCCACATTGCGCCCAGCCGCTCGGGTAGCGCCAGCACGGTCTGCGACCAGCAGACCGCGAGCGCACGCGCGCGAGCCGCAGGTGCCCCGAACCCCGGACTTGATCCGGGGGAAGGGAATAGCACCGAGGACGAAGGCGCGGATGCGCCTTCAAAATGAAAAGGAAGATCAAGCGATCCGAAGGATCACTTGATCGGACAATCCGGCGAGAGGCGGAAGTCGAGGTAGTTGTCGACGCTCGCCATCATCTCTTCCATTTCGTTTTCGAAGAAGTGGTTCGCACGCGGGATTTCGTCATGGTGGATCGTGATGTGCTTTTGCGTGCGCAGCTTGTCGACCAGCTTTTGCACAGCGCTCGGCTGGACTACGGTATCCGCTGCGCCTTGCACGAAGATGCCCGAAGCGGGGCAGGGCGCAAGGAAGCTGAAATCGTACATGTTGGCAGGCGGAGCGATGGAGATGAAACCGCGCACTTCGGGACGACGCATCAGCAATTGCATGCCGATCAGCGCGCCGAACGAATATCCCGCAACCCAGGTCGTCTGCGCCTCTGGGTGGATCGACTGCACCCAGTCGAGTGCGGATGCCGCGTCAGACAGTTCACCGATCCCGTTGTCGAAACTGCCCTGGCTGCGGCCCACTCCGCGAAAGTTGAATCGCAAGGTTGCAAAGCCACGATCCGTGAAGGTCTTGTAGAGCCGCTGGACGATCCGGTCATTCATCGTGCCCCCGCCTTCGGGGTGCGGATGGAGGATCATGGCCACCGGAGCGCGCGGGCGCGGGGGCGGAGAAAAACGGCCTTCGAGGCGGCCTTCAGGGCCGGGAAAGATGACTGAGGGCATCGGGAACCTTTGCAAGAGAGAAGAGGGCAACACGCCGGGTGGCGCGCGCGCTTGAGGGCTCTATATAGGGGGCACTTCTTATATGCAAATTATTGCAAATCGTTCTCAATAAGGCGCTTTTTGCCCCTCAATGGCCAAATCACGCATCTACCTCGATCACGCCGCGACTTCGCCCCTGCGCCCTGAGGCAAAGGCGGCGATGGAGGAGGGCTTTGCGCTGTGGGCGAACCCCTCTTCGCCGCATGGCGAGGGCCGAAAGGCGAAGAACGCGCTGGAGGATGCGCGCGATCGGATCAAACGGGCGCTCAAGTGGGACGGCGAGGTCATCTTCACCAGCGGCGCCAGCGAGGCGCTGTGGATTGCGCTTAACCGCAGCAAGGCCAAACGCCGGATCGTAAGCGCGGTCGAGCATGACGCGGTGTTTAGGGCGGCTGCGGATGCTCAGATTGTGTCCGATGACATTGCGTTCGGCGCAGGCGATTTGCTCGCGGTGCAGCACGTCAACTCGGAGACGGGGACCATGAACCCGGTCGACGAGATGGTGGCAAGCGTCAAGGATACTGGAACTATTGTCCTGTCGGATTGTGCGCAATCCGCAGGCAAATGGGACCTTCCCAAGGCCGACATGCTGGTGGTCTCTGCCCACAAGTTTGGAGGACCGATTGGCATCGGCGCGCTGCTGGTGCGCGACTTCAGTTTGCTTGAGCCGATGGGCGGGCATGAGCGTGGCTATCGTCAGGGGACCGAGAACCTGCCCGGAGCGCTCGGCATGGCGGCGGCTCTGAAGGCGGGCGAGTGGGTGACCACATCGGGTCAACGAGGCGCCTTCATTGAAAGCTTCGGCGACGCGGTGCTGAACTTTGGCGAGCAAAGCGATTACATCGCGGCGCTGACCCATCCCACTATTTCCGCGCAGGCTCTGCTGATCCGATTGGACGCGGCGGGATTTGCCGTGTCCGCAGGAAGCGCTTGCTCCTCCGGCACGCTCAAGAAAAGCCGGGTTCTCGATGCTTTCGGGGTGGAGGACGATGTCGCCGCTCGAACAATCCGTGTCAGCATGGGTTGGTCGACCACCCCCGAAGAACTGGAGCAATTCGCCGAAGCGTGGAGATCGCTCACATGATCTACCTCGACTACCAGGCCACAACACCGCTCGCCCCAGAAGCGCGTGACGCGATGATCCGGCATTTGGACGGGCCTGATGGCACAGGCTTTGGCAACCCGCATTCTCCGCACAAGCTCGGACGGCAGGCGCATGCGGCGATTGAAGCAGCACGGGAGAAAGTCGCAGGCCTCTTCCCGCCCGGCGGGCAGGTGATCTTCACGGGAGGCGCGACCGAGGCGCTCAATCTCGCGATCCGCGGAACCAGCGGTAAGGGCGCGGTTGCGTTCTCCGCCATCGAACATTCTGCGGTGGGCGACACAGCCCGCTCGGCAGGCGCACATGAGATCTTGAGCGTCGACAGCGAAGGCATTTGCGATCCTGAACAGGATATCACGGGCGCTCGGATGATCGCTGTCATGCAGGTCAATAACGAGATCGGCGTGATCCAGCCCACCGCCGACTGGCTCGCCCGAGCTCGAGAGACGGGCGCCTTGCTGCTGGTCGATGCGGTGCAGGCCTATGGCAAAGTTCCAGTTATGATGGCCGACCTCATCGCGGTCTCCGCCCACAAGTTTCACGGTCCCAAGGGCGTGGGCGCGCTTTGGGTCCGTGACGGGGTGGAGATTGCGGAGGTCCAGACCGGAGGCGGGCAGGAAGCAGGCCTCCGGTCCGGCACGCTCTCGCCCGCTCTGATCGCGGGGTTCGGCGCGGCGGCGGCTCTCGCCAGAGAGAGGATGGAAGAAGACGCAGCCCATGTCGAAGCCCTTTGGAACCACGCGCGTGAACTGTTCTCCGAATGGACCCTCAATGGCAGCGCAGACAGCCGCTGGCACGGTAACCTCAACATCCGCCGTGAAGGATTGGATGTCGCGCGCCTCTTAAGCGATTGCCGCGAAGTGATGTTCTCCGCCGGAAGTGCTTGCGCGAGCGGATCAGGACGGCCCAGCCATGTGCTCAAGGCCATCGGGCTCACGGACGCCGAGGCAAAAAGCTCTATCCGTTTGGGATTTGGACGTTACACAAGCCTCGAAGATATTGAACGCGCGGCCAAAATCATCAACGCCGCCGCCAAGGAGCAAGAGCAGTGGGGCTAAAGGTTACCTTCATCGACCCCAACGGCACCGCGCATGAATGCGAGGCTGAGGTCGGCGACAATTTGCTCAAAGTTGGCCAAGCAGCAGGAATGCCGTTGGAAGGGACTTGCGAAGGGCAGATGGCCTGCTCAACCTGCCACGTCATCGTTGCCGCCGAGTGGTTCGACAAACTGACCGAAGCCAGCGAGGAGGAAGAGGACATGCTCGACTTCGCCGCTGGCGCGCGTCGCACCTCGCGCCTGTCCTGCCAGATCGACCTAACCGAGGCGCTCGACGGACTGACCGTGAACGTGCCCACCGACAGCAATGATGCGAGCCGGATGTAAATGACCATGACACTGCTGGAAACATGGCGAGATCGCGCCAAAGCGCTTGTCGAATCCAAGGGATTTGAGCGCTTCATCGTCACCGTCATCGTCATCAATGCGATCGGACTGGGGATCGAGACCTCGCCGTGGGCGATGAGCTTTGTGGGCGGTGTGGTCCATATGCTCGACCAGATTGCGCTGGCGATCTTTGTGGTGGAGCTGGCGATCAAATTTTTCGCCTACCGTCTGTCCTTCTTCAAGAACGGGTGGAATGTCTTCGATCTGGTGATCGTTGGAATTGCGCTGGTCCCGGCGAGCCAGCAATTCTCCGTCCTGCGTGCCCTGCGCATCCTGCGTGCGCTGCGGCTTGTGTCGGTTGTGCCCAGCATGCGGCGGGTGATCGTCGGCCTGTTCCGCGCCATCCCCAGCATCGGCACGGTCATCGTGATGCTGCTGCTGCTGTTCTACATCAGCGCGGTGATGGCGACGAAGCTGTTCGGAGAGGCCTTTCCCGAATGGTTCGGCAATCTTGGCGCCTCGCTCTATTCGCTGTTCCAGATCATGACGCTGGAGAGCTGGTCCATGGGCATCGTGCGCCCGGTGATGGAGGTCTACCCCTACGCCTGGGCGTTCTTTGTGCCCTTCATCCTGATGACCAGCTTCATCGTCCTGAACCTTTTCATCGGTGTGATCGTGAACGCAATGTCCGAAGCCACGGACGAAGAAGCCCATGGCGAGCGCGAGGAAATCCTCGAACAGCTGCGGGCACTGCGCGAGGATGTCGCGGCCTTGCGCAAAGAGGGCTGATCCCTCGGAGCGAATTACTCGGCCCAAGAAGCGGGATTGTGCGTTTCCACCCAGCGCACTGCATTGCTCAGCATTTGCTGACGCGTAATCGACAGGGAGAGCCAGTGATCTTCTCCCTCCAGCGTGACGAGCTCATAGGGCTTGTCCGCATCGTCCAGCTTGTCCGCCATACGGTCGGAGTGCGAGTAGGGCACGACGGTGTCGTCGACGCCATGGATCAGCATGATTGGCGCATCGGCTTGGTCGGCGAGGCGGCGGGGTGAGACATCGTTCCACAGATCGGGATCACCCAGTTGTTCGCGCAGAGCCACTTTGGTCGTCCGGTCGCGGCCCGAGGCGCGGTAGTCCTCGCGATACATGTCGCGGATGTCGCTGACGCCGTTGACGGAGACTGCGCAGCGATAAATGCCTTGCTCGATCGTGACGCCTGCTAGGGCCGCATAGCCGCCATAGGATGCACCCACGATGCACGCGCGCGACGGATCGACGATGCCAGCCTCTGCCAGAGCCATCAGCCCGTCGGTCTTGTCGCTCTGCATCGCGCGGCCCCATTCGCCATAGCCAGCCTCTCGGAAGGCGGCGGTGCGGTTGGTGCTGCCTCGGAAGTTGGGTTGCCAGACGGCATATCCGCGCGAGGCGAAGGCCTGCGCCCACCAGTCAAAGGTCGGCCTGTCGGCGCTGTGCGGGCCGCCATGTGGCAGGACGACGACTGGCAGATTTACCGGCTCAACCCCCGGAGGCGTGGTCAGGATCCCGTCCATCTCCAGCCCGTCGCGCGCAGTGTATTCGAAGGTAGAGATTGGCCCCACATGCTCCGGTCCGATTGCCATCCGTTCATAGGCGAGCGCATTGGCCCTGTTGGTGCCGAGGTCGACTCCAAAATAGGTGCC
This sequence comes from Erythrobacter sp. S267, assembly GCF_057365045.1. Classification (NCBI taxonomy): domain Bacteria; kingdom Pseudomonadati; phylum Pseudomonadota; class Alphaproteobacteria; order Sphingomonadales; family Erythrobacteraceae; genus Erythrobacter; species Erythrobacter sp. S267. The sequence continues at coordinate 1,873,649 of NZ_CP200298.1, read as the reverse complement.
TGAATCGCGGTTGCCACTGGTGCGGACAATCACGTCGCTGAGGTCGGAGGTCCAGCCCGACATCCAGCTTTCGTAGCTTGAAAAGGCCTTCCGAACCCGCTCGGCTTTATCCTGCAGATCAGGGTCGGCGAAGACGTGGCGCTCGTTCTCGTCCTCTCCGATAGTGTAACCCATCAACTGTCCGGTAGCGGGGTCGAAAAACAGGCGTTCGAAATCTGTGTCGTCGAGGAACGGTTCGGGCTCTCCCCCTTCGGAGCCGATGACATACCAGTTCGAGCCAAGCTCGCCGCGTTCAGTGAAGATGACCTTGCTTCCGTCGGTGTTCATGCCGACAAGGCTGACCGCGCCGCGTTCCTGTGTGCCTTCGGCGACCCGGTCCCGGTCGGCATTGCGAATGACCCAATCGCCCGAATTTTCATTCACATCCAGCGTGAAAGCGACCACGCCTTCCGCATCCACTACCCAGTCGCGCCAGTAGCCTGCGTTGGCCGCTTCTGAGACCTTCTCGATTTCGAAGTTCATCAAGTTGACTTTGAACAAATGTGGGCGGGCATGATCAAAGGTGTAGTTGCCGCCATTGATCCCGGTCATGGAATTGCGCCGATATTCGATCCCGCCGAAATAGCCGTAATAGGTGCCGCCTTCTTCGCGGATACCGTAATTGCCCAACACACCTGCGAAATAGCGCCGCTCACCGCCAAAGACCGAACCGCTGGCGGCATCGCCTGAGATTGCAAGCACCTGCGCGATCGAGGCTTCGTATTTGTCTGTTGTGAAATTTCTCGGCAGATCAATCGTCTGGCTGCTGACAAGCAGAACGCGGTCTTCTCCCACCCAGCGCAGGCTGCGGATCTTCATGTCGTCGACGCGTATGGCTGAGAGTGGCTTCTTATCTGGCCCAATTGCGAGCAGCATTCGATCGCCCTGAACCGTCGTGATGAACGCAACGCGGTCGCCGGATGGAGACATGGCGACCCGTTCCACATCGGGCAGCTTGCCGTATTCACTTAGAGGCAGAGGCGTGGGCGGTGCCGCTGTCTGGGCCGTGGCTATGGCTGCGGGCGAGAGAACGCAGCACGCAATCGCGGTGAGCATGCGGAAAACAGACAAACGAAAATGCATAAGGATTGCGACCACCCCCTGGCTCAATTGTGGCTGCTGACACTGCCAGAGCCCAAATAACAAAGCACCGAACACGTTCATATTGTTGACTTTAGCGCTCTGCAAGAGGGGCTACGGATAGTGTCCGCGCCGCGCGTCTGGTCCCAATGCCCTTGGCGCGAACCTCGCGACCATCAAGAGAAGCAAGGCATAGCTAACAGCTCGTTACACCTTCGCTAAGGGATTGGCCGGAGTGACCTGATCAGCCCCTGTTTGATCGTCTGTCTCTACGTGAAACCTCATGACCACTCGCGAGGCCCAACTGTCCGAGCGCACTCAGCGCAAGATTGCGCCCTGCGATATTGAACTTGGGATGTATGTCGTCTCCTTCGGCGGGTCTTGGTTCGATCATCCGTTTTGGCGCGGCAACTTCATGGTCACAACGGCCAAGGAGCGCGACAAGATTGCGCGATCTCGCGTGCAATTTGTCGAGATTGATGAAGCTTTGGGCGAGCCTGGTCAGCAATCTGCGCATGACGAAGCCGACATCGAACTGCCGGATGCATTGACGACGGAAGCGGCGGCCAGGCGCAAGCTGGCTATGAGTGCGTTGCGGTCGGTTCAGATGCAGGGCGCTCCTCGGCGCAAGGCCAAGGCAGTCCTTTCGCGCTCGCAACAGGCATTGCGGCAAATCTTCACCGACGTCTGGAACGGCTGGAAAGTCGAGCCGAAGGCGGTGGAGACGGTGCTGGATGATATCCTTGCAGAGGTGGAGGATGACCCCATCCTTCTGGTCAGTGTCGCGGAATTAAAGAGCTTTGACGATTACACCTATCTCCATTCGGTGGTGGTTTGCGCTCTGATGGCGTCAATCGCGAAACATCGGGGGCTTGAAGAAGATGAGGTGCGCGAACTGGCCGTCGCCGGCCTGTTGCACGACATTGGCAAGATCAAGATTCCCGATGATGTGCTGAACAAGCCGGGCCGACTTACAGATGACGAATATGAACAGGTCAAACATCATGCCCAGCATGGCTTTGATTTGCTGAGCGATTCCCTCGCCATTCCCAAGCTGGCGCCCGATGTCTGCCTACATCATCACGAAAGGGTGGATGGGAAGGGCTATCCGCTAGGGCTTGCGGGCGAAGACATACCAGTTGCCGCGCGAATGGGGGCGGTGTGTGACGTCTTCGATGCGCTGATCTCGCCGCGCCCTTACAAGCCTGCGATGAGCCATCAGGAAGCGCTGACACAGATGTGGAGCTGGCAGGGGCATTTCGATCGCGCAAGTCTGGTCGACCTGATGATGGTAATGCACACCTTTGCGAGAGGCGCGTTGCTGCGTTTGTCCGATGACACTCTTGCGGTGGCGCTTGAGATGGACCCGCGCTCAAAATCGGTCCGCGCTCTGAGGATTTACTCCGTTCCCGAACAGAGCCTGATTGCTCCTCAGGAGGTTCAAATCGAGCATCGCAGCCGCGAATTGCAGGTGGTGGCGGTCGAGCGTCCGGAGGATTGGGGTCTGTCCGATTGGGAAGGCGACGTCGCCCTTACTGCCGGTCCATAGTCCAAACGGCGACGCATAAGACATTTTGCCAATTTGACTGTGGAAACACCTCTCCCTGCAAGCCCCGCGTCTTGCTAAGCGGGTGGGATGTCCGACACCACCACCACTCCCGATGATTCTGATGAGTTCGACGCGATTGTCGATGCTCCCTTCGACGCCGCATTGTCAGAGCGGTATCTGGTCTATGCGCTCTCGACCATTACGGCGCGCTCGCTGCCTGACCTGCGCGATGGATTGAAACCGGTTCACCGGCGTTTGCTGTGGACCATGCGGCAGCTCAAATTGTCGCCCGACAGCACCTACAAGAAGAGCGCGCGCGTCGTGGGTGAGGTGATCGGTAAATACCACCCGCATGGCGACACGGCCGCTTATGATGCGATGGTCCGCCTCGCTCAGGATTTCTCGCTGCGCTATCCGCTGGTGCAGGGGCAGGGGAACTTCGGAAATGTCGATGGCGATAACGCCGCAGCCTACCGCTACACCGAAGCGCGCCTGACCAAGACCGCGATCCAGCTGATGGATGGCCTCGACGCCGGCACCGTCGACTTCATCCCGACCTATAATGGTGAAGAGCAAGAGCCCGAGCTGATGCCCGGCCTGTTTCCCAACCTGCTGGGCAACGGGGCGAGCGGCATTGCGGTCGGGATGGCGACCAACATCCCCTCCCACAATGTCGCCGAGGTGATCGACGCGACGCTGGAGCTGATCGACAATCCGCATGCGACCCATGAGCAACTGATGGAGATTATGCCGGGGCCGGACTTTGCAACCGGAGGCCAGCTGGTCGACAGCGCTGAGGTCCTGTCCGAAGCCTATCGCACCGGGCGCGGGTCGTTCCGCCTGCGCGGTGTCTTCCATGCGCCTGAGGCTGAGAAGGCAGAAGATCAGACGCTCGGTATTGAGCGGCTCGGCGGTGGGCAATGGCAGCTCGTCATTTCCGAAATCCCCTACCAGGTCGCCAAAGGCAAACTGATCGAGCAGATCGCGCAGGCGATTGCCGACAAGAAGCTGCCGATCCTCGAAGACGTGCGCGACGAGAGTGATGAGAGCATCCGCATCGTTCTCGTCCCGCGCTCGCGCAATGTCGATCCGGAGCTGCTCAAAGAGAGTATCTTCAAGCTGACCGACATGGAAACCCGTTTCGGTCTCAACATGAACGTGCTGGATGCGACCCGCACGCCGATGGTTATGGGGCTGAAAGAGCTGCTCCAGAACTGGACCGCCGCGCAGATCGAGATTCTCCAGCGCCGCACGCAGCACCGGCTCGACCAGATCGCCCGGCGGTTGGAGCTGGTCGAAGGCTACATCATCACCTTCCTCAACCTCGACCGTGTGATCGAGATCATCCGGTATGAGGATGAGCCCAAGAAGGTCCTGATCGCCGAATTCGACCTTTCAGACCGCCAGGCCGAAGCGATCCTCGACACCCGCCTGCGGAGTTTGCGCAAGCTTGAGGAAATGAAGCTGCGTGACGAGAAAGCGGCTTTGCTGGAGGAGCAAGAGGAGCTGGAGAAACTGCTCGGCAGCCCGGCACGCCAGCGCACCCGGCTCAAGAAAGACCTGCGCACGCTTCGCAAGGATTATGCCGAGGAAACGGCTCTCGGCGCGCGTCGCACAAAGATCGAGGAAGCTGCGCCTGCGGTCGAATTCAGCATGGACGCGATGATCGAGAAAGAGCCGATCACCGTGATCCTTTCCCAAAAGGGCTGGATCCGCGCCGCGAAAGGCCATGTCGATCTAGGCCAAGAATTCAAATATAAGGAGGGCGACGCGCTGGCATATATCCTCCATGCGCAGACCACCGACAAGCTGCTGATCGCGGCGGCGAACGGGCGGTTCTATACGCTCGGCTGCGACAAGCTGCCGGGCGCGCGCGGGTTTGGAGAGCCGGTGCGCACGATGATCGACCTGGAGGCGGATACCAGTATCGCCAAGATGCTCGTCCACAAGCCGGGCGGCAGGCTGCTGCTCGCCTCCAGCAACGGCAAGGGCTTCCTCGCCGAAACCGCAGAGCTGCTGGCCGAGACCAAAAAGGGCAAGCAGGTCGTCAACCTCAAAGGCGACGCCAAGCTGCAAGTGATCCGCGAAGTGCCCGAAGGCCACGATCACGTCGCGGCAGTCGGCGACAATCGCAAGCTCATCGTCTTCAACCTTGAAGAGATGCCGGTCATGGCCAAGGGGCAAGGCGTGATGCTGCAACGCTACCGCGACGGCGGGCTTAGCGATGCTACGACCTTTGTCCTGGGCGAGGGTCTGAGCTGGCAGATGGGCGGCTCAGGCGAGCGCACGCGGACAGCGGACGACATCCACATGTGGAAGGTCGCACGCGGAGCCGCAGGTCGCTTGCCGCCACAGGGCTTCCCTAAGAATAATCGATTCTAGTTTGCGCACGCCCATCCGGGCGCGCTTCCTCGACGCTGTTCTTCCCTCGCTTCGCTCAGTCAGGCGTCTGCGGGGCGGCCGCGTGGCCTTGCGGACCCTTACGGGTCCGATTGAGCGTAGCTCGAAACATGGATCGCTCATCCAACAAAAAACCGCGACTGCCACTGGGCAATCGCGGTCCTTTGTCATGGCGCCAATCCTGAAGGGGGAGCGGCGCCCAACAATTAGGGTGGCTTAGCCGCCCTGTACTGCAGCCATGATCTGCTCGAGGCTCGCAAGCGCCATCAGCTGGCCATCGGCATCGACTGCAAAGTAATCACGCGGAAGGGTAATCAGACCGGCTTCGTCGTTGGTCACAACCACATTGCCGTCGATCAGATCGCTCACAGTGCCCAGCGCCATTGCGTCATTGGTGACGACCGGAGCGCCGACAACCAGAGCGGCGTCAAGTTTCGCGGCGGCTTCGGCTTCAGCAGCGGCCCGCGCTTCAGCAGCAGCAGCTTCTTGCTGAGCAACTTGTGCGTCCATCATGCCGTTGATCTGGGCCTGAGTCGCAGCAACAGTCCACTTGCCTTCGACTTCACCCACAGCGCCAGCGGGGAGCGGCGCAGAGTGCTTGCCGGTGTCGACCGTGACGGTGGTGCCGTCATTGGCGGTGACAGTGCCAATAGGGTTACCGTCATTGCCAAATACCGTCATGCCAACGTCTTGTGCGTTTGCGGCGAACGGGGTGACGGCCATTGCGGTGGCCAGGATAGCAATCTTAGCAAATTTCATGATTTGGTATTCTCCAGTTTCGTGTCAGCCCTATGTGCACCGCCGAATTTGAGAGGGCAGCGCGCGCATGCAGAACGTGAGTGCCCAACCCCGAGACGCTGGTTAAAGCGTCAAGCCGTAGAGGCAGTCCAACAGCGATGGAAACGCGTTGACAGACGCCCTCTGGCAAAACCAACGGACGTCAAGCGCGACGGTTCCCTAAAGAGCGCCGCTGCAAATGACAAGTCAGCGCCTTGTGATCGTGTTGTAGGAGATGATGCGTGAAGCGGACCTTAACGTAAGCGTCAGCCTTGATTGAGTTCCTCGTCGAGCAATTGCTCGATCCGATGCTCGCCCGGAAAGCCCTCTTCCACCCAGCGTTTTTCGATCCGCTGCAGCGTGCGCGCAACGTCGGGGCCGGCGGCCACACCGCGCTTGACGATGGCTCCGCCCTTGAGAGGGAATCTGGGCGGTTCCCATCCGGCAAGCACGCCTGTGTCCTCGCCCAGCAGGAGCAAGCGGTCGATGGCGAGCGGGACGGTAACGGCATAAGCAAGGGCGCGCGGGTTGGCCGCGTCGCTCTCCAACCGCTCAGAGGCATTGATAAGCCGCGCGCGCTGCGCCTTGGAGAGCCGCAAGCGCGCCGCCACATCCTCCGCCACATCGGGTGAGGGCGGGAGGAGCGCAGCGAGGCGCCGGATTGGATCGGGCGCGTGCTCTTGAGCGGCCTCTTGCGCGATCAGCTGGCCGAGCGCCTCGATATGGCAGCGTTTGGCTTCGGGCAGGATCACCGGCAGCACGCCCCGTTCCTCCATCCGCGCGGCGGTCGCTTTGGGGTTGGGCAGGGCTAGTAGGCGCAGCAGTTCATCCGAGACACGCTCGCGGCTGAGACCTTTGAGCGTTGCTGCGAGGTCAGAGCAGGCATCCTCGGCCACCTCGTCCAATTCAGCCCCAAAGCGGGCTTGGAACCGGTAATATCGCAGGATCCGCAAGTGATCCTCGGCGATGCGTTGGCGGGCGTCTCCGATGAAACGGACTCGGCGCTGCTCTAGGTCGGCAAGACCTCCGAAATAGTCGGAGATTTCGAGGGTCTCTGGATGGGCGTAGAGCGCGTTGATCGTGAAGTCGCGCCGGGCGGCATCGTCGCGCCACTCGGTTGCGAAGGCTATCGTCGCGCGCCTGCCATCGGTCGCGACATCGCGGCGCAAGGTCGTGATCTCGACAGTTCCGTCTTTGAGCAGAGCGGTGACGGTGCCGTGGTCGATGCCAGTGGGAATGGTGCGGATGCCCGCCTGTTTGCACAGGTCGATGACTTTGTCCGGTGTATGCGTCGTCGCGCAGTCAATGTCGCGCACCTCAGCACCGAGCAGCGTGTCGCGCACTGCGCCGCCGACCCAGCGCATATGCTCCGCGCCCAAAGCCGCCACCAATGTGGCAAGCCCTTCGCGCTTGGGCCAATCCGCTGATGCCAGTGCCGTTTCCATAACGTCCCCGCTACACAAAAGCTGCTGGTCTCGACAAGCTCAGGACGCGCGGGAGTCGAGGGAAAGTGCCTCTGCATCGATCCGCTTGGCCAGATTGGCGATGATCGCTGCGGTGACGCCCCAGATGCGAAAGCCCTCATAATCCATGTCGAGATAGCGTCGGTCGCGCCCGCGCCAGAACACTTGCTGGCTGGTCCAACTGCCGGGATCGAGCAGCAGGTCGAGCGGCGCTTCGAACCAGGCTTCAACCTCGCTAGGGCTGGGGGTAAGGGGCAGGTCGGGCGGCACCACGGCAAGGACGGGCGTGACGACAAAGCCGGTGCCGGTTTCGTACAGGTCGGTTGTGCCGATGACACGCACTTGGTCGCGGGGCAGAGCTAGCTCCTCCTCAGCCTCACGCAAGGCGGCGGTGATGGCGTCTTCGCCTGCGTCGATCTTGCCACCGGGAAAGGCGACTTGGCCCGGATGATCGCGCATATCCTTGGGCCGCTGGGTGAGGATGACGGTCGGCTCTGGCCGGTCCACGACAGCGATCAGCACAGCCGCTGGCGTGCGGCGCGACCCATCGGCAAGCTCGGCATCGGTGAGCAGGCCGTCGACATCGCGCGCATGGCCCGCCTTATAAAGAGCGCTCAATCGGTCGAACAGGTTGTTCAACCTTCCTTACCCTGACCCTTAAGAGCGAAGACCGCGCCTTGGCTGGAGACGATCCAGTCGCCGGTTTCCTCCGCTCCGCCTGTCTCCATCGCGATCTCAGCCAGCTGAGTATAGGTTGAACGGTTGAGCCGCGCCTCACACCCGCGCCGCACATGGAGGTAGATTGCAGGCGTGTCGGGGTCGCCTGCGACGCGAAGCGCATTGTCCGGCCCTGCCACGACCAGATCATCGGTGTTGAGGCGGAAGGCGAGGTCGCCCTCGCTCACCACGCAATCGACCGCGATGAAGGCGGCGTCTTCCACTTCGATGGTGAGCTTTTCGAACGGCGTCACAAGCCAGTGCTGGCCTGCCTCATCGCGGGTGAGCAATCCTGAAAACGCGCGCACCATAGCGGGACGATGGATCGGGCTGCCCTCGTGAAACCAGGTGCCGTCCGCCGCAATCCGCATGGCGCTATCGCCCGTTTGCTGCGGAGCCCAGCCTTCAACCGGCGGCAATTTGCGCTGCGCCACTTGCTCAGCGATTTCGGCAAGGGTCAGTTCGGCGAGATAGGGTGGCGGTTCGTAAGGCATTGCTTTTGTGGAGATGGCAGATGTGCTTGTGAGAGGGAAGGGTGTCTTTGTTTGTGATCGCCCATCCGGGCGATCTCCTCGGTGCAGCTCCTCCGCTTCGCTACGGTGCACCTGCGGACGCGCGGTCGCGCTTGCGGTCGCAGATGCGACCGTAGCCATCGAAAATCACTACGCTTCTGGGGAGACACTTCCCCATGGGCCAAGCATACCTTCCGCTGGCATGGCGGCCAGTGCAGACCCGCGCGCAAGAAGCCGCTTCGGCTCATAGGGGCCTGGACAGCGCCAGCCGCCGGTCGCCGCTGCGCTGAAACCCCAGCGGCCGTAATATTCGACATCGCCGATCAGGACCTGCGCGAGCGGGGGAGCGCCCTCTGCTGCCATCCGCGTCTCAGCCTCCAGCATCGCGGCCATCAGCCCGATGCCAAAGCCTTCGCTCTGCCGCTCCGGCACGACGGCCACCGGTCCGACCATGACGAGCGGAACGGGGCGGCCCTCTGGATCAATGAGCGCAACGGGAAAGCACTGGATCGTGCCGACCAGCATTTCCTCTGCATCGAGCACCGCAAAGCTCATCGCATCAAGCGCCTCCATCCCGGCGCGAATGCGGTATGCGGTGCGCGCATGGCGGTCAGGTCCGAAGGCACGGTCGAGCAGAGCCTCGACCATGTCCGGTTCAACCGCGCTCAGCGGGATCAAGGTGGCAGTATCGTCCATCGCAGCGGCGCGCTTAGGGCGCGCAAGACCGCTTGTCGACCGATTAGAGATTGCTCTCCGCAAAGGAGAGCTTCTCCTGCCTACATGCTCATCTTGTAGATCGCGCCCTCATCGGTCGCGACCCAGATCGATCCGTCGGGGGCGACATCCAACGAACGCGCGCGGCCTTCGATGGCATGCCGAGCGGTCTCCGTCGCTTCTTCGCCATTGATCTCTACCTGCACGATGGAGCCGGAAAGGCCTGCAATCAGCGCATCGCCCTGCCAATCGGCAAACATGTCGCCATCGTAGAACAGCATGTCACCGGGCGCGATCACTGGGGTCCATGTGATGGCGGGCTTGTTGAAGCCATCATCCTCGGTGTGATCAGGGATCGGGCGGCCGTCATAATGCTCTCCGTATGAGCGGGTCGGCCATCCGTAATTGGCAGCCTCGGCCACGAGGTTCAGCTCGTCTCCGCCCGCCGGACCGTGCTCGACATCCCACAGGCGTCCTTGCGCGTCGAAATCCATGCCCAGAATGTTGCGGTGGCCATAGGACCAGATCTCTGGCGTCACACCGCCTTGATCGGCGAAGGGATTGCCAGCTGCCGGGGTGCCATCGAGGTTGAGACGGACAATAGTACCAAGCGTGTTGGTGTTGTCCTGAGCGGGTTCCAGCTTTTGCCGGTCGCCACTGGCGATGAACATATATTGCTCATCCGGCGAGAAGGAGATGCGGTGCGAATAGTGTCCGCGGCCTGTCACTTTCGGGGCCTGACGCCATACCACGTCGAGCCCTTCGATGGCGCACTCTGTCCAGGCGTCATCGCAAACCAATTGCCCGCGTCCAACGACAGCGCCGCGCGTCTCGCCATCTGAGCCGAATTCCGCCCAGCTGAGATAGATGGTGCGCGTCTCGATCTGGTCTGCCTCGCTTTCAAGGAAGGCCACATCGCCAAATCCGCCTTGGCCGCCATAGGCGACCTCTGGCACACCGCTGACCTCTAGAGTGTCACCGGTTTGGGTGTTCATCAGCTTGAGCGCGCCTTCCTTCTCCGTGATCGCGAGGATGGGGCTGCCCGGCAGAAACTCAATCGCCCAAGGACGATCAAAGCTGCCCTGCTGGGTGATGGTTAGCTCACCGACCGGCGCGGTAGTCTCGCTTTCCCCACTTTCTGCGGTGGCGCAGCTTGCGAGAACGAGGGCGGGGAGGGACAAGGCGGTGGCCATGATGCGTGGCGATTTTGTGAAGTTGGTCATGGTGCAAGAAACTCCGGAAGCTAAACTTGGTGCCCAACAGCCCGCAAAAAATCCCGTGATAATCGGGGTCGATGAAGCCGGACGCGGACCGTTGGCGGGGCCGGTTGTGGCCGCCGCCGTGGTCTTGGGAAGCGCGCTACCCAAAGGCGTGGCAGATTCCAAGACGCTTTCAGCCAAGCGCCGCGCGAAGCTCGACGAACAACTGCGCGAGGGCTGCCAATGGGCGGTCGCGGTGGTGGAACCGGATGAGATCGACCGGGTCAACATCTTCCAAGCCACCATGCTGGCGATGACGCGCTGTGTGGGGGATCTGACCGCCAAGCTCGACACGCCCGTCAAAACCGTCCTCATCGACGGTAATCAGACACCGGAGCGTCGCTGTGCAGATTGGGTCTGGCCCGCACGCGCAATCGTGGGCGGAGACGGATCAGAGGCGTGCATTGGCGCTGCCTCCATCATCGCCAAGGAATGGCGCGACCGCCTGATGATAGCGGCTGCCAAGGATCACCCCGAATTCGGCTGGGAACGCAATAAGGGCTATGGAACCAAGGAGCATATGGAGGCGTTGCGCGTGCATGGACCAACCCCCTTGCACCGCCAAAGTTTCGGCCCGGTGGCTCAGGCTTCGCTATTCTAGCTCTACGTTTGCGGTGGCGTCGCGGAGCACGGGCCGCGCAGCGGACTGCAAGCGCGACCGCGCGCCCGCAGCGACGCGACCTTCAGGTCGCATGAGCGAGGAAATCGCGCCCCGGATGGGGTGCGTAAAACAAAGACTCGCTGACTTCGCTACGGTTCGTTAGAGGCCCCAACCATGCTCAATGCTATTCTCCTATCGCTCGGCGGTCTCGTCGGTCTTGCCATTGGCGGCGAACTGCTGGTGCGCGGGTCTGTTGGCATCGCGAACAAGCTGGGCGTCTCGACCCTGTTCACCGGCCTTGTGATCGTTGGCTTTGCGACGAGCATGCCGGAAATGGTCGCGAGCGTTCAGGCCAGCCTTGCGGGGTCGCCTCAGATTGCGTGGGGCAACATCGTCGGGTCAAACCTTGCCAACACGCTGCTGATCCTTGGCGTCTCCGCTTTGGTGATGCCTATTGCGCTTAGCGGCGGGGGCAGGCGCGATGCGGTGGTCGCTTTGGGCGTGACCTTGCTGCTGTGGGGCCTCGCCTTTTCGCAATTGGGCGCGCGCTGGATCGGCTTTGCTCTGCTCGCCGGGATCATCGTCTATATCGTCTGGCGTTATCGCCATCCAGGGGCCTCTCAGCTTGAGGACGAGGATGACGACGACGACGCACCCAGCGGCTGGGCGATGGCGATTGTACTGTTCCTTGCAGGGCTTGGCGTGTTGGTCGCGGGAGGCAACGCACTTGTTACTGGAGCGATTGAGCTGGCCACGCTGTTCAACGTGCCGGAGACTGTGATCGGATTGACGGTAGTCGCAGTCGGAACCTCACTGCCTGAACTCGCCGCGTCCATCGCTGCCGCTGTCCGAGGCAAATCGGGCCTCGCCATCGGCAACGTGCTTGGCTCCAACATCTACAACATCCTGCTGATCGGCGGCGCAACCATGAGCATCGCGCCCTTTGCTTTGCCGAGCGAGCTCGTCGGCCTGCAAATGGCGCTGCTGACGGGGAGCGCGGTGCTGATGCTGGCGTTGTTGTGGTTCGCCAAGCGCATCGGACGCGTGTTGGGTGCGCTGCTGCTCGCGGCGTTTGTTGGGAATGTAGTACTGATTTTTGCGTGAGTGCTTGACCTAGAAGCACTCTAGAACATCGAGCATTGTTCCATAATCGCAGTACCACTTGACGCGAACTTCACCTCACCGGTGACTTCGCCAAGATCCTTGTCATTCACAGTGACAGTGTTGCCTCGCACCTTCGCGCCAGCCTGACCCATGAAGGCGAGCGACAACCTGTCCTCCAGAGCTTTGTACGCCGCCCGTTGCTGCGCAGGGGAGAGCTGTTGAAGTTTGTCGTCAAAGCACTCGCATTGGCTGCTGGAGGCTCGGAATCCGAGATATGGAGCGCTTTGCAGGTAGTCCGTATCGCATTTCGCGTAGTAACTGCTGCGCTCGTAACCATCGCTTGGTCCGACCGTGTCAATCTGCGTGTAGACGCCGTAGCCGACGACAGGGATCATCAGCACAACCAGCCCTTCAAACAAGCCCTTCATCACGAATTCTCCGATCATCGAAACGGTCGGAAGGAGTGTAGGACGTGTTGGTTAATTTTGTGCCTCTACTTCGCGCTTGGCGCTAGCGTGGACGCTCGCCCGGATGGGTGAGCGAAAAGCAAACGAACGAGTCCTCCGCGCAACACCCACCCCATCTGGAGTCCCGGCACAGCCGGCGGACTCAACATCTAGTGGGGCCCTGTTTTGTTCTGCTTTGTTCCGCCCGGCTCTTAGGGGCGTTTACTAAGCATTAACCATAAGCTCCGAGAATCTCAGTGCTTGACGGGAGTCCGCTGAGGACTCATGCCTGTGGATAACTTTGGCGAATAGTGACGGCGTGTGGCCGGAATAGAGGCGAATTATGGGCGTGATGGAAACTCAAAAGCTGCGTGCCGCAACCGTACGCAAGACTTCGAAAAATACGTCAAAAGACGTAACTAAGTCGCTGCCCTTAAGTCAGATTTTGACCGGAGACTGTATTGAGGCGATGCGTTCGCTGCCCGACAACAGCGTCGACTGCATCTTCGCCGATCCGCCCTACAATCTGCAGCTCGGTGGTGATCTCAACCGCCCCGATGGCTCCGAAGTCGATGCGGTGACAGACGACTGGGATCAGTTTGAAAGCTTCCGCGCTTATGACGAATTTACCCGGAGCTGGCTGACCGAAGCGCGCCGGGTGTTGAAGCCCGACGGCTCGCTGTGGGTCATTGGCAGCTACCACAATATCTTCCGCTGCGGCGCGATCCTGCAGGATCTCGGCTTCTGGATCCTGAACGACATCATCTGGCGCAAGACCAATCCGATGCCAAACTTCAAAGGCACCCGCTTTACTAACGCGCATGAGACGATGATCTGGGCGAGCCAGGGGGAAAAGGCGCGCTACCACTTCAACTATCGCGCGATGAAGACCCTGAATGACGAGCTGCAAATGCGCAGCGACTGGGTGCTGCCGATCTGTTCGGGCGGGGAGCGTCTGAAAGAGAACGGCACCAAGGTTCACCCGACGCAAAAGCCGGAAGCGCTACTTTATCGCGTGCTGCTTGCGACGACGGAGAAGGGCGATGTGGTCCTCGACCCGTTCTTCGGCACCGGAACGACCGGCGCGGTGGCAAAACGTCTGGGCCGTGAGTGGATCGGCTGCGAGCGCGAGAGCGTCTACCGCGAGGCTGCCTACAAGCGGATCGAGAAGGAACTGCCGCTCGATGAAAGCGCGCTTGCAACGATGCAGAGCAAGAAGAGCGCACCGCGCGTGGCGTTCGGATCGGTGGTTGAAACCGGCCTTATCCCCGCAGGATCTAAAGTGTTCGACAAGAAACGCCGCTGGATCGCGACTGTCCGGGCAGACGGTTCGCTGGATTGCGATGGCAAGGTGGGAAGCATCCACGGCCTCGGCAAAGACCTGCAAGGCGCGCCGAGCTGCAATGGCTGGACCTTCTGGCACTACGAGGTGGATGGTGACGTCAAACCGGTCGACCATGCGCGCGAGTTGTATCGGCTCGCGAATGAGGATTGATTTGACGTCAGCAGCGGTCGTGGCACACTTCCCTTGTGACACGCGTTTACAAACAGAAACTGCTCAACTGGCTCTGCACAATGGGGCTGCATTCGCTGATTTCGGCATTGGCCTTGATGCTCGCGTGGCGAATGATCTTGATCTGGGCAGGGATTGAAGGCGGCGAATACGGGATCGACAAGTATGCCTGGCCCATGAGCCAAGGTCTTGAGCCTCACATCGGCTTCTTTTTCCCATTGGCCTTCTGGCACCTGTGCGACTTCTTGGAGAAGGATACGCCTGCTTCAAGCTTGCTTGGCTTCTTGTCCCGCTATCGCACCTTTCTCGTCCTTCTGATCTTATCCAGCCCCTTTGCAATCATCGGTGTGGTTGAGGGCTACATTTATGAGCCGTGTCACATTCCACCTCCCGAGCCGGGTGCGGATGGTCCTGTATTCAGCTTTGTGCACTGCGAACCTGCGACTGTGAACGAGACCATCTTTTCGCTGATCATTGCGCCTCTGTTCGCCATTTTACTCTTGGCGAAAGCGCTCTCGGCTGTCGGGTCATGGTTTGGTTCTGATCCTGAGCCTGGGACCGCGCTCTAGAAAAACTCTTCGGCCCGCGCGGCTCAACCCCAATCCCCCCAAAAACCCGGTTCGTCGAAAAGCCTTTCTAATAACCGTTCGCAATGCACGGCTCACCGAAGCTGTATGCAACCGTTCATCCTCACCCCTTGTATCTGCGCCAATCCCGCGCGTCCCCTAACACCCCCTTTAATGTTGCGCGGGGCCAAACAAGAATGAGGAACCTCATGAAATATAATCCGAAACTTGCACTCGCACCTGCCGTGCTTCTGGCTGTTGTGGCATCCCCCGCCGCTGCGCAGTCCGATGACGATGCAGGCCCCTATATCGCGGTCGATATCGGAGCGGTTCTGCCCAACGATTCGTCCAATTCCGGAGCGACCACCGCTGACATTCCAGCGACTGTCGACTTCGACGCGATCCCCACCGGAACCGATGTCGCCTGGGAGACCGAGTTCGACACCGGCTACACTTTCAGCGGTGCGGCAGGCTATGATTTCGGCAACGGTTTCCGCGCCGAAGTCCAGGGCTTCTACACCGAGTATGATGTCGACACCCATAGCGGCGTGACCGTTGGCGGCGCGGATATTGACGCCGTCGATGTCGCTGTCCTGACGCGCGGGGCTCCCGATGCGGCCAATCCCACGGTCGGAGAGGTCGTCGCGGACGGGCAAGGCGACATCAAGCAATATGGTGCCTTCCTCAACGTCTTCTATGACATTGAAACCGGCGCTGGGTTTGAACCCTATATCGGCGGTGGCCTTGGCTACATGAACACCGATGTGGACTACTCGCCGTCGGGCGTGGTGATCGCCGATGCGAGCGATGATGGCTTTGCCTATCAGGCGATCGCAGGTGCGTCCTTCAACCTGTCGGACAACGCGCAAATCTTCGCGCAATACACCTACCGCGACCAGCTGGATGACGTCGATGTGCCGCTCACCCTGCTGCCTGCGGACCTTGAGGTGGAGACGGGCCAGTCGATCGTCTCAGCCGGTTTCCGAATCAAATTCGGCAACTGATCCCGCATCATTGCTAAAACCTGGAGGCGTCGGGGCGAGAGCTTCGGCGCCTCTGTCTTTGCGTGAGCTGTGGGAGGGTGAGCGCGCGGGCCTGTCCTACGCTTGCGCAAGCGGCTAAACCCTTTGTCCATGCAAGTGAACAACCTTCCCTCAAGCCGCGAATTCGGGCCCTTCATGGCCCCTCCGATGGCCCCAAGCGCCTTTTGCTCTTGGACAGTGTGTCAAGTGTGTCAAACGCACCCGCTCTCCTCGGGAGAGACGGCATGAGCGCGGGGGTGACAGACGGCGTCTACGTGATGCCCATCGGGCTCTGCGCTAGCCCGCAAGTCGAGTCGACCGGAGACGGACCTGCCGCGATCCGGCTGGGCGGTTCGATGGCCTATGCCAGCCGTTTTGCGCTGGTATGCCGAGAGGAGGCCCAAGTCACCCATCGCCGCGTCTTTGGCGTGGCGGACGCGGCGGAGGCTTTGTCCGAACTGGTTTCGCTTTTGGGCGGTACGCTTGCAAGCGAAGCGGAGCGCCAATGGACCAACCTGCAACTGACCCATGCCCCCTTGCAGATCGGGGAGCGCACCATTCGGCTCGACCAGCCGCAGGTGATGGGCGTGCTCAACGTAACGCCCGACAGTTTCAGCGATGGCGGCGACTTTCTGGATAATCCGGACGCAGGGCGCGAGCATGCCGCGGCGATGCTCGAAGCCGGCGCTGCGATCATCGACATTGGCGGCGAGAGCACGCGTCCGGGCGGCAAAGCCACGTGGGAGGGCGACGAGATTGAGCGGGTGCTGCCCGCCATCGAATATTGCGCGCAGATGGGTGCCGCGATCAGCCTCGACACACGCCGCGCAGGGGTGCTGGAGGCCGCTCTGGCAAAGCTCAATGGCTCGACACTGATGGCGAACGATGTTTCGGCGCTGCGCTATGATCCTCGGATGCTCGACCTTGTCGCGGGCAGCCAGGTGCCGGTCGTGCTGATGCACGCGCCGGGCAAGGGGGACGATCTGCACGACCTTGGCGACCTGCCGGGCGGGGCATATCGCGACGTCGTCACCGATGTGTTCGACATGCTCAAAGGAGCCCGTGCCAAAGCAATTGCGGGCGGGATCGCGGAGGAGCGTATCCTGCTCGACCCCGGTATTGGCTTTGGCAAGAGCCTCTCCGACAACCTCTCATTGCTGAATGCGCTGCCGCTGTTCCACGCGCTCGGATCGCCGCTGCTGGTCGGGGTCAGTCGCAAGCGGATGATCGGCGCGCTGTCGAATGAAGAGCCTGCGGATCAGCGGCTGGGCGGCTCAATCGCGCTGGCGACGCGGCTGATGGATGCTGGCGTGCAGATCGTGCGGGTTCACGATGTGGTGGAAACGGTGCAGGCGAGGAATGTCTGGCGCGGAATGCGCGACGCAGCGCTGACCGATTTCAGCCAGCTTCCGATGTAGGGTCTTGAACGAGGGAGAGAGTGATGAAGAAACTGACTTTGGGTGTTCTGGCCGCCGTGGGGCTGATTGTGATCCCCCTTCAGGCGCCCATCAATGCACAGGGCCTGTTTGGCGATCTGCCATCGGGCGAGAAGCTCGAACGCATGATCGAAGAGGCAGAGAAGCATCCGCTCGGAAGCGCTGAAAACCCGGTGCGCGCAGAGATGCCTCAAGGTCAGCGAGCCTATCTCTCTCGGCTGCGTTGCGAAGACGGCCAAGCGCCTGAATATCAACGGCTCGGATCGATGGGCGTCGGGCCATTTGGCCGGATCGTCGATCTCTATGAGGTCATCTGCGATGGCAGTGAGCCTTCGCGCTCTGAGATCATGATGGACATGTATCACCCCGGCCACGTCGAGAAACGCGCGGTCGAGGGCTTTACGATTGAGCCGGCTTAAAGCGTAAACCCACCGTCCGATACCAACACATGGCCGGTAATGTTGGAGCCGCTGTCCGACAGCATATAGAGGATATCGCTCGCGATCTGCTCTGAAGTGGCAAAGCGTCCAAGTGGGGTCGTCTTCGCCATGGCCTTCATCGTTGCCTCACGCCCTTGCGCTTCGACCGAGCGCTTAAAGTCGTCCGAGCTCTCCCAGATTGCGGTGTCGACACCGCCCGGAGCAGTCGCGTTGACGCGGATGCCATTGGGAGCGCCATCGAGCGCAGCGATGCGCGCCATATGGGCAACCGCAGCCTTGGAAATGCCATAGGGTCCAATGCCCGCAACAGCCTTCACCGCGGTGGAAGATGAGGTGATAACAATACTACCGCCCCCATCCTGCATCGCTCGCATCGCGGCACGAAGAGTGAGGAAAGCGCCGTCCAGATTGACGTCCATAACCCGGCGCCACTCGTGGAAGGAGAGGTCGGGAATTGGCCCGCCGGAGCCAATGCCAGCGTTCACGACGGCATGGTCGAGGCCGGAGAGGCGAGGTTCAAGGTCATTCCACAAAGCCTCATCCGCGACCGAGCCTGTGATGCGCTCTACTTCGCAAGGAAGGTCAAGCGCAGCGAGACCCTGCTCGTCCAAGTCGATCAGCCAGAGCTTGGCAGCCCCGCGCGCAGCAAGCGCCTTGGCACAGGCCTCTCCGATCCCGGAAGCCGCACCGGTCACAAGCGCGCTGCGCCCTTTGAAGTCTTGAATGTCTGTCATGGGACCCGCGCTAGGCGCGCAGGCCAAGGTGATCAAGCCGCTGCGTTAAGCCGCGTTGTCGATGCCCAGATCGCTGAGCTTGCGATACAGCGTCGAGCGTCCGATGCCGAGCCTGCGTGCAACCTCTGTCATGCGGCCGCGATAATGGCCGATGGCGAGACGGATGACGTCGGCTTCGATCTCTTCGAGCGGGCGCAGATTGCCGTCTTCGGTGTAGAGCATGACGCCCACACCTTCGTGCAGATGCGATCCGGATGCCTCGTCCAGCTCGCCGATCATCTCGGAAAGCTGCGGGAAACTGTCAGCTGTCAGCGTATCGCCTTCGCAATAGACCGCGGCGCGGAACAGGACCGATTGCAGCTGGCGGACATTGCCCGGCCATTCGTAAGCGCCCAGCAAAGCAAGCGCGCTGTCAGAGACCGACAGATGCGTCAGGCCCGGCTGCTCGCCGATGCGCTGGAGGAAATGGCGGGTAAGAGCGGAGATGTCTCCGGTCCGCTCACGCAGCGGGGGCAGGGCGATGCGGGTGCCCATCAGGCGCTTAGCGAGATCAGCGTGGAACACGCCGCCATCGACCAGTTCGGCGAGGCTATGATTGGTTGCCGACAGGATCCGCACATCCACGCGGAAGCCGTGGGTTGCGCCAACCGGACGGACAATGCCGTTCTCCAAAGCGTCGGCCAGGCGCATTTGCACTGGCATCGAAAGCCGGTCGACTTCATCGAGCACCAGGGTGCCAGTGTCGCAGTGCTGCAACGCGCCGATCTGGCGGTCGAAGGCACCGGGGAATGCGTTGGGCTCATGCCCGAACAGCACCGACTCGATTGAGTTGGGCGGTACGCTGGCAATGTTGATGATCCGCAGGCTCTCTTTGGAGCGCGGGGACGCGGCGTGCATCGCCCGCATCAGCATTTCTTTGCCCGTTCCGCTTTCGCCTTCGATCAGAGCATGGCCATGACCGCGAGCGGCTTTTGCGGCCTGCGCAAGAGCGGTGCGAAAAGTTGGAGCGGTGCCGATCATCGCTTCGAAATCGAGGCTCGCCGACATCTTCTCGGTCAGTGGAGCAAGCTCATCACGTGGTGCTTCACGGGTCGTGACCGCGCGCAGGGCCTCCATCAGACGATCCGGAGAGACCGGCTTGACGAGGTAGTCACTTGCGCCCGCGCGCATCGCTTCGACAGCGAGCAATGGAGAGGCGCTGGTGGTCAGCATCAGGATGGGCAGAGCAGGGCGGCGCTCTTTGAGCTCCGCAATCAGCGTGCAGGCATCGTCACCCGGCACCCATTGGTCGAGCAGGATCGCGGAAAGCTGCATACCTTCACGCGTGCCCAGCATGGCAATGGCGGTTTCTGCATCGCTTGCCACGACTGTACGCCAGCCTTCGCGCGCGGCGATGGCGGTGATCAGTCGGCTCTGCGCAGGCTCATCATCGATGAGCATGACAATGCGTGCTTCAGGGAGCGATTCGTCGCCTGAAACCGTCTCTGGCATGGATTGCGGATCCGCTTCAGCCATAGATATTGCTCTGCCTGCCTCCGGCTCCCCAACGTGCGTTGCGGGGTAAAACGTCGGACCGGCATAGGGCCTGCGGGTAAAGACGGTATTAAGGCTGTTCCACTTGATTGATGGGCTGCACCGCTGTGGAACGATGGAGGCTGCTTTTGGCTCGCAGGGGGAATCCGGCTTGAGCTAGCGCGCGCGCTTCGATACGGGGTGAAGGGAACGGATGCCACCGCTGCGCATTGGCCTAGGGTAAACGCGTACCTCATGGAGCTTGCGGGTAGCGGCATCAGAACGAAAACCGGCCTCGATTGATCGACAAGAACGCATGCGGTCACAGGCAGATGGAAGGGGAAACCAGATGAGCAATTCGCACGATATGAAAGCCGCGCGCTCGACCTATGACAGCTTCATGGGTTCGCTGAAGTGGATCGTGCCGCTGATCCTCGTGATCACGTTCGCCGTCGTCGCTCTGATCGCTGAATAAGCGAGGCATCTCCCAAGTGAAAATCGCTGTCCTTAAAGAGCGCGCCGCTGGCGAAAACCGTGTCGCGGCCACGCCGGAAACGGCCAAGAAATTCATTGCTTTAGGCAATGATGTCGCGGTTGAGAGCGGCGCGGGTGAAACCGCTTCGATCTCGGACGCTGCCTATGAAGAGGTGGGCGCGAGCACTGGTGATCTAAAGTCAGTGATCAAGGATGCGGACATCGTGCTCGGCGTTCAGGCGCCGGATGTGAAACATCTGAAGGGCGCGAAAGACGGCGCTTGGGTGGCGGCTCTGTTCGATCCGTTTCAGAATGGCGATCTGGTGGCGGCCTATGCCAAGGGCGGCTTTGAAGCGCTGAGCATGGAGTTCATGCCGCGCATCACTCGGGCGCAGTCGATGGACGTCCTCTCCAGCCAGTCCAACCTCGCAGGGTACAAGGCTGTGCTGGCGGCGGCCGACACTTATGGTCGCGCTTTCCCGATGATGATGACGGCGGCGGGCACGGTCCAGGCGGCCAAGTGCTTCATCATGGGTGTGGGCGTCGCCGGCCTGCAAGCGATTGCAACCGCGCGGCGTCTGGGGGCACAGGTCTCTGCGACCGATGTGCGCTCCGCCACCAAAGAACAGATCGAAAGCCTCGGCGCGAAAGCGATCTTTGTGACCGAAGTCGAAGGCATCGAAGGCGAAGGCTCAGGCGGATACGCGACTGAGATGAGCGACGAGTACAAGGCTGCCCAAGCCAAGCTCGTCAGCGAGCATATCGCCAAGCAGGACATCGTCATCACCACCGCTTTGATCCCCGGACATGCGGCTCCGGTTCTGATCACCGATGAGCAGATCAAGACGATGAAACCGGGCAGCGTCATCTTCGACCTAGCCGTCGCGCAAGGCGGCAATGTCGAAGGCTCCGAAGCCGACAAGATCGTTGAGAAACACGGCGTGAAGATCATCGGCTACGCCAACACGCCCGCTCATTTGGCGGCAGACGCCAGCGCTTTGTTCGCGCGCAACCACTACAACTTCCTCTCCGCCTTCTGGGATGCCGAAGCAGGCAAGCCCGAACTCGACGAAGAAATCGGCGACGCGATCCGCCTGACCAAGGGCGGCGAAGTGGTCAATGAGAGGCTGCAAGGGTGAGGGCGCTCGCCGCGATCATGATGGCATTGGCGGGAATGTGTCTTGCGTCACCCACCTTCGCAGGTCCGGGAGGGGGCATTCCCATTCCCTATTCGATGGCAGATGCACATCGCGGGGCGCAGCTACGTTCCGAAGCTTCGATCGTTATTCCGATCATTTACAATCCATGCGGAAGTTCGCCCGCAATGGGGCCGGTGATTGACCGGTATCGCGCGTTTGAAACGGACTTGGAGGATATTCAGCTGCGGCTCGACCTCGCTATCGCGAAGGCTGACTATGACTACCAGATGTCACTGGTCGACATAATGTGCCCAGAACCCGGCGCGCCCGAGGCGCTTCAGCAGGAGAGTATCGAAATCACAGTCGCCAACAGTGTGCTTGATAGAATGGATCGGCTTGTCGAAAAGCTATCCGGACAGGACAAATAATGGGAATCTTAAACGCAACTGCCGCCAGCGCGGAAGGTTTTGTAAAAGACCACGGGCATTGCCTTGTTGGTGAAGAGCAGGTTCTGGTTGCCTTCAAAACGGTTCGCGACTGGATTGTGTTCACCGACTGGCGAGTGATCCACGTCGATGTGCAAGGTCTGACTGGCTCCAAAAAGGAATACAAGACGATCCCCTATCGGTCGATCAACGCGTATTCAGTAGAGAGCGCGGGGACTTTTGATCTGGACGGCGAAATCAAGCTGTTTGTTTCTGGGCTTGGCATGATCGAGTTCAAGGTCGGACGCGGTAGCGATGTTACTGGTCTCCAATCCCTCATGGCGGAAAAGTTGAACCGATAATGGACTTTATCTCAATCCTTTCGATCTTCGTGCTGGCGTGTTTCGTCGGCTATTATGTGGTCTGGTCGGTCACGCCCGCTTTGCACACGCCGCTGATGGCGGTGACCAATGCGATCTCGTCGGTCATCATCGTCGGCGCGCTGATTGCGGCGGCTGAGGCGACCAGCCCGATTGCGAAATATCTTGGCCTTGCGGGAATTGTGATGGCGTCGATCAACATCTTTGGCGGCTTTGCCGTGACGGAGCGGATGCTCGCCATGTACAAGAAGAAGGAGAAGTAAGAGATGAGCTTCGACCTTCTCACAGCCGCTGCGGGCGGTGCCGGTATCGTGGTCCCTGACTGGGCGATGCTGGCCTATCTGGCGGCAGGCGTGTTCTTCATCCTCGCTCTGCGCGGCCTCTCGTCGCCTGCCACTTCGCGTGCGGGCAACCGCAATGGCATGATCGGCATGGCACTGGCGCTGATCACCACGCTGGTGATCTATGACAAGGCCAACATTGTAGAGATCGGGATTGCGATCTTCCTTGGCGCGATCATCGGTGTGACGATTGCGCGCAAGATTGCAATGACGTCGATGCCAGAGCTGGTCGCCGGTTTCCACTCGCTGGTGGGCCTCGCGGCGGTGGTCGTGGGTCTTGCCGCTTGGCTCAACCCCGGAGCGTTCGGGATCCTTGATGGTGAGGGGCAGATCAACCTTGTCAGCCGGATCGAGTTGGGCCTTGGTATCGCCATTGGTGCGATCACTTTCAGTGGCTCGGTTATCGCTTTCATGAAGCTGTCGGGCCGGATGAGCGGCTCTCCGATCATGTTGCCGGGGCGCCATGTCATCAATTTGGGCACGCTTGCCGCGATCCTCGGGATCATTGGCTATTACGCGGTCTCGCCCCAAGGCGGAGCTGGTGAGGGGTGGGAGATCATCGCGATCACCGTCCTCGCTTTTGCCATCGGCTTCCTGCTGATTATCCCCATTGGCGGCGCGGATATGCCGGTCGTTGTGTCGATGCTGAATTCCTATTCGGGCTGGGCCGCAGCGGCGATGGGCTTCACGCTCGGCAACACCGCGATGATCATCACCGGCGCGCTGGTTGGCTCGTCCGGCGCGATCCTCAGCTACATCATGTGCCGCGCGATGAACCGCAGCTTCATCAGCGTTATCGCTGGCGGCTTTGGTGCCGATGATGCGGGCGCAGGCGGCGGTGAGCCGCGCGAACAGCGCCCCTACAAGCAAGGCTCTGCCGAAGATGCGGCCTATATGCTCGAACAGGCGGAGAAGGTCATCATCATCCCCGGCTACGGCATGGCGGTCGCGCAGGCGCAGCACGTCCTTCGCGAAATGGCCGACACGCTCAAGGAAAAGGGCGTGGACGTGAAATACGCGATCCACCCGGTTGCCGGACGTATGCCGGGCCACATGAACGTGCTGCTTGCTGAAGCGAACGTGCCCTATGACGAAGTGTTCGAATTGGAGGACATCAATTCAGACTTCGCACAGGCGGACGTCGCCTTCATCATCGGCGCGAATGACGTGGTGAACCCGGCGGCCAAGACCGACAAGAGCTCGCCCATTTACGGCATGCCGGTCTTCGACGTCGACAAGGCCAAGCAGGTCTTCTTCATCAAGCGCTCTATGGGCGGGGTCGGCTATGCCGGCGTCGACAACGATGTGTTCTATATGAACCAGACCGTGATGCTGCTGAGCGATGCAAAGAAGATGGTCGAGGAAATCGTGAAGGCGCTCGACTAAGGCGTTTGCGGCGTTAGGGTGAATGGTATGCGGTTCCTCATCATCCTCATTCTGGTCTTTGGCATCGGCCTTGGTGCGTGGTTCCTCCTGCGAGACGACGGTCTGATCGAACAGGTGACCGAGGAGCGTGTGGAGCAGGCTTTGCTTGCCAACAACGTGCCGACACCCATGGCGGAATGTATGGCTCCGCGGCTTGTCGACCGGCTCAGCATCAACCAGCTCTTGAAGCTCGAAGGGCTAGCCGCACAGGAAGGCGAAAGCCGCATTCCGACCTCTACGGGCGAGGCGATGGCTCGCCTGCGCCGCGTCGATGATCCTGAGGCGGTCGAGCAGTTGGTGCGGGTCGCAGGCGGATGCGGGATCGAGCTGATGATGGAGCGGTTCTAACCCGCTTGCCATTTGCCCCTCCGATACGCCAGAACGGCGCTGCAAAGGGGAATTGAAACATGACCACACGCCTCACCCGCATCGCCGCCGCTCTTGCAGGCGCATCGCTCCTCGTCAGTGCTCCCGTCGCAGCCCAGCGCCATGACGAACACACCGCCGCCTCCGACTTCTCGCCGCAGCGCGTGGGCGCGGAGCAAATGGTTATGGAGGTGCAGACCAATGACCACGCGCGTGAGCACTTCCTGCGCGGTCTCGCCCTGCTGCATAACTTTGAATACGCCTTTGCAGCCAAAGAATTCCGGCTGGCTCAGGATGCGGATCCCGATTTCGTGATGGCCTATTGGGGTGAGGCGATGACGCACAACCATCCGCTTTGGGCGCAGCAGGATCGCGAGGCGGCGCTCGCGATCCTCGGGCGGCTCGGCGCTGATCCCGCAGCGCGCGCGACCAAGGCGCGTAGCGAGAAAGAGCGCCTTTGGCTGGGGGCAGTTGAAACGCTCTACGGCACCAGCGGAGAGCCCGCGTCCAAGACGGAGCGCGACCTCGCCTATCTCGCCGCGCTTCAGGACATGCTGGAAGCGCATCCCGACGATATCGACATGCGCGCCTTCACGGGCCTCGCAACGCTTGGCTCCTCGCATGGCGGGCGGCAGATACCGATCTATATGCGCGCGGCTGGCATTCTGGAGCCGGGCTTTGTGACGCATCCAGACCACCCCGGCATCCTGCACTATCTGATCCACTCTTACGACGATCCGACCCACGCGCCGCTGGGTGAGCGGATGGCAGGCCGTTACGCCGTGATCGCGCCCGATGCTGGCCACGCACAGCATATGGTGAGCCACATCTACCTTGCGCTCGCCGACTGGCCCGCGACCGAGCTTGCCAATGTCAACGCGGCGAATGTGACCAACCGCCAGCGCGCGGCACAAGGGCGCGGTCCTACCTCTTGTGGCCATTACAATGAATGGCTCGCCTACGCGCTGCTGCAACAGGGCAAGGATGCCCGCGAGCTGATCACGTCCTGCGTCGCGCAAATTGCCGAGACGGCTGAGGATGCCACAGATCGTGTCCCCGGAGCTTGGAGCGCAGCGACGGTCGCTCTGTTCATGGGCGTAGAGACAGGCGAGTGGCTCGACCCCATTACTCTGCCGCAAACACCGCAAACCGCTGCGGCACGCTTCATTCAGGTGCACGGGGAGTTCCTTCGCTGGCACCAGAGCGATCCGGAGCAGGCCAAGACAGCGCTCGCCGAGATGAAGAGTATCTATGGCGAGATGGCTGCGACAATCGATGCCAATGGTGATTCCAGCTACGGCCCGTGGCTGGTGCGCGCGATTGAGCGCGGGGACGCGCTGATGCAGATGGCTGATGGCGACCGCGAAGGCGGGCTTGCGGCGTTGGAGGAAGCGGCGGCGGCGGAGCTGGCTCTGCCCATCGTCTTTGGCCCACCGGTGATTTTCAAGCCTAGCTACGAATTACTGGGTGAGATCCACTTGGTTGAGGGACGCCATGAGGAAGCCGCTGCGGCCTTCGAGAATTCGCTGAAGCTCGCTCCGGGTCGGAGGCTTTCGCTGGCGGGGCTTGAGGCTGCGCGCGCGGGCGGCTGAAGTAGGTCTTGTCTTGAAACCCCTCCCGCTGCATCATGTCCAGCGGAGAGGGAGACAACACAATGATCAGGATTTCACTGGCCGCAGCTCTGTTGGCGAGCGCGGCTCCTGCCTGGGCTGAGACACATACGATTGCGCCGGGCGAAGGCGCGCAGGAGCGGCTGCAAGAAGCGCTGATCCTTGCCGAACCCGGCGATACGATCCAGCTGGAAGCGGGGCACTATGCGCTCACCGATGGCCTGAGTTTGGACGTCGATGGCGTCACCGTGCGCGGTGCTGGGATGGATGCGAGCGTGCTCGACTTCACCAACCAGCAGGGTTCGGGCGAGGGGCTGCTTGTCACCTCGGACAACGTCACTTTGCGCGATTTCGCGGTCGAGAATGCCAAGGGCGACGGGATCAAATCGAAGGGCGCGGACCAGATCGTGTATCACGCGCTGCGGATCGAGTGGACGAACGGTCCGGACGCCTCCAACGGTGCCTATGGCATCTATCCGGTCGAGGCGACCAACATCCTTGTGCAGGACAGCTATGTTCGCGGCGCATCGGATGCAGGCATCTATGTTGGCCAGTCGGAGAACATCGTCGTCACGCGTAACCGTGTGGTCGAGAATGTCGCCGGGATCGAGATTGAAAACTCGAACAACGCAACTGTGTCCGAGAACCTCGCAACGCGCAATACAGGCGGTATCTTGGTGTTCGACCTGCCCGGTCTGCCCAAAGTTGGCGGCGGCAATGTGACGGTCGTCAACAATGCGGTGATCGACAACAACACCGACAACTTCGCGCCCGAAGGCAATATCGTCGCCAGCGTGCCTGCGGGCAGCGGGATCATGGTTATGGCCAATACGGACGTCGAGATCGCCGGAAACCTGCTGGTCAACAATGTGACCGCCAACGTGCTGCTGGTTGCCTATTCGCAAGACTTCGATGACGAACGCTATCAACCGCGACCGGTCGATGTAACTCTTACCGATAACATTCACGGGTCGAGCGGAAGTGCGCCCGACTTTGAAGGCGGGGATGCTCTGCTCGCAGCGTTCGGAGGCGGGCCGCTGCCATCGGTCATCACAGACGGATTGCACGAAGGTCTCGTCATTGATGACGCGGTGCCGGTTCTCTCGATGGGCCTCACGCAAGTCGGCCAGCCCTTGAGCTCCGCCGCGCCGGAGTTTGTGGCACCGGGCAGCTTCCCGTCGCCCGACCATGCGACTGCGGACGATGCGTCGCCTGACCTGCCGCTTGAGATGTATGAGAGGGTCTCCGATTGACGCGTAGCCTCGCCTTTCTCGGGATTGCGGCGGGCGCTCTAGCGCTTGCGATAAGCGTGCCGCGCGATGCGGATGCGTTGCCGCCCCCAATGGTCAACGACGCGATGATCCAGGGTGACAGCCTGCCGCGCGCTTTGGGGGATTTCGGCTTTTTCCTGGATGGGGCTGGGCGCGAGCCTACGCCCGGTGTCATACCCTATGAACTCAACACGCCGCTGTGGTCCGATGGCGCGGATAAGCTGCGCTACATCTATGTGCCGGAAGGGACGGCGATGCAGGCGGATGGATCAGGCCTGCTGCAATTCCCGATCGGCTCCGCGATCATCAAGACCTTTGCATTTGGCGAAGGTGAGGGTCAGCGCTTTATCGAGACCCGTGTGCTGCTCCACCGCGCAGATGGCTGGGTCGCGCTGCCCTATCGCTGGAACGAGGAGCAGACGGGGGCGCGTCTCGCATTGGCCGGTGCTCGGATTCCTGTGACCACTCCTGCGGGAGAGGAAATCAGTTACCGCATCCCGAACAAGAACCAGTGCAAGGCCTGCCACTCCAAGGACGGCGAGGTCATCCCGATTGGCCCGAAAGTGCGCAATCTTTCGGTTGATTGGCTTGGTCAAATGGCGGGCGAAAGTCGCCTCGAGAATCAGTGGGTTGTTGAGCAATCCCGCGGCCCGCTACCGGTTGGTGGGGAGAGAATGCCGCTGTGGAGCCACGCTGATAACTATCAGCCAGAAGTCGCAGCCCGCGCCTATCTCGACGTCAATTGCGCCCATTGCCATCAACCGGGCGGAGGCGCGTCCAATTCCGGTCTCGATCTGCGGTGGGAGCAGGATGATCCTTTTGCCATTGGTGTGCGCAAACCTCCGGTCGCAGCAGGGCGCGGGGCGGGGGGACTGCTCGTTTCGATTGCGCCGGGCGATCCCGACGGCTCGATCCTTCTACACCGTATGAATTCAAACGATCCGGGGGTGGCCATGCCAGAGCTGGGCCGTTCGACGATTGACACCAAAGCGATTGCCGTGATGCGCAAATGGATTGAGGAGATGCCGCAATGATCAAATGGATATTGCGGGTGCTGGGCGTTCTTGTCGCAGTGCTCGTCATTGCCGTGCTCGTAATGCGCACGCCTGACACCGACATCGCAGAGATGCGCGCCAAATATGGCGGAGAGACATCGCAGTTCGTGACTTTGGAACGCGGAAAGGAATTCCATGTCCGTGACGAAGGGCCACGCGACGCGTTGCCTATCATCCTGATCCACGGTGCGAATTCCAGCCTGCACACCTGGGATGACTGGGCCGAAGCGCTCAAGGACGAATACCGCGTGATCCGCTTTGATCAGGTGGGGCACGGCCTGACCGGGCCGGCGGCAGATGGTGACTATTCGAAAGAGCGCTATGTCGCTGATCTCGACGCGCTGGCGGATCACTTGGGTTTGGACAGCTTTGTCCTCGCCGGCAATTCGATGGGGGGATGGGTTTCCACCTCCTACGCCATCGCCCATCCGGAGCGGGTCATGGGGTTGGGGCTGCTCAATGCCTCAGGCGCGCCGCGCAAGCCGGATGAGGGGCGCCTTTATCTCGGCGCGACGCTGGCGAAGACGCCGGGGCTCAACCAGCTGATGACAATCGTCACCCCGCGCTTTCTCGTGCGCTCCAGCATGGAAGACGCGGTTGCGGACCCGGCCGTGATGACGGAGGCGATGATTGATCGCTATTGGGAGCTGCTGCGCTATCCCGGCAATCGTCAGGCGACCGTGGACCGTGCCGCTGCGTCGCGTGGAGGGCCCTTCGCGGCCGAAGACGTTGCCGCGCTCACCATGCCCTCTCTCATTATCTGGGGTTCGCTGGATCAGGTCACCCCGGTAAGCGGCGCCACCTGGTATGCCGAGCAACTGCCCAACGACACGTCGATAATGTACGAAGGCGTGGCGCACCTGCCTATGGAGGAAGTGCCGCAAGTCTCTGTGGCGGACTTTGAAGAGTGGGTCGTTAAGCAGGTGGTAACTAACCAAGCTTCTGAAGAAACACCGTAAAACCCACCCTATGGACGCATAGCCACCTTCGTCGCTACACCCTTGTGCAGCGCAGTATAGAATCGAGGAATGGCTTTGCGGAAACTGGGATTGATCGGTGGGATGAGTTGGGTCTCCACCGGCATGTATTACGACCGGATCAACCGCATCGTACAACGCCGCGCCGCGCCCATGGCGTCAGCGCCAATGCTGATTGAGAGCCTCGATTTCTGCCAGCTCTTCGCCTTGAAAGAGGAGAAGGACTGGCAGCGCGCCAGCACGATTCTGTCAGAAAGCGCCAAACGGCTGGAAGGCGCGGGGGCGGAAGGCCTGATTATCGGCGCGAATTCGATGCACAAACTGTACGACGATGTCGCCGCGACAGTGGGGATTCCCATCCTTCACATCGCCGAATATGTGGGCAAGGCTCTGAAAAGAGAAGGCTTTAAGAGTGCGGCTCTGATCGGCACTCGAAATGTCATGACCGAAAGCTTCTATCGCAAGCGTTTGGTCGCCCACGGGATCGATTTGCTGCCACCCAATATGGTCAACGTCGAAACGCTCGACCGGATCATCTATGATGAGCTGATGGTCGGTAAAGTGACCCGCGATGCAGAGCGCGCGATGAAGACCATCATCACCAACAAGGCGCAGGAAGGCGCGGATTCCATCGTGCTCGCCTGCACCGAGCTGGAGTTGGTGGTTGATGTCGATGCGAACGTCTTGCCGGTGTTTGACTCCACTCGGATCCATTGTGAGGCGGCTGCGGACTGGATTCTTGAGCAAGAGCTGGTGAATTAGTCCACATTTCACCTCTGAAGAACCACGCCTTGCCGCAATGCAACAAGTGTTTACGTGCATTTGCCAAGTGGTAAGCCTAGTTGCGCCGCTGAATTTGTCAGTGATAAATGATAGACAAATTCCGGGTCCTTCGGGTCGCTCCGAATGACCCAAGAGCTTTTCGGCTCTTGGGGCCGCTTACCACCCCCCATTGCACCCGGTAGGCGGCCCCTTTTTTCTGGCCCCTTTTGCCCTCCCTTTTTCGGTCCCACCCATTCGCTTTTCCGCAGCGCACTGCCGGGTTGCTCTTCTGTTCCCGTTGAGCGCTCCCTCGCTGTCACCTAAGCCGATGGCGTGACCACTCGCGCCACCTATGCTGCTGACCCCGACGCCCATGGCGGCCGCGAGTTCGGCGGTGCGCGCCGAGCTGGCAGGTCAGCGAGTGACCAGACGCCCGATGAAACAAGGGGACCGCGTAGCGATTTCCAGCGCGACCGCGACCGGATCATCCACTCGATGAGCTTTCGGCGGTTAAAGTCGAAGACGCAGGTCTTTATTGCGCCAGACGGTGATCACTACCGCACCCGCCTCACGCACAGCCTCGAAGTCGCGCAGATCGGCCGCGTACTGGCGCGCGGATTGGGGTTGGACGAGGATCTGACAGAGGCTCTGTGTCTTGCCCATGACCTGGGCCATCCTCCATTTGGCCATGCGGGTGAGGCGGCCTTGTCCGAGGCAATGATGCGCCATGGCGGCTTTTGCCACAACGCCCAGGCTTTGCGCACAGTGATGCGGTTGGAGAGTCCCTATCCCGAGCATGAGGGGCTGAACCTCACTTGGGATCTGCTCGAAGGGTTGGCGAAGCATAACGGCCCGGTTGCCGCCCCCAATTGGGCGCTGGCAGAACTGGATGCGGGCTTCCCGCTGGATCTTGAAACTTGGCCCTCTCTCGAAGCGCAGATCGCGGCGGTTTCGGACGATATCGCCTATGACAATCACGACATTGACGATGGCCTGCGAGCCGGCTTCCTGGACCTCGATGACCTGCTGCAACTGGATTTCCTCGCAGATCAGTGGCGGGCGGTCGAAAAACGCTTTCCTCACGCGCCAAAGGATCGCTTGCTTCGAGAGCTGATTCGCGATCAGATCGGTCTGATGGTAAATGACGTGCTTGAGCATTCGCGCAAAAGCGCCGCCGGGTTCGTCTCGGTTGCGGAAATTCGCGGAGCGGGGCGGCAATTGGCGGGCTTCTCGCCCGAAATGCAGGAACACGAACGGGCGCTCAAAGCGTTTATGTATGACAAGCTTTATTACCACCCCGAACAGGTCGCAGCCGCTGAGAAAGCGCGCAGCGTGATCGCGCGTCTGTTCGCGGCCTATTCGCAAGACATCTCGCTGATGCCGGAAGCTTGGCAAGCCCGTTTGCCGAGCAGCGACCCTGACCGCGCGCGGGCCATCGCCGACTTCATTGCCGGGATGAGCGACCGCTTTGCAATGCAGGCCTGCGCTGAGATCTATGGTGAGATGCCACAGGGGCTGGTCAATGTCTGATCCCACCACTGATCCCAAAATGCCAGTGAGGGTCGGCTTGGTCGGTGCGACCGGTCTTATGGGAAGGCGATTGATTGAAATCACCAGTCGCGGAAATCGGGCCCGGATCGTGGGTATTGCCCGGCGAGAGACAAAGCTTCCCGAAGGCGCGCGGGTGGAGATGTTCATCGCAGAGGCTGGCAAATGGGGCGAAGTGCTCGAAGCGGTACGCCCGCGCTCGCTCATCTGCGCGCTTGGCACGACGTGGCGCAAAGCGGGGCGCGAGGAAGAGGCATTTCGCAAAGTGGACCACGACCTTGTGCTCGACACGGCGCGAGCCGCAGTGGCTGCTGGTATCCCGAACATGGTGATGATCAGCTCAGCCGGTGCTGATCCAAAGTCGAAAAACTTCTATCTCAGAGTCAAAGGCGAGACCGAGCAGGAGCTGTCCAAAGTTGGATTCAAGCGCTTGGACATCTTGCGCCCAGGCTTGCTCAGAGGTCAGCGTGAGGATGATCTGCGCCCAGTCGAGAAGATGGCCCAGATCGCGAGCCCGATCACCGATCCGCTGCTGCCGAAGAAGTGGGAGATGTACCGTTCCATTGATGCCGTCGTAGTGGCGGAGGCAGCCTTGGGCCTCTCCCTGCGCCGAGCCGCAGGGCGTTTCACCCACGACAATGAATCGATGAAGCGCGCCGCACGCGATTGGCGCGCCAAAGCCGAAGCGGAATTCGCAGACTAAACGCTCGAGCGGGGGGAAAAGGGCAATGGATTGGGGACCATATTTCAGCGCAGTCAATGCGCTTGCATTGATCGCTTGGGTCGCGCTGGCTTTTCTTCCGCGTTGGCCAGCTTTGCTCTCTGCCATCCTCTATCTTGGTGTCGGCCTTCTGTGCCTGATCTACGCCTTCGGGCTGATTGGGGCGTTCAGCGGCTTGTTGCCGCCGGGCTTCGTTGTGGAAGGCGGAGGTGGCGCGGATTTCACCACGATTGAGGGCGTGCGAGCCGTCTTTGGAAGCGACCTTGGGGTGCTGGTCGGATGGACGCATTACCTCGCTTTCGACCTGTTTGTCGGGCTTTGGATCGCGCGCGATGCCGATGCGAAAGGGGTCAACCGCTTCATACAGGCGCCGATCCTGTTCTTCACGCTAATGGCAGGGCCGCTCGGCCTCCTAATCTGGCTGATCGTGCGAGAGCCTGCCGCGCGCAAATTGGGCCGTCCGTCGTAGCGTCTAGCGACTTTGCAGATGGCTTGGCGGCACGGGTATAGACGCCCGCCTCCCACCGTGCTTAACCATTGGTAAGACCAGCAAGTGGAGAGGCTGACCATGGCTACAAGCGCACATCACAACTATCTCAATTTCGACGACTTCCTCAATCACTGGGCTGAGGCAAAGCCGGATGGAGTTGCGCTGGAGATGGGTGAGCGCGTGACAACCTATGGCGGCGCGGATCGGCTGACCCGGCAATTGCTGGCTTTCTTCGCCGAACATGGCGTTGGCCATGGCGACCGGATCGCTTGGCTGGGCAAGAATTCTGACCGCTATTTCCTGCTCCTCTATGCCGCAGCGCGAGTGGGCGTGGTGATGGCGCCGATTGGTTGGCGGCTCGCTCCGCCGGAGATCGGATATATCCTCAGCGATACCGGCACAAAGCTGCTGTTCGTGGAAGAAGGCTTTATCGACACCGCGCACGAAGTGACGGGCGCGATGGAGAACCCTCCGGTGGCGCTCGAAGCGGAAGCGGCTTTCGCGAAGGCTGAGCAGATGGAGCCGCTCACTGAATACACGCCAGCGGGGCAAGATGACGCGGTCTTGCAGCTCTATACCTCGGGCACGACGGGCAATCCCAAGGGCGTTGGGTTGTCCAACAACAACCTGTTTTCGCTGCGCAAACCGAGCATTGATGCGCAGGAGCCTTGGAACACCTACGTCGATAGCGACTGCATCCTGGCCGCCATGCCTTGCGCGCATATCGGCGGGACGGGCCTGTGTGCGATTGCCATGTCAAACGGGATTAGAGCGCAGATTCTGCCGGAATACACGCCTGACGGGGTGCTGAGAGCGATTTCGAACGGGGCGACGCATATGTTCCTCGTCCCCGCTGCTATCCAGTTCATGATCATGCATCCGCTGGCGAAAGAGACGGACTTTTCCGGCCTTCGCTACCTTATGTATGGCGCGGCTCCGATGCCTTTGGAGCTTTTGAAGCAGACGGTTGCGACCATGCCGGATGCGGGGCTCCTCCAGGTCTATGGCATGACGGAGACGACCGGTACGGTGACGATGCTGCCGCCGGAGGATCATTCGCTTGAAGGCAATGAGCGGATGCGGTCTGC
Source organism: Erythrobacter sp. S267 (assembly GCF_057365045.1). Classification (NCBI taxonomy): domain Bacteria; kingdom Pseudomonadati; phylum Pseudomonadota; class Alphaproteobacteria; order Sphingomonadales; family Erythrobacteraceae; genus Erythrobacter; species Erythrobacter sp. S267. The sequence continues at coordinate 1,839,693 of NZ_CP200298.1, read as the reverse complement.
GGGCAGGGCTGTGCCGGGCGTTGAGATTCAAATCCGCGACGAGGATAACAAAGAGGTGCCAGTCGGCGAAATCGGGGAGATCTGTATCCTCTCGCCCTCCAACACCTCCGGTTATTGGAAACTGCCCGAGGCAACGGCGAAAACCATCGACTCCGATGGTTGGCTGCACACTGGCGACGCCGGGATCATGGATGCGGATGGCTATGTCTATATCCAGGACCGGATCAAGGACATGATTATCTCGGGCGGCGAGAATGTTTACCCTGCAGAGGTTGAGAACGCGATCTTCGGCCATCCCGCCATCGCAGAGGTCGCGGTGATCGGCATTCCCAGCGAGCAATGGGGCGAAGAGGTCAAGGCGTGCTGCGTGCCCAAGCCCGGAATGGAGATCGATCCGGGTGATGTGATCGCCTATACGCGGGAACGGATTGCGGCGTTCAAGGCCCCTAAAAGCGTTGATATCATTGCAGAAATGCCTCGCAATGCGACGGGCAAGATCCTCCGCAGAGAGCTGCGCGCACCCTATTGGGAAGGGCAGGATCGGCAGGTTTCTTGAGGAACGAGATACTCGATTGCCTCAAATTCTTGCCATCCAACTATCTTGATCGCGAAGAGACTTTGCCATGAAGAGACACGCCCCTGCGACCTTGCGCAATCGTGATGTGATTGCCGATGTCTTGGAAATCGAACTACCGGGGTCGGGCACGGTTCTGGAGGTCGCCAGTGGCTCGGGCGAGCATGCCGTTTGGTTCGCTAAAAACTTTCCGAACCTGACATGGCAGCCGAGCGATGCAGACCCGGAAGCCATCGCCTCGATCGAGGCGTATCGGGCCGAAAGTGGCCGCCCGAATGTGCTTTCGCCCCTGTTGCTCGATGCGCAGGCACCCCAGGAATGGAATTGCCGCGCCTGTGATGCAATTGTGTGCATCAACATGACCCACATCTCGCCCTGGTCTGCCACCGAAGGATTGTTCGCGGGCGCTGCTCAATCCTTACGCGGCAAGAATATGCCGCTTATTCTCTATGGCCCATATTTTGAGCAGGATGTGGAACCCGCGCCCTCCAATCTTGCCTTTGACCAATCTTTGCGCAGCCGCAATCCGGACTGGGGCATCCGCGATGCTGAGAAAATGGACAGGTTAGCGCTCACCTCCGGCCTTACCCGTAGTGCGCGCTATGAGATGCCTGCTAACATTCTGATTTTGGTCTATAGATCAGAGGGTTAGAATCACCTTTACTCGTCGCCGTCGATCACATCTTCACCGGCGCGGCCGACTGAGGAGATGTCCTCTCCCAGGCCCTGAACCGTGTTGCAGGCGGTGCTGGAGAGCGTCAGCGCGGCGAGAGCGGCCGTTAGAGCTGTCTTTTTGAGCGTAATGCGGGGCATGTTTAGGTCCTTTCACGTCTAAATGCGTGCATGCTAGGTAGGGACTGTTTCACCCTTTTGCGCCGCTTGTGCCAGTTTCCGCTCTCTCCATGCGATGAGTAGCCCTGCACCGATGATAAGCGGAGCGCCGAGCCAAAGATTCGCTGTGGGCGCGCGCTCGAAAACGAGAAATCCGTAACCGGTTGCCCAAAGCAACGCGGTGTAGTCCATCAACAGGATCACGCCCGCAGAACCGAACCGCAAAGACGCGGTAAGGAGCAGTTGGGCGAGCGCTCCGCAAAGCGCCATGGCGATGATGATCCACCAGGTCGTCGCGTCATGCGGGGTGAAGACGAAGGGCATGGCAATCGCCATGACCGGCGTGCTGAAAGCGGTGAACCAGAAAACGATGCTCCAAGGACTCTCTGTCTTGTTGAGGTCCTGAATCTGGAAACTGATCAAGGGCACGAGGAATGCCGCGATCAGACCGACCAAAGCGCCGACCGGGTCAATTCCGCTTGCCGCGCCAAGGCCGAAAGCGGGCTGGGTGAGGACCAGCACTCCGGCAAATCCTAATAGGACGGCGCCCCAGCGATATTTGCCGACCTTCTCCTTGAACAGGATGACCGACAGCATCACGGCAAAGAAGGGCCCTGTGAAACTGATCGCAGTCGCCTCGGCCAAAGGCAGCAGCATGACTGCGCCGTAAACGAAGAACATGCCGACCAGCCCCGCAGCGGCTCTACGACCATGCGCGCCCAGGCGTTTCGTCTTGATATCGGCGAGCCGTCCCATCGCCATCAGCAATCCGGCGACGCAGACCAAGGTGATCGCCTGACGCCAGAAAATGAGCTCGGTCAGCTCGGCCCCACGCTCCCCGGCCAATTTGACCAGCATCGACATGGTCGCAAGCGTCGCCGCCGCAGCCAGACGGATGCCCAAAGCGAGAAACGGGCGAGGGCGAGCGACGGAGCCATCCATAGAAGGCCGCTTTAGGGGGCGGGTGGGATTGCGCAATCATTAGCTTTGACTAAATCACTGCGCGATGAACTGGCTCAATCAAATCGCGCTCGCAAGCGATGCTGTGCAATTCGCTTTGCTGGGCGGGGCCTGCTGGGTGCTGGCTGCGATATGTCTGGGCATGGAGAAGCTGCGCGACAAAAGGCGCTCGCACGACCGGCTCGAGAAAGTCGGCTTCATGCCGTGGACGACCCTGTTCATCAGTCTCGCCATAATCGGCGGCGGCTGCCTCGCGATGAGCGTGCCGGTTGTGCTGGGGAATTTGTAAAGCGCGGTTAAACGCTTACAAACACGCCTCAAGATACGCCTGGTCAAACCCGAACTGACGAGCTTTCTCCAGCGTGTAGGGGCGCAGGCCGCTTGAGCGGAATTCGCCCATGATCTTGCCGTCGTCGCTCTCGTCCAAATATTCGAACTTGAACAGCTCCTGCGTCACGATCACGTCGCCTTCCATCCCGATCACCTCGGTGATGTTGGTGGTGCGGCGTGAGCCGTCGCGCAGACGCTTCACCTGAACGATCAGGTCAACCGATTCTGCGATCTGGCGGGAGATAGCTTCCTTCGGGATCTTGATGTCTCCCATCAGGATCATGTTCTCCATACGGCCAAGGCACTCACGCGGAGAGTTGGCGTGGAGCGTACACATGGAGCCATCGTGGCCCGTGTTCATCGCGGCGAGAAGGTCGAAACATTCTGCGCCACGAATCTCACCCAGGATGATCCGGTCAGGACGCATACGCAGGGCGTTCTTCACAAGGTCACCGATGGTGATCGCGCCTTGCCCTTCAAGGTTAGGCGGACGCGTTTCGAGCGGCAGCCAGTGCGGTTGTTGCAGACGAAGTTCGGCGGCGTCCTCAATCGTCAGAACGCGCTCACCCGGGTCGATCATTTTCGACAGGGCGTTGAGCATGGTCGTTTTACCAGAACCCGTACCGCCCGAGATAACGATGTTCATCCGGCATGCGCCCGCGATCTTCAAAGCGGTACACATTTTCTCCGACATTGAGCCGAATTCCTTGAGCATGTCCAAGGTGATCGGTTTCTCGGAGAACTTACGAATGGAGATCGCGGTGCCGCGCAAGGACAGCGGTGGAACGATGACGTTCACACGAGAGCCGTCTTTCAAGCGGGCGTCAGCCAGCGGCGTGGTCTGGTCGACGCGACGGCCGACCTGGTTCACGATGCGCTGAGCGATCTGGAACAGGTGCTGCTCATCGCGGAACCGGATCGGCGCGATGATCAGCTTACCCTTTTTCTCGATGTAGGTCTGGTCGGGGCCGTTGACCATGATATCGGACACGTCCGGGTCATTGAGCAGCTCTTCGAGCGGACCAAAGCCCAGCAATTCGTCAATCAGAACTTTTTCAAGAGCAAATTGCTCGCGGCGGTTCAGTGTGACCTTCAGCTCGGCCAGCACTTCCATGATGATCGGGCGGAATTCTTCCGACAGCTCTTCTTTGGAAAGTGTCGCCGCCGCTTCGGGGTCGACGCGTTCGAGCAGGCGCGGCAGCACTTGCTCTTTGATCTTGTGGACGCTTGCCTCAAACCCGCCAGCTTCCGCTTCGGCGGCGTGGGTTGCATTCATGCGCTCGGTCAGGCGATCCATCGCATTGGCGGTGGAGTTGCCGCCCTTAGCAGCCTTTGGCGGAGGTGCTGCGGATTTCGCAGGTTCAGAGCTTCCGCCTTCTTCGGGCAGAGGAGGGAACTGTTCGCCGCCTTCGCCCTCTTCGGACTTGCCGCCACCCTTCATCGGACGAGCCACACCAAAAGCGGGCTTGGCACCAGGTCTCATTCCGCCTGCGCCACCCTTTTTCCCGAATGCGCTCATTTGCATTGCCCCCAGGCCAACATGAAAATCCATGACGCTCATGCTCACGACATCGCGAACAGCGCCTCTCTGAATGTGGTGAATAATTCGGAAACCTTATTTTTTTCCTAAGGGTATCCAACTCACATGCGCTTTGCGAAGCCACAGGAAGGGGCGGTTTTTCCCAGCGGCCTTGGATTGCTGGGCCCAAAGACGAATGTGCATGGAAGCTTGCCCGCGCTTGGGTTGTGCGGGCGCTGTGGTTAGGAAAGGTCTTAATCGGTGAGAGTTAGCCCGCGTGACCACAAAGATCATTGCATTTGGAGGGTACGATACACGCAAGCCGCGTGTGCGATTGCTGATCGCGGCATTGCGCAGGGCTGGGGTGCTCGCTGATGACATTCTCATCCCCGCGTGGGAGCGGGTGGCGGAGACCAATGTCCCTTCCAAACTGGCCGTGCTGGGCGTGCTTTTCCGAATTGCACTTGGATATCCCAAAGCGCTCTACCGGCTGGCGCGCAGTCCCAAAGGAGCGGCGATTTTGCTGCCCTATCCCGGCATCATCGAGATAATAATGCTCACCCCGATCGCGCGTCTGATGCGGCGCAAGATCATCCTCGATGCGTTCCTACCCATTTATGACACGATTGCAGGTGACCGGGCCTTGGTTGGCAAGGGCCTGATTTCCCGCGCAATCTGGCGGTTTGAGAAGCTCGCTTTGAGCTGCGCGGATGTGATCCTTGTCGATACAGATAGCCATGGCGACTATTTCGCAACCGAGTTCGGATTGCCGAAACAGCGCTTTGTCACAGTGCTGGTCGGGGCAGAGGCGGGTTTTGCACCGGATGCACTGGGCGATGACCGTTGCGACGATCTACTCGGCCCCGATGATGGACGTCCAATTGTCCTCTTTTACGGCCAGCTAATCCCGCTCCACGGCCTTCCAACGATCCTCGATGCGGCGCGTCTGGCGCGCGATTTGGAGGCGCGCTGGGTGGTTGTGGGCAAGGGGCAGCTGGAACCGCTCTTGCGCGAAGAGATTGCGCGCGAGGACAGCAATATCGAATGGATTGAATGGGTTGACTATCCACGCCTTCCAGCCCTGATTGCGCGTGCTGACATCTGCCTTGGCGTTTTCGGAGCGACTGAGAAAGCCGCGCGGGTCATCCCCAACAAGCTGTTTCAGCAAGCGGCCATGGGTAAGCCGGTTATCACCCGCGCAAGCCCTGCGGTTGATGGACTTGCCGCGCAGTTTCCTGAGGCTATTCGCACGGTACCAGCGGACGATGCGCAAGCGCTTTTCGACGCGGTATCAGCGGCGTTTTCAGGAGAGCAGGCGCTTACAGCACTCCCTCAAGAAGCGATCCGCGCTCTTAGTCCTGATGCCGGTGTTGCGACCTTGATCGAGAAACTGGATCAGGCCGCGAGCGAGCGGAGCGGCAGCGGCTCGTAACCGCAACGTTCCATTGTTGGCCCGCAAATCTCGTTGACCAGCGCCTTTTCTTCGTCGCTCCAGAAAGTCCAATCTTCAGCTTTCGCTTTGCTGGAATTCTTCTTGGGCGTGTGAAGGGGCGCTGCCGAAGTCACGTTGTAGGCTTTGTCCCGGAAGCTCGACACAAAGCCGAGCAGGTCATTCAGCACAGCCTCGTCCCCTCCAAACAGGTCCTCGAAGCGGAAGAGGCGCAGGTTCGCGTTGCTTTCAGCCGCATCGGCAAGCTTGGTGTTGATGACGTTCCAGTGCCAAGCCAGACGCCCGACAGGACCCATTTGCTCCCACCGCGCAGCATTCTTTGCATCGCCCATCTTGGCCGGGGTCAGCGGGCCGGGTGGAAAGTGGTGGGAGAAGGGAACATAGCCCATCCGCGGGTGGTGGGATTGCCACGATGCAATCCAGCTGCGCGGGTCGCGCACAACGCCGACGGTCTTTGCCTCAGGGAAGATGTCGTTGATGCGGTCGGCAAACATCCACCAGCGGCAATAGCTCTCAATGACCAGATCCTGATCCAGCATGGCATGATAGCGGGCGCGTTCGTCGCGCAATTGTTTGGCCGCGTCCTCAAGGCTCAATTGCCCGAGCATATACTTGGTACCAAGGATGCGCAGACCCGTTTTGCCCAGCGCGCGGTCGATAATCATGTGTTTCAGGCCAAAGCGCTTGATACGCTCCGCGGTCAGTTCAGACATGCCAGCGAACATGTCCGGCTCATGCTCAGACCAGCAATTGTCGATACATTCGCGCAATTGATCGCCGAAGAAATTGGTCCCGGTGCGTCCACCCGACGCGATGAAAACAAGGTGCTTAGCCATCTTGGGTTGGTCCATGATTTCCAGAAGTAACAGTGATAAAGCCAGTCGCAAGGCCGCTCACGGCGAGGCCGATCAGACGGTTGAGACCCACGGCGAGGAACGCCGCTTCCGGTGCGACGGTTGAAAGGGTGGCGATGGAGGCTGCCATAATCTCGCTGATGCCAAGTCCACCAGGGGCAATCGCGGCGGCTGAGCCTGCAATATTGGCAAAAACAAAGGGATAAAGATCGGCGGCTCCAAGCGTGAGGCCGATCGCAAGGAAGCCGAGCGCTATGCGCATCCCAGCAATGCCTAGGCCGACAATCCGCATCAGCAGCGCGGCTATAGCGATGCCGACGTTGGCATGTTTGGCGATCCAGAAGCTGCAAAGCAGCACTCCGACAGCTCCACCTAAGCCAATCACCTGCGCGACTGGATGTGTAAGTCCCAATGCGATGCCCGCGGCAAGGGCCGCACAGGCGATCCAAAGCAGGGCGTTTACAGTGACATGGAGCCCGGCGTTCATTGCGCTTGCTCCATCGCGCATGAGAGCGCCACCGCGCACCATTGCGCCTCCGGGAAGGGGGAGAAATTCAGCAAAGGCGGCCACACAGGACACTTTGAGCGAGGGCCCAAACCGCGCCTTGATCCCGGCTCCGCGTGCCAGGATCATGTAATTGAGTGCGCCATAAACCATGCTGAGCGGCACCGCGATCAGCGCTGATAGGCCGATTGCGCGCCAGTCGAGGTCGGCAATGCGAACCTCCAACCGGTTTGCAGAAATCCACAAGCCGCCAACAAACAGCGCTGCGCACACCGCGATAATGGCTGTGCGCCATGGTGCGAGCGCGCGGTTCACCGCTTTGACGGCGGAGGTCAGCCGCTGTGTCATGGTGGGGGCGCCTGCCACAGGGAGCCGAGGATCTGCTGCGTTCATCACCATGCGGTCCAGTAGAAACCAACCGGCTCAATATCCGGGCGAACCGGGTTCTCGCCCCAAACCAAACGAGCTGTCTCGGCACTCGGATTGGAGAGGGCGGTGGTACCCCTGGTCAGCTTTACCAGGGCGCCATCAGAATAGGTCTCACCATCAATCAGCATCTCGCCTTCGACTGTGTAAGTGCCGGGAACCAGCACGTTCCATTCCAGGCTATCCCCGCCTTCCAATTCCCGTCCAGCAACATAGATGTCGGCCCAGAAACGGATGTAGGTCGAGGTCAGCGCCTCGGCATCAGCGGGTAGGAACTCGCTGGCATCGCCATTCTCGATCAGCCTTGAAAACTGGCGGTTGTTGTCGAGCACCAATGGCACAGGTGTCTTCTGCATCGCGTTTAAGAGCGCAGGCTCGCCCGCCATCAAATATTTCTCAACCCCCCAGCGGGTCAGGAACTCGTTCTGCTTGGGGAAGGTTCCGATCATGCCGCAGCAGTCGAAATAGGGGACAGGCTCAGGGAAGACCTGATGCACAGCGGCGATCAACACGCGCTGGCGATCCGTCACCCCGCGCGTATCGACTGCCCAGACCATCACTGCGCTTAGGCCGATAAAGCCGGCAACAATTGCCATGCCATAGCGCTTGATGAAGACCGGCAGGCTGAACGCGCAAGCCACGGCGACAGGAGGAAGAATGAAGGCGTAGAAATAGGGCAGCGAGTTCAGGTAGTAGACCGGGGTCAATACCGGGAACCACAGGGCCATCAGCGCGATCCGCTTGGCCAGCGGCAACTCCAACCGAAGCACCACGCTGGGCACAAGCAGGATGGCAAGCGTCAGCGGCAGTCCAGTGAAGACAGCCTTGCCGATCATCGGCAAATGCGGGCTGTTGAGGAAGCCGAACATCTTGCCCGATGTGCGCTCCAAAATCCCGCCAGCCACTTCGTTCGACTGCGCCCCCGCGCCATCGACCGAGTGCAATGCGTAAAGGATGGCGAAGACGCCAAGCGAAACGGTACCGGCACCGATCCAACGCGCGATATAGCGCCAGTCATATTGCGTATCGTGCCACTTCCACAGAGCGATCCCAGCAAAGGCGGGCGCCCACAGAACAAACTTGATCGTGACCATAGCGGCAAGACCAATCAGCGCGCCGAGCACAGCGATCCATATAGCGCTAAGCCGCGTGCGTGCGGCGATGGCGAGGGCTGATGTCAGCAGCGCGGTCACAATCGGATCAACGCGGAATGAGATCGAATGCTGGAGAACGAACCCTGCGCCCATATAGGCGGCGACCGCGAGCAGAGCGGTGCGTTTGTCGGAGAATTTCTCCGCCAGCAGATAGATACCGCCCGCTGTCACCAGCGCACACAGCCACATGACGACCCGCGCGATCAGGATGCGATCAATCTCTGAGCCGCCAACTCCCGGCAGCCAGAAGAACAAGCGCGTGTGAATCGTCTGAAGCGGTTGAATGAATTCTCCGCGAGCGACGACCTCGACCTGGCTGTAGAACCAGAACTCATCCCAATTGATCGAACGGCCGAGCGCCATCGAAAGCTGCATCGCCGCCATGACGCCAACAAGGGCCAGCAGCCAGCGCAGCGGCACTTCGCGCTGCGTGGAAGGGGCGGCAGGCTGAGAATTGCCCAGCTCGGGGGGCGCAACAGCGACGTCCATGTTTATGACGCGGCTCGATGCTGAGGGGGAAGTGTTGTCGGCTGAGCAGACTCCTCGGAAGTCTCCGCAGTCTCCTCAACGCGGCTCAACTGCTCTTCAATCCGGCGCAGCTTCAGCATGTTCGCCTCGAGCAGTTTGCGGTTGGTGGCAATCAAGTCAGCCAGAATGCCCAAAGTCATGACCAGCACGCCCACGGTCAGCAGCGCTCCGCCGATGACCAGCGACTGGATGTGGCCATCGCCATCGCCGTTGGCAAAGAACCAAAGGAAGCGGCCGATGGGAAACAGGCCGACGATCGTTGCGAGCATGCCCAAGCCCACAAACACGCGCAGCGAATTGAAGGTCGTATAAGCGCGCAGGATCGTGACGCCGGTTTGCTGAATAAACTTCGGGATCGACTTGAACAGCCGTGACGGGCGCGTTGCCGCATGGGTGCGGATTGGCACGCTGGTGATGGCGAGGCGCTTGCGGCCCGCCTGGATCAGCATGTCAGTTGTGTAGCTGAACTCTGTCGTGATGTTGATCCGCTGCGCTGCATCGCGGCTGATCGCGCGGAAACCGCTGACTGCATCGGTGATGTCCGTCGCAGACAGAGTGCGCACCACATAGGAGCCGAGGCGCTGGAGCAAGCGTTTGCCCGCACCAAAATGCGCATTGTTGCCAACCGAGCGGTCGCCGATGCAGATGTCTGCTTCGCCTGCGGCGACAGGCGCGACGATCTTGGCGATGTCGCCGCCTTCATATTGCCCGTCCGCATCGGTGTTGACGATGATGTCCGCGCCTTCTGCCAGGCACTTATCGATGCCGGAGCGGAACGCTTCTGCCAGCCCGCGATTCCGGCGGTGGCGAACAACATGGTGCACGCCCCAGCGCTTGGCGACGCCCGACGTATCATCTGAGCTGCCATCGTCGATGATCAGATACTCAATCGTGTCGATGCCCGGAATGCTGCGTGGCAGCTTGGCCAGAGTATCAGGCAGAACCTCAGCCTCGTTCAGGCAGGGAATCTGGATAATGAGCTTCGTCATAGTTCTTAGGTTCGAACCCCCGTTCGGCGTCTCTCACAAGGGAGGCAGACGCGTGCGTTTGCAAGCGTGCTACAGGGAGGGGCTTAAGCAACCGTAAACCATGATCGCATGCGGCGATTTCGCGATGCCGTTCACAGACCTTGCGTTCGGCGCAGCGTTGGCGCAAGCGGCGCGCATGAACACGACTATCAAGCCCTTCCTATGAGCCCGGCGGAACGCAGCGGTGTGCTGATCGCAGTCGCAGGGTTTGCGGTGCTGTCAGTGGGTGATGCGGTGATTAAGACGATGGCCGATGAATGGCCCGCCTACGCGGTCGCTGCCTTGCGCTTTACCTTCGGGGCTTTGGGCCTTTCTGTTTTGTTGTGGCGTAGCGAGGGGGCTCAGGCCTTCGTGCCGACAAACTGGAAGCTGCAAGCTGCGCGCGGAACATGTTTGGCGCTTGCCTCTGCTTGCTTTTTCTCCGCGATTTACATCATGCCCTTGGCCGAAGCGATGGCGATTGCCTTCCTCGCTCCGATCCTGACGCAGGTGCTGGCAGGCCTGCTGTTGGGGGAAGAGGTGAAGCCCAAGGTCTATGCGGTATCCCTTGTGGCGCTCGTCGGTGTTGTCATCATATTGCGGCCCAATTTGGCAGAGCTTGGATGGGGAGCGCTCCTCCCGCTGATCTCCGCTTGCTTCTTCGCGATGTTGATGATCACAAACCGGGCAAGCGCGGGGCAGAGCAGCTCCCTCGCCGCACAAGTCTTCGTCGCCGTGGCGTGCGCGCCCATCCTGATGATCGGAGCGGCGGGCGCGAAGCTGTCGGGAGTGCCAACCCTCGATTTCGGTTGGCCCAGCTGGGACGTTGTCGCGCGCTGTGCTTTTGTCGCTGTCACGGCCAGCACCGCCCATTGGATGATGTATGTCGGCACCGTGCGCGCAGGAGCGGCTCAGGTCGCACCGGCGATCTATGTCCAGATGTTGGTCGCGGTCATCATGGGCTGGCTGGTGTTCAACGACATTCCTGACCTCTACACGCTAGGCGGCGCGGCTTTAATTATCGCAGCAGGCTTATATCTGTGGCGCGATGGCTTGAAATCGGCGCCTGCGCCAAAGCCAGCGCCAGAACGGACATAAAGCAGCGCACATCGCGCTTCCTTCAAGTCTTATTCAACCTTAGAGGGTTAGCGGGCAGTTCAAACAGGTCGGGGAAGCGATGCCCCGCTCAAACAGGGAAGTTTGACGAATATGTGCGGCATTATCGGGATCGTGAGTTCTGAAAGCGTGGCGGACCGGCTGGTCGATGGCCTGCGGCGGATGGAATATCGCGGCTATGACAGCGCAGGGATCTGCACCCAGCACGAAGGTGAGATGATCCGTCGCCGTGCGGAAGGCAAATTGCTGAACCTTGTCGGCGTCCTCAATAACGAGCCTGCACCGGGCACGGTTGGTATCGCGCATACACGATGGGCGACCCACGGCGCTCCGACCGCTGCCAATGCGCACCCCCACGCCACCGAGGAGCTTGCGCTGGTCCACAATGGCATCATCGAAAACTACAAGGCACTGCGCGAAGAGCTGGCGGGCGAAGATCGTGACTATCAAAGCGAAACCGATACAGAGGTCGTCGCCCATCTGATCTCTTCGCGGGTCGAAAAGGGCATCTCTCCCAAAGACGCCGTAGCCGATGTGCTGCCACGCCTGCGCGGCGCCTTTTCGCTTGCCATCACCTTCCGCCAATATCCCGATATGTTAGTCGGAGCGCGGCTCGGCTCACCATTGGTTGTGGGCTATGGCGAGGGTGAGATGTTCCTGGGCTCGGATGCTCTCGCGCTCGCGCCGCTAACGCAGCGCATCGCCTATCTGGAAGAGGGCGACTGGGTCATAATCACCCACGAAGGCGCGCAGATATTCGATGCTGCTAACAATCCGGTGGAGCGCCCCGTACAACCTTCGGGCGCCTCTGCCGCCGCGGTGGAGAAGGGCAATTACCGCCATTTCATGCAGAAAGAGATTTTTGAGCAGCCTACCGTAGTAGCGCAGACGCTGAGCTCTTATCTGCGGCGTGAAGACGTGTCGGTTGCACTGCCGCAGTTTGATTTCGACCTTTCGGCGATCAAGCGGCTCACCATCGTTGCTTGCGGCACCTCCTATTACGCAGGTCTTGTGGCCAAATACTGGTTCGAGAAGTTTGCCCGCGTGCCGGTCGATATCGATGTCGCGTCCGAGTTCCGTTACCGCGAGCCGGTGCTGGAGGAAGGTGGCCTTGCGCTGTTCATCTCCCAAAGCGGGGAGACCGCCGACACACTTGCCGCGTTGCGCCACTGCAAGGCGGAAGGGCAGGTTATCGCGGTGGTCGTCAACGTTCCCACCAGCTCCATGGCGCGCGAGGCAGACTTGCTGCTGCCGACCCATGCGGGGCCAGAGATCGGGGTCGCCTCGACCAAAGCGTTTACCTGCCAGCTTGCCGTCCTGGCGGCGCTCGCGGCGCATATGGCGGTCAAGAAGGGGAAGATGACCCGCGAGGAAGAGCGGGATGTCGTCACCCACCTTCTCGAAGCGCCAGCCGCGCTCAACGAAGCGCTCAGCCATGACGATGATATTGCGGCAATGGCGCACCTGATCGCACCAGCGCGTGACGTGCTGTATCTGGGGCGCGGAGCGGACTTCCCGCTGGCGCTTGAGGGGGCGCTGAAGCTCAAGGAAATCAGTTATATACACGCAGAGGGCTACGCATCGGGTGAAATGAAGCACGGGCCGATTGCGCTGATCGATGACGACGTCCCCGTGGTCGTTATCGCTCCGTCCGGGCCGCTGTTTGAAAAGACCGTCTCCAACATGGAGGAAGTGCGTGCGCGCGGTGGCAAAGTGGTGTTGATTTCCGACGCGCAAGGGATTGCCGAAGCGGGAGAGGGATGCCTCGCCACGATCGAGATGCCGGTGGTCCACCCGCTGATCGCGCCTCTGGTCTACGCTATCCCCGTGCAATTGCTCGCTTACCATGTGGCGGTGGTGAAGGGCACAGACGTTGACCAACCACGCAATCTCGCCAAATCGGTGACCGTGGAATAAGTGCTTAATTCGGCTTAAGATTAAAAAGTCGAAACGAGGGGCGCGGCCTTTACCGCAATATAACTATTCGAAGTTAATTCGCGTCAGGTGAGCGAAGCGGAAAATCCCCCTGCCAAGGCCGTAGATCAGTCCTTGCCTGTATCCCAGATTCTCGGCCTATCGAAAGACGGTGGACCGGACTGGATGCGGCTGCGTGGACTGCAGCCTCGGGGCATTTCCAAGCTCATCTTCCACCGCGCTTGCGTTCACACCCTGCTGGCGATCTTCGTCGCCCAAATGTATTTCGATTCCCTGGGCGCGGTCACCGTCGGGGTTTGGTTCGCCGTATTGTTGGTAATTCAGGGGCAGGGTGCGCTTGCCGATCGACGAATGACGGATGATGTCAGTGTGCCCGGAGCAAAAGCCCGGCTGCGCCAACAATCCATCACGTCGCTGCTAGCGGCCTTGTGCTGGACAGTTCCGATCCTGCTATTCGCTCCGGCGGGAACGGATGGAGAGGCAGTCGCGCTCCTCATTTCGCTCATGCTGCTGATTGCAGGGACGGTTTACTTCTATACATCGAGCCCGCTCAACATTCTGTTTTTCATTGGCATTTTGGGTTCCGCGGCAATCACGTCCTTCGCCATGACAGAGCAGTGGGACATTGTTGGCGCACTGGTCCTGTTCATGCTCGCTACGGTCATGGGCACGATTGAGGTCGGGCGCACTTATCTCACCGCTCGCATGGCTGAAAGCGCGATAAACGAGAAGGAAGAGGTCGTCTCTCTCCTCTTGCGCGAATTTGAGGAGAACGAGGCTGACTGGCTGTGGGAAATCGACACCCGCCGCCGCTTGCGCTCAGTCAGCCCACGTTTCGCCTTCGCGCTCAATGCCAGCGAGAAAGAGGTCGAGGGTCAGCCGCTCTTGCAGTTGATCGCCGGAAAGAGCTGGGAGAGCGGCAACTTCGCTGCCAGTTTGCATGAACTGGCGGAGAAGCTGCGCAATCGTGAAAATTTCTCCAACCTGATCGTTCAAGTCACAATCCGCGGCGAAGAGCGCTGGTGGGAGCTATCCGGCACCCCGATCCGCGATGATCGCGGCAAGTTCACGGGCTTCCGCGGCGTTGGCTCCGATGTCACCGAACAGCGCGAATCCAGCGAGAAGATCGCTTACCTTGCTCGCTACGACACGCTCACCTCACTGCCGAACCGTCTAATGCTGACCGAGGCGTTGGGAGACGCGCTGGAATACGCCCAGCATTGGCGCACCCGCTGTGCGCTGCTGATGGTCGACCTCGACCGGTTCAAGGCGGTGAACGATTCGCTTGGCCACATGACCGGCGACAAGCTGCTGGCGCAGGTATCCTCGCGGCTTGAGGGGCTGATGGGCGATAACGCCATGGTTGGGCGCCTGGGCGGTGACGAATTCGCCATTGTGATTCGTGATGCGAGCGATCTCGACTTCCTTCGGACATTGGCCGCACGCGTCATCCAGACCCTCTCCGAGCCCTATCAGGTCGACAATCACACGCTCTATGTCGGCGCGAGTGTGGGCTCTGCCATCGGTCCGCGCGATGGCCAGACGGTTGAGGAACTGATGCGCAACGCCGACTTGGCGCTGTACCGTGCGAAGGATGTCGGCGGGGGAGAGCATTGCCGCTTCGAGCCTGTCCTGCACGCTTCGGCCGAGGAACGCCGCCAACTGGAAGTGTCCCTGCGCAAGGCGCTTGGCCTCGATGAGTTCGTGCTGCACTACCAGCCGGTTGTTAACGCCCGGGACGAGAATATCGTTAGCTTCGAAGCGCTTGTCCGCTGGAACAGTTCTGAGCATGGCTTTGTCAGTCCGGGCAAATTCATCCCGCTCGCTGAAGACACTCGCCTGATCGTGCCGATCGGCAAATGGGTCTTGCGCACCGCCTGCTTTGAAGCGCGCAACTGGCCTGACCATGTGAAGGTCAACGTCAACGTGTCGCCCGAACAATTGCTGGAGCCGGACTTCCATCAAGAAGTCGTCGATGCACTGGCTGCGAGTGGCCTTCGTCCAGAGCGGCTTGAGATTGAGGTGACGGAAAGCATCTTCATGCGCGATGCGAGCGTCGCCCGTAATGCGCTTGAGCAAGCGATGGCGCTAGGCTGCTCGGTCGCGCTGGATGACTTTGGTACCGGCTATTCCTCGCTCGGCTACCTGCGCAAACTGCGCTTCTCTACAATCAAGGTCGACCGCACCTTCGTTCAAGGCGCGGCGCAGGGTTCGAATGAGAGCTTGGCGATCATCAACGCCGTTGTCGCGATGGCAAAGAGCCTTGAGATGACCACCACGGCTGAAGGTGTGGAGGATATTGAGCAGGCAGAGCTGATCCGCAATCTGGGCTGTGACAAGATCCAGGGCTTCTACTTCGGCCGCCCAATGTCGAGCGAAGAAGCGCGCCGTTTGTTCAACAGCAAGACCGGCGAATATCTGGGCCGCCTCAGCGCGTAATTCGTGCGCAGCCTCATCCGAGGCTGCGTCCTCGGCGCAGCTCCTACGCCCAGATTAATCTGGGCTCCGGTGCACCTGCGGGCGGGCGGTCGCCCTTGCGATGCCTTTAGCATCGTTTGCTCAGTTCTACGCTGAGACTAGCGCTCCGACCACATTTTCAAACAGCTTGCGGCCATCTGATCCGCCGAGTGATGCGTGGGCGGCAGGCTCCATCGCGCGTTCCGGGTGCGGCATCATGCCCAGCACGCGGCCATTGGCGCTCAGAACACCGGCGATGTCGCGGCGCGATCCGTTGGGATTATCGGTGTAGCGGAAGGCGACGCGGCCTTCGCTTTCGAGCGTATCCAGCGTGGCTTCATCGGCGAAGTAATTGCCGTCGTGATGCGCGACCGGAATGCGGATCTTCTCATCCGGCTCGAAACCAGAGGTGAAGACCGACTGCGTGTTCGCGACCTCAAGCTCAACCGTCTTGCAGACGAAGCGCTGACCCGCATTGCGCATAAGGGCGCCGGGCAGCAGGCCGCTCTCGGTCAGCACCTGAAAGCCATTACATACGCCCAGAACTGGCACCCCGCGCTCGGCCGCTTTGACAACAGCGCGCAGGATCGGGCTCTTGGCAGCCATCGCGCCTGAGCGCAGATAGTCGCCATAGGAGAAGCCGCCGGGCAGAGCGATGAAGTCCAAACCATCGGGCAAATCGGCATCGCCGTGCCACACGCGGATTGCGGGCTTGCCTGTCACCGCCTCAATCGCCACCGCCATATCGCGGTCGCAGTTGGAGCCGGGAAAGGTGATGACCGCGGCTTGAAATGCGTTGGACGGGTGGCCCATCAGGCGGGCTCCTTCTCACCGTCGAGCTTCTCGATCGCGAAGTCCTCAATCACCATATTGGCCAGCAGCTGCTCGCACATTTTGGTGAGCGTTTCGTCAGAGGTGCCGTCCGCCACGTCCAGCTCAATCATCCGCCCAATCCGCACATCCTCAACCCCTTCAAAGCCAAGGCTGTCGAGCGAGTGGTGTACCGCGCGCCCTTGCGGGTCGAGCACGCCGGGCTTGAGACGGACGAGAATGCGAACTTTCATGGGCGTTGTCCTGATCGAGCGTTGATTTCCCGCGCAGCCTATAACTGCTCTTGGCGCAGGTGCAATTGGCCTCGCGCCACAATCACCCAGCATTTCGTCACTCGGACCGCTTTGCCGCTCCTGCTGTGCCAGTTGGTTACAACGTGCGCGTGATGCAACAAAGCGTGTTGGACTCGGCGTAAAATTCGCTTAGAGGCGAGGAGTGTTAGGAGGGATCGCCGGGCTCGCTCGGAAAGACCTGACCAAATAGGAAAGGGCCAGCAGGAGGCGACCTGCTGGCCCTTTTTCGTGAGCGTATGGGTTCAGGTGAGCGACTATTCGGCGATTGTATCACCCGCCTCTGCATCCCCCTCAGCCTCTTTGGGCAGGACGAGGAACACCACCGCATCGTCAGGATCGAGGAAGCGCTGTGCCATGGCCTGCAAATCCTCACCCGTGATCGCTTTGAGCTCATCAGGACCCGCAAACCAGCGGTCCAAGCGGTCGCCCTGGCTTTGCGCGCGGTCGGCCAAATTCATCCATCCGCCAAGTGACTTGAGCGCGTTGTCGTAGCTTTCCAGGATCGGTTCGCGCGCCCGTTCGATCGTGTCGGCGTCGACCGGGCCTGCGGCCAAATCCTCGACCAGTGATCGGATTGCCGCGCGGGTTGCATCGACTTCGCCAACCTCAACCGAGGCAATGATGCTGAGTGTGCCGTAGTCGCGGTAGATGCGGCTCATGCTGGAGGATGCGCCGGGCGAGTAGGTCTGCCCTAGCTCTTCGCGCAGTCGGTCGGTCAGTTCGATCTGGACGACGCGCGAGAGGAGCGAGATTGTCATCGCTTCGGTCAAGTCGCTGTCGTCAGTCGTGGGCCAAATGACGCGGATCTGCGCGACATCGGGTTCCCCTTCGTGGCGGATGATGCGTTCGCCCCGTTCGCTGGTGAAGGTCCGGGTGCGGGCCTCTTCGCGCAGGTTGAACTCTGCCTCGCGGGTGGGAAGAGCGCCTAGGGTTGAGGCCACCGCTGCAATCGCGGCTTCTTCATCCAAATCGCCGACCAATGCGACTTCAATCGCGCCATTGGCGAGCCGGTCGCTGACCGCAGCTTCCAGCTTCTCAAAGTCGAGCGCGAAGTATGTTTCGCGCGATTGCAGCGAGAAGCGAGGATCGCCGTCAGACAGGATCGTGCCCGCTTCAGTCGAGTAAGCGCGGCCCGGCGTCGAGTATAAGGTGTTGAAGAAATTGTCGATCCCGCGGCGGAAGATGTCGATCCCCTCCTGACGGTAGCCCGGATCAGTGATCCCGGCGGCGACGACCTGCATTTGCAGCTGAAGATCGCGCGGCGTTGTGCCCCCGGCAAAGGTGAAAGCATCAGATGTGTTGGAGATTCGCAGTCCCACGCTGCGCCCTGCCAGAACCGTCTGCATCTCGTCGGCAGAGTGCGCGCCGAGCCCGCCTGAGGGCAGCGATCCGATCAGGAAGGTACGCAAGGGGTCGTCAGCTGTGTTCATCAGAGTGCCGCCATCAACCGCGACCTCAAACGAGACGCGATCTTCGCGGATGTCGGTTTGTTTGAGGGTCAGCCGCACGCCATTGTCGAAAGTGATGTAACGGAAACCCAGGCGATCATCGCGCGTGTCAGAGACAACCGTGCCCGGCGTCCCGAAATCGGTGTAGGCGAACTCGGCCACGCCCTCATCAACGGGTGGTGCGATGGCGAGGGCCAAGCCTTCGTTGAATGCGGCGCGCAAAGCTTCTTCGCCCCCTTCAGGCGCGGTGCGGCCCTGGAACCGGATCAGTGGATCATCGAAGGGCAGCGCGCTGTCGAGGAGCGCTTGGTGCACGCTTTCAGGCGTGATGTCGGCTTCCATCGCTTCGAAGAATGCGAGCTGAAATTCGGGTGTGGTCGGCACGACATCACTGGCAATCAGGTTCAAAGCCGAGCCTGCAAATGCGCGGTGCGTAGTGGTGCTATAGCCTGCCACGCGGTTCTCAATCGAAGTGCGGATGTTGGCGATCTGCTCAGCCACTTCGGCCTCGCTAAACCCATAGGTCAGCGCTTGGTTCACCTCGCGCACAGCGGCAAGCACGCCCTTGCGCCATTCGCCATCCTCGCTCGCGATGCTCAGCGAGGTGGAGCGCGCATCCTCAAACAGGTCGCCCGTGCCATAGCGGGCAGAGCGGAAGGGAGCGTCCTCGCTGCGGATCAGGCGCGCCATGCGGCGTTGGATGATGCCATAGGCAATCCCGCGCATCAGCGATTGGCGACGATTGGCCTGCGTGTCGGGAAGGTCGATCCAAGGGCCAAAGACGCTGATATCAACACTCTCTGACAGAGCGGGATCGAGATAGATGTCAGTCAGGCCCTTGCGTGTCACATCAACGGGGCCGGTCATTGGCTCTTCTGGCACAGGGCCGCCGGTCCAGTCGGAGAAACGCTCGCGCACCGCTGCTTCCATCACCTCAACCGGATAGTCGCCGACAATCACCAGCACGGTGTTGGAGGGGGTGTAGGTGCGCTCATACAGAGCGCGCAGCTGGGCTGAGTTTGCGCCTTCGATCACTTCGATCGTGCCGATGGGCAGGCGCTGGGCAAAGCGCGCTTCGGGAGCGATGAAGTCGAAATTGTCTATCTGCGCTCGGCGCTGGAAATTGCGGCGGTCGCGTTCTTCGGCCAGGATCACGCCGCGCTCACGCTCCACCGCCTCTTCGCTCAGCGTCAGTTCGCTTGCCGTCTCACGCATGATCATCAGCGAGGTGTCGAGCAGGTCCTCATCATTGCGCGGCAGGTTGAGCATATAGGTGATGGCGTTGAGGCCGGTCGAGGCGTTGGTGTCACGGCCAAAGCCCAGACCCTCGCGTTCAAGCAGAGGGACCATCTCGCCTTCGGGAATATTGGTCGACCCATTGAAAGCCATGTGTTCGAGGTAATGCGCAAGGCCGCGTTCTTCCTCGGTTTCCACCAGCGAGCCGGAATCGATCCGCATCCGGACCACCGCCGTGCCCTCAGGCGTCGCGTTCTGGCGCAGTATATAGCGCATCCCATTGTCGAGCTTGCCAAAGACGAAGCCTTCATCGACCGGCAGATCGCTTTCCTCAAAGTACCAGTCTGCTTCGCTATCGGGTGTTTCCGCACTTGCCTCGACTGCATGGTCGTGCGCGGCAAGGGCACTAACGAGAGCGGTGTTGGGAAGGGCAAGCAGAGCGGCGGCGGCAAAAGCGCTGATGGGCAGTTTCATATGCGGGAAGTGTCTCTCAATTCTCTTGTCAATAGGCCCAGCTTAGCCGGTAATTCGGGCTTGTCAGGCCATTTCTTTGAGCAGCCATGCGTCAAAGCATGCAGAAGCGCGCCTGAAAGCAGGCTTAATCGCGTCGGAAACGGGAATAGCCCTTGGCCTACTTCTTTACAGGAGGCGTTCCGCGCAGGCGTGAGCGGTGGCTGGAGAGGTCCAGCACTTCGCCTGGACCATTGTCCTCACCCTGCATCAGGCCAAGCCGCCGAGCGACTTCGCGATAGGCCTCTTCCTCACCGCCCAGATCGCGGCGGAACCGGTCCTTGTCGAGCTTTTCACCGCTCGCCATGTCCCACAGACGGCAGCCATCCGGGCTGATTTCATCCGCCAGGATCACACGGCTGTAATCGCCGTCAAAGAGGCGTCCGAACTCCAGCTTGAAGTCCACAAGGCGAATGTCGATCCCGGCAAACAGGCCGCAGAGAAAATCGTTGATGCGGATCGCCATGGAGGAAATGTCGTGCATCTCCTCAGGGCTTGCCCAGTTGAAGCAGGCAATGTGCTCTTCCGAGATCAGCGGATCGCCCAGCGCATCGTCCTTGTAGTAATATTCGATCAGCGTGTGGGGCAGCGGCTCGCCTTCTTCCAGACCCAGTCGCTTGCAGATTGATCCAGCGGCGACATTGCGCAGCACAACCTCAATCGGAATGATCTCAACCTGCCGCACCAGTTGTTCGCGCATGTTGAGGCGGCGGATGAAGTGGGTTGGGATGCCGATATGGGAAAGGCGAGTAAAGACGTGCTCGCTGATGCGATTGTTGATCACGCCCTTGCCGTTGATCGTGCCCTTCTTCTCCGCATTGAAGGCGGTCGCGTCATCCTTGAAATATTGGATGAGCGTGCCGGGTTCAGGCCCTTCATAAAGGACCTTGGCTTTGCCTTCGTAAATTTTGGAGCGGCGGGTCATGGTAGCAAGATCCCTCTGGCTGCGAATGGTGCCCGGGGGCGGAATCGAACCACCGACACGCGGATTTTCAATCCGCTGCTCTACCCCTGAGCTACCCGGGCATTCGCTGCGACGTTGAGGGAGGCTTGGAACCGCGCTCCTCAACGAGCAAATGAGAGCGGCGCTATGGCGAAGCTGACGGTGCTTTGCAAGAGGGAAAAGGGGGCAAGAGGGAAATGGGGTTAAAAACCCGCTTTCGGCCTATTCTTGGACGTCCCAGTCGCGCGGCGCGATGGATTCAGGGTCGACAGGCTCTCCCGGCACCGAATAGCCATCGCCAAACCACCGCGCGAGATCACGGTCCTTGCACCTTTGTGAGCAGAAGGGCGTGAACTCCGCTGTTCGCGGTCTCTTGCAGATCGGGCAGGGTTTGGTGGTGTTCATTGGCTCGCTATCGCTCGGTGCCGGGCCACCCGCTCCCTCCACCCTTCCACCCGGATCGTAACCCGGCGTGATAATCCGGGTGGAAGGGTGGAGGGAGCGGGTGGCTTGGCCGCAAATCAGATACTCAATACCTGCGCACTGGGCGTCTCTAGCGCAAGGCCGGGATTGGTCTCAATCCGCACCTGTTTACCCGTCCTTCGGGAGAGTTCCTCAAGCCATTCGGGTTTGAGTTTGGCCTTGAGCGCCGGGTGAACGGTAAGGAGCAGCACAGGTCCCATTCCCTCAGCCCGCTCCGCTACCCGCAAAGCGTAGCGAGCGCACATGCCAGTGCGCGATGTGGCGAAGCGGTGGAGGAGGGAAGGCCCTTCCAACCGTGCCACAATCTGCACAAAGCCAAAGCCGTTCATCGACGTGCGCTCATGCGCCCAATCAGAGAGTGCATCTGCCAAGACCTGATCCACCGCACGCCGGTCGGCCTTGGCCTCCAGCGTCGGGAAGTCGATGCCGATATTGCCGCCCAAGTCGAACCACTTCAGCGCTTTGGCAATCGTTGGTACCGCGGCAAGGGCGAGTTCACGGGGAGGGAGGTCACCATCAATGTCGATCACAGTCATAGCGGGCGCCACGCTGCACAGAATCTCGCCCCCGGCAAAGGCAATGCTGCCAGAGGAAGCGGCGTGCCAGACCTCTTCCCAGTCTCCGGGCTGAAACGCGCGGACCGTGTCGCCCAAGACAAACAGGTCCTTGGAACGTTCGCCATCTACTTTGGCCGCCGCATCGTCCAGCGGCTTGTGCCCCACCATAAAGCAGCGGCCTTGTGCGCGCTTCAGCCGTCCGCGCTCTGCGATGGGTGCGCGCGTGATCCGGATTCCGATCTGCGTGCCTTCTGTGGCCTCTTGGGGGAGCTGATCGACCAGCACGTCTTGCCCGGTTTCAAGCTGCGCGACACCGCGTTTGCTCCCCGCAGTTTTGGAGGTGAGCTTGGCGAAGAGGAGGTTCCCGGCGGTAATCTCTCCGGGCCAGAGCAATTTGGCGGCGCGCGCATCGCCATTGTCGATCCAGAGGGCCCGTTTCTCACCTATCCCCTGCTCGACGATCCAAAGAGAAGCTGCGTCAGCCAATGGCAAACCCCGCCGCTTTTAGCAGCGCCCGTGTCTCATAGAGCGGCAGGCCCATGACGCCGGAATGGCTGCCTCTGATCCATTGGATCAGGCCCTCTGCCGCGCCCTGAATCGCATATCCACCCGCTTTGCCGCGCCAGTCATCGGTGGCGATGTAGGCGTCGATTTCCTCTGCGGAGAGGCTTTTGAAACGCACGATGTTTTCGTTGAGGCGCTCGCGCAGAGTGCCATCGGGTGCGCGTAGAACGACGCTGGAGAGGACGACGTGACGGCGGCCGGAGAGTAACTCCAGACAGGCCCGCGCTTCGCTCTCTTGCTCTGTCTTGGGCAGGATGCGGCGACCGGCTGCGACCACTGTGTCTCCAGCAAGGACGAAGCCGGGTGCCTCTACCGCCAGCGCCTTTTCGCGGCCCATGCGCAGGGCATAGTCGCGCGGCCGCTCCTGGCGTTCAGGCGTCTCGTCAATGTCGGCAGGAGACACTGCGTCAGGCTCCAACCCCAGACGCGCGAGCAGGTCGCGCCTGCGCGGGGAGGCCGAAGCGAGGGTTAGGTGAAGGTTGCTCACCTTTGCGCGTTACGCGGGGCCCTAAGCTGGGCCCGGCCCTTGCCCTGGACCACCGCGACCCGGCATAAAGCGGTAGGTGATGCGTGCCTTGGTGAGGTCATACGGCGTTAGCTCGCACAGCACTTCGTCGCCCACCAGCACGCGGATGCGGTTCTTGCGCATCTTGCCAGCGGTGTGGCCCAGCACTTCATGGCCGTTTTCAAGCTCTACCCGGAACATCGCATTGGGCAGCAGCTCGACGACGCGCCCGCGCATTTCGAGGAGTTCTTCTTTAGCCATGTAATCCCTTATTCTTTTCGGGCTTTTTCACCCAGAGGTCTTGTTTGCGCAGATCGACCTATGTCGGCCTGCGAGCGCCCTTTAGCGAGCGTGAGGCGAAAAGGGAAGGCTGGCGTTGTAGCAACGGCGACGCACTACCTGTTCATCACGCGCTCAGCGGCGTCAAATTATTCGCTCTTCAAAGGGACCAAAACCGCAGGCGCTGCGTATTGACTGGTGCAAAGCGTTACAATCCAAGCGCTTGTCACACAGGTGGCAGTGCTAAAATAGGGCCTCGATGAACCTCTCCTCTCCCCCCCGATTTGCCCTGCTGGCGGGCTGTGGCTTGCTTGCTTTGAGCGCCGTCCCTGTTGCTGCTCAGGACGAAGGCACACCCGAACCTGCGCAAGACCAGTCTGAACAGACAGATGAGACCGATTTCGGGACGGGTGCAGGCCAGATTATCGTCTCAGCGGAGCGGCTGCGCGGGCAGCTCGACGTGGAACAGGCGCCCATTCTGGAGCTGAACGAGCTCGACATTGCGGCCGAAGGCGTCACCTCGATTGCTGACCTCGTCACTCAGATCACCAACCAAACCGGTTCCGCCCGAGGGCGCGGCGGGGGTGGTCGCCCGGTCATCCTTATCAACGGCCTGCGCGTTGGCTCTTTCCGCGAATTCGCCAATTATCCGCCCGAAGCGCTTTCCCGGGTGGAGGTCTTCCCAGAGGAAGTCGCCCAGCGTTTCGGCTTCCCGCCCGACCGGCGCGTCATCAACCTGATCCTCAAAGAAGACTATCGCAATGCGGAGGTTGAGTTTGAATTCGAAGGCCCAGCGCGCGGCGGTGCGTTCTTCAACGAGCAGGAAATCGGCTTCCTCCAGATCGCCAATGGCGCGCGGATCAACGTCAACCTGCAAGCCAATGACAACTCGCTGCTGAGCGAGGCGGAGCGCGGGATCATCCAGACCGATGGCTCCATCTCCGATATCGCGACTGACCCGGATCAGGCCCCGTTCCGCAGCCTTGTCAGCGACAGCCGTTCCTTCGACGCTGATATCAGCTGGGCCAAGGCAATCATCAATTCCGGCATGTCGCTGAGCCTCAATGCCTCCTACGACCGTGAAGACCGCACAGCCTTGCAAGGGCTGAACTCGGTCCAGCTCACCGATGCAGACGGCAACACTGCTTTCCGCGTGTTTGGCGAAGACACCCCATTGGAACAGCGCGTGTCGCAGGATTTCTTCCAGACCTCTGGCTCGCTGACCAAGCCGATCAATGGCTTCCGTCTCACCAGCACCTTTGATGCCGGTTACTCCGAAAACACGCAGGAGATCGACCGGCGGTTTGACGCTGAGTTTTTGCAGGACCGCGCGCTCGACGGGACCATTGCTATCGACGGCGTTTTGCCAAGCGCGGTCGACGGCGGGTTCGACACCGCCTTCACCCGCGCAACCAACGCCACCACCTTGACGACATTGCGTGGACCTCTGGTGTTTTTGCCGGGCGGAGAATTGCTGGCCACTTTTGATGTTGGCTACAATTGGGAAAATGTCGAGGCTTCCGACACGCGCGGCAATGCGCCGATTGATCTCACACGCGGAGACTTCTCAACCGGTGCCAATCTCGTCATTCCGATCACCAGTCGGCGTGAAGGGTTTGCGGATGCCTTGGGCAGCTTCACGCTCAACTCGCAAGTGGGGATCCAACACCTTTCCGATTTTGGCACCTTGGGGGATTACACTCTCGGCCTGACATGGTCTCCGTTCGACAATCTCGACCTGTCCGCCAACTACATCATGCGTGAGGTCGCGCCGGGCCTGAGCACTCTGGGCAATCCAGAGATTGAGACGCTCAACGTGCCGGTTTTCGATTTCACCACGGGCGATACGGTGCTGGCGACGGTGATTACGGGCGGCAATCCGAACTTGCTTGCCGAGACGCAGCGCGACTGGAAATTTGCTGCCAACTGGGAACTGCCATTCTGGAGCGGAGCGCGCTTTACCGCCGAGTATATCCGCAATCGCTCCGATGACGTGACCGCCGGCTTCCCGCAGATCACCGCTGAGATTGAGGCTGCATTCCCAGACCGCATCACGCGCGACGCCGGTGGAACTCTGGTCGCGATTGATAGGCGGGCTGTGACCTTTGACCAGACGCGCGCAGAACGCTTGCAATTTGGCCTGAATTTCCGCGGCACTATCGGTGGCGGGGACCAACGAGGCGGCCAACAAGGCGGACCGCGTGGTGGGCAACGCGGTGGTCCTCCGCAAGCGGCAACAGGAGGGGCGCGCCCGGCTTCGGCTGGCGGGCCTCCGGCAGGTACGCAAAGTGCTCCTGCTGCGGGCGCATCGGGTCCTCCCGCGCCGTCTGGCACTGGAGCTCCGGGTGAACAGCGCCGCGCGGCCTTCATGCAGTTCCGTGATCGGATTTGCGCCGAGGACGGCCTTGAGGTTCTCACGCGCCTCGCCACAGCCGTCCAGAACGGTGAGGACGTGTCGGAAATCATCGGCGATGTCCCACCGCGCCGCCTGCAAGGGATGCTTGCGCGCGTTCGCGGTGAGGACGGGCAGATCGATCCAGAGCGTCTTGCGCAAATGCGCGAGCGGATTTGCAGCATGGACTCGTCCGCCATGGGTGGGCGTCCCGGAGCAGGTCCTGATGGTGCACCCGGTGGGCGGCCCGGAGGCCCCGGAAACCGGCCACGCGGCGAAGGCTTTGAAGCCTTCCGCAATCTCGTCTGCGCTGAAGACGGCGAAGCGCGTCTGCGCGCACTGATCGCGCGGATTGAGGCGGGCGAGGATGTCTCAGACGAAGTTCCCGGTTTCGATCCCGAGCAAGCGAGCTTCATCATTGACCGCCTGCGCGGCGATGACGGCACCATCTCCTCAGAGCGGGTT
The DNA here is from genome assembly GCF_057365045.1 of Erythrobacter sp. S267. Lineage (NCBI taxonomy): Bacteria > Pseudomonadati > Pseudomonadota > Alphaproteobacteria > Sphingomonadales > Erythrobacteraceae > Erythrobacter > Erythrobacter sp. S267. The sequence continues at coordinate 1,813,541 of NZ_CP200298.1, read as the reverse complement.
GCGGGCCTGCGCGCGCGTTTTTGCCAAGCCGATGGAGCAAGCGGTGGTCCCGGCGGCGCTCAGGCTGGAGGCGGCCCGCCTGCTGGGTTCAACCCACTCGCTCGGCGCAATTTCAGCGGATTCCGCTATTTCGTCTCCCTCAACCACTCGATTGAGCTTGAGAACGAGATCCTCATCGCCCCCGGCCTCGAACCGCTCGATCAGCTTGGCGGGCAGGGTACGGGCGCCTTTGGCCTCCCGCGCCACACATCGCGGCTGGAAGCAGGCATCTTTGGTCAAGGCGTCGGTATGCGTTTGTCGGGCCGCTACACTGGCTCGGCGACTTTGGAAGGTTCCAGCGTGGCGGGAACCGGCGACTTGCAGTTTGGCGATCTGGCAACCTTCGATATTCGCATTTTCGCCGATGTCGGGCAGCTGGTCGGCAACAATGAAGGCGCACTCAAGAACACGCGCATCAGCTTGCGGATGGACAACGTCTTTGACGGCCAGCGCCGCGTGACCGACGCCAATGGAGACACGCCGATCAACTATCAGCCCTTCTTGATCGATCCGCTGGGCCGCTATGTCGGGATTGATCTGCGGAAGCTGTTCTAGTCCAGCTTGCTGCTCGGATACATCCAGCTTTGCGTGAAGCTCGGCTGGAAGGGCTCCCAAGTGCCCTCTTCCTGCGCCAGCCGATCCGCCAGAGCGACCATCACCGATGGGTTCACGCCAAGGCCCAAGTGGCTGGCATGGACGACGATGTTTTCGGTTGGGTGCTCGCCTTCTGCCTGAACGCTCGCGCGCCAATGGACGACGCCGTCGGTCTTGGTCAGGATAGACGTGGTCGGCACGGGCGGTGCGATGTGGAGTTCGTTGAAATTGCCTTCGCGGATCACCTCTGGATCGCGGCCATTGAGCATCTCGAACAGACGCTTTGCCGAGGTGTGGCCGCGGTCATTGGAGAGCGGGGAGCCAAGGCTGATGACCAGACGCACTTTCTCAGGGTGCAGCTTGGCCAATTCGCGCGCCAGCACGCCGCCAAGGCTCCAGCCGATCAGTGAAACCTTGCGCCCGCTCGCCTTATAGAGCCGCGATAGCTGGCTTTCCATGCTGCGAATGGTGGCGTGATCGACCACGACATTGCGGCCCGATTCCCAGCCATGGGCGTCGTAGTTCAGGCGCTTGAGCACCCGCCGCATCGGCGCGGTTGAACTGTTGGAGGCCATGAAGCCGGGCAGCACCATGACCGAATGGCCATCGCCCTTTGGCAGCATCGAGAGCGCAGGCATTGCGGCGTAGAACGCGGCAAACTCCATCATCGCGCGGCCCTCTGTCAGGGTCCAAAAGCGGCTGGGTGGCTGTGCGCTACGCGAAGGGGCTTCCCCGCCGAAACGGGTATCGGGAGCAATGCTCGCCATAATGTAACTCTCCTGCTCGTGCGGCCGTTATTATTTGCACCGTTATCGGGTCTGGCCGTCTTTGGTTGTTGTTATGATCCCGCGGAAATTTCCTGTTTTATCTGAGCTGTTTACTTCGCCGGCTTGCTCTCGATCTTTTTGGTCGAGGCTTGCGGTTTGCGTTTTGCCGGCCCTTTGGCCGTGCGCCGCGTTGTTGTCTTGGCCGGAGCCGCTTTCTTGGCGGCAGGCTTGCGTACAGCTGGTTTGCGTGCCGGAGCCTTCTTCGCGGCCGGCTTCTTTGCAGGCGCTTTCTTCGCCGGAGCGGAGTCCAACGCCTTTGCTGCTGCCAGCAATTCGTCAAAGCTGTCTTGCAGGCACTGCGAGTAGAACTCTGGGTCCGGCATAATGTCGCGGCAGGCGGTGAAGCTGATGTAAGCCTCATCCACGTAGGACTGCACGACATGGGCAAGGCCCAAACCATCGGTGAGGCAAATCAGCGACAGCGCCATGCTCTCCAGCCGCGCGCTCGACGAATAGATGTGCACCGGTGGCCCTGGAACATTCGTCACCACGGTGTTGAACGGCATCGCGCGGTGGGCAAGGCTCACGCGGTTAAACAGCTGCGCGCCCAAAGCCATGTAGAGCAGCGGGTTGACCTTGCTCACCTCCGTCATGCGGCGCGCGCCGATGGCGTTGGTCATTGCCTTCGAATTGCTGGTCTGGCCATAGACATAGGCGAGCCGCTCTTGCGGATCCTCGATATGCGTGCCCAGCGGCGCAATCATCGCGGAGACCTGGTTGCCCATGTCCCCCTTTTCGTTGCCTGAGCGAACTGAGATCGGAGCCATCGCGGTCATGGTCGACTTGGGCAGATCACCCTTAGCCGTCAAATATTTATGCAACGCCCCGCCGATGACCGCAATCGCGACGTCGTTGACCTTCGCCTCTGGCATCAAGGCACGGATCGACTTGAACTCTTTGAGGTCGAATGTGCGTCCCTCGATGACGCGGTGGGGTGAGATCGACCGGTTGAACCGCGTGCGCGGCGGCACATAGTCGCTGGTCAGCTTGAACTCGCGCGTTACCAGCCCTTTGATCGCGCTGGCGACGCCGGGAATGGCTTGCGCGGCGACCTGCGCTTGCTTCAGCGGGTTGAGCAGGCCGTTGATGTAGCTCTTGCCCAGAAGCTCGACCGGGCCGGGCACTTTTTCAGGCTTCCACTCATCGGGCGCATTGGGCGGCGGCGTGTTGGGGGCGAGCGTGTGCAGCGCCTCCATCAGGTCGATCCCGCTCATCCCGTCAATCGCTGCGTGGTGAACCTTGGTCACGAAGGCGAAGCAGCCGGGCGGATAACCCTCGACCGCGTCGAGCCCCTCGACCACGGTGAACTCCCATGGCGGGCGCTCCAGATCGAGCGGGCGGGCGTGAATGCGCGCGGCTTGGATGCACAATTGCCGCCAATCGCCGGGCTTGGGCAAGGCGACGTGGCGGACATGGTACTCCAGATCGAAATCCGGGTCCTCAATCCAGTATGGATAGTCGAGGTCGAACGGCACGCGGACCAGACGCTGACGCATGGTTTTTGACAGCTGCATGCGCGATTCAATGAAGCTGAGAATGTCTTTGAAGCGGACAAAACCACCCGGAGCGGTCTCAGGATTGTAGATCAGCACACTGCCGATATGCATCGGAGAATGAGGCGTTTCCATCGCGACGAACGAGGAATCCATACCTTGCAATTGACGCAAGTTGTTCTCCAAACAAACGCTGCACAGGTTGCAGCGGCCCTATCCCTTAAGCGCCCCTTTTGGGGTCTGCTTGTCTCCAAGAGGTAAGCACGTTTCATCTCTGTGACAACCTTCCGCGCACGGCAATGGCCGTTTCAGGACAGTCTGATGCAATAATGTTGCGTGTAGCTAGAGACTATCTCCGCAAGCGACGCCGCTCGCCCAGGCCCACTGAAAATTGTAGCCACCCAGCCATCCCGTAACGTCAACCGCCTCTCCGATGGCGTAGAGGCCGGGGACAGATTTGGCCTCCATCGTCTTGCTCGACAATTCGTCTGTGGAAATCCCGCCGATCGTGACTTCGGCCTTTGCAAAGCCCTCCGTGCCATTGGGGTGAAACTGCCAGTTGGCAAGGCGCTGGGCTGCGGCGCGCAGTTTTGCGTCGGGGAGGTTTCCGAGGTCGCCCTGCAGGCCGATCCGCTCTGCCAGAGCATCCGCAAGCCGGTCGGGCAACATATCGCGCAGGATGGAGCGGACAGCCGCCTTGGGCCGGTCACGCTTGGTCTCGACCAGCCACTCGCCCTTGTTGTCGGGCAGGAAATTGATCCCCACCGCCTCGCCCGAATGCCAGTAGGACGAGACTTGCAGGATCGCGGGGCCAGAGAGGCCTTTATGCGTGAACAAAGCCGCCTCGTTGAAGCTTGTCTTATTGGCCGTCGCCCGCACCGGAGCGGCAACTCCGGACAGCTCCCGGAACAGCACATCCTCTCCGCCCAGCGTCAGCGGCACAAGGGCAGGGCGCGGCTCGACCACTTTGAGGCCGAATTGCCGCGCCAGCGTGTAGGCAAAGTCGGTTGCGCCCATTTTGGGGATCGAGGGGCCTCCGGTAGCGATGACGAGGGCGGGAGCGGTGAAGCTCTGACCGTTGGCGCTGACCGCGAAATCATCGCCGTCCTTCACAACCGTGGTCACATCCGCGTCGCACCAAATCTCGACGTTCTCAGGGCACTCATCGAGCAGCATCTGCACGATCTGTTTGGCCGAGCCGTCGCAGAATAGCTGGCCCAGCGTCTTTTCGTGCCATGCGATGCCGTAACGGTCGACCAGCTCGATAAAGTCCGCCGGCGTGTACCGCGCCAGCGCCGACTTGGCGAAATGCGGGTTTTGCGAGAGGAAGTTCTTCGGACCCACGCCCAGATTGGTGAAGTTGCAGCGCCCCCCGCCAGAAATCAGGATCTTCTTGCCGGGCTTCTCGGCCTTTTCGAGCACGAGCACGCTTTTGCCCCGCTGCCCCGCACGCGCCGCACACATCAGGCCAGCCGCGCCTGCTCCCAGAATGATGACGTCGTAACTCTGCATATAGCTGCCGATAGAGGGGTAGTCCGCGATTGCCAACGCGCACCTCGCATCCCTATCTAAGCCCCATGTCGAAAACCCCCCAATCCTCTAGGGCTGGCTCCCCTGATGACCCGCGCGGTGCCGAGCGTTTCAACGAGGAACGCGCGGCCTATACGGTGGCGAGCGCGCAGCCCAATCTGGAGGCCGGGGTCAAAGCGATCCGCGATGTCGTCGCGACGCTAAAGCCCACGCCCGGCGTCTACCGAATGCTCGATACGCGCGGCGATGTGCTCTATGTCGGCAAGGCGCGCAGCCTGAAAGCGCGGGTGGCGAATTATACGCAGGTGAGCGGGCTCACCAACCGGCTGCAACGGATGGTTTCGCAATGCCGCGCGATGGAGATTGTCACCACCAATTCGGAGGCCGAGGCGCTGCTGCTGGAGGCGCAGCTGATCAAGAGATTCCGTCCACCCTTCAACGTGCTGCTGAGGGACGACAAGAGCTTTCCCTTCATCCTTCTGCGCGCGGATCACGACTTCCCGCGCATCCACAAGCATCGCGGCGCGCGGCGGGCGAAGGGGAATTACTATGGCCCGTTCGCGAGTGCGGGCAGCGTCAACACAACGCTGAATGCGTTGCAGAAGCTGTTTCTGCTGAGGAGCTGCACCGACAGCTTCTACTCCAACCGCGACAGGCCCTGCCTGCTCTACCAGATCAAGCGTTGCTCTGCGCCGTGTGTCGGGCGGATCTCGGAAGAAGATTATTCGGCGCTGGTCGATCAGGCGAAGGACTTCCTCGCTGGCAAGTCGTCCAAGGTGCAGGCCGACCTCGAAAAGCAGATGGCGAAGGCGGCGGAGGAGCTGGACTTTGAAACCGCAGCGATCCTGCGCGACCGGTTGCGTGCGGCGACCTTCATTCAGGGTTCGCAGGCCATCAATGCCAGCGGAGTGGGCGATGCCGATGTCTTCGCTCTCCACGCCAAAGGCGGGCAGATCGCGGTGCAAGCCTTCTTTATTCGCGGCGGGCAGAACTGGGGGCACCGCGCCTTTTTCCCCAGCCATATCAAGGACGTGGAAGAGGCGCAGGTGCTCTCCAACGTTATGCTGCAATTCTATGAGGAAGTGCCTCCGCCTGCGACCGTCCTTGTCGACCGCGAGCTGCCGGAGAGCGAGCTGATCGAAGCCGCGCTGTCCGAACTCGCCGAGAAGAAAGTCCAGCTCTCCATCCCCCAACGCGGCGACCGGCGTAAGTTGATGAAGCAGGCGGAGAAGAACGCTCTCGATGCACTCGACCGGCGGCTGGCTGAGACGGGGACCAAGGCCAAGATCAATCGCGAGCTGGCCGAGTTTCTCGAGCTCGAAGCCCCGCCCGAGCGGATCGAGGTCTACGACAACTCCCACATTCAGGGCGCGAAGGCGGTCGGCGCGATGGTGGTGGCAAGCCCCGAAGGCTTCGAGAAATCGCAATATCGCAAGTTCAACATCAAAACCGCTCAGACCAATGACGACTTTGCGATGATGCGCGAAGTGTTCGAACGGCGCTTCTCCCGCGCGATGAAGGACGACCCTGACCGCGAGCGCGCAGGCGTTTGGCCCGACCTTGTGCTGGTCGATGGTGGTAAGGGGCAGCTGTCGAGTGTGATGGAGGTTCTGGGCGAGCTTGGCATCGAAGACCTGCCCGTCATCGGCATCGCCAAAGGCCCGCATCACGGGCGCGAGGGGCGCGAGGTTTTCCACTTCCCCGACGGCCGCGAAAAGATGCTGCCAACCAACTCCCCCGTCCTGTTCTACGCCCAACGCCTGCGCGACGAGGTTCACCGCTATGTGATCGGCGCACACCGGGCGAAGCGCTCCAAGGCGATCACGGCCAGCCCCTTGGACGAAATCCCCGGCATCGGCCCTGCAAGAAAACGCGCGCTGTTGCTGCACTTCGGCACCGCTTCGAAGGTCCGCGCGGCGGCATTGGAGGATTTACGACGCGCTCCGGGTGTCAGCGATGCGGTGGCGCGGACGATTTACGATTTTTACCATGCTGGCGGCTAAGATGGCTCAATGGACCAGTTCAGCTTTGCCCTGATTGCGATTTTCGGCGTGCCTGTCGCGCTGATCGCGATTGTGTGGATCGCTTATTGGCTGAGCCCGCGCAAGATCTGGTATTCTTGGCCCGTGCAGCTGGTGGCCACTCCTGTTGTCCTAGGTGCCCTCGCAGCGCCATTCGCGTTGATGTATTTCGATGCCGAAGGCGAGTATTTCGACGATGAGGGCGTGCTGGTACGCGGTGCCTTTGGACTGCCCGGTGACACGGTGGTCAACTATCAAAGAAACCGCACGTTGCGGCTGGGCGATTGCTGGCGCAACGCGGTGAATTGGCATTCCGATGTGCAGTTCGCCTCGTCCGAGGCTTTCGACAGTTGGTATGCAAGCGAGGCCTATCGCGCTGGCGTGGTCGATCAGATTGCGGACTATTATGGCGTCGACGCGCAAGACATCGTGGTTGGTGAGGGCGCTCTTGATCTGCGTGAGCGGGATGCGCGCTATGTGCTGGGGGATAGACCGGACGATTACAGCCAGAACGTGCGCATATTGGAGTTCTACGACCGCTTCGTGTGCACTTCGATTGAGAAAGACGACACGGGGGGCATTTCTCTGCGTGCGTGTGATCCCGTGGCGCTCACCTCCGATACGGGCAATGCAGGAAGAGTAATCATCAACCCTGACCGCCGCGACCGCACGCTAGAGGGCAGCATCTACTACGCTCAAGCGCCCCACACTTGCACCAATCCGATCCGCCGCGCGGTCAACGATGCAATGGGTCTGGACCATCCGCCCAGCGCAAAGCCGAACACCAATATGGGCGGTTATCTCCCGCTGCGGTGAGGGGATACGAGGGGCTATTGAAGGCTAAGACCTCCGCATTTCCCCTATCTTGTCTGCCAAGACATCTCCGCCAGAGTGGCGCGCATGTCTGATCCGCAACCCTCTCCCCAGCCGGTCCCTCTCCTCTCTGCGATGCGGGGGTTGCAGGCGGCGCTCGACAACTTTGATCGGGAGGCTGCGCAATTGCTGGGTGTGGGGCGCAATGATGCGCGGGCTTTGCTTTATTTGGCCGAAGCGGGTGAGGCGACGCCGGGGCAGCTCTGTGCGCAACTCGGCCTCACCAGTGGCAGTGCGACCGCTTTGATCGATCGGCTTGAGAAAGCGGGCTTTGCGCAGCGGCGGCCGCATAGTGGCGACCGGCGGGTTGTTCTCGTGGAGGCAACCGAGGCGGGGAGGCGAGCCCTTCAGTCAGCAGCCGCGCCTTTGAACGACCTTACCGCCAAACTCTCCGACCGCTTGGCGGGGGAGCGCAGCGGCGCGGTTGTCAGGCAGCTTGGCGACCTTACCCGAATGGTCGATTGGGCGGGACGCAATTCGGGGTCCTGACAGAGGCAAAAGAAAACCCCGCCTCGCACATTTGCGAGACGGGGTTTCCCGTCAATTCCAGTCGATCCGGCTTAGTTCGTCGGATAGGTCCAGGCGCTGCCGCGGGCGAGGTTCTCACTCGCGAAGGCCCAGTTGAGCTTCCCGTCAACCACTGCGTCGAGATAGCTCGGACGCGCATTCTGGTGGTCGAGGTAATAAGCGTGCTCCCACACATCGACAGTCAGCAGCGGGTTGAAGTCGCTGTCGGCCAGAGTGTCGCCATCGTGGGTTTCTTCGATCGAGAGCTTGCCGTCTTTCTCAGCCAGCCACACCCAGCCGCTGGCAAAGTGGCCTGCGCCGCGCGCTTTCAGCTGTGCCTTAAGCTCATCCATCGAGCCGAAAGCTTCGTTGATTTTGGCGGCGAGTTCCGCTGAAGGAGCAGTCTCGCTCGCAGCCATGGAGTGCCAGTAAAAGGCGTGGTTCCAGGTTTGCGCTGCGTTGTTGAACAGGCCGGCGTTCGAACCGCGCGCATCAGCGACAACGGCTTCCAGAGCGGCATCGTCATGCGGCGTGCCAGCAATCGCGGCGTTCATCTTGTCGACGTAAGCCTTGTGGTGCTTGCCGTGGTGGAAGGACAGGGTGTGTGCCGAAATCGCGGGGTCGAGCGCGTCGCTGGCATAGGGCAGGTCGATGAGATTGAAAGCCATGGTGGATGTCCCTCTTGTAACTGTGAAAAACGGTTCGTTGTAGATACGCCCAGACCGGATAATGGTTGCGAGCGTTTTTGCAAAGGCGAAGTCCCTGCCACATGGGGCCTGTTGAGTTAAGTGCAAGTCACGGATTGTCTTGAGCGATCCGATTTGCCAAAAGAGCGGGAGTTAAAGCGTTAGTTTACAGCGCTTGATGAGGGTCAATTTAGTGTTCGGTATTCATATCGGGCGGGTGTGCGGCGAAAAAACCGGCGTCGGCTACCCGCACGGCACAATCTTTCTATTCAAACGCAAACGTCGCCCCGCGCGCGGTGACATTGTGCTTGTTCGCCATCCAGATCTTGGCCGGATCGTGCGCAAAGTCTCGGTCGTGGGCCGCCGGGGCGGGGTTCATCTGGCCGGCATGTCGCGGCTTGATGAGGCCGGCAAAGGCAATAGCCGCGTGGACCCTGATGATGTGCTCGGCGTGAAGTGGATCAAGCTCGCTTAAGACGACCTATGCAGCGACCTGCGCGCGTTTGAACGCGGCGTCAGAGGCAAGCTGCGAATGCTCCACCCAGGTGGAGTGAACCCCACTTGAAATCTTGTGCGGCAGTTTTGCGCGGCAGATCGGACCCTTCGTCACATCCGACGCATCTAGGATGGCAAGCTCAGACCCTTTCGTGTTCTCATCAATCAGGAAGGTGACGAGGTAGCCGTCATCCTCTGCCGTTGCGCCTTTCCTTGGCACCATCGGGCTTTCGCTCGCATAGACGCCTTCAGGGAGCGTGAAGACCTGCTCCTCACCTGTCTGCGTGTCATGGCGGACATAGCCGTTGAACAGGAACCAGCCGGGTCGCGTTGTCGTCGACCAAATGTAGCGGCTCTTGCGCATGAGATAGGCGGGATTGATCATCCCGAATTCAACGATGCTGTCGGACAGGCGCTCCTCCGTGCACTCACCGGTGGTGAGGTTGAAGCGCCAGCGGTGGAGGCGGCATTGGAAAGAATGCTCGTCCACATAGGCCATCATGTGGCTGTATTCGCCCGCTTCCTCGATTGGGTCGGGCATTGGCTTGTCCTGATAGTAGCCTTCCAAGACGACCTCATCGCCCTCTTCCCACGCGTTCGTCCAGTGAAGCACGTAAGTGGGTGAGGCCTCGAACCAGCGGATGTCCTCCGGCTGCCCGTGGCGTGGGATCAGCGCAAAGCGGGTCGGAACGCCTTCGTGAATGCGGGCGGCATGGATGTTGCGCTCCAGCAGAGCCTCGTCCCAGAACAGCGGCATATCGTTCAGGATCGACCAGTTCTTTGTGATCGCCATGTCATGCGGCAGGCGCGGGCCGGGCAGGGGGATGGGGACGTAGTGGACGAGCTTTCCCGCCCGGTCCACCACGCCATAATGCATGTAGGGCGCGTGTTTGGAGTAGTTGAAGAACATCAACTCTCCGGTTTCCTCATCGACCTTTGGGTGGGCAGAGACCCCGTCAATCGGTCCCCACGGCGCCTTGCCGAGGTTTTCCAACGTCACCGGGTCCATCTGCCACGCCTCTCCGCATTGGTAGAGCGTCGCGAGCGCGGTGCCAGCATGGACGATAATGTCGGTGGAGCCTGTGTCCTTCAGCCCCTCATGCGCGCCAAAACCGGGACGCTCGGACGTGCCATGCGGGTCCATCAACCCGCCCCACAAAGCGCGGCCTGCAATCTGCTCCTCGGTAAAGCAATGGGTACGCACGAAGCGGTTGCGATAGCTTGCCTTGCCGCCAGAGATGCTGACCTGATGGACCATCGCATCGCCGTCAAACGGGTGATGACGGCCCAGCGGCTGGTGCACCGGGTTTTCGGTATTGCGCAGATAAATGCCGTCAATGTCATCAGGGATAGCGCCTTCGATCACCTCCAGCTCTTCCACATCCACCTCTTCATGAAGCGGCGTCCACGGCCCTGAGAGATAGGGGTGGTTCGATGGCTGAAGGCTGGTCTTTACCGGTGGATGGCGCGTGATGGTCATGATCTCTCCCTTGCAGAGCGCAAACTAACCCATGCGCGGGCTTTGGCCAATGTGAGTCTTGGCTCGCTCACGCTCGGCCAACGCAACACAAGACTCAAATTTGATCCTGATCAATGAACCTTGCGCGCTGCAGGCCCACAATGGGCATCAGCAAAAGGGAGACAAGCCATGAAATCGATCTTGCTTCACATTGACGGTGACAAATGCATGGATGCGCGGTTGCAAGTCGCGCTCGATCTGGCGCGGGCTTGCGATGGCCACATCACTTGCCTGCAAGCGGTGAGCTACGAGGTTTTTGCGCCGGGCGATTTCTACGGCTCCGCCATGGCAGCAGCCATGCCCAAGATTAGGGAGGCGGCAGAAGCTCTGCGTGCCAAGCTGGAAGCGGACCTCGCTAATGAAGGTGTCTCGTGGGAGTGGCGCTTTATCTACGGGATGGCCGAGCAGCGCCTGCTCGAACAATCGCCGCTGCATGACGTGATCATTGTCGGTCCGCACGACATTGGGGAGGAAGGCTCGTCTGGCCCCTCAGCCATGGCAGGAGAACTCGCTCTGAAAGCGCCGATCCCCGTGCTGGTTGTACCGGGAGAGACCAAGTCACTCGATCCCCGCGCGCCAGTTCTGGTGGCGTGGAATGGCTCGTCGGAGGCAGCTGTTGCCCTGCGCGCTTCAGTGCCGCTGCTCGCTATGTCGAGCAAGGTCGTGATCGCCAGCATTGCCGAAGAAAACGATCAGGTGCGCTTCGACTTCCCGGCGAGCGAGGCTGGCAAATATCTCAGCCGCCACGGAATTGACTGCGAGCTGGTCTCCATCCCGCGCGGGGATGGAAAGATCGCGGACACGTTGATGTCGGCGGCCAAAATGCGCGAATGCGGTTGCATGGTGATGGGCGCCTATGGCCACTCACGGCTTGCAGAGATGCTGTTGGGCGGTGTGACCCGGCGTGTGCTGAGCAGACCGGAACTGCCGATCTTGCTGGCGCATTAGGCTGGGGCCTGTGCCTAGTCAGCCATTGAGCGCGGCGCGAGAGAATTGGTGGGATTGCCAGCGGGTAGGAATGCCGATTTTGCGGAGGCAAAGCTGGTGAAGAGCACCTTCGTATCCACCTCCATTTGCGCGGGCAGTGACATGACAAAGGCATCGGCTGAGCCAACGCCTGTGAGTGGCATGATCAGCGATTGCATCGACCAAGTGGGGCATTCGCGCTTTGTGCGGCTTTCCTGACGGATGATGTTCACATCGGTGTGCCGTGTGTCGGACTGGATCGCACGCATGATGCCCATGACCGCATCAGGCTCACCTTCCAAAAGCTGCATAAAGCGACGCGTGTTGTAAGCGAGCAGGCCGGTCACATTTTGCGCGGCATTGTTGCGCGCCGAGTGGATGGCCAGCGCCTCCACTTGCTTTTGCGTTATGTCGTCCTGCGCGACACTCACATAAATTACCGACAGCAAATCCCACTCCGGCGCAAATCTGGTCCCGGATTGGCATCCAAAACCTTCGTTTTTCTCTCGTGGGATCAATCATCAGAGCAGCACTTGGTTCCCCGATTTTCCTACATGCAAGCCCATCTGTATCCATTACGGGTGGAGTTTGGAGAGCGGTGGGACCGTTGATGGTGGGATGCTTGGCGCGAATTTTTATCGGCTGGATCGATCACAGGCGCGCCTATTGATCGAAGGAGCTTCTTGCCTTGAACAGTGTGCCAAGTGTGTCAAACGCGGGCTTGGCGCACGGGAAGCGATCCCAAGAATGCGTACTCAGCTCTTCGGTTTTCGGCGGCGGATCATGCCCTCTTGCGCGACGCTGGCGACCAGCTCTCCCCGACGGTTGAAGATGCGGCCTCGGTTGAAGCCGCGCCCGCCGCCAGACCACGGTGCATCGGTGGCGTAGAGCAGCCACTCATCGGCGCGGGTGTGTTCGTCAATCGGGCGGTGGAACCAGATCGTGTGGTCAAGACTGGCGCCCACCAACTCACCGCGCATCCACGACAGACCGTGGGGCAGGGCGCTGGTGCCGAGCAGGGTGTAGTCGCTGGCATAGGCGATCACCGCGCGGTGGAGCGCTGGATCGTCGGACAACGGGGCGGCGGTGCGGAACCAGGAATGGGCGAGCGGGGCCTTAGGCTCCGAATTCATCCAGTGCAGCTTATCAAGCGTGCGCATCTCGATCGGTCGTGGCCGGAGCATAAGAGCGCGCTGGGTGTCGGAGAGCTTGTCGCCCATCGTGTCCGCCATCGCCCGGCGCATTTCCATGTCGGATTTGAGGGTGTCGGGATCGGCAACCTCGGGCATCGGGGCGTCGTCATGCTCAAGGCCCTCTTCGGGGACCTGAAAGCTGGCCGTCAGGTTGAGGATCGGGCTGGAGGAGCCATCTTCGTTTTCTTGGCTCGCAACCACGCGGCGATTGGCAAAGCTGCGCCCGTCAAAGTCGCGCTCAATGCGGTATTCGATGGGGGAGCCTTCGCGCCCACCGCGCAGGAAATAGGCGTGCAAGGAATGGGCGACCTTGTCTTGCGGAACGCTCAGTTGAGCCGCTTGAAGGGCCTGCGCGATGACCTGCCCGCCAAAAACGCGGCCCACACCGCCCTTTTGTGGGCGACCCGCATAGATATCAGCCGCGCGTTTCTCGACCGTGAGGAGGTCAACGAGATCGTCAACGAGCGTCTGGTTGTCAGGAGTGTCTGTCATCGCGCAGGACCATTGGTGGGCCAATCGCGGGAGGTCAAGCTAGCCAGTCAGGCCAAGCTTGCGCAGCGCACGGAAAGCATAGGCCTTGCCAGTGTTGCTCGCCGGCCAGCGTCCCGGGGCCTTGGGCGCAAATCCACGCTGGCGCAGCAGATGGTTGAGCCCGCGCGCATCGCTTTCGGCATAGCTCCATGTGGAGCGCCAAGTGATCGACAAGGAGATGGAGCTTTCCGGCCCGTTGCGCACGAAATGCGGGGCCATGACTGGCACGAAGACAGCCTCCCCTGGACCGATAGGGCATTCGCGCGCCCCGGCCATGAAGCTCTCATCCCATTGCAGCTCTCGCGGGCCGCCGGAATGGTAGCTTTCGTGGACTGTGTCGGGCGCGAAGCGAGGGTCTCCGGCGGGGAACTGGGTCATCACTTTGGACCCCCGGATCTGCAGCAGAATGTTGTGCTCCGGATCGAAATGGTAGGGTGTGACGGCGTTCGGCGAAGAGACAAAGATGAAGCCTTGCGGGGTCAGCATCTCGCCGGTCTTGGCTTCGATCTCCGCGCGGATCTCGCCAAGCAGGTCCATCAGCAACGCTTCGTAAGCGGGCGCTTGCTCAATGTTCTTGAGCACCGCCCAACTGTTGGCCTGCGCCACTTTGCGGATCGTCTCAGCGATGGTCAGGCCGGTCGCGCCCGGCTTGCCGTCAATGCCCACGGGCAGATCGCCGCGATTGTACTCGACGCTTGCTTCAGGCAGCTGCTCAGCCAGATCCGCGAGCGCGTCGAGCTCAAGCAGTGGGTGGCTGCTGAGGCCATGGCGCAGAATATGCGGGCCTTCAGGATAATGCGCGGCGAATGTCTTTCGTGCCTCGCTGTCGAACACCGCGCTCGTGCCTGCGTCGGCGGTCGGCCAGTCGGATTGGGGCGCGTTCATGGGGTCTTCCCTCGGGTCTCATAGGCGGCAAGGGCGCGGAAAAGCGTGCGGCGCAAAGGCCCGCCAATGGCGATGTTGCGGCTGATGATGCGGCGCTTGTCGCGCCAGATGCGTTCGATCATGGAGTGGCCTTGGACCGCGCAACTATCGGCCCACTCAACGTCCTTGCGGGCGAGCAGGTCGAGGTTTTCGATCTGCAACAGCAGCCCCGGAGAGAAGCGCGCATAAGCCTCGTCAAAGGCGGTCTTGAAGCTGAAGACACCCGGTGGGGTGATGAAGTTGGCGAGCATCGCGATCGGCTTGCCATCGAGGCGCAGCGCGAGGCGTTCCAAACGGCCAGCCTTGGCAGCGCCGGCGAGTGTTTCGGTGAAGAAGCTGCGCGTGTGCCCTTCTAAGCTAAGCGCTGAGCCGGCCTCGCCCTTCCATCCAGCCGCTTCAAGCGCGAGAAAATCGGCAACCCATTGTTCGATGCCGCTTGCGTCTTCCACGCGCTCAAACTGGAGGTCGCCCTCTTCACACAGGCGCTTGTGCTGGCGGCGCAGCTCCTTGCGCTTCTTGGAGGACATGGCCTGCGTCAGATAGTCATCCGGGCTGAGGTCGGAGGTCAGCACCGCGCGCTCTGCTGCATCGATAATGACCGAGCGGCGCCCGGTTTCGCTGAGCACATGTGCCAAAGCTGCGTTCAAAGCACCATTTTCGGGCAGCTGTGCACAGTGCAGCAGCAAGGCGCTTCCCGGCGCATAATCGAGGTGGCTCAAAAGGTTGCGCCAAAACTGCTGCTCATGTCCCGCCGCCACCAGAGGGCTGCCGCAAAAGGCGTTGGCGTGAAGCCAGATTGCCGCATGGGGCAGGCGGTAGCCGTAATAGTTCTTTGGCCGGGCCAAAGGGAGGAGGCCGGTAAGCTGCTCGCCATGCCAGGTGGTGAAGATCGCCGGGCGCTCCTCATCCGCCAAATGCGCCAGCGACGGTATCAGGAACCATGGTTCGAAGAACGGATTGGGTTCAGCAACTTTGCGGATGAGCTTTTGCCATTCGGCGATAAAGGCGGGGGCGCTAGATTGATCGGCGTCGAGCAAACGCACCGACTTTTCGCGGTCGCGCAGACGTTCAGGAGCCGACACTGCCGTCCGCTCAGAGCTATGCGGAATTGTAGGCGTGCTCGCCAAATCCATCGCGCTTCTGGCCCTCTTCGTTAACCTTTGCCCAGCGCAAAAACCCATGCGCCGTCATGCCTTGAGCGAGGACATAGAGGGGCTGCGTTAACAAAGCTTTGGATTTGCTGAGGAGATCGCAGGGCTGCCCCAGCGTGAGACAAGTGCTGCCCCAAAAGCAAAACCCCGCCCGGATCGCTCCGGACGGGGTTTTCGGCTCGCTCCCCCGAATGTGGGGAAAGACGAGAGTTTTAGTGCGCCAGAGCTGCGAGCAGCAGAAGCGCAACGATGTTGGTGATCTTGATCATCGGGTTCACAGCCGGGCCAGCGGTGTCCTTGTAAGGATCGCCGACCGTGTCGCCGGTCACAGCGGCTTTGTGAGCCTCTGAGCCCTTGCCGCCGTGATTGCCGTCTTCGATGTACTTCTTGGCGTTGTCCCATGCACCGCCACCAGCGGTCATCGACAGAGCCACGAACAGACCGCCGACGATCACACCGAGGAGCAGGGCTCCCAGCGCTGCGAAGGCGTTGTCTTGGCCTGCAAGATACAGGATCACGAAGTAGGTCACGATCGGTGCCAGAACCGGGAGCAAGGACGGGATGATCATTTCCTTGATCGCCGCCTTGGTCACCAGATCCACGGTGCGCGCATAGTCAGGCTTCTCGGAGTAATCCATGATGCCCGGCTTCTCCTTGAACTGCGCGCGCACATCGACCACCACATCGCCAGCCGCGCGGCCCACAGCGGTCATGCCCATCGCACCGAAAAGGTACGGGAGCAAAGCGCCAAGGAGCAAGCCGACGATGACGTAGGGGTTCTCCAACCCGAAATCGACGTTCGAGTCCGGGAAGTAGCGGCGAAGGTCAGCGGTGTAGGCGGAGAACAGCACCAGTGCTGCAAGGCCTGCTGAGCCAATCGCGTAACCCTTGGTCACGGCCTTGGTCGTGTTGCCAACTGCGTCGAGCAGGTCGGTCTTTTCACGCACGCTCGCGTCCAGCTCCGCCATTTCGGCGATGCCGCCCGCATTGTCCGTCACCGGACCGTATGCGTCGAGCGCCACAACCATGCCCGCCAGAGCCAACATCGCGGTCGCGCCATAGGCAAGACCGATCAGACCAGCGATCTGATACGCGCCGATGATCGAGGCGATGATGACGATGGTCGGAAGAGCGGTCAATTCAAGGCTGATAGCCAGACCCTGGATCACATTGGTGCCGTGGCCCGTCTCCGATGCCTTGGCGATTGAGCGCACCGGACGGAAATTCGTGCCGGTGTAGTACTCGGTGATCCAGATGATAATGCCGGTCAGCGCAAGGCCGATCAGCGAGCAATAGAACAGGTCCATGCCCGTAAACGGAACCATGTCCGTACCGGGGTTGAGGACGGTGTTCATATCCGTGCCAGCTGCTCCAAGAGCGTATTGCGTGACGACATAGATCAGCGGGATCGACAGGATTGCGGTGACAAGGAAGCCCTTATACATCGCGCCCATGACGTTGGTGCCTCCGCCAAGACGCACGAAATACGTCCCGATGATCGAGGTGACGATACACGCCCCGCCGATCAGCAGCGGAAGCGCCATCAGCGAATCCAGCAAGCCATCGGTAAGGTTGGTCAGCAGCAGAGCCGTCAGAACCATCGTCGCACCCACGGTGACGACGTAAGTCTCGAAAAGGTCAGCGGCCATACCAGCGCAGTCGCCGACATTGTCGCCCACGTTATCGGCAATCGTTGCCGGGTTGCGGGGGTCATCCTCTGGAATGCCAGCTTCAACTTTACCAACAAGGTCAGCGCCAACGTCGGCAGCCTTGGTGAAGATGCCTCCACCCAGACGCGCAAAGATCGAAATCAGCGAAGCGCCAAAGGCAAGGCCAACGAGGCCGAAGATCACAGCATCGTCATTGGCCGCCAGGTTCATCTGGCGAACAAGGACGTAGTAGAGACCAGCAATCGACAGCAGCGCAAGGCCAGCCACCAGCATGCCGGTGATAGCGCCTGCGCGGAATGCGATGGTCAGTCCCTGTTGCAGCCCTTGCTCTGCGGCGGCAGCGGTGCGGACGTTCGAGCGGACCGAGATGTTCATCCCGATATAGCCCGCCACGCCGGACAGCACTGCGCCGATCACAAAGCCTACCGCCGGAACCGCGCCCAGCGCGACGCCAACGATGATCGCAGCCACCACGCCGACAATGGCAATCGTGGTGTATTGGCGGTTCAGATAGGCCTGAGCGCCTTCCTGAATGGAGCTTGCGATTTCTTGCATTCTTTCGTTGCCGGCGCTCGCGCCCAGCACTTGGCGGCTTGTCACAATGCCATACACAATGGCCAACAAGCCCAACACAATGGATATGAGTATTAGGTCCACGGATGATCCCCTCTCGTAAACGTGGAAATGCGCTTATGTGATGGGTCGCACCTCCTCTCCGAGGCACTCGCGCAAGGCGCATAGGCATAGTGCCCCGGGGGAAGGACACAAGAGGTCTTGGACGCAAAAAGGGCGGAATTGCACGGGTTTTGTCGCTTTTGAGGCTAAAGGCGCGCGGTTTTGACGCGAACTGTCCCAGCCTGCACCGGTTTAGCCGTGCTCGAACCCTAGTCCGGCGGCGTTCACAAGAGGGTTTCCATCCAGCATCAGCGGCGCAAAACCACGCGCTTCGACTTGACCGATTGCCGTTGCCGGGACGGGCGGTGTCGCGGTGTTGGGGAGGGTGAAGAGCAGCTCATAATCATCGCCCCAACGCAGGCAGTCCTCTCGCCTTTCCACTGAGGCGACGGGTACATTTGCGCTATCGATCGCCATGGTTATCTCACTCGCTTCAGCCATGCGGAAGGCGTCGAGCAGCAGGCCGTCGGAGACATCCATCATCGCGCTTACCATTGGGGCGAGGGCGCGTCCTTCGGCAAGGCGCGGCGTCGGGCGGTTGAAGGCGGCGAGATGCTCTGCTTCCCCCTCAAATCCCAGCATCGCGCGTCCCAACGTTCCAGTGACCCAAATGGTATCTCCGACCTGAGCGCCTTGACGCGCCGGGACCGGAGTGTGGGTCGCCCGCCCAACAGCGGTAAGGCCAAAGCTGCGGGCGTCCTGGCTCGCAATCGTGTCTCCGCCCAGAAGCGGCGTTGCAAAGGTGCTGAGCGCTTGTGAGAGCCCGCCGAGAAAACGCTCATCATCACGGCCAAGCGAATAGGAAAGCAGCACGCCCACCGGCTCTGCTCCTTTGGCGGCAAGGTCGGAGAGATTGGTCGCGACCAGTTTCCACGCAACATCCGCCATATCGGCGTCGGGCCGGAAATGCGTGCCTTGCGCCATGGTGTCGTGGGTCAGGACCAGCGTCTCTCCGCCCACTTCCAGAACCGCCGCGTCGTCATCCAACCCGCGGGCTCCGGCATGGAGCGGCAGGCTGCGCAGGGCGGCTATGAACTCCGACTCATTCATCGTCACTGCGATACCACCAGAGTTCAGACCCGACGGGCACATCAGCCTTGCAAAGGTTAGGCTCAAGCAGGATCGGAATGAATTGAGACGATTTGGGAGCTTTTGATGACACGGAGCGCCCGATCATCTCCAGCCCGCGCACCTTCGTCTCCGCATCCGGCCCTTCCGGTCGCTTGACGCGCAAACGGTCTCCAACGGTTACACCGAAATCGGACGACTTGGGAACGCCCGGCGCCACCACAATTCCTCGCCCCGAAATGTCGAAAACGTCGTCGACTTTCGAGAGCAGAACCCAGCCCACTTAAACGCGCACGTCCTTCGCCACCGCATCCAAGATGCCGTTCACGAACTTCGCCTCGCGGTCGTCGAAGAAGGCCTTGGCGACGTCGACATATTCGTTGATGGCCGCTGCGGTCGGCACATCGGCGCGGGCGATCAGCTCGTAGCCGCCGGCGCGCAGGATTTGCACCAGCGTCTTGTCGAGGCGGGTGAGGGTCCAGCCTTCGGAAAGCTTCGCGGTGAGGGCCGCGTCAACCTCGTCGCGCCGTGCGTCCACGCCGCGCACGAGGTCTTCGAAGAAGTCGATTTCGGCCTCGGCATAGACTTCGCCTGCATGGTCCTCGTCATCGACTTCGCCGCCCAGACGGTGCTGGCGAAACTCCATGAGGAGCGCGTCCATCGGCGTCTTTTCCATCTGCTGCTGATAGAGTGCCTGGACGGCTGCTAGGCGTGCAGCGGAGCGGGCCTGGGATTTAGCAGGAGAATTCATTTGAGGCGCAGCTCCACAGATTTGGCATGGGCGGGCAGCCCTTCGGCATGGGCAAGGGCGCTGGCCGCAGGGCCAATCGTCTGAATAGAGGCTTGATCCAGCCCGATGAAACTCGTCCGCTTCATAAAGTCGAGCACGGACAGCCCGCTTGAGAAGCGCGCACGGCGACCGGTTGGCAGGACGTGATTGGGACCGGCGACATAGTCTCCGACCGCTTCCGGCGTCATCCGGCCAAGAAAGACGCTGCCCGCATGGCGCACCTGTGGCAGCATGGCCTCGGGGTCGTCGATGGCGAGTTCCAAGTGCTCAGCAGCCAAGCGGTTGATGAGCGCAGGGGCTTCCTCAGGGATGTCATTGACGATGATGATGACGCCGTGATCGTCCCAGCTTGCCTTGGCGGTCTTTGCCGTGTCGAGCTGGCTGATCTGAACGTCAATGCAATCCTCGACCTGACGCGCAAAACCTTCATCATCGGTGATGAGGATGGATTGCGAGGTCGGGTCATGCTCGGCCTGGCTCAACAGGTCGGCAGCGATCCAGTCGGGGTCGTTCTTGCCATCGGCTACGACGAGAATTTCGCTCGGCCCTGCGACCATATCGATGCCAACGACACCGTAAAGCTGGCGCTTGGCCTCTGCGACATAGGCGTTTCCGGGGCCGGTAATGACATCAACTGGCGCGATGCGGTCCGTGCCATAGGCGAGCGCGCCGACGGCCTGCGCTCCGCCTACGCGCCAGATCTCGTCCACGCCCACAATGTGCGCTGCGGCGAGGACCAACGGGTTGGAATTGCCCTTCGGCGTTGGGGTCACGACGACGAGCCGCTCCACCCCTGCCACGCGCGCAGGGATCGCGTTCATCAGCAGCGAGGAAGGATAGGCCGCGCGGCCACCGGGCACATAAAGCCCCGCCGCATCCACCGGCCGCCAGATCGCGCCGAGCCTGACGCCCGCCTCATCCGTGTAATCGCGGTTCTGAGGCAATTGCGCTTCGTGATAAGAGCGGATGCGTGTCGCGGCGAGGTCGAGGGCTTCGCGCAGCTCCGGTTCAAGCGCAGTATATGCCTCGGCACAGCGCTCCTTGGTGATGCACCAATCCGCGTCATCAGCCAGAGTGTAGCCATCGAAGCGCTGGGTGTAGTCTGCCAGCGCCTTGTCGCCCGATCCTTTCACCGTGCGCAGAATGTCGGAGACGACACCTGCGACGTCGCTGTCGGCCTCACGCCGAGCGTCGACTATGCGGTCAAAGCGCTGCGCGAAATCGGCGTCGAAGGTTGAGAGCTTCTTCATGCCCTAGCCTCCGCTCTGAACGCTGCAACCAGCTGGGCAACTCGCGGATCGGTTTTGAGCGCTGCGCGGTTCACGATCAGCCGGGCGGTGATGTCGATGATGCGCTGCGTTTCGACAAGGCCGTTTTGCTTCAACGTTGTGCCGGTTGAAACGAGGTCCACGATCTGCCGCGCCAGGCCCAGCGATGGGGCAAGCTCCATCGCGCCGTTCAGCTTGACGCATTCGGCCTGAATGCCTTGGCGTTCAAAGTGGCGAGCGGTGAGGTTGGGATATTTTGTGGCGACGCGCAGGTGGCTGACCCCGTCTGCCTCCGTCTCGTCCCCTGCGAGCCGAGCGACCGACAAACGGCAATGGCCGATATCGAGGTCGACGGGCGCGTAGAGGTCGTCATAATCGAACTCTTCGACGACATCCGAACCCACTATGCCAACCTGCGCAGCTCCATGCGCGACAAAGGTGGCGACATCGAAGGCGCGCACGCGGATCAGACGCATATCCTCGCGGTTTGTGCCGAAGGAAAGCGAGCGGTTGGACTTGTCGTGAAAGCCATCCTCGGGCACCACGCCAGCGCGCGCCATGACGGGCAGAGCCTCATCAAGGATGCGGCCCTTGGGCACGGCAAAGGTCAGTTGGCTGCCTGTGGTGTCAGATGCGTCGCGTGTCATAGCGCGGCGGGACTTAGGCATTGGGCGGTCAAAGGGCAACAAGAGAGCGCGCGAATAATGCAGCCAGAAAGGGTGGGATCATGGCGGACGCATCAATGGACACAGCGATCATGGGGATCGAGGACTTCAACGCCGCGATCGAATGGCAGGCGGACCATGCGGCATTGAATCAAGCCCCTTGCACCGCGCGTGTCATACGGGCGCTGATAAAGGTGCGGGAGACTGACACCGCCACGGGGCGCCGAATGGCGAATTGGCAGGGGCTTACCCTGAAGGATGCGATGCCGCTTCGGATTGCGGGCGGGCTGCACCATTTGTTGCTTTCAGGAGAAGATGACCGGCTGGCGCGCGTCTATTCCGGCCAGATCACCGACCAGAGCCAGATCGACCGCCTTGTCTGCGATCTGGTTGAGACCTTCGACCACCGCCTACTCCCGTGGCTTGATGGCCCTCCGCAAACCAACGAGGCGGGGCGTTCAGCGAGCGTGATGGCGGGGCTCTTATGGTTGGCCCAGCGGGTCTCGCCGCGCTTCGATCTGTTCGAGCTGGGCGCGAGCGCGGGGGTGAACACGATGCTCGACCGTTACCGTTTCCAGCTGGGTGAGACT
This sequence comes from Erythrobacter sp. S267, assembly GCF_057365045.1. Classification (NCBI taxonomy): domain Bacteria; kingdom Pseudomonadati; phylum Pseudomonadota; class Alphaproteobacteria; order Sphingomonadales; family Erythrobacteraceae; genus Erythrobacter; species Erythrobacter sp. S267. The sequence goes on along the minus strand of NZ_CP200298.1, from coordinate 1,791,466 downwards.
GAGGTTGGCCCTGAGAAATCCCCCATGCTAATCGCGCCGGAATGGCGAGGGGAGAGCAGTCCGCCTGCGCCGCCTGATGGCTTTGCGATTGAGCAAATTTGCGGCTGCGATGTTGCGCCGATTGACCTCTCTGACCCTGAGGCAGCGCTGAAGCTCAAAGCCTATGTCTGGCCCGATGCGCCCGGACGGTTGGCGAGAATTGATGCGGCGGTGGAACTGGCAAGCGCGTCCCAACCGCAAGTGACCAAGCAGGATGCGGGCGAGTTTGTCGAGGCGATGCTCGCTTGCCCGCAAGCTCTCGGCACGACCAAGGCGATGTTCCACACGATCATGTGGCAATATATGCCGCGCGAGACGCAAAGCGCGATCACGGCGGCGTTTGAGGCGGCAGGGGCTGAGGCCAGTGCGGAGAAACCGCTTGCATGGATTGCGCTGGAAACAGACCCCGAGACTTTCCGGCACGAGCTCAAAGTGCGCTACTGGAACGGCTCAGCTGACGATGGCGCAACTCACCTGCTCGGCTTTGCGCATCCACATGGCGCGTGGGTGGAGTGGATTGGCGGCTAATCCGCCAGAAACGCTTCCATCGCCGCGTTGACCGCATCCGGCGCTTCCCACGGCACGAAATGCCCACAATCAGCCACTTGGTGGATCGTGAGCGGGTCGATCACATCCTCCAGCCCCTCAAGGTTCTCAGGCGGAAGAGCTAAGTCATCCATCGCCCAGATCACAAGTGTCGGGATGGTCAGCTTTGGCAGAGTAGGCGGCGTGTAGTCGGCGGGCAGCTCAAACGGCGCGTCCATCGGAGGCACCACCATTTGGCTGCCGCGATAATAGTTGATCATCCCGAAACACGCATCGCGATCCTCCCAATCGGCGAGCAGGATGTCACGCTCCTCGCGCGGCATGGCGTCGGATCGGTCCCAGTTTACCTCTTGCTTGAGGATGCCGGTGATGCCGTGTTCGCGGATCAGAGCATCGTTCGCGGGGTCACGGAAACCGTTGATATATTGGCTGGAGGCGCGCTGGCCCTCATGCGTGTAGAGCAGCTTCTGGAAGATCGCAGGGTGCGGCGCGTTGGCGATGACGGCGCGAGTGACGCGCGCATGTTGTCCTCCGAGAGCAACGCCCCAGGCAATCGCGCCGCCCCAATCATGGCCGACGATGGTGAAGGTCTCGACCCCCAATGCATCGGCCAGCAGGAAGACATCGCCGATCAGCTTGTCGGGAGTGTAAGCTTCCACCTCTTGCGGTCTGGAGGAGCCGCGATAGCCGCGCTGGTCGGGCGCGATGCAGCGGAAGCTTCCTGAGAAATGCGCGATCTGGTGCCGCCAGGTGCGGTGGTTTTCAGGAAAACCGTGCAAGAAAATCAGCGCCGGTGCGTCCTTGGGGCCGGTGTCGACGCAATCAAGCTCAATCCCATTGGCGAGGGTTACGCGCCTCTGCTCGAGAGCGATCACTCGCCTTCCTCCATACGCTCCATATAGCCGCCCGCGACCATGCCTGCGATTTGGTCGAACAGAGCGTCCGGCGTGCGGCGCATTTCGCCCATCTGTTCTTCCATCCCGTTCGCGACGATGATCTCGCGGTCGCCTGCGGCCATCGCGTCGAGCATTGTCTTGGCGGCATCATCTGCCGGTATCCCCTCGTCGATGACTTTGTCGCTGCGTCCGCGTTTGGAGCCGTCGCCGACCATCGCATTGCGCGAGACATTGGTCGCGACCGATCCGGGGTAGATAACGTGGACGTCGACGCCGTTTTGCGAGAGTTCTCCGCGCAGGGCATCGGCATAGCCTGCAAGCCCGAATTTCACCGCGCAATAGCCGGTGCGCATCGGCACGCCGACCTTGCCCGCGATGGAGGAGATAAAGGCGAGTGCGCCCGAGCCACGCTCTGCCATATGCCCGATCAGACCCTGGCTGAAAGCGATCTGCGCGGTGAGGTCTATCGCGATTATGTCGCGATAGACCTGCATGTCGGTTTTGAGCGCGCGGCTGCGCTGGGAGACGCCGGCATTGGCAAAGGCGATGTCCACGCCGCCCTTCCACGCGATAGCCTTGGCAGTTGCATCGGCCAGAGCAGCATCGTCGCGCACATCGAAAGGCAGGATCAGGCTCTCGCCGCAATCCGCCGCTACGTCGGCAAGGCGCGCTTCGTCGCGGCCCGAGAGCACAACATGCGCCCCGCGTCCCGCGACGTCGCGAGCCAGCGCGGCCCCAATACCTGACGATGCGCCTGTGATCCAGACGACCTTGCCCGTGTAGTCCATCAATCTCTCTCCCGTTTGCGACAGCGATAGCTGCGCGGGAGGGGAGGGGCAATTGCCTTGGGCTGCTAGAGCCTTGCGATCTCGGCGAGATTCTCCGGAAACACGGCTTCGTGCCAGCCGGAAAGTTCTTCCAGAGTGAACCAGCGGTGCTGCGTCATCACCTGCTGCTCCAGCTCGGTGTGGCGTGCTGTGTCGATGGCGGTGTCGGAGACGCGGAGGCGGAAATAGCGTTCATCCGCCTGAACGGGTTCGCCTTCAACTGTGATGAACTGAGGCGTGGTGCGCGCAACTTGAGGGCCGGGGTCGGCGATGATTCCGGTCTCTTCAAGCAGCTCGCGACGCGCGGCCTCCTCAAAGCTCTCATCCGGCTCGCATTCCCCTCCTGCCGTCACCCAGAAAGGCGGGCGGTCGGAGACGTCGAAGCGGAACAACAGAATGCGGTCGTCAGGGTCGATCAGGATGATCCGCGCAGAGCGACGGACGCGCAGGCGGGGCGCAAACTCGCTCATACAGCGGGAGCGCTCGCCTTGATGGCCACCGCATGGACACGCTGCCCGACGATATCGCCGAGCGCCGCGATCACTGCGCGCTGGCGGGCAAGGCGGCTCATCTCGGCAAAGGTGGGTGCCTCAATGACGATAGTGAAGTGCGATTCGCCAGAGCCATCATCGCCCGAATGTCCGGCGTGTTGGTGGCTATCATTGATGATTTCGAGGTTGGTCGGAGCGAAGGCTTCGACCAAAAGCTCGCGCATTTCCTCTGCAACTTTGCCACTCACTGCTCGTATTTCCTTCGTCTACTGCTTTTCGCGCCTTGGAATTTGGGGCGTATATCGCCATTCTCAAGGGTTCATGTCTCAATCTCGCTTCCATGGACGGTTCGAAACCGAGGGGCGCCAATGCGACCGGCCCGGTTGCACCGAGGCGGGCGAGTTCCGCGCGCCGGGCTATCGCCCCAACGGCTTTGACGGACCCGGAGAATATCGCTGGTTCTGCTTGGAACATGTGCGCGAGTTCAACCAGGGCTATGACTGGTTTGAGGGGATGAGCGCTGAAGAAATGCTCGACGCCCAAAACCCGGTAAACGGCTGGCGGCGCGAGAGCCCCAGCTTCTCGCCCCGTGCTGGCGTCGATGGCATGCCGCGCTGGGCCGATTTTGATGATCCTCTGGATGCGATCTCTGCCAGAGCCAACGGCATCAAGTCGCGGGCGCAGCGCGAAGCCTCGATGGCGGCGAGCGGACGCTTTTCAAAGGCAGAGGCGGAAGCGTTGGAGACCATGGGTCTTGGCTCAGACACCGACCGGCGACGCTTGCGCAGGCGCTATTCCGAGCTCGTGCGGCGCTATCATCCCGACCGCAATGGCGGAGATCGCAGCTATGAGACGCGGCTGAACAATGTGGTCGAGGCCTATCAGCTGCTGCGGAAATGCAGGGCGATTGCCTAGCGGCCCCTCGTGAGCACGGGTTCGAACTCGCCGAAGATCAGGCGGGAGCCGTCAAAGGGTGGATCGCCTTCAGGATAGCCCTCAAAGCCTTCGCCTTTGCCCATCGCCTCTTGCGCTTTGGTGAGTGTTTCCTTGTCGGGCCAGATGATCCAGCCAGCGACGATCTTTTCGCCTTCGGGGGCGTTCACCGCTTTGCGCAGATCGGTGACTTTGCCTTCGGGGACGTTGGATTCCCACAGCTCCATCACTTCGAGCGCGCCATGATCCATGGACCAATTGGCCATGAATTCGGCGGCTTGTTGGTAGGCGGCCCGATTGCCTTCGGGCACGGACAGTATTGCTACAGCAACATACATCGACAATCTCCCTTCCGGCGGGGTGCATATCACGGATGGGAAGAGAGTGTCAGCCTTGCTTGAACGCCCAGCGCAAAGTGCGGCCCATGCCCCAAGTCGCAGCGCGGGCGGGCAGGGCGGTGAGGACCGGGCGCTGGAGTTGCAGCATGGAGCGCGCCCATGGCGGCAGCATCGCAATCGCCTCCGCACCGATCAGCGTCTGAACCGCTGCGGGCGTTCCTTTGGGACGTTGGTTGAGGACCAGCTGAGCAATTTCGCGCGCTTCCTTGGAGGGGCGCAGATCGGTGCGCAGCTCGCGGAACAGCCGCTCTGCCTCGCTGCGTGTTTCGGGAACGGGATCAGCTCCCAGCGCGCGGGCGATCACAGCGATCTGGGCATAATATTCATCCTGCTCGGCCCCCGGCATGTCAGGGCGCACATGGCGCAGATAACCGGCAAGGAAGCTCTGTGCTTCGGTCACATGGACCCATGCGAGCGTGCGCGGATTGGTCGCTTCGTAGCGCGTTCCATCGGGAAGCGTGCCGCCGACCTTGGCGTGGATGCGGTTGACGCGATCAATCGCCTTCATCGCCTCATCCCGATGGCCAAAGGTCGTCACTGCGATGAAGCGAGCGGTGCGTTGCAGCCGCCCGTGCATATCCTCGCGAAAGTTCGAATGGTCGAGCACGCCCTGCAGCGCATGCGGGTGGAGCATCTGCAACATCAAAGCCCGCACCCCGCCCGTCATCATCCCGACGATATCGGCGTGGACCATGCGGATCGGAGTGTCCTTGGCAAACAGCGCGTCGTCGGAAGGGGGGACCGGCTTCTGCTTGCTCGCCTGGTCGTTGAATGTGCTGCGGACTTGGTCGACCAGTTTCAAGCGCAGAGTTTCGACGGGCGAGGGCATGAAGAGAACATAATCACTCAGATCGTTTTTTCGAGCGACTTCACGCCTTTTCTTGCTCGTTGGGCGCCCCATATTGAGTGACATGGAAATCAACGCTGACTTTGCCGCGGCCGCTCTGGTCAAGACCGGAAGCTTGGACTGGGTGCCGTCTCCGATGAAGGGGGTCGACCGCCGCATGCTCGACAGGGTCGGTGATGAAGTGGCCCGCGCAACCTCGATCGTGCGCTATGCGGTAGGCAGCGCGTTCCCCGAGCATACCCATTCAGGTGGGGAGGAATTCATCGTCTTGGAAGGCGTCTTTCAGGATGAGCACGGCGACTATCCCGCCGGCACCTACGTCCGCAATCCCGTCGGCACGCACCACATCCCACGCTCTGAACCGGGCTGCACGATCTTTGTGAAACTGTGGCAGTTCGACCCGAAGGATCAGGAGCAGTTCGCGATTGATCTGGAAACTGTCGCTCTTGAGCCCGAGGCTGGTCGCCTCGGCGTGAGCGCAGCCGTTCTGGCGGACCGCGATTATGAGCACGTCGTGCTGGAGCAATGGGAGCCGGATACGCCCGGAAAGCTGGCAGCGGGTGGCGGTTTGGAAGTGCTGATCCTTGATGGGTCGCTCAGCTATTCAGGCGACACTTATGGCCTCCATGACTGGCTCCGGATCCCATCGGGCGAGGCTGCCGATTTTGCCGCTGGTCCAGATGGCGCAAGGCTGTGGATCAAGCGCGGCCATCTGGCGCAAATCCGTGTGCCGGGTGACGAATAGTACCAATTCTCAGCTAAGGTGACGTAACGGCCCCCTTGCCCGTGCGCGCCAACACCATTAACGGTCGCGTCGAAATGAACTCACACTCTTCCGAAGAATTCGCAGGCAGCTCTGCCATCCCGTCTGAACCCGACACGACTGTCGATGTAAAAGACACATTTGGCATCGACATTGACTGGCAGGTCCCCGCCTTTGGCGAACCGAGCGAGCACGTGCCTGAGCTTGATGAAAGCTACGTCTTCGACCCCGATACAACACTCGCAATCCTCGCTGGCTTTGCGCACAATCGCCGGGTGATGATCCAGGGTTATCACGGGACGGGTAAGTCGACGCATATTGAGCAAGTTGCAGCGCGCCTCAACTGGCCGAGCATCCGCGTGAACCTTGATGCGCATATCAGCCGGATCGATCTGGTTGGCCGCGATGCAATTGTCTTGAAAGACGGTTTGCAGGTCACCGAGTTCAAGGAAGGCATCCTCCCCTGGGCGCTTCAGCATCCGGTGGCGCTGACCTTCGACGAATATGATGCGGGCCGTCCCGACGTTATGTTCGTGATCCAGCGCGTGCTGGAGTTTGATGGCCGCCTGACGCTGCTCGACCAGAACCGCGTGATCACGCCGAACCCATATTTTCGCCTCTTCGCGACCACCAACACCGTAGGCCTTGGAGACACTAGCGGCCTCTATCACGGCACGCAGGCGATCAACCAGGCGCAGATGGACCGCTGGAACATTGTGAGCGCTCTGAACTATCTGCCCGCCGAAACCGAAGAGCAGATTGTTAAATCCAAGACGCCTGACACCGACGACGCAGTGATTGCGGATATGGTCAAGGTTGCCGAGCTGACCCGTCAGGGCTTTATGAACGGCGATATCTCAACCGTGATGAGCCCGCGTACCGTCATCACCTGGGCGCAAAACGCGGCGATCTTCAACAATGTCGGCTTCGCCTTCCGCCTCAGCTTCCTCAACAAATGCGACGAGGCAGAGCGGACGTTGGTGAGCGAATATTACCAGCGGGTGTTCGGTGAAGATTTGCCGGATGGGGCGGTACAGGGGGCGTAGGTCTCCTCGCGCTTGCCTGAAGGCGTGTTATTCTGATAACACACCAAGTGATGGGCCTGATTGATCGATTCTGGAAGCGCTCCAAGAAGGGCAATTCGCGCGGTGGCGAGAGCGGCTACTACGCTCTGTATGAATCCCAGCAGCCAGTCTTGGACGACGATGATGCCCCCCGGTTCGACCGAGGGGCGGCGCCCGACTACTCCTCTTGGGATGAGCGGCTCGCCACCATTGATGGCACGCTGGAGGTGCCAGAACGCAAGCGCGGGCGCATTTGGACCAAGGGGTTCTGGCTGGGACGGCGCAAGCGCTGGTGGGCGGCGCGCATTTTTGCCGCTTGTATCCTCGTATTCCTGATCCTGTTTGCGTGGCTCGCCTATACCGCGCCGCTGTCCAAGAGTTTGGAGCCCATCGCGCCACCGCAAATCACTCTGCTGGCGAGTGACGGGACGCCGATTGCGCGGCGCGGAGCGAATGTCGCGGAGCCGGTCGTTATCAAGGACCTTCCGCCGCATGTGGCCGAGGCTTTTCTGGCGATTGAAGACAGGCGCTTCTACTCGCATTGGGGCGTCGATCCGCGCGGCATTGCGCGCGCGGCGTGGACGGGGCGGGGCGGCGGTTCGACCATCACGCAGCAGCTTGCGAAGTTTACGTTCCTGACACCTGAACAAAGCCTCAGCCGAAAGGCGCGCGAGGCGCTGATCGCGTTTTGGCTGGAAGGGTGGCTGACCAAGGACGAGATCCTCGAACGCTATCTCTCCAACGCCTATTTCGGCGATAACCAATACGGCCTGCGCGCCGCCAGCTTGCACTATTTCTACCGCCAGCCGGAGAACCTGCTGCCACAGCAGGCGGCGATGCTGGCAGGGCTGCTCCAAGCGCCCTCGCGCTATGCTCCGACCAAGCATTATGATCGGGCCAAAGCTCGAATGGACCTGGTGGTTGGCGCGATGGTGGAGGAAGGCTATCTGACGCAGGCTGAGGCCGATGCGCTGCCAGCGCCCAAGCTGGACGTGCGCAACCGCAACACGCTGCCAACGGGCACCTATTTCGCCGATTGGGCGCTGCCTCTGGCCCGCGAAGGTCTTGAGGCTGGCTATGAGAAGCAGGTGGTGGAAACCACGCTCGATGCGCGGCTTCAGGCGCTTGCGAACCGGGTGACGACGCGGGCCAACCTTGGCGACGCGCAGGTGGCACTGGTGGCGATGCGTCCGACAGGTGAGGTCGTCGCAATGGTCGGCGGGCGTTCTTATGCGGAAAGCCCCTTCAACCGCGCAACACAGGCGCGTCGCCAGCCAGGATCAACCTTTAAGCTGTTCGTCTATCTCGCCGCCCTCGAAGCAGGATGGGAGCCCGACGACACGATCTCCAATCAAGCGATAGAGGCCGGTTCCTACCGTCCGAAAAACTCGCGCGACCGCTATTCGGACAGCATCACGCTGGAGGATGCTTTTGCTTCTTCCAGCAATGTTGCCGCCGTGCGCCTGTTCAACGAGATCGGCAGCGAGCGGGTGATCCGCACAGCGCGCTCGCTAGGCGTCAAAAGCCCGCTGCCTGAAGGCGATCCGAGCCTTGCGCTTGGCACCTCGACCATGACCTTGTTGGAGCTTACCTCGGCCTATGCGGGCGTTGCGGCGAACCAGTATCCCGTGACTCCTTTTGCGTTCGAGCAAGAGGAGGAAAGTTGGTGGGAGTGGCTCACCAGCCCGGACGACAGCGCCTCTGAACGCACCCATGACGATATTGAACGGATGCTGCGCGCCGCGATCAATGATGGCACCGGAGAGGCGGCAGAACTGCCCATCGCAAATTTCGGCAAGACCGGCACGACCCAGAATAACCGCGATGCGCTGTTCGTTGGCTATGCAGGCGATCTGGTGGTCGGCGTTTGGGTCGGCAATGACGACAATTCCTCGCTGGGTGGCGTGACCGGAGGAGGGCTGCCTGCGCGCATCTGGAAAGACTTCATGCGCGGCGCGCTCGCCTTGCCATTGCCCAAGCCCAGCGCTTCGCCCGATCCCGAAGGTCCGGTCCAACCGCTCGACATTGGCGAAGGTGAGGAAATCCCGCTGGGCGAAGATGGCACTTCGTTGCGGTTTGAGGAGGAGGGCGTGGTCCTGTCGCAGGACGGCGTGCCGGTGGAACTGATCCTGGACGAAGACGGCATCAGGCTAGAGCCGGTCGCACCAGACTAGCGAAGCAGTTTTATCCCTCTGCCATCAGAATGTTCATGACGGCGCTCGCGATGGGGCGGGAGCGGTCGTCCTGCCACGCCTCTACAGTCAGATTGGCGTTGCGCCGCCCCAGCCGTGTGATGCGTCCCGCGGCAAAGCTCGGCTGCGATTTGCCCGCGCTGAGATATTGCACCGTGATGTTGACCGGTTTGAGCTGGGCGTTGCGGCCTTCTGCCTGCAACCGAGCGCGCAGGACGGCGTAACCTGCGTTTTCGAGCAAGCCTGCGGTTGCGCCTCCGTGAAAATGCTGTGGTCGCCCCTCGACATTGGAGCCGAAATCGACCGTCAGGATCGGGGTGCCGTCTTCCACTGCGTGAAGGGTGATACCCAGCGCGCGGGCATAGGCGGGAAGGTTGTGATCATGCATCGCCGGTCCCCGCTTCGGTCGCAGCGTTCGTGCCGCTCAACACTTTGGCCGAGCGCGGGTCCTTCGCGATGTTCATGAAGACGCCCGCCATGCTCGCCACCGGATCGTCGCGGTCGCCGTCATGGGCGATGCCGCGCACAAAGGCAGCCGAGCGCGTGATGCGATAACACTCAACCCGGCCCCAGACCCCGCTGCGTTCACGCGCCGGGCGCTGGTAATCGACCCGCAGGTCAAGCGTCGCGATGGGCACGAAAGTCCCTTTGGTCTGCCAGATCGACATGCCGCTCGCCATATCCATCAGGCTGATGATTGGACCAGAGGCAAGAACAGGGCGATCCGGTTCGCCCAACAAATCCTCACGCCAAGGCAGTTCAAGCTCAACCCAATTGTCGCCATGGTCGTGATAGCGCAGGCCGAGCCACCCGGTATGGCCGCCGCGAAAGAAGTATTTGCCCGCCTCTTTCGCGTCGAATTGCGGAGCTGGTTTGGAGTGATCGTTGCTCATCGCGGCTTTCGATTTGGCCTCTGCGTGACAGTGTCTCGACCGCCTCGGGAACAAGCGGTTGCGGTGTTTTAACGGCTGAGATTGGGCCTTGAGGGCGTACGGCAGTGGCCCTCAGCCGCGTTGGCAGCCCGCATATCTGCAAAATAGGCTGCTGTCCAAGCACAGGAGCAGACCTGATGGAAAACCCCGTAAAGATCGACCTTGCAAGCCTCCCCGGCCTCGACACCGCACAAGCGCTTTATGGCGCAGTGAGCGGAGAGCGGGTTGGCTATGACGATTCGGTCGTCGCCGTCATGGTCTATGTCTACGACACCGTTCCACCCGGCGCTTTGGGCGTTTAAGCGCTCAGACCGCCTGCGAAAGAGTGCGCATTCATCCCGCCCTGAACCGGTTGCGCGAAAACCGGGCGCTACGGGTCAGCGCGCACTCGGTCATGCGGCAAGTCCAGAAAGACTGGCTGAGCGCGCCCGATCTGCGCCAAGTGTCGCGTGACTTTTCGGCCTATGCTGATGGCGCAGAGTTGGAGGGGCTGACGAGCCTGTCGAGCCTTTTGCGCGATCTGCCTGTCGCCACCGAATTTGCGAACCGCTTCAACGCGAAATTCATAGCCGCATTGCGAAGCAAACCTCTGGCCGAGTTGCCGTTCCGCCATTCCGCCAGCGAAGGGTTTGCGCAGCTGCAATTGCTGTCAAAGCATGGGGCGACATTGCGGCTATGCGTTTACGAGCCGCTGACAAAGCCAAGCCCGGCGCAGACGGTACGCTTTGCTGATTGTGAGACGGAAGAGATTGTCCTGGCAGGGCGCGCGCAGGGTCTGTTCGCTACTCGCGCCAAGTTTGCAGGGCGAGAGCCTCCCTTGCAGATTGAGCACCGGACCTGGCGAGCAGGCGATCGCATTATCCGCTTGCCCAAGTTCCAAACGCGCCAGTTTGTACGTGTCGAACAAAGCCTGTTGGTGCTCCAACTTACACGGCTCCCGGCCCGTCCAGAGCCAACCCGCGATATCCGCTTGCCTGACGGCGTGCCGATCAAACAGACCAGCGCAAACCGTATGGCGAGCGATCAGGTCATGGCGCTCAGCGTGCTGGGAGCACTCGGCCACCATCCGGCTTTGACCACGATGTGCGACTTCGCACTCGATCCTATCCATGACCGGGATGCGCGGTGGGAAGCAGTGCGGCAGATCTTGGCGATGGAAGCAAAGCAGGGTGTCGAAGTGCTCCATCAGATCGTGCACGAGCCGACAGATGAGCTGTGGGAGCCTGCCCATGACCTTTACCAGCGTCTCGTTGCGGAGCATCCTTCCCTGGCTCCACTGCACTTGGCGCGTAAGCAGGCGGCGGCACTGTGATAGTTCTCGACCGGCGGGTTGGCAGCGATGAGCCCTGCTACTTGGCCGAAGCCGCAGAGGCGCTCGCCGCGCTGAAATTCGACGCGCGGGATGAAGGCAAAGTGGCTGAGGCCACCAAATGGCTCGCCCGGCTGATCGCGAACCGGAGCTTTCTGGCGGAGTTGTTGCTGGATCGGCTGACCGGCTCCGGGACGGCGGCAATTGAGAGCGATTACGGCCCGCAAGCCATTGTGCTGAGCCCAGTGCGCGGGGGCGTTTTTTTGCGCGCCAATATCTGGCCAGCGGCGCACGATCTCTGTGTGCGCAACAGCGGGGCGCACAATTTCGTCTATGGCACGCCGCATGATCATAATTTCTCCTTCTTGACCGGAGGCTATGCGGGGCCGGGCTATGTCAGCGATCATTACGAGTACGACTACCCCGACGTGACCGGATATCCTGGCGAAGATGTGGAACTGCGCTTTACCGGTCGCAGCACTTTGGCCGAAGGGGAACTCCAGCTCTACCGCGCGCACCGCGATGTCCATGTCCAGCATCCGCCTGAAAGCCTCTCGGTCTCCTTGAACGTGATGGAGGTGCCGCCAGCACAAGCCTGGTTCGATCAGTACGGCTTTGATCTGGAGCGTGGCAAAGTGACCCGCCTGCTCAGCTCCAATGCGACCGAAGTCTTCCTGCGCACCGTGGTGGCGAGTGGATCGGTCGAAGGGGTCGAATTTGCCGAGTGGGTGGGGCGCTCTCATCCAAGCGAGCGTTTGCGTCTGGCGAGCTATGATGCGCGGGCGGGACAGGTGAAATGCGCTATGGAACGCGAGGATATCTGGCGCGAGGCAGAGGCCAACGGTTCGCGCATGGTCGCAACGGTTGCAAAGCGTCGCCGTCAGGAATGCGCCCCTGACTAAGGGTTAGACTGGTAGGAAAGCTGGTTAGAGCACGCCGCCAGCCAGCCGGTCGATCGCTCCTTGCAAGATCACCGCTGCGGCGTGGCTGTCGATCGCCTCGGCACGTTTAGCCCGGCTCATATCCTGCCCGATCATCGCCGCCTCGGCGCTTTGAGTCGACCAACGCTCATCCCACAAGAGGACCGGCAGATCGAATGCGGCCTCAGCATTGCGGGCAAAGGCGCGGCTGGCCTGCGCGCGCGGACCTTCGCTGCCGTCCATATTGCGGGGAAGGCCAAGGACAAGGCCCTTCACTGCGCGCTCTTTGATCAGTTCAGCGATGCGGTCCTTGTCGCGGCCCCATTTGCCTCGTCCCAGTGTCTTGCCATTGGTGGCAAAGCGCCAACCGGCATCGCAAAAGGCGGTGCCGATGGTCTTGGTGCCAAGGTCAAGTCCAAGCAGCACGCCGCCATCGGGCAGCGCTTCGCCAAAGTCCAGTGCCGCCTCGGTAATCAGTTTGCGGGTTCCGTGGTGAGGGTGCTCACCCGCCGTGCCACATCCGCCTTGGTGTTCGCCCAAAACAGCGGGATGTCATAGACGTGGTAATTGTTCCCCGGCAGGACGTAGGAGCCCATGGTCGGCGGGTCACCGATTAGCAGCAGGCCGCGCTCATCGCAGCGAGCAGGCACGGCGCCGGGCACCAATTCCCCGGTGGAGATGCTGTCGTCAGGCACCAGCGTGCCGAGATTGGCGCTCGCCTGCGCGCTGCCGCCAAAGGTTCCGGTAAGCGGATTGGTGCAAAGGATCTTGCTGTCGCCGCGCAAAGTCCCGTCAAACGCGGTCGAAGCGGCATAAGTCTCAATGACCGAGGACGGGTCAGCAGGCTCCGCAAAGCTCGACCATGAAAGGATGCAACCGGTTTGCGACGACGTCGCGCAGGCGGGGAAGCCTAGAGCGGGCAGGTCATGCTCGACCGAGATCGGCCAGCCGATCACATAGGCGGCGACCATTCGATCAGAGAGGGGGCTACCCGACACTTCCTCTTTAAGCAGGCGCATCAAGTGGAGCGATCCTTGAGAATGCCCTGCGAGCACCACCGGCACATCCTCGTCAATCGAAGAGAGGAAGAACCGGAAGGCTTCCAGTACATCGGCATAAGCAGCATCAATGGCCTGCTCGCTCTCGGGAGCGTCGGTCAGGAACGCGCCCATCGTCGCCTGGCGATAGCGCGGAGCCCAGATTTCACTGGCGGCGTTAAACGGGCTCGCCATACCGCGCACATAGATTGCCGCGACGCGCTCTGCCTCTGCATCGCCAATCGGTGCGTTCCAATTGTCGCTGCTGAGATAGCTGGTCGGGTGAATGAAGAAGACCGCGAAGTCGCCGGGTTCCCCCTCAACGCCAAGCTCGTCGCTGGAAGGGTCGACCGGGACGGAGGCGGTGCCAACCTCCGGTGAGAGATCGTCCGCCGATTCTACCGCAGAGGCGAGCGCGGGCTGCCAGCGTGCGGGATCCTTTACGCCGATGCCGGGGCGCGAATACCACAGGGCAGGGTCTTGATAGGCGTTGGCCTCCATCGGCTCGGTCGGAGTGAATTCAGCCGAGGGGACGAAGACGAATTCGGCAAGCTCGTCCTGAAACATCTCCCAACTGATCCGCCCGATCAGCGCAAGGACAATCAGGATCGCGATAAGATAGAGGAATTTCTTCGCCATGGGCTGTGCCTATTCGTCCGCCGCCGCGCCGTCCTCACCCTCGGCCAGAGCGGGGCGCAGGGTGGTCCAGGCCCGATCGCCGCGCATAGCGGAGAACCAGCTGAACGGGTTCCAGGTGGATGACCCGTCGAGCGAGAAAGTGATGAATTCAGCGCGTCCGCCAATATTTTCGAGCGGGATGCCATAACCCAGCCCGCTCGCCTCAGCCCGTGCACGGCTGTCAGCGCTGTTGTCGCGGTTGTCGCCCATCACGAACACATGGCCTTCGGGCACATCATAAGGGCCGAAATTGTCGAGATCCTCACCCACGGACGTGGCATAGCAGGGGTTGTCCCGCTCATAGATCGCCGACTGGTCGCAATGGTCGATGACCAGATAGGTCGCGCCATTGGGCAGGGTTTCGCGGAAAGTGGGCGGCTCAAAATAGACGGTGCCATCGGCATCGCGGAAGCGGTGATTGCCAAAGGAATCGAGGCACGGCTTGCCCTCACAAAGCAGGTCAGGCTCGAGCGGAATGCGAACCGGCGGCACCACTTCACGGTGGATCGGCGTGCCGTTCAGGATGATCCGGCCATCGGCAACCTCAATCGTGTCTCCGGGCAGAGCAACGACGCGCTTGATATAGTCGATATCGTTGTTCGGATGGACCGGGATGACGATGTCGCCATATTCGGGGGTTGAGCCAAATACGCGCCATTCACCGCGCGGCAGCAGGTGGAAACTGGCCGAGGCCCAGGACCAGCCATAGGGATACTTGCTCACCACCAGCCGGTCGCCGACATGTAGGGTCGGCATCATCGAAGTGGAGGGAATGTAGAACGGCTTGGCGACGAGGCTGTGGAACGCGAGGACGGCAAGCAGCATGATCGCCAGCCCGCGAATTTCTGCGAACCAGTTGATCTTCTCGTCCTCTTCCTTGGCTGCGATCTCCGCATTGGCAGCGGCTTCCAGCACCGCCGTCTCGTTATCCGGCGAATCCGATTTGTCGGTAGAAGAGGGGGTGTTTTCGGGGATGCTCAATGGTGTGCTTCGCTGCTGGTGACGTCAGGGCTTGGGCGTGGCTTCGATGATAACGAAGGCCTGCGCCCATGGGTGATCGTCGGTTAGGGTAAGATGAATATGCGCCTCATGGCCCGGCGGGATCATTTCTTCAAGCCGCTTTGCAGCGCCACCCTCCAAGGCCAGCGTCGGAGCGCCGCTGGGTGCGTTGACCACGCCGATATCCTTCATGAAGACACCGCGCCGGAAACCCGTGCCCACCGCCTTGCTAAACGCCTCCTTGGCGGCGAAGCGTTTGGCGTAGGTGCCAGCGATGGTGAAGGGGCGGCGCCGTGCCTTGGCGCGCTCGACCTCGGTGAAGACGCGGTTCTCGAAACGCTCGCCATAACGGGCAAGCGAATTGCCGATGCGCTCAATATTGCACAGGTCAGAGCCGAGACCGATGATCATTTCTGCCAGATCCACTTGCATAGGTTATCGGATACCTGCCGGTTCAAGATCCGGCGCATAATCTCGATCATGAGTGCGACAGGGGCGACTGTGATTACGAGACCTTGCAGATATTGCAGGAAGCCTTGGTCCCATCCCCACAGCAATGGCATCACAAGCATCAGCACGACCCAGACGGCGAAAACCATTTGACCGGTATACCATTGCCGCAAGGCAGCTTCGCGCAACTTCTCGTCCGCGCCGAGCTTCATGTGGCCCTCGCAATTGTCAGCGCCAACAGCCCCAGCGCCATCACATGCAGGAACACTTGGGATTTGAACAAGGGATGCGCGAAGTCGCCCTTGGCCATTTTGAGCGAACCGACATAGCCGAAAATCTGCAACGCCACCCAGCCAATCGCAAACGGCATCAGCACGCCCGTATTGATCGAGAAACCAAGAAACCCGATGGCGAGCAGAAACAGCACCGCCGCCGCGCCGGCCCAGCGTTTTTGTGCTGGTTCGAGTTCAGGGAGGTCTTCAGCGGCCACTATTCGCCTTCCCATCCCCTGGCCTCATCCATCAATTCACGCATGCGGCGGATTGCGGGTTCCAAGCCGGAGAAGATAGCCTCTCCGATCAGATAGTGTCCGATATTCAGCTCTGCGATTTGCGGGATGGCGGCGATGGGCGTGACGTTGTCAAAGGTCAGGCCGTGGCCGGCATGCGGCTCGATCCCGTTCTTTGCAGCAAGAGCGGCCATGTCGCTGATGCGTTTGAGTTCGGAGGCGACGCGCTCGCTGTCTCCATCAAGGATCGCGTGGGCGTATTCGCCGGTGTGGAACTCCACCACCGGCACGCCCAGGCGAAGGCTTGCGTCCAGTTGGCGCTCGCTTGCCTCGATAAACAGCGACACGCGAATGCCTGCCTCGCGCAATTGATCGACAATCGGTGCAAGCGTGTTGTGAAGTCCTGCCGCGTCCAGACCGCCCTCGGTCGTGCGCTCCTCGCGCTTTTCCGGGACGATGCAGGCGGCGTGTGGCTTGTGACGCAGAGCGATCTCCAGCATCTCCTGCGTCGCGGCCATCTCCAGATTGAGCGGCAGGTCGGTGGCTTCCTGAATGCGCGCCAAGTCCTCGTCACGGATATGCCGGCGGTCTTCACGCAGGTGAGCGGTGATCCCATCGCCGCCAACACTCGCCACAATCTCCGCCGCGCGCACGGGATCGGGGTGATCGCCGCCGCGTGCGTTGCGGATGGTGGCGACGTGGTCGATGTTGACGCCCAGTCTGAGTCTTTGGGGCCGCAAGCGATGAGTCATTCGGGTATCTACTCTTTCCTGCTTCCCGGTTTGGTCACAGCTACGCTCGCCAACCCTTCCGGGATTTCATCCTCGGCATAGGTTGGGAAGTTAAACGCTGCGAGCGGGAAGAAAGGCACGCCCAAATCGGCGGAGCCTTCGCTGCGGTCGATCAATGAGCATTCCGCGATCACTTCGCCGCCTGCGCGCACCACGGCTGCGATTGCTTCGCGGCTAGAGAGGCCGGTGGTGACGACATCTTCGACCATCAGCACCTTCGCGCCCGGCTCCAGAGCGAATCCGCGGCGCAGGTGGAAGGTGCCCTCGGGCCGCTCGAGGAACATGTGATCCTTGCCCAGCACGCGGGCGATTTCTTGCCCTATGATAATGCCGCCCATCGCGGGCGAGACGACGACGTCCACCGCCTCAACAATGTCCGCCGGGATGCCATCGACGACACCTTGCGCCAGCCGACCAGCGCGCGCCGGGTTCATCAGCACCCGCGCGCATTGTAGGTAGTGCCCACTATGGCGCCCCGAAGAGAGCTTGAAGTGCCCCTCCAATAAAGCGCCGGAAGCCCGGAATTCGGCCAGCACTTCGTCAACAGAATGGGGGATAATTTCGCTGGTGCTCATAGGTCTGGACGGTCCCTTCCATGCTGGGGCAGTGTTCAAAAAAGACCGGCGGTTGCGCGTGCATCATTCCGGCTTGCATAATTTTCTCCCTAGAAGCGCTTGAGGCACTGGGCAAGCGCGGCTAAGGGGACCAGCGAAAGTGGAGGAAACTCTGCTGTTGAACCGAGCCTGAGTGATCTACGGATCGAGAGACGCAGGTGCGGAAATGGGATTAAAATTTTGAACCGATTAGGCACGATTATGGGTCAGGGACTTGCCCGCATGAAGCACGCATATGTGGCGCTGATGGCAGCGTTTGCAGCTCTTACTTTGGCGTTTGCGCCAACCTCTGCGCAGGCACAGGAGGCGGCTGAGGCTGCTCCAGCTAACGCGACCGAGGCCACCGCAGAGGCGACCACGGGCGGTTACGTGCCGATGGCGCCGACCGCAGATAAAGGCATGCCGACCGATCCGCGTGGCGATTCAGACGGCGCGTTCTGGAAGAGCATGACCTTCCAGGATCAATACACCGCCGACGGTGCCTATGCGCTCAGCATGCACGATTACATCCTGATGCCGGTCATCACTGTCATCAGCCTGTTCGTGTTGTTCCTGCTGCTTTATGTCGTTGTGAAGTTCCGTCGCGGCGTGAACCCAGAGCCTTCGAAGACGACTCACAACACTCTGATCGAAGTGGTGTGGACGATCGTTCCGGTGATCATCCTGGTGGTGATTGCGGTGCCTTCGATCACTCTGCTGGCGCGCCAATATGAAACGCCGCCCGCTGATGCAATTACGGTCAAAGCGGTCGGCTATCAGTGGTATTGGGGTTATGAGTATCCCGATCACGACGTCGAAGTGATTTCGAACATGCTGACCATGGAAGAGGCTGAGGCGACCGGGGAGGCTGAGCTTGGCCTTTACCAGATGGCTGTCGACAACCGCATGGTTGTGCCGGCCGGTGTTCCGCTCCGCATTCAGACCACCGCTGCTGACGTGATCCATGCTTTTGCTGTTCCGTCGCTGTGGTTCAAGCAGGACGCTGTACCGGGCCGCTTGAATGAGCGTCTGCTCACCATCGAAGAGCCTGGCGTTTATTACGGCCAGTGTTCTGAGCTGTGCGGCTCGCGTCACGGCTATATGCCGATCGCGGTTGAGGCGCTTCCGATGGAAGAGTTTGAAGCCTGGGTGCTTGAGCAGGGCGGGACCCTGCCGGGCGCAGAGGAAGTGGCTGAGGAAGCCACCACTGAGGATGCCGAAGCCACTGAAGAGGCCGCTGCCTGAATTGGCACGGCTGAAATCGTAAACGAATTCAATTGAACTGAAGAGACGCAAGACCATGGCAACCACCGCAGACGATTTCGCTCCGACCGCCGGTACCGGCGGGGACCACGATCACGATCATGCGGACCACAAGCCGGGCTTTTTCGCCCGGTGGTTCATGTCGACCAACCACAAGGACATCGGATCGATGTACCTGATCTTCGCGATCATCGCGGGGATCGTGGGCGGCGCAATGTCCGGGATTATGCGTCTTGAGCTTGCTGAGCCGGGCATTCAACACCTTTACTGGTGGGCTGAATTCATGGGCGGTGAGGGCGATGACCTGAACCAGGCGCTCCACATGTGGAACGTCTTCATCACCGCGCACGGTCTGATCATGGTCTTCTTCATGGTTATGCCCGCGATGATTGGCGGCTTTGGTAACTGGTTTGTGCCGCTGATGATCGGCGCGCCGGATATGGCGTTCCCGCGGATGAACAACATTTCCTTCTGGCTGACCGTTGCCGGTTTCCTGAGCCTGTGCATGTCGCTGTTCGTGCCGGGTAGCGCGGGTCCGGGTGCAGGCGTTGGCTGGACGGTCTATGCACCGCTCTCGACGACGGGCTCTCCGGGGCCAGCGGTCGACTTTGCGATTTTCTCATTGCACTTGGCGGGCGCAGGCTCGATCCTGGGTGCGACCAACTTCATCACCACCATCTTCAACATGCGCGCACCGGGCATGACCCTGCACAAGATGCCGCTGTTCGTGTGGTCGGTGCTGGTCACGGCCTTCCTGCTGCTGCTCGCTCTGCCGGTTCTGGCGGCTGCGATCACCATGCTGCTGACTGACCGTAACTTTGGCACGACCTTCTTCGATCCGGCCGGTGGCGGTGACCCTGTTCTCTACCAGCACCTGTTCTGGTTCTTTGGTCACCCAGAGGTTTACATCATGATCCTGCCGGGCTTCGGCATGATTAGCCAGATCGTTGCAACCTTCAGCCGTAAGCCGGTCTTCGGCTATCTCGGCATGGCCTATGCCATGGTCGCAATTGGTGTTGTCGGCTTCGTCGTGTGGGCGCACCACATGTATACGGTCGGCCTCGACGTGAACACGAAGATGTACTTCACCGCAGCGACCATGGTCATCGCGGTGCCGACCGGTGTGAAGATCTTCAGCTGGATCGCGACGATGTGGGGCGGCAGCCTCGAATTCAAATCGCCGATGGTCTGGTCGATGGGCTTCATCTTCCTGTTCACCGTGGGCGGTGTGACCGGCGTTGTGCTCGCCAATGGGGGCATCGACGACAATCTGCACGACACCTACTACGTGGTGGCGCACTTCCACTACGTGCTGTCGATGGGCGCTGTGTTCTCGCTGTTTGCCGGTTTCTATTACTGGTTCCCGAAGATGAGCGGACGCATGCACTCAGAGCTGCTGTCGCACATCCATTTCTGGACGTTCTTCATCGGCGTGAACGTGATCTTCTTCCCGCAGCACTTCCTGGGGATGCAGGGCATGCCGCGCCGCTATCCGGACTATGCTGAGGCGTTCACCTATTGGCACCAGATCAGCTCGATCGGCTACATCATCATGGCTGCCTCTATGGTGCTGTTCTTCATCAACCTCGCCTACGCATTCCTCGCAGGCAAGAAGGCTGAGGCGAACCCATGGGGTGAAGGGGCAACCACTCTCGAGTGGACGCTGCCGAGCCCGCCGCCATACCACCAGTTCGAAACGCTCCCCGTGATCGAGGATCATCACGATTACCACGATCACCGCCCAGCTTCGGCCTGAGCGAGTGGTAGCCCCGGACCGGGGTAGAGATTGAGACAAAGGGGGAGGGCGCGCCATGACGGTGCGCTCTCGCCACAAGACAAGACAATGAACCAGACCGCAGACATCACTTCCACCGCGCAGAAGCCGCAAGCCAAGGCAGCCCCCCTGCCGACCGAATGGCGCGACTTCTTCACGCTGACGAAGCCGCGTGTGATGACGCTGGTGATCTTCACTGCGATCTGCGGGCTGCTTGCGGCCCCTGGCAGCATCCACCCGGTGCTGGGCTTCACCGCGATCCTCGCGATTGCGATGGGCGCTGGCGGGTCTGCCGCGCTGAACCACTGGTGGGAAGCCGACCTTGACGCTGGCATGAAGCGCACCGCTAATCGCCCGCTGCCCGGTGGCCGGATGCGGCGCGAGGATGCGCGCGACTTTGGTGTTTTCCTCTCAGCCGTTTCGGTCTTTGTGATGGGCGTCGCGATTGGCTGGCTCGCCGCTGGCCTGCTGTTGGCTGCGATTATCTATTACGCCGTCATCTACACAATGTGGCTGAAGCCGCGCACGCCGCAGAACATCGTCATCGGTGGAGGCTCTGGCGCCTTTCCGCCGCTGATCGGATGGGTCGCTGTGACGGGCGAGCTGACCGCTATGCCGATCCTGCTCTTCGCGATCATCTTTATGTGGACGCCTCCGCACTTTTGGGCGCTTGCGCTGTTTGTGAAGACCGATTACGCCAATGTCGGTATCCCGATGATGCCGGTGGTTAAGGGCGAGAAATCGACCCGCCGCCAGATCCTCGCCTACACCGTCCTGCTTGCCCCCGTCGCGCTCGCGCCATGGCTGATTGGCGGGACGAGCTGGGTCTATGGCTCTGTCGCTGCCGTGCTTTCCGCTCTGTTCCTCCTGCTTGCTCTACCGGTGTCAAAGGAAGTGCGGATCGGCGATGCGCAGATGACGGCTGAGAAGACGCTGTTCAAGTTCAGCATCTATTACCTCTTCATCCTGTTCGCGGCCTTGGTCGCTGACCGCTTGCTGGCGGCCAATGGCCTCATTGGGCCGGGCATTCTCGCCGGGGGCGCAGCATGACGCCTGAGGACGAAAAGGCCGAAGCCAAGCGCCGCCAAAAGGCACGCAATTGGGTTGTCGGCGGAACGCTGCTGTTCTTCGTCGTCCTGTTCTACGCGATCACCATCGTGCGGATCGGGGACGCCTCATGACGAGCCCGACCACCACTTTCGACGCGGAGACAAATCGCAAGAACGCGCAGACCGGCGCGTTGGCGATTCTAGGCGCACTCGCGATGTTGGGATTGGGCTATGCGGCGGTGCCGCTCTACGATCTGTTCTGCCGCGTGACCGGCTTTGGCGGGACCACTCAAGTGGCGAGCGAGGCTGAGGCCAACGCAGCTGCTGCGGCCGGAGTGAACCGCGAAATCTCGATCCGCTTTGATGCGTCCATGGCGCGCGACATGCCTTGGGAGTTTGTCCCCACGCAGGCCACCGACACGGTCCGCATTGGTGAGCGCGACATCGCAACCTACAAAGCGCGTAACCTGACCTCGCAGCCGATCACTGGCACCGCGACCTTCAATGTCGAACCGGCGCAGGCGGGCGCGTATTTTCACAAGATCCAATGCTTCTGCTTTACCGAGCAGACGCTGGCACCGGGCCAAGAAGTGACCATGCCCGTGCTCTATTATGTCGACCCGGCGATCCTTGAGGACGACGTGATCGCTGACGTTGAACAGATTACTCTGAGTTACACTTTTCACCGCGCAACAGAGCCCGTATCAGGCGCTCTAGACCGCTCGCAATAAATCGATCTCTTTAGGGACGGGAACGACCACTATGGCTGGCAATGTAAACCACGACTATCACATTCTGGACCCGGATATCTGGCCGCTGGTCGGATCCATGTCGGCGCTGACCTTCACGACCGGAATGGTGTTCTACATGCACCACACTCCGGCGACGGCAGAGGCCGCAGGCACCTACACCTTCTGGCCGGTTGTGCTGGGTCTGGGCCTGATGGGCCTGATCGCGACCTTCTTCATGTGGTTCCGCAACGTCGTGATCGAAGCCCAGCGCGGCGATCACACGCCGGTTGTCCAGCTTCACATGCGTTACGGCATGATCCTGTTCATCGCCTCTGAGGTGATGTTCTTCGTTGGCTGGTTCTGGAGCTTCTTTGACTTCGCGCTGTTCCCTGATCCGCTCGCCTATGATGCGGCTGCGGGAACGACGGAGAATCTCAACCAGCTGGTTGGCGGCACAGATATGCCCGCAGCGGATTTCATTCCGCAAGGCATGGAAGTCCTGAATCCGTTCAGCCTGCCGCTGCTCAACACGATCATCCTGCTGTGCTCAGGCACCACGGTGACCTGGGCGCACCACGCGCTGATCCACGGTGATCGCGAAGGTCTGAAGCAGGGTCTGTGGGCGACGATTGCTCTGGGCGTGCTGTTCAGTGGCATCCAGGCTTACGAATATGCTATCGCGCCGTTCGGCTTTGGCGGGAACACCTATTCGAGCGCCTTCTATATGGCGACCGGCTTCCACGGCTTCCACGTGTTGATCGGCACCATCTTCCTCGCCGTGTGCCTCTATCGCGCCTATATCGGCCACTTCACGCAGCGCCAGCACTTCGGCTTTGAAGCCGCAGCGTGGTACTGGCACTTCGTCGATGTCGTGTGGCTGTTCCTCTTCATCGCCGTCTATGTCTGGGGCGGCTGGGGCGCTGTCTACCACTGATGAGTGGGGACCACGGTCCTGAGAAATCGAAAGGGCAGTCCGGTTTGCTCCGGGCTGCCCTTTTGGGTTTCTGCCCGCAATGTGGCGAGCGGACGTTGTTCGAAGCGCCGGCGCGGGTTGCGCTCACATGCGAGAATTGCGGGCTGGACCTGGGCGAGCTTGAGCGGGGAGGGCGCTTTGCGGGCGTGCTCACGGCTTTCATCGCGATCCTGCTCATCATCGCCGCCTATGCCGTGGAAGCCACCTTGCGCCCGCCCTTGTGGTTGCAAGCAGCATTCTGGGCTCCGGTGACGATTGGCGTGGTCATATTCTCGCTGCGATTGTTCAAGACGACCTTGCTTTACGCCGCCTACGAGCGGCGCAAGGAGGACGCTGAATGAGCCGGTTTCCTATAATCCCGACAATTCTCGTCCTCGCTGCCGCTGCGATCATGGTATCGCTCGGCATATGGCAATTGGGCCGGGCGGAGGAGAAGGCGGCTCTGATCGCGCTCTATGAAGCCGCCGAGACCGAAACGGAAGAGGTCGACTTCCCGACCACCGACGAAGGCGAGGAGTTGTGGTTCCGCCGCTCCACAGTGACGTGCAACGAGGTAAGCAATGTCGCGCCCGTATCCGGCACTGCTGCGAACGGTGCGAAGGGTTGGACGATCCGCGCTGATTGCCAAATATCTGGCAGTGCCGAACCGATCCTTGTCGATCTTGGCTTTACGCAGACACTCGGCGACGAGGATTGGACTACGGCCACTGGCACAGTGTCGGGCATCATCGCGCCGGGGCCTAGGCTGGTTGCAGACCCGGTCGCGGACGGCCTTTATCCGCTTGCAAAGCCCGACCCCGGCGACTTGCCCAACAACCACTTGTCTTATGCAGTGCAGTGGTTCTTCTTCGCGCTCACGGCCCTGGTGATCTATTTCATTGCGGTGCGTTCGCGGTTTGCAAAGCGGGATTAGGGCATGGACAAGCCTCCCTTGCTTGCCCCGGCCCGCGCACCCCGCTAACCGCTTCGTCGATATGGAATACATCTCCACCAGAGGCTCCGCGCCAACACTCGATTTCGAAGGCGCCACACTGGCTGGTCTCGCCAGCGATGGCGGGCTGTACCTGCCAAGCGAGTGGCCGCGCATGAGTGAGGCAGAAATCCGCGAGCTGCGCGGGCTGTCCTATGCAGCGCTCGCCGCGCGGATCATGAAGCCATTTGTGGCCGGTTCTCTGACCGATGATGAGCTCGAGGGTCTGTGCGAGACAGTCTATGGCGATTTCGGGCATGCCGCCGTTGCGCCGCTCGTCCAGCTTAATGAAGAGCATTGGTTGCTGGAGCTGTTCCACGGGCCGACGCTGGCGTTCAAGGACGTGGCGCTTCAGATGCTGGGCCATCTGTTTGAGACGTTCTTGGAGCGGCGCGGAGAACGCCTCACTATCGTGGGCGCGACCAGCGGCGATACGGGTTCGGCCGCGATCAATGCGGTGGCTGGGAGAGAGCGGGTTGAGATATTCATGCTCCACCCCAGCGGCCGGGTCAGCGACGTACAGCGCCGCCAGATGACGACGGTGCGCGCACCAAACGTCTACAACATCGCGATTGACGGCAGCTTCGACGATGCGCAGCGCCATGTGAAGGCGATGTTCGCTGATGAGAGCGTGACGGGCACGCTCAACCTTGGTGCGGTGAACTCGATCAACTGGGCGCGGCTGATGGCGCAGGTGGTCTATTACTTTTATTCCGCGCTCCAACTCGGCGCGCCGGATCGCAAAGTCGCTTACAGCGTGCCAACCGGCAATTTCGGAGACGTCTTTGCAGGCTATGTCGCGGCCAAGATGGGCCTGCCGATAGAGCGGCTGATCGTCGCCACCAATGTCAACGACATCCTCCACCGCGCGCTTTCGAGCGGGGATTATTCGGCGGGCGGAGTCACTCCCACGATCACCCCGTCGATGGACATTCAGGTCAGCTCGAACTTCGAACGCCTGCTGTTCGATTGCGGAGGCCGCGATGGTGCCGCCATGGCTGAGCAGATGCGCGGGTTTGAGGCGGCGCAGGGAATGCAGCTCACCAATGCTCAGCGGGAGGGGGCCTCCGCGCTCTTCTCCAGCGGGCGGTGTGATCAGACAGAGACGACAAAGGCACTGCAATGGGCGCACGCCCACGCGGACCAAGTCATCGACCCGCACACAGGCGTCGGCCTGCACGCAGCGCTGAATGCGGAAGGCATCCCTGCTGGAACGCCCATCGTCACCCTCGCCACCGCGCACCCCGCCAAATTCCGCGACGCCGTGGAGCGGGCCGTCGGCGTGCGGCCATCGCTGCCCGCCCGCGTCGGCGATCTGTTCGGGCGTGAAGAAGCGTTCGAGGAGCTTGCTGGCGATTACGAAGCGTCACGCACCTTCGTCCTCGCCAATGCGGTTCCTTCGGCCAGCTGATGGCTAGCCTCATCCAGCAACCGCTGGTGATGGAGTGCGCCGGATGGGACGCGTACCGCTTGCTCGACAGCGGAGCGGGGCGCAAGTTTGAAGCGTTCGGTCCGCACTCCTTCATCCGCCCGGAACCCCAAGCCATGTGGCAACCGCGCCTCAACGATTGGGCAGCCGATGGCGAGTTCGTGCCCGGCTCGGACGAAGATGGCGGAGGGCGCTGGAACCTGACGCCGGACGTGCCCGACGGGTGGGAGCTAGGTTGGAACGACGTGCGCTTCACCGCTCAGCCGACGCCTTTCCGCCACCTGCAATTCTTCCCCGACATGGCGCCCGTATGGGACTGGATGCGTGGGCAGCTTGAAGGACGGACCGACGCAGAGACGCTCAACATGTTTGGCTATACCGGTCTCGGCTCACTGGCGCTGAGCGATCATGGCCGCGTGACGCATGTTGATGCATCGAAAAAGTCGGTCGCACAGGCCCGCGACAATGCGGCGCTGTCCGGCATGGAGGATCGCCCGATCCGTTGGCTGGTCGACGATGCGGCGAAGTTTGCTGCGCGCGAGGTTCGGCGAGAGCGGCGCTATGATGGGATCATCCTCGACCCGCCCAAATTCGGGCGCGGACCCAAGAATGAGACGTGGCGTCTGGAAGAAGGCCTCCCCGGCCTGATCGGCGACTGCGCGAAACTGCTCGATGACAAGAGCGCCTTCCTGTTCCTCACCGTCTATGCCGTGCGGATGAGCAGCCTCGCGATTGCTGGCTTGCTCGAAGAAGCGCTGGGTGACCTACCCGGCCAGATCGAACATGGCGATCTTGCCGTGCGCGAAGAAGGCGAGGGCGGTCGCCTCCTGCCCACAGCGATCTTCGCGCGGTGGAGCAATCCGGGCTAAAGCGGCCCGCGAGTTTAACAGGGACGATTATGACCGATTCGCTTATTCTTGAGGTTGCTGATCTCGAAGTGGATGTCCTCACTGGCATCTACTCAGAGGAAACCGGCAAGCCCCAGCCGCTGCGCATCACTGTGCAGGCGCAATACGAGATTGCCGACCGCTACGAGCCGGACACGCCGCTGGAGGCGAGCAAGAACTACATGGACCTAAAGCACGCCGCCAGCGAAGGCCTGCCCAAAGGCGTCCATTTCAAGCTGATCGAAGCGGTGGCGGACCATATCTGCGAGACGCTGTTTGTGCAGGATGCGCGGGTCAAGGGCGTGACGGTCAAGATCGTGAAGCTCGCCATTGCGGAAGGCAATGAGCAGATCGGCATCACCATGCACCGCGACCGCCCGGCGGTTTGATGGCCGAGGCGTCGCATTCCACTCTTACTATCGGGGCGTTGCCGGAAAGCCCGCTTGAAGCGCATGCGCAGGCGATGGGCGACGGGCTTGGTTCGGTTCGGTCCGCTCTTGCAGACGACGGAGTGGAGGCGCTCACCCTCATTCTTCCGGCCGCTGGGCCCGACCATGCCGATTGGCGACGCGCCTTGGCGCGGGACTTGGCGCGCGAATTTACGCCCAAGCGGGTCAATATCGCAGCGGGCGAGCCGGGTGAGGCGCTTGATACGCTGCTCAACTATTTAGAGGGTGCGCCCGGCGTAACGGGCCACTATCTTCACACGCATGAGTGAACTGCGGACGCCGGACCGGATCGACATCGCCAAAGACGGGGCGAGCGCAGGGCGCAAGCCATTGGTCGACGCCTTCCAACGCCGCATTTCCTACCTACGCCTCTCCGTCACCGATCGCTGCGATTTGCGCTGCACCTATTGCATGCCGGAGAAGATGACCTTCCTGCCCAAGCGGGAAGTGCTGACGCTGGAGGAGCTCTACGACCTCGCCAGCGGGTTCATTGACCGCGGCGTGACCAAGCTGCGGATCACCGGCGGGGAGCCGCTGGTCAGGCGTGACATTATCGACCTGTTCAATGCTCTCGGGAAGCGGATGGGCAACGGTCTGGAGGAACTGACCCTCACCACCAACGCGACGCAATTGGCGCAGCATGCTGACGATCTGGCCAAAGCAGGCGTGCAGCGGGTCAATGTCTCACTCGACACGCTGGACCGCGCGCGCTTTGCCGAGCTGACCCGGCGCGATGCTCTGCCGCAAGTGCTGGAGGGGATCGCGGCGGCGAAAGAGGCTGGGCTCAAGGTCAAACTGAATGCCGTCGCACTCAAGGGCGTGAACGAGGATGAGCTGCCCGACCTCATCGCTTGGGGGCATGCCCAAGGCCACGATGTGACCCTGATCGAAGTGATGCCGCTGGGCGATGTGGAGGAGGAGCGGCTCGACCAATATCTCCCGCTCGACCAGGTGCGCGCGCGTTTGGAGCAGCGCTGGACGCTGACCGACAGTGGTCACGTTACCGGTGGCCCTGCGCGCTATGTCGATATTTCTGAGACGGGAGGCAGGTTGGGCCTCATCACCCCGCACACGCATAATTTTTGCGATGGTTGCAACCGGTTGCGGGTGACCGCAACCGGGCAGCTCTATCCCTGCCTTGGAGGCTCGGAGCGCGTGGACCTGCGCGCCGCTTTGCGCTCCGATTCGCCTGAGCAAAACCTCACCAAAGCGCTCGACCAGGCCATGATGATCAAGCCTGAGCGGCACCATTTCCGCATGGACCAGCGCGGCGCTGAGCCTGCGGTCGAGCGGCATATGTCGATGACGGGAGGCTAGTCGACAATGGCAGTGACAATCCTGTTCCTTGGTCCCCTGCAGGATATGGCGGGTGAGCAGAGCCGCGAGGTCGCAGCGCCACTGACTTGGGCAGGCTTGCTTGAGGCGGTTGGGGCTGAAGTCGCAGCCCAGCTTCAAGAAGAACGCGTCAATGTGGCGTGCGGCGGCAAGGTGTTGAGCGACAAGACCACTCTGAGCGCGCAAGATGGGGACGAGGTCGCCCTCCTACCGCCGGTTTCAGGAGGGTAGGTTCCATGCGCGAGATTCGCTTGGCAGTTGCGCCTCTCGACCCGGAAGCGGCTGTAAGCGCCCTTGCCAAGAAGACGCCCGACGCAGGCGGCATTGCGAGCTTTCTGGGGCAGGTTCGCGCCACAGGCGGTGTCGAAGCGCTGGAGCTGTCGCACTACGAACCGCTCACTCTGCCTGAGATGGAGGCGCTGGCGACGCGCGCGGAGCGGCGCTTTGACCTGATCGGGCTCATCATGATCCACCGCATCGGCCTGATGCATCCGGGCGATCCAATCGTGCTGGTTGCCGCTGCTGCTCGCCATCGCCGCGATGCCATCCAGGCGGTTGATTTCTGCATGGACCATTTGAAGAGTGCCGCATGGTTCTGGAAGCGTGAGAAACGGTCTGGCGAGTGGCACTGGATCGAACCGCGCGCTGCAGACCATGCCGATCTGGCGCGCTGGAACGAGAAAAATCCTGCTGTTTGATCTGGATCAAGGAAGCGTCGAAATCACCTTAGTAATTCTCCTTGCGACAAAGGAGACAAGGCATGAGCCAGCTAGTTCAAGACCAAATCGCTCGCGGTAAAGCGCGCATTGTTGAAGCGCCAGTTGGGGTGTCCAAGCCCAGCCAACCCGCGATTGACCGAAGCTTTGGCCTGCCCAATGCGCTCTACGGTGTGACCGTCGGGTGCTATCTGGCTTTCATCGGGGTTATGGCGATGGCTTTCGGCAATCCGGGGCTGGCTATTCCGTTGACGATCTTCGCGCTGTTCATCGTCGCAGGCTTTGGCATCCCCGCGCTGTTCACAAAGCTCAAAGGAAACACCAGCAAGCCGATGACTATGGGCAAGCTTGATCTGGAAGGGATCATGACCAACACCGGGCGGCTCACTTCAAAGGATGCGGCTATTCAGGTGCTGACTTTGCCGGTTCTGATCGTTGCCTGGGGCGTGGCCATCGCGGTGATTGTGGCGACCGTCACTTGAGGAGTTTTGGGTAGGGATCCCCAAGGGGTGCTAGCGGGGTCTAGCGCCCCGAAATATCACGAAGAAGCGCGGGGTCGACCAGTTCGATCCCGCGTTTCCCTTTGCGCATGATGGCGCCCATATCTTCCAACTCACCCAATTTTCGGCTGACCGTCTCAATCGTCAGGCCCAGCATATTGGCGATCTCTCCGCGCGTTAGCGGCAGCTCGAATTCAGAGGCCAGATGGCAGGACGAATTGCTTGCAGCCGCAGCGAAATCGTGGAGGAGGGCAGCAAGCCGAGCCTCAGCGCTGGCATGGGCGGTCAGCTCCAACAGGTTGCGCGTGGCAAGCAGGTCTTCCTGACTGCGACGCAGCAGCGCTCGGGCCAAAGCAGGGTAATCCTCAATCGCGCGGTCAATGTCTTGGCGTGCAAAGGTGCACAATTGGCTTTCTGTGAGCGCGACCACATCATGATGCGCGAAAGGAGCGAACAGCTCTCCGATAAAGCCGGACGGGTGGACGAGGGACAGGATCTGCTCATTGCCATCGGCATCAAACGCCGCGACTTTCAGCGCTCCCGACACCAATGTGGCGCAGGCGGCCTGGTCATCGCCTGCAGCAAACAGCATTTCACCGCGCTTGAGCACGCGCGTGCGGCCAGCAGCGGCCAGCGCATCGCGTTCGTCTTCGGTCAGGACGGCGCAGGCGGCGGTCTCGCGAACGGGGCAGGCGGCGCAGGTTTCGTTCATTGTTCCAACTCGGCTGAGAGGCGATCCAGTGTTTCGTCTTGTTCGTCGACCATCATGGCAATTGCGGTTTGCGCGGTCTGAATGTCCTGAATGGGGGTGAAGACCGGCGCGGCCTCTGCTTCCAACTGATCGAGTTGGGCAAGGGCCTGGACAGTCTCGGATCGCAGGCCTGAGAGCCCTGCCAGCGCCACCAGAGCGCGCGAACGGCTGTCCTCGCTCGCTCCCTGCGCTCGGGAAGCGCGGATGATGGCTGCAACGTCGCTGCTCTCAGCACGAAACTGGTCATGCACCGCATTGGCCAGCCGCCATAGGCTCGCGATCTTGGACTGATCATCGGACGAAAGAGCGGGTCTAGGCGCGCTATCGTTCGGCTCAGCAGCGGATAATGTACCGCTCACCCGCTCGGCATCGCGAATGGCGAGCGAGGGGTATTTGCCCGCCTCTGCCGCGCATCCAGAAAGCAAAATGGCGACAAGCAGCGGGACACCCATGCTCGCCATGCGCGCCCTTGGCCAATTTCGTGTGGAGGCAATTTCCCGATCCATTCCACTGGCGACCTAGCATGATGCAGACCAGCGGCAAACGTGATTTCGTGCAGGTGCGACTTTGGAAGCTGTGTTAAAGAGCTGTGCAATGGGCCGGTGGCTGGCTGCTCGCTGCTTCGCTGCAACATCGGCATTTGTGTTGCAATATCGCCGTCTCAGCCGTTGACTTAATCCCCCTCTTCGCTTAACGGCTCCCTTCTTTCCGGGGCTGCAACTATGCAGCACCGCAATATCGTCTGATTGACGCGCTGTTTGATTGGCTCGGACCGCGCGCTAAGTCAGACCGCCACGAGATTGAGAGTATTAAGCCATGTTCGCGATAGTGCGCACGGGCGGCAAGCAATATCGAGTTGCCGCCGGAGACAAGATTGCCGTT
Organism: Erythrobacter sp. S267; assembly: GCF_057365045.1. Taxonomy (NCBI): domain Bacteria; kingdom Pseudomonadati; phylum Pseudomonadota; class Alphaproteobacteria; order Sphingomonadales; family Erythrobacteraceae; genus Erythrobacter; species Erythrobacter sp. S267. The sequence goes on along the minus strand of NZ_CP200298.1, from coordinate 1,760,544 downwards.
GAAAAGCTCGCTGGCGAAGCGGGCGACACGATCACTTTGGACGATGTCCTGCTGGCAGGCGAAGGCGATTCGGTCGCTGATGCTGCAAAGGTGAGCGTCTCGGCTGAAATCATCGCTCAAGCGAAGAGCGAAAAGGTCGTCGTTTTCAAGAAGCGTCGCCGTCACAACTACCGCCGCAAGGCTGGTCATCGTCAGCAAATGACGCTTCTGCGCATCACTGACGTGGGCGAGGGCAAGAAGGCTCCGGCTAAGAAAGCGCCTGCGAAGAAGGCAGCTGCTCCTAAGAAGGAAGCCGCAACCGAAGCAAAGGCTGCACCGGCCAAGAAGCCCGCGGCTAAGAAAGCTCCTGCCAAGGCTCCGGCCAAGAAGGCAGCTCCGAAGACCGCTGCGGCCGCTAAGAAGCCCGCAGCCAAGAAAGCACCGGCCAAGAAGGCTCCGGCTAAAAAAGCCGCGCCCAAAGCCGAAGACAAGTAAGGACTAGGACCCATGGCACATAAAAAAGCAGGCGGTTCATCGCGTAACGGTCGCGACTCAGTTGGTCGTCGCCTTGGTGTGAAGAAGTTCGGCGGTCAGGACGTGATCGGCGGCAACATCATCGTGCGCCAGCGCGGCACCAAGTTCTATCCGGGCACCAATGTCGGCATGGGCAAGGACCACACCCTTTTCGCAACCGCACAAGGCGTTGTCCGATTCCATAAGGGCAAGCTCGGCCGCAAATATGTCTCGGTAGACATGATTGCGGAAGCAGCCGAATAAACGGACGACCCAAGAACAGGATCGTCCACCAGGACGGTCCTAGCCGATACTATCGGCACTCGAGAGGGAGATGGGGCTTTCCTGGTAACAGGGAGCCGCTCTCCCTCTCGTCGTTTCTCCCTCTCAGATCATCGCATGGCAGGCGAAATTTAATTTCAACGCCACGCGATTGTCACGATTTGCTCTTAGCGGAGCAACGCGGGGCAAGTCCTGTTGGGAGTGAAAAGGCATGTTCCATCGCACTGAAAGGCTGCTGCTGCGGCCGATCTGGCCCGAAGACTGGCAAGGCGTGCTCGACGGCATCGCCGATGAAGGCGTCGTGCGCAATCTTGCACGTGCGCCTTGGCCTTACAGCGAAGAGGACGCGCGCGCCTTCACCGCCCGCAAGCTCGCCGCGAATGAGCCGCGCTTCCTGATCACTCGTGCGCAGGACGCGCGTATTGTTGGCTGCATCGGGCTCGACATCAATGATGACGAATACACCGACGCCGTCGAAATCGGCTACTGGATCGCGCGTCAGCATTGGGGGCAGGGCTATGCCACCGAAGCGGGCCGGGCCGTGCTGTCGATTGCGCAGGCGCTGGGCTACGCGCGTGTCATGGGCTCGCACTTCCTCGACAATCCAGCATCGGGCAAAGTGCTGGAGAAGCTGGGCTTTGAACCGACGGGCCGTGTGATTGAACGTCACTCTTGCGGGCGCGGCGAGAAAGCGCCCACCGCGGAATATGCGCTGGAGCTGGCCTCTCAGGTTGCATGGGCGAACCCGAAAGCGGCCTAGGGTAAAGGACACTAGGTGATTGATTGGTGCGGCTTGCTTGTCGCTCCAATTCATTTCGACTAACCCTCGTCGGTGATGACAAGTCGCAAACGCTTAAGCCCAGAAGACGCCCGCAGTTCCGCGCTGGAAGCTGCCCGTGCCTTGCTGATCGAGACCGGTCCGCAATCGGTGACGCTCAAGGCCGTGTCGTCCCGGATCGGGCGCACGCACGCGAACCTGCTGCACCACTTTGGCTCCGCATCAGGCCTGCAAAAGGCGTTGGCTGAGCACTTGGCGAAGACCGTGTGCGAGACGATCATCGATGCCGTGCGTGCCAGCCGCGCGGGGCTGGGCTCGGCTGGAGAAGTCGTGGATCTGGCCTTCGACGCCTTTGACCGCGAAGGGGCGGGGGCACTGACCAGTTGGATGCTGCTGACGGGGAACGAAGACGCGCTCAATCCGATCATCACGACGATTCACGAGCTGGTGGATGAGGTCGCTCCAGAAGAGGCACATCTCCACTCAGACCCGCAGCATGTGCACAAGGATACGCTTAGCCTTGTCCTGCTGGCGCTGGGTGATGCGTTGATCGGGGCGGCTTTGGCAAAGTCGCTAGGCCTGCCGCGCGATACAGCGCGCAAGCGGGCGGTTGCCAACCTCGAAGCCTCGATGGCGGAGCATTACGGCTCTTGAGCTAGTCGGCGATCCCTGTGGCCTGCCATTCGGGCAGGGCGGCGGGGTCTAGGTCGGACACGCGCAGGTGATCCACTGCTAGGCCGAGATCCGGATAGGCAGCCTTGCGGCGTTTCTCTTGCGACTGTTCCAGGGGCACCACAACCAGCCGCCGATTGACCTTCTGCCGCCAGTTCATCCGCGCGGTGTTTTCCTGCCCGATATAGCAGCCCTTCTCAAAGCTTACGCCACCCAGCTCCACCGCGTTGGTTTCGAGCCAGAGGATGTCGCCAAGCTCGCCTGCGCCTTCCGGCACACCGAGGGAGAGGCGGTGGGCGCGGTAGTCTGTGTCTCCGGTCGGAGCGTCCGCCGGCGCAGTGATCGCTCGGTGGCCAAGCGCGGGGAGGCGCGGGTCGGGGGCGCTCCCCTCGAAGCTTTCCGTCGACCACAAAACGCTCAACGTCTCATCCACCGCAATGTCGATTTTGCGTCGCAGGCGGTAGAGCGAGAGGCGCTTTGCAAGGTCAGCGGCAACGCTTGCCTCGCAGTCGAGCAGGATCGCGCCGTTCGAACCCTCCCAGACAAAAAAGTCGAACATCGCCTTGCCTTGCGCGGACAGAAGCGCGGCATAGACCGGCAGGTCGCCCGACACGTCATTGGTGACAAGGCCTTGCAGAAAGCCGTGCACATCTTCGCCCGGTTCAGTCGCGGCAAGGCGGACAATCGCTCTGTCGCTCAGGTGCTTAGCGCTCACTTTTTCAACCTCTTCGCAATCGCAGCTGCCAGGCGCTCGCCCAGCTGCGGGCCTTCATTGGGGTAGAGATAGGGTTCGATCAGCTCGGCTTCCATAAGCAGCAGCGCATCACCCGACCGCAACATGTCGATCCGCGCATAGAGCGGCGTGTCGAAGGGGAGGGCGGCGATGATCGCGCTCGCCGCAGCGGCTTCCTCAGGCGAGGCTTCGTGCACGCTCTCCGTCCCGCCATAGAGCGACTGGATGCGGTATTCGCCGTCAGCCGCTTTTTTGCGCAAAGCATGGCTCAACTCGCCGTCGATGAAGATGAAGCTGAGCTCACCTTCCTCTGCAATAGCGGGAAGGAAGGGTTGCAGCATGGCGGCGTGGCCGAAGCTCCACTCGGCATCTGGCAGAGAGCTGCGGCGGATCAATTCTTGCCCCTCTGCGCCAGCGCCGATCTGGCGTTTGACGACGACGCGGTCGGTTTCGAACACCTCCATCGCCTCAGCGACGCCCTTGGCCGTCACGGTTTCGCGCCAAAGGGTCGGGATGGTGGCCGCGCCGCTATCGGCAAGCTCGCGCAGATAGGTCTTGGTGATGTTCCAGCGGACCACTTCTGGCGGGTTGCACACTTTGACCCCGGCGGCTTCTAGCGCGGAGAGCTTGTCGAGAAAGGCGTCCGACTTGTCTTGGTAGTTCCACGCCGTGCCTAGCATCACCAGATCGACGCCTGAGAACGCCTCCATTGGCGCCTCCCAGTCGATTACGCACAGCTCCATTCCGCGCGCTGCCAAAGCAGGCTCAATATTGGCGACCATCAGGTCATGCTCAAAAGCATCGCCGCGCCGCTCGCCTGCACCGGGTAAGGTCGTCTCGCAGGCCAGAAATCCGATCTTTGTCATGGCCAAGGCCTCTATTGCGGCAAGAGCGGGGTGGAAAGCCCTGTCGTGTCCGATTAAGGGGATTTGCGATGACAGACAGCCTGACGATCCGCCGCCCTGACGATTGGCACCTCCACTTTCGCGACGGCGATATCATGCGCGGGGTTGTTCCCTACACGGCGAGGCAGTTTGCGCGCGCGATCGTGATGCCCAACTTGGCCCCTCCGGTGACGACGGCGGCAATGGCGGCGGAGTATCGCGAGCGGATCCTCGCCGCGGTGCCAGCGGGCGTCAGCTTCACCCCGCTGATGACCTGCTACCTTACAGATGCGACTGATCCGGATGATCTGGCGCGCGGCGCGGCGGACGGCATCTTCACCGCGGCCAAGCTCTACCCCGCCAATGCAACCACGAACTCCGCCCACGGGGTCAGCGATGTGCGCAAGATTTACCCGGTCTTCGAGCGGATGGAGGCGGAGGATATCGTCCTGTGCATTCACGGCGAGGTGACCGATGACGACATCGACGTCTTCGACCGCGAGGCCGAGTTTATCGAGCAGCACCTGCGTGACATTATCGCGAATTTCCCGAAGCTTAGGGTCGTATTTGAACACATCACGACAAAAGACGCGGTCGATTTTGTCCTGTCGCAAGGGCCGAATGTGGCCGCGACAATCACCCCGCAGCACTTGCAGATCAATCGCAATGCGATGCTGGTGGGCGGGATTCAGCCGCACAATTACTGCCTGCCCGTCGCTAAGCGCGAGATGCACCGTCAGGCGCTGCGCAAAGCGGCGACGAGCGGGAACCGGAAGTTCTTCCTCGGCACCGACAGCGCGCCGCATTTGCGCAAAATGAAGGAGACCGCCTGCGGTTGTGCCGGCATCTTCAACGCGCCCAATGCGCTTGAAAACTACATCACCGTCTTTGATGAGGAAGGTGCGCTCGAGCGTTTTGAGGGCTTTGCCTCGCTCCATGGACCCGCCTTCTACAAGCTGCCGGTGAATGAGGAGACGGTGACCCTGCGGCGCGCGCCCGAACCTGTGCCGGAATATCTCGAACTGGTGGGCGAAGAGATTGTGCCTTGGCAGGGGGGATCGACCCTGCGCTGGACGTTCGAGGGCTAGGCCGCCCCAGCTGCTTCTCGCGCTTTCGTCTCGCGTGAGCGTTTCCACATATCCGCGACGAAGATCGCGACTGCGGTCCAGATCAGGAGGAAGCTGCCGAGCTGAGCCAGTTTCAGCTCTTCCTCAAACACGGTGAGGCCAAGGAAGAAGACGATGGTCGGCGCCATGTACTGGATGAAGCCCAGCGTCGAATAATCCATCCGCCGTGCCGCAATCGCGAACAACAGCAGCGGAATGGCGGTCACGACGCCTGAGAAGACCATGATCGTTGTGAGCTGCGGATCATTGCCGAACGCCGAACCCACAGGCGTGCCCGCATACCAGATCACAATTCCCGCAGCGACGGGCATCAGGATCAGGGTCTCGATGGTAAGGCCGGGCAGTGATCCAACGGAAACCTGTTTACGTACAATCCCATAGAGCCCGAAGCTGAGAGCCAGGCTGAGGCTGATCCAAAGGGTCGTCAACGCGCCCGATGCCAGCAGTGCCACCGCGCTTCCCGCGATTGCTACGGCGATCCACTGCCAGCGCGACAGACGCTCGCCCAACAGCAGAGTGCCGAGCAACACGTTGAGCAGCGGATTGAGGTAGTAGCCAAGGCTGGTCGCATAGACATAGTTCTGGGTGATCGCCCAGATATAGACGAACCAGTTGGCCCCGATCAGCAAGGCGCTCGCCAGCAAAGCGAGCATCGTACGCGGGTTCGTGAGGGCCTCTTTCAGCGCGCCGAACTGCTTGCGAACAGCGATGATCAGCAGGCAGAAAGGCAGCGTCCAGATGATCCGCCAGCCGACAAATTCGAACGGCGGCACTTCGCGCAGCAGCATCAGGTAGAGCGGCAGGAAGCCCCAAATCAGATAGGCACCCAAAGCGGCGGGAAGGCCGGAGGGTTTGTCTTGTTGGGAAGTGGATGAGGGCGCGTTCATGGGCCGCTCGCCCCTAGGGGGCATGAGCCATGGGCGCAAGCGGGCCGTCTCAGCCGCTCAAGCTAAGATTCATATATAGCCGCACAAACCTGAACGAAGGCCGACTTGCTCGATTGCACCCCGTTCAGTTTACCTCCCCTATAAATGAACGCACAGTCGGACGAGCGGCGACCTCCCACCCCATGCTCGCTTGTCCCACCTCCCTCTTGGGGCGCTCCCACCAGCGCCTCCGGGCGCGGCTCCCACCAGCCGTGGAAGACGCTCTTTTGTCTCGCTTGCGGGGCAAGGGGGCGTCTTCAGTTTGTTGAGGCAATGTGGATTTACGCCAAGTGTATTTGGAATAGCGAAAATTAACCGAAATCTGGCATAGGCTTGTCGCTTATGACGCGTCGTCCAAACTCACTGGCTCTCACCGCCCTCGCGCCGCTTGCGCTCACCATGCTGGCTGCATGCGATGAGGAGCAGGCGGACGCGCCGCAAGAGGTGCTCACCCAAGACCCGCAATTGGCGCGCGCTCTCAACGATCCGCTGATGGTCGACCCTGACCTTGCGTGGCGCAGTGAGGCCAATGCGGTGATGGCGATCCGCGATGGCCATCCACTGCCGCTGTTTGAAGCGGATGAGGAAGCCTCAACCCGCGCGCGCGAAGCGATGCGGCTGGAATTGCTCGAAGGTGGTCAAATTGCGCCGGTGCCTGGCGCTGGATCGGATGCGAGCCAATTTGCCCTGATCGACAAGGCAAATGCCGACGCCATGGTCGATGCAGTCGGTGCACGCAGCGATTGTAACAATCGGTTGGAGGACGACCTCAATTGGGCGACACGCATGCCGCCGACTTCCTCGCTGCCGCCGCATGCCATGGTGCAGCAGGCCGCCGGCGTCGATGTGGGAACCTGCGTCGTGCGCGTCGTGCGCTACCTTATTCCGGTGAACGTGGAAGACGCGATTGAGTACCACTTTACCAAGGTCGACCGCGCACGTTTTGATGTCACGCTCTACGCGCAGCCCGAAGCGCAGATCTTCGCCGAGCGCCGCGATCAGGCGCTGGTCGTCGCGGTTCGCGAAGGGCCGGGCGGGATGAGCGCGGTCGACGTGGTCCACTGGCGCAAATAGGCGCGCCCCGCGATGGTCCAAGTGATGGGCCACGCGAGGGGCCAGTGGCGCCTCCTAATCCTCGACCTTCTTCTTCATCTCTTCCTTCAGCCCCACGGTGATTTCCGCGCGTGGCTGGTTCATCTCCGTGCTTGCAACCGGATAAGCGCAATAGTCGGCGGCGTAGTAAGCCGCTGGGCGATGGTTGCCGGACAGGCCAATCCCTCCAAACGGAGCGGAGGAGGACGCACCATTGGTAGGGCGGTTCCAGTTGATGATGCCTGCGCGAACATTGGCCCAGAACCTCGCATAATCCTCTGGCGAACCTCCGATCAGGGACGCTGAGAGGCCAAAGCGGGTGTTGTTCGCCTCTGCGATGGCGGTGTCGAGATCATCGACGCGGATCACTTGCAGAATGGGTCCGAACAGCTCGACATCGGGGCGGTCCTCAATATCGGTGGTGTCGATAATGCCGGGGGTAAGGAAGGGTTTATCCGCCTCTGGCCGGCGCATGTGCAGCAGCGCTTTACCCCCTGCGGTCAGCAGGGCGACGAAGGAATCGTTCAGTTGGTCAGCTGTCTCATTGTCGATCACCGGCCCCATGAAAGGCTGCGGATCGCCGAGTGGGTCGCCGACAACCAAGTTCTTAGTCAACGGCAGCAGGTGCTCCATAAGCTCGTCATAGATGCTGTCCTTGACCACCAGACGGCGCGCGGCCGTGCAGCGCTGTCCGGCGGTGGTGAAGGCGCTCTGCACGATAATCGCCGCCGCATCTTGAAGCTTGGGCGTATCGAGCACGACAAGCGGATTGTTACCGCCCATCTCCAGCGCGACGATCTTGCCCGGATTGGCGGCGAGCTTGCGGTTGATCGCTATGCCTGCCTGAGCCGAGCCGGTGAACAGCACGCCGTCGACACCGGGATGGGCGACAAGCTGCTTGCCTTCCTCAACCCCGCCAATGACGACCTGCACGACATCGTCGGGCACTCCGCAGCGCGACCAGCACTCCAGTAAGGCAAGCGCGACTGCCGGGGTTTTCTCCGAAGGCTTTAGGATCACTGTGTTGCCCGCGATGATCGCTGGGACCATGTGGCCATTGGGCAGGTGAGCTGGGAAATTGTACGGGCCGATCACGGCCATTACGCCGTGCGGCTTGTGACGCAGGGCCGCTGTGCCTTGCAGCGCGCTGTCGAGCTTTTTCTTACCCGTCCGCTCAGCATAGGCCTGGACTGAAATCTCGACCTTGTTGATGACGCCTTCGACTTCGGTCTTGGCCTCCCACAGGGGCTTGCCTGCTTCTTTCGCGATCAGCTCAGCGAGCTTTTCCGCATCGGCGCGCACTTCGTTGGCGAAGCGGCGCGCGACTTCGACACGGTGGCCAACGGCCTGCGCTGCCCATGCCGGCCATGCGCGGCGCGAGCGGCTCACAGCCTTGGCGACATCGCTATGCGGCCCAGCCCACACCTGTTCACCAGTGCTGGGGGAAAAAGAGATCAGTTCTGTATCGCTCAAACTCTTAGCTCACTCTCTCTCGCGTCATCGCGCAGGTCTCTTTAACCATTGCGCAGTTTCGCGCACATTTTAGCCCGTTAGGCCGCCAAATCTTACTCCGCAAATGCCAAGAGGGTCTCAGCGTCCGCCTCGGTAATGGCGCGTTTCTGGGAATCATAGAGTAAATAGGTTTGGTTAAACTTACCAAAATCGACTTTCCCTCCGCGTGTGGATTGCGTATGCAGTCGGCGAACAAACCGGGGGCGGGTCGCATTCTCGTGATCTTGTCGGTGTTCTTACGCCCTCCCTGTTTTGATCGCTGAGCTATTTTTTAAGGCGCGTCGACCCCTGACGTGCCGATGACAGGGGAATTGTCACATGGCTTTTTCGAAGACTAAACTCGCAGCGCTAGGCCTCTCGGTCTCGGGCGCAACTTTGGCTGCAATCGGTGCGTTCGGTGCAGCTGCCCCCGCAGCGGCGCAGGATGTCTGCTTGCTCGATCCGGGCGTGACCGGCGGCGCAACCGCTGGCGCGGCTGACGACCTCGCTTGCGGCGACGGCGCAGAAGCTGATGGCGGCGATTCAACCGCTGTTGGTACGGATGCAGAAGCAACCAGCGGCAGCGACACCGCTGTGGGTAGCTCTGCCGTTGCAAACGGCTTTGGCTCGACCGCGCTGGGCGCATCGGCGAGTGCCAACGGCTTCAGCGCGATTGCCATCGGTTTCACCGCTATTGCAGCTGATGAGAACTCCATCGCCATTGGCGGCGACCAAGACGGCAACGGCCAAGGCGCGGTTGCCGGTGGTCCGGGTGACGTAGCGATTGGCGGTGACGCGTTTGCAAACGGCCTCGCAGCAACCGCTGTTGGTTTTGAATCGTCCTCGACCGGCTTTGCATCGTCGGCCTTCGGTACGCGCGCCGTTGCAAGCGCTCGCGACTCTATTGCCGTGGGCCGCGACAGCGCCGCATCGGACGAATCCGCAATCGCAATCGGTAACAACTCGGTAGCAGACGGCATTGACGCTCTCGCCATCGGTGGTGACGACGCTGACACCGGCGCGCAGGCGCTGGGCAACTCAACCACCGCGGTCGGCGGCGAATCCCTCGCATCGGGTCCGGGTGCAACCGCTTTCGGTTGGCGCGCAGTGGCTTCGGCTGAGCGGGCACACGCTATCGGTCACCTCGCAACGGCAAGTGGCTTTGCCTCGACCGCCGTGGGTGAGCAAGCCAACTCGGCAGGCTTCGGCGCGGTTGCCATCGGTTTTGCTGCATCGGCTCTTGATGAAAGCGGCATCGCAATCGGTGCGGACCAAGATGGCGACGGCACTGGTGCGATCGCAACGGAAGTCGGCAACATCGCGATTGGTGGTGACGCAGAGGCAACCGGGCCGGTTGCGCTGGCGGTTGGCTTTGAATCCGAAGCAAGTGGCGTCTTCGCCTCGGCTTACGGTTTCCGCGCAACAGCATCGGGCAACAACGCGATCGCTATCGGCACCGACTCAGTGGCAAGCGCAACCCGCGCAGTGGCTCTGGGCACCGAAGCCAATGCGGCCTTCGCCAACTCGGTCGCTATTGGTCCGGGCGCAGTGACGACCCGTGCTCAACAGATCGTCCTTGGCGGCGCAGGCAGCTCAGTCACAGTTGGTGACATTGCAGCAAGCACCGCAGCACAGACCGGCGATGTTTTCCTCGCCACGGTCGACGGTTCGGGCACTCTGGGTCAGGGCGTATCGGTTGACGATCTCGCCACCGATGCTGAGCTGACCGCTGCGACGACAGCTCTGCAAACCGGTATCGATGCGAACGCAACGGCCATCGCCGGTGTCGACACGCGCGTCACTGCCAACGAAGCGGCGATCCTCGCGAACACCGCAGCAATCACCAACAACAACGCACTGGTCGGTGGCTTTGATACGCGTATCACCGCCAACGAAACTGCGGTTGCTGCCAACACCGGCTCGATCGCTGCTCTGCAAACGCTGACCACGACGCAAACCGGCCAGATCAACACTCTGTTCGGTGAGACCGCGGCCAACCGTGACGCGATCAGCCGTGCAAACGAAGGTGTCGCCATGGCACTGTCGATGGAAAGCCCCGCGCTTCCATCTGGCACGAACTTCGCTCTGTCGGGCGGCGTTGGTTACTTCGAAGACCAAGGTGCAGGCTCGATGGCTGTCACCGCACGCGTCTCTGAAAACGCCTCTGTTTCGGCAGGCGTCGGTGTCGGCTTCGACAGCGGTGAAATCGGTGCACGTGGTGGCTTCCAAGTTGCTTGGTAAGCCGTTAAACATCCGGTCATGACTTTGATGACCAACAATTTCGCGATGCCGGGGCCCAGTGCCCCGGCATTTCGTTTTTCAGCTCTGTTTGCCGCTGTGGCTGCGCTCAGCCCTGCTGCACTTCCCGATGCGGCTCTGGCACAGCAAGCCGCGCCTCAGGCTCAGGCGCAGCAGCAACCGACCGTACAGCCGCCGCCATCCGTGCGTCCGACCCCTTCGCAATTGGAATTGTCCAAGATGCTGTGGTCGACTATCGCGGCGGTCGATCATGCGAACCAGTCGGGCAATTATTCAGTTCTGCGCGACATTTCTGCGCAAAGCTTTCAGGTCAATTTCAACCCTGCGCGCCTGACCGAGATTTTCTCTGGCCTGCGCAATATGAACATTGATCTGTCCAACGCGCTGCTTGTCCCGCCGACCTATTACGAAGCCCCGCAAATGGTCAGCGCCGACGCGTTCCGCGTGCGCGGCGTGTTTCAGCTGCGCCCGATCTCGATTGGCTTTGACGCCTATTATCAGTGGGAGCAGGGCCGTTGGAAATTGCTCGGCATTGATATCCAGCCACAACAGATGATTGAGGCGCAGCCCGAGGGCTAATCAAGCATGACCGGCGGGTTTGGGAGCAGAGCCGTGCGCCTCACCCATTCGCCGCAGAGCCGCAACCTTGTCCTTCAAGGGCTGCCAATCATCGCGCTCATCAATCGCTGACCAGATTGCTTCGACCTCGTCGATGACCATGCTTTGCGGCGCGTCGTCCGACCAATAATCGTGAGAGCTTTCGACCGGCGTGTAAGCGCTGAGCAGCTCGCCCAGTTCGCCGTCAGCGCCGCGTCCGCCGCGATGCGCAAAGAAGAAGGCGTCGGGTTGGGCGCCGCTGTCGCGCATGGCTTTCTCGCAGGCGCTGACCAGTTGTGAGTCCTCTTCCAGTCCGCGCGGTTCGATCCCCATCCGCCAGCACCAGCGCCGGGCAATCGCCTCCATGTAGAGCGGCCCGAACCGTTCGAGCGCTGCCACCAGAGGCTCGGTGTCCGCCAGCAAGCGCAAGGCGACCGCAAACTGCCCGCTGTTCCAGTGCAGAGCCTCAGGCTGGCGACCAAAGGCGTAGAGGCCTTGGTGGTCGAAATAGGCGGCGGTGAAGCCCGGCTCCCATTTGGGCAGGAAGCGCCAGGGGCCGTAGTCGAAGCTTTCCCCCGTCACATTCATATTGTCGGTGTTGAGCACGCCGTGGACGAAGCCTGCGACCATGTAGCTTGCGGCGAGGTCCGCCATACGCTCCACCACATTGTGCATCAACTGGATCGCAGGTTCATCGCGGCCCGGAGCGTCCTCTGGCGGGGGCGGGCCGGGGAAATGTTTGAGGCAGTAGGCGACCAGCGCTTCCATCGCGTCTGCGTCCTCAATCGCGAGCAGGCGTTGAAAGGTCCCGATGCGGATATGCGAGTGCGACAGCCGCACCATCACGGCAGAGCGCGTGGGCGAAGGCTCATCGTCGCGCATCAGTTTCTCGCCCGTCTCGATGATTGAGAAGGTGCGCGAAGTGTTGACGCCCAGCGCCTCCAGCATCTCGGTCGCGAGGATCTCCCGCACCCCGCCTTTCAGCGTCAGCCGCCCGTCGCCAGCGCGGGAGTAAGGCGTGGTGCCAGAACCCTTGGTGCCAAGGTCCATCAGCCGCCCCGCATTGTCCCGCATCTGCGCAAACAAAAACCCGCGTCCGTCGCCGATCTCGGGATTGTACACGCGGAATTGGTGGCCGTGATATTTGAGTGCGAGCGGCCGGGGGAGATTGCCCTCAAGCGGCTCAAACCGGCCAAAATGCTTGGCCCAATCGCCATCATCCAGCCCCGCTAGCCCTACTTCAGCCGCCGCGCGGTCATTGCGGAAGCGCACCTGCGTTTGCGGGAAGTCTGCGGCCTCCACCGGAGAACCCAGCCAGCTGGCCAGCTCTTCAATTGCGGTGTCGGGGGTGTAGATGGCTGCTTGCGGTTCATCGCTCATCCAGCGATAGTGGGGCCAAGCAAGCGGGGGCGCAAGCGCTCTCCTCCTACGAATACGACGCGAGACACTATGGCTGACGCCTACGATGAGAAAACCTGGGAGAGCGCGGACGGCCTCTCGCTCTATTACCGCGATTATGCGGGACCTGCGGGCTATGATGGACCACCGGTTCTGTGCCTGCACGGCCTCACCCGCAATTCGCGCGATTTTGCTGAACTGGCCGAGCACGTCGCAAAAACCCGCCGCGTGATTGTCCCCGATATGCGGGGGCGCGGGCAGAGCGACTATGCGCCCGATAGCTCCACTTACAACCCGGTCCAATATGTCGAGGATGTCGAGAAGCTGCTCGGTGAGCTGGGGATTGAGCGATTTATCTCGATCGGCACGTCGATGGGCGGGCTGATGACGATGATGATGGCGGCAGCAAAACCGGGGCGGATCGTGGCTCTGGTGATGAACGATATCGGGCCTGAGATTGACCCTGCTGGGATTGAGCGGATCAGCACCTATGTCGGGCAGGGCAAATCCTATCCGACATGGATGCACGCGGCCAAGTCGCTGCAATCGGTGCACGGAGAGGCCTTTCCCGACTGGGATCTCGACCAGTGGCTGGAGATGACGAAGCGCAATCTCACTGTCTGCCAGAACGGGCGGATCAGCTATGACTATGACATGGCGATTGCTGAGCCGTTCAAGGAGCCGGGCGGGGCAGCGCCTGCCAATCTGTGGCTCGCCTTCGAAGCTTTGCGCAACGTGCCGATGGTGCTGTTGCGCGGGGAGTTGTCCGATTTGCTCACCGAGGCGACGGTCGCGCAGATGGGTGTGCGCAACCCGGCGATGACCAGCGTTACGGTCCCGCGTGTCGGCCATGCGCCCACTCTGGATGAGCCTGAGGCGCGGGCCGCCATCGACGCGCTGCTCGCCAAGGTCTGAAAGCACGTCCGGATATGACGACGAAGACTGGTATTCCCCGCGTCCTACACTGCCACTCGACCTTCGCGGCTGGCGGCAAGGAGGTCCGATCAGCGCGGTTGATGAACGCCTTTGGCGCGGAGCTGCACCACACGGTGGTCTCTGGAGAACCAGAAGAGCTGGGCGCGAAGGCGCTGCTCGACCGGGGCCTGCGGGTCCGCTTTCCCACCGACTTCCCAAAACTCACTGGCCTGCCATCGCCGGGGAGGCTCCATGCGATTGCCAAGGAGCTGATGCAATACGACCTCGTCCTGACCTACAATTGGGGCGCGATGGATGTGGTGATGGCGCATATGGCCTTCAGCTTCATCTACGATCTGCCCCCGCTGATCCATCACGAGGATGGCTTTAACGAGGATGAGGCAAGCGAGCTGAAACCGCGCCGCAATTGGTATCGGGCCATGGCTCTGGACACTGCCCATGCTGTGGTGGTGCCAAGTCAAGTGCTTGAAAAAATTGCGCTTGATAAGTGGAAGCGCCCGCCCTCTCAGCTCAAACGCATTCCCAACGGCATCGACACAAAACGCTTCGCCAAATCTCCCGATCCCCAGGCCATGCGGCTGCTCAAACGCGTGGGCGAGAATTGGGTGGGGACGCTCGCTGGCCTGCGCCCGGTCAAGCAGTTGCCGCGTCTGGTGGAGGCTTTCATTGACCTCGATGAAAGCTGGCACCTCGTGATTCTGGGGGAAGGGCCGGAGAAAGAGGCGATCCGCGCGGCGGCTGAGCGGTTAGAAGTCGCCCACCGCGTCCACCTGCCCGGCAATATCGCTGACCCGGCCAAAGTGATTGGCCAGTTCGACATCTTCGCGCTCTCATCAGACAGCGAGCAGTTTCCGCTCTCCGTAGTCGAAGCAATGGCCGCTGGCCTCCCCGTCGCCGCGCCCGATGTGGGCGATGTGAAGGCGATCGTGTCGGAGGCGAACGTGCCCTATATCGCCGACAGCAACAACGCTGAAGCCTTGGGCTCGATGCTGTTTGAACTAGCCGAGGCACCCAAGCTGCGTGCAAAACTCGGCAAAGCCAACCGCGAAAAAGCGCGCGGCGAATTCGACGAAGCGCAAATGATAACCGCCTATCGCGAGCTGTATTTTGGGGCGTTGGGGAGTTCAAAACCCCCACCATCTTAACCCTGCGTTCAAACGCAGTGGTTGAGGGCAGGTGCATGCGGCATTGCGCACCGCGCCTGCGCTGCTTAAAGGCTTGCGCTAACTTGACGAGCAACTGACCAAAGGATCTCCCGCCCCGTGGCGCGCACTCCGACTGATAAAGACACTCCCAGCGACGAACCCGCAGCCCCATCGCGCGAGGATGAAATCCTTATGCGCGAAATTGATGAGGCGGTGCGCAAGGACGACGCTCAGGAATTCCTTGAGAAATATGGCGTCACGCTAGGCATTGCGCTCAGCCTGCTGCTGATCGGCATGTTCGGCTATTGGTGGTACGATTCCACCAATGAAGCCAAGCTAGAAGCGCAGTCAGAGCAGATCATCAGCGCACTCGATTCGGTCGAAGCGGGCGATTTTGCCGGGGTCGAGGAAAAGACCGCGCCGCTGATCGAAGAGGGCTCTGACGGCGCACGCACTATGGCGCGGATGATTCAGGCCGCTGTGGCGCTGGAACAGGAAGAGCCCGCCAAGGCGGTAGAGATTTACGCGGCGATTGTGGCCGATCCTGACGCTCCGCAGCCGTTGCGTGATCTCGCTCTGATCCGCGAAGTTTCGATTACCTTTGACGATAGCGAACCGGCTGACGTCATCGCGAAGCTCAAAGACTTGGCGGTGCCCGGAAACGCCTTTTTCGGAAGCGCGGGTGAACTGACCGCGATCGCGCATCTGGAAGCCGGTAACCGGGAGGCAGCGGGCGTGCTTTTCAGCCAGCTCGCAACGGATGAACAAGTGCCTGACACTTTGCGTGAACGGGCGCGGCAGATGGCGGGCTTGCTGGGCGTTGATGCGATTGAAGACGTGGACGCATTGCTCGAAGAAATTGGAGTGGCACAGCCGGGTCCTGCGGGGCGCTGATCCGCGCATTGCGCGTGCCACTGGGTGAGGGATAAGAAGTTGGACGGACCTATGAAACGTATCACAAAACCATGGGCTTCGGCCGGGATCCTGGCCGCGATGGCTGTCACGATGACGGGCTGTTCCGGCGGGCTGTTTGGCGGCGATCCCAAGGAAACGCCCACTGTCGGCAACCGCACGCCGATCCTCTCAGTGATCCAGAACGGCGCGACGGTCGATCCCAGCTTGGCCACCGTATCAGTCGTCCTTCCGCCCGCTGCGGCGAACCCGGAATGGGCACAGGTTGGCGGCTCGGCAAGCAAGTCCTACGGCCACCTCGCTCTGGCTGAGAACCCAAGCAAAATCTGGACCACTCGCATCGCCGGGTCGAGCGAGCGCGAACGCCTTGCCGCGGCGCCCGTGATTGGCGCAGGCAAGCTTTTTGCGGTCGGCTCTGATGGCGTCATCCATGCTTTCAACAAGGACACCGGCGCACGCGTATGGGAGCTCGATGCGAGCGACATGGACGATGATATGCGTCCATCCGCCTTTGGTGGCGGGGTCAGCTTTGATGCTGGCCGAGTCTATGCCACCAACGGCGCAGGCGATGCCAAGGCACTGAATGCTGAAACGGGTGAGGTTGTCTGGAATGTGCGCCCCGCAGGTCCGTTGCGCGGCTCTCCGACCCTTGCCTTTGGCCAGGTCTATGTGATGTCGCAGGACAACCAGATCTTGGCGCTGGATGCACAGGATGGCGACATCCTCTGGAACGAGTCCGGCTCCAGCGCGCAATCGGGCGTGTTTGGGGTTGCCGCTCCGGCAGCGGGGCAGGGCACGGTAATCGCGGGCTATTCCTCCGGTGAGCTTTCCGCCTACCGTTATGAGAATGGCCGCACGCTTTGGGCCGACGCTCTGGCACGCACCAACATCTCGACCCGCGTGAGCTCTCTCACCGATATTGACGCTGATCCGATCATCGATTCAGGCCGCGTCTATGCTCTGGGCCAAGGTGGCCGGATGGCCGCTTACGAGCTGGTCACCGGGCAACGCATTTGGGAGCTGAACCTCGCAGGTATCTCCACCCCGGCGATTGCGGGTGAGTGGATTTTCACTCTGACCGATGATGCGCGCCTGCTGGCGATTGCCCGTTCAACCGGCCGCATCCGCTGGATCACGCAGCTGCAACAGTTCCGCAAAGAGGAAAAGCGCGAAGACCCGATCTTCTGGACCGGCCCCGTTCTGGCAGGCGGCCAGCTGTGGGTGGCGTCCTCTCGCGGAGAAGTCTGGAAACTGAGCGCAGGCGAAGGCTCAGCCCAGCTTTTCGCCGAGCTTGATGCGCCGGTCAGCCTGCCGCCGGTGGTTGCCGACAACACGCTCTATATTCTCGACGATTCCGGCACCATCCACGCCTGGCGCTGAGGCTTTACCAGCCGGGCGGGCTTTACCCGCCTCGGGGCCTTACCGGCCGGGTGAATGGACTTGGCCCGAGAGGTCTCGTCCTGCTGCCCCCCTTGGGGTCTAACCGAGCGCATTAACCTTTGCGCTGCTTGCGTGCCTTTGCGGAACGCGGGCCATAGAGTGCGCGGAGAATTAACCCTTTGGCGCTAAGCGCTTGGGGGTAATGGACGCGCATTCTCTCTCGACCGCTCAAGAGCGATCTTCGGACAAGCCGCTGAGCTTGCCAAAAAGCGATGTATCATCGGGCGTGGGCCTTGCCGGCCTGCTGGGCCTAATGCTGTGGATTTTGTTCTGCCGCACCTTTCCTACCCTTGCTGAAGCTGTGGGACTGGGGAGCGGATATCCCGTCCTCTCAGGACCTTACGCCGCGCTCACCGCGATGCTGTTCACCGCCGGACCCATGGCGATTTGGTCGCTGCTGGTCGACAAGGTGCATCTGCGCCCCTCCACCGGTCTCGACTGGAGCTTGAAGCGCAGTGTTGAGGAGGTGCTCCCGATCTCCTGCGTCAAAATTGTCGGTCTGTGGGCCACTTGGGCGATCATCGCCGGGCTCTATTGCCTCGGGCGGTGGTATTGGGACGGGCAGTACCTGTTCGCGATGGAGGTGTTGGGCGCCGCCATTCTGCCGATGATCGTGCTCGCCGTGCCCTACATCATCTGGCTCGACCGCCACATGGTCGAGCCGCATGACAGCACCTGGCATTTCGGCGCGATGATTACAGGACGCGGCCACCAGATCGAAGGCGGCGTGGACCTGGATCAGGTCAAAAAGCACTGGCGCGCATGGATCATCAAGGCCTTCTTCGGCGCTTTCATGATCTCCATTCTGCCGGGCGGTTTTGCCTTTGTGGTCGAAGCGACGCCGGAGCAAATCCTGAACAATCCGTTTGAGATCGGCATGCTGCTGATCACGCTGCTGTTCGTTGTGGACGTGCAGATTGGGACGGTTGGCTATCTCTTCACCATGCGGCCGCTGGATGCGCATATCCGATCAGGCAACCCGTTCGTTGCGGGCTGGCTTGCCGCGCTGCTGTGCTACCCACCTTTCGTGTGGGGGATCATCGGCAATGGCGGGCAAATCCTGAGCTATGAGAGCAATGTCGAGGGCTGGGGCTTTTGGATGGCCAATCAGCCTGCCTTGCTGTGGGCATGGGCCGCGTGGCTGGTTTTCCTGACCGCGATCTATGCCTGGGCCACCGTGGTGTTCGGCATCCGCTTCTCCAACCTCACCTATCGCGGCGTGCTGACCAACGGCCCGTATCGCTTCACGCGCCATCCGGCTTACCTGTCGAAGAACCTGTTCTGGTGGTGCTCTGTCATGCCGTTTCTGGTCACGAGCGGCTCTGCCGTGGACGCGGTCCGCAACACCTTCTTCCTTCTTGTCGTCAACGCGATCTATTACTGGCGCGCCCGGACGGAGGAAGCGCATCTGCTGTCCGAAGACCCCAAATACCGCGAATATTATGACTGGATGGAGGCGCACGGCCTGATCACCGCGCCGCTTGCCCGGATGAAGCGCGCGATTATCAGCCGCCTGACTGGAGCGTCAGCCACAAGGGCCTCAGACGGTCATGAGCCTGTGAATGCGGGTCGGGAGCCGGCTGAGTAAGCCGAGCAGACCTCAAAACGACTGGCGGTAAACCTCGCCGACATCGCCGTTCCATTCGTTGTGATAGGCGTCGAGCAGGCGTTGTGCCGGAACCTTGCCGCTGCTGACAATCTCGTCGAGCGTTTCGAGATAGCCGGTTTCGTTGTCGCCGCTGACATTCAGTTTGCCGCGTGCAGCCAAGCCCCTATGCGCGATATCGAGCACTTCGCGGCCCAGATCCTGCATCGTGCCAAGGCCGGGCACTTTCGCATCAAGGCCCAGCTTGGGCGCGTCATTGCGGAGTTGCTCGCGCTCCTCCATCGACCAGTCCTTGACCAGCTCCCACGCGGCATCGAGCGAGCCTTGGTCATAGAGCAAGCCCACCCAGAAAGCGGGCAGAGCGCAGATGCGGCTCCACGCCCCACCATCCGCGCCGCGCATTTCGAGGAAGCTTTTGAGGCGAACCTCCGGGAAGGCAGTGGAGAGGTGATCCCACCAATCACTCGCCGTGGGACGCTCTCCGGGCAACACGGACAGCTTGCCCTCCATAAAGTCGCGGAAGGACAAGCCCGCCGCGTCGATATATTTGCCGTCGCGGAAGACGAAGTACATCGGCACGTCCAGCATGTACTCAGCCCAGCGTTCATAGCCAAAGCCATCCTCGAACACGAAAGGCAGCATGCCGGTGCGGTGCGGATCGGTGTCCGACCAGATGTGGCTGCGGTAGGAGAGATAGCCGTTGGGCTTGCCTTCCGTGAAGGGCGAGTTCGCAAACAGAGCCGTCGCCAAAGGTTGCAGCGCCAGGCCTACGCGGAACTTCTTCACCATGTCAGCCTCTGACGAATAGTCGAGATTGACTTGGATCGTGCAGGTCCGCAGCATCATGTCGAGACCCAGATTGCCGACTTTCGGCATGTGGTTCATCATGATCCCATAGCGCCCCTTGGGCATCACGGGCAGCTCTTCACGGGTCTTGTCGGGCCACATGCCAAGGCCAAGATAGCCGACGCCGCATTTCTCGCCGATTTCCTTGACCTGAGCCAGATGACGTCCGGTCTCGTTGCAGGTCTCGTGCAAGGTTTCGAGCGGCGCGCCGGACAATTCGAGCTGGCCAGCCGGTTCCAGACTAACGGCCCCATCCTTGCCCTTAAGGGCGATGACGTTTCCGTTTTCCTCAATCGGCTCCCACCCAAATTTGGTGAGGCCCATCAGCAGATCGCGGATACCGCAAGGCTCGTCATAGGACGGGGCGCGTCGGTCGCCACCGGCATCCAAGCGCTTATAGACCAGCTTCTCATGCTCGGTCCCGATGCGCCAATCCGCCTTGGGCTTCTCACCGCTGCGCATTGGAGCTGTCAGATCATCAAGGCTCTCGATGATCGGTTCGTCGGCACTGGAAGCTTCTCTGGTGCTCATAGGTGGCCCCTTACTGTTCGGGAGGCCCTAGAAAACCAATGGCTTTGAGGGAAGGCCAATTTGCCTATTTGTCGACGAAGCTATTCTGTTCTCGACCAATCGCCCTACCAGTCTCCGGCCCCGGCCATCCAAATCGAAAGCGCTGCAATCGCTGCGGTTTCCCCGCGCAAGATGCGGGGGCCGAGCGAGATGGCGCGTGCCTGCGGATGCGCGCGAATGGCAGCGCGCTCGGCATCGTCAAAGCCGCCTTCCGGCCCGATCAGGATCGCGGCGGGGCCATGATGAGCCGAAAACGCCGCCGCAGCAGGTTCCCCGCCTTCCTCGTCCGCGAAGAACAGCGCGCGTCCCTTTGGCCATTCGCGCAGCAGCGCGTCGAGCTTCACCGGCTCTGTCAGCTCCGGCAGAGCGGTGCGCGCGCATTGCTCGGCGGCTTCGATGGTGAGCGTAGCCGCGCGAGCGAGGTTGAGCTTGTCCGCGACACAGCGGCGGGTGATGACAGGTTGGATTCGCGCCGCGCCCAGTTCGGTCGCTTTTTCCAGCACAAGGTCGAAACGGTCTTTCTTGAGCAAAGCGGGGCAGAGCCAAAGGTCGGGCACCTCCTCGCGAGGGCGCAGGCGCTCAACGACGGTGACATCGACGCGGCGTTTCTCGACCGCGCCCACCCGTGCCGCCCATTCGCCGGTCACATTGTCGCACAGAATCACGGTGTCGCCGGTGGAGACGCGCATCACCTTGCCGAGATAATGCGCATGGTTGCCATCGAGCGCGAAGGTCCGACCTTCGCCCAGCTCGTCTTCGACAAACAGACGCGGCGCGCTTTTCGGAGGCCAGGCCGGGGTTCGAGGGGACGGTGTAGCGGGCATGGAAGCGCCGTACATAGGTTGAGCTGAACCGTCATCCCCGCGAAGGCGGGGATCCAGCTTCTTTTTACGCATAGTCGGAAGAAAAGCTGGATTCCCGCCTTCGCGGGAATGACGAGGTGGGCTAATGAGCCGACATGACCGACAACGTCGTCCCCGATAGCGAGCACACCACCATCTCTGGGGCCATCGTCGCGCGCCTGCCGCAGCTTCCCCGCGATCTCGCGCAATTGGCGCGGTTTGACCGGCCGATTGGCTGGTGGCTGCTGTTCTGGCCCTGCGTCTTTGGCGTTTGGCTTGCCGGGGCGGGGCCTCAGTTCGCTTTGCTCGGCTGGCTACTGCTTGGCGCGATTGCGATGCGCGGGGCGGGCTGTGTCTATAACGACATTGTCGATGCCGATCTGGACAAGCAGGTTGAGCGAACCGCCCTGCGCCCCGTCGCAAGCGGGCGGGTGAGCAAGAAGGTGGCTTGGGGTTGGCTGTTGTTCCTCTGCCTGATCGGTTTGGTCGTGCTGCTGCAATTGCGTTGGCAAGCCCAGATTGTCGCGCTCGCCAGCCTCGCTCTGGTCGCGGCCTATCCGTTTATGAAGCGCATCACCTGGTGGCCGCAGGCGTGGCTGGGGATGGTGTTTAACTGGGGCGTGCTGGTTGGTTGGACGCAGCTGAGGTTCGACAATTGGGAGGTGCTTGCCGCGCTCTATGCGGGCTGCATCTGCTGGGTCATCGGATACGATACGATCTACGCGCTGCAGGATCGTGAGGACGATGCGCTGGTTGGGATCAAAAGCTCGGCGCTGCGCATGGGCAAACGCGTGCAGGCGGGCGTTGCAGGCTTCTATGCTGCAACGATTGGCTTGTGGGCCCTAGCGATCTGGATGTTCCGTCCGGACATTTTTGCGCTGTTGGCGTTGCTTCCGGTGGCGCTCCATCTGGTGTGGCAGGTTGCGACGCTTGATCCGTCTGATCCCGACAATCCGCTTGAGCGCTTTCGTTCGAACCGCTGGGCCGGGGCGCTGATGGCGATGGCTTGCTTCGTTGTTGGAAACGCCGGAGCGACCTGATGTGTAATCTGTACCGAATGACCAAGAATGTCGACGAGGTCGCAGGATGGTTCGACGCCATTGCCGCTCAAGGCGGGGCCAATTTCGGCGAGGAGGTCTATCCCGGCTATCCCGGACTGGTCGTTGCAGAGGGCGCGGTGCGCTCGATGAGTTGGGGCTTCCCGCTTGTCCTGAAGGGCAAGAACGGCCAGCCCTTGAAGCCGAAGCCAGTCAACAATGCGCGGACCGACAAGCTCGACGGGTTCTTCTGGAAGTATTCCTTCGAGGAGCGCCGCTGCCTGATCCCGCTTAGCGCATGGGCCGAGGCGCAAGGGGCAAAGGGTTCCAAGACCCGCACCTGGCTATCACTGCCCGATACCGAACTGTTCGCTGCGGCAGGCGTGTGGCGGCAGAGCGACGAATTCGGCGCTTGCTACTCGATGGTGATGACCGACAGCGCCGGCTCTGCGGCTGAGGACGTCCACAACCGCATGCCGGTGCTTCTCGGGCCTCAGGACTATGAAGGGTGGGTGTCAGGGTCGCCGGAGGATGCAAAGAGCCTTTGCACAGCGTGGAACGGCGACATCAGGATCGATCGCACCGACCAGGCATGGTCTCGTTCGGGGGTGCGCGGTGCTCCGGTGCAGAAGGACTTGCTCTGAGCCTCATCCTTGGGAGGTTCGAACATGGATTGCATCTTGCGCGCAGGAATGAGGGCGAACATTGGCTCGCGCGGCATGGGCTCCATCATGATGCGTCTCCGATTTTGACCCCGTCATAGGTGACGATCTCAAACTCGATCCCGTCCCAGTCGTAGAAGTAGAACCGGCGGCCCGGATCGTAATCATCGTGTCCGAACGGCTTGAGCCCGGCAGCGATGACGACCTTTTCGGCCGCGGCGAGATCATCAACGAGGAGGCCGATATGGTTGAGCGGCTGGCCTTTGGAATAGCCGCCTTTGACGGTGTCACTGGTGTACAGCGCGAGGTAGGTGCCGCCATTATTGGGCGCGCCAACATGGATCGTGTCGCCGCCCTTTTGTGCTTGTCCGCGCCAGCGCTCCTCCCATCCGCAAAGCTGCTTGAACAGCTCCGCACTGCGATCCGGGCGGGTGACGGAGAGGTTGGCGTGTTCGATCATGGCGTTTGGCATGGCGGTGTCCTTCGCGTTTCAGGGCGACGGGCGATGGAGGAAAATCGCGTTGGGCGATTGAAGAAAATCGCGTTGGGCGATGGAACAAACTCGCGTTTGCGAATCACCATCCCGTCTGACACCACTATCAATGCAACCTCAACCTAACTTGAGATCAAGCTAATTATTTGCTACACGGATGTACTTCATGAACAAACTCTCCTCAAAAGACCTCATCCCCATCGGCGAAATGGCCCGCCGCACCGGCCTGTCGGTCTCGGCAATCCGCTTTTACGAAGACAAAAAGCTGATCGAACCAGTCCGCACCAGCGGCAATCAGCGGCGTTTCCTGCGCTCCGACATCCGCCGGTTGAGTTTCATCCTGATCGCGCAGCAGCTTGGATTGAGCCTCTCCGAAATCGACGACGTTATGAGCGGGCTGCCTCACGGACGAACCCCAACCGCGCGTGATTGGCGCACAATCAGCGTGAGCATCCGCGCCCGCATCGACGCGCGGATCGCTGAACTTGAACGGACGCGTGATCGGCTCGACGGGTGTATTGGCTGTGGCTGTCTGAGCCTCAAGAAATGCGCGATCTACAATCCCGATGATCGATTGGGAGAGCAAGGGCCAGGGCCAAGGCAGGTGCTTGAAGGCTAAAGCTCTTCTGGCCCCAGCTCCGCATCAAGATCGCGCGGCCTTGTGAAGTGCGTCAGCTTGGCGCAAAACTTCTTGAGCCTCGACCAATTCTCGACATCACATGTGAGCACAGCAAAGGTCGCGGTAGGGAACTTCACCACGGCGTCGCGGAACAGCGTGTTCTCGTCTGAGGGGGAGACAAGCTCCAGCACCATTTCCTGCAAGCCCGGATTGTGCCCGGCGATCAGGATCGTCTCATCCGCATCATCGTCGCCATGCGCCGCGATGACATCCATGATCGTGTCGGGGCTGGCCAGATAAAGCTTTTCGTCAAAGGTCACCGGCATTTCGGGGATCGCGGAAGCAAGTGTCTGCTTCACCCGCGTCGCAGGGCTGGCGATCACTTTGTCCCACTCAATACCCTGGGCACGGATGTGGTCGCCAATCAGCTGAGCTCCTTGGCGTCCTCGATCATTCAGGCCGCGGTCGAAGTCTCGCTCGGCGCCATCGCCCCAATCCGACTTCGCATGTCGCAAGAGACCCAAGATTTTCGCCAAGTTTGCTGATCCCACCGCTCTAATAAGGTTCCGTGCCCTGCTGTGTAGGCGATGGCGCATGGGGCGCAAGTCTTGAATGTGAGTGCGGCAGCCTCCAAGCGCCATTCTGGGGAGAGCGCTCTAGAGACTGCCGCAGTTGACCCGTCTTGAGGATGGCAGCGGGTCAATCGGGGGTGTGGGGCCTCAAATCACGTTCGCGCCCATGGCGGTCAGCCAGCCATTGAGAGTGACAGCAGCGGCAAGCATTGCGGCCATCATCACGCTCATTCGCTCAGCAGCGCGCCGCGGGATGGAGGGTACGCGCAGCGGTTTGGCATTGGCATTGAACTCTTCAGCATAGCGCGGGTGTTCGGTGCCCATCCACTTGTCCCACCATGTGAAGTAGAACCCGAAATTGTGGCCCGAGGAGTGGTGCAGGTCGTGATGCGTGGTGGTGCTGATCCACTTGAGCACCGGCACATCCAGCCAACCTGCCGGGAAAAGCTCGTGGCCCGTATGCGCCATCACATTGCGGATGATCATGTGCCACAGGAAAAGGAACATCGCCATCGCTGCAAAGGCGATACCCAAGGCGCTTGTCACAAGCAGGAAGACGGGCACAAAAGCCGCCTCTGCCGCCGCCTCCCAGGATGAGAAGCTATAGGCAGTCCACGGCGTTGGCGTCCGTGACTTATGGTGATGAAGGTGCGTAGCCTTGAACAGACGCTTCGTATGCATCGCGCGGTGGATCCAATAGAAATAGGCATCGTGCAGCAACACTATTAGTACGAACTGCCATGCCACTGTGACGAGCGGGGCGTTGTCGATCTCCATGTGGATGACGCCCGCCTCAACGCCGATGACGGTCGCCAATGTCGTCACCCCAAACACTAGCACGGTGCGCAGCGACGACAGGATCTCGCGCGTGTAATCGGCTCGGGTTGCTGACTTCTTCTGAATGCGCCGTGCCTTTGCCCAACCTTTGAAGATGAGCAGCAGGACTGTCATCACGCCGGCTGCAATCAGGTATCGTCCAAGATCGAAATAGAAGACATTGAAGAAATGCTCGCCAACACGTTCGGTCACGTAGGCGAGAGTTGTCTGGGTGGCGGGGTCCGTCATCATCGTGTTTCCCTTCAAGCGGAAGTGATGATGCGACAATGGGGGAGGGCGCCGGACAAATCCTCTCAGCGCTGAAAAATGGCGGTCAGTTTCGCAAATGACCGCCTATTTTCAGTTTTGAACAGCCTCTGCGACCGGGGCCGCCGCGGTCTCCTCGAAAGCCAAGCGTCTGAAATCGCTGGGTGTTGTTCCGGTCTCACTGCGGAAGGCACGATTAAAGGTGGGAAGTGAGTTATATCCCAGATCCATCGCGATTGTGAGCACGGGCAGGTCCACTTCATCGCGGCTGCTGAGCTTTTCGCGTGCCTCAGAAATGCGATGGTGGTTTAGAAAGGCGCTGAAATTGCGGTATCCCATGCGCCGATTGATGAGCGCGCGTAGGCGATGTTCGGGCGTGTCCAGATGCTGAGCGAGCCGCGCTATCGTCAGACCGGATTCGCGGTAGAAGCCCTCGACCATCGCGCCGGTAAGCTTGTCGTGCAGCACTTGCTCTGCGGGCGATAGTTTGAGCGGCTCAGGCTCCTCATCAGCCTCACTCGGTGTCTGCGTTTTCGCCAGCAGTTCGGCATCGGAGCGGAACAGGGCGATGGCAGCGAAGATCATCAAGACGATAAACAACAACGAGTTGACCAACTGCGCGGCAGGAGATCGTTCTCCAATCCCGGCAACCATCTCTGCGATCTCAAAGATGAGGATTGCAGCTGCCTGCGCGGCAACAAGAAGCGGAAGCCACAATCGAATGGTGCGGCGTTGTTCGACCAGATCGTCATCCCGCTCAAAGACACCGATCCGGACGAGGTCCGCGATCAGGCCGAGTGAGACGATGTGCACGATGTAAAAACCGGCAGGCCGGGTGAAGGGCAAGAAGTTGGCCGCAAACCAGCCAATCACTATCATCGCGGCGGCCCCAAGCAGAAAACGGCGGTCCGGCGTTCGCTCAAACAGATTGCGCGCAAACAACCAGATGAAGAACGGCGTCGAAAGAGAGATCAGGTCGACCCATGGATCAAAAAAGCTCTCAGGCGCGGTGAGCGGTGTGGAATTGACGAGGTAAGCAATGGCACCAACAACCAGGCCCACTAGCGGGAGTTTTACCTCTCGGCGCACTTCGTTGGCAGCCACCAGCGCCAGAAGCATCAGCCCTGACCCAAGCGCGATCATGCGGACGAGATAGTTGAACTCCTCGATCATGGATCAAGACTTGGGATGTTTGCGCCGGAGTTTCCAGCCTTTTCAACGGAAGCGATGGCGTCTTCGCCGATCAATCCCTCGCTTACCCTGTTCAAGGCTTCATCCAAAGTGACCCGGCGTATCTGAGTGCCTTGGGGAAAGGCGCTGAGCAGGCGGGATGGGAAGGCGGCGGAGAGGACCACGAAATGGCCTGCATCATCCTTGTTCCGGATCAGTCTTCCAAAGGCCTGGGCGAGCCGTGCGCGGATGATGCGATCGTCATACTTGCCGCCGCTTTCAGAGGCTGCTCGGCGCGCCTTGTGGAGGATATCGGGGCGAGGCCAGGGCACGGCCTCCATGACCACGCAGCGTAAGCTACGCCCTGGCACGTCCACTCCATCGCGAAGGGCATCAGTGCCAAGCAAGCTCGCGCGCGGATCATCGCGAAAGATGTCGACCAGAGTGCCTGTGTCAATCGGATCTACATGCTGCGCGAACAGCGGCAGGCCCTCACGCGCCAAACGGTCCGCGATCCGCCCGTGCACGGCCCGCATCCGGCGGATTGCAGTGAACAGGCCGAGCACTCCTCCGCCTGAGGCTTCGATCAGGCGCGCATAGGCTCCGGCCAAGCCCGGAAGGTCGCCCTTCTTAACGTCGGTGACGATCAAAACTTCGGCGCGGCTCGCGTAGTCGAACGGGCTTTGCGCGGACGAAAGCAGCGGCTGCGTTTCTACATGCGCTGCGCCGGAACGGGCAATCGCGCTATCCCATGCCGCGCTCTCATCCTCGATCCGGTCGGTTAGCGTTGCGCTGGTCAGCATGACGCCGTGCGCGGGCTCCAGCACCGTGCGGGCGAAGGGCTTCATGGGGTCGAGCCAGCGGCGGTGGATCGCGACGTCAAATTCGCGCGCGTCTGAGCGGTCGACGGCGAGCCAGTCAACAAACTCCGGATCGGCAGGGCCTCCAAGCCGGTCGAGCAGAGCGGCCCACGCCGCCAGTAGATCGGTCCGCCACTGCAAGCTGAACCGGGCGCCTTCGATCCGCGCGCGCCCGGCACCATCCAGCCAGTCGGGCGGGTCCGCCATGATCGCCTCAAGCCTGCCTCCCAACCGGATCAGCGGGGTGCGGATTGCGGACAGAGCCTCGCTTGCAGCGTTGGCGGCCTCGATAACTTCACCTGGCAATCCGCTCGCCTCGGTTTCGATGCCATAGCCTGCCTCCTGACCACTCTCATCGCGGGCATAGGTGCAGGTGCGCACAGCTGCGAGCAGGCCTTCGATTGGGCCTGAGGCTTCGTTTTCGATCAGGCGTTGCAGCCAGCCTTCGCCGGGCAGGGCCTTGGCCGCTTCGCTCGCCGCTTCGATGGCTTCGCCGCCCTCTTCATCGTAGCTTGCGACATCTGCGAGGCGCGCGGAGAGCCCACGCCTGCGCCCTCGGTTCTTGCGTTCCGGGCCGACGATCCAGCGCCTGAGCTCAATCGCTTCTTGGCCCGAGAGCGTTGCGGCGAAGGTTGAGTCCGCCGCTTCGAAAACGTGGTGGCCCTCGTCAAAAATGATGCGGGTTGGGCGGGCGGCATGGTCGCGCCCGCGCGCAGCATTGACCATCACTAGAGCGTGATTCGCGATCACCAAATCGGCCTGCGCGCTGTCTCTGGCCGAGCGTTCGATGAAGCATTTGCGGTAGTGCGGGCAGCCGGCATAGACGCATTCGCCGCGCTGGTCGGTGAGCGCCGCGATCCCGCGCTTGCGGAAGAGCGTCCCGAGCCAACCAGGCAGGTCGCCGCCGATCATATCGCCATCGCGCGTGAAGCTCGCCCAGCGCGCAACCAGTTGCGCAAGGATGGCGGGGCGGCCCGCAAAGCCCCCTTGCAGCGCATCCTCCAGATTTAGGAGACACAGATAGTTCTCCCGCCCCTTGCGCACCACCACCGGCGGCGTGCCATCGCGCCGCTTCAACGGCCAGGCGCGGCGGCTCTCGGAGCGCAACTGGCGCTGGAGGTTCTTGGTGAAGGTTGAGACCCAGACCGTGCCGCCAGAGACTCCTGCCCAAAGCGAGGCGGGTGCAAGATAGCCCAGCGTCTTGCCGATCCCGGTCCCCGCCTGCGCGAGCGCCACATGCGGCTGCTCTGCCTTGTCCCGCGGCGCAAAGATGCGCGCGGCGTCAGTGGCATAGGCGCGCTGGCCCTCGCGCTTTTCTGCGCCTTCGCCGGTCAAAGCGTCGAGCTGCCCAAGCACTTGCTCAGCAGGCAATTCAACCTGACGCGGAGGCGCACGTTCACCCGCTTCCTCCCATTCCGGGAGGCGAGAGAATAGCCATTTCTCTGCACGCTCAGGCCGTTTCACATGCGGCTTCAAAACCTGCGCCCATGGCCAGCGCAGACGTTCGAGCGATTGGAGCGCGCTCCAAGACCCAGCTCGTTCAAACCATTCCGGATCCTCGCAGGCAGCCAACAACGCACCGGCAGCTTGTTGCAGGAAGGCGGGGACATGCTCATCCCCCTCTGGCTCGGGCAATTCCAAGGCCTGTGCAAGCCCGCGCGGGGTGGGCACGCAAAAGCAGGCGGGAAAGACGAAAGCAAACAGCTCCAGCAGATCGAGGCCGGAAAGGTCGGGATAGCCCAACCGGTTCGCCACCAGCGGCGCAT
Source organism: Erythrobacter sp. S267 (assembly GCF_057365045.1). Classification (NCBI taxonomy): domain Bacteria; kingdom Pseudomonadati; phylum Pseudomonadota; class Alphaproteobacteria; order Sphingomonadales; family Erythrobacteraceae; genus Erythrobacter; species Erythrobacter sp. S267. The sequence goes on along the minus strand of NZ_CP200298.1, from coordinate 1,731,254 downwards.
TGAGCAACAGGACTGGAGTATCTGCCGCCGCCATGATCGCCTCACCCTTGGAAACCGCTGTTGTCTCTGCGTTCGCGGCGCGCAGCCAATTGCCGCCGTGGCTTGCGTGAAGCGCGGCAATCGGGATGGGTTGCGGGGAGGGCGCGTTAAGGATCGTCACGAGGTAAGCATGCTTTCCTGTTTACTATAAGTAAACGCGCGAGAGAAAGAACTCTGTGACAATCTACGCAACGTAGTCGGACCCGGTTTCAGACGTCGATGGAGGCTGAATCATGCGTAACAAGTTGCTTTCAACCCTCGCAGTTCCGCTGGTCGGTCTGTGCGCGGCTGCCGCGCTAACTCTGCCTGCCAGTGCAGAGGGACCCACAGTCCAGCCCGCTGCTGAGACCGTCAACGAAGCCAATTTCGCAGCGGTGCAGCGTCATGTCGACGCCTATCGTTCAGGCGATCTTGACCGTTTTGTCGACACCTTTGCCCGAGATGCTGTGGTCCGCGCGGATGGCTATGTCGCGATTGGCCACGACCAGATCCGTGCGCTTTATCAGCTTAATTTTGAGCCGGGCGCGCCCAAGCTCAAGATCCACGACAGCTATCAGCAGGACGGCATGGTTGTCCTGCATGCGGGCTATGTGATGGAAGACGGTCAGGAATGGTGCTGCTCTGTCTCCCAATATGAAGTCACGAACGGCAAGGTCAGCTTCCTGCGCACGGGCTCCTGATCGAGCGCACATATCGGTTGGACGCAAACGCTTTCGCGCTTGCAACATGGCTTTGCTTGCTTAAAGGCCAAGTCACTATGACTGACAGCACCCTCATCGACACCGCTCGCAATTCGAAAGCTTGGCCCTTCCAAGAGGCTCAGCGTCTGGCGAAACGGTTGAAGGGCAAGAAGCCAGAAGGCGAACCTGTGTTGTTCGAGACCGGTTATGGCCCCTCTGGCTTGCCGCATATCGGTACGTTCCAAGAGGTGCTGCGCACCACGCTCGTTCGCCGCGCCTATGAAGCGCTGACCGGTGAGCCGACGCGGCTTGTTGCATTCAGCGATGACATGGACGGCCTGCGCAAGGTGCCGAGCAACGTTCCCAATCAGGAATTGCTTGAGGCAAACCTGCACAAGCCACTCTCGCGCGTCCCAAACCCGTTCGACACTGAGTATGAGAGCTTTTCTGCGCACAACAATGCGATGCTGCGCGCTTTCCTCGACCAGTTTGGTTTCGACTATGAGTTCGTAAGCTCGTCGGACCGCTACAATTCGGGCGCGTTTGACGACGCCCTGCGCGGTGTGCTGACCAATTTTGACGCGATCATGGACATCATGTTGCCCACGCTCGGCAAGGAGCGTCAGCAGACCTACTCGCCCGTCATGCCGGTCAGCCCCACCACCGGGGCGGTGCTGCAAGTGCCGATTGAAGTGGTCGATGCGGCAGAGGGGCTGATCCGCTTCACTGACGAAGATGGCAGCGTGGTTGAGCAGAGCGCGCTTGGCGGCATGTCCAAGTGTCAGTGGAAGGTCGACTGGGCCATGCGCTGGGTCGCGCTTGGCGTCGACTATGAAATGTATGGCAAGGACCTCACCGATAGCGGGGTGCAGTCAGGCAAAATCGCGCGCGTGTTGGGCGGCTCCAAGCCGGAAGGCCTGATCTACGAGCTGTTCCTCGATGCCAAGGGCGAGAAAATCTCCAAGTCGAAAGGCAACGGTCTCTCGATCGAAGAGTGGCTCGACTATGGCAGCGAAGAGAGCCTGGGTTTCTACATTTTCGCGAACCCGAAGAGCGCGAAGCAACTCCACGCTGGCGTCATCCCGAAGGCCATCGACGATTACTGGCAGTTCCGCGAGCGTCTTGCTGAACAGCCGCTCGACAAACAGATGGGCAATCCTGTCTGGCACCTGTTGCGCGCCAATATGGCAGGGGCTGGTGCGGAAGCGCCGGGGGCAGGGGACTCGCTTGCGGTGCCCTATAGCCTCCTGCTCAACCTCGTCAGCGTCCTGGGGCTGGAGGCGACGCCTGAGAATCTGGCGGAGTATGTCGCAAGCTACACCGGAGAGCCGGTCACCGACCCTGCGCTCATCCGGTTGATCGAGTGTGCGGTGAATTACAATCGCGATTTCGTCGCCCCGACCTTGTCAAAGCGGGCTCCCTCGGAAAGCGAGGCTGCGGCCCTGCGCGAGCTGGACGGACAGTTGGCGGAAGTTGCTCCCGACACCAGCGCTGAGGATTTGCAGACTATGGTCTATGAAATCGGCAAGCGTGAGGAATTCGGCTTTGCGAACCTTCGCGACTGGTTCCGCGCGCTCTACGAGACGCTGCTAGGATCAGAGCAAGGTCCGCGCATGGGCAGCTTCATCGCGCTCTACGGTGTCGAGCCAACCCGCAAGCTGATCGCAGAAGCGTTGGAAAGGGCTTAACCCCCATTCCTACATCCACTTTCGGGTGCGATACCACTTGGTGATGATGTACTTGGCCCCCGACACCACAGGGGTGCCGGCATGCATCGTATCGATGTTGGGCGTGCCATCAGCCAGAGCGTTGTTCCAGATGAGCAGCACGCCAGGCTTTGGCTCGATCTTCAAACCAAGCCGGGTGAAATGGGTCTCACCGCCTTCCTCCACGTCGTTTAGGAAGGCCATGGTCGTCCAGCTGCGTTGGCCACCGCGCTGGCGCTCCCCCTCCCAGTAACTCTCGCTCTCATAAAACCAGTCATTGTGCGGCTTGAACTGTTGCCCCGGAAGGTAGCGCTGCCCCTGAATCGCTTCGCCGATTTCTGAATCCACGCCGAGCATATCGTCAATCCGCCGCCCAATCCCGCGCACAAAGCTGTCAAACGGGTCGAGGTCGCCGGAATAGGAGGTGCGAAATCCGCTTTCGTACCCAATCTCATGCAGAGCCGAGGGACGCGCCGTCTTGTCGACCATCTCGATCAAGCGCTCGCATTCGGTGGGGCTCAGAAAGTCTCCGATTGCGAAGAGCTCGGCCTTGTCGGTGTCGACCTTGTAGACGCCGGGATCACCTTCCAAACGTGCGCGCACTTTGGCGCCGAGATCGCGCAGGGCATCCTGATCAGCGGGCTTCTTGGTCTTAGGCATGAGGGAAGGTCTAGCAATCGTTCGTCGGTGTGCAAGACCTCGGGCCGGTAAAATGAAACCCCCGCCGGATCGCTCCAGCGGGGGCTTCGATTGTGGCTCCTGAGCTTGGTCTTACCAGAAGAAGTCGTGGATCACGTCGACCACTTCTCCGGTGTAGATATCGACCAGCACGACGTCGTCGTAGTAGCGCACCCAGCGATAGGGGCCGTAGACGGCGGGCAGACGATAAGCCCAGGGATCATTGATCCAATACCGGTTCGAGAAGAACAGGCTGTCGAGGTAGAAGCCAATGCTCAGCCGGTTGTAGTAGTGCCCGCGGAAAGGCGCATAATACCGGCCCAGACGGAAGATCGAGCGGTTGGCGTGGCGATGGTTGCGCCAGCGATAGCGACGATCATTGCGCCAGGCATTGCGGTTCCAGCGACGGAAGTCCCGGCGACGTTCAGCACGCCGTTCATACCGGCGACCGTCCCGCACACCGTCACGGTAGCCACGACGGTTGGCCCGATCGACCCGGCGATCATTGCGCCGGTCAAAGCGACGATCGCTCCTGCGGTCTGCGCGACGATCGGCACGCCTGTCGGCCCTGCGATCCGTCTGCCTTGCGGCCCGGTCTCGGGCTATGCGCCGTTCCTGAGCGGTGCCGAAGCGATTGCCGCGCCGCTCTGTCCGATCCCCGCGCCGTTCTGCACGAGTTGCGCCGCCACGTTCGATCCGATCAGCGCGCCGTTCAGAGCGCTGTTGAATCCCATTCGCCCGGCGGTCGCCCCGCCGCTCTACCCGATCCGCCCGGCGATCACCGCGACGTTCGACCCGATCCGCGCGCTGCTCACTGCGACGGTCGATTTGGCGAGCAGCTCTGTCGCGGCCCTGACGCTCTGCCCGGTTGGCGCGGCGGTCCCCGCGGCGTTCCACACGATCTGCGCGGGCAGCGGAGTTGCGATCAATCCGATCTGCGCGGCGCTCCGAACGTCTATCTACGCGATTGGCGCGATTGCTACCTTGTCGCTCAACGCGCTGAGCGCGACGCTCATTACGCGCCTGGCCGCGGTTGCGGTTGGCTTGTCGGTTCTGACGGTTCGCACGCCTTTCAGCGCGCCGATCCTGGCGCGATTGTTCAGCCGATGAGCTTTCTTCAAAGCTTTCAGCGGTCGCCGCCTCAGCCGCTTCGGGCGGTGCGACGAAGGCCAAAGCCAGGGCCAGAGCTGACAAAGCACTGCCCCTCAAAAACAGGGTAATATCCATGAGATGCCTCCAGTGTTGCCGCCCCACCACTTACGGCTCGATTGATACGTTTTGATACATTGGCGTTCTAGAGACGAGTCGCTGAGCGTACCCTTAACCGGGCGTTTAGGCTTAGGTTCATGTTTCTACCACCTTTTCTGAACGCCTTGACCCAGCGTCCGGAACCGCCAAAGGGCATGGGATGTTCGACACTCTCGATGACATTCGCGTAGACCTTGCCGCTCGCCTGACAAGAGCGGCCAAAGATCGCAAATCACCCATGCATGTTCCTGCAGTCATCACCAGCGATGTCGACGCGCGCGGGATGGTGCTGCGCGAATTTGACAAGCAAGCCTGGACCTTGCGCTTCCACACCGACACCCGTGCGCCCAAGGTTGCCGCGATCGAGGCTGATCCGCGCATGGCTGTCTTGCTCTATGACAAGGGCGCCAAGATCCAGATAAGGGCGCGTGGCAAAGGGCAAGTCTTGCGCGATGCTCCGGTGACCGATGAGGCTTGGAACAACGGGTCAAACTTTGCGCGCCGCTGTTATCTGGGGGACGGGCCGGGGACCTCGAGCGAGCAAGCCACGTCAGGCCTTCCAACTGAGTTCGAGGGCGTTGAGCCCAGTGACGAGCAACTCGTCCCGGCCCGCGCAAACTTTGCAGTCTTGCTGGTGGAGTTGGAGGAGCTTGATTGGCTGTATCTTGCTCATACCGGCCACGTGCGTGCGCAGTTCATCCGCGACGGTTCGGATTGGCGAGGGGACTGGGTCTCGCCCTAGGCGGCGCGGTTGGCTTTTTGCGCTGCGGAAGGCTCGTCTGGACCATCCGTCGGGGCCGGCGCGGGTAGCATTTTGACATCCTCCCATTCGCTCGCCGAGAGGATTTCCTCTTCGCCAGCCTCTTGTGCAGCCAACAACGCAGAACTTGCACGGGCATAGAGAGAAGCAGCGTCTTCGCCTTCGCGCCGTTCAGCGACACCAAAGCTTGCCGTGAGACGGATATCTTTGCCCATTCCGGGCACCGGCGTGTCGGCGAGCTGCTTGAGCAATCTTTGTGCGATGCCGCTTGCCTCTTCTTCGTTGGCGCCATGGGCGTGGATGATGATGCCGCGGGGTGAAGAGGCTCCACCGTATTCGTCCCCAACCGCTTCACGATCCGCCGCGTCGCCAGCAGGCCAAACCGCATCGGTTCGGCGCACTCCGGCGCGCATTACGCGGGCGACTTCATCGATGGCATCGCTGCGGGTTTCGGTGCCCCAGACCTGTCCCACTTGAGCAAAGTGATCGACCCGCCCGTGCAACACTGCTCCCGAGCGATGCGAAATGCGGCGGTCGAGCGGCGTCTTGCCGGAGTGGACTTTGGCACGAGTGTCGAAGCTGTTGCTTTGGAACAGACCTTCAAGCGGGTCTGCCGGTTTGCGCAAGCGAGCGCCAATACGGAAGCTGACGACAGCAATCATGGAAACAGCGAGCAGCGCGGCTGCTGCAAACATCCATGGCTGGGTCACGAATGCGCTGCCCAGCGCTTCGCCCCAATTTCCCCCATTTGCAGACATCGACATTCCCCCTGTTGAGTGCCTGATCAGGGGAATGCCCTATGGCGCGTTAAAGTCGCGTAAAGGGCGTTTGTTGAGCTGGCTCACGCCGCCTTGTTGGAGAGGCCCGTTGGTGGTGAAAACGGAGCAGCGAGTCGCAGCGTCACGATGCCCTGTTTTTCCCAGAAACCCGCCATTTCTGCCCGCTTGCACAAAATGCAAGTTGACGAAGTGCATCCGTGGCCATGGGTTTAATAAGAGCGGCGACTTCAGGAGCGTGGATTTGGTTGTGAAAGAGCCAGCAACGAAAGTAGCGGGCCTTTTCGATGTAGGAAAATCAATCTACGCTTATCCGCCTGACTGTGCCTCTAGCCCGACGCTGGGCGCGTCCTAATCCGCCCCACTCGGTTTAATTGGAGCAAGCGCTTCATCAATCGCGCCAACCAAGGCCTCTAAAGAGAAGGGCTTTCTCATCCGCACCGGCATGACATTCTGTGAGACCTGACCAAACACGTCCACGGGGAACAATTCGGTTGGACGAGATGCTGTGACGCCCATGATGAAGGGCAGGTCTAACCCTGCGTCATAGGCATGCAAGGATAGCCGAGTGCAAAACAGCATCCCGCCGCTTGACGTTGGTTTGCCGTCCTCATCCCGGAAAAAAGCGTCGATCACGATCGCGTCGGGCCACCGAAGAAGACAGGCATCAAAGCCCTGGTCAATGGTGCTGCATACGCTCACCTGGTAGCCATGCGCCTCTAAAGCCCGACTCCAATCGTGAAGCAGAACGGCATCATCGTCGATCAGAAGAACATGCTTCTTTTGCTTATCTGTCATCCTGCGCCGATGCCTAAGCTGTCAGTGCGGGCAATACGCCCATTACGGTGTCTGCTGTCAGAGGCTTCTTGAGCATCGGAATGCTCGCAAACTTTGGCGGCAGGTTGGAAAGGCTGCCGTATCCTGTGACGAAGACGAAAGGAACCCCGCGATCAGATAAGAGGTCAGCCACAGCAAAACTCATTTCATCGCGCAAATTCACATCGAGCAAGCCAAAGCTGGGAAGCGTGCGTTCGATCAAGCTGATGGCAGAGGCAACCGAAGAGGCCTTGTCGACCTCTTCAAATCCAACCCGCTGGAGTATCTTGGAATGCTCTGAGGCCAGCAGATAGCTGTCTTCGACCACCAGCGCGCGGCCATGCTCCAAGCCCTCTACCGCCGGGGCCGGACTGCTCCATTGCTCCCCTTCCGATGACAGTTTGGAATAGGCCCGCAGGAAAGGATAGACCGGAATTTTATACCGAGCGTGCAAGCCGTCTGCGGCGAAGTTGAGATCAGCGCTGCCATTGAATTCAAACGGGATCGCTTCTTTCAGCAATTCCATCCCGAACCCCTGACGGCTTGGTTCGGTGACGGCGGGACCGCCCATTTCGCGCCAATCGAACAAGAACTGGTCCCCTTCGATCTGCCAGCTGATTTCGACCCTGCCGCCTTGGACTGACAGCGACCCATGGCGGGCTGCGTTTGAGGCAAGCTCATGGATCAGCAGGGTTGCCATCGGCACAGAGTCTGGCGCCAGCAAGGCATCAGGACCCGACAAAGCCGCTTCGATCTGCGCTGCGGGCAGGATCGGCTCCAGCTCCATCACAATCAAGGCGCGCAAGGACACGCTCTCCATCTCCTCGCGCGTTAGCAGGTCGTGTGATGCGGAAAGGGAGAACAGGCGTTGTTCCAGGCTATGCGCGTATTCTTCGGCGCTGCCGCTGCTTTCACGCGCGTGGGTGGAGAGCGACTTTACCAGCGCGAGGATGTTTTTGACCCGGTGGTTCAGTTCATCAGCAAGGATGCGCAGATTGTCTTTTTGCTGCAAAATGCGACCTGCCGCGCTTTGGCTAGAGGCGCATTCTTCTTGCAGGCCAAGCGCATATTGCACATCGCTGGTCGACCATTCCTCGCTTCGGTCACCATGTTGCGCGATATATTTGGCAAAGGATTTGCGCGGTGACAGGCGGGGCTTGTTCTCCGCTTCTTCGATGTCCTTTTGCGGTAAGCCTGCCCAGGACACCTCTGATCGGATCGCTTTTCGGAAGAAGACGATGCGGGTTGCGGGGTCTTTGACCAGCGGGATTTCGAGATAGCCGGCAATCGGCTCTCCTTCAGGGCTGCTCAGAATGGCAGCAGCATCGGTTGATCCTTCCAGATCAGCAATCTTTGACGGCACGGAAAAGGCCTTATCCGCCGCGCGCGCAAATGTGTCCGGCGCGGTGCCTTGCGAATGCCAATCGGATCCAACGGCAAAGCCAAGCCCATCAAAATCGATCATTCCCTGTGCTGCCGTGGCGACGCTTTCGAGGAATTCGCGGGGTGTTTTGACGCGCGATTGCAGGCCGATGAAGTCATCGCGTATGTCGGCCACGCCCTCTCTCACCTGCGCTGCATTGGCGCGCAGCACTTGGCCAATCCCGAACGATACGATGTGGCCGATGACCTCTCCGGTATCGAGCATATCCATCCCCACGAAGCGCGGTTTGTCACAATGTGAGGAGATCAAACCCCACAAAGTGCCATCCACGACAATCGGGATCGTCATGCTGGCGGCCACCTTCATGTTGTTGAGATATTCAAGGTGGATCGGGGACGTGCCGCGCGTGACGGCAAAGGAGAGGTCGAAATCCTCAGCGCCAAGCCCTGGCGCATAGGCCATCGGCACTCCCGGATCCTTCACATTAGCGATCGTGCGGATGGGCGTGGTCGAATATAGCCTGCGGGCCTGTTTGGGGATGTCCCATTTGGGGTAACGCAGCCCCAGCAGCGGCTCCAAATGGCCAGCGCGACACTCCGCCACGACGTCTCCCGTCCCGTCCGGCATGTTGCGCAAGAACACTGTGCGATCAGGCTGAAGGATCGCATGGACGGTTTCGGTCGCCAGCGTGAAGATGTCTTCCAGCGTGTCCTGCTTCTGCATGCCACTGGTAAGCGCTGCAATCCGGGCCTGCGTCGCGCGGGAGGTTTGCGAGCTTTCGATCAGCTCAAGATAGTCATAGCGGGGCCCCGCATGGACGAAGATGTCGAGCGCGCCCTGGGAGTTCTGTGTCGCATCCCGCGTGTTGGGAGCATCAATCGTTCCCGCATATTCGCGCCGCGTGCGGATCGTCGAATAGGCAAGCTTGTTCGATATCGAATGCAGCAATTCGTGATCGAACAGGCTCTCCAGCGCCGCGCCAATGCACTCTTCGCTCGATTTCCCAACAAATTCAGCGCAATTCTGCGAGATTGCAGCGACCAGCAAATTGTCGCGATCAAATGCAATCAGACAGCCAAAGGACTGAACCAATCCCGGAACATGGATTGGTTCGTTATCACAGCTCTCTAAAGCAGCATCGTCGACAGTTTGCATGGGCCTCCCAAGTAAAACGGGCGCTGTGCGGTGGGCGTAATTCAGATCAGCTCACAAGTCTATTTAAACCGTTGAGTGTAGAATTGGGAGTGGTGCAAGTATTTTTACTAGGATAAAAGGCACTCTGCGCCGATCAGTTGCTTGCGGCTTAGATACGGGCTAGCTCAGTTCTCGTCCGACTTCCATTCGACCAGCTTTAATCCCGCCAGTTTGGAGCGCGCCTCAGCCACGTCGCGCGTTTCCAGAAATTCGATACTGCCTTGGAGCGCGCCCATATTGAGCTTTGCGTCAAGCAGTACGCAGTCGCCCGCTGCCACTTCGACCGTGTGCGAAGTGGCTGTGCTTTTGGTCTGGCTCGCCATCTGCGCGGCGATTGTATAGCTGCCCGGCTCAACCTCGGCTTTGACGAAGCGTCCCGTGCGAAACTGGGTGGTCAGATCGTCATTGATGGTGATGTTGAGCCCCTGCTGGCCCGCAACAAAACCTTTGCGCATCACATAGATCGCGGCTTTCCCGTCCGAGGTGGTGAACTGCCGCGCTTGCGCAGCGGTCGCCTCATCCGCATCAGCCCCGCCTTTGTTGCGCATGAAGACGATCACTACGAACGCGATCACAGGTATCAGTAGAAGCAGTCCCAGCATCGGGAACATGATCCCAAGGATCAGCCCGATCAGGCCGCCTCCAACCAGGATGCCGATATTGCGAGGCGTCATGTTCATGCTTGCGACTCCTTTGAGGGTGGTTTGGGGAACCTACCGAGTCAGCTTCTTATAAGCCAACCGCGTAGGCCGATCCGCTGCGTCGCCAAGACGGCGGCGTTTGTCTTCTTCATAGGCCTCGAAGTTGCCCTCGAACCACTCGACGTGGCTGTTGCCCTCGAACGCCAGGATGTGCGTTGCAAGGCGGTCCAGGAAGAAGCGGTCGTGCGAGATGACCACGGCGCAGCCGGCGAAATTCTCGATCGCGTCTTCCAGAGCGCCCAGCGTCTCGACGTCGAGGTCGTTGGTCGGCTCGTCCAGCAGCAGGACGTTGCCGCCTTGCTTCAGCATCTTGGCCATGTGGACGCGGTTGCGTTCACCGCCGGAGAGCTTGCCGACATTCTTCTGCTGGTCAGCGCCCTTGAAGTTGAACGCGCCCACGTAAGCGCGGGTCGAGGTGTCGTGGCCGTTGACCTGCATGTAATCGAGCCCGTCAGAGATTTCCTCCCAGACATTGTTCGACGGCGTCAGATCGTCGCGGCTCTGGTCGACATAGCCGAGGTGGACTGTGTCGCCGATTTCGATGCTACCGCTGTCCGGAGTCTCCTGACCGGTGATCATCTTGAACAGGGTCGACTTGCCCGCACCATTGGGGCCGATGACGCCAACAATACCGCCGGGGGGCAGCATGAAAGAGAGGTTTTCGAACAGCAGCTTGTCGCCATAGGCCTTCGTGATGTTCTTCGCCTCGATCACCTTGCCGCCAAGGCGCTCTGGCACCTGAATGACGATTTGCGCTTTGCCCGGAGCGCGTGAGCCTTGGGCTTCCTGCAGTTCTTCAAACTTGCGGATACGTGCCTTGGACTTGGTCTGGCGCGCCGATGGTGATTGCCGGATCCATTCGAGTTCGCGTGCGAGCGCTTTCTGCTTGCCTGATTCCTCGCGGCTTTCCTGCTCCAGACGCTTGGCCTTCTTCTCGAGATAGGTCGAGTAATTGCCTTCATATGGGTAGTAGGTGCCGCGATCGAGTTCGAGGATCCATTCTACAACGTTATCAAGGAAATAGCGATCGTGGGTGATCATCAGGACGGCGCCGGCATATTCCTTGAGGTGGTTCTCAAGCCACTCAACGCTTTCGGCATCCAAGTGATTGGTAGGCTCGTCCAGCAGCAGGATTGACGGCTTCTGGATCAGCAGGCGGGTAAGGGCGACTCGGCGCCTCTCACCGCCCGACAGGTTCTCAACGGAGGCATCCGAGGGCGGGCAGCGCAGGGCCTCCATCGCAATTTCAAGCTGGTTATCGAGCGTCCAGCCATCGACCGCGTCGATCTTGGTCTGAAGCTCGGCCATTTCGTCACCCAAAGCATCGAAATCGGCGTCGGGTTCGGCCATTTGCGCAGAGACGGCGTTGAAGCGCTCGACCAACTCGGCGGTTTCCTTTGCCCCTTCGCGCACGTTCTCAAGCACCGTCTTGCTCTCATCGAGCTGCGGTTCCTGCGGCAGATAGCCCACGGTGATGTTCTCACCCGGCCATGCTTCGCCTGCGAAATCGGTGTCGATCCCGGCCATGATCTTCATCAGCGTCGACTTGCCCGCGCCATTGGGGCCGACGATGCCGATCTTCGCGCCTTGATAGAATTGCAGGTTGATGTTCGAGAGCACCGGCTTTTGCGCGCCGGGGAAGCTCTTGGTCATGCCCTTCATTACGAAGGCGTATTGCGCGGCCATGGGGGTATCCTTGGGGTTAAGAGGTAAAGCTGTTTCTTGAGGGCTCAGATAGGCGGCGGCGCAGGCAAGGGCAAGCGGCCAGACGCGGCTAATCACGATGGTTGGTCGATGGATTTCCTTAACTCTCGTGAGTTAGGCCGTGCACGTTAGCCAGAGACTTTTGATGCAGAACCAGATCCTCACGGCCGTGATACCGGTGATTACGCTGCTTTTTGCAGCGGTTCTTGCTGTGCTCTGGTGGCAGGATCGCGAACGCAAATACATCCTTGCCTTTGCTTATTGGGGCTTTGCCTTTTCAGCCGGTGTCGTGCTTCAAGGCATGATCGGCTGGGGTTTGCCACCGTTCGACATTGCCATATTCCACACCAACGCGCTGATCGGTTTGATCGCGCTTATGTGGGGCGTTGCGAAGCGCGATAAGAGAGCGTTTCCGATCGTCGCGGTGATAGCGTTGACCGTTATGACGAATGCGATCCTGATGGCTGCGCGCCATTATGGCGATCAGAACCTGCTTTTGATGACACAGAATTTCTCCGTCGGACTGGTCTTTGCAATCGGCGCCCATGGCAAATGGCAAACACCGCATGAAACGCCTGGTGATCGGATGTTGCTCTGGGTCTTTCTGGCGCTCGTCGCGTACTGCTTTGTGCGCCCGGCGGTCACGATCCTTGCGCAGACCCAGATGACCATGGCGCAATATCAGGAGTCGATCTTCTCGACGGTCAATATTGTCATCTCTGCCCTGCTTGCGCTCCTCATTCTGATGTCGCTCGTCACGATGATGGTGTTCGACAAGATGCAACGCCAGCGTGATGAGGCGCGGATTGATCTGCTCACTGGTCTTCGCAATCGCCGAGCATTCGAAGGCGATGCAGCTATGCTTTTGAGCAAGGCGAACCAGACCGGCGTTCCGGTCTCCATGATTATGTGCGATATCGATCACTTCAAACGCATCAATGACAATCATGGCCACTCTGTCGGCGATGTGGTGATTTCGAATGTGAGCGGGCTGATCAGGAGCGCGATCCGCCACTCAGACCTTGCAGGCCGGGTGGGCGGTGAAGAATTCTGTATCTTGGTTTGGAATTGTGATCGCGCAACCACGGCCAAACTGGCAGAGCGCTTGCGCCATGGTGTATCCAGCACCGCAGTCGATGCCGCCAATGGATCGCTGACCATCACATGTAGTTTTGGCGTGGCCGAGCGGCGACCTCAAGAATCCCATGCGAGCCTGTACGAACGCGCGGATACGGCGCTTTACCGCGCCAAGAACAATGGCCGGAATCAGGTGATGACCGATGGATTTGACGGTCAGGTTGAAGATCGCCGCGCTCCGGTGAAGGTTGCTTCACCTTTGGCTTGATACTCTGGACCGGCGCGAAGAATGCCGTCCGAACGAACACTTGGCCGTATTGGCTCACATGTCGGAAAAATTTCCAACTCAGGGCACCATCTAAGGGTGCTGTTAACCTTCTTGACCTAACCCGCTTTCAAAGGAGCGTGTACGGGTCAATGCAGACGCAGATTCTAGGACTTTTGACACCGTTGATGGCGCTGTTGTTCGCCATCACCTTTGCGGTTTTCTGGAAGCTGGGGCGCATGAAGCGCCACGTGCTTGGCTTTGCTCTTGGCTATCTGGCGTTTGCGGTGGGCTTTCTGGCCACGCACTTCCTGCCCGGAAATGCGCTCTACACCTTCCACGTGACGCAGGTCTTCTACACGATTGGTGTGACCTTTTTCCTCGCCTCGGTTTGCGAGCGTGTGGGTCTGCGATTGCACCTTCCCACGATTGCCACGATCTATGCGATCAGCGCCGCGATGCTCGCCTTGTGTATCGCTTTCACCGATGATGCAGGGCCGCAACTGATCTTGATCAATATCGGCTATGGCGCGATGTATATGGTCGGGCTGACCACGCTTTTGAGCTCCAAACGGCGCGAGCTGACCGACAAGGCAATCATCTTCCTGATCGCGTTCTCGGCTGCTGATTTCTTCATCCGCCCTTCCTTGTCCGTCCTGTTTGAACAGACCATCCCGGCGGGCCAGTACCAGCAGTCGGTATACTATTCGATGATCGGTCTGGTGCTGGGCGTGAAGTCGATCATCGGAGCAATGATCCTGATTGCCGCGACGATTGTTGAATGGACCAACTCCTTGCGCGAAAGCAGCGAGAAAGACCCGCTCACCGGTCTGCACAACCGCGCTTCGTTTGAAGATAACATGCGCACGTTGATCCCGCGCGCTGATGCAGAGGATCGTCCGCTGAGCCTCGTCGTCGCTGACATCGACCACTTCAAACAGGTGAACGATATTTGGGGTCACCAATCGGGCGACCAAGCGATCTCCAGCTTCGGCACTTTGATCGAGGATATGGTGCGCAGCTGCGATGTCGCAGGCCGGGTTGGCGGAGAAGAGTTCTGCATCGCAGTGTGGAACTGCCCGAACGAGCCCGCCGGACGCCTCGCAGACCGTATCCGCCGCGCCTTTGCCAAGCTTGAGCATGACGGCATCAACGACGATATTCGCCTGACCGCCAGCTTTGGTGTTGCAACCCTGCGCGAGGGCGAGGATTACGACCGTCTCTTCGCGCGCGCTGATGCGGCGTTGTACGAGGCGAAATCAGCAGGCCGCAACCGCGTCGGCAATGCAGAGCGCGATATTGATGTGCCTACGCTGTTGGGCGGTGATGGGCCAGCCATTGAACCCGCCGATTTGCAGCGCGCCGCCAGTTAAGCGCGGATCAGGCCCTCTAACGCTCGGCTCTCACGCCCCGGAAATAGCTGTGCCATGACCCGCTTGGGGTCGAGCTGCATATGCTCCGCCACGCTTCCGGCGAGCACGCTTTCAAGCGAGGTTGTGGGGGCGAGATCGCGGGCTTGGAACAGGTTGGCTTCACGCAGACTCGGCCAGTCGGCAACCACTCGCCCGCCGCGCACGCTTCCGCCCATCAGCAGAGTGGCTCCTGCCGTGCCGTGATCGGTGCCGCCGGTGCCGTTGAAGCGTGCGGTGCGGCCAAACTCGGTTGCAACCACCACCAGAGTGTTCGCCCAGGCGCTGCCCATGCTGGTCCGATAGGCACCCAGCAGCGCGTCCAATTGCGTGGCGTTGCGGCGGAAGGCGCCGATCTGGCCGGCATGGGTATCCCAACCGTCAAGCGCCATCATCGCGATCCGCGCGCCATCCTCCCCGCGCATCAACGAGGCGGCAAGCTCGCCCGCCGCACGCGCATCGCGCAGGTTTCTGAGGCCATCATCGCCCGCCATCGCCTGCGTTTCCAATGCGCGGTTCCACAACATGTCGAGCTGCGGGTCGCCTTGGTAGAGCAAGCCGACTCGGTTCATGAAATCCTCTGACGCATCGGGCAGGGAGCTGGGCGCATAGCTTGACGCGGGCGCATCGCCGCGCAGGGCAAGCGGCATGGTCGGTGCAATGGCAAGAGCGCGCGGGGGAGGGGCCGTCCCAGCATCCTGCGCCATCAGCCCGACCAGCCGGTTAAGCCAGCCATCGCGCGCGGCATAAGGCTGTGCTCCGCCGGTCTCGAGCATGTTCTGCCCGTCGAAGTGCGAGCGTTCGCGGTAGCCGGTCGCGGTGGCGTGCACGAACAGCGCCTCGCCTGCATCATAGGACTTGCCGACTTCCTCGAATGCGGGGTGGATGGCAAACATCCCCTCGGCCATGCGAGCGCCGGTATATTCGGGCAGCGTCACTTCGCGCAGAGCGGCGTATCCCGGATCGCCCACAGGCGCGGCCATAGCCATTCCGTCGGCGGCTCCGCGCAGCAGTACAAAGAGGAAGTTCCGCGTCCCTGCTCCTTGGCCCGTCCCTTGCGCGAACGCCATTTGCGGCAAAGTCATCCCCGCGGTGGCGGCAAGAGACCCAGCCAGAAGAGCGCGGCGATTGAGTGAGAGTGTCATGGCGCTTACCTCCGCAGCATTTCAGGTGAGACGAGCAGCAGGCCTAGCGCTTGGCTGCCGCTTTCAGCGCGCGATAGCCAGGTGCTTGTGTGCTCTGACAAAGCGCCTCCAGGGAAGGCGGCCTCGGCGTGTTTCATGATGTCATCCACCGGCACTTCCCGCGCGATCCGCTCGGCGAGTTCGACCCGGCGGAACAGCGCATCGGGACCGGCCCAGCTGCCTTCCAGATCGTCATATCCCGCAGGGGAGGGCGCACGCCAGGGAAGCTGTCCGAGCTGATCGAGCCCTCCGCTAATCCGGCGCGAATTCAGGCTGTCGATCCCGGTCAGGCGCAGGACGGAGACGAGCCACTCAAACGGCTGGCGGTATTTGACCGGGCCTTCTGTCCAGACCTCCGGTGCGGCGATGAGGGTGCGCGATAGGCTGCCCAGATCGCCTCCGCTTTCGTTGAAGTCGGCCTCCAACCGCGCGACGAGGCTTTCGGGCGGCGTGTCTCCGGCAAAGTGGCGCGCCAGCTTGGTCGCGATGAAGCGCGCGGTTGCAGGGTGGGTCGCAAGGTCGTCCAGCACGGCGAGTGCCTGATCTGCGCCATTGTCGCGGTAGGCTTTGCCCATGATCCGCCGCGTGCCCGGCTCGTGAGCGGGGGTCGCAAAGGCGGCACCATTGGGCTTCGTTTCGCTAAACCGCGCGGTGCGTCGGATCCCGGCGATGGTCCAGCCGGTAAGCGCGCGCGCCAGCTCTGTCACGTCGCCTTGGGCATAGCCTCCATCGACGCCGACAGTGTGGAGTTCGAGAATTTCCCGCGCCAAGTTTTCATTCAGTCCCAATTCGGGCTCATTGCTGCCCCGGCGCGCTTGCTGCTGCGCGCGGCGCTGTTGGAAGCGCGAGTTGGGTCCAATGGATCGAAACTGATCGAGATAGAGCAGCATCGCAGGGTGCAGCACCGCCGCTTTCAACATGTCGGAAAACCTGCCCGTCACATGCGGGCGGATGGCGTGAAATTCGTGATTGGCGACGAGGTAGTGCGTTCCCGGCTTTTGCGCAGAGACGCTGAAATGGTTCGACCAGAAATGGACCAGCCGTTCCGCAAACGGCGTTTCGCTGGCAATGGTGAGGTTGGTGCGAAGGCCAATGTCGGCGCGCAAAGTCTCGCCTGCGCGGCGGTAGGATTGGCGCACTTCATCAGGCAAGCCGTTGAATGGGTCGGCCCGGTTCCGACCGCCCGATTGCTCCATCGCCTCCATGCCCGCCATATCGGCAGTACCCGCTTCGCTTTGACCCGCCACGCTTTGACGTTGTCGGCGCAAACGGCGCAGCATTTCCAAGATCTCGCCCGGCTTCTCAATCCCCGAACCACGCCCGCTCAGCGCCTCGGGCTGAGGGTCAAAGCGGTCGAGTTGGCGCAGCAGATAGGTTTCCGGATCAGCGGGCGCGCGCTCCCCCAGCTTTAGGCCATAGCCAAACCGGTTGAGCGCAATATGCGCGCCTAGACTTGAGTGTCCCATTCAATCACTCCTCGTGAGGGCATGAGGAGGAAGGTGCACGCAGCTCAGCGCAAAGTCACGTCGCTCTGCGTCGCAAATTGTCGCAAAAGTACCCCAAGCATCCCATCAAGTGACGGCGCGCAGATGCTCCTTGAGATCAGCAAGTCTAACCTGATCAATCGCCGTAAACGGGTTGTCTGCGTTCAGGATGAAAGCGATCTGCTCAAGATATTGTGCGAGCTTGTCGATGGTTTGCAAGCTGGTCAGGTGACGCTGGACGATGACCGGATCAGCGCACAGATCAGCGCCCAAGCCTTCGATCTGGACCGACATTGCGGTCAACAGATTTGCGATGGCTTCGTCCAATCCGACCTTTTCGTCCGTTGGAAAGGATTGGAATTCGATCACGCGGCAAGGTCCAACTCATCTGCTGCCATCAGTTTCTTGAGGTCGAGCACCATGACCATCTGATCATCAAGCGGGGCGATGCCTTCAAGAAAATGCGACACTGAATCCTCTGCCGCTGAATCGGGTTGCTGCATCGTTTCAGCTTCAATCGAGACGATGTCATTGACGTCATGGGCGATCAGGCCACGCGTTTGGCCTTCGACTTCTACAACGACAATGGGGTTACGCGGAGTGGCCTCAGTTGCGGGCCAGCCGAGCCGGACAGACAGGTCGATCACCGGCAGCACAGTGCCGCGCAGATTGACGACACCGGATACATAGTCCGGCACACGCGGCAAGCGAGTAACCGGCGACCAGGCGCGGATTTCGCGGATCGTCATAATGTCGATGCCGAACAATTGGTTGGCGATGCCAAAGGTGATCAGTTCGTAACGCATGGGGGCAGGGTCCTTGATCGGGTCGCAGGTCTAGTGAGTCACGCGGCGCAAAGCCGTCGTCAGCTTTTCCGCATCGAATGGTTTGACGATCCAGCCGGTCGCGCCGGCATTGCGCGCGCGCGCCTTTTTCTCGTCCGAGCTTTCCGTGGTCAGCACCAAGATCGGGCGGTCGGCGTGGAGCGCGGTGGTGCGCAGCTTCTCGATCAAGCCAAAGCCATCCAGGCGGGGCATGTTGATATCGGTGATGACCACATCGACTTCATTCGCGGCAAGCCATTCCAGCGCCTCTTGCCCGTCTTCAGCCTGTTCGACCTTGAACCCATTGGAAGTGAGTGCGGCGCGCAAAAGGGCGCGCATGCTGGCGCTGTCATCGACTGTAAGGACGCTGATGGCGCGCTCATTGTTCTCGCTAGCGCTGACCATGGCGGGATTTTCTGGCGGCATGTGCTGTTCCTTTGCGAGTTAGAATAGTTCGACAGCCCCAAGGTCGCCTGAAGAGGAACCCCGTGGTTTGTCCTTAGGTGTGGGTGGCGGAGCGCTGGGCGCTTCGGTGGTCGAAACCTGCCGCGCTCTAACGCGACCGTTTGCCGGGCAGAACTCAACCCTGCGCGCGACATCGCCTTCAAGATCTTCGTGGACCGTCTCGATCCCTTCATCTTTCAGGAACTTACGCGCAAAGGCCGCATTGCCCGATCCAATGGGGCCAAGGCTGGCGGTGATATTCGCGCCGCCATAGACACGCGCCTTCATGTTGCGTTTCTGCGCGCCCAGCTTGATCATCTCGTTGATCAGCAGCTCCATCAGGAACAATCCATAGGACCGGTCGAATTTGATCTCAGACGCTTCATCAAGCGGCTTTGCGAGCAAGAAGTGGTTCATCCCGCCCACCTTGGCGACGGGGTCATACAGGCAGGTCGAGATGCAGCTGCCCAGGACCGTCGACATCACAACGTCGGGGTCTGTGCTCGCTTTGGCTTCGCCTTGCATGACGGTGACTCTTTTGGTCGTCATCTTATGCGCCCATCCTTTGTTTGGTGTCGAAGCTGTGGCCTGATTGTGAAGCGGGCGATCCGAACACCGCGCTCGCAATTTTGTCGAGCGGAAGAACTTCGCGCGCGCCGCCCAAGGCAATGGCAGCGCGGGGCATGCCAAAGACGACGCAGCTGGCCTCGTCCTGTGCAATGGTCCGCGATCCGGTCTGCGCCATGGACAACAGCTCTTTCGCGCCATCCTGACCCATGCCGGTGAGCAGAATGCCAAGCGCTTTGTCGCCGGCGACTTGCGCGACCGATTGGAACAGGCGGTCAACGCTGGGGCGATGGCCACAGACCTTGTCCTCTGCCCGCAAGACCATGCGCCAGCCGCGGGTTCCGGCATTGGCGAGCATCAAGTGCTTTTCATCACCCGGCGCGAGCCAGACTTTGCCGCGTTCCAGCATGATATCGCTATCCGCCAGCTCAACCTTGGGCGCCGCAATCGCATCGAGGCTTTGGACGATAGCTCCGGCGAAATGGGCATTGACGTGCTGGACGATCAGTGTGGGCGGACAATCGGCTGGGAACCCAGCGAGGAGAGTGTGGAGCGCTTCAACACCGCCAGTGGACGAACCCACCGCAATCAATTCCGGCGCAGCATTGTTGACGGGCGGCAACCCCGCCCGCCCGCCTGCATTGTCGCAAGGTCGCGGCGAAGGGGGTGGTATAGGCACGTTTTGCGAAGGGGCGTTTGGCTGGCGAAACTTTACCGTAGATGCCTCGCGCACCAGCCGGGCAAGCTCGCCTGTATCGTTGGTTGGCTCGGCAATATTCAGCATCGACTTGGCGAAACAATTGACCGCGCCAATCTGCAGCGCTCTTGCGGTTGCAGCTGCGCCGTCATGCGTGGCTCCGGACACGATGATGACCGGCGTCGGGCGCAAGGCCATGATCTTTTCCAGGAACGACAGCCCGTCCATGCCCGGCATTTCGATGTCGAGCGTAACGACATCGGGATTGAGCTGTTTGATCATCCCGCGTGCTTCCATCGCGTCGCAGGCTGTGCCTACCACTTCGATGTCGACTTCTGCGCTCAGCCTCTGCTGGAGGACTTTGCGCATCAGCGAAGAATCGTCGACCACAACGACCCGAATAGTCATTGCGCTCTCCTGCGGTAGATGGTTGCGCCGACAGGTTCGAGCAGCGCACTTGCTTCGCCTGAGACCCGCTCTGAATGGCCGATATAAAGATGCCCGCCTGGTTTGAGCTGACGCGCGAAGTTCAGCACCAGCCCTTCCTTGGTCGGCCCGTCGAAATAGATCATCACATTGCGGCAGAAGATCACGTCGAACTGGTTGGTGAAGGGCCATGGTCTCAACAGATTGAGCTGGCGATAGCGCAGCATCTGAGTGATCTCTGGACTGATGGCGAGTTCGGGAATGCCGTTCTCGGTGTAGGGCTCGCACCAGTTTTCGCGCAGCTTAGCCGGCATTTTGGAGAGCGCCTCTTCAGGATAGACCGCGCGCTTTGCACCCGCGACGGCATGTTCGGCGAGGTCGCTGGCCAGAACCAGAAATCCGCCGCTGCGTGCGATCTGAACGCCAGCGCGCCGGTCGTGCCCCAGCAAGACCATCATCAGGGTGTAGATCTCTTCTCCGCTGGAACAGCCCGCTGACCAGATGCGCACCGGATTAGCTGAGCTGGCCCGCGCGATCAGGTCGCCGCGCAACGTGCTCTCGAAATGCTCGAAATGGTGCGGTTCGCGGTTGAAATAGGTGTGGTTGGTGGTCAACGACGCGATAGTCTTGGTCCGTGCGAGAGTGTCAGTCTCGATCATTGCCAGATAGTCAGAGAAGGTCTGCATTCCGCTTTCGCGGACCAAAGGTGCGATCCGCGAATAGGCCAGCATCCTCTTCTTGTCGTTGAGCACAATGCCTGCTTCTGCGTGCAGCAATTCAGAGATGCGCTGAAAATCGCGCGCGCCATAGACCTGCGGGCTGACGCCGGGGATGAAGGTTTCGTCGGCGTGGGTTTGGGCAGGGAGGTTCATTGTCTACCGCTCCCTCAAGCCGCCAGGGCCAAAGAGGCCGGGGCAACAACAGACTGCACGATAAAGTCGACATCGACGATCAACGCCACTTGCCCATTGCCCAAGATCGTCGCGCCAGCAACGCTGTCGACTGAGCGATAATGGGCATCCAGGCTCTTGATCACGAATTGACGCTGATCCGTGATCGCATCAACCAGCAAAGCGGCCTGTCCGTGGCTTTCGGTCTCGACCAGGACCAGTACGCCTTGTGTCGCATCCTCAATCGGGTCGCTCGCTCCGGTCATCTTGCCAAGCGAGATCACGGGCACAAATCTCCCGCGCACATTCAGCATGGTGCGATCCGTACCGAGGCCTTTGAGATCACCTTCGCCCGGACGCAGGCTTTCGATCACATGGGTAAGCGGGATGACCAAAGACTGGTCCCCCGTCTGGACGATCATCCCGTCAGAAATTGCCAGCGTCAGCGGCAATGCGAGGATAAAGGTTGTACCCACTCCCGGTGTGGATTCGATACTGATGCGTCCGCCCAGATCACGGACATTGGACTTCACCACATCCATCCCGACACCGCGGCCAGAGACGCTGGTGACAGCGGCGGCGGTGGAGAAGCCGGGGGCAAAGATCAGCTGGTTGATCTCATCATCGCTAAGGTTCGCGTCCTGGCTGACAATGCCGTTGGCGATAGCCTTTTCGAGCACGCGTTCACGGTTGATCCCTGCGCCGTCATCGCTGATCTTGATCACGATCCGCCCCGCCTTTTGCTCAGCAGAGAGGGACAGCGTGCCTTCCGGGTCCTTGCCCGCTTTGGTGCGCTCCTCCGGGCCTTCAATCCCGTGATCGACCGCGTTGCGGATCAGGTGGGTCATCGGCTCGGAAAGGCGTTCAATGACGGTCTTGTCGAGCTCGGTCGTCTCGCCTTCGACCACCAGTTTCACATTCTTGCCGGTGTTCCCTGCAAGCTCGCGCAGCAGACGCGGGACACGGCCAAAGACCGAACTGATCGGCTGGGCGCGAAAGGCCATGGCGTGCTCTTGAATGTCACGCACCAGGGTTTCGAGCATCGCCAGCTCTTCGATATGGGCGAAGTTTTCGTTTTCCAGCCGCTGAGCGAGCATTGCCTGCGCGATCACCAGCTCACCCACACCGTCGATCAAGCTATCCAGCTTTGACAGGTCAATCCGCACGCTTTGCGAGGCGGAAGAGCGGGAGGAAGACCCAGCCGCCGTTGCTGCTACGGGAGCGGGAGCAGGTTTGGAATTGTCCGCAGTTTTGGCCGGCTCCGGGGTCGAAGCTGAAGGTGTTTTTGACGGCTCTTCAGGCGTGGCGAGCTTGGCTTCCGGCATTGGTTCGTCTGCGCCAAAGGCCAGGCCGCAATCTTCGCCGACAAAATCGAAAATTTCCTCGACTTCCGAGCGGTCGACTGAGCCGGGCATGGTGAAAGTCCAGCCAAAATAGCCTTCATCGACCGACATCTGATCGACCGGAGGCAGTGCGCTGAGATCAATCAGCTCGCATGTGCCGCCCAGTCGCTCAAGCTCGCGCAGCCAAAGCAAAGGCTCCCCACCATTGTCCATCGCACCGGCATGGGGGCGGATGTGAACTTGCCAGGATGGTGACGCAGGCTCTGCCGCAGCCCCAGGGATGTCAGCGGAAAGCTCATCGAGAAGGGCGTCAAGATCATCGCCCAGGTCAGGCGGCAGGTCTGCATCCGCAGCGGGCGCAGCTTCACTTTCACCAGCGCCAGCGTCCAAGCCTGCACCGCCAGCGCGCGCGGCTTCCAACTGCTCCATCAGAGCGGCATCATCGGGTGCAGCGCCCCCGCTGCGAGCCGCTTCGACATGATCACGCAGCAAGTCGCAGGCGCGCAGCAACAGGTCGACCAGTGCAGGTTCCAGCTCCACCTGGCCTTCGCGAATTTCACCCAGCAGATTCTCAAAGCAATGGGTGTAAGAGGCAAGCGCCGAATGACCAAACGCGCCCGCACCGCCTTTGATCGAATGCACGCCGCGAAAGATCGCGTTGATCGTTTCGTCGTCATGCGTACCGGCCTTGCACGCATCAAGCCCGTCTTCGGTCGCTTCAAGCGCCTCTTCGCATTCGACGAAGAAAATCTGCTGGATGTCGTCTTCGTTCATTGCGCGGGTTCCTCATTGATCTCTGCCGCCAAAGCTTCGGTGAGCCCGGCCAAACGCACCGCCTCAGTCAGCGGACCGCTGGGAGAGTGCAGTGTGATGCCGCCCTCGGTCCGCGATGCTGCGACCAGCAATTGCAGCATGGCCTGGCCCGCTTTTTCGACTTTGCTTGCATCAATCGGCAGGGGCGCTGGGCCGATCGCATCGCGCAGTTCGGGGAACAGCTCTCTTGCTGCGGCGCGATCACAAACCGCTGGCAGGGTCATTGTAGTCATTGATATTCCTCGGTATTTGAGGATGATGGACGGCAGGCGGCGGAGGCGGGCTAGGGCGCTGACCCTAGAACTCGCTCCAATCCTGATCGTCGAAGTCGAGCGCGCTATCCTCTTTCAACGCCAGATTGCCTGACGTGGGGAGCGGCGCTGCTTGTACTGCTGATCCGCCAGCCGGGCTTGTCTGCTTGGGCTTTGGCAAAGCAGGCGTCGTTGGCGCGGGTGCTGAGATCGGAGCGGGTACGGCCGGAGTGCTGACGCTTCCACCATCAGTGCGGAACTGCGTCACCATCCGTTCCAGACGCGTCGCTTCTTCAGACAGCGAGCGGGCGGCGGCCGTGGTCTCTTCAACCATCGCTGCGTTGCGCTGAGTCATCTGATCCATCGTGGTGACGGAGGTGTTGACTTGTTCCAGATTGGACGCCTGCTCGACGGCCATTGAGGCGATTTCGTCGACCTCGGCGGTGACGGAACCGATCTGTTCAACGATCGCTTCGAGCAGCGTGCCGGTCTCGCCAACCAGCGTCACCCCTTCGCCGACATGCGCGGTCGAAGTAGAGATCAACTGCTTGATATCGCGCGCGGCCTCGGCACTGCGCTGGGCAAGAGCGCGCACTTCGTTGGCGACCACGGCGAAGCCCTTGCCAGCATCGCCAGCGCGAGCAGCCTCCACCCCGGCATTGAGCGCGAGGAGGTTGGTCTGGAACGCGATCCCGTCGATCACGTCGATGATCTGCGTGATTTCTGACGAGGAGCTTTCAATCGACGCCATTGCGTCAACCGCGCGCTTCACGACTTCGCCGCCATCGGAGGCCTGACGGTGGGTGCTGAGCATCGAGCTTTGCGCGTTCTTAGCATTGTCCGCTGATTTGCGCACCAGTTCGGTCACCTGGCTCATCGAACCAGCGGTTTCCTCAAGGCTGGCCGCTTGCTGTTCGTTTCGGGTCGCCAGATCATCCGATGCCGCGCGGATTTCGTCCGATCCCTGGCTGACGCTGCTCGCCGAGGCGCGAACATCGCGGATCATGCCCGAAAGACGCTGGACGGACTCATTGTAGATGTGACGGACCTTGTCGTTCTCACCTGGCATCGGCTTGTCGATCCGATAGGAGAGATCGCCATCGGCCAGTTTCTGGAGCGCGGTGTTGAGCGATTCGACCACCTCCTTTTGCTCCTCAGAGCGCTCGTGATCGGCGTAAAGCGCCTTGCGGAAAGTCTCGATCGAACGGGTCATATCGCCGATTTCGTCGCTGCGATGATTGGTCGTTCGGCCCGCTTCAAGGTCGCCGGCGGCCAAGCGTTTCATCGTTTCTGTCGTGTTGCTGAGCGGGGCCAGGACCTTGCGTGCGACAAAGAAGTACGCGCCAACCAAGGTCGCTATGACAAATAGACTGAACGCGACTGTGGTAAGGATGTCAAACCAAACGGTCACCTCTGTTTCGTCGGCGACCTGTTGCTGTTTTACCGCTGTCATCTCCACCAATTCGTCGATTGCAGCTCGGTGGGCACGGTACAATGCAAGCGTTTTGTCCGCCGCAGCCTCAACAGCTTCGCGATCACCACGTTTCGCTGCCGGCATCAGTTCGGTCTCTACAACGCGCCAGAATTCGGCGGCATCGGTGTTAACCGTCGCTGCAAGACCGGCCTTCAACTCAGGATCAAGGTCAGACGCGGCCCAATGGTCAGCCCTTTCGCGCCACGCGGCTTTGGCGTCCGCAAGCCGCGCCTCGTTGATATCATAAGACTCCGGATGGATGACCACGATATTCGAAAGGGTAAAGGCCTCAACCAGATAGGAGGGCGGCGGAAGGATGTCCGCGTTGAAATCCGAGAAATCCCTATCCACTTTGTAAAGTGGTCCACCAAGTTTTACTTGATTGACGTTGTGATAGGTCAACGCAGTGGCGAGGATCATGAGGAGGGTGAGGGCGATCGCCCCCACTTTAAAAAGACGCGCAATAGACATGAGCGGAAAACCCTTCATTACGAGCGCAAGAGCGCAAATCACTGCCCGTTGAAGTAGCCCCCCAGAGTGAAAAACCCTTTCGGCCGCGCCTAAGCGCAAGCGCGTAAGAGGGCGCACAGCAAATGTTCGAAGGATTGGCGCTACGACCTGTGCAGCCCGCAAAGTGGTGCGCAAAACAATCGCGCCCGGTGGGCCTAGTTTACCACCCCACGGGACACTAATAAGCTATGGCCGATACACGAGTGATGGTTGTCGACGATTCCGCCGCGATGCGAGCGCTGTTTT
The DNA here is from genome assembly GCF_057365045.1 of Erythrobacter sp. S267. Taxonomy (NCBI): domain Bacteria; kingdom Pseudomonadati; phylum Pseudomonadota; class Alphaproteobacteria; order Sphingomonadales; family Erythrobacteraceae; genus Erythrobacter; species Erythrobacter sp. S267. Next base: position 1,705,664 of record NZ_CP200298.1, on the reverse strand, counting down.
GCGGAATTCTCGAAAATGCAAAGGGCGTTGAGGTGTGCGGCGTTGCCAATGATGCAGCCGATGCGCGCGCGAAAATGCCCGATTGCCGCCCGGATGTCCTGACCCTCGATGTAGAAATGCCCGGCATGAGCGGCATGGATTTCCTCAAGGAGATCATGGAAGAGCGGCCCATGCCCGTCATCATGCTCTCCAGCATCGCTCAAGCCGGATCAGGCGTCGCGAAGCAGGCGATGGAATTGGGCGCGGTGCACTGCTTCCCCAAACCGCTCCATTCGAGCCAGGAAGAGTTTGACGCGACGGTCCAGAAGCTCGGCGATATTGTGATCCGCGCGCATAATGGCACATTGGCAGAGCTTGCTGAGAATGATGATGAGCCCGCGTCCGAGGCGGCGCCAGCAGCGCCGGAAGCGGACCCCTTTGCGGATTACCAATCCGATGGGAGCCTAGTGGTCCTCGCCTGCGGCAAAGCGGGGCTCGATTCCGCCATGGATATGGCCGCTTCCTTCCCCGCCAGCTGCCCGCCCACAGTGATTGTGGTCGATGACGATCCGATTGTGGTCGAAGCAGCGATCACCGAAACCTGCACCAAAGCGGCCTGCAATATTGTTGCTGCCAGCGACGGCGTAGAGCTGACCCCCGGCACCGTCGTCGTTGCATTCGACCGCGTGGCCCATGTCATCGTCGAAGGCGGACCGCCGCCGCGCCTGCGCTGCGTTGCGCGGGACCCTGTGGGTGGAATTCGCCCCAGCGCCGACCTCCTGTTCGGCTCAATTGCCCGTGCACGTTTAACCGCGACCGGGGGCCTGCTGCCCGGCACAGGCAATGACGGGGCCAAGGGCTTGCAAATCTTGATGCAAACGGGCGGCAAAGCTTTCGTCGAAACGCCTTCCGGCGACGCGCCCGCGGACCGGGCCAATGCAGCGCAAGCTCTGGGCGTTGCGGCGGAGGCTCTAGCAAGTGACGCGATTGCGGCTTGGGTGCTCGGGCAGACCAATTCCGGCTGAAGTCACACAGACTGATCCTAAAATCCGCTGCCTAGCATAGGCCAGCAGGCCTGCCGCTCAGCCGATGCTCCCGGTTCGCGCAGCCTCCAAATGCTCCGCAACGCTTTCCCCTTTTCAAAGCGATAACTTGAGGAACATGATGATGAAGACGAAACTTCTTTTGCTCGCCGCTGCTGCTGGCGGTTTGGTCACGGCAACCCCCGCAATGGCGCAGGATCGCGCGGGCGACATTCAGGTCAAAGTGCTGGCCACGGCTGTCCTTCCCGATGGCGGGATCGAGCGGGTGAATGTCGACGAGATCGGACTGCCTGCTGGCACCGACACCGCCGCCAACGATAATGTCGTGCCGACCCTTGCGGTCGAGTATTTCGTGAGCGACAATTTCTCGATCGAGACCATCGCTGGCACCACGCAGCACGATGTCGATGCGGTCTCCGGCCTGCCCGCCGGCACCGAAGTCGTTTCCGACGCGCTGCTGCTGCCTGCAACCTTCACCGGCAAGCTGCACTTCGATGCTGGCGGCGTGAAGCCCTATGTCGGTGCAGGCGCGGCCTATTTCATGTGGCTGAGCGATGAGAGCGGCGCGGGAACGGTGCCTCTCGGCGCGACCGATAGCGACCTTTCCGATGAGTTCGGCTTTGTCCTGCAAGCGGGTGTTGACGTGCCGCTGAACGATAACGGCTTTGGCCTGACGCTGGATGCGAAGCGCTACTTCATCGACACCACTCTGCAGGTTCGCGCTGGCGACACTCTGGTGCTTGAAACCGAGCACAGCCTCGACCCATGGGTGCTGAGCGCCGGGGTCAGCTTCACCTTCTAAACGCGTATTCCCCACTTACGCAGGGGCGCGGCTCTCACTTTGATGGGGGCCGCGCTTTGCGTTTGGGTCAGGTGCGAGCGGGAAGGACGCCGGTATCGAGCATCGCGGGGACATCGCCCGTGTCGACAATCTCCGAATATTTCGCGCCCAGATCGCGCAGGTTTGACCCGTGGAGCTCTTCGTTCCGGTCGGCGCAGGCGTCGCGCACGGTCATCGGGATGAACCCATATTGCAGCGCGTCCAGAGCGCTCGCCCGGACGCAGCCTGAGGTGGAAAAGCCGGTGATGTAGAGCGTGTCGATGCCGCGCTCTTTGAGCCAGACATCTAGCTGCGTGCCGAAGAATGCAGATGGGTATTGTTTGAGGAAGACGGGATCTGTGTCGCTTGGCGTCAATGTGTCGGGGAAGCTTCCGGCCTCCGTCTCTCCGACGAACAGCTCCAGCGCGGGCACCTTCTGGAAGAAATATCCGCCATCCGCGCCGCCTTCCTGGTAGCGCACGCCAGTCCAGATCACAGGCAGGTCGCGGGCACGAAACTCCGCAACCAGCTCCGCCATCCGCGCAACCGCCGCCGCGCCGGAGTCGAGGTGGAGCGGAGAGCCCTCCTCAACATAGGCGCGCACTGGATCGACCAGCAGGAGCGCAGGCGATGTGCCGGGGGAGAGGTGTCCGGCGAAAGCGCCCTTCCAGCTTGGCATTTAGATCGCTCCGGCTTCTGACAGCTGAGCCAGCTCTGCGTCGCCAAAGCCCAGCACTTCGCTCAGCACCTCGCCATTGTGCATGCCGGGCTCTGCCGGGGCAGGGCGGCGCACGCCGGAGGGGGTGGCGGAGAGTTTGGGGAAGGCGTTCTGCATTTTGAGCTTGCCGCGCTTTGCGGTCTCAACCTCGATGATGGCTTCACGCGCCTGAAAATGCGGATCGGCGATCATATCGGGCGCGCGATAGACGCGGCCTGCGGGGATCGAATGTTCGATCATTGCCGCTTCAACCTCATCCACCGTCAGCGTGCCGGTCCAGGCGTTGACCTTGTCGTCCAGCTCCGTCTGGTTGATGCCGCGCGCGATGTGCGTGGCGTAGCGTTCGTCACTGGCGAGTTCTGGCTCTCCCATCGCTTCGGCAAGGCGCGCAAAGATCTCATCCTTGTTCGCGCCGATCATGAAGTGGCCGTCCTTGCACTGATAGACGTTGCTGGGAGCAATGCCGGGCAGGATCGAACCGGATCGTTCGCGGATGAAGCCGTTGTGATCATATTCGGGGACCAGCCCCTCCATCACTTGCAAAACGGCTTCGTAAAGCGCGGTGTCAACGACCTGACCTTCGCCCGTCTTTTCGCGGTGGTGGAGCGCGGCGAGGACACCCATACAGCCATAGCTCGCGCAAAGCGTATCGCCGATGGAGACACCCATGCGAGCCGGAGGCCTGTCGGGATCACCCACGACATAGCGCCAGCCGCCCATCGCCTCTCCGATACCGCCGAAACCGGCTCGATTGGAGTAGGGGCCGTCCTGACCATAGCCGGACATCCGTGCGATGATCAGACCGGGGTTCTCCGCGAGCAGGCTGTCGGGCGAGAGACCCCATTTCTCCAGCGTGCCGGGCTTGAAATTCTCGATCAGCACATCCGCCTTGGCGATCAGCTGACGCGCCAGAGCCTGACCTTCGGGAATGCGCAGATTGCAGGTGACGGAGCGCTTGTTGCGGCCGATCACCTCCCATTGCACCTTTTCTTCGCCCTGACCCCACAGGCGCATGGGATCGCCTTTTCCGGGAGGCTCGAGCTTGATTACATCAGCGCCCATGTCACCAAGCAATTGGCCGCAGAAGGGACCAGCAAGCAGCTGGCCCATCTCGACCACGCGAATGTCGTTGAGAGCGCCCATTACTCGGCTGCCTCCTGCATTTCTGAGGTGTGCCATTGCGGCTGCTTCGGCGCGGGCAGGCCGGTTTCTTCGAGGCAATTGGCGCGAAGTTCCTCGATGCCGGGGCCGTAATCGAACAGCGGCAGATCGCCGCGCGAGGCTTTGATCTCGGTCCGCAGCTTTTCGGTTGCGGCTGTGTCGATCACGCCTTTGTCATCCGCGACTACGCCATAGGCTTTCGCGCCCTCCGGCGTCACAAGACCCTGCCGGATTTCGAGGCCCACGATCTCCGGATCACGCTCCAGCGGGTCGCCCCAGCCGCCGCCGCCCCAGGTGATGAAGTGGAGGAGGTCGCCCGCCTTTACTTCAACATCCTCGATCTTGTTGCCGACGATCTCGGTCGAGCCATCTGCACGCTCCAGAACCTTCTTGGCGCGCATTCCCGGATGGCCTCCGTTCACGCCCCAAGGCGGCACGAACCAGCGGTCATCGTGGATCGCAATCGCACCGTCGGAGAGGAAGCGATAGGTCATATGGATGCCGTTGCCGCCACGGTGCAGGCCTGCGCCGCCACTGTCAGGCTCGGTCGAGTAACGCTCGATCCGCAGTGGGAAATAGCGTTCCAGAAACTCGTTCGGCACATTGGTGAAGCCCGGCCACAGCGAGTGCCCGTCCGGGCCATCGCCAAGCGGACGCCCTGGAATGCCGCCAAAGCCGATCTGGAACAGCTGATACCATTCGCGGCTTTTGCCGCCTCGCTCATCCCAGCCTGAATAGAACAGGTGGGGGGAGGAACTGAAGCCCGCTGCGTTCAGGAACTCCGGCGTGCCTTGACCCAGCAGACCGCCCAGAATGTCGAAGATCCGACCCAGCGCGTGGGTCCGGCCCGATAGAGCGGCTGGGAATTCGGGTTTGAGCAAGGAGCCTTCGGGAATGCGGACTTCGATCAGGTCATAGAAGCCATCATTGAACATGATCTGCGGGTCGAAGACCATGATCATGTAGATGCCAAAGAACATCTTGAACATGTTCTCATTGAGGTAGAAATTGATCGAGGCAGCCGACTGCGGATCGGTCCCGTCAAAGTCGAGAATGACCTTCTCGCCCTCGCGCCGCATGGTGCATTTGATTTTGTAGGGGCCAAAGCCCTTGCCATCGTCGCAGATGTAATCCTCGAAGCTCTTGGGCTCCTCGGACACCGCCATGCCAATCAGCGCCTTCATCGCGCGGTGATTGCGGTCGAGCAGTTCCTGCGTTGCGGAGTAGTAGACATCGTCGCCAAAACGCTCGGCCATTTCGACCACGCGGTTCGCAGCCACACGGCAGCTGGCGATGAGCGCGTTGAGGTCAGCCTGACACCAATCGGGCTTGCGCGTCTGGTGCATGACGAGCTTCATCAGGTCGTCATTATACTCGCCCTTCTTCCAGATCTTCACCGGAGGAATGCGCACGCCTTCCTCAAAGATACTGGAGGCTCCAATCGGCATGGAGCCGGGGACCATGCCGCCAATGTCGGACTGGTGGCCGAACATCGAGGTGTAGGCGATCACCCTGCCATCCTTGAACACTGGCAGCAGTACCAGCCAATCGTTGGAGTGGCTGATCGCGCCTTCGACCGAGTAAGGATCGGAAAGGAAGATCATATCGCCTTCCTCAACCGTGCCGTCATATCCGTCGAGGAATGGGCCGATATAGCTGCCAAACTGGCCGACAATCATCTTGCCCGAGTGGTCGGCGATCAGCGGGAAGGCATCGCCTTGCTCACGAATGCCGGGGGACATTGCGGTGCGCACCAAAGTCGCGTCCATTTCAATCCGGGCATTGCGCAGGGCGTTCTCGATAATGTCGAGCGTAACCGGGTCGATAGCGACGCGTTCAAACGGGGTTTGGTTCGTTTCAATGATCTGTGCAGGCATGGTTTAGCCCTCCTGATCTGGATTGATGAGGATGTTGCCGACCGCGTCGATAGTCGCGGTGCAGGCTGCTTCGACGAGCGTGGTCGAGTCCATTTCCGTGATGATAGCGGGGCCGGGGATCACGTCTCCCTGGCGCAGTTTGGAGCGGTCATAGATCACCGCAGCCATCTCTTTCCCGTCCATCCAGACCGTGTGGTCGCGGATCTTGGCAGCGGATGGATCGCCATCGCCTTTAGGCAGCTCATTGGCGGGAAGGGCCGGGGCCTCTCCCAGAGCAACCGCGCGCAGGTTCACGATCTCATGCGGGGTATCCATGTTGAAGGTGAAGAGGCGGAGGTGCTCCTCATCGAACCGCGCCAGAATGCCCTCGATCCCGTCCGCGTCCAGCACGGCCTTGTCGATTGTGAGTGGCACTTCAAAGGCTTGTCCGGCATAGCGGACATCGACTTCGAACTGGGTGGTGATGGATGCTTCGGGTACGCCGTCAGCGGTCAGCTCACCCTTGGTCTGGGCGGCCATTTCGTCGAGCACGGTGACGAGGTCGGCAACGGAGGTGTCCTTGGCCAGCTTCGAGAAGCTGCGCGCTGTCTCGGTCCGCATCTGCGTCGTCGCATCGCCCAGCGCGCAAAGCACACCGGGTGAGACGGGAGAGACAGCGGGCCAGGAACCCATCAGCTTGGCCACCGCGTTGACATGGAGCGGACCTGCTCCGCCAAAGCCCATCAGCGCAAACTCGCGCGGATCGTAGCCTTGCTGAACTGAGATCATGCGCAGCGCACCGAACATGTTCTCGTTCACAATGTCGATGATGCCGCGTGCGGCTTCCATCAGGCTCACACCCAGCGCATCGGCAATGGTCTGCACCGCAGCCTTCGCGCCTTCGCGGTCGAGCTTGAACGAGCCGCCGAGCAAGTCTTCCGGCAGATAGCCGAGCACGACATTGGCGTCTGTCACGGTCGGCAGTTCGCCGCCCTTATTGTAGGCGACAGGCCCGGGAACAGCGCCCGCGCTCTCCGGCCCAACTCGCAGAGCGCCGGTCAACTCAGGCACGTGCGCGATGGAGCCACCGCCGGCGCCCACGGTTTTCACGTCGAGCGCCGAGGCGCGGACGGACAAGTGCCCGACTTCGGTAGTGCGCACACGGCGAGCTTCCAGCCCTTCGATCAGCGCGACGTCGGTGGAGGTGCCTCCGACATCCAGCGTCAGGATGTTCGACAGCCCTGCATTCTTGCCGACCCATTTCGCGCCCGTGACCCCGCCGGCAGGGCCGGACATGAGGATGTTGACGGGATGCTCTTCGGCCTTGTGGCTGCTCATCAAGCCGCCATCGGAACGCAGCAGCGAGAGCTTGCCGCCGAGCCCTTCGGCTTCGAGTTTGCCGCGCAGGTTGGAGACATATTTGCTCACCACCGGGCGAACCGCCGCATTAGCGACGGTCGAGAGGGTGCGCTCATATTCCTGCATCTCGGGCAGCACTTCGTGGCTGAGCGAGACGGGAATGCCGGGCAGCTCCTCTGCTGCAATCTCGCCAATACGGGCTTCATGCGCGCCGTTGACGTAAGCGTTGATGAGGCTGACGGTGAGCGCTTCGATCCCTTGCGACTTTAGCTGCTGTAGCGCGGCTCGCACGGCGTCTTCATCCAGCGGGCGTACTTCATTCCCATCGGCGTCCATCCGGCCCGGCACTTCGAGGGTGTCTTCGAGATGGGCAAGCGGCTGAGGCTTGGGCCAGACGATCCACGCGGCAAGACCGCCGGGCACAAAGCTGCGCGCGATCTGCATGACGTCGCGGTAGCCTTCGGTCGTTATCAGGCCCACCTTGGCCCCTTTGCCTTCCAGCACCGCATTGGTCGCCACGGTCGTCCCGTGGAGGAAGTAGCTGATTTCGCTCGCCGAAACGCCCGCTTCCTGAGTGATCGCCTTGACCCCGTTGAGGATACCCTCAGAGCTGTCATGCGGGGTGGAGGGGGTCTTGTGCCGCCAAAAACGGCCATTGGCCTCGTCGAACAGCAAGAGGTCGGTGAACGTACCGCCGACATCAACGCCCAATCTGTAAGTCATAAATTCTCCCGCTGGGATCTGGTTGAGAGAGTGGTTGGAAAGTGCCCCTGCTCAAGCCGCCTTGGCGACCAGAGAGGGAAGCTCACGCCCGAGGACGCTTGCAAAGGAATGGTTGGCCGCGATGGCTGCCTTAAGGTCGATGCCGGTCGAAACGCCCGATTGCTCCATCATGTAGATCAGCTCTTCGGTCGCGATATTGCCGGTCGCTTTGGGCGCGAAGGGGCATCCGCCAAGCCCGCCGAGCGAGGCGTCAAAGGTCCGCACACCCGCCTGATAGGCCGCCCAGGCATTGGCGATGCCGGTGCCGCGCGTGTTGTGGAAGTGGCAGCGCATCGGGATTTTGCCGCCGAGCAATTCGCCGAGCTTGCCGAACAGATCGGTGGCTTGGGCGGGCGTTCCGACCCCGATTGTATCAGCTAAAGCGATTTCGGCTGGCTCTTCTGCGGCGAGTTCCTCTGCAATGGCGAGGACCGTTTCGGGCTTCACTTCGCCTTCGAACGGGCAGCCGAACGCAGCGCTGATGGTGACTTGCGCAGAAAGGCCTTCCGACTTGGCAAAGCGGATCATGGCGCGGTTTTCTTCGACGCCTTCTGAAATGGTCTGCCCCTGGTTCTTCATGCCGAAAGTGTCGCTCGCCACGATTACGCAGCCGGCTTGGTCGATCCCGCGTTTCCCGCCTTCACGGGTCGCGAGGCCGCGCATGATGCCGCGCTTGTTCAGGGTGAGGCCGATATAAGTGACGTTGGCGATGTCGGGCAGGCCCGCAATCACGTCCTCCGCATCTGCCATTTGTGGCACGCGTTTGGGATGGACGAAGCTCGCCACTTCGAGCCGCCGCGCGCCATAGCCGAGCATGTCGTTGATCAGCGTCAGCTTATCCTGCGTCGAGACAATATCAGGCTCGTTCTGCAAGCCATCACGCGGGCCAACTTCGACGAGTTCAATTTCTTGGGAACCTTCTGTATACATTTTCGTTTTCGCGTTCCCTTAGGCTGCATCCTTGGAGAGGCCCTGATGGGCATCGGCATAAGCATGAAAGGCGCGGCGAATATGCCCCGCCATGATCGCCTCTGCCCATGGACCATCCTTGCGCGCAAAGGCAGCGAGAAGATCCTCATGTTCACTGTGCGATGAACTGAAGGCGTCGGGCCCATAGTGTTGCGCGGTGCGCCACACCACTGGCTGTTCGATTAGCGCGGTAAGCAGGTTGGTTAGGCGCCGCGAATCCGCTGCTTCCAAGATAAGCGCGTGAAAGTTTCTGTTGTGCTCAAGGAACTTGCGAACATTGACCGTGCTGCCACTTACGGCATCGAAAAGCGCGGAATTCTCGGCTTTCAGGCGGGCCAGAGTGGCGCTGTCCATGCGTTCTGCGGCGCGGCGAGCAGCGTAACCTTCCATCATGGCGCGAAGCTCAAACGCATCGGCGACATCGCCTAGTGACCAGTCGGCAACAAAGCTTCGCTGCGAATCGTTTTTGCGCACCAACAGCTCTGCTTCAAGACGCCGCAGAGCATCACGAACGGGCGTGCGCGACACCCCGCAACGCTCCGCTAACGCTTCCTCGCTCAGCTGCTCTCCGGGGGAGAGCTCGCCCGAAAGCACCATTGCGCGGATCGTTTCGTAGGCAAGGTCTGACGCTTTTGCCACACTTGCTCCCAAAGTGGTTGGAGAGGTTGACTTGGCTCAATTGTATACAATAAGACGCGGCCAACGCAACCGGTTCAATCAGGAAACCTATTGGCCCGGCCAGCGTTATAAAATTGCGGGGCAAGATGGGCTGGGATCTTACCTGGAAGCTACGCAACCTGTTTCTTCAGGCTCCCTTGCGGGGCCTCCTTTCCTGTTCGGGGAGAACATTTAATGCGTAATCTCAAAACCTTCCTGGCCGCTGGCGTCGCGTGTGGAGCGGTTCTTCCGCTGACCCCGGCACTCGCGCAAGATGCGGATACCGGCGCCGAAGCGGCGTCCGAGGATAATGCGATCATCGTCACCGCGCGCCGGCAGAGTGAGCGTTTGCAGGACGTGCCCGCATCGGTTTCCGTGATCACTGCGGATACAATTGCGCGCACAGGCTCAGTCAATTCGGAAGATTTCGTTGCGCTGACCCCCGGCGTCACCATTGTGACCGGCACAGCTGAGGCGGGCGACACGCAGATCAACATTCGCGGTATTAACGGCGCGCGCGATGCGGAAAGCTCGGTCGCGCTTGTGGTCGATGGCATCCTCAAAACCAACACCGCGCAATTGAACCAACCGCAGGGCACTCTGCGTCAGGTTGAGCTGCTCAAGGGTCCGCAAGGCGCGCTCTATGGTCGCAATGCAGCGGCCGGCGCGATTGTGATCTCGACGCTGGAGCCGGGGGACTTCCTCGAAGGGGGCATCCGCGCCTCTTACGCTAATGAGCAGACGATTGAGGCCACCGGTCACATCGCCGGGCCTCTCAGCGACAATCTGGGCTTCGTCCTCTCGGGCTATTACCGCACCACGGATGGTTTCTTCCGCAACGTATTCCTCGACGAAAAGAACGTCGATGACCAAGAGGTCTGGTCGGTTGATGGCCGGATCATGGCGGACCTTGGCCCGGATACAGAGATCGACGTCAAAGCGCGCTATTCAGAGCTGCGTGGCGCCTCGATCAACTTCAACGCCTCGTTCCATCTGCCCGGTTTTGCCGCATTTAACCCGGCTTTTAACGAGGACGTGAACGACCACCCGTTCAATTATTACGGCAATATCGACCCGCAGAACAATCAGGACACGTTCGATATCTCAGCCAAGATCGACCACGATTTTGGCGGGGCGACGCTGACCGCATGGGCGCTGTATTCTGATGTCGATCAGAGCCTGGTTGCGGACGGAACCTCGGCTGACTTTGCGCGCTACATACCATTCCCTGCGCCCACTGCGACGGCGGGCGAAGTCGCGGGCGCGTGTTTTGCCTCAACCGCAGAGCTTACCGGCTTCCCGGTCAACCAACCCGGCTTCATCGGCACGGTCCCGGTGCCGTTCCTGTTCGATCCCGCCAACGGTTCGACCTTTGGCCCCTACAGCCCGACCACTTGCGACGGCACACAGTTCCAGTCGCGTGAACAGAGCGATATTAGCGGTGAGATCCGCCTGTCCTCGAACGGCGACGGGCCGCTTAGCTGGCAGCTTGGCGTCTACTATCTCAACCTTGAACGTGAGACCGGCGTGAGCCTGGGCGCGGATCTGGGGCAGGGCTTTATCCCGCAGCTGTTCAATGGCCCGGATACGATCAACCCGACCTCGCTGCTGCTCGCCGACAGTTTCGACACCAGCGTCTATGCCGCCTTCGGTAATGCGGAGTACGATTTCGGCAATGTCACCGCCGGTCTTGCGCTGCGTTATGACATTGAGGATCGCTCGACAGAATCGCTTGTCCCGACGGCGACCGATCCAATCACCGGCGGCCCGATCAATCCGGGGCAGGCCTTCGGCACGCTCGATCCGGCGGACGCGACCTTTAAGCAGCTCCAGCCCAAGCTTTCCTTGAGCTGGCAGCCGAGCGAAGACATCAACGTCTACGCCAACTGGGGCATCGGCTTTAAGTCGGGCGGCTTCAACAATCAGGGCAGCCAGGCGATCATTGATGCAAACTTCAATGACGGCGTGACGCCCGGTACGATCAACGCCAATGTCACGATCCTTGACCAATATGACAAGGAAGTCTCCAGCGCGTTCGAAGTCGGCGTGAAGGGCAGCTTCGCAGGTGGCTCGATCACCTATGACCTTGCGGGCTACTACACCGAAATCGACGACATGCAGTTCTTCGAGTTCTTTGTGGGCAGCTTTGGTCTGCTGCGAGTGGTCTCGAACATTGATGAGGTCGAGGTCATGGGCGCGGAGGTCAACCTGACCGCTGAAGTCGTCGATGGCTGGACCTTCTTCGGCTCGGCCAACGTCACCGACAGTGAGATCAAGGCCAACTCATCGCGCCCCTATACGGTCGGCAACAAGTCGCCTTACACAGCCGATTACACGCTCAATTTCGGGACGGAGATCGACACGCCGATGAGCGACAATGTCGATCTGATCATGCGCGCAGATTACCGCATCACGGGTCCGACCGTGTTCCACTCCGTGCAGGACCAGACGCGTCCGACTTTGTTCACCGGCCTCATCCCGATCAGTCAGGTGAACTTCCTGCCTGCGGAGACGGGCGACGCGAACTTCTCGGTCGCAGAGCGTGACGCGTTTGGCGTTCTGAACATCCGCGCAGGCGTTGAGATCGGCAATTTCAGCATCTTCGCTTTTGGCGAGAACGTGCTGGGCGAGGAATATATCAACGAAGCGATCCCCGCGATCGAGTTCGGCGGTTCCTTCATCTCCCCCGGTGCGCGCCGTCTCTACGGCGTCGAAGTCGGCATGAAGTTCTAAGCATTAAGAGGCTCCACAAAGAGCCCTTCGCGGTCGCGCGACAACCGAAAGAGCCATCAGCGAGGGGTCGCTGATGGCTCTTTCAAATTTGGGGTCTCTTGTTCAAATTGAAGGTTCGATTAGAAAACAAAGCAGGCCAAAAGCGAGGTGACTATGGGTTGGTTGGGCAAACTGTTCTTGATAAACATCGCGATAATTGCCGTGACAACCAGCGCCTTGGCGCAGTCAAGATATGAAGTCTCCATCTCCCGCGAGGAGCAAAACCTTTACTCCGTGAACCTTCAGCCTTTCTGGGTGAAAACGCGGTATTGCTATGAGTTTGCCTATTTTGAAGACGCGATCCTGAGCAATTTTGAGATAATTTTTCTTGATTCGGGTTCAAAGTGCGACGTTGAACAAGTTTACCAAGAGATTTCGCCGGCCCGCGGCAATTATGAGCTAACTGTCACCGTTGAGGAGCAGTCGTACTCCACACTCAACGGTTTCCTTCTTATCACACCGACTTGCTACGAGTATGTCTACTATGAGGATGCCATATTCAGATCGAATGGATATGGCGGAGGGACGCTGATCTTTCTCGAAAGCGGAGAAACTTGCCGGGTCGAGAAGGTCTTGTCAGAGACACGGTTATGATGGTGCAATTACAATCTTCGCTCTGATTGAAATGGTCGGGGAGAGAGGATTCGAACCTCCGACCCCCTGTACCCAAAACAGGTGCGCTACCTGGCTGCGCCACTCCCCGACATTTCAATCTCGCGCTCTCGCCACCTCACCGACAAGGGTTTGGTGGGCCCGGCAGGATTCGAACCCGCGACCTAGCCGTTATGAGCGGCCAGCTCTAACCGCTGAGCTACAGGCCCGTACCCGATGCTCCCGAACCAATGTCCGGGCGAATGCGCGAAAGGGGCCTCTACAGCCCCTTTTCCCAACAGGCAAGCGGCGGATTGGGCGTGAGTGCATTAAAGTCCGGCTGCTGCGATAACCTCGCTCACATTGGCGGAACGCACGCCCCTCTTGCCGAGATAGGCGTAAACTTGCGCAAACCAGTCATACAGCGCCTCCACATCCGCTTCATTGGCCGAATAGGGCGTGAAGCCGGGCGCGAGAGAGGGGCTGTGGAAGGAGAGGACCAGTAGCGGCAGTTCCTCGTCCAGCGCAATGTCTATGCCCCGGATCGCTTCCTCCGCGCTCACCCCTTCTGGCGTCAGCGCGATCCGTTCGAGCAGGTTGAGGCGCGAGAAGCCGGAGAAGAAGGTCGGCATGTGCCGCTGTGCGCGGTGGAGCTTACGGCCAAGCTGACGCAACACGCCCCAGAACACTGTGGTCACGGGCAATTCGAGCAAATTCTGTGCGCCCTTTGAGCCATCAACCCAATAGGGCGCGAGCGGATGGTTGGAGAAGTCCGGCCCGTGCTGCGCGCTGTAATCGAACAGGGACCGAACCGACGTGTCGATCTTGATCCCGTTGTCGCGCAGAATCTGGGCGCTGTTGGGGCCAAGCCCATAGCGCCCGGCGCGGTAGATGAGGGGCGCTGAACCGAATGCCTCTTCAATCCTGTCGCGCAAAGCAGCCATCTTGGCGGCTTCAAGCTCGCGCGGAAGGCTGCCGGCATAGGAGTTTCTCGCGCTCACATCCTCGTCAAAGGGCGGATTGACCCAGGGGTGCAGCTGCATGCCCACATCAGCCTTGCCGCGCTTCACAGCGTCGCCAATGATCTCCACCGCGCGGGCATCGCCAGCGATGGGCCAGTCGACCAGATAGACCGGATGCGCGCCGATCCCCTCGCAGAAGGCCTGAAAACGCGGGATTGCAGCCACGTGTTTGAGGCCGTGCTGGTCGCGGGTGAAGGGGGCCTCCCAATCGAACTCCTCTTCGGTGTCGACGGTGAGCAGGACGCGCTGACCAAAGCCCGCCGAAAACCGCGCCAGGCGGCTTTGCGACGGAGGCTCAATCATTGAAACGCTGGTCGCAGCCTCAGCCATTACGCGACACTTCCCCTTTTGCCCGGTCATTGGGCCCATCACGAGCTCCGATCCCTTATCCGCGCCGCCTTAGCGTAAAGCGGTAAGGGAGAGGTTACCCGGTGGTGCGTAGGCCCGATAAAGCAGATTGCGCGAGCGGAGCGGAAGACTCAATTCCCGGCGGCTTCGTCGTCCTCTTCTGCCTCGTCCACGGGCTGTGTCAGGGCAAGGACCTGAGGCAGGGTGAGCGTCAACGTTTCCCCCTCGCGCACCAAGTCGCCGCCCACGGCGCGCGCTTCGGCCCGGACCAGCCGCAAGGCAAAGCCTGCGCCAAACAGCCCGGCATTGACTGCACTGCCGACTGGGCGAGCTTCGGCTGCGAAGATGTCCTCTTCTTGCAGGAGAACCGCAGGCATCTCGCATGTCAGCGCCGCGTTTTCAGCCTTGGCATAGAGCCGCGCTTCCAGCATCTCACCCGCCGCGCACCCACCGGCTAGCGTCGCGAGCAGCCGCCACAGCAGCGTCTCCGCCTCTTCCGGCGCGATAGCGACGTCGAGCGGGTCTGCCGGGCTCGCCGTGATGTCGATCCCGGCCATGCGCGGGGCAAGGACGTCGGAGAGTTGTTTGACCGTGCGCGCAACCTGAGCCGACAAGTCCGCAGCCCCCGGCGCAATGGTGAGGCCGCCGGTTTCGAGCCGCGCGAGCCGGTCCATCTCCTCAAAGCCCGCCAGAATGCGCGCCGCATCAGCGGCAATCGCAGCGGCGAGAGCGCGATATTCGTGCGGGGCGGTGCCAAACAGCTGTTGCTGGATCACTTCTGCATAGCCCTGAACCGCGGTCACAGGCGTGCGCAATTCGTGGAGCAGCTGGCGGATGCGGTCGGCCTCTTGCTCGGCAGCCGATGGCGCAGCGCTGTCAGCGCGTACCGGACGGCGGAAGCGTCCGACATATCCGGCAAAGTGGCCGCCATCGGTAAAGCGCGGCTGGGCATCGACAACCCATTCACCGGCAATGCGCGGTGCGCCCTCGAGTGAGAGCCTTGCAGCGCTGACGGGCTGGCGGCGGCTGACAGCGCGCTCAATATCCGTCTCTTGAATATCCAAACCTGTTCCGGCGCGGACGGGGCGTACCAGCCGGGCGCCCACGACCATCGGTGCGACTTCGCCCTCGGCCCAGCCGATCCGTCCGCTTGCATCGGCGGCAAAGCCAAAGCCGACAATGTCGCGCGCTCCGCCATACTGGCCTTCGCCCAGGGGCAAACGCGGCATCAAACCGCCGTCATCGCCTTCACTCGCATCGCCGCTCTCGCGGTCGCGGCGGAATTGCGCGATGCGTTCGACAAGAGCGGAGATTTCGCTGCGTCCAGAGGCTTGCGGATCGGCGTTGTCTGCGTCCTCACGCTCGGATTCTTCCGGTGCCTGCGACAGCGGTTCATCCTCGCTGATCGGCGTTGCAAGCATAAAGGGTTCCTCGCCGTTCTCGCCCTCATCAGGAACATCGACATCGTCATCATTGTCGGCATCGTCGTCCGAGAAATCATGCGGCGGCTGCGTATTTGAAGCGCGCTCTTCCAATTGCGGCGTGGGCGGGGGAGGCGGCGTTTCGGGTTCCGGTTCCACCGGACGGGCAATGTCGATGCCGGTCGGGATGGCTGTTTCGGGCGTTGCGATGGGTGCCGGGGTCTCCGCAGGCTCAGGCTCCGCAGCCCGCTCATCACCGGGCATTTGGGCAGGAGAGGGAAGACCACGGTCGCTCACCCCAAGCCGATCCAGCAACACTTCCACATCGACCGGCAAATCGCGCCTCAGCCGCAGGAAGCCGCGCGCCCGGACCGGCAGGCGCGGGATCAACGCAGCCCAATCGTCCTCGCTCAACTGCGCGCGGGACAGCGCCGCTGCCGCGACCTCTGGCTCAAACTCGGCCAGATGCGCGGCGAGCTGTGGGTTGCGGAAACGCCAGCCCGGTTCTCGGACCATTTGCGCGCGCTTGGCAGGTGGAATCGATTGCCCCAGCGCATCCATCCGCAACCATGCAGCCGCGAGCAGGCTGGGATCGCCGGATTGGCTCTCATGCGGCGCAGAGTTCGCCCCAAGAAGATCGAGCAACTGCCTGTATTGTGTGCGCTTTCCGACATCGCTATCGGCGCGCTGGCGCAGCACCGTCTCTAAGCGATCGTCGAAAAACATCACATACTCCAGCTTGCGCACAGGTCCGGGCGCATCAGATCGTAGCAGCGCCCGTATGAATGGCGCCGACGCAAGCAGATGGCGCAATTCTTCTCCCTATGTCTAGCACCGCGCGAGCCTTGACACACAGGCTTCGCGGAGCGCGTTGCAAAGCGGGACAATTGCTGGCACACATAATAAAATTAGCCGGAACCGTGTGAAACCGTGCGTGTTCTTGCTAGTGATTGTTAGCGCGTAAGCCTGTTTTACGTGTGGGCGCAATTTTCAGGGTCGATCCTGCCCATATTGCGCGTTGAAAGTTTCACCTTCGGGGGCCTTAGGAAATGGCGAACTTGGACGATATTGATAAGCGGCTGTTGAGCGAGCTTCAGGCGGAAGGGCGCGTGACCAATGTGGAATTGGCCCAGCGTGTTGGCCTTACCGCGCCGCCTTGCCTTCGCCGTGTCCGGGGGCTGGAGGAAGACGGCGTAATCCGCGGCTATCACGCCGATCTCGACCCATCCAAACTGGGCTTTGCGATCACCGTCTTTGCGATGGTGAGCTTGAAGAGCCAGGCCGAAAGCGCTTTGCGTGAATTTGAAGAGCACATGGCCGACCTGCCAGAGGTCCGCGAGTGCCATATGCTCAATGGCGAGATTGACTTCATCTTGAAGATCGTGAGCCAAGACCTTCAAAGCTTTCAGGAATTCCTGACCAGCAAGCTGACGCCAGCGCCCAATGTCGCCAGCGTCAAAACCTCGCTGACCATCCGCACGTCGAAACACGCGCCGGGTGTGCCGCTTTGACCTTACCCAAGCTTCGGCTTGGCCTTGTCGGATTGATGGCGCTTGCTGCTTTGGGTGCGTGTGGCCGTGCGCCGATCGACCCGGCGGAGTTTGTCGGTTGCTACTTTCATCGCGACACTTTTGCCTTCGAACTCAGAACTGATGAAGCGCGCGGCAAAAGTTGGCGGGTCGATATAGTCGATTGGCGCGAAGGCAAACACTTCGATTACTTCGCTGCGTCACACTTTATTCAATGGGACAGATCGCACGAAAAAATTGAGCTGCATCCGGAGAGCGGACACAAGCACCGTATCAAGACCTTAGGTCAGTTGCGGATAGTGCAGCTGTGGGACCCTGACCTGAACAACCACCAATCGACCGAGTTTGTTCGTGGACAATGCCCAGAGGACACCGCAATGGAGCCAGGGAAAGCCAAAATTCGGCTCGCTCGCAGCTAAGGTCAGTGCAACTTCAGCTTCGGCCGCACAATCCGGTTGACCCTTCCGATCAGCATCAGCCCCATGCCCTTAAGCCAGCCGTGAATGCCGATCAGGTGCAGGCGGTAGAGCGAGGCGTAGATGAAGCGTGCCAGCCGCCCCTCGACCGCCATCGCGCCGCCGATCAGGTTGCCCATCAGGCTGCCTACGGTTGAGAAACGGCTGAGGGAGATCAGCGAGCCCTTGTCGTCATAGACGAAGGGTTTCAGTTGTTTACCCCGCTCCCGCCGCCGAATGTTTTCGAACACGGTGCTCGCCATCTGGTGTGCGGCCTGGGCGCGCGGGGGGATCGGCAGGGTCTCTCCGGGGGGAGTGTAGGACGCGCAATCTCCCAGTGCGAAGATGTCGGGATCGGTCACCGATTGCAGCGTATCCTTGACCAGGATCTGGTTTCGCGGCGTGGTCTCAAGGCCCAGCGTAGTGAGGAAGTCTGCGCCTTTCACGCCTGCGGCCCAAACGATCAGATGCGCTTCGATCCGCTCTTCCTCTTTAGTGACAAGGCAGCGGCGTTCCGCCCGAACGATCTGCGTGCTCTCACGGACTTCAACACCCAGCGCCTCCAGCTCGGATTTCGCTGCCTTGGCAAGCTTGTCAGGAAGGGCGGGGAGGATCCGCGGACCCGCCTCAACCAGTGTCACGTCAAGCCGGTTTTCATCAAACACTTCAAGCCCATAGTGGCGCAGCGCCCCTGCCGCATTGTAAAGCTCTGCGGCAAGCTCAACCCCCGTCGCGCCCGCTCCGACAATCGCAACCTTGACCCGCTCATCTGCGTCCGGGTCAGCGATCATCGCGCGGCTGACGCGCAGGCAGTGGTTGAGCAGCTTCGTGCGGAAGCGATCAGCCTGGACCCGGCTATCGAGGTACAGGCAGTGCTCCGCCACGCCCGGCACGCCGAAGTCGTTCGAGACCGATCCCATGGCCAGCACCAGCATATCGTACCGCAAAGTGTGCGTCCCGATCAGCTCCTCGCCAAAATCGTCCATGACCGGGGCGAGGGTGATGGTCTTGGCCTCGCGATCAATGCTTTCCAGCCGCCCGTGAAAGAAACGGTAGCCCCATTTGGCGCAATGCCCGCGATAGCCAACTTCGTCGAGATTGGCGTCGAGCGACCCCGCGGCAACTTCATGAAGCAGCGGCTTCCAGATATGGCTGAGGTTCTGGTCGACCAGAATGATGTCGTGATGCTTGTTGCCGTAACGCGCGCCCAGCCGCCGCACCAGCTCCAACCCGCCAGCGCCTCCGCCAACGACAACGATCTGCGTTTTGGGCGAGGCTCCTGTGCGTGCGGGAGGCAATCGCTCGGAATCCGTGCGCGACTGAATATCGTGTTTCATCTCAGGGCCTTAAATAGGTGATCCCCCGATCCCGCTGGGGTGCAACACTGCGCTGCTTTTGTGTGAGCATATGCAGCAAAGTGCAAGGGCGGCTGGCTCGATAAGGCTCAATCGACCGCGAACTAGGTATTTGCCCCGGGGGCAGGGGTAGGGCTGTTGAGCCAGTATGCTTGGTAAGAGCGAGCTCAATTGAGGTGCGCGCTTGTTAACGAATGACCAGACCTATCCCCCCAGCATGCGGCCAGATGCGGACGCGTGGGCGGGGTCGCTGTGGTTCGCGTCTGAAGTCATGGTTGTCATTGCGTGCTGCCTCATCCCAGTCGTGATTGCTCTGGTTCTCCGGCATCGGCCCGAAAGTGCCTACCGCCGATTGCTGAGCATTTTTGCGGCCTTGCTCCTCACCATCGGATTTGGCCAAGCGCTTGATCTTGTCAGCCTATGGTACCCGCTGCCTGGCCTGTTGGCAGGTTTGTTTGGAGCGGTGAAGCTGGTCAGTGCCGTGCTTTTGCTGGTTTTAGCCTTTGGCCTGATCCGGCGAGCTTTGGACGTTGTTGGCCTGCCCACACAGGACCGGCATGATGCCGTTGTTGAGCAATTGGAAGTTGCGCTCGCTGATCTCTCCCAGACACGTCACCAGTTGGAGGCGCGGGTGAAGCGGCGAACTGGGGAATTGGAAGTGGCGAAATCGCAGCTCGCCATTACGGCGCGCGAGACAGTTCAGCGCAACCGCAATTTGATCCATGTCGTTTCCTCATTGGTCGACCAGCCCAGGGAGGACAGCGCCAATCCCGACGGTTTCCTGCGAGCGCTCCGGGGCCGCGTCAATGCGCTGACCGTCGCCACAGCCGCAGTGGTTGAACAGGATGAGCCGGGCGGTGTTTCTCTCGAATATGTCATCATGCGGCAGCTCGAACCGCTTTTCGCAAGTCCGCGCGGAGAGCTGTGCGTGGCTGGGCCGCCGCTCGACATCGGCACTCAAGGAGCGCAGCAGCTTAGCCTGATTGTCTGGGAGTTGGGCGCGCGTTTTGCGCAGATGGGGCATCCAGAACAGGCCCGAGGACGGGTTGCAATATCGTGGGATGTGCACACGCAAGCTGGGTGCGCGGCTGAGTTCACTCTCGAATGGCGCGAAACGTTCGTGGCGGGCGGGGCAGATGCGTTCGATCAGGCGGTGGAAGGTGACGGCACCTACACGCCAGAGCCTCTGACCAGTTTCAGCGAGACCTTGTTGCGCCAGACCATTCCACGTCTGCTGGGTGGGAAGGGGAGGGTAGATATAGCGCCCGCGACCTTCATCTATCGCCTGACCTGCCCGCTCAGCATGCTGGACGATCCCGGAGCCTCGCCAAGCACCGCCAGTGGGTTGGAGGTGAAGGAGCTGGAACCGCCTGTCGCGCTCACAGGCTAGAGGCGATTGCGCGTGACCGTAGTGGTTGCGGCTCAGTCTTCGCGGGTCTCAAGCCACTCTTCGAGCCATTTGATCGTGTAGTCGCCGTGCAGCACGTCATCCTGGCGCAGCAATTCCTGATGCAGCGGGATGTTCGTCTTGACCCCTTCGACCACCATTTCCTCCAAAGCGCGGCGCAGGCGCATGATGCACCCTTCGCGGTCGCGGCCATAGACGATTAGCTTGGCAATCATGGAATCGTAATAGGGCGGGATCGAATAACCTGCGTATAGGCCTGAATCGACCCGCACATGCATGCCGCCAGCCGGGTGATAATAGGTCACCTTGCCGGGCGAAGGCGTGAAGTTGAACGGGTCTTCGGCGTTGATCCGGCACTCAATGGCGTGGCCCCGGAATTCAAGTTCTTCCTGCTTGACCGAGAGTGGCTTACCCGCCGCGATACGGATCTGTTCGCGCACCAGATCGACGCCGGTGATCGCTTCGGTGACAGGGTGTTCGACCTGCAGGCGGGTGTTCATTTCGATGAAGTAGAACTCGCCGTTCTCCCATAGAAACTCGATCGTTCCCGCGCCGCGATAGGACATGTCGCGCATGGCCTTTGAGCAGACCTCACCCATCCGCATGCGCTCTTCGTGAGAGATGACGGGGGAGGGGGCCTCTTCCAGCACTTTTTGGTGGCGGCGTTGCAGCGAGCAATCGCGCTCACCCAGATGGATCGCATTGCCCTTGCCATCGCCGAAGACCTGAAATTCGATGTGGCGCGGATTGCCGAGATATTTCTCGATATAGACGGTCGCATCGCCGAATGCGGCTTTGGCTTCGGAGCCCGCCTGGCTCATTAGTGTTTCGAGCTGATCTTCGCTCTCGCACACCTTCATGCCGCGACCACCGCCACCGGAGGCAGCCTTGATGATGACGGGATAGCCGATTTCAGCGGCGATCTTCTTGCCCTCTTCAGGGTCGGAGACCGCTCCGTCGGAGCCTGGCACCAATGGCAGACCCAGATCACCGGCGGTCTTCTTCGCCTGCACTTTGTCGCCCATCGTGACGATGTGTTCCGGCTTTGGGCCGATCCAGGCGATGTCGTGCGCTTCGACAATCTCGGCGAATTTGGCGTTCTCCGAGAGGAAGCCATAGCCGGGATGGATCGCGTCGCAGCCCGCAACTTCGGCAGCCGAGATGATCGCGGCGTGGTTGAGATAGCTGTCGGTCGCAGCAGGCGGCCCAATGCAGACCGCGTGGTCCGCCAGCCGCACATGCATCGCGTCCGCGTCGGCGGTGGAGTGCACCGCGACGGTCTCAATCCCCATTTCATGCGCCGCGCGGTGAATGCGCAGCGCAATTTCGCCGCGATTGGCGATCAGGATGCGAGAAATCGTCATAGCAATCAGCCGATTACGACGAGTGGCTGGTCAAATTCGACCGGCTGGGCGTTCTCGACCAGGATCGCTTTGATCGTGCCAGCCTTGTCAGCGGTGATCGGGTTCATGACCTTCATCGCCTCAACGATCAGCAGCGTATCGCCCTCGGCAACGCTGTCGCCGACCTTGATGAAGTTGGCTGCACTGGGCTCTGGAGCAAGGTAGACGGTGCCCACCATCGGAGACATCAGCGCACCTGCATGATCGGCAGCGGGCGCTTCTTCCGCCGCTGCGGGAGCCGGAGCGGCCGCCGGTGCCGCGACAGGAGCGGGCGCTGCCACAGGCGCCGCCGCAGCAACGGTCGTGCCTCCGCGCGCTACGCGGATCTTGCGGTCATCATCCTCAACTTCGATTTCGGTTAGCCCGGTCTCGTTCAGCAACTCTGCCAGTTCACGCACGAGAGCGGTGTCGATATTCATGCCGGACTTGGAGCCGGCGCTTGGCTTCTTGGTAGCCATGCAATCCCCTATTATGGTTTCGCGTCAGAAGCGAATAAGCTGTGGTGCCTATTCACGCCAATTGCGGCTGGCAAGTGGCAAGCGTTCAAAAATGTCGATTATGTGACAGAATCAAAGGTCGCTCGCTCTGGAGCGCTCAGACTTCCCCTGACGCTACGGCTTCGAGCGCGATGCGGTAGGAATCAGCCCCGTGCCCCTCGACCGTCTTGACCGCACCCATCCCGACATAAGAGCGATGGCGGAATTCCTCTCGCGTTTTTGGATCGGAGAGGTGCACTTCGATCACCGGAGTGGTTATCGCCCGACACGCATCGAGCAGCGCAATCGACGTGTGAGTATAGGCCGCCGCATTCAGCAGCACTGCCCGCGCGCCCTCAGCTTGCGCCTCATGCAGCCAGTCAACCAGCATGCCTTCGTGATTGGTCTGGCGCATATCGATGGCAAAGCCGAGCTCGCGCGCCCGGTCCTCCAGCATGCCCGCAATCTCATCGAGCGTGGTCGACCCGTAAATCTCTGGCTCGCGCAGGCCGAGCAGGTTCAGGTTCGGGCCGTTCAGGACATAGATGGTGTTTGAAGCTTTGCTCATAAGCCCGTGACTAGCGTGAGTTTCCAGCCAGAGAAAGGACGAAGGGCGGCAAGGTCTCCCTTACCGCCCTTCGCGCGTTTTCAAACTCTGTTTCAGATTATCACGGAGCGTTCTGTGTCACTGTCGCGACATTGCCCATGCCGTTCTGGCTGGTCGAGGCAAAGTCGTTTGTGCCGTTCTGATTGTGGGTTGCCATGTTGGATGTACCATCCTGCGTGATCAAGCTGACGTTGAAGGTGCCGTCCTGGTTGAGGATAGCCATATTGCTCGTGCCAGATTGCGTCATTGTCGATGTGCCATCGTCGCCGTTCTGATTGACATCAGCGGTGTTCATATTGCCCGCCAGGTTCTGCGTCACGGTCGAGGTGTTCATGGTGCCGATCTGATCAACGAACACGTCGCTCATCTCGCTCGAAGCGGTCACGGTCGAGGTGTTCATGCTGCCTGACTGAAGGATCGTAACTGTGCTGCCATCAGGAAGCGGGCTCGCAAACGCAGCGACATTGCCAATAACGGTCGTGCTGCGGTTAAAGTCACCCACTTCCTGCACCAACGTGTGGACGCTGTTTCTAGCGACCTGCTCGACACTTGCGAAGTTGTCGTTGCTGGTCTGCGTGATCATGCTGGAGTTGTTGTCGTCTGCCGGGCCGGACACATCCGAGCCCTGGCGCACGACATTTGCAACGTTGCGATCGCCCGACTGAGTGATCGTGCTCACCTGATCGTCAGAGACATCTCCCTGCACAACGGTCGCACGGTTATTGTTGCCTGACTGCGTGATCGTGCTGAAACTGTCCTCGCTGCCCTGATCGGTGTCAGCGAAGTTTTCATTCCCGGTCTGGGTGTGGGTGATGTCGGAATCATCGTCGTCCTGAAAAGCGCGCGATTCGTTATCCATTCCGCTCTGCGTGATCAGAATGTCACCGCGATCCGTGTCGTTGTCCTGATCGACAAAGCTGTCATTGCCGGTCCCAGTCTGATCGACATCAACATCGCCCTGCTCGCCATCTTGGATGATGGTCGACGAGTTGCCTGCCGCGGTTTGCAGCACATCTGCATCGTTAGCGCGCTGTGACTGAAAAATGTTGGAGAAATTATCGTCACCGGTCTGTTGCACGGTTGCGGTCTGACTGTTCTCTTCTTGCTCAACGAAAGACGTGACATTGATACCCGCCGTCTGCGTCACGGTCGCGCTCTGGTTCTCGTCACTTTGCATAACGACGCTGACTGCATCGGTTGTGCCAGTGTCCTGCACCACATCAATGTCGCCATTGGTGCCACTCTGATCGACAAAGGAGCCGGTGCCTGAGCCAAAACCCGATCCAAGACCGCGTTGAATAATATCGGCCTGGTTGCTTGTGCCGCCGCCTCCGTTTTCCTGAAACACCTCAGAATTCATGCCATCGCTGGTGCTCGTCTGAGTGACGTTCAGGATGTTGTCACCCGCCTGTGTAGCTTCGGAATAGCCGTTTGTGCCTTCCTGCAAGATGGTCGCTTCATTGGCGATGCCGTCGACGCCGGTCGCCGTTCCGTCTTGGTCTACAACAGATTCGTTGTCGGAGCCGGTCTGCGTCACATCGGCATCGTTGCCTGCGCCGGCCTGTGTGACCGCGCTGTCATTGTTTTGCGCAAGCGCACCCGCGGACATCGAAAGCGCCACAACAGAAGCACCTATAAAAAAGGCATTTTTCATGAAAATTTCCCCCATCTAACCCAAACCCGATTGCACCACCGAGAATGAGACACCAGCGCCTGCATGCGCGAGTCCCTTAGTTTCTAGCAGGTTAATGCTGTTCCACAAAGCGAAGCGTTTACCTGTCCCGCTGCGGGATTCATGAGCTTTCGCGTCAAAGGGGAGGCGTTAGGCCGCCTTTGAGGGGGATTGCTGGGCAAGGAAGCCTGTCAACGCCTCGAGAACATCTTGCGGCGCCTTGGTGAGTTCCTCATCGATCTTCTCCAGCGCCGTCACGTCGGGCGAGGCGATCAACCGTTTCATGCGCCATTTGCCGAAGCTGGGCGCAGCAATGATCTTGCGTGACACCGTTCGGATCGAATGGTGCCGCGGATCGGACTCAAGCTTGATCATCAGGGCATCGATCGCATCCGGCGAGCCCTCTAACACTTGGAAGAAACGTTCATTGTAGAACAACAAGAAGCCCGAAAGGCCCGTTTGCGCATTGTTTGCAGCAGAGCGATTGACGATGCGGAATACCTCACCTGAGGCAAGATCAGGCGATGCTGTACTGGTGTAAATGAGCTGTATCATCGACGGGCTACTCCAAGCCCAAACGCCTAGGCATTCCGCGTTGCAGAAGGGTTAATGACGCATCGGTTTGTCGACGCGATCATTGGGGCGTGTTCATGGGCTGAGGGCCAGGAAGGGAACGATGACCTTCGCGCAAACTGCCAGCAGGCATAATTTGGCCGTATTGATCGACGATGTTCAAAGCCGAGTTGTTTTCCCGGGTCGCGCCATATGAGGGAAAATTATGACTTGTCATTGCGCTAGCACCTGGACGATCGCACGGGGCATTTTGAAGCAGAATGGCGATCCTGTCGAACAGATCGCCTCGCCCAATAAAAGCGGTTCTTACGCCAACACGCCGAAAATCGTCGTCATGCATTACACGGCGGGAAGCTCGGCCAAATCTTCAGCCAATTGGTTCAAGCAGAGCCGGGCGCGGGCCTCGGCCCATTTGGTGATCGGACGCGATGGATCGGTGATCCAATGCGTGCCTTTCGACAAGATCGCTTGGCATGCAGGCCGGTCGCGATGGGGCGACTTGGTTGGCCTCAACAAATATTCGATCGGGATTGAGCTTGCCAATTGGGGGCCGCTGCAATCTGCAAATGGTGGCTGGCAATCCTATTCGGGAGCGCGCATTTCTGATCCGGTGATTGCCGTGCACAAGAATGGCAACCCCAATGGATCGCGCACTCCAATCGGGTGGGAGCCCTATCCCCAGGCGCAGATGGAGGTCGCAGAGGCGGTCGTCGCCGCCTTGATCGACAAATACGGCATCGACGAGATTGTCGGCCATGACGACATTGCCCCGGTGCGCAAACACGATCCCGGACCCGCCTTCAACATGATGCGTTTTCGCAATGCGCTGCTCGAAACGCGCGGCGGCGACGATGCGCCCGATGCGACCGTGGACGCGGCAAGCGGGCTCAACCTGCGATCAGGGCCGGGCACGGAGCATGGCGTGGTCAAGACCCTCGCCAATGGCACAAAGTTGGAGCTGCTTGGCGAAGCGGGGATATGGCTCGAAGTCTCAGCGCTCGACGGCAATGGCGCGCCAACGGATACGGGTTGGGTCCATGGGCATTATGTGAAGCGGTAGGACTCTCGCCTGCACATCACTCTATTTGTCGACGCCCTTCACCTTACCCCACTGCCGCGCGGCGGTGTAGCCGAGATAGCCGGTGCCAAACAGGGCGTAGAGCGAATCCGGCAACCCGCCGAGATAGGCGTTCATGCCCTCTGCAATCTCCTTAGCGGCCGTTGGGTTGAAGGCCGAAAGCAGCCCCATCGGAAGAGCGGTCAGGATCAGGATATACATGACATAAAGGAAGCTGGGCCTGGCGCGGCTGGTCCAGGGATCGACCGATTGCGCCTCTGCAACAATAGCTTGCAGGCGCGCCTCGATCAGCTGCATCTCCTGCGTGCCCTCCAGCTTGAGCAATTCCAGCTGGGCCTTGGCGCGCGCTTCCTTGTCCGGGATGAGCTTGTCGAGGAGCGAAGTGATTGGGCCGATGAGCGATTCGAGTAGGGCCATGGGGGCGCTCCTATGGTGTGCGGGGCGAGTCCGATGAACCAATACGGTTATTGTAGGACAGTTAAATGTCCGAAAGGGTCCGTTAATCGCCCTCTATTCCTCGATCTCCGCCAGCAGCCGCTCAGCTAGTGCCAGATGCGGGCGGTCGAGCATATTGCCATCCATCGCCACCGTGCCCTGTCCCGGATTGTCCGCAAAGGCCTGCACCACGGCGCGGGCATGGGCGATCTCAGCCGCGCTCGGCGTGAAGGCGGCATTGATCGGCGCGATTTGCGCGGGGTGGATGGCGAGCATACCGCGAAATCCTTGCGCGCGGACCCGGCGGGCACGGGTTTCAAGCGCTTCCAAGTCGCGAAATTCAGGCTGGACCGTCTCAATCGGAGCAACCCCTGCCTTCACCGCGCCAAGCAAGCAAAGGCTGCGCGCCATTTCGTAGACATGGGAATATTCGCCGTCCGGTCCGCGCTGCTCGCTCGCGCCGAGTTCGGAGGAAAGGTCCTCCGCGCCCCAACTCATGGCCACCAAGCGCGGCGCCCCGTCATAGGTGCCGGTGTTAAACATCGCGGCGGCGGTTTCTGTCACCAACGCTGCAACTTTGGTTGACCCAGCAGAGATGCCAGCAGCTTCTTCACGGGGGGAGAGCATTGCGTCGAGCGTCGCCACGTCATGCCCGCCCTCAGCCTTGGGCAGAAACAGCCCGCCCGGTCCCGCTGCAAGGACGACGTCGAGATCGGCCTCAGTCCAGCCGCTGGAGAGCGGGTTCACACGGACCCAGATGCGCGATTTCTCGGGCGCTCCAGCAATCGCTTCGGCCACCATCGCGCGCGCCTCAGCCTTGCGTTCCGGAACCACCGAATCCTCAAGGTCGAGCAGAGCGATATCCGCCTCGCTTGCAATCGCCTTGCCCATCTTCTTTTCGCTGTCGCCCGGTGCAAACAGCCAGCTGCGCATCTTTTGTGTCATTGGATGGTGGCTCCCTTCGCTCAAAGCCGGTTAGGCGGGGGAGGGAGCGCGCGCAAGCGGCGGCTAGAATGAGCCTTCAAGATCGAAGGAGAAAATCTGGCCGAAGGTGCGGTCGCGGTCCTCTACAAAGTCCACCAGACCCGCCACTCGGTCGTCAAAGATCGTGCGATCAAAGCGGTTCTTGCGGTTGATGAAGTTTGCCCAGCGGAACCGAGCGGTCATGCCGAGAACATCCTTGTGCTCGATAAAGACGCGCGCAAAGCCGGGGGTTTCCAGCCCCTGGGAAATCTCGTCCAGTCGCACATTGGGCCGGTTCTCATCGTAGAAGAAATTCCCGCCGATGGCCCACGGGGTGCCGAAAAAGTCTTGCCGCAGCTCTGCGTTGAAGTCGAAGAAGCGCAAGCCCGAGATCTGCCGCGGCGTGCCGAGCAGCGGGTCGATCACCTCGCTGTCGGTCCACTCACTGCTGAGGTCAAGGCGCAGGCCTTTGATACCGACGGGATCAAACAGCAAAGTCAGCTCAGCCTCGAACCCATATTGAGTCGCGGAATCAATGTTGCCGGGGGATTGGCCTCCACCAGCAATAGGGATCTGGTCGACAATATCGCTGATATCTTCGTAAAAGCCGCGCAGGTTGAAGGACCCAAGGTCGCCAAGGCTCTGCGTGGCTTCCAGCTCCAGCCGCCAGGTTTGCGGCGGGACGAGGTTGGAATTCGTCACATCGACGCGGTCCTGATCCAAGTCAGCCACAGCGATGAAATCAAAAAAGTCGAGCTGGCCCACGACCCGCTCCACGCGACCTGAAATGTTGAGGTCCGGGTTGGCCTTCCAATCGAATGAGGCAAAGCCCTTGGGCCGGCGGAAGGATCGAGTCTGGCCGGCAGCACCCGACTGACTGATCTGCGAATATTCCGCGCCAAGGGAGAGCTGGATCAGGAAATTGTCCGACAGCGCCCGCCCATAGGTGACGCTTGCCTCAGCCCGGTCCTCTTCAACCCGCGCACTCGCTCCGGTGAAGTCGACCGGCTGGAGCACGCCATTTGCGTCCAGCTCTTCAAAGGTAGATTCGATGTCGAGAAAGTTGCGCACGCCCTCGGCTGCAAATTGCAGGTCTCCGCCCAGCCCCTTGAAACTGTACTCGGCCCGCGCAATCGTCTCGCCCTCATCAGCGTCGCGGGTGAAGACAGAGCCTTCATCCGGGGTACCATCGGCGAAGACGGTGGTGACGCGCGAGACGGTGGGGCTGTCTTCGTAACGGTGATAGCCGATCACCTTGAGCGTGCCTGCGCCAAGGCCAAAAGCGTAATCCGCGCCGACTTCAAAATTGTACTCGTCCTCGGTCGAGCGGAAGGTTCGGGTCCGATCAACGGCCGAAATGCTGCCACTTCGCACCGAAATCTCGGTATCGCGGTTGATGAACCCCTGAACAAGGCCGGTCAGGTTGAGAACGTTGCCGTTGATGGCGGTTCGGGTGAAGGAGCCCGACAGGGTGGGGCGGTCGGAGTTGCGGAAACTTTGCTCATCGCGCGTGTCGATCAGGTCCCCATCGGTGTCGAAGACCAGCTCTATGCCTTCGTCACCGCGCCGTCCCGCGTCATTTTCAAAGCTGAGCGTCCATTCGGTCTTCTCCCCGCCACCTGCAAGGGAGATTTGCCCGTCGCTCCAGCGGAAAGGCACGCCGCGATCACGCCATTCGGCCGAGTATCGGAACTGACCGGTGATGCTTCCTGTCGAGCTGGTGACGACGTTCAGAACCTGTCCGGTGAGCCCGCCAATGTCGAGGCTCGCCCCGTCAACCAGCTCCAGCCGCACGACTTCTTCGACGGGGATGCGGCGCAAGGCTTCGACCGGCCCGTTGGATTTGCCTGAGATACGCCGCCCGTTGACGATGACATTGGTGTTCGCCTGACCAAGTCCACGCTCGCCTTCATCAGAACGGATGGAGAAGCCGGGGATCTGCTCGGCCATGTCGAGCGCGCTACGCGGGGCGAAGCGGGCGAAATCCTCTGGCACGAAGGTGCGGCGGGTGTTTTCCTGGGTGGAGGCTTCCCCGGTCTCATCCTGCGGCGCCGAGCTGCTCTCGGAGGCTGCAGCAGCTGGCGCGCCCGCGACGAAGAGGGCGGCAGTGCCTGCCAGCAGAGCCGATCGCGCGAGGCGTCTAGGAGAGGGTGACGGGATCATGGGAGGGGCGATTGCGCTCAGTTGAAATAAAATAACAGCCACGAGGGACGAACGGGTTTCAGCACTCGATGAACGCCGCAAAGCCCACAATTCCCTGCACAACGGAGATAGCGGTTATTCGATCCCGTAAGCTGCTCCCTTTTGAACCAAAGGCTCTGGACAAAAGCGGTCCCGTTCTGGTGAAAGGCGCGCCCAGAGAGAGGGCACTACAAGTAAAGGCTGGGGCGAATGCTGTTTTACATCGAATGGCTTGCCGTGCTGCTTGGCATACTCAATGTCGGCCTGCTCGTGCGGCGCAGCATTTGGAACTATCCGTTCGGCATTGCGATGGTGTCGCTTTACTTCATGATCTTCCTCGACGCGCGGCTCTATGGCGATATGGGCCTTCAGGTGTTTTTCTTCGCGACGCAAATCTATGGCTGGATGAGCTGGCACAGGGTGCAGGGGCAAAAGGGCGAGGTGATCGTGCACTGGTCGCCGATGTGGCTGATCGGCGCGGTGATGGTTGCGACCGGAGCCCTTTGCCTCGGGCTTGGCTTTGCGATGGAGCGCTACACCGACGCGGCCGCACCCTATCCCGACGCCGCCATCGCGATGATGAGCGTGAGCGCGCAAGTGCTGATGGTGCTGCGTCGGATTGAAAGCTGGATTTACTGGATCATCGTTGATGTGCTGGCGATCTGGCTGTTTTACACCCGCGATCTGGTCCCGACGAGCGGGCTCTACGTCGTGTTCCTCGTGCTGGCATCGCTTGGCTTATGGCAGTGGCTCAAGGCGCATCGCCGACAACAGGCGGTGGGCTGAGTGGAGCGGGCCCCAAAAACCAAAGTCATCGCGCTGCACGGGGTGGAGAGCGTCGGCAAATCGACCTTGACCGAGGCTCTGGCCCAGAGGCTGGGCTGCGACTGGGTGCCTGAATCTGGCCGCGCCTATTGCGAAGAGCATGGCACTGATCTGGTGCCCGCTGACCTTGAAGCCATTGCCAAGGAGCAGCAGGTGCAGATTGCGGCGGCGCAGTCCCAATCAGCCGAGTGGCTCATCACCGACACCGATTGGCTGATGACAGCGGCGTGGAGTGAGATGCTGTTTGGAGAAGCCTTGCGCGGACCGACCTATCCGCTTGCCGACCTCTATCTTCACCTCCCGCCCGATCTGGCCTTTGTGCAGGATGGAGTTCGGATGTTCGGAGAGGATGGGGAGCGGGCCCGCTTCGACCGCATTTGCCGCGATGTGCTGGACCGAGCAGGGGCGAATGTGGTCGTGCTCGACGCGCCACTCGACGAACGAGAAGGCCAAGCGCTCGTCGCCATCTCAAAGCCGTAAGAAAATTCTCCACTGGTCAGGAAGACGCAGATTCGAACCTGCGACCCCCACACCCCCGCCAAGCAGGTTCGAGCGCCAGCAATGGCTGCGCCAAACAGTTTGAATTGGCTGTAAGAAAATTCTCCACTGGTCGGGAAGACAGGATTCGAACCTGCGACCCCCACACCCCCAGTGTGATGCGCTACCAGGCTGCGCTACTTCCCGTTCCAGTGGAGGAGGCGCGCTATAAGCGGGCTGACACCGGCTGGCAAGCCGCTTGCGCGTTGAAATGCGATCCGTGCGCTTCCCCCGCAATGCACCGCCCATTGCTACACCTCAATTGCCCAGTGCTTGTATTGCTGCTACGCGCGCCCACTTACATGGGATTGTGAGGGAAAAGGCTTGGGCTACAGGCCGCAAATGCCCTCCAGAACGACAACGATTTACGGGCTTTTGAACTATGCTTGACCTTCTCGCCGCTGCTGGAGCTGCGCCACCGCAGGCACCTTGGTGGACCAACCTTATTCTGATCGGCGGTATGATCGCGATCTTCTGGTTCCTGCTGATGCGTCCGCAGATCAAACGCCAGAAAGAGCATCAGGAGCGCGTCGGCGGCCTTAAGAAAGGCGACAAGGTCGTCACGCAAGGCGGTCTGGTCGGCAAGGTCGTCAAAGTCGATGATGTCTATGTCGATCTGGAGCTGGGCAAAGACGTGCGCGTGAAAGCGGTCAAGGCCACCATCGCAGACCTGATCGAGCCGGGCGGCAAACCCGCCAACGACTAAGCGGCGCTTTGGCGCCAAGCTTAGACATCGAAGATACATCTCAAAAGGACCACGTTGAGCGGCAATGCTTGATACACCCCTCTGGAAAAAGATTTCGCTGTGGCTTTTGACCGTCGGTTTGGCGGCGGCTGCTTTGCCGTCGTTGCTAAGCCCGTTCTTTGGTGAGTCCGAAGAACCAGTCGTGGTGCCGGAGGACATCTCTATCACCGCGCCTGCATCGGATGATGACGACGAGGAAAGCTGGCTGCCGCGGGTGAACCTGGGCCTCGACCTGGCCGGTGGCTCGCACTTGTTGCTTGAAGCCAATCCGGATGACGTTGCCTCACAGAAGCTCGAAAACACCGAAGAGGCCGTCAGAGCCGCGCTCGACAATGCGACACCTGCGATTGAATTTGGCGACACGTCGCGCGCCAATGGGCAGCTGTCTTTCCTGCTCGATTCTTCTTCCGACATTGACCGCGCCCGCGGCCTGCTCGAACCCATCATGATGGGTGATGGCGGTGGCCTTACCCCTGAGTGGGAATTGAGCGTTGTCGATACGCAGCGCATGATCCTCACTCCAACCGAGTCCGGCCTTAACGTCGCGCTGAACTCCGCGATGGAGGGCGCTGTTGAAGTGGTCCGCCGCAGGATCAACTCGCTTGGCACGCGTGAGCCCACGATCATTCGCCAAGGTGACACGCGCATCGTTGTGCAGGTTCCTGGCTTACAAGATCCCGTCGCACTTAAGCGATTGCTAGGTAAGACAGCGGAGCTCGAGTTCAAGTTGGTGGACCAGCAGGCTCTCCCGACCAACACCGCTGCCGGCATCGCCAATCCGGGTAGTCAAATTTTTCCTTACGCCGAGGGCTCTGACTCCGAAGGTCAGTTTGAAGCGGTGAAGCGCCTCGGCGGAATTCGCGGTGACAACTTGGTCAATGCGCAGGCAGGCAAGGACCAGCGAAATAATGAGGACATTGTAGAAATCGCATTTGATCAGCAGGGCGGGGCAAGGTTTGCTACCCTCTCGACCCAGAATGTTGGCGAGCGTTTTGCGATCATTCTCGATGGGGCGGTGATTTCTGCGCCAAGATTCAACGAACCAATCCTTGGTGGTAGGGCGCAAATCTCGGGTAACTTCAATGCTGAGACCGCCAAAGAGCTCGCGATCTCGCTGCAATCAGGCGCGCTGCCGGTACCGCTGACCGTTGTGGAGGAACGCACGGTTGGTCCCGATCTTGGCGCTGAATCGATCCGTTCCGGTATGATCGCGATGCTGATTGGCTCGCTCGCGGTGATTGCGCTGATGATTGCGACTTATGGCCGTTTCGGCGTCTATGCGACCGTCGCGCTGGTCTTCAACGTCCTGATCCTACTGGGCATAATGGCGATCTTTAACTTCACTTTGACGCTACCTGGGATCGCGGGGTTCGTCCTAACGGTTGGCGCGGCGGTGGATGCGAACGTGCTGATTAACGAGCGTATTCGAGAGGAACGCAAGCGTGGGCGAAAGATCATCACCGCGGTTGAAAATGGCTACAAAGAAGCCAGCCGCGCGATTTACGATGCGAACATTACCAACTTTATCGCAGGCGCGTTGCTTTTCGCATTTGGTTCGGGACCGATCCGTGGCTTCGCCATTGTGCTGGTATTTGGCCTTATAACTTCGGTCTTCACCGCCGTGGTGCTGACCAAAATGTGGGTGAGCGGATACCTCTCCGCAAAACGCCCCAAAGACATTACGATTTAAGGAGCGGGTGATGAAACTTCTCAAGCTAGTCCCGCAAGACACCAACATTCGTTTCCTGCGCCTGCGCGTGCCCTTCTTTGTGCTCAGCATCTTTCTGATCCTCGGCAGCTGGGGAGCGGTTTACACGCAGGGTCTGAACCTCGGCGTCGATTTTGCCGGCGGTCAGGAGATCCGCGCGACCTTTACCGAAACGGCAGAGGCCCCTGTGGTCGAGCTGCGCGAGACAATCGGCGCGGTTGAGGGTGTTGAAGACCCTATCGTTCAGCGCTTTGGCGAACCCAATGAGGTCTCGATCCGCGTGAAGCTCCCGCCCGAGGCGGATGGCAATCCCGACTTCGCCAACCAGATGGCCGATTCCATCGTGACCGCAATTCAGGCGGACCACCCCGACATTCGTATCGACGGCGTGGACAGCGTTTCGGGCAAGGTCTCGGGCGAGTTTGCCTGGGATGCGCAAATTGCTCTGCTAGCTGCGATGGTGATGGTCGCCTTCTACATCTGGATACGGTTTGAGTGGCAGTTCGGGGTCGGAGCGCTCTTCGCCCTGTTCCACGACGTGTCGCTTACGCTTGGGATGTTTGCTCTGACGCAGTGGGAGTTCTCGCTCCAGATCATTGCCGCTATTCTGGCGATCATCGGCTACTCGCTGAACGACACGATCGTGGTCTATGACCGCATCCGTGAGAACCTGAAGAAGTATCGCAAGATGCCTCTGCCAGAGCTGCTGGACCTTTCGGTGAATGAGACTCTGGCGCGTACCGTCATGACATCTTTGACGTTGTTGGTGGCGCTTGTTCCGCTGCTGATTGCTGGTCCGACAAGCCTGTTTGGACTGGTCGCGGCGATCACCGCAGGCCTGTTTATCGGGACCTATTCCAGCGTCTATCTTGCAGCACCCATCCTGATCTGGCTGGGCGTGACATCGGACAGCTTTGTGCCGCAAGAGACCGAGATGGACCGGCAGGAAAAGAAGGTTCTGGGGGAACTGTAAGGGGCGTGATTGCCTGTGTTCGCCCATTCGGGCGAACTCCTCGGTGCAGCTCCTTCACTTCGTTACGGTGCACCTGCGGCTCGCGCGCTTGCGCTCGTGGTCCGTTGGGGGCGGACCGTTTAATGC
This sequence comes from Erythrobacter sp. S267, assembly GCF_057365045.1. Classification (NCBI taxonomy): domain Bacteria; kingdom Pseudomonadati; phylum Pseudomonadota; class Alphaproteobacteria; order Sphingomonadales; family Erythrobacteraceae; genus Erythrobacter; species Erythrobacter sp. S267. The sequence continues at coordinate 1,671,137 of NZ_CP200298.1, read as the reverse complement.
TCCCGGCGGAGTCTGCTTACTTGGTCAGCGCGTTAAAGTGCGCCGCCAGCTCAAGCGCATTCGTTTCCCAGCTGAACCGTTCCGCCATGGCTGCGACGGCTTGGCGCATGGGTGGATTGTTGAGCACCTCGTTCACGCCCGCCGCTACGCTCTCCGGATTGCGGTGGACCAGACGTCCAGCGGTGTTGTTGGTAATCAGCTCGCGCGCTCCGCCCACATCGCAGGTCACAACTGGCGTCCCGCAGGCCAGCGCCTCTACCCAGGCATTGGCAAGCCCTTCATTCGAGGTCGGCAGCACCATCACATCGCTGGCTGAAAGGATCAGCGGCAGCATATCGTGGTCGAGCGAGCCTGCGAAAAAGACCCGGTCGGCCAGGCCCAGATCGCGGGCGAGGTCTTTCAGATGCGCCTCATCATCGCCCTTTCCAACCAGCACCAGCCGCGCGCCTTCGATCTGCGAGAGAGCGGCGATGGCGATATCCTGACCCTTGCGCTCTATCAGGGCACCCACGCAGGTCAGGACCGGCGCATTGTCGGGCAAGGCAAAGCCCAGCTCCCGGCTCATCTGCGCGCGCAATTGCGTGTGTTCGAGCGGACGGAATTTGTCCCGATCAAGGCCAGTATAATGCACCCGGATTTTGCCGCGAGGCATCCCCAGATCGCCCATCTGCGCCTCGAGTGATTTGCTCACGGCGATCAAGCCATCGGCCCGTTCAGCTGCGCGCAGCATCTGATCGCGGGCAAAGTCAAACTGGCCCCAATAGGTGATGTCGCTGCCCCGCGCCTTGATCGAAAGCGGGAGGTTCATAGCCTCCGCTATTGTCGCTGCCGCCGGGCCATCGGGGAAGAAGAACTGCGCATCGATCAGATCGATCGGATCTTCGGCGTGGATTGCCTCGATCACGGGAAGGGCGGATTTGGCGATAGCTGCTGCGTTTCGCTTGGCCCCGACTTTGGGGATCAAAGTGAAGCGCGGGCGGTGGATGGTGACGCCGTTTTCCTGCGCCACTGAGGGCAGTTTAGAGAGCGCGCGATACCGTCCGACCGCTACCGGAGGCAGACCAATCGGATTGACCACGCTCACCCGCCAGTCGCCATGCAGGCTCCCCCGCTTGGCCAGTGCCTCCAGCGACCGCGCCACGAAGGTCCCGAACCGCGGGTTGACCGGGTTGGGATAGAGCGTGGAGAGCGACAGGACGTGTTTCATGGCCATTCTTGGCGATAGGTTAGCCAAGTTAACGGCTTCTGACGGCGATGTCGTAAACGGGCGGAAACCATAAGGGCGTGGGACGAAGCGCCAATCACAATTGGCGTACCAGCATCACCGCGACTGCAATCCAGGGTGGGTTGTCGATCACCTGCTGCTTATTGCCGGCCTGAGCTGGGAGGATGCCGACCAGCGTGCCCTTGCGGTCGATCAGCCGTCCGAAAGCAAATCGGCCTCCGGGGCGTGGCACCAGGCAATCCCGGTTCATGGCCCCAATTGCGTCGTCGGGTTGCATTTGCTGGAGCCAGAGCATGTCTCCGGGGCGATATTCACCCACCGAAGCCGTAATTTCGAGCACCAGCATGTCCGCTGCACCGCCCGCGTCATTGGCATTTGCCGCGATCTCTGTAGGCAGGATGGCCTCGCGCGGGGTAGCCAGCGCCTCTGGCTCTCCAAGGCCCAGCTCTGCCACAACCTGCGCGCGCGCTTGCACTTCGGAGCGGACGAGGACTTGCGGATCAACGCCCAGCGCGGTGCCGATCCGATCCATCCACTTGGTTGAGAGGTTGCGCATGCCGGTTTCGAGCCGCCCGATGGTCTGAGCGGTGGTTGGCGGTTCACAGGCCTCAGCCAAGTCAGCCAGCGTCAGCCCCTTGGCTTTGCGAATTTCGCGGATGCGGTTGATCACTTGTGTGCGCCCTTCGTTTGTTGACCCTGCCAGATTAACCGTTCTGGCATTTATCACTTTCCTACAGCTGCGACTCCAATGCAAGTGCTGATTCACCCATTTGGCACAATAGGAGTGAATATGGCCCGGAAATTGGTTGAACGCGAACTTACCTCAGAAGGTCCGCGCCGTGCTGACGGAACGCGGGCCAAGCGTCGCTCTGTGACGGTCAATGTCGGCGAATCCCCCATCGCCTGGCTGCATTCGCGCGGCCATCTGTGCGACCGCTTGCACGATGCGGGAGAAGCGCTGCGAGGCGACTATGAACGCGCACAGCTCTCTCCCAATGTCACGATGCGCTGGGACCCGGTGCGGATCAAAAGCGGGCGACATGGCGGAGACCAAGGGCTCTCCCCCACTGAAAGACAGATCGCGGCCAAACAGCGCTTTGATGACGCTATGCAAGCGGCCGGCAAGGGGTTGGAGGATGTCCTCTGGCGCGTCGTCTGCGCAGGTGAGAGCCTGCCAGCTGCCGAAAAGTCACTGGGCTGGCCCGTGCGCAGCGGCAAGCTGGTGCTCAAGCTCGCGCTGGAGCGGGTCGCGGACTTTTACAAAATCCGCTGAAGCGGGACGTGATCCGGGCGCTAGCCTTCCACGTCAGGCTGTCCGTACATGAAGCGTTCCTCGACAATCTTGCCGTCTTTGACGGTGTAATGGCCGACTTCCTGCATCTGAGAGCGTTCTTCTGTACCCTCTTCGTTGGGCATGGTTACGTCCATGCCGTATCGAACCGCAAACTGGTCGCCGAAGACGTAGGGGCCTTCGGTTGTGACCAAGTGTACTTCAGTGTTGTCGAACCACCATTGGTGCTTTTCGAGCAGCTGCTCGCGGCCCTGAACACGCGACATTGGGCCATCGCCCGGTTCGAGGCTGATGATGTCGTCGGACCAGAACGCCAGTGTGGCAGCAGCGTGTCAAACCGCCGCGCATATGGGGCGCGTGCTGCCTTTTGCGCTTGGACAGTGTGTCAGGTGTGTCAAACCGGTGACGATCCCTTGGGTGGGCCGAGACGGTTGTTCACTTCGTAGCGGAGTTTCGGGAGCAGGTCGGCCTCGTACCAATCGTTCTTCGCCATCCACATCCGGACCCTCCAGGAGGGGTGCGGGAGGGGGATGATCCCGTCAAAGGTGGTGATATCCTCAGCCGCGCGGCGTACCTTTTCGGTCAGCGAGAATTTGCGATGGTCGGAAAGATAATGGGCTTGCGCATAGGATCCGACGAGTAGGGTCAGGCGATCTTCTGGCAGTTGGTCGAGAATGCGCTGGTGCCAAGCAGGGGCGCACTCTTTGCGGGGAGGGGCGTCGCCGCCTTTGGCCTTTCCGGGATAGCAGAAACCCATCGGTATCAGAGCCACACAGTCAGGATCGTAGAACCGATCTGGTTCAAGTCCGAGCCAACTGCGTAAACGTTCCCCACTGTCATCGTCCCATGGCACGCCGCTTTCATGGACGCGGGTGCCGGGAGCCTGTCCGATGATCAGAATGCGGGAGCGGGAGGAGAACTGGACGACGGGGCGAGGGCCAAGGGGCAAATGCTCTTTGCACAAGGTGCAGGCGGTGATTTCCTTGTGGAGGGCGCTTGCTGCCAGCTTGCTCACCCTTCAACCTGTTCGGCGATGGTGAGCCAGCGTTCCTCCGCCGCATCCTTCTCTGCACGCGCATTCTCGATGCCTTTTGAGATGGTCGCAAAACGCTTCGGATCGGTCTGGAACAGGTCGGGATCGGCGAGGATCGCTTCGCCCTTGGCAATCGCGGCCTCCAACTCCTCAATCCGCGCAGGGAGGAGCTCGTAGTCGCGCTGGTCCTTGTAAGAGAGCTTGTCCGACACGGCCGGCTTTGCGGAAGCGGCTGGGGCGGGAGAGGGCTTGGCTCCCGTGCCTGACTTCGCCTTCTTTGCCATTGGCTTCTGCCGCTTCGCCTCCCAATCGGCATAGCCGCCCGCGACAATGTCGACCTTGCCCGTCCCGTCGAGGCCGAGCGTAATCGTCACGGTCTTGTCGAGAAAGTCGCGGTCGTGGCTGACGATCAGGACAGTGCCGTCAAAGTCCGCGATCACTTCCTGCAACAGGTCGAGTGTCTCAAGATCGAGGTCGTTGGTCGGCTCGTCGAGCACCAGCAGGTTGGCGGTGCGCGCGAATTCGCGGGCGAGCAGCAGGCGAGACCGCTCTCCGCCCGACAGGATGCCGACTTTGGTGTCGACGATCTTGGGATCGAACAGAAAGTCCTTGAGATAGGCCTGCACATGTTTGCGTGCACCCCGCACGTCGATCCAGTCGCCGCCCTGCGCCAGAATATCGCGGACGCTCGCATCGGGTTCGAGCAGCTTGCGCTGTTGGTCGATCATCACGCCAGACAGCGTGCGCGCATGGGTGATTGTGCCGGTGTCTGGCTCCAGCTCCTTGGTCAGCAGCTTGAGCAAAGTCGTCTTGCCCGCACCGTTCGCACCGACGATCCCGATCCGGTCGCCGTTCTGGATGCGCAGGGTGAAGGGCTTGATGATAGCTCGGTCATTGTAGGACTTCGAGATGCCTTCTGCGACGATCACCGACTTCGATTTGAACTCTTCATCATTAGCGAGCTTCAGCTTGGCGGTTCCGCTGTCAGAGATCATCGCCGCCCGTGCCGCGCGCATCTGATAGAGTTTCTCGAGCCGTCCCTGATTGCGCTTTCGCCGTGCAGTGACGCCGCGTTCGAGCCAGTGCGCTTCGATCTTCAGCTTGGCGTCCATCTTCTCCGCCGCGCGCGCTTCTTCGGCGTAGACCTGCTCCTCCCAAGCCTCATACCCGCCAAAGCCGACTTCCTTGCGCCGCAAGGTTCCGCGGTCGAGCCACAGGGTCGCGCGGGTTAGTCGTTTGAGAAAGGTCCGGTCGTGGCTGATCGTGATGAAGGCGCCTTTGTAGCGGGTCAGCCAGTCCTCCAGCCAGTCAATCGCACCCAGGTCGAGGTGGTTTGTGGGCTCGTCCAACATCAGCAGGTCAGGCTCTTGGGCAAGTGCGCGAGCGATGGCAGCACGGCGTCTCTCGCCTCCGCTGGCGCTGGCCGCGTCCGTCGCCATATCGATGCCAAGCTGCCCTGCGATGCTCTCAACTTCGTGCGCGGCTGGGGCGTCGTCTCCGTCTAGCGCAAAGTCCATCAGGGTTGCGAAGGGAGAGAAATCGGGCTCCTGCTCCAAAAAAACGATCCGCATGTTAGGCTTTACCCGCCGCGTGCCTCGGTCCGTTTCGATCCGGTCGTCGATCACTTTGAGCAGCGTCGTCTTCCCCGCTCCGTTTCGCCCGATCAACGCGAGCCGGTCTCCGGGCAGGACATGCAAGTCCATCGGAGCCACGTCTGGCCCGCCGAAAAGCCAGCGGCCGCCTTGTTGCAGGCCAAGCCCTTCGAGCGATAGGATAGGAGGTTGTGCCATAGTCGGCTGAGGCAAGTAGGGGCTTGCATCCAAGCTGCCAAGACGGTTCAGTAGTGTGCAAGGCATCGCTTGCCACAAAGATGCACACAGGAGGACTTCACATGATCCGCACAACTCTCGCCGCTTTGGCCGTATCCGCTCTCGCGATCCCCGCAATCTCGCTCCCAACCGCCGCCTATGCGACACAGGTCGAGATTGAGGCGGAGGGCCCGGTGATCGAGCTTTCCGTTTATGAAAGCATCACAGCTGACCCTGACCTTGTGACCATCGGCGCTGGTGTCACAACAGAAGCTCGCAGTGCAGTCGAGGCGATGCGGCTCAACGCGATTGAGATGCGCAAGGTGATCGACCAGATCAAAGCTCTGGGCGTGGAAGAGAAGGATATCCAGACCACCGGCATCTCTTTGAACCCGCGCTATGACTATGACCGCAACACGCAGCGCAATATCTTCCGTGCGTACCAGGTGTCGAACCGCGTCAGTGTGAAGTTGCGCGAGATCGAGCAGACCGGCGCGGCGCTGGATGCGTTGGTCTCGGCTGGCGCAACGGATCTGAGCGGACCAACCTTCAGCATTGAAGACGACACCGCAGCCAAAGCGCTCGCCCGTGAACGTGCCGTGGAGCGTGCCGAGGAACGTGCGACGGCTTATGCGGCCATGTACGGCTATGACGGCGTCAATATCCTCTCAATCAGCGAGAGCATTCAGGGCCGCAGCCCCGGCCCGATGGCCATGCGCGAAGTTGCAGAGGCCGACGTTGTCTCCGCAGCGCCGACTCCGGTGCAACCCGGACAGGTCAGCACGGGCGTCTCAATCACGATCAAATATGAAATGGTTGAGGAAGAGGGCGCGGAACAGTAACAGTCTCGCAACCTGAACGCGCAGGCAGAGGGATATTCACTGCATGTTCAAAGCGAGGGGGCTAAGACCACAGGCACGATGAGCAAGACCCATATCCTATTCCCGGCATTGGCCGCTGTGACAGCGATGATTGCGCTTAACGTTGGTGCGTCGCCTGCCGATGCGCATAACCGGCTGGCAGTGCAGGAACAGTCGCGCTCTGACCAGAGTGAGGCGCGGCGGGAAATGCGCGCAGGCCGTATTCTGACGATCCGCGAGATCGAAGGTCGCGTGCTGCCACGCATGCGCGGATATGAGTATCTGCGCTTCGACTATGACCAGACCGCCTATGCCTACCGGCTCAAATTCATCAAGGATGGCCGTGTCACCTATATCGATGTCGATGCGCGCACAGGCCGCATTATCAACCGGTCGAACTAGACCTTCATGCACAATCGCTCGGGGATGACACCCACTTTGGCGCGATGCGCTCGCTTGACCTTGGCGATGCGAGCGCGCAAGCCTTTCACAAAGACCATTCTGGCAATCACTTAAGCATCACGGTGGACCATGCGCATTCTGATCGTCGAAGACGAACCCACACTTGGCCAGCAGCTGAAAACCACGCTGGAGCAAACCGGATATGCCGTCGATCTGTCGACCGATGGTGAGGATGGACACTTCCTTGGCAGCACAGAGGATTACGACGCCTGTATCCTCGACCTTGGCCTGCCAGAGATTGACGGGCTGTCTGTGCTGGGAATGTGGCGAAAGGAAGGGCGCGACTTTCCTGTCCTGGTCCTGACCGCGCGCGACAGCTGGTCGGACAAGGTCGCAGGGCTGGATGCCGGCGCGGACGACTACCTCGCTAAACCGTTCCAGACCGAAGAGCTGATCGCCCGCCTGCGCGCGCTTATCCGCCGTGCATCCGGCAACACCTCCTCCGAACTGACCGCCGGCAAAGTCCGGCTGGACACACGCTCTGGCCGGGTGACGCTGGATGGAGAGCCGGTCAAACTGACCGCGCAGGAGTACAAGCTCCTCTCCTACCTGATGCACCACAAGGGCAAGGTTGTCAGTCGTACTGAGTTAATCGAGCACATCTATGATCAGGATTTCGACCGCGATTCGAACACGATCGAAGTGTTCGTCACCCGCATCCGCAAGAAACTTGGCGCAGAAGTGATAACGACGATCCGTGGCCTCGGTTACAGCCTCGACGACCCGGCAGACGCTCCCAGAGCGTGACGGCATGCCTGATGGTTCCGCCAAAGGCGGCCCGGTTGACGCTGAGCCAGCCCCTCTTGGTGCCATGTCGGCTGAGGCAGCGATAGAGCAAGCCAGAGGCGATATTCTCGACCGCCCGCGTGGTAGCCTTGCACGGCGCATGGGACTGATCGCGGCGGGCTGGATCACTATGCTGCTGCTGGTGGGTGGGATTGCGCTGGAACGCACTCTGACCAGTCAGGTCGATGACAATCTGGACGAGCAACTATCCTACATTCTATCGGCGATGATCGCATCGACGGAAATTGGCCCTGATGGAGAGGTCTTTTTCTATCGAAGGCTGGGCGATCAGCGTTTTCTCGAACCGAATAGCGGCCTTTATTGGCAGATAAGCGCCCAAGATAAAGAGGACTTCCCTTCCTACTCGTTGATCGAAGACGCCTCACAGAGCTTGTGGGACAATACACTTAAGCTCAAAGGCGTGACCGACGCAGAGGAATTCAACGCTGATCCGATGTTTTACGACAGCGATCAGTTCGAAGATGAACCTCTGCGGATTGTTGAACGGACAGTTGTATTACCCGGTAGTGAGACCCGTTGGACTTTCGCCGTCGCCTCCGCGACGCAAGAGGTAGACCAGCAGAAGTCCGACATCCGGCGGATCCTGATCTGGAGCTTCGCGGTGTTGGGGCTCGGTCTGATCATCATGGCGCTGCTGCAAATCCGTTATGGCCTCTCTCCCCTGCGACGGGTTGAGGCGGCGATCTCCAAGCTGCGCACCACGGGCGACAACCGCATCACAGAGCCGCTCCCAACAGAGGTCCAGCCTCTGGTCGAGGAAGTGAACGCGCTGCTCGAACACACGGAGAAGCAGGCGGAGGAAGCGCGCATGCATGCGGGTAATCTCGCCCATGCGCTGAAGACGCCGCTGACCGTTCTGACCAACGCTGCAACGGCGCGCGATCCGAAGCTGAACGAAGCGGTCTTCCGCGAGACGAAGACGATGCAGCGCCATGTCGACCACCACTTGGCCAGAGCCCGCGCGGTCGGTCGCCGCGCGGTCGGCCAAGCCCGCACCAATGTCCGCCAGAGCGCGGAGGCGGTGCGCCGCGCGGTTGAGCGCCTTTATCCCAACGGACGGCTGGACATTGCAGGCAGCAATGATGCTTTGGTCGCGATTGAGCGTCAGGACTTGGACGAAATCCTCGGCAATCTTATTGAAAACGCGGCCAAATATGGCGGCGGGAGTGTGTTCGTCACAGTCGACCACGAACCGGGCAGTCCGCTTTGCCGCATCTGGATCGAGGACGATGGCACCGGCATCCCAGAGAAAGAGCGCAACGACATCTTCGCCCGCGGCGCTCGGCTGGACACCGGCAAGCCCGGCACCGGCCTTGGCCTTGCCATCGTGCGCGATGTGGCGGAAATCTACGGCGGCTCCGTAACTCTTGGTGAGAGCGAGGATCTGGGCGGCTTGCTGGTCGACCTGAGACTGCCGAGAGCCTGACCTTCACCCACTTGGCGACAAGCAATGCATTTTTTCGCGAAGGGTTTGGCTTGCCGCTCCGTTTAAGGGGCAAGACGCGCGAAAGGAACCATGAGCGGCGATAGAGCCAGTCAAGGCAACGCATCATCCGGCGGGCTTCCCGCTGGCCCCGATGGTGTGTCCGACAGCGGCCTGCTCCGCCGCATCGCCAATCGCGAAGAGGCGGCCTTTCGCGAGGCCATTGCTGATCACGCTGAGGCGCTCCACCGGATTGCCTATCGTATGCTCGGCATCGCGGCGGAGGCGGAGGACATTGTGCAGGAAGCGCTCTTGCGCCTGTGGGACAAGGCCCCCGGCCTCGCAGAAGGACTGCCGGGAACCTTCGTCATGCGCGCGTGGCTCAAGCGGGTCACGGTCAACCTCGCCATCGACCGGCTGCGCGCGTCAAAGCGCGTGTCGGGACAGGACGTACCAGAACGGGCAGACGATGCGCCGCTTGCCGACACTCAGATCGAGGAGCGCGAAAAAGTGGGCACTGCGCGCGCATTGATTGAGAGCCTGCCGGACCGCCAACGCGCGGCCATCGTGCTGACCTATTACGAAGAGTTGCCCAACAGCGAAGCGGCGGACGCCATGGACATGAACATCAAGGCCTTTGAATCGCTGCTTCACCGGGCGCGCACGGCGCTCAAATCGTCATATTCCGCGCAAAGCAGCGTTCGCGGGGAGGGAAGACAATGACCGGCACCAATGATCCCTTCGACCCGGCCTTCGATGCGGAGCTGAATGCTGCGCTGTCGGATGATCGCGTTCCCGCCATGACCGGTGATTTCGCCGACCGCGTGGTGGCCGCAACCGCGACCCGCGCCGCGCCTCTTCCCCGCACGCGCCAGCCACCGAAGCCCAGCACGCGCTGGCGCAGCGCGCGGCGGCTGGTTATCGGTGCGGCTGCTGCAGGCGTGCTGGGTACAGCGGCGGCGGCATCGGGGTTGCTTGAGGAGCTTGGCGTCGATCTGCCTTCTCCGGCGGAAGTCTGGTCAGCTGTGACAGGTGCTCAGAGTGAGCTTGAACCGCGCGCTGCGCCGATCTTCGAACCCGCCCCTCAACCTGAAACCACGACCACGATCGAAGGGCCTATCGACACGCCTGAAGAGCTGGAAGAAGCCTTTCGCCGGGTTGATGAGGTGCGCGACAATCGCCGCGCCAACCGCCGCGACCGGGTCGATGATCGGATTGATGCTGTTCTGGAACGTCGTCGTCAGCAAGGTCTGCCCGCACCCACACCTGAGGAGGAGGCCGCCTTGCGCGAACGGCTCGAGAGCTTTCGCGAACGCAACGATGCGCGGATAGAGGCGCGCACGCAGACGCGGCGGGACGAGCTGCGCGAGGAACTCGACGAGAACGGCACGGTGACCCCGCAAGATGTCATCCGCTCCTCCGAGCGTGACCGGGCCATGGCAGACAGGATTGAGCGGTTCCGCGACCTCTCGCCTGAGGAACGACGCGACCGGCTAAGGCAATGGCGTGAACGTCGCCAGGACCGGCTGCGGGAAGAGGCGGCTCCGGAGGCCGTCGAAGAGGTCGAGGAACCTCCCGCCGATCTTGCGCCTGAACCTCCCGAATAAAATATGCGCCGCTCGCGAAGGGTTTCTGGAACGCGCCCGTCTTACTCGATGTCAGCCGCTGCGAATGGGTGGATTTGCATCGGCCTGACATTGGATCTGTAAGACACGATGCAAAAAGGAATTCGACGATGAAAACGCCCCTGACTTTTCTCGCCCTGTGCAGCCTCACCGCGACCGGCGCTCTGGCACAAGAGCAGACCCGCACGCGGACCTATGAAGGCCCGAATGTGAGCTCCACCCGTACCACCACGGTCAATCCCGAAACCGGCACCGCGACGCGCGAACGTGAGGCGACCAACCTCAACAACGGCAACACGGCTACCAGCAGCGCGGTTCGCCAGCGCACTGAAACCGGCGCGACTGTGGATGTGCAACAGACCGGCCCGCGGGGCAATTCGCGCTCCCTGACCGGTGAGCGCACCCGGACCGAGAACGGCTCTGTCTTCGAAGGAACAGCGACGGGACGGGCAGGCAATTCCTATGATCTTGCAGGAGAACGCACCCGCGATGGTCGCGGCAATCGCAGCTCCAGCCAGTCGGTGACCAATTCGGAAGGCCGCGAAGTTGCATCGCGCGAACGCAGCCGCACCATCGAGAATGGCCGTGTCAATCGCAGCACTGCCCGCTCCGGCCCGCGCGGTGAGCGCCAACGCAGCTCCTCGCGCCCGGTGCGTCCGTCACGCCGCCGCTAAACGGCTCTCCTCTGACCGAGGCCCCAGCGATGGGCGCCGGTGCCGCGCGGTGCCGGCGCCCATTCTTCTCGCCAAGCAGGTTCAGATCGCGTTCAATTGTCCGGCGCGATGTTTCGCGTCGCAAAATGGGGAAATGTACCTGTGACGATCAGAACCGCTTATGCTTTGTCCACCGGATCCCTGCTCTTGGCAGGTTGCGCGATCAATCAGGAAACCCCCAATAATTTCACCGCCGAGCGTTCGGTTTTCCATAACCCTTATGTTGCCCCGGAACTCGCACAGGGCAATGTTGGCCCTGAAACAGGCGACCCCGCTCTCGATGCGCGGCGTCCCTATCTCGACGGCCTGTTTTACCCGGGACGCGGCCGATACGCCTATGACCGCGATGGCAACCGCGTCCGTATCTCTCGCGAAAGCCGACGCGATCTCCGCCGCCGGCTAGAAGCGCTTGAGGCGATTGAGGAAGGCAACGCGATCAGGGCTGCAATCAGAGCGCGTGAGGCAGAAAACCTGCCGCCACCTTTGCCTTCAGCGCCGCCGATAGCCCAAGCGGGCAATGCTCCAGACTAACCCTCGCGTGCCTTCTCGTGGTGGCGGATCACTTCTTCGATGATGAAGCGCAGGAATTTCTCGCTGAATTCGGGATCGAGATCAGCCGCTTCTGACAGGGCTCTCAGCCGAGCAATCTGACGCTTTTCACGCTCCGGATCGGCGGGTGGCAGAGTGACCTTCGCCTTATACTCACCCACCGCCTGCGTGATGCGGAACCGTTCTGCCAACATATGGATGATCGCGGCATCGATATTGTCGATGCTCTTGCGATAGCCGGCGAGAACCGCATCGGCGGCAGGTTCGGGCGAAGGCGAGTGTTGCGTGGGATGCGTCATAAGCCTCAAACGTAGCACCAATTCATCGCTTGCCAAGCGCGCAGAGGTGCCCCTAAGGCGAGGGCCATGACCGCTGATGTCGTCCCTCTGCCGCGCAAACAGCCGACGCTCGACCCAATGCTTGCTCTGACCGCGAGCGGGATGAACGACGTGAATACCGTCATTCTTGAGCGGATGCAGAGCGAAATCCCGCTTATTCCGCGCCTTGCGGGCCATTTGATCTCAGGTGGAGGCAAGCGTTTGCGACCGATGCTGACGCTCGCAGGCGCTGAGCTGGTCGGCTATAATGGTACCCGCCATCACAAGCTGGCCGCGGCGGTCGAGTTCATCCACACCGCAACTTTGCTGCACGACGACGTCGTCGATGGCAGCGAATTGCGGCGCGGCAAGGCGGCAGCGAATATCGTTTTCGGCAATCCCGCGACTGTTCTCGTCGGCGACTTCCTGTTCAGCCGCGCCTTTGAGCTGATGACCGAGGATGGCTCGCTCAAAGTGCTCAAGATTCTCAGCCACGCATCTGCTGTGATTGCAGAGGGCGAAGTCTCCCAACTGACAGCCCAGCGCCAGATCGAGACGAGCGAGGAACGCTACCTCCACATTATCGGCGCGAAAACTGCGGCTCTCTTTGCCGCCGCGAGCCAGATCAGCGCCGTGGTCGCTGAGTGCTCAGAAGACGAAGAACGCGCTCTGGAGGATTACGGGCGCAATCTGGGCGTCGCCTTCCAGCTAGTTGATGACGCGATCGACTACGATTCCGATGCCGCCCAAATGGGCAAGGACCAGGGCGACGACTTCCGCGAAGGCAAGATGACTTTGCCCGTCATCCTCGCTCATGCGCGCGGAGACGAGGCGGAGCGCAAGTTCTGGAAGGACGCGATCCTTGGCCATCGTTCTTCGGATGAGGATTTTGCCAAAGCGGTTGAGCTGATCGAGAAGCACAACGCTCTCGAAGACACCCGCGAGAAAGCGCGCCACTTTGCGCAGCGGGCGATCGACGCAATTTCGATCTTCCCCGACAGCAAAGCGCGCGCCGCCATGGGCGAAGCCGCGCAATTTGCAGTCGCGCGCGGATATTGATTTCGTCTAACAAGCGGGCGTGAGCCTCGACCTTCCCATTAATGCAGTCCTGCCCGACGTTGCGGCGGCTTTGGCGCGTCATGGCGCGGGCGTTCTGATTGCCCCTCCCGGAGCGGGCAAGACGACGGCGGTTGCGCCCCATCTGCTGGGGCAGGATTGGTGCTCCGGCCAGATCATCATCACCTCACCCCGCCGTGTCGCCGCGCGCGCCGCTGCCGAGCGTATGGCGCAGACCATGGGCGAGAAGGCAGGCGAGACGATTGGCTATATGACCCGGCTCGACAGCAAGGTCTCTGGGCGCACCCGCGTGCTGGTTGTGACCGAGGCTATTCTGGTCAACCGGCTGGTCGAGGACCCCGAGCTGCCCGGCGTCAGCGCGATCCTGTTTGACGAAGCGCATGAGCGGCATCTCGACAGCGATCTGGGGCTGGTACTGGCGCTTGAGACCCGCTCTGTGCTGCGCGAAGATCTGCGCGTGCTGGTCATGTCGGCGACCATTGATGGCGAACGCTTTGCTGGATTGCTGGGCGAGGACGCTCCGGTGATCGAAAGCGAGGGGCGCAGCTTTCCTCTGGAAATCAAATGGCTTGGCGCAAACTCTTCGCTGCGGATCGAGGATCAGGTGGCGGGTGCGGTAATGACCGCGTGGCGCGAGCAACAAGGCGATATTCTCGCTTTTCTCCCGGGCGTCGGCGAGATCGAGCGGGTGCGAGAGCGGCTGGAGCCGAGGCTGCCGGATACTCCGATCCTGCCGCTGCATGGACAAATTGAACCCGCAGGTCAGCGAGCAGCCATCCGACGCGATGTGGAGGGGCGGCGCAGGGTCGTCCTCGCCACCGCCATCGCGGAGACATCGCTGACGCTAGATAATGTGTCGGTTGTGGTGGATAGCGGCCTCGCTCGCTTCGCCGAATATGACCGTGCGGCGGGAACGACACAGCTGGTCACACGGCGCGCAAGCCAGGCTGCGGCAACCCAGCGAGCAGGGCGCGCGGCGCGGCAGGGGCCGGGGGTTGCCTATCGCCTGTGGGAGGAGGGAGGCCATCTGGGCCGTCCCGAATTTGCACCGCCGGAGATTGCGATTGCGGACCTCACCGCGCTGATCCTCAAGCTCGCAAAATGGGGCGCGAGCGATCCGACAGAGCTGGCCTGGCTGGACACGCCTCCGCCTGCGTCCGTGGCTGCGGGCAGGGCGGCTTTGGAAGCGCTGGGAGCGTTGGATGAAGCGGGCCGGATCACCGATTGGGGACAGGCGATTGCGGCTTTGCCCATGGCGCCTGACCAAGCGGCCTGCGTGCTCTACGGCGCGCGCTCGGGCTGCGCTCAGGATGCGGCGCGGCTGGTTATGCTCTCGCAGGAGCGGGGCTTGGGCGGGCGCAGCGAAGACCTCGGAGATCGCCTCAATCGGTGGCGCTCGGATCGTTCCAAACGAGCGGAGAGCGCTGCGCGGATTGCCAGGGGTTGGGCCAAGTCGGCAACAAAGCTGGTCACAGGGCACGACCCTCTCGACCTGACGCCTGCCGAATGTCTTGCGCTCGCCAGACGCGGTTTCGTGGCAAAGCGCCGTGACGGCAATGGCGAAAGCTGGATCAGCGCAAGCGGTCGCGGCTTCCAACTTGACCCCGCCTCCTCGCTCGCGCGTGCGGAGTGGATCGTCATCGGCGATGCGGTAGGCCAAGCCAAGGGAGCTCGCATCACCGCGGGGCTGGAGTTGGGCACCGGCCAAGTCGAGGCGCTGTTTGCCGATGAACTTGAAGAGCGTTCGCTAGCCCGTTGGAACTCTGGTAAAAAGCGAGCAGAGGCACGGCGCGAGAAGAGGCTAGGTGCCATCGTCCTTCAAAGCGCTCCTGACCCGCAGCCAGGCCCGGCTGTGTTTGTGGACATCCTTGTGGAGAAGGCTCTGGACAGCCTGGGAGCAATTCTCCCACCGGGCTTTCTGGAGCGCGCGGGCTTTGCCGGGATTGAAGAACTGTCCGAGAGCAATTTGTGCGAGCAAGCCGCGCTGTGGCTCAGCCCACTGCTCGAAGGACGCCGCGACCTCGATCTGCCCGCTGGCCGTTACGCTGACGCCGCGCTGGGCCTGCTGGATTGGGACACACGTCAAAAGCTCGATCAGACCGCTCCCACCCATTTTACATCGCCTGCCAAGACGACCCATCGGATCGACTATGCGGGCGATGATGCGCCGAGCGTAGAGGTGCGGGTGCAGGCACTGTTCGGGCTCGATCAGCATCCGATGATCGGCAGCACGCCGTTGCTGCTTAAACTCACCAGTCCCGCAGGTCGCCCGATTCAGTCGACCCGCGATCTGCCCGGATTCTGGCGCGGAAGTTGGTCCGATGTGGCGAAGGATATGAAGGGCCGCTACCCAAAGCATCGCTGGCCTGATCAACCGTGGACCGAAAAGCCGAGTTTGAAGACAAAAAACGCCTTCAACCGCGGATAGCTATGGGTTATCGGGAGTTGCGAGAACCGACTGCGAAAGCGGTCGCAAGGCCGACCGGCCGCCGCGGCTAATGCCGCGAAAGCCAAGGCGGGCGGATGCCCGCCGCCCGGCGTTTGAGGGACGAAACAAGAATGTCAGCCATCATTTACCAAATTCCGAAAAGCGCGATGCAATCGGGCAAGGCGAAGCTCGACACGTGGGTGCTTGAATTTGAGCAGAGCGAAGCGCGCAAACCCGACCCTTTGATGGGCTGGACCGGCAGCGGTGACACGCAGGCGCAGGTCAAGCTTACCTTCCCGACCAAGGACGCGGCCAAGGCCTATGCTGAGAAATACGGCATCACCGCGCGCGTGCACGCGACGCCTGCCAAATCACTCAAGCTGCAAAGCTACGCCGACAATTTCCGCTAAGCGCTTGCGCAATTATCCAGCGAAGCCGATGCGCCCTTCATCATAAAGGGTGCGGCAATCATTGGCGTCGCGGCCCAGATCTTCGTCAACCAAGTTTTCGGCCATACCCGGCCCGTTGAAGCGCGGATCGTCGCATTCGCCGTCATTGGCCCAGCGACTTGAATTGTCGCCGAAATCGCCACCATCACTGCGCTCTTGGATCATTCCAGCCTCGAAGAGAGTGCGGCAATCCGTTGCATCCTTGAAAGCGTCGTCTTTCACCAAAGATGTCGCCATACCGCTGCCTTCGTAACGCGGGTCATCGCATTCGCCATCATTGGCCCATTGGCTCGAATCGTTGCCGAAGGAGCTCGCGCCAGCGCGAGTCGTTCCGAGAACCGAGATTGAACCCGCATCGAAGAGCGTTTTGCAGTCAGTCGCATCGCGCAAGGTGTCTTCATCAAGCAGAATCTCAGCCATTCCTTCGCCTTCAAAGCGGGGATCGTCGCATTCGCCGTCATTGGCCCACTGGCTCGAATCGTCGCCGAACTGGATGTCCTGCGCGTGTGCGGGAGCCGTGACCAGCGCACCGGCCAGAGCGATCGAAGAGATGGTAGAGATAGCAGTCTTCATGGATTTCCCCCTTTGTCGGTGGACATTATCGCGCTTTAAGGAATGAACAAAGACTGAAGTTCGGCGTGCATTTCAGCTTGAAAATCGACGTGCCATCGCCATAGAGGGTTTCGGGAGTTGGGTGGACGTTTGCGTTCGCTCACCGGGTCAGGACCGGAAGGTAGCAGCCCAGGTGAATTGCGGCGGGTCGCTCGGCTCCTTTTTTAGGCTGCACCAGCTCATCTCCTTTTCCATCACAACTTTCAATCAGCGCCATGACAAATGGCGAGCATGCGCCTAGCTTGGCGCTTGTGACTGATTCCGATCCAGATCTGCCCGAAGATGAAATCGAAGAGGACGCCCCGAGCGCGGCCGAGTTAGAGGCTGCGGGGCAGAATTCGATGTTTGGTGGAGACGATATGGGAGGCGCGCCGCCCGCTCCTCCTCCTCCCCCATCGCCTCCCGTTCCGGAGGCTGAGCCCGCTTCCGCACCAGCCGCCGCTCCCTCAGAGCAAAACGCGGCCCCTGCGCCTCAAGCGGAGCCTGACCAGGCTTACCGTGTTCTGGCGCGCAAATATCGCCCGGGCACTTTCTCCGAACTGATCGGACAAGAGCCAATGGTTCGCACGCTCGCCAATGCGATTGAGCGGGACCGGCTGGCCCATGCCTTCTTAATGACCGGGGTGAGGGGGGTCGGCAAGACCTCGACCGCGCGCCTTATCGCGAAGGCTTTGAATTGCATCGGACCCGATGGGCAGGGCGGGCCAACGATCGACCCGTGCGGCGTGTGCGAACACTGCACCGCCATTGCGGAAGGCCGCCATATCGACGTGATCGAGATGGACGCCGCCTCCCACACCGGTGTTGACGACGTGCGCGAGATTATTGAGCAGGTGCGTTACGCCGCCGTCTCTGCGCGCTACAAAATCTACATCATCGACGAAGTTCACATGCTGTCGCGCAACGCGTTCAACGCGCTGCTCAAGACGCTGGAAGAGCCGCCCGCTCACGTCAAATTCCTGTTCGCCACAACCGAAGTCGACAAGCTGCCGGTGACGGTGCTCAGCCGCACACAGCGCTTTGACTTGCGCCGCATACCCGCAGCGCTCTTGCAAGAGCATTTCGGCAATGTCTGCGCCAAGGAAGGCGTTGAGGCAGAGGAAGAAGCGCTCGCCATTGTCGCCAACGCGGCAGAGGGCTCTGCGCGCGACGGGCTCTCGATCCTTGATCAGGCTATTGCTCATGCGGATATGGATGCCGCCGGCGGGGGCGCTGCCAAGGTGACGGCTGAACGCGTTCGCAACATGCTTGGCCTTGCGGATAAGAGCGCACAGCGGCGGGTATTGGGTGACCTTCTTAAAGGCGACGCACAGGCATTGCTCGCTGGTGTGGATGAGCAATATGCGCTGGGCGTTGAGCCGCTTTCGCTGATGCGCGCGTTGATGGACCTTGTTCACCGCATCACTTTGGCACAGGTCTCGGGCGGAGAGCCCGACGCGCCCAGTGAGGAAGAGCGCAGCGCTCTGGCTGACTTTGCGAGTAAGCTGGGCGCAGCAGAACTGCACCGGCTGTGGCAGTTGATGCTTAAGGGACATGAGGAAGTGCGAACCTCTCCTGATCCTTTGGTCGCTCTCCAAATGGCGCTTTTGCGGGTGCTCCACGCAGCGCAAATGCCCGATCCTGGCAAGCTGGCGAAGAAATTGGAGGAGCTGGCTCAGGCTGGACCTGCGCCTACGGCTGCTCAGGCTGGTGAGGGTGCGAGTGCTCCCAGCGCGGCGGCTCCGGCACCTGCTTCCGCTCAGCTCGAATGGGGAGCCTTGGTCGAGCAGGTCGCGCAGGCCGGTCAGCTGATCGCAGAAGGCGTGATGCGTGACCGCATTCGGGTCATTGAATTGAGCGACGGAAAGCTCATCTATCAAAGGTGCGACGACTTTGCGGAGGACCCCGCGCCGATTGTCCGCGATGCTCTGCTCAAGCTAACCGGCAAGCGCTGGCAAGTTGAGCAAGGATCAGGCCCGGCGCAGCCCTCCTTGCGCGAAAGTGCCGAAGCCGACGCAAGGGCAGAAGAGGAACGCATTCGCGCGCACCCCATGGTAAAAGCCGCGCTGGAGGCATTCCCCGATGCCGAATTGATTGACCCTAAGGATAACGTCGCCAAGGCTTCCTCAGCCGGCGGCAGATGGAACTGAAGACAAAGGAATATCCCATGAAGAGCATGGAAGAAATGATGCAGGCGGCACAGCAAGCCGCAGAGACCATCCAGAAACAGATGGGCGACATGCAGGTCAAACTCGACGCGATCGAGGTTGAAGGTCAGGCAGGCGGCGGCCTTGTGAAAGTCCGCGCTTCCGCCAAGGGCCGCATTCTGGGTGTCAGCATCGACGACAGCCTGATGAAGCTGGAAGAAAAGAACATCGTCGAAGATCTCGTAACCGCCGCCTTCAACGATGCGCGCGACAAAGCGGACCGGGTTTCCGAAGAGCAGATGAAGGAAATGCAGGGCTCAATGGGCCTGCCGCCGGGCTTCAACCTGCCGGGCATGGGTTGAGCCTATTGCCCATCTGCCAGGGTAACGGCCTAGCTGGCCAAAACTTCGGGTCTTTGTCTTTCAGATAGTTGTATAGTGCGCTCCAAGATTTGGATTCGCGCGGAACATAAGTGTTCGACGTATTTCCGGTCGATTTACCCCAGTGGAAGAAGCGGTAAACGCCATAAACGCCCACTACGAAACAAATACTGATGATGGGAAACGTTACCCAAATCCACGGATTGGTGGACTTTAAACCACCCTCTTCCGCGATCACGGCCGCCACACAGATTAGCGTCATTCCAAGCCACAACCAAAGGACGGCGGGCAGCTCTTTAGGTTCTTCTTCCACCTGTCTGTGTGCCTAGCTCACCTTGCGTCCGAATGTGGGACGCACGGCGGGGCGGAGTTCTGGCGGGAAGGGCTGGGCAGGGGCCTCAGCAGCCGCACCATCTACCTCGGCTTGCCCCTCCGCTGCAGAGGCGTCGCGGCGTGACATGTAGCGCGCAAGCGCTGCGTCAGGGTCAAAGTCGGTTTGATCCTCTTGCGCAACACTTTCGCTCTCTGCGAGGCGACGAGCGGGTCGCACCTCTGGTGCTGGCGCGGCTGTTGCTTCAACCTCGACCGGAGCCTGATCGCGCCTTGCCATATAGCGGGCAAGAGCGGCGTCGGGATCGAAGTCACTGTCTTCGGCAGCGGCGTCTTGCTCGCCATCGGCCAAGCGTTTCGCAGGGCGAGTGTCATTTGTGACCTTCTTGGCCTTAGGCTCGGGTGGAGGGGCGTCTCCCATTTGCACGCGGATCGCTTGGATCGCTCCAGCGCCGCCTTTGATGAAGCAAAAGACAGCGCCGCCCAGCGGTATCATAGCCGCGACGTAATAGGGCAGGCGATCAGTTGGTGTCACACCTCGTTCGCCGATCCATTCAAAAGAACCGGATGCGAACAGGCACACGAACCCAATGGCAATCCACCAGATGTAATGCATAACTTTGCTCCCTGAGGAAGCGCGGCCTAGCGCAGATTGGTTAAGCAGCGGTTTTCCCTGCGCTTAGCTCCCTTCCACAGCTTCCTTGGACAAGCCATTGCGAGGAGGGGGAGGGCTTCCCATATTCCTTTGCAATTGGCGCGCCCAAATGGCGGCCTCGGACACAATAATATGACACAACATTTCCCTCTCTTGCCCCTGCGCGACATTGTCGTTTTCCCCGGCATGGTCGTGCCCCTGTTCGTTGGGCGCGACAAATCGGTGGCCGCCTTGGAAGCGGCGATGGAGGCGTCGAAAGACATCTTTCTCCTCGCCCAGCTCAACCCAGGCACAGACGATCCCGAGGGCGATGATCTGTATGACGTCGGCGTAATCGCGCAGGTCTTGCAGCTGCTGAAGCTGCCCGATGGAACGGTGCGCGTGTTGGTCGAAGGGACCGCGCGCGCCTCGCTCACGTCTCTGCGCAAAGAGGGCGACTATGTCCTCGCCGAGGTTGACCTGCGTGAGCCGGAGACGGTCGCGGGCAGCGAAGTCACGGCATTGATGCGGCAAGTGACTCAGCAATTCGGCGAATATGCCAAGCTCAACAAGAAGATGGGCGAGGAGACCAATGTCGACCTCACCGATGTTGATGATGCGGGGCAACTCGCCGACACCATCGCCGCTGCGCTGAGCGCCAAGGTCTCCGACAAGCAATCGATCCTGACCGAAGCGAGTCCGTTGAAGCGGCTCGAACTGGTCATGGCGTTTATGGAGGGCGAGCTCTCCGTGCTTCAGGTTGAGCGCAAGATCCGGGGCCGCGTGAAGCGTCAGATGGAGAAAACGCAGCGCGAATATTACCTCAACGAGCAGCTCAAAGCGATCCAGAGCGAGCTTGGCGGATCGGACGATGGCGAAGGCGACGAGATCGCTGAGCTGACTGAGAAGATCGAGAAGACCAAGCTCTCCAAGGAAGCACGCACCAAGGCTAAGGCGGAGCTGAAGAAGCTGCGCGGCATGCAGCCGATGAGCGCTGAGGCGACCGTGGTGCGCAACTATCTCGACATTCTGCTTGGCCTGCCATGGGGCAAGAAGAGCCGGGTGAAGAAGGACATCGCAAAGGCACAAGAAGTGCTCGATGCAGATCACTACGGGCTTGAAAAGGTCAAGGACCGCATCATCGAATATCTCGCGGTCCAAGCTCGCACCAACAAACTGAAGGGTCCGATCCTCTGCCTCGTCGGCCCTCCCGGCGTCGGCAAGACCTCGCTCGGCAAATCAATTGCCAAGGCGACGGGGCGCGAATTCGTGCGCCAGTCGCTCGGCGGGGTGCGGGATGAAGCGGAAATCCGCGGACACCGGCGGACTTACATTGGCTCAATGCCCGGCAAGATCGTCAACAATCTGAAGAAGGCCGGGACCAGCAATCCACTGTTCCTGCTCGATGAGATCGACAAGCTTGGTCAGGACTTCCGCGGCGATCCGGCGTCGGCTCTGCTCGAAGTTCTCGACCCAGAACAGAACGACAAGTTCCAGGATCACTATCTGGAGCTCGACCTCAACTTGTCGGACATCATGTTTGTTACGACGGCCAACAGTCTCGACCTGCCGCAGCCGCTGCTCGACCGGATGGAGATCATCCGGCTGGAGGGCTATACGGAGGACGAGAAGGTCGAGATCGCGACGCGTCACCTGATCGACAAGCAGGTGCGCGACCATGGCTTGAAGAAAGGCGAGTTTGAACTGACCGAAGAAGGTCTGCGCGACCTCATCCGTTTCTACACACGCGAAGCTGGCGTCCGCACACTGGAACGCGAAATCGCGCGGCTGGCGCGTAAGAGCCTGCGTAAGATCCTCGAGAAGCAGGCGACCTCTGTCACGATCACGCCCGACAACCTCGGCGAGTTCGCAGGCGTGCGCAAATTCAAGCACGGCATGAGCGAGGACGAGGCGCAGGTTGGCGCTGTGACTGGCCTTGCCTGGACCAGCGTGGGAGGCGAGCTTCTCACGATCGAAAGCGTCACGACTCCCGGCAAAGGTGAGATCAAAACCACCGGTAAGCTTGGCGATGTGATGCAGGAAAGCGTCGCGGCGGCGTTCTCCTTCGTCAAAGCGCGCGCGCCGAGCTACGGCATCAAGCCCTCGCTCTTCCAGCGCAAGAACATCCATATCCACTTGCCCGAAGGCGCCGTTCCCAAGGATGGGCCGAGCGCGGGTGTGGGCATGGTGACGAGCATCGTCTCGACCCTCACTGGAGCCGCAGTCCGTCCTGATATCGCGATGACGGGCGAAGTCACTCTGCGTGGCCGGGTGTTGGCGATTGGCGGACTGAAGGAGAAGCTACTGGCGGCTCTTCGAGGCGGAATTACGACCGTTCTTATCCCCGAAGAGAATGTCAAAGACCTCGCTGAGATACCCGACAATGTGAAGGAAGGGTTGGAGATCGTTCCGGTCTCGCATGTCGATCAGGTGCTTGAACAGGCGATCATCGATATGCCCGCTCCGATAGAGTGGACTGAGGCCGATGATCTCGCCTCGCAGCCGGGTATGACACAGCCTCCAGCTTCGGACGTGCCAACCGCGCATTGATCCGCTATGGCCTGCGCTTCCGACCGCGAATCGCGGCCGGGTCGCAGCGGCAAAATGGCTGATCTCACAAAGGGACAGCCAGCCTTCGAAAGCTCGAATGAGCCTCGGCTTGCCGTAAAACAGCCATTGAGCGGCCAAATGGGTACGTTGTGGGGCTAAATGCCTTTGACAGTGCTTTGAAAAAAAGCTCAATCTAGGCGCTTTGACGGGGGCGATTCACTCCAGTCAGTCCGAATGTGAACGAGGGGAAAACCACAATGAACAAAAACGATCTGATCAGCGCGGTTGCCGAAACCAGCGGTCTTTCCAAAAGCGATGCAGCGAACGCCGTTGAAGGCGTGTTCGATGCGATCCAGAAAGCGCTCGCAGGTGGTGACGAAGTGCGACTGGTCGGGTTCGGGACTTTTGCCGTTGCCAAGCGCAAGGCCTCCATGGGACGCAACCCTCGTACAGGTGAGCCCATGCCGATCCCAGCTTCCAATCAACCCAAGTTCAAGGCTGGCAAGGGCCTTAAAGACGCGGTCAACTGACCAGCCTTTGGCGATCCTACGCCGAACTTGCTGATACGAAATAAATGACCCCGCCAATCACCGGATTGGCGGGGTCTTTCTTTTCAAAGCCATCAACCGATTAGCTGCCACTCAGATCGATCAGAGCGGTTGGCGGTGAGCTGGTAGTAGGCGTGATCTCCCACACAAGAGCCTCTCCGCGATCGGTCGTGACAGAGCCTTCATCGGTGTTGTTGGCGCGGATGCGTCCATTGGTGATGATCGTGAAGGTGCCCTCCATCTGAGGCACATTCGGCGTTTCGTTTGCGACGCCAGACGTATTGTCGCCCATCGCCGCCATCGCGCCAAGGCCGCCCATGCCGCCCATCATCGCGGCCATCGGATTGCCTTCGCCGCTCGATCCAAAGCCGGGTGCATTGATGCGGACAATGTCACCGTCGCGCAGGATCATTTGTACGAAGGGATTGGTCATCGGCACGTCTTCGATGACCGGGAACATGAAGTCGTGGCTGAGCTCACCTTCAATGCGGTAGGTCACGTCGAACACGCCGTCGCCCATGTCGACGACCCGCTCCCAACCTTCCTGGCGTTGAAGCATCTGAGCGATCTTGGCAGTTGCTTCCGGATCGGAGGGGTCGATCCCGCCCATCATCGCTGACATTTGCTCCGCCTGCTGGGCTTGCTCAGCAGCACGCGCTTCGGCTCCGGCTTCCCACTCGGCGCGTTGTTCTGCAATCTCAGCCTCGGTGCAGTCGCGGTCTTCGAAGGTTTCTTCGTCGTAGCAGCCGATCGGTTCAAACTCATCATCGCCTGCCATCGCAGCGAGATCGGACAGCGCGAGGAAGAAAATCTCACCCTCATAGGTGAAGCTGAAGCGTTCCTTGTCCATAAGAACCAGCTCGCTGGTGAACTTGCCCGGTGTGATGAAACAACCGGTCAAGAGCAGCGAAAGGCTCGCTAGCACCGCGGTGGCCAGTTTCTTGGGATGGTGGTGGAGGCTCATCGAAATTCCCCTTGTTAAAGCGCGCTAGTCTGCGCCGCGCGTCGCCGCAGCATATAGCGCAATAGCTGCAGCATTAGAAACATTTAGGCTTTCTATCGCGGAGCTGATTGGTAACCTTGCCAGCGCATCGCAATGTCCGGCGATGTTGTGCCGCAACCCTTCGCCTTCCGCTCCAAGGACCAAAGCGAGCGCTCCGGTTGGCATCGCTTCGGCCAACGTTGCCTCTGCTTCTCCGGCCAGCCCAATGCGCCAATAGCCCGCTTCGGCCAGCTCATCCAAAGCGCGGGCGAGGTTGACGACGCGCACCCATGGAATGGTCTCCAACGCGCCCGAAGCTGACTTGGCGAGCACGCCTCCCTCTGGCGGCGCATGGCGGTCTTGGGTGACGATACAGGCCGCTCCGAATGCGGCGGCGGAGCGCAGGATCGCGCCGACATTATGCGGATCGGTTACTTGGTCTAGGATGACCACAGGACGCGCAGGATCACCGGTGGCAACCGCATCAAGGAACACGTCGTCGAGCGCCTCGCACTCCAGCACCAACCCCTGATGCGGCGCATCCTTGGCGACGAGGCGCGCAAGATCAGTCACATCGGCATATTCGACCGGAAAATCGGGCGGCAGCTCACCGTCGAGGGTCTCGATACCCTCGCGCGTTGCCCACAGCTTGCGGTGCTTGCGCTCCGGGTTCTTGAGCGCTGCTTCGACCGGGTGACGGCCCCACAGCCGCACATGGCCAGCCGTCGACCTGCCAGAGCCGCGTCCGCCCTTCATCCGGCCAGCTCGCCCTCTTAGAGCTTTCTTGCGCTCACCTTTTGCCATTTGTGTTCCTGTTTTTCGTGTTTGTGCGCGCTCCCTGCCAGCAGGCCCATTGACAGGCAAGGCCAGCTTCGCCAAAGAGCCGCCTCTCGGCAGCGGGACCGCACAGGTTTCGTCTACGGCAAAGCGGGCCATCTGATGGCTCTTTTGACATGCTCCAATAGGGGCCCTGTGTGGACAGGTGGCCGAGTGGTTAAAGGCAGCAGACTGTAAATCTGCCCGCGCAAGCGTACGCTGGTTCGAATCCAGCCCTGTCCACCATTTCCTCTCTCTTTGAGCAGACCTTAACCCTTTTACGGCATTGAACTCTCGTAAATTTTCGGGAGTGCGGGTCGATGTTTCAAAAGCCAATTTTCGGGCGCAAGGGCGCGGAGGCGATCAAGCAGATCAGCGATTTCATCGCGCCAAGCGATCATCCAGAACTTGGCGGGCTGAATGATGAGCTGAAGCGGCTCGACTTGTTCCAGAAGGGGCTGGCGCGTTTTGCGGTGAAGTACATGACCACGGGTACGCCCGCAAACTTCCCGCAAGAGCTCAAGGCGATCATCGATAAGCAGGGGCGGTCAAGCTACACCTCTGCGTATTTCAAGGACAATGGCGGCAGGAACGATGCGCAAGGCAAGTCCGATGTCGCGCTGGTCACTGGTGAGATCAGCGATCCGGATGTAGTCGCGCGCTTTGTGGCGGTCCGCCGCGCAGTGGACCCTTCAGTACCAAAGACCAGCTGGAACCGCGCGCCCTTCGCCGATGAGGAATTGCTCCCGCGCGAATATCTCCAAATTCTTGCAGCGGGCGACTCAAGGCTCAACGTCCACGGGGATCACGTCCTGCCCAAGCCAGACCTTGTTCCGACGCTCTCCCCGCGCCAAGTGCTTCGCTACTTCCAGCATTTGGGCGGCGACATCGCGCTGTATTTCAACGCCACGGCGCACCAAGTGCACGGCATCTGCAACCGGCGCGATGACTTCAAGGCCGAATATATTCAGCTGATCAACGAACACCCGCATGAGTATGCGCGAGCCATCGCCAATCAGGTTGGGGCGAACAAGGAAACCGGAATGCTTGGCATTGCTGAGCTGCTTGGCGTCTTGTCTCTACCGCCCATCATGGCGCAGGCTTTCCAGCTGCTGGGCAAAGGCAAGACCAAGGACATGCGTAAGCGCGCGATTGACGCGCTTTCCCGACTCGACCTCCCACTGCTTACCGGAGCGATGAAGCTCGGCCTTGCAGAAGGCGAGCTGGAGATGCGGTATGACCTTGTGCAGATCGCCGGCCGCGTGGCTGAAGAGCCCGTGCTCGAAGTTCTGCGCGCGCACCTTCCCAATGAACGCTCGGGCAAAGTGAAGGGCGCGATTGATGCGATCCTCGATACCGAGGAAGCGACCGCCGAAGAGCCGAT
This sequence comes from Erythrobacter sp. S267, assembly GCF_057365045.1. Taxonomy (NCBI): domain Bacteria; kingdom Pseudomonadati; phylum Pseudomonadota; class Alphaproteobacteria; order Sphingomonadales; family Erythrobacteraceae; genus Erythrobacter; species Erythrobacter sp. S267. The sequence goes on along the minus strand of NZ_CP200298.1, from coordinate 1,644,708 downwards.
CGAACCGGGTGAAGCCAGTTCGATCAAGCTCGCCAATGGTGAGCTCTATGAGCTTGCGCCGATTGACGAGGAGTTGCTCGCCGCTCCGAGCGATGAAGAGCGTGCCGATTTTGAGCGCTTGGTTGGCTATATCAACGCGTTGCGCGATGAGGCTGGACCGAAGATCGCTGAAAAGAGCGCGGGTTGGCGCGAGTACGTCCATCCAATCACACCTGAGGAAGCCTCAGAACTGTTTGCGCTGTTGCAGTCCAATACGGAGCGCAAGAATAGATCCCATCACCTTACATTTGAATATGATCTCAAACCCTTCGCCATCACAAAGGATGTGAAGCAGTGGTTTGGCAGCGTCTCTTTTGCGCTGCGCTGGCGCACCATCATCTGGCTGACAACTCAGCATAGTCTGGATGGCTTGATCTCGCCCAGCCGCTGGGACCGCAATGTCGTTACCGAGCAATTCGATGCGGCGATTGAGGATGGGACGGACCCGCTGGCAATCGCGGCTTTGTGCGATCTCGCCAGCCCCGCTTTCAAAGGCGCACGTGGGCACCTTGGCCTGCTGCGCAAGGCTCTTGTCCCCTATCAGCGCTGGTATGGCCGCTGGGAAAACCCGTTTGAGACCCTCCCGTTGGACATGGCTCAGCGGATTATCGCTGCGGGCCTTCCGGTATTTGATGAGGTCTTCGGCCTCGCGCGCGGTCAGAATGGAGGCTCAGTCTCGCAGGCTTGTGCACTGCTTGGGATGCTGCCGGCTGTGCCTGAACGCTACGTCCCGAAAATGATAGAGGCGGGCCTGACCGGCAAAAAGGCGGATCGCGAGGCTGTGCAGCACGTTCTCCATAACGCTGATGGCGTTGCAGATCGTCTTGTCGAGGCGTTGGATGACCGCCGTCAGGACGTGCGCTCTGGGGCTGCGACGTGGCTTGCAGACCTGCGCGCTCACAGCAGTGAAAAAGCCATGCGAAAGCGGCTGAAGAAGGAGAAGGGCGAGAAGGTCCGCGCGGCCCTGATTGAGGCGCTGCTGCGGCTGGATGCAGACCTCTCCGATGTGATTGGGCCGGATGCGCTGGTGGCAGAGGCGGAGAAGAAGGGAGCGAAACTTTCGCTGCCCGAATGGCTGAAGCCTGCCCTGCTGCCATCGTTGCGCTTTGCTGATGGCAGTGCCGCTCCGCGCTCGCTCGCCGAATACTGGATCGCTCTGGCGGTAAAGCTCAAGGACCCCGGCAATACCGGCTTGTTCGGCATCTATCTCGACCAATTGCAGCCCGAAGACGCAAAGGCCTTGTCCGGCGTGATCCTGCAAGGCTGGATCGACTTCGACACATTTGGCCCCTCGGACGAAGAAGCCAACGCCTATGCTGCGCAATATGCAGATAGCCAGTACAAGAGCTGGTCACGCTACAATGCGGAGATCACGCGGGAGAGTGTCTTCGCGACGCTCAAGCGCCAGAAACTCTCCGAAATGCCCAACACGGGCACCAAGACCAAAGGCATCCTCGCGCTTGCTTGCCGGGCCGAGCCTGCCTTTGCTGCGGAGCGCGTCCGGTGGTTCCTGAAGAAGCATGGCCGTCGCCCGCATCAGGCGATGGCGCTGCTTGATATGCTGGCTGGTATGAACTCGCCAACCGCGATGCAGGTGGTCATTTCGGCTGCGACACGGCTCAAGCAGAAGAGCACGATGGCGCATGCCAACGCGATTGCAGAACGCTATGCCAAGGATCGCGGCTGGACCTATGACGAGCTCGCTGACCGCACTGTGCCGACCGCAGGTTTTGGCGATGATGGCGTGCTGGAGCTGCCCTGCGGGCTGGACGAGAAATCCTACAGCGCGCGGCTTGATGCGGAGCTGAAAGTTCACATCAGCAACCCCGACGGCAAAGTCATCAAGGCTCTGCCCGCAGGCGATGACGATGCGACAAAGGAGTCGAAAAAGACCCTTTCGGCTGCCAAGCGCGAGCTGAAACAGATCATCGATATGCAAACCCGCCGTCTGATCGAGGCGATGGCCGCCGGGCGCATCTGGCCGGTTGAGGATTGGGTGGAGTGCTTCAACGACCACCCCGTCATGCGCCGCCTGATTGAGCGTCTGGTGTGGGAAGGCCTCGATGAAGAGGGCAACTCGCAAGGTTTGCTCCGCCCGACGCAAGAAGGCGATGTGACAGATGCGGACGATAACGAAGTGGATCTGAAGCGCTTCGCCCAAATTCGCCTTGCCCATGCGGCACTGGTGGAAGCCGAAATGGCCAACACCTGGCGTGCGCATCTTAAGGACTACGAGGTCAAGCCGCTGATCGATCAGTTCCCCAAGGGCTACACACCCTTCGGCGGCGAGGAACCGGACGCTACCGCGATCACCGATAGGCTGGGTTGGCTCGGCGACAGCCGCGCCTTCCGCGGCGCTGCCGAGAAGCTGGGCTATCAGCGTGAAATTGGCGATGGCGGGGGTTGTGTCGGCTATTACAAAACGTTTGAGGGAGCAGGCGTTACCGCTCTCATCCAGACCGAAGGCGGCTACGCGGTAGACGACAATATGCCGCAGGCGCTCAAGGAACTGATCTTCCGCAAAGCCGGGACTTATCAGACCTTGCCTCTGAAGGAAGTGCCGCCGGTGCTGCTCGCCCTTTGCCACGCCGACCTGCATGTGGTTGCGAAGAAGGGCAAGTTCGACGAGGAGTGGGAGAACAAGGCGAGCTGGTAGGCGCGCAGTTTCTCGGGCGCGTTACCCCATCGGATTGTCGATTGAGGGCGCTCGTGAGGTGAACAGGCGCGGGCCGCTAGCGGTCATGTAGACGCAATCCTCCGTACGCACTCCAAACTCGCCGGGCAGATAGATGCCCGGTTCGTTTGAGAAGCACATACCCGGCGCGAGCTGCGTATCATTGCCGCGCACGACAAATTGCTCTTCGTGAATATCCATCCCGATCCCGTGGCCTGTGCGGTGGGATAGGCCGGGAAGCGTGTAGTCTGGCCCCCATCCTTCGGAGGCGTAGTAGGCACGAACCGCATCGTCGATGTCGCCGAACCGAGCGCCAAGTTGGGCCTTCTCCATCACAATGTCCTGACCTTTGCGCGCCGTGTTCCAAACGCGGCGTTGCAGGGCGCTTGGTTCGCCGAAGACCCAGGTGCGGGAGATGTCGGATTTGTAGCCATGCACGTCGCAGCCGCAATCCATCAGGATCACCTGACCTTCGCCAACGTGATGCACTTTCTTGGAGCCGTGGGGATAGCCGCTTGCCTCTCCAACGAGTGCGAGAGCGAAGGTTGGCCGCCCGCCGCGCGCCCTGGTTGCAGCGGCCATCAGAGCGCTGATATCGCTGCCGGTCATGCCTGCCTGTAACTGAGGGTAGATGTCGCGATAGGCAGCCATGGTGATGTCGCTCGCAGCCTGCATCAGCGCGATTTCACGCGGGGACTTGATCTGGCGCAGCGCGGAGATGACGGGCGCTGCAGAGACGATCTCCCGGCCGCCAGCGTCTTTCCTCAAACCATCAGCGACGAAGAAGCGAACTGAGCGTTCCAGCCCAATCGCGCCTTGGACTTCGCGGTCGTCGAGTACGCCAGCGATCAGCGCAAAGGGGCTCTCATGCTCCTCCCAACTGCGCACTTCCATCTCCATCACCATCATCTCGGCGAGTTTGCTGCCTTCGAAGGTGGGGGAGACGACGACCGGCGCGCCTTTGGCTGGGATCACCAGTGCGGTAAGGCGGCTCGATTGCCGCCATGCAAGGCCAGAGAAGTAGAGCATCGACGTGCCCCCTTCGATGACGATGCCCGCCATGCCTTGTTGCTGCATCAGCGCTTGCGCGCGCTCAATCCGCAGCCAGCGCTCCGCGTTGGAGATTGGCGGGGGAAGGGGGATTGCTCCGCTTTGGTCTTGGGCAAGGGCGGGCGCTACGAGGCCGGACCCCGTGTAAGTCGCTGCAGCTGCTCCGACCGCGACCGATTTCAAAAGTTGGCGTCGTGACGTCATCGCAGTTTCCTATCTGAGCGGGAGGGCAAAGGCTGTACCAGTGACCGACCAAGGGGTGCGATATCCGGCGCGCTCGCCCCCCGCAATGATCCATGCGTTGTCGCCGACCCGAGCGGTTGCAAAGCCGTGGCGGGGGAAGGGCATGGGTTCAGCCATGGTCCAGCCAGCATCGATATCGGACAGGTCTAACACCGCGTGATCGGTGAGCACTGTGCCGGATGGAATGTCCTCTCCGCCAAAGACGTGGAGCTTACCCTCCAGAACCGCCGCTCCGTGCCCACCGAGGTCAAAGGGAGCGTCGGGAAAGGCCGCCCAAGTATCGCTGGCAAAGTCGTAGGCTTCGATCACTCGTGACTGTGCACCCAGCTCCGCGCTGCGGCCCCCAGTGACGTAGAGCACGCCCGCTGCTCCAGCCCCTTTGTCGAGCGCAATCGCATGCGAGTGGCGCGGCGTCGGCATGGGCGTTGCTTCAACCCAGTCGCCCACCTCGGCATCGAAGAAGGTGAGCGCGCCTGTCGTCTCGCCATTGCGGTCACCGCCGATCAGCCAAACCGTATCCTGATGATAGAACATCGCGTGTTGGCCGAGCGGCGCTGGCAAGGGGCGGACCTCTCTCCATCGCGGCTCGATTTCGGCCAGATCGAGGGCAAAGAGCGCGCCCTTGGGGTCGATATTGAAAGGCAGGCTCTCATACCCGCCTGAGGCCCAGATCACACCGTCTCCAGCGGTCATCGCAACGTGGTGAAGTGAGCGCGGCAAGTCTGGGCAAGGGGCAAAGGTTTCGGTCGCCGTGTCGAAGGCTGCGCAGCTGGACAGGGTGCGGAAAAAGCCGATGCCGCCGGTGGTGTAGATCACGCCGTCAAGCTCGGCTGCATGCACTTCTGAGCGCGGCTCGGCCATGTCTCCGGCGGATCGCAGCACGTGCGGCCCTGCAAACCAGGCTGCCGCTGCCAGAATGAGCAGTAGTGGGATAGCTCCAAGGATTCTCTTCATGTCGCCAGTCTCATGCGGGCAGCGCCAGATGCTTGTTGCCGTAGACCGCCTGCCAGCTCTCAATCTCCTCAACCACCACCGCATCTGCGGCGCGCACCAATTGCGACGCGTTGCGGTAGGTCAGGCGGGCCTCGTCGCCATTTAGCAGCAGCTCGATCCGCTCCTCCACGCCTGCCAGCTTGGTCGCGGTGACTTTAGAAATGGCGGCAAAGCGGTCGAAGTCGCCGAAATAGCGAATGCCAGCCAAGTTTGCGCCGATGGTCGGGAAGGCGACGCCAAGGAACGTGAAAAGCTTGGCCCATTTTGCAGGCTCGGTAGCGGCCCACCAGCCGAGCAATGCGCCCAGTTCAATGATGAGATAGGCCGAGACAGACAGCACTGCGGCAAGGAATGCGAGCTCTGCCACTTTATCGATCCGGTGGTGGACCTTGTGCAACTGGCTTGCCTTGGCCTCGTGATAGGCGCGCTGATCGCGCACATGCGGCAGGACAACGCTCTCCAACACGCGGCGAAGGTAAGCCCGGTCCACAATGGCTTTCGGCAGGCCAGCCCCGCGCAATGCGTCACGGCTCAGCCGTTCTGGCCACTCGCCCTTGTCCCCGCGCGGCCAGCGGCCAATCGGACGCGCCATGCCCATCAGCAGATTGCCCGGAGCAAAACGCAGATACTCAGCCAACCGCCGCGTCTCAAACCACCGCCTGTGCCACGCACGGCGATATCCAGCATAGGTGACGAGCAGAATTCCGACGAGCAGGATCAGCTCAACGCTGGCAAAGATCCATTTGTGCGCGGCTAGACCCAACGGCAGGTAGGCAATGCCGGCAATGATGGCCAAGGCCGAGAGGATGAAGTTTACTGTCATCCCGCTGCGATAAGCATCGGAGAGCCGAGCGGAGACGCCGTCTGCCCATGCGAAGAGCGGCAGCACTCTGGCCTGCATCGCGCTGTGGAGCTCGCTGGCGTCCGGCAAGATCGCAGCGCTTGCTTTGAGCACACCGGCGCCACTGCCCTCGCTGATCGCATCGGGAGCCTCGAATACGGCTTTGGTCGTCCCGGATTTGAGCGAGCGGCCTCCAAAGACCTTCTCAATCCGTCGATACATGCCAAATCCGAACCCGCTTTTGGCGCGCCATTTTTCCCGTTTTAGCGCGGCGGCTGGGTCTTGATCGTTGCCGAGTACTTGGCGGATCAGGGCCTTGAACATTTCCTGATCGGGCGGTGTGGCCGTCGCGCGGCGATGGCCAAGCTCCTCCGTCTGGGTAAGGATCGACCATTGCGCAGGCTCGGCAGGATCGATCACGAGGACCGGCGTCGCTTGCTCAAGCGCTTTGAGCACCGTGTGCCCTGTTCCGCCCGGTAAGTCGGTCACTTTGCCGTCCCACACTGCGATCAAAATATCGGACCGCTCGATCATTACCCGCCCGGCAAGCGCGACATTATCGGAGCTGAGCGAAGCGAAGCGATGCGCAGCGGTGTGGTCGGCGGGATCGGCAAGAGTCGCCTGAAAAAGAGAGCCAATCTCCGTGTCCCTGTCAGCGATTTGGAAGATGTCCGCACGGCTCATGAGGTCACGGATGGCCGATGCGCGTCCTGCGACATCACGGTCCTTTGCCTCTTTGCCTTCGATCAACCTCGCCGCGTCATCAGGCGTTTTGGGAGCGGCATTGATGGCGAGGTTTAGATTCGAGCCAAAGGGCAGCGGGGCAACAAGCTTCCAGCTGCGGGCCAGAGCAAGATCAGCCGCAGCTTGGTCGATGCCCCCGGCAAGCAGGCAATGCAGCCGCACCTCTCGCTGGACCTCTCCCTCTGCACCGCTCAGGCCGTCGATCTCATCGAAAAGATGAGCGAGGGTGGCCGCGACGTCTGGCGCATTGGCAGCCAAGGCAGGATTGTCAGGACGATGGCCCGTGATCGCGATGGCGAGGTGTGGGCGCCAGGATAGGAATGCGTCGGTATCCATCCTTGCTCTGGCTCAGCTCCCTGATTTCGCCGGACGCTTCATTGCGCCAAACCCAGTCTTTAGTCGCCCAGCCTCTTACCGCACAAGCCCGCATAGCTTGACACCGGACAAGGGTGGGCGCAGCCTTCCAGATGTGTGGGGGAAAAATCATGGTCAGTTTTCGTTTCAGATGGTTAGGCGTTGTCGCAGCTATTTTGGCCATTGCGACTGTGGCGAGCGATGCCGATGCGCAGGTGCCTGACGAGCAGCTCGAATACCACCGGGCTGGCACTCCCAAAGCGCCCCATGACAAAAGCGAGCAGCGCCGACGTGATGAAGCCGAGGAATTTGCCCGGCGTGAAGCGGCGTGTGAAGGCGGCGCGGCAGCGGCCTGCGGAGCGCTGGGTGAGGCTTATGAGCTGGGCATCGGATCAGGCCAGAACCGCCCGATAGCTGCAATCCTCTATTCCGAGGCGTGCGACGCGGGTGATGTGCAAAGTTGCTATCGCTTGGGACGGGTCACGCGCGCGGCCAATCGCCCATCTGCCAAGGCTGAGGCCTATGCGATTTGGGATCGGGCCTGCCAGATGGGCTCACTCGACGCTTGTGCATTGGCCGCCTCCGCGCTCTCCACGGGTGCGGGAGTGGAGCAAGACGAAGTCGGTGCAGCGCAATGGATGCGGGAAACTTGCGAAAGTGGCGGGGCGAAAGCCTGCGTGTATTTGGCTCGCGCCGTGCGCCGTGACGATCCTGACCGGGCGCGACGTGGGGAGATCATTGAGCTGCTCAGACGCGGATGCGAGGGCGGCGATGTCGTCGGATGCGAAGATCTGTTGGCTGAGGAGCGCTATGCGCAAGGCTACGCTATCCCGGCCCGTAGCGACATTCTTGAACGCGCCTGCGGTCTGGATGGCGCCTTCAGTTGTAGAGAGCTGGGCGACCGCGCCTTTCGCGGAGACGATGGCCCGGCAGACCGGGATGAAGCGCTGCGCTATTACGACCGAGCTTGCTACATTGAACCGATGTCTTGCGAGCTTGCACAAGACTTGCGGGCAGAGCCGGTTGAGATCGCAGCGTGTCAAAGCGACGACAATCAAGCCTGTGCAAGGCTGGCCGAGATCTATGGCAAGAACGACACCGTCCTGTTCAACCCCGACCTCTCGCAGCAATTCTATGAGTATGCCTGCTATGTTCGCGTGACCGAAGTGTGCGGGAAAGCCGCGCAATTGGTGCTGGACGATCGGCCCTATCTCACAAGCCAAAACGCGACGCAGGCTCTCGCCTATCTCGAGCGCGGTTGCGCCGCCGATCACATGGACGCCTGTTGGCTGCTGACGGAGGAGCTGGAACTGGGCGAGATCACGCCGCCTGACCGGCAGCGCTATCACACACTTCTATTGCGGATGTGTGCGGTGAATTGGGGGCGTTCTTGCGAGGAGCTCGAAGCCAATGCCGAAGAAGACCTGAGCATCCCGTTGACGCAGGCAAGTGTGCGCTATCTCCCTCCGGTTGAAGAAGGCGACACTGACTGGATAGAACCGTTTCTGACCGAGGAAGAGCGCGAGGCGGAGCGTACACAATGCGCGCTGAGCGAGATTGTGTTTCGCGGCAAGCTTTATCGCGACATCGTGTGCCAACCGCGCGAAATGGTCATTGGCGGCAAAGCCGTTCGCCCCGGCGATGCACCGTGGCAAGCGTTGATCTGGCGGCCGCGTGTTGGCTTTGGCCGTGCGCTCACCCCGCAACAAAGAGTGCTGTGCGGAGGTTCTCTAATCAGGCGCGGCTGGATCCTCACCGCTGCCCATTGCCTGACCGATGAAGGCCGATCGATCACAAGGGGCGGCTATCGTGTGCGGCTGGGCGTTCACAATGCGCGCGCTGATGAAGGGGTGAGCTATCCCATTACACGCGTCTATCGCCACCCCAGCTATAATGGCACAACCTACGCCTTTGACATCGCATTGGTTCGCTATGACGAGCGTTCCGGGCGGCGCAGCAGCACGGTCCATCCTATCGCGAGTATCTCGACCGACCGCGTGCCCTTGAACCAGCGCACGATCCGGCAGGGGCAACCGGTCTTTGTTTATGGCTGGGGCTGGACGGATGAAGTGAACAGCACTTCCAGCGCGCAATTGTTAGGAGCCAAATTGCTGCTGCGCTCGCCCGCTTATTGCAACAGCATTACTGGGTCTCGCGGCAGCACATTGAACGCGGCACTATGCGCGGCCGGGCCGAATGGAGAGAATGCCTGTTACGGCGACAGCGGCGGGCCGCTCATCACCTATAATGACGCGGATCGCCGTCCGCGGGTCATCGGCGTGGTGAGCTCAGGCCGGGCTTGCGGGCAGGAGCAAGAGGCCTCTCGCTATGCTCGCATTGCCGCTGCACGGGGCTGGATTGATAGCGTGTTGCGCTCAAACCCTTAAAGCTCGACGTGATACAAAAAGGCCGGCTGCGCGCGTCTGGCGAGCAGCCGGCCTTTTTCAGCCTGCGCAAGGGCAGGCCCGATTGTTGTCGCTTAGTTGGGGCCAATCGGGTTGTTGTTGCCGTCCACCGGAGTGGGCTCGTCGCCGTCGGTTGCTGCGGCTTCGCCTTCAACAGCAGCCGCATCACCTTCAGGCGTTGCAGCCTCAACCGCTTCGGCGGTTTCCTCAGCGACTTCTTCAACTGTGGCGTCGCTGGCTGCATCCGGGCTGCACGCCGCAAGCGCGAAAGCCGATGCACCAACGACAGCAGTAGCAAAAATCTTCTTCATGGTTTCCCCCTAGTCATAAGAACCGGAGGCAGAGCTATCATGAGGACAGACGCAAAAGCAAACGATCCAGCCCCTGCTCGCCGCGAATGGGGTCCAGCATCGGGTCGTTGGTGGTGAACAATACGCCGGGGTCGCCTTCGTCAAAGGCGCGAGAGAGGACAGCCAGTGCCTCCTCCGTCTCTCCCCACTGCGCGTGGATCTGGGCCTGCTGGTAGAGGACGGCATCGCCTCGCTCATTGCGCAGACGGTCAAAGGCCTGCCGTGCGCCCGCTTCATCGCCCAGCTTCTGCAGAACGATGGCAAGGCCGGTTAGCGAAAATTGCTCCAATGGCTCCGCCTCGAAGGCGGCGCGGGCTCCCTCATTGTCCCCAAGCATCAGTTTGGCGTTGCCAATAGCGAACTGGGCGGCGGCGAGGCTGGGATTGAGTTCAAGCGCTTTGGTCATATGCGCGACCACACCGTTGAAATCATCCGCAAACAGGGCAACCCAGCCCGCGCTCCTGAAGGCGGGAGCGTTCAGGGGGTCCAGCTCCAGCACCCGCTCAACCATCTGCGTCGCAAGGTCGGTCTGTTGACCGTAAGCGTAGAAGATCGCGACCGTGCGCAATGTGTCGGCATCGCCGGGGGACAGTTCCTCCGCGCGCTTGTAATGCGGGTAAGCGCCCGCCCTGTCGGCCTGCCCGTAATAGCGCACATAGCCCAGTGCGAGGTGGCCGGAGGCAAGGTCCGGGGCGATAGCGATGGAGCGCTCGGCAGCTTCGATTGACTGTTCAAACAGTTGAGCGACTTCATCGGGGTCAGCAGAGGAATTGGCAATCGCGGCGAGCATGTTGGCGCGCTCCGCATGGGCAGCGGCATATTCCGGATCGAAGCTGATGGCCGCGTCGAACTGGCCCAAAGCGGCGCGGTCGCTTTCGAGGCCTGCACTCAGCTCTGCGAATGACTGTCCGCGCAGATAGGCTTCATAGGCGCGCACATCTTCGGTGCCGCCGACACCCTGCTGGCTTTCCAGACTGCGCTCGGCCACGCTCTCACTTGCGATCTGCGCTACCAGAGAGACAGCGACAGTGTCGGCAATCTCGGTCTGGACGGCGAGCACGTCGGTGAAGTCGCGGTCATAGGTTTCGGACCACAGGACCAGTCCGCCTTCGACCTCGACCAGCTCTGCGAAGATGCGGACCGTGTCCGCGACGCGCTGAACACTGCCGCGAAGGATGCTGCCCACACCAAGCGCGCGGCCGATCTCAAAATCGTCGCGGTCGTCGCTGGCGTTGGAGGAGGTGGGGGCGGAGACGCGCAGGCGCGGATTGCGGGACAGGGCCTGGCGCAGTTCATTCGACAGGCCGTCAGAGAACCAGGCTTGATCCTCCTCTCCCGTCATATTTGCAAAGCGCAGAACCGCCATGGAGGTCACTTCGCCCGCATCTGTGAAGATCGAGCCGGAGCCGCCAATCCAACCGCTCTGCCAAGCACCAAGGGCAGCGAGAACCCCTGCGCCTCCCGCTCCGCCGATGATGAGAGCTCGACGTGACAGGCCTGGTTGGGGAGCGGTGGCCGCGCTGGGATTGATCGGGTGGGCGAGAGTGCTTGGCGCATCACCTGACCCGGCAGCGATCTGATTGCGGATGGCGGTGACGATCTTGTCGATCTCCGGCGCATCCTCCTTGCCCGACCAGCTGCTGATATCGAGCAGTTGGATCTGCCGAAAGCCAAGCGGCGACATCGTTCCATCGAGCGAAATCGGCACCAGGCATCCCCGCTCGCGCCCGCGCTGCGCCTCATCGCGCACCCAGGCTGAATCGACCGACAGCTTGGACCACAGCACCACGACGCTGTCCGCACCCTCCAGCGCGGCCTCAGTCGTGGGCAGGTAAGTGACCCCGCCTTCCAGCAGCTGGTCCCACCAGACCTCAAATCCGTGCTTTTCCAAGATCGTGCGCAGCTTGCGCGCCTGGTCAATGTCGGCGCGCGTGTAGCTGAGAAACAGCTTGGGAGCCGCTGGCGTCTCTTCGCCGTCGATTTTTCCGTGTTCCGTCACGCCCCCTCCGCAATAGCACCTAAGTCTCTGGTTAGAGGGCAAAGGCGCGGCTGACCAGCCTTTGCGCGCGCGGGGGGTGCTTGAAAGAAGTCCGCAGATGCGTTTGCACTTTGGCTTGCAGGGTATCGCAGGTGCAATTATTGCCACGCGCCATGAATGAAACAGCCACTTTGAGCGCCATGGACGACACCCTCCTAACGGGCCGTCCGGTCATCTCCGCAACCGGTCTCTTCACCCCTGAAGAGTCGATTTCCAATGAAGAGCTGGTCGCCAGCTTCAACGAATATGTCGACCGTTTCAACGCGGCCAACGCTGAAGCGATTGAGGCGGGCGAGGTCGAGGCGCTGAGCCATTCCTCAGTCGAATTCATCGAGAAAGCGAGCGGGATCAAAGCGCGCCATGTGATGAGCAAGGCTCCGATCCTTGACCCTGATATCATGACTCCGCGCTGGGAAGAGCGGACCAATGACGAATGGTCGATGATGGCAGAAATCGGCGTGAAGGCGGCGAAACAGGCGCTTGAAGCGGCGGGTCGCAAGCCAGAAGATGTCGATGCGGTGCTGTGCGCGGCCTCCAATATGGAGCGTCCCTATCCCGCGATGGCGATTGAGATTCAGGAAGCACTCGGCATTGAAGGGTTCGGCTTCGACATGAATGTCGCGTGCTCTTCCGCCACGTTCGGCATTCAGACCGCTGCCGACTATGTGCGCGCTGGTAACGCCAAGAGCGTGCTGGTGGTAAGCCCCGAGATCACCTCAGGCCACCTCAACTGGCGTGACCGTGACAGCCACTTCATCTTCGGAGACGTCGCCACCGCCGTGCTGGTGGAGGATGCAGGAATTGCGCCAGCAAAGCATTGGCAAATCCTCAGCACCAAGCTGAAGACGGTCTTCTCCAACAACATCCGCAACAATTTCGGCTTTTTGAACCGTGCCGCTCCCGAAAATGCGGGCGGGGCGGACAAGCTGTTCGTCCAGGAAGGGCGCAAGGTCTTCAAGGAAGTCGTACCGATGGTCGCGCAGATGATCATTGACGAAGCACAGAAGCTCCAGATGGACCCTGCAACACTGCGCCGTCTGTGGCTGCACCAGGCTAATGCTGGGATGAACCGTCTGATCGCGCAGCGCGTGCTGGGGCATGAGGCGAATGACGACGAAAGCCCGACCGTGCTCGACACCTATGGCAATACGTCGAGCGCCGGCTCCATCATCGCGTTCCACAAGAATAGCGAGGATTTGGTCGCAGGCGACACCGGCCTGATCTGCTCATTCGGAGCGGGTTACTCGGCGGGCACTGTGTTTGTTCGCAAGGTTTCCTGAGCGCGCGCTGCGACCAGCCGGTCCCAACCCGCGATCACAATCTGCGAGAGCTTCCAAATCGCCGCGACAGCGACCAGTGAGACCAGTCCGTCTACTGCATAATGATAGGCGAGGTGGACACTGCTCACCCAGGTAATGAAGAAGAATACGCCGAAGAACGCGCCCCACTTGGCTGAGATGCGGCGCATCGCGATCCAATAGAGGAAGGCGATGGCGCAATGCATGCTTGGCATGGCGGTGATCCCGCTGCCAAGGCCGTTCTCCGCCTTGCCATACCAGTCGAGCAGCATCTCCTGCACAGGCAGTACCATGATCGGTACCTGCTCATTCGCGGCGTAGAGATAGGCCATCTGCGCATCAAAGGTCGAATTGCCGAGCATCGGCCCAACAAAGCACGGCCCCACCGACGCCAGCCACGTCGCCATCGCCCCGCCGATCAGAGTCCAACTCAGCACGTAGGAAAGGAAAAACTGCCGCCGGATTGCAGGGTCGATCTTCGCAAAAGCAAAGAACATGACACCGGGATAAAGCAGCAGAAACCAAAGCTGATAAAGCAGCGCGAGGAAAGCGGTGACAATCGGGAAGCCCAGCACCGGCTGCATGACTTCCCACGCGTCGTAGCCGAAGAAAATCGCGCGGTCCCACTCGATAAAAGTCTGGTCCCAGGTGTAGTCGTTGAACAGCGGGATCGCGGATTTCATCTTCGAGAAATAGGGCAGCAGCACAATCGCCACGCCCATCATCGGCAGGCCAGCGGCGAGCGTGTGCAGGAATTGCGGACGGCTGTATCGCGCTTTGAGATGCGCGACAGGGCTGTCTGGGCGGACCTTGTAGAGCTCTCGCCCCGCGTCCCAGCAGATCAGAACCACTACAAACATGAAGAAAATCTGAGTGTTGGCGATGATGCCGCCCACGCCGGGATTGATGCCGCGCGACAACAGCAACGACAGGCACAATGCCATCAGCGCACAGCCGATCATCAGGATCGGCGCTTCACCCAGCCAGCGCGTAGCTAGCCTTGCGCGGGTGGGCGCAGAACCGCTTGTGTCGCTATGAGCGCTCGCAATGGACATCTTACAGCCGATTTCCCTCTACGCCGTGCGGATCACGGCTTGCGGGCCGGAAATAGGGTAAACGTCTCACTAAAGTGTGAATGATCTGAGCGCGTGCGGACGAGAAATCCGGTGGATTATCCGCGAAACTTTGCCCCTGAGATGCGTTCGTTCGCTTGCCGCCGGGCACTCGGCTGCCTAGATGCACCTTCATGGCAGGTGAAATTCTCGACAATCAAGGCCGCGGCGATGCAAGCTGGGGTTGGCCCGCAATCCATCCGGAAGGGCGCAAATATGGCGTGATCGTAGCGCTTATCGCGGCGATCCCGCTCGTCTTTGGCTGGACCATTATTGGGCTGCCAATCTTGTTCCTCGCGCTTGGCGTCTTGGCATTTTTCCGTGATCCAGAGCGCGTTGTGCCGCAAGCCGACAATGCGATTGTCGCGCCCGCTGACGGCCTCGTAACCCTGATCGAAGAGGTGGAGCCTCCCACCGAGATGCAGATCGACGATGGCTCTGGCAATCCGGGCCTTCCGGCAGGACCAGTAACGCGCATCTCGATCTTTATGAGTGTGTTTGATGTGCACATTAACCGCGCTCCGATTGCTGGCACGGTGCGGCGCGTGGTCTATGTGCCGGGCAAATTCATGAATGCCGACCTTGACAAAGCGAGCGAGGAGAATGAGCGCCAGCACATCCTGATTGAGCGAACCGATGGCTTGAAAATCGGATTTACGCAGATCGCGGGGTTGATTGCGCGTCGGATCGTTCCGTTTGTGAAGCCGGGAGACATGGTTGCGAAGGGCCAGCGCGTCGGCCTGATCCGCTTTGGCAGCCGCGTTGACGTTTACCTGCCAGCTGGTACCGCTTCGAAGGTGCTGATGGGACAACGGATCATCGCTGGTGAAACGATCTTGGCCGAAGTTGGCGCTACGGCTTTGCTTGAAGGCGTCGCGCAATAGTGGCGGCGCCTCGCCCCTTGGGACGAAAAGCGTGAGCAAGACATCGCGCAAAGGGCAAAAGGCCATGGACATTCCCGCGCGCCTTGGCCCCAAGGCTGACGAGGAAGAAGACTCCAAAGCACCACCGGGCGGGGGCCTTTCGCTGCGGGCTATGATGCCCAACGCGATCACTGCGGCGGCGCTGTGTGCAGGCCTTACCGGAGTGCGCTTTGCGATCGAAGGGTCATGGACCTACGCCGTTCTTGCCGTGATACTTGCAGGAGTGCTCGACGGAATCGATGGGCGGATTGCGCGGCTCTTGAACGCGCAGTCGCGTTTTGGAGCGGAGCTGGACAGCCTTGCAGATTCGCTGTCTTTCGGGATGGCGCCGGCTCTGATCCTCTACATGTGGGCCTTGCAGGACCTTGAGCGTTTTGGCTGGTTTGCCGCGCTTGCCTTCGCCGTGTGCTGCGCGCTGCGTCTTGCACGGTTTAACGCGCGCATTGATCTTGAAGATCAACCGCATCAGCAAGCCGGTTTCCTGACTGGGGTGCCAGCGCCCGTAGGTGCTGGCCTGGCCTTTACGCCATGCTATTTGTGGTTCGAGACCCAAATGGAGATTTTCCGCGATCCCTTGATCTTGTCGGCCTGGCTTGCGCTGATTGCGGTCTTGATGATTTCCAACATGGCTACACTGAGTTGGGGGGCGATCAGACCTCGCCGCGATGTACGCTTGCCATTGCTTGCAGTCGCGGCGCTCGCCTTCGCTGCCATCCTTCTGGAGCCTTGGTGGTCGCTAACTGTGATTAGCGCCGGCTATCTCGCACTAATGCCTGTCGCCTTGCTCAAATATGGCGCGATCAAACGGCGCAGAAAGATGGCTGAAGCTGGCTGAGCGCTGGGCTCAAGCGCAATCTGGCAGAGGGATAGCGCGCTCGCGACCGCGGGTTGCGCCCGCCACAGACCGTCGAGCGGTGGAACGTGCTGTTTGAGCGCGAGAGAAGACCGCCTCACCAGCGGGACGGCGCAGCCGGGTCTCACTTGCTTCGACCTGCGGAACAAAGCCTGCGTTTAGCAACGCTTGCTCACGACGCAGTACGCCGTAAGCAGCGCGACCACGAATCCAGCTGTCCACCAGGCTGAGCACAGTGGCGATAGCGACCACCGTGAACAAAGCTGCGAGTGTCAATGCGATCATCATAGTGTCTGCCTTCCTGCCCACACAACGGAGTCATTCCGCTATTTCCGCCAGTTACGGGTTTGAACGGATGTTCGTTTGTCCATTTCCGTAACAGTACGTACTGTATTTGTTCTGATAGCGTTGTTCCCTAAGTGTTCCGACTTGTCAACAGGTTTGTTCTTTTTTCGTTCACATCGGATCAGTCTGGCGGACCGGTGCAAATTTGACTGGATTTTGCGTGAGAGAACGGTTAGAGGCGCGCCACTCACTTACGGAGGGTGCTCGAATCACGGGGCATTCCTTAAGTGAAATTCACATGGAAGGCGCTTCATACCGGTGCCGTCAGCGGGAACTCCGCGACACGGTTCCAAGCCTTCCAGAGGAACAACCGGAAAGGAAATACTTATGGCGGCCACTACCGTCACCATGCAGCAATTGATTGAGGCCGGCGCACATTTCGGCCACCAGACCCACCGCTGGAACCCGCGGATGAAGCCGTACATCTTCGGCAACCGCAACGGTGTTCACATTATCGACCTGTCGCAGACCGTGCCGCTGTTTGCGCGCGCGCTCGACTTCGTTGAGCAGACCGTTCGCGCTGGCGGGAAGGTTTTGTTCGTCGGAACCAAGCGTCAGGCACAAGAGCCAATCGCTGAAATGGCCCGCGCTTCGGGTCAGCACTTCGTCAACCACCGTTGGCTCGGCGGCATGCTCACCAACTGGAAGACCATCAGCGGTTCGATCAAGCGTCTCAAGACCCTTGAAGAGCAGCTTTCGGGCGACACCAGCGGCTTCACCAAGAAGGAAGTCCTGCAACTAACCCGTGAGCGTGACAAGCTGGAACTCTCGCTGGGCGGCATCCGCGATATGGGCGGCATTCCGGACGTGATGTTTGTGATCGACGCCAACAAGGAAGACCTCGCCATCAAAGAAGCCGCCGTGCTTGGCATTCCGGTCATCGCCGTGCTCGACACCAATGTTGACCCGACCGGCATCGCTTTCCCGGTTCCGGGCAATGACGATGCGAGCCGTGCAGTGCGCCTTTACTGCCAGGCGATTGGCGACGCTGCCATCGCAGGCAAGGGCGGCGCGGTTGCCGACTCCGGTGCAGATGTCGGCGCGATGGCTGAGCCTCCTGCTGAACAAGCTGCCGAAGCCTAAGATTTCGGGACGCGCGACCCCCGCGCGTCACAATCCCAAACTAGAGCGCCGGGCACCCAATCAGGGGCCCGGTGCCCAAACTTACATTAAGAAGGAAATCACCATGGCCGATTTCACCGTCGCCGATGTGAAGACCCTGCGCGAGAAGACCGGCGCAGGCATGATGGACGCGAAGAAGGCGCTGACCGAAGCAGGCGGCGACATCGAAGCTGCTGTTGACGCTCTGCGCGCCAAGGGCCTTGCCACCGCTCAGAAGAAGTCGAGCCGGACTGCGGCTGAAGGCCTTGTTGGCGTGGCTGTCGAAGGCACCAAGGGTGTGGCTGTCGAAGTCAATTCGGAAACCGACTTCGTTGCCAAGAACGACAAGTTCCAAGACTTCGTACGCAAGGCGACCGCTGTTGCTGCGACGCTGGGTTCGGACGACGTCGAAGCGCTGAAGGCGGCGGCTTACCCCGATGGTGGCACCGTCGCTGACAAGCTGACCGACAACGTCGCAACGATTGGTGAGAACCAGCAGATCCGCCGGATGAAGACCGTCTCGGTCGGCTCGGGCGCGGTTGTTTCTTACGTCCACAACGCAGCGGCTGAAGGCCTCGGCAAGATCGGCGTGCTGGTTGCTCTGGAAAGCGACCTTGCGGCTGACGTGCTCGAGCCGTTCGGCAAGCAGCTGGCCATGCACATCGCATCGATGTTCCCGCAGGCGCTGAACGCTGACGGCCTTGACGCGGACGTGATCGCTCGTGAGCGTGCCATCGCACAGGAAAAGGCAGCCGAGAGCGGCAAGCCTGAGAACGTGCAGGAAAAGATGGTCGAAGGCGCGATCAAGAAGTTTGCCAAGGAGAACGCTCTCCTTTCGCAAATGTTCGTGATGGACAACAAGACCAGCGTCGAAGATACGGTCGCCAAGTTCGGCAAGGACAATGGCGGCTCGGTCACGCTGACCGACTATGTCCGCTTCCAGCTCGGTGAAGGTATCGAGAAGGAAGAAGAAGACTTCGCAGCGGAAGTTGCGGCGGCAGTGAAGGGCTAAGCTTTAGCCACTTCTCAAAAACTGAGATCGAAGAGGCCGTCGCGGGGAGAGCTCGCGGCGGCCTTTTTGTATGATTCGCCGTCTGATTCGGGGCAAAAACGCGAGTTAGTTGATGAAGTGCATTCGCAGGTGGGGCGTTCCATAGGGAACTTGGCCAAAGTTGGCGGGATTACGATTTGAAAGAACCTATGCGAAGTTAGCAGCGGCGGCGCGTGTAGGAAAATGCGCCCTTTTGGAAGGGGCTCTGCGCGACCAATTTGCCGCGCTGATCCTTGAGGCTTCGACCATTCCATCTTTGGCTAAATGAGCGTATCACGCTGCCATGCGCACGTCCTTCCGATCCATCGCCCCGATCCTTGCCTGCCTCGCCTCGCTGTCAGCCTGCGCGGCTGCCAATGCAGGCGCAGATGATGCAGGAGACAAACTTGTCCTCGATGTCTTGCGATACGAGATCCCAATGGGTCCGACGCCTGTTGCCACCGAAGACGCGCCCCCGCTCGTCATGAACGCACGGGGTGAGATCAGCTACGAAGGCGAACCCGTCGCGCCCGCTGACCTCGACAACCTCTTTAACGGCATTGAGGCAGATGGTCTTTTCAGACTTGCGCTCATAATCGATCCGCAAGCCCAGTTCGCGATTGTTCTTTCCCAATTGCCCGAAATCTCGGAGTACGGCCCTGTTGAACTGGCGTGGCAGGACGAGGAGCAATCAAAGCCGCGCGCGGATTATCCCAAGCTGGATGCCTTCATTGCCGAAGGCTTCGCAGGCACAGTGACCGAAAACGAGGTGGGATTGCGCGTCGGTTACTCCGCTGAGGCCGATCAATGCGTGATGGTGCTGGACGACAAGGTGGTGAGCTACGAAGAAGCCTACGATCAGGCCTTTATGACGCTTGACGAGCTTGTTGTTCGAGAGGGCGGGCCAGAAGTTGTGGTCGCTGATCCTGACCTGATCGACTCAATCGTTGCGCGCATCCAGTCAGACGCCAGCACACCTTGGCGTTGCTTCGGAGGAGCAGTGCGCGCGGTGAAGAACGCAGGTTGGCCCGCGATCCACTTCGAAGTGGTTGCCGACTAAGGAGCCACCCCGCTCCCGCAGGCATTCAAACGGCTTTCGCAGGCCGCGCCAAACTCCACCTCGGCACCACCCCCTTCAGCCACCCCCGCGCAGGCGTCTCGACAAATCGATAGGTCACCGCCGACGCCGCTACCGACAGCGCCAGCACGACAAGGCAGAAAACCACCCCGCGCTCCAGCCCAGCGCCCTCTGCCACAAACGACCCTAGCCGCAACATCGGGATGTGGATCAGGTAAAGCGCGAAGGACCACTCGCCCAGCAGGTGAAGCGGCTTGACCGACAGCCCGCGCGCCACACTCCCGTTCGACAGATAGAGGCCAACGAGCAGCAGGCTGAACGCCGCGATGGTGAGTGTGTCGGAGCCAGCAAACAGGCTCGCGATAAACGCGGCCGCGCCGAACCACACCAGCGCATCCCAGCGCGTTGAACACGCCTTGTCATGCACCAGACAATAGAGCCCCGCGCCAAAGCAAAAGCCTGCCACGACCCGTAGGATAGGCCCGGCATAGCCGATGAGATTGATCGTCCCGAACTGGCTCTCAATCGCGTGGTAGATCAGCAGGCCAATCCCGGCGAGACCAACGCCCGCCACTCGCATCCCCAGCACGCGTGCGCAGGCGATGACGGTGGGGAAGACCACCGCATAGGCGAAGAACTCGGCGCTGATCGACCAGGCGGGGGAATTCCATGCATAGCTTTCTGGCAACAGCCACTGCCGGAACAGGAAGGTGAGCGAGAACCAGTCGGCGATGTCGGCTGCGCTCAGAACCTGGCCACTCACCAGCGCCGCGACCAGCAAAGTGACCATAATCAGCGCATGGACCGGCCACAGCCGCGCGATCCTCAGCCACAGGAAGCGCATATGCTGCGCGAACCCGTAGCCGCTCAGCGCTCCGGTCAAATAGACATGCGAGATGACCAGTCCGCTCAGGACGAAGAACACGTCCACTCCCAGATAGCCCTGTGACACCCCGAATAGATCAAACCACGCAAAATCGGAATAATATCGGAAGTGATAGACCACGACCCACACAGACGCCGCCGCCCGCAGCGCATTGAGCGCTGGGCGAAAGTCTTTTGCAGCAGAAGCAGCAGCTTGTGGCGCAGCGGATTGGGTCAAAGCGTGGTCTCTCGTTTCAAGAGAACCGCTTACCTGCAAACCCCTAAAATTATGGTTGATGCCGGGTGAAGCGCGCGCAGGTGCCGCGTCACATTCCCGGTGATTACATCTCGGCCGGCTGGGGGCTCCCGCCATACCTGCGTCCGGCCACGCGTTCGCTGTCCGGACCGGCGGGATAGTAATCCTCTGTATGGCTGCCATCGAGGATCTCCACCACCGTCCAGCCCACGAATGTGCCGTGCCAATAGCCATCCACCTTGGTCGCTGGCTTGAGCATCCCGTTGCGTTTGTAGGAATGGCACGAGCCGTAATTGGAGCGGGTCCAGAACGGCATCGGAAACGCTTTGAGCGGATAGTCGCCCAACTTGTCGCGCAGCACACAAGGGCGCCCATACTCCATCGTATCGGCGCGCTTCTCCGAGGCGTAGTGGTTCAGCTCCCAATTGAAGTCCGGACGGCGCAGGACAACCGCTTCGCCCAGCAGCAGGCTGAGATCATCCAGCATCGAGGCAAGCTTGGGCACGAGCGGATGGTCATGCCGCTCATCCCAATGCGCGATCGCCAAAGCCTCGTTCTTGGGGAAGTATCCGCCCGGCTTCAGCAGCTTGCGCCACCACGTTGCCACAGGCGGGATGAGGTTGATGCCCATGACACTGTCTAGCCACCATGCCTCCAGCGCCTGAATGGCTGGCACGGGATCGGCTTGAGGGTCGAGCAGGCTTGCAATGGCCTCCTCCAGTTCTGGCAGCACCGCGCGCAAAGTCGCGATACGCGCTGGCTTTTCTTGCATCAACACTTCGAAATTGGCTTCGCGCTGCTTGGGCGTGAGATCATGTGGCCCGCCAGGATGCGGGACGTGCCAGTCGTCATATGTCTTTAGCATTGTGCCCAGTTTCACCATTGGCCTCTCATCCAATTAGCGGTTGAGCCTAACGACCCTTTGCCCGCAACTCCACCAGCCAGATCTCCGGATGGGTGAACAGGCGAACGGGGGCGAGGCTGGTGCCTATCCCGGCGCTTGTGATGAGAGTCTTGCCGTGTTGCTCTGTTACGCCGCAATCGAACGCATGGCCGTAAGCGGACATCGACTTGACCGGCGTGCCCCATGGATAGGCGACCTGCCCGCAATGGGTGTGCCCGGCAAGGACGAGGTCGGCGCTCACCGGAATGCTCGGGAAAGTGTCGGGCGTGTGGCTCAGCCAGATTTGCGCTCCGGTGAGCGGGGCCATGGCGCGGGTCGTGGCTTCGATGTCGTGCTTGCCGGTGAATTCATCGTCGAGGCCCGCAACGGCGACGGGGCCGAATTGCGCCGCCTCGTTTTGCAGGACAGTGATGTGTGGATGGCGGGCGAGTTCGCGTTTCAAGTCATCCCAGCCATACCAATGGTCGTGATTGCCCGGCACGATCACCACTCCCAGAGGGGCGGAGAGGCGGCTGAGCGGAGTGACCACTTCGGCAGGCGTGTAGGGCTGGGTGCCTCCGCGACCGGCGGTCACATAGTCTCCGACGAGCACGATCAAGTCGGCTTCCAAAGCGTTGGTCTGTTCGACGATCCGCTCGACGCGCGAAGGCGACATGTCGGGGAAGGCCATGTGGATGTCGGCGAGCATGGCGATGGTCAGCGGCTGCGAACCTGCGGGCAAGTTGTCGCTCTCAACCACCAACCGCTCGATCACCGGATCGCGCATTGTGTCGTGCCATGCCTTGGCGACGACAAGCAGGCCAAAGATGACCCCGAGCAGCAGCGCGATGCGCACCCATTTGTAAGCCAGCAAAGAGCGGATCAGTCCGAGCATCCCCACTCTCTCGCGCGAAGGGCAGGGCGGACACAAGCACCAAGTTTGGCAAAACTGCGCACAAGATGTGCTGCACCTGCCTCTTGGCAGCGCAGCGCCGCGCGGATAAGGGCAATTGCCAAGCTCAATCGTGACCTTGAGGATCAAATCCACCATGCCGCTTCCACCGATCAAACGCGTCCTCCTCAAACTCTCGGGCGAGGTGCTGATGGGGGAACAGGAATACGGCATCGACCCGGCTTACGTTGCGCGCCTCGCTGAAGAGGTGAAAGTGGCGAAGGATACCGGGCTTGAGGTCTGCCTCGTCATCGGCGGCGGCAACATCTTCCGCGGCGTTGCAGGAGCGGCGAGGGGCCTCGACCGAACGACCGGCGACTACATGGGCATGCTGGCGACGGTGATGAACGCGCTCGCCATGCAGAACGCGCTGGAGCAGGCGGGCGTGCAGACGCGGGTGCAGAGCGCCATTCCGATGAGCAGCGTGTGCGAACCCTATATCCGCAGGCGGGCAGAGCGGCACTTGCAGAAGGGCCGGATCGTGATCTTCGCCGCTGGCACTGGCAACCCTTTCTTCACGACCGACACCGGCGCTGCCTTGCGTGCGGCGGAGATGAATTGCGACGCGCTGCTGAAAGGCACCAGCGTTGACGGGGTCTATGACAGCGATCCCAAGCACAACCCGGATGCGACCCGGTTCGAGACGATCTCCTACGATCAGGTGCTCGCCGACAATCTCAAGGTTATGGACGCCACCGCCGTCGCGCTTTGCCGCGAGAACGATATCCCGTTAGTGGTGTTCTCAATTCGCGAAAAAGGCAATGTCGCCAAAGTGCTCTCGGGCGAGGGTACGCAGACCATTGTTCAAAAAGACTAAGCTTTAGAAGACTGAGGGAAGTCACAATGCCGCAATATGACAAGGCTGATATCGAACGCCGCATGGCAGGGGCTGTGGAATCGCTGAAGGGCGATCTTTCGGGCCTGCGCACAGGCCGCGCCAACACTTCGCTGCTCGATCCGGTTGTGGTCGAGGTCTATGGCTCGATGATGCCATTGGCGCAGGTCGCAACGGTTAACGCGCCGGAGCCTCGGATGCTCGCCGTGCAGGTGTGGGACAAGAGCAATGTCAGCGCGGTTGAGAAAGGGATCACCAAGGCGAATCTTGGCCTCAATCCGATGACCGATGGTCAGACGATCCGCTTGCCCATGCCTGACCTCACCGAAGAGCGCCGCAAGGAGCTGGCCAAGCTCGCCGGGCAATATGCGGAGAAAGCCAAGGTTGCGATCCGGAATGTCCGCCGCGATGCGATGGAGAGCCTCAAGGCCGACGAAAAGGCCAAGGAAATCTCCGAGGATGACCGCAAGCGGATGGAAGACGAAGTCCAGAAGCTGACCGACAAATTCGTCGCCGACACCGACGATGCGGCGGCCAAGAAAGAGCAGGAAATCCTCACCCAGTAACGGGTTGGGGAGGGAGCAAAGCTTGGAGGATGCACGCGCCAAACATGTTGCCATCATTATGGATGGCAATGGCCGCTGGGCCAAAAAGCGCGCGCTGCCCCGCTCGATCGGGCATCAGCGCGGGGTTGAGGCTGTCCGGCGGCTGGTTCGGGGGCTTGAGCCGATGGGCCTCGACTGCCTGACACTCTATGCCTTCAGCTCGGAAAACTGGAAGCGGTCAGAGGATGAGGTCGATGACCTGATGAACCTGATGCGCAAGTTCATCAAATCGGACTTGCCCGACTTCGTTGCGAACGGTGTGAAGCTCAAAATCATCGGCGATTGGAGGAGCCTCGCGCCCGACATCGTCGAAATGCTTGAAGATGCGCTGGAGCAGACCTCGAACGGGACAAAGCTGCTCGCCGTGGCGCTCAATTACGGGTCGCAGGATGAGATTGTGCGCGCGGCGGCGAAGGCTGCGGATGAAGGCACGGTCGATGCCGACGCGATTGCGCGCAACCTCGACACCGCTGACCTTCCGCCGCTCGATCTGCTGATCCGCACCAGTGGCGAGATCCGCCTGTCGAACTTCCTGCTGTGGCAATCGGCCTATGCGGAGATGCTGTTTATCGACACGCTGTGGCCCGATTTCACGCCGGAACATCTGGCGAAGGCTTTGGACGACTTTGCACAAAGGGAGCGGCGCTTTGGCGGACGCAAGTAATCAGCCTGGCGCTCCGACAGCGAGCGGTACGTCCGATCTGCTCGTCCGCTTCGTCTCGGCCGTCGCCATGCTCGGCGTGTCGATCATCGCGCTGTGGTTCGGCGGTTGGTTCTGGATCGGCTTTGTCATCGCGATTGCAGGTCTCGTGCTGTGGGAGTGGAACTCCATCGTGAAGGGCTTCGGCGTCTCGGCCTTGTCCGAGGTCGCGTGGATTTTCCTCGGCGCGGTCTATGTTGGCGCGGCGGCGCTGGCGATGATGCAGGTGCGGATCAATTACGACATGTGGTCGGTGCTCTTCGCGTTCCTTGCGCCGATCATCGCGGTCGACGTGGGTGCCTATTTTGCAGGCCGCGCGATTGGCGGGCCGAAGATCGCGCCCAAGATCAGCCCATCCAAGACCTGGGCGGGCCTTGGCGGCGGAGCTGTTGCGGCGAGCATTGTCGCGATCTGCGTGGAAGCGTTTGGTGTGGGTCCGGGCACGGGGCGCGGGTTCTCCGCTACCGGGATCGGAATGGCCGTGGTCGCCGGCATCCTGATCGCCATTGTCGCGCAGAGCGGGGATTTCTTTGAAAGCTGGATGAAGCGCCGCGCGGGAGTGAAGGATTCCTCCAAGCTGATACCCGGCCATGGCGGTGTATTCGACCGCGTGGACGGGTTCCTCGCGGTGTTCTTTGTCCTGTTTATGGTCGCGGTCGCGCCTGCTTACATCGGGCTGAGCTAGAATGGCGCGTTCGCTCTCTTTGCTCGGGGCGACAGGCTCCATCGGTGCATCGACGCTCGACCTGCTGCGGCACAACCGCGCGGACTGGACGGTCGAGGCGCTGACGGCGAATTGCTCGGCGAAGGAGCTGGCGGCGCTGGCGCGCGAGTTTGATGCGAAGATCGCTGTGGTGGGTGATGAAAGCTGCTTGCCCGACCTCAAAGATGCGCTTGATGGCAGCGGGATCGAAGCAGCGGGCGGGGCCGAGGCCTTGTGCGAAGCCGCCGCGCGCCCGGTCGATATGACGGTCGCGGCCATCGTCGGTTGCGCCGGGCTGGCTCCGACCATGGCGGCGGTGGAGCAGGGCAGCACAATCGCGCTCGCCAACAAAGAAGCGCTGGTTTCTGCCGGAGACGTCTTCAAGCAGGCGGTGGCAAAGGCAGGGGCAACGCTCCTGCCCACCGACAGCGAGCACAATGCGATCTTCCAATGCCTTGCGGGCAATGAGATGAAGGAAGTGCGCCGCATCATCCTGACCGCGAGCGGAGGGCCGTTCCGCACGCTCTCAGCCGAGCAGTTGAAGTCGGTCACCCGCGAACAGGCGCTCAAACATCCCAATTGGGAAATGGGCGCAAAGATCACGATCGACAGCGCGACAATGATGAACAAGGGGCTGGAGTTCATCGAAGCCCACCACCTGTTCCCCGTCGGCCTCGACAATATCGAGATCGTCGTCCATCCGCAGAGCATCGTTCACTCCATGGTCGAGTACCGCGACCGCTCCGTCCTCGCGCAATTGGGGCCGAGCGATATGCGCGTGCCGATTGCCTCGTGCCTTGCGTATCCTGCGCGGATGGAGACGCCGCTCGAGCCACTCGACCTGACAGCTATCGGCGAGCTGAACTTTGAAAAGCCCAATGAAGAGCTGTTCCCCGCCACTCGGATCGCGCGCGAAGCGATAGAGGCGGGCGGGGCGGCTCCTGCGACGCTCAACGCCGCGAACGAGATTGCGGTGGAGGCGTTTCTGAACGGTCAGATTGCGTTCACGAATATCACTGTAGTGGCGGAAAGCGTCTTGGCGCGCTATAGCGCCGCAGCCCCACGCACGATGGAAGACGTGCTGGCGATCGACACCGAAGCGCGAGGACAAGCCCGCGCGGTGCTCGAGACACTCTAAGGAGCTCCTGAGAAAACGTGTTCGAATCCCCGCCTTTCTGGATGTATTTTGTCGGCTTCCTGCTGCTGCTGGGGCCGCTGGTCACGGTGCATGAGCTGGGCCACTACCTCGTCGGGCGCTGGTTCGGCGTAAAGGCAGAGGCGTTTTCGGTCGGCTTCGGCAAGGAAATCGCGGGGCTTACCGATAAGCATGGCACGCGCTGGAAGCTCTCGATCCTGCCGCTGGGCGGATATGTGCAGTTCAAGGGCGATATGAACCCGGCATCCGTGCCTGACCCCAACGCTCCGGCTGAAGAGGGCAGTTTTCAGACCGCTGCGCTGTGGAAGCGGGCTCTGATCGTGGCGGCAGGGCCGGTCACGAATTTGCTGGTGGCGATTGGCATCTTTGCCGCCTTTTTTTCAATCTATGGCAATCCGACCTTGGTGGGTGAGCAAGACCCGCGCACGGTGGGACGCTTTGCCGAAGAGTCGGTTGCTCAAGACGCAGGTATCCAGCTGGGCGATACGATCATCGCCATTGACGGCGCGCCCATCGACAGTTTCGAAGCAATCCGCGAGGAAGTGCTCCTCCATCCGGGCAAGGACATGGTCTTCACGGTTGATCGCGACGGGGCAGAGGTCGAAGTGCCGCTCACCACCGCGCGGGTCGAAATGACCGACGGTTTCGGCAATGTCAGCGTGATCGGGCAGATTGGCGTTGGTCCAGATGAGAGCGTGGAATACGCGTTTGAAGACGTCGGCGTGCTCGAATCCATTCCGCTTGCGACAGCCAAGTGCTGGGACATCACTGTGATGATGGTGACGGGCATCAAGCAGATATTCACAGGCGAACGCTCAATCCAGGAATTGGGCGGGCCGGTGAAAATCGCAAAGTACTCTGGCGAGCAGATGAGTTTGGGGCTTCTAGCCTTCATCAACTTCGCCGCGCTCATCTCGCTTAATTTGGCATTCATTAACTTCCTGCCAATCCCCGCGCTGGATGGCGGGCACCTTGCCTTTTACGCCGCTGAGGCCGTCCGCCGGAAACCGGTGGGCCCGCAAGCGACGGAATGGGCGTATAGGACAGGCATCGCGATCGTCTTGGTGTTCATGGTGGTGGTCACTGTGAATGATGTGATTTCGTTGCCGATCTTCGGCAGCTAGGAATCGCAACAAACTCGGCCCGATTGACCGTCAAAGGTCAGTTAGCCGGGGAAAGCGGGCAGGCAGTTGTGATTGCCTGAGGAGAGCCGCTTGATTGCTCGAAGCGCATCGGGCAGACGCGGGGGCGTATTTTTTGAGTTTGGCAGGGCTGACAGGCCTTGCTGCCCGCGCTAGGGGCTTGGCGCGAATTACACGGGTGACGGGAACGGTTGTTTTCATGAATCGACGCGACAAAGCAGGCCTGCGGTCTGCTCAAACCACAAGCTCCACGAAGTGCTTCTCGGGGCGCTTGGCAACTGCGCTTACAGGCGCGACAATGCTGGCCGGCGTTCCATACGCCGCGCTTGCACAGGATGAGGTAGCACCGACGCCGAGCACGGCGGCTCAACCGGCGCCCGCTCCTGCCCCCGCTCCGGTGTCCAACACGATCCGCTCGATCAGCGTATCGGGTGCTGAGCGTTTGGAGCCGACCACCATCCTTTCCTACATCCGTTTGCGGGTCGGGCAGGAATACACCTCTGCCGCGGCTGATGAGGCGCTGAAGGACCTCGGCGCGACTGAGCTGTTTGCTAACTTCTCGATCCGCAATGATAACGGCAATGTCGTCATCACGGTGACAGAGAACCCGGTGATCAACCGTATCGTGCTGGAAGGCAATGAGCGGCTAGATGCTGAGAAGATCCTGCCGGAAATTCGCCTTTCCCCGCGTCAGATCTTCACGCGTTCCAAAGTTCGCGCCGATGTTGCCCGCATCATCGAGCTTTACAAACGTCAGGGCCGCTTCGCCGCGACGGTTGAGCCGCAGATGGTGCAGCTGCCCCAGAACCGCGTCGACATCGTGTTCGAGATCAGCGAGGGGCCCAAGTCCAAGGTCCGCCAGATCAACATTATCGGCAACGAAGTGTTCTCCGATAGTGAGCTGCGCAGCGAGATGGTGACGAAGCAATCGCGCTTCTTCCGCTTCTTCAGCTCCAACACCAGCTACGATCCTGATCGTCTGGCGTTTGACCAACAGAAATTGCGTCAGTTCTACCTGACCGAAGGATATGCGGACTTCCGCGTTGTCTCTGCGGTGGCCGAGCTGACGCCGGACCAGCGCGACTTCATCATCACTTATGTGGTGGAAGAGGGCGAGCGCTATAATTTTGGCGAGGTCACGGTCGACAGCCAGCTGCGCGATTTTGACAGTGATTCGCTCCAAGCCGGGCTCGTCATGCAATCGGGCGATCCGTATAATGCGGAGACGGTTGAGACGACGGTTGAGCAGCTGACTGAGCTTGCAGGCCGTTTCGGATACGCCTTTGCTGACGTGCAGCCACGCTTCAATCGTAACCCTGACGATCTGACGATGGATATCACTTTCATCCTGCGTCAGGCGCCGCGGACTTATATCGAACGCGTTGACATCAACGGCAACACGCTGACGCAGGACAAGGTTGTCCGGCGCGAGTTCCGCCTGTCGGAAGGTGACGCGTTCAACTCGCTGGGCGTTCAGCGGACCACCGCGCGTGTGAATTCGCTGGGTTACTTCCAGGAAAACTTCGAAGTTCAGCAGGTCGAAGGCTCCGCGCCTGACCGTATCGTGCTTGAAGCCAATGTCGAAGAGCAGCCCACGGGCGAATTGCAGTTCTCTGCCGGTTTCTCCTCAATTGAGCGGTTCATTCTGGCCGGTTCGATCCGCCAGCGGAATTTCCGTGGTCGCGGCCAGACCATTGGGCTGAGCCTCAATTACTCGCAATTCTCGCGTTCGGCGCAGATCAGCTTCACAGAGCCTTACGTCTTCGACCGAAATATCTCTGCGGGCGCAGATATTTACCGGCGTGACTTCAACAGCTTTAACCGCTTTCAACGTGATCGCGGCAACAGCTTTGAGCAAGCGACCACTGGTATGGCCTACCGCGTCGGTGTGCCGCTGACCGAGTTCATGTCGCTGGTCGGCAGCTACACGCTCAACTACGATGAAGTGTCGCTAGATGAGAGCCTGTTCTTCACCGACTTCAACGAGGATCTTGTTCGTGGCAACAGCCCGGAAGACACATGCGACCCGATCGTCGCAGGCCGCTTCCTGTGCGATGCGATTGGCGATCGGTTGAGCTCAATCCTGGGCGTCAGCGTCAACTACAACTCGCTGAATTCACGCCTGCGTCCAACGCGGGGCCGCTCGGTCTCCCTGTCGTCGGAATTTGCAGGGCTAGGCGGCAATGTGCGCTATCTGCGCTTCCGTGGCCGTGCGCAGCAGTTTTGGAACCTTTTCAATTCCGGCTTTATCTTCTCGCTTTCCGCTGAGGGGGGCACCATCATCCCGCTGCGCGAGCGCGAGGGTGAAGGCGTGGATGATATCCTGCTGACCGACCGTTTCTTCCTGGGTGAGCCGCAATTCCGTGGCTTCGACATTCGCGGCGTTGGCCCTCGCGTCCTGCGTCAGTTCTACCAACGTGACGCGGAAGGCAACGTCACGGTTAACATGCAACGCGACCAGCAACAGGACGATTCGCTGGGAGGCCGGAACTACTATCTCGGTCGCGCAGAGATCGAGATACCATTGGGCACTGGCGCGCGCGAGCTGGGCCTGCGCCCCTCGATCTTCCTTGATGTCGGCGCGCTTTGGGGAGTCGAGACACCGATCCTTCAGGATACACTGCAATTTATAGAAACCTTCACGGTGCTCGATGACGCAGGCAATCCGATCCAAGCTGTTGACGGAAATGGTGATCCGGCATTCGACACAGATGGCAACCCGATCTTCCAAATCGATCAGCGGCTGTCAGACAACCCTGTTGCTCCTGATGGCGAGACGCTTAACCCGATCCTCCAGGGCTCTTTCCGCGAGGTTTTCCTGGGTGATTCCTCCTCCCCGCGTATCACCGTGGGGATCGGGGTGAACTGGAATTCACCCTTCGGACCTTTCCGCATCGACTTCGCCCAGACCATTCGCAAGGTCGAGGGCGATGATGACAAGACTTTGACGTTCAACGTAGGAACACAATTCTAATGAAACTCACCACCAAACTGCTCGCCTCGGGCGCGCTGGCGCTGAGCGCGCTTGCAGCGACCGCTCCTGCCACCGCTCAGGTTCAGGGTAATATCGCAACGGCAGATGTCAGCCGCGCCATCATCGGCACGACTGCCTTCCAAACCGCGTATCAGCAGATCAACACCACCTATTCGGCTCAGATCGAGCAAGGTCGGACTTTGCAGCAACAGTTGCAGACCACCGTGCAAGCGGCTGACACGAACAGCGATGGACAGCTGGATCAGGCAGAGCAAGCCGCTCTCCAGAATTCGCCGCAATTTGCGCAGATCGAATCGCTTGAGCAGCAGATTGCCGCGCTTCAGCAGCAGGTGAATTTCGCGCGTATCTTCGCCGTCGAGCAGATCCTTTTGCAATATCCCGCTGCGCTTACCTCAGTGACTCAGCAACAGCAGATCGTTCTGGTCTTCCCGCGCGACACGGTGCAATTTGCAGCAGAAGGCGCGAACATCACGCAGCAGATCAGCACGGCGCTGAACACGCGTATCCCGTCGGTGCAGATCGTCCCGCCTGAAGGCTATGTGCCGAGCCGTGATGGCGCTCAGATCTTCCAGGAGATCCAAGCCGTTCTCATCTCAGCTCAGCGCCAGCAGGCCGCTCAGGAAGCGCAGCAGCAACAGCAGCCGGCAACACAGGCTCCTTCGGGTCGATAAATCGGCGGAGATATGGGGGGCACCAGATGAGTGAACCGATCACGGATTACGACATCCACAAGGTCTTAAAGGCCTTGCCACACCGCTATCCGCTGCTCCTCGTCGACCGGGTGAAGGAGTTGCACCTGAACGAACGCATTCACGCGGTGAAAGCCGTGACCATGAATGAGGAGTTCTTTCAGGGCCACTTCCCCGGCGCGCCGATCATGCCGGGCGTCTTGCAGATTGAGGCGCTCGCGCAAGCCGCGGCGATCCTCGGGATCGAGACGCTTGAACTGGCAGGCACGGGAAAGCTGGTGATCTTCATGGGGATCGAAAGCGCAAAGTTCCGCGCTCCGGTCACGCCGGGCTGTCTGCTCGATCTAAAGGTTGAATTCCTCCAGCAACGCCGCACGATCTACAAGTTCAAGGGCGAGGCGAGCGTTGACGGTAAGGTGACCTGCCAGACTGAGTTTACGGCGATGATCGCCGATCCGCCTGGGGATTAAGCTTGCAATTGGCGCGAAAGCCGTTATGCGCGCCGTTTCTCCGATTTCATAGCACCGCCGGTCGGAACCGGTGAAAGCTCAAAGGACATACGACATGAAAGCCGAAGGGCATCCCGAATATCACATGATCACGGTCAAGATGACCGATGGTACAGAATTTCAAACCCGCTCCACCTGGGGCGCGGAAGGCGAGACCCTCGCGCTTGATATCGACCCGACCAGCCACCCGGCATGGACCGGCGGCAACCGTCAGGTGCAAGAAGGTGGCCGCGTTGCTGCGTTCAATAAGCGTTTCGGCGGTCTCTCACTCAAGAAGTAAGAGCGCTCACAAGCGAATTCGAAGAGGGCGGCCTTTGGGTCGCCCTTTTTCGTTTGGGCCTTTAGTCTAGGTTCTCCAGCGTGCCATCATCGCGAATGGCAAACGACCCCGACCCAGCGCCATTCGTAAGCTCAACCTCGATCTCGTAACGGCCACCGGCGACAAAATCTTTCGGTGCGACAAATCTGTCGGGATCGGTCTCCGCCTCGGTCTCGCCATAGCGGAAAGGGGCTTCGGCTAGACAGCCCGGTCCCGCTCTGCTGGCGCTCCAGAAAACCCGGTCGGCATTGGGGATGTCCTGCTCCCCATCGACCCGAGTTACGGTGACATAGACCACGCAATGGCTGGTGAACCATGATCGGTTAGGATCGTCGAACAGGATCGCGCCGTTCTCTTCATAGACATCAACGTCGATATAGATCGCGAACAAGCAGGCGCTCAGAGCACATGCGGGAGCGGCCAGGAACAACGCGCGCAAGACTGCCCTCACCATGGCCAGGGCTTCTCCCGATACCACTTGGTTATCACATATTTGAGGCCCTTGCGGACCTTCATCCCGTGGTGGAGCGTGTTCGGATTGACCCCGCCATTCTCGCGCCGATTGTTCCAGCACAGCAGCTTGCCGACTTCGGGCTGGAAGCTTTCCTCGAGCGCTTTGAACCGGGTCGCGCCGCCGGCCTCGACGTCGTTCAAATAGATCATGAAGGTCCAGGTGCGCTGACCGGTTTCTCCGCAGAACTTCTCGTAATCCGCGCCGCCGGGGGTGAAATAATCGGTGTGCGGCTTGAACTCTTGCCCGACGTCATAGCGCTGGCCCTGAACCGGCTCTCCCAAAGCAGGGTCGATGCCATTGAGCGCGGCCAAACGCGCCTCCAGCTGTTTGACGTGAGGGTCTTGCCGAGACAGGTCGCAGGTTTCGCTGGTGCGGAAGTAATCGTCGCCATTGGGGTCGGCGATGGTTGAGGGGCGGCGGTCGGCGTCGATCAGCGTGATGAGCTCTTCGCAAAGCTGCGGGGTGATGAAATTCTTGACCTGAAACAGCTCAACCTTCGGGCTGGGGATGCGCTGGAGCCCCTCAAATCCCGCCAAAGTCGCGGTGACAGAATCACTAGATTTTCCCATCAGACGTGACCTTATCGCCGCGACGGGCGCAGGCAAGGTGCAAAGCGGTGCGAAATATTCTTGCGCAGGGGAGGCGTGAAAGCAGTTTTTGCTTTTCTTGTGGGGCGCATTGTGCAACAGGCTCGCCCCCGTCCAAAGCGGCCTTGACCGCCCGGGTCCTGTGCGTCAATCGGCGTGTTCTGCGCGATAAAGCGGCAGGGGCTGGGAACTTAAGGGAACAGGCCTGCCGAATGGGGCATGTGGCGATCGTAGCTCAGTTGGTTAGAGCGCCGGTTTGTGGTACCGGAGGTCGGGGGTTCGAGACCCCTCGATCGCCCCATTTTCTCCCCTTCATCTTTGCTGCTGACGCGCTGCTTTGAAAAGGTGTGCGTGCATGACCGCTTTTTGGACTGAGCCTGACTTTGACGATCATGAGATGGTGCACGTCGTGCGCGATCGCAGTTCTGGGCTGACAGCGATTATTGCGGTTCACTCGACGCATCTGGGCCCGGGTGCGGGCGGCACGCGTTTTTGGCACTATCCCAATCCCAAAGACGGCCTGCGTGATGCACTGCGCCTGTCGCGCGGGATGAGCTACAAGAACGCCATGGCCGGCCTGCCAATGGGCGGCGGCAAAGCGGTTATCCTCGCTGATGATGCGCGCACAAAAACGCCAGACCTGCTCGCCGCTTTTGGTGACGCGGTTGAGGGGCTGGGCGGAAAGTATGTCACTGCGGAGGACGTCGGGATTTCCGAGGCTGACATGGTTGCCGTGTCACAGCGCACTGCGCATGTTTCCGGCCTGCCGGTGTCGGGCGAGGGCAGTGCGGGCGGCGATCCGGGTCCGTTCACCTCCTATGGCATCTATCTTGGCATCAAGGCGGCGGTGCAGCACAAGCTGGGCACGGACAGCGTCAAAGACGTCCATGTCGCCATCCAAGGCACCGGCAGCGTTGGAGGAGGCGTCGCGCGCTTGCTCGCCAAGGACGGGGCGCGGCTGACTTTGGCGGACATTCACACAGACGGCGTCAACGCTCTGGCGGAAGAGCTTGGTGCAGCGGTGGTTGCCCCAGACGAAATCCTGACCACGCAATGCGACGTCCTCAGCCCCAATGCTCTGGGAGCGATCCTTGACGAGGTTAGCATTGCGGCGCTGAACACGCAGATCGTTGCGGGCGGCGCGAACAATCAGCTCGCACGTGCGCACCACGGCGCTGCCCTGTTTGAGCGCGGCATTCTTTATGCGCCCGATTATGTCATCAATGCCGGCGGTATCATTTCGGTCGCGCTTGAATATCTCGCGCGGCGCGATGGGGGCACCGCCACCAAAGCGGACGTAAATGCACGGATTGAGAAGATCCCTGCACGGCTCGAACAGGTCTGGCAGGCGAGCGACACAACAGGCACTTCGCCTGACGTTGTTGCGGACCAGATGGCACAGGAACTTATTGGACGGGCATAGGTTTCTGCTTTGGGGGTTTTTGCTCTTAGAGCAATTCGCCCATTGACCCGCTTCTATGGGGGCATAGGCCGTTTGTGCCCTTGCGGGGCGCGCGCAGGGCATTAAGAGGGTCTGCAAGAGACGTCCGTTGCATATTTACGCCAATCCCAAGCGCTTTCTAAAGCTCGCCAGCTGGCTGATGCCGCTTCTGTTTTGGAGCGGTCTTGCGCTGACGCTTGGCGCGATTGCGTGGGGGATGACGGTTGTCCCGCCTGATCGCCTGATGGGCGAGAGTGTGCGCATCCTGTTCCTCCACGTTCCCGCTGCATGGCTGGGCATGGGCGGATGGGCAGGCCTAGCGATTTCCTGTGGCGCTTTGCTGATCTGGAAGCATCCACTCGCTGGCATTGGCGCGCGCGCTATCGCCGTACCGGGCATGGTCTTCACCGCGATTTGCCTTGCCACTGGCTCGATCTGGGGCCGCCCGACTTGGGGAACCTGGTGGGAGTGGGATGGCAGGCTCACCTCGATGCTGGTGCTGCTGTTCCTTTATGGCGGTTTCATTGCGCTTTCGCAGGCCTCTGCACGTGAAGGCGGCTCTTACAAGATCCCGGCCATTTTTGGCCTTGTTGGCGCGATTAATGTGCCGATCATCAACCGCTCAGTTGTGTGGTGGAATTCGCTCCATCAACCGCCCTCGCTGACTGTGGGTAAGAGCGCGATTGATCCTGTCTATCTGTGGCCGCTCCTGGCCTCGACACTGGGCTTTTCGCTGCTGTTTGGCGGTCTGGTGATGATGCGGATGCGCGCTCTGATCGCAGAGCAGCAGGTCGAAGCGCGCCTGCGCCGCCGCGCGCTGGATGATGGCGCGCCAACCCGTGCAGAATCGGCAGGCAACGCAGCGATGGAGAGCGCATAATGCGTGAGGCACTCGACCACTGGCCGTTCGTCGTTGGCGCTTATGCGTTTGGCGGAGTGGCGATGGGCTTTCTGATCGCGTGGAGCTACACCACAATGCGCCGCGCAGAGAAGCGCCGTGACGAATTGAAGAGGCGGTAATGGCTCAGCTTAAGGCAAAACATCAGCGTATGACGCTGGTCATCCTCGCTCTGGTGGCGATTGTCGCTGCCGGATTGATCGCGGCGTGGGCGCTGAGCAATCAGGCCAACTTCTTCTACCTGCCAGAGGATATGGCCGAGAAACCGCCAGAGGTTGGACAAGCGGTCCGGTTGGGTGGCATGGTCCAGCCCGGCTCCATCGCGACGCAAGCGGACGGAATTACGGTCGACTTTGTCGTCACCGGCAACACCGCCGACACGGTCGCTGTGACCTATAGCGGTATCCTGCCCGACCTGTTTGTCGAAGGATCAGGCGTTGTCGCCGAAGGGTCGCTGCAATCGGACGGCACTTTCCTTGCGACCAATCTGCTCGCCAAACATGACGAGAATTATGTTCCGCGTGAGCTGGAAGGTCTGGAAGGGCACGGCGGTGGATCAGGCGGCGGCTATGAAGACAGTGCTCCCGATTATTCCGAGACAGTGGCCGGGTTAGAGTAGCGCTTCGATGATCGCAGAACTTGGTCTTGCCGCCCTGTGGCTTTCAGCTGCACTGGCCGTGCTGCAAATGATCTCAGGCGCGATGGGGCTGCGTTCGGACAACGCTCAGCATGCCATCTATGCGCGCCCTGCGGCGGTGGTGCAGGCGTTTCTGGCGGTTCTGGCGTTTTGCCTGCTGCTCTACGCCTTTGCTGTGACAGACCTGTCGATCAAGCTGGTCTCGACCAACTCGCACTCGGCCAAGCCCTTCATCTACAAGCTGACCGGCACCTGGGGGAACCATGAAGGGTCGATGCTGCTTTGGGTGGCGGTGCTGGCGCTTTCGGGCGGCTTGCTGGCTGGATTGGAGCGGCGACTGCCAGAGCGGACGATGTCGGCGACCCTCGCGGTTCAGGGCTTTGTCGCGCTGGGCTTTTATGCTTTCCTGATCCTCTCCTCCAACCCGTTTGAGCGGCTGCCGATTATCCCGCCAGAGGGGTCCGGCCTTAACCCGCTGCTGCAAGATATCGGTCTCGCGATCCATCCGCCCACGCTTTACGTCGGCTATGTCGGCCTTTCGGTGGCCTTCAGCCTTTGCATGGGCGCGCTGATCACCAAGCAGGTGACGCCGGACTTCGCCAAGGTCATGCGGCCTTGGGCGTTGGGCGCGTGGGTGTTCCTGACGCTGGGGATCACGGCAGGGTCGTACTGGGCCTATTATGAGCTCGGCTGGGGCGGCTGGTGGTTCTGGGACCCGGTCGAGAACGCTTCTCTGATGCCGTGGCTCGCTGCGACGGCCTTGCTGCACTCGGTCAGCGTACTGGCCGCGCGCGACGCTTTGCGGACATGGACGATCATGCTGGGCGTGCTCGCTTTCTCGATGTCGATGCTTGGCACCTTCCTCGTGCGTTCGGGCGTCCTCACCAGCGTTCACGCCTTTGCGGTCGATCCTGAGCGGGGGAGTTTCATCCTTGCGCTGCTGGGCCTCTATATCGGCGGTGCGCTGGCGATCTTTGCGGTCCGGGCAGGGAGCATTGCGGAGGGTAAGCGCTTTACCTTCACCAGTCGCGAAGGCGCGCTGGTCTTCAACAATGTGATGCTGTCGGCGATCCTTGCGATTGTGCTGCTGGGCACGCTTTACCCGCTGCTGACCGAGGCGTTTGACGTGCGGGTCAGCGTTGGTCCGCCCTACTTCAATCCCGCAGGCGCGATCTTTGCGATCCCGATGTTTATCGTGATGGCAATCGGGCCTTTGATGCGGTGGAAGGACGACACGCCCAAGCGTATCCAGCTGGAGCTGACGATCCTTGCTACGATTGCCTTTGCGGTCATCGCTCTGGTCGCGTTTCTGGGCGATTACAGCCTTTTGTCGCTGCTTGGCCTTTCGCTGGCCGTGGCGCTGGGCGTGGCGGCTTTCCTTCCGCTTAGAGGGCGCAATATCAGGCGCGTGCCGCTCGCCACATGGGGCATGGTCATTGCGCATTTCGGCGTCGCTGTTTCGCTCTTCGGGATGGCGTGCGAGAGCGCGTTTACGCAAGAGAAGCTCGCGGCAGTCTCTCCCGGCGGCACCGACGAAGTCGCAGGCTGGACGATCCAATTGCAAAGCGTCGATCCGGTCGCAGGCCCCAACTGGACGGCGATCGAAGCGCGCATTGCAGCAGCGCGCGGAGACGAGGAACCCACCATCCTCAGACCCCAAGCGCGCAATTTCTGGTCACCCCCTCAACCCACTAGCGAGAGCGCTCTGATCACCCGCTGGGACGGGCAGCTCTATGCGGTTATCGGTGATCAGGCAGGCGTTGATGCGGCGGGCAATCCTCGCTGGCAGCTGCGTGTATGGTGGAAGCCGTTTGTAACCTTCATCTGGTATGGCGGCCTGCTGATTTCGCTGGGCGGCTTGCTTGCGATCATTGGCCGCGTGCGCGTCGATCTGAAGCGTCGCAGCGCCAAGGCCAAAGGTCAGGAGCGGCGCGACGAACTGGAAGAGCTTAAGGGTCGTTTGAGTGATGATCCGGTGCCGGAGCCAGCCGAATGAACCGAGCCTTCTACATTGTCCCGCTGGGCCTGTTCCTGTTCTTCGCAGGCCTCGCAGGCTTCATGCTGACGCAGCCGAAGGACCAGAACGTCCCTTCACAAATGATCGAGCAGAGCCTGCCTGACTTCACGCTCGAACCCGCAATGGCCGGGATGCCGGGGGTGAGCCGCGGTGACTTTGTTGGTGGCGAACCAAAACTGCTTAACATCTGGGCCAGCTGGTGTCTGCCGTGCATCGCCGAAGCCCCGCATCTGGAGGCTCTGCGCGAACAGGGCGTGGAGATCATCGGCGTGGCCGTGCGCGACCGGCCAGAGGCGGTTCAGGACTTCCTCGGGCGCTATGGCAATCCCTACACTCGCATTGGTGCCGATGATATCTCCTCGCTGATGATCGAGATCGGCGCGTCGGGCGTGCCGGAGACCTATGTGATCGATGCTGAGGGCAATATCCGATACCAGCATATCGGCGATGTCCGCGAAGAGACGGTGCCGCTGCTGCTTGAGAAGCTGGAGGAAGTGCGATGATCCGGCTTTTCCTCGCTTGCGTTGCACTCTTTGCCGCCCCGCTCGCAGCACAGAGCAATATGCCGCCTGCGCCTTATGCCTACACGCAGCTAGAAGACCCGGCTCTCGAAGCGCAGGCCACTGAGCTGATGGAGACCCTGCGCTGCCTTAAATGTCAGTCGCAGAGCATCAATGACTCCGATGCGCCGATGGCGGGCGATATGCGGCATCAGGTCCGCTCGCGGCTGTTGGCGGGTGAGAGCCCTGACGAAATCCGCGACTGGCTGACGGCGCGCTATGGCGACTATGTCAGCTATGATCCCACGGTCAGCTCGACCACATGGCCGCTCTTCGCAATCCCGCTGCTGCTGCTTGCGGTGGTCGGGCTGGTGCTGCTGAGGCGTCTTGGGCGCAAGCGCTCGGATGCGGAGACGGACGCATGATCAGCGGCTGGCTCGGCATTCTGGCGCTGGCGTTGGCTAGCTTTGCCATTGCAGCATTCACTCTGCGCTTGCCCAAACAAGGATTTGCGATCTTTGGAGCGGTTCTGCTGCTCGGTCTCGTCGGCTATTCCTTCCAAGGGTCGCCCGGCAAACCCGGCGCTCCCAAAGAGCCCGATCTCACGCAAGAGCGTCAGTCGGGAGAAGCGATGGTCGCAGCTCGCCAAGAGCTGTTCGATATCTCCCGGCGGCCCGACTATCTCGTGCTAGCCGATGGGTTCGCCAGCAGGGGCAGGTTCTCACAGGCCGCTGGCATCTTGCGCGGAGGCATCAACAGCGATCCCGATAATATCGAGGCGTGGTTGGCGCTGGGAATGGCGCTAACCGGCCACGCGGATGGAGTTGTCACTCCGGCGGCCTTCTACGCCTATGGCCGCGCGCGGGCGATTGATCCGGCCAATCCTGGTGCGGACTTCTTTCTTGGCACGTCGTTCCTGCAAGCGGGCGAGGTGCGCGCTGCGCGTGACACGTGGGCACGGCTTTTGGAGAACTCAGCCGAGGATGCTCCATGGCGACCCGTTATCGAAGCGCGCATCCAGCAGCTCGATCAAGCCATCGCCAACGCGCCAATGCTGCAATAGGCGCTTGCAGGGGCGCATGTTGCAGGTGCGAGAGCGGAGTGCTAGGTGCCGCGACCTTGGATCGGGGCGCGCTATAGTGCGAGTCTCAAGGGGTCGGACAAGCCGGGCAGTATGAGCGACACGACAGCTCCCTCGCGCGAAACGCATTCCAGCGGGCACGCTCACAGCGGGTCGAAGGCCGCGCTCGCGGTTGGCGCGATTGGCATTGTCTTCGGCGATATCGGCACCAGCCCGCTCTACGCCTTTCGTGAGACCTTTGCCGGCACCGCCAATGTGGCGATTGACCGGATGCATGTGCTGGGCGTGGTCAGCCTGATCTTCTGGTCGATGCTGCTGGTCGTGGCGATCCAATATGTCACGATCCTGATGCGTGCGGATAACAAGGGGCAGGGCGGTTCGCTGGCTCTCGTCGCGCTGCTTTCGCGGCATATGGGCAAGTCGAAATATGGCTGGCTCGTCATCCTGCTGGGCGTGTTTGCGACCTCGCTGTTCTACGGCGATTTCATGATTACGCCCGCCATTTCCGTCCTATCGGCGGTCGAGGGGCTGACGGTCGTGGACGCGGGATTGCAGCAATATGTGATCCCGATTGCGCTGGGACTGCTGGTCTTCCTGTTCATGCTGCAAGCGAGAGGGACGGCCAAGGTCGGGGCATTGTTCGCGCCGGTGATGATCGTGTGGTTCGTGGTTCTGGCAGGGCTGGGCGGATGGCAGATCATCCAGAACCCAGACATCCTGTGGGCGCTGAACCCGTACTACGCGGTCATGTTCTTCGTCACCGATGGCTTTGTGGCGTTCCTGGCATTGGGCGCTGTGGTCCTCGCTGTGACGGGCTCAGAGGCGCTTTACTCCGACATGGGGCATTTTGGGCGCGGGCCAATGCGATTGAGCTGGTTCGGCTTTGTCATGCCCTGCCTGCTGCTCAACTATTTCGGCCAAGGCGCGATGATTGCGGGCCTTCCGGCAGAGGAAGCCGCGGTCGTTGTTCAGAACCCGTTCTTCCTGCTCGCGAGCGAAGAGTGGCGATTGCCGCTCGTCTTCCTCGCCACGGTCGCAACCTTCATTGCGAGCCAGGCGGTCATCTCGGGCGCGTTCTCCATCACCCACCAGGCGGTGCAAATGGGCTTTATGCCGCGTCTCTCCATCCTCCACACGAGCGAGACTGAGGGCGGGCAGATTTACATCCCGGTGGTCAACTGGGCGCTGATGGTTGCGGTGATCATACTGGTCCTGACCTTCCAGAGCTCCTCCAACCTTGCCAGCGCCTATGGCATCGCGGTGACGGGGGCGGTGACTATCGACACCCTGCTAATGGCGGTGCTGCTGGTGGGCGTGTGGAAGTGGAAGTGGTGGTATGCCGCGCCTGTCGTGATCCTGTTCCTGATCGTCGACGGAGCCTATTTCGCCGCCAACCTCACCAAGGTGCCGGACGGAGGCTGGTTCCCGCTGATGGTTGGCTTCATCGCCTTCACGCTGCTGACGACTTGGGCGCGCGGTCGCAAGCTGATGCGCGAGCGGATGGGCGAGGGCGCTCTGCCGATGGAGATCTTTGCCAAATCCGCCAAGAATTCCGCCTTGCGTGTGCCCGGAACCGCGATCTTCATGGCCTCGAGCACGGCGGGCGTACCCTCAGCGCTGCTCCACAACATCAAGCACAACAAGGTGCTGCACGAACGCGTCGTGATCCTCACTGTCGACATTCAGGACGTGCCCTATGTCGATCCCTCAGAGCGCTGCGACTACACCGATATGGGCGACGGATTCTACCGCGCGGTGCTGCGATACGGCTTCATGGAGGACACCAACGTGCCCGAGGGGCTGAAGTCAATGGGCCTCTATTGCGGCGGCGACTTCGACATGATGCACACCAGCTTCTTCCTCAGCCGCCAAACGCTGCTGGCAAGCGACAAGCCCGGAATGCCCATCTGGCGCGAGAAGATCTTCGCCTGGATGCTGAGGAATAGCGCGAGCGCAATGGACTTCTTCAAGCTGCCCACGAACCGCGTGGTGGAGCTGGGAAGTCAGGTGGAGATTTAGGGTTGGGGCGGAACAAGTTTCTCGCCCCTGGTACTCGGGTCATGTTGGGATCACCAACTGATGACGAAGACAATTTCGTCGAGTGTGGTGTGGTGGTCCATTGCTGGGAGGACAAAGAACTCGACTTCTTCGATTGCTACGTCGCGTTCTTCGGGCAGGAATTTCCTGATGGAGAACCTACAGAAAAGCCTTACGTTTTCCGATATGCATCAACCAGTCTCACAGACATAGATCGGCTCAACTAAACACTCCCGTCATCCCAGCGAAAGCTGGGATCCAGGGCGGTTAGGCTCGGCGCGTTAGGCCCTAGACCCCAGATCAAGTCTGGGGTGACGGGCTTAGCTGGATGGCTCTTCCTCCCCCTCATCCTGCCCCACATCCAGCCCGTGCTTCAGCAGCATCGGGATGTTGGCGAAGGTGAAGAGGAAGGTTAGCGGCAAGAACACCCAGAACTTGGCCCACAGCCAGCCTTCAAAGGTCATCTGGGCGCGCAGGACTTCGTTGACGCCCGCGAGCACCAGGAAGAACACACCCCAATTGCGCGAGAGCTTGAGCCAGCCATCGTCCGACAGCCCCTCAAACGCGGCCTCGAGCAGGATTTTGAGCAGCGCTTTGCCCATGAAGAACCCGACCAGCAGGGCCACTCCGAAGACCGAATAGATGATCGTCGGCTTCAGCTGCACGAAGACCGGATCGCCGAAGAATATCGTCAGCGCGCCAAACCCTACGATCAGAGCGGTTGAGAACCACAGCATGGGCGAGACTTTGCCGAGCCTCCATTTGGAGACAATCAGCGCGACCACAGCGGCGACCATGAAGGCTCCCGTGCCGTAAATGATC
The DNA here is from genome assembly GCF_057365045.1 of Erythrobacter sp. S267. NCBI lineage: Bacteria > Pseudomonadati > Pseudomonadota > Alphaproteobacteria > Sphingomonadales > Erythrobacteraceae > Erythrobacter > Erythrobacter sp. S267. Next base: position 1,602,095 of record NZ_CP200298.1, on the reverse strand, counting down.
GCGAGCAGCTCTCCCGCCGCATTGCTCTCTTCAGGGGCGCTGAAACGGTAGACCGCGAGGAAGACCAGCAGCGGGCCGTAATCGACCGCGACGTTGAGCCAGCTGGAGCCGGCCTTCTTGGCTTCGCTTTCGGGTTGAGTTTCCGTTTCGGCCATCAGGCCACTCCTGCAATGACTTTTGCGACCAGGTCAGGGTCGAAGGGGCGCAGGTCTTCCATCTTCTCTCCGACACCGATGGCGTGGATGGGGAGGCCGTATTGCTCAGCCGCTGCGACCAGCACGCCGCCCCGCGCTGTGCCGTCGAGCTTGGTCATGATGAGGCCGGTGACGCCCGCGACTTCCTGGAACACATCGATCTGGGAAAGCGCGTTCTGGCCGTTGGTCGCATCGAGCACCAGCACGACGTCATGCGGCGCGTCTTCGTTAAGGCGCCCTAGGACGCGGCGGATTTTTTCGAGCTCGTCCATCAGCTCCTTCTTGTTCTGCAAGCGCCCGGCAGTGTCGACGACCAGAGCGTCGATCCCGGTGTCGGTTGCCTGCTTGACCGCATCGAACACGATCGAGGCCGGGTCTCCGCCCTCGGCCCCGCGCACAATGTCGACGCCGGCTCGCTCCGCCCATGTGGCAAGCTGGCCGATGGCGGCGGCGCGGAACGTGTCTCCTGCAGCCAGCAGCACGCCGTAATCATCCTCGGTGAAGAGGTGGGCGAGCTTGGCAATCGTCGTGGTCTTGCCTGACCCATTGACGCCGATGACGAGGATGACCTGAGGGCGCGGGAAGGCGGTGATTTCGAGCGGTTTGGCGACAGGGCGCAGGATTTCCGCAATCTCGTCCGCGACCGCCTGTTTCAGCTCCGCTTGCGTAATCTCGCGGCCAAAGCTCTTTTCCGCCAGTTTCGCGCGGATACGGCCCGCGGCGGCAGGGCCAAGGTCGGAGACGATCAGTGCATCCTCGATATCGTCGAGCGTTGCATCGTCGAGCTTGGCCGCCATGCCGGTGAGGTTCGCGCCGAGCCTCTCAGAGGTCTTGCGAAAGCCCCCGAGCAGCCGGTCGCTCCAGCTGTCTGTCATGTGAGCAAGCCTCCTTCAACCGCGCGGGGGGTGAGTGTGATCAGCTGTCCGGCGGTGCTTCCCTCGGGCAGCTGAACCCGCGCATATTCCGGCGCATAGCCGGTGCCGTCGCGTTCGGCGAGGACGGTGACGCTTTCACCCACAAATCCGGCGAGCCATTGCGCGCGGCGCTTTGCGACGGCGTCGCGCAAGTCGGCGGCGCGGGCTTTGATAGTGGCGCGCTCAACCTGCGGCATGCGCGCCGCGGGCGTGCCGGGGCGCGGGGAGTAGGGGAAGATGTGGCCGTGGACAATGTCGAGCTCTTCGATGATCGAAAGGTTGGCGGCGTGGTGTTCGTCGGTCTCGGTCGGGAAGCCTGCGATGAGGTCCGCTCCGATCGCGATTTCAGGCCGGCGGGCTTTGAGGCGCGCCACAAGGTCCACCGCATCGGCGCGGGAGTGGCGGCGCTTCATGCGCTTGAGGATCAGGTCATGCCCGTGCTGCATGCTGAGGTGCAAGTGCGGCATCAGGCGATGCTCGCTCGCAAAAAGCTCGAACAGCGCCTCATCAATCTCGATTCCGTCGAGAGAAGACATGCGCAGGCGGGGCAGTTGCGGGAAGGTTTCGAGCACGGCCTCGACCAAAGCGCCAAGCGGCGGTGTGTCGGGCAGGTCATGCCCCCAGCTGGTCACATCCACCCCCGTCAGCACGACCTCTTTCGCGCCGAGCAGCAGATGATGCTCCACCTCGCGCAGGACCTCTTCGATCGTCATCGAACGGCTTTTGCCGCGCCCTTGCGGGATGACACAGAAGGTGCAGGCGTGGTCGCAGCCATTTTGCACCGCGATAAAGGCGCGTGTCCGGGTCGGAGGGGGAGGAGCCTGCGGCACCGGGACATTCCACGCTCGCGGATCGAGCTTGCGCTCGTTTGCGATCAGCCCATCGACCTCTGGCATGGCGGCGATCTGCTCGCGCTCAATATCCGCCGCGCAGCCCGTGACCATCAGGCGCGCATCAGGCCGCTCTCGCCGTGCACGGCGGATGGCTTGGCGTGTCTGGCGCACAGCTTCGGAGGTGACTGCGCAGGAGTTCACAACCACCACATCGCCGCTGTCAGCCAGCATGGCCTTCATCCGCTCGCTCTCCGCGATGTTAAGGCGGCAACCCAAGGAAATGACTTCAGGAGCGTTCACGCAAAGTCATCCCATTCAAAGCTGCCGCGATAGCTCTCGGCTGCGGGGCCGGTCATGCGGATTGTCTCACCCTCACGCCATTCAATGGTGAGGTCGCCGCCCGGAAGTGTCACGCGCACCCGGTTGCCCGTCAGTCCGGCGCGGATCGCGGCGACAGCCGTGGCACAGGCTCCGGTTCCGCACGCACGGGTGAGGCCAGCGCCCCGCTCCCACACATGCAGCTTGAGATGGTCTGGTCCGACAAGCCCAGCAACATTCACATTGATACGCTGAGGGAAGAGCGGGTCATTCTCAATGACGGGGCCGAGTGTTGCGAGGTCCACCGCGTCCGCATCCTCGACGAAAAAGACGACATGCGGATTGCCGACATTGACCGCTTGTGGCCCTTCCAGCGCGCCATTTTCGGTGGGCCAACCCACTGGCATTTGCGCCGTGTCCATCGCGTAGGCGAGGGGGATCGCGTCCCATTCAAAGCGTGGGCTTCCCATATTGACGCTCGCGCCGCCCTTTGCGGGTTCAAGCGACAACACGCCGCCTGCTGTCTCTATCCGCGCCGCTTTGCCATGCAGCAGGGCCACAGCGCGCGAAGCATTTCCGCAAGCCTCAACCTCTGAGCCATCGCTGTTGAAGATCCGCATGCGGAAAGCTTGGCTTTTGCTGGGCTCGAGCAGGATCAATTGGTCGCAGCCAATTCCTTCGCGCCGGTCGGACAAAGCGCGCGCCATCGCCTCGGTCATTGCGGGCAGGGGCGTCTCTCGCGCATCGAGCACGATGAAGTCGTTGCCTAACCCATGCATTTTGATGAAATCGACGCGCATCTCACAGCGCATCTATGCACCCACAGGGTCAACGTCCAGTCTTGAGAGGGTGGCAGCGCGGGCAGCGCTTACATCGTCCCGGTCTTGGGGAAGGCGGGCACGTCGTTTTCAGTATCAAGCTGCTTTGCCAGCTCGTCCATATCAAGCGGCTTTTTCTCGACCGGCTTGGCGGCCCCATTCAAGCGCCCTTGAGCGGCCAGACGGCGACGAACCTGCTCGGCACTTTCAGGGCGGCCATAGAGGAAGCCTTGCCCCTTCAACTTGCCCATCTTGCGCAGCACATCCAGCGTTGCTTGATCTTCGATCCCCTCAGCGGTGATCGGCATGTCGAGCCCGCGTCCCAAAGAGACGATGGCGTCAACGATACTGGAATTGGAATCGGCATCGCGCAGTTCGGTGACAAACGCCTTGTCGATCTTCAGACGATCAAACGGTAATGTGCGAAGCTGTTCGAGGCTGGAATAGCCCGTGCCAAAATCATCCAGGCTGATCCGCACACCCTGATTGCGCAGCGAAGTGATGATCTTGCGAACCGTGCCAATATCTTCGTGCAAGCAGCTTTCCGTGATCTCAACCTCAAGCCGCTGGGGCGGGAAGTTTTGCGCGACCAGCATCCGCAGCAGCTTTTGCGCAAACCAAGGATCGCGCAGCTGCAGGGGTGAAATGTTGATCGCCAGCGTCAGATCATCGTCCCATTCGCGCGCATCGTTGAAGGCTTGCTCCAACAATTGCTCGGACAATTCGCCGATCACGCCGATTTCCTCGGCGATGGGAATGAATATCTCTGGGCTGACCATGCCCAGCTCCGGCGATTGCCAGCGCGCGAGCATTTCGAAACCGACCAGCTGGCCCGTTTCAATGTCAACCTGTTGTTCGTAGTAGGGAATGAACTGGGCTTTGCTCAGACCGTTGCGAACGCCGTTCTCGATCTGATTGCGGAAGCGCAGCTCGCTTTCCATGGAGGGCTCAAACCAGAAGAAGCGGTTCTTGCCCTGCTTCTTGGCCTGATACATCGCGATGTCTGCACGCTGCATCAGAGCGTGAGAATCCGCCATCAGCGGGTCAAAGCCATGCTCATCGTGATCGCTTGCAACCCCGATGGAAACCGTCGCGTCGATATAGCCACTATCGTTCTTGAACGGCATCGAAAGCGTCTCGAACAAGCGGATGACCAAATCGTCAATGCGTTCGCGCGCATTTGGATCGTAGGGAGTGACGAACGCAAATTCGTCGCCGCCAAGACGGGCAAAGCTCGTATCCTTGGGCAGCTCTGCGATGATCCGGCGTGACATTTCGATCAGCACAAAGTCGCCCTTTGTGTGGCCATGCATATCATTGATCTGTTTGAAGTTATCCAAGTCGATCATGCAATAGGCGACCGCCAGACCGCGCTCTTGCGCACGCAGCCGTAGCGCAGTTGTTGCCTCCTCCATCGAACGGCGATTGAGGCAACCTGTCAGCGGATCGGTTTCCGCCAATTCGCGCGCCAGTTCTTCCGCGCGGCGACGCTCAGAGATTTCCAGCTGCAATTCACGGTAACGGCGCCAGCCAAAGATGATCAGGACGATGTTGAGCAGCAACGCATTGACCAACAGGATGTCGGGGGCCTTGCCATTGCCGAAGAGCGCGTCGATGGCACTGGGAAGCACAGAGCCTCCGGTCCCAACGAACAGAATGATTGCGGCTGTGGCGATCCCAACCGCGACGAGATCGCGGTCGGCCCTGCCAATGCCCTTTTCTTTCTGGTCTGTGTCTTCCACTGACATTGCGTTTTAAAGCCCCTGCACCTCAAAACAGACATGGGACGCCCGCTTTGAATGCCCTGCATGCAGTGACATATTGAAAATTGCGTTAACCCTCGGGATACGAGGCAAATATTCGTGGCAGCCAATTGTTTGCGGTTGTTTGGGGGTTTGCTGTAATCCGACACGCTAGGTGAAAACTCGCAGTGCCCGTTTAGGAGAATCTTGGTGGCCCAATATTGGCTGATGAAGTCCGAACCGTTCAAATATGGTTGGGACGATCTTGTCGAAGAGGAAGAGGGCGTCTGGGACGGCGTGCGCAACCACTTGGCCAAGAACAATCTGGCTGCGATGCAAGTGGGCGATGAAGCCTTCTTCTACCATTCGCGCGAAGGGCTGGAAATTGTCGGTATCTGCGAGATCAGCGAGGCGGGCATCCTAGATCCCACGGACGAAACCGGCAAATGGGCCGCCGTGAAAGTCAAACCCAAGCGCAAATTCGACCATCCGGTGACGCTCAAACAGATCAAGGCTGAACCGAAGCTGGAGGATTGCGAGCTGGTGCGGCTCTCGCGCCTCTCCGTTGCCAAGATCACGCCCGAAGAATGGGCGATTATCTGCAAGATGGCGGAAGGGTAGCTATGCCGGGTTGTCCGCTGGGCTAACCGGCCTCGCCCTTGGGGAGATTAACCACAAAGCTGGCTAACTGTCCCCTTTCTGGCCAGTGCGTAAGCGCGTCTCGCCAAAGGTTAAGAAAGTGTTAAAACCTTGGTTCATGACCAAGGGCTACGCTTCACTTCGACCGATCTTCTTTGGCCGCAACGGGCAAGAGATCGAACCGCGCATTCCTCGCAAAGCTGAGGAAGGGCGGCGTGGCCTTGTGCTTACGGAAGAGACCGCTCGCCATCCGTTTCGCGCCACCCTGCCGCCGCATGTCAAAAGCGACCTGCACGACATTCCCGCAGAGAGCCTGTGGCGTTTGACGGCTGAGGATGCGCGCGGGTTCGCAAGCGTCTACTTCGCGACCTTTGCCGCGGTGCTCGTCTTTATCCTGTGATCAGACCTATCCGAACGCAGCTTTCGCAGCGGCGTCCTTCTCAGCTATGAACAAGCGCCAGCCGAGATAGGCGGATACCGCGGTCAGAAGCGCGACAAACATCACTTGATCGACCACCGGAATGCCTATCGCGCTCAGCCCCATGGCGACCGCTGATCCCAGCACCATGCCCAGCGAGTTGAGAATGTTGTTGGCGGCAATCGTCCGGCTCGCCGCATCATCGGCGCAGCGCGTGGTGAGGAAGGCATAAAGCGGCACCACGAACATGCCCCCGGCGGTCGTGATCCCCAGCAGCATCAGCGAAAGCGGTATGGCGAGCGGCTCGAAAATCCAGTCGGTCCAGGTCAGCAGCGCGCCGGTCTCACTCGTCGGCCAGGCCTTGGCGAGGAAGTAGAAACCGAACACAAAGCCGCCCATCACGATGACTGAGATGGAGGAGTATTTCGCCGACACTTTGCCCTTCAGCAAAGCGTTGATGCACACCGAGCCGATCGCAATGCCCAGCGAGAAGATGACAAGGAACAGGCTCGCCACGTCCTGCGCTGCATAAAGCTGGTTCTTGGCAAGCGGCAGGAACAGCACAAACAGCACAGCGCCAATCGTCCAGAAGAAGCTGATTGCAATGATCGCCAGCCAAATCTCTCGGTTCTTGGTGGTCTCTTTGATCAGCCGAGTGCTCATCACAAACTGGTCTGCGATGGCGACAAAGGGATAGCCGAGCCAGCGCAGCACCGCGTTCTTGGTCTTCGCTGCATAGGGTTCGAGCAGCGGGAAATGCATCTCATAATCGCTCTGAGGCGGTGCGTCGGGCACCTGGCAGGCCGCGACATAGCCGATCAGGGCGGTGACGATGATGCCGACGATGGCCCATTCCACCGGGATGATACCGGCGAGGATCGTGCCAGCGAGGATTGCGATATACGTTCCTGCCTCGACCAGCCCGGTCCCGGCAAGGACTTCGCCCTCTTTCAAATGCTGCGGCAGGATCGCGTACTTAATCGGCCCAAAGAAGGTCGATTGCGTCGCCGCGAGGAAGGTCACGAACAACAGCAGCGGGATCGCCACTTCGTGCACGGCAATCCCCATCCATGCCATGTAGAGGCCAATGGCGCCGAGCGTCACCCAGCCGATCTCGCACAATTTGACGATGCGGGTGATCTTCGCCTTGTCGCGCGTATCCGCCAATTGCCCAGCGAGCGCGGAGAACAGCACAAAGGGCAGGATGAAGATCAGGCTCGCAAAGCCGGAAAACGTGCCTTCCGTGCTCTCATCATTATAGACCGAGTAGATCACAAAGAAGAGCGCGGCATAGCGGTACAGATTGTCGTTGAACGCGTTGAAGAACTGCGTGACCATCAAGGGCAAGAAGCGCTTGCGGCGTAAGAGGTGCGTCGATGTCGTCATGAATGCAATGCGAGCGCGCGCGTTCCCTCTTCTCTTAGTTCTCACATAGCGACGACGCAGGTCAGCACAACCCCCGGCTTTGGGCTGACAGTGGCCTATAAACACAACCAACTGTTGGCGAATGATGGTTGAGGTTTTGTGGATCGCACCAGAGGCGCTAAGGGGGCTGGACACTATGCTGACTCTGCCCAACATCCTGACTCTGTCGCGCATTTTTGCAGTCCCGCTGCTGGGATTCTTCCTGTGGTGGCCGGATTGGAAGCTCGGCTATCTGATCGGTTTTGCGCTCTATTGCGTGATTGCTCTCACTGATTTCTTCGACGGCTACCTGGCCCGCGCGCAAGGGACGGTGTCGAAGCTGGGCCAATTCCTCGACCCCATCGCAGACAAGATCATGGTCGCCGCCGTGATCCTGATCCTGACCGCGCAGGGCTTCTTGCGAGGGCCCTATGTGGGCGACATGCACGTCATCGCCGGCACAATTATCTTGATCCGCGAGATCACGGTGAGCGGCCTGCGCGAGTTTTTGGGCGGCATCCAAGTCTCCGTCCCCGTCACCAAACTCGCCAAATGGAAGACAACGTTTCAATTGGTCGCCTTAGGCGCTCTTATACTGGGCGGAGCGGTTCACGGCCAACCCTGCCAACCCCCCGTCGAAGGCTGCGGCAGCGTGGCAGAAACATGGGTGCATGTGGTGGGACTGGTGTCGCTCTGGCTAGCCGCAGCGCTCACCTGCATCACCGGCTGGGACTACCTGCGGGTTGGTTTGAAGCATATGGAGTGAGGGGATGCGCGCGCTCATGTTGTGAAGCCAATATATGCGATCAAACCCTCTACGGAGCTAGGAACGTCGCCGCGCTTCTCGGCCTCGCCTAGGTTGATCGCAAGGCTCAAGAACGTGCCCTTCTCCGATTTCGCCTTTCGCGCTTCAAGTATCTCCAAGGCCGCCCTGCGCAGTGCACTTTCAACGATATCCTTACCGTTCGGAACGGCAACTTCATCAACGATGATCACCGCAGAGTTCTCCACGCCCAGGACCAGCTGATGGCCCGTTGCTACGAAGGCAAAGCCTAAGCCTTCGTCAACCCACCAGTGTTCGAGATAGCTGCACATATCGGCGCGGCATTGGAATATATCGACGGCTGCCAGGTGGCTCGGATCATCGCCTTCTCCGACTAAAACTACATCAGACAGCCAAGTATCACTCACTCGTTCAACCCGCCCTGAGTTCCTCTGCCAGCAGCCTGAAATCCGCTTCCCTTGGCGAATTCTTTCTCCACACCAGCACGATCTCGCGCTTTGCATTGTCGCTTTTGACGGGGCGCGCGACGACATTGGTGCCGTTCAGGATGCCTGCGTCCAGCGCCATCTTGGGCAGCATGGTGAGGCCAAGGTCATTGTCGACCATCTGGACCAGAGTATGCAGGCTCGTCCCGATCATGCTGGAGCTCGCGCGCAGTTCGGAGCGGTTGCAGGCGGCGAGCGCGTGGTCGCGCATGCAGTGGCCATCCTCGAGCAACAGCAGGCGCCCTTCGGCAATCGCAGGCTCAATCATTTCAGGTGAGATTGTCGCGGGGGGATCGCGCGGGTCGTCTTTGGGAAAGGCGACAAACAGCGGGTCGTCGGCAATATGCTCAACCTCCACATCGCCCGTGTCGAAGGGCAAAGCGAGCAGAACGCAATCCGCGCGTCCGTGATGCAGGCTGTCGAGCGCGTCCTGGCTCGTCTCCTCGCGCAGCATCAGCTTCAGATCAGGGCGCTGGGTTTTGAGGCGTGGCAGCAGATGCGGGATCAGGAAGGGCGCGATCGTTGGAATGACGCTCATGCGAAGCTGTCCGGAGAGCGGCTTGCCCGCGGCCTGGACAAGGTCAGAAAGCTCCTCCGCCTCGCGCAGCAGCTTGTTGGCCTTGGCCACCACCTGCTCACCCAGCGACGTAAACCGCACCACCCGGCGCGAACGTTCCACCAGCGTCACGCCCAGCAAGCTCTCCAGCTCGCGTATCCCCGCCGACAGCGTCGATTGCGACACAAAACTCGCATCGGCTGCACGGCCGAAATGGCCATGCTCATGCAACGCGACGAGATATTGCAGCTGCTTGATGGTGGGGAGGTAGGTGCTCATTCTGAGGCTAACGCTTCCTCCATGCTCGCTTGCATGTCGTCGATATGGGCCATTTTCAGCCGGCCGTTCTGGACCGCGAAAGCCAGCTTGCCTTCGACCAGTTCCAGCGCGTCTTTGCCGAAGACGTCATAGCGCCAGCCTTGCAGCACTTTCAGGTCGCGCACTCCGGCGGCGAGCGCCTCCATCTCGTCCGCGCGGGTCAGTAGGCGGGCGGCGACGTCGATTTCGCGGGCACGGATCTTGAGGAGGAGTTTGAGCAGGTCAGCAACCAAAGCGCCTTCCTTGCCCAAAGGCGCGCCGCGCTTCATCTTCTCGGGCATTTCCTCCTTAGGCAAAGGCTCAGCGTCGGCGATGACCTTCATCAGGCGCTTGCCGATGTCGTTGTCCTTCCATGCCGAGGACAGCCCCCGCACTTTGGCCAAGTCGCCCTGCTTTTTGGGCGGGTGGGAGGCAATGTCAGCGAGCGTTTCGTCGCGCATGATCCGGCCACGCGGAATATTCTTGTGCTGCGCTTCGCCCTCGCGCCAACCGGCGAGCGCTTTGAGGCGACCCAGCACTTGCGGATTGCGGCCCGGCTGGCGAATGCGCTTCCAACTCGTATCCGGGTCGACCAGATAGTTCGACGGGTCAGCCAGCTTCTCCATCTCCGCATCCAACCAATCGCCACGCCCGGTTTTAATCAGCTTTTTGAGGATCTTGGGGAAGATCTTTGACAGGTGAGTCACATCGCCAATCGCATATTCGATCTGACGGTCTGTCAGCGGGCGGCGGCTCCAATCGGTGAAGCGCGCGCCTTTATCGACCGTGATACTGAGCCAGTGATCGACCAGATTGGCATAGCCGATCTGCTCTGACTGGCTGATCGCCATCATCGAAATTTGCGTGTCGAAAATGGGGAAGGGCGTCTTGCCCGTCATGTTGACGATGATCTCAACATCCTGCCCGCCCGCGTGGAAGACTTTGAGAACGTCGGAGTTCTCCGTCAGCAGGTCGAGCAGCGGGGTGAGGTCGATGCCGTCAGCCAACGGATCAATCGCGGCGGCTTCTTCGGTGTTGGCGATTTGCACCAGGCACAGTTCGGGCCAATAGGTGTTCTCGCGCATGAATTCGGTGTCGACGGCAACGAATTCGGATTGGGAGAGACGCTCACACAGGTCAGCCAGAGCGTCGGAAGTGGTAATCAGGTCGTGAATTTTCATATCGTCGTTTTCTTGTGTCTTTGAGCGGAGTGCCGCTCTCGGGCCATGACAGCCCATCGAATTGAAGTGCGCGCGACTTGACAAAGCGCTGGTCTTGGCCTGTTAGCGCGCCCATATCCCGGTGGCTTTTTGAAGCCCCCAAGAACATGCTCGCGCCCTTAGCGCCATACACCCAGACAGGACAAGAAGTTAGATGCACGCCTATCGTTCCCACACTTGCGCACAGCTTTCGGGCAAAAATGTCGGAGAAACCGTCCGTCTGTCCGGCTGGATCCATCGGAAACGCGACCATGGCGGTGTCCTGTTCATCGACCTGCGCGACCATTACGGCATCACGCAGATCGTGGCGGACGAGGATTCGCCCGCTCTGCCCGTGCTTGAAAAGCTGCGCGCCGAATCGGTGGTGACGATTGATGGCGATGTGAAGGCTCGCACTCCGGAGACGGTGAATAAAGACCTGCCCACTGGTGAGATTGAGATTTTCGCTCGCTCCATCACGGTGCAGAGCGCGGCGGAAGAGCTGCCCATGCCGGTCGCAAGCGGAGAGGAATATCCGGAAAACATCCGCCTCAAATACCGCTTCCTCGATCTGCGGCGCGACGTCATGCACCGCAACATCATGCTGCGGTCCAAGGTAATCACCAGCATCCGCAAACGCATGACCGATCAGGGCTTTACTGAATTTCAGACCCCGATCCTGACCGCCTCGTCTCCCGAGGGCGCGCGGGATTTCCTCGTGCCCAGCCGCATGCACCCCAACAACTTCTATGCGCTTCCCCAAGCGCCGCAGATGTTCAAGCAGCTTCTGATGGTCTCCGGCTTTGACCGTTATTTTCAAATCGCACCCTGCTTCCGCGACGAAGATTTGCGCGCTGACCGGAGCCTGGAATTCTACCAGCTCGACCTCGAAATGAGCTTCGTGACGCAGGAAGACGTGTTCCAGGCGCTGGAGCCGGTGCTTGCTGGCGTGTTCGAGGAATTTGCGGATGGCAAAGCTGTCACCCCGGCAGGCACCTTCCCGCGCATCCCTTACGCCGAAGCGATGCTCAAATACGGTTCGGACAAGCCGGACCTGCGCAACCCGCTGATCATCTCCGACGTTACCAGCCACTTTGAGAAATCGGGCTTTGGCCTGTTCGAAAAGATCGTTGGCGGCGGCGGTGTGGTTCGTGTGATCCCGGCTCCGAACACGAACGAGAAGAGCCGCAAGTTCTTCGACGACATGAACAACTGGGCGCGCGGCGAGGGCTTTGCCGGCCTCGGCTACGTCACCCGCAAGGGCGGCGAGTTTGGCGGTCCGATTGCCAAGAACCACGGCCCCGACCGGATGGAAGAGCTCTACAACGAGCTCGGCCTTGGTCCGGATGATGGCCTCTTCTTTGCAGCAGGCAAGGAAAAGGACGCCGCCAAGCTTGCCGGTGCCGCGCGCACGCAGATTGCCGAGCAGCTCGACCTCATCGAGCCGGATTGCTTCAAGTTTTGCTGGATCGTCGACTTCCCGATGTTCGAGTATGACGAGGACGCGAAGAAGATCGACTTCAGCCACAATCCCTTCTCGATGCCGCAGGGCGAGATGGAGGCTTTGGAGACAATGGACCCGCTCGAGATCAAGGCGTGGCAGTATGACATTGTCTGCAACGGCTATGAGCTGTCCTCAGGCGCGATCCGGAACCACAAGCCGGAGATTATGTACAAGGCCTTCGAAATCGCTGGTTACGACAATGCGACCGTCGACAAGGAATTCGGCGGCATGATCGAAGCGTTCAAGCTGGGCGCGCCGCCGCATGGTGGTTCGGCACCGGGCATCGATCGCATCGTGATGCTGCTGGCGGGCGAGGAAGCAATCCGCGAAGTGATCGCCTTCCCGATGAACCAGAAGGGCGAAGACCTGATGATGGGCGCGCCTTCCAAGGCTGAACCTGCGCAGCTTCGCGAATTGATGCTGCGGTTGGTGGAGCCGCCGAAAAAAGAGGGCGAGGTCTAAGCCTTTCCCTGCGCTTGGCAGATCGTTCACCGGCGATACAGTGCCCCTGCAACAGTGTCACATCACACTGAACCGGGGGCACTTTTGATTTCGACCGCTAAACTTGCTCTGGCGGCCTGCGCTGGTCTGTTCTTGACCGCTCAGGCCTCCGCGGAATCGCTCACCATTCGCTGGATCAATCCGCCTGAAGCGACTGTCCGGGCCACTGTAGAGCTGATCGTGGTCGAACCGTTTGAAGGCGATTTGGGGCAGGACACAGAGCTTGCCCTGATGGACCGGCTGGGTTCGGCTTCTCTCCGCGGAGAGCCTTGGTTTGAGCTAATCCGCCCCCGTGCGCTTGAAAATGCAGTGGTGGAGATTGTGGCGGAGGACGGCTCGATCCTGACCGAGCCTTTGGTCGCCGATGCGGCGTTGCGCGGGACGGTCCGCGCTGAAGTGATCGAGCGCGCCGTCGGTCCCCGTATCGATACCGAATGTATCCGCCGCAATGACGATGACGAATGCGCTGAAGAAAAAGTCACCAGCGTCGAATGCCGCGAGCTGAGCGTGCAGGTCGTCCCGCGCATCTATTTGAGCGATGAGGCCGATGGGCGCCGCCTTTATGGCTACACCCAATCGCAAACGGCCAAGCAGCTCTATTGCGTCGATGCGCGCGACATTCCCTCCAGCCTCGACATGGCAGATGAGTTGATTGTGGGGATTGCCAGCGAAATTCGCCGTGATCTGGCACCCAGAGCGGTCTCCCGCGATGTCCGCATCATGGAGCGCCGCCGCGACTTACGGCGTGAGGACCGCGATGCGTTTCGTGCCGCCGTGCGCCAGACTGACGATGATCCGGTGGGGGCTTGCGCTGCTTTTACAGCGCTCGAAGAGACCAACCCGCAGCATGTCTCGGTCCTGTACAACATCGGTCTATGCCGCGAACAGCGTGGCGACTTGGACAGGGCGGAGGATTATTACCGCCGCGCGCTCGCTGTTGATCCGGGGCGCGATTATCCCAGTGATGGCTTGCAACGCGTCCAGCGTGCGCAAGCGGCAGAGCGGCTTATCGCGGCGAGACAGGCGCTTTAGTCGCCCTCCATTCCTGACAGAAACGCCGCGACATTCTTGCCCAGCGCCTCGATCTTGTAGCCACCTTCCATCACGGTGAGGGTTGGGAGGGCGAGCTCTCCAATCATCGCACCCACGCGGCGCATGTCGGGCGTGGTCAGCTTGAAGTGCGAGATTGGATCTTCGGCAAAAGTATCCGCGCCGTAGCTCACAATCAGGAACTTCGTGCCATGCGCGCGTATCGTATCGAGTGCTTTGGCAAGCGCCGGCTCATACTCTGCCCAAGAGGTCCCCCGCGGCAGCGGTAAGTTGAGGGTTTTGCCCGCGCCTGCTCCAGCGCCAGCCTCGTCCGCGTGACCCCAATAGTAGGGGTAATCCATGCGTGGGTCGGCGTGGATTGAGGTGAAAAGGACGTCTTTATCTTCGTAGAAGATGTCCTGCGTCCCGTTGCCGTGGTGGTAATCCACATCCAGCACGGCGACCGGTCCAAACCCCCGCGCCGCCGCCGCGCGCGCTGCGATGGCCGCGTTGTTGAGGTAGCAATAGCCTCCGAAATAATCCGCACCGCAATGGTGTCCGGGAGGGCGGCATAGGGCGAAAGCTTGGGTCGCCTCTCCGCTCGCCAATGCCTCAAACCCGCTCATGGCGCTCTGCGCGCTGGCATAGGCGGCTTTCCAAGTGCCAGATGCGATGGGGGAGGCGGCGTCAAACCCATATTGACCAAGCTTTGCGTCGATCCGGTCGTGGGCAAGTGGGCGGCGGCCTCGCACGGGGAAGGCATATCCAATAGCATCGCCCGAGCGGCCTTGGGCGAGCCAGTCGTCATGGGCTGACTTCAGAAAGTCGATATAGTCCTGCGCGTGCACTGCAAGGATTGGCTCCAGCCCGAGGTCTTGCGCCTCCTGAGCCTCGCCCAGCTCGGCAAGGATCGAGGTGAGTCGCGCAGGGCTCTCGGCAAAGTCGACCCACTCGCCATTGTTCAGCTCGCGAATGGGGGCGTGGGCGGATTGGGACTGGTCGAAAAAGGTCAGCATAGGGCGTGCGGGGCTCGCTGTTGTTGCCTGCGGGGCGGTGTAGTCTATCCTCGCATTCTTGTGAGCGGGAGAGCGCAATATGACAACCACGCGGCGCAGGTTTCTAGGGGGCAGTCTTGCCACCGGTCTTGCCGCATTTCCGTTTGCGGGTTGCCAAGGGAGTGACAAGACAAGCGTCTATGTCATGGGCGTGATCCACTCCAACCATCTGCGCAGTGAGACGTACTCGCTCGCCGTGCTCGAATCCGCTATCCGAACGATCGCTCCCGACGTCATTTTGACAGAGATTCCCCCCGACCGGCTGGACCGTGCAATTTCGACATTTGAGGCCACCGGCACGGTGGATGAGCCGCGCACGCAGGTTTTCCCCGAATATACTGACGTAGTTTTTCCACTCAGCCGCGAGCTTCCTTTCACGCTGTTTGGCTGTGCCGGATGGACGCAGGAGATTGCAGATAATCGCCGCGCTGCGCTCACCCGAATTCAGAACGATCCCGCCCGCGCCGATCAATGGGCAGAGCACCGCGCCGCTATCCAAGCCTATTCCCAAGCCGTGGCAGGGCGGCGCGATGATCCGCGCTTCATTCATACTGAGGAGTTCGATCAACTCGTTGAAAAATCGCGTGAACCCTATCAGCGGCACTTCGACGCGGAGCTTGGTCCGGGCGGTTGGACGCAGATCAACAGAGCCCACAATGACCTTATCCACGGGGCGCTCGATACGATCAGTGGCCAGCGGCTTACCGCGCTCATCATGTTTGGCTCAGCGCACAAATATATGATCAAGCGCAGCCTGGAAACGCGCGCTGATATCAGGCCCAAGGAGCTGGCGCCGATTTTCCGTTAGAGCTTGTGCGAAATCGATGCGCATCTTGACTTGCGCTTAATCGAACCGACCTTTAGGGCACTTTTCGAGTTTCACACCCCAATATTTAAGAGGGACACACATGAGCGATACTGCCGACCGCGTGCAGAAAATTGTCGTCGAGCATCTCGGCGTCGAAGGTGACAAAGTCACTCAGGAAGCCAGCTTCATTGACGATCTGGGCGCAGACAGCCTCGACATCGTCGAATTGGTCATGGCTTTCGAAGAAGAGTTTGGCGTGGAAATCCCCGATGATGCGGCTGAGAAAATCTCGACCGTGGGCGATGCCACCAAGTTCATCGAAGAAACCAAGGGCTAATCGCCCGCAGCAGGGGCTTTTCATGGCCCTCTGACCGACAGGCCCGAGCCCTTCGAAAGAGGGCCTTCGGGCCTGTAGTGTTTCTGACCTGACTAAATGCATGATTTGCAGTTAGGCTCGTATTTGAGAGCCGTTTGGAGAAGCGAATGCGCCGCGTTGTTGTAACCGGGCTTGGCCTGGTGACCCCGCTGGGGGGCGATGTTGAAACCTCTTGGAAGAACCTGATCGCTGGCAAAAGCGGTGCGGGGCCGATTACGCGCTTCGACCCCGAAGGCCAGAAATGCACCATTGCGTGCGAGGTGAAGGGCAAGGACCACGAATACGGCTTTGACCCGGACAAGCGCGTCGATGGGAAGATCCAGCGTCAGGTCGATCCCTTCATCGTCTATGGCATTGATGCAGCGGGACAGGCTCTCGAAGATGCGGGCCTGACCGACATGACGCAGGAAGAGAAAGAGCGCACGGGCTGCTCCATCGGCGCAGGGATTGGCGGACTTCCGGGGATTGAGAAGGAATCGGTCAACCTGCATGAGCGCGGTCCGGGCCGGGTCTCTCCGCACTTTGTCCATGGCCGCCTGATCAACTTGGTCACAGGCCAAGTGCAGATCAAATACGGCTTCATGGGTCCGAACCACGCGGTGGTGACGGCCTGCTCAACTGGCGCGCACTCCATCGGAGACGCGGCCCGCATGATTGCCGCCGACGACGCTGACGTCATGCTTGCGGGCGGTGCAGAGAGCACCATCAACCCCTTGGGCATTGCAGGTTTTGCGCAAGCCCGCGCGCTCAACACCAGTTTCAACGACCGCCCGACCGAGGCGAGCCGTCCCTACGACAAGGACCGCGAAGGCTTTGTGATGGGTGAGGGCGCTGGTGTCCTCGTGCTCGAAGAATATGAGCGCGCGAAGGCTCGCGGGGCAAAGATATACGCCGAAGTGACCGGATACGGCCTCTCCGGCGATGCTTACCATGTCACTGCACCGCACCCGGAAGGCAAGGGCGCTGAGCTGGCGATGCGCATGGCGCTGAAGAAGGCAGGGTTGGGGCCGGGCGATATCGACTATGTCAATGCTCACGGCACCTCAACCATGGCCGACACTTTGGAGCTGGCCGCGGTCAAGCGCGTGCTGGGCGACGACCTGTCGGGCGCTTCGATGAGCTCGACCAAGAGCGCCATCGGCCACTTGCTGGGTGGAGCAGGCGCGGTGGAAGCGGTGTTCTGCGTCCTCGCCATGCGCGACCAGATCGTCCCGCCGACGCTCAACCTCCACAACCCGGATGAGGGGACAGAGGGTATCGACCTCGTCCCGCACGAAGCGAAAAAGCGCGAAGTGCGCGCGGTGCTAAACAACAGCTTCGGCTTTGGCGGCACCAACGCCTCGCTCGTGATGCAAAAGGTTGAAGGCTAAGGCGATGAAAAAGCTCGTCCTGATCGCCGGGCTTTTGGTCGTCGCTCTGGGCGCAGGCGCGCTGCTCTTTGGCTCCGCATTCCTTGGTGAAGCCACGGTCGAGGAAGAGACCGCCTTCATCATCCCCGCAGGCTCCTCGCTGAGCGCGGTGGCGGGTGATCTGGAGGAACAGGGCCTCATCACCTCTGCCGACGGCTTCCTGCTGTCTGCGCGGATATTTGGCTCCTCTGACCCGATCCAAGCAGGCGAGTTCTCGCTGACGCCGGGCATGAGCCAGAGCCAAATCCTCACCGCGTTTCAGCAAGGCGATGTGATCCGCCGCTTTGTCACGATCCCCGAAGGCATGCCCTCAATCCTCGTCTGGGAGCGGCTGATGGCCGAGCCGCTGCTCGAGGGCGAGGTCGAGGTGCCACCCGAAGGCTCCATCCTGCCCGACACCTATGCGTTCGAGCGGGGTCAGACCCGTGCCTCGCTGGTCGAGCAGATGCAGGGCGCGATGGACCTCTATCTCGCTGAAGCCTGGGCTGCGCGCAATCAGGACACAATCGCGGTCGACACGATGCGAGAGGCGCTGATCCTTGCCTCCATCGTCGAGAAGGAAACCGGCACGCCGGAAGAGCGCCGCACGATTGCGGGCCTCTATTCCAACCGCGTGAAGAGCGGAATGCTGCTCCAAGCCGACCCGACGATCATCTATCCGATCACCCAGGGCAAACCCCTGGGCCGCCGCATCCGGCAGTCGGAAATCGCTGCGGTCAACGGCTACAACACCTACACCCGCGTCGGCCTGCCCGAAGGTCCGATCACCAATCCGGGGCGCGAAAGCATCGCAGCGGTGCTGAACCCGGAACCGCACAATTACCTCTTCATGGTCGCCGATGGCACGGGCGGGCACGAGTTTAACGAGGACTTGAACGGCCATAACGAAGCGGTCGGACGCTGGTTTGAACTGCGCCGGCAGCGCGGAGAGATGGAGTAGGGCGCTCTTCCATGGGCAAACCCTTCATTGTCACAGCAGCTCTTCCTGAAGGCATCCAGAGCTGGGCCGAAGCATTGCGGCGCGAGCATTACCCTGCCGAGCGCAATCATCTGCACGCCCATGTGACCCTGTTCCACTCCTTCGCGCCGTCTTTGCTGGATGAGCTGAAAGACTACCTCCCGCAACTGACTCGGGAATTTGCGCCCGTGGAGGCGTATGTGAGCGGCATCATGGACCTCGGCACAGGCACTGCCATCGCGCTCGAAAGCCCCGCTTTGCTGAACCTGCGAGAGCTGATCGCAGAGCATTTCCACGGCAGCCTCACCGCGCAGGACCTCTACGAACCGCGCCCCCACATCACGATCCAGAACAAAGTGACCAAACGTGAGGCGAGGGCGCTTCAGGCGCAGCTGGCTGCGACGATAGAGCCGCGCGCCTTCACCTTTCCCGCGCTAGAACTGCACCTCTATCAAGACGGCCCGTGGGAGCTCGTAAAACGCATGGCCTTTCGCGGGCGGGAGTGCTTATAAGGACGAAGCATGTCCGGACTCGGTGCAATTGGGGGGACTTCATGAGCGATATAGCGATCTATGTGGGTGCGCTTGCAGGCTTTGCGCTGGTCGTGGCGATGGTCCCGACACAGGTGCGAACGATCCGGCTGGCAGCGCTTGTCGCAGGGCTTTTGTGGCTCGCCTATTTCATCATGCTGAGCGACTATGGCATCGGTTTCCTAATCGCCAGCGGTTTCACCGTAGTCAACGTGATGCGCCTCATCGAACTGCACCGGCGCGCACGGCGCGGCAATATGACCGAGGAAGAGCGCGAGCTGTTCGACCACGTCATGCAGATCGAAGACCCCGCCAAACAAAGCCGCCTGCGCGACCTGATGCAATGGCGCGATGTCGGCGTGGGAGAGGCTCTGATCACGCAGGACCAACTCGACCCGCCGCTGATATACATTGCCACGGGTAAGGCCAAGATCGTGCGCGATGGCGAAGTGCTGGGCACAACCGGCGCAGGCGAATTTGTCGGCGAAATGAGTCACATTTCGGGCAACACAGCCAGCGCGACGGTGGAGGTGACGACAGCCATCCGCATGGCGCAGATCGACCGCGACGCGTTGGCAGGGCTTGCTCGCAGCGTTCCTGAAATCGGCCGCGCAGTGGACAGCGCATTCAACCGCTCTCTCGCGGCCAAAGTGATGCGCATGAACCAGGCGTCCAAAGGCGATGCGGGCTGACTGAAACCCGCCCTGAGCTTGGGGCCAATTACAGGTTGACCGAGGCGGACACGCACCCTAAATGCGCCCCTCGCTTGAGGCATCATTGCCTCGCGAATCCGGCATGGCAAAAGCTTTGCAGGAGCCTTGATTGGGGCGGAGTAGCTCAGGTGGTTAGAGCAGCGGAATCATAATCCGCGTGTCGGGGGTTCGAGTCCCTCCTCCGCTACCAAATTTTCCGACTTGGCGATTGTTGCGCGTTAGCAGGACCGGTTGATCAGGTTCTCTAGATATTCCTGCCGGCCTGACTTTGGTGTCGGCAGTAGGTTGTTTGCAACCGCGTGATCGGAGACTTGCCCCAAGGTCATATCGCCGTTCAGAACTTTATGGCCAAATTCGCCGCGCCATCCGGCATATCGGTCGTCCACAAAGCCTCCCAGCGCGCCATCTTCAATGAGCTTGGCAGCGGCCAGAAGCGCGCGGGCGAGGACGTCGACGCCGCCAATATGGGCGTGGAACAGATCCTCAGCGTCGACCGATTGGCGGCGGATCTTAGCATCGAAATTGAAGCCGCCGGTTTTAAAACCGCCGCCTTGCAGCAAGTGGTACATCACCGGCGTCAGGTCGGGCACGTTGTTGGGAAATTGATCGGTATCCCAGCCATTTTGCGGATCGCCGCGATTGATGTCGATTGATCCCATGATGCCCAGCGCATTGGCGGTGGCGACTTCATGTTCGAAACTGTTGCCGGCCAAAGTTGCATGGTTGGCTTCGATATTGACCTGAACTTCGTCCTCCAGCCCATAGCGCTTGAGGAAGCCGTAAACGGTGGCGGTGTCGCGATCATATTGATGCTTGGTCGGCTCGTGCGGTTTGGGTTCGATCAGGATTGCGCCTTTGAAGCCAATTTTATGCTTGTGTTCGACCACCATCGACAGAAAGCGGCCCAACTGATCGAGCTCTTGCCCGATATTGGTGTTGAGCAGCGTGTCGTAGCCCTCGCGACCGCCCCACAGCACATAGTTTGCGCCGCCAAGCCGATGCGATGCCTCCATCATGGAGCGCACCTGATGCGCGGCCCAAGCGAAGACTTCCGGGTCGGGATTGGTCGCTGCCCCGGCGGCATAGCGCGGATGGCTGAACAGGTTGGCTGTGCCCCACAGCAGGTTCACGCCGGTCTCAGCAATCTTGCCTTCCATCTTGTCGACGATGATGCCGAGCTCGCGGGTGTAGCTCGCAAGATCATCATGATCGGCCATCGCATCGACATCGTGGAAGCAATAGAACGGCGCGCCCAGCTTTGCGAAGAAGTCAAAGGCGGCATCCAGTTTGATTTGCGCAAGTTCTGGCGTGACTGGCTGGCCGGGCTGCCATGGCCGATCAAACGTGCCCGCACCGAAAATGTCGTGACCCGCCCAGGCAAAGCTGTGCCAATAGCAAACCGCCCAGCGCAGATGATCGCGCATGCACTTGCCCAGCACTTGTCGGTCGGCGTCATAATAGTGGTAGGCGAGCGGATTGCTGCTGTCCGGCCCTTCAAAGGCGATCGGCGCGATGTCGGCGAAGTAGCTCATTCACATGTCTCCAAAACTGGATTTCAAGGCGGCGTAAAGCGCGCGGAATTTCTTCAGGCGATGGGTGCGGGGCGCTTGGGGAAGGGTGCGGGCGAGCTTTGGCGGCTGCTGACACACCTCCGCGATAGTCAGGTCGGTAACGGCCAATTGAGCGAGCCGGGCGGCCCCGTTGGCTGGCCCCACATGAGCGCCATCACGGGTGACCAGCGGCACCTCTAAAGCGTCGGCGAGGATTTGAGCCCAAAAGGCGGAGCGAGAGCCGCCCCCGATGACCGAAAGCTCAGACAGTTTTTGCGGCATCGCGTCCAATCCGTCTCTGAGGCCAAAGGCAACGCCTTCGAGGGTAGATCGGATCAGCTCGGCGGGCCTTACATCGCTCGTCAGGCCGAAGAAAACGCCCTTGGCAGCCGGGTCATTATGCGGCGTTCGCTCGCCGGTGAGATAGGGCAGGAATATCGGCAATTGATCCGCGTCCACTGTGCTTTGCTGCGCTGCCTCAAGCGCGGTGGCGACATCGGCAAAACCTGTGAGGCGCGCGGCCCAATCAAGGCAGGAAGCCGCTGACAGCATCACCGCCATCGTATGCCAGCGGCCCGGCAGTGCGTGGCAAAAGGCGTGCAGTCCGTTTTCAGGCGCGGGGGAGAAGCCATCACCGGCGGCAAATGTCACGCCGGATGTGCCGAGGCTTAGAAACGCCTGTCCCGCATCGACAACGCCCGCTCCGACAGCGCCTGCGGCTTGATCCCCGGCGCCGCCTGCCACGGGTACGACGGGCAGTCCCAACTCGCTCGCGATGTCAGGGCGCAATTGGCCGGAAATCTCGGTCCCTTCAATCAGGCGCGGCATGTGGTCTTTACCAAGGCCTGTCGCATCAAGCATCGCATCCGACCATCTGCGCTGCGCCACGTCGAGCCACAGCGTCCCCGACGCATCGGACATATCGCTCACCTTCTCGCCTGTGAGCAGCAGCCGCAGATAATCCTTGGGCAACAGGACAGTGCGGGTCCGGGCGAAGATGTCGGGCTCCTCTTCGCGGACCCAAGCCAGTTTCGGAGCGGTGAAGCCTGCCATAGCGAGATTGCCGGTATGCGCCCTCGCCAGGCGGTCCAGCTTGGCGCATTGCGGCGTGCTGCGGCCATCATTCCAAAGGATCGCGGGCCGCAGCACCGCATCGTGCTGATCCAGCAGCACCGCGCCGTGCATTTGCCCGGAAAGACCTATCCCGCGCAGTCGGGAGCGTAAGTTGGCGGGCAGGCCAAGGACGGAAGCTTTGACCGCATCCCACCACGCCTCCGGGTTCTGCTCTGACCAAAGTGGGCGAGGGCGCTGAACGCTGAGCGCAGCAGAGCTCTCAGCGCAAAGTGTGCCAGCATCATCCACCAGGATCGATTTGACCGCAGAAGTCCCCAGATCAATTCCGAGCCACATCAGGCCACCGCCTCCACTTCAAACCGGCATTCGACTTCCATCGTCTCCCCCGGTTCCAGCATCACCAGTCCGGTCAGGCCTTTGTCGAGGGGGCTGTGGAGCGCATTTGGGATGTGGCTGACTGGCTCGACACAAAAGAAGTCCCCGCCCGGCGGGGTGTAGACGTGAGTGTAGGGCAGGTTTTTCGATTGCCGGATCATCAGGCGATGACTGAGCCAGCTGATGACGATGTCCGTTCCATTGCCTTCAAAGCAATGGTCGACACCCTGATCGTCGAACCAATCGGGCGCGTGCGACAATTCGCGGCGGGCGGTGGGGAGGCGATCCTCGCCCGTCTCCCACTGCGCCCGCACGTCCAACTCCAGCGTCGCACCGGCGCGGGGGAAATAGGGATGCAGACCAAGGCCCGTTGGCATGGGGGTGCTGGCGTGATTGGTCGCGGTCATTGTAATGCTCAGACCGCTAGGCAAGAGTTGGAACTGTTGCTCGGCCGAGAATGCCCACGGCCACAAAGCGCCGTCATGCCTCAGCCCAAGTTTGATCGTATTCTCGCTCTTCTCAAGCGTCGACCAGGGGCTCTGCCAGCCGATCCCGTGGATCGCATGGAGCGGGTCTATGCCTAATGGCGCAGGTGGCAGCGACCACAGTTTTCCGCGGTAGGAAATGCTGCCCTGAGCGATCCTGTTGCAAAAGGGAACGAGCGGAAAGTTTCCCAGGCTGAGCGTGTTTCCGCCCTGCACAAAGGGTCTGAAAATGTCGATCCCGCGCCATTTGAAGAACAGGACCCCTCCGCCCATCCAAGGGTCGATGCCAAGCTCCACATGATCGTGTCGGAGTTGCAGCATGGTCTAGCCCGCCATATCCTCAAGCCCGCGCCAAGACCTTTCAGTCCATCGTCCGGCGACAAAGGCACCGACCGCGCAACCCAACTGCATGAAGCGGACATCTCCTGAATTTTCGTGCGTCATCCGACTCCCTTCCACAGCGACCGTCACCATGTTAGCGCTAACTTTAGCGAAGTCTAGCTATGCTGTGGACTTGGGCCCTGCACACGAGCCGCGCACGATCAATTGGCACGCAATTGCGGGGGTAGGGCGATCCGGTTTTTCACTGGCCTGATCGCCATTGATCGCCGCTAGCACTAGCTCAAAAGCGGCAGATGCCATGGCGCTAACAGGTTGATCCACGGTCGTCAGTTCCGGCCAAACAGATAGGGCGGAGGCGCTGTTGTCAAAGCCCACGACGCTCAAGTCTTCTGGCACTTTCAACCCCCGCCGATGGGCAACGCCAATTGTGGCGGCGGCCATGTCGTCATTGCTTGCAAATATCGCGGTTGGGGGATTTGGCAGGTCGAGCAATTGCTCAGCAGCCGTGACGCCTGAGCGATAGGTGAAGTGTCCAGGGGCTACCAACTCGCTAGGAATGTCGAGCCCTGCGGCCTGCATTTCGTTGCGAAAGCCGCTTTCGCGCAACCCGCTCGACGCCTGGTCAGCCTGGCCCGTTATAAAGCCGATGCGCTGATGCCCAAGCTCGATCAAATGTCGCGTCATTTGGGCAGCGGCACCCTCATCATCGATGCTGATATCCAAGGCATCGGGAGCGTCAGAGCCCCTCGCAACCGTTGCCACCGGAATGCCCAACTCAGCGAAAACGGACAGCGCTTCATCCGAGCCAGAGATTGGCGGCGGCAAAAGCGCGCCTGCAACATTGGCGCGCGCGAGCCGCATGGCGGAGGCGACATAGGAAGCCGGGCTGTCATTGTCGCAAATGTCGACCGTCAGATGGCTGTCGGACTGCTGAGCCGCCTCAAGCGCGCCGTGCAGAAATCGGCCAAGGTAGCTGTCCGACGGGTTAGCGTAGATCAGGCCGATATGGGCATCTGCGCCCTTGGCCAGCTTGCTCGCGGATTTGTTCGGCCGATAGTTGAGCGCACTGACAGCCTCCATCACCCTGTCGCGCGTATCCTGGCGTACGCCACTTTCCCGGTTGATCACTCGCGACACTGTCATGGCAGAGACACCGGCGCGCCGCGCCACATCAGCCAGCTTGACAGCTTTGGTCGTGCGCCGACTTGTCCGAGTTGCCTGTACCATATCGCCAGCGACCCTAGCGGTGGAAAAATGCCAATGCAATGTGGGCTATGGCTTGTCTGATACCGCTAACATGGCGGTAGTCGTCATCGAGCCGAGAGTAAGAGGGTTGAATATGTGAACACTGCGCTCAGATGGGCGGCCCAGAAAGCCCGTTGGGCATCCTGACGCTGATGCATGAACAGGGCTGCTCGGCGATGTCGCGAGCAGCCCTGTTCTTGCCTTAGAATCCGAACGCAATCCCGACGCGTCCTCCGGTCGTGTTGTCGGCGGTGGAGCCTGCGACGCCTGCGGAGATGTAGACGCGTTCGGAGACCCTGCCGATCAGCGATCCGGCGAAGCCCTGCTGGCCGTTATAGGTCGACAGGTTGAAGTTCACCGAGATGTTGCTGTCGGGCACAATCACGCTGCCGCCCATCGCCATCGCCGCCGCGATCCCGCCGTTTGATTGCTCTTCGAGCGCCATCAGGCTTGATTGCAGGTTGTCGGCGTTGACTTCGATGGCCTCAACCCGTTGCTCAAGCGCGCCGGTGCGCGTCTCAAGCATCGCTACGTCGGTTTGCAGGGCGGTGAACTGCGTCTCTTCGATCATCGCGACAGAGCCGTTCTCAAGGAAGGTGCCCGTGTCGATGGTCGAGAGAGCGCCGTTTTGCGCTGCGATGCTGGCAGGCGTGCTGGCCGAGGTGCTGGCGTTGCGGCCCGTGGCTGGCGTTGCCGAGGCAAGGCGGGCACCCAGCGGGTCTTCGACCGTGATCGGCTGATCGCCTTCCACCGCGACGATCTCCGGGCGAGCCTCTGCCACAGCAGGAGCCACACCCTCAATCGCCACTGGCTGAGCGCTGTCGACTGCGATCTCGGGTCGGGCATCGCTCAGAGCTGGTTGGGTCAGGCTTCCTTGCGCATAGGCAATAGCTTCCGTGCCCGCCGGGACCGGGCCACCATCGACGCTGGTATGCGTGAAGGTAGGCGAGCCTGTGGAGGTCACTGCAGGTGTGTTAGCGGTGGTCGGAGCAGCCGCTGCTGCCGGTACCGATGTTGTTGCCATTGCGGTTGCAGTTGCCGGGACAGGAGCCGCCGCCATGGTGTTCACGGTATTGGCCGTGCTCACCGTGCCAGTCCCTGCGCTGGAGGATGCATTCGAGGACGAGTTGTCCGGCAGCGCCACCAACTGGCCCTGATCGTTGACGCCCAGCGCGTTGGTCTCTCCCGCTGCGGCTGCAAGGCCCGGGATATAGACCGAGTTGATGCTGGTCCCGATCACGATCGTGTCGCGGCCCAGGGTCTGCGCCTGATAGCCGATGGCGGTCGCGCCGATATGGCTCGCAATCGCCTGATAGCCGAAGGCGCTGGAGAAGCGGGCCGAGGCGAGCGAGCGGCTGCCGAACGCGGCGGCCTGCGATCCGCTGGCAATCGCCAGACGGCCAAGCGCAACCGAGTTGTCTCCTGCCTGCGAGTCCGAGCCGACCGAGACTGAGTCGCTGCCGCTGGCCTGACTGCCATTGCCCATGGCAAGCGCGTTGGCGTCGCTGGCAGACGAGCCTGCGCCCAGCGCCAGACTATCGGTCGCCGAAGCATCTGCAGCCCGGCCAATCGCCAGTGACCGGATGCCGGTCGCCGAAGCCTCCGCGCCAATCGCGGTCGAGCCATTGGTGCCCGCCACGGAATCCCGCCCAATCGCGAGCGAGGACGTGCCCAGGGCTTGCGCATTGTTGCCCAAAGCCGTCGCATTGGTCTCCGTCGCCGCCGCATCATCGCCAAACGCACTCGCATTGGTCGCAGAGGCCACCGCGTTGGTGCCTACAGACGTGGAGCTCGCACCGCCTCCATCAAGCGTCACTTCGCCCGCGACCACTCCTGCAATCGCATCGTTCAATTGGCCGACCGTGGCCGCGTCAGACGCGTCGGAACCGGCGGCGACGTTGACAATTCGGCGCTCGCTACCAACGGCACCGACTGAAACGGTGTTGGCCTGGTCAGCAACGGAGGCCGAGCCCAGCGCAACCGCCCCGTCAGCCGTTGCCTGACTGTCCCCGCCGATTGCAACGGCGTTGATGCCACTTGCCAGAGGGACTGCTCCAGACGAATTTGCAACGAAGAACGGGTCTCCCCCTCCGCCAGAGACAGTCCCGATTGCCGCGTTCAGCTGGCCCAGAGTGACCGCATCATTGTCGTCGGTCGCATCGGCCACATTCGTGATGCGGCGCTTAAGCTGTGCGTTGCCTACTGAGACCGTATCAATCGCATTGGTGATAGAGCCTGCGCCTAGCGCGACGGCATTGGCGTGTCCGGCCAGCGCATCAGAGCCAAGCGCGGTTGCCTCCACTTGGGTCGCCCGAGCGCCGTCCAAATTGAGGTCGCCGCCGTCGCTTCCGAGCGCCACGGCTCCGGCCGCATTGGCTTGCGAACCACGCCCCACCGCCAGCGCATCATCAGCCTTCGCATCGGAAAAAGCGCCAATCGCGGTCGCAAACACGCCAATCGCTTCGCTGGTAGAACCGAGCGCGGTTGCCCCCTGGCCATCAGCGGTCGAATCCGTTCCGAAAGCTCCTGCCCGAAGACCAGCGGCAAAGCTGGACAGGCCGATCGCGACCGTATTGTTGGTTGTTGCTTGCGCGCCACTGCCGACGGCCAGCGAATTGCCCCCCCCCGCGGTGGCATTACGGCCAATGGCGATGTCGGAAATGCCGGTTGAGCTTGCGGTTTCGCCGATGGCGATGGTCGCACGGGCGTTTGCATTTGTACCATCGCCCAACGCCACAGCGCTTTCCCCATTCATGCCAACGCTCGCATCTCGGCCAATCGCGACCGAGCCTTCCCCGCGGGCAAATGCGCCATCGGTATCAGCGTCGTCGCTGTCCCCGCCAATGGCGATTGCGCCCGGACGGGAAGTTGCGGCGGCGGCTCCACCTTGATCGGCGTCAATCGCGATGAGAGGATTGCCCGATGCCACAACGGCATTGAGCTGGCTGACCGTCACAGCGTCATTGTCATCCACTCCGTTGGCGACATTGGTGATGCGGCGTTGGAGTGTGGCGTTGCCGACAGAGACTGTGTTGGCCGCGTCGGCGACCGAATTGACACCCAAGGCAACAGAGCCATCAGCTGAGGCATCACTGCTCCTTCCGAGTGCCGTCGTGTTCGCTGCGCTCGCAATTGCTTGGTCTCCGAAGGCACTCGCACTGTTTCCAGAGGCCACGGAATTGCGCCCCACGGCGACAACTGAGTTGCCCGAGGCGAGGGCATCGAGACCGATAGCGGTTGCGCCTAGCCCCGTTGCATCCGACTGGACACCGATTGCGATATTGCCGCTGCCGAGGCCCTGATTGACTTCAGCTTCGCGCCCGATGGCAATCCCATCATTCTGATTAGCCACAGCATCGGCGCCGATTGCAACGCCGCCGAAACGCAACGCCTGCGCGCCTTCATTGTCGCCATCACTCGCATCGCCGCCAATTGCTATGGCTCCGTCCGCGGTTGCATCTGCGGCTTCGCCCATCCCAATCGACGCTTCGCCTTCGGCGCGCGCGCGCTCGCCAAATGCCAAAGAGAAGTTTGCCTCAGCGACAGCAGCATTACCAATAGCCACAGATTGCTCACCAATTGCAGTGGCTGCATTGCCTAGGGCGGTCGATTCGATGGCTTGCGATTGGGAGCCCGAGCCTAGTGCGATGCTGCGAATTCCTTGCGCTTGCGAACCCGCGCCAAGCGCCGTGGCACTGATGTTGGTCGCCCTTGCGTTAAAACCGGCGGCAAAGGCGAAATCGCTGTCGGCCAAAGCGCTGCTACCGAGCGCGATCGAGCCGGACGATAATGTCTGACTGTCCAAGCCAATTGCGACGCTGCCTTGACCGCCGCCGAACGCGCCTACGCTGTCGCTATCATCGCCATCCCCACCGATTGCGATTGAACCGCGACCAGTTGTGACCGAGCCAGCGCCAACGGAAACAGCTTCGCTGGAGACTGCCTCCGCACCGGCTCCAACAGCTGTCGAATTGACTCCATTTGCCAGCGAATCCGATCCAATTGCGGTTGTGCGTTCGTTGATAGCTTCTGCTGAATATCCGAGCGCCGTCGCCTCTAGGCTGAGAGCGCGAGCGAAGGCTCCTGCTGCAACTACGCGTAGGCCAGTGCCTTCGCTTTGCCGCCCGAAAGCAATTGCGTCGGTGGCATTGGCCAGGCTATCCGTTCCGACTGCAACGGCGAAATCGGAAGAGGCGGAGCTGCCATTTCCGACTCCGATTGCATCTGCTCCGCTTGCGACGGAGTCGGTACCAATAGCAATCGCGTCTTCGCCCAATGCCTGCGCTCCCGGAAGGCCGATCGCTGTCCGAGACCCGATCGCGATGGACCTAATGTCTGTTGCTTCAGCGCTTGCTCCCAAAGCAACGCTGTTTTCTCCAGTGGCTTCTGATCCGGCGCCAAGTGCGGTGGCCAAAGGGGCAGAAGCAATTGCGCGGCTACCAATGCTGACAGCTCTTGCGCCGCTACTTTCCGCAATACCACCAATAGCGGTGGCTTGGTTTTCAGAGGCCATGGCCCCAAAACCCAAGGCAACGCTGGACGAGCCGGAAGCCACCGAGCGAGACCCAACTGCCGTTGCGCCATTGCGCGGATCAACGTTCAGGAGGCCATTCACTTCCGTTACCAGTCCCGCTTCGCTGGCTGCACCTATGGCAACGGAGGAGGTGCCTGCCGCGATAGCGGAATCGCCAACAGCGACAGCGGCATCCTGATTGCGGCGTCCTTGCGCTCCGTCGGCGATACCGAAAGGGGTGGTCGCGCTGAACGCAAAGGCGCTTTGACCAACAGCGGTGTCGCCTTGACCAATTACAGTTGTGTTGGCCCCTAGCGCTGTACCATCGGGCGCCGCGACATCAGCGCCGACCCCGCAGGCCAATATAGTGTCGTCGTCTGGAGACTGCGCCGCGCCATCATCGTCGACTCCATCATCCGCGACTCCATTATCATTGCGATCGAGCAAACAGTCCTCAGCATAGGCTTGCTCTGGCGTGAGCGCCGTCGAGCCGATGATGGCGAGCGCGGCGGTGCCTGCGAAAAGTACGGATTTCTTCATGAGTGTTCCCCTGAACCAAACGTTGAATGTCGTGTGCGACCATTTGCTGGTTTGTGGGGATGTGCTGGCGCAGGGCCGCCGGGCTGTCATACACCCGATGGGGTATGAGAGCGCTTTTTTGCGGCTTTTCTGGAGTCTATTCGGGGATGGCGGTGACCGTGCCCAGGCAATCTTCATAGCCCGGAACATGCTCGGCAATGTGCCCGATGGTGAGCTGCGCCAAACGCTCAGCCGCGCGGTAGAAATAGAGCTCGCCTGTGCCAGGCAAGACTTCGAAGCTGCGGTTGGTGCCATTGGTCAAGGCTGCGCGGTAGGCGTCGATCGGATGGACCTGGTCCTCCTCCGGCACCGCAAATAGCATCGGCAACTCACTCGTTTCGAGCAGGTCGAGTACGGGATCGCGCGACTGTGTGAACTCGCGCGAATAGACGTCCGATCCTTGAGCCAATAGGTGCCGCGCCGCTGCTCGGATCAGCCCGGCATTGTTGCCGCTGCGGAAGTAGGGGGCGTCGATGGAATCCTCGCCCAAAATACGGTCGATATACCAGTCGGCGCCCACGCGGATCATATTGCGATAGGCGATCCGCGTGAAGGTGCGCAGCAGGCGCGGAGCATGTGCAGCCAGCTTGAAAGCGATCCGGTGATGCGGGCGCATATCGTCGGGCAGCGCGATGTCGGGCAGCCAGATATAGCCGGTGTTGATGAGCGCGCTGACCAAGCCCGGCTCCTCCTCCATCGCTTTGCTAAGCGGGATGAGGCCGCTGCTGATCGCTATGGCTGGAACATTCTGCATGCCCTGCATCGCGCAAAACTCGCGGATTGCGCTGGCGCTGTCATCGGTCGCGTTCGTATCCGGATCGTATTCGCTATGGCCAAAGCCGGGGCGTGAAAGGATGTGCAACTTCAGCCCCGCCGCGCGGAACATCCTGTCTGCTTCGGGGGGGAAGAGGTGGGCGAGTGTGTGTCCGTGCACGACCAACACCGGTTTGCCATCGGGCGCGCCTTGCCATGCATAGGCAATCGAGCGCCCATCGCTGCGCATAAAGCTCGCTTCGCGACCCAGCGGGTTGGACCACGGCGCCTTGCGGCTGCGGCTGTCGAGCGAGGCGCGGGCTGCCAGCAGTGACAGGAGCTGCAAAAGCTGCGCCTGATTGCCGGTGTTGGACTTTGCGTAGATCGATTTGAGCTGCGTGCGGACCGTGGGCAGCGTTGTCCCGCGATGCTCAGCCACGGCTTTGGTATCGCGCAGCTCATAGAATTCGCGCGCAATGCCGCACTCCGCTTCCGTAAGGCCAAAGGTCTCCTGCAATTGCTGCGCGAGCGCCTCTGGCCATGGGATCTCCAGCGCCCGCAAGGCAATACAGCCATGATCGCGGTGCGGGCTGTCGATGATCAGACCCTCCGCCAATTCGTGCTTGATCGGTTGCTCATTGGCGCCGGAGAGTTTTTCGGGATCGAGGCGGACAATGATCCGCCGCTGGTTCCCGCGCAGCCTCGCGCTCGTCAGGAAGCTTTCAAACTGGCCGCGATAGCTGGGGTCGATGCAGGCGATGGGGAAGGTCTGTCCCGGCTTGGATGCGAATAGTGCCTCGCCCAGCTCATTGGCGACGATGACATGGCAGGATGGATCGAAGACGATGGCCGCCGTGGGCACTTCCTCAACCGCGCGTTCCAGCGGGTCGCGCGACACCGACACCTGTTGGCTTTCCATCAGCGTCTCAATCGCTCCAAGCTGACGCGATACGGCCTCGCCAAGATTTGTGTCAGACGCAGGGGCCTGGGGGGCATAGCGCTGTTGCAAAGTCTGGATCAGACTGTCGAACGTGTCAGCCTCGCTCGCGGCCTGATAGAGCGCGGAGACAAGCTCAATATCCAAGGTCGCAACCAGCGCCTCATTGCTCGCATCACCTTGCCCCATGCGATCAGACTATCCGTGGACGCGCCGATAGCAAGCGACTTGTTGAAATTATGCGAAAAATTGCGCAGCGCCGATCTTGTGGGGGAGCGACGTCAGCGTTGCGAAACAGATTTCGTAAAGAAGGGGGGGGCAGTGCGATGCAGAACGCACAATTCTAGGTTATGCTTGCGCTTTTATCGAAATTGAGACGCCGCATTTCTGATCACGGACTAACGATCCTCCAAAGGCTCGAACGTCGATCAAAAGGGTGTAAGATTTGTGCTTGAAGGACTGGTAATGAATTGGCGGTCAGCGCTCATAGGGCTGACCATGTTGTGCTCGCTGATCGCACTTCTTTACCTCTTTCGCAGAGGGGTGGAGCGAAGCGCTGTTGCGTGGCTGGCGCTGTTCGTTGTTGCGGCCAATATCTCTGCTGTTCCGATGCTGATCGGCTTTGCGGGTGCATATGATCTGTGGCCCGGGCTTACGTTCTTGCCTGTGCAAACCGCTTTGCTGTTTGGCCCGGCACTTGTCCTGCATGCCCGCGCGCTGATGACGGATATGCGGGATAGCCAGCCCTTGTGGCTGTTCGCACCGGGCATATTCTACCTTGCCTATCAGCTTTGGGCCTTCACGTGGTTGGGCGATTACCGGGCGAAATGGGCGTTCAACGATGCGGTGCATGAGCCTTATATTTATCCGGTTGCCATGACGCTGACATGGGCCCTGTTGGCGGGCTGCTTGACCTATGTCTGGCGCTTGCGAACGCGTTATCTTGGATGGCTGAAGCACAATCGGTCCGATGATGATCGCTTCAGCCCGGACTGGTTGACGCATCTGGTTGCTCTCGCTGCGGCAGCCGGCCTGTTCTGGACGATAGAGGTGAGCGCGGCGTACCTGCTGGACTTTAGCTATTCCGACACCTTCCTGTGGGACTTTATTGCCCTGTTCGCGGTTTTCATCATCACGCTTGAGGCGCTGGCTGGTATCGATCAACCCTTTCCCAAGATGCGCGAGGCAGCAGCTGAGGATGAAGAACGCGACGCCCCAACAGGTAAAGACTGGGTTCTCGAAGGCGCTCGGCTCAAGGCCCATGTGCTGGAGAACAAATGGCACCTTGAGTTTGGTTTAAGCTTGCAGAGTCTGGCGCGCCGGTTTGGTACCAATCAGGTCTATCTCTCCCGCACGATCAATCAGGGGCTGGGTGAGAATTTCAGCACCTTCATTAATGGCCTTCGTGTTGAATATGCCAAGCAGCTGATTGTCCTGGATGACAAGTCGATGATCGAGATCGCCTTGGCTGCGGGTTTCGGCTCCAAGGCAAGTTTCAATCGCGCCTTCAAGCAGCAGACCGGCCTTAGTCCCAGCGACTTTCGCACTGACCAGATCGCAGACTGAGGCGTCGCAGATCATATATTCTCGAGCGATTTTCGTCATTTGCAACGCAAACGCTTGGCCAATCAGACAAGGCGATTTCGAAGGAGATTTCCAATGCCTTTCAAATTGCTTTCAAAGCTCGTCTTTGCCAGCAGCCTTGCAATCGCCTCGCCTAGTGCAGCGCAGGAAGAGGCCCCGCGCGATGAATGGCTGACCACGGCCCAAGTCCTGAGCGATCTTTCGCTGGCAGAAGAGGCTTATTCCCGCATCCATCCCGGTTACTCTCGCTATGCAAGCGCCGAGGAAATGCGCGAAGCATGGGCACGCATTGCGAGGCAGGCAGAGGCCGATAACGGCATGCGTGTGGGTGATTTCTATCTCGCTATTCAATTGGCCCTGACCAATATTCGCTGCGATCATACTAAGGCTGAACTGCCTGCTTCATTGCGCGAGGCGCGCGCCGGAAAGCCGCTCTATCTGCCGTTTCGCTGGGACTTGGTTGAGGGGCGGGGGATCATTACCGACCCTGCCGAAAACAGTCAGGTCGTGTTCGGAGAGGAGATCATCGCGATTGACGGGCGGCCTCTTTCAGAAATTGTCGATACGGTCAGCGCTTACATCCCCGTGGACGGGCAAACCGATTGGGCAAAGGCCGGCGGAATTGCTCAATCGCTAGAATTCATGGGTGGCGGAGTTGACCATTTCGGTATGTTGCTTTGGGGCGCCCCGCCGCAGGTTCAGCTCACGCTTCGCGCAGCCGATGGCAGCGAGCGCACAATCACCACCGACCGGATCAGCTTTGAAGGTTGGAGCGCGCTTGGCGATGAGGGGCAGGCCAATTTTTCCGACGCGGTCTCTTTTGAGCGGGTCGGAGACAACACCGCCTATCTCAAGGTCGATACTTTCGTAAATTATCGCCAGCCGGTTGATCCGGAAACGATTTTCGCTCCGATCTTTGAGAGCATCGCAACAGAAGGCCGCACGCGGCTGATCCTTGATCTGCGCAATAATGGGGGAGGGTCCACCGATGCTGCACAAGGCTTGGCATCCTACTTGATTGAAGAGGCGATGCCGCTGCAGCTCTCGGCAAAAGTCGCGACGCTCGACCTGTCAGGGATCCGAGAGCACCTGACGACGTGGGATGCGCGGGCACTCAACCCCGACCCTCGCGGCTTTATCGCCAATCCCGACGGCACCTACACTTTGCGCGATGGGATCATGGATGACACCAAAGTCATCGCTCCGGCTGACTATGCGTTTGACGGCGAGCTGGTGGTGTTGACCAGCAGGAACAATTCCTCTGGCAGCACCAATCTACTCGCCATCCTTGCTCAGCAATCCCGTACCACTTTGATTGGAGAGAAAACCGGCGGCAGCGCAGAGGGACCAAATGCGGGAGTGCTGTTCACTTTGACGCTTCCGGAAAGCGGTATCCGCACCCGCATCCCGCTGTTCCGTTATCGCAACAATGTCGCCGCTTTTGAGGCAGGTCTGGGCCTAACACCTGATATTTCCGCACCATTGACGGTCGATGACCTGCGGCAGGGTACTGACCCGGCCTTAGCCGCGGCAATGGCGCTGCCCGAGCGTCAGATGGCGTCTAACCAGACCGCCGAGGAAGCGCCGCAGGCGAGCATTTCGGACTTCGCCATTCTTGAAGGTGATGACTGGGCTGGAGAGCTGGAATATCTCAACTACGGCAGCGACCAGCGCAGCACGATCCCAGTTCGCATGGTGGTACGCGAGCCGTCGGGTCGCTCAGTGCGCTATGGTTTTCTATATCCGGGCGAGGAGGACAAGAACGCCTCCGACCGTATCCGCCTCTCCCGCGATGGGCAGCAGATCAACGGCTATGCGATTACACAGCGATATCGCGACGCCGACGGGCACCTTGTGATTGTTACCGAAGGCAGCGGCAGGGATGACAATCGACCAGCCGCCATACGTCTGACCTATGTGATCGCGGAGAACGCCTTTGCTATCCGCAAGGATGTCCGGTTTGAGGAAGGCGAGTTTCAGAACCGCAACGAATATCGCTTGAGCCGCACGGGGTCGTGAGTTGCGCAAACTTTGCGGTAGGTGATGTTGGCCCGGAAGAACATCTTGGTGTGGGGTGGGACCTCGACAGGCAAGACGACCTTTCTGAATTCGCTTATTGTTGAGGTTCCGCTGGGTCAAAGGCTGGTGCTGATTGAGGATACCGCGTGCCCGCTGGCTCTGCGATGGTGTTTTCATCGTCGCTTTTGCATGAGGTGCAGGAGACGACGCAGGGCGTGCGCTACAATCTGATCTCGCACCTGTTCAACGACGCGCGCTGATTGAGGCGCGAACGCGAAGGATTAGGCGGCGGCTTTTTGCGCTGCTTCCTCGACCAGCTGTTGAGCCACGCCGGGCCGGCCAAAGTAGAAGCCCTGGAAGCATGTGCAGCCCAATTCGCGCATGGCATCGGCTTGTTCTGCGTGTTCAATCCCTTCGGCGGCAACGTCGATTTCAAGCGACTGCGCCAGGGCTACGATCGCGGTCACAACCGCTTGGCTGCGCGATGAGCCATCGGCGGCGGACTGCACGATCTCGCGGTCGATCTTGATCATCGCGAAGTCCATCTTCTCAATGTAGTTGAGCGATGAATAACCGCGCCCAAAATCATCAAGCGCAAAGGACACGCCTAGAGCCTTGAGCCCTGAAAGCAGGTCTTCGGTCTGCTCATCCATTTCAAGGACGAGGCTTTCGGTCAGCTCAAGGATCAGTCGCTGCGGCTCTAGACCGCTGGCGGCGAGCGCCTGTGCGACGACATTGAGGAAGCCCGCGTCGTTCATCTGCAAGGTTGAGATGTTGACGTTGAGCTTGATGTCGCTGGGCCATCGCGTTGCTTCAGCGCAAGCTTCGCGCAGCATCCATGCGCCCAGTTTCTCGATCAGCCGGGCTTCTTCAGCCACCGGGATAAAGACGCTGGGCGGGACAATACCGCGTTCGGGATGGGTCCAGCGCATGAGTGCTTCCATGCCGGTAATGGCATTGTCTTGGCTGCACACGATCGGCTGATAGCAAACAGAAAGCTGGCCGTTTTCAAGCGCGTCTTCGAGGTCGTTTTCAAGGCTGGAGCGGTCCTCCAGCTTGGCACGCATGTTCGGCTCGTAGACCTTGTAAGTTCCGCGCCCATGGTCCTTCGCTGCATACAGCGCGAGGTCGGCGTTGGTCATGTGGTTGCTGGTCGAGCTGCTCTCGAAGATTTGCGAGATACCAATCGACGCACCGATCATGATTTCGAACCCGTCGATCTGGAACGGCTCAGACACCTTGGCGATGATGCGTTCAGCCAGCTCGCATGCTTCTTCCAAAGTCATGCCGTCGGGCATCAGCATCGCAAATTCGTCACCGCCCAGGCGGCCAATGATCGTTTCCTCACCGGCGGTCTTGCGGAAGCGCTCTGCCACTTCGATCAGCAGCTTGTCGCCTGCCGCGTGGCCGAATACGTCGTTGACCTGCTTGAACCGGTCCAAGTCGATGAAAGCGAGGATTGCGGGGTCTTTGGCCTGGTCGGCAACGGCCACGACTTCATCCAGCTTGTCGCGGAAGTGTTCGCGCGAAAACAACTGGGTGAGAGCATCGTGCTGGATCACGAATTTGAGCTTCTCGTTTGCGCGCTCCATTCCGCGGCGGCTGCTGTTGACGGTACGCAGCACAAAGAGGGCAGCGATAAAGGCAAACAAGGCCATCGCGGCTGAGGCGCTGAGGAGAATGACCTGGTTTTGCGCTGCATCCAGACGCGCTTCCTTGGCCTCAGATTCAGCTGAGAGGGTCGAGATCTTCAGGTCGCGATTGGCTGCGTCAAAGCGCG
Organism: Erythrobacter sp. S267; assembly: GCF_057365045.1. Taxonomy (NCBI): domain Bacteria; kingdom Pseudomonadati; phylum Pseudomonadota; class Alphaproteobacteria; order Sphingomonadales; family Erythrobacteraceae; genus Erythrobacter; species Erythrobacter sp. S267. Next base: position 1,565,375 of record NZ_CP200298.1, on the reverse strand, counting down.
CGGCCAGCAGTGCATTGTTGGCCGCACCGGAAATTTCGAGCGCTTCGTTGTCGATGCGGTGAAAGGCAATCAGGTGCGCCAGCGCCAGCTTGTCATTGCCTTCACGCGAATAGACGTTGAAGGCCGTATCGTGGAAATCGCGGAAATAGGGCGAGGTTTGCGTCAGGTCTTCATTGGCGAAGGTCTGATCCAGATAGCCTGCCGCGCGCATTGTATTGCCGCGCGACAAAGCGATCTGAGCGCGCACGCCGTATAGGAAGGGCAGCCATTCTGGCGAGCTTTGGTAGGCGATGCGAAGCCCGCGTTGGACGGTCGCATCCGCCTTGTCGTTGTCGCCTGAGAGATATTGCGTGGAGGCAATATTGGTCAGAATGCGCGCTTCGAGGACGGGGCTCCCCATCTCCTCAGCAACGGCGAGAGCTTGGATGAATTCTGCCTCTGCGTCGGCATACTGACCAAGCTCTTTGTAAGCGTTGCCGATATTGTTGTGTGCCGAAAGGGCCAGCGCCTTGTCTTCCGGATAGGCCTCGCCCGCTTGGCGATAATAGCTCAGGACGCGCTCATAGTCGCGCGCATCGGAATAGAGCGAGCCGATGTTTTGCAACACGATGGAGCGGCTGCGATCTTCGCCCAGAGCTTCATACAGCTCGTGGGCTTCAAGATAGGAGTAAAGCGCGGTCCCATATTCGCCCATATGGACGCTTAGGCTGCCTTTGGAGCGCTGAAGGTCGGCGTGGAGTTTGGAGCCTTTGAACTGGACCGATGCCTCGTCGAGGGCCGCGTCAATCAGCGTAGCGGCTTCGTCAGCGCGGTTGAGGCGCATCAGCGCTTCGGCTTCAAGCCACTGCGCGGTGAGGCGCGCTTGAGCGGCGTCGGCATCATCACCGTGCACTTGCTCGCGGGCGCTGCGGGCATGTTCCAATGCCGCAGCCGCATCCGCCATCATGCTCGATTTGGCCAGCCCAATCGACTCGTCGTAAGTCGATCCAGCGTCGTGGTTGGCTAACGCGGGGGAGGCGACGCCCAAGGTCAGGGGCGCAGCAAGCAGCGTCAAAAGCCGAAGCACACTCCCTTTCATCAACCTCACCTCCGTTTACCTGCTGAGCGCCCGGTAAGGACGGCTCAGAGGGCCTGCATCAAAGCTTAGAAGCGCATGCTGATATTGCCGCCGACTACAAAGCCAGCTTCATCGGCCACATCCCCATCGCTTACGTAGCGACCAAAGACACCAAACTCAGAAGATTGGGTTAATGGCAGCGCATAAGTTGCTTCGCCGGTGATGCGACGCTGGGTCTCAATCCCAATCGTGCGGGTCACTTGGCCGATCTCGCCGGTCTCGCGGTTGACGACTTCGTCAGCGACAAATTGCACCGAGCCTTGTTCGACCTGAAGCGGCTGAGCGACTGTCAGACGCAGCATGTCATTGCTGGCAAACAGGCCTTGCTTGGTCGCGGTGAACTGCGCTGACGTACTCCAAATTGAGCCGCTGTTAGTAAACAGCTGATCCTGGGCAGTATCCGTGCGAGCGCCGGTAGCCGACAGGTCGAAGCTGACGCCAGACCCTGCATCGAAGCTGGCCGATACGGTCATCGCATCGGTTTGCGCGCCGCCGCCCAGCAGAGCATCGACAGCCGTTTGCGTGCCGAGCAGTGCGTTGACCTCATTCAGGCGCGTATACTGCGCGTTGACCGAGAACTCGTCGCTGACACGCTGCTCGATGTCGAGCGTGAACGCGTTTGCCGGGCGGTCGCCCACAGCGCGGTCAAAGGCTGCATCTTGAGCGTTTGCTTGGAAGCGATCTTCCCAGCGCTCATTCGTTTCCGAATAGCCGACGCTGACCTTCGTGTTTGCGGACAGCTGGTAACCCACCTGCATGAAGCTGTCGCCCGAAGCGAGGCCGAGGAGCGGGTTCACGCCGCCAGACAGCGGATCGTGGTCGCTCTGAATGCCAAAGCGATAACCCGACAGCGCCATCGCACCCTGGCCGTGGCCGAAGGTGAAGGACATCTTGCCCGAAGGCTCCGTCAGCGTCGCTGCGCCATGGACCATGCGGGCCTGGCCATCAGCGTCGAATTGCGGAGCCATCGCGGTGTAGCTGAAGCCCCAGTCGCCGTTCAGCGTCGCAACGTTGCTGCGTGTCTCAGTGAAGCCGGGAGCGCCATCGCCATTCGTGTCGGTGCCACCGCTGCGGATCCAGGTCGAGAAACGATGCCCGACAAAGTCTTGCAGACGCTCAAACCCGCGACCCAGAGCATTGGTGCTCTTGCCGTAAGTGAAGGAAGAGGCCGGGATGCTGAAGTCGCGATAGGTGTCGCCGATATTCTCATAGCCGGTGAAGAAGACGTCCGACGTCTCCCACCATTGCGGCAGACCCATGCTGGCGAGCTGGTAAGCGCTCATGGTCTGGCCCTGCCAGTAACTGCCAACACGCTGATACAGGCGGAAGTCCATCGCGTTGAAGTCGATCGGCGACTGCGAAGCCGCAACGTCGAGCATACCCCAACCATAGACTTCATCCGGACCCGGCGCACCAAGGTCGCGTGCGGTGCGGAAGATGATCTGAGCGGTTTCCTCAGGATGCTCTGCGAGCCATTCCCAACGGTCATGCAGCAGCGAGATCGCGCCCGAGACGAGCGGCGCCGCAAACGACGTACCCGATGCACGGTGCACGCCGCCTTGACCGTCTGACAGAGCGAGCAGCATGCCGGGCGCGACGACTGTACGCATGAACAGCTCGTTGCCCGAATGGCACACGCCGTTGTTCAGCAGGCAGGCACTGCCTGGACGGTTGGAGAAGCGAGCGATCTCACCATTCGGATTGGTCGCGCCAACCAGAATGAAGGTCGGATCAACCGCGTAGTTCCAGTTGATGTCCTTATCCTGCGTGATCCCGCCATTGCCCGCAGCCAGCACGAAGACCGTGCTGTCGAGATAGGGCTGCAGCTGCGGGTTCGCGAGCATATTGGCCATGTTCTGGTTCAGAGCCCAGCCCTTGGTGCCCAGCGACAGGTTCACGATGCTGACGCGGCCGGTCTGGTTGATGCCAGTGAAGTCGCGGCTCAGCAGGTCGTGCACGCCAGTGAGCACATAGCCCCAGCTCGACTGGCCAACGGAGTTGAACGGGTTGTAGGTCGCGATGTTGACGTTGGGCGCAATGCCCATGACGCCTTCGCCATCATGCGCGCCGGCGATCAGGCCAGCAACGCCAGCGCCGTGTCCGCCGACCGAGTTGTCGAAGCCACCAGCATAGATGATGTTGTCTGACAGGTCGGAGTCTTTGGTGAAGCTGCCATCGACGATACCGATGATCGTGTCATTGCCGCTGCCCTGGATCTGCGTGATTGCAGGGGTCCAGTTGATCGCCGTCATCCAGTGATCGACAATATCGACGCCTGAATATTGGTTCAGAGCATCGTGCCAATCGAGATAGAGGCGCGCGCGCTCACGCTCAGTCAGGACTTCGAGAGTGGCGCGGCTATTCGCGTCTGCTCCGTACTTTGCGAAGACTTCGGCTACAAGCACATCGAAAGACTGGCCGGTCTTGGCAGTGTAGGCAGCCCCGAACTTTGCGCGACCTTCCGCGATCATGGCTTGCATAGCGTTGAACATCAGCTGCGGATTGCCATCGCGAACAATGGCGCCACTGCTACTGTAGTTGATCGCGTCGAAACGCGTTTCAACCGCTTCGATGGTCTGGAAATGGCCGTTCCAGAAATTGCCGAGGCCAGAGAGCTCGTTCTCAAAGGCTACGATGTCGCCGTAGAACGGATTGATCGTGCCCCAGAAGGCGGTGATGTCGCCATAGAACGGATTGATGTCGCCATAGAAAGCATCGATGTCGCCGTAGAACGGGTTGATGTCACCGTAGAACGGATTGATCGTGCCCCAGAAGGCATCAATGTCGCCGTAGAACGGATTGATATCGCCATAGAAGGGGTCGATATCGCCCCACAGCGGGTCAACGCTGCGCAGGGTCACAACTTCATTCGGGTCGAGCGTTTCGAGATCGACAATAGAAGGTGCACTCAGCGGGCTATCCACATTGCCGTCGAGCGCGTTAAGGGAGCCAAGCAGTGCGTTGGGAACAGCCGGCTCCACATCCGGGCTGATCGTGACCGTTGGCGCGTTGCCACCTGAAAGCATGTTGATGGTTGGGCCGACCACGTCGTCGCCCGCATCATTTGCAAGAGCAGCGCCGGTTTCAACCCGCTCAAAGCTGGCATCCCAAGCCGCGACGGTTTCCGCCATCACGCTTGGTTGCGCATCACCTTCATAGAGAGTTCCCTCGCTCGCATGGGCGCTCGTCGAGGCAGCCCCCATAAGCGAAGCCATCAGCGCGAACCCTGCTGTGCTGTGTGCCAAAACCGTCTTCATACTCGTTACCTAAAACTCTATCGGCAAGTGGAATTACCGTTCTCTGCACCCTGAATAGCTTCATGAAATGGGGTTCCGGTTGATGCGGATAGTTAAGATTTTAAGAAGTTTGGGCCTGACGTCATTGCAGCGCTTTGAGGCTGTTTTGACGTCAAGTTTAGGCAAACTGCGGCTAACGAGGATTAAGACGGAGTAAACGCGCCGATGGCGGCAATTCTGAGGACAAATTAATCCGTCAATCCGTTAAGGCGAATCACGCTTCCCCGATTTCTCAGTTGCTTCATTTGACGGATCGGACAGCGCTTGCGATTGGAGCGGGGTGTTCCGCCCGTTTTGCCACGTTGGATAGCCACTCGAAATGACCGCCTGGCGCTTTGCGATTGACCGCGGAGGGACGTTTACCGACGTCGTTGCTGTCTCGCCTGACGGACGGTTGCTCACCGACAAATTGCTCTCCGAAAACCCCTCGCACTATGCCGATGCGGCGAGCGAGGCGGTGCGGCGGATGATCGCGCGCCACGCGGGTGAGGGGCAGGGGGCGCCGATTGCTGAACTGCGCATTGGCACAACCGTCGCCACGAATGCTCTGCTCGAGCGCAAGGGAGAGCGGCTGGCTCTCGTCATTACGCAGGGGTTTGGCGATGCCTTGCGGATCGGGACACAGGCGCGCCCACATATCTTTGCACGGCACATTAAGTTACCAGAGCAACTGGCTGACAATGTTACAGAAGTAAGTGAAAGAGTTAGTGCTGAGGGTGACGTCTTGACGCCTTTAGATGAAGCGGGCGCGCGCGCATACTTGGAGCAATTGCGCGCCGATGGTTTTGATGCGGTTGCCATTGTCCTGATGCATGGTTGGAAACATTCTAGCCATGAGTCAAAACTTGCTGAAATTGCGAGAGAAATCGGTTTCTCGCAGGTAAGCGTCAGTCATGAAGTGGCCCCGCTTATCAAACTGATCCCTCGCGGTGATACGACAGTTGTCGATGCCTATCTCTCCCCAGTATTGGAGCGCTACACACGCACTTTGCAGGCTGAGCTGCCGCATGCAGAGCGACTGCGCTTCATGCAATCCAATGGCGGCCTTGCTGAGGTGGGGGCATTCCGGGGCAAAGACGCGATCCTCTCTGGCCCGGCTGGCGGCGTGGTGGGCATGGTCGCCGCTTGCGAGCCGCTGGGCTACGACAAGCTGATCGGCTTCGACATGGGCGGGACCAGCACCGACGTCGCACATTATGCAGGCGCCTATGAGCTGACCGGGGATAGCGTGGTGGCAGGCGTAAGGGTGGCTGCGCCCATGATGCAGATCCACACTGTCGCTGCCGGCGGAGGCTCGATCTGCTCCTATGACGGCTCCCGCTTCAGGGTGGGGCCAGAGAGCGCCGGAGCTGATCCAGGTCCAGCCTGTTATCGCAAGGGTGGCCCCCTGACCGTCACCGATTGCAATGTAGCCTTGGGCAGGGTCGACCCGGCCTTCTTCCCAAGCGTCTTTGGCCCTGCAGGCGATCAACCGCTCGATATCGAGGCAGCGCGTGCGGCGTTGCAAGCGGTGGCGGATGCCTTGCCCGAACCCCGTTCGCTTGAGGACATTGCCGAGGGTTTCCTCGCAATTGCGGTCGACAATATGGCCAATGCGATCCGCAAGATCTCCGTGGCGCGTGGGCATGATGTCACCACCTACGCGCTGGCCTGCTTTGGCGGTGCGGGCGGGCAACATGCCTGCAAGGTTGCCGATGAGCTGGGCATGGAGACGGTTCTGATCCATCCGCTCGCTGGCATATTGTCCGCTTACGGAATTGGCCTTTCGCCGATAAAAATAATTCGTGAAGTCAGTGTTCTAAGAGCTTTATCTGAGAGCTTCTCTGAGAAACTGTCTCAGCTTGAGGACGAGGCACGCAATGCGGTGCGCGACCAGAACATTCCAGATCATGACATCACGACCAAAGCGCAGGCGCGGCTAAGGTTTGAAGGCAGCGACAGCGTGCTGCCGATTGCTTGCAGCGACCCGGACACGATGGACGCCGAGTTCCGCACGCTCCACCGTCAGCGCTTCGGTTACACTGATCCCGACGCGGCGATCATTATCGATGCGCTGAGTGTTGAGGCCAATGGATTGTCCGGAGGGCTGGGTTCTGCGCAGCTCGATGTCGCGCCTGTTGCCGGTGCGCCAAGTGGTTCATGGCCGACCTTTGCACGCTCTGCGATGCGGGCTGACGAAGCGGTGACCGGTCCGGCTTTGATCATCGATCCCGGCTCAACGACTGTCGTGGAAGAGGGGTGGCAGGCGCATCTTGCCGCGGACAAGACCGTGGTCCTCACCCGCGCGGTGGCCCGGCCACAAGAGCGAGCCATTGGAACTGAGGTCGATCCCGTCCGGCTCGAGATATTCAACAACCTCTTCATGGCGATTGCTGAGGAAATGGGCGTGGTGCTGCAATCCACTGCAACCTCTGTGAACATCAAGGAGCGGCTCGACTTCTCCTGCGCCTTGTTTGATGCGTCTGGAGCGCTGATCGCCAATGCGCCGCATATTCCGGTCCATCTGGGGTCGATGGGGGACAGCATTGCGCGAGTGATCGAGGCAAGGGGCGTCGATGAAACGGGAAGGGGGCGCGACGGGCGCGGTTTCCAGCGCGGCGATGCCTATGTCCTGAACGATCCCTTTCGCGGTGGGACGCATCTGCCCGACATCACCGTGATTGTGCCGGTGTTCTATGATGAGCGCTCAAAGGAGCCTGACGCCTTTGTTGCTGCTCGCGGGCACCATTCCGACATTGGTGGGATTGCACCCGGATCGATGCCGCCCGACAGCGCGACGATCGAGGAAGAGGGCGTCCTGATCGACAATCTGTTGATGGTCGATAAAGGCACCTTTCGCGAGGCAGAGGTGCGGCGTGTGCTTGGGCAAGCGCGCTATCCCGCTCGCAATCCTGATCGCAACATTTCCGATCTGCGCGCTCAGCTGGCGGCATGCACACGCGGAGCGGAGTTGCTTGTTGGGGCGGCAAAAGCCTCGGGAGCGCCAGTGATCGCCGCCTATATGGGCCATGTCCTCGACAATGCAGAGGAGAGCGTTCGGCGGCTGCTCGACCGGCTGGAACCCGGCGCGTTCTCCTATCCCATGGATAACGGCGCACAGGTGTCGGTCTCCATTCGGATTGATCGGAAGACGCGCTCTGCCGTGTTCGACTTTACCGGCACCAGCGAGCAGCAATCGGGCAACTTCAACGCCCCGCGCTCAATTACCAGAGCCGCGGCGCTTTACGTCCTGCGCACGCTGATCGACGGCGACATCCCGATGAATGATGGCTGCCTGCGCCCTGTAGAGCTGGTTGTGCCTGAAGGCTCAATGCTCAATCCGTTGCCCGGAGCAGCTGTTGTTGCTGGCAATGTCGAGACCAGTCAGGTCGTCACCGATGCCCTGTTTGCAGCGACCGGTCAGCTCGCGCCCTCGCAAGGGACGATGAACAACTTCACCTTTGGGAATGATCGGCACCAATATTACGAAACAATTTGCGGCGGATCGGGGGCAGGTATTGACCACGATGGCACCGATGCCGTGCAGACCCATATGACCAATAGCCGCCTGACCGATCCTGAGATCCTGGAAAGCCGCTTGCCCGTGCGGTTGGATCGGTTTGCGATCCGCAGGGGGTCTGGTGGGCAAGGGCGCCACAGCGGGGGCGATGGAGTGGAACGCGCCATCACCTTTCTGGAGCCGATGCGCGCCAATATGCTCGCCAATCGCCGCTCCGTGGCTCCGTGCGGGCTGAATGGTGCCTCTGATGCGCAGCCAGGGCGCAATTGGGTTGAGCGTGTCGATGGAACCCGTGAAGAGCTGTCTGCGACCAGCTCGGCTGAGATGGAGCGCGGTGACCAATTCGTGATCCAGACCCCCGGTGGCGGCGGGTTTGGGGGCGAATTTGGGAAGGCCGCAAGTGATGGAGCGGACGAATGAGCGTTGAACTGACCGAGGAAGTTGCGGGGCGCTTTGCCCGAATTGCGCTCGGCCATGTGGCGCGCGAATATCCCAACAAGCTTGACCACGTGATGGCGAGTGATGCTGATGCGCGCACGCCGCGTGATCTGCACCCTGCCTTCTTTGGCAGCTTCGACTGGCACTCCTGCGTCCATTCATGGTGGATGCTGCTGACGCTGCGGCGCTTGTTCCCCGCCATGCCGGAAGCGGTAGAGATCGACGCCTTGGCCCAAACCACTCTGACGCGCACGAAGCTTGCGGTTGAGCTGACCTACGCGCAGCGGCCAGAGTCCAGCGGGTTTGAGCGGCCTTACGGCTGGGCGTGGCTTATGGCCTTACACCACGAAGCGGAACGGCACAGCGATCGTGATTGGGGAGCGGCCTTGCGCCCGCTCGCAGAATTCCTTGCGGAGAGCCTGTCCAAATATCTGAATATAATGACGTATCCGATCACGGTTGGTACTCATTACAACACCGCCTTTGCCTTGCTGCTTTCAAGGGAATGGGCTGAGCTATACGACCCGGAACTTTTGATATCATGTGATAAGTTTTCCGCTGAACATACTGTAAAAAAATCAAATTACTCAGGTTGGGAGCCGGGCGGAGACGAGTTTCTCTCGCCGGTGCTGACATCCGCTCTGCTGGCGTCGCGCACCCTTCCGCCCGAGCAATTCGCACCGTGGTTTGATAGCCTCGTGATCGCCAATGGTTGGCTTGAGCGGGAATGTCATCCTGTCACGGTCTCTGACCGCAGTGATGGCAAGATTGCGCATCTCGATGGGCTCAATCTGAGCCGTGCCTGGTGCCTGTGGGGTATTGAGCGAGCGCTTGGCGACACAGCGCCAAGGCTGCTTGGCGAACGCGCGCAGCTCCACTTTGACGCCGCACAGTCACATGTGATGGGGGACTATATGGGCGAGCACTGGCTCGCAACTTTCGCGCTGCTTGCCCTTCTGGAACGTAAACGATTGTAAACTCTTGGCGCGGGTAATCCCTGCTCAAGACCGCTTAGACGCTTCTAACCCTGTCTGACCTGTCGGTAAAAAACGCCCGGTTTCCGTAACGTTAGCGCCTAATCCGCTGGTCAGCTGAGTGGCTAAATTAACCCTAACTCTGCTGTGAGATGAACTTGTAAACCCACGTAAAACCGCGGGTTTCCGGTCGTTTGCTAACAGCTTGATAACCATTCTCCAGTATCCGCCCTAGGTATGGATACGCAGACTTTCATTCGACCGATCTTGGCCACGAGCTTTGTGGCTTTGGTAACGCTTTCGTCCCCGGCAGCCGCTGAGGGCGTGAGTGCAGGCACACTCATCGAGAACACAGCGACCGCCACGTATGACGATGGCGAGGGCACGCAGACGGTGGACTCCAACACGGTCACCTTGCGCGTTGACGAGCTACTCGACGTGACAGTGTCCTCGCTCGACAGCGGCGCTATCGGCGCTGAGCCTGGCGAAGCAGTGCTGACTTTTGAGGTCACGAACACCGGCAACGGCCCGGAAGCTTTCGAGCTGACGGCAAACCCCGTCGTCACGGGTAACGATTTCGATACGACCATCACCGCGATCTTCATCGACACCAACGGCAATGGCGTGTTCGACCCCGGCGTCGACACGGAGCTGACCGATCCTGAGACCACGCCAGAGCTCGCAGCCGATGAAGCCATTACGGTCTTCGTTGTCGTCGAAGTTCCCGCAGGCGTGACCGATGGTCAGGCGAGTGACGTTGAACTGACAGCCGAAGCGGTCACAGGTACTGGCGCTCCGGGCACGACATTTGCTGGCCAAGGCGTTGATGGCAGCGATGCCATCGTCGGCGCTACCGGCGCGGACGACAACGCGATTGGCTCGCTGATAGTGGGGATCACCACGGTCAACCTGACCAAAGCCGTGAGCGTCACCGACCCGTTCGGCGGCACCAGCGCGGTCCCAGGCTCAATCGCGACCTTCACACTCACCGCGACCGTTTCGGGCAGCGGCTCTGTCAGCGACCTGATCGTCACCGACGGCATTCCAGATGACACGACCTACGTCCCCGGCTCGCTCACCCTCGATAGCGGCGCGCTCACTGATGCGAGCGGCGACGATGCGGGCGAGGCGTCTGATGCAAGCGGCATCAGCGTTGACCTCGGCACCGTTGCTGGCGGCGTCGTCCATTCCATCACTTTTGACGTCACGATCGATTGATCTGAATTCACCCTCAAAGGACCAAACCCATGAAACCCTTTGTTAAAATTGTCGCACCCTTGCTCTTTATCGCTGGCGCAGCTCTGCCCGCGACCGCAGCGGTTCAGGCCCAAGCGCCTGTAACCCTGGACGGTGACGTGATGGCGGTCGAAACCTCCATGGACGATGCCGGCAACGAAACCACCAAGCTGGTTGAGCCTTCGGTCATCGTGCCGGGCGACCGTCTGATTTTCGGCACCTCCTACGCCAACAATGGCGATGAGCCGGCTGAGAACTTCGTCGTCACCAACGAAGTGCACTCCGCTGTTCGTCTTGCCGGCGACGCTGATCCTGAGCTGATTGTCTCCGTCGATGGCGGCGAGACGTTCGGCCTGCTCGCATCGCTCACCGTCACAGGGGAGGACGGAAGCGAACGCGCCGCCACCCACGACGATGTCACTCACATTCGCTGGACGCTGGCCCGGATTGAACCGGGTGAGAGCGGCCGGGTCGAGTATCCGGCGATAATTCGCTGATCACCAAATCCAAGAAATCTTCCGTTTTTCAAACGGATGGTAGCCGCCAAGTCCTGTGGGCGGTTTTCAAGACACGGGGCACACGCAGAGGACCACTCAAATGAGAAAGAGTAGCCAATTGCTGGGAGCGGTGAGCGCGGTAGCGCTTGTTGCCATGTCCAGCACTCCGGCGCTGGCGGTAGGAACGACCGCGGGCTCGGATATTACCAACAACGTCTCCGTCACCTTCGAGGTTGGCGGCGAGACTCAAACGCCTGTGACTGACACTGACACGTTCACGGTTGACCGCCGTATCGACGTCAACGTCAACTTTACCGGCACCAGCCCGGAAAGCGTCTCTCCGGGTCAGGACCAGGCGGTTCTGGCTTTTGACGTGACCAACCTGTCGAACGACGTGGTCGATCTTGACCTTTCGACCGTTCTGACCGGTGGTACAGTTGCTAACATCGACAACATTGAGATCTATCTCGATGCTGACGGTGACGGCGTTCTGGACGCAGCTGAACTGGCCGCTGGCCCGATCACCTTCCTTGACGAAGTCGCAGCCGATGACGGCACCGGCACTGAGACCATTTCGGTCTTGGTCGTTGCTGACATTTCGACCGACGCTGTCAATGATGACACATTCGACATCGTTCTCGTCGCTGATGCGCATGAAGATGGCGGCGTGGGTGTTCTCGGTGCAGAGATCACTGCCACTGCTGGCGCAAACACCGCTGGCGTGGACACTGTCCTTGCTGACGGCAATGGCGGCACCGGTGAAGAAGGTGACAATGGCGGCGATTTCTCTGACCAAGGTCAGTTCGAAGTCGGCGGCGCGATCATCAGCGTCGTCAAGTCGAGCAGCATCATCTCCGATCCGGTCAACGGCACAACCGATCCCAAGGCAATCCCGGGCGCTGTTATCGAATACTGCATTGCAGTGTCGAACGCAGCAGACGCGGCGACAGCTACCGCTGTCAACGTGGCCGATGACCTGCCTGCGGATGTGACCTTCACTGCGAATGACTTCGGCATCTTTGTCGATGGCACCGCGACGATCGACACTTCGGGCGCAACTCCGGTCGCGACCTGCTCGGGTGGTTCGGATGGTGAGGGCACCACGGCAACCTTCTCCGCTGGTGGCGGAACGGGTGGCCTCGACCTCATCTCGGGAACGCTCAGCGACATCCCGGCGAGCACAACGCGCTCGCTCTATTTCCGCGTCACGATCAACTAAGATCGTAACAAGGAACTAGGCTTTGCGTGTAGCCCCCTCTCTCACGAGACGCTTGGCAGCAGCACTATTGCTAGTGCTGCTGCCATTCGGCGTGTCTGGAGAGGGGGCCAACGCTCAAACGAATAACGCTTCGACCAATGATCCGGTGATCGCGACGATCACCAACATCGCCGAAGCGTCCTGGCAGAATTCGGGCCGTCAGTTTGATACGGTTTCGAATGAGGTGACATTTGATGTCATTGCGCCGCCTCCAGAAATCCGCACATTCCGTCCCGCTATTACGGGCGGCGTGACCTTCGATTATCGCGCACCACTTTGTGAGGCGGTAGGACAAGGCACGCAAGGTGGCGGTGGGGCGCCCACTGCTGTCGAGCTTACTCCGCTCGATAGCCTTATTGAGCGCTCCAGCATCGTTCGCGCTGGCCAGACCGTCGTTTTCGAAGTTATCGCCGCTCAGGCCAATCTCGATCCGAATGCGCAGGATGAACTAACCATAACGGTTACAACCTCCACCGGAGATACCGAAACTCAGACGATTTACGAGACAGGCGTCGATACAGGCGTCTTTATCGGCCAGTTTGACACGGTGCGCATGCCGCCCGCGCCTGTTTCCGGCGATTGTCGGCTTAGCATTGTCGACGGATCAACGATCACGATCACTGCCGTGGACGCAGATGGCTTGACCACTATCGTTCAGGCGAGTGTTGACGTCCTCGCTGATCCCTTTGGTGTCGTTTTTGACAGCGAAACGGGTGAGCCGGTCGATGGAGCGGTCGTCACGCTGATCGATGTGAACACGGGGCAGCCTGCAACGGTCTTTGCCGAGGATGGCGTAACCTCTTGGCCTTCAACGGTTATTTCGGGCCAATCTATCACCGACGGAGCTGGGAATGTTACCACGATGGGACCGGGCGAGTTCTGGTTCCCGCTGACGTTCCTGGGCACTTACAGGCTTCAGATTGAGCCACCAGATCCCTATTCCGCACCATCAGTCGTGAGCCGCGAGAACTTGGCGCGCCTGACTGCTCCCGATGGCAGCGGATTTATCATTCTAGACGCCTCATTTGGCGATCCATTTGTGCTGGATGATCCCACGCCCGTGCAAGTCGACATCCCGCTCGACCGGCCGAGCCTCGACATTGGCCTCGTCAAGACTGCATCGCGCGATCGAGCGCAGCCCGGAGACGTAGTTTTCTACGCAATTACAGCGAGTAACGATGACCCCTCGCGTCCCAAACGCGATGTTGTTCTGACCGATACGCCGTCCAGCTCGCTGCGTTTGCGGCCTGATACGATCCGCGTGGATGGGGTCGAAGATCCCGATGCGGTCAACATCAGCCCTGATGGCCGCGTGATCGAAATTTCGCTTGGCGACATCGCCGGGGGAGCCTCTCGCCGCGTGACTTACGCGATGAGCGTGCGCCCCAATGCTTCGCCAGGCAGAGCGTTTAATGACGCACAAATCATTGATTCGCTTGAACGAACAGCGCGAGCAAGCGCTGCTGTCGATATTGAGCGTGAGACTATCGCAGACCGCATGACGATCATTGGCCGCGTGACCGCTGGCCCATGCTCGCTCGACGATCCGCGTCGCGGCATTCCCGGCGTGCGTGTTGTGCTTCAGGACGGCAGCTTCGCCATCACCGACGCTGATGGTCGCTATCACTTCGAAGGCGTTGTGCCCGGCACTCACGTCGTGGCTGTCGCGCAAATGACCCTGCCGGAGGGCGCGCGCCTCGTCGATTGCCACCGCGATACGCGCAGCGCTGGCAGTGCATCTTCGCGCTTCGTGATCGGGCAGGGCGGCAGCCTGCTGGTCGCCGATTTCCACGCTGTCGTGCCCGAAGGCGCGCTTGAACTGGCGGCTCCCTTCGCTGAGACCCGGCCAGAGGGCGCAGGTGCCCTCGCTGTCGACGCAATCGCTCGCGGAGGGGAGCTTGGCGAGGGTGCCGCCGTCAACGCTCAGCGCTTGACCGAAAGCGGCGTGCTTGAAAGCACTGCTCGCGCTGCCGAAGAGGCCGATCAGCCCGCTGAGCAATCCTACGCTCCCAACACTGATTGGATTGCGCTGGGTGACGGTGAGGACGGCTTCCTCTCACCTGGCGTCTCTGCCAACCCGCGTGCTCCCTCCATTCGCGTCGCGATCCGTCACCGCCGTGGTCAGAACATCGTTCTGCGTGTCAATGGAGAGGAAGTGAGCGGCCTCAATTTCGACGGAACGCTCACGCCTTCGCAGGGCCGTTTCGCGGTCAGCACATGGCGCGGTATCGTGCTCCAGAACGAGCGCACTGTGCTCGAAGCAGACGTGATCAACTCCTTTGGCGGCGTGTCCAAGACCTTCACTCGCGAAGTGTTCTTCACCACCACGCCGACCCGCGTTGAGCTGGTGCCGGAGATGTCGAACCTGATCGCCGATGGCCGCACGCGTCCTGTCGTTGCGATCCGCGTGCTCGACCGCAATGACCGCCCGCTGCGCGCTGGTGTGTCTGGCAATTTCACGCTCAACGCACCGTATGAGAGCGCTGAGCAGCTTGACCGCCAGCAGCTGAACCAGCTGACGGGTTTCGCCCCGACTTCGGCCCGCTGGGTTGTTGAAGGCACCGATGGGATTGCGCGGATCGAACTCGCCCCGACCATGGTCAGCGGCTCGCTGCGCCTCGATTTCGACTTCAATGACGGCGAGTTGGTGCGCGAGCAGCAGCTGGAAGCCTGGATTGAGCCGGGTGATATCGAATGGACCATCGTGGGTCTCGCCGAAGGCACCGCCGGTGCTCGCTCGGTTGCCGACAACATGCAGCGCACGGGCCGCTTTGAGAGCGACCTTGGCGATGATGCGCGCGTCGCGCTCTATGCCAAGGGCCGGGTGCTGGGCCGCTATCTGCTGACGCTGGCCTATGACAGCGCCAAGCAGGAGGACGACCAACGTCTGCTCGGAACGATTGACCCGCAGGCTTACTACACCGTGTTCGGTGACGGCTCTGCGCGCCGCTTCGACGCCGCCAGCCGCGAAAATCTCTATGTCCGGATCGAAACTGCGAGTTTCTACGCGCTCTACGGCGACTTTGAGACGGCGATGGATCAGACCCGCCTTGCCCGCTACAACCGCACCGCGACAGGCCTTCGCGCAGAGGCTCGCATCGGCCAGTTCAAGGCGAGCGGGTTTGCAGCGGAAGTCTCTTCGCGACTGCAACGTGATGAGATCCAAGGGCAGGGCATCTCTGGCCCCTATCAACTCGGCAATCGCAACATTCTGGCGAACAGCGAGCGTGTCACCATCGAAGTGCGCGACCGTTTCCGTTCGGAGCAGATTGTCGAGACCACGACGCTGACGCGCTTCATCGATTACGACATCGACCTGTTCACAGGCACGATTACCTTCACGCGTCCGGTCCTGAGCCGCGATGAGTTCCTCAACCCGCAATTCATCGTGGTCGAGTACGAAACCGACGGCTTTGGCGAGGGCGAGCTGAATGTTGGTCTGCGGACCGACTGGACCAGCGGCGATGGCCGTATCCGCATCGGCGCCAACGCAATCACAGATAAGGGCGAAGGCGCACGCACCGACATTGGCTCGCTCGACCTGCGCGCCCGCATCGGCGACAGCACAGAGGTTCGCGGTGAGTTTGCGCTGAGCCGCAGCGAGGGCGAAGTAGCCGCTGGCTGGATTGCAGAAGTGCAGCACCAGACCGGCGCGCTCGACATCCTCGCCTATGCCCGCCAGCTCGACAACGATTACGGCATCGGTCAGCAGAACGGGGCTGAGCTGGGTCGCCGCAAGTTCGGCGTCGATGGCCGCGTATTCCTGACCGACAATCTGAGCGTCGTTGGTAGCGTGTGGCAAGATGACAGCCTGGTAGACAGCGCGCGTCGCCGTGCGGCTCAAGCACAAGCGAACCTGACGCGCCAGAACACCGATCTGCGCTTTGGGCTGTCGCACTTTAACGACCGTTTGAGCGATGGCACGACCAACACTTCGACTGTGCTGGAGGCTGGCATCACGCAGCGTCTTGCTGACAACAAGCTTGAGCTTTCGGCGGCGAGTGCGATTGCGCTGGATGAGGCGGAGAGCATTGATCTGCCTGCGCGCCACCGCTTTGGCGTCCGCTATGCGATCACTCAGAGCGTGCGTTTGGTGGGCACTTATGAGATCGCCGATGGCGAAAACTTCAATTCGCGTCAGCTGCGCGGTGGGATTGAGGCGAACCCGTGGCAGGGTGGTCAGATCATTACGTCGCTTGGCCAAGAGACGATTGGTGAATTCGGCAATCGCACCTTCGCCGCTTTCGGCCTTGCTCAGACGCTGCAGGTTTCGCCTGAGTTCACGCTGGATGCGACGCTTGATGGCAACCGCACCCTGAATGGCGGACCTGATATAACCGATCTGGTTAACCCGCTCCAGCCTGCCGCTTCAGGTGGCCAGCTGACCGGCAACCAACAGTTCGAGGACTTCACCGCAGCCACAATCGGCGCTGCCTGGCGCAAAGATCGCTGGAGCCTCACCGCCCGCGGCGAATATCGCGATGGCGAGCAAGCCGACCGCATAGGCGCAACCTTTGGCGCGATCCGTCAGCTGGGCGAGGGCAGCATTGTCGGCTCTGGCGCAACCTGGACCCGCGCCGAGGATGAGACCGGCCCGACGGTCGAGATTTTCGACGCTTCCATCGCTTTTGCGCATCGCCCGGATCACTCTGAGGTCGCGATGCTGGGCAAGCTGGAGTATCGCTCCGACGCTGTTACCGGCGGGATCGCTGGAGAAGCCGCTGGCGCAGGGCGCAGCGCGCTGATCGTTGATGGCGATGCGGTGTCGCGCCGTCTGGTCGCAAGCCTCTCCACCAATTGGAGCCCGCGCGGCTGGGACGAGGACGAGTTTGGCATCGACCAACAGACCCGCCGCGACGAATACACTCTGTTTGTCGGCGCGCGCTATAACTTTGATGAGTTTGAAGGCACCGAATTCTCCGGCACGACTGTGCTGGCAGGCGCGGACGCACGCATCGGCATCGGCGACCGTTTCGAAATCGGCGCAAGCGGCACCGTGCGCGCCAACCTTGAAGACAATGTGACCAGCTTCTCTTACGGTCCGACCATCGGCTTTGTCCCGGCAGATGGCATGCTGCTGACCGTAGGCTACAACATCGAAGGCTTCCGAGACGGTGACTTCTCAGCCGCACGCAACACTGACAAGGGCGTCTTTGCGGCGGTGCGCTTCAAGTTCGACACCGATACGTTCAGCTTCCTGGGGCTGGGCCGATGAGCGTGAATTTCTCGCCAGATCACAACAGGGTAAACGCGCTGTTTACCATGTCGCCTTATGGGAATGGCATGACCAGTCGCGCTCTACTGGCTTTCCGCAGCCTGTCCCTTTTCGCCTTGTTTGCAGCCGTTGTGTTGCTGGCAATGCCGCAAACGGCGCGCGCGCAAACCGCGACGGTCGATTGGGCCAACGCTGGGGCGGCGAGCCAAGGTTCTTTGCCTTCACCCACGACTGTCACAGCGTCTGATGGCACTACGGCAACGGTTGAGTTCACGACGCAAACCTCGGGATCGGGCGCATTCAATCCAGCCTTCGCGCCAACCTTTGTAAGCTTTTTCAGCGGAACGATTGGTGCATCGCCGTCACCACTTTTTAGTGGCTTCAATAACGCATCGTTCGATCCTGGTGATCGAGTGATAATTACCATCACTCTGAGCCGCGCGGTTACAAGCTTTGAAGTCGCGCTCAGCGATGTCGATACCGGTAACTTCCGCGATGCAGTGGAGGTTTACTACGACGATGACACAAGCGGCGCATTCACGAATGCGGCCGACAACACCGCATTCTGGACAACGATCAACACTGTCGCTCGCACCAATGATGCTGTGCTGAATGGTTGGACGGGAACATCGCCATCGGCCACTGCGTCGACCGACGCCAACATCCAGTTCGACTTTGGCACGCAAGAAGTTCAGCGCATCCAGATCGTGTATTTCAGCTATTCGGGGACTGGTGATCCGGGAGACCAGTTCATGGGAATCTCGGACCTGAGCTTTGACCTGCCCAGCGCGGATCTGTCGCTGGACAAGCAATTGCTGGGATCTGCCCCTTCGACCGGCAACTTTGCCACGTGGCGTCTGACTGTGACCAACAATTCGGCGTCTCAGGTGACGGCGAACAGCATTGTCGTGCGCGACACTTTGCCGGCTGGTTTTGTGTTCGACAGCGCAACCGGCACGGGCAGCTTTGCCTCTGCAACGGGCGATTGGACTGTTGGTTCGCTGGCACCCGGAGCAAGCGCATCAATCGACATCGCTGGCGAGATAACGGCGAGTGCGGGCACGGTCATAACCAACAGCGCTGAGATCACTTCAAGCTCCGCACCTGATCCGGACTCGACACCCAACAATGCGGTCCAAAGCGAGGATGACTTTGCGAGCAACAGCTTTACCGTCGCGAACACGCCGACAGGCAGCACGCCACCGGTTTTGCCTTGCCCGGTGGGAGAGACTGTTTTTGACTGGGATGTTGTCAGCTGGACTGCAGGAAGCCTCAACAACACCTATCCACTCAGCACCTTTGGCGACATCAACTTCTCCATCGTGAGCAATGCCAACTTCGTCGCTCGGTTTGGTGGGGATATCCCGCTGCTGACTTCCGCGATTTCGGGTGGATTGTCTCCAGCAGAACTGGGTCTTGCCTTCAACCAGAACAACTCGAACACAAGTCAGCAGGCCGTCACCACCGTTACTCTGCCGCGCGTGTTTACCGGTGCGCAATTCTCTGTCTTCGACATCGACCGTTCGGGCACATTCCAGGATCGAGTCACCGTATTTGGCGAGTTGGACGGTGTGCGCGTTAACGCAATTCTGACGGCGGGTTCGGCCAACACAATCGATGGGCCTTCGCTCATTGGCAGCACGGGTGCGGGGGACACAACCGCCAATGGTACGGGCGTATTCACTTTCCTCGATCCGATTGACACGATCGTCATCGAGTATGGCAACGGACCTGGGGCACCTTCCAATCCGTCAAACCAAAGCATTGCGATCCACGACTTCAGCTTCTGCACACCAGCAGAACCCAATATCTCAGTCAGCAAGGTCAGCACGATCATCTCCGATCCGGTAAACGGGACGAGCAGCCCCAAAGCCATCCCCGGCGCGACCGTCGAGTACCTCATAACGGTTACCAACACCGGCCTTGGCGCGACCGATCCGGGCACGGTGGAGGTTTGGGATGATGCGCCCGCCGACGTGAAGATGTGCCTCATGGCACGCAGCGGTGGTCCGGTGATCTTCTCTGATCCGGGGAACAATTCTGGCCTGACCTATTCCTATGGCGGAGCGGGCAGTGTTGCGGGCGACTTGCAAGTGGGGACCGATGATCTTGAGTTTTCAAGCAGCAATGGTCTGAACTTCAACTATCAGCCCGCAGATGAAGGCGATGGCTGTGATGGCAACATCACTGATTTCCGCGTCACGCCTAGCGGTGCGCTGGAAGCGGGCGGCAATTTTACGCTGACCGTGCGGTTCGAGATCCGCTAAGTATCACTGCGAAGTTCGTGTTGCAGTGCAGCACAATGAGTTGACCGCCTGATTGCAGCCTCTATGCATGGTGAAGATGCATCAGGGGCCGCCGACAGACCAACCGCCAAGAACTCGCCGCGATGCTGGCTGAGGGACCGGTTGCGCTGTTTCTCGATTTTGATGGAACGCTGGTTGAGCTTGCCTCGGGTCCCGATGCGATCGTGCCTAGGACTGATCTGGCGCAGCGGCTGGAGGCGCTTTCGAGCCGCCTTGGCGGGGCCTGCGCCATCGTGAGTGGCCGTGCGATCAGCGATATTGAGGGGCATATCGGCCCGCTCGCTATCGCAGCTGCCGGCTCGCATGGGTCGGACATCCGCAGCGCTGGGGGAGAGGCATTGGGCGATGGCCCACAGGTGCTTCCTTCCTCGATTGAGCAGGCATTGCGCGAATACGCTGAGCTGGAAGCGCTCGATTACGAGCACAAGCCGCATGGCGGGGCGCTGCACTTCCGCAAGTCGCCCGACGATGGCCCGAAGGCGATGGCCTTCGCTAGGACCCTTGCAATTGAGCACGGCTGGGAGGTCCAGACCGGCAAGTGCGTGGTCGAACTGGTCGCACCCGACGCCAGCAAAGGCAGCGCGGTGGAGGCTTTTATGGCGACGCCTCCTTTTGCAGGTGCGCGTCCGGTCTTCATCGGCGATGACATTACCGACGAGGCCGGTTTCACGGCCTGCAATGCGGCAGGCGGGGCGGGCATACTGGTCGGCGATCCGCGCATCAGCGCTGCGCAATTCATCCTCCCCGATGTCACATCGGTTCACACCTGGCTGGAGCTTTAGGACCCTTGGCACACGCACCTAGTTCAAATGGCCCAAACCTCGAACTCTGGCCGATTGGCAATTGTCAGGTCTCTGGCCTGATCGACGATACCGGAGCGCTCGTCTGGGGCTGTGTCCCGCGTGTTGACGGCGATCCGGTGTTCTCCGCTTTGCTCAACGGTGATCAGCGCGATGCGGGTATTTGGCGGTTTGAGCTGGAAGGGCAGACCAAGGCGCATCAACGCTACATCCGCAACACGCCGCATCTGCTGACGACACTGGAGGCCAAGGACGGCAGCGCGATTGAAATCCTCGATTTCTGCCCCCGGTTTGAGCGTTCTGGCCGGATGTATCGCCCGGTTGCCTATGTTCGCATTGTGCGCCCGATCAGCGGCACGCCGCGCATCAAAGTGGTGCTCAACCCGACCAAGAATTATGGCGCAGGCGTCGCCGATACGACCCACGGGACCAACCACATCCGCTTTCTTACGGGCGCGACAGCCTTGCGCCTTTCCACCGATGCACCGGTCGGCTACATTCAGGAAGGACGCACCTTCCGGGTCGAGAGTGACACGCATTTCTTCCTTGGCCCGGATGAGCCCTTTGTCGGAAACTTGCGCGAACAACTTCGTTCCATGGAGCAATCGACGCGCAAATATTGGCAGAATTGGGTGCGGATGCTGGCTGTGCCGCTGGAGTGGCAGGAGGAGGTCATCCGCTGCGCCATCACTCTGAAACTGTGCCAGCATGAAGAGACTGGCGCGATTGTGGCTGCGCTTACCACTTCGATCCCCGAAGCTGCGCATTCGGAGCGCAATTGGGACTATCGTTACTGCTGGATCAGGGACTCCTATTACACGGTGCAGGCGCTGAACCGTCTTGGCGCGCTGGATGTGATGGAGAAATACCTCGGCTATCTGCGCAACATCGTTGACGGTGCGCGGGGAGGGCAGATTCAGCCGCTCTATTCGGTGATGGGCGAAAGTGAGCTGGATGAAACCACCGCCAGTTACCTTGCCGGATATCGCGGGATGGGGCCGGTGCGGCGCGGCAATGCGGCTTACAAGCAGATCCAGCACGACTGCTATGGCCAGATTGTGCTGCCGAGCGCGCAAGGCTTCTTCGACACGCGGCTCCTTCGTCCTGCGACCGAGCATGATTTCGAGAACCTCGAACAAGTTGGCAAGATGGCTTGGGCGATGCATGACCAGCCCGATGCAGGGCTGTGGGAGTTCCGCACCCGGCAAGAGGTCCACACTTACTCCGCCGTGATGAGCTGGGCTGCCTGCGACCGTCTTGCCAATGTCGCCGCCCACATCGGGAAGGAGACCCGTGCGAAAGTCTGGCGTGAGCGGGCCGACACCATCGCGCAGGCTATTGAGGACAATGCCTGGAAGGAAAACGGGGAAGGCGGTCACTACGGCGCGAGCTACGAAAGCGACTATCTCGACGCGAGCCTCCTGCAAATGGTCGAACTGCGCTTCCTCTCACCCGATAACGAACGCTTCCAACAGACCTTCGCAGCGGTCGAGAAGCATCTGAGGCGCGGCGACCACATGCTGCGCTATGCCGCCGAGGACGATTTTGGCGCTCCGGAGACCGCCTTTAACGTGTGCACCTTCTGGTTGATCGAAGCCTTGCATCTGGCGGGCCGCGACGACGAAGCGCGCACTCTGTTCCAAACCATGCTAAGCCATATGACCAAGTCGGGCTTGCTGAGCGAAGACCTCGATTATGAGACTGGCGAGTTGTGGGGCAATTTCCCGCAGACCTATTCGCTGGTGGGGGTCATCAACTGCGCTGGCCTTTTGTCCAAACCGTGGAGTGAAGTGCGATAAGCCGTCTCGTCGTCATCTCGAACCGGGTCGCCGTGCCCAAAGCGCGCGGCGTTGCCGGTGCGCAAGGCGGATTGGCGGGCGCCCTCAATGCAGCGTTGAAGGACCGGGGCGGCGTGTGGTTCGGCTGGTCGGGGCAGGAGAGCGACGACCGTTCCGGCAATATGGACTTGCAGCGCAATGATGGCGTGACCACAGCGACCATCGACTTGTCCACCCGCGAGCTCGACGAATATTACAACGGCTATGCGAACTCGACCCTGTGGCCTCTGTTCCATTACCGCATCGACTTGGCGCGCTTCGAAAACAAGACGGGCGAGAGTTACGAGCGGGTCAATGACCGCTTTGCGACAAGCGTCATGCCGCTGGTTGAGGGTGAAGACCTGATCTGGGTGCATGATTATCACCTCATCCCCTTGGGCGAGCGGTTGCGCAGTCGAGGGGTAAAGAACCGCATCGGCTTCTTCCTCCACACGCCATGGCCACCGACGCGGCTGCTGACGTCGCTGCCGTTCCATGAGCGGCTGGTGAGGACCATGCTGTCCTATGACCTGATCGGGTTCCAGACCGCAGAGTGGCTCTCCAGCTTTGTCCATTATTGTGAGAATGAGCTGGGGGCCAAAGTCGATCACGACACCGGCCAGATTACTCATGAAGGCCGCACCACGATTGCCCGCGCTTATCCGATCGGGATTGACTGGAAGCACTTCCAGACGCTGGGCGAAAGTGACGAGGCGAAGGCGGCGGAAGAACGCTCTCTCGCCTCGATCCGGGGGCGCACGGGGATGATTGGGGTGGACCGGCTCGACTATTCCAAGGGTCTGCCAGAACGGATCGACGGGATCGGGCGCTTTTTTGACCAGTCGCCCGAACGCACCCGCGACCTCGTCTTCATCCAGATCGCTCCGCCCAGCCGCGAGGATGTGGAGAGCTACCAGCAAATCCGCGAATTGCTTGAGCAGAAAACCGGCCAGATCAACGGCGCGAGAAGCGAGGTGGACATTGTTCCCATCCGCTATGTGAACCGCGGCTATAGCCATGCAGAGCTCTACGGCTTCTTCCGCGCGGCCAAGATTGGTCTGGTGACGCCTTTGCGCGACGGCATGAACCTTGTCGCGAAGGAGTATGTCGCCGCCCAAGACCCAGAGGATCCCGGCGTACTGATCCTGTCAGACTTTGCCGGGGCCGCGCAGCAATTGGGCGCGGACGGGGAAGGGGCGTTGCTGGTCAATCCGCACAGCCCTGACTTGCTTGCGATGGCAATTGAGAAGGCGCTCGACATGCCGCTTGAAGAGCGCAAGAGCCGCTATCAAGCGATGCTGGCGACTGTGCGCGATGAGGATGTCCATAATTGGACGAAGAGCTTTTGCAGCGACCTTGCCGCTGAATAAGGGCTCGACTGCCCGTTTAGACCATGCGGCGCGGCTTATGCTCGTCAACATGCCAGCCTGAGCTTTTCGCAAGATAGGTCTGCAAGTCGGTGTGCTGGGGGTGATCTTCGCGCTGGGCGAGGACCTTTTGCACGACGCTCATCATACGGCGGGGATCGAAGGGTTTGCGGATATACTCATTCGCGCCCGCATAGATCGCATTGGCCTCATCCTGCGCACCGTTCATTGCTGTGAACATGACCACCGGCAGATCATAAAAGGTCGGCGATTGGCGCAGTTTGCGCAGCAGGGTGATGCCGGTCATCCCTGGCATATCCTGATCGAGCAGCAACAGGTCGGGCCTGCGCGTTTGCAGCAGATCCCAGCATGCCTCTCCGCTTGTGACCCAGCCGCAAGCATGGCCTGCATCAATCAGGGATTGCGACGCCAGCTCGGCGATCAAATCATCGTCATCGGCAATCAGAATACGCGCCATGGAATTGCACTCGTGCAGTTGATCAGGAGAGCAGGGTTTAGCGCGCATTCTACCAAATGCGTCTTGGTAAGCGCCCTCGCACCACCACCTAAGGGGTTTTGCGCAGGGGAGCGCTGCGATGCGCGTTCTGTGGTTGCTCCCGCCCTCTCGCACTGCCACTGAATGCACCCATGATTCGAGCCAGCGACACCGATCCGTTCCTCCCTACTGAGGGTATTCACAACCTGCGTGACTATGGCGGATATTCCGCCGCCGATGGAGCGCGGGTGAAGACGGGTCTGCTGTATCGTTCTGGCCAGCATATGGAGGCGAGCGAAGAGGATCTGGACCTTATCCAGACCCTCAATATCCGCACCATCATCGACTTTCGCGGGGAGAGTGAGCGGACCAGCTTTCCCTGTCGCCGCCACTCCGATTTTGCAGCTGACGTCATCGCCTATGATGGCGAGACCACCAGCTCACCTCCTCACGAAGGGGGCTGGGACAAGGAGGATATGACGGCCGAGAAGGCGTTCAACCGCATGATCGCCGTCTACACTCGCATGCCAGTCAACCCCGCGATGATCGACATGTTCTCGCGCTATTTTGAGGCGTTGGAAACCCGCGATGGCGGCAGCCTGATCCACTGCTTTGCAGGCAAGGATCGCACGGGCGTTGCGGCCAGCCTGCTGCTCCACATCCTCGGCGCGCATAAGGATGACGTGATCACAGAGTTCCTGCGCACCAATGATGCGCCCACGCAGCACATCCTCGAACGCCAGTCGCTCCCGCGCATGGAAGCGCATTACGACGTCATCGAACCTGAGGCGATCCGCAACCTGATGGGCGTCCATCCCGAATACCTCGAAACCTACTTTGCGCAAGTTACGCGCGACTACGGATCGGTCGATGCCTTCCTCGCGCAAAGATTAGGTGTGGATGAGACAAGGAAAGCTCGCCTGCGAGACCGCTTGCTGGCGTGACAAGCGCGCCTTCGCTCCCCATATCGGTGCGCAACGAAGAGTGAACCTTAAAGAGACAACACTATGGCTACCCACCACACCAAGATGCTCATCATCGGCTCCGGCCCCGCCGGCTACTCCGCCGCTATCTATGCCGCGCGCGCCATGCTGGAGCCGATCGTGGTTCAAGGCCTGCAACCCGGCGGCCAGCTGACCATCACCACCGATGTCGAGAATTATCCCGGCTACCGCGAAGTGGTGCAGGGGCCGTGGCTGATGGAAGAGATGAAGGCGCAGGCTGAGCATGTCGGCACGCGCATGATGTGGGACACGATTGTCTCGGTCGATCTGGAAAGCGGCCCTCCCTACAAAGCCATTGGCGATAGCGGCGATGAATATATCGGTGAGACGGTGGTGATCTGCACCGGCGCACAGGCCAAATGGCTGGGCGTTCCGGGTGAGGAAGCGCTGGGCGGCAAGGGCGTTTCTGCCTGCGCGACCTGCGACGGCTTCTTCTACCGCGGCAAGAAGGTCGCGGTTATCGGCGGCGGCAACACCGCGGTTGAAGAGGCGCTCTACCTCACCAACCATTCCGACGACGTGACCCTGATCCACCGCCGCGATGAATTGCGCAGCGAGAAGATCCTTGCTGAGCGACTGTTCAAGAACCCCAAGATCAACGTCCAGTGGAACAAGACGGTTGAGAGTTTTGAAGCGGGTGGAAACGGCACTTTGTCGCACCTCGTCCTCAAAGACACGCAGACCGGAGAGACCTCCACTCTAGAAGTGGACGGGGCCTTCGTCGCCATCGGCCACGCGCCTGCGACCGAGCTGTTCAAGGGCAAGCTTGCCATGGACGAAAGTGGCTATCTCGACGTCGAACCCGGCACGCCCAAGACCGCGCTTCCCGGTGTGTTCGCCGCTGGCGACGTGACCGACCATGTCTATCGTCAGGCGGTCACCGCTGCCGGTATGGGCTGCATGGCGGCGCTCGACGGAGAGCGCTTCCTTGCTGCGCAGGAAGACGCGGTAGAGGCGGAAGTGGAAGCGGCTGAGTAGACCTCAGCCGCCTACAAACTCTCAGGCAAATACCAGTAGAGCAGCCCGCGCGATCAACACGATCAGCACAACGCTCGACAGCGCGAACAATACGAACCGCACCATCACCCGGTTGGCGGTCACTTGGACTAGGCTGTGCGCGATGCGCAGGCCGACATATATCCATGCGAGGAACGCATTGGGGCCATCGCCCGCACCCAAGATCGCAAGGATGATCGCGACCGCATAAAACAGGGTCGGCGCTTCGTGCAGGTGGTTGTAATTGTCCGCCTTCCAGCTGACTTTCTCAGGCAACTGCGCGCGTAAAGAGGCACCGGTTGTGCCCACCAGCCCCTTTGCGTCCATCTGCGCTTTCTGCATCGCCGGGATACGGGTTGCGTACATCCACGCCCAGATGATCATCGTCCAGATCATCAGCGCGATGGTCGGTTGCAGGATTTCCATACCAATCATGGTTTGAGCCTCTTCTTTATGCCGGGGCGAGCGATGGGTCGGCGAACACGGTCGCCAGCACTGCCCGCACCGCCAGAATGACCAGCACAATTGTGCTTGCCAAGAACAGCGTGATGCGAACGGGGAGCTTGTTGATGAGGATCTGCCACAGCGAGTGGATGACCCTCAGGCCGACATAGATCCATGCCAGCAACACATCGAGACCGGTGCCGCCCACTATCGCCAGCATGATCACGACCGCGTAAAACAGCGTCGGTTGTTCGTGCAAATGGGTGTGATTGTGCGCTGGCCAGTTGGCCTTGTCCGGAATGACCCCTTCAAGATCGCTTCCTCGCACGCCCAGCTTGCCAAGGTTCGACTTGTCTTTGACCTTTGCCAGGCTGCCAAAGCGCGGCGGGATAATCCAGAACAGGACGATAAGCGTCCACACCACCAACACGGCAGCAGGCGCGAGCATTTGAGCTTGCATCAGGTGATCCCCTCTCTTGTGGCGGTTTTCCTGCGAGAGCGTCGGTCGATTGTCAAATGCAACCGGTTTGGAGGCTGTAGAGAAGCCCGCTAGGCGCCGTTTTCGATGGCCCGCTCGCCAATCGTTTCAGCATAGGCAGCCGGATCGGCATTACCTCCGGTGAGCAGGATCACGGTGCCTTCATCCACCGGCACCTTACCGCTAAGCGCCGCTGCCAAAGCCGCCGCGCCGCCCGGCTCGATCACCATCCGCAAATTCGCATAGGCCCAGCGTTGCGCGGTCCGCACTTCATCATCGGTCACGGTGACGCCCGGTTCGGCGCGCCCTTTCAGGATGTCGAGGTTGAGCTGTTTGGTAGCTGTGGGCTGGAGCGCGTCGCAGATCGTCTCGGGCGCATCAGGTGCGGCCTCAACGATTGCGCCAGCAGCAAGCGCTTGTCCGACCATGTCCCACCCTTCCGGCTCGACCACATGCACGGCCGCATCGGGGCAGGCGAGGGATAGGCCTGCCGCAAGTCCCCCTCCGCCGCAGCAAGCGATGAAGCGGGAGGGTGTGTGTCCCAGCTGTTGTTCAGCTTCGATCCCGGATGAGCCTTGCCCTTCGATCACCCACGGGTCGCCAAAGGCATGGACCAGCGTCCCGCCATTCTCCGCGATCAGCTTGGCAGCGACGGCATCGCGGTCCTCTCCCGGTCTATCATAGAGCACCACTTCCGCGCCCAACGCCCGCGTGTTCGCAAGCTTCACCTCCGGCGCGTTGCGGGGCATGACGATGGTGGCCTTGATCCCGAGCTTCCTCGCAGCCCAAGCCACTCCTTGCGCGTGATTGCCGGAGGAGACCGCGACGACGCCGCCAGTGCGCTCCGCCTCCGAAAGAGAAGACAGACGCCACCAGCCGCCCCTGATCTTGAACGCGCCGATAGGTTGCAGGTTCTCTGCCTTCACATGGGCTTTCACCCCGCCAATCTCCACGGGCAGAAGCGGGGTAGGGGGTAGGATCGCAGCGATGCTTTCTGCTGCGGCGCGCACGCCTTTATGCGAAGGTTCTCGGATCATTTGTCCCCCTTAGCGCATTCCTCTAGTGAGCGCGCAATATACGAATCTGGAAAGGCCCATTTATGTCCAAAGTTCTGGTGATCGGTGCAGGCGGGGTCAGCTCGGTCTGTGTCCACAAGATGGCTTTCAACGCCGAGATTTTCCCCGAAATCCACCTTGCCAGCCGCACCAAGTCAAAGTGCGATTCTATCGCGGCGAGCGTCAAAGAGCGCGCCGGGGCCGACATCGCCACTTACGAGATCGACGCGGAGGAAGTTCCCGCCATGGTGAACCTGATCCGGCAGATCGGGGCAGATCTCGTCGTGAACCTCGCGCTGCCTTATCAGGACCTGCCGATCATGGATGCCTGTCTGGAGGCGGGCGTCTCCTACCTCGACACCGCCAATTACGAACCCAAGGATGAAGCGAAGTTCGAGTATAAGTGGCAGTGGGCCTATCACGACCGCTTTGCCGAAGCTGGGCTGATGGCGCTGCTCGGCTCGGGCTTTGACCCCGGCGTCACCTCTGTTTTCACCATGTGGCTGAAGAAGCACAAGCTGAAGACCATCCGCCAGCTCGACATCCTCGACTGCAATGGCGGCGATCACGGCCAGGCTTTTGCGACCAACTTCAACCCTGAGATCAACATCCGCGAAGTGACAGCTCCTGCGCGGCATTGGGAAAACGGCGAGTTCGTCGAGACCCCCGCCATGTCCACCAAGACCGAGTTCGACTTCGAGAGCGTCGGCGTCAAAAACGCCTACATGATGTATCACGAGGAGCTTGAGAGCCTCACCAAGTTCAACCCGGAGATCGAGCGCGCGCGCTTCTGGATGACCTTTGGCGATGAATACATCAAGCACCTCACCGTGCTGCAGAATGTCGGCATGACGCGGATCGATCCCGTGAAGTATCAGGGCAAGGAGATCATCCCCCTGCAATTCCTCGCCGCCGTGCTGCCGAAGCCGGAAACGCTGGGCGAAACCACCAAGGGCAACACCAATATCGGCGTGATCGCAACCGGAGAGGCTCTGGACGGATCAGGCGAGAAGACCTTCTACATCAACAACATCTGCTCCCACGAAGCAGCCTATGAAGAGACCGGCAACCAAGCAGTGAGCTACACAACCGGCGTGCCTGCGATGATCGGCGCGGCGATGATGGTGACAGGCAAATGGAGCGGAGACGGCGTCTTCAACATGGAAGAGATGGACCCCGATCCGTTCATGGAAATGCTTGGACGCCACGGCCTGCCATGGCAGGTGAAAGAGCTGGACGGGCCGGTGGCGTTTTGATGGGGCGCATACTTTCCCTGACGGCCTTAGGCGCCGTTTCGTTCCTTTCCGCTCCACAAGTGGCGCTGGGTCAGGAAAATCCTGTTGAAGCCGCTGAAGAGGCACCGGGCTTTGATGCACAATCCTCGTGGGATGAGTTCGAGCAGCTTTTGCGTCGGGCCTATGCCTATATCGACCGGGATGACATCGATGTGGAAGCGCAATTGGAACGGTCTGAGGCGCTAGCTGTGGCGGCAGAAGATGCCGACGCATTCCGCCTTATCATCCATCAAACCGCGCTGACATTCATGGATCCTCATCTGATCGTCGGCCCGTTCACGGATGATGACTACGCGATCATAATGAGCGCGGCTGATATGGATTTGGGCTTTGATGGTACCCGAGCGATCGTGCGCGATGTTCGCCGTGTATCGCCTGCTTTTGACGCTGGTATCAGGCCCGGCGATGAGGTGATCACTATCGATGGCGTGAGCCCGTTGGAAGCGGCGCGATTACCCTTCGGCCCAGTGCTGCCCAACCCCAATCCTGCTCAGCTCGATTATGGCTTGACCCTAGCTGCCAATGGCAAGCGGGGATCAGACAGGCTGGTTGAAGTGCGGAGCGCGGATGGCGCTGTGCGGTCTATAGAGCTCATGGCAACGCTGACATATGCCC
This sequence comes from Erythrobacter sp. S267, assembly GCF_057365045.1. Classification (NCBI taxonomy): domain Bacteria; kingdom Pseudomonadati; phylum Pseudomonadota; class Alphaproteobacteria; order Sphingomonadales; family Erythrobacteraceae; genus Erythrobacter; species Erythrobacter sp. S267. The sequence goes on along the minus strand of NZ_CP200298.1, from coordinate 1,535,172 downwards.
GCTCGCTCTCGGAGAGGGCTCCTGTATCTGTCGAATTTGTCGGCGAAAACAATGATGTCGCGGTCTTACGTCTGCTTAACTCGCTAGGGAATAACAGCACAATCAAGGCCTTTGATGATGCGATGGCCAACGCGCAGGGCGCGCGAGCCATTATCCTCGACATGCGCGAAACACCAAGCGGCGGGAACACTGAGGTTGCCCGGTCAATTATCGGTCATTTTGTTTCCGAAGTGCGCCCTTACCAAATGCACCGAATTCCCGCGATTGAGCGCGAATTTTCGGTCCCTCGGCAGTTCGTTGAATATGTCTATCCGCGTGCTCCCTATTTTGGCGGGCCGGTGTTTGTGCTGCATGGTCGATGGACCGGCAGCATGGGGGAAGGGATCGTCATCGGTATGGATGCAGCCACCGATGCAACCACGATCGGGTCAAACATGGGCGACCTGCTGGGTGGATTGTGGAACCGCACCTTGCCGACAAGCGGCGCTCGCGTTGATTTTGGTGGGGAGGCTTTATTCCATGTGGATGGAACTGCGCGGGAAGACTACACCGCGAAAATCCCGACAAGCCCTATCGATACCGCGCCCGATGGCACAGACCCCGGAATTGCAGCGGTCTTGGAAATATTGGCAAGAACGGAATAGATCAGACGCAAGCAGGTCACCCCTGCGCTCTTCCTCATGTCGACCTCTACTTAGCCTTTTCGCCCCTCAGGCACGTTCACATGCTCGAACGGGCAGTGGCGGCACTTCGAGCCGCAGCATTTGCCGCGTTCCAGATGGAACAGCTTCGTGAAAACGACATAGCCGGTGGCCGGGTCGGGATAGGTCTGCTCCCCGCGCGCGCAGGCGGCTTCGTGGAGGGCGTCGTAGTCGGGTTCGGACATCGGTTGAGAGTGTCTCAGGCCGTGACGCTTGCGCGTTCGAATTCGAGTTGAACCCACTCGCCTTGATCGGCCTGGCCGCGGCAGGCGAGGAAGGTGCGGGTGGCTCCGTCCATTGCCACGACCGCGTTGGTGGTCGCACCGCTGTCATCCTCGAGGTAGCGGTTGATCGAGAGGCGGCCGTCATCGCGGTTCGCAAAGTGGCTTTTGAAGCTCTCCAAAGTGTGCGCGTCCTCGGCCTCGACCAGAGCTTTGATCCGCGCGAACCGCTCAAACGTGCTGGGCGAGAGGTCGGTTTCGAGCGCTGAGTTGCTATCGACAAGGCAGTGATTGGTCCGCACCACCGGTCCGTCCATGGTCGAGCGCATGTGCGCGCTGTCCGGCGTGCGTTCCCACTCCACAGCGTGGGTTTCATCGCCCGCCCAATAGGAGTGACTGCCCGCAACCTGCGTCGTCTCAAGCAGCTTGCTCGCTTCGGCCAAAGTCCGCTGGCGCAGGGCCGCGTGGAGCAGCGAGAGGTAGGGGACGCCCACCTTCGCGCCGTAGGTCTTAAGATTGGTGGTGCCGACGCTCACGCCATGCTCGTTCATGCCCATCAGCGTCTGACAGCCTGCGCAAGTGACGCTCCATGTCTCGGGACCATCATCAGGCAGTGAGTGGATCGCGACCACATATTGCACGTCTGGCCCGTTCAGGTCCCAAGTCTGGCCTTGCAGAGCGGTGCCGGTCGCGCTTTTCTCGGCAGGGATCAGAGCCGCGGTGCAGCCTTCATCCTCGGTCACAACCGGATCGCCGGGCAGGATGATGACATCGCGCACATCGGTCATATTGGCGGTGGTGAAGAGCCGCACGGGGTCGATCCCCGCGCCCTCGGCAATGCCGAAATGCTCTTCATAGCCAGCGGGGTCGAAGCCTTTGACCACTTCAAGGCAAGCCGCACCGGCCTTGGACAATTCGTCCGTACCCGCATGGCCCGCATTGGCGAGATAGGTCGTCACTGCCGAGACGCGGTTCTCGACGAATGCGCCGATCAGCTCGCGAAAGTGCGCGCCATATTGCTGGCCCATTTCGTGCCGGGTGCCTCTGACGGTAAGCTGAGGCAATTGCAGTGCCATGATGTGTTTTCCTGTTGAGCGGATCAGTATCGACCCGCTCTCTAGGTCATTCGCCGCGCCGATCCAAGATGGCTTCGATTTCATCCATCACAGCGTCCATCCGGTCGATCACTGCGTTATAGGGCGCAGGCGTGGTCATATCGAGGCCAGCATCCTTCAGAATGTCGACCGGATAGTCCGATCCACCGGCCTTCAAAAACTCCAGATAGGTCTCGCGCGCCTCGTCAGGATTTTCATTGAGCTGCTCCACGAAATAGGCCGCCCCCGCGATCGAGGTCGCATATTGGTAGACGTAGAAGTTGTAATAGAAGTGCGGGATGTAAGCCCACTCGACCTTCTCGCGGTCCTGGATCGTCATCACACCCTGGTCATGGCCGTGATAGCGTTCGAGGATCTCGCCATAAATCTCGGTCATGCGCGTACCGGTCAGGGCCTCGCCGCGCTCGACCGCTTCGTGGATGGCGAGCTCGAATTCGGAGAACATAACCTGGCGGAAGTAGGTCCCGCGCATCGCCTCCAAAGCTGAGCCAAGATAGTAGAGCCGCTCTTCGTCGCTTTGGGCGTTTTCCAGCATATGCTCTTGCAGCATCAGTTCCGCTGCAATCGCGGCGATTTCAGTGGTGAAGATCGAGAAGTCGGCGAGCTCATAGGGCTGGTTCTCGTTGGTCAGCACCTGGTGCATCCCGTGGCCCCATTCATGGGCATAGGTTGAGGCGGAATTGTAGTCGTCCTGATGGTTCAGCAGGATCAGAGGGTGCACATCGTAAGCTGCACCGGACATGTAAGCGCCCGAGCGCTTGCCGGGTTGCGGATAGACATGCATCCAGCGCTCCAACGAGGCTTCGGCAAACTTGCGCGTGTACTCCTCACCCAGCGGCTCCATCGAAGCGAGCACATGGTCGCGGGTTTCGTCGATGGGGAAGGTCAGGTCGGTTTCGACCAATGACGGGTAGATGTCGTGATAGCCCAGATCGTCGATTTCCAGCATGCGAGCGCGCAGGCGGAAATAGCGATGGAGGACGTCGATCCGGTCATTCGTGACTTGGACAAGGGTGCGGTAGACTTCCTCCGGAATGTTGTCGCCGGACAGGAAGTATTGCAGCGTGTTGTCGTAATTGCGCGCTTTGGCGGCGGCGACATTGGCCTGCACTTCGCCATTGAGGTTCGCGCCCAGAGTGCTCTCATACTTGGCCCAGGTGCCCCAGAAGGCATCGAAGACTGCAATCCGATCTTCGCGGTTCGGAGCTTGGCGGTAAAGGCCGTAACCCGCTTGGCTAACCGTGATCTCGGTGCCGTCGGACAAAGTGATCGTCGGCCACTCGATTTCCGCATTGGCGAGCAGGTCGCGTGCGTTCTGCGATGCCCCCAAGGCGGTGCCCATCAGGCTGAGGACTTGCTCGGTTTCAGGTGAAAGGACGTGCTCGGACTGGCGCATCACATTGCGCAAGAACAAGGCGTGCTTTTCCAAACCCGGCTCTTCGGCAATGAAGCCCATCAGACGCTCTTCGCCGATTGCGACGATCTCTGGCACCATAAAACTGGACTCTGCGCTCGCGGCCTGTGCGACGGCTTGCAGGCGGCCCACCATCTCTTGACCCTTGGGATCGCCGAGATTGGTGTTGCGCAGGTTGGAGGCATAGGTCCAGACGCGCGACAATTCCTTGTTGTAATCCGAGTTCACGTCAAGCGCGGTCAGCAAGGTCGCCGCGCTGTCGCCAAGGCGGCCCTTGAACGGCTCCAGCCGGTCGGTCTCAGCGCGGAGCCGCTCCAGCTCGGCCTCCCAGTCCTCCATCGTCGCGTAAAATGGGGTGAGGTCCCAGACATAACGCTCATCCACTGCGGGTTCGCTGGCCTCGGTCGCGGCGGTGTCTTGGGCGAAGGCAGGGGAAGCAGCGCCAAGCGAAAGCGCGGTGGCGAGTGCGGCAGCGCTGATCGAGCGGGTGAGGAACTTAGTCATGGGAGATAGGACCTTTCGGAACAGAAAATCGTGAGCGGAGGCGAAGGCGAGCGGAAGCTCCAAGACAAGCGCCATCGGTTCAACAAACGATACGCGTCTGCGAACGTTTTGTGCCTAGCGAGAGCCGGTTTGACGCGCGCTGAATAGGAGGAGGACGCTACTCCGTCAGCCGCAACTCTTCGCCAACCTGAGCCGCCGCGATATCCTCCGGCGAGAAGGGCAGGCGGTGCCATTCCTTGGCTGAGTAGAGCTCGGTCTGGTCGGAGTAGTGCGGTGAGTTTGGATCGGTCGATTGGGAGTAGGACAAGATTGCGTCAGCAACCGGGCCGTTCTCGTCAAAGCCGACGATCTGGATGTAGCTCGACCCGTGGACGGGGTGGATGCCGCCCTCGACCAATCGCCCGCGCTGCATGTTGAGCACGCCCGCAACGCCCGGTCCACCATGGAGCGGGATGGCGCGCGGCTCTCCGTCGGCGTCGATGACGCGGTAGGCCTGCACATCGCCCCAACGTGCATCGAGCGCAATGCCGGCGTTCTCCAGATCGCTGGCGGCTTCGGAGAGGGCAGCTAGTAGCGTCTCTCCCGCTGCGCCTTCCGTTCGGAGCGTATGTGGTGTCCCCACCGGATCAGCTGTGTCGAAGGGCACGGCCCATAGGTTGTTGTTGCCGCGCACCTTCTCCCAGAAGGCGGCGAAGAGATAGGCGCCCTTGCTCTCGATCTCGAACTTACGGTCCCATCCAGCGAGCGCGGCACAAGCAGCCTCCAGCCCTTGAGCGCCCTCACACAGCTCGAGCACCGGATCGACCGCCATGTCAGCGGCGAGGCTGTGATTACCGAAGACGAGCGCTTTTGCGCCAAATCGATCCATCATCCCGCGGGACAGCGCCGCCTGTGTCTCGATGAAGTTGGAACGCGTGCGCAGGCTCAGCGCTTCTTCATAATCGCCCAGAATGGGGGAGAGCTGGCGGTATGGCTCGGCCGGATTGCTGATCCAGTAGCTGTCGTTGGAGTTGGTGACATAATCGCGGCGAATGCGCGAAGCTTGGTCTTCGGCAGGCAGCAACCCGTCCGCAGACCCGCCATCCGCTGCGCGCCAATTGCACTGCGAACGTGTCCCGTCGAGCAGGGTCACTCGGTCCGCGACGAGCCCTGAAAACGGTGTCCCGCAGCTTGCCGCAAACTCAGCCGACACGCCCGGTACTGCGGTGATGTCGGCGTGCAGAGCGTTGCCCTCGCGGTCGGCGGCGATGGTGTTGACCCATGGAATGCCGAGGGTCTCACTGATCGCGTCCTCAATTTCCTGCACATTGCTCGACTGACCAATCGCGACCCATGTGTCGATCGCGCGCTGATTGCCTGCATTGGCATCGCGCAAGGTGAAGGCAAGCTGCTCGCCCCAAGCCATCGGCGTGCCGGGCAGGGTGACGACAGGGCCGAAATCGGTCTCATAAAGCGTGCGCTCCACCGCTGGCGCGCCATCGGGCATGGGTACGGAGACGGTCTTCGCCACCATTGCCCGCCGCTCGCCATCGACGATGTAGACGGTGGGATCATCGCTTGCGAGGGTGAGGGCATAGATCGTGAAATGCCGCGCGGCTGTCACGGTGTGGGTCCAGGCGATGTCCTTGTTAAAGCCCAGCGTCACAATCGGCGTGCCCGCAATGCCAGTGCCCATTGCGTCGTACCCATCCGGGCCGGTCACATGCAGCTGCCAGAAGCGCGAGGGGCCCGCCCAGGGAAAATGCGGATTGCCGATCAGCAGGCCTTGGCCATCGGCAGTCGCATCTCCACCAAAGGCCCACCCATTTGAGCCATAGGTGAGATCCTCATGCGGTTCGATAATGACCGCCAGCTCCTCGCCCTCAGAACCGGGCGGCTGAGCCGCTGCAATCCCGGGAGCCAGCGCCAGCGAACTTGCCAGCAGCATCTGCTTTTCGTTGAGGCGCAGCATGTCGTCGCGGGTGATGGGCTGGACCCAATCAGCGCCCCGACACGCCTCGGGCAGGCCTTCTGGCCCAGCATCGCTCAGATAACGGTTGTAGCCTGCGACATATCCATCGACGAGGTCGCGCGATGTCGCGCTTTGGGAGGACCAGCCTGCGCGCAGAGCCTCCACATCAAGCCGCGCGCGGAAGAAGATGTCGGAGGTGAGATTGTCTACCGGCGTGAATCCAAGAACCGAGCGGTCTTCCGGCCCCCAATAGAGGCTGCGCGTACCGGCAAGCGTCGCAAATTCCTCTGCCAACATGCAGACATTGTCCTGCGCATAGGCATAGGCGACCCCGTATCCGACACCGCCCCATGTCTCTGACTGGATATGTGGAATGTTATAGGTCGTGCGCGTGATTGTGACGTCGTATTGTGGATCATCCTGCGCCTGTGCCGCTGTGCCTAGGGCAGCCGCAATCAGGGCCAAAGATGAAGTCAGGGCGCGCATATCTCTCTCCAAAATCTCTCTCGGGCGGAGGCTTAAGAGACGCGCGCCTGCATCACAAGCGGGCCAAGCGCACTTTCAGACGATGACATGGGCGAAACTTCGACTAAATGGTCCCCATGGAAACCAAAGCAGGCCATCCCGGCGCCTTTGCCGACTTCGATCTGTCGCGTGTCGACAGCCCCGCCTTTGTCGTGGACGCGGCCAAGCTGCGCCGCAATTGCCAGATCCTCGCCGAGATCCGTGACGAGGCGGCAAGCGATGGCGGGTCGATCAAGGTTTTCAGCGCCTTGAAGGCCTTCTCCATGTGGTCAGCAGCGCCGCTAATTGGCGAATACCTCGACGGGGTGGCGACCAGCGGGCTGTGGGAAGCGCGGCTGGCGTCCGAATTCTACGATGGCGAGATCGCGACCTACTCCGCCGCCTTCAAGCCCGAGGATCTGGAGGAGGTGTGCCGCCTGTCTGACCATGTGATTTTCAACTCACCCGCGCAGATGAAGCGCGCCGCGCTGATCCTCGACCACGCGGCAACGACTGGAGGCGATGTCTCGGTCGGACTGCGCCTCAATCCGATGGTCGCAACGGGCGAGGTCGCCAAATACGATCCCAGCGCGCCCGGATCACGGCTTGGCTTCCCCATCGACCAGCTGACTGAAGAGGCGATGGAGGGTGTGGAGGGCATTCACTTCCACAATCTGTGCGAGCAGACCTTTGAGCCGCTGCGCCAGACTTGGGACCGGGTGTTCGACGCGATTGAGCCGTATTTCGGGCAGCTCAAATGGATCAATATGGGCGGCGGGCACCACATCACCCGCGCCGACTATGAGCGCGACGAACTGATCGAATTCCTGCGCGATGCCGCCGAAGACACAGGCGCGGAGATCATCTTGGAGCCTGGAGAGGCAGTTGCGCTCGATGCTGGGATATTGGTTGGAACCTTGCTCGATAGCGGCATCAATGAAGTGCCCTTTGGCATCACCGATATCTCCGCCACATGCCACATGCCCGATGTGCTGGAGGCCCCGTATCGCCCCGCCATGCTCGGTGAATTGACCGACGAAGACCAAATCCCGATCCGATTGGGCGGTCCATCCTGCCTCGCCGGAGACGTCATCGGAGACTATCGCTTGCCCGTGCCAGCCGAGCCCGGCGCGCGCTTCGCTTTCCTCGATCAGGCGCATTATTCGATGGTGAAGACCAACACTTTCAACGGCGTGCCTCTACCCAGCATCTGGATGTGGGATTCAGAGACCGACGCGCTCGAATGTGTGAAGCGCTTCGAATATGCCGATTTCCGCGACAGGCTGAGCTAACCGCCTAAAGCCCCTTGCGTCCGAATCCTCCCGGAGCAGGGCGGGCCGTTTCCCGCGCTGTTTCGGTGATCTCAGGCGCTTTGGTGGTGGGCTTGTCGGGACGCTGGTTCAGCACCCGTCCGCGCTCATTCTGGTTGATCGCTGTGGCGAGGCGCGCCATCGCTGCGAATTGCTCGGCCGTCTTGGCGACCATGGCGCGGTCCTGGCTTGCGTCCATGGAGCCGCTTTCGAACAGATTGCCGCTCTCCACCGTCACAATCACTTCGCCGCGTCGGAAGAGGGCGCGCACGGCCTTACCGTCAAAAGCTTTCTCCAAGGAAAGCAGGTGTTCGACGTAGGACGGGTGGATCAGAACGCGGGCTTCGACCTGATCGTCGCTCCACACCTCAAACACGTCTTCAAAGTCGGGATGGACCTGATCGACAAAATCGAGCCGGTGGCCATCGAAAGTCGCATGGTCCGCGCGCCCGCCAAGGCCGAAGAATTTCTTATGCTTGCCCTTGCGTTGGAGCAGCGTCGTCGAGTGGAAATTGCGGCCAAAGCCCATATCGATCACCGCACCGCGAAACACCGTGACCCAGCGCTGATGCTTGCCCGACCCGCGCCGCTCTTCGAGATGCGCTTCGTAGAGGTTGAAGCGGTGTCCTTCGAGCTCACCATACCAGCGATCTTCGAAATTCTTGCGGTCATTGCTGGGGAGCAAACCATAGACGCGCGCATGGCGGTATTCCTCACCGGGTTCGACATCGTGGTCGTAAGAGATGCCAAGGTCACGCGCGATGGCAGCGTTGATGCCGGTCTTCACTTCCTTCTTCGCCTCGGCGATGACCATGTAGCCCCAGCCATAGGCCGCGCCCGCTGCACCCATGGCAACGAACAATCCGATGCTTGAGAACAGCAGGCCAAAGGCAATCAACAGCGCAATCACGACCCCCGCGCCAATGCCGCCATAGAGCCAGCGTGTGCTGGCCTTTTCCTTGGCCTGCGCGCGCATGGCTTCCTGAGAATTGAGCCACTGGCCCAGTTCCCCGTCCATCAGTTTTTGCGTGTTCGCTTGCATTTAGACCCTATCCCGAACTGCTTACACAAGCCAGTTTAGCCGAAATTCGTTAAAAAGTGCCCTTTTCCTTAACGAATTCCTGCCATTATAGTCCCGCTCGGTAAAGGAGGAGCACAAAATGGGTTTCATGGGTTGGATTATTCTTGGCGTGGTCGTCCTGATCTTGGTCGGGGTGATCGGCATTTACAACAATCTCGTCGGCTTGAGGCAGAATGTGCTTCAGGGCACGGCAGACATTGATGCGCAGCTGCGTCAGCGGCATGACCTGATCCCGAACCTTGTCGAGACGGTGAAGGGCTATGCCGGCCACGAAGCCACCACGCTCGAAGCGGTTATTCAGGCGCGCAACGTCGCAGCCAAGGGCAACCCGGACAGCGGGTCTGAGCAGGGACTCAAGATCGCGCTCGACAATCTGCTGGCTCTGGGAGAGGCCTATCCCGACCTTAAAGCGTCGGCGAACTTCCAGGAATTGCAGGGTGAACTTGCCAATATCGAAGACAAGCTGGCGGCTGCTCGCCGTGCGCTGAACGCGGCTGTGTCGCGCTTCAACACTGCGCGTGAAAGCTTCCCCGCTGTGCTGTTTGCAGGCATGCTTGGCTTTGCTGAGGCCGACTTCAACAAGCTCGACGATTCCGAGCGTGGTACGGTCGATCAGGTGCCCAACGTCGCTTTCTAAGCGCAACTGCGGAACCGATCCTTCCGTCAAGATTAGTATTGAAACATGATTGTGGCGGCGAGCGGCTTTTGAGTTGCACGCCGCCACAAATGTCTTATACGGCCACGCTCTGCCCCAAGGGACTCTCCGCAAGGCAGCCTTGTTGAAACGCTCCGGTTTATACGAACCGTTTTAGGGGGTCCCTTGAGTTGCACACCTACCCTGACGCAAAATCTGTAGCGCGAGAGCTCGCACCTGAAGAGCCCGTGATCCTCAACCGCCCGCATGCGGCGCGGCGGGCTGCGCAATTCTTTGTCGAGAAGTTTCCCGGCAAGGTGCTCTATGCCGTCAAAGCCAATCCTGCACCTGACCTGATCGAAGTGCTGTGGGATGCTGGCGTGACGCATTATGACGTCGCCTCGATTGCTGAGGTGCGTCTGGTGCGCGAAGCTCTTCCGGATGCGACCTTGTGCTTCATGCACCCGATCAAGCGCCGCCGCGCTATCGCCGAAGCCTATCACCAGCACGGCGTCAAAACCTTCTCGCTCGATTCCATCGAAGAGCTGGAGAAGATCGTTGAGGCCTGCGCGGACCCCGAAACGGGTGAACCGGCCAGTGATCTGCGCCTGTGCGTCCGGCTGCGTGTCTCAAGCGAATATGCGCAACTGAGCCTTGCCGCAAAATTCGGCTGCGACCTCCTCGAAGCGCCTGCGCTGCTACAACAGGCCCGCCAGCATTGCGACTGGCTAGGCGTGTGCTTCCATGTCGGCAGCCAGGCGATGACGCCCTTCGCCTTCGTCCAAGCCATGGACCGCACCCGCGCCGCGATTGGTGAGGCCAGCGTGGTCATCGACATGATTGATGTGGGCGGCGGTTTCCCGAGCATCTATCCCGACATGGAGCCGCCTCCGCTAGAAGACTATTTCGCGCTCATTGCGCAGCATTTCGAAACGCTGCCTATCGCCTACAACGCAGAGCTGTGGTGCGAGCCGGGCAGGGCGCTGTGTGCGGAATATTCCAGCATGATCGTGCGGGTTGAGAAACGCCGCGGGGCGGAGCTTTACATCAATGACGGAGCCTACGGCGCGCTCTACGATGCCGCCCATGTTGCCTGGCGCTTCCCTGTCGTGGCGCTGGAGGACGATCTGCGCGACCCGATGGAGGACTTCGCCTTCTTCGGCCCAACCTGCGACGATGCCGACTACATGGCCGGCCCGTTCCCGCTGCCCGGAGACATTCAGGCCGGCGACTTCATCGAGATCGGAATGCTCGGCGCATATGGCGCGGCGATGAAGACCGGCTTCAACGGCTTTGGCGACGCGGAAGTGGTGGTCGTCACTGACGAGCCCATGGCAAGCATGTTCGACGGCAGCCGCCTGCGCGAGGCCTCCGACAATGTGGTGAACTTGCGGTAGGGCTTAGTCTTAAGGTCTCAAAGCATTGCACGTATTCTTGAGAGAATGAGTTCTCGGTGACCATAGATATCGGATACGTACGTAATCGCCTGTCGGGTTTCCTCTTTGCTTTCGTCGAACGTTCCGACATATTTTACTGAGTCGGAGTTAAACCAAAGCCTTACGATTGGCTTGCGATTGTTGTCATCCAGCAGGACGGCACAATAAGACTTGGAGTCTCTGATGTAGACGCGATCAGGGGATACCAGTTCGGAAGCGATTGCTCGAACAATTTGAAAGCCTTCGATTTCCTCGGCGGTTGTCTCATACTCGCTGGCGCTTGCAGGCTCTTCCTCGCCACCCTCATCAAGTGCTGATGTGAGTCTGTCGTTCAGTCGTTCTCTTAGTATTGCACTGAAAGCGTTTGGGATATGCCGCTTTATTGCCGATTTTGCCCCTGCCGTTAGGCGACCCTCAATCACCTGTGATCCAACCAGCCTTACAAGCTCGTCAGATGGTTCAGCCATCTCTTTCTGGAGCGTCTTTGTGACAGCCGTCTCCATCTGAAGATTTGCAGCTGTCTCAGTAATCGCTTCAACATCAAATCCCGAACGTTGAAATTTCGCAATGTGACGAAAGTCAGATTTCTTCAACTTACAGATGTCGAACTCGAAAAACGGCTTGTCGTCCATCTTGTTTGTTGCATCTAGATCAGAGTAAAATTTATATGTTGCGCCATTTGTAAGAATAGCAAATTTAGCGTCTGTCACACTAAAGTAGCGATAAAGTTGAGAAGCGTGCTTCAGATTTAGCTCTTGTGATATTGGTTTGCATTCGATCAGCATACTGACAGCGCCATCAATGCAGATCGCAAAGTCTACTTTTTCGCCCTTCTTAGTTGCCACATCTGCTGTAAACTCGGGAATAACCTCGGCTGGGTTTGCTGTGTCGTAGCCTAGAGCCTGCAAGAACGGTACAACCAGCGCTAACTTCGCTGCCTCCTCGGTCTCAAGAAATTCACGATGCTTGTTGGCTTTTTCCATCAATGATTCGAGTTTGACTTCGAGTTCCATGTCCTGCCCCTTAGTAAATGCAGTATTGTGCAAATTGCACGATCCAGCGATCACAAGAGCTAAGTAGAGACCTGCCAAACAGTACGCTCAATCAAACCCCACAAAGGTCGCCGCTTCCTCAACGCTCCGCCGCGTGATCTTCACCGGGTTTGCGGGGAAGTCCTCATCCGGCCAGCCCATGGCGACGGCTTTCATGATCACTTGATCGTCGGGGATCGAGGCGTGTTCGCGCACGACGGGGCTTTGCATGATCCCTTGCGAGTTGATGACGCAGCCAAGGCCCCGTGACCAAGCCGCGTTGACGAGGGCGGTGGTAACCGCTCCGCAATCGAAGACAGTATCGTCTGCGTCGGAGAGCTCCTTGTCATAGGTGATGATCACGCAGACCGGCGCGTCGAACTGGCGGAAGCCACGCAGCACCCAGTCTGTACGCTTTTCCTTATCCTCGCGCCCAATGCCCATCGCCTCGAACAACTGAATCGCGCAGCCCACCTGCCGGTCGCGGTGAACGCCTTGGAACGGATGCCCCTTGCGGAATTCGCGGCTGTCCGGCTCGCCGGCAAGAATGCGCTCAGTGTTGCCCTTGCGGATGCGGTCGAGCGGCTCTCCGGTGATGACGTGAAAGTGATAAGGCTGCGTGTTCATCGAGGACGGCGAGCGCATCGCCATACCGAGGATCTCTTTGAGCAATTCCTGAGGGACAGGCTTGTCCAGATAGCCCCGGATCGAGCGCCGCCCGAGCACCACTTCGTCATATTTCTGGTCTGGATTGCCGTACATGCGCGTGTCTCTCCCGAATCTTGTTTGTGCGAGAGCTAGCGCAGCCAAGGGACAAGGCAAAGGACGCTACGGCATCGGAGCATCAGCTGTGTGACTCTGCGATGCCGTAGCGCGTTCCTTACAATCAATGTCCAGACGGTGCCGGTGCCGGAGCAGGTGTTGAGGGCGGTGTATGGCCTGGTTGGATCGGTATGGTGCCATCAGTCGTGCAGCACTCCGTTACAACCTTGTCGAGTTTTGGGCTGGCCAGCTTGACCCAAACCCTTCGTTCATTGCCATCATCGTCGGCCACGTAGAGTTCCGCCCATATGAAGACGTCGACTTTTCTATCGTTGCGCGAGATCAGGTCGGAGCACTTGATCTCCATCGTGTAGGTCGCTGTCTCCCTTTCGTTGTCACCGGAGAATTTGCGCGGCAAATCATTGATCCCGCCTGGGCGGTAGCCGTTGCAATCGCGCGATGGCAGCTGAAGGCGAAGCATCTTGATCTCATCGTCATCAAGACCCGATTGGGCCGAAAGCACGATCGTTACCTTCAGCCAACCCTTCTGATCTTTCATGCACTCCACATCAGTGATCTTGGCGCTGACGAAGGGTGCGTAGGCTTTTGGCCTCCCATTTTTGGTACGCGGAATTTCGGTGATATTGGAGTTCTTGGTCTCGACCCATTCGGTGTATTTGGCGGGCTCAAGAATCCATTTGACGAGGTCAATAACGATGCTCGCGCCTTCTTTAACCGCCTCAACTTCTGGACTCTTAAGAGTGTCGAGAATGGCCTTAAGCTCGTCAGAGCTCAATGCATCAAGTATTTTCTGAAGATCTCGTGAGATTTCAGGCTTTTCTTCGTCTTCTTTTTTATCGGGGTCAGGCATAATCGTCTCCATCTTTAGAGGAACACAACACGGCCCGATATTTTGTTATGGCAAGACTTTAGTTCTTTCTAGTATTTTTGATTGTAGCTTTTGGTCGATTTATGCATCGAAGTACGGCTTATCGCCTGCAATCGTCACTCGCTCCATCACGCGGCGTGCGGGGAAGTAGTCGGAGGCGGCGAGGTGCTGGCACACGCGATTGTCCCAGAACGCGATGGAGCCCTTCTGCCAACGAAAGCGGCACTGGATTTCGGCGTCCATTGCGGTCTTGTAAAGGTGATCGAGCAGCCAGCGGCTCTCCTCTGCCGACAGACCCTCAATATGCGAAGTGAAAGCGGTGTTGACGTAGATCACTCGCTCGCCGGTTTCGGGATGGGTGCGGATCACGGGATGGCGCATGGGCGGATATTTGCCATGCAGTTCCTCGGGTCGCTTGCCGAGGCGTTTGGCAAAGACTCGGGCGATGTCATGGACGGCGGTTAGGCTCTCGCAAAACCGCTGCATCTGCTCCGACAGCCGCTCGTAAGCGAGGTGCATGTTGGCAAACAGAGTGTCGCCGCCAACTTCCGGCACTTCGCGCGCCAGCAAGATGGAACCGAGTGAGGGTTCTTCGCGCCATGTGACGTCGGAGTGCCAGTAATTTTCCTGCCCCCGGCTCTTGGGACCATGGGCGATGCGCAGGACTTCAGGATTGGTCTGATCCTTTGGCGTGGCGGGATGCACTTCCAGCTCACCGAAATGCCGCGCAAAGGCGATGTGCTGCTCTTGCGTCAGGTCCTGATCGCGGAAGAAGATAACCCCGTGCTTCAGCAAAGCCGCGCGGATCTGCGGGATGCTGACGGTGATATCAGCCGCGCCCAGATCGATCCCGAATATCTCTGCCCCGATAGCAGGCGTCATCGGACGAATATTGAGCGCGCCGGTATCCAGCGCCGTCCGGTCGAATGTGGTGGCCAATGTTTCTCTCCCTCTCGGGGGAGAGTTTGCGGAATTACCGGTTGGTAATCAAGCCGCCTCGCGCAGCTCCAGCTCCAACCGATCCCATATCTCCACCAACGCCTCGGTCAGCTCGGTCATCATTTCCTCGGTGTGGTGCGGGCCAGGGGTGAAGCGCAGGCGCTCGGTTCCGCGGGGCACAGTGGGGAAGTTGATGGGCTGGACGTAAACGCCATACTCGGCGAGCAGGATGTCGCTGATCTTCTTGGCGCGCACGGGGTCGCCGACCATCAGCGGGACGATATGTGTGACGCTGTCCATGACGGGCAGGCCCGCTTCGGCGAACTTCAGCTTGAGCGTTGCAGCGGCCTGTTGCTGCGCGTTGCGCTCTACGTTCGAGCTCTTGAGGTGCTTCACCGATGCGAGCACGCCTGCGACCAGAACCGGCGAGAGCGAGGTCGTGAAGATGAAGCCGGGCGCATAAGAGCGGATGCAGTCAACGACGCGTGTGTCGGCCGCGATATAGCCGCCCATCACGCCAAACGCCTTGCCCAGAGTGCCCTCGATAATGTCGATCCGGTCAGCGGCATCGTCCCGCTCCGAAATGCCGCCGCCGTGGTCGCCATACATGCCGACCGCGTGGACCTCGTCGATATAGGTGAGGGCGTTGTACTTCTCAGCCAGGTCGCAAATCGCGTGGATCGGGGCGACATCGCCGTCCATCGAATAGACGCTCTCGAAAGCGATCAGCTTGGGCGTTTTGTGGTCTTCAGCGGCAAGCAGCTCTTCCAGATGCGCCATGTCGTTGTGCTTGAAGACGCGCTTCTCGCAGCCCGAATTGCGGATTCCGGCGATCATGCTTGCGTGGTTCAGCTCATCCGAGAAGATCACACAGCCCGGAAGCAGCTTGGCAAGCGTCGAAAGCGTCGCGTCGTTTGAGACATAACCCGATGTGAAGAGCAGCGCTTGCTCTTTACCGTGCAGGTCGGCGAGTTCCTTCTCCAGCTCGACATGCAGGTGGGTGTTGCCACCGATATTGCGCGTCCCGCCAGAGCCTGCGCCGACATCGTGCAGAGCCTCTTCCATCGCGCCGATGACGACATCGTGCTGGCCCATGCAAAGGTAGTCGTTGGAGCACCACACGGTGATCGGCTTCGGGCCATTGTGACCGTGAAAACAGCGCGCGTTGGGATAGGCACCCTTGTTGCGCAGAATGTCGATGAAGACGCGGTAACGGCCTTCCTCATGCAGGCGGTCAATCGCTTGGTCGAAGATCTGATTGTAGTTCACAACTCTGCCAATTCTGCTCAAATCCAGTGCGCGTTCTGGGCATATAACCCGCGAGGTGCGCAAAAGTTTCTGCCACTGTCTAGGGGCGACTATGTAGCAATCTGAGCTGGTATTTAAACCGCGATCTTTGCGAGTGATTTGCAGGTTTTTAGAACTGTTCGAGCGGCCCAAAACCCCGCTCGGCAAGCAATTTTTCGAGCCCTTCGCTATAGCGCGTTGTGCCCGTGACGACGAAGCGGTTTGGCTGCGTTTTGGAGAGTTCTTGGCCGTCCAGGAGATGGGCGATGCGACGAGCTATCCCCGCCGCGCCGTCGATAAAGCGTGTGTCCGGAGACCAACCCAGATCGCCCACAGCAACGTCCAGCAGCTCTTCGGCGAGCAGCGGAAAGTGGGTGCAGCCAAGGACGACGTGGTCGATCCATAGCCCGTTGTCATGGTCGCTTAGCCCATCCAGCGCAGCTGCGATCACTGCGCGGTTCACTTCGCCCCCGCGCAATTTGCGCTCGGCTTCGTCGACCAGATCGGGCGCGGCATGGCGCAGCAGGGTCTTGCCGGAAGCGAACTCTCGCTCAAGCTCGTCCACATAGTGCTGGCGGATCGTCGCCTGGGTGCCGAGCAAGCCGATTGTGCCGCTCTTCGTTGCGAGCGCTGCGGGCTTGATAGCGGGGACAGTGCCGACAATCGGCACCTCCAGCACATCGCGCACCATGCCCAGCGCAATGGTCGAGGCCGTGTTGCAGGCGATGCAGATTAGGCGCGGCGCGAAACGTTCGCTCATGCGGCCCAGCAGACCGCAGACGCGCGCAGCGACTTGAGCCTCGGTCTTGGTGCCATAGGGCAGGCCCGCAAAATCGGCGGCATAGATGATCGGCGCATCCGGCAATACATCGCGCACCGCATCATAGACCGTCAGTCCACCAAGCCCTGTGTCGAGGATTAAAATTGGGGAAGTTGGGGTCAAAATGAAGCTTTCCCTTGGCCCGATTGCATACGCAACCTTGTCGAACATGCGTACTTACTCTTAGATCACCGTCACACAAGTGATGTCGCGTCGGCAGTCGATTGAGGCGCGAAGGGAGTTTTGACTTGGAAGCCTTATTCGCCGCCTTGCTCGGCTATCTCTGTGGCTCAATCCCCTTTGGCCTCGTCCTGACCAAAGCGGCGGGGATGGGCGATGTGCGCCAGATTGGCAGCGGCAATATCGGCGCGACCAATGTTTTGCGGACAGGCAATAAGGGCCTCGCGGCGGGCACGTTGCTGCTCGACCTGCTCAAAGGCTTCGCGCCGGTCTTTGCCGCCGGAATCATCTGGGCGGGCGAGAGCGGCGACGTGGCCAAGGCTTTCGCTGCGGGCGGAGCGGTCATTGGCCACTGCTATCCCGTCTGGCTGAAATTCAAGGGCGGGAAGGGCGTTGCGACCAATGCTGGCGTGGCCTTCGGGCTCGCCTGGGCGATTGGTGGAGCCTATGCGCTGATCTGGATCAGCATGCTCGCGATCTTCCGCATCTCTAGCCTTGCCGGGATGAGCGCGGTTGTCGCCGCTGCTGCTGCCGCTCCTCTGTTTGGCTATCCGCAATTCTTCCCGGTCCTCGCTGCGGTCGCGGCGCTGATTATCTATCTTCATTGGGAAAATATCGGGCGGCTGATGAAGGGCGAGGAACCGAGAGTGGGGGGCAGTAAGACATGACACACAGGTCTATCACCTGATGAGCACGGGGTCGCAGCCAGAGCTCAACCAACCAAGGCAGGACGAGCCGACAAAGCTCACCCAGGCCGAGGCTTTTGCGCGCATTCAACTGTTGCGCTCTCCCAATATTGGTCCGGTCAGCTATCGCCAACTTCTCGCACGGTTTCGCAATGCGGGGGACGCGTTAGACGCGCTGCCTGAGCTCGGATCGCGCGGCAAGAAGACCTATCGCCCGGCACCTCGCAGTTGGGTTGAAAAAGAGGTTGAGCAAATCCGCAAGGCAGGGGCGAAGTACCTCTTCCACGACCAGCCGGATTATCCCGAACTGCTCGCAGAGCTCGACAGCGCGCCGCCGATTATCACCTGCCGCGGCGACCTCTCGCTCGCCTCCAATCCCTGCGTTGCCATGGTCGGCGCGCGCAACGCTTCAGCGGCCGCAACCCGCCTTGCGCGCGACTTTGCGAAAGCGCTGGCGGAGGCAGGATACACCGTGGTCAGCGGGCTGGCTCGCGGCATTGACGGGGCAGCGCATGAGGGCGCTTTCCCAGCGACCATCGGCGTCATCGCGAGCGGCATCGACATCGCCTATCCCCCGCAGCATGCCGATTTGCAGGAGCGCATTGCAAGCGATGGCCTGCTGATTGCCGAACAGCCCCCGCAGACCGAACCGCGCGGGCGGCATTTCCCTAGCCGCAACCGCATCATCGCAGGGCTTGCCGCTGGCACGTTGGTGGTGGAGGCCGCGCCGCGCTCCGGCTCGCTCATCACCGCAAGGCTGGCGGGAGAGGCTGGGCGCGAGGTGATGGCGATCCCCGGCTCCCCGCTCGATACGCGCTCAACGGGGTGCAACGAGCTGATCCGCGACGGGGCGGTGCTGGTGAATGAACCGAGCGATGTGATCGAACTGCTCGAAACCTTCACCGGCAACCCGCGCTCAACCTATCGCGTCGCTGAAGACGTCAGCGCCTTTGACTACAGCGAGCTGGAGGAGGCTGACCCGAAAGAAGGCGCAGAGGCGGTCGCAGGCCTGCTCTCCACGGCGCCTATTGCGGTGGACGAATTGATCCGCCAATCAGGGGCAAGCCCGGCTGCGGTGCATATGGCTCTGCTTGAGCTGGAGCTGGCGGGCGAGATTGAACGACGCGAAGGCGGGGCGGTGGCCCTTACAGGCATTAGCACAGGTGCCGGAGCAGATCAGGGGTAGAATTTCACACATGGCCTATGCGCGAACTGGGTATGCCCAGAACCGACAGGTGAGCGTTGGAGAGCTGTTCTCCGGCACCTTCGATGTCCTGCGAGCCGCCAAGAAAGAGGTGGGCATCTACCTCGCGGTGTTCTTCGTGGCTGGGCTGATCGCTGACTTCGCCCCCCTGCTAAACGCCCTGATCGCCCCGGCGAGTTTCTTCGGCTATTTTGCAGCGCAATACTGGCTCTACCGCCGCGTGCTTGAAAGAGCGGGGCTCCCTTACGACCCCAAATTCAAGGTGTTCAGCCTGTTCTTCATGGCGATACTCCTCAGCATCATACTGTCGATTGGTTGGAACCTGTTCCTTATCCCCGGCATCATTCTGGGCGCAAAGTGGGTCATGGCGCCGACCTACCTTGTCGCCGAAGACCGCACCCTATTCCAAGCGATGGGAGACAGCTGGGAGGCGAGCAATCAGAACCTGCTTTCGCTTTCCGTTGTGTATTCGGTGCTGTCGGTTGGCTGGGCTTTTGTCTTCGTCTTTTTCGTGGGTGCGGGGCAAGGACTGCTCGACTATGGGTTTGGCACATCCCTGGGCGGAACCGGTAGCCTTTCCACTATCGGCTGGGTGGGGATGCACCTTCTGCCGATTGTGCTGATGGGCCTGTCCGTTGCTGCGTACCGCGCGCTGGGCGATGGAGACAATTCACTGGTTTCGGTATTCGAATGAGCGGCGGGATGGAAGCTCAAGACAGCCTTTGGGTACAGCAAAAGGCGATTGCGCGCGCCGCCGCGCTCGCCCTTATTGGCTACGTCGTCGTAGTATCGGCGATGTACTCAGTCGCGGACATTCTCTTGCCCGAAAGCAATGGCCTTTACCTCACAACCTCGATTATCGGTTGGATTTTCGGTTATCTATTGCTTGTCATGCTGATGCGTGCGAGCGCGTCTGAGGGCGAAAAAATGCCTGGCGGGATTGGTCTTTACTTTGGCCTTGGGATCATTACCGGTCTCGCGATTGGCGTAGGCCTCGTCTTCTTGCTCCTACCTGGCCTTTACTTGATGATGCGCTGGCTGCCTTCTTTTGCTCGGCTCTATGCACGTGGCAACGGCGTAAATGAGGCAATGAGCTGGAGTTGGCACCGAACGGCTGTGATCCAGAAGCCTCTGGCGTTGGCCATGATTCCAGCTCTTGCGCCTTATGCAGTCCTCGTCGTTCTAGGTTTTGCATCGGAAGAAGCATACGCGGCAGGCAATGATGTGGCTTATTACCTGCTTATTGTCGGGATCAACCTTTGCATCTCAATCTCAATCGCATGGTTGCAATTGCTGGGCGTCGCGGCCTATCGGCTGATCGAGCGCGAGCCGGAGGACTTGGTCGAGACCTTTTCATAAGGTTTTGCATCTGACCTCTTGACGGCTTGCAAAAGCCGACCCCACTCTCGCGCGTACGTACACACGTAAGGAAATCAGACCTCTCCCATGCAGCTAGTCATCGTTGAGTCGCCCGCCAAGGCGAAGACAATCGAGAAATATCTGGGCAAGGACTTCAAGGTTCTCGCCTCCTACGGTCACGTCCGCGATCTGCCGCCCAAGGATGGCAGCGTGCGCCCGGACGAAGATTTCGCGATGGATTGGGAGCTGTATCGGGACAAGCAGAGCCGCTTCAAGGAAATTGCCGACGCGGCCAAGGACGCCTCGCGCCTGGTGCTCGCGACCGACCCTGACCGTGAAGGCGAGGCGATCAGCTGGCACGTTCAAGAGCTGCTGAAGAAGCGCAAAGCTCTGCCCACCAAGGTCGACCGGGTGACGTTCAACTCGATCACGAAGAAGGCGGTGACCGATGCGATGGCCAAACCGCGCGAACTCGATCAACCGCTGATCGACGCCTATCTGGGCCGCCGCGCGCTGGACTATCTGTTTGGCTTTACTCTGTCGCCGGTCCTGTGGCGCAAGCTTCCGGGTGCAAAGTCGGCGGGCCGCGTGCAGTCGGTTGCCCTGCGCCTGATCGTCGATCGCGAGCGGGAGATTGAAGCGTTCAAGCCCGACGAATATTGGTCCGTCCTCGCCAAGATGGAGCATGCCGGAACCGCGTTCGATGCGCGGCTGGTGCGCTTCAAGGGCGAGAAGCTGGACAAGCTCAGCCTGGGTGCAGAAGGCATCGCGATGGAGGCCAAGGAAGCGGTTGAAGGCGGTCGCTTCACGGTCGAAGGCGTCGAGAAGAAGCCGCTCAAGCGCAATCCTCCGCCCCCGTTCACAACCTCGACCATGCAACAGGAAGCCGCGCGCAAGCTCGGCTATTCCGCCAGCCATACGATGCGGCTTGCGCAGTCGCTCTATGAGGCCGGTGCGATCACCTATATGCGGACCGACGGCGTGCAAATGGATGGCAGCGCGATTGCCGCCTGCCGCGACGCCATCGGCGAGAAATACGACGCGCCTTATCTGCCGGAGAAACCCCGCTTCTATGCCACCAAGGCGAAGAACGCGCAGGAAGCGCACGAAGCCATCCGCCCGACCAATTTCAGCCGCGATCACGCCGGATCAGGCGACGAGGCGAAGCTGTATGCCCTGATCTGGAAGCGCGCCATGGCGAGCCAGATGGCAACCGCTCAGCTCGAACGCACGACTGTCACTCTGCGCGATGCGACCGGCCAGCATGAACTGCGCGCGACCGGTCAGGTGGTGAAGTTCCCGGGATATTTCGCGGTCTATCAAGAAGGCTTCGACGACAAGGAAGAGGACGAAGACGGCCTCCTCCCGTCGATGAAAGACGGTGATGTGCCCGCCAAGACAGATGTCGAGGCGACGCAGCACTTCACCCAGCCACCGCCGCGTTTCTCCGAAGCGTCGCTGGTCAAGCGGCTGGAGGAGCTCGGCATTGGGCGCCCTTCGACCTATGCCTCGACCATCCAGACGCTGCGCGACCGCGACTATGTGCGGATGGAGAAGAATCGCTTCTTTGCTGAAGAGAGCGGACGGCTGCTCACCGCCTTCCTCGAACGCTTCTTCCCGACCTACGTCGCCTACGACTTTACCGCCGGGATGGAGGACGAGCTCGACACGGTTTCCGACGGGCGCGAGGATTACAAGGAGCTGCTCGCCAAGTTCTGGCAAGACTTCAAACCCAAAGCCGACGAGGTGATGGAGAAGCTGCCCTCGGAAGTGACCGAGGTGCTGGACGATTACCTCTCCGACTACCTCTTCCCAGCGCGTGAAGACGGGAAGGACGCGCGCCACTGCCCGCTTTGCGAGCAAGAGGGGCGTGAGAATGGCCGACTGTCTTTGCGGGGAGGGCGCTTTGGTGCCTTCATCGCGTGTCAGAACTATCCCGAGTGCAAATATACCCGCCGCTTTGCGCAGCCGGGAGCCGATGGCTCCGACCCTGCTGAAGACGGCCTGATGGGCACGCACCCCGAAACCGGCGCGGAGATCCACCGCAAGTCCGGTCGCTTCGGGCCTTATGTCGAGATGGAGGCGGACGAAAAGAAAAAGCGGGCTTCGATCCCCAAAGACCTCGACGATTTCGACCTGGATTGGGCGGTCAAGCTCCTCGACCTACCCCGCATCATCGGCGCTCACCCGGAGACGGGCAAAGAGATCGAAGCTGCGATTGGCCGCTATGGGCCATACCTGCGCCACGATGGCAAATATGCCAAGCTCACCAGCACGCGCGATGTGTTCGACACCGGCATGAACGCTGCTGTGACGCTGCTGGCAGAGGCCGCCAACCGCAAAGGCGGCGGGCGCACAAAGGCTGAACCGATCAAGACTTTGGGCGAACACCCGACCTCTGGCGGAGAGATCAAGGTCATGCCGGGACGCTATGGCCCCTATGTGACCGACGGCAATGTCAACGCGACAATCCCCAAGGATATCAAGCCTGAAGACATCGAAGCGGCCAAAGCCATTGAGCTGATCGACGCCCGCGCCGCCAAAGGCCCGGCGAAGAAAAAGCGCAAGAAAGCAGCACCCAAAAAGAAGGCTGCAGCGAAGAAGGCTCCAGCAAAATCCGGCGCCAAGAAGAAGGCGGCTGCGAAGAGCTGACCGGTCGGTAGTTTAAACAGGCCTGCAACGCTCATAATTCATTTAGTATTGTGCCGTATCCCTGTCCTTAGAGACCAGGGACCAATGCTGTGATCGAAATCGAAGTCCAGAACGAGACCCACCAAACCCAGGAGCGTATCCGCTTTGCCGCAGTGCCTCGGATTGGCGAAGGCCTGCGCCTGCGCGAACCCGATGGAATGTGGGCGAGTTATGACGTTCTCGATGTGTGGTATCAAAAGGCGGAGTATGGCGACATCTGGATGCCATATGTCCACGTTTGCATGACCCCTGAAGAGTCTGTTGGCGGCGATTTGTCCGGCCAAGTCGATGCCTCTGTTCCAGTCGAGCCTGCCTATGAGCAGCCACTTGACGAAGACGAAGCGCACGATTTGAGCGGCGAGGAAGCCTTCGCCAGCCTTGCCGGGGAGGCGGAACCATTCAACATCTGATCAAACGCTCAACAGGTCCAAACAAGGGCGGCCCGAAACATCCGGCCGCTCAAGATGCGACCGTGCGCAGTCCCGAAATGCCTCAGGGCAAGCCGGTTGACGCGCCCGAAGACGTCCAAGGCCTGATCGACCCGGTGACGGGCGAGCCAACCGATAGTGTCGTGCGCGCGGCCAAGGCGATGCGCGGTGACGCTGCACCCCAGTCAACCGCGCCGCAATCAGTCCAGCAAGCCGCTGCGAAAACCTGCCTGATCGTCGATGACAGCCGTGTAATCCGCAAAGTCTCGACCAAGATCGTGAAGGCAATGGGCTATGTCCCGATTGAGGCGCAAGACGGCCTCGAAGCGCTCGCCCGCTGCAAAAAGTCTATGCCGCACCTGATCCTCACCGACTGGGACATGCCGGAAATGGACGGGCTGGAGTTCGTCAAACAGCTCCGCGCTATCCCTACGCCAAACAAGCCGACGGTGATGTTCTGCACCAGCAAGAACAAGGCTGCTGATGTACACGCCGGGATCAAAGCCGGCGCCGATGACTACATCGTGAAGCCGTTCGACGAAGCAGGCCTGCGCGCGAAACTGGACCGTTTGGGGCGGGGGTAGTTCCTGCCGTCACCCCGGGCTTGACCCGGGGTCCCGCTATTCTTTGTGCGCAATCAAACGAGTTGCCCGTATAGATCATCCCAATCGGGATTTGCCTTCTCGACGAGATCGAACTTCCATTGCCGGTGCCACCTTTTGACGCGCTTCTCATGCGCAATGGCGTCTTCAATTGAGCCCAATCGCTCAGCCCAGACAAGCCGTTTCAATCCATACTTGGTGCAGAAGCCCGACCCAGTCCCGGACCGATGCTGTGTCACCCGTGCCGCAAGTTCAGAGGTCACGCCGACATACATCGTGCCTCGATAGCGATCCGCCATGATGTAGACCCAGCCGCCTGATACTTCGTGATCCATGGCATTTTGGAAAAGGGAAGCGGGGCCCCGGGTCAAGCCCGGGGTGACGGTGAATGGCCGCTCAGCAGCATCACTTCACCCAATCCAGCCCCATTTCCTCGAAGACTTCCTTGTCGTCGCTCCACCCCTCGGAGTGTTTGACATGCAGGAACAGGTGGACCTTCACGCCTAGGATTTCGGAGAGTTCCTCTCGCGCCGCCGCTCCAATCGCTTTGATTTTCTGGCCGCCTTTGCCCAGCACGATGCCGCGTTGGCTGTCGCGGGCGACGACGATCTGCTGGTGGATTTCCAGGCTTCCATCGGGCCGCGTCTTGTACTGCTCTGGGCGCACGGCGCTGTCATAGGGGAGCTCTTCGTGGAGCTGCTTGTAGAGTTGCTCACGCGTGATCTCTGCTGCCAGCAGGCGCTCTGAGGCGTCGGAGACCTGATCTTCCGGGTACATCCACACGCCTTCGGGCATTTGCGCCGCCAGCGCCGCCTTCATCTCCGCCACGCCATCGCCGGTCAGGGCTGAGATAAAGAACACCTCGTCAAAGCCGATCCGCTGCGTCAGCTCCTGCGCGAGTTCCAGCAACGGCTCCTTCTTGGCCTTGTCGACTTTGTTGAGCACGAGGATCTTGCGTTCTGGCCGCCCCTCCAAAGCCTCAACCAAAGGCTCCAGCTCATGCCGCCGCTGTTTGATCGGATCGACGATCAGCAGCACGGCATCCGCGGCCTCTGCGCCTTCCCAAGCCGCGCTGACCATCGCCCGATCTAGGCGAGTCTTGGGCGCAAAGATGCCGGGCGTGTCGACGAGGATCATCTGCGTCACGGGGTCCTTGTCTGGATGCAGCGCAATGCCCAGCATCCGCGCCCGCGTCGTCTGCGCCTTGGCCGAAGTGATCGCGACCTTCTGTCCGACCAGCTGGTTGACCAAAGTGGACTTCCCGGCATTTGGCGCACCGATTACAGCCACCATCCCGCATTTTTGTGGGTTCTCACTCACCCGTATTTCTCCAGAAATGCCTTTGCGGCGAGCTTCTCTGCTTCGCCCTTGCTGCTCGCCTCTGCGTCCGCTTCGCCGACATTGTGGATGCTGACGCGGACAGTGAATTGCGCCGCGTGGTCGGGGCCGGAGCGGTCAATCACGTCATATTGTGGCATCCGCCGACGATTGCCCGCGGCCCATTCTTGCAGAGCGCTTTTGGGATGCTTGGCCTTGCCCGCATCGCCCGTCAGCTCGCTTTCCCAAAGCGAAAGGATGATGGCGCGCGTGGCCTCAAAACCGTTTTCAACGAAGCTCGCTCCGATCAACGCCTCCATCACGTCGCCAAGGATGTTCTGGCTGTCCGCGCCGCCATCTTCGCGCGCTTGTTTGCCAAGGCGCAGGTGGTCCGCCATCCCCATGCCGCGCGCGATCCGGGCGCATGTCCGCCCACTGACCAGAGCGTTGAGGCGCTGCGAAAGCCTGCCTTCGTCAAGCGTCCCTTCGTGATAGAGCCATCCGGCGACAGCCAGACCCAGCACTCGGTCGCCGAGGAATTCGAGCCGCTGATAATCCGCCGCGTGCTGGCCTGCGCCACTCACCGTCGAATTGTAGCTGCCATGGGTCAGCGCTTCGAGCCAAACCTGCTCATCACTGACGGTGAAGCCTGCATCAATCAGCCATTCGCGCGTTTCGGGGGGAAGGGTGCTCACGGCTTTCGTCAAAGTCCCGTGCCAATCCGTTCCCAGCGCGCAGCCGAGAACCAGGTCCACGGCTTGATCCATTCCGCGCTGCCATCGGTCGACCACATGATCACAGTAGCCTCACCCACCAGCAGGTCTTGCTCGACAATCCCAACCGCGTCTCCACTGCGTGCCTCGAAACGACTGTCGCGCGAATTGTCACGGTTGTCGCCAAGCACGAACATGTGGCCTTCGGGAATGATCTTGGGCGCAAAGTCATCAGCGGGCGTGGTGCCGAAATCGAGCACTTCGTACTGCCGACCGCCCGGCAGTTTTTCGCGGAAGCGGGTGTAGCTGCACACTTCCTCACCGTCTGCGTTGGTGGTCTGCTCACCGCCCCACGAACAGCTGGTATTGGGGGAGATGTTGACCTCAAAATTCGGCATCGCCTCGCGCGCGACCAGCTCTCCATTCAGCATGATCTGACCATCCACCATCGCAATCGTGTCGCCGGGCAGGCCGATAACGCGCTTGATATAGTCAGTCTTGTCAATCGGGTGCTTGAAGATGACGAGGTCACCGCGATCTGGCTCATCAGCGAAGATGCGCCCCGGAATGATCGGCGCGTTGAACGGCACCGAATAGCGCGAGAAGCCATAGGACCACTTGTTTGCGAGCAAATAGTCGCCGTTCATCAGACGCGGCAGCATGCTTTCCGAAGGAATCGAGAAAGGCGCGAACACGAATATGCGAAAGGCCAGCACTCCGATCAGCAGCAAAGTAAGGAAGCGCAGGAAGCTGCCAACAGTCTCCTGCTGCTCTTCCTCGGCTGCCTCTTCCAAGGGTGCATCCATCGTGGCTTCTTGAGCGTTTTCACCGCCCGTTTCAGTTTGGGTCTTAACATCCATCACCGCTCCCCTTACTCGGCAAGCCTCCCAGCGCAAAGAGAGTTTGCTTTTCATGAGTGACAAAGACGCAGTGAAATCCGTGTGGAATGAATTGGCAAAAGCCGCTCAGCCAACCTTGTCCGATCTGTTCGCAAACGACCCAGAGCGGGTCAGCAAGCTGAGCCAGCGGCTTGAGTTTGACTTGGGCGAGGCAGGGCCGGTTGGGATGCTGCTCGATTGGTCGAAGACGCATCTCGACGACGACGTCCTGACCGCGTTCGAAGCTCTGGCTGAGGCAAGCGGATTTGCCGCAGCGCGCGACGCTCTGTTCAATGGCGGGATCGTCAATCCGACCGAAGGCCGCCCGGCAACCCACGGCGCGATGCGTGGCAGCGGGCGTGATGTGGATGTTGAGGAAGCGCAGGCTCTGCTCGCACGGATGGGCATGCTGGTTGACGCAATCCATCAGGGCGCGCTGGGTGAGGTCAATCACCTGATCCATATCGGCATTGGCGGGTCGGCTCTGGGACCAGATTTGGCGGTCGATGCTCTGACACGCGACCTCAAACTGGTGGACGTCCATGTCGTATCGAACATTGATGGGCTGGCACTGGAGCAGGCCTTTGCCGCCTGCGATCCGGCGACGACGCTGATTGCGATTGCCTCCAAGACCTTCACCACGACCGAGACGATGACCAATGCGGCGAGCGCGCTCAAATGGTTGGGCGAAAACGGCGTCGATGACCCCGGCGGGCGCGTCGTGGCTCTGACCGCGAACCCCGAAGGCGCGGTCGAGTGGGGCGTGGATGAAACCCGCGTCCTGCCATTTCCGGAGAGCGTCGGCGGGCGCTATTCCCTGTGGTCGAGCATCGGATTTCCGGTCGCGCTGGCTGTCGGCATGGAGGATTTCACTGCCTTCCTCGCCGGGGCGCAAGCGATGGACACGCATTTCCGAGAGGCTGAGGGGAGGGCCAACGGACCGCTCCTCGCCGCCTTTGCCGACCTTTACTACGCTCGCGTCCGAGGCTGCCAGACCCGAGCGGTCTTCGCCTATGACGAGCGGCTCGCGCTGCTGCCCGACTATCTCCAGCAGCTGGAGATGGAATCGAACGGGAAGAGCGTTACCAGAACCGGAGAACCTGTCGACGGGCCGACTGCCGCGATCACTTGGGGCGGGGTGGGGACCGACGCGCAGCACGCCGTGTTTCAGCTGCTCCACCAGGGAACACATCTGGTGCCGGTCGACT
This sequence comes from Erythrobacter sp. S267, assembly GCF_057365045.1. Taxonomy (NCBI): domain Bacteria; kingdom Pseudomonadati; phylum Pseudomonadota; class Alphaproteobacteria; order Sphingomonadales; family Erythrobacteraceae; genus Erythrobacter; species Erythrobacter sp. S267. The sequence goes on along the minus strand of NZ_CP200298.1, from coordinate 1,507,307 downwards.
TCATCGCCAGCATCGCTCCGGGGGACGAGCTCGACCCCGCGCACCACAAATCGCTGCTGATGAACTGCTTGGCTCAAGGCGCAGCACTGATGGCGGGCGGCAATATGAGCGCGGATGGTAAAGACCCGGCGCGTGCCTTTTCAGGCAACCGCCCCTCCGCCACGATCCTGCTCGACGATTGCGACGCAGCGACCTTGGGCGCTCTGATCGCCTTCCACGAACACCGCACCTTCGCCGGAGCGGTCCTTATGGGCATCAACCCCTTCGACCAGTTCGGCGTCGAGCTGGGCAAGAAAATGGCCAAGGACATGGACGCAGGCGAGGGCGACTTTGATCCGAGTACAGCTGCGCTGATGGCGGCGGCTGGGTTGGGGTGACGCAAAGGGCGGCTTGTGCTATGCTTCCGCTATGCTGAAATGGTTCGCCCGCCGCTATCTCGACGTTCTCGGGTCGATTTATATTTACAACGAGCATCGCGGATACACCGCGCTTGATCGAGTGCTCGAAGCGGTCAAAGCGCGGCACCCCGAAGCGACCGAATTCATCGCGGCTGTCGAGAAACACCGTGCTGATGAGCGCAAACACTACGTGATGTTCAAACGCTGGTTCGAGTTGCGAGGGCAAATGCCGATCGAAGTCGATCGGACATTTGGTCACATTGACCGCTTTATTGAGCTTACGTTTGGGCAATCCATCGATGGGCTCGACACAGATGCCATCATTGCAAGCGAGGATTTGTTCGAACGGTTGTGCCGGGTCATATCATTGACCGAAAAGCGGGGGTTGAAACAGGTTGATATCCTTTTGGAAAACCGTTTCGTAAATTCCGACAAGGCACTCAAGCGCATATTTGAGGTCGTCCACCGGGACGAGCCGGATCATTTCCTGCCTTACGACAAGTGGCTGGCATCCAATGCGCGACGACAGCCCAATCGTCGGGAAGTCTGGATCGATCGCCTGATCCATTCAGAACTGCTGTTCATCAAGTTGCCTTTGTTATTTCTGTGGTCAAAAGCACCGCGTCGCACACAATGGGCGGACGCAGGAGAAGACAATCCGCGCCCGCGTCCACTATCACTCGCGGCTGCCTGACTTCGGTGGTTCGCCGAATATCGTTCGCCTAAATGCTGTCTCGCTTCTTCAATCGCCGCGCAGCATGGATGCTCTGGCGCAACACGGTTGTGAGCACGGGCGTTTTCTTGGGCGGGCTTGCGGTCATGTGGCTGATGGTCGATTGGGGCGAGGTCGATGAGGTTCTCGCAACTGCCATCAGCTTTCTGCTCGCCAATAGCGTGCACTATATCTTTGGCCGTACGTGGATCTTCGCGGGGACCGATAGAAAGCTTGCAAGCGGATATGCTCTTTTTCTAACCAACTCGATGGTCGGCTTGCTCGTGACTGTGAGCTTGTTCTGGGTGCTAACCGAGTTCACCCCAATGCACTATCTTGTGGCTAGAGTTATCGTTTCGGTGTTTGCCGGACTTGCGGTTTTTGCGCTCAATGCCGTCCTGAATTTCCGGCAATTGTAAGGCGATGGAACACACCGTCATTGACTTTTTGCGCTGCAGCATCCATCTGCACGTCAACACGAAACGCACCCTGCCAGCGTGAAGTGGCGGCTCTGTTCCACAACCGCCCCGGCAGCGTTTCGACCCAAACCCTACAGCTTCCCTATTCACGCGGGTGGTTTTTAAACCCCGCGCTTTGCATGGCCGCCACAGATGTGCCCGTGCGACACGCATATATTGCGAGTTATCATGACTTCATTCGACCAACTCGGGCTGTCACAGCCCGTCCTTCAGGCGCTTGATCTGAAGGGATATTCCACGCCCACTCCGATTCAGGAGGAGGCTATTCCGCCCGTCCTAGAAGGGCGCGACCTGCTTGGCATTGCCCAGACAGGTACAGGCAAAACCGCCGCCTTCATGCTGCCGAGCATTGACCGGTTGCGTGAGGCGGAGAACCGCATCCCGTTCAAATCGTGCCGCATGCTGGTGCTCGCCCCCACGCGTGAGCTGGTGCAGCAAATCGCCGAAAGCGCCAAGGATTATGGCGCGCTTGCCGGCCTTAAGGTGCAGTCGATTGTCGGCGGCACATCGGTCAACAAGGACCGTAACAAGCTCCACCGCGGCACCGACATCCTGATCGCAACGCCGGGCCGTCTGCTCGACCTGATCGACCAGAAGGCGTTCAACCTTGGCTCTGTCGAGGTTCTGGTGCTGGACGAAGCGGACCAGATGCTGGACCTGGGCTTCATCCACGCCCTGCGGCAGATCAACAAGCTGGTGCCCAAAGACCGCCAGACTTTGTTCTTCAGCGCGACGATGCCCAAGGCGATCAAGGAGCTGGTCTCCAACTATTGCAACAACCCAGTGCAGGTCTCCGTCACACCCGAAAGCACGACGGCTGAGCGGATCGAGCAATATCTGTTCATGGTCCAACAGGATGAAAAGCAGGCGCTGCTCGAAATGATCCTGTCAGGCCGGCACAAAGTGCCTGGCGATATCGAACGGGTGCTGATTTTCACTCGGACCAAACATGGCGCGGACCGCGTCGTGAAGAAGCTGTCGCGCGCGGGCATCCCCGCAAACGCAATCCATGGGAACAAGTCGCAGCCGCAGCGTCAGCGCGCGCTCGATGAATTCCGCAAGGGCAAGACCAACATCCTGATCGCGACCGATGTGGCCGCGCGCGGTATCGACATTCCGGGTGTCAGCCACGTCATCAATTACGAGCTCCCCAATGTGCCCGAGCAATATGTCCACCGCATCGGCCGCACCGCGCGTGCAGGCAAGGACGGGGTGGCGATTGCCTTTTGTGCCGAGGATGAACGCGCTTATCTGAAAGACATTCAGCGCAAGACCGCAGCCGAGCTGGAGCGCCTGCCGCTCCCTGATAATTTCCGCGCTGTCGTCGAAGGGGTTGGCCCGACCAAGCCTGCTCCCAGAGGCGCGACGCGTGTGTCGAATAAGAAGATCAAGGCCAAACCGCGTGGCGGACCCAAAGGCGCTCCCAAAGGCAGACCCGCTGGTGCCCAAGAGGGTGAGGGCGCGCCCAAGCCCAGGAAGCCCGGTGGCAAGCATCCATCGCGGAAAGGCAAGCCCAATGGCCGTCCCGGCGGCGGTGGACGTCCTGGCGGAAAGCCGGGCGGCGGATCACGGCGTTTCAACAAGAACCGGCGCGGTGGCGGCGGTGGTGGCGGCTCCGGCGGCTCGGGCGGCGGCGCTGGTGGTGGCTCTGGTGGTGGGGGGCAGGGTCAGCGCTCACGCTGATTGCCTCGCAAGGCTCACAAAATTTTACGTTTTTCCGGGCCGTCCCTAAGCGAAAATTAAGCATACCGCGCCTAACTGGCAGCTCACTTTAACCGAGGGGCTGCCAGCGACATGATCCGTACCGACACCACGCTGATTATCGGGGCCGGAGCGAACCGTGAGATTGAGATGCCCGATGGGCAGGATTTGCTCGCGAAAATCGCTGGCGGGTTCGAGTTTGAGCGGCTTGAATCTGAAGTAAAGTCGCGCGATCTCATCAACTTGGCGCAGCTGTTCGATAAAGTCGCACCCGAACTGGGCATGACCTATGACGATCTGGTGCGCGGCGCGACGGCGATCCGTGATGCGACACTGGTCAGCACCAGCATCGACGCAATTCTGGAGCAATACAGCCACGATCCAGCAGTGCTCGCTGCGGGCAAACTGGCGCTTGTTTATTACACGCTGCAGGCGGAATCGAAGTCGACTTTGGCAGAGGCTCCGCGTGCAAAGGACGAACTGCCGCTGCGTGGGACCGAAAACTGGCTCTACCAGTTGGGGCAGTTGATCGTGAAAGGCGTCCCGCGCGCCAAGGCGGAAGACGCGTTCGAGAAACTCTCCATCGTCTGTTTCAACTATGACCGCGCGATTGAGCACTACCTGCCATGGGTCGTCCAGCGCGCTTTCGGCATGACATATGAAGAGGCGTGCGAGCTGGTCGCGGGCCGTCTTCGCATCGTCCACCCTTACGGTGTTGCAGGGCGTCTTCCGTGGCAGGGAGATGAGGAGAACGGCGCGACCTGGGGCAATGAGACGCCAGAGAATATCGTGCGCCTCTCCAAACGCATCTTCACCGCCAGCCAGCGGGGCGCATCACGCCAGTTCCAGTCCTATCTGCGTGCTGAGATGAGTCGCGGCAAACGCCTCGGCTTCCTCGGCTTTGGCTTTGATCCGATGAATGTCGCGATGCTGTTTGACGAGCTGGAGCACGACAATCCCGACATGCTGATCAGCCTGGTCGACGTGTCGGAGACGCAGCAGAAAGCCATTTTGCGCCTCATCTATCGCCTCACCGGGATTACGGATGAGGGGCTGATTACGCTTGAGAATATGAAAGCGTTCGAGCTGCTGCGCGACTATGGCCGCTTCCTCGAAAGCTGATCTTTACCGCGGACTAGAAAAGCGCGCGTAACCCGCTTGCCGATCCTCCCGAACCGTGTGCATAGGCACTTACGGACTAAGAGGAACGACCATGGCCGATCAGCAATATGACTACGATCTCTTCACTATCGGAATAGGCTCCGGCGGCACGCGTGCCAGCCGCGTTGCCGCCGCTCACGGAGCGCGCGTTGCGGCGGCAGAGGAGTATCGCGTGGGTGGCACCTGCGTCATTCGCGGCTGCGTACCCAAGAAGATGCTGGTCTACGGCGCCCATTTTGCTGAGGATCTTGAGGACGCCAAGCAGTTCGGCTGGGACGTTGGTGAAACCAAATTCGACTGGATTCGCCTGCGCGACCATGTGCTGAATGACGTGACGCGGCTGGAGGGACTCTATACCGAGACGCTCAGCAATCACGACGTCACGATCTACAAAGAGCGTGCGACGATCACCGGTCCGCACGAAATCACCTTGTCGAGCGGCAAGGTCGTGACCGCCAAATATGTGCTTGTCGCCACCGGCGCGAAGCCCTTCGTGCCTGAGTTCCCCGGCTCCGAGCATATGATCACCTCAAACGAGGCTTTTCACCTGGACGAAGTTCCCAAGCGCATCCTGATCGCAGGCGGCGGCTATATCGCCAACGAGTTTGCAGGTATCTTCAACGAGTTCGGCAGCAAGGTGACGGTCCTCAACCGCTCTGACGTGATCCTGCGCGATTACGATGCGGCCTTGCGCGACCGGCTGCTGCAAATCTCGCTCACCAAGGGGATTGAGTTCTGCTTCAACTCAACCTTTGAGAGTATTGAGAAGCAGGATGATGGCACTCTGCTGGTCAAAACGACCGGCTATGACCCGCGCGAATTTGACGTCGTGCTCGCCGCTGTAGGCCGCGATCCGAACACCGAAGGGCTGGGCCTTGAAGAGGTCGGCGTAGAGCTGGGCAAACGTGGAGAGGTCAAGGTGGACGCGTTCTCCAAGAGCTCTGTCGACTGGATCTATGCGGTTGGCGATGTGACGGACCGCGTCCAGCTAACCCCCGTGGCGATCCGCGAAGGGCAGGCCTTTGCCGACAGCGTGTTTGGAGGCGTTGAGCCCTACAGCGTCGACCATTCCTGCATCCCAAGCGCCGTGTTTAGCCACCCCCCGATTGCCGCCGTTGGCCTGACCGAAGGCGAGGCACGCAACACGCTTGGTTCGATCAAGGTGTTCCAGTCGGACTTCCGCCCGATGAAGAACGTCGTTGCAGGGCGTAATGAGCGAGGCCTCTACAAGATGATTGTAGACGCTGCGAACGACAAGATCGTCGGTATCCACATGATCGCTCCCGACGCGCCGGAGATCATGCAGGCCGCCGCCATCGCGGTGAAGGCAGGCCTGACCAAGGCGGACTTTGATGCGACTGTCGCGATCCACCCGACGATGGCGGAAGAGCTGGTGCTGATGAAGTAAGTTGTGAACCGCCACTGATCGCTCTAGCCTCTCGGCTTAAAGGAGAGGGATCATGACCAAGACTGTCCTCGTCACTGGTGGCACAGGCTACATTGCTGGGGAGCTTATCCGGCAGCTGCTTGCGCGCGATTGGATCGTGCACACCACGGTGCGCAATCCGCCCAAGAGTGAGGCTCTCTTGCGCAAACGTCTCGGCAATCCGGGCGAGGATCGCGTCAAGATCTTCCCGGCAGAGCTGATGGATGATGCGGGCTGGGCTGAAGCAGTGGCGGGCTGCAGCCATGTCGCCCATGTTGCCTCTCCCATCGCGGCATCAGTGCCCAAGGACGAGAACGAGATGATCGTGCCGGCGCGCGAGGGCACTCTGCGCGCGCTGCGTTTCGCGAAAGAGGCGGGGGTTCAGCGTTTCGTTCAGACCAGCTCGCTTGCCGCCATCGCCTATGGCCGCAGCGAGAAGCACTATACGGTGACGGAGGAAGACTGGACCGACATCACCCATCCCGACGTCTACCCCTACATCAAGTCCAAGACCATCGCCGAGCGCGCCGCGCGCAATTGGATGGCGGAGAACGGAAGTGGGATGGAGTTTGTTTCTGTGAACCCCTCCATGGTCCTTGGCCCGGTTGACGATCCTGACTTCTCGCCCTCGGTCGAGGCGGTGCGGCAATTGCTGGCTGGGCAAGTGCCCATGGCGCCCGATCTGGGATTTGCCATCGTCGACACGCGCGACACGGCGGCGTTGCATGTCAAATGCCTCGAAGAACCGGGTCTGGACGGCGAGCGCTTCATGGCCGCGGGCGGCTTCTACAAGTTCATCGACGTGGCGCGCGTGCTGAAAGAGGGCCTGCCGCCCGAGCACACCAAAAAGGTCCCGACCAAGGTCATGCCCAATTTCCTCGTCCACATCCTCGGCCTGTTCAACGCCGGCATCCGCTCGATCAAGAGCGAGCTTGGCAAGAGCCGTGTGTGCGATGCGAGCCATGCGAAAGAGCGGCTGGGCTGGGAGACGCGCCCGGCGGAGGAAAGCATCCTCGATTGCGCAAAGAGCCTGATCGAGCATGGCGTCGTGAAGGTCTGACCGCTGAGCGGCGATCCGCCCATTGACGCTTCACCGCAGCTGCGGCAACGACCTCCCTAACCACGAGAGATTTGAGAGACACAATCTATGTCAGCCAATATCGCCGAAATGGAACGCCGCCGCGAAGCCGCCGAGATGGGTGGCGGGCAGAAGCGCATTGATGCCCAGCACGCCAAGGGCAAGCTGACCGCGCGAGAGCGGCTGGACGTGCTGCTGGACGAAGGCTCGTTCGAAGAGCTCGACACTTACGTTGAACACGATTGCGTCGATTTCGGCATGGAGACGCAGAAGATTCCGGGCGACGGCGTCGTCACGGGCTCCGGCACGATCAACGGGCGGCTGGTCTATGTCTTCTCCCAAGATTTCACCGTCTTCGGAGGCTCTCTGTCGAAGCGCCATGCGGAGAAGATCTGCAAGGTGATGGACACAGCGATGAAGGTCGGCGCGCCTGTCATCGGTCTCAACGACAGCGGTGGCGCGCGCATTCAGGAGGGCGTGGCCTCGCTCGGTGGCTATGCTGAGGTGTTCCAGAAGAACGTGCTCGCATCCGGCGTTGTCCCGCAGATCAGCCTCATCATGGGGCCGTGCGCGGGCGGGGCAGTGTACTCCCCTGCCATGACCGACTTTATCTTCATGGTGAAGGACAGCTCCTACATGTTCGTGACCGGGCCGGACGTGGTGAAGACCGTCACCAACGAAGAAGTCACGCAGGAAGAGCTGGGCGGGGCAGTCACGCATACGACCAAGACCAGCGTCGCCGACATCGCCTTCGACAACGACATCGAAACGCTGCTCGCGACCCGCCGCTTCTTCGACTACCTGCCGCTCTCCAACCGCGAGGATGCGCCGCAGATTCCGACGAGCGACCCGTGGGACCGTCTGGAGCCGAGCCTCGACACGATCATCCCGGACAATGCGAACCAGCCCTATGACATGCATGAGGTGATCGCGAAGACGCTGGACGAAGGCGACTTCTTTGAGGTTCAGCCGACCCATGCAGCCAACATCATCTGCGGATTTGGCCGGGTGGAAGGGCGCACTGTGGGCGTTGTCGCGAACCAGCCGATGGTGCTTGCCGGCGTGCTCGACATTGCGAGCTCCAAGAAAGCGGCGCGCTTCGTGCGGTTCTGCGATGCGTTCGAGATTCCGATCGTGACCTTCGTCGACGTCCCCGGCTTCCTGCCCGGCACGGCCCAGGAGCTGGGCGGCATCATCAAGCACGGCGCGAAACTGCTCTTCGCCTATGCCGAGGCGACCGTGCCCAAGATCACGATCATCACCCGCAAAGCCTATGGCGGCGCATACGATGTGATGGCGAGTAAGCACTTGCGCGGAGACTTGAACTACGCCTGGCCGACCGCCGAGATCGCGGTGATGGGCGCGAAAGGCGCTGTAGAGATCATCTTCCGCAAAGACCGCGACGACCCCGAAAAAATCGCCGAGAAAACCAAGGAATACGAAGAGCGGTTTGCGAACCCCTTCGTGGCCGCGAGCCGTGGCTATATCGACGAAGTGATCCACCCGCACGCGACGCGAAAACGGGTCGCACTGGGGCTACGGAAGCTGCGGACCAAGCAGCTGGAGAACCCGTGGAAGAAGCACGATAATATTCCGTTGTGAGGTGATATGTTCGCTAGACTACTTCTGATGATCAGTGCCGTTGTCGCCGTTACTTGTCCCGCAATCGCGCAGGAGGGGATGAGGGCAGATAGAATTCTCGTGGCGCGGGATCTGCACGAACATTGCGCGGCCTCCGAATCTACCGAGGCCGGCAGATTGTCGATCGGGTATTGCTTGGGCGCAATTACTGGGATCGCAGATGCTGCGATGACCCTAAATGTGGCCCTTGCGCAGAAGCAGACAATCTGTCTTTCGAGCGATGACACAGCTGAGAAAATGCGATTACGCTTCCTCTACTTCACTGAGCAACGGCCAGACACACTTGATATGCCCGCTGCTACAGTAGTTATTGCAGTCTTACAGTCGAACTTTTCGTGCAAGGACGAGTAGCAACTCATCGGCCACAACCATGCTCACAGCGCTCCTCCTAATCCTCCAAACGCCCTCGACGCCTTATGCCGAACTCTGGATTCCGGAGTGCAAGGAGGCTTTGTCGGTCGAGGGGCCGCTGGGTTATCGGACCTGCGCGCGGACGGCGACTGCCCAGCGCGGGCAACAATTGATCTTGCGCGAGACGGAATATCGACGACTGCTAGAAGATGCGGACCGCAACTCGCAGGTCTCTGAATTCGAGGCGGACATGGCTCGCTTTGCCGAGTACCGCTACCGCCATTGCGAATATCTCGGGCAAGTCGACGGGCGCGTCTCGCTGCTCGGAGAGAACCGCGCGCTGTCCTGCCGCTACCACCTCACCGACCGGCGCATTGCCGAGCTGGACCAGATGATCCTGCTCTTCACGCCCGTCTTCGTGCAGCCTTGAACGGCCAACGCTGAGACTGGGAATGCTTGCGACGCTGCTTCCCTATGGCCTCGCTTTGATTGCGCTGATCTGCGCTAGTTTGGCCTGGGGAACGTGGCGCAATCCGGACAATTGGCATCTTAGCGATGAGACTGGCCGAGTTGCCTTTCACCGCTGGTTCGACCTCGGCATTTTTGCGGCCGTCGGAGCTGTGTGCGTGATCGTATGGCTGCTTGGATGGGGCCAGCACCCTTGACCTTCCCGCACCTCCCGGCAAAGGAAGGGTTGCGAGACGAAACGTAAAGGCGAGGGTTTTTTACGCGATGAAATTGGGCCGGATGAACCATGTCGGGGTTGCGACCCCTTCGATTGCTGACTCCATAGCGCATTACCGCGATGTGATGGGCGCAACCTCTGTTTCGGACGAGATCATCCTGAAAGACCGCGGCCTCAAAGTCGTGTTTGTCGATACGCCGACGTACTCAGGGATGGATGGCACTCAGATCGAGCTGATTGAGGAGCTGAACCCCGGCGAAACCGCGATCAGCGCCTTCCTCGCCAAGAACCCAGCGGGAGGGCAGCACCATGTCTGTTTCGAGGTCGAGGATATCGACGAAGCGCGCGCATGGTTTGACGGGCAGGGCAAGCGCATCCTGGGCCCCACCATTCCCGGCGCGCACGGGACGCCGATTTTCTTCCTGCATCCCAAGGACATGCAAGGGATGCTGACCGAGATCATGGAAACGCCCAAAGGCGACCACTGAGCAAGATACCACCGGAGAGAGACTGAAGTGACTTACGAAACCATCCGCGTCGAAACCGACGGACCGCTCACCACCATCACGCTTAACCGGCCGGATCGCCTGAACGCCATGCCGCCGCAAATGGCGGACGAGATCGGGCAGGTGTTCTATGACCTTGGCGATGCTCGTGCGGTGCTGATCACGGGGGAGGGCAAGGGCTTTTGCTCGGGCGCGGACCTGTCTGCGCGCGGCGAAGGAAGCGCTCTTGGATCAAAGGGCGGATCGCATCAGGCGCTCTCGCAGCATTACAACCCTGCGATCAGCCAGATCCTGCGCGCTGAGGTGCCGGTGATCTGCGCGGTCAATGGCCCGGCGGCGGGTGTGGGGTGCAGCCTTGCGCTGGCGGCGGACTTCACGATTGCGGCGGAGAGGGCATACTTTCTGCAAGCCTTCGTCAATATCGGCCTTGTGCCCGATGGCGCCTCCACATGGCTCCTCACCCGCGCGATTGGCCGGGCGCGGGCGACCCGGATGATGATGCTGGGCGAGAAGATCAGCGGCAAACAGGCCGAGGAATGGGGCCTCGTCTACAAATGCGTCGCCGACGATGCGCTGATGGACGAAGCGCGCACGCTGGCAGACAAGCTCGCCAATGGGCCGACGGTCGCGATCAAGCATATCAAGCGCAATATCGGCCTGGCCCTCGACGGGAATGCCACCGACGTGATGCTCGCCGAAGCCGAGGCGCAGCGCATCGCCGGAGCCACCGCCGATGCGATGGAGGGCGGCATGGCTTTCCTCCAGAAACGCAAGGCCGAGTTCAAGGGAGCCTAAGCTTCTCTCACTTGTTGGATAGCTTAACCCCGCACTCTCCTCGCGGGTGATCAATGGTGTATAGAGCCCCGCATGACCGAAAAACCGACCCCCGACGACTGGAAAGCCCTTGCCGATAAGGAAGTGAAGGGGCGCGACCTCACTTGGGAGACGCCTGAGGGCTTTGCGATCAAGCCGCTCTACACGGCTGAAGACCATGAGGGCTGGGACCCTGGCCTTCCCGGCTTTGGCCCGTTCACGCGCGGGGTTAAGGCGAGCATGTATGCGGGGCGTCCGTGGACGATCCGGCAATATGCGGGCTTTTCGACAGCCGAGGAATCGAACGCCTTCTACCGCCGCAATCTGGCCGCGGGTCAGAAGGGGCTTTCGGTCGCTTTCGATCTCGCTACCCACCGTGGTTACGACTCCGACCATCCGCGCGTTGTCGGCGATGTCGGCAAGGCGGGCGTGGCGATTGATACCGTCGCGGATATGGAGATCCTGTTCGACCAGATCCCGCTCGACACCATGTCGGTCAGCATGACCATGAACGGTGCGGTAATCCCGGTGCTGGCGTTCTACATCGTTGCTGCCGAGCGTTCGGGCGTTTCCCAAGAGAAGCTCTCCGGCACGATCCAGAACGACATCCTCAAAGAGTTCATGGTCCGCAACACCTATATCTATCCGCCCGAGCCGAGCATGCGGATTATCTCGGACATCATCGCATATACCTCGGCCAACATGCCGAAATTCAACAGTATTTCGATCAGCGGCTATCACATGCATGAAGCCGGAGCGACGGCGGTGCAAGAACTCGCCTTCACGATTGCGGACGGCAAGGAATATGTGACCCGCGCGATGGCGACCGGGCTCGACATCGACGCTTTTGCGGGGCGCCTCTCCTTCTTCTTCGGCATCGGCATGAACTTCTTCATGGAGATCGCAAAGCTGCGCGCCGCGCGCACGCTGTGGTATCGCGTCATGGACGGGCTGGGCGCTCAGTCGGAACGCTCCAAAATGCTGCGCACACACTGCCAGACTTCAGGCGTCTCTCTGCAAGAGCAGGATCCCTACAACAACGTCATGCGGACCACGATCGAAGCGATGGCCGCGACCCTTGGCGGGACGCAGAGCCTTCACACCAACGCGCTCGACGAAGCCATCGCGCTGCCCACCGACTTCTCCGCCCGCATCGCGCGCAACACACAGCTGGTGCTGCAAGAGGAAAGCGGCATCACCAATGTCGTCGATCCGCTGGGTGGCTCGCACTATATCGAGGCTCTGACCGCGACGCTGGTTGAAGAGGCCGAGAAGCTGATCGCCGAGGTCGATGAAGCGGGCGGGATGACCGCCTATGTCGGCACTGGCGCTCCCAAGGCCGCGATTGAACGCGCGGCGGCGGAGAAGCAGACCGGGATCGACAAGGGCGAGACGGTGATCGTCGGGGTCAACAAATACCGCAAGGATGAAGAGGACCCGATCGACACGCTCGACATCGACAATGCCGCTGTTCGCAAAGGCCAGATCGCACGCATCGCCAAGGTCCGCGAGGGCCGGGACGAAGCCGCGTGCCAAGCTGCGCTGAAAGGTCTGACCGAAGCAGCTCAGACCGACCCCGCCACCCACCGCGCCGCGATTGTGACGGGCCGGGACGAGAATGACATTCCGCTCCCGCCATCGAAGATCGCGGAGCTGGAGAAGAAGGCCGACGTCAACCTCCTCGCCAAAGCGGTTGAGGCTGCGCGCGCCGATGCGACGCTCGGAGAAATCTCCGCCGCGATGGAGGCCGCTTTCGGACGCCACGATGCAACGCCCAAGCCGGTCTCCGGAGTCTACAAGAGCGCCTACGAGTTCGACCAGCGCTGGGCGCAAGTCACCGATGGGGTCGACGCAGTGGAGCGCCGCTTGGGCCGCAAGCCCCGCATCATGGTCGCCAAGATGGGCCAAGACGGCCACGACCGCGGCGCGAATGTGATTGCATCCGCCTTTGCCGATATGGGTTTTGAAGTGGTCTCCGGACCGCTCTTCCAAACCCCGGATGAGGCCTGCAAAATGGCACTTGAAAAAGACGTCGACATCGTCGGTGCGAGCAGCCTTGCAGCGGGGCACAAGACGCTGATCCCGGAGCTGATCAACAAGCTCAAAGACGCAGGCCGCCCTGACATCAAAGTCACCGCAGGCGGCGTGATCCCGCCGCAGGACTATGATTTCCTTCGCGAGGCAGGGGTCCAGGGCATCTACGGCCCCGGCTCCAACGTGGTGGAATGCGCAGCGGATATCCTGACCCTGCTCGGCCACAACATGCCCCCGCTGGAGAGCGTTTTGGATGAGGCTGCGGAGTAGCTACACTTAAACCGTTCGTGCTGAGCCTGTCGAAGCACCGTTCTTCTTTAGAACGACGGTCAAGAAGTAAGGACAGCCCTTCGACAGGCTCAGGGCGAACGGAGTGTGATAGATGACCGACCTACCCCCAGAAACCCGCCCCGAAACGCTTGCTGTCCACGCTGGCACGCAGCCGGACCCTGCGACAAACGCTCGCATCACGCCGATCTATCAGACGGCGAGCTACGTCTTTGACTCGCCCGAGCATGCGGCGAACCTGTTCTCTCTGGCCGAGTTTGGGAACATCTATTCGCGGATCATGAACCCGACGAATGATGCGCTGGAGAAGAAGGTTGCGGCGCTTGAGGGGGGTGTTGGAGCGCTCGGTTGTGCCTCTGGCCATGCGGCGCAGCTGCTGTGCTTCCACACGCTGATGGAGCCGGGCTGCAATATCGTTGCGGCGAAGAAGCTCTATGGTGGCTCGCTCAATCAACTGACCGAGGCGATCCAGAAGTTCGGGTGGGAAGCGCGGCTGGTCGATGCGGACGACCCCGCAAATGTCGCGGCGGCCATCGACGACAAGACGCGTTGCGTTTTCATCGAGAGCCTCGCCAATCCCGGCGGCGTTGTGAGCGACATTTCCGCCATCGCCGATATCGCCCATGCAGGCGGCGTTCCGCTGATCGTCGACAACACGATGGCCTCACCCGCTCTGTGCCGCCCGATTGAGCATGGTGCGGACGTTGTGGTCCACTCGACCACCAAGTTCCTGAACGGCCACGGCAACGCCATTGGCGGCGTGATCGTCGACAGCGGCAAGTTCGACTGGAAGGCGCAAGGGGACAAGTTCCCCTCGCTCACCAAACCCAATGGCTCCTATCACGGTGCGGTGCTGGTCGATGCGCTGGAGCCGGTCGGTCCCATCGCCTTCATCATCGCCTGCCGCGTGCTGGGCATGCGCGATCTTGGTCCCGCTATGGCGCCGATGAACGCGTTTCTAGCGCTCACCGGAATGGAGACGCTGCATCTGCGGATGGAGCGGCATTGTGAGAACGCTCTGGCGCTCGCTGAGTGGCTCAAGGCCCGCGAGGATGTGGCTTGGGTGAGCTATGCCGGTCTTTCTGATGATCCCTATCACGCCCACGCGCAGAAATATCTCGGCGGCAAGGGCGGAGCGGTCTTTACCTTCGGCCTCAAAGGCGGTTTCGAGGCGGGCACCAGCCTTGTCTCCAACGTCAAACTGTTCAGCCACTTGGCCAATATCGGCGACACACGCTCTCTGATCATCCACCCCGCTTCGACCACTCACAGTCAGCTTTCGGCCGAGGAACTGGTGGCGGCAGGCGCGGGCCCGGATGTGGTCCGTGTCTCTGTCGGGATCGAGAATATCGAGGACATCAAGGCGGACCTCGCGCAGGCGCTGGAGCAATAATGCTGAAGCGCACGCTATTCGGGGCGAGCGCCGCGCTCATGGCGATCACGGGCGCGACACCGGCCTATGCATGCACCACCCTGACGCCGGAAGGCTTGGCAGAGTACGAGCGGTACAAGTCGGAGTATCTCGCTGAAGAGAGCGACGAAAAGATCATCGGGACCTTCCGACTTGAAGAGGAGATCGTTGAAGAGGAGTACCGCGCACTGGTCGGCTTCGTCGATGTGGACACTAACAGAGGAACGCGCCGCTACCGCCTCTACATCCCGGAAGTGATCAATTGCGGCTTTCCCAATCACAATCTGGAGGATGGCCAGAGCGGGATTTTCTATCTGAAAAAGGACGAAGACCTCGATCCCTATGATCTTGAGGACGGCGTGATCGACGACTTCGGCTTCGTGCACTTCGAGCCACAAGGCTGAATGACCCTCGGTTTTTCCGTCAACGGCCTCCTTCCCAAGGCGCGTGGGGGAGGGCAGCTCAGGATGGGGCTTGCCAAATTGTCGGAGGAGGAGTGGCTCCAGCCTCAGCCTGAGTTGAAGGCGCGGGCGCAGGGGTTTGCGGATTGGCCGGAGGGTGTGCAGTTGACGCCTGAGGCAGACGCTCCGGGTGCGGAATTGGCGGCGATGCTTGGCGTGGAGGGCGCTCTGCCCGAAGCTGCTCTCGCTGCGCATGAGGATATGTGTCTCCTCACCCGCTCGGCCCATGACGACCAATATCGCCTGATCGGAGCAGCGGTTGCGTGGCCCTCTGACTGGCACCCTGCGGACAAGATCGGGCTGCCCTTACGCGCGCTCCATGCGCCGATTGCAGGCTATGAGGAGCAGCTCGCGACCGGAGTGGATCGCTTTATGGAGACGCTCAAACCCGGCCCCATCTTCGGGCGCTGCAACTGGTTCATTGCCGCCACGGGTGAGAAGCGCTGGCTCGCAAACGGCGACCCGCAGGCGCAATTCGCCCATGTCACACCGGACAATGCGGGCGAGACGCTGTTCGTGCGATCAGAGCGCCAGACGCTGCGAAGGCTCCCGCAAACACGCGCAATCCTGTTCACTATCGGCATCTATGTTGAGCCGCTCTCAGCGCTCACCTCCGCCAATCTCCAAAGCCTTTCCACCGCTGTGCAAACACTTGTGCGGGGCGAGGGTGAAAGGCGCGGCATAGGGGCTTACGCGGAGGCGCTAATAGGCTATGCGACTGTGCGAGAAGAGGACTAAACAGGGCAGCTATGTTTTCCAAAATCCTGATTGCCAATCGCGGTGAGATTGCTTGCCGCGTGATCCAGACCGCTCACAAAATGGGCATCCAATGCGTCGCGGTTTACTCCGATGCGGACAAGAACGCCCCGTTTGTGAAGATGGCGGATGAGGCGGTGCATATCGGCGCTTCGCCTGCGGCTGAAAGCTATCTGATCCCTGAAAAGATCATAGCAGCCTGCAAGGAAACCGGCGCGGAAGCCGTACATCCCGGCTACGGTTTCCTGTCAGAGCGTGCGAGCTTTGTGGAGGCTCTGGAGGCGGAGAACATCGCCTTTATCGGCCCACCGGCGAACGCCATCGCGGCGATGGGCGACAAGATTGAATCGAAGCGTCTCGCGAAAGATGCGGGCGTAAACACCGTCCCCGGCTCTCCCGATGCGATCGACACGACAGCCGAAGCGCTCGAATGGGCGAACAAGATCGGCTATCCGGTGATGATGAAGGCCTCTGCTGGTGGCGGGGGCAAGGGGATGCGCCTCGCCTGGAATGACAAGGACGTCGAGGAAGGCTTTGAGGCGACCCAGCGCGAAGGCCTGAACTCCTTTGGCGATGACCGCGTTTTCATTGAGAAATTCATCGAAGACCCGCGCCATATCGAAATCCAGATCCTGGGCGATAAGCACGGCAACATCCTCTATCTGAACGAGCGCGAATGCTCGATCCAGCGCCGTCACCAAAAGGTGGTCGAGGAAGCGCCATCGCCCTTCGTGACCGACAAAATGCGCAAAGCCATGGGCGAACAATGCGTCGCCTTGGCACGCGCGGTGGACTACCACTCCGCAGGCACGGTTGAACTGATAGTGAGCGGCGCGGACAAGTCGGGGGAGAGCTTCTACTTCCTCGAAATGAACACGCGCCTTCAGGTCGAACATCCCGTGACCGAGGCAATCACCGGCATCGATTTGGTCGAGCAGATGATCCGCGTGGCGGCTGGCGAAAAGCTGGAGATGACGCAGGACGATATCGGCATCGACGGCTGGTCGATTGAAAACCGCGTCTATGCCGAAGACCCCTATCGCGGCTTCCTGCCTTCAACCGGCCGCCTGATCGCATACTCGCCTAGCGTTCCCGGATGGGCCGATGATGGGGACGTGGCAGGCAAGCACCGCCGCGGCGTCGCGCAAGGGACAGGCGGCGTTCGCGTCGATGATGGCGTGTTCGAGGGCGGCGAGGTTTCGATGTTCTACGACCCGATGATCGCAAAGCTGATCACCTGGGCGCCGACGCGTGACGAGGCGGCGGATTTGCAGATCGAAGCGCTCGACGCTTTCCGCATCAAGGGTCTCGGCCACAACGTCGATTTCCTCAGCGCGATCATGCAGCACGACCGCTTCCGCTCGGGCGAGCTGACCACCGGCTTCATCGCAGAGGAATATCCCGAAGGTTTCACCGGAGCGCCGATCTCTGAGGACTTCCAGCGCATGCTCGCCGCGATCTGCGCGGGGAACGAATTCACTTGGACAGCCCGCGCGCGGCAAATTTCCGGCCAGCTCGATGGGGCGGTGCCGGTCACCAGCGAGTGGCTCGTCAAGATCGGCCCTTCGACAGGCTCAGGACAGGCTAGCCGCCACGAAGTGATCCTGGGCGAGGGCCACGCGATGGTCGATGGCGTCAAGGTAGAGGGGAACTGCGACTGGATGCCCGGCATGGTCGAGGCGACTGCGACGAAGGACGGTGAGACCTACGGCCTGATCGTTGAACGCGACGGCGCGCATTGGGAGATTACCACACGCGGCGCGACCACGCGGGCGCTTGCGATCCCTCTGCGTTTGGCGGAACACGAAAGCCTGATGATCGAGAAGACCCCGCCTGATCTCTCCAAGATGCTCATCTGCCCGATGCCCGGCATGCTGGTGAAGCTGCATGTGGGTGAGGGCGAAGAGGTTCAGCCCGGACAGCCGCTGGCCACCGTCGAAGCGATGAAGATGGAGAACATCTTGCGTGCAGAGAAGGAAGGCACGATCGCAAAGATAAATGCCTCTGAAGGCGAGAGTCTGCCGGTCGATGCGGTGATTCTTGAGCTGGAATAGAGGCTTCTATCCTTAATAGCGGCGTAAGATTCTAAAAAGCGTCAGTAATTTTGCGCCAGTGCTGCGTTGGATAATTCGCGCTTAATTGTAGTAATCCGACGTTTATGTGTCTCAAAGCGGCATTGTCCACAAAATGGCTTGGCGAAAGTCGCGTTTGTAGGGGACATTGTTGCATCCGATTTGGATTGTCCGAGTCGGCACAGGCCCAATTTTGAACCTCGGGAGGGTTATTGATCGTGGCGAATAAAGGCACCGGATACTTTGACCGCAGAGGTCAATTCTTCAAAACGCCCATTGCGGCGACCGAGAGCGATCTCGCCGCTTTGTTTGGTCAGATTGGCGATGGCGAGAGCCTGGCTCCCGGTATCGCGCATCACCTGCTTGAAAAGCGCGCCGATGTAGAGCGCCTGTTTGCAGAGCATGATGAGATGCTGGCCGAGGCGCAAAAGGCTGGCGATTCCAAGATCATCAGCATGGACAGCAAACTGCCCAAGTTCCAAAGCCGCGAGGCGAGCTGAGGCTTATTCCTCGATAAGAGCCACCGCCCGGATCCATCCGGCGCTGGCCCGTTCGATCTTTACCGGAAAGCAGCTGAGCGTGAAGCCGTAGGGCGGTAGCGCCTCCAAATTGGTGAGCTTTTCGATCTGGTAATAGGGGCGGATGCGGCCGGCCTTGTGGCCTTCCCAGATGATCGAAGGGTCGCGTTTCTCTGCCCAGCGCCTCGCTGTGTGGCTGAAAGGCGCATCCCAACTCCACGCATCGGTGCCGACGACTTCGACGCCGTGCTGCGTCAGCCAGAGGGTCGCTTCTGCGCCTAGCCCAACGCCTTGATCGGTGAAGTTCTCCGTTCCGTAAACCGCGCCCGATTGCACCAGCACGATGTCGAGCGGTTGCAACTCATATTCGATCTTGGCGAGTGCCTCCTTAACCTCAGCTGCGTTCACCACATGGCCGTGCGGCAAGTGCGAGAAGTCGAGCTTCACGCCGGGTCGCATGAACCGGTCTAGCGGCGCTTCGTCGATGCTCGGCGCAGGGCTCTTGCCTGCATCGGTGGTCGAGTGGAAATGCCACGGCGCGTCCATGTGGGTGCCGTTATGGGTGGACAGCTCCAGCATCTCCACCGCCCAGCCTTCGCCATCAGGCAGGTCGTCTTTCTCAAGGCCGGGAAAGAACATCGCGATCTGCTCCCACGTGTCCTCGTGGGTCATGTAAGTGACCTTGGGCCGCATAACGTCTGGATCTGAGATCACATCATTGGTGATCGGGATCGAGAGGTCGATGAAGCGGGTCATGCCAACTCACCGTCAAGGAACGCCGCCACGTCCGCCAGCTCTACATCGCGCGCCATGTAGGCCTGCCCAAGGGCCTTGAGCAGCAGGAAGGGGAGGGTGCCGGAGCTCTCCATCTTCTTGTCGTGGAGCATGTGGTCGACCAGCCGCTGGCCGTCACAAGTGAGGCCCAGCCCCCTGATCTCGCTCGGTAAACCCGACGCAGCAATCGCCGCCGCCGCGCGGCCCGCATCCTGTCCGGTCAGCTCACCCCGCCTTGCGGAATAGCGTGCTGCCAGCACCATGCCCAGCGCCACACCCTCGCCATGTAGGAGCCGGTCGGAAAAGCCCGTCTCCGCCTCCAGCGCATGGCCGAATGTGTGTCCCAGATTGAGCAGAGCGCGCACGCCCGAAGTCTCCCGCTCATCCTCGGCGACAATCCGCGCCTTGGCTTCAACGCTGGTGGCGATGGCATGGGTGAGCGCTTCGTTTTCGCGGGCGAGGACTTTGGCACCATTCGCCTCCAACCACTCAAAGAACGCCAGATCGCCAAGCAGGCCGTATTTGATCACCTCAGCATAGCCCGCGCGCATTTCGCGGTCAGGCAGAGTGTCGAGCGTGGCGGTGTCGATCAAAACCAGTGAGGGCTGGTGGAACGCACCGATCAGGTTCTTGCCCGCAGGCACATTGATCGCGGTTTTCCCTCCGACCGAGCTATCCACTTGGGCAAGCAAGGTCGTCGGCAATTGCACAAAGCCGCAGCCGCGTTTCAGGATCGAGCAGGCAAAGCCGGTGAGGTCGCCCACGACCCCTCCGCCCAGCGCAAAGACATGATCGGAGCGGGTGATGCCCAGTGCGAGCAACCATTCGGTGAGTTTGGAGAGGGTCTCCCAGCTCTTCGAACCCTCGCCCACCGCGACATCGAACCAGGCAATCTCATAGCCATCGCTGGCCAAGGATTGCTCCAGTGTCTCCCCATGGAATTTGCGCGCATTGACGTCGGCGACCATAGGCACTTTGCGTCCCTTATAGGGCTCAAGAAATGCGCGCGCTTGGTCGGCCACATCGCCCAGCAATCCTTCGCCAACCCGCACATCATAGCTGCGCCCGGCCAGCGCCACTTCAATCACAGCCATTGGTCAATCGCCTCGATAATTGCGCGCGCTGTGTCATTGTGCGGGCTGTCATCGCTGCCCACGCGGATCTGCGCCTGTTTGTAAAAAGGTTCGCGCTGCTCATACAGGTCGGTGAGGATTCGCCTCGGGTCGCCATTGCGCAGCAGAGGCCGCGTGTCGCGGCGCGACGTGCGCTCGACCAAAGTGTCGATATCGCAGTCGATCCACACCGCGATGGCCTTGTCCAAGATCAGCGCGCGGGTTTCCGGATCGACGAAAGCGCCGCCCCCTGTTGCAATGATCCCATGGTTCTCTTCGATCAACCGAGCGATCACGCGGCGTTCCCCATCGCGGAAATAGGCCTCGCCAAATTCTTCGAAAATCTCAGGGATGCTGCGCTGCGCTGCCTCCTCAATCGCATCGTCTGCGTCGACAAAGCCGCGATCCAGCATTGCTGCCAGCCGCCGGCCCACCGTGGACTTGCCCGCACCCATCAACCCGACCAGCACGATCGGGCGATCGATCCGCTCGGCCATCTGCTCAGTGGACTTTTGGTGTGGGTGTGTGTCAGCAGTCATTGCGAGACGGCCTATAGATGGGGTAGAGCGCGCGCAATATGTCTAAGCTTTCACGCAAGCAGCATTCCCCGGTGCTATTGGGGGCCAATAACGCGAAGAACCGCGCCGGGCGCTGGCCGCTTTATGCCGGGCTGGCCGTGATCGGCGTGTTGGCGCTGGCCTATATTGATGCAGGCGAAGAGCCGCTGCGTCCGATCTCTCAGCCTGTGGCGATCGGCGGGGGAGAGGCGTGATGCGCAAGTCCCTTCTGCTTGGATCGGCGATGGCTCTGGGACTGGTGGCCGCTGCTGGCGGGGCTACTCTGAGTGGTCTCGCAAGCGCACAAGACGCGCCGGAAAGCCTGCTTCCGCCGGGTTTTGACGATCCAGCGCCCGCGCCGACACCGGCTCCCGCTCCGCCACCGACCACTGCGCCGACCGGCCCTGCCGTTGCACCGCCAAGAGCGCCCGATGCGCCGCCTTTTGGCAGCTCCACGCCTCCGCCGTCGGGCAATTTGCCCAGCGTTCCGAGCGTGTCAGAGGCGGATCTAGAAGGGTTGCCTACATTGGAGGAGCTGGAAGAGCTTTCCATTGATGAGCTTGATGACCTGCTCGGCCTGAAGCCGCAATTTGACATTCCTCCCGCTGCCCGTCGCGCCATGTCGCGGGTGGGCGTGCTTGCCCCTGAGGAAGGGGGTTTCCCGACCGGTTCGCTCGCCAATCAGCCGGAAAGCCTCGTCCGCGCTGTGCTGGATGGCACGCAAGGTCCGTTTGTCTCACGCTGGGGCCATATTCTGATGCGCCGCGCTGTGGCGAGCCGATTGACCGCGCCTGAGGGCATGAACCCGGTTGAGTTTGCGACGCTGAGAGCGGGCGTGCTCAATTCGATGGGCGAATATGCAGTGGCTCGCGCTTTGTTGCAGGACGTGGATACCGGAAATTGGGACGCTGACCTGACCGCGCAGGCGCTAACGTCTTATATCGCAGGCAATGATCTGGTTGGCGTGTGTCCGGCGGTTCGTTTCCAACCCGATCTGCGCGAGGATGCGCAATGGACCATGCTGCAAGCGATCTGCAACGCCTATGCGGGCGAGGGTGCGCTTGCAGGATCGCAGCTCAACGCAGCGCAATCGGAGGAGATCGCGCCTGAGATCGACCTTCTGCTGGCCCAACGCTTTGCCGGGGCGGCAGGACGTGGCCGTGGCGGGACGACGGTCAGTTGGGAGGGCGTTGAAGAGCTCACCCCATGGCGCTTTGCCATCGCCAACGCTGTGGGAGAGGGCATCCCCGACGAATTGTTGAGCGCTGCTTTGGAAGGACCGCGCGCGCGGCTGTACAAGCTGTCGGGCGCAAGTGCAGCGGGTCTGCCGTTGGGCCAACGCGCAGCCTTTGCAGAGAGCGCAGCGCGCTATGGCGTGCTGTCATCAAGCGCCTTGGTCGACCTGTATTCCCAAGCCTATTCAGACGAAGCTTTGGGCGGCGATGTTAGCGAGCGGGCGGCGCTGCTGCGCGAGGCCTACACGGCAACCAATCCAGAAAACCGAATCGCAGCGATGCGCGCGATTTGGAGCACATCGTCTGATGACGAGAGTGCGCAATTTCCCGGTCTGATCCTGACCGCCTATGCCGCTGCGCGCATTCCTCCGATCAGCGATTATGGCGATGCCTCGGGCGATTTGATCGCGTCGATGCTGACCGCCGGTCTCGACCGCGATGCGGCTGCGTGGAGGCCTGCGGTTGAGGAAGGCTCGCTCGGATGGGCTCTCGTGACGCTCAGCAATCCCGAAAGTATCGCAGCGAGCGAAGAGGGCTTTGACGCGTTCCTCGACAATGATGACAGCGCCGAGCAGCGCAAATCGGCGTTTCTCGCTGCGGGCCTCGCAGGGCTTGGTCGTTTGCCAAGCGGCTCGGCAAACGCCTTTGGCGAGCGCGCTGGCGTTGACCTGACCCGGCAATCTCGCTGGACGCGGGCGATTTCGCGCGCCGCTGAGGTCCGCAATCCTGCTTTGGTTGCAATGCTGGCCGGGCTGGGCATGCAAGGGGAGAGCTGGTCGCAGATGACGCCGCTCCACCTCTACCACATCACCTCCGCGCTTACCGCCGTCGGCCTCGAAGCCGAAGCCCGTATGATCGCCGCAGAGGCGGTCGCGCGCGGGTAACGCCGCAAATGTCCCAAGCGACCCAGGCTTTCCTCGATATGCTCGCAGCCGAGCGAGGCGCTGCGGTGAACACTCTGGCGGCGTATCGGCGTGATCTGGACGGCGCGGAGGAGGCGGTCGGAGACCTCGCCAAAGCCTCACGCCCACAGGTCGCGAAACTGGCGGGCGAATGGACCGCGCTTGCCCCATCGACGGTGGCGCGCAAAGCCTCTGCCTTGCGGCAATTCTTTGGCTTTGCGGTGGATGAAGGGTGGCGCAGCGATGATCCCTCCGGCGCGCTGCCCAATCCGCGAACGCGTCGGCCTTTGCCCAAGGTTCTCAGCCATGACGCGGTCGAGGCGCTGCTGGAACGCGCGGAACTAGAGGCGTCGACCGGCGCGCGCGTCTCGGTGCGGCAATTGGCTTTGCTAGAGATGCTCTACGGATCGGGTCTGCGCGCGACAGAGCTTGTCAGCCTGCCGCTCACTGCTGTCCCGCGCGATGCGCCGCTGATTACCGTCATGGGCAAGGGCGGGCAGGCCCGCATGGTCCCGGTCAGCGACCGGGCGAGCGAGGCTTTGAGTGCGTGGCTCAAAATCCGCCCCAGCGACCCGCCCAACAAATTCCTTTTCCCCTCGCGCGGCGGCAAGCACCTGACCCGTGTGCGGCTGTTCCAGATGCTGAAAGAGCTGGCGGTGCGCGCCGATCTCGACCCCAAAGGCATCAGCCCGCACGTCCTGCGCCATGCCTTTGCGACCCATCTGCTGGAGGGCGGAGCGGATCTGCGCGTCCTGCAAACGCTGCTTGGTCATGCGGATATCGCGACCACGCAAATCTACACCCATGTGGATGCAGCCCGCCTTGTGGAGCTCGTAAATTCGCGTCACCCTCTTGCCGCGCGAGCCTCTAGAGACTAGCGCCAACCCATGATTTCTTACCTCGAATTCGAGAAACCGGTTGCAAGCCTTGAAGAGCGGATTGCGGAAATGCGCTCGCTCGATGCCAATCACCAGGTCGATGTCGCGTCTGAGATTGAGCGGCTAGAGGCCAAGAGCGCAGAGCTGCTTGCCTCAACCTATGCCTCGCTCACTCCGTGGCAGAAAACGCAGGTCGCACGCCATCCGCAGCGTCCGCATTTTCGTGATTATATTGAGCATACCTTCACCGAATTCATGCCTTTGGGCGGAGACCGGCTGTATGGCGATGACCATGCGATCATGGGCGGTTTTGCGCGGCTGAAGACCAAAGATGGCGAGCCGGGCCGGCGAGTGATGCTGATTGGCCACGAAAAGGGCAACGACACCCAAAGCCGGATCAAACACAATTTCGGCATGGGCAAGCCTGAGGGCTATCGCAAAGCCATCCGCTTGATGGACTTGGCTGGGCGTTATGGCCTGCCGGTTGTGACGCTTGTGGACACATCCGGCGCCTTCCCCGGCATCGAAGCCGAAGAGCGCGGACAGGCCGAAGCCATCGCCCGCTCTACCGAGGCGTGTTTGGCATTGCCGACGCCGATGGTCTCCGTGATTGTGGGTGAGGGCGGCTCTGGCGGCGCGGTTGCGCTGGCGAGCGCTGAGCGTGTGCTTATGCTCGAACATGCTGTTTATTCAGTCATTTCTCCGGAAGGCTGTGCTTCGATCCTGTGGCGCACGGCGGAGAAGGCCTCCGAAGCGGCCCAAGCGATGAAGATCACCGCGCAGCATTTGAAGCGCCTCAAAGTCATCGACCGGATCGTCAAAGAACCCGTCGGCGGCGCGCATCGTGATCCTCAGGGCATGGCCCGATTGCTCGGCAAAGCGATTGGTGAGGAGCTCGACACGTTGAGCGCAATGGACAGCGATGCGATCCGCCAGATGCGCGAAGATCGCTTCCTCCAAATCGGCGGTTAGGCGCGCAAAGCGCTCCTTCGTAAATTGTCGTAAAAGCTGGCTGACTTGCGCTTGGTTTGCGTCGGGATTGCGCCCTCCGGGGCTTTCGCAGGTCGCGATTTCCCGTTAACTATCGCTCAAACAGAGCTTTAGCGGGAGAGAAGCCATGACCATGACACGCAAGAAAATCGGGATGTTGGGCGTTGCGCCGCTGGCCCTCGCGCTGAGCGGTTGCTTGGGAGCGGGCGGACCAATCCCCTCCGCCTCAACTCCGATCACGCAGACAGAGGCGCAGCAAGGCGCGCAATATCACCCGCAATTGGTGTCCGAATTTGGCGGTGAGGTTGAAGGTCCGCTGGCTGCCTATGTAGAGCGGGTTGGCAAGGACATGGTCGTGCAATCGGGCAATTCGCGCGACAGTTTCGAAGTCACTTTGCTCGACAGCTCGGTCAACAACGCTTTCGCGGTGCCGGGCGGCTACATCTATTCAACCCGCCAGCTGATCTCCCTGATGGATAACGAGGCTGAGCTCGCCGCGGTGATGGGCCATGAAGTTGGTCACGTCGTCGCGCGGCACTCTGCGCGCAGGCAATCACGGGCACAGCGCAACACGATTTTGGGCACTGGCGTTGCGATCCTGTCGAGCGTCCTGCTGGGCGACAGTCAGGTCGGCAATGTCCTGACGCGCGGCGCATTGCAGGCACCGCAATATCTGACGCTGGCTCACTCTCGCGAGCAAGAGGAAGAGGCCGACCGGCTCGGCATCGATTTTATCAGCAGCGGCGGATACGACCCGCGCGCCATGGCGACTTTGCTGGAGCGTCTTTCCGCTCAGGTCGAGCTGGACGCGCGGCTCCAAGGCCGTGAGAACGCACGCCCTCCGGTTTGGGCGAGCACCCATCCAGAGCCTGTCGCCCGCGTCCGTCTGGCCAATGCCTATGCTAGTGACAAGCCGGGTAACCGCCTGAATCGCGATACATTTCTCTCTCAGATTGACGGGATGATCTATGGCGACAATCCGCGTCAGGGCGTGATTGAGGGCAATGCTTTCATCCATCCGGATCTGCGTCTGACATTCGACGCGCCGCAGGGCTATTATATGATCAACTCGACCCGCGCGGTGAGTGTGAACGGGCAGGGCGGCCAAGCGCAGCTGACGCTGGCATCGTATAGTGGCGACCTCGATGCCTATGTGCGTCAGCAATTCCGTGCAGCGGGAGGTGAGAACAGCACCCTCGCGCCGGAGAGTATTCAGCGCACGACAGTCAATGGCTTGCCCGCAGCCTATGGGACGGCCCGGGTCAACAACAACGGCAATCAGGTTGATGTGGTGATCTTCGCCTATGAGTTCGCGAATGATCGCGCCTACCATTTCATGGCTGTGACCCCGGCGGGACGCAGCAATACGTTTTCAGCGATGTTCCAATCGATGCGGCGAATCAGTTCGAGCGAAGCGGCACAGGTGATTCCGCGCGTCATTGACGTTGTGACGGTTCAGCGCGGGGATACGGTGAGCGGGCTTGCGAGGCGGATGGCCTATGATACTGCGCAGGTGGAGCGGTTCCGTGTGCTCAATGGACTGGGCCCGAATGAAGGGCTGATCGCAGGGCAGCGAGTGAAGCTCGTCGTGCGCGGTAGGTGATTAGGGAGCGGGTGGCCTGGCACACCGCAAAACACAGCACGCACAAAAAAAGACGGCGGGGAAAACCCCGCCGCCTCTTTTTTCGGTTAGTCTTTCGACTTAGCCAGCCATTTCGGTCTGAACTTCCGAGAAAGTGTCCGAAAGGGTGTTGCCCAGCGAACCCATTGCAGTGATAGCAGCAACAGCGATAAGAGCAGCGATCAGGCCGTACTCAATAGCAGTTGCACCCTGTTCGTCGCGAGCGAGCTTGTTAAAGAATTTCATTTGTAGTCTCCTGGTTTCAGTCTTCGGTACCCGTGTCCGCCGTCAAACTTTTCGAGCGAACTTTCATCGAGATAATGGCTAGCTGTTGAGAAATTCCTAATTGCGAAGCTTTCGGAATTCCTAATTTTCTAGTTCATTGCCTCTTCAGACGCGGTTCTGACTTCACTCCACATTTCGACAGTCTCATTGGCTACGCCGTTGAGAGCACCGATCATGGCAATGACGATCAAACTCACGATCAGACCGTATTCAACAGCAGTGGCACCCGAATCGTCGTTTCCAATGTGCTTAAGGAACGTGATCAAATTCATGGTGGCTTCCGTGTGTACGTTACTGACAGCCATGAAAATCGCGTGGCCACGTTAAGAAAAGGTTGAGAAGACGCATCGAGATGGAAAATATTCCGACATGAGTGGTGAGCCGATCTGGGTGGTGGCGGGTGCTTTGAAGGGGCCAGGTGATGATTGGCTTATGCATCGCAGGCCCTATGGAAAGATGCATGGCGGACTATGGGAGTTTCCGGGTGGCAAGGTCGAACATGCTGAAATTCCAGTCAAAGCTTTGATAAGAGAATTGCACGAGGAGTTAGGGATCACGGTGCGAGAGGAGGCGTGTGAGCCCGTCGCCTTCGCCGAAGAGACCGGGCGAGAGGGCGCTCAGCCGATTGTCATCCTGCTTTACAGAATCAGCGATTGGGTGGGGCAGCCGCAGGCGTTGGAAGGCGGCGCGGTTGATTGGTTCGCGCAGGAAAGAATCGCATCGCTCGACAAACCGCCGCTTGATTCGAAGTTAGCCGCCCAGCTTTTCGCGTGATCGCACCGAAAGTCGCAAAACAGGGCACGCAGGGGATTGCCAAGCCGCTCTCACCCGCTTAATAGCCGCCCTCCAATGCGCGCCAGTAGCTCAGCTGGATAGAGTACCTGACTACGAATCAGGCGGCCGGAGGTTCGAATCCTTCCTGGCGCGCCAAAAAAGCCCATACCGCAAGGTGTGGGCTTTTTTGGTGGGTCATAGGGAGGAGGCGAACTTCGGAGTCGGAGCGCAGCGGAGACGACGGAGCCGCGCCAGCGGCGGAGTAATCCTTCCTGGCGCGCCAAAAAAGGGATTCCCCAAGAGGGTGGTCCCTTTTTTGGTTCTGTCTCCGGCGCGGTTCAATTTCCGGCGCAAGGGGATGCAAAATCTGGAAAACTTCCCTATATGCCTACCCATGGGGAGGCCGAGAGAGGCTGCACGCTCCGTTCCTTGCAACCGCATAGGTGTTTGTTGCAAATTTCGCAGGGAACACATTGAACTCGCAGCGCTTTAATCCTTGGGATCAATGACAAGGAAGTAGGTCGGACCGGCACCGGGTCCATTTGCTTGCCAGGAATAGGCCGGAAACGGCTACAGAGAGGTAATGCTGTGAATTATATGAACCCGCATGATGCTGATGAATTTGACCCGGACAATCCCTTGAACAAGCCCGACGTACCCGAAGACGTGCAGGACGCGATCCGCACTTTGCTGCGCTGGGCGGGCGATGATCCGACCCGCGAAGGCCTGCTCGACACGCCAAAGCGCGTGGGCCGTGCGTGGTTGGAATATTGCCGCGGCAATCAGGAAGACCCCGCCATCCACCTCAGCCGCATCTTCGAAGAGGTTGGCGGCTATGAAGAGATCGTGCTGCTGAAGGATATTCCCTTCCAGTCGCATTGCGAGCACCACATGGCACCGATCACGGGCAAGGCGCATATCGCCTATCTGCCCGACAATAAGGTCGTCGGCATCTCCAAGCTGGCGCGCGTGCTGCACGGCTATGCCAACCGCCTTCAGGTGCAAGAGCGCCTGACTGCTGAGGTGGCAGAGTGCATCTGGAACAATCTCGAACCGCGCGGCGTCGCTGTCGTGATTGAGGCAGAGCATGGCTGCATGACCGGCCGCGGCGTGAAAGTGCACGAAGTTGAGATGCTCACCAGCCGCATGATGGGCTGCTTCCTTGAAGACCCGGCAAGCCGCAAGGAAGTGCTGGGCCTGATGGGCTACTGAGCGGTCACTTGAGCGAGCAATGATTTCGGGCCATGTGATCGCGCATGGCCCAATCGTTCAAACCCGTCCTCACTCCGCAAGAGCTCGCCGACTTCTTTGTTGAGGCGTTTCCGGGGCAGGATCGCAGCTTTCACGACTTTACCGAGTTAAAGCCCGGCTTCATGCGGCTGAGACACTCTGCTGAAGCGGCGATGTTGCGCC
Organism: Erythrobacter sp. S267; assembly: GCF_057365045.1. Lineage (NCBI taxonomy): Bacteria > Pseudomonadati > Pseudomonadota > Alphaproteobacteria > Sphingomonadales > Erythrobacteraceae > Erythrobacter > Erythrobacter sp. S267. The sequence continues at coordinate 1,478,275 of NZ_CP200298.1, read as the reverse complement.
CCGGCGGAATCGTCTCCGGCCCCACGCAAATGGCCTTCGCCGACCGCGCGGCCTATGCCGTGATCCTCGCCCATATCGGCATCGTGCCGATGGCGGTGACAAGCAACCTCAATATGAGCTTCCTGCGAGGGCTCGCCTCGCGCGATTTCTACGCCGATGCACAAATCATCAAGCTTGGACGCAGGCTGGCGACAGTCGATGTCAGGATATGGCAGGACGAACCGGAGAACATCGCCGCGCAGTCGACGGTTACGTATGCGTTGCCGGGGTGAGTGGGGGGATAGCTTGCCATTGGTGCAAGCTCCAATTTCAAACATAGATTGAGCAATGATCGACTATCTAAATGAATTCCCTATTGACTCTGCATTTCTGCCGCCTCGTCTACGTTCGCTGCTTGAACCAGTTGGAAACAGGCCAGAGTTACGCGTCGATGTAACGACGCGGTTCGAGTTTGATCCTTATGGGCCTGAGCGTGAATACGTTCATATGATTCTGGCACTCGATCCAAAGTCTGGGCCAGGAAACGTTGCTCAATATGATGAGACCGGCAACGGTGTGGTTTATCACTCAAATCCCTTCATAGAACACGCCGGTGGTCTAAACGACTTCGATATCTCTGTTTCGGGCCTCGACTACATTGTAATGTCGCGAGGTGACGGATCATACTATGGGTATCAACTCGCCGAAAAGGTAATGGTAGCTTTAGGGCTGACCCCCCGCTTGCTAGGTGGTGAGCATCAGAAACTCGTTTATGATGATCTGACACTTCCGGAATTTGGCGTCGCAGACGGCGAGGTCTCGACGGAGTATCACTACACTTCAAAACGCAATGTGAATTGGTCGATGTCGAACGAGTATCTTCGACGATATCTCTGGATGCGTGGATCATATGGCATTCGCTTGTTCTTCTATCAGTCTTTGCTGCCAGACTGCCCAGAAATCAGAAATCTGATGAATGGAGAGCGTCACGCGAAAATAACGCCGGACAAGGGCTGGTATGATCTCGATATTCGCGAGCATGAGGATGGATTGCTCATTCAAGTTTGGGCGATTGTCCACGCGATTGGCCCAGAACTCTGCGCCGAGCCAACTGCCAGTGGGCTCCTTTGGCCGGGCATCGAGGGGCCGATGACAGATGGCAGAGCCAATGCGCTAACGGCAATCACACCGATGTATCTGGATGATCGGTTCTTAGAAAAATATGAGCAAAGCGGCTTTTACGAGACGGTGCCGCTGAAGGTCGATCAGGCTTGGCGTTGCAGCCCATCTTACAGGGGACAATGGAGTTTCACGGGTTGCGTACGAGTGGGACGAAATATGATTTGGGTGCCAATGCGTGAGCTCTACAAACCCAAGCCAGACCGAGAAATCGTCCACGCCCATAAGTATGCGATTGATCCACAAAAGGCCAAAGAGTTCGACAAGGATGAAGAGCACATCGTCGCAAAGACAGGACGCTATGTGGAGCAAATTTTGCGACTGGCAGAGCTCTTATCCGCTCTTGGGCAAGATCTAGGCGAGCCAGAGGGTGCGAATGATCTTGTCACGATTTCTCGTGCTGAACTGCGCGCAAATGGCTGGCTTAATTATCCTGAACTGAGCCGGCTTGCTCAAGTTGCACCCCTGGATATGACTGAACAAGCCTTCCTATCGCGATGCAAAAGTGTTCACGAATTTTGGCAAGAGATACCTAACGCATTTCTCAGAAGGCTAGTTATTCACGCTGGTCATGATGGCGATCACGTGAAAGACTTTGCTAGCCTAAGGTTGCTTCAAGCGCTCACTAACATCCTTGAGCGCTTGAACCGTGACGGTGAGAGCTTTGAAGCCTTCGCATCGGGGCCTGAAGAAGACGATTTGAAAACTCGCAACACGGCAATTGCTCCGTTGTTCATCAACAATGATCTTCGGATTGCAGACGCTCATCATGCGGGCGAAGCATTGGCACTTCTTGAAAAGCTAGGCTTCGAAGTCGCTGTAATTAATGAAGGATACGGTCGCGCTCTTGATCACGTATTTGACGGGGTCATTGACTCGTTCGCGCACATAAATCGGCAATTGGAAACCCTTCTTACGCGGTAGGAGCGGCAGCTTTCTGAGTTTCGTCAATACAAGCAAATCCTCTGCTTGCCCTCTTCCGGGTTGCTTACGATCCCTTGGCTTGCCCAATCTCCTTGAGCAGCGCTTCAAACCACGGCAGCCTTGTGTCGAAGGCCTTGCCGCCTTTGATCCGCTCAAAACCGATCACGGACAGTTCGTCACCGCGCTCTTCGTCTTCTCCGACAACGCCGCTTTCACCGCGAATGGCTGCGTCTACGGCCAGCCTTGTGCATTGTTCTATAAGTCTGCGGTCGGCTTCGTTGGCGGGGGCGGAGCGGGAGAAGTAACCGCTTTTCTGGACCAGTACCTTTTCGGCGCCGAGTTCCTCAGCGAAGCTTTCGGCGAACCATTGGCCGGGGTTGATTTTGTCTAGCTTGACGTGGCCGAAGGCGTCGCGTGGCACCTCTTCGCCCGCTTGCTCCATGGCAGAGACGATCTCGTCCTGTCCTGCGCCTTCGGAGATGAACAAGTTCACGCCGCCATGCGCCTGCATAGTGGTGCGAAGGCGCTTGGCCTCTGCGCCGATGTCAATTGTGGCCTCAGGCACATAGACACCGTGCACATCCCAGCACGCGGCGGCATTGTCGGCCCACTCGGCAAAGGGCGCGGTTTTGACCCATTCGTGATGCGCATGAGCGGTCGCCGCGGTCAGCCAGCCGCAGTGCCGTCCCATCACCTCGTGCACGATCAGCATGTTGGGATTGGCAGAGAATTCGGCGATAATGTTGCGCGCAAAGACCGCCCCCTGCTCGGCGGCAGTAAACGCACCGAGTGACTGGCGAATGGGGATGACGTCATTGTCGATCGTCTTGGGCAAACCGACGACTGAGAGCTTGATCGCCTTCTTGGCGAGAAAAGCGGCGAGGTCGGCAGCCGCCGTGTTGGTATCGTCGCCGCCAATTGTGTGGAGGATATCGACGCCATCGCGCTGCAATTGCTCGGCCGCGACTGCGAGCGGGTCCTCGCCCGGCTGCACCAGCCCACGCTTGACGCAATCCTCGACATTGGTGAGCTTGACCCGGCTGTTTCCAATGGGGCTGCCGCCAAAGGCATGCAGCCGCCTTGCATCGGCGCGAACCTGAGGCGTCGCCTCGACAAAGTCTCCGGTCAGCAGCCCGGCATAGCCGTTGCGATAGGCAAGGATGCGGATATCCGGCGCGACCTCAGTGTAGCGCTCGATCAATCCCGCAACCGCAGAGGACAGGCAGGGGGCGAGACCTCCGGCGGTCAGGATGGCTACGGTTTGTGTCGTCATGATGGGCTTGATGCCAAGCCAGAGGCGCAAGGGCTAGCGGAAAGTCGGGGTGGACCCATTAGCGCAGGCGGATTTTCCTACATGAGATCTGCCTGCTATTGCGGTGTCCGTTCTTTCAAAATCGAATAGCTGCCTTGTCACGACCCCGCCCATCCCGGCGGGGTTTCGTGCGTTTGGTTCAGGCGCATCTAGATACAGCGATCTGCGGATGCACTTCATCAACTTGCATTTCTTGCAAGGTGGTGAAGAGGGCGCAAAAAAGCCGACGCACCGCTGGGGTACGCCGGCTTTGCGTTTCTTGGTTTTGCGCGGGTTTAGAGTTGGCCGAGCATGTGCTCCGCGCTCGACACTTTGAAATCACCCGGCGCTTCGACGTTGAGCTGGGTTACGGTGCCATCCTCGATCACCATCGAGAAACGCTGGCCGCGCTTGCCCATGCCAAAGCCTGATCCGTCCATGGTCAGGCCAACCGCTTCGGCAAAGTCGCCATTGCCGTCGGCGAGCATGGTGATGTCGTCTGAACCCGCGGAAGCGTTCCATGCGCCCATCACGAAGGCGTCGTTGACAGCGGTGCCAACGATCTCGTCGACGCCCTTGGCTTTGAGGTCCGCGGCCTTCTCAACGAAGCCGGGCAGATGCTTGGCCGAGCAAGTCGGCGTGAAGGCACCAGGAACGGAGAACAGCGCGACTTTCTTGCCGGCAAAATATTCAGCTGATGAAACCGGCTGAGGGCCTTCCGCCGTTGCCTTGACCATGTTCACTTCTGGAAGTTTGTCACCCACCGAAATCGTCATCGCTCGTCACTCCAATTTGTGTCGCTTGCGCTCATCCATACGGCGGATTGAGCGCTTGTCTTCCCGATATAGGGCCCGCTGGGACGGGGGCAATGATTAAGCGATGCTTGCAGTGCAACTCAGGGTCTTTGTCGTTAATTGCGCTTTACTGCGTGGCTTGAAGAAGCGGTAAATCATGCGGGGCCAGAAAGGCGTTGGTCGTGCCCATCCACTCCCTTCAAGGAGATGCCACTATGACCGCTTTCCGCCTTTCTTTCGCTGCTCTGGCCGGCGCCGCCATGCTCGCCGCGCCGCAAGCCGCCGCCGCGATGCATTTGCCCTACGAAGATGTGTTGGAGGTGCCCGATGATCGCCTTTCCATCGCCGACAATGCCGAGAACATCCAGCGGCTCAACATTATGCTGATGGTGACGTCTCTAAGGTGTCGCGCGACCGCCCATGACTTCCAGCGCGAATATGAAATGTTTGCAAGCGCGCATCGCCGCACTTTGGAACAGGCCCACCAGACGCTGACCCAGGCGCTTGTCGCGCAACATGGGGAGGAGGGTAGCCGCAGCGCGCTCGACCGGATCGGGGTGGCGATGGCGAACGCTTATGGCGATGGGCATCCGACGCTGGGCTGTTCCGACCTTAAGCAGGTCACTCTAAGCCTCGCTACGAGTCAGGATGGCTGGCAGTTGTCCAGGACGGCGCAAGACCTGTTTGCCAGGCGATTTTCCCGCAGCTGAACCCTACGCATGACTGCGCAGTTACACATATAAAGATAACTTTATATTTGCTTGTCAGTGACGACATCGCTAGAGGGCAGCACAACGATTTCACTTCCCCGATGGAGACACTGATGGCGACCGCTGCGCTCACTCAAGAGCATATCATCAAGGACATCTCGTTGGCCCAATATGGGCGCGATGAGATTGCCATTGCCGAAACCGAGATGCCGGGCCTGATGGCGCTGCGTGAAGAGTATGGTGAAGCCCAACCGCTCAAAGGCGCGCGGATTACCGGATCGCTGCATATGACGATCCAGACCGCTGTCTTGATTGAGACGCTTGTGGCTCTGGGCGCGGAAGTGCGCTGGGCGACCTGCAACATCTTCTCAACGCAAGACCACGCAGCAGCGGCGATCGCGGCGCAGGGTATTCCGGTCTTCGCCGTGAAGGGCGAAACGCTGGCGGACTACTGGGACTATGTCGGCCGCATCTTCGACTGGTCGACCGACGCTGACCCGGATCTGACCGCTAACATCATCCTCGACGATGGTGGCGATGCGACCATGTTTGCGCTTTGGGGCGCACGGATCGAAGCGGGTGAGGAATTGCCTGCGCCTGCCAACGCGGAAGAGATTGAATTCCAGCGCGCGCTCAAAGCCTACGTTAAGGCGAAGCCTGGCTACCTCACTAAGAGCGTCCAGAACATCAAAGGCGTTTCGGAAGAGACCACAACGGGAGTTATGCGCCTCTACCAGATCGCCAAGCAGGGCAAGCTGCCGTTCCCGGCGATCAATGTGAATGACAGCGTGACCAAGTCGAAGTTCGACAACCTGTATGGTTGTAAAGAAAGCCTGGTCGATGCGATCCGCCGTGCAACTGACGTGATGCTGGCCGGTAAGGTCGCATGCGTTGCGGGATACGGCGATGTGGGCAAGGGCTCGGCCGCTTCGCTGCGTGATGGCGGCGCGCGTGTAATGGTCACAGAGATCGACCCGATCTGCGCTCTGCAAGCCGCAATGGACGGTTACGAAGTCGTTTCGATGGAAGAAGCGACCAAGCGCGCCGACATCTTTGTGACCGCCACCGGCAACGAAGACGTCATCACCGGCGAGCACATGAAGAACATGAAAAACATGGCCATCGTCTGCAATATTGGCCACTTCGACAGCGAAATCCAGATCTCTGCGCTCGACAATTACGAGTGGAAAGAGATCAAGGAAGGCACTGACATGGTGACGCTGCCCGATGGCAAGAACCTGTTGATCCTTGCCAAAGGCCGTCTGGTGAATCTGGGCTGCGCCACCGGCCACCCCAGCTTCGTAATGAGCGCAAGCTTCACCAACCAGACGCTGGCCCAGATCGAGCTGTTCACCAAGTCGGATGAGTATGAGAACGACGTCTACGTCCTACCCAAGCATCTCGACGAAAAGGTTGCCGCGCTGCACCTCGAAAAGCTGGGCGTGGAGTTGACGAAGCTCTCTCAGAAGCAGGCCGATTACATCGGTGTTCCAGCGGCTGGCCCGTTCAAGCCGGACCATTATCGCTACTGATCTTTTGCGTGCAATTGCGTCTGATCGCCAGAGCCCTCGCAAAGCTTCGTATTTGCGGGGGCTTTTGGTGTCTAAACCCGTTGCAAGTGCCGCCCACTCGCAATAGCTCACTGCCATGGAATTTTCGCCCATTCAACTGATCGCGATAGCGCTGGTCCTAGCCGCCTGGACGGTGGCTGCGGCGGTGCTGGTGCTGCGCGCGGGGGCGAAGGCGCGGCGTAATACGGCTTTGCGTACTTCTCTCAAGCGTATGCAGCATTTGCTGGACGCAGCGCCTGCGATTCCCTTGCTGGTTCGTGTCGATGGTCGGATCGAAGCGCCAGAGCGTCTCGCCCGCTGGCTGGGGCTGGAGGCGATGCCTCAGTACCTGAGTGAGCTGGCGGGCGAAAAGGGTGTTGGCCTGACGCAGGCTCAGGTCGATGAGGTGTGGGAGAAAGTGCGCGTAACGCAGACGAGCGCGGCGCCCTTCACCCACTCGCTGACCCCTCCCGGATCGAAGCGGGCGTTGGCGTTGGAGGGCGTCTTGGCGGACCCGCAGGTCTCGCCCGGAGGCGCGGCGATCGTGTGGGTGTTCGACTTCACCAACAGTCAGGAGGAGCTTGCCCGGCTAACCGATGTGGCAAACCGCGCGCAGGCGGATTTCAGCGCGCTCATCGGTCTGATTGAGGCCGCGCCTATGCCGATGTGGTTCCGCGACACCGACCTGAAACTGCGCCTCGTCAACCGCGCCTATGTTGAGGCGGTGGGGGCAAAGAGCCTCGAAGCGGTGATCGAAGGACAGATCGAACTGCTTGAGCCGCGCGATGGCCGGACGCCTGCGCAGATAGCGGGAGAGGCGCTGGAGAAGCAGCAAGAGGCGGAGCGGATCGATGCGGTGACGATCGACGGGAAGCGCCGCTCCGTGCGTGTTTCCGACCTGCCTCTAGGACGCGACGGTGTGGCGGGATACGCCTTCGATGTAGAAGAGCAACAGCAGGTCACGCGGGAATTCCGCGCGTTCCGCGAAGCCCAGCGCGCGATGCTCGACCAGCTTTCCGTTGGCGTCGCGCAATTCGGCGCGGATGAGAAGCTCAGCTTTGCCAACCGACCTTTCCGCCGCCAGTTTGGCCTCACCAACGAAACGGTCGAGGCGCGCATCCCCTTTGAACGCTTCCTGTCCGAGGCGCGCGACCATGGCAGCACGCCAGAGGTTCGCGACTTCCCTGAATGGCGACGCGAGCACGCGGCGTGGTTCGATGCCTCCGACATGCAGGAGGAGAACTGGCCGCTTTCGGGCGGTGTACACCTGCGCGTCGTCGGACAACCATTGCCGGACGGCGGTCTCGTCATCATTGCCGAGGACCGGACCGAGCAACTTGCGCTCTCTGCCACGCGCGACACGCTTTTGCGCACCCGCACCGCGACGCTCGACAGCCTGTTTGAAGCGCTCGCGATCTTCGCACCTGATGGGTCGATGCAGCTATGGAACCGCAGCTTTGCCGGCACTTGGGGGCTCGACGCGGAGTTCCTCGATACCCACCCAAGTGCGGAAGGGCTGCTGCAGGCAATCGCGGCCAATCTCGTCGACCCGAAACAGGCAGAGCAGATCGGCGCGGTCGTGCGTGCAGCAACACTCGACCGGCGTGAGCAAGGCGGGCAGGTTGCGCTCGCCGATGGCCGCACACTTCGCTTTGCTGGAGTCCCGCTGCCCGATGGCAATGGGCTGCTGAGCGTCCTCGACATTACCGACTCGCAAAAGGCGGAGAAGGCCTTGCGCGAACGTGCTGTGGCATTGGAGGAGGCGGATGCGGTGAAGGCGCGTTTCCTCGCCAATATGTCCTACGAATTCCGCACCCCGCTCACTTCAATCGGAGGGTTTGCGGAACTGCTGCAAAGCGGCGCTGCGGGTGAGCTTGAACCGGCGGCGCAGGACTATGTCGAGGCGATCCTTGCCTCGGTCGAGCGCTTGACCGAGCAAGTCGAAAACGTCCTCGACCTGTCGCAAAGTGAAGCGGGCCTGCTGCCAACGCAAAAGGAAGAAATCGACCTCCTCGCCTTTATGACCAAGCTGGTGCGGGAGCGGGAGAACACCATTATCGGTGCTGGTATGGGACTTGACCTGAAGGGGCGACGTGGCCGCGTGGTTGACGCTGACCCGCGTCAGATGGAGCGTGCGCTGGGCCATTTGCTCGATAACGCTATCGCCTGGACGCCCAGAGGCGGCCTTATCGAAATCCACCTTCCCAAACCGAGCGAGGGCGACCCATGGCGTGGACGGATTATCATCGCCGACAATGGCAGCGGGATGACGCCTGATGAGCTGGCGCGGGCCGAAGGAACGCTTGGAACTGGTGCAGAAGAGGCGGCCGGTGGCGGTTTGGGCATCCGACTCGCCCGGCAATTGGTCGAAGCGCATGACGGGACGCTCGAACTGGAAAGCGAGAAAGGCGTCGGCACGCAGGCGATCGTTACGCTTCCGTGAGCGATCCGACGCATCACCCCCTGCCTGACTTGGCGGCAACGTCGCAGCTTGGCGCGCGGATTGCAGCGCAATTGCGTCCCGGAGATGTCGTCGCGCTTGAAGGGAGCCTCGGCGCGGGCAAGACCACCCTAGCGCGCGCGATCCTGTCGGCGCTTGGCTATGACGGTGAGGTGCCGTCGCCCACTTTCACCATTGTCGAAACCTACGACGCGCCGCCATTACGGCTGCCTGTGGTGCATGCCGATTTCTACCGGCTCAACCATCCCGACGAGGCGCAGGAAATCGGCCTCGACGAATATCGCGAGGGCGCGGCCCTGATTGCTGAGTGGCCCGATCATGCGGGCGGTTTCGGGCATGAGGCGAGCTGCCTCTCGATCCTGTTGGAAACGCAAGAAGAAGGTCGGATTGCGACTGTGAAAGCAGGGGCGGATTGGTTAGACCGTCTGCCATGAGCGAACTACCCGAAGGTCTGCGCGAATTCGTCACCAAAGCCGGTTGGGGCAAGGCTGCGATTGAGCCACTGGCCGGAGACGCCTCCTTCCGCCGCTATTTCCGACTTCGGCGCGATGGCGACGCGACAGCGATGCTGATGCATGCGCCTCCGCCACAGGAAGATCCCAAGCCATTCCTTGATGTCGCACATTGGCTGACCGGGCAGGGCTTGCGCGCGCCCGCTATCCTTGGCGAGGACGCTGCAGCGGGCTGGGTCCTGACCGAAGACTTCGGCGATGACCGCATGCGAGAGTGGCTGGATGAGCACCCGGCAGATGAGCGCATCGCCTACACCACCGCAATCGATGCCCTTTGCGACCTCCACACAAAGCCCGCCGGTCCTTTCGCGCCCTACGACATGGCGGTCTATCTGCGAGAGGCGCGGCTGCTGGTGGAGTGGTACGCGCCCGCCATGGGCCTCGACCTTGATGTGGCGGGCTTTGATGCGGCGTGGGAGCAGGTTCTGGCCCCGATCGAGGCGCGCCAAAGCCCCGGCGTTGTCGTCCTTCGCGACTACCATGCCGAGAATATCATGCTGCCCGGCTCCGACCCGGCGAGCCAAGGCCTGATCGACTTTCAGGACGCTCTGGTCGGGCATCCGGCCTATGATCTCGTCTCGCTACTACAAGATGCACGGCGCGATGTGTCGGAGTCGCTGGAGGCTGAGATGCTCGCCTACTACACAAGTAAAGCGGGCGCAGATGAGCATTTCCTTGCCGACTATGCCCGCCTTGGTGCGCAGCGCAATGCTAAGATCGTCGGCATCTTTGTGCGCCTCGCCAAGCGCGACGGGAAGCCCAAATATCTGGGTATGATCTCTCGCGTCTGGGCGGCGATGGAACGCGATTTGGCGCACCCCGCGCTTGCGCCTGTGGCGCAGTGGTTTGCCGCGAACATTTCTGACGAACTTCGGCAAAGCGGCGGAGGGACGATCCCTTGAGCACACTCGTCTCCGACACCGCCATGGTCATGGCCGCGGGCATGGGTAAACGCATGCGACCGCTCACCGCTTCTACGCCAAAGCCGATGGTGCGCGTTGCGGGCAAACCGCTGATCGACCACGCGCTCGACCGCTTGGGCGAGGCTGGAGTGACGAAGGCCGTGGTCAACGTCCATTATCTCGCCGACGCGCTGGAGGCGCATGTGCTGGAGCGTGCATCGCCTAAGGTCGTGATCTCGGATGAGCGGGATGCACTGCTGGAAACCGGCGGCGGGTTGATCAAAGCGCAGGACAAGCTGCCCGATCCGTTTTTCTGCCTCAACGCCGACAACATCTGGCTTGAGGGGCCGCGCAACGCCTTTGCCGACCTGTCCGAGCGGTGGAACCCGGACGAGATGGACGCGCTATTGCTGCTGGTGAGCCATGCGCAGGCGGCCAATTTCAGCGGGCAGGGCGATTTCTACATGGACCCGGTCGGCAGGCTGAAGCGTCGTCCGCAGGGCCGGATCGCGCCTTTCATCTACACCGGTATCCAGTTGGTTTCGCACCGCCTCTTACGCGACGCGCCGGAGGGCAAGTTTTCGACCAACATTCTGTGGAATCGCGCGATTGAGGAGGAGCGATTGTTTGGCATTGCCTTTACCGGTCAGTGGTTTGAGGTAGGCACTCCGCAAGCGATAGCGCCGACCGAAGACGCGCTTAGACGTGGCTGAGAAGCGTGTCTGAATCCCGGGGGCCGAACATCTATTCCATCGCCGCGCATCGCGGCTTTGCCGATGCGCTCGTCGCCGGAATTGTGCCACGATACGCTGAGGAAGGTGTCGGCCTTGCGCGCCTGACCTTGCTCGTCCCCAGCAGCCGCGCCGCGCGCACTTTGTCCGAGGCCTTCGTGCGCCACTCGGGCGAAAGCGGCGTTGGCGGAATGCTGATGCCGCGCATGGTCACGGTCGGCGATCTTGATCTGGATGAGAGCCTGGGTGCGCTGCTCGATCCGCTCGGCGCTAGCGACATTCCTCCGGCGGCAGAGCCCACGCGGCGCTGGCTCGAACTCGCCGAACTCATCGCGGCCGAGCGTGCAGATCAAAAGCAACCAACGCTTCCCGGCGCAGCTCGGCTTAGGGTCGCGCGCGAGATTGCTCAGACAATGGACCGGCTGCTGGTGGAGGAGAGGACTCCCGCTGATCTGCTCAGCGAGCCGGTGCTTGATACGCTGGACGATCTTTCCGAGCATTGGCAAAACTCGCTGCGACTGTTTGCGCGGGTGGCGGCGCGCTGGAACACCCGGCTTGAAGAGCGCGGAGAGATCGACGCTGCGACGCGCCGCAACATGCTGTTCGACCGAGCCGCAAAGCGCTGGCGCGAGCGACCTCCCGCCACACCGATCCTCGCAGCCGGTGTGACCAGCGCCTCGCCCGCGCTCGCCCGGATGTTGCGCGCGATTGCGGAGCTGGAGAACGGGGCGGTGGTGCTGCCCGATCTTGATCTGCAACTGTCGGACGAAGCTTGGGAGGAGCTTGGCCGCGCAGGCGCTGCGCCGGAGCCGGGAGCGGAGAAATTCGGCGCGAAGGATGCGCTGACCCATCCGCAATATCACCTCAAATTACTGCTCGAACGCATGGGCATTGCGCGCGCGGAAGTGCGCCCCTGGCATCGCAAAGGCATGACAGCCGCGCCGCCACAGCGCAGCCGCGCGATCAGCTCGCTGTTCCTCCCGCCCAAGGCGAGCCGGTCTTGGGTTGACCTGGAGCCCGATAAACGCCGCCTCGATGGGTTGCGCCTGATGGAAGCCGCCACCGCTGAGGAGGAGGCGCAGGCCATCGCGCTGCTGGTGCGGGAGGCTTTGGAGACGCCCGAGAAACGTGTCGCAGTGATCAGCGCTGATCGCTCCTTGGCGCGCCGGGTCGCACAGCATCTCGATCGCTGGTCGATCAAAGCGGACGATTCGGCGGGGCGAGCCTTGTCGCTCACCTCAGCGGGGCGGTTGATGGGGTTGCTGGCGGATATCGCGGCCAATGGCCTCGACCCCGCACTGGTGGTGGCCGCTCTTGGCCATCCGCTGGTGCGTTTGCAGGACGGGGGAGAGGCGCGGGCAGATTGGCTCAAGAACCTGCGCCGCTTCGACCGCCAATTGCGGCGCGAGACGCTCGCGCCGGGGCTTGGACCGCTCGCTGAAACGGCGAAGAAGGCGGGCGTTGGAGAATGGTGGGTTGAGGTTGAACCGATCCTCGCCCCGCTTACCCAAATGCCGCAGGACGTTCCTCTGGTGGAGGCGCTCGATTGCCTCAGCGAATGCGCACAGGCGCTTGCGGGTGACGGGGTTTGGGCGCGTGAGGATGGGCGAGCGCTGGCGCATCTGGTGGAGGATTTGCGTCTCCACGCCCGCGCCGTTGGCACCACGATTTCGCGCGCTGACATTGCCGGCGTCTTGCGCGACGCGATGGAGGCGGTCGCGGTGCGCCCTCCTTATGGCGGGCATCCGCGCGTCGCGATTTACGGTCTGCTGGAATCGCGCATGGCGAGGGCGGACCTCATCATCTGCGCTGGTCTGAACGAAGGCAGCTGGCCGCAAGCGCCGGGAGCAGACGCTTTGCTCGCGCCCGGCATCCTGCGCGCGCTCGGCATTCCAGGGTCAGAATTCCGCATCGGCCTTGCCGCGCATGATCTGGCCGGAGCGATGGGTGCCCCCGAAGTCGTGCTGAGCCGAGCGCAGCGTGACAGCGATGGTCCGACTTTGCCCTCTCGATTCCTGCTGCGTGTGCAGGCGCTGCTCGGCGATCTGGTTGAGGATCATCAGGAGACGCGCATCCCTGCGATGCTCGGTCCGCTCGACCGTGCGCCTGAGCCCGCGCCAGCCTATCCGCGCCCCAAACCGCGTCCAACTGCGGCGCAGCGCAAGGATGTGACCATCAGTGCCACTGCGCTCGACCGGTTACTGGGCGATCCGTACCAATTCTATGCGCGTGAGATATTGGGGCTGAAGACGCTTGATCCGCTGACCGGAGACCCGTTCGGCGACCCGGCTTTGCGCGGCACTCTGGTGCACGACATTCTTGAGGCATGGCACACAGCGCGCGAGGCCAATCCCGCTCTCCCAATCCGCGACTTTGCGACGCGAAAATTTGCTGAGGCGCAGGTCCATCCGCTGTTCAAAGGCCTGTGGCAACCGCGCCTGCTGGCGGCTCTCGAGAAGTTCGAGGCTTGGATCGACGAGGCGGCGAAGGAGGGGCGTCAGGTACTGGTCTCCGAGGCCGACGGGGCGATGATGGTCGACGGGATCAAGGTCTTTGGCCGCGCCGACCGGATCGACCGCTTGCCTGATGGCAGCCTCGCGATTGTTGACTACAAAACGGGCGGCCCGCCTAAGGCCGCACAGGTTGAGGCAGGCTATGCGCTGCAAATGGGCGTGCTGGGCCTGATCGCTCGCGATGCCGGTTTCGCAGATGGCCGCGTAAAAGGTGAGACGGCGGCTTACGAATATTGGTCGCTCGCCAAAAAAGATGGCGATTTTGGCTACAAGGACGAGCCATTGAAGACGGGCAGGAAAACCTCGGGCCTGACGCTTGAGGAATTCCTGCCCAAGCACGAAGCGTTCCTGCACACGGCGATCTCCAAATACCTCACCGGCGACGCGCCATTCACGGCGAAGGAGAACCCGGATTACCCCGGCTATGCCGAGTACGACCAGCTGATGCGGCTCGAGGAATGGCAGATCAGGCTCTCCGAAGCAGGCCCGGAGGATGACGCATGAGCGGCGCTGTCTTCCCCCTTCAGGGCAACCAATTGAAAGCGGCCGACCCGCGCGACAATATCTGGCTTTCGGCTTCAGCGGGCACGGGCAAGACGCAGGTGCTTTCCGCGCGCGTTTTGCGCCTGTTGCTGACGCCGGGGGTCGAGCCTTCGCAGATCCTGTGCCTCACCTTCACCAAGGCAGGCGCGGCGGAGATGGCCAACCGCATCAACGCGGTGCTCGCGCGCTGGGTGCGGCTGGATTCGGGGACGCTCGCCAAGGAGTTGAAGTATCTTGGCGCTCCGATTGATCCGAAAACCCAAGCCCATGCGCGCACGCTGTTTGCGAGCGTGCTGGACTGTCCGGGAGGGGGCCTGCGGATCGATACAATTCACGCTTTCTCGCAATGGCTGCTGGCAAACTTTCCCGAGGAAGCAGAACTCACCCCCGGCGCCCGCCCGATGGAGGACCGTGAGCGCGAGTTACTCGCGCGCGATGTGCTGGCACAGATGCTGGAGGAGGGCGACGAGACGCTCAACGCCAAAGTCAGTCACTTCGCCCGCGTCAAAGAGCCAGATGCCCTGCGCGGATGGTTGATGCGGTGCGCTGGGGCTGCGCATTTGTGGGAGGGACCGGCGGCTTGGACGCCGCCTATGGCTCCGCGTGTGGCTGGGCTGCTTGGCATCCCGGCAGATGCGGGGGAGGACTGGGCGGACGAGGTCCTGCATCCGGATGTTTTCTCTGATGCGCAATTGCGCGCAATGCTGCCGTTGATGCAGGGTTGGGAGACCAAATACGGGCAAGCGACGGCCGACTTTCTGCCGATCTGGCTTGCTGCCGACCCGGCACAGCGCACTGATTTGGTAGAGAATTTCTATAAGACAGTGCTGATCCAGAGCGGCGCTCCGCGAAAGATGGACAAGCCCTCACGCGCAGAGCCGCTGCTGCCGATCTGGCAGGACGAGGTCTCTGCCGCCGTCGCGTTGTACAAGGACCGGCTTGCACTGGTGAACCTCGCCGAATTCCTCACCCCTGCGCTTGAGATGGGCCGCGAATTTGCGGTCCGGTGGGAAGCGGCTAAGGTGCGGGAGGGCTATCTCGATTTCGACGACCTGATCCGCAAGGCGGCCACCCTGCTAGGCAAGGGAGAGGCGGCTGAGTGGATCCGCTACAAGCTGGACCGCAGCTTTGACCACATCCTGATTGACGAAGCGCAGGACACGAATTCCGCGCAATGGGACATCGTCTTCGCACTGATCGACGACTTCTTCTCCGGCGAAGGCGCGCGCGGGGACAAGATCCGTACGATCTTCACCGTGGGCGATTACAAGCAGGCGATCTTCGGCTTTCAAGGCACGAGTCCTGACAATTTCGAGCGAGCCAAGGGCCGGGTGCAGGCGGCGATCAGCGATGCACGCGCCAATGCCCTCGAGCTGCGTGAAAGCCGCCGCTTGCCCGAATTTGACGACCCGGAATTGGGCCGTTCCTTCCGCACCTCTGCACCGGTCTTGGGCTTTGTGAACGCTGTGATCGACGCGCTCGGGTTTGAGGCATTTGGCCTGCCCAAAGCGCCGGACCCGCATGAAGGCGATGACCGCGCAGGGCTGGTCGCCCTGTGGCAGCCGGTGATCGGCCCGGCGGACGATCCTGATGTCGAGGATAGTAGAGACTGGCTCCCTGCCCACGACACCGAAATGGCCGACCGCATTGCGCGTCAGGTCAGCCGCTGGGTTGATCCGAAGAACCCGCATCACGAACCCTTTGTGCTGGAGAAAGGGACCAAGCGCCATGCGGGCGCAGGGGACATCATGGTGCTCGTCCGCAAGCGCAAGGATCTCGCCAATCAGATTGTCGCCAAGCTGCATGCGCGCGGTGTCGCGGTTGCGGGTGTCGACCGGTTGCGATTGGGAGCGCCCTTAGCGGTGAAAGACCTGATGGCGGCCCTGCGCTTTGCCGCGCAGCCTTTGGATGATCTGAGCCTTGCCAACCTGCTCGCCTCTCCGCTGATCGGGTGGTCGCAGGATCATCTGCTGGAATTCGTGCCACGCGGTCCCAAAGTGCGGCTGTGGGACCATTTGCGCGCATCTGACGATCCGTTTGTTCAAGCCACCGCTGACACTTTGCGCGGGCTTTTGAGGCTCGCCGATTTCGAGACCCCGCAGGCGCTGCTCGCTTGGCTGCTGACAGGACCTTGGCAAGGTCGAGCCAAGCTGGTCGCGCGGCTGGGGCGCGAGGCGAATGATCCGATAGACGAGCTGGTTAACGCCGCCTTTGCCTACCAAGCTGCCCACACGCCGAGCCTTGCTGGCTTTGTCGAGTGGTTCGACGCGGGCGACGGAGAGCTAAAGCGCGACGCGGATGAGGCCGATGCGCAGGTGCGTGTGATGACCGTGCATGGCTCGAAAGGCTTGCAGCGTCCGATCGTGATCCTCGCCGATGCGACGGGTGAACCGGGAACGAGCGGATCGCTCGAACTGCCAGATGATCCGCTGGAGATCGCGGGTGACAAGGCACCGCTTGTGCCGCTCCCGAACCTCTCCGCCAGCGAGCGCGTTGGCCCGGTCGCCAAGGCTGAGGAAGCCGCAAACATCGCGGCGATGCAGGAGCATTGGCGGTTGCTCTATGTCGCCATGACGCGCGCGGAAGAGGCGCTGTTCATCGGCGGATCGCTCGGGCCCCGGCAGGCGAAGAAGGGCGAGCCGCACGAAGACAGTTGGTATGCGAAACTGCTGCCCGTCTTCGACACACCGCCTTTGGAAGACGACATTTGGGGCGCGGTCCGAGAGTGGGGCGTGCGCGCCGATCCTATGTTTGAGGCGGATGCGCCTGCGCCTCCGGCGGAGACTGCCAAGCTCCCAGCATGGGCGACCGCCGCGATTGGTGAAGAGCCGCGTCCGCCCAAGCCGCTCGCGCCGTCCAATGCGGGGGAGGAGCAAGGCGCAGACCCGCCACTCGATCCAGCGGTCGCTGGTATCGCCGCGCGGCGCGGTGTGCTCATCCACCGGCTGCTAGAGCGGCTGCCCGACATCCCGAATGACCAACGAAAGGAAGCGGCGCACAACTGGTTGGAGCGGCAGGCGCAGGACTTGGGCGCCGGCGTGCGAGCAGAAATGCTGGAGAGCGCTCTCGCGACCCTGAACCACCCCGATTTTGCCGACATCTTCGCGCCCGGAGCGCTTGCCGAAGTGCCGCTCACAGCGATTGTAGGAGGTGTGGTTGTGACCGGTGTCGCGGACCGCTTGCTGGTTGGCGAGGACGCCGTAACCGTGGTCGATTTCAAGACCACTCGCCGCCCTCCGCGCAGCCTTGAAGAAGTGCCGTCCAGCACTCAGCGCCAGATGGCTGCCTATCACGCCGCGCTCGCCGCGATCTATCCGGGCAAGGCGGTGCGATGTGCCGTCCTCTATACCCAAACGCCGCTTCTGATCGAATTCCCCTGGGCGATGCTGGAGTTGCACAAGGATCGTTTGGGACAGACACAGGATAACTATGCGCCCACAGGTCTTGAGTGATGCGCAAAGCGGGCTAAATTGTCTTTCAAGCCGCGAAACCACGCGGGACCAACTTTCAGGAGAAGCCATAATGGCCACCGTCAACGTCACCGATGACAGCTTCCAATCCGATGTGCTCGACAGCGACAAGCCCGTGCTGGTCGATTTCTGGGCCGAGTGGTGCGGCCCGTGCAAGATGATCGCCCCCGCGCTTGAGGAAATCAGCGAGGAACTGGGCGAGGCGGTGACTATCGCCAAGATGGACATCATGGAAAACACCGGAATTCCCGCCGAAATGGGCGTCCAGTCGATCCCGCTGATGGTGCTGTTCAAGAATGGCGAGCCAGTGGCCCGTGCTGTCGGCGCGAAGCCGAAGAGCCAGCTGAAAGACTGGATCGAAAGCGAGCTCTGATCCGATCACACTGGATTATGAAAGGGGCGCCCATTGCGGCGCCCCTTTTTTGTTAGCGCCAATAGTCATGGCGCTCAGACCCGTCGAAAGCGGCCTGATTTAAGGCAGCATTTCTTGAAAGCACTTTCCCGATCCGCACGGGCAAGGATCGTTGCGGCCGAGCTTTTCGACCAACTCCTTGTCGCCGTGCACAAAGCGCAAACCGCGCTTCACGTTTGTTTCGGAAGGGTAGCCCCGACGGCGCTTAGAAGTGCGCTCGAAAGCAGGGCAGGTCGGTCAAATCGTTGGTCTTGCGTGCCATGATGGCCTCCTGTCGTTGCTCTGCCATTTGGCAGCCGCAGGTCCGTAGCAGGTCAATCCGCAGGCATATAGCCCGCTTTGATAAGCCGCTCAGCGAGGTCATCGAACAGAGCGCGGCTCGCCCCTCCGACCATTCCTTTGCGTCCGTCATCGACCCGGTAGGCTGAGCCATCGGGGCGCAGGCACGCGCCGCCCGCTTCGTTCAGGAACAGACATCCCGCGGCGTGGTCCCAGGGAAGGGTGCGCTCGTAAATCGCAAGGTCGTGCCCGCCAAAGACGGTGAGCGGATATTGCTCGCACGCCGCGCGTGGGGGCTGGACGATGGAATAGTGCGGTTCGATCTCGGCCTCGAAAATCGCGCGGGCATCATCGGGCATGAAGCCCTTCATCGCGGCGAGGTTTGCGCGGCTATCGCCGGAGGGTTTGGCCGTGACCTTCTCTCCATCCACGAACGCGCCTTCACCGCGCCGGGCATGGCACAGCCGGTCGCGTTGCGGGTCGTAGATCCAGCCTGCAACCGCTTCCCCCGCATCTGCCAGCGCGATCATCACGCCGAAATGACCCTCTCCGCTTGCGAAATTGGAGGTGCCGTCGATCGGATCGATGATCCAGCACGGGCCGGAGAGTTTCTCCATGACGCTGGCATCTTCTGCCACCGCTTCCTCGCCCACCACGGCCACATCGGGCGCGAGTTTGGTGAGGGCATCGGTCAGGAATGCCTCCACCTCGCGGTCGACGATGGTGACGGGGTCGTTCTCGCCCTTCATCTCGATCTCTTCGGCCTTCAGCATCTTGTAGCGCGGCATGATTGAACGTTCGGCGGCAAAGCGGAATAGGTCGCGGATTTCGGCATCGAGGGCGGAGAGTTCAGCCACGCTTTAGCTCCGGTAGTCAGCGTTGATCGATATGTAACCGTGGGTGAGGTCGCAGGTCCAAACCGATGCGCGGCCATCGCCGATCCCCAGGTCCACGGCGACGTCGATCTCTTGACCTCTAAGGTGCTCAGCCACGGGTGCCTCGTTATAGTCTTCGACCGGTAAGCCATTCTTTGCGGCCCACACCCCTCCAAACGCGATGGAGAGCTTGTCGCGGTCCGCAGGCTCTCCCGCCTTGCCGACTGCCATGACAACGCGGCCCCAATTGGCATCTTCGCCTGCAATCGCGGTCTTGACGAGCGGCGAGTTGGCGATTGCGAGACCTACGCGCCGGGCGCTGTCATCGTCGGCGGCTCCCGAAACACGGATGGTGATGAATTTGGAGGCGCCCTCGCCGTCGCGGACCACGGCTTGGGCGAGCTGGCGGCACATATCGGTGAGGGCAGCGGCGAAGGCGTCGGCTCCGGGACTGTCCCAATTCTCGATCCGAGGCGCACCGGACTTGCCCGTCGCAAAAGCCAAGACCGTGTCGCTTGTCGAGGTGTCTCCATCGACCGTAATGCAGCTGAAGGTCTGCAAATTGGCAGCGCTCAGCAGTTCTTGCAGGAAGGCCGGAGCGACATCCGCATCGGTGAACACATATCCCAGCATCGTCGCCATGTCGGGCGCGATCATGCCGGAGCCTTTGATAATACCCGCCAACTCCACGCGTGTCCCGCCGACAATGGCGCTAGTGTGAGCGCCCTTGTTGAACGTGTCGGTCGTGTTGATGGCGGAGGCCGCGTCCTCCCATCCGCAGGGCTCGGCGGTCAAAGCCGCTTCGACGCCAGCATGCGCGCGGTCTTTGGGTAGGGGCACGCCGATAACGCCAGTGGAGGAAACCAGCACTTCGCCCGCCTCGCATCCCAGGCCCTGCGCGACTTGTGCCTGAATGGCTTCAACCGCTTCGCGTCCGCGATAGCCGGTAAAGGCGTTGGAATTGCCCGCATTGACGACCAGCGCGCGCGCGTGGCCCGATTTGACCTGCTCGCGGCCCAGTTCCACTTCGGATGAGGCGCAGGCGCTTTGGGTGAAGACGCCCGCGACGCTAGTGCCCTCTGCCACCTCGACAAAGGTCAAATCACAGCGGTCCCACTCTTTGTAGCGCGCCCGCGCCACGCGCAAGGTCACGCCGCTGATTGCGGGAATCTCAGGGAAGGGCAGGGCAAGCGGGGAGCGTTCTAGATCCATTCAGGCTGCCCTAAGGCTGCACAGTGCTACATGCAATCGCCTGTTGAATATCGCGGTTGGGACTGCGAAACGCATCGGGTAAATATCGGAGCTGTCGGCTACCGCCAGCTCAAAAGGGGAGCTTCTTGGTCGAATGAATCTCAAATATGCAATTGTCTTCGCGGCTGCCTTGGCTGTGAGCCCCGCAAATGGGCAATCCGTTGTAGAGGCCGCCGAAGAGGCGGCCGAGCAAGCGGCGATGGCTGCAGAAGCCGCTGCCGCAGATGCCGCCAAAGCTCCAGCGGATGAAGTGCCCTATGCGGCATTAGGCGTTGCTGAGGAGGAGACCTATGTGGGCTACCCCGAATATGCGCCAATGCCTTACCCGCTAGACTACTCCGTGCTCACTCCGCGCGGCGCAGATTACCCGCCTGCGTCTTGGGTCGCGGAGGAAGAGGGCGAGGTCGGCTATGAGCTCTACGTCGATGCTGAAGGGAATGTCTCTGCCTGTGCGATCACATCCAGCAGTGGCTTTCCCGCGCTCGATGCCAAGACCTGCGAAATTCTGACCGAGCGAGCGGCGTTCGAACCAGCCCTCGACGATAATGGCGAGGCGATTGCAGGTGCCTTTAATGGCGCGATGACATGGCGGCGGTCCGAACCCGAGATGGGCGGGCCGATGACGATCCATGTCGCCTACACCATCACCGCCGAGGGGTTGGTGGCGGATTGCGAAACGATCGAGGTCAGCGGAAATATCAGTTCCGACATGCAGCGCACACTCGAAACGGAGCCATGCCCTGGCTTAAACCGGCCAGCCCGCGCGCCTTACCGGGACGAGAATGGTGTGCCTATCGACAAGCGGGTGGAGCTGAAAATCACCATCGGGACGAGCGATGTCGAAACGGATGCTCTTGAACCCTAAATTTACCCACGCGGGGGTAATTGACGCTCCCTTGTGGACGAATGGCTTGGAAGGCCCTATTTACGCAGTATCATGATGCGCCGTCATCTTCTTACTCTGTTTGCCCTGTTTACCGGGCTCGCCGCGCTGCAAGGCACCGCGCAGGCATCCTCACACCAGTCTATGGTTGCGGGGGCGAGTGCCTTTGCAAGCTCGTTTGAGGGTGCTCAGGCGGAGAAGTGCAGTTGCGAGGCTGAGGCCCGCGCCAAGGACCAGCAATGCATCGACCGCGCGCAGCAGGAGCCGTTTCAATGGCTGCCCGCCGCATACCGACCACCGGTCGCGATCGGTCCAGACCGCGCGCTGGAATAGCACTTAAGCTTCTGATCTGATTGCGCCTGCACGGATGATTATTCCGATGCGGGTTTTCCATTTTATCTGTCCGCAGTTCTACGGCCCGCGAGCGACGCGGGAGACAATAGCGAACAGAAACGCCCTCTTTTCAAAGGCCTCTTACGCAAATGTTCGAAAAACTCGTCAAATCTGTCTTCGGTTCGTCCAACGACCGCTACGTCAAATCGCTCGGCAAGATCGTCGACAAGGTCAACGCGCTTGAACCGATGATCCAAGGCCTCTCGGACGAAGCTCTGCAAGCGCAGACCGCCAAGTTCCGTGAGCAGTTGGACGAGGGATCAACCCTCGACGACATCCTTCCCGAAGCGTTCGCCACTGTGCGTGAGGCGTCGAAGCGTGTCCTCGGCATGCGCCACTTTGATGTGCAGATCATCGGCGGCATTGTGCTCCAGCGCGGTGAGATCGCGGAGATGCGGACAGGTGAAGGTAAGACGCTGATGGCGACATTGGGCGTCTACCTCAACGCGATTGAGGGCAAGGGCGTCCACGTCGTGACGGTCAACGACTACCTCGCCCGCCGCGATGCGGAGTGGATGGGGCAGCTCTACACCTGGCTTGGCCTCAGCGTTGGGGTCATCGTTCCGAACATGCCCGAAAGCGCCAAGCGCGACGCTTACAATGCCGACATCACCTACGGCACCAACAACGAATTTGGCTTCGACTATCTGCGCGACAATATGAAGCACGAGCGTCGCATGATGGTGCAGCGTCCGTTCAACTACGCCATCGTGGATGAAGTCGACTCAATCCTGATCGATGAAGCCCGAACACCGCTCATCATCTCTGGCCCCACGGAGGACAAGTCCGACCTCTATGTCCAACTCGACGCGGTCGCCAAGGAGATCCCGGAGGAGTGGTACGAGAAGGACGAGAAGACCAAGAATATCCAGTTCAATGAAGAGGGCCTCGACGGGGTTGAGGAGCTTCTCAAAGAGAAGGGTCTGCTCGAAACCGACAACCTCTACGACGTTGAGAACACGCAGGTCGTCCACCACCTCGATCAGGCGATGAAGGCGGTCCACATGTTCCGCCGCGACGACCACTACATTGTGAAGTGGGAAAAGCAGCGCAATGAAGAAGGCGAGATGGTTGATGTTGGCAAGGTCATCATCATCGACGAATTCACCGGGCGCATGATGGACGGACGGCGCTGGTCCAATGGTCTGCACCAAGCGGTTGAGGCCAAGGAAGGCGCGAAGATCGAGCCTGAGAACCAGACGATGGCCTCGATCACCTTCCAGAACTATTTCCGCATGTATCCCAAACTTGCCGGGATGACCGGCACAGCGGCCACCGAAGCGGCGGAATTCTGGGATATCTACAAGGTCAATGTCGTCGAGATTCCGACCAACGTCCCCGTCCAGCGGATCGATGAAGAGGACGAGTTCTACAAGAACACGGTCGACAAGTTCAAAGCCATCGCCAAAGCGATTGCGGAGAAGAACGAGATCGGACAGCCGATCCTTGTCGGCACGGTTTCGATCGAGAAATCAGAGCTTTTGAGCGAGTTCCTCAACAAGGAAGGCGTCAAGCACGAAGTCCTCAACGCCCGCCAGCACGAGCGTGAGGCTCACATCGTTGCGCAGGCTGGGCGACTGGGCGCCGTCACCATCGCGACCAACATGGCGGGCCGCGGCACCGATATTCAGCTAGGCGGTAATGTCGATTTCCGGATCGAAGCGGAGCTGGGCGATATGGAGGAAGGCCTAAAGAAAGACGCCGAAATCCAGCGGATCAAGGACGAGGTGGCCGCTGAAAAAGCCAAGGTGCTCGAAGCAGGCGGCCTGTTCGTGCTCGGCACCGAGCGCCATGAAAGCCGCCGCATCGACAACCAGCTGCGCGGCCGCTCGGGCCGTCAGGGTGACCCTGGCCTCTCGCGTTTCTACCTGTGTCTTGAGGATGACCTGCTGCGCATCTTTGGCCCGGATACTCTGTTCGCCAAGATGATGAACTCAAACCTCGAAGATGGCGAGGCGATTGGTTCCAAGTGGCTCTCCAAAGCCATTGAAACCGCTCAGAAAAAGGTTGAGGCGCGCAATTACGACACGCGTAAGCAGGTCGTCCAATACGATGACGTGATGAACGACCAGCGCAAGGTCATCTACGAACAGCGCGCTGAAATCATGGATTCAGAGACAGTCGACGAAGTCGTGGTCGATATGCGCCACGACACGGTCAACTCGATCATCTACGCGCATTGCCCGATGGGCTCTTACCCCGAGCAATGGGACGTGGATGGCCTCAAAGAAAAGCTGCAAGACGTCTTTGGCATTCAGCCTCCGATTGAGGATTGGCTGGAGGAAGATGCGGTCGAGCAGGAAATGCTCGAAGAGCGCATCCGCACTCAGACCGACGAGATGATGGCCGCCAAGTTGGAGCGTTACGAGACGCCGATGTGGCGCGGAGTGGAAAAGCAAATCCTGCTCGAACGGCTCGACTATCACTGGAAAGAGCACCTCGCGACGCTCGATGCTCTGCGCCAGGTGATCTGGATGCGCGGCATCGCGCAAAAACAGCCGATCAATGAGTACAAGCAGGAGGCTTTTGCCCTGTTTGAAACTCTGCTCGACACTCTGCGCGAGGACGTGTCTTCGATCCTGTTCAAGGCCGAGGTGCGCATGGCACAGCCACAGTCAGAGGCGCTGCCGGACCTGCCAGATTTCCTCACCGGCCATATCGATCCGCTCACCGGGCTCGACAACTCGAATGACGGAGATGGATCGGCAGAGCGGCCTGAGCTGTTCGGCTCGCTGGCAGGCAGCCCGCGCGCGGCTGCAGGGCCGGGTGGGGCGATCACTGAGAACCCCTATGCCCACCTCAACATCAGCCGCAATGCGCCGTGCCCTTGTGGGTCGGGCAACAAGTACAAGCATTGCCACGGTGCAGCGGGCATTCCGGCGGCGAAGTCGGAATCGGCCTAATCCAAGGCCCACCACGAAGGGCAATTGACGCGTGCAGCTGATCGTCCTTCTGGCCGCAGGGTTCTTCCTCACCGCGCTACTCTATGCGAGCGTCGGGTTTGGCGGCGGATCGACCTATGCGGCGCTGCTGGCGTTATCGGGGCTCGATTACCGCGTCCTGCCGATGGTGGCGCTGGCCTGCAATATCGTGGTGGTCGCGGGGGGCACCTGGCGCTTCGCTCGCACGGGTGTGACGCCGTGGAAAGGCGCTTTGCTGCTGACCGCGTTAGCCGCTCCGGCAGCCTTTATCGGAGGCACAATCCCGATCGCACGAGAGGCGTTCCTGCTGCTGCTGGGCGCGAGCCTGGTGCTGACCGCCGTCACCATGCTGATACCGGTGCGCGAAGCTGGGGAGGGTGAGGAAGCGCCCACGCGTTTCGCCAAAGCCATGCCTTTCATCGCCGCGCCCATCGGCTTTCTTGCAGGGCTGGTCGGTATCGGCGGAGGCATCTTCCTCGCGCCCTTGCTCCACTTGACCCGCTGGAGAAACGCACGTGCCATCGCCGCGACGGCAAGCCTGTTTATCCTAGTAAACTCTCTATTCGGGCTCGCCGGGCAGATGTTGAAGCATGGACCAGCCATGTTCGGCGGAGCCATCGCCGAGGCGCTCCCGCTGCTGATCGCGGTTGTGATCGGCGGGCAAATCGGCAGCCTGATGGCGGTGCGGGTCTTGCCTGTGCGCTGGATCCGCTGGCTGACTGCGTTGTTGGTGGCTTTTGTGGGCGTGCGGTTACTTGTTTCCGGTTAGCGCCCTGCAAATGGCCACGGTCGCGGCGTAGGCCGTCAACACTTGTTGACACTCTGGCGGGTTTATGGGCATTTTGCGCGTGGGATGAGTAATAGTGTTAGCGTTTTGCGACTTCTTCGCCGCGCTTTTTCCGAGAGAACGGTTATCTCTCAGACACTTGCGCATAGTTCGCTAGACAGTCACTAGATGTTCGCGGCGCTTGACACTCCAATGCATTCCCCCAGCGTGGAAAGGGGGTTTTTGTGTCACAAGAATTGCATACCCGAGAGGGCAAACCTGTCGATTGGACCAGCAGCCTGAGCTATCAGAGCCGCGCGGTTTCGCGTCCGACTGTCGCGGATTTGCGCGAATTGTCTTGGAAGGCGAGTCAGCGCAATCGCAAATTGGGCGTCACTGGAATGCTGCTCTACGACCGTGGACGCTTCTTCCAAACGATCGAAGGTCCGCCCGCCGGTCTAAAGACCGTATGGGAGTCGATCAGCCGCGATGAACGCCACACCGATATTGAGATTTTGAGCGAGCATATCATTCCTGCACGCCTGTTTGGCGCATGGGATCTGCTCAGTTTTCATGGCGACGCCGATGCGCAAGCAGCGCTCCGCAATGCCAAGGCAGCCCATGCGATCACGTCGCAAGTGCCCACCTTGTTAGAGCTTGTGCTGAACGGCAATGATCTGGGCATCAACCAGCTCATTTCATCGATGGTGGAGCAGGGCTGGGATGGGGATGCGGTCATCACCCATCTGATCGAACCCACGGCGCGCGCGCTTGGCGATGCGTGGATGTCAGACGATTGCACGGAGCTTGATCTCACCATCGGCCTCAGCATGTTGCAGATTGCCAGCCACGCTTTGCGTCACGCCCCCAATAATCCTTCGCTGATCGGTGGGCGATACAGCATCCTGCTCGCCACTGAGCCGGG
Source organism: Erythrobacter sp. S267 (assembly GCF_057365045.1). Lineage (NCBI taxonomy): Bacteria > Pseudomonadati > Pseudomonadota > Alphaproteobacteria > Sphingomonadales > Erythrobacteraceae > Erythrobacter > Erythrobacter sp. S267. Next base: position 1,452,011 of record NZ_CP200298.1, on the reverse strand, counting down.
AGAGCCGCACACTTTGGGCACATCCTTGCTGGCTGACCTGTTCACGGATGCGGGCTGGGATGTCGATATGACTTTCCCCGACAGCGATCAGGCCCTGGTCAACCAGCTTGCCTCGCAGCAGCCCGATGCGGTGGATATCGGGCTGTCCGATGCCCTTACACGCGAGCATCGACTGGCCCGGCTGAGGGAAACCGTCGACAAGAGTCGCTTTGCCGCGCCCGATAACCTCACCGTGGTGTCAGTAGGAGGACGCCTGTTCGCAGACGCCCATGCCACGGCCGAGGCAGTCGGCGCGGATATTGCGCGCAAAACCGCGGCAGGCTCAAGCGTGCAAATTGCCCAGCTGATCAAGCAAAAGCGCCTTCAGAAATAGCGGCGAGCACAATGCCAAGCGCGCCATAAGCTGACCAGTTGTGCGAAAGACCTGAAAAGACGCGCCCCGATGGGTTTTGAGGCAAGTCGTTGGGCCCGTCGCTAGATGGCGCGGGTTTCTGGCTGTCGTGCTTGATCGGAGCGTGCCTGCGCCAGCGCATCGCTGAGATTGGTGTATCGATAGGCGCCAACCGCGTAACTTCCCACCAGAGTCAGAATAATGCCCATCTCACGAAGATCGGTCATGTCTTGTGTCAAAGCCTCGCATTGCGAAATGTCCACTTTGCCGTTTTCACCCAGCATATGGGGATGGCATTGCGGGAGAAATTTGTCCGGGGTCATGTTTTGTTACCTCGCTTGATACAATGAGTCTGCTGTCTGCTGTCTGCTGTCTGGAAGACATGTGCTGGCGCTTTAGGGCTGAACCGGGATGCAATCGCGTTCTGCGCGAATGCCGTGGCTCATGCCGTGTTCTCGATGTCCATTTCGATCAGATAGGGTGCTACGAAGCCCGCGTAATCGACCTTGCGCTGTTCAGGCAGATCCCTCCAGCCGGTGATCGACCCGCGACAATTCTCGCATCCGCATGCACATGAAGCGGCGAAGTGCTCGATCCGGAAATTCCGCATGGCATAGTCATATGTGGCTTCGGCTCCCGCTGCGATGTCGCGCATTGCGACGATGTTATGGCCGCCGGAATCATTGATGATGATGCCGCAGTTTGGATTGCACGAATGGTTGAATTTGGAACTCAAGCCTGTGTGGAATCCGAACTCGGTCTTGCTGATCTGCGAGGCATGTGAGTGATTGCTGATCGATCGGTCATCTAACACCCCCACATAAAGCACGTCGCCTTTGCTGAAGGATCCCAAGGCAAAAACGCCCTGACCGCGCCCTTTGGTACTTCGCTCTTCGATTATCGCTGTCACAGTTGCCACTTAGTCAGCAAGGGCTTGGTGAGATTGCGCGCTATCGGTCATTGGAAATGCGATGGGGTACTGCGTGACACCAAGTTGCCGCCGGGCTTTTCGCAGCAATTGCTCACTACGACCGACACAATCAGTTTGCGCCGCCGCGGCACCTGCCAAGGCAGCATCCATCAATGCAATTTGGTGGTTGTAGAGAAGTCTGTTGAAGTTCATTTCGCTTTCTCCCTCATGCGGGAGCGCGATTGTCTCTCAGTCGAAGAGGCGCATTGTTGTGTGCTCTCGATCACATATAAATGGTGATGGTTGTCCTGCATTACAAGATGCTGGTGCGCCGATGCCGGGAAAGCCGTCGGGACAGGCGCAGGAAGAATGAGGCGCAGAGCCTCTAACCCCATGCGAAGATTGCGCAGTTTCTAGGAAAATGGCTCCCCGAGTTGGATTCGAACCAACGACCAAGTGATTAACAGTCACCTACTCTACCGCTGAGCTATCGGGGAGCAGCTTTCCAAGCGGTATTCTTAGGAAAGCGAAGCGCGCGTATATGAGTGCATGCCGCCCTTGGCAAGGGGGTTTATTGTCCATTAAGCGCTTGGCTTGAGGAAAATACATTTCATTTTCCTACAGCACCACGTGCGCCGTATCGCAGGCTTTAGCCAGCCGCCTTTGCTACCAGAAACTGAAAAGTCACACCTCCACACGCCTCTCAGAAGCTTTCATGCTATTTATCAGATGCTTGAGGGCAATTGCACTGTTTTCTCAATAGGGCCTTTGGTGTCTCAATCGACCGCAAACTGCTCGGCCACGATACGCTCAGCCAGCGACTGGCCGGGATCGAAGAGCAGCTCCAGTTCCTTATCATGCGCGATCTCGACCGTGACTTCGGCGATGTCGCGCAGTTCCTTCTGGTCGGCCACCGCGGCAACCGGGCGCTTGACGGGGTCGAGCACTCGCAGGCCGATCCGCATTTCGTCGGGCAGGATCGCACCGCGCCAGCGACGCGGACGGAACGGGCTGATCGGAGTGAGGGCGAGCATCCCGCTGTCGAGCGGCAGGATCGGGCCATTGGCGGACAGGTTGTAGGCGGTCGAGCCTGCCGGCGTTGCCACCAACACACCGTCGCCGACCAGTTCCTTGATCCGAACGCGGCTTCCAACTGTGACTTCGATCTTCGCGGTCTGGCGCGTCTCACGCAGCAGAGAGACCTCGTTAATCGCGCACATTGTGTGGGTCTCACCCGCCTGCGTGGTGGCGATGATGCGCAAGGGCGTGATGGTCTTGCCGCGCGCTTTGCGCACGCGATCCACGATGGGAGTGGCTGTTTCATAGCGGTTCATCAGGAAGCCGACCGTGCCGCGGTTCATCCCGAATGCGGGCACAACATTGCCGGAATCGAGCATCGCGTGGAGGGTTTGGAGCATAAAGCCGTCTCCGCCCAGCACGACAGCCGCATCGGCCTCCTCCAGCGCAGACCAGTCTCGCTGCGCCCACAGCATCGAAAAGGCCTCCTGCGCGCGCGGAGTGTCAGATGCCAGCAGCGCAATGCGCGAGAACGGGCGGGGCGGCGCGCCGTTATCGGCGTCGAGCTCTGAATCCTCACAGATCGTCTTGGAACTCACTTGCCTTCTCCACCCCCAAATACTCGTCCTGGATCGTTGTTATGGCCGTTTACCAAATGGTGCTAAACTCTCTTGCGAGAAACCCATGGCGATCTGCGCCCGATCAAGGACAAGTCCTAGTGACTTTTCCTGATGTTCCAAATTCGGGCGGATTGCAAATGGACAGCGCAATGCGGACAGAGTGCGGCTACGGGAAGAGGCATGGATAAGGGGCAGAAATCGCACACCAGTTCTCTGGGCAAGACGCTCGGCGCATCCTTGCGTGAGCCTGCTGGTGAGCCCTTTCCCGGCGTGAAGCCGGCAGCGCTGGAGCAGGACTTGCTCCGCGCACTCGACCGGCGCGAGATTGAGGTTCTGTTTCAGCCGCAATTCTCTTGCCAGACAGGTGCTGTCGTGGGGGCGGAAGCGCTGGCGCGATGGCAGCACCCGACGCTGGGCGAGATTGGCGCGCGCGACCTGTTTGCCATTGCTGAGCGGGCTGCACTGGTTGCACCCCTATCGCGCCATGTGGTCGCGAGGGCATTGGAGGATGCAGGCCACTGGCCCGCTGACCTCACAGTATCGCTCAACATCACGCCCGAGGAGCTGGGCGATCCGCGCTTCGCCGCTGACTTTGCAGAGAGCATCGGTAAGAGCGATATCGCGCCTGAGCGTTTGATGCTGGAGATCACCGAGGATCTGCTGGTACGCAATATTGAGCAGGCCTCTGCGGCGCTTGGAGCGCTCAGAAAGCTCGGCTTCCGCACTGCGCTCGATGATTTCGGGGCAGGCTTTTGCAACTTCCGCTACCTGCGCGAATTGCCGCTGGATGCGATCAAGCTCGACAAAATCATGGTCGATGGCATTCCGGGAGATGCCAAGGCATTGGCTGTGCTGCGCGCTATACTCCAACTCGCCAAGGCACTCGACCTCGCCATCTATGCCGAGGGGATCGAAGACGACGTGCAACGCGCGACGATCAAGGCGGAAGGGTGCGATTACTGGCAGGGTTTTCTGCGGGCCGAGCCGATGAAAAGCGAAGAGGTTCTCACCCTGTCCCGAACCGCCCGTGGGCGGGGGCACGGCTGAACGGAGTTTCTGGCTGGTTTCGCGCTATAACTAATTTCTAATGAATTTCGACTAACCCCCGGGTCAATACGGGTAACAGGGGCAATTGAGACCATGCTTAAAGTCGATTTTTGGAAGAAGTTTCTCAAGGAAGAACTGGGCGCGACCGCCGTGGAATACGGCCTGATCATCGCGATGATCTTCCTCGCTATGGTGGCCGCGCTTCAGGGTGTTGCGAACGAAAGTACCGAAACGTGGAGCCAAGTTGAATCGGCTTCTGTCGAGGCGATGAACCGCTAAGCTATCCGGTCTATGCAGCCTGTTTGCGCTTCGCTTTGCGCACGATGCTGCTTAGGCCCTTTGTCAGTTGGAACAGCCCGTTGAGGCGGCTTTGCGGGTCGCCCCATGCGCGGTTGATCACCAGCTTCATATCGGGGCGCAGTTTGGCAGTGCCTGATAGCTTGTCGACATAGGCGATGAGACCTGGCCCATCAGGGAAATTGTCCTGATGGAAGGTCACTAGCGTCCCGCGCGCACCTACGTCGATCTTGGCAATGTTGGCCTCGATCGCCTGATGTTTGATTTCGATCAGACGGATCAGGTTCTTGGTCGGCTCTGGCAGGTCGCCGAACCGGTCGATCATCTCTGCGGCCATCGATTCGATCTCTGCCTTGTCTTGCGCCTGGTTGAGGCGTCGATAAAGCGCCATGCGGACGGCGAGATCGGGGACGTATTCCTCCGGGATCATGATCGGCGCATCGACGGTGATCTGGGGCGAGAACGCATCCGCAGCTTTCTCAAGCCCCATTTGCCCCGCCTTGGCCGCCATGATCGCGTCTTCGAGCATCGACTGGTAGAGCTCAAACCCAACCTCGCGGATGTGGCCCGATTGCTCGTCGCCCAGCAGGTTGCCAGCCCCGCGAATGTCGAGGTCGTGGGAGGCAAGCTGGAACCCTGCACCCAGCGAGTCGAGGTCACTCAGAACCTTCAGACGCTTCTCTGCAATCTCCGAAAGCTGCACGTCCTTCTCATAGGAAAGGTAGGCATAGGCGCGCAGTTTGGCGCGGCCCACACGGCCCCTTAGCTGGTATAGCTGTGCCAAGCCAAAGCGGTCGGCGCGGTGGATGATAATGGTGTTGGCGCTCGGTAGGTCGAGGCCGCTCTCGACAATCGTGGTGGAGAGCAGGACTTCGTATTTGCCTTCGTAAAAGGCGCTCATCCGCTCTTCGATTTCGCCCGCACCCATCTGGCCATGGGCGGAGATGCTCTTCACCTCTGGCACGTGTTCAGCAAGCCATTCTTCGACCGCCGCCATGTCGGAGATGCGGGGGACCACAATGAAGCTCTGCCCGCCGCGATGGTGTTCGCGCAGCAGAGCCTCGCGCATGACCATATCGTCCCACTCCATCACGTATGTGCGCACCGCAAGGCGGTCCACGGGCGGCGTCTGGATGGTCGAAAGCTCACGCAGACCCGTCATCGCCATCTGGAGTGTCCGCGGGATGGGAGTTGCGGTCAGCGTCAACATGTGCACGTCGGACCGCAGCTGCTTCAGCTTCTCCTTGTGGGTGACGCCAAAGCGCTGCTCCTCATCGACGATAACAAGGCCGAGCTCCTTAAACTCGGTCGATTTGGAGAGGATCGCGTGGGTGCCGACGACAATGTCGATATCACCCGATGCCAGTCCCTCGCGCGTCTCGGTCGTCTCTTTGGAGGAGACGAGACGCGACAGGCGACCGATCTTCAGCGGGAAGCCGGCAAAGCGTTCGGCGAAGTTCTGGTAGTGCTGACGGGCGAGCAGAGTTGTCGGTGCGACCACCGCGACTTGCTGGCCGTTCATAGCCGCGACGAAGGCGGCGCGCAGGGCCACCTCGGTCTTGCCGAAGCCGACGTCGCCGCAGACCAGTCGGTCCATTGGCTTGCCGCTTTCCAGATCGCGCAGCACATCGGCGATTGCCGCGTCCTGATCGTCGGTCTCCTCCCACGGGAAGCGGTCGACGAATTGGTTGAAGCTGGCCTCTTCGGCAGCGAAGACCGGTGCTTTTTTCAGAGCACGCTCGGCCGCGACTTTCATCAGCTCGCCAGCGATGGCGGTGATGCGTTCCTTCAGCTTGGCGCGGCGCTTCTGCCACGCTTCGCCACCCAGCCGGTCGAGCATGACGGCGTCTTCGGAGGAGCCATAGCGCGAGAGGACTTCAAGGTTCTCGACCGGGATGAACAGCTTGTCGCCGCCCTTATATTCCAGCTGCACGCAATCGTGCTTGCTCTTGCCCACCGGCACCGCTTCGAGGCCGAGATATTTGCCGATCCCATGCTCGACATGGACCACCAGGTCTCCGCGAGAGAGCGCTTGCAATTCGGCGAGGAAAGCATCGGAATCCTTGCGCTTTTTCTTGCGCCGCACCAGCCGGTCGCCGAGAAGATCTTGTTCTGTCAGCAGCTCAATCTGGTCGTTGGAGAAGCCTGTATCGAGCGGCAGGACCATGGCGATGGCCGTGCCCTTGGCTGCCACCCCTTGCGCTTCCTGCCAGCTGTCGGCGAGGGCGGTTTTGGCTCCGGCTTCCTCAAGGATCGAGGCGACGCGTTTGGCCGAGCCTTGCGAGTAGGCGGCGAACATCGGCTTGCGGCCCGATTTGGCAACCTCGGCAAAGTGCTTGGCCGCTGTCTCGTACAAATTGTCGCCGCGTGCACGTTCAGGGGAAAAGTCGCGTGAGGCTTTGAACCCGAAATCCAGCACCGCGCCTCCATCGGGGGCGGCAAAGACGCTGGTCTTGTGCGCGGTGGCTGAGGCGAGGGCTTCGGATAACTCCTCGTTCGACAAGTAGAGCGCATCTTTGGCGAGCGGGCGGTAGGAACCGGTCTTGTCCGACGCAACGCGTCCACGCTGTTCGTGATAGTCGGCAATGTCGGAGAGGCGCTCTTCCGAAGCTCCAATGGCGGCCTGATCGACCACGACCACATCTTGCGGTGAAAAGTGATCGAAGAGCGTCGCCAGCTTCTCCTCGAACAGCGGGAGCCAATGCTCCATCCCTGCAAGGCGACGCCCATCGCTAACCGCTTCGTAGAGCGGGTCCTGCGTTGCAGCGGCGCCGAAGAGCTCGCGATAGCGGCTGCGGAAGCGCTTGATCGAATCCTCGTCGATCAGCGCCTCGGAGGCGGGGAGAAGCAGGTGATCCAGCAACCGTCCGGTTGAGCGCTGCGTGCTGGGGTCAAACAGGCGCAGGCTCTCCAGCTCATCGCCGAAGAAATCGAGCCGAAGCCCTTCATCGAGCGAAGAGGGGAAGATGTCGACAATCGACCCGCGCACCGCGAACTCGCCGTGATCGACGACTGTGTCAGTGCGCGAATAACCTTGGCGGGTGAGGAGCGCTGCCAAGCTCTCATGCCCGATTACCGTGCCCGGTTTGAACCCGCGCACGCTCTCACGGATGCGGAAGGGCGTCAGGACGCGTTGCAGCACCGCGTTGGCGGTCGTCACCACAAGCTGCGACCCGCTGGACGGATGCTGCATCCGGAACAGGGTGGAAAGCCGCGCGGCGCTGACCGATAATGCGGGCGAGGCGCGGTCATAGGGCAGGCAGTCCCAAGCGGGAAACTCCAGCACCTCGACCTCGGGCGCAAAGAAGCGCGCGGCCTCTGCCACCGAATGCATGGCTGCATCGTCCGGCGCGATGAAGACCGCACGCGTGCCCTTGCTTTGCTGCCCGACAGCGCGCGCCAGATCGCTCATCACCAACGGCTGCGCGCCGCGCGGCATTGAGGACAGCGTCAGCGGAGCGTCCGCTGCTAGAATGCGGTTCAGATCGGGCATATCAATTCAAAGGTCTTGGGCGCGGGCCGGTTCCCGCAAGAAGGCGCGTCGCAGCGCCCTAGCTGGGGATATCGACGTAGTCGAGCTTCTGCATTGTCTCGATCATCGGGCCTTGAAAACGCCCTGGCACGGGCGCGGTTTTGAGGCCCCAAGCCATGACATCGACGTCGTCTTCGGCGAGCAGATCCTCGAACCAGTCCATCTCCGCCTCACCCCATTCGGCGTGGTAGCGGTCGAAGAAGCCGCCGATCATGTAATCGGCCTCCCGCGTGCCACGGTGCCAGGCGCGAAACTTGGCGCGGGCGAGACGGGTTTCCATCGACGGCATATCGGGGGATGGAACTTCGGAAGCGGGCATATCTGACATGACCAGCGACCTAAGGCACTCGCAAGGCGGGTTCAAGACGCTATAAGGCGCTCGACCATGCGGCCCGATATTCTCAATCCTTTGTTTGCGGAGAGCCAGACGCTTGACGGCGTCGGGCCCAAGCTTGCGAAACCGCTGGAGAAGCTGGGCCTCACACGGATCAAGGATGTCGCCTACCACCTGCCAGAACGCTTCGTTACGCGGCGGGTGATCACGGATCTGGATCAGGGGGCGGAGGGCGAGCAGGTGATCGTTGCGCTAACCGCGACTGAGCATCGTGCACCTTACAATCCGGGTCGGGGTCCGTATCGGGTGCTGGCGCAGGATGAGGCGGGCAATATCTGCGCGCTGACCTATTTTGGCCGCGCATCATACACTGCGAAGAAGCAGCTTCCGGTGGGAGAGAAACGCTGGGTGGCGGGGCGGCTCGACCGTTATGGAGACATGCTCCAGATCGTGCATCCTGACCATGTCGAGGAAAGCTCTGCGGCGCATCTGGCGCGGTTGAATGAGCCGATCTATGCGCTTTCGGAAGGGTTGACCCAGCCAAAGGTAGCTGGATTGGTTGAGCAATCGCTGGAGAAGCTGCCGGAACTGCCCGAATGGATCGAGCCAGGCCAGTCTGACCGCGAGGGATGGCCATCGTGGCGCGATGCTTTGCAACTGGCCCACAAGGACTCCCATGAAAAAGCGCGCGACCGGCTGGCCTATGACGAGCTGCTGGCGAACTCGCTCGCCCTGCTGCTGGTGCGGGCAGACGGACGGCGGCGACGCGGGCAGGCTTTGCTCGGAGACGGAAGTTTGCGCACCAAACTCGACCTGCCATTTGAGATGACCGGTGCGCAGAAGCGCTCCGTGGCTGAGATTGAGGCTGACATGCAGCAGGAAGCCCCGATGCTGCGGCTTCTGCAAGGGGATGTGGGGGCCGGCAAGACCGTAGTCGCGCTCGAAGCAATGCTGGTCGCGGTGGAGGCGGGGAAGCAGGCCGCGCTGCTCGCGCCGACCGAAATCCTCGCTCGTCAACACTTTGAAACTCTGCGCAAGATGGCCGCTCCGACTGGTGCTGAAGTGGCTCTGCTGACGGGCCGTGCCAAGGGCCGCGAGCGTGAGGGCACTCTTATGGGGCTGCTGAATGGCGAGATCGACATCCTCGTCGGCACCCACGCGATCTTTCAGGACAGCGTTGCCTACAAAGACTTGGCCCTCGTCGTGATTGACGAGCAGCATCGTTTTGGCGTGCAGCAGCGCCTCGCGCTTGCAGCAAAGGGCAGGGCGGCTCCGCACACGCTCGCCATGACCGCGACGCCGATCCCGCGCAGCCTGACCCTCGCGCAATATGGTGAGATGGATGTGAGCCGTTTGGATGAGCTGCCACCCGGCCGCCAAGCGATTGACACGCTGGTCTTCCCGCAAAGCCGGATGGAGGAGATGGTCGCGGGCGTCGAACGCCACCTTGCCAGCGGTTCCCAAGCCTATTGGGTCTGCCCGATGGTGCGGGAGGCAAACGGCGGATATCAGACAGCAGACATCGCCGCAGCCGAAGCCCGCTATGCGGCGCTGGCGGAGCGGTTTGGAAATGCGGTCGTCATGGTTCACGGCCAGCTCAAGCCCGAAATCAAAGACGCCAATATGGAGCGTTTCGCGAGCGGCGAGGCCAAGCTGCTGATTGCGACCACCGTCATCGAAGTCGGCGTCGACGTGCCAGGCGCGACGCTGATGGTGATCGAGCAGGCAGAGCGCTTTGGTTTGGCGCAACTTCACCAGCTCCGGGGCCGTGTGGGGCGGGGATCGGAGAAGAGCCGCTGCGTGCTGTTGCGCGGAGACGAGCTCTCCGAAACCGGCAAGAAACGCCTAACTTACATCAAGGAATCGCAAGACGGCTTCTTCCTGGCGGAGAAAGACCTCGAACTGCGCGGCGGCGGAGAATTGCTCGGTACGCGGCAATCGGGGGAGGCGGCTTTCCGCATCGCTGACCTTGAGCAAGTGCAGCAACTGCTCCCTGCCGCCCACGCCGATGCGCGGCTGCTGATTGACCGGGATGGTGGCCTGACATCGCAGAGGGGGGAGGCAGCGCGCGTGCTGCTCTATTTGTTCGAGCGCGATTGGGGTGTGCAATTGCTTCGAGGGGGCTGAGCGGGGTTCAAGCGCCCTGCTTCAATCGCTCCACCAACGCATCCACTGCCTCGCTGATGGTCTGCCAGCAGCGCTCAAACCCATCCTCATCGCCGTAATAGGGGTCGGGGACTGGCTCTCCGGCTCGGTCGTCGAGCAAGTCGAGCAGCAAGCTCACCTCGGCTGTGCCATTGCGCAGGTCGCGCGACTTGATCCCGGCGAGATTGCTTGTGTCCATCGCGAAGATGTGGGTGAATTGTTCAAAGTCCTCACTCGCCAATTGGCGTCCTTGCAAATCCGATATGTCGACGCCGTGGCGCGCGGCAGTGGCGATTGCGCGCGGGTCGGGGTGCTCGCCGATGTGATAGGCGGCGGTCCCAGCAGAATCGACATCTATCTCCAACCCCGCCTGCGCCGCTGCTTCGCGTAAAGCACCTTCTGCCATGGGGGACCGGCAAATATTGCCAAGACATACGAAAAGTATGCGCGTTTTGTGGCTTGAGCTCTGCTCCATGGGTTCCGTTAGCCACTTTGGCTAACCACTTGCAAGGCTTCGCAGTTTTTAAGCGGCTTTTGCAGGGAAGGGCTGCGTATTGCCCAGAACCTCTTCGACCATTTGGCGTATATTGATCTGCGCTTTCAGGTTGGCGCCCAGCAATGCGGTGCCTGAGACCTTTCGCTGCACGAACAGCGTCTCAATCGGAGGGAAGGCCCAAGTGTCTTTGTCTTGAGCAATCTCCCACCCTTCCTCACGCAGCAGCGGGACAAAGGCGCGGTCGCCAAAGTCGAAGGGCTTGTCCTCGCGCATTTCGCCGATGACGATATCGACCATGCGGCCCACTCGATCCGGGTGTTTCTCATAGACGATGGGCATCATGAAGCCCAATTCAATCGTCGCGTCGATCACCTTCTGGCGATCTCCCGCAAGGCCTGCATGGAGCATTTTGCGATAGCCATTGGCAACATCGGGATCGACCGGGCGGCACGCGCCAAAGTCGAGGCAGATGATCTCTCCAGTAGAGGGGCGGAAGCGGTAATTGGCGAAGTTGGGATCGGTTTGCATCAGGCCGAATTCAAACAACTCGCGCGCAACCAGCCGCATCAGGCGGCCCATGACTTCGTTCTTGCGTTCCTCGCTCTCTTCATCGAGCCGTTCGATGGAGACGCCATCCTCAAAACTCATCGCCAGAATTGAACCGCGTGTCAGCTCTTTGTGCAAGGTGGGGACGACGAAACCTTCCTCGCCTTCCAGCATCCGGCGGTAGAGCTCCATCTGCTCGCCCTCGCGCTGGTAGTCGGCCTCTTCGTGGAGCTGCTGTTTGGCGACGGCGAGCAGCTTGTCGATCTCCAGTTCTGGCGGAGCGAAGCCCGCGATTTTGAGCAGCGTCATGACATTGTCGACGTCGCTGTCGATGCTTTGCGCAACGCCGGGATATTGGACCTTGATCGCCAGTTCCTGACCGTCGCGGGTCATGGCCTTGTGCACTTGGCCGATGCTGGCGGCCGCAATCGGGCGCGGATTGAACCATTTGAACTGCCGCCGCCAATCATTCCCCCACTCAGAGCGCAGGACAGTGTCGAGCTGCTTGGTCGGCATGAAGTTCGCCTGATCGCGCAGGCGGGCGAGGATCTCTGACAGCTCAGGTGGCAGGAAGTCGCCCGCATCCAGGCTGATCATCTGCCCCATCTTCATCGCCGCGCCGCGCAAATGCGACAGGCGGTCGGTCATGCGCTTCACATTGCCCGGCGTGAGGATGAGGTCGCGCGCGCTGAGCGATTCTCCGCTGGTCAGCCTGCGCGCGCCCTCTGCCGCCATGCCACCAGCCACGCCGCCGACAAGGCGACCAAAAGTGCTGATCCGGGCGAGGCGTCCGGAGGGGACCGCCTTTTCGCGGGACTTGTCGGGTGTGTCTTCAGCCAAAGGTCTGTGCTCATCCAAATGGGTTGTATGAGAGGAACGGTCGGGGGAGAGCGGCGTTCCCATTGGGTTGCCGCCTATGTGGTCGCTTGCCAGCTGAATGCAAAGACCGTCTGGACCTTGGCCCACACGCATCTCTAGAGAGGCCCACCGCGTAGGAGTTTGCATGACCGAGACACCGCCCAACAATCCGACCCTGACACCCGCCTCTAAATGGCTGGGCTATGCCGGATTGCTGCCGCAGATCATCTGCGTCGCACTGGCGGGCACGGGGCATGAATATGGCTACACCGCGCTCGCCGGAGGATACGCCTATGCTGCTGCGATCTACAGCTTCCTGGGCGGCGTTTGGTGGGGGCAGGCGATAGCGTCGGGCCGTGCGGGGCCCGGAACCTATCTTGTCGCTGTCATGCCGAGCCTTCTGGCGGTCGCGTTGTTCCTGCCGTGGAGTTTCGGCTGGGACTGGCCGGGGCCTGCTCTGCTATATCTGGGAGCCCTGATCCTCGCCTCGCCACTGGTTGACCGCGCGCTGGGATACGCCGCGCCGGACTTCATGCGCCTGCGGGTGCATCTGTCAGTGGGGTTGGGTGTGCTGACGATCGTGCTGGGCGTTATTGCCGAGGCGATTGTTTGAGGAAATGGTCGGGAAGAGAGGATTCGAACCTCCGGCCCCCGCCTCCCGAAGACGGTGCTCTACCAGGCTGAGCTACTTCCCGACTCAATCTGCACGGCAGTGATAGCGCGTGCGGTAGGGGCGCGCCTATAAGTGTGGATAGCGAAGGTGGCAAGCGTCCAATTGGCGCTTATAGCTTGTGTTCATGACCAGCACTGCGATTCCTCACTCCGAACAGCAATATCTCGACCTGATGCGCCAGATTTGGACCGGCGGAAGCGAGCGGGTGGACCGCACCGGCGTGGGCACGCGCTCAATTGCAGGGGCGATGCTGCGCTACGATTTGGGTGAGGGCGCAATGCCGCTGCTCACCACCAAGCGGGTCTATTGGAAGACTGCGACGCGTGAGATGCTGTGGTTTCTGACTGGTGAGACCAATATCCGCCCGCTGGTCCTGCAAGGCGTGAAGATCTGGAATGAGTGGCCCCATGCTCGCTACGTCAAGGAAACGGGCGAAGACATCAGCCTGGACGATTTCGTTCAGCGCATCGCCGATGACGAAGAGTTTGCCAATCGTTGGGGCGACCTGGGCCCGGTCTATGGCAAGCAATGGGTCGATTGGCCCACATATCGCTATCGCAAAGATGGCCTGTATGAACGCGGCCCCAGCATCAATCAGGTGGCTGAAGTGGTCGAAAGCCTAAAGACCTCTCCCGGCAGCCGTCGCCACATCATTGAGGGCTGGAATGTCGCTGAGCTGGACCGGATGGCGCTGCCTCCGTGTCACAAGACCTATCAGTTCCATGTGGCCGGTGATCGCTTGAACTGCATGCTCTATCAGCGGTCCTGCGATGTGGCTCTCGGCCTGCCGTTCAACCTGTGGTCGGCGGCTCTTTTGACGCGGATGATGGCGGATCAAACGGGGCTTGAGCCGGGCGAGCTCGTGTGGATGGGCGGGGACGTGCACCTCTATCTCAACCACGCGCATTTGATCGAGGAGCAACTGACTCGCAGCCCCCAAGGGCACCCCACTCTCGAAATCACGCGAAAGCCCGAAACAATTTTCGACTACCGGGTAGAGGATTTTGTGGTGCATGATTACGCGCCGCACCCCCCGATCAAGGCCCCTGTTGCGGTGTGATCGCTTCCGCTTGACCCCCTAAGGCACGTGCCATACCCGACCAGCAATCCGACTTGCTGGGAGAGCATTTTCATGGCCGACAAGGCTGACCCCAATCCCACTAACCGTCCCGCACTTGCCCTGCATGTGCCTGAGCCAAAGTCGCGCCCCGGTGAGCCGGTCGACTTTAGCGAGCTCAACATTCCCGAAGCCGGCTCTCAGCCGCGCCCGGATGAAAGCACCGCTCCCGGCGATATGAAGGACTTTGCCTATGGCCTCGTCCGCGTGCTGGGAGAGGATAACAAGGCGCATGGGGCGTGGGACCCTAAGCTTGATCCCGACACTTTGCGCACAATGCTCGGCCATATGGCGATGGTGCGGGCGTTCGATGAGCGGATGTTCCGCGGGCAGCGTCAGGGCAAGACTTCGTTTTACATGAAGTGCACCGGCGAAGAGGCGACCAGCGTGGCTGCCTCCATGGCTCTGGCGAGCGACGACATGGTGTTCCCAAGCTACCGCCAGCAGGGCATCCTGATCGCGCGCGGCTATCCGCTGATCGAGATGATCAACCAAATCTATTCGAACAAGGGCGACAAGCTGAAAGGTCGCCAGCTGCCGATCATGTATTCGAGCCGCGAGCACAGCTTCTTCAGCATCTCCGGCAACCTCGCCACGCAAACGCCCCAAGCTGTCGGCTGGGCCATGGCCTCTGCGATCAAGGGCGACAGCCGCATCGCCGCCACGTGGGTGGGCGAGGGCTCTACCGCAGAGGGTGACTTCCACTCCGCCTGCACCTTTGCGAGCGTTTACAACGCGCCGGTGATCCTCAACGTGATCAACAACCAATGGGCGATTTCGAGCTTCTCGGGATTTGCAGGCGCAGAGCGAACAACCTTCGCCGCGCGCGCCTTGGGCTATGGCATTGCGGGTCTGCGGGTGGATGGCAACGATGCGCTTGCATGCTTTGCCGCTCAACAATGGGCTGCGAACCGCGCCCGCGCCAACCAAGGCCCGACGCTGATCGAATATTTTACCTACCGCGCGGAAGGCCACTCCACCTCGGATGACCCCAGCGGCTACCGCTCAGCGCAAGAACGTGAGGAATGGCCGCTCGGCGATCCGGTCATGCGCCTCAAAAACCACCTCATCGCAATCGGTGAGTGGGACGAGGAACGCCAGGCCGAAATGGACAAGGCTTGCGCCGAAGAGGTGAAGGCGACCACCAAAGAGGCCGAGAAGAACGGCATCCTTGGCCACGGTCTCCACCATCCATTCCACACGATGTTCGAAGATGTATTCGAAGAACTGCCTTGGCACTTGGAGGAGCAGGCCGCTCAGGCGACCCGTGAACGCAAGATCAAATGGCCGGACGAACACCCCATGGATGGAGCGGGCAAATGAACGCTCAAACAAACACGCCAACACCGGTCGAAGGCGAAACCACAGAACGCCGTGTGAACATGATCGAGGCGATCAACGAAGCGCTCGACATCATGCTGGAGCGCGATGACGATGTGATCGTGATGGGCGAGGATGTCGGCTATTTCGGAGGCGTCTTTCGCTGCACGGCGGGCCTTCAGGAAAAGCACGGCAAGACCCGCGTATTCGACACGCCGATCAGCGAATGCGGGATTATCGGCGTTGCGGTCGGCATGGGCGCATATGGCCTGCGCCCGGTCCCGGAAATCCAGTTTGCCGACTACATCTATCCCGGTCTTGATCAGCTGATCTCCGAAGCGGCGCGTCTGCGTTATCGCTCGGCCACCGAATATATCGCGCCGATGACAGTGCGCTCGCCCTTTGGTGGAGGCATTTTCGGCGGACAGACGCACTCACAATCGCCCGAGAGCATCTTCACCCACGTTGCGGGTCTTAAGACGGTGATCCCGTCCACGCCATATGACGCAAAGGGCCTGCTGATCTCCTGCATCGAAGACAATGACCCGGTGATCTTCTTTGAGCCCAAGCGGATCTATAACGGGCCTTTCACTGGCTTCTACGATAAGCCGGTCGAGCCTTGGAAAAAACACGATGCCAGCGTCGTGCCCGAGGGTTACTACAAGATCCCGCTCGGCAAAGCACGCATGGTGCAAGAGGGCGAGGCGCTGACCGTGCTCGCTTATGGCACGATGGTCCACGTCGCAGAGGCCGTGTGCCAAAATAAGGGCGTTGATGCCGACATCCTCGACCTGCGCACGCTCGTCCCGCTCGACATCGAAGCGATTGAGGCTTCAGTCAAAAAGACCGGCCGCTGCCTGATCGTCCACGAAGCGACGCGCACATCGGGCTTCGGCTCGGAGCTTTCGGCGCTGGTGACAGAGCGCTGCTTCTACCACCTCGAAGCCCCGGTCGAACGCGTCACCGGCTTCGACACACCCTATCCGCACAGCCTCGAATGGGCCTATTTCCCCGGCCCCGTCCGCATCGGCGAGGCGATTGACAAGATTTTGGCAGAGTAACGCACATGGCGAAGTTCACTTTCAACATGCCCGATGTGGGCGAAGGCGTGGCCGAGGCGGAGATCGTCGATTGGCAGGTCAAGGTCGGCGATACGGTCTCCGAAGACCAGCATCTGGTCGATGTGATGACCGACAAGGCGACGATCGACATCGAAAGCCCGGTCGATGGCAAAGTCCTCGAAGTGGCAGGCGAAGTTGGCGATGTGATCGCGGTCGGCGCGATGCTGCTGGTGATCGAGGTTGAGGGAAGTGTTGAGCAGGATGATCCTGCCCCTGGTGCGGAAGAAGCTGCGCCTGAGGCAGAGGTCAGCGAGCGTCCTTCGACTGGCTCAGGACGAGCGGACATCGCGCCTGAATCGACGCCAATTGAAGCTGTAGAGGCACCCGTTGAACCAAAGCCCGCTCAGCCTGAGCTTGTCGAAGGCCATGCGACAACAGCAGCTGCGAAGGTTCTCGCATCCCCCGCCGTGCGCCAGCGCGCCCGCGACCTCGGCATTGACCTTGGTGAGGTGAAACCCGCCGATGATGGCCGCGTGCGTCATGGCGACCTTGACCAGTTCCTCGCCTATAATGCGGGCGGAGGGTTCTCTCCCGCGGCTGCGACGCGCGAAGACGAGCCGATCAAGGTCATCGGCCTGCGCAAGCGTATCGCTCAGAATATGAGCGCGGCGAAGCGCAACATCCCGCACTTCACCTATGTCGAGGAATGCGATGTTACGGCTCTCGAAGTCATGCGCGCGGACCTGAACTCCGCGCGGGGGAGCAAGCCCAAGCTCACCATGCTCCCGATGCTCATCACCGCCTTCTGCAAGCTGCTGCCGAAGTATCCGATGATCAATGCGCGCTACGACGACGAAGCGGGCGTTGTGACACGGCATGGGGCAGTGCATCTGGGCATGGCGACGCAGACCGACAACGGCCTGATGGTCCCCGTCATCCGCAACGCTGAAAGCCGCAATCTGTGGCAGCTCGCAAGCGAGATTGGCCGCTTGGCGAATGCGGCGCGTGATGGCTCGGCGAAGTCGGAGGAGCTGTCCGGCTCCACTTTGACAGTCACGTCGCTTGGGCCGCTGGGCGGTGTTGCTACCACTCCAGTCATCAATCGGCCTGAGGTGGCTATCATCGGCCCGAACCGCATTGTCGAGCGGCCTATGTTCGTGACGGGCAGCGATGGTGTGGAGCGGATCGAGAAGCGCAAGCTGATGAATATCTCCATCTCCTGCGACCACCGGGTCGTCGATGGCTATGATGCGGCGAGCTTCATTCAGGAGGTCAAGAGGCTGATCGAGACCCCTGTTTTGCTGCTGTCGGACTAGGGATACAAAAAAGGATACAAAAAAGCGCCATTAGGGTGATTGAGGGCGTTGACAGCCCACACTCACTGGCTTAGTGGCGCGTCTCCCAAGAGGCGCTGCATGCGTAATGCGCGGGTGTAGCTCAGTTGGTTAGAGTATCGGCCTGTCACGCCGAGGGTCGCGGGTTCGAGTCCCGTCACTCGCGCCACTTGGGACCTTTCTTCTCATATGAGATCGGAAAAGCCGCTCCGTTCTGGGCGGCTTTTTCGTTTCGCGGTCTTACTCAGCGGGTGGCGAGGGTCGTCCCCATTTGCCGGTCTCCATCCAGATCAGGAAGTTCCTCAAGGGTAACAGCCAAATCACGCCCAGGATCAGGTAGATCACGGTCTGCGCCCAGGTCGGCCAACTGCCGATCACGTCGGGTGCATAGCGGGCTATGACGACTGCATAGACGGTAAGGGCAATGAACAGCCCAATGATCCCAAACGGAATGCGCCAGGTCGGTGTTTCGCGCATTTAGAGTTCTCCAAACAGTCTCGTCGGCGTGACGATGGCATCCATGCGGACATCATGTGGTTCCACCGGCAGCGCATCGAGCAATTGCACGTCCCAGGCAAGACCTATGGCGACTGTCTTGGGATGCGCGGCCAGCCAGCGGTCATAGTGTCCGCCACCTTGGCCCAGTCGTTCGAGATGCTCGGTGAAGCCAAGCAACGGGACAAATACGATATCGGGCACCACTTTGGATGCGTCTGCGGATGGTTGGACGAGGCCGTAGGGGGCGGGTTCGAGGTCGCTTTCCGAGAAGGGGTCCGTGTGTTCGGCGAAGGCCATGGGCGTGCCCTCGGCCTCGAAGCGAGGGAGGGCGATGATGTGTCCGCTTTCGGCAAAGTGGCGCGCATAGCTCGCGGCCGGAGCTTCAAACTGCGTCGCGTGGTAGAGACCGATGGTGGCGCTATCCTTGATCGTGCGCAGCAAAGGCGCAGGCGGATGGTTGAACAGCAGCGCGCGGAACGCGTCCGGCTGCTGTTCGACATGTTCGCGGCGGATTTTGCGCAAAGTCTCGCGGAGTTCGGATTTACTCAGTGTTCGGTCCATGGATTGCTTCGCTTAGCCTGTCCTGAGCGACTGCTGCAAGCAGTCAGTCGAAGGGCTCGCAATGACGAAAACACACCCTGTTTGTCGTCACCAAACGGCGCGCAGCGCCGCAAGCCCGACCGGGCGCCCGCAGCGACGCGGCCTTCAGGCCGTGTGAGCGAGGAAATCGCAACCCGGATGGGTTGCGCAAAGAAGAAATGACGGAACCACCATGGGCCGGACCATGAAATCCTCTGACGCGAAAACGTCAGGTGGGCGCCGTATACCCCGGTCCCACAGCCGAACTGGTGGACCAAGGCAGGGACAGCTCCCTTGGATTGCTTATAGCCTCAGGGATATTCGTCGGCTCGTGCCGGGCAGCCCCGCCATCTGACGACTTAGTGCGCGGCGGCCTGACCTTCAAGCGCGTCAGCAGTTCTTTCCGCGCGGATCGCGAGCGCTTCGAGCTTTTCAGCCAGAGCGTCTGACAAGGCCGCATCCTCCGCCGGACCGCCGAACAGGTCGTGCTGGTGACGAGCATGCTCCTCCAGCTCTGCGATCTGAGCTTTCAGGGTCGCATTGTCGTTGCGCGCGCGCTTTTCTGCCTTGCGCAGGGTTTCGATCTCTGCGCGCAGCTCCGCCTTCTTGGAGCCGGACTTGGCTTTGTCGGTCTCGCTGTCGGAAGCGGCTTTTTTGATTGCGTTTGCTGCGTCATCCTGGGCGCGCTGCAATTCCTGCTTGAGCTCGCTGATTTCCAGCTTGGAGGCGGCGAGTGTTTCTTTGGCCTCATCCAGCTCATCGGCGAGGAACAGGGCCGCATAGACGATGTTATCTGCTTCTTGCGCCGAGCGCCCACCGAGTTTTGCATAATTTGCGTCGATGAGAGCGCCGAACTTGGCGACTTTCTCTTCGTCTCCGGGACCGCATGCGATGGCATAGCTGCGTGGGCCGACCTTAATCTTCACCTGAGTCATAGCGCGCGCCTTACCCCTCAAGCTCTTCGATTAGAGTGTCGATTTGTCCAATCGTATCAGCGACTTCTTCGCGCAGTTTCTCATGCGCATTCACAAGCGCCATGACGCGGGCTGAGCCTGCGCTGTCAGCTGCGTCATCCGCTTGGCTGTCGCCAGAGCTGTTTCCCAATTCTGCGCGCGCATTGTCGATCCGCTCCATCGCGGCGGTGATGCGGGCCATAGCCTGATCGATGCGAGTTGCACTCATAACACTCATGAAAATACCAAATTCACACGGTAACGCAAAGTGTTGGCTGCTCCTGTTGATAAGTGTTCTGCACCGCTTCGTCCGATATTATGTCGGGGGTCTTGGGGTTGGTGAGTGTTGACCTGCCCCTGTCGCTCAGCAATGGCTTTTTGCGACGGGCTGGAGGGGTCGAATCGCTCCCAAAAAGCTCGCGCATTCAAGACGTGCAAAACCCAGACACGAAAACCACGCGAGAAAAGGCGCTGGCAGGTCAGCGCTTCAGCAGGAGCCAGTCACCGCCATGACCCTTGATGCCGCCCGCTTGCAGAATATGGCCAACGCCATTCGAGCCCTTTCGATGGACGCTGTGCAGGCAGCCAATTCGGGTCACCCCGGAATGCCGATGGGAATGGCGGATGCGGCCTCTGTGTTGTTCGACCGGCACCTGAAGTTCAACCCCGCGCGCCCTGACTGGGCCGACCGTGACCGCTTCGTGCTTTCGGCAGGCCACGGCTCGATGCTGATCTACTCGCTGCTCCATTTGTCCGGCTATGCGCGCCCGACGATGGAGGAGATCGCAAACTTCCGCCAGCTGGGCAGCCCTTGTGCCGGCCACCCCGAAAACTTCCTGCTCGAAGGCGTTGAGTGCACCACCGGACCGCTGGGTCAGGGTCTTGCGATGGCGGTCGGGATGGCGATTGCAGAGCGGCATTTAAACGCGACGTTCGGCAGTGATCTGGTCGATCACCGCACTTGGGTGATCGCGGGCGATGGCTGCCTGATGGAGGGCATCAATCACGAGGCTATCGGCCTCGCCGGGCACCTTGGCCTTGGCCAAATGATCGTGCTGTGGGACGATAATGAGATCACCATCGACGGCGGCACCGACCTGTCGACCAGCGAGAACATCAAGGCGCGTTACGAAGCGACCGGATGGCATGTTGTTTCCTGCGACGGCCACGATTTCGACGACGTTGACCGCGCTCTGGCAGAGGCGAAGGCCGACCCGCGCCCCTCACTCGTCGCCTGCAAGACCGTGATCGGTAAGGGCGCTCCGAACAAACAGGGCACCAGCGCGACACACGGCGCTCCTTTGGGCGCGGACGAGATTGAAGCGGCCCGCAGCGTATTGGGTTGGACCAGCGCTCCGTTTGAAGTGCCCGGAGACATCCTCACTGACTGGCGTTCCACCGGTGATCGGGGCCGCGATGCGCATGGCGAGTGGGAAGCGCGGCTCGCCGCTTCTCCCAAGCGGGCGGCATTTGAAGCGCAGATGGCGGGCATTGCCGAACAGGTCGATGCCGCGATTGAAGGTCATATCCGCGCGCTCGCAGCCGAGCCTCAGAAGGTCGCAACCCGCAAGGCGAGTGAAATGGCGCTGACTCCGCTGACGGAGGCTCTGCCGCAGTTGGTCGGTGGCTCTGCTGACCTGACGGGCTCGAACAACACCAAGACGCCGAGCACTCTGCCGATGACGGCGGACGATTATTCGGGCCGCTATGTCTATTACGGTATCCGCGAGTTCGGCATGGCCGCTGCGATGAACGGCATGGCGCTGCATGGCGGGGTGGTGCCCTATGGCGGCACGTTCCTGATCTTCTCCGACTATTGCCGCAATGCGATCCGCCTGTCGGCGCTGCAGAAGACGCAGGCCATTTATGTGATGACGCATGACTCTATCGGCCTTGGCGAAGACGGCCCGACCCACCAGCCTATCGAGCAGGTCATGAGCCTGCGTCTGATCCCGAACCTCAACACGTTCCGCCCCTGCGACACTATCGAGACGGCAGAATGCTGGGCGCTGGCGCTAAAGACGCCGGAAACGCCTTCGGTTCTCGCACTGTCGCGCCAAGGCCTGCCGCAGCTGCGCGGTGAGTGCGACACCGAATGGACCGGCGCAATGAACGCGTGTGCCAAGGGCGGCTATCGCCTGCGCGGTGCAGCAGCGGAACGCAAGGTCGTGCTGGTCGCATCGGGCAGCGAAGTCGCGCTTGCGATGGAATGCGCCGATGCTCTTGAAGAGGCGGGCGTGGGCACCGATGTGGTCTCCATGCCGTGCACCGAACTGTTTGACGCCCAGGACGATGCTTACAAAGCCGATGTCCTTCCCAAAGACGCGCTGATCGTTTCGATTGAAGCGGGCGCGACGCTGGGGTGGGAGCGCTACACCGGTACAGATGGCCTCAATATCGGGATTGACCGGTTCGGAGCGTCTGCTCCCGCCAGCGATCTCTTCGCCTATTATGGCCTCACCGCAGAGGCGATTGTCCCCCAAATCCAAAGCAAATTGAACGCTTAAGCAGGAGTTTTTGAAATGGCTACCAAAGTCGCCATCAACGGTTTTGGCCGCATCGGCCGTCTCGTCGCCCGTGCAATCCTTGAGCGGTCCGACCACGATCTTGAGCTAGTCTCGATCAACGATCTGGCGGACACGAAGTCGAACGCGCTGCTGTTCCAGTACGATTCCACCCATGGCCGCTTTCCCGGCTCTGTTGACGTCGCAGACGGCGCCATCGTCGTGAACGGCAAGAGCATCGCAGTCACCTCTGAGCGTGATCCTGGCAACCTGCCGCATGGCGAGCAGGGCGTGGACATTGTTCTGGAATGCACCGGCTTCTTCCAAAGCCACGAAGCTGCCGAGCCGCATTTGAAAGCCGGCGCGAAACGCGTGCTGATTTCCGCTCCGGCGAAGAATGTTAGCGCGACCATCGTCTATGGTGTGAACCACGATACGCTGACCGCGAACGACGTAATCGTCTCCAACGCCAGCTGCACCACCAACTGCCTGTCGCCGGTCGCGAAAGTGCTGAACGACACGGTGGGGATTGAGCGCGGTTTCATGACCACGATCCACTCCTACACCAACGACCAGCGCATGCTCGACCAGATGCACTCTGACATGCGCCGCGCACGTGGCGGAGCGCAGAACATGATCCCGACCACCACCGGTGCCGCGCGCGCAGTGGGTCTGGTGCTTCCTGAACTGGCGGGTAAGCTTGACGGATCGTCAATCCGCGTGCCGACGCCCAATGTCAGCCTTGTTGACCTGACTTTCCAACCGGGTCGCGACACGACGGCGGAAGAGCTGAACGCCGCTCTCAAAGCCGCCGCGGAAGGTCCGATGAAGGGCGTGCTGGACTACACAGATCAGCCGCTCGTCTCGAGCGACTTCAACCACCACCCCGCCAGCTCCACCATCGACTCGCTGGAAACCGGCGTGATGGAAGGCAAGCTTGCCCGCGTTGTCAGCTGGTACGACAATGAATGGGGCTTCTCCAACCGCATGATCGACACCGCCGGCGTGATGGCGAAGTTCCTGTAAGGGGCCCCTTTATGGCTGCGTTCAAGACACTTGATGATCTCGGAGACATCACCGGCAAGGTTGCGCTTGTCCGGGTCGACCTGAACCTGCCGATGAAGGATGGCTCAGCCACCGATCTGACGCGGGCTGAGGCGGTTAAGCCGACCATTCTCGAATTGTCGCAGCGCGGAGCGAAGGTTCTGCTGCTTGCGCATTTCGGGCGTCCGGGGGGCAAGCGTTCCTCGATCCTTTCGACCAGCATGGTTGTGGGCGATGTCGAGAGCGTCCTGGACAAAGAGATCATGTTCATCCCCGAGGTTCAGGGGCCGGTGGTTGAGCAGTCGGTCGGCATCTTGGCCAATGGCGATATTGGCCTGCTCGACAACACCCGCTTCTGGCCGGGGGAGGAGGCGAATGACGCTGACTTCGCCAAGGCCATAGCCGCCCATGGCGACTTCTTCGTCAACGACGCGTTCTCTGCCGCGCACCGCGCCCATGCGACGACGGAAGGCATCACGCATCACCTCCCATCCTATGCAGGTCGCGCTATGGAGAAGGAGCTGAAGGCGCTCGACGCAGCGCTCGGCAATCCGGAGGCGCCTGTTGCAGCGGTTGTCGGCGGTGCGAAGGTTTCGACCAAGCTTGCCGTGCTCGAAAACCTCGTGGGCCGTGTCCAACATCTCATCATCGGCGGCGGGATGGCGAACACGTTCCTTGCGGCCCGAGGCGTCGATGTCGGCAAGAGCCTGTGCGAGCATGACCTTACCGACACCGCGTCCAAGATCATGGACGAAGCGGACCACGCAGGCTGCACCGTCCACCTGCCTTACGATGTGGTGGTGGCGAAGGAATTCGCCGCAAACCCCGCGTCTTTGCGCACCTGCAATGTCCACGAAGTCGCTGCCGATGAGATGATCCTCGACATCGGCCCGCAAGCAACCGAGGCGCTGGCGGATGTGCTCAAGACCTGCCGCACGCTGGTTTGGAACGGTCCTCTCGGCGCGTTCGAGACCGAGCCGTTCGACACCGCCACCATGGCGCTGGCCAACCATGTTGCGGCTTTGACGCTGGAGGAATCGCTCATCAGCGTGGC
This sequence comes from Erythrobacter sp. S267, assembly GCF_057365045.1. NCBI lineage: Bacteria > Pseudomonadati > Pseudomonadota > Alphaproteobacteria > Sphingomonadales > Erythrobacteraceae > Erythrobacter > Erythrobacter sp. S267. The sequence goes on along the minus strand of NZ_CP200298.1, from coordinate 1,427,681 downwards.
AGGGGGCGGAGACACCGTTGCAGCGCTGGCGCAAGCCGGTGTGACCGATGACGTTACCTACATCTCGACAGCAGGCGGCGCTTTCCTCGAATGGATGGAAGGCAAAGAGCTTCCGGGCGTTGCAGCGCTCAGCGCCTAAATGGCTGATCTCGTCCCTGAATTCAAAGCGCGCGAGACGCAATTGCAGCTCGCCTGGATGCAGCGCGATGCGGGTAAGGTGAAATCCCTGCTGACGAGCGAATGCATCATGCTGCTGGGATCGACCCCGCCGGTGCTGCTTGATCGGGCGAGTTTTGTGGGGCAGCTCACCGACCGCTTCCCTCTGATCGGTTTCGCCTTCCATGAAGTCACAGCGCGCAGGCACGGCAAGCTCGTCTGGTTCACCGGCCATGTTGAGATGGAAATGCGGGTCGAGCGTGAGGAGTGGAAAGGCGACTTCCTGCTCACCGATCTGTGGCGCAAGACGCGGTTCGGCGGGTGGAAGGTGGACGAGCGCAGCCTCTCCCCTCTCGCGGCCAACGAACGCCTGCCGCGCGCAATCACTTCGCTGCAAATGTGGCGCTAGGCGCGTTTTTCGCTAAGGAGCGTCCATGGCTGAAACCCGATTCCTGTTCTCCACGCCCTTCATCATCGACCGGCTGCAAAGCGCCGAAGGGATCGCCGTTCTGAAAGAGGCGATACTCGCTGAAAAGGCACGCGATCCGGATGGCGTCGAGATTTCCAATGTCGGCGGATGGCACTCCAAGACCGATATGATTGAATGGGGCGGCGAAGCGGCGCGCGCGCTCGCCTTCAAAGCGATGACGATGGCGGATGAGGCGCTGGTCAATCTGGGGGAGCCGGAGGGGCGCAATTATGACTGGAAGCCCGATATGTGGGCCAATGTCTCTGGCCCCGGTCACTCCAACCAGTATCACACTCACCCCGGCAGCTATTGGTCGGCGGTCGCCTATATCGACGATGGTTACGAAGGTGTGAGTGAGCCGGGGCAGGGTGGGGAGCTGCAACTGCTCGACCCGCGTATGCCGATGGTGCGCATGGCGTGCACCGATCTGCGCATGAAAGACATGGACGGACGCGAGCAGAAGAATGAGCCGCTGGTTCGCCCTCAGACCGGTCTGATCGTGATGTTCCCCAGCTGGCTGCAACACGCGGTCCGGCCCTTCCACGGCAAGGGCACGCGCATTTCGGTCGCGATCAATCTGGTGCCGGCGCTCAAGCCTCCGGCGGAGGTGGGACAGTGAGCCACGATACGCCCAAGACCGAATACGGCATCAACGGCGCGGTGAAAGCCAGCGGAGGCGAATTCGACGGCTGGTATCACTGGAACCATGATGCGTTTGAGACTCAATCCGGCCCGTTCTTCATGAAGCAGCAGGAGGATGGCTCCTACCTCTCCGCCTTCCGCGCTCAGGACCGCCATATGAACGGCGCAGGCTTCATGCATGGCGGCTGCCTGTTGACCTTTGCCGACTTCGCCCTGTTCGCGATTGCGACGGACGAGCTGGGCGGCGATCCGGCGGTAACGATGAATCTCGCGGGCGACTTTTTGGGCGGGGCTGGGCCGGGCGCGCTGATGGAAGCGCGCGGCGAAGTCACACGCGGCGGCGGCAAGACTATCTTCGTGCGCGGGCTGATTACGGGCGATGGTGAACCGGCACTCAGTTTCACCGGAATCATTCGGCGCTTCAAACCGAAAGCCTAGAGCTGTGACCACTTGTGCGCGGGTGGTTGCCGCGCGCTGCGCCGCTGGCTAAAGCGCGCTCACAAGAGTCACAAATCCACCCCTTCACCAAGAGGCTCACAGTTCCATGAACCACGACCAGATGATCGCCAAAATCGCCGGCGGACAGGGCTTTATTGCAGCCCTCGACCAGTCGGGCGGCTCCACTCCCAAGGCTCTGCGCGGATATGGCGTGGAAGACGGCGAGTGGTCTGGCGATGACGAGATGTTTGCCGCGATCCATGCGATGCGGTCACGGGTTATCACTTCGCCGTGCTTTGGCTCGGGCAAGGTCATCGGCGCAATCCTGTTTGAAAAAACGATGGATGGCGAAGTCGAAGGCCAATCGACCGCTGACGCTCTGAAAGCGCGCGGCATTGTGCCCTTCATCAAGGTCGATCAAGGCCTCGCGGACGAAGCGGACGGCGTGCAGCTGATGAAGCCCTTGGACAAGCTGCCCGCCCTGCTGGAAAAGTCAGTCGCCAACGGCATGTTCGGCACCAAGATGCGCTCGGTCATCAAGTCGGCGAACCCTGCTGGCATCGCCGCCATCGTCGCGCAGCAATTTGAAGTCGGCAACCAGATCGCTGACGCTGGCCTCGTCCCCATGCTGGAGCCGGAATACGACATCCACGCCGCTGACCGGGGGGAGGGTGAGGAAATCCTGCTCGCCGAGATCATAAAGGGTCTGGACGCTCTGCCAGAGGGCCGCAAGGTCATGCTCAAGCTCTCGATCCCGGTGAAGCCGGGCCACTACACACCTGCTATCAAGCACCCCAATGTCCTGCGCGTGGTGGCGCTGTCTGGCGGCTATTCGACCGATGACGCCTGCGAACACCTCGCGCAGAACCCCGGCATGATCGCCAGTTTCAGCCGCGGCCTGCTGCAAGACCTGCGCCAAGGCCAATCGCCGGAGGAGTTTGACGGTACGCTGTCCAAAGCGATCGACCAGATCCAGGCGGCGAGCGTGGCGGGCTGATAGCGTGGCCGACCCCGTGACTGAGACGGCGACCCAACTCTATCTGATCTCTCCGCAGGACGTTGGCGGGGACTTTCCTCAGCGGTTGGAGCGTGCGCTCGGGGCGGGCAAAGGTCTCGTCACCGCGTTCCAGTTTCGCGTCAAAGGGATCGACGACCAGCACGAACTCGCACGCTTGGCCGAGCCGCTTCAGGCGATTTGCGCGGCGCATGACGTGGCCTTCATCGTCAATGACAGCGTGCCGCTTGCGAAGCGGCTCAAAGCCGATGGCGTGCATCTGGGACAGGGCGATGGCGACCCCAAAGAAGCGCGTGAAGAGTTGGGCCGCGATGCGCAGATCGGTGTCACCTGCCACGCCTCCATGCACATGGCGATGGAAGCGGGCGAAGCGGGCGCAGACTATGTCGCGTTCGGCGCCTTCTTCGACAGCTCTACCAAGGACAAGGGAGACGCTGAGCGCCCGACTACCGATATGATCGAGCGCTGGGTCAAACTGTTCGAAATTCCGGTCGTCGCGATTGGCGGGATTACGTCTGACAATTGCGCGCCTCTGGTTAAGGCAGGTGCGGACTTCCTCGCCGTGTGCGGAGGGGTCTGGAATGGAGACGAGGTCGCAGCGATTGATGCTTTCGCTGCGAAAATGCGATGAAGACACGATGAAGATAAAGGGCAAATGGGTCTTTGCTGCGCTGCTGGTGGCAGCGATTTACTTTGGCAGCGTTGCCACTCTCATCGCTTTGGGGCCGCGCGAAGACCCCACTGATACAGCGAAAGTCGCGATTGTTTTGGGCGCGGCGGTTGATGGCGACAAGCCTTCCCCCGTCTTCGCCGCCCGGATCGATCACGCGATTGACCTTTACAAAAGAGGCCGCGTGCCAGCGATCATTTTTACCGGCGCTCGCTCACCCGAAGACACGCTTTCAGAAGCGGCCGCCGCGCGCGATTATGCGATCGCGGCCGGGGTTTCCGCTTCTGACATCACGATTGAGGAGCGCTCTCGCACAACGCTGGAAAACCTCGTCGAAGCGAAAAAGCTGATGCGCAACAACGGGCAGCTGAGCGCTTTGGTGGTTTCGGACCCTCTGCATCTGTGGCGGGCGAACATGATGGCGGAGGATCTTGAGATGGCCGCTGCGATGAGCTCAACGCCGACCACCCGCTACCAATCAGCGTCAACAAAGGCTCCATTCCTCGCGCGCGAGGTTTACTTTGTGCATCACTATTGGTTGTTTGGGGAGTAAGTATCCCCGCTCGCTTTACTTAGCGTCGTCCCAGCAGCCGGGTGCAGAGCAAGTCGCTTGCCTCGCCAGCATCGTCCAGCTTGCGCAGTTGGTTGTCGCCGATCCGGCGGAACCGCTCACCCTTCTTCGGGCCAGCGGTGAAGACCAGTTCGCGCCCGCGCAGGATGTAGGTGCCATTGCCCGCTTCATTGGAATAGCGGGAGGCGATGGAGATGCGGAAGTTCTCCTCCGCCATCTCGACAAAGGTCTCCGCCCCCGCATCGCCCGGCAGCGCGCATTGATACTGACCCTGCGGCATGGTCCCCAAAGGACCATCGGGCGGCAGAGGCGCACGCTCCGTCTCCACCTGGCCTGAGGCAGGCACCGTCCCCGCGATAATCGCGGCGGTCAGAGTAAGGATGACGACATGCGTGGTTTTCATCGGGCGGGCTTTTTTAGGACCTGTACTGAGTGGGGGTAGGGCACCTGTTCAATCCGCGTTGTACCATCGCAGAAGTGTGGTGACCACGTCATTAACCATGAGAATGCGCCCCACCCAGAATCCCGCACACCAACGCACTCAGTCGCCGCATATCAGGGTGTGCTTGCGGTGGGGGTTCCAAGCGGCTATTGGCGCAGCTGTTTTTGCAGCAGCGCCTGGGCTCTCAGCACCAGTGCCTCTCACCATCAAAAGAGATTTCCCATGAAGATCAGCGGCGTCGACATTCGCCCCGGCAACATCCTCGAATATGAGGGCGGCATCTGGAAAGTAGCCAAGATTCAGCACACTCAGCCGGGTAAGGGCGGGGCCTATATGCAGGTTGAGATGAAGAACCTGCAGGACGGGCGCAAAACCAATGTCCGCTTCCGCAGCGCTGACACGGTTGAGAAAGTGCGCCTCGACACGGCGGACTATCAGTTCCTCTATGAAGATGGCGACATGCTCGTCTTCATGGACCAGAACACGTACGAGCAGATCAACCTGCCCGGCGACCTGCTTGGCGATGCGCGCGCTTTCCTTCAGGACGGGATGCAGGTGCAATTGGAGCTGTGGGAAGAGAAGCCCATCAGCGTCCAGCTTCCTTCGCAGATCGAGGCAGAAATTGTCGAAGCCGACGCCGTGGTGAAGGGGCAGACCGCTTCCTCCAGCTACAAGCCCGCCGTGCTCGACAATGGCGTGCGCATCATGGTCCCGCCGCATATTGAAAGCGGCACGCGGATCATCGTGGATGTTTACGAACAGACTTACGTCGGCAAAGCAGGCTAATCTCACATGAGCATGTTTTCAGGTCTCATCCGCGTCATGGAACGCGCGGCGCGCAAAGCGGGCGGGCGTTTGCGCCGCGACTTTGGCGAGGTTGAGCACCTTCAGGTGAGCCGCAAGGGCCCCGCTGATTTTGTATCCAAAGCCGATATGCGCGCCGAACGCGCTGTCTATGATGAACTGCTCCACGCGCGCCCTGATTGGGGCTTTGTGCTGGAAGAGGCCGGCGTGATCGAGGGCGCTCCAGATATGCCCCGCTGGATCGTCGATCCGCTGGATGGGACGAGCAATTTCCTCCACGGCATCCCGCACTTCGCGATCAGCATCGCGGTTCAGGAGCCGCGTCTGGGCGGTCCAGATTCGCAAGGAAACGCATGGGGCGATGTCACCGCTGCGGTGATCTATGATCCCATTCAAGACGCAACCTATTGGGCTGAGAAAACACGCGGCGCTTGGCTGCAGGATGCGCGGCTGCGCGTCTCTGCCCGCCGCAATCTGTCCGACGCCCTGATCGCGACCGGCATCCCGTTTCAGGGGCACGGCGACTTTGCCGAATGGAGCCGCATTTTCGGTGCCATCGGCCCTGAAGTTGCGGGCATCCGCCGCTTTGGCGCTGCCTCTCTTGACTTGGCTTACGTTGCGCAAGGGCGCTTCGACGGCTTTTGGGAAAGCGGCCTCAACGATTGGGACACGGCGGCGGGTTGCTTGTTGGTGCGCGAAGCGGGCGGATTTGTGAGCGACTTCCGTGGTCGTTCCAACCCGATCCACTCCAAGCAAATCCTTGCGGCCAACGACGCGCTTCATTCCAAACTGCACAAGATCCTCGCCGGGAGTCTGCGTTAATTTGTCCGCACCCCATCCGGGGTGCGAAATCCTCGCTCACGCGCCCTTCGGGCACGTCGCTGCGGGCGGGCGGTCGCCCTTGCGGTGCTTCGCACCGTTTCCAGCGCTTGCCAGAGGGGTTCGACCTCGCTAACAGCCGCGCTCTTGCTTCACGCACAGTGCCCCTGTGGTGGAATTGGTAGACGCGAGCGATTCAAAATCGCTTTCCTACGGGAGTGCCGGTTCGAGTCCGGCCAGGGGCACCATTCTTCGCTTCGGCCTCAAGCGCCGGCACCAAAAAGACCCCGGCGCATCCGCTCATTTGGCTTTCCTCGCTCACACGACCTAAAGGCCGCGTCGCTGCGGGCGGGCGCCCATGGTCTTTGGCGCCCTTGCGAACTCTTCGAGTTCGTTTGGCTTCCCAAATTCATCTTGTCCTGTATTCTCTCCAAAGCTCGGACGAGGAATCCCCATGCAATTGCAACTGCTTGAAGTTGGAGAGGACCGCTATCAGCCCGAGGCGGGTAACATCCATGCGCAGGACCCCAAGAAGCGCGACACGCAAAAGCGGCTTGCGGCTTTGATTGGGTGGGTTGCGCTGGGGATGCCGATTGTGCTCGCGGTCGGAGGGCTTCTCCTCAGCCTGTTTGACTTGGGCGACTTCACTGAAAGCCTTAGCGCGTTTTACTATGAGGAAGTGCTGCTCGGCGACATTTTCGTCGGCTGCATCATCTTTCTCGGCATTGCGATGTTCGCCTATCAGGGGTGGCACTCAAAGATCGCCACGCTCGCCAGCTTTTGCGGCGTCTGCATGTTCCTCGTCGCGCTTTTTCCTGCCGATGGTTGGATCGTGCTGGAGGAGGAACCGGACGCCACTTTCACCGGCTTCACCGTCTTTGAAACAGTCAGCGACCAGGTTCACCTGTGGGCCTCGGTCATTGTGTTTCTGATCCTGGCGTGGTTCTGCTTCTTCGTCTTCACCCGCGTAAAGCCCGACCAGTTGGACGAGAACAGAGAGCTGATCGACACCAAGAAATCCCGCAACCGCCTCTATCGCATTTCCGGCACCATAATTCTTGTCTCGCTGTGCGGGACGGGCCTTGCCTTCCTGCTGGATGAAGCGATCGTGCGGCAATATCGCCTGATCTATATGGGTGAGACGATCTGTCTGCTCACCTATGGCGTGTCGTGGATGGTGCATGGGCGCGTGTTTGACCGCTTGAAAGACCCCACCGACCGCGCGGATGCAAAGGCGAGCTAGCGTGACACGCGAAAACACTTGCCAAGCGGGGCGCGAATTGGGACACCGCTGGCTTGACCGAACATAATGATTGAGCTTCCATCCTATCACGCCATGGCGGCAATGGCGCTCACGATCTTGATGTTTGTCGAGTTTGTGCGCGGGCGTTTGTCGATTGAGATCGTCTCGCTGCTCACCATCGCGGTGATCGCGGTGGGGCTGTACTTCTTTCCGCTTCCCGAAACCGGCAAATTCTATTCGCTTGAACTCGCCTTTGGAGGGTTCGGCCACTACGCGCTCATCACGATCTGTGCGCTGATGATTATGGGGCGGGGCCTGGTCGTCACAGGTGCGCTGGAGCCTGCTGCGCGCGTGCTTGAGAGGGTGTTCAAATTCAACCTTCAACTGGGTTTGCTGGTCTCTCTTATCATCGCGTTGGTGCTGTCGATGTTCGTCAACAACACACCGGTGCTGGTGCTGATGATCCCGATCTTCGCCGCCTTGGCCAGTCGCGGGGCACTGCCAACGTCGAAGACACTGATGCCTTTGAACGCAGCGTCGCTTTTGGGAGGTCTCGCGACAACGATTGGCACGTCGACCAATATTCTCGTGGTTTCGATCGCAGTGGATTTGGGAATGCGCGAAATTGGTGTGTTCGACTTTACTCCGATTGTGCTGATCGCAGTGCTTGTTGCGATGCCTTATATGTGGCTCGTCATGCCGCGTTTGTTGAAGGACAATCGGACCCAGACGATGGCGCAGCAGCGCATGTTCCACACGCGGCTGCGGGTGGGGAGCCAGTCGATGCTGGCAGGGGCAGAGCTCTCCTCCATCAGCGACAAGCTGCCCGAAGGGATCACCTTCCATGATACGCCCGCGGGACCGCTCCAACCACAGCAACGCCTGCATATCTCCGGCAGTCACGAGGCGTTGGAAGACGCCACACGTGAACTGAAGGGTGAGCTTGCGCCCAGCTGGGTGCTTGATCGGATCAAGCGACAGTCGTCGGCCACCGGGCAGGATGTGATGGTGGTCGAGATGACGGTGACAGCGGATTCGCGCCTCATCACGCGCACTCTGCCTTCGTCGGGCATCGCGGACCTCTACAGCGTTGCCGTGCTGGGCATCCACCGGCCAGAGCTGCTGATGGGTGAGCGGGACAAATATTCCGAGGGCGGCGATTTGCGGATCTCGGAAGGTGACGTGCTGCTGGTGATGGGGCTTTACGACGACCTCAAAAACTTTGCCCGCGCGGACAGCCTTTTGATGCTCGAAGGCGCGCGCGAACTGCCGCGCCGGTCCAAGGCGGTGCTGGCTGCGGCGATCATGGCGTTTTCGGTCTTTACCGCGGCCATCGGCGTCTTCCCGATTGCGATCTCAGCTCTGGCAGGCGCGATCCTGATGTTTGTCACCGGCTGCGTGAAGTTTGACCGCGTGGGGAGGGCGCTATCGGGCCAGGTCATTGTGCTGGTCGCGGCGAGTATCGCGATAGGCCGCGTCATCGACGAAAGCGGGGCGGCAGAGTGGCTGGGTCAGTCGCTCAGTTTAGGGCTGGCCTATTTGCCGCCTGCTTTGGTCATCGGGGCGATCATGATCTTTGTGACCTTTATCACTAACTTCGCCTCCAACGCGACCGCTGCGACCGTGGGCACACCCATCGCTTTCAGCATCGCAGAGGTGCTGGGCATCCCGGCAGAGCCGCTGGTGCTCGCCGTGCTGTTCGGCTGCAACCTGTGTTACGCGACGCCGATTGCCTATCAGACCAACATGCTGATCATGGCCGAGGGGCAATACGAATTCGGCGACTACATCCGCACCGGCGTCCCGCTGGTGGTGCTGATGGTGGCGACGCTCTCAGTGCTGCTGGTGCTGTTCTACGGGTTGTAGGGTGGCGTTTGGAAATGCATCCCTAAGGGTGATCTTCAGAGGAATTAGTGAAACAACTGGACGCATATTTCGAAGGTTCGCTCCTCGAAGCCAAGAAGCTGGTCGAGGCAGAACTTGGCGTACGTTTGCAACTCAGCGAGAACGATTTTTTCGGTACATACGCATCTGGCAAGAGCGAAGTCTTCGCCCAAATTCGAATCTTTGCGAACGAGCTCGAAGACGATTGTGACGATGATCCCTTGTGGACAGATCGCGCCCCGCAAAAAGCGCACATTGTCGAATTCCATTTCCACGAGGATGCATTTGATGGTGAGAGCTTGCCGCCCTCATTGATTTTGATTTGAATGGCACAAACAAAGCTACCATCTCTGATGAAGCGCTGAATGTTCCCGCACAAAAGTTACGGCCGCCAAACGAGGCTTTCGCCCCGCCTAGCGGCCGTGTTCTCCTCCCCAGGAGAATTGGGTGTTGGGTTAAAACTCTGCGAAGTTACTGCGGGTCTGGCACATAAGTGCCGAGGCGGTGGTGCAGGGCGTTGATCTTGGCGAGTTCCTCACGGTCTTCGGTGCCACGGGCGTGGCTTTCCAGAGCGCGGCGCAGCAGCTTCATGTCAGCTGTCGACAGCAGCGCACGGGCGCGTGAAGGTTCTTTGCTAGGGGTATCGGTATCGCTCATCTTAGTCTCTCCGAGGGTCCGAATTGCGGACATAGGTGATGAGTTAAGCTAATGAAGCCTTGGGTCGGTTCCCGCAAGACCAGTCTTACGCTGATCCTGCGAGAACCCCTCTCCAACTGTTCACGCTGCGGTTAAGCGGCAGCGAACTGGTTCCTACCGGCGCGTTTACGCGGCGGCGAACTGGTTCATAGTGTTGTCCTTACCGCCTGCTTTCAGAGCGGCTTCACCGGCGAAGTATTCCTTGTGGTCATCGCCAATGTCGCTGCCGGCCATGTTCTGGTGCTTCACGCATGCGATACCCTGGCGGATCTCTTCACGCTGAACGTTCTTGACGTAGCCGAGCATCGCCTGCTCTCCGAAATACTCCTTGGCGAGGTTGTCGGTGCTGAGAGCCGCGGTGTGGTAGGTCGGCAGAGTGATGAGGTGGTGGAAGATGCCAGCGCGCTTCGCAGCGTCAGCTTGGAAGGTGCGGATCTTCTCGTCAGCCTCAGCCGCAAGCTCGGTCGCGTCATAGTCGACGCTCATCAGCTTGGCGCGGTCATAGGCGGAGACGTCCTTGCCCGCTTCTTCCCAAGCATCAAAGACTTGCTGGCGGAAGTTCAGCGTCCAGTTGAAAGAAGGCGAGTTGTTGTAAACCAGCTTCGCATTCGGGACGACTTCGCGCACCCGGTCGACCATGCCAGCGATCTGTTCAACATGGGGCTTCTCTGTCTCGATCCACAGCAGGTCTGCGCCGTTCTGAAGCGAAGTGATGCAGTCGAGCACGCAGCGATCTTCGCCGGTGCCAGGACGGAAGCTGTAAAGGTTCGACGGCAAACGCTTGGGTGCCATCAGCTTGCCATCGCGGCTGATGAAGACCTGACCGTTAGTGATGTTGGAAGGGTCCACTTCGTCACAATCGAGGAAGGCGTTGTACTGGTCGCCCAGATCGCCCGGCTCCTTCGAGTATGCGATCTGCTTCGTCAGGCCAGCGCCGAGCGAGTCGGTGCGGGCAACGATGACGCCGTCTTCAACGCCCATCTCAAGGAAGGCGTGGCGGCAGGCGCGGATTTTTTGCAGGAAGTCTTCGTGCGGGACCGTGACCTTGCCGTCCTGGTGACCGCACTGCTTCTCGTCAGAGACTTGGTTCTCGATCTGGAGCGCGCAGGCACCCGCTTCGATCATCTTCTTGGCGAGCAGATAGGTTGCCTCTGCATTGCCGAAGCCAGCGTCGATGTCAGCGATGATCGGCACGACGTGCGTTTCGTAATTGTCGATCGCGTTCTGGATCTGCTTTGCCTTCACCTCGTCGCCTTCTTCGCGAGCGGCATCGAGTTCGCGGAAAAGGCCGCCAAGCTCACGCGCATCGGCTTGCTTCAAGAAGGTGTAGAGCTCCTCGATCAGCGCGGGAACGCTGGTCTTTTCGTGCATCGACTGGTCGGGCAGGGGGCCAAACTCGCTGCGCAGGGCGGCAACCATCCAGCCGGAGAGGTAGAGGTAACGCTGCTTCGTGGTGCCGAAGTGCTTCTTGATGGAGATCATCTTCTGCTGCGCGATGAAACCGTGCCAGCAGCCCAGCGACTGGGTGTATTGGGCAGGGTCCGCGTCATAGGCGTCCATATCGGCGCGCATGATCTTGGCGGTGTATTTCGCGATATCGAGCCCGGTCGGGAACCGGTTCTGGATCGCCATGCGAGCGGTCGCTTCAGCGTCGATCGCGCCCCAGCTCGGCCCGTTGGCTTCGATGATGCCTTGCATCTGGGCGATGGTATTTTGATAGGTCATGAGAGAGGGCTCCTGTTCGAGAGGGAGGAAGTGAGGCCCCCTTCTGTCATGGTGCAGTGCAGCGCGACAGGAAAACTTACAGACTTTCGTGTCTATATGGGCTGGTTTCGCGCCTCTCTTGTGTAAGCATGTAAAGTAATTTACAAGCGAGTCTATGCCAGACAACACTCTCCTCGCTGGCCCTTCCTTGCGCCGATTGCGCAAGCGGGAGGGGCTGACCCAAGCGGCCATGGCGGCCTCGCTCGGCATTTCGCCTAGCTATCTCAACCTGATTGAGCGCAACCAACGCCCGCTCTCAGCCCGTGTGCTGGTGCAGGTGATCGAACGGTTTGACTTCGACCCACGGAGCTTGCGCGAGGATGAGGCGATTGGCGGCGTCGATGGTCTGGCGCGGCGGATGGCGGATGAACGCTTTGCTGACCTTGGGATCGACCGGGAGGAGATACAGGAGTTCCTCTCCGCCGCCCCGCAAGCCGCTGCCGCTTTCGCACGCCTCTATGACAAATCGCATCCGTCCGAAGACTCAGGCGCAGACCCCGCCGACGAAGCGCGCCGAGCGGTTGAGCGCTGGCAGAATCATTTCTCCGACCTCGACCATGCGGCGGAGGAACTGGCGGACCAGTTGCGCGTCTCTCGCGGAGATATCAGCGTCGCCTTGTCCGAGCGGCTGCGGGAGAAACACCGGCTGACCGTGCGCGTTCTGCCCGCCGAGGTGGTGCCGGGGCTGGTCCATCGGCTCGACCTGCATGCGCGCCAATTGCAACTCTCCGAGATGTTGGGCGGTGCGCAGAGGCGCTTCCAGATCGCGCGCCAGATTGCGAGTCTGGAACAGCGCGATGCGATCGATACTCTGGTCGAAGGCGCGAAGCTGACCACTCCCGAAGCGCGTGACCTCTTCCGCGAGCATGTCACTGATTACGTCGCCTACGCGCTGCTGATGCCCTATCGCCGTTTCCTGAGAGCCTGCGAGCAGACGGGATACGACCTTGCCATTATGGGGCGCCGATTTGCGGTCAGTTTTGACCAGCTGGCAGAGCGGCTCACCACTCTTCAGCGCGTCGGAGAGCGGGGGCTGCCGTTTTTCTCTGCGCGCTTTGGTCGCACGGGCCGGATGGTGCACTTCACCGCAGGCGCAAGCGGAGCGGCCTATCCTTTGCAAGGCGCACGCTGGCCCGCATGGGCGCCTTATGCCGCGTTTGAGCGGCGCGGGTCGATGCTGACCCAGACCGTGACCTTTGGCGAAGGCGAAGCCGTACCGCGCCATTGGTTCACCGTTGCGCGCACCATCGAAGTCGACGGAGCGGCTTGCTCTGCCCGGCGCGCGGTCGTTCTGGGGCTTGAGGCGAAATTTGCAGGCGAGTTGACGCAGGCGCAGGGCATCTCGCTCGACCCGCTGGATGCGGTGCCTTTGGGCGTGGGGTGCCCGCGCTGTGGCCGGGCCGATTGCCTGACACCTGCGACGCCCCGTGTGGCCGCTTCGCAGCCCCGTTAGGACAGGACGCTCCTTAGCGCGGCGTTAACTCCCCAAACCCCCAAAAAACCGGGCCTTACAAAGCCTGTGTAAAGTTTACCGACACTTAAGCACTCGGACCTAAAGAGGGTGGAGCATGCAACCTTCACCTCTATTCCAAGGCGCGCGCCCGCAATGATCCGTTTGTTCAAGCATTATATTCCACATGCCGTGATGCTCCTCGGCATATTGGACTTTGCCTTGCTGGTGGTGGCGAGCGAGGCGGCATGGCGCGTGCGTGCCTCGCAGATCGGGATGGATCCGGGGCCGTTTGATGAACGCTGGATCCCGCTGGTCGGCTCTGCCGCAGTGGTGTGGCTGGCGATGATTGCTGTGGGGGTATACGGGCCGCACGCTTTGCGCAGCTTGCGCTTTGCTGGCGCGCGGCTGTTGGTGGCGATCAGCCTTGGCATTATTGCGCTTGCGACCATCGACTGGATTTTGCCGGGCGACCATTTCTGGCGCTCCACATTGCTTTATTCGATGGGTTTTGCCTCGCTTGTGCTGGTGGCAGACCGGCTGCTGCTCAACTCTTTCCTAGGCTCAAGTGCGTTTCGCCGCCGGGTCATGGTGCTTGGCGCAGGCGACCGGGCACAGCGTCTGCGCGAGCTAGGCGACCGGCCCGAGAGCGGTTTTGCCATCGTTTCCTACATCGCCATGGGTGAGCCAGAGCGGGTCGTCGAAGAAGCGATTGCGCGCGATGCGATCCACGACCTTGGCCGTTTTGTCGAGAATCTGGGCGTCAGCGAAGTGGTGCTCGCGCTGCAAGAGCGCCGCAATGCGCTGCCGCTCAATGACCTCCTGCGGATCAAGACCAAGGGCGTGCACGTCAACGACTTCTCCAGCTTTCTGGAACGTGAGACGGGGCGCGTGGACCTCGACACTGTCAATCCTAGCTGGCTGATCTTCTCTGACGGCTTTTCCAGCGGGCGCATTTTGTCGAGCGCGGCAAAGCGTGTGTTCGACATTATCGCCAGCCTGATCCTGTTGGTCCTGACCGCGCCAGTGATTTTGCTGTTTGCTTTGATCGTGAAGCTCGACAGCCAGGGCCCTGCCTTCTTCAAGCAGAAGCGAGTGGGGCTGTATGGCGAGACATTCCACCTCATCAAACTGCGTTCGATGCGCACTGATGCCGAGAAGGACGGGGCGAAGTGGGCGGAGGAAAACGATCCGCGCATCACCCGCGTCGGGCGCTTCATCCGCAAGGTCCGGATCGACGAGCTGCCCCAGACATGGAGCGTGTTGAAAGGCGAGATGAGCTTTGTAGGACCGCGCCCCGAAGTCCCGCAATTCGTCGATGGTCTGCAAGAGGAAATCCCCTTTTACGGCGAACGCCACATGGTCAAACCGGGCATCACCGGTTGGGCGCAGATCAACTATCCCTATGGCGCTTCGAACGAGGACAGCCGGCGCAAGCTGGAATACGATCTCTATTACGCCAAGAACTACACGCCGTTTCTCGATCTGGTGATCCTGTTGCAGACAGTGCGCGTTATCCTGTGGCCTGAGGGGGCGCGGTGATGATCGAATTTGGCACTCTTTTGAGCCAGCTTGCGCTGCTTAGCTACCTCACCGGAGCGGTGCTCAGCATGGGCGCTGGGCTGTGGGTGGCGCGCTATGGCGACCGGGAGCGGCCTGATCGTATCGCGGTTCTGGCGGCGGCGGGCTTCATGTCGGTGTGGTGCATTGCTTCCGCCGTGCTCGCGCCCGGCCATGTCGCGGTGGAGCTCGCAGAGACTGCCCGCAATCTGGCGCTGATCGCGGTGATTTTCCGGCTGTTCGCAGCGGACGGCCGGGACGAAAGCCTCAAACCTATTCGCCCGGTACTGATCGCGCTCGCGCTGATCCAACTGTTTCAGCCGGTCGTGCTGTTTGTAGAAGTGCAAGCGCGCGATGTCGTAGGCATTGATCAGTTGGTCTTCGAGGTGACCGCAGGCCTCAGCATGCTGGTCTCTATCGCGGCGCTGGTCTTGCTTCACAACCTGTATGCGGGCGCTGCATCAGTCTCACGCCAGATCATCCGGTGGAGCGGTGTGGGGCTGGCGGGCGTGTTCGCCTATGACCTGAACCTTTTCACTATCGCCTATCTTGGCGGCGAATATCCCAGCGTCCTACTGGCGCTGCGGGGCATTGTCAGCGGCGGTATGATCGGCTTGCTCGCTATCGGCGCAAACTCCACTAGCGCTGGATTGCAATTCCGCCCGTCGCGCATGGTGACGTTCCAGACCCTCTCGCTGATGGTCATCGGCAGCTATCTGGTCGTGATGGTGCTGGTGACGCGCGGTCTCGCTCTGCTGGGTGGGGACATTGCGCGGGCGAGCCAGGCGGCCTTCCTTGCCGCTGCCGTGGTCGCTGCATTCGTGTGGCTCCCATCCGAACGCGCACGTCGCTGGCTGCGTGTGACAGCAACCAAGCACCTGTTCCAGCACCGCTATGACTACCGTGAGGAATGGCTGCGTTTCACTCGGACAGTGAGCCAGGGTTCGTCCGCTAATGCCAGTTTCCACGAACGCGCTGTGAAGGCAGTGGCGGATATCACCGACAGCCCGGCGGGCATGCTGCTGGTCCCCAATGAAGAGGCACAGCTGGAACTGACCGCGCGCTGGAACTGGGCGACATTGGAAGTTCCAGCGGAGGCGGCGAAATATGCGCTGTCCGGCTTGCTTGAACAGCAGACACATATCCTTGACCTTGATGAAGCGCGCGCCGGAATCGACCATCATGGTGAGCTCAAACATGTGCCCGCTTGGCTGCTCGAAGCCGAAGACGCCTGGGCGATGGTGCCGCTGATCCACTTTGACCGGCTTGTCGGCGCGATTGTGCTCGCGCGGCCCCGGATTGAGCGCCGGCTTGATTGGGAGGATTTCGACCTCCTGCGTGTGGTTGGCCAGCAGCTGGCGAGCTATCTTGCTGAGCAGAACGGCCAGCAAGCCTTGATGGATGCAAGCCGCTTTGACGAGTTCAACCGGCGCATGGCCTTTGTGATGCACGACATCAAGAACTTGGCGAGTCAGCTCTCGCTGCTGTCCGGCAATGCGCAAAAGCACGCGGACAATCCGGAGTTTCGCAAGGACATGCTGGTCACTTTGCGCAATTCCTCGGACAAGCTGAACGCGCTGCTCTCACGCCTCAGCCGCTACGGGGCGGGGCAGACCAGCGACGTGCGCGAAGTTGATCTGGCAGAGATTGCGCGCAGCATCCTTGCGCGATTTAAAGCGGTGCACGAAATCGTCCTGACCCGCGCCGACGCAGTTAAGGTCAGCGCTGATCCAGAGGCCTTGGAGCAGGCGCTGATCCACCTTGTCCAGAATGCGATTGATGCAAGCGATGAGAAGGAGCCGGTGTTCCTCAGTGTCGCCTCAGATGGTCTCAATGGCGTGATTGAAATCGTCGACAGCGGCGAGGGGATGAGCCCCGAATTCGTGCGCAGTGGCCTGTTCAAGCCCTTCGTTTCCTCCAAGTCTGGCGGCTTTGGCATCGGCGCGTTCGAAGCGCGTGAGATGATAAAGGCGATGGGCGGACGCCTGACGGTGGAATCGCGTCAGAATATCGGCACCCGCTTTTGCGCGCGCCTGCCCGTGGCGGAGGCCGCAATCCTGATTGCCCAACAAGACGCCGCGCAAGAGAAACTAAATCAAGAAAACCAAGAGGTCGCATAATGGCGGACAAGAAACCCACTCTGCTCGTGATCGAAGATGACGAAGGTCTGCAAGCCCAGCTCAAATGGGCCTATGACGATTTCGAAGTCGTGATCGCTGGCGATCGTGACAGCGCAATCGCGGCCCTGCGCAGCGAAGCGCCAGCGGTGGTGACGCTTGACCTGGGCCTGCCGCCTGATCCCGATGGCACAACCGAAGGGTTTGCGGTGCTCGACGCGATCATGGAGCTGAAACCTGACACCAAGGTAATCGTCGCCAGCGGCCACGGGGCACGCGAAAGCGCTCTTAAGGCCATCGAGCACGGGGCCTACGATTTCTACCAGAAGCCGGTCGACATTGAGGCTTTGGGTCTGATCGTGCGCCGCGCATTCAACCTGCATGAGATTGAGGATGAAAATCGCCGCCTCGTCGCCAATGCGAGCGAGGACAAGACGGTGCTGGGCCGCCTGATCACGGGCGCTCCGGAAATGGTCAAAGTGGCGCGCACGATTGAGCGTGTGGCGTCGACCAGCGTCTCTGTCATGCTGCTGGGCGCGAGCGGAACGGGCAAGGAGCTGCTTGCTCAGGGCCTGCACGATGCGTCCAACCGTGCCGACAAGCCCTTCGTTGCGATCAACTGCGCTGCGATCCCGGAAAACCTGCTCGAAAGTGAGCTTTTCGGTCACGAGAAAGGCGCGTTTACCGGGGCGGTCAAGACGACCGAGGGCAAGATCGAAAGCGCCAATGGCGGCACGCTCTTCCTCGACGAGGTGGGCGACATTCCGCTGCCATTGCAGGTCAAGCTGCTGCGCTTTCTGCAGGAACGCACGATTGAGCGGATCGGTGGGCGCAAGACCATTGCGGTGGATACTCGGATCGTCTGCGCAACGCACCAGAACCTGGAATCGATGATTTCGGAAGGCACCTTCCGCGAAGACCTGTTCTATCGCCTCGCTGAAATCGTGGTCCGCATTCCGGGCTTGGCGGAGCGGCATGGCGACGCGGTGTTGCTGGCCAAGGCGTTCCTGAAGCGCTTCGCCAAAGAGATGAACCCTGCTGTCACCGGCTTTGCGCCCGATGCGCTTGCCGCGATCGACGCGCATGACTGGCCGGGCAATGTCCGCGAGCTGGAAAACCGCGTGAAGCGCGCGGTCATTATGGCCGATGGCAAGCTGGTCGCCGCTGGTGATCTGGACTTTGGCGAGACAGAAGAAGAGGACAGCGATGTCCTCAACCTCAAAGCCGCGCGCGAACAATCAGACCGCCGCGTCATCCGCCATGCTCTGGCGCGTAGTGAAGGCAATATTTCGAGCACCGCAAAGCTGCTCGGCATCAGCCGTCCGACGCTGTATGATCTGCTCAAACAATATGATCTGCATGCGTAAGTTCACCGTCCTCCTTGCCGCCGCTTTGGCTTCCACTGGGCTGGCATCGTGCTCTTCGGGACAGGGCGGCTCCTCGTCGTCGCAGATCACCGGGGGGGAGACCTTCCTTGAACTGATCGAGGATGCACGGGTGGCTGTGCAAGATGGCCGGCTGGCGGAGGCCGGGCGTTTCTACGATGAAGCGCGCGAGCTGGAGCCGGAAAATCCCGGCCTGTGGGTCGATATTGCGCGCCTGCGCTTTCGCGGCGGAGAGCATCTGATCGCGATTGAAGCGGCGGATTACGCGCTGGAACTCGACCCACAATATGGACCCGCTTTGCTGCTGCGCGCGCAATTGGTGCGCGATGCGAACGGGCTGGCGGAATCGCTCGTGTGGTTTGAAGCGGCGGCTGCGGCCGACCCGGAAAACCCCGAAGTGCTGTCCGACTACGCCGCGACGCTGGGCGATTTGGGGCGCTATCAGGACATGCTTGTCGTGGTCCGCGAACTAGCTGAGATCGCGCCGAACTATCCGCAGGTGCACTATCTCCAAGCCGTGCTCGCCGCGCGCGGGGAAGACCCGGTGCTGGCCGGATCGCTGCTTGACCGCAGCGGGCTGGTGGAGCGCGGCGTGCCGGCGGCCATGATGCTCAACGCAATTGTCGACCTGCAACAAGGCAATCCCGATAGTGCGGCTGAGATGCTGGAAACCCTGGCTGAGCGCCAGCCGGGCAATGTCCGCGTCCACGAATTGCTCGCGCGCGCTTTGTGGCTGGGCGGCCGCGATCAGATCCTGGTCGAGCGCTATTCCGCGCGCGCCAATGCGCAAGGGGCCTCGCCCTATCTCATCATGCTGGTCGGTCGCAGTCTTGAACGGATGGGAGAACGCGAGCGTGCGATACCCTATATCGAAAGGGCGCTCGCCGATCGGCCTGAGGGGCTGTTTGTGCTGGAGGGCTCCACGCAAGGGTCTGGCACCATGCCCGCCGCCACGGCAGAGCTGCGCGATTTTGTAGGCTCCGGCAATCTGAGCCCGGCGCGCAGCTTTGCGGCAACGTTGATCCAGCGTGCGCCGCATTCTGGCGACCTGCACGCTCTGGCCGCAGACACCGCGCTGGCGAGTGATCGGACTGAGGCCGCGCTGGAGCTGTATGAAGTCGCCGCCAGAGTGCGCCGCTCCTGGCCACTAACCCGCAAGCTGATCCATGCCTTTGACGTCAGCGGAGACCCGATCACCGCTGATGTTTTGCTATCCCGCGCCATCGCTGGCGACCCGCAGAACACCGAGGCGCTCTTGCTGCTCGCCCAGAGGAGCGCGGTTCGCGAGGATTGGCTGCGCGTGGTGGTGGTGCTTGACACCGCGATTGCGCTTGGTTCGGGCAATGATCTGGAAGTCCTGAAGCTGCGCGCGGATGCTGCGCGGGGACTTGGGCGTGAGGATGAAGCGGCGCGGTTTGATGCGCTGATCCGCGATCTGGAACCCGGACCTTTCGTCAACCGCTAACTCGACAAGTTTCACGCAAACGGGCAGGGGCGCGGGGCAGATGGCCAAGCGTCTTTCCCTCCTAGCCGATCCGATGATCGCGGTGCTGCTAATCGCGACCGCGCTCGCCTTTGTCGTGCCTGCGGTTGGCGAGGCGCGGGGGACAGCGCAGTGGATCTCCAACGCGGCGATCTTCGTCCTTTTCCTCGTCAACGGAATGCGGATAGCGCGCGGCGAGATTGCGCGCGGTCTTGCCAATTGGCGCTTCTTTGGCCCGCTCATGCTGTTCGTGTTTGGAGTGATGCCGCTGCTGGGCATGGGCATGGCGAGCCTTGCGGGCACGCTTTTGCCGCCTTTGGTCGCGCTCGGCTTCCTGTATCTCGGCACGCTCCCCTCAACCGTACAATCGGCGACATCCTACACGTCCCTCGCAGACGGCAATGTCGCGCTGTCCGTGGTGGGAGCCGCGCTGATCAATATCGCCGGGGTTTTCATCACCGCGCCCATCTTCGCGTTGCTTGCGGGAGGGGAGGCTCCGGACATTGGGACCGAGACGATTATGCGCATCGGCCTCATCCTGATCCTGCCCTTTATCATCGGTCAGGCGGTGCAGGGCTGGACCATCGACTTTCTGAAAGAGCGAAAATCACAAGTCGCCTGGATCGACCGCTTGGTGATCGGCACGGCGGTCTATGTCGCCTTCTCTGGAGCCGTCGAGCAGGGCCTCGCGGCCATGTTCGGAGCGAGCGACTGGGCCGCGGTGATCGGTATCTCCTGCATCTTCCTAGCCATCGCCATCGCTGGGTGCTGGCTGACGGGAGGAACACTGAAACTCCCGCGCGGCGACCGCATCGCGTTTCTGTTTGCAGGGGTGCAGAAGAGCGTCGCTATCGGAGCGCCACTCGCCGCGATCCTGTTTCCGGCAGAGGTCGCCGGCTTCGTCATCGCGCCGCTGCTGATCTATCACTTGCTGCAGTTGGTTGTCGCCGCGCCCATGGCGACGATGTTCGCGCAGAGGGGTGAGGCAAGCGCCTAGCTCTTGGGCTGGTAGGTCTGCTCTTCGGTTGGGAAGGTCCTTGTCCGAACTTCCTCGGCATAGGTCGAGACGGTCTTCTCAATGATGCTGGCGATGTCCTCATAACGTTTCACAAAACGCGGCACCCGTTCAAACATGCCGAGCATGTCTTCGGTCACCAAAACCTGCCCGTCGCACTGGGCTGAGGCCCCGATACCGATAGTGGGGCAGGAAACGGCTTTGGTCGCTTCGATGGCGATGGGTTCAACCACGCCCTCGATCACAATCGCGAAGGCCCCGGCCTTATCCAGGGCCACCGCGTCGCTGAGGATCTTGTCGGACTCCGCATCAGAGCGCCCGCGCGCCATATAGCCGCCCAGCACATTGACCGCCTGCGGGGTCAGGCCAACATGGCCCATTACCGGAATGCCGCGCGAATTCAGAAACTCGACCGTTTCCGCCATCGCCTCTCCGCCTTCCAGCTTCACCGCCGCCGCGCCGGTCTGTTTGAGGAGGTAGGCAGCGCTTTCAAACGCCTGCTCCTTGGAACTCTCGTAAGAGCCAAAGGGCATGTCCACGACCACCACCGAATGATAGCTGCCGCGCACCACCGCCGCGCCGTGATTGGCCATCATCTCGAGGCTGACCGGCACCGTGCTGGAGAGGCCATAAATCACCTGTCCCAGCGAATCTCCGACCAGCAAAAGATCGCAATGGGCATCCAGCAATTGCGCCTGCCGCGCGGTGTAGGCCGTCAGCATAACCAAGGGCTTCTCGGTCACACCATCTTTCTTGCGCGCCCGCACGCGCGGCACGGTCAGCCGCTTCATCGGGGCAGGGGTGGGATTGGCTCGGCTGGTGCTCGTATTGAGCTCGAATGTGGTCGACATAATCGCCGATCTAGCGCCAGTGTGGGTAAAGGCCAAGCTTCTCCCCTTGGCGAGGGCGTCAAAACATTGCAGGAAGACTAAGCAAGAACACGCAGGTGCGCCGGTGCTGGCGCGAGATAAGGGTACTTTCAGAAAATGGTAGCAGCAGCTTCGGGCCAACGGGATGGCCTAAGAGATGGGTGGTCTTCGCGCAGTGCATTTATTCTCGCAGCGATCGGCTCAGCCGTGGGCCTTGGCAATATGTGGCGGTTCCCGGCAGAGGCTGGGGCCAATGGCGGCGGCGCCTTCGTGCTGTTCTACATTCTGTGCGTCGTGGTGATGGGCCTGCCGGTGCTGCTGTCTGAGATCATTATCGGACGCCACGGCCAAGCCAATGCGCCCGAAAGCGTGCGCAAGATGGCGAAGGAGAGCAATCTCTCCCCCCATTGGGACATCTTTGCAAAGTTTGGCGTGCTCGGCGCGTTCATGGTCGTCAGCTTCTACTGCATCGTGGGCGGCTGGGTTCTGTATTACATCGGCATGTTCGTCGGAGACATTTTCGGCGGAACCTCCTTTGCAGGGCAAGAGGCTGAGGTGGTGCAGGGGCGCTTTGGCGAGCTGCTGGGCAACAATGGGCTCATGGTTGCGCTGCATGCGGGCTTCTTTGCGATCACCTTCTTCTTTGTTGCACGCGGTGTGTCGCGCGGGATTGAGTGGGTGGCGACATGGCTGATGCCGGCCTTCTTCGCGTTGTTTCTGGCGATCACGATCTATGGCGCGTTCACTGATGGGTTTGGGGAGGCGGTTGCTTACCTCTTCACATTTGATGCGAGCAAGCTGACGCCGCAGGTGATGATTGCAGCGCTGGGGCAGGCGTTCTTCTCACTCTCGCTGGGTGTGGCTGGAATGATCACTTACGGCGCCTATGTCGGGCGCGATGTGAAGCTGGGCAGCACCAGCGGGATCATTGGCGGGGCGGATACCGCGGTCGCGCTGATTGCGGGCCTGTGCATCTTCCCGATTGTCTTCAGCGCCGGACTGGGCGCAGGCGCAGGGCCGGGCCTGATGTTCCAGAGCCTGCCGCTCGCCTTCCAGAACATTCCGGGCGGGACTTTTATTGGCCTGTTCTTCTTCATCATGGTGTTCTTTGCCGCGCTGACCAGTTCGATTGCGCTGCTCGAAGTGCCAACCGCGTGGATCAAGGACGCGCTCAATATGCCGCGTGTGGGTGCGGCGGCTCTGGTGGCGGGCTGTGCCTTTGTGCTGGGCGCTCTGGCGGCGTGGTTCCTGGGTCAGCCGGTGCCACTGCTTAGCGAGATCCCGTTCTACACCAAGGTGGATGATGCGGGACAAGTGGTTGGGCTGGATTTGTTTGACGTGCTCGACACGACTTACAGTAAATTGCTCGCGCCCATCAGCGCGATCCTGACCTGTGTGTTCCTCGGCTGGTTTGCGAAGCGGCAGCTTGTGGATAGCGAGCATGGGCTGTCGAGCGGCGTTGCGATGCTGTGGCTGGTCCTGATCCGCTTTGTGTGCCCGACCTTCCTTGCCGTGATCGTGCTGGGCGGGCTGTTCCCTGAGACAGCGGCTGGCGTGTTCAAGGCGCTGGGCGCGGGGTGATTTCCCGCTGATTGGGTTGGGGGCGATTGCCGTATTGCAATCGCTCTTCATGTATGGAACATAATAGGAACAAGTGGTCGACGTGAGTCGCGTCGGCCGTTTTGGTATTCCTATGACCCGATCAAACTCGCCCTCCAACGCGCAGAACTTGCGCGACTGTAGTCCTCCCTCTCCTTCTAAGAGGGGGAGCGCTGCCATGCGCCTGTCTGGCAAGGATATTGCCGCTTTGTGCAAGGCGCGCGAAGGGCGCTGGCAGCCGGGCCTTGCTGATCAGCCCCTCCATAGTGAGATTTTTGCGAGCGCGCAGGACGCTAGCGGGGCAGGGTTTGCGCTTGCACTTGCTCAGGATGCGCTTGCCCAGGATGCGTTGGGGGTGAGAGCGTCGGGCAAAGATGACCCATTGGCGCAGGTGGAGGATCGCCGACAGGTTCTGTGGGTGCAGGATGCCCGCGCGGTGCAGCTCACCGGGCGTCCCTATCTTCACGGCCTGCCGCCTGACCTTCAAGACCGGATCATCCATGTCGAGGCGCAGCGGCCTGAAGATGCTCTATTCGCGCTTGAGGAAGGACTCAAATGTCGCGATTTCTCCTGCGTGATCGGGGAGATTGCGGGTAATCCGCGCGCGCTCGATTTCACTGCGTCGCGCCGGCTCAGCCTTGCGGCGGAGAAGCATGGCATCGCCTTGTGGCTGGTGCGGATAGAGGCGCAGCGCGACCTCTCCTCGGCCAGGATGCGGTGGGAGGTGGAGCCTGCGCCATCCTCGCCGCCACGCTGGAATGCCCAAGCTCCAGGCACTCCTGCATGGCAGGCCGAGCTGTTCCGCGCCGCGCGCTATGCCCCCGGAAAATGGACTCTGGAGAATGACAAAGGAAAGCTCGCCCGCAAGCTCTCGGAACGCACTCCAAAACCGGCCAACACGCAGGATATTGGCGATCTGGTGCGCCCGACTGTCGGTCGATCGCTGGCGGCTGTCGCTAGAGGGTGATGCTGGCAAGCGTGTAGCCGAGGGGGAGGGCGCGGACGCAGAGCCCACGGTCCTGATCACCGAAACCGCCCACGGCCCGCGCATTCACGCCGTCAACCGCGCAGGGCATGAAGCGGGCGCGCGCACGGGCATGATGTTGGCCGATGCGCGAACCCTGTGCCCGCAGATCCAAACTGCTCCGGCTGATCCGGCGGGCGATCTCGCCTTCCTTGAGAAACTGGCCGTCTGGGCGCAGCGCTGGGGGCCGTGGAGTGCACTCGACCCGCCCGATGGCGTGCTGGTCGACATCACTGCTGCGGCGCATCTGTTTGGCGGGGAGGGGCGTCTGCTCTCCGATGTGGAGGCAGCCTTTGCGAAGCGAGGGATCACTGTGCGTGCCGGGATCGCCCCGACGGCAGGAGCGGCGTGGGCGCTTGCTCACTATGGCGCAGCGGGGTCGATTCTGGGCGCCCGCGACAACCCGGCCTGTGCTTTGGCAGAACTCCCTGTGGCGGCCCTACGGCTCGACGATGATGTGCTGACCGTGCTGCGGCGGCTTGGGCTCAAGCGTCTGGGAGACTTGGCCGATATCGCCAGCGGCAGCGTGACCCGCGCCGAACATGCCGGCCAGTCTGAGCATATTGGGCGCGATGCCCTCCAGCGCCGCTTCAGGGGCCGCAAATCACCAAGCGCCAGCCCGCTCATCCGTCTCGATCAGTTGCTGGGGCGGGTGCCGGAGCCGCTCCTCCCGATTGTCCCGCCCAAAATGCCGTTGGTGCAGCGCCGCCTGATGGAGCCCTTACGCCACCGCTCGCTGCTCGACCAGGTGCTGGAAGACCTCGCCGAGGACATGGCCCGCTCGCTTGAAGGCAGCGGGGAGGGAGCGCGGCGCTTGGAGCTGGGCTTGTGGCGGGTCGATGGCGAGGTTCTCGTACGGACCCTCGAACTGGCGAGCGCCACGCGTGATCCTGCGCATATCACCCGGCTGTTTGCTGAAAAACTCGAAGGCATTGATGCAGGCTTTGGGATTGAGACCCTCCGTCTGCGCGCCAGCTGGGCGGAGCCGCTTGCAGCAAGCCAAGGCGATGTTGAAGCCATTGCAGAGCGCAGTGGAACCTCGCTCGCCGCTTGCATCGACCGTTTGAGTGTCCGGCTTGGCCCTGGGGCGGTGCGCCGCCCTGTCCCTTATCCCAGTCACCTGCCAGAGCGCGCGCAGATGTGGCGCCCCCCCTTGGCGAACGATTGCGGCGCAACGGATTTGGCAAGACCTGCGCAAAGGCCACTGAAAATTCTCGATAAAGCAGAGCGAATTTCTGTGCTCTATGCCTCTCCTGATGGCTATCCGCAGCGCTTTCGCTGGCGTGGCCGTGTTCATGAGGTTGTGCGGGTTGAAGGGCCAGAGCGGATTGCTCCTGAATGGTGGCGGGCGCGATCAACGGTGCGATTGCGCGATTATTATCGGATCGAGGATGCTGCCGGGGCGCGATATTGGATCTATCGTCACGGCCACATGGACGATGGCAGAGGCGGCGTCCCCGACTGGTATTTGCAAGGCCTGCTGGCGTAAAAGCCTGAAAAAAGTCGGCAACACGCTTAACTCTTGTTTACCATTATATGCGATGAAGTCCGCATGGGACTGCATCAAACTTTCTCAACGTCGCGTGACGCACCTCGCCGGCCTCTTCGCCTGATGGTGAAGAGCCGCGTGGAATCGCGCGCCGTTTACGTCGACATGATCGACATTTCCGAAGGCGGCTGCAAAATCAGGGGATCGCAAGGTTTTGCTAGTGTGGGCGACCGCGTGACCATGAAGGTCGCCAATGTGCACGCACCGGTTGGCCGTGTCGCCTGGGTTGAAGGCCGCTATGCCGGTGTCTCTTTCGAAGGAAAGATGCACGAAGCCGTGCTCGACCATCTGAGCAAAATGGAAACGCCCGATATTTGGAAGGGCGAGGCAGACAAAGGCAGCCGCCGCGTCTGACGCCTTTTGCTCGCTTCTCCGGTCTGCAAAAGAAAGGGCCGGAACGCCCAGCGCTCCAGCCCCCTCTCCCAAACCTGAAATCAGGTCAATTTAGTTTGCGCTGAACGGCAGCGAGCTGTGGTGAAGAACGATCTTCAGCTCGCCATCTTCGTCCTTTTCGTAAGCGAAGGAGTATTCAACCTTCGTCTCGTTCCCGTCGCTGCCGGTGAAGAAGTAGTTGCCCATCGCAACTGCCATGTCGCCGCTGTCAGCGATCACAGTGCCGTTATTCTCCCAGCGAACTGCCGTGTACGGAGCGATTGCGAAACCACCATCTTCGGTGCCTTCGGTGCCGACAAAGTAGCTCAGAGCTTCTTCGGTGGTCTCACGGAACTGGTCTTCTGCAGCCAGAGTTGGCTTGAACAGGATGGTGGTGTCTTCGCCGTAAGCATAGTGCGTGGCGATGTGCTCAGCTGCGCGTGCACTGTAGTCGCCTTCTTCGGTGAAGGTCGCGCCGATGGCGACAATGCCTTCGCCCCAAGCTTGCTGAGCGGCTTCGACTTCAGCGGCGGTGATGGGGTCGGCCGTTGCAGCGCTTGCGGTTTCGTCGCCGCCGCAAGCCACCAGCGCCAGTGAACCGGCGCCAAGCGCGAGAACTGATGCAATCTTCTTCATTATAATCTCCTTGGAGGATTGATTTGTGATCCGTACAAAACTCGGTGTCGCAATACGGGAAAAGGCAGCGTGCAACATTCCCCGCCGAGCTTAGGCTGCGCCGCATAGGCTGGGTGGCGTATCCGGTGAATGCGTGCAGAGAGCAATTGCG
This sequence comes from Erythrobacter sp. S267, assembly GCF_057365045.1. NCBI lineage: Bacteria > Pseudomonadati > Pseudomonadota > Alphaproteobacteria > Sphingomonadales > Erythrobacteraceae > Erythrobacter > Erythrobacter sp. S267. The sequence continues at coordinate 1,400,858 of NZ_CP200298.1, read as the reverse complement.
CGGTGTTACGTGATGAGCCTAGGCTTGCGTAGTTTGCATTTGCTGGATTGATTGCTGGAACATATAAAGAACATATGTTCGTCTACTCTCCACTTTGCCAGGCTGAGCCTCGATATGCCTGAAGCCGCGCTTACCCCTGAGAAGCGGACGGTGGAGGTCGATCCCGACCTGATTGAGCCACCGCCGCGCAGCCCTTTTGTGGAGCTGGGACTGGTGAGTTGTTTCAGTTTCCTGCGCGGCGCCTCCGATGCGGTTGATCTGGTCACAACCGCGCGCGAGCTGGGCTACGACGCGATTGGGATTGCCGATGCGAACTCCTTTGCCGGCGTTGTGCGCATCCATAGCGAGGCAAAGACGCTCAAACTGCGCCCGGTGATCGGCACCCGGATCGAGACGGTCGAGGGGCTCGTCTTCCTAGCCTACCCCCGGAGCCGCGCCGCCTATGGCCGCCTGACCCGCCTGATCAGCGCAGGCCGGATGCAGACACTGGAGGGGGAGTGGCAGGAGAAAGGCGTTTGCGAGATTGATCTTGCTATGCTCGCGGAACATTCCGAGGGCGTGCAACTGATCCTCCTCCCGCCTGATGATCTGGAGGCGGAGTTCACTCTGCGGGTCGTCAGCAATGTCGTCGCGCTTCACACGCCGGATGAGGAGGCAGAGCCGGTCGCGATCACCGCGCCCTTCGCCGAGATCCTCCCACATCTCACCCAGCAACTCCCCTCTCTCAGCCACCTCGCCGCAAGCTACCTTTATCGCGGCGATGATATCGCGCGGATCGACTGGCTTGATGCTCTGGCGCGGGCGCACGGCCTGACGCTGCTCGCCACAAACGACGTGCACTATCATGCGCCCCATCGCCGCCCCTTGCAGGACGTGATGACCGCGATTGCCAACAAGACGACGGTGGCACAGGCCGGGCATCTGCTTCACGCCAATGCGGAGCGTCACCTCAAATCGCCTGAGGAAATGATCCGCCTGTTTACCCGCTGGCCCCACGCAATCGAAGCCGCGCGCGACGTGGCGGATGCCTGCGACTTCAGCCTCGACGAACTGCGTTACGAATATCCCGAGGAGATATACCCGGACGGTAAGTCCCCGCAGGAATATCTGGAGAGTGAGACTTGGGCGGGCGCGGACAGGCGCTATCCCTCCGGCGTGCCCGACAGTGTGCGGGCGACTTTGGAGCGCGAGCTTGCGCTGATCGCGAAGCTCGATCTGGCGCGCTATTTCCTCACCATCAAGGATATCGTCGACTTTGCCCGCTCGGTTGAGCCGCCAATTCTGTGTCAGGGGCGGGGCTCTGCTGCGAACTCTGCGGTGTGTTATTGCCTCGAAATCACCAGTGTCGATCCCGCGAAACACCAGCTGCTGTTCGACCGCTTTATCTCTGAAGAGCGCAAGGAACCGCCCGATATCGACGTCGATTTCGAGCATGAGCGGCGCGAGGAGGTGATCCAGTATATCTACGCGAAATATGGCCGCCACCGCGCCGGCCTGACCGCAACCGTCATCCACTACCGCCCGCGCATGGCGATCCGCGAGGTGGGCAAGGCGATGGGCCTGTCGGAGGACGTCACCAGCAGCCTCGCGCGGACGGTCTGGGGATCGTGGGGGCGCGAGATTAGCGAGAAGCACGCGGCCGAAACCGGCATGGACGTGACCGACCCGCATCTAAAGCGCGTCCTCACCCTGACCGAGCAGATGATCGGCATGCCGCGCCACCTCTCGCAGCATGTCGGCGGCTTTATCCTGACCGAAGGCGCCTTGAGCGAGACGGTGCCGATCGGCAATGGCGCGATGCCGGATCGCAGTTTTATCGAATGGGATAAGGACGACATCGAGGCGCTCGGTATCCTGAAGGTCGATGTGCTGGCGCTCGGCATGCTCACCTGCATCAAGAAGTGCCTTGACCTGCTGGAGGCGCATCACGGACGCGCGCTTAATCTCGCCACCGTCCCGCGCGAAGATCCGGAGACCTATGCGATGCTGCGCAAGGGGGATTCGCTCGGCGTTTTTCAGGTCGAAAGTCGCGCGCAGATGAACATGCTCCCGCGCCTGCGCCCGCGTGAGTTTTACGACCTCGTCATTCAGGTCGCGATTGTGCGGCCCGGCCCGATCCAGGGCGATATGGTGCACCCTTATCTGAAGCGGCGGCGGGGGGCGGAGCCGGTGCAAATTCCTGCGCCTTCTCCCGAGCACGGTCCCCCGGATGAACTCTCTAGCATTCTAGAGCGCACCTTGGGCGTTCCGATCTTTCAGGAGCAGGCGATGAAGATCGCGCTGGATGCGGCGGGGTTCTCTAGCGTGGAGGCGAACCGGCTGCGTAAGGCGATGGCGACGTTTCGGTCGCGCGGTATGGTGGATGAACTGCAGGACATGATGGTCGGGCGGATGGTGGCGCGCGGCTACGACCCCGACTTTGCGCATCGCTGCTTCAACCAGATCCGCGGCTTTGGCGAATATGGCTTTCCCGAAAGCCACGCGGCGAGCTTCGCGCATCTGGTCTATGTCTCAAGCTGGCTCAAATGCCACTTCCCGGCGGCGTTCGCGGCGGCGCTGCTGAACTCCCAGCCCATGGGCTTTTATGCGCCCGCGCAGATTGTGAGGGATGCGCGCGAGCACGGGGTCGAGGTGCTGCCAGCGGATGTGAACTGCTCGCAGTGGGATTGCACGCTTGAGTTGCGTGAGGAACAGCCATCCGGCTGTTCCTTGGGGCCGGGCCACCCGCTCCCTCCACCCTTCCACCCGGATCATAACTCCGGAGTAGCATCCGGGTGGAAGGGTGGAGGGAGCGGGTGGCCTGGCGCGAGCGATAGCGAGCCCCCGAAGAAAGGCCGTTTCGACACCCACATCGCCATGCGCTTGGGGCTCCGCCAAATCGACGGCCTGCCCGAACACATCGCGGCCCAGTTGGTCGCCGCGCGGGAGGAGGGCGGGCCCTTCGCCGACATCGCTGAGCTGCGCGAGCGGGCAGGGCTCTCGCCTGCTCACATAGAGCGGCTTGCGAGCGCGGATGCCTTCACCTCGATGGGTCTCTCGCGGCGCCAAGCCCTGTGGGACGCGAGGAGCCTGATCGCTGCGCCCGACCTGCCGCTGTTCCGCGCCGCAGCGGAACGGGATGAGGGGGCAGAGAAGAGCGCCACGCGGCTCCCGCAAATGCCTCTGTCTGAGGAAGTCGTCGCTGACTATCAGACCACACGCCTCAGCCTGAAGGCGCATCCGATGGCGTTCCTGCGCCCCTCTCTTGCCGAGAGAGGCTTTGTGCGGGCTTGTGATCTGAGGGACCGCAAGTTCCGGAGTATGGTCAAGGTCGCAGGGGTCGTCCTGATCCGTCAGCGGCCGGGCAGCGCGAAGGGCGTGTGCTTTATCACGCTGGAGGACGAGACGGGGGTCGTGAACCTCGTCGTGTGGCCTGACCTTAAAGAAAAGCAGCGCCGCGTCGTTATGGGCGCGCGGTTGATGGAGGTTCGGGGGCGCGTTGAATATGATGACGAGGTGATCCACGTCATCGCGCATCATATGACCGATGCGACCGATCAGCTCTATGCCCTGTCAGATGATATGCTGAACGCGCCTGTGGCGAGGGCGGATCATGTGACGACGCCTCTGGTGGGACGCAAACCGCCCCAATTGAAAGGACCAGGCTCAAAAGAGGTTGTCAGGCCGCGCAACCTGTCGAGCCTCACCAGCCAGCAGAGACGCGAGAAGACAATCCGTCCGCGCGATCTGATCGACCAGCTGCCGAATGTAAAAGGCCATCCGCGCAACCACCGGATCATCCCGAAGTCGCGCGATTTTCACTAATGGGAGGGGTTATTACGAAGGCTCCAGAGCGTAACCGGCAGAGCGCACTGTGCGGATCGGATCCTTCGCACCCTCCAGCCCAATCGCTTTGCGCAGACGCCGGATGTGGACGTCTACAGTGCGCAGCTCGATATCCGAGCCCGTGCCCCATACTCCGTCGAGCAGCTGGCCACGGCTGAATACACGCCCCGGGCTCTCCATGAAGAATTTGAGCAAGCGATACTCGGTCGGGCCGAGTTGGAGCGAGCGTCCACGCCGCTGGACCTTGTGCGCCACGGGGTCGAGCTTGATGTCGCCCACCTCGATCGTCTCACCCGCAAGAGCAGGACGGATGCGGCGCATCACAGCGGCCACGCGGGCGAGCAGCTCACGCGGGGAGAACGGCTTCGTCAGATAATCGTCCGCGCCGGTTTCCAGCCCGCGCACCCGGTCATCCTCCGCCTCACGCGCGGTCAGCATGATGATCGGGACGTGGGCGGTTTCCTTGTCACGGCGCAGGCGGCGGCAAACCTCGATGCCGCTGGTGCCTTCGATCATCCAGTCGAGGATGATGAGGTCGGGCACGTCCTCACTTGCCAGTACCATGGCTTCATCGCCATCGCCGGTGCAGCGCACGTCATAGCCTTCGTTCTGGAAGCGATATTCGAGCAGTTCCGACAGGGCCGGATCGTCTTCAACGAGCAAGAGCTTGGCAGCGGACATAACCAATGTCTCCTAACGTGCCCCCACATAACATGCATGGGGCTGACGCGCAGTGCTTGTTTCACTTTGGCTACAATTTGATGAAATCGCGTCGCCCTAGTTTTCCACAAGGTCCGGCGCTTCCTACAGCTAACCGGCCCTAGTGGTCTTCCTCAGGCGGGTATGAACCGGTCGCCGCAAAGTGCACCATCTCGGCCACATTGGTCGCGTGGTCGCCGATCCGTTCCAGGTTGCGAGCGACAAACAGCAGTTGGGCAGCGCTAGAAATGGTCGCAGGGTTCTCGACCATGTGGCTCACAAGATTGCGGAAAATGCTGTTATAGAAAGCATCAACCTTGGCGTCGGTCGCGATCACTTCGCGTGCAAGGCTGGGGTCGCGTGCGGCATAGGCGGTGAGGACATCGTGGACCATCTCACCCGCAACTTCGCCCATTGCGGGCAGCAATGTGAGCGGTTCGAACCGGTCGCGGCCTTCGATCATGTGCACACGCTTGGCGATGTTCTTGGAATAGTCGCCAATCCGCTCAACCACGCCGGCGATTTTCAGCGCCGCGATCACTTCGCGCAAGTCGTCCGCCATCGGCGCCCGCAGAGCAATGATGCGAACGGCGAGCTTGTCGACCTCGGTCTCCAGCGCATCGATCTTCTTGTCGCGTGCGACGACGCGGTCGCCCAGTTCCTCATCCCCGCGCACCATGGCGTCGAGCGATTCCTGGATCGCAACCTCGGCAAGACCGCCCATCTCCGCAATCAAGCCGCGAAGCCGGGTGATGTCCTCATCAAATGCCTTGACTGTATGGTCTGCCATTTAGGTCACAGCCCCGTAGCTAGGGCCTTCGAGGCGCTCAAATGGCGAACAGATCTGGACGAATGCCGCGCCGCGACGGCTGCTCGCCATTGCAAGCGGCGTTCGGCCTGAGATGGAAGCTATTTGGGCGTCCCTGCGGGATTTGGCCAGAATGGCCCATCCCTGCGTCTGAAAATCTTGAAATATTGACATATTCCTGTGCTTTTCTTCCTTGTGCTGGGCCATTCTACCTCAAACCTCGAAGGCCCTAGCTACGGGGCTGTGACCTAACCGTAACGTCCTGTGATGTAGTCCTTGGTCCGCTCTTCATGCGGATTGGTGAAGATGTCCGACGTCGGACCATACTCGACCATCTTGCCAAGGTGGAAAAATGCCGTGCGCTGCGAAACACGCGCGGCCTGTTGCATCGAGTGTGTCACGATCACGATAGCATAGCGGCCGGACAATTCGTCGATTAATTCTTCGATCTTGGCTGTGGCGATGGGGTCGAGCGCCGATGCTGGCTCGTCCATCAGGATGACTTCGGGATCGACCGCGATGGCGCGCGCGATGCAGAGGCGCTGTTGCTGACCGCCTGAGAGGGCTGTGCCTGAATCCTCGAGCCGGTCTTTCACCTCGTCCCACAAACCAGCGCGGGTCAGGGAGCGTTCGACAATCACGTCGAGGTCCGCTTTCTTCTCCCCTAGGCCGTGAATGCGCGGGCCATAGGCGATGTTCTCGTAGATCGTTTTGGGAAAGGGGTTCGGTTTCTGGAACACCATCCCGACCCGGGCGCGCAGCTGCACCACGTCCATCGCGTCGGAGTGGATGTCTTCGCCCTCCAGCTCAATCAAGCCGTCAACGCGGGCGACGGGGATCGTGTCGTTCATGCGGTTAAAGCAGCGTAGGAAGGTCGACTTGCCGCAACCCGACGGACCGATGAAAGCCGTCACATATTCGGGCGAGATGTCGATCGACACTTTGTCGATGGCCATCTTGTCACCGTAATAGACCGACACATCGCGAGCTTTCATCTTCGCGGAGCCATCGTCTTGGATTTTGTCGTGAATGAAAGTCACCAGGTCTTCTCGAATTTGTTGCGCAGATAAATGGCGAGGCCGTTCATCGCGAGGAGGAACAGCAATAGCACGATAATGGTGGCGCTGGTGCGCTCGATAAAGCCGCGGTCCACCTCGTCGGACCACAGGAAAATCTGCATCGGCAGAACGGTTGCTGGCGAAGTGAAACCATCCGGCGGCGTTGCGACAAAGGCGCGCATCCCGATCAGCAGCAGCGGTGCGGTCTCTCCCAATGCGCGGGCCATGCCAATGATGGTGCCGGTCAGCATACCGGGCAGGGCGAGGGGGAGGACGTGGTGGAAGACGACCTGAACGGGCGAGGCTCCCACAGCCAGCGCACCATCGCGGATTGAGGGTGGAACCGCCTTCACCGCGTTGCGGCCTGAGATCACGATGACGGGCATGGTCATCAAGGCGAGCGTCATACCGCCGATCAACGGGGCTGATCGCAGGTTCGGGAAGATCGTCAGGAAGACCGCCAGACCCAAAAGACCAAAGATGATAGAAGGCACCGCCGCGAGGTTGTTGATCGACACCTCGATCAAGTCAGTCCAGCGGTTCTTGGGCGCATATTCCTCAAGGTAAAGCGCCGCCAGAACACCAATCGGGAAGGCCAGGACAAAGGTCACGATCATCACAAGGATCGAGCCTTTGAGAGCGCCCCAGATGCCCACTTGCTGTGGGCTGGTTGCATCTGCCCGGGTGAGGAAGCCCAAATCCCAATTCTCAGCCAGCTTGCCCTCAGCCGCCAGTGACTGAGCCAACGCTCGCAATTCGTCTGACCCTTCTCCGGCAAGGCCTGACGCAAGGTCGGATGACGCAGCGAGGTAGAAGGTCTCAGTGCGCTCAATCAACGAGGGATCGGCGCGCAAGGCGTCAGCGACGTCGCGCCACGCATCGCGGCTGATCTCAGCTGCGCCTTCGGCTCCGAGCGACTCCTCTCCGGCTCGTGTGACTACCTCTGGCAGTCCTTGGATTTCGAGGATCTGCATCGCACTGGGCGCGGTTAGCGAGGTTTCATCACCAACCAGGCCGCTTTCGGCAAAGTTGATCTCCACTTCCAACTCAGCCCGCTGAAAGCCGCCAATCCCGTCCATCAGCATACTGCTGAGGAGAAAAACGAGCACGGCAATCGAGAAGACAATCGCGCCAAGGCCAAGCCCGCGGAAGATCCGTTCGGAGCGGTAGCGCTTCTCGAGCCGTTTGGCGAAAGCCTCGGTCCGGGTTGGGGCAATGATGCGCGTTTCGGTATCCGCGCCAGCCATCGTGGCAGCTGAATTACTCATAAGCCTCCCGGAAGCGTTTGACGACGCGCAGGGCGATAATGTTCAGCACCAGCGTGACGACGAAAAGGACAAAGCCCAGCGCATAGGCGCTAAGCGTGGCGGGGTGATCGGCGGTTTGCTCGCCGGTCAGAAGTTTCACGATCTGCACCGTCACGGTCGAGATTGGCTCAAACGGATTGGCGGTGAGATTTGCGGCGAGCGAAGCGGCCATCACCACGATCATCGTCTCACCAATAGCACGGCTGATGGCGAGCATGATCCCAGCCACGATGCCGGGCAGGGCAGCGGGGAAGAGTACGCGTTTGATCGTCTCGGACTGCGTCGCGCCCATCGCAAGGCTGCCGTCACGCATCGCTCCGGGCACTGCGGCCATCGCGTCGTCGGCCATGGACGAGACAAAGGGAATGATCATGACGCCCATCACAACGCCAGCGGCAAGCGCGCTCTCCGTCGAAGCGCCACCCATGCCCAGCGCCACCGCCGCATCACGGATCGCTGGCGCAATGGTGAGCGCGGCGAAATAGCCATAGACCACGGTCGGAACACCGGCGAGGATCTCCAACGCCGGCTTTACCCAAGCGCGCAGGCGAGGGGCCGCATATTGGGTTAGGTAGATCGCGCTCATCAAGCCAATCGGAATGGCGACAATCATCGCGATGATCGCGCCGACAAAGATCGTTCCCCAGAATAGCGGGACGGCGCCATAGCGGCTTGCATCCGGGTTCTCCGGATTGCTCATCGTGTCCGGGCCCCAGAATGTGCCGAACAGGAAATCGACCGGAGAGACCATCGTAAAAAAGCGCATAGTCTCGAAAACAAGGCTGGCGACGATGCCAAAGGTCGTCAGGATTGCGACGAGCGAGGCGAGCAACAGGATCGTCATCACCGTGCGCTCAACGCGCGTGCGTGCGCGGAAATCGGGGCGCAGACGGGTGAAGGCAAAACCGCCACCGCCAAAGGCAATGATGATAGTCAGCGCATAGCCAATCAGGTTGTAGCGGCCGATCGCCTCACGAAAAGGGTCGACCAGGGCCTCTGCACCTTCATTGAAGACGCCGGGCGCGTTGCCGGTCGCCACAGCGCGAGCCTCTGCCAGCCACGCCTCACGCTCAAATCCGAAACTCGGAAGGCCAGCTGCACCGGGCGATGCGAGGACACTCTGTGTGACCAAAGCTGGCGCGATGAACGACCATGCAACGACAAAGGCCAGAACCGGAATGATAATCCACAGCGCGACATACCAGGCATGGTAGGCAGGGCGCGCAGCCGGGCGCACCGATGGATCAACCTTCTGGAAGCTCCATGCCTTGGCACGGCCAACCAGCCAGCCAGCCAAACCCAATCCGATAGCCATCAAGATGAGAGTGATCGGCGACATCGACTAGACCTGTATCCCTTCCTAGCTTCGAGCGGTGCGGCGAGAGTGAAAAGCGCCCCGGTTCATGCGAATCCGCGCGCAAACGCCCCAATCAGACGCGCATGTCGCCGAAATAAGACAGCACTAAGACAAAAGTGGAGTTTCCGCCCTGTCGTCTCCCGCTTTGTCCCCAGCGCTATAAAGGTCGCTGGGGCCATCGGAGGGCTTTGTTGGTTTGGGAGTTTTCTCTTTCGCAATGGGCAGACGCATGACAACGCGCGTGCCTTTGCCCAGCTCACTATCGATATTGAGCCGCCCGCGGTGACGCTCAACGATGTGCTTGACGATAGCGAGACCAAGTCCGGTGCCACCCGAGGCACGGCTGCGGCCCGGATCGGTGCGATAGAAGCGGCGGGTGAGATGGGGGATCTGTTCCGGCGCAATTCCATCGCCATGGTCACTGACAGCGATACGGGCCATATTGTCTGGCGACCGGTCGAGCCGCACTGTCACTTCGCCTTCGGTTGCCCCGTATTTCAGCGCGTTATCGACGAGGTTGCGGACCACTTGCTCCAGCTGCTGCTCATCCCCCAACACAGACAGCGACTCTTCCAGCTGGAGAATCACACGCCCAGCGCGCTCCGACCCCGCCGCATCGAGAGCCGCGCGCCGCACAAGCGCTTTGAGCTCAAGGCGTTCTTGCGGGACATCGTGTTTCTCTGCCTCAACCCGAGACAGGCTCATAAGGTCGGAGATCAGGCGCTGAAGACGCTGGCCTTCGCGTTCAATCGTGCCGAGGAATCTCTGTGATGTAGGGGAATCGAGGCTGTCACCGCTTTCGCGCAGAGTTTCGACATAGCCCAGAATCGCAGCAAGCGGTGTGCGCAATTCATGGCTGGCATTGGCGACGAAATCCGTATGGGCGCGGCTGATGTCAGCCTCTGCGGTCTGATTGATGAGCTCAATCACAGCGCGATCATCGTCGACCGACTGGCGGTTGATCTGCCAGATGTCCTGCCTGCGAACGAGACCACGGACGATGGCCTTGCCACTCTTGTCCTCGCTCAGCAGCGATATTGCTTCAGGCTGGCGGAAGGTAACGCGAGCATCCTGCCCGATAATATGCTGCCCCAGCATCTTGCGAGCGGCACGATTGGCGATGGCGATAGTGTTCTTCTCCGTCACCAAAATGGGCGTCGAAGAATTCTCTACCAGCTTGCGCATCGACTTTTGGCTGATCGGTGCCTCGATCACCATAGGAGGCTGATCTGGCGGCCGACTTGTGGCAAGCAGGAGTGATCCGACCCACACAATCGCCACGGCAAACGCAATCCCAGGGTCCACGCCAAGAATCAGCATGGCGACAAATGTCACCAGGGCCAGCAGCATGCCGGCAATTGGGAAGGTCTGCTTAGAACCCATGATGCGCCGCTCTAACGCGACAAGCGTTGTCGCGAAAGTCCAGATTGAACGGAGGAGAAATTCGCCCCGAGCTGTGGGGAGGGGAGGTGGTGACCCGTACGGGAATCGAACCCGTGTTTCAGCCGTGAAAGGGCCGCGTCCTAACCGCTAGACGAACGGGCCACGCTCGTTGCGAGAGCGCGCATCTAGGGGGGTGTTGGACATGGGTCAAGCCCTGTGAGGGGAGAAAATCGAAAAATTGCTGGGGCCGACAACAATGCAGCGCGATCAATCGGCAAAAGCGGCGTCTTCTAAGTGGAGTTCGGCCGCCGGTCGTGGGCCCCAATCGTCGATTTTGACGCGGCCAGCCAAGTGGAACAGGCGTCCCTTTGATCGGTGGAGCAAGGTCTGCGCCATCTCTGTCTCAGCGGCGCGGAAAGCAATTCCCTTGAAGGAACGTCCGTCATTTCCGCTCGCGATGATCCGCAGATGGTCTTTGCCCACAATATCGGCTTTGACGATCCGGACAGGCCCCACCGCCACTCTGGGAGCAGGCCAGCCGACGCCATAGGGACCTGCCGCTTCAAGCGTTTCGACAAGCTCAGGGGTCAGCCCGCCGGGCGCCAGGCTGAGATCGAGCTGCATTACTTGCGAGGTCCGCGCTCGCTCGACATCGCGCGAAAGCCGCTCATCGAGAAATTCCGTGAAGGCGGACAGCTTGCCCTCGGCGATGGTTAGGCCCGCTGCCATTGCATGACCTCCTCCGGCCACCAGCAAGTCCGCCTCTCTCGCAGCGATGATGGCAGCGCCCAGATCAACCCCGCTGATCGACCGGCCTGAGCCTTTGCCCTCTCCAGCGCTTTCATCAAGGGCGATCACGATAGAGGGCTTGCCGGTCTTTTCCTTGATCCGTCCGGCCACGATCCCGATCACGCCGGGATGCCACCCGCTGCCGGAAAGGACTTGGACCGCCATATTGTGCTGCCCCTCTAACTGGGCCTCTGCCGCTTCCTGCACGGCAGCCTCGATAGCGCGGCGCTCTTCATTGAGGGCGGACAGCTTTTCAGCAATATCGCGCGCTTCGTCGGGGTCCTGAGTGGTGAGCAAGCGCACGCCAAGGGTGGATTCTCCGATCCGCCCTCCCGCATTGATACGTGGCCCAAGCGCAAAGCCCAGATCCGAAGCAATCGGTGCGCGTTTCAGTCGGCTCGCATCCATCAGTGCCGCCATGCCGATCCGCTCGCGCCGGGCGAGCACTTTCAACCCCTGCGACACAAAGGCGCGATTGAGCCCGTGCAGAGCCGCGACATCAGCAACCGTTCCTAGTGCGACGAGGTCAAGCAGGCCCATCAGATCGGGTTCGGCGCGGTCCTTGAAATAGTCCTGTGCGCGCAAAGTTCGCACGATCGCGATGGCGAGCAGGAACGCAACGCCCACGGCTGCCAAGTGCCCGTGGCTCGCCGCAAGATCGCTCTCATCCAAGCGGTTGGGGTTCACCAGAGCGGCCGTCGGTGGCAAGTCGGGTGAGCATTTGTGGTGGTCGACTACGATCACGTCGACGCCAGCATCACGCGCCATAGACAGCGCCTCATGCGCCATTGCGCCGCAATCAACGGTGACGATCAGGCTCGAGCCGTCTTTGGCGAGCTGGACGAGGGCTTCTCCGGTAGGACCATAGCCTTCGAGCAGACGGTCGGGGATATAGTAGCCTGCCTCCACTCCCAGTGCGCGGAGCAGTTCGACCAGCAACGCGGCGCTGGTGGCGCCGTCGACGTCATAGTCGCCATAGATCGTGATCTGTTCATTGCCGAGTATCGCGCTGACAATGCGTTCAGCCGCGCGGTCCATGTCGCGGAACTCTGATGGATCGGGCAGAAAATCGCGCATGGTCGGCTTTGCGTGTTTGGCCACTTCCTCTGGCGCCACGCCGCGGGTCAGCATGAGCTGGGTAAGGATGTCGTTGTCCAGACCCTGCGTGTCGCTCCCCAGCTCCATGTTACCGCCCCGCCAGCCCCAAGCGCGGCCACCGAGGGATTGCGAGACGCCAAGAACATGGGAGAGCGATTGTGTTGCCATGGCGACCGTTTAGCCGATTAGCCAAGGCGGTGACAGGCTTGCGACAACGCCTATCGACAGGCGTTCCTTCGTTTTGAGGTGAATTGACAGTGTGGGGCGGCTTGATCACTACACGTGCCCATGACCTGCGAGCGGACATTGCTGGTGATTTGGCACAGCCGCACCGGCGCAAGCGAGGCCATGGCGCACGCGGCCGCTCAGCACGCCGCGGCGCGGCTTGTTCGGGCTAGGGATGTAACGCCTGATCATCTGTTCGATGCGGCAGGCTATCTGTTTGTCTGCCCCGAGAACCTCGCATCGCTCAGCGGCGAGATGAAAGAGATGTTCGACTCGAACTACTACCCTGTCCTTGGGCGGCTTGAGGGACGCCCCTATGCAACGATAATTGCTGCAGGCTCTGATGGGGAAGGCGCGCAGAGGCAGCTGGACAGGATCGTTACAGGATGGCGGCTCAAACGCGTTGCAGAGCCGATGATCGTAAACTTTGCCGCGCAGACACCTGAGGCGATTCTCGCGAAGAAAGCGCCATCCGATAAGGACTTACGCAAGTGCGAGAAAATCGGTTCTGCGCTTTGTGAAGGAATCGAGCTTGGGGTGTTTTGACTGGGAGCGCCCTGGCTGATCCCTGCGAAAGAATTTTTTCGCAGCGCATAATTGCTTGGGGATAGCTCCAAGCTGCTGCTTGCGCTAAGCTTTTCAGCACTGGTTTAAGAGTTGGACTGACGGGAAGAGAAGGACTCTCAAACGATCGCCGATCGAGCCGATCCTGCGCCCAATGGGATCTATTTGCTGTTTGCGCATGGCAAACGGCCTGATTCTTCTGCTGTCAAAGCCTTCATAGCCTCACAAACCGCGGTTTCGTTGAGCCATGACCCTTCGACAGAACCGATGGCGCAGATGGCGACGGCAGATGAAGGGGCGACCCCACTTGATGCTGAGCCTGCCTCTGGCAGTGAGAAGCACAATTGGCTGGAATTGCTAAGGTCAGGATTGGCTTTCGATCTGGTCGGTCTTGCGCCTGGCGAAGCGATGCCAATGCCGCCGATTCAGCACCGCTTCGACCTTGATCATTTGCCTGATGCGTCGCGGTATGAAGCGCTTCGCCTCTCGCCCGGTCAACATTTGGTCGGCGGTGAGCGGACCATGCCTGTCGCAAAGGGGCTGATTGCTCTTGCCCGAGACCTGATGCACAATTTTGAGTTTCTCGAAGCAATTATCTGGCCTCCTTCCAAGAGCGCAATTGGCCAACGGTTCTTTGAATCGACCGTCACTGCATGGTTGGATGGTGGACCTTTTCCCGCTCTTGGCCTGACCGCATTTGAAGAGGCTACCGGTGGCGCGCTGCAAAGCGTCGGGCTGGAGTTCTGGCTTGGGCAAGAATTGCTTATCGAACCGCCGCTCTCCTCTGATAAGGTGCAGGCGACCCGCATGGGCGTGAGGCTCGTCAATCAGCTCTTATTGGTCGGAGGCATTGATAAATCAGAACGTGTTATCGCCCCCGACGGAAGCCGATTAATGATGCGCCCGTCGCGCAATGGGCGTTTCATAAGAGTGTCGCGCGAATAGATGCTCAATGACGCTTAGGGGACCCAAGCGTAGACACATTCCTACTGGGCGTAAGAACGGCCTGGTATCCCCCAATCGAAAGCGAATTCCCTTCAGTTCGGTCAACCGGGCGGGCACGCCCGAACATGATCCCGGTATGCAGCGCCACCATCTGCTTCCCAAACAGCTGCTAGGCGCAAAGTATTTCGCCAAAATGTTTGACGCAATTGGGCGCGACCGGGTTCACTATGATGATTTCCGCACCAATGGACTGCTCTTGCCTGCCACGGATGAGGCCACCCATCGCACCGGGATGCCGCTGCATCGCGGCCCGCATCGCCGCTATAATGAACTGGTCATTGAACGCGTCGGTCGGATCGAGGAAAGCTGGTCAGCGGCTCATGGTAAGGACACGGAACGCGCACTTGTCGAAGCGCTCCAGCGGCTGACTTTGCTCCAGAGCGCGTTGCGTTTGCGACTGCTTGACCAGCGCAAGCGGCTGATCTTGAACAGCAAAGACCCGCTGGGCGAGGGCTATGACTTCACCGAGCTGGATGCAATGGCGGAGCTGCTATGGGAAACAACGTGACGCGGTTACTCCGCGGCCTCTGCCAACGCGGCCCAAGGAGTGTATTGCGTAGCTTGGTCCAAATCAGCGAGGCCTGCGTGATATTCACGCTCCATGCGCGCCACCATATCCTCGACCGTGCCAACCGACTTGACTGCGCCGACGCCTTGGCCCGAACCCCAAATGTCCTTCCAAGCTTTCGCCTTGGTGTTGCCGCCAGAGCCGAAATTCATCTTCGAAGGGTCGCTTTCCGGCAGATTATCTGGGTCTAGCCCCGCATTCTCAATCGAAGAACGCAGATAGTTGCCATGTACACCGGTGAAGAGGTTCGAGTAGACGATACCTTCGGCTGAGCCATCGACAATGCCTTGCTTGTAAGCGGCGTCTGCATTGGCTTCCTCGGTCGCGATGAAGGCGCTTCCGGCATAGCCAAAGTCTGCGCCCATAGCCTGTGCAGCCAGAACAGAGCGGCCATTGGCAATCGAGCCTGACAGCGCGACGAGGCCGTCGAACCACTCACGAATTTCCTGCATCAAGGCAAACGGCGATTGCGTCCCGGCGTGCCCACCAGCGCCCGCTGCGACCGGGATCAGGCCATCAGCGCCTTTCTCGATCGCCTTTTTTGCAAAGCGGTTGTTGATCACATCATGCATCGTGATCCCGCCCCAATTGCGCACCGCGTCGAAGATCTCCGTTCTCGCACCCAAAGAAGTGATAACCATCGGCACCTGCCACTTCTCGCAAGTTGCCATGTCGGCCATCACACGGTCATTCGACCTGTGGACGATCTGGTTCACGGCGAAAGGCGCGGCAGGGCGATCTGGGTTCTCGCGATTGTGCTTGGCGAGTTCCTCAGTGATCTGATGGAGCCATTCGTCGAGCAAGCTTTGCGGCCGCGCATTGAGCGCTGGAAAGCTTCCCACAATCCCGGCCTTGCACTGCGCGATCACCAATTCAGGGCCAGACACAATGAACAGCGGAGAGCCGATCAGTGCTAGGCGAAGGCGGTCGAACGGGGCGGGAAGGGGCATGGATGGTCTCTCCTGGAAAATCTTTGGCGCGGGTTACGTTGCACATTGCAACTATGCAAGATTGAACTACCCAAGCACTTCTTCGATCCCATAAAAGCGCGCGGCATTCCCTGCATAGAGCGCTGCTTTCTCATCCGCGCTGGCATCGGCCGTAATCCGTTTGAAGGTGTTCCAAAGCACCGGATAGGACGCGCCCCAGCGGTCCACCGGATAGTTGCTTTCAAACATGGCGCGCGAAGTGCCAAAAGCTTCAATGCAGGTTTCAATGTAGGGCTTCCAAAGCGGGGCGAGCCGCTCGGAAGACCAGCCGGCGGCAGGGCCTTCTGATGGCATGTCGCAATTGTGCATGGCGAGCCCGCCCAGCTTCACCATCACATTCTCGCAGCGGCCCAGCTCCTGGATCGCATCGCGCCAGATTGGGAAGCGTTCCTCCAGCTTGCCCGCATAGCTCGCATTGCCAAGCGGCGTGCCGCAATGGTCGAGGCAGATGGGCGTATCGGGGAAGGCGCGGGCTAGGTCGATCACATCGCCAATCTGCGGTTCAAGGATCCATGCATCAAAGCGTAAACCCCGCTTCCCCAACTCAGCAAAGCCTTCGCGGAAAGTCGGATCACGGTAGAGTTCGGGTGGGGCGTGGAAGGGCGGGCCAAGCACTTCGGCGTCAGCGTCCCAGGCGCCTTGGTGCCGGATACCCTTGAACCGACCGGGAGCAGCGGTGCTCAGGGCGTCGAGCACTTCGCCAACCGCCGCGCCGCCTGTAAGATCGGCATGGCCCACAATGCCAGCGCACAAGCGGGCAGGGCCGTACAACCCGCTCGCGGATTGGGCTGCGACACCATTAACATATTCGACTTCGCCGACTGTCTTTAGGGCTTCGCCATAGGCTGCGTTGTAAAACGCCGCGCATTCCATGAAGACGGTCGCGACGACGTTGTGACCGCTGTCAGACACTTCTGCATTGAAATGGTCAAAGCCGTAATAGGCCACAGGTATTAGGGTCTCGATAAAGCGGTGCCGCGGTTCGGGGAACAGGGGCAGCATGGGCCGCAGGTCCCACAGGTGATGATGCGGATCGATGATCGGAAGGTCGGGCTCTAAGGCTGCTTCAGTCACGAGGTATATCTCTCCCACAAGTTGGCTTTCTCGCGTCCCTTCGCGGGCCTCCGCCTGCGGTCACGAAGTTCTGGTTTTAGATGCACCGTTCAACCGGGCAAGTGGGTTGGCGGTAAAGCCGATCAATTTAGTGAAAGGCGATCAATCCAAGGGCCTTTGCCATGCTCCTGACTTTTTTGGGGACCCAATCCGCCTCGCGGGCGTTTTGATAGGCTAAGTGGAAAAATACTCAGACATCAGTCAGCGCGATCAAGAGTTTACGTCGAGGCACCGTAAAAACTCAGAAATGTAGCTGTCTTTTTCTAAGTTAATGAAGTACCCGCGCCAGTGAAACTTGACCTGTATCAAGTTTTGATCCGTACGTTGATAAGGAATCAACATGGCTGAAGTTGACAGTATTAAAGCGCTAATTGCGGATCTAGATCGGTGTCAGCGGGCAGCTGAGAAGATGAAGCTTGATGTCGCCAGCGTTTACATCGCCCATGCGATCGAACACGTCACCTATGTTGATGATGCGCGCTCTGCGGCGCCTGCAACACCATCCCCAACCTTTTTGCGTTCCCTCCAAGGGGGAAAGGCCAATGACTGATGGCCATTCGCGGTCGGGCGCTTCGCTTGACCCATTGGTAGCGCTTGCCGAAAGACTACTGGCTCAGCGCCTTGTTCGGTATGAAACGATTGATGCTGCTTTGTTGGGTGAGCCTGCTTGGGACATCCTCCTTTTGGCTTTCATTGAGACTGGCAAGGGCGGCGGCTGCATGATCGACGAACTCGGCGCGCAACTGGCATTGAAGCCTGCAATAGCCGAGCGTTGGATTACCATCCTCAAAGAGCGCGATATGCTGATCGTTGAGGGCAATATGCTTGTGCTGTCACCAAAATCAGAGGTGGCGATGCGCTCCATGCTGCGCAATCAGGTGATGGACCTGATGTGCGACAACGACGATTGCACCCCATCGATGAATCCGCAGTAGACGAAGTCGCGCCGGCGTCCGCGTTTTGCTAAGCTGATACCGCCGAATTTGCAGCGCTGAGCACAGCACGCACGCTGGCGGTGGCGACATCCTCGTCGATACCGCAGCCCCAGATGATCCGGTCGCCTGATTGGCACATCAGATAAGCAGCGGCGCGTGCATTGCGACCTGATCCCAAAGCGTGTTCGGAGTAATCCAGCACCTTGATGTCGAGATCGAACGCGGCTTCAAGTGTGCTAACCACACTGGAAATTAGGCCATTGCCGCGACCTGAGACACTTTGCTCGCCGCCCTCGACCGCGATCTTGCCCGCAAACAGCCGGGTGCCGTCCGATCCGCGGCTTTCCTCGTAATCGACAAGTTGGAACGGGCGCGTTGTGGTGCCGATGTGATAGGCGCGCTGGAAGGCCTCCCAGATGTCGGACGCGTTCAGCTCACGCCCCAGCTCGTCCGCCATATGCTGGACGTGACGGGAGAAGTCCGCCTGCATCTTCTTGGGAAGTTTGAGGCCCTGATCCTGCTCAAGCACCCATGCAAAGCCACCTTTGCCACTCTGCGAGTTGACGCGGATGACAGCTTCGTAATCGCGGCCAAGGTCAGCGGGGTCGATCGGCAGGTACGGGACGCGCCATGCCTCGTCATTCTGTTGCCCACGTGCCTCAAATCCCTTCTTGATCGCGTCTTGGTGCGAGCCGGAGAAGGCGGTGTAGACAAGCTCCCCGCCATAGGGGTGGCGTTGGTGCACAGGCAGGTCGTTGCAATACTCGACCGTCTCAATCACGCGGTCGATGTCGGAGAAATCGAGGCCCGGATCGACGCCTTGCGTGTACATGTTGAGCGCCATGGTCACGAGGCAGCAGTTGCCCGTGCGCTCGCCATTCCCGAACAGGCAACCCTCAACCCGGTCCGCGCCTGCCATCAATCCCAGCTCCGCCGCAGCAACGCCGGTTCCGCGGTCATTGTGGGTGTGGAGTGAGAGGATAGCGCTCTCCCGGTTTGGCAGGTTGCGACCGAAATACTCAATCTGGTCAGCGTAGATATTGGGCGTCGCGGCCTCGACCGTAGCCGGCAGGTTGAGGATGATCGGCTTGTCCGGTGTTGGCTGGAGGACGTCCATCACGGCGGCGCAGACCTCGATTGAGAAGTCGATCTCGGCGGTCGAGAAAGTCTCGGGGCTGTATTGGAAGTGCCAGTCCGTGTCTGGCCGCTTCGCTGCTTCGTCGCGCATCACTTTGGCCCCGGCTACCGCGATCTCGCGCACCTCGTCTTTGCTCATCCGGAACACGATGTCGCGCCATGCGGGAGACACCGCGTTGTAGAGATGGACGATGGCAGCGCGCGCACCGGTGAGGCTTTCGAAGCTGGTGCGGATCAGGTCTTCGCGGCTTTGGGTCAGGACCTGCACCGTCACATCGTCGGGGATCGCGCCCGACTGGACGAGGCCTGAGATGAAGTCGAACTCGGTCGCGCCTGCGCTGGGAAAGCCGACTTCGATCTCTTTCACGCCAATCTCGACAAGGAGGTCGAAGAACCGGCGTTTCTTCACCGCATCCATCGGGTCAATGATCGATTGATTGCCATCCCGCAGATCGGTGGAAAGCCAGCGAGGCGCGCTCTCAATCACGCGGCCCGGCCATTGGCGGTCAGGCAGATTGATCTGCGGGAAGGGGCGATATTTTCTGGAAGGCTGCTTCAGCATGGCGTTGGTTCGGCTCGACTAAGAAGAGTGGGAGTTTAGTTCGTCAGACCCCTGAGCGCTTCAGTCCCACGCCGATGTCACACACGCGCGAAGACTATGCCGCCCAGGGGCGCATAAGTCGTAGCAAAAGTGCGGTGCCGATTTTCATGCAATGATCTTTGCCGGTCTTCCGCCGCCTATGCAAGCAAGGACATGTGCAAATCAGCGCAATTCCTCTCGGCAACGCAAAAAAGTTGCGCGCCTGTGTAACCGAACCTCCAAGGGCGGCGAATTGGAGGGTGTCGGCGGCAATAGGCAGTCGCCGACAGACACGAGTTTCAGTTTTGTTTGGAGGACACCCCCATGAAGAAGTCATTTATTGCCCCGATTTTCCTGAGCGCCTTGCTCGCAACCACCGCTGCATGCGGCACTGCGGAAGCTCCCGCAGCTGATGAAAGCGTCGCCACTGCCGAAGGTGCTCCCGAGCTCTTCGCTGACCTTGGTGGAGAAGCTGCAAACCCGATCTACACCGAGGAGCTGGGCGAAACCCTCGCTGTGCGCGGTTACGACGTGGTCAGCTACTTTGTCGGTGAAGGCGCGCCTCAGGTTGGCGCCGAAGAATTTACCGTTCGCTACCAAGGCTTCGACTATCGCTTTGCGAGCGAAGAGAACGCGAACCTCTTCGTCGAAGATCCAGCGAAGTATGCGCCTGCTTATGGTGGCTATTGCGCATGGGCGATTGCGGCCAATGACCGCCTCGCCCCCGGAGATCCCGAAGTGTTCGAAATTGTCGATGGCACGCTCTATCTGAACTTCAGCGAAGATGTTCAGACCCGCTGGGAAGCTGACATTCCCGGCTTCATCGAAGCTGGCGATGTCAATTACCCGACCCACTCGGCTGACGAGCACTACAAACAGCAGTAAGCATCAGCAGCAATTCGCGGCGAAAGCGCGGATGAAACGGCCCCGTCGTTCCGAAAGGAGCGGCGGGGTTTTGCTGCTAATCGCTGCGCCTACTCCTCAACCACAACGCGCGTCGCGGATGACGCCGATATTGTCGATCATCAGGTTGAGGCGCGGATGGGTGGGATCAGGGCGGATATAGGGACTGCCAGCGGGAACGAAGCGAACCTCGTTAATGGCGCTTGCTGTCTGGAGGATCGCCGCGCGTGTCTCGTCGTCTGCGGGTCTGCCAATGAAGGGCCCCATCAAATTCGCGCCGCAGGTGGACGCAGCGGGATCAGTGGCTGTGCCTGGGCTGTAGGCTCCGGGAGCGGCGTCAGGCAAAGGCTGCGCCACTGTCGGAGGGGCTGGCGCTTGCGGCGCTCCACTCGCATCGGCGGTTTGCTGTGCATCTTGAGCCGCAGGAGTGCCGTTGATACGGGCGGAGAAGTCCTGAGCCGCAGCATCAGGGTCAGCGGGCTCTGCCGCGCCACATGCGGCGAGCATGAGCGAAGAGCATAGAGCTACAGCCAAGATCGGGGCGGGAAATCTGATCATTTTGGGGCCAGTGCTTGAAAAAATGGTCATGCGAATCGCGCGATCAACCACAGTCGATTTTCACAATCACGCCTTCGTCGTCTAGCATGACATTCATCCGGCTTGGCCCATAATCGTCGGTCACGATGGTGCCCGGCGGGATCCAACGGAACCGGCCACTTGCTTTGGCTTCAAGCTCGGCCTCAATCGCCTCAGTGCCTTCTTGACCGATATAGCTTTGAACCGCGCCAGCGCCGCACTCATCTGGCCTGTCATCTACGTCGGGTTCTGTGGCCGAAGCATCGCCGAGCTCGGCGGCTTGCGGTTCCTCGGGCACATTGTTCTCATCAGCAGGTTCGGGCGTTTGCGCGCATGCCGTTATCAGCAACAACGCGGCTGATGCGCTCCAAATAGTCTTGATCATTGTGATCCTCCCGATCCGTTCATCGTGCTTCTCATCAATGCCAGCGCAACCGATGCGCGGTCAATTGTTCAATGCTGGTCACGCCCATCAGGCGCATGCCTCGCTCAATCTCATCCTTGAGGATGTCGAGCGCGCGCATCACGCCGTCCTCTCCCGCTGCTGCGAGCGCGTAGAGGTACAGCCGTCCGCCGGATGCCGCCGTCGCCCCACTGCACAGAGCCTTCAAGGCATGCGTCCCGCGCCTAATGCCGCCGTCGCAAATGATCTCGATCTCTCCGCCAACTGCATCGACAATTTCGGGCAATTGGTCGAAGGGCGCTCGGCTGCCGTCAAGCTGACGACCGCCGTGGTTGGAGATCATGATAGCGTCAGCCCCGATCTCAACCGCCCGGCGCGCATCGCCTACGCTCATCACGCCTTTGAGAACGAAAGTTCCGCCCCATTGCTCGCGGATCGCAGCAGCGGCGGACCAGTCCATTGAGGTGTCGAGCATTGTGTTGAAATATTCTGCG
Organism: Erythrobacter sp. S267; assembly: GCF_057365045.1. Lineage (NCBI taxonomy): Bacteria > Pseudomonadati > Pseudomonadota > Alphaproteobacteria > Sphingomonadales > Erythrobacteraceae > Erythrobacter > Erythrobacter sp. S267. The sequence continues at coordinate 1,379,042 of NZ_CP200298.1, read as the reverse complement.
ATGCTGACCGCCTGGCTCGATCCTTCGCTGACGTGGGTGTCGAGATTGGGGAGGCGAAACTTTTCGCGGAACAGGTAATCAAGCGTCCAACGCGGGCGGGTCGCGTAGGACCAGATGCTTGCGGGCGTAAAGCGGGGCGGGGTGGTAAAGCCGCTGCGCAAGCACCGTTCCCGCTTGCCCGACACGATCGTGTCCACTGTCAGCGCGAGCGCGTCGAAACCCGAGGCCTGGCACCGCTCGATCATGTGAGTGTTCAGCCCCTTGTCTTTATGGACGTAGAGCTGGAACAGTTTCGGACCCGAAGTAAGCGCAGCGATTTCCTCAATGCTCCGCGTCGCGAGGCTTGAGATACCGAACCACAGACCGTGCTTCTCCGCCGCCTTTGCCACCGCTGTCTCGCCTTGCCAGTGGAAAGCGCGTTGTACGGCTGTGGGCGATAGCATCAGGGGAAGGGCGCTCTTACGGCCCAGAATTTCGCAGGAGGTGTCGATTGCCTCCACGCCTGCGAGCACATCGGGGACCAGATCAACGCGTGCGTAACTGTTGGTGTTGCGCGCCTTGGTCAGCTCATCATCCGCTGCGCCATCGATATAGTCGAACACGGGGAAGGGCAGCCGCGCCTTCGCCAGTTTCCGGAAATCGTCGATATTGTGGCAGTCGCTGAGCCGCATAGTTCCTCTGGGTTTCGAGCGTCTCAAGCCTCTTAACCGTTGCGCGAGGTGTGTCGAGAGCGCGTGCAAACTTGCTTGGGAACCGGCCTTCGTGAAATTTTTTCGTAGCCGCTGTCACCTTTTGCATGGACGCCGCGAACCCCTTTTGCACGCGGCTGTCGCTGCCCTGTTGGCACCCTTCGCCAGTTCCCCCTGAGCTGGCGTGCCCCACAGACGACCCGGTTAGCAGGGGAGAGGTCGGCCGCGTGCACTGATTACTGTCCATAGGAGGATGGCGCTTGGCGTCGGAAAGAAGTTCAGGCTTGTCTTACCCCGCAGGTGCTTCCCCCTAGATACCTGCAACAGTTTGTGCGCCTGCTGCCTGACGGGCGTGCACTAAGGGTGTGGCTGGAGGGCTTGTTCCTCCTAGTGCCTTCCGGTCACACCCTCTTTTACCCCTGAAGACTTGGCCCGCATGAGGTGAGGAACCCTCTTGCGGGTCAATTTTTGCGTGCGCTGGTTGCCATAAAGGGGGCGCTCAGCAAGCAGCTGGCGCAGAAGTGAAGCGGGCTTGAAGCTCTGGCACTGTGTAGCTGCTTGCGATCTGGTCGGCGGGGCAGGGCACATAGTCGGGGTCTTGCGGAAGACATCCCGGTCCACAGACCAAGCGCGCGATCTGCGCCTCATGATCGATATGCCAGAACCGCCCGCCCGGCGTTGCGACATAGCCGTCTGTGCCGCTGGAAACGTCGCTTTCGATGTCCTGAAGGGATGGCACTTCGCTGTCATATTGGCGCGAAAAGCTGCCATGCGTGTGGAAACTGGCGATGGGGACCATGCCGGGCTCATCGAAGTACGCAAGGTCACAGCTCGCCTCGTGCCCTTCCTTGGGAGAAGACGCGCCGAGCTCCTGTTCGCTGGTTTCCCAAATGATGCCGCACAGCTCGATATTGTCGTCAAAGCTGGGGCGTTGAATTGCCTCGAGCTGCTCCCGCGCAAAGGCCTGCACTTCAGACTGAGGCAGCTGCGGGACGAGGGCGTCCGGCCCCTTCACATTGCTCACAAGGCGTACAACCACGACCACAAAGGCGATCGCGCACAGGGCGTACAGAATACGATTGGTGGAAGCGTCATTCACGCCTCCACCAAATACGTTAGTTCTTTGATTTGTCGACCAGCTTGTTGGCGCTGATCCACGGCATCATCGCGCGCAGCTCGGCTCCGGTCTTTTCGATCGGGTGGGCTTCGGCGGCTTTGCGGCTCGCCTTGAGCTCCGGCTGGCCTGCGCGGTTGTCGAGCACGAAGTCCTTCACGAAGCGGCCCGACTGGATATCGGCGAGCACGCGCTTCATCTCGGCCTTGGTTTCATCGGTGATGATCCGTGGGCCGGTTTTGATGTCGCCATACTCCGCAGTGTTGGAGATCGAATAGCGCATGTTGGCGATGCCGCCTTCATAGAGCAGGTCGACGATCAGCTTGGTTTCGTGCAGGCATTCGAAATAGGCCATTTCAGGCGCGTATCCGGCTTCGGTCAGGGTCTCGAAGCCAGCCTGGATCAAATGCGTGATCCCGCCGCAAAGCACAGCCTGCTCACCGAACAGATCGGTTTCGCACTCTTCCTTGAAGTTGGTCTCAATAATGCCGGAGCGACCGCCGCCAACACCTGATGCATAGGCGAGAGCCACGTCTTTTGCCGCTCCGCTTGCGTCCTGATGGACTGCGATGAGGCAGGGCACGCCGCCGCCGCGCTGATACTCAGAGCGCACCGTGTGGCCCGGTCCCTTAGGCGCGATCATGATGACGTCGATGTCGGCGGGCGCTTCGATCAGGCCGAAATGGATGTTGAGCCCGTGCGCAAAGGCGAGCGCGCTGCCCGGCTTCATGTGGCCGGCAAGATCATTCTCCCAGATGCCTGCCTGATGTTCGTCCGGGGCAAGGATCATCAGGATGTCGGCCCACTTGGCAGCCTCAGTGTTGGAGAGCACTTTGAACCCGGCCGCCTCTGCTTTCGCAGCGGTTTTGGAGCCTTCGCGAAGAGCAATCGCCACTTCGCCAATGCCGCTATCGCGCAGGTTCTGGGCATGGGCGTGACCCTGCGAACCATAGCCAAGCACGGCGATCTTTTTCGATTTGACCAAGCCGAGATCAGCATCGGCGTCGTAATAGACTTTCATCGGGTGTTACCTCGTTATGTCTGGAAAATCAGTGAAATAGGTTGGAAAATTCTCAAGCCCCGCCAGCGCCGCGCATCATGCCGACAACGCCGGAGCGGCCTACGCTGACGAGGCCAAGCTCGCGCATCAGGGCGATGAAGCTGTCGATTTTGTCGGGCGGTCCGGTGAGTTCGAAGACGAAGCTTTCGGTGGTTGTATCGATCACTTTGGCGCGGAACAGTTCGGCTATGCGCAGGGCCTCGACCCGTGGTTCGCCTTTGCCCGCGACCTTGATGAGCGCCAGTTCGCGCTCAACATGCGGACCGGCGGCGGTGAGGTCAGTGACCTTGTGCACGGGTACAAGCCGCTCGAGCTGAGCCTCGATCTGGTCGATCACCTCAGGCGGGCCGTTGGTGACGACGGTAATCCGGCTTATCGCGTGGTCATCGGAGATATCCGCCACGGTCAGGCTGTCGATATTGTAGCCACGCGCGGTGAACAGACCGGTGATCTTCGCAAGAATACCCGGCTCGTTATCGACGGTGACAGTGAGGACATGCCGCTCAGTCGCGGCGCTTTGGATTTTCATGTGCGCGGTTCCCTAAACCCCAAAATCAGACCAAAGCCTTCGCTTCGTCGTCCATCGTGCCGTCGACCTGATCGCCGTAGAGCAGCATCTCGGTATGCGCGGCTCCGCTTGGGATCATCGGCAGGCAATTGGCGTCCTGCGCAACGCAGCAATCGACGATGACGGGGCCGTCATGCTCCATCATAGCCATGATACCAGCATCAAGCGCCGCTTCCTCCGTTATGCGGATACCCTTCCAGCCGTAAGCTTCGGCCAAGGCCACGAAGTCGGGCAGGCTGTCGGAGTAGCTGTTCGAATAGCGGCTTTCATAGGTCAGTTCCTGCCACTGGCGGACCATGCCCATATATTCGTTGTTGAGGATGAAGACCTTGATCGGCAGGCGATATTGCGAGGCGGTGCCGAGCTCCTGAATGTTCATCTGGATGCTCGCTTCACCCGCAATGTCGATGACGAGCGCGTCGGGATGGCCAAGCTGCGCACCGATGGCTGCCGGCATGCCGTAACCCATGGTGCCAAGCCCGCCGCTGGTGAGCCATTTGTTGGGCTGGTCAAAACCGAAATATTGCGCCGCCCACATCTGGTGCTGGCCAACCTCGGTCGAGATGATGGGGGAGCGATCCTTCGTGATCCGGTAGAGCCGCTCAACCGCCTTTTGCGGCATGATCGCGTCCGGATTGCCCTTGGAACGCTCTGGATAGGCGAGGCATTCGCGCGCGCGCCATCCAGCGATGCGGGCTTTCCACTCGCCCAGATCCTGCGCCTTTCGGTCGCCCCAGGCTGCGATCATCTGCTCCAGCACAGTCGCGCAATCGCCAACAATACCGAGGTCAACGGGCACGGTCTTGTTGATCGAGCTGCGGTCGATGTCGATGTGGACCTTCGTGCTGTCGGGCGAGAAAGCGTCGAGGCGGCCCGTGACGCGGTCGTCAAAGCGCGCTCCGATGCAGACCATCACGTCGCAGCGGTTCATCGCCATGTTGGCCTCATACGTGCCGTGCATGCCCAACATGCCGAGCCAGTCGGGATGGGTGTTGGGGAACGCGCCCAGACCCATCAGGGTCGAGGTGGTCGGCGCGCTGGTCATGTCCTGAAACTGGCGCAGCAACTCGCTTGCCTTGGGGCCGGAATTGATGACACCGCCGCCGGTGTAGAAGATCGGACGCTCTGCCTTGGCGATCAGCTCGACCGCTTCAGCGATCTGGTCAGCGGGAGCGACCATTTGGGGCTCGTAACGATGGGAGCCGGGCTTGCGCTTTGGCGTTGTCGTGTTCGGGACTGCGATCTGGACGTCCTTAGGGATGTCGATGACAACCGGTCCGGGGCGACCCGTGGTCGCGATGCGGAAGGCTTCCTCCACCGTCGCGACGAGGTCTGCGGGGTCTTTCACAAGGTAATTGTGCTTCGTGCAGTGGCGCGTGATGCCGACTGTGTCGGCTTCTTGGAACGCGTCGGTGCCGATCAGGCTGGTGGGAACCTGTCCGGTGATGACCACCATCGGGATCGAATCCATGTAAGCGTCAGCAATGCCAGTCACAGCGTTGGTCGCGCCGGGGCCGCTGGTGACGAGCACCACACCCGGCTTGCCTGTCGCGCGGGCATAACCCTCCGCTGCATGCGCAGCGCCAGCCTCGTGCCGAACAAGGATGTGGCGAATCCGCTCGTCTCCGAAGAGCTCGTCATAAATGGGAAGCACCGCACCACCAGGGTAGCCGAAAACGTATTCGACCCCCTGATTGATCAGGCTTTCCATCAATAGAGCGGCACCCGATTTCTGCGCCACAATTCTTCTCCTCAAACAAAAAGCGGCCCGAAGCGCATATTCGCGTCGGGCCGGTCAGGGTGTGTGTATGTCACAAAACCACCGATCAGCCCGTTTCTCCAATAAGAAGTACGATAATCATGATCCGGTTCGTTCCTTACCCTTTGCGTTGGTGGGGCATGTCTAACCCCTGAGTGTGACAATTCCAAGTGCTTCCCGAAGAGATCGGCGCTTTGTACGCTCTAACCGCTTGATAGGGTCGCTATACGCCACTTTGTAACGCGTCAACCATTAATCTTGTAATAATGATGCGAAAACGGACTTAATCTCGATATTTTGAGATTCAACGCGGGTCCAATCCGCTGGGCATTGGTTGCGGAGCCATGTGAATTGGCGCTTCGCATATTGCCGCGTCGACTGGGCTCCTGCCGCGATCGCTTCGTCTTTCGAGGTCTCTTCGCGAACCAAAGCGCTGATTTCCGGCACCCCTATGGCGCGCATGACGGGAAGGTCGGGGGAAAGCTCGCGAGCGAGCAGTTTCTCGACTTCTTCTACCGCGCCTTCCTCCATCATTTGGGCAAAGCGAGTATCGCAGCGGTCATAGACCCATTGGCGCTCGGGCATGAGGACAGCGGCATGGAGCGTCACGTCATCGCCGATCCCGCCGCTTTTGGCCTGCTGCCAGTCAGCAAGCGTCACTCCGGTGGAGCGTTTGACTTCCAGCGCCCGCGCGATCCTCTGGCTGTCAGCCGGTTCCAGCTCCGCGGCGCGCAGGGGGTCTTCGATAAGGAGGGTCTTGTAGGCAGTCTCAACATCCATCGCCCGCACGACTTCGCGCACATTCGGGTCGATTTCGGGGATGGGAGCGATGCCTTCAAGCAGGACTTTGAGATACATGCCCGTTCCGCCGACGAGGATCGGAACCGCGCCTGCCTCATGCGCCTCTGCGATTTCCACGCGGGCGCGGGCGGCCCATGCCGCGGCGGAGCAGGCTTCCGCTCCGTCCCACGCGCCATAGAGGCGGTGCTCGCATTGCTTTTGCTCATCGGCGCTGGGCGCGGCGGAGAGAACTGGGATGTCCGCATAAACCTGCATCGAGTCCGCATTGATGATCCACGCCGCTCGCCCCTGTTTGTCCAGAGCTTTGGCAAGGTCCAGCGCGGCTGCACTCTTGCCGCTCGCCGTTGGCCCTGCAATGAGCGCAACAGGCGGTGCCCCCGCCGATTGGCCGTTTGTCTCAGTTGGAGTTTTCTTAGTGCTCATCGCGCGTCTGATAGCAGACCAGCCGGATTGGGAAACACGGCTTGAGGCCGCGATGGGCGCTTTTTCCTCCGCCGGGATCGCTGTCGAGGGTGTGAGCGTGCCCGAGACGGTCGGGGATGTGCTGGAAATGCGGCTTGATGGAGGCGCACGTGAGGCGGTGCTGGCTGTGCTGGATGACACCTTCGGCGAATGCGACGCGCTGGTAAGCGACGGCGTGGTGAGCGCCCCTCAGCTTTTCGTTTCCGACATGGACTCCACCATGATCGGGCAGGAGTGCATCGACGAGCTGGCAGACTTTGTCGGTCTGAAAGAACAGATCTCCGAGATTACCGAAAGGGCCATGCGCGGCGAGCTCGACTTTGGCGATGCTCTGCGCGAGCGGGTCGGGTTGCTTGAAGGGTTGGATGAGGGCGCGATTGAGCGCTGCCTTGAGGAGCGGATCTTCCCAACGCCGGGCGCAAAGACTTTGGTGGCGACCTTGAAGGCTCACGGCTGTCGCTGTGTCCTCGTCACCGGAGGCTTCCACCATTTCGGTGACCGCGTGGCCGAGTGGCTCGGTTTTGAACGGGTTGTTGGCAACCGGCTCGGCGTCGAGCATGGCAAGCTCACCGGAGGGCTGGTCGGTCCGATCTCCGATGCGAGCACAAAGCTCGCCGTCCTTCGCGAGGAGGCGGCGAGGCTGCCTGAAGGGGCGCGGGTTCTCGCCAGCGGAGACGGGGCAAACGACATTCCTATGCTGGAGGCGGCGGATTACGGCTTTGCCTATCGCGCCAAGCCTGTGGCGCGCGAGGCCGCTGACGGACGGCTAGATGTCGGCGACCTGACCGCGATCCTGAGCCTGCTGGGTATCCCGCGCGATCAATGGGTCACCGGTTGAAGCTGACGCACGATCCGATGCCCAGGGGCGCGCATCGGCCTGATATTGAAGGCCTGCGCGCCGTGGCTGTCATCGCAGTCTTGCTGTTTCATCTCGGCATCGGGCGCTTTGGCGGAGGCTTTGTCGGCGTCGACATCTTCTTCGTCATCTCCGGCTTTCTAATCGGTGGCATTGTTGTGCGCGAGGCGGGGGAGGGCGCCTTCCGCTGGAGCGACTACCTGCTGCGCCGCATCCGCCGGATCGTGCCTGTGATGCTGGTCGTCTTGTTGGTCATAACCCTCGCCGCGATCCTGCTGCTGATGCCGAGCGAGCTTGCGGGATATGGTTGGAGCCTGGGCTTCTCCGCGCTCTTCCTCGCCAACTTCCACTTCTGGCTGCACCGCGGCGCTTATGCGGAGAGCGAGCATGAAGTGCTGCTCCATATGTGGACGCTGGGGGTGGAGGCGCAGTTCTATATCGTGCTGCCGCTGATCGTGCTGGGCCTGATGCGGTTCGGCAGGAATGCGCTGTGGCTGGGGTTGGTTGCGCTGGCAGTCGCGTCGGTCGCGGCGTCCTTCGCTTATCCTGCCGCCAGTTTTTACACTTTGCCTGCGCGGCTGTGGGAGTTCTTGCTTGGCATGATGGTCGCGATCACGCCGCTTCCCCTGATCGACCGGCGCTTGGTGAGGGAGGGGCTGGCGGCGCTCGGCATCGCTCTGATCGCCTACGCGGTGTGGGCCTTCGACAGCACTACGCCATTTCCAGGTTGGCGAGCGGTGATCCCATGTGCAGGCACTGCGATGATCATCGCGGCGGGATCGGGAGGGGGCTCGCTAGTGTCCGGCGTGCTGAACCTCGCGCCAATGCGCTTCATCGGGAAGATCTCCTACTCGCTCTACCTGTGGCATTGGCCGGTGATCGTGCTTCTGATCCTTGGACTGCCCTTGGGGGAGCTCGACTGGTTCTGGCGAGGCGTCGCGGTGGCCCTATCGTTCGCGCTGTCGGCGCTCAGCTGGCGCTACATAGAGGAGCCCTTCCGGCGCGGCTCCTTTCCCAAGCGGCCTTTGCTTGCAGGCTCTGGCGCCCTCACGGTGGGGCTTGTCGCCGCTGCGCTTGCTTTCGCATTCACCGCCGGTTGGCCCCAGCGCTTCTCCGAACGCGGGCAGCACATCGCCAGCTTCATGGAATACGACACCGACGCTGTCTTCCGCTCAGGCGAGTGCTTCATCCATAGCAGTACCCAGGTCTTCGATGAGGACGCCTGCCTGACCAGCGAGGAGGGTAAGCCCAGCGTCCTTCTGATCGGCGACAGTCACGCAGCGCAGCTTGCGCCAGGCCTCCAGGCCAACTTCCCGGGAAGTGCCATCTCGCAAATCACTGCCGCCGGATGCCGACCGGTGATTGAGCAGCCGGGCGATGCCTATTCCTATTGCGGTGCCTTGATGGACCGGGCGTTCGGTGAGATCCTGGCCGCACAATCCCCCGATCTCGTGATCCTCGCCGGACGTTGGGCAGAAAGCGACCTACCTGCGCTCGCCGAAACTCTGGCGGAGCTGCGCGCGGGCGAAAGGCAAGTGCTGCTGGTCGGGCCAACATCAGTGTGGGCGCAATTCGTCCCACGCTTGCTGACGCTGGCCTATGAGCGGGGGGAGGGGGCGCAGATGCCCAATGCGCTGCGGACGGAGAAACGAGACGATCTTGATCCGCGTCTTGCCTTGATCGCTTCGGAGGCGGGGGTGGATTACGTCTCGCTCATCACTATCCAGTGCAATCCCGAATGCCTCTATTTCGGGCCTGAAGGCGATCCTCTGATCGTCGACAATTCGCACTACACGTTTGAGGCGAGCGAGCTGTTCACCGGCGAATTTGACCATCCGGCACTGGTGCGCACGGTGGAGTGAGTGGCGCGCGCGGCGCATGCCCCGAAAAAGGGTTGCGATTTGGAACGTATTATCCTATTAACATAGGTGTAAGTAACGTGTGCTAGGGTCGTCTCCAAGATCACAGCACCATACCCCCAAGGCCCGCAACCATGACCACGAACGTCGACTATTCCTCAAAATTCGCAGCCGATGGCACTGTATTGCGCCACCCTGACCGTCCCGAACCGCGCTATATGCCACTGCGGGCGATCAAGAATTTCCAGCTGCTGATGAAGGACAAGGAAGACACCAGCCTGGTTTTCAAAATCTTCGAATCGCTGCCGTCCAAGAACTTCATGCCGCGGATCGAAAAGCTGATGCTCGCTGAGCGGGGCGAGTTCTTGCGCCGGACCGAGCCGAGCCTGCCGGAAATCCTCGACGACCATGCTGAGCTTCGCAAAACGCCTAAGGGCAGCCTCGCCCATGCCTATTGCGACTTCATGGAAAGCGAAGGCCTGACCGCCGCCGGTCTGGTGGAAGAGGCAGAAAGCCTTGGCCGTCCCAAATACAACGATCTGGTGCAGTGGTTCGCCGACCGCTCGCGCGACACGCATGACCTGTTCCATGTGCTGACTGGCTATGGTCGCGATGCTTTGGGTGAGCAGTGCGTGCTGCTCTTCACCCACGGCCAATCACCGAGCCAAGGGCATTTGCTGATCGGCTATGCCGGCTCTGCCAACATCAAGAAGATGGTGTGGGGCTCCAACGCGCCTGTGATGGGCGCGGTGCGTCAGGCAAAGGCGACAGGCAAGGGCGCCCCGGCCCTGATCGAACAGCCTATCCGCGAGCTACTCAAACAGCCGTTTGACGACGTGCGCCGCGCGCTCAATATCCCCGAGCCGACGCAATATCGTGAGTGCCATCGCATCTGGGCCGAGGAAGGGATCAACCCCTACGACCTGCTTTCGAGCGAGAACACTCCGGGTGAACTGAAAGCCGCCTAACCGCCGCCAAACGGACAAACAAAAGCCGCTAGAGCCAGCTCGCAATCTGGCTCAGCGGCTTTTTCCTTAGTGCGTGGGCGGGAACCGTCGCATCCGCACTGGGCCGACCGACCACCACGATCATCAACGGCTTCTCCCATTCGGGCCGCTCGCACGCCTCGCGCAGGAAACCCATGGGGGAGGGCGTGTGCGTCAGCGTCGCCAGTCCCGCTTCATGCAGGCACGCGATCAGCATTCCGCAGGCGATACCGACGCTTTCATTGACGTAGTAGTTCTGCGTCTTCCCGTCCTCTTCGATCCCGCCTTTACGTTGGGCGAAGACGACGATGAGATAGGGCGCGGTTTCGAGAAACGGCTTGTCCTCGTCCGTGCCCAGATCCTTGAGCGCGCCGAGCCATTCCTCGCTCGCTTTGGGGTTGTCACCGTCCGCTCCATAGAAGCGGCGTTCCTCGGCCTCTGCGGCTTCACGGATGGCGCGTTTCTTTTCTGGAGAGGCGACGACGGCGAAGTGCCAGGGCTGGTGGTTGGCGCCATTGGGGGCGGTTCCAGCAGCCTCAATTGCGGCCTCGATCACTTCGCGCGGGACGGCTTCGTTGGAGAAGTAGCGGCAAGTGCGGCGCTCTTTCAGCCGGTCGCGTAGCGCTTCGGCGCGGGCAATGCTTTCTTGGTCGGGCACTGCTTCAAGCGAATAGGGTACGGTGTCGTGGTCTCTCATGCAGTCCCTATGCTTGCGGAATGGCGCGAAGGGAAGGGGTTGCCCTCACTTGACCTCTTACTGACATCAATATAAGTTGCATTTCATGAACCTAATTTGAGTCGCCCTATATGAGCACGCTGAGAGGAACACGCCATGGCTCTACTTGATCGACCCCTTATTGCGCCGGAGCGCGAAGTTTCTGGCTTTCAGCCGCGCAGGGTGCTGCATCACTTTGGCAAGCTGGTTGAGGACAAGGAAGACACCGAACAGGTCTTCCACATTATCGAAGCGACCAAGGGCAAGACCGCCGTTCGCCAGGCGCATGACTTCATCGCTTCCGCCGATGGCCAGCGTTTCCTGCGCGATGAGGTCGACATTCCCGCCATGCTCGACGACCATGCGCGTTGGCAGGATTGCGCCGAAAACTCGGTCGCAAAGCATTATATGGCTTTCATGAAGCGCGAGGGGCTGAGTGCCGCGGGACTGGTGGCGGAGAGCCATCGCTGGGCTCCGCCCGAAAGCCTGCCGCAAGACCAGACGCAGTGGTATTTTGACCGACTGCGCGACACGCATGATTTGTTCCACGTCCTGACCGGCTATGGCCGCGATGCCTTGGGTGAGACGAGCCTTTTGGGCTTCTCCTACTCGCAGAACCACAATCTTGGCATTCTGTTCATCGCCTATGCGGGCGCGCGGCAGATCAAGAAGGTGACCGGCTCCAGCGCTCCAATCTACGGCGCGGTGCGCGAAGGCCAGCGCAACGGCAAGGCGGCGGCGAAACTGGCGCATATGGATGTCGAAGCGGTGATGCGCTCTGACATTGATGAGGTTCGGGCCGAGCTGAACATCGCCCCGCCGACAATCTACCGCCAGTGCCTCGCTCAGTTGGAGCGGGAAGGGCACTTGACCGACGAGATCGCTCTGAGTGAACCTCAAGCGGCCTGATTAGGCAAAAGTTTCAGCGGGGTCGGAAGCAGCGCTGTTCCTTCGGATGTTCCAGAGTGCAATACCGATAGCGATGGCGGCGAGGCTCGCCGCGACCAGATAGGGCGCGCCGGGGAAATACAGCCCCTCATTGTCCGCGAAAGTGCCGAACGCACTGGTCATGAGCAGCGGGCCGAAGATGCTCGTGATGCTCATCGTGCTGGCGATGGCGCCTTGGAGCTCGCCTTGGGAATCCTCCGCAACGCGGCTGCTCATGATCTGCTGCATTGCGGGGAAAGTCAGCCCGCCCATACATCCGATCAGAATGCCGACGATCATGTATCCGCCCGCCGGCGCAAAGGCGAAGACGAGGTTCGCTGGGAAGGACAGAAAGAAGCCGAGCAGGACTGTCTTTTCTGGCCCGATCTTGGCGATGACTTTGCCCGTTAGCCCTCCCTGGACGATCACCAGCATGATCCCGAACAAGGCAACGCTAAGGCCGATTTCACGCGTGTCCCAGCCAAACACCAGCTCCGTGTGATAGGCCCAGACGGACATATGCGATTGCGCGGCGAGTTGGCTGAAAAAGATCACCGCAAGGAAGCCAAGGACGACGGGATGCTTGCCCATCTGGAGCAGCGTGCCCAGCGGGTTGGCGCGCCCGATGGTGAAGGCGCGGCGGCGTTCGGGCGGGAGGGTTTCTTTGAGGAGGAAATACCCGGCCACAGCGCCTGCGAAGGCGAGGACACCTGCGGCGACAAAGGGCAGCCGCACGTCAATATCGCCCAGCAGCCCTCCGACCGCCGGCCCGATCACGAAACCGCCTGCACCTGCGGCCCCCATGATGCCGAAGAATTTTCCGCGCTCCTCCTTGCTAGCAACATCAGCGATGCAAGAATTGGCCGCCGCCCAGCTTGCTCCCATGATGCCAGAGAGAACCCGGCCTACGAACAGCCAGAATAACGTCGGCGCCCAGGCCATGATCGCATAGTCGATGCTGAGCAGAAAAAGCGTTCCCAGCAATATCGGGCGCCGCCCAAACCGGTCAGAAAGCCCTCCGATAATCGGCGCGAAGGTGAACTGCATCAACGCATAGGCGAACAGCAAGTACCCGCCGATTTCCGCCGTGCGGTCGATGCTCTCGCCAGTCACTTCCTCAAGCAGGCCGGGAAGCACCGGCACGATCAGCCCGATGCCGACCATGTCGATGAACACGATCAGCGCGACGAAGAAGAGCGTTGATTTTTTCGCGGTTTGAGGGGCTTGCGTATTCACGTCACCATGTCTGCATCACGCAGTCGCCATAGTCGACCGCCAAATGCCACAGCGCGCCCGCTCCAAATGCGCGCGCCCACCACCGCGGGATCAGTAGCATGGCGGCAAAGACCAGCGCCGCCTGCCATCCGTGGAGGAGGTGAAAGCCGATGGAACAGCGCTCTGGATCAAAGATCGGGTCAGCGAGCAAGTGGTCGATGTCGATGACATTCGCTGCCAGCAAGACGGCCGCATAGCGCTTCCAGTCGCCGCGCCAGATAGCCCACGCGACTAACACCGGCACCAGCCAATGCCCGCCATAATGCAAAATGGGCTGGAGGAGCTCTATGCGCCCATCCATTCAGCGAAGAAGCTTTCGTGCGCGGCTTTGAGGTCGCTGATGGAGATGCCCAGAAGGCTGTCCCCACCCACGGTTCCGATGCGGTGGAAGCCAACCATCTCAGCCTCTGGGATCTCGGGACCCTCGGCGACGATTGCGTTAAAAGCTTCGATCTTGTCCGGGCTAACCGTGAGAATGTAGCGCGCCTGATCTTCTCCGAACCACCATTGTGCAGCCGTGTAGTCAGCGTTTGCCTCAACCTCAGCGCCGATCCCGCCCGACATCGCCATCTCCGCGAGCGTCACAGCAAGCCCGCCATCGGAGATGTCGTGGACCGCTGAGAGCAACCCTTCGTCGATCAAACGGCGCACGATCTGGCCGGCACCGCGCTCGGCAAACAGGTCGACCGGAGGCGCTCGGCCTTCATCGCGGCCTTTGACCACGTCGAGCCACAGCGATTTGCCCAGATGCGAGCGGGTTGGGTCGGGGCGAGCCCAATGCTCGGGCGCGATCATGTAGATGGCGTCGCCCTCGGCCTTGAAGGCGCTGGTGACCATTTTCGAGGCGTCTTCCATGATCCCGACCCCGCCAATCGCGGGCGTGGGGAGGATCGCGGAGCCGCCGCCGGTCGCCTTGCTCTCATTGTAGAGCGAGACGTTGCCAGAGACGATCGGGAAGTCGAGCGCGCGGCACGCATCGCCCATGCCTTCCAGCGCGTGGACAAACTGGCTCATAATCTCGGGCCGTTGCGGGTTTGCGAAGTTGAGGCAGTTGGTGACAGCCAGAGGTCGCGCGCCCACAGCGCACAGGTTGCGATAGGCCTCTGCGATGGCTTGCTTGCCGCCTTCATACGGGTCGGCGTGGACATAGCGCGGGGTGCAATCGGTGCTGATGGCGAGCGCTTTGTCGGTCCCGTGCACGCGCACAACTGCCGCATCGCCGCCGGTCTGGAGCGTGTCGGCCATGACCTGACTGTCATATTGCTCCGCAATCCACCCGCGCGAGGCTAGGTTGGGGCTGGCGAGCAGCTTTAGGAGATCGGCGCCCGGATTATCGCTATCCGGCGCATCCTTGACCGGGGTGACACCGGCCCACTCGGCATATTCCGCCTTGGTGATGTAGGGGCGGTCGTACTCCGGCGCATCAGCAGCCAAAGGCCCAAGCGGAATGTTGCAAACGACCTCTCCGCCAAACTCGAGCACCATGTGCCGCGTGTCGGTCACTTCGCCGATGACGGCAAAGTCCAGCTCCCACTTCTCGAAGATCGCCGCCGCCATCTCTTCCTTGCCGGGCTTCAGCACCATGAGCATCCGCTCCTGACTCTCGCTCAGCATCATTTCATAAGGCGTCATGCCCTCTTCGCGGCACGGCACTTTGTCCATGTCGAGCCGGATGCCGGCCTTGCCATTGGTGGCCATCTCGACGCTGGAGGAGGTGAGGCCGGCCGCGCCCATATCCTGGATCGCGACTATGGCGTCGGTCGCCATCAGTTCTAGGCAGGCTTCGATCAGCAGCTTCTCGGTGAAGGGGTCACCAACCTGAACGGTGGGGCGCTTTGCCTCGGCGTCTTCCTCAAAGTCGGCGCTCGCCATGGTCGCGCCGTGGATGCCGTCGCGGCCCGTCTTTGAGCCGACATAGACGATCGGGTTTCCGACGCCGGTGGCGGCTGAGTAAAAAATCTTGTCCGCATCCGCGATCCCGACGGTCATCGCGTTCACAAGGATATTGCCATCGTAGGCGGGGTGGAAGTTCGTCTCTCCGCCCACAGTTGGCACGCCGACGCAATTGCCATAGCCGCCGATGCCCGCGACGACGCCTTGCACAAGGTGCTTCATCTTGGGGTGATCGGGGCGGCCAAAGCGCAGCGCGTTCATGTTTGCCACGGGCCGTGCGCCCATGGTGAAGACATCGCGCAGGATACCGCCAACCCCCGTCGCAGCGCCCTGATAAGGTTCGATGTAAGAGGGGTGGTTGTGGCTCTCCATCTTGAAGATCGCCGCCTGAGCGTTCCCGTTCTCGTCAGGGCCAATATCGATCACGCCAGCATTTTCACCAGGGCCGCAAATGACCCAGGGTGCCTCGGTCGGGAGCTTCTTTAGATGCAAGCGCGAGCTTTTGTAGCTGCAATGCTCCGACCACATGACGGAGAAGATGCCCAGCTCGACCAGATTGGGTTCACGGCCAAGGCCCGCCAACACGCGCTCATATTCCTCAGGAGAAAGGCCGTGCTGCTCGACGATTTCAGGAGTGATTTCGCTCATGGGCAAGGGCGTTAGCTGCAAGCGTTTCGCGGTGCCAGTCCTTTGCGCAAGCATCCCCAGAAAGTGCGCGGAAAAATGTGAGGTCTGCTCTTTGGGGCGTTGACTGGCAACCGCTTGATCGCTGTGCTAGCTCTCGTGCTTGTTGGTAAGAATATCAACGCCATGGGGGGGATTTATGAAGTTTCTTGCACCTTTTGCCTTGTTCCTGTCTGCCTTCGTGCTGACCACGCCTGCCACTGCGCAGAACGTCTCTGCGACAAACCCGCAGAGTGTTGTGCGCGCTCTGGAAAATGCGGGCTATTCGGCTGAGCTGGATCTGGAGACAATCGGCGACCCGATGATTATCAGTTCGTCCAATGACGTGCGCTTTGTCATCTTCTTCTTTGGTTGCACCGATGGTCGCAACTGCTCCTCGCTGCAATTCTACTCTGGGTTCGGTGAGCCGCGGAATGGCAGCCTCAAAGCGATGAATGAATGGAACGCAGACAATCGGTATGGCCGGGCCTACATCACGGATTCGGGCGCTGCTCGGGTGGAGATGGACCTGAACCTCGACGATGAAGCCATCAGCGAAGAGCTGTTTACAGACACGCTCAACCTGTGGGTTGCGGTGATGAACCGCTTCTTCAAGTTTGTTTACCCTTAAGCGGACCGCCGATAACCTGGACAAATTGACAAGGGCTGGGCGCGCTGAATTGCGGGCCTGGCCCTAATCGTTGCTGATCCTTGGCTAGCTCGATGCGGCCAAACCGCCGCGCTTCGTAAAATAGCGATTCTTTTCAGTCCAAACCGCGAAGCCAGTGAGGACTGCAAAAGCGACCAGCGCTTGCCCGTAAAGCAGCATGCCTGCCTCAGCCGGATGCGGGGCGAACCAGTTCACCATTTGAAGCGCCATCATCACGCAGATGAGGATGAGCGGAGGGGCAACCGGTCCACGAGAACGCTTGAGGTAGTAGATGAAGGCCATCAAAGTGATGGCGATCTCCAGCGGCATGGCGATCTCTGGGTGGTTCCACAGGCCAAGGCCATAGGCTTTGCCAGAGCCCGACAGCGTCAGGTCAGGCGCGTGCACGACCCAATCGAGCAACCAGTGCGACGCCACGACTAAGGCCGCTAGCAAACCGCCCACAGAATCGCGGAACCACACGGCGACCACAATCCCGAACGCCAATGCCCATGCAGCTGCTCCCAACAAGGAGTGAGTGTAGGGATAGAAGTAGAGATCATACGGGACCATGACGGTTGCGGCCGGATCAATCCGCATCTTCTCAATCCCAGCCATGGCAAAGGCAAAGAAGGCCCAATCAATCAGCTGAGCCGCCACAAAGAACGTGGCTAAGCCTGGTCCCGGACTCATGCCCGGCCTTGCCCGACTTGAAGCGGCAGCCGCAGCGATAAAGGCTGGCGCAAAGTGGCCAATAAACATGTCCGTCCCCTGTTAAGGCGGAGAGATTCTCGCCCCCGAGATCCTCCCAATTGGCCCTATCGTGCAATCCGTAATGCGATGGCCGTCGCCAAAGCGCTTGTCGTCCCTGTAGCAACAGCACCCCATGTGATGTCGAGCAGTGTTACATGCGTTGCCCACACTCGCATGACCGCTTGGCTAGTCAGATCGAAGGTAGCGTAGCAAAGCCCGCCCAACAGCGCGCCATTTATCGCTGCGACTTTGACGCTCTCGCCCTGGATGCCGGGCCGGATGGCAAAGTAGGTCATGCCCAGAAGATAGAGGACGTAGAACGCCGCAGCGGGCGCAACTCTGAAGTCCTCTGCAAGGATTTCTCCGATACTCGGCTCATACAAATTGGGGCCAGCCCAGCTTAGCCAAACCGCGTCCATCGCGCCGAAAATAATGGCGGCACATACGAAGGCCGTGATATATTTTCCCATTAGCTGTGTTCCTTCCTTTGTACTGGCCTTGACCGCGCCGGTGGGTAGCGTCAATGCTCGCTGACATGGACGAGGGAAATCAAGCGGCTGCGCAGGCGCAGTCTATCGACACCATGACTTTTGAGCAGGCACTGGTCGCTCTGGAAGAGATCGTGCAGCAGTTAGAGCGCGGCGATGTCCCGCTCGACCAGTCTATCGAATTGTACGAGCGTGGCGAAAAGCTTCGCGCGGCATGCCAGAAACGGCTCGATTCGGCGCAGGCCCGGATTGAGAAGATCGTTCAGGGCGCAGATGGCTCCCCGACGGGCACCACGCCGCTCGATGGAGGCGCATAGGATGAGCGTCGCTTCGGTCACGGATACGACCCTCAAAGATGCTTTGAAGCGCGTGCAGGGCGAGATTGACTCGGTTTTTGACGCCTTCCTGCCCGTTCCGGGTGACACCAGCGCGCGGTTGGTCGAAGCGATGCGCTACGCCGCGATGGGCGGTGGCAAGCGCGTGCGCCCGCTGCTGTTGGTGAGCACGGCGGAGCTTTACGGCGTCGATCGGACGGCTGCTTTACGCGCCGGTGCGGCGGTGGAGGCGATCCATGTTTACTCGCTGATCCACGATGATCTGCCGTGCATGGACGACGACGATCTACGCCACGGCAAAGCGACTTTGCACAATGTCTATGATGAGGCGACCGCAGTGCTGGCAGGGGATGCTCTGCATGCGCTGGCGTTCGAGATTCTCGCCGATTCCGGCACCAGCGCCGATCCCTTCACTCGCAGTGAGTTGATCGCGACGCTTGGCAAAGCGAGCGGCATGGGCGGAATGGCGGGCGGCCAGATGATGGATATGGTCGCAGATGAGGAGGGGATCACATACGACCTCCACACCATCACGCGGCTTCAGCAACTCAAAACCGGCGCTCTGCTGGCCGCGAGTGTGGAGATGGGCGCAATCCTGGGTAAAGTGCCGCCAGAAGGCCGCACGCATCTACGCGCCTATGCTCGTGATATCGGCCTCGCCTTCCAGATTGCGGATGATCTGCTGGACGTTGAGGGCGACCAGGAACTCGCCGGAAAAGCGCTGCGCAAGGATGAGAGCCAAGGCAAACAAACCTTCGTAACTCTCATGGGCGTCGAACAAGCCCGCGAACAGGCCCGCGCTCTCGTCGATCAGGCCGTGGCGCATCTGGGCAGCCACGGGGCAGAGGCTGATACATTGCGGGCGCTCGCTCGTTTCATCGTAGAGCGCGACCGCTAGAAACGGGGAGGCCGCCATGACACGCCGCGTTGGAATTTATCCTGGAACCTTTGACCCGATCACTCTGGGCCATGCTGATATCATTCGGCGTGGGGCCAAGCTGGTGGATCGGCTGATCATCGGCGTCACCACCAACCCGTCGAAAAACCCCATGTTCTCCACCGAAGAACGTTTCGCGATGGTCGAACGCGAGGTGGAAGCGCTGGGTCTCGACAATGTCGCAGTGGTTGGGTTCAACGCTCTGCTCGTCAAATTCGCGAATGCCCAAGGAGCCAACGTAATCATTCGCGGCCTGCGCGCGGTCGCTGATTTCGAGTATGAGTACCAGATGGCAGGCATGAACCAGCAGCTGGACGAGGAGATTGAGACAATCTTCCTGATGGCGGATGTCTCGCTCCAACCTATCGCCTCCAAACTGGTCAAGGAAATCGCGCTCTATGGCGGCGACATTGCCCCCTTCGTCAGCGCCGAGGTCAAAGACGAGGTCAATGCCCGCGTCGCAGAAATCGGTCGCAAGGGCGATTATTAGGCGGCGGGGCGTTCATGCCGGGTGATGAGGGCCTACTCATTCATTGAAGTGTCAGCCGAGCAGGGCTAAACGCTGGCTCACAATTTCTGGACAAGACAAAGATTTTCTCATGCTGAAACGCACTATCGGTTCCCTTGCAGCTCTTGCATTGCTCTCGCTCCCCGCCGCGACAATCGCGCAGGACGTGGATGAGGCTCTAAAGGATTCGCGCGATGAAGGCGCAGTGGCGGAAGAGGTCGACACGCGGACTTTCCCGCCGGTCTCCTTCGATCAGAGCGAAAAGCCAGAGAATATCTGGGTTCTCGACCTTTCCAACGGTGAACGGATCAAGATCCGGCTGATGGAGGAATGGGCGCCGAAACATGTTGAGCGTATCAAAACGCTGACAGCTGAAGGCTTTTACGACGGCGTGGTGTTCCACCGCGTGATCGACGGCTTTATGGCGCAGGGCGGTGATCCGACCGGCACAGGGCAGGGCGGCTCGCAGCTCCCTGACCTTGCGGAAGAGTTTAATCCGATGCCGCATGTGCGCGGAACGGTTTCGATGGCCCGCGCCACTGATGAAAACAGCGCCAACAGCCAGTTCTTCATCGTCTTCTACCCGCGCTTCAGCTTGGACAAGCGCTACACCAATTTTGGCCGCGTGATTGAGAATATGGGCGCGGTTGACGCGATCGTCCGGGGTGAGCCTCCGCAGAACCCGACGCGCATTCTGCAAGCATCCCTTGCCAGCGACAATCGCCCTCAGCCCGCTGCTGCCTCTGCGCAGCCGGTTGAACAGACGATTACGGCTGACGCGCTGAACGCGCCGCTGCAATAGTCGCAGGCTTAGTTCCGCCAAATGGCGTAAACGCTACAAAACCGCTTTGTCGCATGACCGGAACGCTTTAGGGCGCGCGTCACTATGCGCGTTGACCTGTTTGATTTCGACCTTCCCCAAGACCGGATAGCGCTGCGCCCTGCGCGCCCGCGCGATGCGGCCCGCATGCTGTTCGCGCGCGGCGGGCAGAATGCGAGCGAGCGGGCGCTCGAAGATCGCGGCGTGCTGGACCTGCCGAACCTGCTCAATCCGGGAGATGTGCTGGTCTTCAACGACACTCGCGTCATCCCCGCTCAGCTCGAAGGACGGCGCGCTGGCGGAGAGGCGAAGATCGGCGCGACGCTGCATAAACGCGTTGACCTGCGCCGATGGGATGCCTTCATTCGCAATGCCAAACGGGTCAAAGACGGTGACGAGCTGGTCTTCGGCGGCGGGGTGACTGCCTATGCAGAGAAACGCAACGCTGATGGTTCTATCACGCTGAAGTTTGAAGGGGATGAGCCGGTTGAGGTGCTGCTCGACCGTGCCGGCACCATGCCGCTTCCCCCGTACATCGCGCAGCGCCGCGGCGTGGATGAGCAGGACCAGAGCGACTACCAGACGATGTTCGCCAAAGAAGCGGGCGCGGTGGCAGCTCCCACAGCCAGCCTCCACTTCACAACGCGGCTCGTCTCGGCACTCGACAATGCGGGGATCAAGCGCGAGATGCTGACCCTGCATGTGGGGGCGGGTACGTTTCTGCCGGTCAAAGCGGACGACACCGACGACCACCAAATGCACTCCGAATTTGGCCGCATCAATGCCGGCACAGCTGCGCGGCTCAACGCAGCCAAAGCGGCGGGCAAGCGCGTGATCGCGGTGGGCACGACCTCTCTGCGCCTGCTGGAGAGCGCGGCGGGAGAGGACGGGACAGTCCGGGAATTTGCAGGCGACACCGACATCTTCATCACGCCGGGCTACCAGTTTCGCGTTGTCGACGGCTTGATGACCAACTTCCACCTGCCCAAATCGACGCTGATGATGCTGGTTAGCGCCTTGATGGGGCGGGAGCGGATGATGGAAGTGTACGACCACGCCATCGCCAATGACTACCGCTTCTACTCCTACGGCGATTCCTCGCTGCTCCTGCCCTGAACCTTGCATTCGCTCGCCACTGTGCCAAAGCGCTGGGCGTGAGCGAAGCTATCCTGACAATCGAGGGCCTCTCCAAGGTCTATGCTGGCGGCGTAAAGGCGCTAGACGGCGTCGACCTGTCGATCCGCAAGGGCGAGATTTTCGCGCTGCTCGGTCCGAACGGTGCAGGAAAGACGACGCTGATCGGCGCGGTTTGCGGGCTGGTGCGGCCTAGCGCAGGGACAATCACCGCCTTTGGCTATGATCTGGCGCGCAATTGGCGTCCAGCGCGGGCGCGGATCGGGCTGGTGCCGCAAGAGCTCTCAACCGACATGTTCGAGACAGTGTGGCGCGCGGTCAGCTATTCGCGCGGTCTGTTTGGCCTGGCGCCGGATAAGACGCGGATTGAAGAGATCCTCAAGAACCTCTCTCTGTGGGAGAAGAAGGACAGCCAAATTCGAGAGCTTTCCGGCGGAATGAAGCGCCGAGTACTGATCGCAAAAGCTCTCGCCCACGAACCTGATCTGCTGTTCCTCGATGAGCCGACTGCCGGCGTCGATGTCGAGCTGCGCAAGGGGATGTGGGATCAGATTGCGGCTCTGCGCGAACGGGGCACGACAATCATCCTCACCACGCACTATATCGAAGAGGCCGAGCTGATGGCTGACCGCGTCGGCATCATTCGCGGCGGGCACATCCTGATGGTCGAGGACAAAGACGCGATCATGCAGCGGATGGGCACGACCGAAGCGGTGATTGCTTTGGCCGAGCCGTTGTCCGATCTGCCCGAGACAATCGCAGCGTTTCCAGTGACGCTGAGCGACGATGGCGCAAAGCTCACCTTCCGTGGAGGCAACGGGCAGGGTGAGGGCAGCGAGCAGGTCGCAGCTCTGACTAAGGTTCTGATCGCTGCGGGCATCGACTATCGCAGCATCGACGTGCACGATTCTTCGCTCGAGGACATCTTCGTCGATCTTGTGACCGAGGAGGGCGCACCATGAGCTTCAACTTGCGAGGAGCCTGGTCCATCTACCAACGCGAGCTGATGCGCGCGATGCGCACCGCTTTCCAGTCGATCCTGTCGCCGGTGCTGACCACCTCGCTCTACTTTGTCGTCTTCGGAACGGTGATCGGCGGGCGGATGGAGCCGGTGGACGGTGTCGCATACGGCGCCTTCATCATCCCCGGTCTGCTGATGCTCACCCTGCTGGGGGAGACTACCAGCAATTCCTCTTTCGGCATCTACATGCCGCGCTTTACAGGCACGATTTACGAACTGCTTTCCGCCCCTGTAGGCGTGGCAGAAACGCTGATCGG
This sequence comes from Erythrobacter sp. S267, assembly GCF_057365045.1. NCBI lineage: Bacteria > Pseudomonadati > Pseudomonadota > Alphaproteobacteria > Sphingomonadales > Erythrobacteraceae > Erythrobacter > Erythrobacter sp. S267. The sequence continues at coordinate 1,356,513 of NZ_CP200298.1, read as the reverse complement.
CTTTGTCGGAGCCGCCGCGACCAAGGGCCTCGTCCTCGCCGCCATCATCCTTGGGACAGCGACGCTGTTTGTCGATTACGAGATCAAGTATCCGCTTGCAGCTATCGGCTATATCATGCTGATTACCGCTAGTTTTTCGCTGTTCGGCTTCATCCTTGGCATATGGGCGGACAGTTTTGAGAAGCTGGGCATCATCCCGCTGCTGTTCCTCACCCCGCTGACCTTTCTGGGTGGCACATTCTACTCGATTGATGAGCTGCCGGGGATCTGGTCGACCGTCGCCTATCTCAACCCCATCGCCTTTCTGGTGAGCGGATTGCGCTGGACGTTCTATGGCACATCGGATGTCTCGATCTGGCTCTCGCTCGGCCTTACACTTTGCTTCCTGACTCTGTGCGTCGGGGTCATCGCCTTCATCTTCAAAACCGGTTGGCGGCTGAGGGAATAGGCCCGTGAGCAAGCGCTTCAAATTCACTCTAAACGCAACCGACGGTAAGGCCCGCACCGGCGTCATCGAGATGCAGCGTGGAGACATCCGCACGCCCGCTTTCATGCCGGTCGGAACGGCAGCGACAGTCAAGGCAATGAAGCCTGAGAGCGTACGTGCAATCGGGGCCGACATCATCCTTGGCAACACCTATCACCTGATGCTGCGTCCGGGAGCAGAGCGGGTTGCGCGGCTCGGCGGATTGCACAATTTCATGCGGTGGGATCGGCCGATCCTTACCGATAGCGGCGGCTATCAGGTGATGAGTTTGTCTGACCTGCGCAAACTGACCGAGGAAGGCGTCGAATTTCGCAGCCATATTGACGGCTCGAAACATATGCTGTCGCCAGAACGCTCGATGGAGATTCAGCGCTTGCTCGGCTCCGATATCGTGATGGCCTTTGACGAATGCCCCCGCGCCGACCGCCCGCGTGACGAGATCGCCGCCTCAATGGAGCTCTCCATGCGCTGGGCCAAGCGCAGCCGCGATGGCTTTGACAGCGGGGAGGAACACGCGGCGCGGTCGGCTCTGTTCGGCATCCAGCAGGGCGCTTTGGACGAAGACCTGCGCCGCGTCAGCGCGCAGAAGCTCACCGATATTGGCTTTGACGGCTATGCGGTCGGAGGTCTGGCCGTGGGTGAGGGGCAAGAGGCGATGTTCGGCGTGCTTGATTACGCGCCCGATATGCTCCCCATGGATCGCCCGCGTTATCTGATGGGGGTTGGCAAGCCGGATGATTTGGTCGGTGCAGTCGAACGCGGGATCGACATGTTCGACTGCGTCCTCCCGACCCGCTCAGGCCGCAACGGACAGGCCTTTACCTGGAACGGGCCGATCAACCTGCGCAATGCAAAGTTTGCCGAGGACACCACGCCCTTGGACGAACACTCCGATTGCTCCGCCTCGCGCGATTATTCCAAGGCCTATCTCCACCACCTTCACAAGAGCGGAGAGATCCTGGGTGCGATGCTGGTGACCGAGCATAATCTCGCCTTCTATCAGCAGCTGATGCAGCGGATGCGCGATGCAATAACGGAAGGACGCTTTGCCGAATTCGCGAGTGATTTCCGCGGGAAATATCTGCGCGGCTGAGCGTTGACACCCCACTCTCCCTTCATAGGATGAGGGGTCGCAGAATAGGGGCTATCCATGAAGTTTTTCGAAGTCGGCCGCCATGGCTTGGGCTACGCTTTGCTTACCACGCTTGCCGGTACTCTGGCATTCAGCGCGCCAGCATCAGCGCAGGATGAGGAAACCGCCGAGGACGTGGCGCTCGCCTTCGGAATTCGCTCTTCCGTACTCAACATAAGCCTTTCGCCATCCGGAAATCGCATCGCATGGATCGCACCGGGCCCTAACCACACCGAGATCGTTCAGGTTTTCGATCTGGAGACCACAGCCGATATCCAGACAATCGCTTCCAACACGGAAATCTCAGCCGATATCTCCGGCTGTGATTGGGCGACCGATGATCGTCTCGTGTGCCGTGTCTATGGCGTTCTGGAGACGCCGGACGGTGTTCTTGTCAACTACACACGGATGTTCGCGGTCGACCATGATGGCGAGAACATGGATTCCATTACACAGCGCCAGCCGCGCGCTTTTGGGTTCAACCAGTTTGGAGGGAGCATCGTTGCACTGGATGTAGCGGGCGATCCCGGCAAAATCCTCATCACCCGCAATACAGTCGCAGAGGACACTTTCATGACCCGCATTGCGCCGGACAATGAAGGGCTGAGCGTCGACCGGTTGAATGTGGAGAATATGCGCCGCCGAACCGAAGTGCGCGCCGATGACGGGGCAGGGCGCTATATCGCTGACGAGAACGGAGCGGTCCGGATCAAGATCCGCAATCTGTCGGATGGACGCGGAAGGCTGACTGGACAGCGCGTAATTATGACGCGGCCTGCTGAAGGCGGCGAATGGGACACGCTGGGTGATGTGACGCTCGATGGAGAGCTAATCTCTGATTTTGATCCGGTCACCGTCAATGCGGACCGCAATTCGCTCTACGCCTATTACACAGTCAACGGCTATCGCGCCGTGATCGAGGTCATGCTGGGTCAAGCGGGGCAGACCAAGCAAGCTCAGATTGTTGCGAGCCGCGATGATGTCGACGTTGCGCGCCTCATCCGCATCGGGCGCCAACGCCGCGTGGTGGGGGTCAGCTATGCGATGGAGAAGCTAGAAGTTGAGTATTTCGATGAGGAGCTTTCAAAGCTTGTGCGCGGCATTGCGCGAGCTTTGCCTGATCGATCGCTCATCCGATTTGCAGGGGCAAGTGCAGATGAGAACCGATTGCTGATTACCGCCTCTTCCGACACGCAGGCAGGCACGGTCTATCTTTATGACAAGCAAGCGAGCCAGTTGGAGCCGCTGCTGGAGATGCGCGATTACCTGCTGGGGCGCGAGATGGGGCCCATGACCCCCATCACTTACCCGGCCGCCGATGGCACTCAGATCCCCGCTTACCTGACGCTACCGCCGGGAAGCGAAGGCAAAAACCTGCCCGCCATCGTGCTGCCCCATGGCGGACCAGCAGCGCGTGATGTGTGGGGTTTTGATTGGTTGGTGCAGTTCTTCGTGGCGCGCGGCTATGCGGTGCTCCAGCCCAATTATCGCGGCTCATCGGGCTATGGTGAGGCCTGGTTTGGCCGCAATGGCTATCAAGCTTGGGATGTAGCTATTGGCGATGTCGCGGATGCAGGGCGTTGGTTGGTGGCAGAGGGCATTGCCAACCCAGACCAGATGGCCATCGCAGGCTGGTCCTATGGCGGCTATGCCGCGTTGCAGAGCCAAGTGGTGGACCCTGATCTGTTCAAGGCTGTCGTGGCCATCGCGCCTGTGACGGATCTGGAATATCTGCGCACGACCGCGCGCAACTACACCAATTTCCGTTTCCGAGATGAGCAATTGGGCAGAGGGCCCCACATCGCCGCAGGCAGCCCGCGCCGCCATGCTGAGCGGTTTCAGGCGCCCGTCGCTTTGTTCCACGGGACGCGCGATCTCAATGTCAATGTGCGTCATTCTCAGGATATGGCAGATGCTTTGGAAGATGCCGGTAAGTCTGTGTCTTACATGGAGTTTGACGATCTTGAGCACAGCCTGGATGACAGCAAAGCGCGCTCTGAAATGCTTGCCGAGATTGACCGCTTCCTGAATGAAGCGCTGGGACGCTGATTTCTGTCGGGAAAGTCTCGACAAAGTGCGGTTCACAGGCCAAGGGCTGTCTCGCGATGACTGATATTCCGGCTAAAGCTCCCGAAGACTGTGAGAGCATGGTTGATGTCCGAAAGGGCGTTGATGCGACCGACCGCGCTTTGATGGAGCTGCTCGCGACCCGCTTCGGCTATATGCGCGCCGCTGCTCGCATCAAAGGCACCAGAGAGGCTGTGCGCGACGAAGAGCGCAAGGCCGCCGTCATCAATGCCGCCGTAGCTGATGCGGAGGCTCGCGGTCTGCCGGGCGATGTGATCGCTGACATGTGGGAGCGTTTGGTCGAAGGCTCCATCGCCTACGAATTCGTCGAGTGGGACCGGATCAGGGATTAATCCGAGGGGTTTAGGAATCGCTCCAACCGCAACTCCTTCTTTGCCGGTTCTGCCTGCCTGATTGACCGGGCAAGTCCAGCGACCTTGCCTTCCCACTTGGCCGCGTTCTTTTCAGCACCGCCGAATTTGACTTGGCCCAGCGGCAAGATCCTCACCGGCTTGAAGCCGCAAAATTGCAGAACCTGCTTTTTCCAGCGATGGACCACGGCATTGCCATGCGCGAGCCAATGGAACCATGGCGGAGTGTCCATCGTGATGATGGCATCGGCTGAGCGTCCGGCCATGTTCTTGTCCCACCACGTGTCGTTCTCGTGATAGGCAAAGGTGAAGCCGGGCAGAAAGAGGCGGTCTAGCAGGCCTTTGAGTTCCGCTGGCTCCGCACCCCACCACATCGGGAAGGCGAAGACGACATGATCGCATGCGTCGAGTTTCTCGGCCATCATGCCAATGTCGGGTTCCCAGTCAGTGCGCTTGCGGTAGCCGTGGCGCAGGTGCGGGGTAAATTCGAGGTCACGCAGCGCGATGCGGTTTACAGTGGTCTCCGTTGGCAGAGCTCGCTCATAAACGTCGAGCAAGTGGCTGACATAGCGGCCTTCATCCGGGTGCCCGTCGACAATCAGAACATTCATGCAGGTGATCCCTCTTCGTATGCCGAGAGAGGTGCCTGAAGTGGCCACAAAAGAAAAGGGCGGCCCCGCAGGACCGCCCCATTCTTGTTGCGTATGCTCGGCGCGAATTAGCGCGAGTAGAACTCGACCACGAGGTTCGGTTCCATCGTGACCGGGTAGGGCACTTCGTCGAGCTTGGGCACGCGGGTGAATTGCACCTTATCGTTGCCATCAGGCGAAACGTAGTCGGGAATCTCACGCTCTGGCAGGCTCTGCGCTTCGATGACGAGAGCCATTTCCTTGGCCTTTGAGCCCAGGCTGATGACATCGCCGACATCGCAGCGACGCGATGCGATGTTGCACTTCACGCCGTTCACATAAATGTGGCCGTGCGAAACGATCTGACGCGCGGCGAAGATCGTCGGAGCGAACTTGGCGCGGTACACGATCATGTCGAGACGACGCTCAAGCAGGCCGATCAGGTTCTGACCGGTGTCGCCCTTAAGCTTCGTGGCGTCTTTGTAGGTCGAACGGAACTGCTTCTCAGTCACGTCGCCATAGTAGCCTTTCAGCTTCTGCTTGGCGCGCAGCTGCAGACCGAAGTCCGACATCTTGCTCTTGCGGCGCTGACCATGCTGGCCGGGGCCGTATTGACGCTTGTTGACCGGAGAATTGGGACGACCCCAGATGTTTTCACCCATCCGGCGGTCGAGTTTGTACTTGGCGCTCTTGCGCTTCGACATAAGTCTTGTCCTTCAAATTTGCTTCGCCCACCCCAGCGGTGAGCCTTTAACCCGGTTTCGCACCACCGAGCCGTTATGCTCGATGCGGTTACCGCTTCACCGGGATGCGGAACCAACTTTCGAAGGCGCGCCATTAGCTGGCGTGCTCGCGCGCGTCAAGTTGCAGATGATACCGTTTTTAGCGGCGGTTGTTGAACTCACGCCATTCTTCGCGCGTCAGGCACACGCGGGTTGCGCGGCGGCTCGACATGTCGGTGCGGATACGGCGGCAAATGCGCTCTTCCTCTTCCGGTTCTTCAGCGGCTTCCGGTGCAGGCGAGGGCTCTGGTGCAGGCGAGGGCTCTGGCGCAGGAGCGGGTGCTTCCGGGGCCGCGTTTGCTTGAACGGGAGCTTCAGAAGCGGCTGCTTCGGGTGCGGGCGCAGGCTGCGCTTCAGAGGCAGCAGCTTCGTCCTGAGCCTTTTCATCAGCCATGGCCGGAGCGACGAGGACGGGAACGGCCAGCACAAGAGAGGCGGCCAACGCAGCGCGCGAGAGAGCAAGGTTCATCAATAATCTCACTGGTTTCGGGGAGAGGGAGCGGCAAGAGCTAACGTGCACCTATACCCTTGTCCAGTAGGTGTTATCTGTCGCCGCGCTCTGGCCGCTCAAGCGTGCTCAAGATGCCACGCAAGGTGCGCACTTCCAGGTGATTCCACCCCGGTTTGGTCAGGACAGAGCGCAAGGTGCGCGCAGTAGCCTCGCGGCGGCTTTCAGGCAGGAAATAGCCTCGCGGGTCGAGCAATTTTTCGAAGTGCGCAATCAGACCCTCAAGCTCATCCTGTGGGGCAGGGGGGAGGAGCTCGTCCTCGGCTGTGGGCTGGACGAGGCTCGTGGTGTCCTCCTCCAATTCGCGCCCGATCCGCGACCATTCATAGGCGCAAAGGATCACCGCCTGAGCGAGGTTGAGCGAGCCAAACTCCGGATTGATCGGAACGGTCAGAATATGGCGGGCGAGCGCGACGTCCTCGGTCGCCAATCCCGAAGCCTCGCGCCCGAACAAGATTGCATGGCGGCCCGGCTCTGAGTGGATCAGACGGGCCGCACCATCGGCTCCGACAACCGGCTTTGTCACGCCGCGTTTGCGCACCGTAGTGGCATAGACATGCTCGCAGTCGGCGACCGCTTCTGCGGTGGTCTCGTAGACCTTGGCCTCATCCAACACCCTATCCGCACCCGCCGCTGAAGGGCCGGCGGTGGGATTGGGCCAACCATCGCGAGGGTTCACAATGCGCATCTCGGTCAGTCCGAAATTGAGCATCGCGCGCGCCGCTTTGCCGATATTCTCGCCGAGCTGTGGGCGGACTAGGACAATGATTGGCCTGTTTGGGATGGGCTTGTTGGACATCAGTCCTTCGCCGCTTCCTGAACGGTGCTGGCGAATTCCTCAAAGTCGCGCGCTTCCGAGAAGTCTCGGTAGACGCTGGCAAAGCGGATGTATGCGACCGAATCGATCTGTTTCAGCCCGTCCATCACCATCTCTCCGATCCGGGCGGAGGGCACTTCCGCCTCCCCGGAGGTTTCGAGCTGGCGCTGAATGCCGGAGATCAGTTGGTCGATCCGCTCCTGCGACACATCACGCTTGCGGCAGGCAAGGGAAAGCGAGCGTTCAAGCTTTGACCGGTCAAAGGGTTCGCGCCGTTCCTCGCCTTTGTCGCCAGCCTTGACGACGACGACTTCGCGAAGTTGGACACGCTCAAAAGTGGTGAAGCGCGCTCCACACGAATTGCACTGACGCCGCCGCCGGATCGAGGTGTTATCCTCGGTCGGGCGGCTGTCTTTCACCTGCGTGTCTTCATGGGCGCAATAGGGGCAGCGCATGGGTTAAAGCGCTATCACTCGCCGGGATAAACTGGGAAGTCAGCACAGAGTTTGGCGACTTCGCCGCGCACTTGCTCTTCGATTTGAGCGTCACCTTCAGGGCCGTTTTTGGAGAGGCCATCGACGACGCGCGCGATCAGCTCGCCCACTTTGCGGAATTCCATCGGGCCAAAGCCGCGGGTCGTGCCCGCTGGCGTGCCCAGACGGATGCCGCTGGTGACGAAGGGCGAGCGCGTGTCGAACGGGATGCCGTTCTTGTTGCAGGTGAGCCAAGCACGGTCGAGACCAGCCTCTGCCGCCTTGCCGGTCACGTCCTTCGCAGTGAGGTCAACCAGCATCGAGTGGTTGTCCGTGCCGCCTGAGACGATGCGCAGACCGTTCTCTTCCAGGCTTGCTGCCAGCGCGCGGGCGTTCTCGACAATCGCATGGGCGTAGGTCTTGAATTCCGGCGTCAGCGCTTCCTTGAAGGCCACTGCCTTGGCCGCGACGACATGCATCAGCGGGCCACCTTGCAGGCCGGGGAAGACCGCCATGTTCAGCGGCTTGGTGAACTTCTCGTCATTCCACAGGATGATGCCCGAGCGCGGGCCGCGCAAGGATTTGTGCGTCGTCGAAGTTACGATGTCGCAATGCGGGAAGGGTGAGGGGTGCGCGCCGCCCGCGACGAGGCCCGAAATATGGCTCATATCGCACAGCAGGATCGCGCCCACTTCATCTGCAATCGCGCGGAAAGCTGCAAAGTCCCAGGTGCGTGAATAAGCGGTGCCGCCGCAAATGATGATCTTAGGCTTATGCTCGCGCGCGGTCGCGGCGACCGCCTCCATGTCGATCCGCTCATCACCCTCAGTCACGCCATAGCTGACAGGGTTGAACCACTTGCCGCTCATATTGACGGGCGATCCGTGGGTGAGGTGACCGCCGGAGTTCAGGTCGAGGCCCATGAACGTGTCGCCCGGCTGCAGCAGAGCGAGGAACACGGCCTGGTTCATCTGCGAACCCGAGTTGGGCTGTACATTGGCAAAGTTGCATCCGAACAGCTGTTTGGCACGCTCAATCGCCAGCGTTTCGACGACATCAGCATAGTCGCAGCCGCCGTAATAGCGCTTGCCCGGATAGCCCTCTGCATATTTGTTGGTGAAGACGCTGCCGGTGGCTTCTAGCACTGCTTTGGACGCAATGTTCTCTGATGCAATGAGTTCGATCTTGTCCTGCTGGCGCTTCAGCTCCTTGCCGATGGCCGCCGCCACTTCGGGGTCGGCGGTGGCAAGGTCGTCGTGCCAGAATCCATCCATCGGGTTCGAAATATCGCTTGGGTTCGTGCTCATTGGTGCGTCTCGATGTGGTCGTTGATGATGGGCGGAGTGCCCAGTTTGGCTACGCGGCGTTGGTGGCGGCCCGTGGGATCACCCGCATCCGCGAATTCGGTGTTGAGGAAAGTAGCTACGCAAGACTTCGCCATTTCGATGCCGGTCAGCCGCGCGCCCAGCGCGATGCAATTCGCATCATTGTGTTCACGGGCGAGGGCGGCGGAGAGCGGCTCTGACACCAAAGCGCAGCGCACAGCTGGATGGCGATTGACGCTGATTGAGATGCCGATCCCGCTGCCGCACAGGGCAATGCCGTATTCAGCCGTCCCATCGGAGACCACTTCGGCCAGTTTGTATCCGTAATCGGGATAGTCAACGCTCTCCCCGGCTTGCGGGCCGAGATCGGCGACTTCGTGACCCTCGCTCATCAACCATTCGGCGAGTTCTGCCTTCAGGTCGGTGGCGGCGTGATCGGAGGCTATGGCAATACGCATGCGGGCTACATAGTCGTGGGCGACGCCGGACTCCACCCCGTAGGATGCGCTTTTCGACGCTTGGCTTCCTTTGGGTGAGGATTAACCGTGAACCCCTTGTGCGAAGCGAGCGCTTGTTCCATCTTTGTGACCAAACAAAACACACAAACGGTTGCTCTCATGCGTTCCTTTTTCGCCGCTGCTTTTCTGTTGGTTCTGACCATGGCCCCGTCCACTGCGCTCCATGCAGAGCCGGGGACGGAGGTTGAGCGTGTTTCGCGCGCGTCGTCGCTTGATGACGGTATGGGGGCGGTGGTCATCTCTGTGCGCAGCGCGCTCTATCTGGAGGATCGGCTCGACGTGTTCTTCCTGCGCGAAGGCGGCAGCATTGAGAATGACGCTGATGTTGTGCGCTTTGGGCGCAAGCAGGGGATGCTTTCGCTCGGCAACGACACGACGAAGTTTAAGGTGCGCGCTTATCAGCTGCCGCCGGGCACCTATCGGCTTGTCGCGCATGGGGTGAGCTGCCCCAAGATTCCGGCGGAGGATGAGCGTTGTCTTGTCGATGCGACTTACATCACCGGAGCGGAGGAAATCTCTCGTCCCAGTCGCGGCTATACTGAGCTCGCGCCCCGGTTTGAGGTGCGCGCAGGCCAAGTCACTTATGCTGGCGACTTTGCCCTGACGGCGCAGAACACGATCATGTGGTCGGCGATTCCCTCCGATGAGTTGCGCCGCGTGGAGCGCCGCTTTGCCGGGTTACCGCGCGCGCCTGAGCCGGAGATCCCTGAGGTGTTTGAGCGCGTGATTGCGCTGACCCCGCGCAGTCTCAACGATGATTGGAATCGCCGGTATTGAGCGCGCCTACTTGGCTGACTTGGCCGCTTTCTTGAGCGTCCGGTTGAGCCATTTCCAAAGCGCGTCCACTTCCTTCGCCGCCTTGCTGTCCGGCTTGAACTCGCTCGCGGTTTCGCCCTTGGCGCTGGAGCGGTGGAAGGCTGCACGGTCGCCCAGCTCCACGGGACAAACGTCGAGCTCCATCTCCGCTGCGGCCTTGCGCGCTTCCTCGGAAATCTTGGTCGCGCCAGAGGGCACGGCGTTAAGCACCACGAAAGCGGGCTTCTTGGCGAAGGCGACGAGGTCGGCAATCGGATCAAGCGCCGCCAAATCAAACGCGCGCGGCTTGGTTGGGATGAGGACAATGTCCGCCGCCTTGATCGCCTCACGCGCCGCTGCGTCCGCATGGGGAGGGGTGTCGACGACGAGGAAATCGACGCCGTTCTTCTTCGCACTTTCAATCGTTCGCCCAAGCCGCGCCGGAGGAGCTGTCACCACCACCGGCAAATAATCCCCCCGCCAATCGCTCCAAGCCGCCGCCGTCGCCTGCGGGTCAGTGTCGATAACGCAGCTCTCCCGCTTAGCCTGAGCCGCGCGGGTCGCGAGGTTGACGGCGAGAGTGGTCTTCCCGGAGCCGCCTTTTTGGGAGACGATGGCAATGGTTGTGGGTTTGGACATTAGAACTGAATTGCACCTTAGAGTGTATGAAAGTGAGGATAACGTAGCGTCATTTACGCCCTAACCATTGATTTTGATCACCCTTTGTTCAATTCCTAAGAATCCCCGCTCATCACACACCGGAGACGTCAATGGCCAAAAGGAATAGCTTGGGAGACCTACGAGCTGCAATCGAAGATACTATGCTAGTCGTAATGGAGGAGTCGGGTAAAGGCGTGGCTCCAAATGATGAAGTGTTAGCTCGACTAAAATCAGAAAGGCGCCAACTGGTCGAATTGTTTGTGCCGCAGCTCACCGACATTGCACTCACGAAGTTGCTCAATGAAGTGTGTCAACGCAGAACGAGGCTGGAAGCAAACAGCAAACAGGGTGATCTCTTCGGTGGGTTCGGCAAAATACCCAAAAGAGTCACGCTCGAGCGAGGCCTTAAAAAGGATACCTCGAACCTAACGCTCTCAGAAGCTCGCGGTTGGTTAGACAAGCATAAAACCCGAATTGTCGAAAATGACAATGAGGATTTTGAGAAGATGGTGGTGGCATGCGCTCAATATTCCGAAGACGGGAATGAAACCATCGGGGTTCTCCTCGAGCGTCTCAACCAAGATTTGTAAAGCGTAGCTATTCTCCAAACACCCTACTGATCCAAGAAGCTCCGCATCTTCCGCGAGCGGCTCGGGTGCTTCAGCTTCCGCAGCGCTTTCGCCTCAATCTGACGGATACGTTCGCGGGTCACGCTGAACTGTTGGCCGACCTCTTCGAGAGTGTGGTCAGTGTTCATGCCGATGCCGAAGCGCATGCGCAGGACGCGTTCTTCACGCGGGGTGAGGCTTGCGAGGACACGGGTGACGGTTTCTTTGAGGTTCGCCTGAATCGCGGCGTCGACCGGGATGATGGCGTTCTTGTCCTCGATAAAATCGCCCAGATGCGAATCTTCCTCGTCGCCGATGGGGGTTTCGAGGCTGATCGGCTCCTTGGCGATCTTCATCACCTTGCGGACTTTCTCCAGCGGCATGGAGAGGCGCGCGGCCATCTCTTCCGGGGTCGGCTCGCGGCCTTCTTCGTGAAGGAACTGGCGGCTCGTGCGGACCAGCTTGTTGATCGTCTCGATCATGTGGACCGGAATACGGATCGTGCGGGCCTGGTCTGCGATTGAGCGAGTGATCGCCTGACGGATCCACCACGTCGCATAGGTGCTGAATTTGTAGCCGCGGCGATACTCAAACTTGTCGACCGCCTTCATCAGACCGATATTGCCTTCTTGAATAAGATCAAGGAATTGCAGGCCACGGTTCGTATACTTTTTAGCGATGGAAATAACGAGACGAAGGTTCGCCTCGACCATTTCCTTCTTCGCGATCCGTGCCTCACGCTCGCCCTTTTGCACCATGTTGACGATGCGGCGGAATTCTTCGAGCGCCATGCCGGTTTGCGCGGCAATGTCGGTGATTTCGGTGCGGATGCGGTCGATTGCATCGGCTTCCTTCTCAGCGAAGGACGCCCACTTCTTGTCCTTCTTCGCATTGGCGACGATCCAGCTGTCATCCAGCTCGTTCCCGACATAGCTCTTGAGGAAGTCGATCCGCTTGATCTTGTGACGCTCTGCCAGACGCAGCATCTGGCCACCCAAGGCGGTCAGACGGCGGTTGAAGGCGTAGAGGTTGTCGACCAGGAATTCGATCTTGGTCGCGTGGAATTGCATCGATTCCACTTCAGCGGTCAGCTCCTCACCGAGCTTTTCGTATTTCTTTTCTTTCGCGGCGGGGAAACTGCCGCCCGATGCGATAGTATCGACGCGTTCCGCCTGCAGCTTTTCGAATGTCTTGAAGAGCTTGGTGATGCGCGCGAAGCGCTCGATCGCGTCGGGTTTGAGCGTCGCTTCCATCTGAGCAAGAGAGAGAGTGTTGTCCTCCTCCTCTTCCTCATCCTTTTTGGATTCGCCGTCTTCGCCTTCTTCGCCGTCCTCTGAGGTTTCGTCGTCATCGTCGTCATCATCAACGATGGTCGGGCCGGCGGTTTCCTCGGAGATTTCGCCGTCGTCTTCTTCGTTCTCTTCCTCCATCTTGTCGGGCGGAGGCTCTTTTGACAGCATCGCATCAAGATCGAGGATCTCGCGCAGCTGCATGTCTTCGGAGTTAAGGGCTTCGGACCACTGGATAATCGCGTGGAAGGTGATCGGGCTTTGGCATAGGCCCATGATCATCATGTCGCGGCCGGACTCGATCCGCTTGGCAATGGCAATCTCGCCTTCGCGGCTGAGCAGCTCCACTGCGCCCATTTCGCGCAGATACATGCGCACCGGGTCATCGGTGCGTTCACCGGTCCCGGTTTTCTTCGCGGCGGGTTTGGCCGGAGTTTTGGCAGCGGCTTTCTTGTCGTCGCCGACCTGAATCTCTTCGACCTCGGCTTCGGCCTCCGCCTCGGCTTCCGCTTCCTCGTCATTTTCGACGATCTGGACGCCCATTTCGGACAGGGCCGTCTGGATGTCCTCAATCTGGTCGGGGCTCATCTCACCCGAAGGCAAAGCAGCGTTCAGCTCATCATAGGTGATGTAGCCTTTCTTCTTCGCCTTGGTCATCAGCTTCTTCACAGAAGCTTCGTTGAGGTCGATCAGCGGCGCATCATCTTTGTCGCCAGCTTTAGCACTCGAAGCCATAGAGATGTTTCAATCCGTTTTTCCATTGGCCCTGCGTATCCTCAAGACCAACGATGTTATTCCCACGACCTGCTTGCAAAAGCTGGCCTAATCCTGTTCCGCCGGTGAGCTTGAACCCCTGACGAGGAAAGCTTTCAGACGGTCTTCCACTGAACTGAGCTGTTCGCGCAAACGGGCCTGCTCGGCAAAAGAGCCTTCCGGGTCTTCATCAAACCGAGCAATCGTTGCCGCCATAGCGGCTTCGAGTGCTGGTTTTTGCGTCAGCAGCGACACAGCTTCGGCCAATTCCTTGCGCGCTTCACCGGGGGGTGTGCCTTCTCGAAGAAAGGCGTAACGTTGGTCTTCCGGTGGGGCAGGAGTGCCTTGCGACACCGATATGGCGTTTGTGCCTCCCGAATCAAGCGTTTCTGACAGTTCAATCAACGATTCGATTGTCGGTGCGGCATCAGGGTCGAGTTTGGTGAGTGTCAAAAGCGCCTCTGAGTGACGCTCGATCTGGTCGGGAAACCGCATCAAGCCAGCGAAAACGGCGGTCTGGAAAGAGGCTCTTTGCCCGCCGCTCATCGCGCGCTGAAGGACATTTCGAGCATCCTGGCTGAGCGTGCGCGGCGTGGGCTTGCCGCTGTTCCATTGACCGCGCTGGGGCCGGGCGCTTTGCTGCCGGGGCGGAAAGGCGAAGGCGGAGAAGCGGTCGAGCAATTCGCGGCGGTAGAGCGCCTGAATGTCACGGTCAGCAATCGCATCAACATGGCTCATGAGCCGCGCTTTGAGGCCAGCCTTCGCCTCCGGACTGGAGAGAGGCTGTGCGTCGCGCTCTGCTTCCCACAGCATGTCGAGCAAGCTCTTGGGATTGGCGAGCAACGCCTCCATCGCGCCCGCTCCTTGCTCTTTGATCAGATCATCCGGATCGAGGCCGGAGGGCAGGCGCACAATGCTAAGCGAGCGCATCGGCGCGAGTAGAGGCAATGCCCGCTCAATCGCGCGCATCGCTGCCTTTTGCCCTGCATTGTCGCCGTCGAAGCACAGGATCGGCGTCTCCACCATACGCCACAGCATCTCGAGCTGCATTTCGGTGAGCGCGGTGCCCATCGGCGCAACCGCATCCTCAAACCCGGCCTGGGCAAGAGCGACGACGTCCATATACCCCTCAACCACAATCACCCGACCTGACTGGCGAGAAGCGGGGGCGGCGCGGTGGAGGTTGTAGAGGTTGCGGCCCTTGTCGAACAACGGCGTATCGGGCGAATTGAGGTATTTCGCCACCCCCTCACGCTTGCCAAGGATGCGGCCTCCAAAGGCGATTACCCGCCCGCGCGCATCCTGAATGGGCAGCATGACGCGGCCACGAAAGCGGTCATATTTGGTGCCGTCATCCGTCTCGATCCGCATGCCGGTTTCTACCAGCATCTGCTCGTCGAACTTTGCGAGGGCGGAGGGGAGCGCCTGCTTGCTCTCTGGCGCATAGCCGAAGCCGAATTCGCGAATGGTCATCGGATGAAGACCGCGGCCTTTGAGGTATTCCTTCGCTTCACGCCCCTCAGCGCCATGTAAGTTCTGGACAAACCAGTCCTGCGCTTCGGTCGTCACATCGACGAGGCTCGCGCGCTTTTCCGCCCGTTTGGCGGCAACCGGATCGGGGGCAGGGACTTCCATCCCGGCTTCGCTCGCCAGCTCCTTGCACGCGTCGATAAAGGACAGCCCGCGCTGCTCCGTCATCCAGCTGATGACATCGCCATGCGCGCCGCAGCCGAAGCAGTGGTAGAAACCCTTTTGATCGTTGACAGTGAAGCTGGGTGTCTTCTCATCATGGAAGGGGCAGCACGCCTTCCATTCGCGTCCCGCACGCTGGAGCTTGGTCGTGCGCATGATCACGGTCGATAGCGTGATCCGCGCGCGCAGCTCGTCCTTCCATTGCGGGGTGATGCTCATGCGTGATTACTGCGCCCTAACGCAGCCACCTTCAAGCGCCTGCGTGGACAAGCCTGTGCGTTAAGCGGGCGAGTTCTCACCCACCGTGAATTTCAGCGAATTCCTCACCCGCTGGATCAAGATCGCGCGCCTCAGGCTTTAGCACAAAGGGTTCGCCGCAATCCGCAATCGAGGCGCGTGGGCGTTCGATTCGAACGCTTTCATCCATGCGCGGCATATCGGGAGTGTCGATGCGGTCTTGAACAAACTTCGCACTGCGTCCGCTGTCGACCAAGATCGCTTGATCCGTTAACCAAGGGTCTTGGTCCTCAGCAAAGGTGACCAGTCGGAAAGTCTCGCCCTCGGTCGTTGTGCAGAGGCGAGTGACGTTCGTTGGACTGCTGATAGTCAATGCGAACAGCACGGCAGGCGCGGCCAAAATCGCAATGGCGCCGATTGCGATCCGGCCGACGTAATAGCCGAGGCTGTGTTCAGTTTCTGAGGTCATGCCCGCTGGCCTATCACGTCGCGGCAAAAGGTCAATTTCACTCTAGCGACCAGACCCTAGCTCAGCGCCGCTTTCACCAGCCCGCTCGCCAGCTTCCCGTCGAGCACCGCGCCGTGCTTGGCTTTCAGAGCGCCCATGACCTGGCCCATATCCTTCATAGAAGACGCACCGGTCTCCGCCTTGATCGCTTCGATCGCGGCCTTGGTCTCGTCCTCGCTCATCATTTGAGGGAGGAATTCCTCGATTACGGCGAGCTCGGTCTTCTCCTTGTCGGCGAGTTCCTGACGCCCGCCGGTCTCGTACATCTCAATCGATTCGCGGCGCTGTTTGGCCATCTTTTGCAAGACGCTGGTTACAAGCTCATCGTCGGGGATGTCCTTGCCGCTGGTGCGCTCTTCAATATCGCGGTCCTTGATCTTGGCGCTGATCTGGCGGAGCGTCGCGGTGCGGTCCTTTTCCTTCGCCTTCATGGCGGTGATGGTGGCGGTTTTGATGTCATCGCGGATCATCGGATCATGTCTTTCTTGTGGATGGTTTGTCTTAAGGGCCCTGATAGCCCGAATTTGCGCTCTGACATAGGTTGACCGCAGGCGAGCGCAAGCCTAGCGACTGAGACTTAGCGACATTGCTGGAAACCAACACGAAACGGAGCGCCCCATGGCCCCTTCCGCCAATATCCCTGCGCAGCCCGAAGGCGCGACAGGTTGCCTCGTTCTGGCCGACGGAACGGTCATTTGGGGGCGGGGCTTTGGCGCAGTTGGAGAGGCGGTTGGCGAGGTTTGCTTCAACACTGCGATGACCGGCTATCAGGAGGTGATGACCGATCCCTCTTACGCCGCGCAAATCGTCACCTTCACTTTCCCCCATATCGGCAATGTCGGCGCAAATGCTGAAGACGTTGAGGGCAAGGTGGAGGCAGCAGTGGGCTGCATCGTGCGCGAAGACGTGACCGAGCCCTCCAACTTCCGCAGCATGGAGGGCTTCACCGCGTGGATGGAGCGCAATGGCAAGATCGGCCTTTCCGGCGTCGACACGCGCGCTCTGACCCGCCGCATCCGGCTTTCAGGAGCGCCCAATGCAGTTGTGGCGCATTCACCTGAGGGGAACTTCGACATTGCCGCTCTCTTGCAGCGTGCTCAGGAATGGGCGGGGCTCGAAGGGATGGACCTCGCCATCCGCGTCACCCGTGAGGTTCAGGAGAACTGGGAGGGCGGATATTGGAAGCTCGGCCACGGCTATGGCCGCGCGGCTCGGGACGCGACCCCGCATGTGGTGGCAGTCGATTATGGGGCAAAGGACAACATCTTCCGCAATCTGGTGCGCGCAGGGGCGAAGGTGACGGTGGTGCCGGCCAAGACCTCCTATGAGGACATCATGGCGCTCCAGCCCGACGGCGTGTTCCTCTCAAACGGTCCGGGAGACCCCGCGGCGACAGGCGAGTATGCGGTGCCGGTGATCCAGAAGTTGCTGGAGGCGGACATGCCGCTTTTCGGCATTTGCCTCGGCCACCAGATGCTCGCGCTCGCCGCCGGGGCCAAGACGGTGAAGATGCACCAGGGCCACCGCGGCGCAAACCACCCCGTCCAACGCGTCGGCGAGGATTGGGGCGAGACGACAGGTCTGGTCGAGATCACCAGCATGAACCACGGCTTCGCCGTCGACGGCGACACTCTGCCCGCGAGCGTAGAGCAAACCCATGTGAGCCTGTTCGATGGCTCGAATTGCGGGATCGCGGTGAAGGGGAAACGCGCTTTTGGAGTGCAGTATCACCCGGAGGCGTCGCCCGGACCGCAGGATAGCTTTTATCTGTTCGAGAAGTTCGTCGGGGGGCTGGGGTGAGACAATTGATCTTAGGCTTTGCAATGCTTCCTTTGGCGGTAGTCGCATCATGTACGCCAAATGAACCATCAGCTCAGGAGCTGCTTTGGGAAAAGCACGGCGATATCAGCGTCGTTTGGTCTTCTTCTGAGGGCGTCGACTATTACCGTTTCGACGAGCTCGCTTTAGGCGATCTCAATGAAACTGGTTGTCATCGCAGGCCAAATGAGACCGTTACAGTGCTCTCACAACGACTCTACACGCCGAACCGAGCAGATGATTTGTTCAGAGGAAGGAATGCTTCGGGTGATGTGAACAGTTATCGGATCCCGATCCACGATGCGCCGCAGGCAGTTGAAAGTTGGCTTTCAAAGTTGATCGAAGAAGGAAGTGTTGTCCGTGTTAGTTCAGTGATCTGCGGAATGGGTGGCTTCCTTTATGTAAGCCAAATTTCCAGGATGGACCGATGAGCGAGTTTATCGCTGGCCTCGCGCTCGCTTTTTTAGCGGCCTGCGCTCCAAGCGCGGGCGGGACAGCGTCAACCACCCCCATCCAAGTCGCCCAGACCGCCGACGAGGCCGAGGACACGATGCACGCGCGGTGGAATATCGAGGTGTACAGTGGCCGGAGTATTGGATCGACTGCATCGCAGGTTGTGATCGAGGATTATATTACCGTCCTCCAAGGCATTGTGGACCGCTGCGAGTTGGGGCGCACCGTGCTTGTCCAAGCCACCGATGGCGTGTCCATCCTTGCGATCATGGACGACGACATCACCGATGATCAGATCGCCTGCATCAAGGAAAGCGAGCGGCCCGGATTGCGGCTGGTCGATTGGGGGACGGACGGATGATCCGCGCCACTACTCTCGCTGCTTCACTCATCGCGCTGTCGGGATGCAGTCTCATCTGGCCAGAAGACCCGCGTGTGGGCGAGGAAGGTGAGGGGGCTTGTGTCACCCGCGTCGAAGAGGCCTTGCTGATCGAGTTCGCTGGCATTGATAGCGAGCAGGACACGATCTGGACCCCGACCTACACCTACGACATCACCAAGCTGGGGCTGGAGGAAATCCAAGCGCTCTCCCAATCGAGCAGTGACGAAGTGGCGGGCACGCAGCTAGACCGCTCCACGAACGAGACCTCCACGGCCGTCGATGCCTTCATGGCGCAACCAGTGGATGAGAACGGCGCGTTCTTCCTCGGCCGTGATCCTGCGCTCTACCGCGTGCGCGGCGCTCCTGAGCGTTTTGACGAGGCCATCGCGGCTGGATGCGCTCGGCAACAGACCAATATGCGCCTGATCGACGTAGACCTCGCACCCGTCGCACAGCCCGAACCTGACACCGAAGACAACTCTGACAGCGAAAGCCAATAATGCCCAAACGCAACGACATCTCCAAGATCCTCGTCATTGGCGCTGGTCCGATCATTATCGGCCAGGCGTGCGAGTTCGATTATTCGGGCACGCAGGCGATCAAGGCTTTGAAGGAGGAGGGGTACGAAGTCGTCCTCGTCAACTCCAACCCGGCGACGATCATGACCGATCCGGAGTTTGCCGACGCGACCTATGTCGAGCCGATCACGCCGGAGATTGTCGAGAAGATCATCGAGAAAGAGAAGCCCGACGCGCTGCTCCCGACGATGGGCGGGCAGACGGCGCTGAACTGCGCTCTGGCTCTGGATGAGCAGGGTGTACTCGCCAAGCACGGGGTCGAGATGATTGGCGCCAAGGCTGACGCCATCGACAAAGCGGAGAACCGTCAGCGTTTCCGCGAGGCGATGGACAAGATCGGGCTTGAAAGCGCTCGCTCCGGCATTGCCAATACGATTGAGGAAGCGCGCGCGGTGCTGGAACGCACCGGCCTGCCTTCGATCATCCGCCCCTCCTTTACCCTCGGCGGCACTGGCGGCGGTATCGCCTACAACAAGAACGAGTTCGAGCGCATCGTGCGGGAAGGGCTTGAGGCCTCTCCGACAACCGAAGTGCTGATCGAGGAATCGCTGCTCGGCTGGAAGGAGTACGAGATGGAGGTGGTCCGCGACCGTGCGGACAATGCCATCATCATCTGCTCGATCGAAAATGTCGATCCGATGGGCGTGCATACTGGGGACTCGATTACGGTCGCCCCGGCGCTGACGCTGACCGACAAAGAATATCAGATCATGCGCACCGCCAGCATCAACGTGCTGCGCGAGATCGGCGTGGAGACCGGCGGCTCTAACGTCCAATTCGCGGTGAACCCGGCTGACGGACGCTTGATCGTGATCGAGATGAACCCGCGTGTCTCGCGCTCCTCCGCGCTTGCGTCCAAAGCCACTGGCTTCCCAATCGCGCGCGTCGCAGCGAAGCTGGCGGTGGGTTATACGCTGGACGAGATTACGAATGAGATCACGGGCGCGACCCCCGCGAGTTTTGAGCCGACCATCGACTATGTCGTGACCAAGATCCCGCGCTTCGCTTTCGAAAAATTCAAAGGGACCGAGCCGCTGCTCGCCACCGCGATGAAGTCGGTGGGCGAGGTGATGGCCATCGGCCGCAACTTCCAGGAGAGCGTGCAAAAGGCCCTGCGCGGGCTGGAAACCGACCTCGACGGTTTCAACCGCGTGCCCGAGCTGGAGGGTGCCTCCGAAGACGTTATCACCGCCGCCATCTCTCGCCGGACGCCGGATCGGCTGCTGAAAGTCGCCCAAGCCATGCGCGAGGGACTGAGCCTTGAGCATATCAACCAGGTCACCGGCTACGACATGTGGTTCCTGCGCCAGATCGCCGAGATCATTGAGGCGGAGAAGGCTATTCAGGCCGATGGTCTGCCGCGCGATGCCGCTGGGATGCGGCGGCTCAAATCGATGGGCTTCTCCGATAAGCGTTTGGCAACCTTGGCGGTGCGCTCGGTCGGCGTGGCTGGCGGCATGGGGGAGACGCAGGCAAAGCGCTCCGGCCTGCTCCACGATGCACTCCAAGCCATGGCCGGCGCGACCAGCGAAGACGAAGTGCGAGAGCTGCGCCACAAGCTGGGCGTCACGCCGGTCTTCAAACGCATCGACAGCTGCGCGGCGGAATTCGAGGCGATCACGCCTTACATGTACTCAACCTACGAGGCCCCCAGCTTTGGCGAGGCTGAGGATGAGGCCATGCCCTCTGACCGGCGCAAAATCGTGATCCTTGGAGGCGGCCCCAACCGGATCGGCCAGGGGATCGAGTTCGACTATTGCTGCGTCCACGCCTGTTTCTCGCTCGCCGAGCAGGGCTTCGAGACAATCATGGTCAATTGCAATCCAGAGACCGTCTCGACCGATTACGACACGTCCGACCGGCTCTATTTCGAGCCGCTCACCGCTGAAGACGTGCTCGAAATCCTCCGGGTAGAGCAGCAATCGGGCGAGCTTGTCGGCGTCATTGTGCAGTTTGGCGGGCAGACGCCGCTCAAATTGGCTCAGGCGCTAGAGGATGCGGGCATCCCGATCCTTGGCACCTCTCCCGACGCGATTGACCATGCTGAGGACCGCGAGCGGTTTGCGAAACTGGTCGATAAGCTCAACCTGAAACAGCCCGACAATGGCATTGCCTATACCCGCGATGAAGCAGCCGCGGTGGCGGCGCGGATTGGCTATCCAGTGCTGCTGCGCCCCTCCTTCGTGCTGGGTGGACGGGCGATGGAGATCGTCGATTCCGAAGCGCAGCTCGATGACTACATCAACACCGCCGTGAACGTGTCAGGTGAGAGCCCCGTGCTGGTCGACCAATATCTGCGCGATGCGATTGAGTGCGATGTCGATGCCCTGTGCGATGGCGACGAAGTGCGGATCGCGGGCGTCATGCAGCATATTGAGGAAGCAGGCGTCCACTCCGGCGACAGCGCCTGCACTCTGCCAGCCTACTCTTTGGGCGAAGACGTCATCGCCGAGATGGAACGCCAGGCCGAAGCGCTTGCCACCGCGCTCAAGGTGCGCGGCCTGATGAATGTGCAATTCGCGGTGAAGGATGGCGAGGTCTATCTAATCGAGGTGAACCCGCGCGCCAGTCGCACCGTGCCCTTTGTCGCCAAGGCCATCGGACAGCCGGTTGCCAAGATTGCGGCCCGCGTCATGGCGGGCGAGAAACTGGCGGACTTTGAACCGTTCAAGCGCGATCTCGATTATATGGCGATCAAGGAAGCGGTCTTCCCGTTCAGCCGTTTCCCCGGCGCAGACCCCGTTCTGTCGCCAGAGATGAAGTCAACCGGCGAAGTCATGGGTATCGACACCAATTTCGAAGCCGCCTTCTACAAGTCGCAATTGGGCGCAGGCATGGTCTTGCCTCGGAGCGGCACCGTGTTCGTCTCGGTCAAGAACTCGGACAAGACGCATATCGTCCCGGCGGTGAAGAACCTGATCGACGAAGGTTTCACCATTGTCGCGACCTCGGGCACTCAGAAATACCTGTCCGAACAGGGGCTTGCCGTGGAGAAGGTCAACAAGGTGGCTGAGGGGCAACCGCATATCGTCGACAAAATCATCGACGGAGACATCGCGCTGATCTTCAACACGACCGAAGGCTGGCAGTCGCTCTTGGACTCCAAATCCATCCGTCAGGCGGCTTTGGAGAAGAAGGTTCCTTACTACACGACAGCCGCCGCCTCGGTCGCAGCTGCAGCGGCAATTGCAGCAATTACACCTTCCCAACTTGAAGTTCGCTCACTGCAAGACTATTATAGCAAAGCTTAAACGCTGTCCTTCCCGACATTTTGACCCAGCAAGGCCGCTCAGACGAGAGCGGTCAGGGTCGAAATTTCCCGAATTTCGATTGGGATGTCGGGGTGGGGGCAAGACATAGAAAGATGTAGGAATGGCAACGATGGAAAAGGTTCCGATGCTGCAAGAAGGCTATGAGCTGCTGATGGCAGATCTCAAAGCTTTGCGCGAGGAACGTCCCCTGATTGTCGATGCGATTGAAGAGGCGCGCGCCCATGGCGACCTCTCTGAGAACGCTGAATATCACGCTGCGAAAGAGCGTCAGGGCCAGGTTGAAGCGCAAATCTCTGACCTTGAGGACAAGGTCAGCCGTGCGCAGATCATTGATCCTGCCACCCTGTCAGGCGACAAGGTGGTCTTTGGCGCGACCGTGACGCTGCTCGACGAAGACGACAAGCCGGTGAAGTACCAGATCGTTGGTCAGACAGAGGCAGACGCCGCCAAGGGCCGCATCTCCTACACCTCGCCCATCGCTCGCGCGATGATCGGCAAGCAGGTCGATGAAGAGATTGAGGTCACGGTGCCATCGGGCGACAAGTTCTACCTCGTCGAAAAGATCGAATTCGTCTGAACTTTCGCGGGTAGTCCCCTCAAATGAGGGGTTTCTCCATTGCGAAATTGTGGATCGGCACGGACTTGCCTTCGTGTTCGATTTCAAAGTCGCGCCTGTGTGTGACCTGATAGCCCGCGCGCTCAAAAGCGGGGCGGGCGAGCTCACTTGCCTCGGTGTAGAGGCGCGCACAGCCAATCTCGCGCGCATGCGCCTCCGCCATCTCTAGCAGACGGGAGGCCAAGCCCTGCCGTGTGTGATCGGGATGGTTGTAAAGCCGGTCGAGATGACCGTCTGGCTCTAGCAGGGCGTAGGCGACCGGTTGATCGGCCTCATCGACGGCGACGAATATCGCATGCCCTTGCGCCGTGCGGTCGCGATACATCTGAGCGCCCCGGTGGAGCGCCGCCCAGATGGAGACTTGCTCAGTGCTGTAGCCATGCTCTCCGATCGTGCGAATGGCTGCCTGAGCGACATCGCACAGCGCCTCTGAGTCCGCATCTCGGTAGAGGCGAAGGGAATAGGCCATGGCTGGGAGAGCCGTGAGGCTTACTCGTCCGGCGTCAGCAGCTTGTGAATATGGACGACGACATACTTCATTTCTGCGTCGTCGACCGTGCGCTGCGCTTGAGCGCGCCACGCGTCCACGGCTGCATCATATGAGCTGTAAACGCCGACGACATGGACACTTTCCGGGTCCGCAAATTCGTGGCCGCGTGGGTCCGTGACGCGCCCGCCCATAACCAGGTGAAGGCGCTGAGTTGGAGTGGCTTCTTCCATTGTCGATCCCCTTGGAAGTTATGCTGTTGGCGCGTCCTTTAGCGAAAGCCGCGATCAAGACAAGTGGCGCACAAGACAAGTCAGGCAACGCCGCAGGTTTCTTGCCGCGTCAGCTGCCGACCTTGCTGGTAAGATCGCGCACTGCGCGCGTGGCGCGGCGGCGAGTGCGGCGAGCGACAGTCCGGGTCTTGTCAGCAGCGCTACCTGCAGCATAGCCCGCATCGCGGCGAAGTTCGCGCGCCTTAGCCGAGGCGGTGTCGCCCAGATCCTCAATCTTGTCCTGCCCAGCGCGCGCACCGCTGAGCGCTTCGTCGATCAGCTTGATGCCATAGGCGACCAATGCGTCTGCAACGAGAGAACCGAATTGTGACCCGCGCGCTTTGACAACACCGCCGACCTTGGTGCCTGCGCTGGATGCCGCATTGCCGACAGCGCCAGCTGCATTGCTGGCGGCTTTGGTCGCCACCGCGCGGCCCGGATTGGTCATCAACCCGATCAGCACTCCGACCGCAATCGCACCGCCGACCACTTGCAAAGGGTTGGCCTTGGCATAGTCACTGGCCGCCTTGGCGGCCTCGCGCGCGCTGTCACCCAAGGTGCGCTCTGCGATCCGGCGTTCGCTGGCTTCGATCTTAACGCGCAGCTCATCGCGCTTTTGATCGGCGGCGGAGGTTTTACTGCTCATTTTCGTCTCCGGGTGTTTCAGGCGAGGGGGAGGCGCCTTCTTCTGGAACAATATTGTCTGCGGTTTGGCTTTCGGCAAGCTCCGCTTTTTCAGCCTCAAGCTCTTCGTCGACTTTGTCGATCAGGCGACCAATGGCCTCCATCAAGGGTTCGCGGCCGAGCCACAGGACCAACAGACCGACCAATCCGGCGATAATTCCGCCGTTCTTGCCGACCTTCTCCTTGCCCTGTTCGATCACGTCGACCGCGCCATCACCAATGCGCGAGCCAACCCGGTCAGCGAGACCTTTGGCGGAGAAGCTTGCCCTTGCGTGTTCGATGTCGGCTATCAGCACGGCCTTTGACGCATCGCGCAGGACGCGGTCCTCTACAAATTGATCGTCGAGCCGGCTCATGTGCCCGCTCCATCATCGGAGGATGCAAATAGGGTTCCAAGCTTTTGAATGCGCCGGAAAGCCATCCAGCAAAGCAAGGCCACCACCAGAAGCAGCCCGCCAAAGACAATCCCAATAGCGCCCCAGATCGTCACCAGAGGCTCAAGCGCGATCACCAGGCCGACGGCCAGCGCAAGGAAAGCAATGTGGAGCAAGATCAGCGCGACAATGCCAAGCCCGATTGACACGCCGACCAGCTTTCCGCCCAATTTGGCGCGGGTCTTCTGGAAGGCGAGCTCGGCCTGCGCATAGGTGCGCCCATCGTCGATGAGCGCGCTCAATTCCTCGGTCAGGGACTCGTTGTAGGGAGGTGAGGGCGGGCTATCATCTGCACCTGGCGCTTGCTCTGTCGGGTCAGCTTCCGGCGCATCTCGGGCGGGATCACCGGAAGGTTCCGCGCCCGATTGCCGGTCTGCACCGTCCATTCATTCAGCCCCTTTGGCGTTCACCGCTGCCCGCTTGCGATTTTAGCGACGGAACAATCGCGCCAGCAGGAAACCTGCGACTGCCGCGATGCCGACGGCCACTGCCGGGCTCTTGCGGACCATTTCGCGCGCATCTTCGCCGATTTCCTCAACGCTCTTCGCTTCGAGTTTGGCAGAGGTTTCTGCAAGGGTGCGCGAGGCGGAGCGGGCATAATCGCCATATTGCTCGCCAAAGCGTTCATCGATCTGTTCAGCGGTTTCTCCGACGGTTTTGCCGAGTGAGGAAAGTGCGTCGCTGGCTGCGGCTTTGCCCTCTGTGGCCAACTCGCCAGCGCGGGTTTTGGCCTTTTCGCCATAGACTTTTGCGTCACTCATCAAATCGTCTCCTTTGGACTTGGCCTGCTCGCGATAGTCGTCCGCACGGGTTGTCGCCTCGCTACGCAGTGCCGCTGCACCTGCTTTGGCCTCTTCAAGAGCAGCGTTGAACCGGCTTTTCGCCTCAGCCGTGCCGCCGCCATTGGTTTGCGTCTTGGCACTGGCTTTGGGTTTCGCCGTTGCTTTTGCAGAGGTCGCGCCGGTCTTTTTGGGCGCAGCCTTGCGAGTTGTCGTTTTGCGGGTCGAACCCTTCGCGCTCGACTTGGCGGTGGTTCGGGTGGTTTTGCGTTCTGCCATATTCTCTTTCTGCCCTTCCAGCGCGCGATTTTCCAGAGAGAAATTGCGCGCTCTGCCTGATTAAATCCCAATTCAAACCTCCGCCGCTTGCACCGCCGTGATCGGGAGAATAGGGGTGCGCGGGAAGGCAGCTATTTTGACCTCGGATATGTGGATCTCCGGGGTGTCTTACCTTAATATAACACTTTCGAGCCGGAGTTCAATATGACCGCGATTATCGACATCCATGGACGCGAAATTCTCGACAGCCGGGGCAATCCCACGGTCGAAGTGGATGTGCTGCTCGACGATGGCAGTTTTGGCCGGGCGGCGGTGCCTTCAGGCGCCTCAACGGGCGCGCATGAGGCGGTTGAGCTGCGCGACGGCGAAAAGGGACGCTATCTGGGCAAGGGCGTGCTGAAAGCGGTTGAAGCGGTCAACACAGAGATCCGCGACCTGCTGATCGGCGCGTTCGATGCCGAAGATCAGCGCGATATCGACCTTTCGATGGTGGCGTTGGACGACACTCCGAACAAAGCCCGGCTTGGCGCGAATGCGATCCTTGGCACCAGTCTGGCCGTGGCCAAGGCAGCGGCGAATGCGCGCGGTTTGCCGCTCTATTCCTATCTTGGCGGTGTTTCGGCCCACGTCTTGCCCGTGCCGATGATGAACATCATCAATGGTGGTGAGCACGCCGACAACCCGATCGACATCCAGGAATTCATGATCATGCCCGTGGGAGCTGACTCCATTGCAGAGGCTGTGCGCTGGGGCAGTGAGGTGTTCCACACGCTCAAAAAAGGCCTGCATGACAAGGGGCTCGCGACAAGTGTGGGCGACGAAGGCGGCTTTGCGCCGGACCTTGCCAGCACGCGCGCCGCGCTCGACTTCATCATGGCGTCGGTTGAGCAGGCCGGGTTCAAGCCGGGCGAAGACATCGTCCTCGCGCTCGATTGCGCCGCGACCGAGTTCTACAAGGACGGCAAATACGAAATCTCGGGCGAGGGGCTGAGCCTCGATGGCGCAGGCATGGCGGATTACCTCGCCAAATTGTGCGAGGACTATCCGATACGCTCCATCGAAGACGGCATGGATGAGGATGACTTCGAAGGCTGGAAGGCTGTCACCGACGCGATTGGGGACAAAGTCCAGCTGGTCGGTGACGATCTGTTCGTGACCAACCCCGCGCGCCTGTCGGACGGCATCGCCAAGGGTCTGGCCAACTCTCTGCTGGTGAAGGTCAACCAGATCGGCACTTTGACCGAGACGCTCGCCGCCGTCGATATGGCGACCCGCGCGCGTTACACTTCGGTGATGAGCCACCGTTCGGGCGAGACTGAGGACGCGACCATCGCGGACCTCGCCGTTGCGACTAATTGCGGACAGATCAAAACCGGCTCGCTCGCGCGTTCTGACCGGCTTGCCAAATACAACCAGCTGATCCGGATTGAGGAAGAGCTTGGCGACAGCGCGGTCTATGCTGGCCGGGGTTGTTTTGGAGCACTCTGAGGCTGATTGAGATAAGCCTGATCGACATAAGTCCGATCTAAACAAAAGGTCGCGCCCGAAGCCGTCCTCTCGACAGGGGTGAAAAGAGGGCGGGCTCCGGACGCGCGCCAGCGCCGCTGCTATGCAGACAGCCCAGCGCTAGCGAAATATTCGTCCATGGCGCAAAGCCCTTGTTCGGTCAGACGCACGAGGACGCGGCGCTGATCGTCAGGATCGTGCTCGCGCAAAACTAGCCCCTGTTCCGAGAGCAATCCGAGCCAACGCAACCCGGTCGTGGGCGGTGCGGCGGAGCCGATGCAGGCGCTCGATACAGAGACCGGTTTGTCATCAACATGCGCGATGTAGAGGTCTAGCAAGATGTCCCAGGCGGGCTCTCCAAACAGCTCTTCATTACCAAAGATGCCCGAACGGCGGCGTCGCTTTGCGTAAGCCTCCCGCGCATATTCGGCATTGGCTCTGCGCATTGCTTCGACGCTGCCACTGTCGCTCGCCACTGCAAGCGTGAGATGATTGCCTCGCTGCCCGCCCGGAGCAGTGCGCGCATTGTGATGCTTGGACAATTCGCTGGACCGAGTGGCTCCGCTAGCCAGCCCGGCGCTGCGTTCGGCAAGCGTCGTCAACGCGTCGCTTGCATCACGCTCAGAAGAATACCGGCCCTCTCCGCGCAATTCCGCCGCAATCGCACTCAGCTTTGCCGCCAAATTCGCGAGATCCAGCGAGCCCGCAGCACCATCTTCGCGCATTTTGGGCGTTATGGTGAGGTCACTCTGCATTCCGCTGGGTTTGAAATCACTCATGACTGAGACCCGCCAGCAGCGCAGATTGCACCTTTGTCTTGTGCATGAAGCGCAAGTGGAGCCCCCTTCGCTTTCCTGCGCATGAGCAAAGGTTTTTGCGAAGCCGGATCTGCGATGATGCGAGTCAACGTCAATTGATCCTCCCATGGGGGCGGACACCATTACAGCGAGATCTCACATGTGATCTTTGCCCCACATGAAACGTAGTGAATCCCCCGCGTCTGACCATTACGGAAAAGCGCTTAAGGGACTTCACTAGGTCTCTAAGGCTCTGAGAAATATGCTGAATGTCTCAGGGGCCTTGTGGATTTCGCCCATTTGAGGGCGCTATCCATGCGGGAGAATAAGCTCGCGCATCGGAATTTGTCCGGCGACGCAGTAATCAATGTTGCACCTAAGCTGGTCAATCGCCGCATCGACATGAATGGCGGCAATGCCCGCTCCTATTCGGTCGAGACTCTCCAGCACATCATCCAGTACGGCGAGGCTGTCTTGCAGCTCGCCAAATTCGTCCATAGTCAAATTTGTCATTTTTCGATCCCATCGTGGGGCTATCGCAGTCTCTCATCAAGACTCCGTCCGATCGCGCCCCATGAGTAGGATTACGCAAGTAACGTTTGCAGATGTATCCGGAGCACTACCTAGTCAGGGCCCGCGGCCCTCAACTTAGCACGCAAATATAACCGCTTAACGGCTGAAACGGGTCGCGAGATCATACAGAGCGATAGCCGCCTTGGCCGCTTCGCCACCCTTGTCCTTTTGCGCTGGGTCTGCGCGGACCAGGGCTTGATCCTCGTTCTCGACGGTTAGGATGCCGTTGCCGATGGCGATCCCATCCATGGTCAAAGCCATGATCGCGCGGGCGCTTTCGCCGGCGACGATTTCGAAATGGTAGGTTTCGCCGCGAATGACGACGCCGATGGCGACGAAGCCGGCATATTCCTCGCTCTCCATGGCCAGAGCGATGGCGCCCGGAATTTCGAGCGCGCCGGGAACGGTCAGCACTTCAACCTCATGCCCCTCCGCCTCAAGAGCCGCGCGTGCCCCGGCGATGAGCATGTCGTTGAGATGGGCGTAGAAGCGCGCTTCGACGATGAGAAATTTGGCCATGTGTGCTTGCTCCGTCAGCTCATTCGGGGATCGGCTTGAAGTCGGTGATGGTGATGCCATAGCCGTCCAGCGCGACAAGGTCAGGCCGCGAATTGGTCAGGAGGACCATGTCATCCACACCCAAATCGGCAAGGATCTGCGAACCGATGCCGATATTGCGGTCCTGTTCGTCCTTTGACCATTCGTTGCTGGTGCCCACGCGCTGGGTCAGGATCACGATGACGCCTGATCCATGCTCCCCGATTGCGCCCATGGCGCGTTGCAGAGTGCGTTTGCGAGGGCCGGGCGCACCCAACACATCGTCAAAGACCGAAATGGGATGAACGCGGGCGAGGGTGGGCTCGCCGGGTACGACGTGGCCCTTTTGCAGGACGTAAGCTTCGTTACTGGCCACTTTGTCGCGGTAGGTGATGAGGCGCCATTGGCCGCCATAGTCGCTCTCAAACGCGCGCTCGTCCATGCGCTCGACCAGGTGATCATTGCGCATGCGGTAGGCGATCAGGTCGCGGATCGTACCGATTTTGAGGCCGTGCTGGCGGGCAAATGCGATCAAGTCTTCGAGCCGCGCCATGCTGCCGTCTTCGTTCATGATCTCGCAGATGACGCCGCTGGGGTTCAGCCCGGCGAGGCGCGAGATATCGACTGCTGCCTCCGTATGCCCAGCGCGCACCAGAGTGCCGCCCTCCCGCGCGGTCAACGGGAAGACATGGCCCGGCGTAACGATGTCGTCGGCGCCTTTGGTCGCGTCGATGGCCACAGATACCGTCCGCGCCCGGTCGGCGGCGGAGATGCCGGTGGTGACGCCTTCCTTCGCCTCGATCGAGACGGTGAAGGCGGTCTGCATGCTTTCCTTGTTGTTGCGGCTCATCGGATCGAGGCCGAGTTGATCCACCCGCGCCTTGTCGAGCGCCAGGCAGATAAGCCCGCGTCCGTGGGTTGCCATGAAGTTGACTGCTGCAGGCGTCGCCATCTGCGCCGGGATGATCAGGTCGCCTTCGTTCTCACGGTCTTCATCATCGACCAGGATATACATCCGGCCGTTGCGGGCTTCATCGATGATCTCCTCAATCCCGACGAGGACGGGCGTGTCATCATTGGCGTCAATGAAGCTTTGAAGCTTGGACAGAGTGTCAGCGGTGGGGTTCCAGTCCGGCTCGCTCGCATCGCGCAAAGTGTTGGCGTGGAGGCCAGCTGCACGGGCAATCCCGGCCTTGGTGAACTCTCCGGAAGCGATGAGGTCGCGGACTCGTGTGATGGTCGATGTGCTCATGCAAGTTCAGTATCACATTTCGATGTGATTGCAACCCGCGCGCGCTCACATCGCAGTGGAAATGTAGTGGAGCGCGCTTGGCTCTGCTGCTGCACGATCTCATCCGGAAGAAGGTATGGTGGACGCACTAGGGTTCGAACCTAGGACCCGCTGATTAAGAGTCAGCTGCTCTACCAACTGAGCTATGCGTCCATATTCCGATTTTGTGATCGGCCGCTTGGGTAAGCGGGGCGAGGGGGAGGGGTGTGAACCGGCGTCCCGAATCTCGCGAGGCGCTGCATATAGCGTGCCCTTTGCGAATGAAAAGGGCTAATTCGCACATGCAGCATTCCGTTAGCCCGCGAGCCCTCCGCTGGGTGCTCTGCGGTTCCAGCTGTTGACCATCATCAAGGCCCCGATGCAGATCATGTTGGTCATCATCGAAGAGCCGCCATGGCTCATGAAGGGCAGGGGGATGCCCACCACAGGGGCAAGGCCCATCACCATCAGCAGATTGACCGCGACGTAGAAGAAGATCGTCGCCACCATGCCGCCCGCCAACAGACTGGAGAAACGGTCCTTGGACGTGCGCGCGACATTCAAACCCCAGCGCAAAATGATTGAGAACACCGCGAGCACGAACAGGCCGCCGACCAGCCCCCATTCCTCTGCCATGGTTGCAAAGACGAAGTCGGTGTGCGGCTCCGGCAGATATTGCAGGTGGCTCTGCGAGCCATTGTTGAAGCCCTTGCCAAAGATGCCGCCTGAACCAATTGCGATCTGGGATTGGATGATGTGATAGCCATCGCCTTGCGGATCGGCGCTCGGGTCGAACATCGTCAGGATGCGGCGCTGCTGGTAATCCTGAAGCCCGAAGAAGAAAACCAATGGCGCGGCGGCGAGGGCGGCGATGCCTCCGGTGACGAACCACCGCATTGGTAATCCGGCAAGCAGCATGACTACCGCTCCGCCAAACATGATCGCCAATGATGTACCGAGGTCGGGTTGGAGAAGGACGAGCGCGACCGGCAATCCGATGAACGCGCCCGGTATCAGCAGAGCTCGCCAACTTCCGATCATCCCCACCGGCAGGCTGGAGAAGAAATGGGCGAGCACGACAACGATCACCGGCTTCATTAACTCAGAGGGCTGTAAGACCATAAAGCCGAGGTTGAGCCAGCGCTGGCTGCCTCCATTGACCTGCCCGATAATCTCCACGCCCAGCAGCAGGACCAACACCACCGCATAAGCGGGGTAGGTCATGAACCGGACGAACTCCCTTGGGAGCGAGGCGATGACCGAAGCCATCACCAGCAGCACGCCGAAACGGATCAAATGGGATGAGGCGTAGGGCTCCATCGAACCCCCGGCCGCGGAATAGAGCACCGCGGCACCAAAGGTGATGAGCATGAAGAGCGGGATCAGCATCCGCCATGGCTGGCGCGCTATTGGCTCTGGAATGATGCCCGTCGCGGTGCTCACTCGGTGGCTCCGCGTTCTTCAACAGGGGTCAGCGCGTCGCTTGGGCTTGTGCCAGAGGGATTGTCGCCGCTGCGTGGCGCCACGAAGTTGTCGCCGATTTCCTGCGTTTCTTCGGCCGCCAACCGCGCTTCGGCTTCGACGCGATCAAAGATATCCTCATCACGGCGTGGTGGAGCAACGACGGTCGCGCCGCGCTCAGCGGCATAGGCGGCATAGCGGCGCTCCAGGCGCTGCTGAGCAGTTCCGCCCCATTGCCTTTCAAGCGCGCGCAGAGCGTCCATCCCCTTGGCCGGGTCGAACAGGAAGGTCATCACGTCGCGCGCAATCGGGTAGGCCGCGCCAGAGCCACCGCCATGCTCGATCACAACGGCACCTGCATAGCGGGGCTGCTCGGTCGGGCCGAAGAAGGTGAAGAGGCCGTGATCGCGGTATTTCCAAGGGCCGGTCCGCCCGTCCGATATGCTGAGAGATACGACCTGCGCGGTGCCGGTCTTGCCCGCCATCTGGATATCGGGGAAGGGCAGCCGCCCGCGCCCCGCCGTGCCGGGGCCGTTGACGACATCGCTCATCGCCTGGCGGATGTAATTGATGTGGTCGGCTTCGAAATTATAGCTCTCAGGCTCAGGCGTTTGACCGTCCATCACCAGCTTGGGATTGATCCTCAGGCCGGTTGCAAGCCGCGCCGTCATGACCGCGAGCTGCAAGGGGCTGGAGAGGTAGTAGCCTTGGCCGATGGAGGCGTTGACCGTGTCAAAGGGCTGCCATTCGCGCCCGAATTTGTTGAACTTCCACTCCGGGTCCGGGACGGTGCCGTAGAACTGGCTGGTGACGGGCAGGTCAAATTCCTCGCCCATACCCAGATCGCGTGCCATCTCAGCGACTTTCTCAAAGCCGATTTGCTGGGCGAAGTGGTAGTAATAGCTGTCACACGATTGGTAGATCGACTTCGCCATATCGACCGTGCCGTGATTGCTCCAGCAGTTGAAGAAGCGGTTGCCAATGCGCCGTCCACCTCCGCAGGAAATCGTCTCGCGCGGGTCAATCCCGGCTTTGAGAAACGCCATGCAGTGCATCGGCTTTACGGTGGATCCGGGCGGGTAGAGGCCCTTCAAGACCTTGTTGCGCAAAGGCACACGCGCATCTTCGCGCAGCATCGCATATTCGACCGAACCGATCCCGTCTGAGAAGGAATTGGGGTCGAAGCTGGGCATGCTGGCCATGCACAGAAGCTCTCCGGTCCAGCAATCCATGACGACGACCGATCCGCTCTCCAGCCCGATGCGGCGCGCGGCATAGTCCTGAAGCGGACCGTCGATGGTCAGCTGAACCGGATCGCCTTGAATGTCGTCGCGCGTCTCCAGATCGCGCACGATGCGCCCGCCCGCGGTCACCTCAACCCGGCGCGCACCCGGAACGCCGCGCAGATCGGTTTCAAACTGGCGCTCTAGCCCGTCTTTGCCGATCTTGTAGCCCGGCGTGATGAGGAGCGGGTTGCGGTCCTCCTCGTCAAACTCCTCAGCATTGGCGGGCCCGACATAGCCGATCAGGTGGCCGACGCTGGAGGCTGTAGGGTAGAAGCGGGAGAAACCGCGCTGTGGGATCACACCCTGCATGTCTGGCAAGCGCACGCTCAACGCTGCGAATTGCTCGTAATCCAGTCCTGTCGCGACTTCGATGGGAGCAAAGCCTTTGGTCGCGGCGATCTCTGTCTTGAGGTCGTTGATGCGGCTTGGTTCCAGATCGAGCAGCTCGCCGATCTTGTCGATCATGGCGTCCGGTTCGGAGAGGCGCTCGGGTATCACATCGACGCGGAAATCTGCGCGGTTCGAAGCAAGCGGCGCACCGTTGCGGTCGAGTATCCAGCCACGACGCGGCGGGATTAGCGTCAGATTGACCCGGTTGCTTTCGGATTCGAGCCGATACTTCTCATTCTCCGCAATCGCGATGTAGCCCATGCGCACCGCCAGCAGCACGCCAATGCCGCCTTGGATGCCGGCAATAACGACAGCGCGGCGGTCGAATGTGTTGCGAAGGGTGGAGGCGTTGACGACGGGACCGGTTCTTTTCTTCGCTCCCGACCCAAAGGAGAAGAACCGCTTCATCCAATCCTCCGCGACCGGGACAGGCGATAGCGGTCGGCCCAGGCGATGATCCGCGCAAAGAATGGGTAGAGCAGCACCGATAACGCAATCTGCGGCAGAGATGCGATGACAAGCGGAGGAGTGATCGTTGCGCCGGAAACCACCATGGCGAGCACGATATAGAGCACGATGGCTAGACCAGCGGTGAACCAGTCCTGCCAAAATCCACGCCATGGGAAGCGTGTCTCTATCAGCTCAAGCGTGATCATCGTCACCGACCATAGCAGGATCGCGCTGCCAAAGGGCTGGCCGCTGAACAGATCGTCAAACGCGCCCAACGGCACGCCAACCCACATCGGCATGAGGCCGGGTCGCATCAGCCTCCAGCCAAGGAAGATGATGAAACCCAAAGGCGGGACGACCGGCATGATGTCCGCCAGCACAAAGATTGGCAGTAGCGACCCCAGCAGGATGGTGATGTAATGGACCGAGCGTGCGCGCCAGGGGCTCTCGACGCGGTTGATCCCCTGTCCGCCATAGGCGCGGCGCTGCACGGGTGGGCCAAGGCGATCAATCAATCGCTGACCTCCTCTTGCGTAAGCTCAACCCGGTCGCGCACTTCGGAAGCTTCGACCGCGGCGGGTTCGTAGATCGGCTCGACCACAACAAAGTTGGTGGCAGAGGGCTCTGCGATCAGCTGCGCGATCCCGCCATCGGGCGTCAGCTCAGAGAGCACCGCAACCGCGACGCCGGGCCGGTAATAGCCTCCGGCTCCGCTGGTGACGAAGACATCGCCCTCTTTCAGCGGGTTGAGGCCAAGGTTGATCAGGCGAATTCGCAGGAGGCCATCTCCGCGCCCTTCGGCAAAGGCCACTGTTTGGTCGGAGTGTCGGCGCACCGGCAACACGCTTTCGGTGTCGGTCAGCAGCAGCACGCGTGACGAGCCGAGCGAGGTTTCCAGCACCCGCCCGATCACACCGCGCTCCGAGTGAACTGGCATGCCAATCTCAACCCCGTCAGAGGAACCCACACCCATATAAGCGAAACGCCGCGCACTAGAGGAACTGGACCCAACAAGGCGCGCTGTGGCAATCGGTTCGGCAACCTCGCTCGATAGTCCAAGCAGAGCCTTCAGGCGGCGATTTTCAGCCTCGATCGCCTCGGCCTCAGCCAAACGGATGCGGGCAACTTCGACCTCTTCGCGCAGGGCCGCGTTCTGACTGCCCGCGCGCCAATAGCCGGTGATGGAGGACCACAAGCCCTGACCTTCTCCGCGCACGGCGCCAGTGGCCTCACCAACCGGAGCGGTCACATCGCTTGCCGCACCGCGCAGGGGTTGCATGGCTGATGGTTGCCAAAGGGAGAGTGCCAGCAAAGCCAATCCCACGAGCGCGCCGACCGTCGCCAGCAGATATCCGGTAAAGACCGAATATTGCTGCTTTCTCGAAAAGCCCGATCGACGCGAAGTTGGCGGCGCCATGGCCCCTGTAGTCCTCTACTTATATTTCCCCCGCAGCTGCGCGCTTACGTGGTTGTTGCTTATGCCGACATCAAGACACCGCGGTAGATCGGGTCTTCCATCGCCCGGCCGGTGCCGATGGCAACGCAGGTCAGCGGGTCTTCGGCGATAGAGACGGGCAGGCCGGTCTCTTCACGCAGATGTTCGTCCAGACGGCGGATCAACGCGCCGCCGCCGGTCAGAACGATGCCTTGGTCGACAATGTCTGCAGCCAATTCCGGCGCGGTGTTCTCCAGCGCGATGCGCACGCCTTCGACGATAGCGCCGATAGGCTCAGACAGAGCCTCTGCCACATGCGCCTGGTTGATAGTGATCTCTTTGGGAACGCCGTTGACGAGGTCGCGGCCTTTCAGCGTGATGCTCTCGCCCGCGCCGTCTTCGGGCACGACAGCGATACCGTAATCCTTCTTGATCCGCTCTGCCGTGGAATCGCCGATCAGCAGGTTGTGGTGTCGACGCACGTAGGAAACGATAGCTTCGTCCATCTTGTCGCCGCCGGTGCGAACAGACGTAGTGTAGGCAAGACCGCGCAGTGAGAGCACCGCAACCTCAGTCGTGCCGCCGCCAATGTCCACGACCATGGAGCCAACCGGCTCAGTCACCGGCATATCCGCGCCAATCGCTGCAGCCATCGGTTCAAGAATCAGGTGCACTTCGGAAGCGCCAGCATTCGACGCCGCATCGCGGATCGCGCGCTTTTCAACCGAGGTAGAGCCTGAGGGAACGCAGATCACGATCTCTGGATAACGGAACAGGTTCTTGCGACCATGCACCTTGCGGATGAAGTGCTTGATCATCTCCTCCGCAATTTCGATGTCGGCGATCACACCGTCGCGAAGCGGGCGGATAGCTTCGATTGAGTCGGGCGTCTTGCCCATCATCATCTTTGCATCATCGCCCACGGCTTTGACCCGCTTGATCCCGTTGATCGTCTCAATCGCGACGACGCTGGGTTCGTTGAGGACAATGCCCTGATCCTGGACATAGACCAGCGTGTTCGCCGTGCCGAGGTCAATCGCCATGTTCTGCGAACCGAATTTGAACAGGTTGTTCCAGAAGCTCATTCTTATGTCGTTTCCGTTGTCTGGATCGTGGGGTATCTGAAGCGCCTGAAAGGTGGCTTGCCTCGTCAATCGATCCCAAAATTGACGCGACCTCCTGTCGCCTAGCGAAAGCTTGCCAAAATTGCTAAAATTTTTGTTGACGAGGGTCAGTATTTTCCCCGGTAGCCCTCGAATTTGCGGTCACTGAGGGCTAGCTTGCGACAAATGCCCCAAATTCGCCGCCTTCCCAGTGACCTTGTGAACCGAATTGCCGCCGGTGAAGTGGTCGAACGCCCTGCTGCGGCGCTTAAGGAACTGGTTGAAAACGCGATTGATGCCGGCGCGCGGCGAATTGGTGTTGTGTTGACCGATGGCGGGCTGACGCGACTCGAGGTCACTGACGATGGCTGCGGGATGAGCGCGGATGAATTGGCGTTGGCGCTGGAACGCCATGCGACTTCCAAGCTCCCCGACGAAGCGATTGAGCAAGTCACCACGTTGGGTTTTCGCGGAGAGGCTCTGCCGTCCATTGCCAGCGTTGCGCGGATGACATTGGAGAGCCGGGTGGCGGGCGCTCAAGATGGCTGGCGCATCATGGTCGATCACGGCGAAGTGGTTGATCAAGGGCCTGCCGCTCTGCCGGTCGGCACGCGCGTACGGGTCGAGCAGATATTTGCAAAAGTGCCCGCGCGCCGCAAATTCCTACGCACTGCGCGCAGCGAGTATATCGCCGCGCTCGACATTGTGCGGCGTCTGGCGATGGCCCGGCCCGATGTTGCCTTCACGCTGGAGAACGGCGCGGAGGGCAAGACACGCAAGGCCCTGGCCACACAGAGCGATGAGGAGCTCTCCACCCGTGTCGCGCAAATCATCGCGCGCGAGCTGAAAGACAATGCGGTTGAAATTGCGCTGGAGCGGGAAGGGCCGAGTGGCTCGATGCGGCTTTCCGGCATTGCGGGCCTGCCGACCTACAATCGCGGGGTCGCCGATCACCAATATCTCTTCGTCAATGGCCGTCCGGTGAAGGACAAGCTGCTGACCGGAGCGGTGCGCGGGGCCTATTCGGACATGCTCGCCCGCGACCGTCACGCTGTGCTCGCGCTGTTCCTTGACGTGCCGCCTGAGGATGTCGATGTGAACGTCCACCCGGCCAAGACCGAAGTGCGCTTCCGCGATGCAAAGGGCGTGCGCGGCTTTATCGTCTCAGGGCTTCGTCAGGCGCTGGCGACCGGAGACAGGCGCAGCGCGCAAGGACCAGACCGCGCGGCGATGGAGCGGTGGCAGCAGGAACCTGCGCGCGAAGAAGCGCCCGCCTTGCGCTCAATTTTCGAGGGTCGTGACTGGACTGCTCCGCAACAGCGCCCTGCTCATAGTGTCGCTGAGACCCGGACGGATTGGGCAGGGCAAGCCCCGCAATCACGCGACGCCGCACTCCCGCAAGGTCGCGCCGAGGCTGCCGCACCGCTGCCTGAAGACGCGCAGGACTACCCGCTCGGCATTGCGCGCGGCCAAGTCGCCAACACCTACATCATCGCCGAGAGCAAGGACGGACTGATCCTCGTTGACCAGCACGCCGCGCATGAACGCCTAGTGCTCGAACGATTGAAGCGGTCGGGCGCGGAGGAGGCGACCAAGCGTTCGCAGGCCTTGCTCGTCCCCGATGTGGTCGAAATGGACGAGGCGGATTGCGACAGGCTCGAAGATGCGGCCGAAGGCCTTGCGCGCTTTGGCCTCGCAGTCGAACGCTTCGGTCCTGCCGCGATGTTGGTGCGCGCCGTGCCCAGCGCGATCGCGAAGGCGGATACGGGCAAGCTGCTGCGCGACCTCGCCGACGACATTGCCAAGCATGGCAAGCAGGAAGAAAGCGGATCGCTGCTGCTCGCCGAACGCCTCGAATATGTCCTCGCCACCATGGCCTGCCACGGATCGGTGCGGGCAGGGCGAGTGCTCTCCGTCGCCGAGATGAACGCACTGCTGCGCGAAATGGAGGCCACGCCCCGCTCAGGGCAATGCAATCATGGCAGGCCCACATGGGTGAAGCTCGACATGGAGGATGTCGAGAAACTGTTTGGGCGGCATTGAGCGTAGCGACCGCGGGCACGAGTATCTTGGGAGGAAAAAATGCGAGGTTTGGCAAGCTTGTTTTTCGCGGGAGCCTTTGCGCTGACACCGGCAATGGCCAGAGCGCAGTCGACTTGCCCCGACTTCGATAGTCTTGTCCCGATGCTCAACTCGTTGAAGGCGCAAATGACAGCGGCAAGCCGAATGCAGTGGATTGATGGACCGCTAAGTGGTGAGTGTGCGGATTACCGCTGCGAGCTTAAGAGCCAACCTATCCCCGGATACGAGTGCTACGTGCTGACGTTTTTTTGGGAGACAGACGGAAACGTCGAGATAAGCTGTAATCGCTATCGGGAGGGTAAGGCCAACAATGAACGGGAAGCGTCTCGCCTTCGGGCATGCTTCGTAGATGAGGGGTGGGAGCCCTTCATTTTGGGCCGTTACCATAGAAAAGCGAACGTAGTTGCCAATGTGACAAGCTTGGATGAGCGTGTCGCAATTAGCTTCGAAATCAGAAACGACTGACTACACATAGCGGGCATAGGCGGCGGTTAAACTGTCGGACCAAGTTGGCCATTGAGGCTGAAAGACATCACGCCCCCAGATCGATACGCCATTGCCACAGCGCGTTAGGGGTAAGTCCGGAGGCGAGCCTCAATCCGCTGCAAGCCATGACCTTCTATCAAGCCAATTGGACTTGCCAGTTGGACTTGGAAGCGAAAGTGATCAATGGCCTCTAGTCAAAAATACATCGAGTTTTTTGATCGCGATGAGCGGCACCTGGTTCGACTGCGGGTCCGGGTAAAACAATTCGCGGTTGGTTTGGAATTGTCGGCCATTGTCACGGACATTGCGCGCGGCGGTTGCAAGGTTGAGTGCATGGCACCGCTCGATCCAAATCACCGGGTCATCATCGCGATCCCAGGCTACAAGTCGCTCGCAGGCGAGATTGTGTGGACCAAGACCGGCGCGTGTGGCTGCCAGTTTACAGCGCCTCTCGACGCGCATGTCCTCGCCAGGCTTGTGAAGGAGGGGAATGCGTCGGCTAGCCCCTCGGTTGGGACAGAGGCCAGTCTGGTGTCAGACCGGAAGGTCCGCAAGGATGAGCGCGATCAGTCGGAGCTTAAGAAGTTACGTGAGGAGCTGGCCGAACTGGTCGAAAAGCTTGATGATGCCCTTGGCGGTGACGAGAGCGCAAAGCGGTCAGCGATGCCGCAAGTCAAACGGCTTGGACGCGGAAGCTAAGGTGCGGCCCGAGCTGGTCGAGCCACGCAACGCCTCAGACGTTGAACTTGAACAGCATCACGTCGCCATCCTGGACCAGATATTCCTTGCCCTCTTGCCGCAATTTGCCGGCGTCACGCGCGGGGCCTTCTCCACCTAGCTCGATGTAATCATCGTAGGCGATGGTCTCTGCGCGGATGAAACCTTTTTCGAAATCGGTGTGGATCTCGCCTGCGGCCTGCGGAGCCTTTGCGCCGTCTGGGAAGGTCCATGCGCGCGATTCCTTGGGGCCGGCGGTGAAGAAGGTTTTGAGGCCAAGCAGCGTGTAGCCAGCGGTGATAACGCGGGCGAGGCCGCTTTCTTCAAGGCCAAGCTCAGCCAGATATTCGGAGCGGTCCTCCATCTCCATGCCCACGAGCTCAGCTTCGATGGCAGCGGAGACCACGACGGCCTGAGCGCCCTCGTCAGCGGCTTTTGCGAAGACCTTTTCCGACAAGGCATTCCCGGTCGCTGCTTCGTCCTCTGCAACGTTGCAGACATAGAGCACGGGCTTTGCAGTGAGGAGCTGGGCCTGCGCGAAGACCTTCGCTTCCTCGTCATCCTTGGGCTCGACAAGGCGGGCGGGCTTGCCGTCTTTGAGCAGTTCCAAAGCCTGTCCCAACACGCTGGCGAGGATTTTGGCATCCTTGTCGCCTGCCGTGGCGCGCTTTTCCGCATTGGAGACGCGTTTTTCGAGGCTTTCAAGGTCAGCCAGCATCAGCTCTGTCTCGACCACTTCGGCGTCAGCAATGGGGTCAACGTGGTTGGAGACGTGCTGAATATCGTCATCCTCAAAGCAGCGCAGCACGTGGACGATGGCGTCCACTTCACGAATGTTGCCGAGGAACTGGTTGCCCAGACCTTCGCCCTGACTTGCGCCCTTCACAAGGCCTGCAATGTCCACGAATGCGAGCTGCGTTGCGATCACCTTCGCGCTTTTCGCGATGGCGGCGATCTTCTCCAACCGTTCATCCGGGACCGCGACTTGGCCGACATTGGGCTCAATCGTGCAGAACGGATAGTTCGCAGCCTGTGCAGCCTGCGTTTCGGTGAGAGCATTGAACAAAGTGGACTTGCCAACATTGGGCAGTCCCACAATCCCGCAACGGAAACCCATGGGTTGTCTTTCGTGAAATTGGACTAGGAAGCGAGCGCCTTAGCGCTGGTCGGCACGCTTGACCAGAGGGAGCGCGGCTCAAGATACGGGAAGGGCGCTCTCTGCGTGAATTGCAGAGAACGCCCCGAAGACTGTGCCTGGAAGGGCTCAGTCAGAAACTGGATGCCAATTACTTGGCCTGTTTGTGACGACGCTTTGTCATCATGAATGCTGCCGCACCGCCACCAAACAGCAGCAATGTCGAAGGTTCTGGCACAGCCGTGCCGCCGGAAGAGCTGCCCGACGAACCAGTCGCCGGTGGGTCCTGCGGTGGTGGCTTCAGAGCTGACGCAGGCGTGGCGGCGATGCCAATGGCTGCGAGGATAATCAGCACGTGAAACGGCTTGAGGTGCATGGTTAGAAAGATCCCAACTGACGCCGCGCCGTGGAAACGAGGTGCGGTGAAGAATTAAGAGCTTGCTAACCCAAAACTATGCGGGCGTCTTGGGGCTGTCGGGGCCGTGTCTCAATCTGAAGCAAGGTGGCCGCGCAACCTTTAACCTCACACGTTGTGCACAGCCTTGATCAGCGGACCATAGCCGGATTCGCCCAGCCAGCCGACCTGCACTTCGGCGCTGACCGTGTTGATTGCGAGTTGCGGCTTTGCACCGGGATGGACTGCGCGGCGAAGGGGGCGCGTGCCTGCGGGCATAGCGATCACTTCGGCCATGGCCTTGGGGACATCCATCGGATCGGTCGTCCCGCCGCCGGTGCGCTGGCCCAGCCGTTCAATCATCGCGGCGTAGCCATCGGTGTGCTTCTCTTCTGCACGGCCAAGCAGAGCGAGGCTGTTTTCGTTGGAGTTCTTCCAGATCATGGTGGGGTAGCCGCCGGGCTGGATCACTGTCACATCGATGCCGTGCGGCACCAGCTCATAGGCGAGCGCTTCGCTCAGCGCCTCCAGCGCAAACTTGCTTGGCGAATATTGTCCATAAGCAGGCACGATCACGCGGCCCAATTGTGAGGATACGTTTATGATAAGCCCGCTCTTGGCCTCGCGCATTCCGGGCAGGCAGGCGCGGATCATGCGTTGGGGACCGAAGACATTGGTGTCGAAAGTGTGCTGGGTCGCCTTCATGTCCTGAATTTCAATCGGTCCGCCATAGGAAATGCCGGCATTGTTGATCAGCACGTCAATGGGGCCACCATTGATCTCCATCGCCTTGGCGACGCCTGCTTCGACCTGCTCGTCGGATTGGACGTCGATCTCGATGACATGGAGGTCGAGGCCTTCCGCTTTGGCAAGGGCGGTCAGCTCGTCAGCTTCGGCGCGCGGCAGGTTGCGCATGGTTGCGAAGACGCGCGCGCCTTTGCGGGCGTAATCCTCTGCGGCGAGACGACCAAATCCGGTTGAGCAGCCCGTGATGAGAACGCTCTTGCCGGTCATGTCAGGCTCGACCGAGACGTGATCGTCTGCAGCGACTTTGGCGGCTGCAACGAAGGCGGTGGTCGCGGCGGCTCCGGCGAGCAATGTGCGGCGGTTCATGTTGGGCATGGGTGTCGTCCTTAATTGGTTCAGGTTTGGCCGGGAGCCTAGTGCTAGACAGCGGCTTCGTCGAGCTTGTCAGTATCGTCTTCGAACACGCGCAGGCGCTCCATCTCATTCTGAACGTACCAGATGGCCCATACGTCATAGAGCGCATGGCCGATCATCATCGCGAGCAAGCTTTCCAGTTGCATGAACAGCACGCCGAACACGCAGCCGATGACGAAGATAAAGATCGCAACGCGCGCTTTGGCCAAGTGGATTGCTGCGAACAGCGCAGAGCTGACGACGAGCGCGAGCCAAAAGGGCATATAGTCACTGCCAAGCGTCAGAAGACCGCCGCGAAAAAGCGCCTCCTCCCAAATCCCTGCGCTCAGCGAGAGTACGATGATCGGGCCGAAACCCAGTTTGTTCTTTAGGAATGCGAGGCTGTAGGCCTGATCCCGGATCATCTGTTCGCCAAACTTTGGGAAGACCTTGAAGGTTATGAGGCCGCTGAGGATGAAACCGAGGGCGATGGCGATCCCATAGGCGAATTCGTGCGGGGCGAAGGTGACGAACTGGCTGGCTTCACGGCCGGACAGCATCCAGAGCCCTAGGCCCAGAAAGGTAAAGAGCGCCGCCTGAACGCAAACCAGGCCCAGCATCTTGCCCAGGGGCATTGCGGCCATTTCATCGCTAGGATGGGCCACGGCTATTCCTGCATTCTTAAAGCGACATCGCTCATAAAGCGCGGGTCATCGCCTTTCGCGAGCCACTCCGCCTCCGCACCAACCGCGCCAAGCATGGCGGCTAGCTGGTCCTGTTCAACCTTCGCGTAATTGCCCAGCACATAGCCGCTCACCCGATCCTTATGCCCCGGATGACCAATGCCGAGGCGCACTCGGCGGAAGTCCTTGCCCAGATGTTTGTCGATCGAGCGCAGGCCATTGTGGCCAGCGGTCCCGCCGCCTCGCTTCACCTTGACCTTGAAGGGTGCGAGGTCGAGTTCGTCATGGAAAACGGTGAGGGCGTCCAAGTCGAGCTTGTAAAGGCGCATCGCCTCTCCGACGCTGCGCCCGCTTTCATTCATGAATGTGGCGGGTTTGAGGAGCAGGATTTTCTCCGTCCCGATCCGGCCTTCCTGAACCCAGCCCTGAAACTTCTTCTGGATGGGTCCGAAATCAAACATGTCCGCAATGACGTCCATCGCCATGAAGCCGACATTGTGCCGGTGCAGAGCGTATTGGGGTCCGGGATTTCCAAGGCCTGTCCAGATTTGCATTGTTCTCCCTTAGCAGGCGCATCCGCGCCCGCAATCTCCTCGCTCACACGACCTGAAGGTCGCGTCGCTGCGGGCGGGCGGTCGCCCTTGCGGTCCGCTGGTCGCGGACCGAACCAGACCAAGCCTTCAATGTCGCCCGGGAATTCTTGGTGCAACATGCAAGGGCGGCGCTGATCGCGAGCCGTTAGGCGAGCCAGCGCGCGACCGCGCGCCGCCGCCACTGCGGCGAAGCCAAGGCGGCCGGATGGCCGCCGCCCGGCGTCTGAGGGCGTAAAACAAAAACGCCGAGCTGGTTTCCCAGCTCGGCGCTTTGGTGATTGCGTTTGAGGCAAACGGGTAGGGGCTTATTCGCCGCCTTCTTCGCCTTCGTCGCCTTTCTGTGCGGTGGCTTCCACCTCATCAGCTGCGATTTCTTCGCCTTCGGTCTCTTCTTCCTCTTCCTTCTTAAGGGCGGAAGGAGCAACCAGAGTGGCGATGGTGTAGTCGCGGTCGGTGATCGCGCTTACGCTGCCTTCGGGCAGGTTCACTTCGCTGATGTGGATCGAATCGCCGACATCCTTGCCTTCGACCGAAATTTCGATCTCGCCCGGGATCTTGTCGGCTTCACAAATCAGTTCAAGATCGTGACGCACCACGTTGAGAACGCCGCCTTTGGTAAGGCCCGGCGAGTCTGCTTCGCCAACGAAGACAACCGGGATCGAGACTTCGATCTTGGCGTCGCGAGCGAGGCGGAAGAAGTCTACGTGCGTCGGACGGTCAGTGACCGGATGCAGAGCAACGTCTTTAGGCAGGGTACGGACCTGCTCGCCGTTGATATCGATCTTCACAATCGAGTTCATGAAGGCGCCAATGTTCAGTTGCCTGACCAGCTCTTTCTCTTCGATGTGGATCGTTGTGGGTTCTTCTTTCCCGCCGTAAATCACAGCAGGAACCCGACCTTCGCGGCGAAGTGCACGGGA
The DNA here is from genome assembly GCF_057365045.1 of Erythrobacter sp. S267. Classification (NCBI taxonomy): domain Bacteria; kingdom Pseudomonadati; phylum Pseudomonadota; class Alphaproteobacteria; order Sphingomonadales; family Erythrobacteraceae; genus Erythrobacter; species Erythrobacter sp. S267. Next base: position 1,311,850 of record NZ_CP200298.1, on the reverse strand, counting down.
GGCTCCCTTGCCTGCCCGTTCGCGCGCTTCGGCGGGCAAAATCAGAGCGTCGCTCATAATATCAGCCTTTCGAATGCATATTTCAGTGTTGCTTCGTAACGCCCCGCCTCCAGGGATGACCAGAGCGCCGAAGCGCGGGCAGATAGCGATTATGCGGGAAAACGCAACATTATTCTACGCGCCGGACGGTATAGCCGCGGGCTTCGAGCATGGTTCCCAGCCCATCCGGCCCGATAATATGCGCAGCTCCCACCGCGACGAGGGGGCGGGGATCGCTATCCAGCGTCTGAGTGAGCGGGGCAATCCAAGCCTCATTGCGGTCCGTCAGCAGAGCAGCGCGCAGTTCAGGGTCCGCCATGATCCCGGTGCGGGTCGCGTCGAGCAGAGTGGCTTCATCGCCCGCAATCCACGCGGTCATCAGCCTGCCGGGGTTCTTCCGCGCCGCCGACCACTCGCGCACTGTCCCTTCGAGCAAGTCCTGCTGATCCTCTGGCCCAAGGCGATCGAAGATGCCGAGCTGGCCGCCAGCGCTTTCAAACCCGCGCACATCGCGGTCTGCAAAATCGGCGATCAAAGCCTTGTCGACGCCGTTTGAAGGATCCCCCATTGCATCGACGCGGGCGAGCATGATGGCGGCGGCCCAATCTTCGACATCGTTGAAATCGGATGAAGCATAGGAAGAACGCTCCAGCATCGCGTCCAGATCATCGCGCAAGTCAGGCGCAATACGCGGCTCTAGCGGGCCGATATTGGGCGTGGTCGCCAGCGAAGTGAAGGTTGTGGCAAGCGCCGCTGCGTCGTTCAGCTCTGCCACTTCGACAAGCAGCAGGTCAGCCTCAGCCACGACGGTGTCAATCGCCTCCGTGCGCCACTCAACGCCATCGGGCAGGGCATGGATCGTGCCGAGCATCCAGCCCTCAACCTCTCCTTGCGAGTTGGTGATTTCGTAAATGAGCGGGTCAGGCGAGGGCCAGTCGGGCTCAGCCGCATCCTCGCCCGGACTGCACGCAGAAAGGGCGAGCAGCCCGAGCAGGGTAAATGCGGCAGAGCGAATGGCCAGCATTACTGGACCCGTTCAACCGTGATGTCGCGCTGGGCAAGGAAGTCCTGCACGCTTTTGTCGCCCGCCAGATGGCCTGCACCCACAGCGATGAAGACCGTGCCCGGTTCATCCATGCGCGTGTCGATCCACTCGGCCCAATTGGCGTTACGCTTGGTGAACAGGGCGTCGAACATTTCGGGGTTATCCATCCCTTCGGTCATCATCACGGCCAGCGAGTTTGCATCGCCCGCGACCCAAGTGGCGACCATCGCATCGAGTGCCTGACGCACTTCGCCGACGCCTTCGACGCTCAGCATCAGAAATTCGATTTGCGTTTCCATGCTGAGGCCATCAAGCGCGCCGAGCGAATATTCGAGCGTCTCCAATGCGCCGCGCTCTTTGTCGCCGGCCTTGGACAGGATGACCTTGTCGACGCCTGCATTAAGGTCATAGCCCTGCATCAGCAGCGGCAGGTAAACCATCGTCAGACCCATCTGCCATGGCTCGTAAATGTCCATTTGCGGCAAGGCGGCCTCTGGAATGCCGAGACCTCCGAGGGCTGCGGCATAGGCTGCGTTCTGCTCTTCGTTCAGAAGCGAGCGCAGCGTGGTGCCGTCAGTAAACGTGCCAAGCTCCAGCATCAGGCGCTGTGCGGCAGCCTCATTCTGCGGGTCCATCAACACCTCGGTCACAACCGTGTCGGATGATTGCAGCGCCGCGTCGATCTCCGCATCATACCACACAACACTCGGGTCGAGCGCGTGGATCGTGCCGAACAGGTAGATCGTCGTGTCTTCGTCGGCGACCTTCCAAAGCGCTGGGCCTTCGGGGCCGCTTGGGAGCGCCTCTGCTGCGGTTTCAACAGGAGCCTCAGCGTGGTCATCAGCCCAAACGGGCGGCGCAAACATCAATGCAGCGACAGCGGTTGAGGACGAGAGCAATTTGGCAAGTTTCATCGGGGGATTTCCTTTCGAAGGGTCGGGGTTAGGGGAATTGAATGAGGGAGGGGTGAACAAGGGAGCCGGGTCTAGAAATAGCGGCGATAGAACCAGACGGCGGTCCAGATAAAACAGACAATCAAAAACACGATCATCGGATCTTGCGCGGGCAACCATCCGGCGCGCGTCGCCAGCCACCAGGCCGGAGCAATAAAGATGTAGGCATGGCCCGCGACGAGTGCTCCATCGGCGTAGGCAGAAGCCTCATGCTCATCGACGGTGCGCCACCACTTCCAGGTGAGAGGTGGAACAAGAACGAACCAGACTGCAATCGCAAACAATGCGAAGCCGGGGCTGATTGGCCCGTTTGAGAACAGCGAGTAATCTTCAGCGCCTTCGGTGAACAGTAAGGCCACAGCTATCAAGGCGCCCACGCCGCAGGACAATTGGAGGAGCAGCGTCGATTTGCGCGTGCTTTCAGCGACGATCTCATCGCTGCGTTCGGGCCAAAGCTTCCAGCAAACAAAAGCGATCAGGATCAGCAGTGCTGAAAGCCCGCCAATATAGCCATAATCTCGCAGGATAAGCTCATCATATTCCAGCGCCTTGGCCGTGTAGCCCGCCAGCATTCCGGCGATAAACAGCATCACAACGCCGCCAATACATGCGATCAGGAGCTTCTTGAGAGAGGCTGGCATGCCGGTTTCTTCATCGTTGTTCATGCGGCGTCTCCGTCGTCGAAAATTTCCTCGATGCTCATGTCGAACAGACGAGCAATGCGAAAGGCGAGGGGGAGGGAAGGGTCGTGCTTGCCGGTCTCAATCGCGTTCACAGCCTGGCGCGACACATCGAGGTGCCCGGCTAGCTCAGCCTGCGACCAGTCCCGTTCGGCGCGTAAGACTTTGAGGCGGTTTTTCATCGGCTCAACCTCCCCGCACACGTTTCCAGAAGAGGCCAACGTAGAAGGCGCCGATGGCGACCACGATGCTGACTTCTGGGGTTAAATCTTGGCTGTAAGTGTCACGGTTCTCGTCATCGAACCCGCTGCGCAATCCGTCATAGAAGCCTTCCACAAAGGGCATTCCAAGGAAAAGCAGCAACATCGCAGCGAAGGCAAAGCTTGCAGCCGAGGTCCACAGGCCGCGCGTGTACTCATCCGCGTTGCGGGTGAAGAGCATTACCCAACAGGCCAGAACGGTCAGGATCGCGCATGACACACCCACAGCCTTGGGCAGCTCAACGCTCGCGCTGACAGCCCAGACGGCAAGGCATGCCAATCCAACCCATCCGGCATTCATGAAGATGGTGGCTTTGTTCATCACATCTCTCTCAGATGGCGCACGAAGAACACCGCGTAGAAGGTGAACATCGGCACGTGGAAGGCGAGGAAATAGGCGTAGACCGGCTGAAACGTGGTGCCGGTGAAATAGAACAGGGCAGAGGCCAGAGAGCGCTCGATCACCACGGCGAAGAACATCCATCCCGCGGTCGCGATAAAGGCCCAGCTCGCTGCGGCGTTCCAGTGCTCTGCCGTGAACTCATCCGCATCGCGATTGCGGAACTGGATGATGACAGCTGTGAACGCGATGAGAAACAGTCCGAAATTGAGCCAGGTCACCACCGAACTTTGAGCCATACCGAGCGCGAGCAGGCTCAGATACATCACGAAGGACACTGTCCAAGCTACGCCGCCGATAAGGGCCGCTCGGAAGAAGCGGTCGACCTTGCGCTGGCGGTCAGAGATGGCTGGCTCTTTATTCACTTACGGCTCCTGACGATGCGTTGCTGCCGATCTGGCACTGCGGCGGAGTGTTGCGGGTTGGGGGCTTGAGAGCAATTCGAGGGGGGAAGCGGGATGTTGAAATCTCGCGAGGAGGGAAGGGGGTGCCGCCTCCGCTTAGGCTCTTTGTCAGGGTGGACCCGAGCCAAGCGGAGGCGGACAAGGGCATCAAGCGCCTGGAGTGGCCGTGCTTGATGCTTGCGGGGAAGCATTCTCAGCCAGGCGAACGCGGTCGAGGCGGGCCTGAGCGATGGCAAGACGAACCTGCGGCTCGGCGGCGGCAAGCGCGCTTTGGCGGCATTCGCGCTCAAGGCGGATCGACGCCATGTCGCGGCTTCCGGTGGAGCAAGCGCGGCGGACCTGAGCGTTAATCCGTTGGTTGAGTTCCGTCACATCGCCTGCATCAGCAAGGTCGAGATCACTGGTTTGGACATCGATCGCAAAGTCGCTCGACCCTGCCGATGCGGTGGCCGGTGCGGCAATCAGGGTGGCGGCGATCAGGGCGGGGATAAGAACGAAAGAACGCATGGGATTTCTCCGGTTAGGTCTCCTGGGGAGGGAGAGCTGTTTGTCGTATCAACCTTCCGAAATGTCAGGTTGCCCTTACTTTATGTAGCGAGTCGCTGACAATGTCAAGACAACCTGACTTCGTGTAAGGTGAGCATGACCAAAACCGCAGAATTCCGCCATTTTCGCCTGTCCAAAACACGTCAGAAACCGCGCTCACCTGTGTGTCGAATCGCATCCTTGTGCAGTGCACCATTGACCCCGCACGGCGAATCGGGAATGGGCATGCGCCATGGATACCGAGCTTGAGGCGAAGCCGATCCCGGCGCGCGACCCCACCAAGTCTTTTCAGGACATGATCCTGACGCTGCACGATTTCTGGTCGGCGCAAGGATGCGTGATCTTGCAGCCCTATGATATGCGCATGGGTGCGGGCACGTTTCATACCGCGACCACCCTGCGCGCGCTTGGGCCTGAGCCGTGGAACGCCGCTTTCGTGCAGCCCTGCCGCAGGCCCACTGATGGCCGCTATGGGGAGAACCCCAACCGGCTCCAGCACTATTATCAGTACCAAGTCATCCTGAAGCCATCGCCCAGCGACATTCAGGAGCTTTACCTCGCCAGCCTCTCCGCGATCGGCATCGACCCGCTCAAACACGACATCCGCTTTGTTGAGGATGACTGGGAATCGCCGACGCTCGGCGCATGGGGCCTGGGCTGGGAGGTCTGGTGCGACGGGATGGAAGTCACCCAGTTCACCTATTTCCAGCAAATGGGCGGCTTTGACTGCAAGCCGGTCGCAGGCGAGCTGACCTATGGGCTCGAACGGCTCGCAATGTATATTCAGGGCGTCGACAACGTCTACGACCTCGACTTCAACGGACGCGGCGTGAGCTACGGCGAGGTGTTCCTCGAAAACGAAAAGCAGATGTCGAAGTGGAACTTTGAGGTCGCCGACACCGACGCTCTGTTCGACCTGTTCGGCAAGGCGGAGGCTGAGTGCCAGAACGCGCTCGCCAACAATGTCCCCATTGCCGCTTATGAGCAGGCGGTCGAGGCAAGCCATATCTTCAACCTGCTGCAAGCGCGCGGCGTGATCAGCGTGCAGGAGCGCGCCTCTTACATGGGCCGCGTGCGCGATCTGGCGCGCGGTTCCTGCGCCGCCTATGCCGAGCAGATGGCGCCCGAATGGGCCGAGAAATATCCGGAATGGAGCCTCAACTGATGGCCGATTTCCTTCTCGAACTGCGCTGTGAAGAGATCCCTGCCCGGATGCAGGCGGGCGCTCGCAAGGAGCTGGAGAAACTCTTCACCCGCGAGATGCAGGCCGCAGGCGTCGCAACCGGCGAGCTCACCATCTGGTCCACTCCGCGTCGTCTCGCTCTGATTGCGCGTGACCTTCCGACCGAAACCGAGGCTGTGCGCGACGAGGCTAAGGGGCCTCCGGTTGGCGCTCCCGATCAAGCGGTCGACGGCTTCTGCCGCAAGAACGGCGTCACCCGCGATCAGCTGGAAGAGCGCGAGGTAAAGGGCCGCGCGACCTACTTTGCCGTGATCGAGAAGCCGGGGCAGGCGGTTGCCGACCTCCTCGCCGCCGCGATCCCCGTCATCATCCGCGACTTCAGCTGGCCGAAATCGATGCGCTGGGGCGAGGCCTCGATCAGCAGCGAAAGCACGCGCTGGGTGCGGCCTTTGTCTGGGATCATCGCTCTGCTCGATGGAGAGGTTGTCCCCTGCGTCACCGATGGGCTGGCAAGTGGTCGGACCACCATGGGACACCGGTTCCATTCGGCAGGCCCCATCGAGATATCAAGCGCGGACGTCTATGCCGGAAACTTGCGCGAGGCGAGCGTGATCGTCGACCACGAGGAACGCGCCAACATCATCCGCGAAGGCGCGCGTAAAGCTGCTGAACAAGCTGGCCTCAATCTGGTTGAGGACGAAGGTTTGGTGGTCGAAAATGCCGGCCTCACCGAATGGCCGGAGCCGCTGCTGGGGCGGTTTGACGAGGATTACCTCGACGTGCCGCCCGAAGTCATCCAGCTCACCGCGCGCGTGAACCAGAAATATTTTGTGTGCCGAAAGCCCTCTCCCCTTGAGGGGAGAGGGTTGGGAGAGGGGGCGAGCGCAGCGAGCAGCTCAGCCGCCGCTCCCCACCCCCCGGCCCCCTCCCCTGAAGGGGAGAGGGAGGAACTCGCCAACGCCTTCATCTGCACCGCCAACCTTGCCTCAATCGACCCCGCCGTGGTGGTCGACGGCAATCGCAAGGTGCTCGCCGCGCGCCTGTCCGATGCGCGCTTCTTTTGGGAGCTAGATCAGAAGAAGACTTTGGCAGAGCACGCCAAGGGTCTGGAGCGGATCACCTTCCACGAGAAGCTTGGCACCGTCGCCGACAAGGTTGAGCGGGTTGCGAAGCTGGCGCGGTGGTTGGTTGAAGAAGATGTCGTCACCCCGGACTTGATCCGGGGTCCCGCTTCTTCAAGCACAACAGAAGAAAAGCGGGATCCCGGCTCGGGGGCCGGGATGACGAAGGAGGAACTGGCCAACTACGCCGAACAGGCCGCGCGCCTGTGCAAGGCCGACCTTGTCACCGAAATGGTCGGAGAGTTCCCCGAGCTGCAAGGCCTGATGGGCGGCTACTATGCGGAGAAAGAGGGGCTTTCGAGCGAAGTCTCCGACGCCATTCGCGACCACTACAAACCCGTGGGGCAGGGGGATGAAGTTCCGACTGCTCCGGTGACGGTGGCGGTGTCGTTGGCGGATAAGTTGGACACGCTATTCTCTTTCTTCGACATTGAAGAGAGGCCGACTGGCTCGAAAGACCCGTTTGCATTGAGGCGAGCAGCAGTGGGAGCTTTGGCGATCATTGCGGCCTCTCAGTTGAGACTATCAATCAATCAGATCGCGACGGAGCAACTGAACTTTTCAAATGTGGATCGCTTGTCTCGGGAGCTTTCTGCCGACGCAACAACGCTTCTGCTGGCCATAAAGGCCGCTACGCCAACCGTCAATTCCGAAACAATGGAAAAAGCTGCGGAAGGTTTGTCGCCTCGTTTTGCTGAGAAAGCAGTGCAATTCCTCATGCGCCGAGAGACAGTTATAGAAGGATTACTCGACTTCTTCGCCGACCGCCTAAAAGTCCAACAGCGCGAGGCAGGTGTCCGGCACGACCTCATCGACGCCGTGTTCGCGCTTGGCGGGGAGGACGATCTTGTCCGGCTGCTCGCCCGCGTCCATGCCCTCCAAAGCTTCATCGAGACCGAGGACGGCACGAACCTCCTTGCCGGCTACAAGCGTGCGGCGAATATCCTCAAGAAAGAGGAATGGGAAACTGCTTCCAACCGTCACCCCGGACTTGATCCGGGGTCCAGCTTTACTTCTGATGGAGCACAAGAAGCGGGATCCCGGCGAGCCATTGGATTTTGGGGCCGGGATGACGAGATTGTAGGCAATGACCTCCCATATACCCCTGAACCCGCAGAGCAGGCTCTGATCGATGCGCTTGGGCAAGCGGCTCCGACAGCGGAGAGCGCGGTGACGGAGGAGCGCTTTGGCAATTCGATGGCGGCTCTGGCGACCTTGCGTGCGCCGATTGACGCCTTCTTCGAAGATGTGACCGTGAACGATGATGACCCGGCCAAGCGGGAGGCGCGGCTCAATCTGCTCAGCGCTTTCACCACAGCCGTTGGCCGCGTGGCGGATTTCAGCAGGATTGAGGGGTGAGTGCGCTCAACCCCATCATACATACCCCTTCCGGCCGACGGGACACGGCTTAGGCAAGCTTAGGATGAAAACAGCGTGAAGACAGTCTACCCCTTTGGCGGAGCCGCCGCCCACGATGATCCCCGCCAGGCTGACAAAGAGGTCACGGGCGGCAAGGGCGCGAACCTTGCCGAGATGGCGAGCATCGGCCTGCCGGTCCCTCCGGGCTTCACGATCACGACTGAGGAATGCGTGCGCTACCTGCAAGAGGGCGCTGACCCTTCGGCAAAGCTCAGGACAGGCTTCTCCGACGAACTGCGCGGCGCGGTGGCAGAGGCCCTGACGCATATCGAGGCGGCCGTGGGCAAGAGCTTTGGCGATGCTTCGGATCCGCTGCTGGTCTCGGTGCGATCGGGCGCTCGCGTTTCGATGCCGGGGATGATGGACACGGTGCTCAACCTCGGGCTGAACGACGCAACGGTCGAAGGGCTTGCCGCGACATCGGGCGATGAACGTTTCGCATGGGACAGCTACCGCCGATTCATCCAGATGTACTCCGACGTGGTGCTCGGACTCGATCACGGCCTGTTCGAGGAAGCCCTTGAAATCACTAAAGAAGATAACGGTTTCTACAACGACACCGAACTCTCCGCAGACGATTGGAAAGGCATCGTCGCACAGTTCAAAAGCATCGCGGAAAGCGAACTTGGTGAACCTTTCCCTCAGGATGTGTTTCATCAACTTTGGGGCGCCATCCGAGCCGTCTTCGACAGCTGGGACAGCGACCGCGCGAAGGTCTACCGCCGGTTGAACGACATCCCCGCTGACTGGGGAACTGCGGTAAATGTGCAGGCCATGGTCTTCGGCAATATGGGCGAAACCAGCGCCACCGGCGTAGCCTTCACCCGCGATCCAGCCACCGGTGAACGAGCCTATTACGGGGAGTATTTGATCAACGCGCAAGGCGAAGACGTGGTCGCCGGCATCCGCACCCCGCAATATCTGACCAAAGCCGCCCGCGAAGCCGCTGGCGCGAAACCGCTCTCGATGGAAGAGGCTATGCCCGAGGCTTACTCCGAGCTGGCCCACGTCTTCGACCTGCTCGAAAAGCACTATCGCGACATGCAGGACATTGAATTCACCGTTGAGCGCGGGAAACTGTGGATGCTCCAAACCCGCTCGGGCAAACGCACAGCAAAAGCGGCGCTCAAAATGGCGGTTGATATGGAAGGCGAGGGGCTGATCGACCGCGAAGAGGCCGTGCGGCGGGTTGATCCGATGGCTCTCGACCAACTGCTCCACCCGACGCTCGACCCCGATGCAGATCGCAACGTGCTGGGCACCGGACTTCCGGCATCTCCAGGTGCTGCTGCGGGCAAGATCGTGCTCGACGCGGATACAGCAGAGCAATGGTCCGAGCGCGGGGAAAAGGTCATTCTCGTCCGCGTCGAAACCAGCCCCGAAGACATTCATGGCATGCACGCAGCGCAAGGCATCCTCACCGCTCGCGGTGGGATGACGAGCCATGCTGCCGTGGTTGCGCGCGGCATGGGCCGTCCTTGCGTCTCGGGCGCGAGTGCTGTGTCAATTGACCGTGGCACGAGGACACTTCGGATCGGGTCTCATGAACTCAAAGAGGGTGACGAGATCACACTCGACGGAGCCAACGGACAGATCATGCTCGGCATCGTGCCAACGGTAGAGCCCGAGCTTGCCGGTGACTTCGGCGTCTTAATGGAGTGGGCCGATGGCCTTCGCCGCATGGCGGTTCGCACCAATGCAGAGACGCCTGCCGATTGCCGGATGGCGCGCCAGTTTGGAGCGGAAGGTATCGGTTTGTGCCGGACTGAGCATATGTTCTTTGACGCGTCCCGAATAAGCGCAGTGCGTCAGATGATTCTGGCGGAAGACGAGCGCGGGCGGCGCAAGGCGCTTGAAGTCTTGTTGCCCGAACAGCGCAGTGACTTCACCGCGATCTTCGAGGCAATGGCAGGGCTGCCTTGCACGATCCGTCTGCTTGACCCGCCGCTTCACGAATTCCTGCCCACGCAGGATGCGGAGTTCGAGGATCTTGCCGATGCAACGGGGCTGGGCGTCGATCACTTGAAACGCCGAGCAGGTGAGCTCCACGAGTTTAACCCGATGCTTGGTCATCGCGGTTGTCGTCTCGGCATCACCTATCCCGAGATTTACGAGATGCAGGCGCGGGCGATATTTGAAGCGGCATGCGATGTGCAAGCAGCCTCGGGCGAAGCGCCGATCCCCGAAGTTATGATCCCGCTCGTCGCCACTCGACGTGAACTCGAATTGCTCCGAGCGCTGGTCGAGAAGGTTGCTGAAGAGGTCTTCACCGAGAAGGGCGCGCGCGTCGATTACCTTGTCGGCACAATGATCGAACTGCCGCGTGCCGCCTTGATGGCGGGTGAGATCGCGCATGAGGGCGCTTTCTTTAGCTTTGGCACCAACGATCTGACCCAGACAACCCTAGGTGTGAGCCGCGACGATTCTGCGCGTTTCCTCGCTCCGTATGTCGAAAAAGGAATATTCCCTCGCGATCCGTTCGTGAGCATCGATGTGGACGGCGTAGGACAGTTGGTTGAGCTCGCAGCAGAGCGGGGCAGGGCGACCCGGCCTGACATCAAGCTCGGCATTTGCGGCGAGCATGGCGGCGACCCAGCCTCGATCGCATTCTGCGAGAAAGTCGGCTTGGATTATGTGAGCGCCTCACCCTATCGCGTACCGATTGCCAGGTTGGCTGCGGCTCAGGCGACACTGAAAGGCTGAGCCTAGCCTTTGCGCCGCCCTGTGAGGGTGATGATCTCAAAGGTTTCGCTCACTTTTCCGTCATCGTCAGCCTGCTTGTCGAATGCTGCGCGTGCGCGGGCGACTGCGGTCTTGTTGAGAGGCGGTGCAGTCTTTGCCAAGACGCTTCCCATGCCTTGTTCGCGCAGGTCGGCAACAAGTCTGTCAATCGTCGAGTAGCGCGCGGTCAGAACGTGGCTGTCGACCACTGGATCCCCCCAGCCCGCGCGTTGAAGCAGCTGCGGGCACGAGCGCGGATCTACGAGTGGATGCATCCGAGCTGCGGGGCGTTTGGGCTCAGCGGCGAGCATCGCATGGCGAAGCTTGAGCAAACTCTGGCCGCCAATGAACGTTGCAATCGCAAGGCCGCCAGGGCGCAGCAACTCGCGCATCTGGATCAGTGCGCCTGGCAAGTCGTTGACGCTGTCGAGGCTGTTGATGCTGACGACCAAGTCGAAACTGTGCGCCTTGGATGTTAAGGGAGTGTCGAAATCCTCGGCAGAATAGGAAACGCGCGTCTCGGGCGGCCAAGGCGAGCGACTTGCAAGATGCTTTGCTCCGAACCCCTGGGTGAAGACATCATGCCCGTCATAGCGCACAAAGGCCAAGCGCTCGCAGATGTCTTCGGCCATCTCCTGCAAGAGAAATTCGGCGGTACGGGACTTCGCTGCCAAGTGCTGGGCCCGATTGTATCGGGCCAGCTTGCGCGACTTCGAGAAGATGATGGGCGGGGTGCTGCTCATGTGCTTAGCCTCTGCCGAGCTTGCAGGGGACACGCAAGAGGTGCACACTGCATCTCATGAGGTGGGGGTCGCAACTTACCAAAGGAATTGGGCTTGGCTTGGCGCCGGTGGTCGACCTCGTCTACCCGCCCCGCTGCCCGATGTGCGGTGTGTCAGTTGCCAACCACGGAGCATTGTGTGTTGATTGCTGGGGTCTGCTGGAGTTCGCGGATAGCGAACCCGATGACGCAGTGGTCGCAGCCACGATCTATAATGACGCCTCTCGCAAATTGATCCTCGCTTTCAAGCATGGAGGGAAGATTGCTCTGGCACCGTTGCTCGCGCGGCTTTTGGCATCAAAGTTACCCGATGTAGATCAGCCTCCCGCCTTGCTTGTCCCCGTCCCGCTACACCGATTGCGCCTGTGGGGCAGGGGGTACAACCAAGCTGGGCTATTGGCGACTGAGCTATCGAAAATGGGCAAAGGTGAACTGCTGATCGACGGGCTTGAGCGGCACAAGCGCACACCAAGTCTTGGCGGGTTGGGGCGTGCTCAACGCGAGAAGGCATTGGCAGGAGCGATTCGGGCGAAGCGCAGCGCCCGTGATCGCATAGCTGGAAGCGATATTGTGCTGGTCGATGACGTGTTGACTAGCGGCGCGACAAGCGATGTCTGCGTCAAGGCCCTGCTTCAAGCGGGAGCCAAATCAGTTCGTGTGGCTTGCTTTGCCAAGGTTGCGGATGGTCATCGGCCTAGTGGAAAGGGCAGGTAGGACCCAGAAAAGCGAAACGCCCGAGGTCCGTAAGGACCCCGGGCGCCACGTGACGAAATCGTTCAGATCCGCTCAAAAGAGCTCAGATAGCGACCCCCTAACTTCGCTATCAGGACCATGTCCCTCATTCGTTCAACTGATTGCTCCAACACCCCGCTGTTGGCTCCAATCAGTCACCCCCTGAACCTGGCTTGCCGTGACTTGCGTTACAGCATCGCCGCATGTTCGTGGGTGAGCGCCGAAACGCTCAATGACGGTCTTGTTCCAAAAGCGCTTACCAATCGGAAGGTAAAACAATTTCTTTGGCCAATTTTGATCCGCATCTGTTGTTATCGTGCAACAAACTGTCGCATAAGGTGAACCTCTTACCGCTCTCGGGCGGCCTATCCCCTCTTCAAGGAGCCCATTCGTGTCGGATTCATCCTCTCTCTCAATCTCGGAGCGTGAAACCGGGTCTCACTTTGCGCCCAAGTTTGATGCGAATGGGCTGTTGACCGCCGTCATCCTCAATTCGCAGTCAAAAGAGGTTCTCGTCGTTGCCTTTATGAATGCCGAGGCGCTCACCAGGACGCGCGTGACGGGCCACGTCACCTTCTGGTCACGTTCACGCGGAAAGCTTTGGATGAAGGGCGAGACTTCCGGAAATGTGCTAACGGTCGAGGAGATTTTGGTCGATTGCGATCAAGACGCTCTGGTAATTTATGCGCATCCCGCAGGGCCAACATGTCACACGGGGCGTCCGAGTTGTTTTTATCGTAAGCTTGATCCCAGTGCGCCAGACGACGTGGCTCTAAGTCCGCCATTGTCGTCGCCCTGTTGCGATGATTGACGCCAACCATGCTCCCGTGAAGGTCAAGCCTTGACGTTCACGTAAAGGGAAGGTATGCCGTGTTTCATGGCTACCGCACCCAACTCCAAGTCGAGCCCGGATCAGGCACAGGACGGCCTTAACACTGGTGCTCACCTCGATCGTCCGGACAAGCTGGCACGCGAGCAATTCTCCATCTCTGATCTGACGTCTGAGTTCGGATGTACGGCTCGCGCGTTGCGCTTCTATGAGGATGAAGGGCTGATCAGTCCTGCTCGTGTTGGCCTGACCCGCGTCTATTCAAAGCGCGATCGCGCGAGACTTGCGTGGATTATGCGAGCGAAGAATGTCGGCTTCAGCCTGACCGAAATTCGCGAGATGATCGATCTCTATGACCTTGATGATGGCCGTGTAGAACAACGCCGTGTCACGATAGAGAAGTGCAAAACGCATATCGCGAAGCTGAAAGCACAGCGCGCCGATATCGACTCTTCGATCAAGGAACTCACTCAATTCGTAGCCGATATCGAGGAACTCGACCTCGGTTAGTTCAGCCCTTCAAGGCCACTTCTTATTCAACCTCCGCTCAGCAAAGGGATTGCCTGATGCCCACCTACACCGCTCCGACCCGCGACACCCGCTTTGTCATCAACGAGATGCTGGACCTTGCTAGTTATGGCAATCTTCCGGGCTTCGAAAACGCCTCGCAGGACATGATCGACACCGTGGTGAATGAAGCAGGCAAGTTCTGCTCCGAAGTTCTCGCGCCGATCAATCAGGCAGGTGACGAGCATGGCTGCACACGTCATCAAGATGGGAGCGTAACGACGCCTCCGGGTTTCAAGGAAGCCTATGACGCCTATGTCGAAGCGGGCTGGGGCACTCTGGCGAAGCCGGAGGAATTTGGCGGCCAGAATTTGCCCCATGTGCTGGGTTTTGCGGTCGAAGAGTTTACGGCTTCGGCCAACCAGGCGTTTGGCATGTATCCCGGCCTTACCAACGGTGCGGCGGCCGCGATTGAAGCCGCTGGGTCGCAGGAGCAGAAGGAAACCTACCTGCCCAAGATGATCTCGGGCGAGTGGTCGGGCACCATGAATCTGACGGAACCGCATTGCGGTACGGATCTCGGAATGATCCGCACCAAGGCGGAGCCTCAGGCCGATGGCTCATACAAGATCACAGGCACCAAGATTTTCATCTCGGCCGGCGAGCATGACCTGACCAGCAATATCATTCACCTTGTGCTGGCGAAGACGCCGGGCGCTCCGGATAGCGCGAAGGGTATTTCGCTCTTCATCGTGCCCAAGTTCGTGCTCGACGAAAATGGCGAACCGGGTGAGCGCAATGGCGTCACCTGCGGCTCGATCGAGAAGAAGATGGGCATTCACGGCAATGCGACCTGCGTGCTCAACTATGACGAGGCGACCGGCTATATGGTCGGTGAGGAGAACAAAGGCCTCGCTGCTATGTTCGTAATGATGAACGCGGCGCGTTTGGGAGTGGGCATTCAGGGTCTCGCTCAGGCAGAGGTCTCCTACCAGAATGGCGTCACCTATGCGCTTGACCGGCGTCAAGGTCGCGCTTTGACTGGTCCGGCGGAAGCTGACGAGAAGGCCGATCCCATCTTCGTGCATCCCGATGTGCGACGGATGCTGATGGACGCCAAAGTCTTTAACGAAGGAATGCGCGCTCTGTGCCTATGGGGCGCTTTGCAAGTGGACCTGACGCACAAGGCCCAGACCGAGGAAGAGCGCCAGCTCGCCGACGATCTAATCGGCTTGATGACGCCGGTGATCAAGGGCTACGGCACTGACAAGGGCTATGACATCGCCAACAACATGCAGCAGGTCTATGGCGGGCACGGCTATGTGACCGAGTGGGGCATGGAGCAATTTGTGCGCGATAGCCGGATTGCGATGATCTATGAGGGCACCAATGGCGTGCAGGCGATGGATCTGTGTGGGCGCAAGCTTGCTTCCAAAGGTGGGCGCGCGATCCAGGCTTTCTTCAAGATGATCGACGAAGAGATTGCAGCGGCTAAAACTGACCAGGCACTCGCGCCTTTGGCTGAGAAGTTGGACAAGGCGCTGGCAGAGCAAAAGCAAGCGACCATGTGGTTCATGCAGAACGCGATGGCGAACCCGAACCACCTTGGGGCGGGCGCTCACCATTACATGCACATTATGGGCATTGTGACGCTTGGCCTGTTCTGGCTCAAAATGGCCAAGACCGCGAGCGCGGTGCTGGCAACAGACCCGAGCGATAAGGCCTTCTACGAAGCCAAGCTGACTTCGGCGGCTTACTATGCCGAGCGTTTCCTGCCGGATGCTGGCGCTCTGCGTCGCAAGCTGGAGGCGGGTAGCGACAATATGATGGCACTGCCGGAAGAGGCGTTTGCAACGGCGGCATAACACCCACCAAAAATTCGTCAGGATCAGGCCCGGCTCTTGGGGAAGAGCTGGGCCTTTTCTTTGCCAGTTGCAGATCATGCAAGTTGATGAAGCACATCCGTGAGATCGCTGTATCTAGCTGACGGCCCCAAGACGCACGAAACCCCGCCAGTATGGGGCGGGGTCGAAGGGGCGGGGGGATTTGATTGTTAAAGAGCAGTGGCTTTTCCGAGGCGTAGCAAAAGCTGTGTCTGTAGGAAATTGGGATGTCACAAGTTGGCGAGTAAGCGAGCTGCTCGCAGGTATGGCCTTGCTGCAGCGAGTTTGACCAGAGCCTTCTCACTCATCCATCAGCGGGTGATTGCCCAAGTCCCACCCAACGAAGTATTCTGCGCCGAGGGCTGACCCGTGCTTGCCCTCGGCAGCATCCTCGAGGCGCTCCACCATAGGAGTGAGCTTTTCCCGCAAATCCGCCGGAAAATCCGCAATCTGCCCCTTCATCAAACCACAGATCCGCATTTGCTCGCTCACTTCGAGGCGCGACATATAGGCCACCATTTGCCGCCACGCATAAGCGGACTGTTTGATCGCGAGCAGCTTTGCATGACGGTGGGCGGCCTTCTGCTGCAGCTTGCGCGTGATCCATTCGAAGGTTGCAAGCGCTGCTTGAGAAAAGTCGACACCGCGCAGCGGCAGCTGCTCAAACACCGCTGCCATATTGTGAGAGGTGAGGATCATTGCCTGCTCGATCACCCTGCCATTGTAGGCGACAGACCAACCCTGATCCGGGCCTTTGCCCGCTCGGTCAAAGCAATGCTGGCCAAAGCGATCTGGCGATAGGGTCGATGGTAGATCATAATACCGCGCGTAGAGTGAGCCATTGAAGTGTTTGACCGCGGCCGCTGCGGCCAATCCAAACGAATTGGAGAACTGGCCCATGAAAATGTCGGCGGCAATCTCACTGACAAAGGGTATCTTGAGCCCCGCGCTATTGCCCAGGCCCTGCATCTGCTCAATCACAGGATTAGGGAATTGCACTTGAGGGAAATGGGTGATCAGCAAGGAGACAAGCCGATCAAGCAGATCGAGCTCTGGCCGCGATGCACAATCACTATCGTCCCGGAACCGTGTCAGCGCGGCAACCCAGGGCAGCTCTTCAAGACGAACCTGCAATTCAAGGTTGAGCAGGAGGAGAGATCGCCGGCGATGAAAAGCCTCGTAGGCGTTGGCAAAGGCAAAACCGTGGCGCGGATCGCGGAACTGGCTGCGATACAATTCGCCCGCCAAACCGGGCAAGACTGCGCCCAAAGTCTCGGGTGAGCGGATCTGCCCGTTTTCGATCAGAGCCTCCACGCTTCCCAATTGCGCCAACCATACCTTGCGGCGGATTGACGGGGGCATCCGTGTCCCAGTGCTCGCACCGGGCCTCGCTTCTGAGCTTTTGACCGGTTCAGCGATTTCTTCCACATCCACTAGGCCATCTGTGTCCTCATGAGCGATGAGACGATCAGTCACAATTTCCGCCAAAGCGTCATGCATATTGTGAACGATTTGGGCCTTTTGAGCCTGTCGGCAGGCGCTACGTTCTTCGCCGTCGCCATACTTGGCGAGATAGTCTTGCCGATGCTGGTCCAGAAACCGCTGGTCGTCTGGTTTGAGTGTTTCCCCTTTTGCGAGGCTGGCCAGAATTTCGCGGCATCGCTGAAAACGACTGCCCGCCTTTTTCCACCGCGCTGCCATGTGCGACTTATCGGCTGCCTCGTAGTCGGATAGCCAGACCTGGGCCTGATCGATTTCGAGGCCAGCGTCTTGCGAAAGAATCAAATCCATCAAGCGATCATATAGCGGCAGCCATGTTTTGAGCGATGCGTTCTGAACCCGAATATCTTTGCGCGGGGTGACGGTTTTTAGAGCGTCGCGCAACTCAGCGACACTGCGGACACGCAGCCCCTCTGGGCGCGGCGAGAGACGAGCCCTTGGATAGAATCTCAGCCGATCGAAGTAGGGGGCGACTTCATTCAGTATTTCTTTTGCGGTTTCGGGATCATTGTCAGCCAGCAATGCGACGGAAACCAGCGCCATTTCCTCTGGCGTTCCTGCTTCATAGCGCTGCTCATCGATCCACTCGAACAATCGTTCAAGACCTTCATCCGACAAGAACCATCTGTTGAGCGTGCCTCGCACTGTGGCGACGTCTTTGGTGCCAATCTCCAGCTCTTTGGCGAGAACCAATTCTTGAGGGAGCAGCGGGCCACCTGCCGCATAGGCGCCCGAAGCAAAGCCGCCACGCAGGACTTCGGGCGTGGCCCAGATGGGCATGTCTTGGACCGGGTTGCGTTTGCCAATCCTCAGCTCACCGGTGAGTATGCCTGATAACACCTCGGACCACCGCCGCGCCTTTTCGGTTTGTCCACTCTCTTTGGCCTTGATGAACTGCAAGAAGGCATATGTGTCACCCGTCCTGTCGTTCATTCAGACTTTCTCCAATTTGTGAAGGTCCGAGGGCGGGAATTGCACCCGCGCTCTCCGGGTCAGAAGCCCGGCGCTTTTCCTACTAAGCTACCTCGGAACAAGACGCGCGAGAATATCAAGAAAGCTATGAACGGCAAGCTACACGCCATCGCTGCTGTGGAGACGCGAGCGGTAGACCAGTGGCCATTGGCGCTCACGCGCAAGCTTATGCAAACGCTTCTCGCAAAGTCGCCAGCGCGCGCTCGGTCTCATCCGGATCGACCTCTTCGCTTGCATCGCCGTAGCCGTAATCGTCGTTGGGGCCGGCATATTGGACGATCACTCCGTCGCGGCGGGAGATGGCTATTACGCCGTCATACCAGAGGGCGTAGCGAGCGGATGGCTGGGGCAGCAGCCAGCTGATTTGACCGCGTACGGGGAAAAGGGTCTCGTCCCAGAAGTCCTTCGCGCCATAACCCATGCAGTTGACGATCACGGGCTCAGCAAGACCCAATGCCGCCGCTCGGTCTGGAAAGGCCCGGCGGACCATTTTACCTCCAAGCTGGTGGAAGCGCCGCATCAACCGATCCGAATAGCGCGCGACGTTAAACGTCATCACCTGACCCTTGCGCCGCGCTTTGCCTGGGAAGGGGTCTCGCTCTGGGTCTGCATCGCTCCACGGCGGGGTGAGACCCCTTAAGCGGCGATCTAGATGCAGGAAGTCGCGCGAGGCGGGGGCCATGTCCAAACTTCCGCCGCGCAGGGCATATTGGGTCAGATGCTCGACCGGATCGTCGTCCAGACCTACCATCTGGATGTGTTTGGCGTAGGAATAGCGTGCCCATCGTTCCCAGCGTTCGGCGAAACCTGCCGGAGCTTGGCTTTGAAGAGCAATCCTGCTGCTTGGCGACCACACGCCCGTTGCGCGGGCGGAGCGGGTTTCGGCGGGGAATTCGTTTGCATAGATCGTGACCTTGGCGCCGGTTTCCGCGAGACGGATGGCGCTCGTCATCCCGATAACGCCAGCGCCAATGACCGCGAACTCGCCGTCTCCTTGAGAGCGTGCGAGGGCCATCGCCTCAGCCGCGCAGCCCCAGCTTAGCGACCAACCCGAACCGCCATGGCCGTAATTGTGCACGACGGTCTTCTCGCCAAAGCGCTCTACTTCAAGACGTGGACCGGCAGGTCGGAAAGGCCGGGTGCAGACGGTCACTTTCATCAGGTTCTGAAGATTGGCTCGCAGCGGCTCAATACGAGGAGGGGCGAGGGGTGCGCTCGCGCTCGCGAGACCCGGCGCCCGGCTGCACGCTCCCAGAAAAGCGGCAGCGCCGCCAGCCATGGCTAATCGCCGAGTGGTGTGCATGATTTCCCCTGTCCTTAGGCGACAAGGAATAGCCAATCAGTCTTGCAAGTTCGAGATGGGCCCTTGTCGAACCGGCCTATGCCAAGACCGGTCGGGCAGGAAAGTCGCGACATGACAGCGGAAATTTGGCGCTTTGTGCTGACCTTCCGCGTCAGCAAAGTGTGTCGCTGAATTGAGCCAACGGGTCGCCCGTTGGCTGGTTGCCGGCGGAGACCTTTGAAAAGGTCCCCGCCGGCCAGCACGATTAGTTCTGCGTTACGGTGGCAATGTTGCCCATGCCGCTTTGCGTAACGGCAGAGTAGTTGTCCGTTCCGTTCTGCGTCACGAAGGCCTGGTTCGTCGAACCGCTCTGCGTGATGAACGATTCGTTCAACGATCCGCCTTGGTTCAGCGTGGCAAGATTGTCCGTGCCCGACTGGTCGATTTCAGAGTAACCATCATCGCCGGTCTGAGTGGCGTTGGCTTGGTTGCCCGAACCGCCTGCATCGAGCTGGTCGATGAAGGAGTCATTGCCGCTGCCGATTTGCTCGACAAAAGCAATATCCAACGTTCCGGCCTGTTCGACATCAGCGAGGTTATCGCTACCCGATTGAGCAATCGTAGCGACGTTATCAGCGCCACCTTGGTTCACCAGCGTCTCGTTGAAATCGCCGGACTGGTTCACATCGACGGTGTTTTCCCGTGGCAAAGAGAAGTCTGAAAGCGAACCGCTCTGCGTGACATCCGAGATGTTGTTGTTGCCGGACTGGTTGATACCAACAGCCAACGTGAAGTTGGTGCCGAAGCCCGACTGGTTCAGAGTCGACATATTGTCATTACCCGACTGGTTGATGTTCGCGAATGTCGTATCGCCGGTCTGGTCAACACCTGAGGTGTTGCCGTTGCCGGACTGATCGATAAGCGCAAAGTTCGACGCACCCGTCTGGCTGACGGTTGAATCGTTGTCATCACCCGATTGGCGGACAACTGCTTGCGACGTGATGCCTGTCGGAAGATCCGGTGAGAACAAGCCAGATCCAACAAAACCAAACCCATCAGTTGCGGACTGAGTGACATCGGACGAGTTGCCGTTACCGGATTGCTCGATAAGAGCCTGCTGGTTGTCGAGCGATTGGCTTACAATCGATCCGTTGTCCGAACCAGTCTGACGGATGATAGCCAGGTTAGCATTGCCGAACTGCGAGACAAAGCTGTCGTTCATCGAGTTGCTCTGATCAACGGTCGCGCTGTTGTCATGGCCGTCCTGCATCACATCAGAGATGTTCGACACACCGCTTTGCGTGACAATTGCCGAGTTGTTGGCAACCGGCGGAGCACCCAGAGTGTTGGTCTGGCTGATCATGCTGTCATTGCCAGTGCCGCTTTGGTTGACCTCAGCAAACATCTGACGGCCTGGTCCGGTCGGAGCGGCATCAGCAAACTGAGCGATCGAGCTGGTGTGGTCAGCGCCGCTCTGGTTGACGTCAGCTTCCGAGTTGTTCGAACGGCCGGTCTGGCTCACGTCGCTGGTTTGGTTGTCGCCCAGCTGGTCAACAGTCACGACACCAAAGTTCGCCGACTGCAGAACGGTGCTGACATTGTCGTCACCAAACTGATTGACGCCCACAGTCACAAGACCGGAATCGCCTACATCATTGTCGAAGCCAGGCTGATTGACGGTCGAGGTGTTGTCGTTACCGTCCTGATTGACGCTGGCGAAGTTCTGAGCGCCGCGCTGGTCGGCGTTCGAGACGTTGCCCGACCCGTTCTGGGTGACGATCAGGACCTGATCAGCGGTGGTTGCCGCTGCGTTGTTGCGACCTTGGCTAGAGCTCGACGAGTTGCCGGTGCCGGTCTGCATGATGTCGGCGCTCGCGCTGTCATTGATTTGAGCGGCATCGATCGAGTTGTTGCTACCGTCCTGGCTGGTCGACACAAAGTTGCTGTTGCCGGTCGAAAGGCCCGCAGAACCCTGATCGATGATCGTCGTGTTGCTGTCGCCAAACTGGGTCGCATCAGCAACGTTGGCTTCCGTGCCGTCAATGCCGTCACCGTTCTGAGTGATGGTGACAGAGTTGGGTTGAGCAAACTGATTGTCGCTGTCCTGATCGACGGTCGCAGTGTTGTACGAACCGGTCTGAGTGATGTCGGAGTCGTTCGCTGCAACGCTGAAATTCTCCGAACCCGGAGGCGCCGTGTCCTGATCGACCGTGGCGGTGTTGTTGGTACCGTCCTGATCGATGTCGGACAGGTTTTCATTGCCGTCCTGAGTAACGGTTGCTGCGTTGTCAGCACCGTTCTGAATGATGACCGACTCTTGCGATTGCGCAAGAGCAGGGCCTGCCACAGCCAAAGCGGCGGCGGACGCACCTAAAAAGAGCACATTTTTCATTTGAATTGCCTTCCATGTTGAACACGTAAATTGGTGAGGACACCTCGGCACGGAATGTGGGAGGCGGCTCATCAACGTTGCGACATGGCTCCCGCGTGGCGGAGTGTGTCCCACCATGCGATTGCCAATTGCGTACCCGGCAGCGCTTTTGCGCTTGCTTTTTTATTGGGTTGCCAATGGGTTACACGGACCCATCAGTCGGACTTGTTCCACGACCCACCCCAACCACCGATGGAAACCTTCGGTGGTCTCAGACATTCAAGCTGGCCTGCAAAGGGGCTTCCCAAGCAGGCGCAGCCACGCTCCGGAAAATCCGGAACGCGTAAGAGATGGATCGATTGGAAGACGCGTTTTCAAATGCCGTCGCGAACGGCATCTTGCAGCTAAAGAACATCACAAATGCGTTGGCGCGAGCTTGGTAATGCAAGCTTCACAGACCACAGGAGCAACCTGAAGTCACAACGAATTTTGGACAATGCCCCTTAGTGCAACAATTTCCCCCAAACTGTCCGGCTGCAACACCGGAATGAGCAAACTTTCAAAGCTTGCCGGCACCCATCAACGACTTAACGAGTCGTTAACTAAATACTAGTTGTCCCTGCGAGGGAGTCTAGCGGATTCCGCGTATGCGGGCCCGTAGTCCCAAAATTGGACAACCCATTGGCGTGAATATGAACGGCGTAATAGGGGTGCGCGGAAACAGACCGCTGCCCCTAAGAGTAGGTGCTATTCCACCGGCAGGAAGTCCGGCACCGAAAGATAGCGCTCGCCCGTGTCATAATTGAAGCCAAGCACGCGGGTGCCTGCGGCGAGCTCCGGCAGCTTTTGTGCGATGGCGGCGAGGGTCGCGCCCGAGGAGATGCCGATCAGCATGCCTTCTTCGCGCGCTGCACGGCGGGCCATTTCCTTTGCATCTTCAGCATCGACCTTGATCGCGCCGTCAATCGCATCGGTGTGCAAGTTGCCGGGGATGAAGCCTGCGCCGATGCCCTGAATCGGGTGAGGGCCAGGTTCTCCGCCATTGATGACGGGGGAGGCGGCGGGCTCGACCGCATAGGCTTTCATGCCGGGCCAGCTCTTCTTCATCTCCTCCGCACAACCCGTCAGGTGACCGCCTGTGCCGACGCCAGTGATCATCACGTCCACTGGATCATCGGCGAAGTCGGAGAGGATTTCCTGCGCAGTGGTGCGCGCGTGGACCGCGGGGTTGGCGCCATTGTCGAACTGGCTCGGCATCCATGCGCCCTTGGTGTTGACGATCTCGGTTGCGCGTTCGATGGCGCCTTTCATGCCCTTTTCCTTGGGCGTGAGGTCGAAGCTCGCGCCATAGGCGAGCATCAGTCGCCGGCGCTCAATCGACATGCTTTCCGGCATGACAAGGATCAGCTTGTAGCCCTTGACTGCGGCGACCATGGCAAGGCCGATACCGGTGTTGCCGCTGGTGGGCTCAACGATAGTGCCGCCGGGGCCGAGCAGCCCCTTGGCTTCAGCATCCTCGACCATGGCCAGCGCGATGCGGTCCTTGATCGATCCGCCGGGATTGGAGCGCTCCGACTTCAGCCAGACTTCGTGATCGGGAAACAGGCGCGCAAGACGGATGTGCGGGGTGTTGCCGATGGTCTCAAGAATGTTGGCAGCTTTCATGTCAGGCCTCCTGGGATTTGTCTGTGCGAGTCTCTTCGGACTGCGTTGGCTCTTCTTCTAGCAGATGATCGGGCGGATCGAAGGTCTTCGTTGTCCGCAATACAGGGAATATTCGGCTCCAAGCGAGAACGGTTACAATCGCGCCCACGCCGCCTGCGACAACTGCGGCTGCGGGGCCGATGAGGAAGGCGAGGGTGCCGGAGAAGAAATCGCCCCCTTCGTTCGACGCGCTGATGGTGAGCAGCGAGACCGAGGACACCCGCCCGCGCTTGTCATCGGGCGTGTGGAGCTGGATCAGGGATTGGCGGATATAGACGCTGAACATATCGGCCGCTCCGACGATGAACAGCATTGCAAGGCTGAGTGGCATCGAAGTCGAGAGGCCGAAGACAATCGTGGCGATCCCGAATATCCCGACCGCCCACAGCATCTTGGGGCCAACATTGCTCTCAATCGGGCGGAAGGAGAACCATGCAGCAGTGATGGCCGCTCCGACAGCAGGTGCCATGGCGAGTTGGCTGAGACCGGTCTCGCCGACCTGCAAAATGTCGCGGGCGTAGACAGGGAAAAGCGCGGTTGCGCCTGCTAGGAAGACGGCAAAGAGGTCGAGCGTGATCGCACCCAGCACCATCTTGTTCTGCACGACATAGCGCGCTCCGTCGACGATGGCTCCGATGGGGCGCTGATCCTTGCGCACGGCAGGTTGCGGAACTTTGCCGATGACGCTGAGCGCGATCATGGAGATGACGAACAGCCCGGTCGCGACCGCATAGGGCAGGGCAGGCTCTATGGCGTAGAGGTAGCCACCCAAAGCAGGCCCTCCGATCATTCCGACCTGCCAGGCGATGGAGGACAACGCGATGGCGGTGGGCAGGATCGCCTTGGGCACAAGGTTGGGGGCGAGGGCGGAGAGCGCTGGCCCTGCGAATCCGCGCACGATGCCAAGCACAATTGCGACGGCGTATAGGATGGGGAGCGAGATGCTTCCGTCATAGGTCGCCCATCCCAAAGCTGCGGCGCATAGCAATTGTCCAAAAACCGTAAGCCGCGCGAGGGCTCGCCGGTCAAAGCGGTCTGCGGCCAAGCCTGAAAACGGCGTCAGCACAAACAGGGGCAGGAATTGCAAGAGGCCAATGAGCGCCAGCTGGCCCGAAGCCTCCGCAATGGTCATGCCGCCATCGCGCGCGATGTTGTAGGTCTGCCACCCGATGATCAGCAGCATGGCGTACTGCGCCAGCGTCATCGCCAGACGGCTTAGCCAATAGCAGCGGAAATTGTGGACCCGGAAAGGGTGGGACTCAGGCGTGCTTGTTGTCTCGATATCGCTCACGGGAGCGCCATGGCAGGCACAAGCAGTGCTGCCAAGCGAGTGGTGCTAATTGTCGGTGAAGCTCAGCTTCGCCCCGGTCGTCCCCTAGCGCCCTTTGCGCAGGCGTGGATTGGGTTGGAGCGTGTCGATGATCGCAACAAAATCGTCCAGACGAATGATCCGCTCAAACTGGAAGCCAGCGCGTTCGTCGCGGGTCCAGATCACATAAGCTTCGATCCGGCCCACGATTGGCAGGCGGATGATGACGCGGTCGCCGCGGGAGAGTTTCTCCGCATTGTCGACCATGAAGCCGTGAGCGGACAGGTTGCTGACGTGAAGGCTCAGGTCGCCGTGCACGAAATGCTCGACGATAACCGGGAAATCGACCGGATGACGCGCAGCGCGGCGCATGTCAGTTACGCTTAGGTTTGCTCCGGATGACACGGCTCTTCGACCTCCAATACTTCTTAGGCCCACAACGGGTCTGCACAGTAATGCCGCGTAAAGGCTGATAATTGGTAAAGCCGGTGCAGCACCTCACCGCGAGGGCAAGGCAGCTTGTCGCTTTGGCTTGTCAGGAGCGGTAGCCGGGTAACCTAACGCGTGACGAGACCGTGCTTTTTCTTGCCGAGGCTGAGCTTCAGCGTCGCGCCTTCATCGGGCAGCACAAGGTGGCCGGGTTCTTTGATCGTTTCACCGTCAATCTTGACCGCGCCTTCAGCCAGCTTGCGCTTGGCCTCTCCGTTGGAGGCAGTGAAGCCGATCTCGGTCAGGACTGCGCCGATACGCATGCCTTCTGCGCCTACGCTGAGAGTGGGCAGATCTTCCCCCGCACCGCCGCCTGCGAAGGTTTCGCGTGCGGTGGCCTCGGCGGCTTTGGCAGCTTCCTCACCGCGCACCAACTTCGTGACTTCGTTGGCGAGGATCACCTTGGCATCGTTGATCGCTGCGCCTTCAAGCGCTTCCAAACGGGCGATCTCATCCAGCGGCAGGTCCGTAAACAGCTTCAGGAAGCGGCCCACATCGCGGTCATCGGCGTTGCGCCAATATTGCCAGAAGTCATAGGCGGGCAGCATGTCGTCGTTAAGCCACACGGCTCCCGCGGCGGTCTTGCCCATCTTCGCGCCGTCAGCAGTGGTCAGCAGCGGCGTCGTCAGGCCGAACAGCTCGTGCCCTTCCATCCGGCGGCCCAGCTCCATGCCGTTGACGATATTGCCCCACTGATCGCTTCCGCCCATCTGCAAGCGGCACTCATACCGACGCGCCAGCTCCAGGAAATCATAGGCCTGGAGGATCATGTAGTTGAATTCGAGGAAAGTCAGCGGCTGCTCTCGGTCGAGGCGCAATTTGACCGAATCGAAGGTCAGCATGCGGTTGACGGTGAAGTGCGGGCCGACATCGCGCAGCAGCTCAATATAGCCGAGCTTCGAAAGCCACTCATCATTGTTGACCATCACCGCATCGGTGGGACCGTCTCCGAAAGTCAGCAGCCGCTCGAACACCGTGCGGATCGAGGCGATATTGGCGTCGATCCCCTCGGGCGTGAGCATCTGGCGGCTCTCATCCTTGCCGGACGGATCGCCAATCTTGGTCGTCCCGCCACCCATCACGACGATAGGCTTGTGACCCGCTTGCTGGAGCCGGCGCAGCATCATGATCTGCACCAGAGAGCCGATATGCAAGGAAGGTGCGGTCGCATCGAAGCCGATATATCCGGGCACGACCTGTTTAGCGGCGAGCTGGTCGAGCGCGCCGGGGTCGGTCACTTGGTGGATGTAGCCGCGTTCCTCAAGCAGGCGCAGCAAATCGGATTCGTATGCAGACATAGTGGGGAGGCGCTTAACAGCGTGGACGCGGCGCTGCTAGTCCTTGCGAGAGCCTGTGTGGTGAGCAATAGCGTGCGGCATGCGTCCACTTATGCTCCACCGCACTTGCGACCTCGGCCCGATCAAGGCCGTGACCGCTGATATCAAAGCCACCTCCACCGGATGCGAGGCGGAGTTTCGACTTGATGGCGGCGTTGGCTCGATTGTGTTGCCCGAACGCGGACCGTCTGTGCGGACGGATGATCTGTGGAAGACGACCTGTTTCGAGATTTTCTGGCAACCCATTGGCGGGACCGGTTACCGCGAGTTCAACCTCTCACCCTCAGGGCGCTGGGCGGCCTATGACTTCGACAGCTTCCGGGAGGGCATGCGCGATGCCCCCGTCGATGCGATCAGTCTGGCGTGCTCGCACAATAATGCGAACGGGCAGGGCGAGCTGGTCCTGAAAGTCGCGATTGCAGCCGAGTTGCCGACGCCCGCGCAGGTCGCTTTGAACGCTATTGTCGAGCATCAGGACGGCGGTTTGCAATATTGGGCGCTGGCATTCCCGCCGGGCAAGGCGGAGTTCCACTCCGAGGCGTGTCGTGAGGTTATCGTTGATCGAGATTAGCGCGAGAGTTCTTGGCCGAAGGGTCGGTTGAGCTGCACGACCTTCCAGTTGAGCACCCACGCAAAGCTTACCCACGCGAGATAGGGTGCGAGCAGCCATAGCGAGAGCCCGTCATAGAGCGGGATCACGACCACCAGTGACAGGACCGAGAGCCACAGCAGCACGTTTTCATAGAGCGCGAGGTCAGGCCGCTTCCATTTGAAGAACAGCGGCGACCACAAGAAATGCAGCACGAAGTTCACCGCGAACAGGCTTGCGATGACCGGGAGCGCGTCGGGCGCGGCCACCCAAGCGCGGTAAAAGCTCCATCCAGCCAATCCCAGAATAACCGTCCAAGCCGGGCCGAACAGCCAGTCAGGTGGCTGCCAGCTGGGCTTTTTGAGATTGCGATACCACTCGCCGACATCGGTCAGCACACCACCTGCTCCGCCGAGCACTATCGCCCAGAGCGCGGCCACGATGGCGGGGGTCCATTCAATTTCCATGTATCAACAGGTAGGGAGTAGCGGCACAAAAGCAATTGCCTTTGCGATTGAGCTGCGCCACCTCGGCAAACATGACTGCAAATGTTCAATTCGGCATCGACCGCCTGCTCGCCGACGAGGCGCTGCTCGGTGAGCTCAAATCGCGCCGCGTCGCTTTGGTTGCCCATCCGGCGAGTGTTACCGCTGACCTCACCCACAGCCTTGACGCGCTGATTGGGGCGGGGGTGAATGTGACCAGCGCCTTTGGCCCGCAGCACGGGCTGAAGGGCGACAAGCAGGACAATATGGTCGAGACGCGGGACGAGATTGACCCGCAATACGGCATCCCGGTGTTCTCGCTTTATGGCGAAGTGCGCCGCCCGACGGGGCAGATGATGAGCAGCGCGGATGTGTTCCTGTTCGACTTGCAGGACCTTGGCTGCCGCATCTACACCTTTGTGACGACTCTGCTCTATCTAATTGAGGAAGCAGCGAAATCGGGCAAAGAGGTGTGGGTGCTGGACCGCCCGAACCCGGCAGGCCGCCCGGTTGAGGGATTGATGCTGGAGCCGGGGCAGGAGAGCTTTGTCGGCGCGATGCCGATGCCGATGCGCCACGGCCTCACTATGGGTGAGATGGGCCACGTCTTCATCGAGCAGATGGGCCTCGACGTCGCCTACAAAGTCGTGGCGATGGAAGGTTGGCAGCCTGACGCCGGTGGACCAGAGGTCGCAAGCGGCTATGGCTGGCCGTCAGAGCGCATCTGGATCAACCCTTCGCCCAACGCCGCCAGCGTCAATATGGCACGCTGCTATGCCGGCACCGTGATGCTGGAAGGGACCACTTTGTCAGAGGGCCGCGGGACCACGCGGCCATTGGAGGTCCTGTTCGGAGCCCCCGACATCGATGCCAAAGCCGTGGCCGCAGAGATGCTCTCCTTCGCGCCGGAATGGTGCGCTGGCGTCAAAATGCGCGATTGCTGGTTCGAGCCGACCTTCCATAAACACGCAGGAAAGCTCTGCAATGCATTGATGTTGCACGCAGAAGGCCCGGATTACGATCATGGGGCATTCAAACCTTGGCGGATGCAGGCGCTCGCCTTCAAAGCGATCCGACGGCTCTATCCCGACTACGATCTGTGGCGCGATTTTCCCTATGAGTACGAACTCGACCGCCTCGCAATCGACGTGATCAACGGCGGTCCGGGATTGCGAGAGTGGGTCGATGATACCTCAGCCGGGCCGGACAAGCTCGAAGCGAAGACCGCAGCGGACGAGATGGCCTGGGTGCAGGCGGTGAAGGGGTGGTTGCTTTATTGATCTGGCCAAGTATTCCTCGACCGGAGGTGTTCGATGAAAAAAGTCTTTGTTTCAATCGTTTGCATTCCAGCTTTAGTGACCGCGTCCTGCGCCGAGCCAGCGGTTGAGACCGCTGAAAGCGAGACGGGGGAGCCGCTCGCCGACGGCGAGGAGTTCATCCGCTACGCACTTTCGAATGAGACTGCAGTGTATTCTCATCCCGATGACTTATCGGACGGTTCTGCTCCTACCTTCGAAACAATTCCGGATGATATGGTCTCGGTCGGAGAGTCGGTCCATCTTGAACGGGTCGCAGGACATGAGGGCTGGCTTCGCTTCACTGCCTCCAATCCGCAGGACATGGACCCGCTTATTGGGAAATATATATTCAATGGCGGGGAATTCCCCGACTTCGTCCAGGGGACCCCTGACGACATCATGCTCGATGTTTGCAAGGGCATCTATCCGGCCGTCAGCGGGAATGGGCGCTTCCCCGTTTATGAAACCGCTTATGACAGCAGTGACCCTGTATACTATTCTGAAAGTGACGAAGTCGAGCGCGTGAGGTCCACTGGCCTGATGCCTCCATATGATGGCATTGCGCGAATTCAAATCAACGGGATCGGCGAAGAGGACAAGGATCATGTCCGTTACATTGAACCAGAAGCGCTTGATGGATGTGTCCAAGAATACCTAGATTACACAAGCGCGAATAGCGAAAGCGGTTCTGGTTCGGACCAAGGCTATGTCAGCTCCCCACCCGTGCAGCGGGCATGTAGCGAATTCGTGACATTCAGCTTTGACGGCCCTGGACCAGACAATGACCCGTCTATTTCTATGAGCGGTCCGAGCGGCGTGTTCGAAGATCGTAACAGCGGGAATACAGTCAGCTTTTACGGTGTATCAGACAACTGCGTCGGTGGTTCATACCAGTTCACTTACACAAATGATGCAAGGTGGATTGGGGGTTCGGGTGGCTCCGACGTTCGCAGCTACAGTGGAAGATTCTCGATTCCCAACGATGCCGAGTTCTGCACGGTGGCAATCAGTGAGGGCTTTGGCGTGAATGTGAATGTCTATTGCTGACTTGGGTTGGGCAATGCGCTCAATGCCCCTGTTTCCGGCCCAGCTCGCGCATCGCTTCATCCACAGAGCCCCGGCCTTATTGTCCCGTCTCGGCTTCGTCCTCAGTCACCGCTGACAATCGGGTCATCGGCCGTTCCATCGGAAGTGGCAGGGGGCGGATGTCTTCGCGGTCGCCCATCATTACCATGTACGAACACCCGTCTTGCCGCCGGTCGACTGCATAGATCAAGTAAGGCCTTTCCGGCGACGCAGGCTCTCTTTCAAAACGAAGCGAACCTTGCGGCGATGGCGGTGGCGATACAAGCCCAGCATCCAGATCAGCCAGAGTGAGCGTGTCTCTACAAGATGGCTCCTGACGCAGTTCCTCAGGCATCAGTGCGGTCAGTTCCGCTTCGCCATCTTGAACGGGCAATTCGGGGGTAGGGGCTTCAAAATCAGAGGCGCGGTCCACCGTTTCGACTGCAGGTGCGCCTTCTTCGGTGGCACCGATCAGAGCCAGTGCCGCGACTGGGACAAGAATAACTCGCATGAGACACTCCATAAAAACCGTTGCGGCAATAGCAGAATTAGGCGGGCTTTTCCAGTTCGGCTCAATGCCCCTGCTTGCGGCTGAGCTCCCGCATTGCGTCATCCAGACCATCCAGCGTCAGGCCGTACATGCGGTCGTTGACCAGTTCCTTGATGATTTTCGTCGACTGCGAATAGCCCCATTGCTTTTCGGGCACGGGGTTGAGCCATACGGTCGCCGGATAGGTATCAGTCACGCGCTTCATCCATAGCGCGCCGGCTTCTTCGTTCATATGCTCGACACTGCCGCCGGCATGGGTGATTTCATAGGGGCTCATCGCGGCATCGCCGACGAAGATCACCTTGTAGTCATGCCCGTATTTGTGGAGCACGTCCCAGGTCTTGGTGCGTTCCTGCCAGCGGCGCTTGTTGTCCTTCCACACGCCTTCGTAGAGGCAGTTGTGGAAGTAGAAGAACTCCATATTCTTGAATTCGGCCGTGGCGGCGCTGAACAGCTCCTCGCATAGCTTGATGAAGGGATCCATTGACCCGCCCACGTCGAGGAACAGCAGCAGCTTCACCGCATTGCGCCGCTCAGCGCGCATGTGAATGTCGAGCCAGCCTTGCTTGGCTGTCCCGTCAATCGTTGCATCAAGGTCGAGCTGATCCTGAGCGCCTTCGCGGGCGAAGCGGCGCAGACGGCGCAGCGCCATCTTGATGTTGCGGGTGCCAAGCTCCTTGGTGTTGTCGAGGTTCTTGAAGTCCCTCTTCTCCCACACCTTGACCGCGCGCTTGTGCTTGCTCTCCCCGCCGATCCGCACGCCTTCAGGGTTGTAGCCTGAATTGCCAAAGGGGGAGGTGCCGCCCGTGCCGATCCATTTGTTTCCGCCCTCGTGGCGCTTTTCCTGTTCGGCGAGGCGCTCCTTGAGCTTTTCCATCAGCTCGTCCCAATCGCCCAGCTTCTCAATCTCGGCCATTTCCTCTTCGGAGAGGAACTTTTCGGCGACGGCTTTCAGCCAATCCTCAGGAATATCGACCGGGTTCTGACCGTAGTCGGTCAGCACGCCTTTGAAGACTTTGTGGAACACTTGATCGAATTTATCGAGCATCCCTTCGTCTTTCACGAAGGTGGTGCGCGCAAGGTAATAGAACGCCTCTGGCGTCTGCTCGATCACGTCCTTGTCGAGCGCCTCAAGCAGGGTGAGGTGTTCCTTGAAGCTTGCGCCGATGCCGGCATCGCGCAGCTCGTCCATGAAGTTGAAAAACATGGTCTTGGTCTAGTCTGCTTTTGCAACGCTTTCTAGCCCCCACAATTCTGCCAAAAAAGCCGTTTTCAAGGTCTCTCCCTTAAACCTTCGCTAACCATATCGCAGGTAGGACGGATGCACACAGGGGACGCGATAAGACCATGAAGCACACCGTCATCGATACCAACGCAATCTCTAGCGAAGGCGCCAGCCCGCTCGACGCGATTCCGGAGCAGTGCGGGACAGTCACGGTAGGCTGCACGGATGTGGCAGGAATTGTCGAGAAGGTAATTCGCTCCTCCGAGGTCCTGCGTGAAGAGCACGAGGCCCTGCGCGGCACGGTCACCGCTCTGGAAGAAGATCAAACCAAAGTGGCTGAGGCCAGCGATGAAGCGCGTCTGCTGTCCGAACGCGCGATTGAGCGACTGGGCGAGGGGACATCTCTGATTGAATCCTCGCTAGGCCAGATCAGCAATCTACTCGAGCTGGTCGATGCTTTGGGCCAGCACGTCACCAGCTTCTCCGCCGCGATGGACCAGGTGAAGCGCAGCGCGATGGACATTGAGGACATTGCCGAGACCACCAACATCCTTGCCCTTAACGCCACCATCGAAGCGATGCGTGCAGGCGAGGCGGGCAAGACCTTCGCCGTGGTGGCGAGCGAGGTGAAGAGCCTGGCCAACGACACGCGCAAGGCCACCGAAGAAATCGCTGCGACCATCGACAATCTGGGCGAGGAAGCGGCGACGGTCATCGGGCGGATCGAAGAAGGCTCTGTCGCGAGCGGCAAGGCCAAAGAATCCATCGCACGCATTGAGACGACCATGTCCAGCGTCAGCGGGTTGGTCGTTGAGGTCGATAAGCAAAACGATGTCATCGCCCGCGCGACCAGCACGATCAGCAGCCATGTCGACAAGGTTCAAGGTGTGCTCACCAGCTTTGACGAGGCGGCGCGCGCCAATGAGGCTCAACTCGAGATCGGTCACAAGCGGGTGAATGAGCTGGAATTGACGGCAAGCTCGATGTTCGACTCGCTCGTTCAAGCCGGACTCAGCCCGCAGGACAGCGCGATGGTGGAACTGGCTCAGAGCCAAGCCCAAAAGTTCGCAAAAGTTGCCGAAGAAGCCTTGGCCAAAGGCGAGATCAACGAGGCAGCGCTGTTCGATCAGGACTATCAACCCATCGAAGGCAGCAATCCGCCGCGCTTCCGCAACAAGCTGATGAATTGGGCAGACAGGATTTGGCGTCCGATGCTGGACGCAGCCGAGAATGATCACCCCAATGCAATCGCGGCGGCCTGTACGGACACGAAGGGCTATTTGCCGACGCACCTGACGCGGATGTCACGTGAGCCTACGGGCGATCTGACCCACGACACCAAATATTGCCGCAATGGTCGCATTCTTTTTGAAGGCGTTGACGTCGCTGCCAAGGCGAGCACTGCGCCTTACATGATGGCGGTCTACCGTCAGGAAGGCGATGGCGAGAATTACAGCGTCGTGCGCAACATCTATATCCCGATGTATATCAACGGGAAGCGCTGGGGCGACTTTGAGCTGGCCTACAGTTTTTAGGTTTTGGGCGTTCCAGGCGTCAGGGCGTTACGCCCAGACTGATCGTCCCGCCGTCACCCTCTTCAAGTGCGCGTGACACCTTGGCTATCACCCGCCCATTCAAGCTTTCGCCCAGCTGATCCAGATTGGGCAAGCCTTCAAACGGTGTGAACAGACTGTATTCGAGGCCAGTGGCCGTCCGCACTGCGTAAATGACCGCATCGCTATCCGGGGTTAGCTCCATCGCGATCGGGTCCGGGTAGACCTCTACGCTCACGCCAGCATCGCCCAGCGCCAGTGAATAGCCCAAAGTATCACCTTGCGTTCGATAGATATTCAAGCGGCGATCACGCGCGCCCTCGCGGCAATATGTGAGCGAGGCACGGTCTGGACGAATTTCAGAGAGCCCCTCGTCCCCCAGCTCCTCCTCGGGGATTTGCAGCGCAAGGATTGTTGTCGCTTGTCCCAGCGCGATCGCGCCCAACTCACCTTCGAATTGCGACGCATCCCCTGCCGCAAAGGGTGTGTCGCATTGCGCCACAAACTGCGCGGGCATTTCTTCGACCCCGGCAAGCGCGGGCAGTTCATTGGCGACGACTTTCAGGAAGCGGTCCATCTGCGGCACATCCAGACCTTGCGAGCTGATGCGCAGCTTCACCAGCCATTGGTCAGAGCGATACATGGCAACGCCTGTGCTGCGCAGATTGCTTCCCTCAACCGCCATCACCGCTGAGAGGCCACTCGGCGCAGAACCTCCGCTGGGTACGAAGCGGCGGATTTTCAGGTCGTCCAAGTCCACTTCGCCATAGGCTTCACTCTCTCCGGTCTCTCCCGCTCCGATGGCCACCAGCGCGCGGTCGAACCAGATCGCTGTCGAGGGATTGCCGGGGCGATAGATGTAGATCGTCAGGAGCGTGCCGGTTTCGCGGTTGGTGTAGTTGGCCGCGATGTTCGTCTCGTTCGCCTCAAACGCCGTGATGCGTGTGCGGGTGAAGGGGCCAAAGCTGGGCGGAAACTCCATTGCGCTCCATTGATGCTCCCAAGTGGCTTTCGCATCAATTTCGACATCTGCCGGCTGAGCGCTAAGTGGCGACGCCAGACATCCGCTTGCAAATGCAATCGCGCAGGCAACACGGCGAAGTGATTGAAGCAACATGAAAAAGGCCCCCTCCCTAGTGATAGGGGGACTATATGGCTGCCATGATGAAGCGCAAGCGTCCGCTTGTCAGTGTAGACAATCAGCTAGGATTGCGGCGTGCCATGAAGGCCAGACGCTCAAACATCATCACGTCCTGCTCGTTTTTGAGCAGTGCGCCGTGCAGCGGCGGGATCGCGCTGTTGGGGTTTGCGTCTTGCAGAACCTCCAGCGGCATATCCTCGTTCAGCAGCAGTTTGAGCCAATCGAGCAGCTCACTGGTGGAGGGCTTCTTCTTCAGGCCCGGCACTTCGCGCAGTTCGTAGAAGACATCCATCGCCTTCTTCACCAGCGTTTTCTGGATGCCCGGATAGTGAACCTCGATGATGTCCTGCATCGTCTCGCGGTCGGGGAATTTGATGTAGTGGAAGAAGCAGCGGCGCAGGAAGGCGTCGGGCAGCTCTTTCTCGTTGTTTGAGGTGATGACGACGATCGGACGTTCCTTCGCCTCAATCCGCTCCTGCGTTTCGTAAACGTCGAAGCTCATCCGGTCGAGCTCTTGCAGGAGGTCGTTCGGGAATTCGATGTCTGCCTTGTCGATCTCGTCGATCAGCAGGACGGGTAGTTGCTCAGAAGTGAAGGCCTCCCACAATTTGCCCTTCTTGATGTAGTTGCGGATGTCGTGAACCCGCTCTTCGCCCAGCTGGCCATCGCGCAGACGGGCAACCGCGTCGTATTCGTAGAGGCCTTGCTGTGCCTTGGTCGTGGACTTGACGTTCCACTCAATCAGCGGCGCGCCGATGGCTTTGGAAATCTCATGCGCAAGGACGGTCTTACCCGTGCCCGGCTCACCCTTAACCAGCAACGGGCGGCGCAGCATCACGGCTGCGTTCACCGCGACCTTCAGATCGTCAGTGGCGATGTAGTCGCTGGTGCCTTCAAAACGCTGGTCTACGGTCTCGTCGCTCATGAGTTTCCCTTCAAAACGTATCTTTGATGGCGAGCGATACGGAGGTGAGGGCGCCAACGCAAGGGGGAGTGCAAGAGGGTGCGCGCTAGCGCGGGAGGCTTAGAATACGCTGAGCAATCAGCTCCAGAGCGGTCTGGTCAAGGTTCGCCTCATCATTGCGCCAGCTGAGCACCAAAGCGTGGTCCACTCCCGCATCGTCGGTCAACAGCCAGGTGAGGTTGAGGACGCCGGGTTCGGAACCGCCTTTGTAGCCTGCATAGGCCCACTTATTCGCCGTGCTGGTTGGCATATTTGTGTTGATCGCCATGATCTCGAAAGCCTTGGGATCGGCGGTCGCTCGCATCCAAGCCAGCAGCCTCACAAGATCCTCGGCACTCGCAAACCATTCAATGTCGAGAGCGATGGGGCCCTGCGAAAAGGCGGCTTCGATTTGTGACGCGGGCAGAGGGGAATCCTCCAGAGTCGCAAGGATCGCCGCGCGCTCGTCCCCCGGCCATGCATCGCGGTAGGATTGCAGCCGTTCCGCTGAGCCAGCTTTCAGTAGGAACATCTCACGCGTGCTCAAAAAGGGATTGTTGAGCAAGGCCTCACGGTGCCCGCTATCAAGTACTGTCTGGTAAACAGCGTCGCGGCCGAGCTCCTTCAGCAGCACATCGGTCGCGGTGTTGTCACTGACCGAGATCATCATGCTCGCAAGCGTATGGAGCGTTACGGGTGCATCCTTAGGCCAATCCTGCATCACGCCGCTGGGATAACTGCGGATATCGGAAAGGACGATCAAATCGTCCCATGCGCGCTTTCCCTCGGCGATTTCGTGGGCAAGGGTCGCCAGAACGTAGAGTTTAAAGGTTGAACCAACCGGCATCTGCAAGTCGCGATCAATGTCGATGATCGGTGCGCTTGAATTGAGCGGCCCGAACCATGCTCCAATGGCACCTGGCAGCGCGTCGAGGTCCTCGTCGATCTTGGCATAGCTGTCATCGATGGGGTCAAAGGTCTGGAACAGCAATTCGCTGATGCGGTTGTCATCCGCCGGATCAATCGCGATCCCACCGCGCGCAATGGCCCGCTCCATGCGGATGGCGAGGGCGGAGCGGGTGCCTTGCGGGTTGCCTAGCTCCTCGACCGCGATGGCCGCTCCAAACTGGCTGGTGAGGCTGTGCGAAATGGCGGCGAGTTGCTCGGGCGGGACAGCGGCAAGGAAGCCGTCGGTGAATACCTCCTCCGGCTCCAGCTCACCGTTCACCACCGCGACCACCTGTTCCGCGCGCATCTTGAGGGCGCTTTGCTCTTCCACCTCCACCTGCTCGCCGCTCGCTTGCGCCTCAAGCGGTGAAAGGGGGGCGGCAAGTGCCAAGGTTGCAGCACAGATTGCGGGGAGGGCGCACAGCTTCATTTCGGGACCTTTCGAGTGTGGTGATCGGGCTTAGGCCAGTTTATCCAGCCCCTCAATCTTAGCTTTGAGCGAGCGCGCACCCCACCAATTGGCGAGGAGCACTACCACAAGAATTCCCAGGCTGATTGCAGCCGGCCCGGCAATTCCAATCAGCGCCTGTGCCCAGCCGATCTTGTCCGCCACACCGGCTGTAACGGCGAAGTAGAACAGCACGATCCCCGGCATTATCGGTCCGACATACCAAAGCGGCACGCTCGCCAGCGCATCATGCTGGCGTTCGTATTGGCGCCGCAGATGGGTGAGGCAATTGTCCTCTGGCCGACGCTCCAGATTGCTGCCGCGGCGGTGGAGGCCGACCATGACAACCACGATTCCGGCCATGATTGCCAGCGCTGAAAGTCCGATCAGCGTCTCGCCTTTGGAAAGCGAACCCATGGCGGTTCCTGTGAACAGCACGATGCCGAGTGCTCCGGCGGCATATTCAAGGATGTTGCGATACCGGATGCGGCGCTCGAATTTGCTCGCGCGCTGAGCGCATTCACTCGGCTTGCTGAAATGCGCGTCGGAGGCGGCGGAATGCCATTCTGGAAGGGGGTTCATGATGGGTCTCCTTGGGGTTCAGGGGCTTCGAAATGGTCGGCGAGCAGCGCTTTGATGCGGTGGACCCGCGTCGCGACCGCGCCGGGTGACAGGCCGGTGATCTCGGAAATAGCAGCGGCGCTCTCCCCCTCCAGCCACAGCACAATGGTCTGCGCATCGAGTGCGGGGAGGGTGCGGATCAGCTCTGCGACTTGACGCATGACGAGGCTGTCTGCCGCGTTGCTTTCGGTGCTGGCGGGATCGGGGAGGGCGTCGATTTCCTCCAACGGCACCTTCTTGGGGCCTCGCACGGCCTTGGACACGTGATCCGCTGCGACATTATGCGCCACCCGGTACACCCAAGTCTTGAGCGCGCAATCGCCTTTGAACCGTTTGAGGCTGGTCCACAGTGCGCAATGCATCTCTTGTTCAAGGTCGCGCGCCTTCTCCCGATCACGCTCCACCGCGCGGGCGAGGCGTGCAAGCGCAGGAGCGAATTGCTCCCCGGCTTGGGCATAAAGGCTGTCTGCGTCCTGAGAGATTGGCTGCGTCATACCCCCATAGTCGGACGGGGCGAGGGTTTCTTACAAACGGTCGCTAACGCCCATGATGATGAGCGCCAGTTGCAAGACCATCACCACGGCGGTCGCAATCTGCCAGCCGCGCCCTGCCGTGCCGATCCCGCGCGCCCAAGACCATTGGAACACCGCTCCGGTAGCGAGTGAGGCGAAGACGACGGTGAGCCATCCTGCTTGCGAGGAAAGGACATACCAGAAGAAACTGATGAGCACCGTCTGAATCAGAACGGCGGCTGCAAACCACGCGATGGGGATGGGGCGGTATTTGGCGTCTGAGATATACCAATCCGGTAACGCGCTGTCCGGACGAGAGATACGCCGATCGCCCGCGTAAATGTCCTCCTCGCGCGGGTTGGGGTATTCGGGTTTTTCTTCTTCGGTCATTCGACTGCGCTCTCGATGCGGACGAAGGTGCCGCCGTACCAATTGCCGGTTGGGTTCTCGTCTGCGTCATATTGGGTCGAGATCATCTCATACTCATTATCGGACACCCAGCGATAGGCGTATATCCGAAGAGTGCCTTCAGGCTCGTCGGTGAAGTGCACGACCAGAATGAGGTCACCCTCTTCGTTAAATGCCCCCCTTCCTTTGCCCAGCCGGGATGTGCCGAAGTGCGAGAGATGGCTGACCGTTTCGTCACCGGCGTCATAAGCCCACAGGATGTGTCCCTCGAAATCAACCGCATCGACCTCGCACAGAATGGTCATGTCAGTGTTGACCTTGTCGCACTTGGTGTAGTGGCCGGGGATGGAGAGCGTCTCTACCGTCTCGCCGTCCCAAACCTGGCGGAACGTGTCATCTTTGAGCATCCATTCGCCGACGAAACGTTCGAACGGGTAGGTTGACTGCGCCTCCTGTGCGGAAACAGGAGCTGCGGCCAATAAGCCCCCAAGGCCAAGGGCAGGTACGAACCGCATCACGCGTCGATCATGTCCCTATCCATCTCGCCCGCGCGGTTCTGGATGAAGTTGAAGCGGTGCTCTGGGTTGCGGCCCATGAGTTGGTCGACCAGCTCCTTGACGCTGGCGCGCTGCTCGAATTCCTGAGGCAGAGTGATCCGCACGAGACTGCGCGTGTCCGGGTTCATCGTCGTCTCACGCAATTGCTGCGGGTTCATTTCGCCGAGGCCTTTGAAACGGGCGACATCGACCTTTTTGCCTTTGAAGACCGTGCTCTCGAGCCTCTCCCGATCCGCTTCGTCCTGGGCGTAGCGGCTCTCTTTGCCAGCGGTCAGTTTATAGAGGGGTGGTTGGGCTAGATAGAGGCGCCCGTCGCGGACAATCTCTGTCATCTCCTGGAAGAAGAAGGTCATCAGCAGGGTCGCGATGTGCGCGCCGTCAACGTCGGCGTCGGTCATGATGATGATGCGGTCGTAGCGCAGAGCCTCAGGATCGCAGTCCTTGCGTGTTCCACAGCCCATGGCGAGGGTCAGGTCGGCGATTTCGGAATTGGCGCGGATCTTGTCGGCGCTGGCCGAAGCGACGTTCAGGATCTTGCCCCGGATCGGCAGGATCGCTTGGCTCTTGCGGTCGCGCGCTTGCTTGGCCGAACCGCCTGCGGAGTCGCCCTCAACGATGAACAGCTCGGTCTCGCGATCCCCTTCGCCTGAGCAATCGGTCAGCTTGCCGGGCAGGCGCAGCTTCTTCGCGTTGGTCGCGGTCTTGCGCTTGATCTCCCGCTCTTGCTTACGCCGGAGCCGCTCGTCCATGCGCTCCATCACCTCACCCAGCAGCGCCTTGCCGCGCTCCATATTGTCGGTGAGGAAGTGGTCGAAATGGTCGCGAACGGCGGCCTCGACCAGACGCGCGGCTTCGGGTGAGGTCAGGCGGTCCTTGGTCTGGGACTGAAATTGCGGGTCGCGGATAAAGACCGACAGCATCACCTCGCCGCCAGTCATGATGTCGTCGGCGGTGATGTCTTTGGCCTTCTTCGTGCCGGTCAGCTCGCCAAAGGCGCGCAGCCCCTTGGTCAGCGCGCCGCGAACGCCCTGTTCGTGGGTGCCACCATCAGGGGTCGGAACAGTGTTACAATACCAGCTGGTCGAGCCGTCGGAATAGAGCGGCCATGCGATCGCCCATTCAACGCTGCCTTGGCCGACGCCGTCTTTTTCTGGGAAGTCCTGCTTGCCAGCAAAGGGTTCAGCTGTGACGCATTCGCGCTTGCCCACTTGTTCAGCCAAGTGATCGGCCAAGCCGCCGGGGAATTTGAACACCGCCTCTTCTGGCACATCCTCCGATGCGAGCGAGGGCGCGCATTTCCAGCGGATTTCGACACCTGCAAAGAGATAGGCCTTGGAGCGGGCGAGCTTGAACAGGCGGTGCGGTTTGAACTTGCGGTCGCCGAAGATTTCCTCATCCGGTGTGAAGGTCACGGTTGTCCCGCGCCGGTTTGGAGCCGCGCCCACGGTTTCAATCGGGCCGAGCGTCTGTCCCTGCGAGAATTCCTGCGCATAGAGCTGCTTGTCGCGCGCCACCTCAACCCTCGTGTGGCTGGAGAGGGCGTTGACTACGCTGACCCCGACGCCGTGCAGACCGCCGCTGGTGGCATAGGCTTTGCCGGAAAACTTGCCGCCCGAGTGGAGCGTCGACAGGATCACCTCCAGCGTCGACTTGCCCGGATATTTGGGATGCTCATCGACAGGGATGCCGCGGCCATTGTCCGAAATGCTCAGCCGGTTTCCTTCCTCAAGCCGCACCTCAATCCGGTTCGCATGGCCTGCAACCGCTTCATCCATCGAGTTGTCGAGCACTTCGGCCGCAAGGTGGTGCAAAGCCCGATCATCGGTCCCGCCAATATACATGCCGGGGCGGCGGCGCACGGGCTCCAAGCCCTCCAAAACTTCGATGGAGGAGCTATCGTAATCGCCGCTGGATGTGGGCGTGTTTTCAAACAGGTCTTCGGACATACCCCTTACATAGGGTGCAAGGCGCCCCCGTCACAAGCGACAGTGAATCGGTTTTGCGCCGAATATCAGTCCTCAAAACTGGTTGGCGCGGCTTCGACCGTGGCAACTTGTCCAGAACGCACCTCGCGAACCTCCAAAGCGCGCTCGGCAATGCCGCTGCGGTTGAAGCGGAAGGCTCCGTCCACGCCCAGGAATCCGCCGCGATCATAGAGGCGCGTGACCGGGAAGTCGGTGCCGACCTGCCAATCACGCGCAATGCGCAGGGTGAGGAGGACGGAATCGTAGCCGAGCGTCGCGATGCGATAAGGCTTGTTGCCAAAGCGCGCTTCGTAGCTGTCGGAGAAACGGCGGAAGCGGCCATCGGAGACAGCGGAGAACAAGGCACCGCGCGCCGCATTGGTGCGGGTTAGGCCAGACTCGCCGCTCCACAGTTCAGTGCCAAGGATACGAGTTCCTTCTGCCCCGTCGGTTCGGACTTGACCGGCTGCCTGCACGGCCAAGCGCGGGCTGTCTGCGATTAGCACAGTGTCATAGCCACCGCTCTGACGCAGGCGTTGTGCTGCTCCAACAATCGAGGTGTTGCCGCGCGAATAGCGCTCATACCGGATCAGCGTCCCGCCATAATCGCCGAGCGAATTCTGCAAGGCCGAGAAAGAGCGGTCGCCATAATCCCCCTCTGGCAAAAGGGCTGCAAAGCGGTCCGACCCGTTCGCTCGTGCATAGGCGACCGAGCGGCGGATGGATTGTTCTGGGATGTGACCCATTACGAACACATCGGCGCTCGCCCGCGTCGAATCGTTGGTGAAGGCAATCGAGGGCACGCCCGAAGCGCGCGCAGCAGCCTGCACGGCGGGCACATTCTCCGCCATCAGAGGGCCAAGGATCAGCTTGTTGCCATCGACAATCGCCTGACGTGCCGCGGCTCCAGCTCCGTTTGAAGTGTCGTAAGTGGTGATGCGCAGATTGCTCGCATTGGTGTCGAGCAGCGCCATGGTGGTCGCGTTAGCCAGAGATTGCCCAACTTCCGCCGTGCTTCCCCCCAGAGGCACAAGCAGCGCGATGCGGTGGCGCGACGTGTCGCCCGGCATGCTGGTTGCGCTGGGCTGAGGCGTGGGCGTTGTTGGCGTGGTTGAGACTGTCTCCGTCTTGGGCACCACCGCACAGGCAGAGAGCAGAGCCGCGCTCGCTCCGACTACAAAATTGCGCCGGTTCAGCACCTTGCCTGCGACACCGCGCATCGACTTCATCACAGACATTCCCCCAATAGTACCCAATTGCGTAAGCTTCATTCTTGCCGACCCCTCTGCGCTGGTTCTAGACGGAACGGTATATGGACACCGGCTCCCCTGAATCAGCTTCATTCGATCCTCTTGATCCGGGTCTCTATATTGTCGCGACGCCGATTGGCAATCTTGGCGATATAACGCTCCGTGCCATCGACGTGTTGCGCCGGGCGGCGGTGATCGCCTGCGAAGACACGCGGGTGACCGGAAAACTGCTGAAAGCGCATGGTATTGCAACGCGGATGCAGCGTTATGATGACCATGCCTCGACCGAGGTTCGCGAGCGGTTGATCGAGCGAGCGAAGGGCGAGGCAGTGGCTCTGGTCAGCGATGCGGGCACGCCTTTGGTGTCTGATCCGGGCTATCGGTTGGTCAAGGATGCGCGCGCATCGGGGGTCGAGGTCACCGCTCTACCCGGAGCCTGCGCGGCGATTGCGGGCCTGAGCATTTCGGGTCTGCCCAACGACCGCTTCCTGTTCGCAGGCTTCCTGCCGGTGAAGGACAAGGCGAGGGCTGGGGTTCTTGACGAGTTGGGCGGGGTCGAGACCACGCTGATCTTTTACGAGACCGGTCCGCGATTGGTCCGCTCGCTGGAGGCGATGGCGCAGGTTTGGCCCGATCGGACCGTCGCTGTTGCCCGTGAACTCACCAAGCTGCATGAGGAATGTCGTAGCGGCACTTCGGCTGAGCTGATCGAGTATTATTCCGATCACCCACCTAAAGGCGAAATCGTCCTGCTTGTCGGTCCTCCGGTTGAGAGCACATGCGACGCCGATCCCGATGCGCTCTTGCGCGAGGCTCTTACCGAGATGAGCGTCAGCAAAGCGGCGGGCCAAGTCGCCAAAGCAACCGGCCTCGATCGCCAGACGCTCTACACCCGCGCGGTGGAATTGCGAGCTGAGGGATGAGCGAGGGCAAGCGCCCCTCTGAACAAAGACAACTCGCCGACCGGAAGGGCCGCGAGGCTGAGGCGCAGGCCGCACAATACCTCATGCAGCAGGGCTTCGAAGTGCTCGCCGAACGGGTCAAGACCAAGCTCGGAGAGATCGACTTGATCGCCCGAAAGAAGGGCTTGGTTGCATTCATCGAGGTAAAGTGGCGAAAGCGTGCCAGCGACCTCGACACCGCAATTGATGAGCGCCGCTTGGGGCGGGTCGCAGCAGCAGTGGAGGCGGTCGCGCATGAATACACCGAACCCAACGATGACATCCGCATCGATGTCATCCTGCTTGCGCCCGGCAAGAGACCACGCCACATCGAAAATGCCTGGATGCCTTAGGAACTTCTCGCAATGACACCCAAAAAACCACTGCGCATCGCCGTCCAGATGGACCCTATCGAGAGCATCAACATCAAGGGCGACAGTTCCTTCGCGCTTATGCTGTCCGCGCAGGAACGCGGCTATGAAGTGTTCGAGTATCACGTTGAAAGCCTGACGCTGGATGCCGATGACCGGCTTTTTGCGGAGTGCTTTCCCGTGAAAGTCCGCAAGGTGCAGGGCGACCATTTCGAGAAGGGGGAGGCGCAGCGGCTCGATCTTGGCAAGGATATCGACGTCATCCTGATGCGGCAGGACCCGCCCTTCCACATGGGCTACATCACGGCGACACATTTGCTAGAGCGGATCAAGGACGAGACCCTCGTGGTCAACGACCCCGCCAATGTCCGCAATGCGCCGGAGAAAGTGATGGTGCTCGACTATCGTCGCTTCATGCCGCCTACGCTGGTGACGCGCTCGGTTGACGAAGTGCGCCGCTTTATGGCGGAACACGGCGCGGTCGTCGTCAAACCGATCCACGGCAATGGCGGCAAAGCGATCTTCCGCGTCCCCGCCGATGGCGACAATCTGACCGCTCTGTTCGAGGTCTTCAACCAGACCTGGCCCGAGCCGCACATGGTCCAACCCTTCCTCCCCGAAGTGGCCACCGGCGACAAACGCATCGTCCTGATCGACGGCGAGATAGCCGGTGCAATCAACCGCATTCCGGGCGAGGGCGAGTTCCGAAGCAACCTCGCCATGGGAGGCACAGCCGAACCCACAAAGCTAACCGAGCGCGAGGTCGAAATCTGCGAGGCGATGGGCCCGGAGCTGAAGCGCCTTGGCCTGACCTTCGTGGGCATCGACGTGATCGGCGGGAAGTATCTCACCGAGATCAACGTGACCTCACCCACCGGAATTGTTGCCATCTCGGAGTATGACGGGTCCGATTTGCCGGGGATGATCTGGGACGCGATTGAGGCTAGGCTCAAGTGAGTGCTGCATCTCTGGAGCCCAAGCAGGCTCCCGACGCTACCATCCTGACAGGGCGATTTGTGCAGCTTGAGAAGGTAGACCCATCAGCCCATGCTGAGGGCTTCGACAAGCATCTATGCGGCCCCGCGAATGAAGATTTGTGGGAATATATCCCGTTTGAGGCGCCTTCCAACAGCGCAGTGCTCTTCAGCATCCTAGAAGCCGCTGCCGAGAATGTTGGTTGGTACAGCTTCGCGCTGCGGGAGTTGGCCTCAGACGAGGTAGTGGGGACCGTCAGCCTGTTGCGGATCCGCCCTGAACATGGCAGTGCGGAAATCGGCTGTGTCGTTTTTGGCAAGCAATTGCAACGAACTCGGGCTGCCACAGAGGCGGTTTTCCTGCTCGGAGACTACCTCTTCAGCACTTTGGGTTACCGCCGCTACGAGTGGAAGTGTGATAATCTGAACATCGCCTCGAAGCGCGCAGCTCAGCGCCTCGGCTTTGCCTTTGAGGGCATTTTTCGTAACGATATGATCGTGAAAGGGCGCAGCCGTGATACAGCATGGTTCGCCATAACGGATGCGGATTGGAAGGGCTTGCGG
The DNA here is from genome assembly GCF_057365045.1 of Erythrobacter sp. S267. Taxonomy (NCBI): domain Bacteria; kingdom Pseudomonadati; phylum Pseudomonadota; class Alphaproteobacteria; order Sphingomonadales; family Erythrobacteraceae; genus Erythrobacter; species Erythrobacter sp. S267. The sequence continues at coordinate 1,266,976 of NZ_CP200298.1, read as the reverse complement.
CCTGCTTATGTTGAGTGGCTTGATAGTGCGAACTTTGATGCGAAGGGTCAGCAGAGCATTTCACTCAAAGAACTGACGGGGCCGCTGCGAGCGGGCAGATAAACCGCCCCTACTTTTTCCCCGCCCTAGGATGTGCCCCGCGATAAGTCTCAAGCAAGCTAGCCGCGTCGACCTTCGTGTAGATCTGCGTTGAGCCTAGCGACGCGTGGCCCAGCAGCTCCTGCAAGCTGCGCAAATCCGCTCCTGCTCCCAGCAAATGCGTTGCGAAGGAATGCCTCAGAGCATGCGGCGTAGCGGTGTCGGGCAGGCCCAGCGCGCGCCGAGCCTTCGCCATGGCCTTTTGCACCATGCCTTGGGAGAGCGCGCCTCCCTTGGCGCCTCGGAACAGGGCTTCCTCGGCGGGCAGCGGATAGGGGCAGGCGTCGACATACTCCGCGACCGCCTCGCTTGTGATGGGTAGGATCGGGACTAGCCGCTGCTTGCCGCCTTTGCCGGTGACTTGGAGCGTCTCTCCCAAAGGCACATCGCTGCCTTTCAATGACAAGGCCTCCGCAATCCGCAGACCGCTTCCGTACATCAGCAACAGCACGGCCCTGTCCCTCGCGCCAATCCAGTCCTCGGTTGCGGTGCCATCGACAAGGTCAGCGATGTTCACTGCGTCGTCTGGCGTGACGGGGCGGGGGAGGCCTTTCTTGAGCCTAGGCCCCCGTACCCTCGGCGCGGACGGATCAGGATCGCCGCTTTCCGAACGGGCATAGGCGATGAAGGCCTTCAATGCCGATAGCTCGCGTGCCGCGCTGGTGTTGGCGAGACCCTCAGCGCGGCGGCTTGCGAGGTGCGCGCGCAGGTCGTACGCCTCGAGCGCAGCAATCGCCTCCCAATCGGAGAGATTTCGGGAATGGATCAGTCGCTGCGCGGCGCTGACATAGGCGCGCACGGTATGCTCTGAACGCCGACGCGCATCTTTGAGGTGCGAGCGCCATTGTTCGAGGATTTCGGCGTGATCTTGGAGCGCGCTCATGCCTGGACCAGCTCATCCTTGACCAGCACTTCGATTAATGTGTTGAGCACCGGCATGCCCTTGGGCTCAACCCCGATGCGGTCGCCATCGCGCCAGACGAAGCCGAGCTCCTGATAGGTCGCGAGGGCGCTTTCGCTGACCATTGACCAGCGCGAACGGTGGAAACGGGCCTCGAAGGCCGCAAGGTCCAGTCCCTCGGTCAGGCGAAGGCCCATCAGCAGGGCTTCGGAAGCTTGTTCGTTTGCGCTCAAGGATCGCTGCTCGGAGATGCCATGGCCGCGTTCCGTCACCGCCTTTAAGAAGTTCTCTGGCTTTTTGTGTCGTACCGTCGCGAACCCACCGCGCCGTCCATGCGCGCCCGGTCCAATCCCGGAATAGTCCTGATAGCGCCAATAGGTGAGGTTGTGGCGGCTCTCTTCACCTGCGCGCGCATGGTTACTGATCTCGTAGGCGGGGAGGCCCGCTGCCGATGTTAGCTCCCGGGTCACCTCGTAAAGCTCCGCCGCCGCATCGTCATCGAGCGGAGTAAAGCGCCCCAGCCGCACATCAGTTTCAAACCGAGTGCTGGGCTCAATTGTCAGCTGATAGAGTGAGAGGTGGGAGGTACCAAAGCTCAGCGCGCGGGAGAGCTGCTCGCGCCACTGCTCCGTCGTCTGATCGGGGAGGGCATAGATGAGGTCGAAGCTCACTCGCTCGAAATGCTTTTGCGCCGTATCGAGTGCAGCAAGGGCTTCCTCCGCCCCATGCAGCCGTCCAAGCCAACGCAAAGTCTCATCTTCCAGCGATTGCACGCCGAGCGAGACACGGTTGACTCCCGCGCCTGCCAGATCGGCGAAGTTGGCCGCTTCGACTGACGAGGGATTGGCCTCAAGCGTGATCTCGATCTGCGGGTCAAAGCCCCAAAGCTTTTCTGCCTCAGCCAGCAACTTCGCAACGAGCGCAGGGGGCATCAATGAGGGCGTGCCGCCGCCGAAGAAGATCGAGGTGAGCGTCTCACCGCCAGCTTCCGCGGCTTCCGCGCGCATATCGGCCAAGAGCGCCGCCTCCCATGCGGCCACGTCCACGCTCTCCCTCACATGCGAGTTGAAGTCGCAATAGGGGCATTTCTTCGCGCAGAAGGGCCAGTGGATGTAGAGGGCGCGGGCCAAGGGTTGGTTTCAAACTTTCTTAAATGGTTCCGGCCAAGGCTCTACGCCATGAGCATCCGTGCGACAATTGCAGGCGTTTTGGCGCTATTGAGTGTGGGGTTGAGCCTCCACGCTCTCCCGCACGCCAATGCGCAAACGCGCGAGCAAGTCTGGCTGATCGCGCACAATGCCGAACGCGCGGAGTTTGGGGTTGCGCCCCTGCGCTGGTCGGGTGATCTTGAGCGCGAGGCCAAGCAGTGGGCCGACACGCTCGCCAGCGACGGAATTATGCGCCACTCCTCTTATGAGCAGCGTAACGGCACAGGCGAGAATCTGTGGATGGGCACGGCGGGCTATTTCCGATCCGAGCAGATGATCGCGCATCTGGCCTCAGAGAAGCAGTATTTTGCGCCCGGGCGCTTTCCCAATGTCTCGCGCACAGGCAATTGGTCGGATGTCGGGCATTACACGCAGATCGTATGGGCCGAGACGCGCGAGGTAGGCTGCGCAGTGTCGCGGGGGCAGCGCTATGACTTCCTCGTTTGCCGATATTATCCATCGGGCAATGTGATGGGCCGCAGGATTGCTCCGGGCGAGCGTTCGAACCCGCGCCCCTAGTCCCAATCAAGCGCCGAACTGATCCGCGACCAGCTTGGCGAAGGCATCGGCGCGGTGGCTGATAGCGTGCTTTTCGGCAGGGTCGATCTCGGCAAAGGTTTCCTCACCTGAGCGGGCCGAAGGGACAAAGACGGGGTCGTAACCAAAGCCCATTTCCCCCCGCGGAGGCCATGTCAAAGCGCCGGGGCATCGCCCTTCGTAAACAGCGTGTTCTCCATCCGGCCATGCGAGCGCAAGAACGCAGTGGAAGGCGGCGCTGCGGTCGGTTTCAGGGCCAAGCTGTTGCAGCATTCCTTCGACCTTGCCCATCGCCATGTACCAGTCGCGGCCCGGCGCGCCCTCAAAGTGCTGCCGCTCCGCCCAGTCGGCGGTGTAGACGCCCGGACGACCTCCCAGCGCATCGACGCTCAGCCCGCTGTCATCGGCAAGGGCCGCCAATCCCGACGCCTCCGCTGCAGCGCGCGCTTTGATGAGGGCGTTCTGGGCAAAAGTCGTGCCGGTTTCAGGCGGCTCGGGCAGGCCAAGCGAACCGGCGGAGATGCACTTTAGGCCATAGGGATCAAGCAACGCCGAAATCTCTTTAAGCTTGCCATCATTATGGGTCGCAATGACCAGTGATCCTCCGCCGAGTTTGCGGGTCACTTCACCGCGTCCAACTGCGCTTTGAAGATCGCGTCGCAGCCGATGTTGGCGAGGCGCAGGAGGCGCAATAGGCCTTCTTCGTCATAGGTCGCGCCCTCAGCGGTCGCCTGAACCTCCGCGATTTGCCCACCGTCGATCAGGACGAAATTGGCGTCGGCCTCTGCGTTGGAGTCCTCGGGGTAGTCGAGATCGAGCACTGGCGTGCCTTGGTAAATTCCGCAGGAGATGGCCGCGACTTGGCCAGTGATCGGATCATCCTTGATCGCGCCCGATGCCATCAGACCATTCACCGCCAGCCGCAAAGCGACCCATGCGCCAGAGATCGATGCGGTGCGCGTGCCTCCGTCGGCTTGAATAACATCGCAGTCGAGCGTGATCTGACGCTCTCCCAGCTTTTCCAAATCGACTACCGCACGCAAAGAACGCCCGATAAGCCGCTGAATTTCCTGCGTCCGCCCCGACTGTTTGCCGCGTGCTGCCTCGCGCGATCCGCGAGTATGCGTCGCGCGCGGGAGCATCGAGTATTCGCCCGTGACCCATCCTTCGCCCTTACCACGCAGCCATGGCGGAATGCGTTCTTCGACGGAGGCCGTGCAAAGGACCTTGGTTTCGCCAAAGCTGATGAGGCAGGAGCCCTCTGCGTGCTTGGTGTATCCGGTCTCGATTGTGATAGCGCGCATTTCATCCGCGCTACGTCCTGAAGGGCGCATTTGGTCTGTCCTGTTGCTTGATTCGATTGCTGAGGCGGTTTGGCGGGGAACGGGGGGAGTAGCAAGGCTTGGCGAACGGCGTTGCGCAGCTTAATTGGGGGGCATGACTTCTCCGCCCATCTCTGAACTGACAGACCGTGCGCGCGATATCTTTCAGCGTGTGGTGGAGAGTTATATCGACAGTGGGCAGCCGGTTGGCTCCAAGACTTTGTCGAGTGACGCGGCGGTCAACCTCTCGCCGGCCTCGATCCGCAGTGTGTTGGCCGAACTCGAGCAGCTTGGCCTGCTTGCGGCTCCCCATACCAGTGCAGGGCGGATGCCGACCGACGCTGGGCTCAGGATTTTCGTCGATGGCATGATGCGCATGGCAGAGCCGACGGCGGAAGAACGCGCTCAGATCGAGGCGCGGCTTGCCGAGAGTGGGCCGGTGGAGCAGGCGCTGCAACAGACCAGCATGCTGCTATCCGAACTCTCGGGCGCTGCGGGCATGGTGATGGTTCCGACGCGCGAGCAACGGCTCGCCCAATTCAGCCTTGTCAGCCTTGGACAGGGCAGGGCGCTAGCCGTGCTAGTCGGAGAGGATGGTGGGGTCGAAAACCGCGTGGTTGAGCTCGACACCTCCGCCCCCGGATCGCTTGAAGCGGTCAGCAATTACATCACCGCAAACCTCGCCGGGCGCACCCTGGCAGAGGCAGCCCAAGTGATGCGTGAGCAGATTGCGAGTGGCCAAACCCAGCTCGACGAAGCCAGCCGCGATCTGGTGGAGCGCGGTCTTGCGGTGTGGAGCGAGGATGCGAACCAGCGTCCCGTTCTGATCGTGCGCGGGGCGGCCAATCTGCTCGATGAAGCAGCCTTGGGGGATATTGAACGGGTGCGCAGCTTGCTCGATGACCTGGAGGACAAGCAATCGGTCGCGGGCTTGCTCGAAAGCGCCAAGGAAGCTGAGGCCACGCGCATCTTCATCGGGGCGGAGAACCGGCTGTTCGGCCTCTCCGGCTCCTCCGTGATCGCATCCCCCTACCGCGATATGGAGGGGCGTGTTGTTGGCGTTTTGGGTGTGATTGGCCCCACACGCTTGAATTACGCGCGGGTGGTCCCCATGGTTGACCTTACAGCCCGTTCACTGGGCAAGCTGATAGCTTAAACTGGGTATTCAAAAGACATGATCGACAACGACAAGCCGCAGGGCGATGCGGCAAAAGATGAGGCAGTGGCAGAGGAGCTGAAGGGCGTTCCGGAGGAATTTCTGGACGATTCTGATGACACCGAAGACAGCGGCGATGCGGCCATGACTGAAGCGCTGGAGAACCTTCGCAACGACCTCGAAAAGTCCAAGCAGGATGTGCTCTACGCTCAGGCCGAAACGCAGAATGTGCGCCGCCGGCTCGAGAAAGACATGCAGGATGCGCGCAACTATGCGGCAACAGGCTTTGCCCGCGACATTCTGTCGGTATGGGACAACCTCTCCCGCGCGGTTGATGCGATCCCCGAAAGCTTGCGTGAAGATGAGAGCATGAAGGGTTTGGTCTTTGGTATCGAGGCGACCCAGCGCGAGCTTGAGAAGGTCTTCAAGCAGCACGGCGTTGAGCGCGTCGCGGCCATGGGCCTGCCGCTCGACCCCAACCAGCATCAGGCGATGATCGAAATCCCCTCTGACGATGCAGAACCCGGCACGATTGTGCAGGAAATGCAGTCAGGCTGGATGATCAAGGACCGTCTGCTGCGACCAGCAATGGTGGGTGTGGCGAAGAAGCCGGAGTAGCTTTACGGCTGAACGTCTGCGGGCATATCGATCCCGCTTTCTGCGATGGCGTCACTCTCGGCTGCGGTGAGGGCCTGCTGGGCGTCTACTCCAAGCTCCGAGACGGCCAAAACAGCGTCAGCATATTGGTCCTCGTCATACGAGCCGACCCATATGTCGTAGGTGCCGCTCTGCGCTGGCCCAAACACTATGGTTGGGTTGAAGCCCTCGGGACCGTCGTCGTTGCAATACCACTTGCCGTCCGGTGCGCTGATTACGAGGACGGTGTCATCCTCTGAGAAAGCCGAAATATACAAGGGCAAGGCATCAGGCAGTTCGTTAGCGCTGAATTCGAGCCGCACATCGGGAGACACGCCGATATAGCCCGAGCAGACATCGGAGATTTCACTCGCGTTCATGACCCCGCCCGCCAGCACAGCAACAGTGGTTGGGTCCTCAGGAAAGTTCGCGCTTAGAGTGATCGTGCCGAAATGCGGTTCGGTGACACTGTCTTGCGCCTGAGTGGTGGCGGTCACGCCGATGGCAAGCAGGCAAGCTGCCAAGAGTTTGTGTTTCAACTTTTCAATCCTTGTCCATTCAAGCCGGCAAAGTCGCCCCCGGAAACCGCACCAGCACTTCATACGCTGTCCGGTCAGCAACCCCGGCCACCTTCGCCCCGTGGCGCAGCCAGAAGGCGTGTTTCACGATCTCGGCCTGTTGCTCGATGCCATATCGGCCAAGCGACCAGCCTGGTTTCAGACTGTAATCGTATCGGCAAAAGGGGTGGCGGTTGAGGACAAGATACCAGCTGCCATGGGTCTGGGTCTGCCAGACATGGGTCATCTCGTGGATGAAGAGGCCTTGGCGTACCAGAGGCGCGCTAGCAAAATCATCGCAATAGACATTGCCCGCGGGGTGGAAGTGAATGTGCCCGCGCGGAGCCATCGTCACGCGCTTGGGCTGGAAGGGAAACCATTTGCGCCGCTGGATCGTGACTTCGCTGTAGTCAATCGCGTCGCCAAAGATGGTCCGGGCAAGATCAACTTCTCCCGGAGTTAAAGGCCGCACCCCGCCTGCCGGACACCCGAGCGGGGCGGGGGCCTCTTCCTCAGCTACAACCGCTTCGCTCAGCGCTCTTCCCCGGCAGCGCGGATCTCAGCGGTGAATTCATGCGTGTCGCCGCCGGAAATCTTCATCGTGACATCGGTGCTGCCACCGGCTGCCAAGTCAGCGGAGGGCTCCATCACCATGACATGCAGATCGCCCGGCTTAAACTCGACCGTATCGCCTGCGCGTACAGGGACGGAAGTTGTCTCCATCATCTGCACCTTGAAATCATACTCCATGAACTGATGCAGCATCGTGCTTTCAGAGCCCACTACATCGAACCGGTCAATCGAGAAGGAGCGCGTGCCTTCATTCTTTAGGTCAAAATAGAGCGCCGCGGGATTGCCTTCGACCGGGGCGAGAACGATGCGGGCATTCTCAATCGAGACCCCTTCAATCACGCCTTCGACTGCGGTTGCTTCTGGAGCGGCATCTCCACCGCAGGCAGAAAGCGTCATGGCGGCACCCAAAAGTGCGCCTGCGCCAGCACGCTTTGCTAGCGCGCGAAAGTTTGTTCCCCTGTGCATTGAACTCATTCTCTTCTCTTTCTGAAAAAACGTCCCACTTTGTGGATAGGCAAATTTCTAGGGCAGCACGGTTCTTGTGCCAAGCGAAACCGCACCTATATGCGCCTCATAACGAGCCGCCGAGCCGCCTCGCCACTGTACGGGAGGTGCCAAGGCAGGTGTCCAACGAACGTCAGAAGATGGGAAAAACATGGGTAAAGTAATCGGAATTGACCTCGGCACGACCAACAGCTGCGTCGCTGTCATGGATGGCGGAAAGCCAAAGGTTATTGAAAACTCTGAAGGTGCGCGCACAACGCCCTCGATCGTTGCTTTCACGAAGGATAGTGAACGCCTGATCGGCCAGCCGGCAAAGCGTCAGGCCGTTACCAACCCCGACAACACTCTGTTCGCTATCAAGCGTTTGATCGGACGCCGCTTCGACGATCCAACCACCAAGAAGGACATGGACATCGTTCCCTATGACATCGTCAAGGGCAAGAACGGCGATGCATGGGTCGAAGCAGGCGGTGAAGATTACTCGCCCTCGCAGATTTCCGCCTTCATCCTGCAAAAGATGAAGGAAACCGCTGAGAGCTATCTTGGCGAGACCGTGACGCAGGCGGTTGTGACCGTTCCTGCCTACTTCAACGATGCTCAACGTCAGGCGACCAAGGATGCGGGCGAGATCGCCGGTCTGGAAGTTCTGCGCATCATCAACGAGCCAACCGCAGCAGCGCTCGCCTATGGTATGGACAAGGAAGACGGCAAGACCATCGCTGTCTACGACCTTGGCGGTGGTACGTTCGACGTCTCGATCCTTGAAATCGGTGACGGTGTGTTCGAAGTGAAGTCCACGAACGGCGACACGTTCCTTGGCGGTGAAGACTTCGACAACGCGATTGTCGAGCACCTGGCTGATGCCTTCCAGAAGAAGGAAAACATGGACCTGAAGGCGGACAAGCTTGCGCTGCAACGCCTTAAAGAAGCCGCTGAAAAGGCGAAGATCGAACTGTCGAGCTCGGCCACGACCGAAGTGAACCTCCCGTTCATCACCGCGCGTATGGAAGGCGGCGCATCAACTCCGCTGCACCTCGTGGAGACAATCAGCCGTTCGGACCTCGAAAAGCTGGTTGGCGACCTCATCAATCGCACGCTCGACCCTTGCAAGAAGGCGCTCAAGGACGCTGGTGTTTCGAAGGACGAGATCGACGAGGTTATTCTCGTTGGCGGCATGACCCGCATGCCGAAGGTGCGCGAAGTCGTTGAGAAGTTCTTCGAAGCCAAACCGCACACCGGTGTGAACCCGGATGAAGTCGTCGCGATGGGCGCTGCCATTCAGGCGGGCGTTCTGCAGGGCGACGTCAAGGACGTTCTGCTGCTTGACGTGACGCCGCTTTCGCTCGGTATCGAGACGCTGGGCGGTGTCTTCACCCGCATGATCGATCGCAACACGACGATCCCGACGAAGAAGACGCAGACCTACTCGACCGCCGAAGACAATCAGAACGCTGTGACGATCAAGGTCTTCCAAGGTGAGCGCGAAATGGCGGCTGACAACAAGCTGCTCGGCAACTTTGACCTTGTCGGCATCCCGCCCGCACCGCGCGGTGTTCCGCAGATCGAAGTGACCTTCGACATCGACGCCAACGGCATTGTCTCCGTGGCGGCTAAGGACAAGGGCACCGGCAAAGAGCAGACGATCAAGATCCAAGCCTCGGGCGGTCTCAGCGATGCTGATATCGACCAGATGGTTCAGGATGCTGAGAAGTTTGCCGAAGAGGACAAGAAGCGCCGCGAAGGTGCCGAAGCCCGCAACCAGGCCGACAGCCTCGTCCATGCAACCGAGAAGCAGCTGGAAGAAAACGCCGACAAGATCGACGCTGAAACCAAGACTGCTGTCGAGGAGGCGATTGCCGCGACCAAGACCGCGCTTGAAGGCGACGATGCGGAAGCAATCAACACCGCCGCTCAGGAACTGACCCAAGCTGCGATGAAGATGGGCGAGCAGATCTACAAGCAGGAACAGGAAGCTGGCGGTGCCGAAGGTGACGCTGGCGAAGACGCTCCCGCAGAGGACAGCGAAGACGAAGATGTCGTCGAAGCTGAATTCTCCGAAGTCGACGAAGACGGCAAAAAGGACTGATGTCCTGATGCGCAAAGACACTCACCTCCCGCGCTCTAAGCGCGCGGAGGTGAGCGGTCTTTGGGGGAGCTAGATCGATGGCAACCACCGGTTCCGACTATTACCAGACGCTGGGCGTGTCCCGCGATGTTGAGGCGTCCGCGCTCAAATCTGCCTATCGCAAACAGGCGATGAAGTGGCACCCGGACCGCAATCCGGGCGATGCTGAGGCAGAGGCGAAATTCAAAGCCGCGAATGAGGCTTACGAAGTCCTCAAAGACCCGCAAAAGCGCGCGGCCTATGACCGTTTTGGCCACGAGGCTTTCACCCAAGGGATGAATGGTGGCGGCGGCGGTCATGGCGGCTTTGGCGGGCAAGGTCAGGACGGCTTTGCCGACATCGGCGACATTTTCGAAAGCATCTTTGGCAGCGCCTTTGGCGGCGGTGCTCGCGGCGGACCTCGCCAACAGCAGGTTCGGCGCGGCGCGGATTTGCGCTATGACATGCAAGTCACTCTGGACGAGGCTTTTCATGGCACGACCAAAGAGATCGAGATCGAAGTCAGCCAGTCCTGCGACACCTGCGATGGCTCCGGTGCCACTCCGGGAACGGGCGAGCGCACTTGCAATATGTGCCATGGCCAAGGGACGGTGCGCGCCAAGCAGGGCATGTTCGTTGTCGAACGTCCATGCCCTTCCTGCGGCGGACGCGGCGTTATCCTTGAAGATCCTTGCGGCGATTGCCGGGGAGAGGGCCGCGTGGACCGTGCGCAAGCGCTCAGCGTTGATATTCCTCCCGGTGTCGACACCGGCACGCGCATTCGCCTGTCTGGAAAAGGCGAGGCAGGCCAGCGCGGCGCGCCTCCGGGTGATCTCTACATTTTCGTTCACGTCAAACAGCACGCTTTGTTTGAGCGTGAGGGCACGACACTGGCGACCCGCGTTCCGGTGAGCTTCACGACGGCAGCGCTCGGCGGGACGGTCGATATTCCTGACTTGGACGGTTCGACCAATACGATCGACATCCCGGTCGGGATCCAGTCGGGCAAGCAATTGCGCGTGCGCGGTGCCGGCATGCCGGTGTTGCAGGGACGCGGACGAGGGGACCTCGTGGTCGAGATCAAGGTCGAGACCCCGACCAAGCTCAGCCGTAAGCAGAAGGAAATCCTCGAAGAGTTCCGTGAAACCGAAACCGGTGATGAATGCCCTGAAAGCCGCAGCTTCTTCAGCAAGTTGAAGGATGCTTTTGGAGCGTAGTTTAGCTGCACCTTGCTATCACGCCGCAAGCTCATAAAACGCGCTGCATTATGCTGCCGTCCATCACGATCATCGACGATTTCCTGAAAGACCCATGGGCGGCTCGGCGGGCGGCGCTGAATCTGGAGTATGATCCGGCAAAGCAGCACGGGAATTTTCCTGGCCTAAACTCCTCGACACCACTGAACACCGATGCACTCAATGCGAGTGTCTCAAAGACCCTTGGCGTTGAAGTGGCCGCTGCTCCTGGCACGCAGCACGGCCACTGCCGTTTAACCCGAAGAGCCGATAAGGGCCGCAGCGGGGTTCATATCGATCCGGCCTTTTATTCCGGCATCCTCTACCTCTCGCGGCCTGAGGATTGCGCCAAGCCGATTGCCGGAGGAACCGACTTTTTTCGGCACAAGCGAACAGGGTTGGAGGCTCTCCCTCAAGACGCCGCAAGCATGACCGCAGCGGGCTATTCGGACATCAATGCGCTGATCGAAGGGGTGGTGAACGCCGATACGACTTCGCCTGGCAAATGGGAGCGCACCATGCGCGTGCCAGCCAAGTTCAACCGGCTGCTGCTGTTCTCGCCGTGGCAGTTTCACAATGCGGCCCCCGGTTTCGGGAAGACGCCAGAGGATGCGCGACTAGTGATGCTCCTATTCTTCGGGCGCGTGACTTGAGGGGGGGGTCAACCCATCCGCTCGCAGACCTCAAGCTCGATCTGATCAATCAGATGGCTGCGGCACCGCCCCGCCTCACGCTCTTCTTCCAGGATAGCGAGAAAGGCCGAGCGCTTGGCATTGCGCACCATCTCTGACGGCAATCCGCCTTCGACGGTTGAGGCCACCAAATCGACCATCCGCTCGGCCCCGTGCAGGCGACCCCACAGATAGTCGTTCTCGCGGTAAGCACGGCTGAAGAAGGCACCGAAATTGTAGAACTCAATACCCTTGAGCGTCGCGCGTGTGCCCCCTTCGCGGATGGAGCGTGCGTCATCGGGCGAGATGCGGTCGATCTTGACCGGATTGTATTCGTCCAGCCCCTCGCTTTGCAGCAGCGGCAGGGTTGCCACGTCGTAGAAGGGAAAGCCCAGATAGGTCAGCAGCATCCGCCGCCGCAATTCCTTGGGCATCTCTTGCAAAGCCTCGGCAAACATTTGCTCCGCTTCAAGGTCGGTTGCGGGCAGTAGTCGCTTGGTTTCCAGATGATCGAGCACCGCTCCGGGATGGTTGAACACATCCTTGGCAAGCGCATGAAACTCGCTGCCCAAACCTTCGGCCAGAACCGCATTATCATCCGCCCGGCGATAAAGCGCGAGGATGTCATAGATCTTGCCGCGCGCGACATCGAGAGCATCGTCGGGAATATCGGGATCAACCTCCCAATCGCGCGATAACCTCCGCGCCAGCAGCGCCAAACGCCGCGTGCGAAAGCCAATGTCATGCGCGCGAAAGAAGCGGATAGCGTCGGGTGTCGCTCCTCCGCTTGGCTCGGTCAGTTGTTCAAGGCCGCGCTGCGCCAGCTCCTTGCGGAAAACCGAAGCAATTGGATCGCTGTCAGGCGCTCCGGATTCGGAGGCCAACTCGGGCGCTGCGGCATAGGTGAGCTGGGCGAGCCGCTCCACAATCGCGCTGAATTTGGTCTGGGCATAGGCCCCAAAGGCATAGCCAGCATTCTCCGCTGCCGCTTGCTGAGCCTTGGCACGCCAACTGGCAAGGCGTTTGGGCGTGGGGCTGTCCATGAAAAAGGTCAGCCCGAACAACTTCTCAACCGCTCGGTCGATCTCTGCGCGCAGACCCATAACAATCCGGCGCAGGCGCTGCGCATCGCGCGACTGCTGCTCAATACGCTCAAGGTCGTCGCGGATCGGCTGTTCGCGCGGGATGGTGGAAAGCGAGCCAAAGATCGCGCCGAACCAACCGACGGGCCGCGCCAAATCCTCTTCGCTTTCAGAGCGGCGATCCGGGCGCGGTTCGATATAGACGAAGCGACGGTCGACCTCACGCTGGGAAGAGCGCCCGGCCATTGCCTCCAAGGCTGCGCCAAATGGCTTGTTCACCAGCACAGACCCATCGATCAGAGCGACATTGTCGACCGTCCCACCACGCATATGCATCGGCATCGTGCGCGCTAGGAACGCACCCCGGCTGTCCCACATCTGCCCTTCACGCGCGGCGAGATTGTCAATCTCCGCAAGTGTTAGGGGAGGGAAGGCCCCGGGGAAGCTTGCGGTTGCCCGTGCTGCCAGCACCAGCTCCATCGGATGGGCGAGCTGTGCGCCCTGTTCCTCAACCGCCTTGGCGCGAAAGGCGATGGGCATGCGGTGCTCGGTCTCCTCCACAATGGGAGGGGAATTCAGACGCAGCAATTCTGCATGGCCGCGGAAGTCGGTAGCTGTGACGAACAAGTCAATCGGATGATCAGGCGGGAGAAGCGGCGGTCCGGGCGTACCCTTGGCCATCGAATCCAGCGCCTCGTAGAGCATTGCTGAGAATCGCTCGCCCGAAAATGGCGGCTCGAACCAGCGCCCGCGCACCAGGCGGGAGACTTTGTTGCGAACCTCATCACGGGTTTCCGGCGCGACGCTTTTGTTGACGGCGTTTCCGGGGCGATTGAGAAACCAGTTTGCAATCGGCTGCGCCCAGAACTTGGCATAGCGCCACATTGGCTCGGCGTCAGGATCGGTCAGTTCGCTGACATCGGCGTTCAGAAGCCACAGGTCAGTGAGCGGCTCCAGCGAGTGCCCCGAATGCACCGCCTGCGCCAAAAACACCGCGTTTATCCCGCCAGCGCTCGCTCCAGTAAGGATGTCGGGCAGGACCCGCAGGCGCAGCTTATGCTCTGCCTCAATCTGGCTCAGCAGATCGTAATAGACCCCTGCGACCCCTTTTGGCGGAGCGCAATCAGGCGCGTGTTCACCATCTCTGCCGTGATAGGCGCGGCTTGCGCGAGAGAGGTGCCACACCTCCTTGGTGACCCCGTGCATGTACACGGCGAGACTGACACCGCCATAGCAAACCAGAGCGAGGCGAAGTTCCTTTTGCCGCATAGGTCAGCCTGATGACGTGGATAGTTCCATTTGGCAATTGCGTTCTGCAAATGTTCTGGTTAAAGATTGCACCATGGCAAAGCCGAAAAAGCGATATGTTTGCGCCAATTGCGGGTCAGTGAGCCCGCGTTGGCAGGGGCAATGCGGGGATTGCGGTGAGTGGAACACGCTCACCGAAGATGTCCCTGCGACCGTTTTCTCACAAAAGCATGATTTGTCGAGCGGGGGCAGGGGGATCGAGTTCGTTCCTCTCAATCGCCCGGCGGAGCTGCCAACGCGCAAGAGCACAGGGCTAGCTGAGTTTGACCGTGCCCTGGGCGGAGGAATTGTTCCTGGCTCTGCAATCTTGATGGGCGGCGATCCGGGGATCGGCAAGTCGACCTTGCTGCTACAGACCGCCGCAACGATCGCGCGCGGCGGCAATGATGTCGTCTACGTCTCGGGAGAGGAAGCGGCGGGGCAGGTCCGACTTCGCGCTCAGCGACTGGGCGTATCCGATGCTCCGATCCGATTGGCGTCAGAAACGTCGGTGCGCGATATTTTGACCACGTTGGGGCAGGGCGACCCGCCTGCTTTGCTGGTGATCGATTCGATCCAAACGATGCACTCCGACACGATTGAGGGCGCTCCGGGTACAGTCAGCCAGGTGCGCGGGTGTGCTCTGGAACTGATCCGCTTTGCCAAAGCAACAGGCACGGCGCTGGTTCTGGTCGGGCATGTAACGAAGGACGGCAACATCGCCGGCCCGCGTGTGCTTGAGCACATGGTCGACGTGGTGATGAGCTTTGAGGGTGAGCGCAGCCACCAATATCGCATCCTACGTGCGCTCAAGAACCGCTTTGGCGCGGTGGATGAGATCGGCGTGTTCTCTATGGTAAGCGAGGGACTTGAGGAGGTTTCAAACCCTTCCATGCTGTTCCTCTCTGGCCGGGATCAGCCGCTTGCTGGCAGCGCGGTGTTTCCGGCGCTGGAGGGCACGCGACCTGTGCTGGTCGAGATCCAAGCGTTGATCGTGAAGCTGCAATCCGGGGCAACGCCGCGCCGTGCGGTGGTGGGCTGGGACAATGGCCGACTTGCAATGCTGCTGGCAGTGCTGGAATCGCGTTGCGGGCTCAATTTCTCCTCATGCGAGGTCTATCTCAACATTGCCGGGGGATATCGCCTGTCCGATCCCGGAGCAGACCTGGCCGTCGCAGCTGCGCTTGTATCCGCGCTCGCCGACAAAGCGTTGCCGGACAAAAGCGCTTGGTTCGGAGAGGTCTCTCTCGCAGGCGAAATCCGCCGCGTGGCTCATAGCGAGCTGCGTTTGCGCGAAGCGGCCAAGCTCGGATTCAGTCGAGGCTACGGCCCGTCGGATGCCAAGACCGGTTCGTCGACGCTGGAATATCGAGGTCTGAAACAACTTGCGAACCTCGTTGACCAGGTGATGGGCAGCTCATAATTGCAGTCGGGATGACTCTTTTTGATATTATCGTGCTGATTATCGTCGCGGTGGCGGCGGTTGGCGGCTTCATGCGGGGCCTAGTGCAAGAGGTGCTGAGCTTGGCGGCTTGGATCCTTGCGGCCTGCTCGGTCTATTACCTCCATTCCGACATGACCGACGTTTTGCGCGAATATTACGATGCGGACCCTGCGACAGCGATCCTTTCCTTCGCACTGCTGCTGCTGATACCCTATGCCGCGATGAAGCTGATCGCGGGCAATGTTGGCGAAGCTTCGCGCAACTCTATCCTCGGTCCGATCGACCGAGTGCTGGGCTTTGGCTTTGGTGCAGTGAAAGGCGCTTTGATCGTTGTCTTTGCCTTTTCGCTCTTAGCGCTCGGCTTTGACACGGTCTGGGGATATGAAGGCCGTCCTGACTGGATCAAGCAAGGCCGCACCTATCCGGCAGCTGACGCCTTCTCTCGTGAACTTGTCGAGATGATCGCTGAACGCCGCGCGCGCGTCTTGGGTGAAGAAGAAGCGGCTGCTGCTGAAGCGCCATAGCGTGACCGATCAGGCCGCATCTTCCTCCAAGCTCTATACTCCGCGCTTGCTCGCGCTTTCTGCTGAGCTTGCAGATTTTCCCCTGACGGGCAGTTTTACTCATACCGCCGAAGAACGCTCGCGAACATGTGGGAGTGTGATTGAATTGGGCTTGAGCGTCGATGCATCTGGCGGCGTCATGCGGCTCGGGATGCAAGTCACCGCTTGTGCAGTTGGGCAAAGCTCTGCGGCGGTGATAGCCAAGGCTGCGTCTGGCAAATCGGCACAGGATTTCACCACCATGCTCGAAGCTGTCAAAGCGTGGCTCAGTGGTGAGCAAGATCTGCCGGATTGGCCTGGCTTTGATGCTCTTGAGCCTGCTTTGCCCCATGCTGGACGCCACGGTGCACTCTTGCTGCCGTGGAAGGCTATGCACAGCGCGCTTTCTTCTCCGCAAAGCTAAGGCTAAACCCTTGCCGACATCGGCCTGGTGATAGCGGGCCACAGGACATTTGAACGGGGACATATGTCAGGAACAGAAGCAGCTGCGCTTGCAGATCGCGAACCGACAAAGAAGGAAATCCGGCTCGTCGTCGGGGCCTCCTCTGCGGGCACCATTTTCGAGTGGTACGATTTCTTCATCTACGGAACGCTTGCCAGCTTACTGAGCCCCGTATTCTTCCCGTCGGGCAATGAAACGCTAAGCCTGCTCTATTTCTGGGCGACCTTCGCGGTCGGATTTGGCTTTCGACCAATAGGTGCAATCCTTTTCGGCTATCTAGGCGACAAACTGGGGCGCAAATATACGTTCCTGGTCACCGTCACACTGATGGGCATCGCGACCGCGGGTGTGGGTATGATCCCCTCAGCCGAGACGATCGGGATTGCCGCACCGATCATAATTATCGCCTTCCGCATTCTTCAAGGGCTCGCACTTGGCGGAGAGTATGGCGGGGCGGCGATCTATGTCGCTGAACATTCTCCACCCAATATGCGCGGCTATTACACCAGTTATATCCAGGCGAGTGTGGCGGGCGGCTTTGTCCTTTCGATCGTGGTCGTGTTGGCGTGCCGTGCGCTGATCCCAGCAGATGACTTTGCTGAGTGGGGCTGGCGTGTGCCGTTCTTGCTCTCGATCGTCTTGCTGATCATCTCCTTGTGGATGCGCTTGATGCTGTCGGAGAGCCCGGTTTTCAAAGCGATGAAAGAAGCCGGCGAGACTGCCAAGAACCCCTTCGTGGAAAGCTTCACCTATCCGGGCAACAAGAAGCGCATTTTTGTCGCTCTGTTCGGTGTCGCGGCGGGTCTGACAGTGATCTGGTATACGGCGTTCTTCTATTCGCTTTCGTTCCTGAAAGGGCCGATGCGGATGGAGGATGTGACCGCTGAGATTCTGATCGGGATCGCCGGTTTCATCGCGCTTGGGCTGTACATCGTTGTTGGCAAATGGTCCGACAAAGTCGGCCGCAGGAAACCGATCCTGATGGGCAATATCGCGACGCTGGTTTTGCTCTTCCCTCTGTTCTGGGCGCTCGGTTCGCTCGCCAATCCGGGCCTGCAAGAGGCGCAGCAAAGCTCCCCAGTGACGATCGCCGGTCCGCAATGCGACTACGATCCTTTTGCCGATGAGCAGACGAGCAATTGCGGCCGCTTGATGCAGGATCTGACCGATATTGGCATCTCCTACACCGTCGAAGCAGGTGAGCAGACGGCTCTGAGTGTTGGCGAGGCGCAGCTCGACCTAGAGAGCTATCAGTGGGATGATGGCGCGGCGCGGACGGGCCAACTCGAAGCCTTCCTGACCAGCAACGGTTATGACTTCTCAGAAGGCGTGCCAAGCGTGGGCGCGATGATTGGGATAGTCGCATTGCTGGTCGTGCTGGGCGGATTGTCAGCGGCCAATTACGGCTCCGTCGCAGCGCTATTGACCGAGATGTTCCCGGCCAAGATTCGTTACTCCTCAATGTCGATCCCTTACCACTTTGGTGCAGGGTATTTCGGGGGCTTTCTGCCTCTTATTGCCGCCTTCATCGTGGCAAGCACCGGGGATCTCTATGCAGGCCTTTGGTACACTTGGGGCTTCGTCCTGATTGCCACATTGGTCGCATGGTGGGGCTTGAAGAGTGGTCCACCGACGGATTTCGAAGATGAATCCACCTGAGCCGTCGCTTCGCCTAACCGTCGATACCGCCGCGCTTGCCGCCAATTGGCGCATGCTCGATGCGATGTCGGGGGAGAGGGCTGTGGCTGGCGCGGCAGTCAAGGCGAATTGCTATGGACTGGGCGTAGACGAATGCGTGCCAACCTTGCGCGATGCGGGGGCGGAGAAATTCTTCGTCGCGCATTGGAGCGAGGTTGCTGCAGTGGCTCAGCATGTCCCTGCCAATCAGATCGCGGTGCTCCACGGGCCAATGACGCAGGCCGATTGTGACTATGCACGTGCGATGGGCTGCGTGCCGGTGATCAACTCGCTTGTGCAGGCGCGGCTCTGGGGCGAGACGGGCGGGGGGCCATGCCACCTGATGATCGACACTGGGATCAATCGCCTTGGCATTGCTCCGGGCGAGGTAGGCGATCCGGCCATCCAAGCGCTCGACGTGGATGTGTTGATGAGCCACTTGGCATCCGCCGATGAAGACAGCGATATGAACCAGCGTCAGCTCAGCGCATTCACTGCCTGCCTGCCACGTATTGCTCACAAGAGAGCCAGCCTTGCCAACAGCGCTGGCATTGCGCTGGGATCAGACTACGCCTTCGACATGACGCGGCCGGGCCTTGCGCTGTATGGCGGCGTGCCGCGCGGTGAGTTTGCCGGCAGAATTCAGAAGGTCGCTCAGCTTCAAGCCGCGATCATCCAAACGCGCCAGATCGGTGCCGGTGATGCAGTTGGCTATAATGGCGAATTCACCGCACCGCGTGATATGAAAGTGGCCACAGTCTCGCTTGGCTATGCAGACGGTTTTTTGCGGGCGCGTGGCAAAGGCACTGCTTTCATGGCAGGAGAGGTTGCGCTGCCACTCCTTGGCAAAGTGTCGATGGACATGGTGGTGGTTGACCTGTCAGGGGCAGAGAATCTGCGCGAGGGTGACTGGCTGGACGTGCCCTTTGATCTGCCGCATGCTGCGCAGCAAAGCTCTGTTTCTCAATATGAATTGCTGACTGTGCTTGGCCACAGAATGCGCGGCTAATGCTGCGCGCTTCTCGCGCTTGCAAACAAATTGCTGCGCTCTTGTTGCGCTGCACATTGTGCGGGTGCTAAGTGATGGAGCACGGTCGGTAAAAACGCGTATTGGGGTCAAGGTACATGGCACGCAAAGCAGCAGAAACGCCTGAAGGATCGGGCGACACCATCATCATCAAGAAATACGCCAACCGGCGTCTCTACAACACGGCTTCATCCAGTTACATCACGCTGGAAGACCTCGCCAGGATGGTGCGTGAGAACATTGATTTTGCGGTCTTCGATGCGAAGAGTGGGGAGGATATAACCCATTCGATCCTGACCCAGATCATCATGGACGAAGAAGCCAATGGCGGGCAGATGTTGCCGGTCAGCTTCCTGCGCCAACTGATCAGCATGTATGGCAATTCGATGCAGGCGATGATGCCGTCATACCTCGAAGCGAGTATGACGAATTTTCGCGAAAACCAGTCGAAGATACGTGAGGCATTTGAGAAGGGTCTGGCCAACAATCCACTCTCTGCCATTCACGAAACGAACATGGCGATGATGCGCGCAGCGGCTGAGACTTTGATCCCGGGTGTTTCGGGAAAAGGCAAGGCGACGAAGCCAGACATGCCAGCCAATGACAGCTCCGACGCCGAACTGGCGGCTCTGCGTGAGCAGATGGCTGCGATGCAAAAGAAGCTGGACGAGCTGGGCAAATAAGCCCACTCCGCTCCGGCAAACAGACAAGCAGGAAATCGAGTGGCTAACATCAGGCACGCGCTCAATGTGAAGCGCGAAGACGACTTCGCCAAATGGTATCAGGAAGTGATCTCCGCGGCTGACTTGGCCGAGGAATCCGGAGTGCGCGGCTGCATGGTGATTAAGCCGTGGGGCTACGGCATCTGGGAGCGCGTGCAGCGCCTGATGGATGACCGGATCAAGGCGGCGGGCATCCAGAACGCCTATTTCCCGATCTTCATTCCGCTCGCCAATTTCGAACGGGAAGCTGATCACGTCGAAGGCTTTGCCAAGGAAATGGCTGTCGTCACGCATCACAGGCTGATTGCGGATGGGAAGGGCGGTCTGATCCCCGATCCAGAGGCCAAGCTCGAAGAGCCACTGGTTGTTCGCCCGACTTCCGAGACCATCATTGGCGATGCGATGGCGCGCTGGGTGCAAAGCTGGCGCGATCTTCCGTTGATGCTCAACCAATGGGCTAACGTTGTCCGCTGGGAAATGCGCACACGGATGTTCCTACGCACCAGCGAGTTCCTCTGGCAGGAAGGCCATACTGCGCACGCGACCCGTGACGAAGCGCTTGAGGAAACGCACCGTGCGCTCGAAATGTATCGCGCCTGTGCGGAAGAGGACTTAGCGCTGCCTGTGATCGCAGGCGAGAAGCCCGAGAATGAACGTTTCCCCGGCGCGGATGAGACCTGGTCGATCGAAGCAATGATGCAGGATGGGAAGGCTCTGCAGGCGGGCACCTCGCATTATCTCGGCACCAATTTCGCGCATGCGGCGGGCATTCACTATCAGGATAGCGAGGGCACGCAGCAGCTCTGCCATACGACCAGTTGGGGTGTCTCAACCCGGCTGATTGGCGGTGTCGTTATGACTCATGGCGACGACGACGGCCTGCGAGTGCCGCCGCGTATCGCTCCGCATCAGATCATCATCTTGCCCATGCTGCGCGAGAAGCCGGAGGATGAAGCCGTGCTTGCCTATTGCGAAGAGGTGCGTGCATCGCTCGCTAGCCAATCCGCAATGGGCGAACCGATCCGCGTCCTACTAGACAAAACACCGGGCAAGGCGGCGGCCAAACGCTGGGCCTGGGTGCGGAAAGGGGCTCCGGTCATCGTGGAGGTCGGCCCGCGCGATATGGAGGGCGGCAAGGTCGCTGTCCTGCGCCGCGATGCTTTGTGGAACATGGACAATGGCAAGCCTGCCATGGCCTTCACGCCGCGTGATGAGTTTGCCGCTGGTGCCGCTGCACTTCTCGAAGACATTCAGACCAGCCTCTTCACCGAAGCGGCGACCCGCCGCGACGCAAATATCACGCGCGGCATCACCGACTGGCACGACGCGGTTAACCACTTCCGCAAGGGCGGCAAATATCCGGGCTGGGTCGAGGTTGAGTGGTCTAAGCCCACGGGCGCGGCCTTGGAGGCGGTGGTTGAGAAGCTGAAGGCAGAAAAACTGACCATTCGCAATGTGCCCAAGGATAGCGAAGCTGCGAGTGGAACCTGTGTCTTCACCGGCGATCCGGCGGTAGAGCGTATTCTGGTGGCACGCGCCTACTAGGCGGCGAAGAGGGGACACGACCATGCTCGATTCAATCAGATACAGCCTTGCCAATGTGCTGAATTTCGAAGGCCGCGATGCGCGCTCGACGTTTTGGTACTATATTTTGTTTCTGGTGATCGCGCAGTTCGTCATCACGATGGTGGCTTCAATCCCGATGTATGTCGCGATCTTTTCGACCGTGTTTGACGCCGCAACCGTTGGGCAGGACCCGGACATGGTTGTGCGCGGCATGGCGCAGGAGATGGCGGGGCAGATCCGGACCCTGACCTATGTCGGCTTTGCGCTCACGATCCTGACTGCGATTCTGATGCTGGCCAGCTTCGTCCGTCGTTTGCATGATGCGGGCTATACGGGCTGGATCGCAGCAATTCCGATCATCACGCAGCTCTTCAGCCAGATCTACACGCTCAGTTTTCTGGATCGCATCGAGGAAGTGACCTTCGAAGCGATGACTCAATCCGCAACTGGCGCAACCGACGAGCGATTCAACCCTTATGCCTTGCAAGCAGAGATGGGTGTTCTGGGTCTCGTTGGATGGATTGGCTACATCGTCGTCATCGGTTTCGGCGTCCTCAAATCGCAGGAAGGGCCGAACCAGTATGGAGACGGCCCCGTTCGCTTCTAGAATGGCCCGTCACTGATGGCTCAACGCAACACCCGCCGTCCCGCTGGCCTGCCTTCCAAGAAGCAGGTTCTCGAGTTTATCCAGACCAGCGATACGCCTGCAGGCAAGCGGGAAATCGCGCGCGCCTTCGGCCTCAAAGGTCAGGAAAAGATCGCGCTCAAAAAACTGCTCAAGGACATGGCGGAGGAAGGCCTTATCGACGGCAAGAAGACCGCCTATCACCGCATGGGCGGCGTACCCAAAGTGACTGTCCTGCGCGTGATCGAGATTGAGGATGGCGAGCCGATTGCAGTGCCCGACAACTGGGCTCCCGATGCGCCCGAGAAGCCTCCGCGTGTGACGGTTCGCGAGATGCAGGGGCGGGGCGGCAAACGCGCACCCGCCCTGAAACGCGGCGATCGCGTGCTCTCCCGGACCGAGGAGGGAGAGAGTGGTTGGGTCGCTTTTCCGATCAAGAAGCTACCCGCTCGCACCGAAGGCCTGATGGGCGTTGTTGAGCTTGATGGCGCCGGCAAGCCTTGGCTCGCGCCGGTCGACAAGCGTGTGCGGAGGAGCTCTCCGATCAGTGATTTGGGCGAGGCCGAGGAAGGCCAACTGGTTATCGCTGAGCGGGCGGGGCGCTCCGAACGTTCCGGGGTCAAAGTGATCGAAGTGGTCGGCGACCCGCTCGCACCCAAAAGCTTCAGCCTCATCGCCATTGCCAAACACGGCATCCCGCACACCTTCCCCGAAACCGTCATCACAGAGGCGGGCCAAGCCGCCGAGCTCGCTTTGTCACAGGACAAACGCGAAGACCTGCGCGATCTTCCCATCATAGCCATCGACCCTGCCGATGCGCGTGACCACGACGATGCGATTTGGGCCGAGCCGGATGGCGAGGGCGGCTTCAACGCCAAGGTCGCGATTGCGGATGTGTCCTACTATGTGCGCCCCGGCTCAGCGCTCGACCGCGAGGCGAGGAAGCGCGGCAACTCTGTCTATTTCCCCGACCGCGTTGTCCCGATGCTGCCCGAAGTGCTGTCCGCCGACATGTGTTCTTTGCGAGAGGGCGAGGACCGCGCGGCGATGGTGTGCCACTTCCATATCGATGCGCAGGGCAAAGTCGGCAAAGTCCGCTTCACCCGCGCTATTGTCCGGATCGCGCATGTGATCGCTTACGAAGATGCACAGGCGAAAGTGGACGCAGGCGACGCGCCGGAGTTCCTTTCCAACCTCTGGGCCGCGTGGAAGCTGCTCGCCGCAGCACGCGATGCGCGCGAACCGCTCGAACTTGAACTACCCGAACGCCGCGTGATGCTCGACGACGCAGGCCAAATCGCCGAGATTGCCGTGCGAGAACGCCTCGATGCGCACCGCGTGGTTGAGGATTTTATGATCGCGGCCAATGTCGCGGCGGCAACTGCGCTGGAGAAGAAGACTTCTCCGGTCGTATACCGCGTCCACGAACCGCCGAGCCGTGAGAAGCTGATTGCTTTGCGCGACTATATGGCGACGCTCGATATGCCATTGGCGCTGGGACAAGTCGTAAAGCCGTCGCTGTTCAACCGCATCCTCGGCAATATCGATGATGAAAGCGAAAAGGCGCAGGTGATGGAGCAGGTGCTGCGCACGCAGACGCAGGCCTATTACTCACCGACGAATGCTGGGCACTTTGGGCTCGCGCTTGGGTCTTATGCGCACTTCACCTCGCCCATTCGGCGCTATGCCGATCTGCTCGTCCACCGCGCTCTGGTCGATGCCTACAAGCTTGAACAGCCCGCGCCCAAGGGGCCCCAAAGAGATGTGCTGCCCGATGCAAGTGGGTTGTCGGACAAAGACCGAGCAAGCCTGAAAGAAGCTTCAGACGCGATCAGCCAGACTGAACGGCGCGCGATGGAAGCGGAGCGCGATACGGTCGACCGCTATGTCGCGGCATGGCTTTCTGGCCGGGTGGGAGAGGTCTTTGACACGCGCATCACAGGCGTTCAGGGCTTCGGCTTCTTCGCGACAATCGAAGGTTTGGGCGGGGATGGCCTTGTGCCAGTCTCGACACTGGGCCGCGAGCACTTTGCCTATGACGAGGCTGCGCAGACCCTGACCGGAGAGCAGACCGGCACAACCTATGCGCCAGGCGACCGGTTAAAGTTGAAACTGGGAGAGTCCAACGCGCTGACGGGCGCGCTCAAATTCGTACCCGTCGATGCCGATGGCAACGAGATCGAGGCGCGCGGGAGGCGCCCTGCGCCTCGTTATGGGCGCAAGGGCCAAGGGCGGGGAAAGCGCGGTCCCGGCGGAACAGGTGGCAAGGGCGGAGGAAAGTTCATGGTCGGAAAACGCCGGGGACCAGGCACTGTCCGCAAACAGACCAAGCGCCGCAAGTAAGCGCCTAGGCTTCGTGCTCGGCGGCTTTCTCGTCGTAGCTTTCGGGGATGATGTAGACGGGGCAGGGCAGCCCACCCGCATTGGCGGCAAAGTGCGTCACCAGAGGGCCAGGAGAGCCGCCGCTCGCCGCGCCGAGGATCAATGCGGCAACTTCGGAATGGCCTTCCAGAAATTCGCTCACCAGTTTTGGGCCATTGCCAATCTTGACCGATATGGTTGGCATGATCCCGCTTTCAGCCAATAGATTACCGGCAACGCCGTGGGCCAGAACCTCTGCCCGGTCGCGCGCTTCTTGTTCAATGGTCGCTTGCACGCCGCCAAAAGCGCTGAAGTTCTGTTGCCGGACCAAGGCCAGGATATGCACCGCGCCGCCTACCGACACTGCCCGCCGCGCCGCATAGCGCATTGCCGCACGCGCTTCGTCGCTTTCGTCCATCACCACCAGGAATGTGCGCACTCACTGTCTCCGTGTCGAGGTCCGAGCCTACAATCCCATTGCCGCTAGGGTATCCGGGTAAAATTCCCGCAATGCAAGCACGTGAGAGGACTTGCCCCAAACGCATCATTGGCTAAAGGCATGGATGGACACTTCGCGTAAGGCCTGCGGTGTTTGACCTTTGGGCCTTGGGATCGCGCCTAGGGAGTTTTGCAATACATCATGGCTATCGAAATCAAGATGCCCGCTTTGTCGCCGACCATGGAGGAAGGGACCCTCGCTCGCTGGCTGGTGAAGGTCGGCGATACCGTCAGCTCGGGTGACATCATGGCCGAGATTGAAACCGATAAGGCTACGATGGAATTTGAGGCTGTTGATGAGGGCGTGCTTGCCGCGATCCTGATTGAAGAGGGGACGGAGAACGTCTCGGTCGGATCGGTCATCGCGATGCTGGCCGAAGAGGGCGAGGATGTCAGCGATGTGAGCGCTCCGACAGCCGATGCGACACCTGCGCCTGTTGCGACACCTGAGCCAGCCCCCGCACCCGCAGCGGCCAACTCCAATCCCGCCAATGATGATGTGAAAGCCAGCCCGCTCGCGCGCCGCATTGCAGTGAATGAGGGTGTGGACCTCGCCGGCCTCGAAGGCAGCGGTCCAAAGGGGCGTATCGTCAAGGCGGATGTGGAAGCGGTTATCGGTGGCAGCGCTCCTGCTGTGGTTGCGCGTTCGGGAGACCGGGTGATTGCTTCTCCTCTAGCGCGCAAGCTGGCGGCGGATGCAGGCTATTCGCTGGGCGAGATTTCGGGCTCTGGGCCGGGCGGTCGGATCATCAAGTCCGATGTCGACGCCTTCACGCCTGCCCCCGCTACGGCGAAGGAAGACAAGGCGGCTCCTGCACCGGCGACGGCGAAACAGCCCGTCAGCGATCTCGACGCCCCTTACGAAGAGCAAAAGCTCAACAACGTCCGCAAGGTCATCGCGCGCCGCCTGACAGAGGCAAAGCAGACCGTGCCGCATATCTACCTCACCGTGGATATCCGCCTCGACCCGCTGTTGAAGCTCCGCAGCGAGCTGAACGCGGCGCTTGAAGCCGATGGCGTAAAGCTGTCGGTCAATGACTTTATCATCAAGGCGCTGGCCAAGGCCCTGACGCGCGAGCCGCAGTGCAATGTGTCGTTCCAGGGCGACGTGATGCATCAATACACCCGCGCTGATATTTCAGTCGCGGTGGCGGCTCCCTCGGGCCTCATCACCCCGATCATCCGCGATGCAGGCCGCAAGAGCCTTGCAGAGATTTCAGCGGAGATGAAGGCACTCGCTGGTAAGGCGCGCGAGGGCAAACTGCAACCGCACGAATTCCAGGGCGGCACGGCGAGCCTCTCCAATCTCGGCATGTTCGGCACCAAGCAATTCGACGCTGTGATCAACCCGCCGCAGGGTATGATCCTTGCCGTCGGCGCTGGCGAGAAGCGGCCCTATGTCGTCAATGACGAATTGACCGTCGCAACCGTGATGAGCGCTACGGGAAGCTTCGACCACCGCGCGATTGACGGTGTGGACGGCGCCAAGCTGATGGACCAATTGCGCACGCTGATCGAGAACCCGATGGGGCTGGTGGTTTGAGTTTGGCGGTGATCGCGAAGGCTATCGTGATTGCCGTTTGTGCGGCAGCGATGGCCACTTTGTATTTCATCGGTTTTCTGATGCTTGAGAACGGGGCATTCTTGGGGCCGGATATCAATCCAGAGACTATCCAAGGCGTGTTTGTGATTAGTCTTTCTGGCTCCTTCATTCTGGGCCTGCCCATCGCTCTTTTGACGCTCCATCTCTCGTGGGATCATCTGGTGTTGTCGCCCACTACGGTTGCCATCGTTGCAGTCTTGGCGGGGATCATGATGATCCTTGCCAGCTTTGTTCTGGGAGGGGAGTCTGGAGTGGTGGTTCTGGGCATACCTTCGTTTGTCGCCGCCCTTACTTATGGCATCCTAGGCTGGCTCTGGATCCTCCGCCCCCTTCGCAACTCCCTCAATAATCCTCCCCAGGAAAAGGAAATCGCCTGATGGCAAACTCGTATGACGTTATCGTTCTTGGCTCTGGGCCCGGTGGCTATGTCGCCGCGATCCGGTGCGCGCAGCTGGGTCTGACGACCGCTATTGTCGAGCGAGAGAATCTGGGCGGCATCTGCCTCAACTGGGGCTGCATTCCGACCAAAGCGATGCTGCGCTCAGCGGAAGTTTATCACCAGATGCACCGGGCCAGCGAGTACGGCCTGAAGGTCGCAGGCGAGATTGAGGCGGATCTGGAAGCCATCGTGAAGCGTTCTCGCGGCGTGGCCAAGCAGCTCAATCAGGGCGTCACGCACCTGATGAAGAAGAACAAGATCACTGTCCATATGGGGGAGGGCACGCTGACCGGCGCGACCTCTCTGACGGTGAAATCAGACGAAGGCGAAGAGCAACTCACCGCCAAGCACGTCATCGTCGCCACCGGAGCGCGCGCTCGCGACTTGCCGTTCGCGCCTGCCGATGGCAAGCGCGTGTGGACCTATCGCACCGCCATGACCCCGCCGGAGAAGCCCTCCAAATTGCTGGTCATTGGCTCCGGCGCGATCGGGATCGAATTTGCGAGTTTCTACAACGATATCGGGGTCGATGTGACGGTGGTGGAGATGCTCGACCGGATCGTTCCGGTGGAGGACGAGGCGGTTTCGGCCTTCCTCGAAAAGAGCCTGACCAAGCAGGGCATGACCATCATGACCGGCGCTGGTGTCGAGGACATCAAGGTCTCCGACAAAGGCGTAACCGCGACGATCAAGGATGCCAAGGGCAAGGTCGAGACGACCGAGTTCAGCCACTGCATCACCGCCATCGGGATCGTCCCCAACACCGAAAATATCGGGCTGGAGGGCCTCGCTGAGATGGACCGTGGCTTCATCCAGATTGATGACTATGGCCGCACCAAGACCGCTGGTTTGTGGGCCATCGGAGACTGCACTCCGGGACCATGGCTGGCGCATAAAGCAAGCCACGAGGGCGTCACCGCCGCCGAAGCCATCGCACAGGAACTCGGCAACACAGAGGTCCATCCGCACCCGCTTGACCGCAGTAACATTCCCGGATGCACTTACTGCCACCCGCAAGTCGCCAGCGTCGGCATGACCGAGGCGAAGGCCAAGGAAGCAGGTCACGAGGTCAAGGTCGGCAACTTCTCCTTCATCGGCAACGGCAAGGCGATTGCTCTAGGAGAGGCTGAGGGCTTCATCAAAACCGTCTTCGACGCCAAGACCGGAGAGCTGCTGGGCGCGCATTTGATCGGCGCGGAAGTGACCGAGCTGATCCAGGGCTATACGGTCGGCAAGACGCTGGAGACGACCGAAGCCGAGCTGATGCAAACCGTCTTCCCGCACCCGACCTTGTCAGAGATGATGCACGAAAGCGTCCTCGATGCGTATGGACGCACGCTCCATATGTGATGGCTGGAGAAGCCGTCCTCAAGCGGCGAAGCGGTAGGACAGAAAAGAGGTGGCGGACAGTCAGGGATTCGAACCCTGGAAGGGCTTGCACCCTTGCCGGTTTTCAAGACCGGTGCATTCAACCACTCTGCCAACTGTCCGCATCCGTGGTTCGAAAAGCTCGCTAGCGAGGTGCGAGGCGCTTGTCACCACCCAACATGCAGGTAGAAGCATTTCATGGCTCAAGGCACGCACGATTTCACTCCTGATCTCCGCAATGACACGGTTCTGATCAGCGTCAACGGGGTGCTGACCCCGCGCGCTGAGGCGACGGTTTCGGTCTTTGACAGTGGTTTCATGCTGGGCGACGGCGTGTGGGAGGGGTTGCGGTTGCATCGCGGCAAGATCGCGTTTCTGGAGGCGCATCTCGACCGGCTGTATGAAGGCGCGAAGGCCATTGCGATGGATATCGGCCTCACCCGCGAAGAACTGTGCGAGCGCATCGACGCAGTAGTCGACGGCAACGGCATGCGTGAGGAAGAGGGCGTGCACATACGACTGATGGTGACGCGCGGCATTCGCTCAACGCCGTATCAAGACCCGCGCGTTGTCATCTCGCCCGCAACCATCGTTATCATCCCGGAGTACAAGGCTCCGCTGCCTTCGACCATTCAGACCGGTATCCGGCTTTTCACTGTGCATGTGCGGAGAGGCGATCCGGCGGTACAGGACCAGAAACTGAACTCGCACTCCAAACTCAACTGCATCACCGCCTGCATTCAGGCGACGCAGGCGGGTGCGGATGAGGCCTTGATGCTTGACCCGCATGGCTTCGTCGCGACGTGCAATTCGACCCACTTTTTCATTGTGAGGAAGGGTGAGGTGTGGACTTCCTCCGGCGATTATTGCCTGGGCGGGATTACCCGGAGCAATGTCATCCAGGTTTGCCGAGAGGCTGGCATTCCGGTGTTTGAGAAGAACTTCTCGCTCACCGATGTTTATGGCGCGGATGAGGCCTTTGTCACCGGGACCTTCGCAGGCGTCGTTCCCGTGACCGAAGTGGATGGCCGAGCACTCACGCCTGCGCGCGGGCCGATGGTCGAGCGCTTACAGGGTCTCTATCGCGAGCTGATGGATCGCGACGTCTCATGACCCTTCGTATCGCCATGTGGTCGGGGCCGCGTAATCTTTCGACCGCGATGATGCGCAGTTTCTCGAGCCGGTCGGACACGTTCGTGAGTGATGAGCCGTTCTACGGAGCCTATCTTAACACCACGCGCGATCCGCAGCCGATGATCGATGAGATCATCGCCGACATGGATTGCGACTGGGAAAGCGTGAAGGAGGCTCAAAACGGCAGCGCGCCCGATGGCAGCGCAATTTGGTATCAGAAGCATATGCCCCACCACATGGAAGGCCCGGTCAGCATCCTCGACTTTCCCGAGACCCGCCACGCCTTCCTGATCCGAGACCCGATCCGCGTCGCGGCGAGCTATGCCAACAAACGCGCTGCCATCCGGCCCGAACATCTGGGCGTCATGCGCCAACGCGAATATTTCGAGAAGGAAGCTGAGCGGACAGGCCGCGCGCCGCCTGTAATCGACAGCCACACCATTTTGCTCGATCCCGAAAGCGCTCTGAGAAAGCTGTGCGCCGCGCTCGATATCGCTTGGGACCCTGCGATGCTCAGCTGGGAGCGCGGACCTCATCCCCAAGACGGCATCTGGGGTTCACATTGGTATGATAAGGTCAACGCCTCCACCGGGTTTGGCACTGCGCCCGGCGCGCTGCCGGCACTCGATGGAGAGTATAGAAAAACAGCCGATGCGTGCCGCGAAGACTATGAGTTCATGCTGAATTATGCGATCTGACTTGCAACAACCCCTGATTGAGAGACGCCCAAAGATGCGCTTCAACCGCTTGCTTACCACTTCCTTCGCCATTCTTGCCGCCGCGATGGTCGGTAGCCTTTCCGCTCCAGCCCCGACACATGCGCAAGTGGCCGCGCGCGATGGGATCGACTTTGACGCTTATCTCGAACTTCTGAAGGCGCGGGCGCGGGCTGAGGGTGTGAGCGAGGCAACGCTTAGCCGCATGACCGCTGGTCTGACGCCGAACGAGCGAGTGATCCGCCTTGACCGCGGCCAACCCGGAAGCCCGACGCGGCGCGGCTATCCGGCCATGGCCCCTTACATTCGGACCCACGTCAATCCGACCCGCATCGCTGGTGGCAAGCGGGTTTACAGCGCGAACTCTGCCCAACTTCGCGCGGTCGAAGCGGAATATGGCGTGCCGGGAGAGATCATCGTCGCAATCTTCGGACATGAAACCGCTTATGGCCAGATCCGAGGCAATTTCGACCTGTCACGCAGCCTTGCAACTCTCGCATGGGAAGGTCGCCGCCGCGACCTGTTTGCCGGCGAGTGGGTTGCCCTGATGCAGGTCGCCGACAAAGGCTATTCGCGCAGTCAGCTCGTCGGCAGTTACGCTGGCGCTTTCGGCAATCCGCAATTCCTGCCTTCGGTGTATCTGCGCCTCGCCAAGGATGGTGATGGGGACGGCCGGGCCAACATCTTCACCAATCGCGCCGATACATTTGCCTCGATCGCAAACTACTTCAAAGACGCCGGATGGCGCACCGGACAGCCTTGGGGCGTGCGCGCCAGTGTTCCGCGCGGCTTCGACGTCGATGCCTATAAGTCAGAATTGGTTTCCCCCGTCTGCTCGCGTGTGCATGAACGGCACAGCCAGTGGAAGACCATCGCTGAATGGCGCGCGCTGGGAGTGCAACCGCAACGCCCGCTTCCAGACGACACACTCACCAGCCTGTTCCAGCCTGATGGTCCGGGAGAGCCCGCTTACCTCCTCACTGGCAATTACCGCGTGATCCTCGAGTATAATTGCTCGAACTATTACGCGATGAGCGTTGGATTGCTGGCTGACGAAATCGTGAACTAAGCACCGCTCCGGCCTCGCCTATTGCGGGTCTGCGGGCTAGAACGCCGGTGTGATTAGAGCTCTCACACTCCTTCTTGCGGCATTCCTGCTGCCGCATGTAGCATTTGCGCAGGTTCAGCCGGGTGTGCCCAGCGCTGAGGATGCCCCCATCGCGATCCTGGTCGACGTGACCAGCGGGCAGGTGTTGTTCGCGCGGGAAACGCAGCGGCGCTTTGTCCCCGCCTCGATCACAAAGACCATGACCTTGTTCACGGCCTTCAGGCGGATGGAGGAGGGCGCGCTCGATCCGCAGCAGGCATATACGATGCGTGATGAAACGTGGGAGGAGTGGAACGGGCAGGGCTCCACGATGTGGATCAATGCGCGCGATCAGGTTGCGGTCCACGATTTGCTGATGGGTATCGCTAATATCTCCGCCAATGATGCCTCGATAATGCTCGCTGAAGGACAAGCGGGGTCGGTTGCTGCGTGGGTCGACGGCATGAACGCAGAGGCGCGCGCTTTGGGCATGACGAGCAGCCATTTCGGCACGCCCAATGGGTGGCCGGATGAAGGTGCTACTTTCACAACCGCAAGCGATCTGGTGAAGCTCGCTCAGGCGCTGGTGACGCGCTATCCGAACGAATATGCGCGCTATATGGGCAAGCCCGGCTTTGCCTATGGCGGGATCGAACAGACCAATCGCGACCCTCTTATTGGCGTGATCGAAGGGGCGGATGGGATCAAGACCGGCTACACGAACGAGGCAGGCTTCGGCTATCTCGGTACCGCTGAGCGCGACGGGCAACGGCTTGTGTTGGTCATCGCTGGAGCCCCGCGACAATCGGTCCGAACACGGGCTGCGCGGCGGTTGATGGAATGGGGCTTTGCCGAGTTTGATCGCAAACTGCTGTTTAATGCGGGAACGGTCATCGGCTCTGCGCGGGTGCAAAACGGCAATGCGCGCTCGGTCGAGTTGCGAGCTGATCGTGATGTGTTCGTCAACGTCCCTAAAGGGCGAATGGGCGAAGTCTCCGCTGTGATCCGTTACAATGGTCCGGTACGCGCTCCGATTGCAGAAGGGCAAAGCATCGCGACTTTGGTGGTCGAGGTGCCGGGAATGGAGCCCGCCCGCATTCCCTTGCACGCGGTTGAAGCGGTGGGAGAGGCTGGGTTCTTCTCTCGCCTGTTCAACGGGATTGCGGGGTGGTTCTCATGATCGGTCGGACGCCAAGAGGGCGCTTCATTGCCTTTGAAGGCGGGGAGGGGACCGGCAAGTCCACTCAGGCCAAGATGTTGGCAGCGGCTTTGCGGGCGCGTGGGCTCGAAGTGATCGTCACTCGCGAGCCAGGCGGTACTCCGGGTGCAGAGGCTATTCGTGAATTGCTGCTCCATCCGCCGGGGGAGGGGTGGAACGCGAAGGCTGAGGCGTTGCTGTTTGCGGCGGCTCGCTCTGACCATGTTGCGACGCTGATCCGCCCCGCTTTGGCGCGCGGAGCCTGGGTAGTCTGTGATCGCTTCGTCGATTCAAGCCGCGCCTATCAGGGCGGAGCAGGGAGGCTGGGGGATGAAGCCATCCAAACACTCCACGCCTTTGGCAGCGATGGGATGCGACCTGACTGCACGCTTCTTCTTGAAGTCGACAGCGCGCGCCTGTCCGAGCGTCTTTCCGCACGCGACGGCGGGGAAAGCGACGCAATCGGAGGGCGCAGCGCAGCCTATCACGAGGCGGTGGCTGACAGTTTCCGCATGCTGGCCACTGAAGACCCTGTTGGCATCAAACGCCTCGACGGGATTGGGACTCCGGAAGAAGTCCATGCTCGCGTTTTGTCCGCTCTTGCGTCGATGCTGGAGAACTCGCCCGAATGAGCAATGCGCCAACCCCCGAATGGCTCAACCACGCGGATGCCTGGCGCGACTGGCGCGGGGCGATGGCGGGTGCGCGGATGCATCATGGCTGGCTGCTCGCAGGCAAAAAGGGGCTCGGCAAGCTCGACTTTGCCATGGCCGCCGCGCGCGAATTGGTTGCGCAAGAGGGTGTTCCGCAGCCGCCGGGCGACCATCCCGACATCATCGTCCTCACCTATGGCGCCAAGAACGACAAGGAAGCGCGCGCCCAGGCCGATGGCAAGAAGTTCGAACGCGCGCGCAGCATCCGCGTCGATCAGATCCGCGCAATGCAGCGCCGTTTGACCACGCGGCCAACCTTGGGCGAGAGGCGCGTGATCATCATCAATCCCGCGGATGATATGGAAATCAGCGCGGCGAACGCCCTTCTGAAAAGCCTCGAGGAACCGCCGCAAGGCACCTATTTCATGCTGGTCGCGCACCGCCCTTCGCGGCTGTTGCCCACGATCCGATCACGCTGCCGAATGCTGCGCTTCCCGGTCCTGACGAACTCTCAGTTGGAGCGGATGCTCGACGCATCGGGAACGGGCGAGGGCGGGGCGCGCGAAGCGGCCATCCGCGCGGCGGAAGGATCATACGGAGCAGCCCTGCGCTTCGCTGAGCAGGACCTTGGCCCAGTGGCGGCAGCCATCCAGTCGCTGATCACACAGGGCGACCGCGATATGAGTGGGCGAACCGACCTATCCAAAATGATCGGTCCGCGCGCCGACCGCGCCAGGCTCGATGCGGTGTTCGAGCTGGCTCAAGCCATCGTGGCTGAGACCGCCCGCACAACGCCAGATGCCGCGCACAGAGCCGCTTTGGTGGAGACGCACGGGGCGCTCGTAACCCTCGCAGCGCAGGCACCGACCTACAATTTCGACACCGGCCTTCTGTCGGTTGAAATCGGCGGCTTGCTCATGCGCGCTGCGCCCGCTAGCGAACGCGCCCATGGCTGAACCGTTCTATATCACCACTGCGATCAACTATCCCAATGGCCGCCCGCATATCGGGCACGCCTATGAGGGGATCGCAGCCGACGTCATTGCCCGCTTCCAACGCCTGCGTGGCCGCGAAGTGCGCTTCCAGACCGGCACGGATGAACATGGCCTCAAAATGGCGCGCAAAGCGGAGGAGCAGGGCCGCACACCGCGCGATCTGGCGGACGAAATGTCCGGCTATTTCCGACAGATGGATGAGAAGCTGAATATCAGCTTCGACCGCTTCATCCGCACAGTCGAGGACGACCACCACCGCGCGTCGCAAGCCATCTGGCAGCGGATGGAAGAGGCCGGCGACCTCTATCTCGACCGATATGAAGGCTGGTACTCAGTCCGTGACGAAGCCTATTACGACGAAAGCGAGTTGAAAGAGGGAGAGGACGGCCAGAAGCTCTCACCTCAAGACACGCCGGTGGAGTGGACGGTTGAGGAAAGCTGGTTCTTCCGCCTGTCGAAATATGAAGAGCCGCTGCTCGAACTGCTCAAGACACCCGGCTTCCTAGAACCCGCGAGTCGTCGCAACGAAATGATCGCCTTTGTCGAGCAAGGCCTGCGCGATCTGTCAGTCAGCCGCACCAGCTTTGACTGGGGTGTGAAGGTGCCCGGTTCCGACAATCATGTGATGTATGTCTGGGTCGATGCGCTGACCAACTACCTCACCGGCCTCGGCTTCCCTGACGAGACGGAAGAGATGGGCAAGTTCTGGCCCGCCGACCTGCACCTGATCGGCAAGGACATTGTCCGCTTCCACACGATCTACTGGCCCGCATTTCTGATGAGCGCGAAGCTGCCCGTGCCCAGAGCGGTTTTCGGACATGGCTTCCTGCTCAACCGTGGGCAGAAAGAATCGAAGTCGCTCGGCAATGTCACCGATCCACTGGAACTGGCCGAGCAATTCGGCGTCGATGCCTTGCGTTACTTTCTGATGCGCGAAGTCGCTTTCGGGCAGGACGGAAGCTACTCCGCCGAAGCTATTGTCACCCGCTGCAACGCCGAACTTGCGAACAGCTTTGGCAATCTGGCGCAGCGCACTTTGTCCATGATTAACAAGAACATGGATGGGGAACTTGAGTTTTACGAAGAATTGGACGCGGATTTGGACTTGCTCCAATCCGTTCGGCACTGGTGCGGTCTTGCACTACCAATCGAGTTTGAGAAGCTATCGTTCTCAGTTGGTATCGTGAACTGGATGCAGGCCGTAAACGAATGCAACCAATACGTGGATGAGCAAGCTCCATGGACACTGAAAAAGACTGACCCAGAGCGAATGAAGGGAGTGCTCATGACTCTCTTTCGGGCCCTTCGCGATCTTGCCATCGCTGTTCAACCAGTTGTGCCCGAAAAGGCTGCTCTATTGCTCGATACACTAGGTGTGCCGGAGGACGAGCGTCGGTTTAAAGACATACACGAAGGCTACGATTGGTGGGCGCATTTGGTTGGATCTGACTTCAAAGTCGCCAAGCCAACACCCATCTTCCCACGGTTGGAAATGCCGGAACAGGAAGACGCGTGATGCTGATCGATAGCCATTGCCACCTTGAATATAAGGGCCTCGTCGAAGATCAGGACGGCGTCCTTGCCCGTGCGCGTGAGGCCGGGGTGGGGGCGTTCCTCAACATCTCGACCAAAGAGGCTGAGTGGGATCAGGTCGTTGGCACGGCCAAACGTGAAGCCGATGTCTATGCCAGTGTCGGCATCCACCCGCACCATGCTGACGACCACGAAGACTTAGGCCGGGCCAAATTGCTCGCCGCGACCGAGAACCCCAAGGTCATCGGGATTGGCGAGACCGGCCTCGACTACTTCTACGAGCATTCCGACCGCGACACGCAGGCGAAGCTGTTCCGCATGCATATTGATGTTGCGCGTGAGACCGGTCTGCCGGTCATCATTCACACGCGTGATGCAGAGGAGGATACGCTCGAAATTCTCGAGGACGAGATGGGGAAGGGGGCCTTTCCGGCTCTGATCCACTGCTTCACCGCCTCGGATGAGTTTGGGCGTAAAGTGCTTGATCTTGGCCTCACCATTTCGCTCTCTGGCATTGTGACGTTCAAGAACGCCAAGAGCTTGCAGGAGACGGCGAAACACGTGCCCGTCGATCGCTTGCTTGTTGAAACCGACAGCCCGTTCCTCGCACCGGTGCCCAATCGTGGGAAGGTGTGCGAACCGGCCTATGTGGCTGACACCGCCCGCTTTATTGCCGATTTGCGCGAGACTGAAGCGGAGCGGCTCGCGGAGGAGACGACCGCGAATTTCAAGCAACTCTTCAGCAAGGCCGCCCTGTAAGTGAAGTTCATCATGCTCGGCTCTGGCACGTCTACCGGGGTG
The DNA here is from genome assembly GCF_057365045.1 of Erythrobacter sp. S267. NCBI lineage: Bacteria > Pseudomonadati > Pseudomonadota > Alphaproteobacteria > Sphingomonadales > Erythrobacteraceae > Erythrobacter > Erythrobacter sp. S267. The sequence goes on along the minus strand of NZ_CP200298.1, from coordinate 1,230,613 downwards.
CCTCGGATAGGCGGAGAAGATGGGACGGGCGATTGGGGGGACTGCGACCCGAATGAACCGCGCAACCGGCGCACAAGGGTCTCGATCCTGGTAGAGAGCAATGAGGGAAAGCGGTTGCTGGTCGACACGTCCTCTGACTGCCGCGCACAGCTGCTCGCGAACAAAATCAACAAGGTCGATGCGGTGTTCTGGACACATGATCACGCGGATCACTGCCACGGCATCGATGACATGCGCGTCATGCGCTATGGGCGCGGTGGTCCAATCCCGAGCTATGCCTCGACAGAGACTGTGCGCCGCTTGCGGAACCGGTTCGGATATGTCTTTGCCGGGCAGGACGGCTATCCAACGATTTGCTCAATCGAAACGCTGGACCGGTTGAAAATCGTCGCCGGGTTCGGCGTGGAATGGTGCCAGATGGAACATGGACCGGGTGAAACCACGGGTTACCGTTTCGAGGCCGATGGTAAATCGATTGCCTATGCGACGGACTACAGTGCGATTTCTGATGAAATGTTGGAGCTTTATGATGGCGTCGACATTTTGGTGAGCGACTGCCTGCGCCGCGATCCGCATCCGACGCACGCACATCTTGCCATGGCGATCGACTTGGGCGAGCGGGTCAGAGCCAAACATCTCGTCCTCAGCCATCTGGACAAAAGCATGGACTATCAGACACTGGTCGATGAAGTTCCAGACTTCGTGACCGTGGGGTATGATGGATTGGAAATGGTTGCGTGAGGGCACGGAGGGCTGACTGTAGCCTGAGATAGCAATATTCCATTTAACATAATATATATTATCATTCTCGAGGATCGAAGTTTAGGCAAAGCCCCCTCTCATGAAAAACGCTCCAGAAAACCCACAAATGCAGCGCCTTCTCGCGATCATGGCGCAACTGCGCAATCCGGATGGCGGATGCGAATGGGATCTGGCGCAGGACTTTGACAGCATCGCGCCTTACACGATCGAAGAAGCCTACGAAGTTGCCGACGCGATTGAACGCAAGGATATGCAAGAGCTCAAATCCGAGCTTGGCGACCTCCTGCTTCAAGTCGTGTTCCATTCCCGCATGGCCGAAGAAGCCAATCTGTTTTCGTTTGAGGATGTTGCGCGCGCCATCTCAGACAAGATGGAGGCACGCCATCCGCATATTTTCGGCGATGAAGACGGCGTTATGGATGGCAAGCGCTGGGAAGATCTGAAGGCGGCTGAGCGTGAACGCGAAGGCTCCTCCAGCGCTATGGATGGCGTTGCCAAGGCCCTTCCGGCGTTGATGCGATCAGAAAAGCTCCAGAAACGAGCCGCGCGGGTCGGGTTTGAGTGGCATGACGTCAAGGGGCCACTTGAGAAGCTGCAAGAAGAGCTCGAGGAACTTGAGCAGGCGGAGGAGGATGAGCGGCTGATGGAAGCTGGCGATGTCCTGTTCGTCGCGGTCAATATCGTACGGCGCTATGGCGTGGATGCAGAACAGGCTTTGAAGGCCTCAAACGCCAAGTTTGAGCGACGGTTTCGCGCAATGGAAGCGCTTGCGGCTGCTGATGGCCATGATTTCAGCGCACTGTCCCTGGATAATCAAGAGATCTATTGGCAGCGCGTGAAAAAGGGCTAGAAAACAGGGCTATAAAGTGTTATATTGACCCAATTCCTTGGGGTTCAAACGCACGGTTAGACGGGTCTGAGGCCCCTGCTCGCCTTCGCCTGCATCCACTTCTTCCAGCACATCACCATGCGCGTGCAGCCAAGCGATCCGGCGACCATCGGACAACGGCAATGTGAGCGTGAGCTCTTGCGCCTTGGCGGTTAGCATGGCGGCTATTGTGTCCGCGAAATCATCTAGTCCCTCGCCGCTGATGGCTGAGAGCAGCACAGCGTCCTGGCCTCCCGCAGCGTCCCGCAGTTCGGACAAGCGGTCTGGGGCGATCAAGTCGGCCTTGTTCCAGACTTCGAGGATAGGTATCTCGCCTGTGCCCGTCTCTGGGTCGACAACATCAAGATCACCCAGTACTTCAAGCACTTGCTTCTTTTGCGCTACGTGAGCCGGGTTCGCCATATCGCGCACATGGCAGATTATGTCAGCGCCTGTGACTTCTTCCAAAGTCGCCCGGAAAGCGGCGACAAGCTGCGTTGGAAGATCGGAGATGAAACCCACCGTGTCGGACAGGATCGCCTTCTCGACGCCTGGCAAACTGATTGCGCGCATGGTCGGGTCCAGTGTGGCAAAGAGCAAGTCCTCCGCCATCACATCAGCACCCGTCAAGCGGTTGAAAAGCGTTGATTTTCCTGCATTGGTGTAGCCAACCAGCGCGATCACAGGCCAAGGCGCCCTTCCCCGACGATCACGATGTAACGCGCGGGTTTTGCGGACCTGCTCCAGCTCACGCCGCAGCCGGCCCATGCGTTGACGGATCATCCGCCGATCAGCCTCAATCTGAGTCTCACCCGGACCGCCGAGGAAGCCAAAACCACCCCGTTGCCGCTCAAGGTGAGTCCAGCTGCGGACCAGGCGGCTCTGTTGGTAGTCCAGATGCGCAAGCTCAACCTGCAAGCGGCCTTCTGCTGTCGCCGCTCGCTCGCCGAATATCTCAAGGATTAGCCCGGTGCGGTCGATGACTTTGCGTTTGAGCTTGTCTTCCAGATTGCGCTGCTGGATGGGCGATAGAGCGCCATCGACGACGACCAGCTCGCACTCATATTGCTCACACCAGACCTTGATATTCTCGACCTGACCGGAGCCAAACAGCGTGTTGGGCTGCATCTGGCGCACCGTAAGTACCGCTGAATGCTCGATCACCACACCAATGGCGAGCGCAAGTCCCTCCGCCTCAGCCAGCCTTTCGGCCGCGTCTAGGTCGTAGGAAAGCGTGCGCACATCCGGGCACAAGACAAGGGCCCGCGCACCGCGGGTGACCTCGTCCATGAGGGTTTCGTCAAAGCTCAGATGTCGGCCCCAAGGTCATCGTCATCATCAAAGCCGCCCTCATCCGCGTCGTCATCCCCATCGGAGAGATCGACCGGCGTGGCGGGCTGAATGGTGGAGACCGCATGTTTATAGGCCAGCTGGACCGCGCCATCACGTTCAAGCAGCATGCAAAACAGATCGTAAGCCGCGATCCGGCCTTGCAGCATGACGCCGTTCACAAGGAACATCGTCACTTCGACCCCGGCGTCGCTTACGCGGCTGAGAAAGACATCCTGTAGCTGGCGCTGCTTGCCCCCGCCTGTGCGGCTCGCAAACTGCTCTGCATCGACTTGGCCGCCGGGCATGATGGTGGAAACCGCGTGCTTATAGACCAGTTGCGACTGACCATCGCGCCGCAGCAGGATCGAGAAATTGTCGAACCAGGTCACAATGCCCTGCAACTTCACGCCTTTGACCAGGAACATGGTCACTGGCGTCTTGTTCTTACGCAGCAGGTTGAGGAATGCGTCCTGAAGGTTGGCTTGCTTGGATCCCTTCCCCGACGAAGAGCCATCAGGGGTTGATCGAGGGCGCGCTGAGAGGGTTCGCCCGGTGGACATATTTATGCTCCTATTGTTGTTGGCGGCCGTCTTTACGGTCCGCAAATACGCAGAGTCTAAGTGACAAGCTGCGTTGACACTATCATGACGATTGCGGCGCGCCCGCGCAAGCCCCTGATTTCAGGCTTGAAATTTAGTCGGGTTTTCTAGCCCTTACGCTCAACCTCGCGCCGGTCAGCCATTCCAAGCAGCTTCAGCTTGCGGTGCAAAGCGGAGCGCTCCATCCCAATGAAAGTAGCGGTTTTTGAGATATTGCCCGAGAAACGCCGGATCTGAATGGTGAGATATTCGCGCTCAAAGCTCTCCCTCGCCTCTCGCAAGGGTACGCCCATCATGGTCGAAAGACCGGGGCCAGAGCCTGCAAGCCTGCCGCCGGTGATCTCTGCGGGCAGCATGTCGGTTTCAACCGTGGTGAGACGTTCGCGCGGGGTCATGATGATTGTACGCTCGACCACGTTGCGCAGCTGGCGGACATTACCGGGCCAGTCATAGGCTTGCAGCGCGGCCATCGCCTCTTCGCTGATCTCAGGCGGTGGGATGCCTTGGTCGGTCGAATAGCGAGTGAAGAAATGCTCAGCGAGTGTCGGGATATCGTCGCGCCTGTCTGCGAGCGATGGGATCGTCACAGGCACCACGTTGAGGCGATAGAACAGGTCTTCGCGGAACCGCTTTTCCTCCATTTCCACCGCAAGGTCGCGTGTCGTGGAGGACACCACGCGGACGTCGACACCGATCTGGCGCGTGCCGCCGACGCGGACAAAGCTTTGTTCGGTAAGGACGCGCAAAATGCGAGCTTGGGTGGAGAGCGGCATGTCCGCGACTTCATCAAGGTAGAGCGTGCCGCCGTCTGCCAGTTCCAGAAGTCCAGGGCGAACCTGTTTGCCGTCCGCTTCCTCTCCGAAAAGCTCTTGCTCAAAGCGCTCCGGAGTGATGCGCGCCGAATTGACCAGCACAAAGGCGCTGTCGGAGCGGTTGCTCCATGCGTGAAGCATTCGGGCGGCCACTTCCTTGCCTGCGCCAGCAGGGCCGGAGATCAGAACGCGGCTGCCCGTGTTCGCGACCCGCTTCAATGTGGCACGAACGGCGTTAATCGCGCTGGAATTGCCCGTAAAGTCGGAGCCACCCCAGCTGGCATCGCGCAGGTTTGTGTTCTCGCGCCGAAGCCGCTCGGTTTCCGTCGCGCGTTCGACCAAGAGGAGCAGGCGTTCCGCCTCGAACGGCTTCTCGATAAAGTCCATTGCGCCGCGCCCAACGGCAGAGACGGCGGTGTCGATATTTCCGTGACCAGAGAAGATGATGACGGGCAGATCGGGCTCGCGCTGCTTGATCGCGTCTAACGTTTCGAGCCCGTCCATTTCGCTTCCGTGCAGCCACACGTCGAGCAGGACGAGACTGGGGCGCCGTTCATCAATCGCGGCCAGGGCGCTGGTCGAATCCGCAGCGGTACGACATTCATAACCTTCATCGCCGAGCACGCCGGCCACTAGGTCGCGAATATCGCGTTCATCATCGACAATCAGGATTTCGAGCGACATGCGCCTCTCCTTGCACGGGTAATTTTCAGGGGGTTGGGGGTATTTCTAAGGCTCATCCAGCGTCGTCCTCGCTGGGTTCGGGACGGCGGGCAAAGCGTAAGGTGACGCGCGTTCCGCCATTCTCAGCGCTCGCAAAGCTCATGTCGCCGCCATGTTCGTCGACGATCTTGTTGACGATGGCGAGGCCAAGGCCGGTGCCCTTCTCTCGGGTGGTGACATAGGGCTCGACGATACGCTCGCGGTCGGTGGGCAGGCCGATGCCGTTATCCTCAACCGCAATGGCGATCCAATCGCCTTGGTCGACGAGGGTTATGCCAATGGCTCCAGTGTAGTCATCATCCTCATCGGCCGCCCTTGCCTCGACGGCTTCGACCGCGTTCTTGAGCACGTTGGTCATCGCCTGACCCAGCTGGTGGCGGTCGCACTGTATCTCCCGGTCGCCCATGTCGCTTGCATCCTCACCAAAGGCGATCTGTGGATGCGCGACCTGCTGGAGGAAGATTGCTTGCCGGACGAGGTCGAGCGCGTCTTCATTGCGGAACACGGGCTTGGGTAGGCGCGCAAAGGAGGAGAATTCGTCAACCATCTTGCGGAGGTCTCCGACCTGCCGGACGATAGTGCTGGTAAGCTCATCAAATAGCTCCCCGTCCACTTCCTCAACCTGTTTGCGATAGCGGCGCTTTAAGCGCTCGGTCGCGAGCTGAATGGGAGTGAGCGGGTTCTTGATCTCATGCGCGATCCGGCGAGCAACGTCGGACCAGGCGGCCTGACGTTGATCGAGCAATTGGCGCGTAATGTCCTCAAACGTCACCACATGGCCGCTTGTTTCTGGCGAGACGGTGACGGCCAGTGTCAGCAGCTCACTCCCGCGCGGATGGGTGACGATCGCGCGGTCTTTGCCCTCTGCAACAATGGTGGCGATTTCGGGCGAGAGGTCAGACAATGATTGCCCCACCAGATCGCCCTCGCCCCCGTCCGAAAGCAGCGCCTGTGCCGATCCATTCATCAGCAGCACGCGGGCGTCTTCGTCGACGGAAATCACTCCTGCGGTGACGGATTCGAGCACCGCTTCCATAAACGCACGGCGATCATCGATCTGGCGGTTGGCGCTGACCAGTGCGTCGGTCTGCTTCTCCAGCTGCGAGGTCATGCGATTGAAGGCACGGTTTAGCAGACCGATCTCATCGGCTCCGGTCCGCCCTTCCACCCGCAGAGCGAAGTTGCCCTGCCCCACTTTACGTGCCGCTCCGACCAAATCGGTCAGCGGCTCAACCTGACGGTCTGCGAAGCGCAGAGCAAACCAAACTGCGATACCGACGAGCAGCAGGCTCATCGCGACCAGCGCGATGTTGAAGCGGAGCTGCAGGTCCCTCGCCTCGCGCGTCAGCGTCGCATAAGCGGTTGAGATGGCCTGCGCGTTGGACCAGGCGTTGAACGTCGCCTCTTCAGTGGTGCGCGCATTGTAGAGGTAGATGCCAGCCTCACGGTCAATCGGGGCGACCGCCGCGATGCGTTCTGAGCTGGCCTCGATCACCACTAGCTCACCCGCATCAAGCCTTTGCAAAGCCCCCTCACTCCAAGCGATGGGGTCATTGCCTTCAAGCAGGTTGAGCGCCACGGCTGTGCGCAGGGTGTCGTCCTCCATCCGCTGAAGGATCACACTCTCAGTGAATTCGCGCCCCTGCATCTGGTAGAGGTAGAAGTCCACGAAATCGGGATCTGTGATGGGCACGCGCAGCAGGATTTCGCGCATATCGGTGGCCATGACGATGGAGTTTTGCTCCACCTCGCGTTGGTTCGCATCGTAGTAGCTTTGCGCGAGCGAGTTTGCGTTCTCCATCAATCCTCGCGAGTCATCAGAGAACCAGAAGGCGACGCCAGTCTGGAACAGGAACGCCGCAAAGCCTGCCACCAGCAGCGTTGGGATCACCGCGACCATGGAGAAGAAGAACACCAGCCTCACATGTAGCCGCGCGGTGCTTCCTGCGGCTCGGCTGAGCGCCATGCGCCGCCCAATTAGGACAAGGATCGCCATGGCCGGGATCAGGACTGCGACCAGCAGCAACGACACTTGCAGGGCAGGAAGCCCGCCGGAATCCTCAGGCTGGCTGGTGTACGCGAAGTAATTGGTGACGACGGCACCGATCAGCGCAACGACTGCGAGCCCTTCCATCCATGCAAAGATGTTGGCCCGCCGAGAGCTTACGATGAACTGACGCCACCATCTCGGCGTCTGGCGCGGCGGCTGTCTGGGCGCCTCACGCGAGCCGTCGAGCGGCGCCGTGTTGGCCGCTTCTTGCTCGCTTAAGTCTCGATCCTCACCAGGATGCGCCGCTGCACTGCCCATAGTTGCGCAGTTACAACGCCGCTGTTGCAATCATGCAAGCACAAAGTGGCAATTCTGCCGCAGTTCTGCGTTAAACCGGTCTTGCGAAGCGATCAGGCTCAATGCCGAGCTCACTGATACGCTTGCGAAGAGTGTTGCGATTGATGCCGAGGTGCTTGGCCGCGCGCAGTTGATTGCCGCCGGTTTGGCCAAGGGCGTGCTCAATAAGGGGCTTCTCAAAAGCCGCCAATGCGCTGGAATAGACTGTGCCGGGGACAGGCTCCTCACGTGTCAGCCAGATCTCGAGCGCGGCCCCAATACCGCCCTTCTCTTCTTCACCGTCATGCGCAAATGGCGCTTCTTCGCCCAGAATGTCGAGCAGGCTGCCAGCGTCGATGACATCCTCGCGGCTCATCAGGGCAAGGCGGTAAATGACATTGCGCAGCTCGCGCACATTGCCGCGCCACCCGCGCGCCTCCAAGGCTTCTACGGCATCCGCAGACAATTGCCTGCGCGGCAAGCCGTCTTCCGCCGCTTGAGCGAGGAAGTGGTTGGAAAGGACTTCGACATCTTCGCGCCGGTCGCGCAAAGGCGGCAGCTCAATCGGCACGACGTTCAGGCGGTAGAACAGGTCTTCGCGGAACTTGCCTGCGGCGATCATGGGTTCAAGATCGCGATTTGTGGCAGCGATAATGCGCACGTCCACCGCAATTTCTTGCCGCCCACCAACGCGCCTAATGCGCCCTGATTGCAGCGCACGCAGCAGCCGAGTCTGGGCCTCAGCCGGCATGTCACCGATTTCATCGAGGAAGAGCGTGCCGCCATTGGCTTGTTCAAACTTACCAATGGCCTGAGCCACCGCTCCGGTAAACGCGCCCTTCTCGTGGCCGAAGAGCTCACTTTCAACAAGGTCAGCTGGAATGGCCGCGGTGTTGACCGCCACAAATGGCCCCGTTCGGCGGCTGCCCAGCTGATGGATTGCCTCCGCGACCAATTCCTTACCCGTGCCGCTTTCACCGGTGACGAGGACTGTCAGATCGTTGCGCAGCACACGCGTGATCATGCGGTAGACGCCCTGCATCGCGGGACTGCGCCCAACCAGCGGCATGCCATCACCGTCTATTTCGGGAGCAGCGCTTGCTTCTTCCTCAGTCCCGGTGCCCGCCGCTTGCATGACCGCGCGCACCAGCTCATCCAGGTCGAACGGCTTGGGGAAATACTCAAAGGCATCGCTATCGCTGGCTCTGACTGCCGTATCGAGCGTGTTCTGAGCCGAAAGCACGATCACTGGCATGTCAGGCGCGTGATCCTTGACCTCGCTCAGTGTGGCGAGCCCGTCTCCATCTTCCAGCATCACATCGGTGAGCATCACGTCGAATTTGCCGTCGAGCAATTGCGCATCGCGCTCACGGATCGAGGTGCAATGAGTGATGTCAAAGCCCTCATCCTCCAACGCGGCGAGGATAACGGTCGCAATGGCGCGGTCATCTTCGACCAGCAGAACTTTGCTTGGCATTTACGCGCCTTCCCCTCTTGTCTTGGACTTTTTGCGGCTTTTCTCGACCTTGCTGCGCGCCATCGGCAGATGCAGACGAAAATGGGTGAGCCCGGCCCGGATATCGCGTTCATGACTGATGGAACCGTTCATGTCGCGCACCAGCTTGCGAACCAGCGCGAGACCCAGTCCCTGGCCTGATTGTTTCGAGGAAACAAAGGGTTCAAACACATGGTCGCGCACCGCTGGGTCGATGCCTGCACCATTGTCGCTGACGGTAATCTCAATCGGCAGTCGCACAGCGCGGCCAAGGCGAATGGCGCTAAAGGCTAGGCCGCTGACGAAGCGGGTCTGCACGGTCACTTCGCCGCGCGCGCCGGTCGATGCAGCATCGCGGGCATTGCTGATGAGGTTGATCAGCACCTGCTCCAAAGCATCGCGATTGACCCAGGCGGGGGGAATTGAGGGGTCAAATTCTTCCTTGATCTCCACCCCAGCTGCGCCAGCTGCGCGCACGGTGGCAATGGCAGAGCGGATGGCCTCGTGCGGGTTGCACTCCGCCGCAGCTTCTGAACTGCGCGAACCCAGCTGTTGCATCCGGTCAATGAGCCGCGCGATGCGGTCCACCTCATCCGTGATCATCCGGGCGAGTTTCTTGTCCTTCAGCGGCAATTTGCGCGCCGCAAGCTGAGCCGCTCCGCGTATGGCGGCGAGTGGGTTCTTGATCTCGTGCGCTAGGATGGACGGCGCACCTAGTGACGAGGCTATCTCATCATCGCTGCCCGTTTCCTCATGCCCGATCTCAGACAGAGTGATGACCCGCCACCCGGTAAAACCGCTGAGCGCTGAAACCGTCATGTTGACGCGCTTCTCCGTTTCACCGGCGGTAATGCGAATGTCACGCGCGACGAGCGCGGATTCCGCATCGCTCAAACGGTATTCGACACGCGGATCGAGCGGTCCGATGACCTCGGTGAGTGGTTTGCCAATCAATCGACTTACGCTGCGACCCAACATGTTTTCTGCGGCATGATTTGCCTCGCAAATAAGCGTACCCGGATCGACTAGGAGGACCGCAAAGAGCAGCCCAGAAATCTGTGCCCCGGCTGAGGGGCGTGAGGGGTCGAAGCTGGCCAGATCTGACTGACTTGGCTCGGTGGTCGCATCCGTCGGCTTCGCACCAGGTACCTTCGTCATCCTCAGGCCGCTTTGGCGGTGCGGTTGAGGAAGGGCTGATAGAACCGCTCAATTTCGCCCAGTACCTGGTCCGGATCGTCGATCGAGTTCGCATGATGGCGAAACTCTGCCGAACCATGCATGCCTTTTGTATACCAGCCCAGATGCTTGCGCGCGATTTTGGTCCCGACATTGCGGCCATAATGATCGAGCATGCGATTATAGTGCTCGACGAGCGTCGCATATTGCTCGTCAAAGCTGGGAGTCGGAATGCTCTCACCCGTGCGCCACCAGTGCATGACTTGGCCGAGCAGCCATGGCTTGCCGTAGGCGCCGCGCCCGATCATGAGCCCGTCCGCACCCGATTGCTCGAGCGCTTTGGACGCGTCTTCGATCGTGCAGATATCGCCGTTGACGATGACGGGAATGTTCACCGCTTCCTTCACCTTGCGGATGAAGGACCAGTCGGCAGAGCCTTTATACATCTGGTTGCGCGTGCGTCCGTGCACAGTGATCATCTTGACCCCCAGGTCTTCAGCAATGCGCGCCATTTCTGGTGCGTTGAGGCTCTGATGATCCCAGCCCATGCGCATTTTGACCGTCACCGGCACATCGACCGCCTTGACGGTGGCTTCCATCAACTTGGTCGCGAGCGGCACTTCGCGCATCAAGGCAGAGCCTGCATATTGCCCTACGACTTTGCGCACCGGGCAGCCGAAATTGATGTCGATGATCGCGGCACCGTTGCCTTCTTGCAGCTTGGCCGCCTCGCCCATCGATCCCGGATCGCAGCCAACCAGCTGCATCGACACTGGCTCTTCAGTCTTGTCCCATTCAGCCTTTTGGATCGACTGACGCGTTTCGCGGATAGCTGCCTCGCTCGCGATCATCTCAGTCACGTTGAGGCCAGAGCCATAGCGCCGCACCAGAGTGCGAAACGGCATGTCGGTCACGCCGGTCATCGGCGCGAGCAGGACAGGCTCGTTGATCGTGACCGGACCAATCTGGATTGGCTTCAAGGCCGGAGGGTTTGGAAGCTGTGTCATGGAGAGGAGTGCCTAAATTATGGGCAGCGCATAGTGGATTGCGTAATATCCGTCCAGACCTTAAGCGCCTTGGCCTATGGACGATAAAGCGCCTCTTCCCCAATTTGCGGCCATCGTGGTGGCTGCTGGCAAGGGCCTGCGCGTGGGCGGCGATCTTCCCAAGCAGTTCCGTGAATGGCGCGGGAAACCGCTCGTGCGGCACTCAGTTGAGCGGCTGTTAGTGCATGGCGCTGGCGAGGTTGTTGTTGCGATCCCTGAGGGCGGCGAGGCAATTTCAGCGAGGGCTTTGGAGGGACTTTCTCCTGTGCGCTTCGTTATCGGAGGAGCAACTCGGCAGGCATCGGTGCTTAACGCGCTGGAGGCCATGTCCGGCACCCCGCCGAGGATTGTTTTGATCCACGACGCGGCGCGCCCTGACCTGCCTCGCGCGGTGACGCAAACGCTGGTTGAGGCGGTGTCTACGGTATCACCCGGAGCGATCCCGGTGCTGCCTGTGGTCGACAGCATGGTCGTTTCCACCGCCGGCGACACGATGGAAGGCACCGCAGACCGCGACACCCTCCACCGCGTGCAAACCCCGCAGGCGTTTCTCTATGACGCGATCCTTTCCGCGCACCGCGATTGGCAGGGCGAAGCGAGCGCTGGGGATGACGCGCAGGTCCTTGTGGCCAGCAACCATTCAGTTGCGCTCGTCCAAGGCGATGAGCGATTGAAGAAAATCACTTTTGAGCAGGACCTGATGGACGAACCCACCCTCCCCGCTTTCCGCATCGGTCAAGGCTATGACGTACATTGCCTGGTTGAGGGTGAGGAGTTGTGGCTGTGCGGAGTGAAGTTGGAACACACGCATGGTCTCGCTGGCCATTCCGACGCAGACGTGGCGCTCCATGCGATCACCGACGCGGTCTTGGGCGCGATTGGCGATGGCGATATCGGCACCCATTTCCCGCCCAGCGATCCGAAATGGAAGGGCGCACGGTCTGGGCAGTTCCTTCAGCATGCGGCAAAACTGACGCGTGATGCTGGCTATGCGATTGGCAATATCGACCTTACCATCATTTGTGAGGCGCCGAAGATCGGCCCCCATCGCCCCGCCATGCGCGCAGAAGTTGCTCGGCTGACACGGCTTCCTGAAGAAGCGGTCAGCATCAAGGCAACCACTACCGAGAAACTCGGCTTTACAGGCCGCGGCGAAGGCATTGCAGCGCAGGCCATCGTCGGCGTCCAACGCGCAAGTTAACCCCCTCCCTATTCAGGAGAATATCCATGAAGAAAGCCCCTTCTTTCCTCCTCGCTGGCCTTGCCGCTACAGCGATGGTCAGCGCCAGCCCCGCCATGGCGCAGGCCGATGATCTCGACCCGGCAGCAGTCGCCGCTGCTTCGCGCTATGCGCTGCCTCTGGCGTTTGATGCCTATGTGGCGACCTGCGGTGCGCAGCTCAATCATGATGGCTACGCCTTGTCGAATGCCGAGCGACTAAGCGTCAAGTTCTCAGAAGGCTCCGATGCTGCATGGCCAGCTGCCAAGCAAGCCATGATCACCATGGCCGCCGGATCGGGTGAGGACGATATGAGCGGCCTGTTCGACATGATGGGCGATGACGCAGTGCGATCTTTCATGGACGCGATGGTCGGCAGCCTTGTCGCGCAGGAAATCAAACTCGAGGATTGCGCAACGATTGAACGCGGCCTCGAAATCCTCGACCCGATGCCTGCCGACAATGTCGCGCAACTGATCGGCTTTGTCGTCGAGATGGGCCAGCGCGATGAAGCGGCTCAAGATGATGGCGAGTGGACGGGCGGCGAGTAACGGCGTGAGCAACTATCTCCTCTCCGACGAGCTGACCACCCTTGCTGAGCGCGTAGTGGCTGAAAATATCGAAGCGGGCCGCAAGATCGTGACGGCGGAAAGCTGCACCGGCGGTCTGGTTTCAGCGGCAGTGACAGAAGTGGCAGGCTCTTCCGCCGTGCTCGACCGCGCTTTCATCACCTATTCGAACGAAGCCAAGATGGAATCGCTGGGCGTGGCTCAGGACATTATCGAGACGTTTGGAGCGGTCTCCATCGCCTGTGTATGGGCCATGGCTCAGGGCGCGTTGGAGCGCTCCAACGCCGATGTCGCGGTGGCGATCAGCGGAGTGGCGGGGCCGGGCGGCGGCACCCAGCTAAAGCCGGTCGGCACCGTCGTCTTTGCCCGCGCCTATCGCAATCAGACGGGCGAGCCGGAAGGTGAGCTAAAGATGTTTGAAGGCGGTGATGGGCCCGGTGGCCGTGCCGCGATCCGCAATCAGGCGACGATTTGCGCGCTCGAATTGTTGTTACCATAAAGCACTGCTGCACGCTGCTCGAACGCTTCGACCATCTTGCGAAAGGCGCGGTCGAAGTATTGACCCGCGAGCGCTTGGAACACGCGGTTGCGGAACTGGAAGTCGACTGAAAAGTCGATCTCGCATGTGCGCTCATCCACTTCCCGGAAGGTCCAAACATTGTCGAGGTCGGAGAGCGGCCCGTCGATGTAGTGCACCGCAATCTCTCGCGGGCGGTCCTTGGTGACGCGGGAGGTAAAGCTTTCCCGCAGGCTCTTGAAGCCAACGACCATGTCGGCGACCATTTCGGTCTCGCTGTCCGAACGTACGCGGCTTGCGATGACCCAAGGGAGAAACTCGCCATAGCGCTTCACATCGGCGACCAGATCAAACATCTGCTCGGCGCTGTAAGGCAGGCGGCGGGTTTCGCGAATCCCGACCATCAGACGTTCAGTCGGTCTTTTTTGCGCAACCTCTCTTCACGAGCTGCACGCATCTGCGCAAAGTCATCGCCCGCATGATAGCTGGAGCGCGTCAGCGGGCTTGAGGCGACTTGGAGAAAGCCCTTGGCCCGCGCGATGGAGCCATAGGCGTTGAAAGCCTTCGGCGTCACAAATTCCTCAACCGTAGCGTGTTTCGGCGTGGGTTGGAGATATTGCCCCATCGTAATGAAATCGACGTCGGCAGAGCGCATGTCGTCCATCACCTGGTGCACTTCCAAGCGCTGTTCGCCCAGCCCTAGCATGATGCCCGACTTGGTGAAGATAAGCGGATTGTGCGACTTCACTTCCTCAAGCAGACGCAGCGAGGCGTAATAGCGCGCGCCGGGCCGGATCGTTGGATAGAGGCGCGGCACGGTTTCGAGATTGTGATTGTAAACGTCTGGACCCGCCTCACAGATAGCCTCAACCGCCGGACGCATCTTGCCACGGAAGTCGGGGGTCAGGATTTCGATCGTTGTGTCCGGCGTGTTGCGCCGTAAGGCTTCGATCACCTTCACAAACTGCCCTGCTCCGCCGTCGGGCAGGTCATCGCGGTCAACGCTGGTGATGACGATGTGCTCAAGGCCCATCTTGGCAGCAGCTACAGCCGTGTTCTCCGGCTCCATCGGATCAACGGCACGCGGCATACCGGTCTTGACGTTGCAGAACGCACAGGCGCGCGTGCAGACATCGCCAAGGATCATGACAGTCGCGTGCTTCTTGCTCCAGCACTCTCCAATATTGGGGCATGCGGCTTCCTCACACACGGTGTTGAGGTTGAGCTCACGCATCAATTTGCGCGTTTCGTGATACTCTTTGCTCACCGGAGCGCGCACGCGGATCCAGTCAGGTTTGCGCTGGCGAGCGGGCCGCGCTTCGCTGGTCGCGTCGTCAGAGCCGGAAGAGCTCTGGGCCGTAGGGGCATTGGCGAGATCGTTCATGCCCGCCCATCTAGTGCGACAGAGGCGGTGCTGCAAGCAGGCCTAGGCTGGCTGAGCTACTCCGACTTGCACAAAGCCTATCGGGGAACCTAAGGGGCAGTGCGTTTGTTGAGTTCAATGCAACCTCAACGCCCACCTTTTCAAGAACGGCTATCCCTAAATGTTCGAAACCGCGATCCAGACATTCACGTCTCCCGTTGTGCTGTTCTTCGTGCTCGGCCTGTTTGCGGCCTTCGTCCGGTCTGACCTCGCGATCCCAGAGCCGATTGCGAAGGCAATGTCGCTCTATTTGATGGCGGCGATTGGTCTGAAAGGCGGGGTCGCCGTCGCAAAATCGGGCATCGACGCGACCGTTATCTCTGCGCTGGGAGCGGGCATAGTCGCAGGCTTTGCCCTGCCCTTCTTCGCCTATGCGGTGCTTAAAACCTTTGGCCGACTCGACCGGATCAATTCGGGAGCAGTTGCGGCCCACTACGGATCGATCAGCGTCGTCACCTTCGTCACAGCTGTGGAAATCCTGACCGGCCAATCGCGCGAGCCGGGCGGCTACATGGTCGCAGTTATGGCCGCGATGGAGGCGCCTGCGATCCTCAGCGGCCTGTTGTTAGCGCGCGGGCTCGGTAGCAAGAGCGGTCAGCAATCGACCTCTGAAATGCTGCATGAGGTCTTCACTAACTCTTCCATCATGCTGCTTTTGGGCGCATTTGTGATCGGGATGATCGGCGGGGCGAGCGGATTTGGCGAGGTCAGCCCGTTCTTCGAGGCAGGCTTCAAGGGCGTCCTGTGCCTTTTCCTGCTCGATATGGGTCTGATTGCGGCCCGGCGGGTGATGGATTCACGCGCCATTACCTGGAGGCTCACCGCAATCGCGATCTTCCTGCCCATCGTGAATGGAGCCGCTGGGACAGCTCTGGGTGTGGTGATCGGCCTTGATGCAGGTTCTGCCGCCGCGCTTGGCGTGCTGTGCGCCAGTGCGAGCTACATCGCAGTGCCAGCGGCTATGCGGTTGGCGCTGCCCGAAGCGGATCCCGGCATTTATTTGACGATGTCGCTCAGTATTACCTTCCCCTTCAATGTCCTGATCAATATTGGTTTGATCAGCGCATTTGCTGTGTATCTCACCGGCGGAAGTGGAGTGGCGCCATGATTGAGACGGTAACCCGCAAACGGATCGAAATCCTGACCGACAAGGCGCTGCAAAAGCGCATCACCGATACGATTGATTCGGTCGGCATTACTGGTTGGACGGTTACGCCTGTGAAGAGCGGCAAGGGTCGCGAGGGCCTGTGGCGTGAGGAAAGCGTGATGAGCACGGACAAAGTCTTTGTTCTCACCATCGCGTCTGAAGATAAGGCTGAAAAACTCGCTGATGAGCTTGCCCCGATGTTGAACCCGCTTGGAATTCTGCTCCTTATGTGGGACGTACAGGTGGTCCGAGGGGAGCGGTTCTGATCACCCGCCCCTTTCGCATTGGGAGGGATGATTGCCGGAATTTGCAGAGCTTCTGAAAGGCTATCGCCGTTTCAGAGAACACACTTACCCACGCCAGAAAGAGATTTTTGATCAGACCGTCAGTGAGGGGCAGCACCCTAAGCTGATGATCATTGGCTGCTCCGACAGTCGCGTTGACCCTGCGCAGATCTTTGACGTTGATCCGGGTGATATCTTCGTCGTCCGCAATGTCGCCGCCCTCGTTCCCCCATGTGAACCCAAGCCCGGCCTGCATGGTGTGTCAGCGGCGGTGGAGTTCGCAGTCCAAATGCTTGAAGTGCGGCAGATCGTTGTTATGGGCCATGGTCGCTGCGGCGGGTGCAAAGCAGCGCTCACCAACGCCTTTGCCGATGCCAGCGAAGGCGATGGCCGGTTTGTTGCCAATTGGATCGAATTGCTGAGCGAAGCACGCGAGCCAGTGGTGCGCAAACACGGCACCACTGGGCGCAAGGCAGAGCTCGCCATGGAATTCGCCGCGATACGTCAAAGCTTGGCAAACCTGCGCACCTTCCCTTGGGTGCATGAGAAGGAAGAGGCGGGCATCCTCAAACTGCGCGGCGCACATTTCTCGATCAAGGAAGGCGTGCTCTATTCCCTCGATGAGGAAACGGGGGAGTTCCTGCCCGAAGACTAGAGGCACGGGGCCTTGGCCCTTGCCCCGCCCTGCCCGGCGGCCCATGTAACCCGGCATGACTTCTACAGAACTTAAAAACATCGCCCTGCTGATCGACGCTGACAACACGACGCCGGAGGGGATTGACCCTGTGCTGACCGTGATGGCGGAGCTGGGACAAGTGAATATCCGCCGCGCCTATGGCAACTTTGCCAAGGACAACCTCAAGCGCTGGGCTGAGATCACCAACAAGTTCGGCATCCGTCCACAGCAGCAATTCGACGTATCGAAGGGCAAGAATGCGACCGATATGGCGATGACGATCGACGCAATTGACCTGCTGTATCAAGGCAAGGTCGATGGCTTTGGCATCATGACATCGGACAGCGACTTTACCCCGCTCGTCACACGGCTGCGGCAGGATGGGATCATTGTTTATGGCTTTGGCGAAGCGAAGACCCCGCCTGCCTTCAAATCGGTCTGCACCCGCTTCATCGACATCAAACAGCTGATTGCGAATTACGCGGCGGACAAGGCTGATGTTGGGGAGAACAAGGCCAAGTCGGCGAGTAAGCCACCCAACGGATCAGTCGATGATGAACTGTTAGAATTGATCACTGCTGCCTATTCCGAGGCCAAGCGCGATGAACAAGGCTTCGCGAAGCTCCAGCAAGTCGGTCAGATCGCCGGCAACCGCTCCAGCTTCGATGTACGCAATTATGGCTTTAAGAGCCTTTCGGACCTCTTCAACACGCTCGATAACTTCGACATGGAGCGGCGCGATGGTAATCAGGTCTATGTAAAGCGCCTGCGCTGATCCCATCTGTTACAGGCACAAAAAGGGGCGCTGCGAGTATTTCGCAGCGCCCTTTTTGTTGGCCTAGGCCTTGCGGAGCTTAGCCCAGCAGGTCGGAGAGCGACGGAGCCGCTTCGCCAGCGGTTTCCTGATCGATATAGGCCAGCCACAAGCGCGCAATCGTCACGCGATTGCCGCCGACTTTTTCAAAGGTTGCGCGGGCTGCATCCATGTCGCCTGCACCAATCTGAGCGATCCCCAGACGCGTCAGGATCTCACCTTCGTCGACGCCGGGCATTGTCAAGGCGCGCTCATAGAAGGTGATCGCTTTGGCATATTCACCATAGCTCATGAAAGTGTTGCCCGTCGAACCGACAAAACGGACACTCGCATCGGCAGCATTTGCATCCCGTTCAATATCCGCCAATTCGCGGCGATCGATGCCAATGCGGGTTGTTGCGGTCTGGAGCGCCTCTTCGAGGTAGAGATTGCCCGAGGATGCGAC
Source organism: Erythrobacter sp. S267 (assembly GCF_057365045.1). NCBI lineage: Bacteria > Pseudomonadati > Pseudomonadota > Alphaproteobacteria > Sphingomonadales > Erythrobacteraceae > Erythrobacter > Erythrobacter sp. S267. The sequence continues at coordinate 1,212,380 of NZ_CP200298.1, read as the reverse complement.
ACCAGCGGCCTGCGCCTCGCGCACCACATCGCTGACTTCCTGCGGCAGAAGACGCGGATCGGCGGCCTCGACATAGCGTTCTACGTCAGCTTCATCGTCCAGCAATCCTAGCTTGCGGTTGAGGCGCAGCAGATCGAGGCGCTCTGAAGCGCTGTATTCATTGAGATTGCGCGTCAGGTTAATCGTCTCACGCCATGAGAAATCGCTGGGATATTCAGCGACCCACATATAGGCGATATCATAGACCTTCTCAGGCATATCATTGCGGTAAGCGACTGAAATACCGCGCTGATACCAGTTTTCATCAACTGCGGCGTTGCGACTCTTCTGCATCGAGACCGCATTGTCGAAATAGGTGAAACCCTCCGCATACTCACCAGCGGAGAAATGGTTCTCAGCCATGGTAATCTGAAGCGCGGGAGCATCAATGCCATCGGTCGTGAAGTTATAGTTGATCGCGCCTTGAAGGTACTGGCGTGCCTTACCCAAGTCGCCTGCTGCGTTGGAAAGTTGATAGGCGATGAAGTTGTAACGGCCGGTCTGCTCAACTGGCACCATGCCAGAGGCGATCATGGCTTCCATACCCAACAATTGCAGCTGCTGATCCTGTGTCCGGACACCAGCGTTAAAGATCATGCTGCCGCCGGCATATTTCTCATCATTGGTGTTCATCAGATCACCAAGCTGGAAGAACTGCGCGCGATAGGGCGTCAGGTCAGCCGCTTCGTCCTTCACCGCCTCTTCAATGGGCACGTAGACTGCACGGAATTCATCACTGTAGCCGCCTCCATCGGAGTCGCCACGGTCGCGGTCCCGTTTGCGCTGGGCGCTGGCCTCAGTCGGGATTACGGCGGTCGCGACAGTTGCTGTGCCCGTCGCAAGAGCGATCCCCAAAGCAAGAGCTGAAGCACGCTGGCGCGAGAAAAGGGTAATCATCGAAGGTCCTCCAACGGGTGGTTTTCTAGGGGGCGAGCCGGGGTGGCCGAGCTGCCTTGTATATTCTGAGCGCTCCTTGAACGAGAGCACGCATGATTGCAATTCGATCTAGCGCATGGCGGCTGAACGAGGATTGAATGGTTGGAAAGATTGCTACTGCGCCTTGAAATTATCGTTCGCAGGCCAGCGCAATAACAACCCACTTCGCCTCGCATTATTCCAAGTGTGGAAAAACGTGGCTTTGGTCCGTCTTTGGAGCTTCTTCGAGTGGCGAAAAGGGGGGCGAGCGCCTACATTACAACTCCATCAATTAGACAATAAAGAACGGGCATTCGCTTGAGCGACGACACCGACATTATCGACCCCGCCGCCCCGGCACCTTCGGGCGACTATGGCCGCATCGACATCGTCGATGAGATGAAGACCAGCTATCTGGATTACGCGATGAGCGTGATCGTCAGCCGCGCACTTCCCGATGTGCGCGATGGGCTGAAACCGGTCCACCGCCGGATCCTTTATGCGTCCAAGCTCGGCAACTTTGTGGCCGGGCGTCCTTACGTGAAGAGCGCTAAGATCGTCGGCGATGTGATGGGCGATTTTCACCCGCACGGCGACAGCGCGATCTATGATGCACTCGCACGCCTGACGCAGCCATGGTCGATGCGCGTGCCGCTTATCGATGGTCAGGGCAATTTCGGCTCGATGGACCCCGATCCGCCCGCCTCAATGCGTTACACAGAAGCGCGACTGGCGCGGGTGGCGGACACGCTGCTCGATGACCTCGACAAGGACACGATCGATTTCGTCGACAATTATGATGGCCGCAAGAAAGAGCCTTCCGTTCTGCCTGCGCGCTTCCCCAATCTGCTCGTCAATGGAGCGGGCGGGATCGCAGTCGGCATGGCGACCAATGTGCCGCCGCACAATCTGGGTGAGGTGATCGACGGCTGCTTTGCCTTTATGGACAACCCGGCGATCACTTCGGAAGAGCTGATCGAGTATATTCCGGGACCTGATTTCCCGACTGCACCGCTGATCCTCGGCACAAGCGGTGCGAAGGCGGCCTACACGACCGGACGCGGATCGATCCTGATGCGCTGCCGGCATGAAATCGAACCGATGCGCGGCGACCGCGAGAGCATCGTCTTCACCTCGATCCCCTATCAGGTCGGCAAAGCCGGTCTGGTTGAGAAGATCGCGGAGGCCGCCAAAGACAAACGGATCGAGGGTATTTCCGACATTCGCGACGAAAGCTCTCGCACTGGCGTGCGCGTCGTCATCGACCTGAAGCGTGATGCGACTGCAGAGGTCGTGCTCAACCAGATTTGGCGCCACACGCCTGCGCAGTCGAGCTTCCCGGCCAACATGCTCGCCATTCGCGGCGGACGGCCTGAAACGCTGATGCTGCGCGACTTCATCCAAGCGTTCATCAGCTTTCGTGAAGAAGTCATCACCCGGCGGACCAAGTTTGAGCTGAACAAGGCGCGTGAGCGCGCGCATATCTTGCTGGGTCTGGTGGTTGCGGTCTCCAATCTGGACGAGGTCGTCGCGATCATCCGCGGCGCTCCCAATCCGGCGTCGGCGCGTGAACGTTTGCGCGCCAAGGAATGGCCGATTGGCGACATCGTGCAGTATATCCGTCTGGTTGAAGCAATTGAGCCGAGTGCGGATCAGGAGGGTGGGACTTACCGCCTCTCCATCCGTCAGGTGAAGGCAATCCTCGACCTGCGCCTGCACCGCCTGACCGCGCTGGGCCGCGACGAGATCGGGGATGAGCTGAAAGAGCTCGCCGACCAGATTGAGGAATATCTCGCGATCCTGGCTGACCGGGTGAAGCTCTACCAAGTGATGCGCGAAGAGCTGGAGGAGATCCGGGATCTTTACGCCACGCCGCGCGTGTCTGAGATCGCTCCTGCTTGGGACGGCCTTGATGATGAAGACCTGATCGAGCGCGACGACATGGTCGTGACGGTAACGCTCGACGGTTACATCAAGCGCACGCCGCTCTCGACTTTCCGAGCTCAGAACCGTGGCGGCAAGGGCCGCGCGGGGATGAGCACCAAGGACGAGGATGCGATTGCCGAGATGTTCGTCACTTCGACGCACAATCCGGTGCTGTTCTTCTCGACCGCAGGCAAGGTCTATCGCCTCAAAGTCTGGAAGCTGCCCGAAGGCGGCCCGACGACACGTGGGCGACCGATTGTGAACCTGCTCCCTGCTCTCGACAGTGATGAGACAATCCAGACCGTGCTGCCTCTGCCAGAGGATGAGGATGAATGGGGGGCGCTCTCGGTTGTGTTTGCGACGGCCAAGGGAAATGTCCGCCGCAACTCGATGGACGCCTTCACCAATATCCCATCCAACGGCAAGTTCGCGATGAAGTTTGAAGAAGGCAGTGAGGATCGCTTGATTGGCGTGCGCCTTGTCGCGCCATCCGATGACGTGATGCTGGCGGCCAAGGGAGGCAAGGCGATCCGCTTTGGTGCAGAGGACGTGCGCGAGTTCACTTCGCGGACCTCGACCGGTGTGCGTGGTATGAAGCTGTTTGATGGCGACGAGGTCGTCTCGCTCGCCACTCTGGGCGCGACCGGCACCACTCCTGAAGAGCGCGAGCAATATATCAAGTTCGCCCCATGGAAGGGCGAGAAAGAGGGTGAACCGGACCTCTCCGAAGAGCGCTATGAGATGCTTAAGGAGAAGGAGCAATTCATCCTCACCGTCTGCGCCAACGGCTATGGCAAGATCTCTAGCGCCTACGAATATCGCAAGACCGGACGCGGTGGTCAGGGTGTCGTCAATATCGACAACATTGACCGCAATGGCTCTGTTGTGGCGAGCTTTATCGTCCAGACGGGCGAGCAATTGATGCTTGTCACCGATCAAGCGAAGCTGATCCGCATCGGGCTCGAAAGCTTGCGCGTCATGGGCCGTAACACCGCAGGGGTCCGCCTGTTCAACGTTGGCAAGAACGAGCAGATCGTGAGCGCGGTCAAAATTGACGAGACCGAAGAACCAGAGAACGAGGCCGAAGAGGCCATCGCCGAGGAAATGGTCGAGCGTCGCGGCGGAGGCGACGAAACCGCTCCTGACACTACGCCTCAGACCGACAAGGATATCGGCGAAGAGCCACCCGAATAGGGCAATTGCCAAGCCTCCCCCTCCTCATTAGCCTTAAGGTCAGACTTGGGAGGGAGAGGCTCAGGTATGATTGTTGAACCATCGGGACAGGCATGCGGGGCTATTGTGCGCGGACTGGATCTGGGGCAGCCGCTGGATGCCGAAGCCACCGCTGGCATTCGGCGGGCATGGTTGGAGCATAAGGTGCTCGCCTTTGCTGACCAGCGCATGGATGACGATGCGCTGGAGCGCTTTACTCTAGCCATGGGCGGCTTTGGCCAAGACCCGTTCTTTGATCCCATCGAAGGCCGTCAGAACATCGCCGCGATCCTGCGTGAGGCGGATGAAACCTCGCCGCTGTTTGCAGAGAATTGGCACTCGGATTGGAGCTTCCTTGCCGCACCGCCTTCGGGCACCTGCCTGCTGGCGATAGATATCCCTCCGGTTGGCGGCGACACTTTGTTCGCAGACCAAGTTGCAGCCTTTGCCGCCCTTCCCGAACCCCGCAAAGAGGAGCTGCGTCACCTTACCGCGATCCACTCGGCCAAGCTGGCCTATGCCCCTGATGGCACCTATGGCGATAAAGACGCAAAAGCAGGACGTTCCATGGCGATCCGCCCAGACGAGAGCGCCAATGCCACCCGCACACACCCCCTGATCCGCACTCATCCAGAGACAGGCGAAGAGGCGATTTACTCTACGCTTGGCTATATCATCGGAATAGAGGGGATGGAGGAAAACGAAGCCATCCCGATGCTGATGGAACTTGCCGCGTGGCAATCGCGTGACGAGTTTGTCTATCGCCATCGCTGGGAGCGGGACATGCTCGTTCTGTGGGACAATCGCAGCGTTTTGCACAAAGCGACAGGCGGCTATGACGGCTATCGCCGCGAGCTACACCGGACCACGATTGCGGCCTAGGTTGTAACCCGCTCGCCGCGCAGGGTTTGCGTGACGCCCGTGGCGATCATCAATTGGCCCGCGAAGTAGAGCGGCCAGATCAGCAGGCTCGGAATATCGCCAAGGTCCACTGCCCCGCCCTGGCTAAAGATCAGCCAGTCACTCACGACAAAGAGCACCGCTCCGATACCGACGCGATAACGCGGAAAGCGGCTTGTCCAGGCGGCTGCGGCCATGGCTCCCAAAACGGCTGCGTAAATGGCGATGTCGATGCGTCCGCTCAGATAGTACGACACCAATGGCACTCCGATCAGCATGGTCGCCGCTAACAAGCGTTGACTGATGACAGTTTTTTCCCGCCGGTTGCGCATATAGAGCACGATTGCCACTGCATGGGAGGCCGCAAAGATCGCGCCACCCACCGTGAAATAGAGCTCCAAGGCCATGTCAGCGAGCGCGGACAAGGCCATAACGACGCCCAACAACACACCGTCTGCGCCCGGTGCACGGCGTATCGCATAGATCGCCAGAAAGCCGACGCCCGCGCCTTTTAGCAGGATCAGCCAGACGCCGCCGATGGGATTGTCGCGCAGGAAGTAGAACGCAACCGCGCAAGCCACCGCGGCCAGCAGCCAAGGGCGATGTTCGATCAGCGCTCGTTTTGCCATTTTGAAACGGCCCTTCCCTGATGCGGACTTGCTAGGAAGCTAGCACGCAACTACTTCGCTCTCCATGACGAACAGTTCCAACTTCCACGATGTCCACATAATCGGCGGCGGTCTCGCCGGCAGCGAAGCGGCCTGGCAGCTCGCCCGGCGCGGCGTAAAGGTGCGCCTTTCGGAAATGCGCGGCGCTGGGGAGATGACCCCTGCACACCAAACCGATGGACTGGCAGAGCTGGTATGTTCGAACTCCTTCCGCTCAGACGATGACACCAAGAACGCGGTAGGCCTGCTCCACCACGAAATGCGCGAGCTCGACTCCATCGTGATGCGCGCAGGCGAAGTGGCGCGGGTGCCGGCCGGCAGCGCGATGGCGGTGGACCGTGATGTGTTCTCTGACGAAGTTCAGAAGATGCTGACAGAGCATCCCAACGTCACCGTCGTGCGCGAACGGATCGACCAACTCCCCGAAGCTGGCCTTACCATCGTTGCCACTGGGCCTTTGACCGCACAATCGCTGGCGCAGAGCATTGTGGGCGCGACCGGAGAAGAACGGCTCGCATTCTTCGACGCCATCGCGCCCATCGTCCACCGCGACAGCATCGACATGTCGAAATGCTGGATCCAATCACGCTGGAACAAGCGGACTGAAGCGTCAAACGAGGACGGCGACTACATCAATTGCCCGATGACGAAGGAACAGTACCTCGCCTTCCACAAAGGCCTCGTCGAAGGCGAGAAGACCGAGTTCAAGGAGTGGGAGAAGGACACGCCCTATTTCGACGGCTGTATGCCGATCGAAGTGATGGCCGAGCGCGGAGTGGAGACTTTGCGCTATGGCCCGATGAAGGGCGTCGGGCTCGATAATCCCTACGATACTTCTGAGGAGCACCCTCAGGGCAAATGGCCCTATGCCGTCGTGCAGCTGCGTCAGGACAATAAGCTAGGCACTCTTTGGAACATGGTCGGCTTCCAGACGAAGCTGAAATATGGCGCGCAGGTTGAATTGTTTCGGACGATACCGGGGCTTGAGAATGCGGAGTTTGCGCGGCTCGGCGGGCTCCATCGCAACACCTTCCTGAACTCGCCGCAGGTCCTCGACCGGCAGTTGCGCCTGAAAGCAGCGCCTCATGTGCGCTTTGCGGGGCAAGTGACGGGATGCGAGGGTTATGTTGAAAGCGCCGCCATCGGCCTTGTCGCAGGCATGATGACTGCGTGCGAATTGGCGGGACGCGAATGGCGCGCCTTGCCTGCCTCAACTGCGCTTGGAGCGCTTCTGAGCCACATTACCGGCGATGCCGCGGCAGATACGTTTCAGCCCATGAACGTAAACTTCGGCCTTTTCCCTCCGATGCACGAGGTGAAGAAGAAGCAGCGCAAGGAGGCCTACACCTCGCGCGCAAAGGCTGATCTGCAAAGCTGGCTCAGGGAGAGCGAGGAACTGGCCCCCGCCTAACCACGCACCTTAGCAATTGCAGCTGGTTCGCCGCGTCGTTGTGCGCGGCGCAGGGGCTGAGGTTGCAAATTCAGCCGGTGTCAGACGCTGGTCTGCGTTCCCGTCCATCTTGGCAAAGCGGTCCGAGGTGGTGACCGCCCATTCCTCAAATGTCAGCAGGTTGTTTCCATCGACATCCAGCTTGCGGAAAGCATCGGTGCGGGTGGAGAGCATTTCCTGCCGGGTGATGATCCGGTCGCGATTGCGGTCATAGCGGAAGAAGCGACGCTCTTCGCGCGTAAGCTCACTTGCCTCAGGCGGTGCGGGGCCCACCATGTCACCCGGATCAACCTCCGGCAGTGCCTCTGGATCAGCCTCCGCCAAGGCTTCGGGTTCGGGCGGTGGCGGAGCATTGTCTTCCACCTGCGCGCGGCCTTGCCACCAGAAAACCCCGATGCTCGCAAAGACGAGACCCAGGAACACTCCCAACACTGTTTGACGCATTCTATCCGACCCTGTTTTGGGCCTTACGACCCCCTGAAGTTCTGCACCTTCAAGACAAGGGATAACACATAATCACCTCCCGAGCATAGCGGCTCTCATCGCAGTCAACGCCGCACCCCGTCCCTCCATCAAAGGACGCGCATCGCGTTGGACTGATCGACGGGCAAGCGCTGTCAGAACAGCTAGCCCGCGCAATGCCTTTGGGAAGCGCTGAGACTTAGCAGGCTCGGCTCGTGCAAGGCTCAACAAGGTCTCGCGCTCACCCGCATCCGATATGTTCACCGCCGCATCGGCAAGCGCCCAGAGTGTAAAGGTCTTGGCAAGCAGTTCAGCTTGTTCAGCGTCGCCTGACACCATCCTGGCAAACTCACCAGCTGGCTTTGCGCGGTTGGTTGCGAATTGCATCGCAGCTTTGGCGTCGAATTCTTCCGCCAGCATATATTCCCAGCCATCGACCAGTGCGATCAAAGCGGGCGCGTGGTCGCCCCAATAGGTCCCGATCCCGTCAAGCACGGCATCGCCTCGGGGTCTTTGGTCCGCCTCTTGTCCAAGCATGTCACGCCACCACGCGAGCCGCATTTGCCCCAGCATCGCTTCATTTGTGCCCGCGACAATGCGGGCCAGACGCGCATCTAGCTCAAAGAATATCCTTAACGCGTCACGCAAATCAGGCGCTGTATAGGCCAGCGCCAGTTGCACTTCGTTAGGCAGATTTTCATCGGCTTCATGGGTCATCAGCGTGCGTGCTAGCCTTGTAAGTCGGGTGTTTGTCAAGCGGCTGACCACCGCGATGCGCAGTTCGAAATCGAAGTTAAATGCAAAGGGCGAAAGTAACTTGTCGTTAACCACGCAGCTTGGGAATTCGCTTACCCCCCATAGTCTATTGATGTCGCATCTATCGGAAATTTCGCACTATTTCGTGCTGGATTCGACCTGAAGGACGCAGACGTTATGGGCCATAACATTGATCAACCAGAGACGGGCGGGCAACCGCTGTCTTTCCTTCGCAATTTTGCGAAGGACAATGCTGCGAACACGATCGCAATCTCAGCCGCCTCACTGGTGCCGCTGATGGCGATGGTCGGCGGGGGTGTCGATGCAAGCCGCTACTACATGGCGGAAACGCGCCTCCAGGCAGCCTGTGACGCCGGCGCTCTCGCCGCGCGCCGGGCGATGGACAAGCTCGACTTCAACGATGAACACCGCACGATTGGCGAGAACTTCTTCGACCACAACTATCCCGAGGGGACCTTTGGCCTGAAGGATCTAAGCCGCCAATACAGCTCTGATGACGATGGCATCGTGAGCGGTACGGCGACTGGCAATATGCCAACGACGATCATGGGCGCTTTTGGCTATGAGACGTTCGATCTTGAGGTTGAATGCTCCGCTGACATCAACATTTCGAACACCGATATCGTCTTCGTCCTCGACGTCACCGGTTCGATGAACCGCTGCCCCGACGGCACTTGGACCTCTTGCAGCTCCGACGGCACTCGGATCGAGTCGCTGCGGAAATCGGCTCTGACATTTTACGACACGGTTGATGCTGCGACCTCTGACAGCGCGCAGGTCCGCTATGGCATCGTGCCCTATTCGCAGCAGGTCAATGTCGGGAAGTCGATCCCTACCCAGTACATGAAGACCAGCCACACCTACCAATCACGTGAGGCCGAATGGACCACCACGATTGATTATGGTGATTACGAACCCGTTTCGTCGACCTACACCCGCACAGGCGGCGGCTATAACTATATCGTCGAGACGACCGGCAACGTGGGTGATGCACATGGCTTCTCTGGCTCGTCAGTAAACACCTCGAGCGAATCTGAGTGTCGCGATTCTTACCGCGTCGACTTTTGGGACATTGACCCTCGCCCCGACTCATCAGGGTGGACCCAGGTCTCTCAATCAGGATCCGACCCCCGCACTACGACCTATGAAGGCGTTGTAAACTACGGGCTTTGGTACTGGACGAATTGGAACTACAACAGCTCTACCGGGGCGTGCACCGTCGACTACAACTATTATCGATATGATGGTGAATCGACGATCACACAGATCGAAACTCGTGAAGAGATCGAAGTTCAGACATTTGAGTGGAACTACGCTCCGGTAAGTTGGAACATCTCTAACGTGTACACCAACGGATCGGTGTCGCTCCCGACGGGCTGGAACGAGGTCAATGAGACCCACAGCTGGGACGGCTGCATCGAAGAAGCGGCAACCGTCAACTCGGCAACTTGGGATCCAGTGCCAACAGGCGCTTATGACCTCGACGTCGATCTGATCCCTACCACTGAAGACGAGAAGTGGGCACCGATGCTCCCATCGCTGTCTTTTGCTCGGTATGTCGATGGCGGATCATACGCCACTTCAGCCGACCGCGTTTTGACCGACTTGATCTCGACTGAGAACAAGACTCAGGGCTATGAAATCTGTCCGAAGGAAGCGCGCAAGCTTGCTGAATTCGATGATCGTGATGATCTGGCCGATTGGCTCAAGGCCTCCAATGGCTTTACCGCAACCGGTAACACCTATCACGATATCGGCATGATCTGGGGCGCTCGCTTCATCTCGCCGGACGGGATCTTTGCGGCAGAAAACACCACCGCACCGAACGGTGAGAGCATTGCCCGCCACATCGTCTTCATGACGGATGGTACGCTGCAGCCTATCAACTACTCCTATAATCCGTATGGTTTGGAGTGGTGGGACCGCCGCGTCACTGCCGACGGCAGCACGGATCTTGATGACCGTCACGCGGCGCGCTTCCAGGCCGCCTGCCGTGCCGCGCGTAACAAGAACGTGTCTGTCTGGGTGATCGCGTTTGGTACTGCGCTGTCTCAGAACCTGATCGATTGTGCGACCCCGGGCCGTGCATATTCTGCTCAGGACGCCGATGCGCTGGACAAAGCGTTCAAGGAAATCGCTGAGAAGATCGCAGCGCTGAGGTTGACGGCATGATGTTCGGTAAGGCCATCAAGCGCATCCGCCGTGACGAAGACGGCGCGACACTGGTCGAGTTCGGCTTTGTCGCGCCGGTTCTGATCCTCATGATCATGGGCATCTTTGATCTGGCGCACACGCAGTACACCTCTGCCCTGGTCAATGGCGCGATGCAGAAAGCGGGCCGTGACTTGACGCTGGAGAGTGCGGGTCTGAACCAAAGTCAGATCGACAACGTCGTGATTACTCAGGTTCAGAACGTTGTCCCTGACAGCGCAACCGTCACGCTCGAGAAACTGTCCCACTTCGAGTTCGAAGATATCGGCGAGGAAGAGGAATATTCCGACGATAACGGCGACGGCGTCTGCAATAACAACGAGCCCTTCGTTGATTATAACAGCAACGGTCAGTGGGATGCTGACCGTGGTAAAGCCGGGATCGGCGGCGCGCGCGACGCTGTGCTCTACACCGCTGTTGTGAGCTATAATCGCCTGTTCCCGATGTACGGCCTCGCTGGCCTACCCCAAACTGTGGAAGTGCGCGCTTCGACAGTGCTTCGTAACCAACCTTACGACGTCCAAGACGTCACCGTTGCAACCGGGAATTGCCCCTAATGACCACTCAGACACCTGCTCCGACGAAATCGCGTTTTGCGTGGCTCAAAGATCTTGGCCGCGACAACTCCGCTGTGGCTATGGTTGAATTCGCCTTTACGGCCCCGATTGTGCTGGGCCTTGGCCTGCTTGGGACCGAGACAGCCTACTATACCATCACGCATATGCAGATCAGTCAGGTCGCCATGCAGGTGGCCGATAACGCATCGCGTGTGGGTGAGTCCGATGTTCTGACCTCCAAAAAGGTCTATGAAGACGACATCAATGGCACGCTGGTCGGCGCCGAGAAGCTGGGTGCGCAATACAACATTTACGAGCAAGGCCGGATTATCGTCTCCAGCCTCCAAGTGAACTCTGACGGCGGGCAATGGATCGCTTGGCAGCGTTGTCGCGGTGCCAAGAACCACACGTCGAGCTACGGTGTTGAAGGCGATGGCGCTTCAGGCACTGACCTTGCCGGCATGGGCGAGACTGGCAGCATGATCACCGCTAGCTCTGGCACGGCCGTGATGTTCGTGGAGGTGTCCTACACCTATCAGCCGCTCACGCCGCTGGACTTCTTTGGTGATACCGACCTCAACTACACCGCTGCTTTCAACGTACGCGATAGCCGCGATCTCACACAGCTGTACCAAACCAATCCGGTGAGCCCCGTGGCTTCGTGCAGCACCTTCTCGGCGGACCGCCCCAGCTAAATTAGCTCGGACAGCCCGCCCAGCGGTTCTTTAGACGTAGCAGACCTTTTTGACCGCCTCGACGATCCGAGGCGCGTCGATCAGCGCGAGCTGTTCAAGGTTTGCGGCATAGGGCAGCGGAACATCTTCGTTGCAGACCCGCAGTACGGGCGCATCGAGGTCGTCAAAGCCTTCTTCCATGCAGATCGAAATGATCTCACTGGCAATGGAGCACGTGGGCCAGCCCTCTTCCGCGACCACCAGACGGTTGGTCTTGGCGAGGCTCTTGAGTACCGTTTCCTTGTCGAGCGGACGCAGAGTGCGAAGGTCGATGACCTCGGCATCAATCCCCTGCTCTGCCAGCGCGTCAGCCGCTTCAAGAGCAAGGTCCACGCCGATTGAGTAGGTCACAATGGTCGCATCCTTGCCTTCGCGCACGATCCGCGCCTTCCCGATAGGCAGGACGTGGTCGTCGAGGTCCGGCACGTCGAAGGAACGGCCGTAGACCAGCTCATTCTCAAGGAAGACAACGGGGTCCTCTGAGCGGATTGCCGCCTTCATCAGACCCTTGGCGTCCGAGCTGTCATAGGGCGCGATCACGATCAGACCGGGCACGCTGGCATACCAGGGGCCGTAGTTCTGTGAGTGCTGCGCACCCACGCGGCTCGCCGCGCCATTGGGACCACGGAAGACAATCGGGCAGCGCATCTGGCCGCCGCTCATATAATTCGTCTTCGCCGCCGAATTCACGATGTGGTCAATCGCCTGCATCGCAAAGTTGAACGTCATGAACTCCACAATCGGACGAAGCCCACCCATCGCAGCCCCGCTGCCGATACCGGCAAAGCCGTATTCGGTGATCGGCGTGTCGATGACGCGCTTTGGGCCAAATTCGTCGAGCAGTCCTTGGGTGACTTTGTACGCGCCTTGGTACTCAGCGACTTCTTCACCCATGACAAAGACGCGCCGATCAGCGCGCATTTCTTCGGCCATACCATCGCGTAGAGCTTCGCGCACCGTCGTGGAGGTGAAGCTCGTGCCTGCCGGGATCTCAGGATCGCTAACAGGCGCGCTGCTTGCTGCCGGAGTGGGTGCGGGTGCCGGAGTGGGCACAGGCGCAGGCGCTGCGGCGGCAGGAGCCGGCGTCGGCGCAGGAGCAGCTTCGTCACCCTCCCCTTCCAACTCAGCGATCACTGTGCCAACCGCGACATTCTCAGTGCCTTCCGCGATGAGGATTTTGGACAGGACACCTTCGTCCACCGCCTCAAACTCCATCGTCGCCTTGTCAGTCTCGATCTCGGCGATGATATCGCCGGGTTCAATCGCGTCACCTTCGGCCTTGAGCCATTTGGCGAGCGTGCCTTCCTCCATGGTAGGAGAGAGAGCGGGCATTTTCAGTTCAATAGCCATCGATCAATACTCCTCCACCAGAACATCGGTGTAGAGTTCGGATGGCGCGGGTTCCGGCGAGCTTTCGGCAAAGTCTGCCGCCTCCGTCACGATCTTGCGGATATCCTTGTCGATGGCTTTGAGATCATCCTCGCCGTGGCCCGCCTCGATCAACGTCTTCTTGAGCCGCTCAATAGGGTCGTGCTTCTCGCGCTGTTCCTGCACTTCATCGCGGGTGCGATACTTGGCGGGATCGGACATGGAGTGGCCACGATAGCGATAGGTGTTGAGCTCCATCAGCACAGGACCCTTGCCATCGCGCACATGCTTGAAGGCAACTTCAGCTGCAGCGCGCACTTCGAGCACGTCCATCCCGTTCACGTCCATGCCCGGAATGCGGAAGGCGGTGCCGCGGCGGTGGAAGCGGGTCTCTGCCGAGGAGCGAGAGCTGCTTGTGCCCATCGCGTATTGGTTGTCCTCAACCACGAAAACGATCGGCAGATTCCAGAGCGCTGCCATGTTGAAGGTCTCATAGACTTGACCCTGGTTGGCAGCGCCGTCTCCGAAATAGGCAAGGCACAGTCCGCCATCTTCATTGTACTGGTGAGCCAGTGCAAGGCCCCCGCCCAGCGCGACCTGCGCGCCCACGATGCCGTGACCGCCGTAGAATTTGTGCTCGGTCGAGAACATGTGCATCGACCCGCCCTTGCCCTTTGAGATACCCGCTTCGCGCCCGGTCAGCTCAGCCATGATCACCTTGGGGTCAATCCCATAGGCAAGCATGTGGCCGTGATCGCGGTAACCGGTGATCACGCTGTCCTTATCGTTGTCGAGCGCAGACTGAAGCCCAATCGCGACCGCTTCCTGACCGATATATAGGTGGCAAAAGCCGCCAATCAGGCCGAGGCCATAGAGCTGGCCCGCTTTCTCTTCAAACCGGCGGATGAGGAGCATCTGGCGATAAAATTCCAACATCTGATCGTCAGAAGCCGCAAAGCTCTTCGCTGCCTCAAACTCTTCCTGGAGCGAATGGAGGATGAAATCCGGATCATCCGATGGGGCCAGAGGGTCTGCCGTAGCAGTCGAAGCGGCCTTCTTTGCAGGCGCGGTTTTCTTAGCCGCAGGCGTTTTGCGGGCTGGTTTCTTAGCCAAGTTTTTGATCCCTTTTTCTCATCCCAATATGCGCGTCCGGGGAGGAGAAGTGCGCGCATATCCAAGTCCGGCTTGCTATACGCAAAGCACAGACTGACGCAACGTAAAGTGGCACGAAAGCCGTGCTTTTAGCCGTTCTGGTTATAACTGGAAAAATCGCCAACCCAATGGCGTCTGAATTGTGGCCTTTCAGCCTATTCGTCTTCCAAAGTTACGACGATCTCATCCGGGTGAATCGCGCCCAGCTCCTTGCGAACCAGCTCGCTCACCAAATCGGGATCGGCGCCATTGGGGTCGAGCAATTCGACACGGTTGCGCAGCGCATCCCGCCGCTCGGAAAGGACAGCAATACGGGCCTCTCGCTGCTCAAGCGCTTCAGAGTTCTCTGCCCACGCCAGAAGCCCCGTCGGCCCAGCAATCGCGGCAACGGTCAAAGCAACCAGCACAAGCAGTGCTAGCCCTTGTTTGACATGTTCGCGTGGCGGCCGGTGCATGGGGTCCCTCTACTCCCGTGTAAGAATTGTCACAGAATCATAGTTAACCGCCCGGCGCAAGCAAAATGCTGCCAGATCGGCATATTACGTGCGCGAACGCGCTTACTCAGTACGATCTGGGCAACCCCAGAACATGCTCAGCAAGGTATGAGAGGATCAGGTTCGTAGAGATCGGCGCAACAGTATAGAGCCGCGCCTCGCGGAACTTGCGCTCGACATCATACTCCTCGGCAAAGCCGAAACCACCAAAGGTCTGGACGCACATATCAGCCGCCGCCCAGCTGGCTTCGGACGCGAGCAGTTTGGCCATATTCGCCTCTGCCCCCGGATTGCCGCCTTGATCATAGACCTGTGCGGCGTGGTGGACCATCAGCTCGGCCGCACGCATCTGAGCGTAAGAGCGCGCGATGGGAAACTGCACGCCTTGGTTCTGACCAATGGGCCGCGCGAAGACGTTGCGGTCGCTGGCATAGGTTTTGGCCTGGTCAATGAACCACTTCGCATCGCCGATGCACTCGGCAGCGATCAGGATGCGTTCTGCGTTCATGCCCGAAAGGATGTAGCGGAAGCCCTTCCCCTCCTCGCCTACCAGTGCCGAAGCCGGGATGCGCAGATCGTCAAAGAAGACCTCGCAAGACGAATGGTTCATCATCGTGCGGATCGGCTTGATGCTCATGCCCGACGTGAGAGCCTCCTGCATGTCGACGAGGAAGATCGAGAGGCCCTCAGTCTTCTTCTCAACTGACTCGCGAGGGGTCGTTCGAGCAAGCAACATCATCAGGTCGGAGTGTTCGGCTCGGCTCGTCCAGATTTTCTGACCTGAGATGATATACTCATCACCGTCGCGCACCGCCTTTGTCTTGAGGCTCAACGTGTCGGTCCCGCTGGTAGGTTCGGAGACACCAAAGGCCTGCAGTCGCAATTCACCGCTCGCGATACGCGGGAGATATTGCGCTTTCTGCTCATCCGATCCGTAACGCAGCAGAGTGTTCATAATGTACATTTGCGCATGGGCAGAGGAGCCATTGCAGCCGGTCGCCTGAATCTCCTCCATGATGACGCAAGCTGCATCCAGGCTCAGTCCACTACCGCCATATTCGGGCGGGATCAGAGCGGCGAGGAAACCGGCCTTGGTCAGCGCGTCAACGAACTCGCCCGGATATTCGCGCGCGGCGTCTTTTGCGCGCCAGTATTCGCCGGGGAAGTCATCGCATAGGCTGCGCACCGCGCGCCGGATCTCGGCAATTTCTTCGGTCTCGGTCTGCATTGCTCTTCAGTTTTCCTATGCTACTGATTGTCGCCATTCGATACGTGGGAGAGAGAGAAACATGCAAGTGCTCAAAGCGGACCTTTCGCGATTTGCCGACATTCCCGATTATCCCTTTGCGGAGAATTGGGTGACGGTCGATCTGGGTGACGGCTTTGAAGGCCGCATGCACTATATCGACGAAGGACCAAGGGACGCCCCGCCCGTCCTACTCTTCCACGGAGAGCCGAGTTGGAGCTTTCTCTATCGCAAGATGATCCCGGTGCTGGTCGATGCAGGCTTCCGCGTGCTTGCGCCTGACCTCATCGGCTTTGGCAAAAGCGACACGCCCGATGACGTCGCGTTCTACACGTATGACCGCCATATCAGCTGGCTTAAGCAATGGCGCGAGGCGGTTGTGCCGCAGCCTGCTGCACTCTTCTGTCAGGATTGGGGCGGATTACTGGGCCTTCGCATGGTGGGTGAGGAACCCGAGAAATTCACCTGCGTCGTCGCCAGCAACACCTTCCTGCCGACCGGAGGCACGCCTTCCCCCGCCTTCCTTGCATGGCGTGAATTCGCCAAGAGCTCGCCTGAGTTTGCAATCGGAGAGCTGCTCCAACGCGCCACCGCAACCGAACGAACTGCGGAAGAGATCGCTGCCTATGACGCTCCCTTCCCCGATGAACCGAGCAAGGCCGGCGCGCGCGCTTTCCCACAATTGGTCCCAGTCGAAGACGGTATGGACGGGATCGCGCAAAACAAGGCTGCCTGGGAAGGCCTCTCTGCCTTTGACAAGCCGTTCCTGACGCTGTTCGGAGCGGACGATCCGGTGACTGGGGGTCTAGGCAAAACCCTGTCAGAGCGCGTCAAAGGCGCCAAAGGTTTGCCCCATGACATCCTTTCGACCTGCGGACACTTCTGCCAAGAAGATCGGCCCGTCGAGTTGGCGCAAGGCGTCATCCTGGTCGCCAAGAAGGCGGGAATGATTTGACCGCGCACAGCGAGGTCTGAATGCGCGCCCTCGGAGCAGTACCTACGCGTCTATGCCTATGACATCATTCTTGTTTTGATGACCCTACCTAGGTAGTCATCAAGTGTCTTTCGGAGGCACTCAGGAACTTACCGAATGCGGGGAACCACACATCCCTTCGCTCCGGTTTAACCGAATGCTTCGGATGCAGAGCAGTCTGCTGTTGAGACTTGGGATTTGAAAGGGCGCTTCGGCTTTTCCGAATGGCTTTTGAGCCACTTTGCGGATTTGCCGAGCGCTCCTTTCGATCTGATCGGCAGAGCGTGTCCCCGACAGGATTCGAACCTGTGGCCTTCGGATTAGGAATCCGACGCTCTATCCAACTGAGCTACGGGGACTTGCTCGTCCCAATAGCACTGCCTTCACTCTAATCAATCAATTCAGTTTTTCAGGCGGCGCGACCGGAAATGGCAGCGGGGCAACCGGAACGCCTTCATCCACCAGCGCCTTGGCTTCCTCAAGACTAGCCTGCCCGTGGATTGGAGCCTCATCCCGCTCGCCATAGTGCATTTCGCGCGATTGTGAGGCGAAGTCCTTGCCCACATAGGTGCTCTTCTCGAGCGCCTTGGCCTGAGCCTCCGCCAGCTTCTGCATTGCGGCCTGTACTTCAGCGGGCATTTCGGTGTTGGAAACCGGCGTTGAGCCACCCGCTTCGACTACCTCTTGCGGCGCAGGATTGGGGGCGGGACGAGCCACTTCGCGGTTGCTTTTGGCAGGTACCGCTGGAGCCATCGGGGCCTTGCTTACCTGATCTGTGCCGCAATGCGGACACGTCACAAGCCCGCGCTCACGCTGATCCTCATAATCGGAGGAGGAACCGAACCACGCCTCAAACCGGTGGCCATGCTCACAATGAAGGTCGAATACGATCATGCTGCTGGTCTAATTGGGAATTTTGCGGCGGTTGGCAAGACTTGGGACTTGAGCGCGGACCTCTGCGATACGCGCGAGGTCAATGTCGCAAAAGCCGAGGCCGGGTTCCTCTCCGCCCATGTCGAGCAGCACCTCTCCCCACGGGTCAACGACGAGCGAGTGCCCGTAGGTCACGCGACCATCTTCATGTTTACCGACCTGGGCGGCGGCGATGACGAACGCAGAGGCCTCGATAGCGCGAGCTCTAAGCATAACGTGCCAATGCGCGGCACCCGTGGGCTTGGTGAAAGCGGCGGGAACGGCGATGGCATCACAGCGCCGCTTGCCCAGAGCCTCAAACATAGCGGGGAAGCGCATGTCGTAGCAGATTGTCAGACCAAGCCGTCCAAGCGGAGTATCCTCCAACGTGACCACCTCTTCGCCCGGCTGATAGGCGCTGCTCTCCCGCCAAGTCTCTCCGGTGGAAAGCTCGACGTCGAACATGTGGATTTTATCGTATTGCGCGCGCTGTGCACCGTCTGCGCCGAAGTAGCGTGAGCGATTGGCACACTTGCCGCTCGGCAGCGGCACAGGCATCGATCCCAGCGCCAGATCAATTCCTACATTGATCGCCAGTTCGCGCAGCCGCTCGTCAAAATCAGCGTAATCGGGGGTCGCCATTATTGCGGCCCCGCGCTTGCGGTTCCGGTCTTGCAGCAGCGCCATCTCCGGCGAAAACAGAGCCTCAGCACCGCCAGCCTTAGCCTCCTGCATCGCCGCAGCAATCACGCCGTAGTTCTCCTCCGGGTCGATGCCCGAATTCATCTGGAGGACAGCGATCTTGGGCAAGAAAGCCCCCTACCCCGCCAGCAGAGCGTCGAGTTTGCCGGCCGCTTCCAGTGCAGCAAGATCATCCGAACCGCCTACATGGGTCTCACCAATGAAGATTTGCGGCACAGTGCGCGCTTCAGGAGCACGCTCCATCATCTCATCGCGCTTCTCTCCGCCCATGGTGATGTCATATTCGTTATAGGCAGCACCCTTCTGGTCGAGCAGATGCTTCGCTCGCACACAGAACGGGCAGGCGAATTTGGTGTAAATATCGATCGTCGGAAGTGTCATGTTTTCAAGTCCCTCGGGAGCGCTCCACACGCCCCCTTGAAAGCCAATCAGAGCCCCTTAACTAGGGTGTGTCGCCGCAATGATCCAGTCGCTTCGCCGGTTTCGGGAAGCATCCATTGAGGAGACATCCGGCAGGCGCTGCACGAGGCAGGTCTGCGCAACATACAAATTGCTCAAAGCAAAGAGGATTTGAAGATTATGTCACGTCTTGATTTTACACCCTATCGCCGTTCAACCGTTGGTTTTGACCGCCTGTTCGATCTTCTTGAGAACCAGGCGCGGCTGAATTCGGGTGACAATTACCCCCCTTTCAACATCGCCAAGAGCGGCGCGGACAATTACCGCATCACGCTCGCCGTGGCCGGTTTCCGCACGCAGGATATCGACATCACGGCTCAGGCGAATTTGCTCACCGTGCAAGGCAAGAAGCGCGACGATATCGATGATGGGGCAGAACTGCTCCATGTCGGGATCGCGAATCGCGGCTTTGAGCGCCGCTTTGAGCTGGCTGATTATGTCCGCGTGGAGAATGCCCAACTCGCCGACGGCCTGCTGGTGATCGATCTGGTGCGCGAAGTGCCCGATGCCATGAAGCCAAAGAAGATCGCTGTAAATGGCGGCACGACGCTGACCGCTGTTCCCGACGAGAGCGATGAAGCGTCTGATGACGCTGCAAATGCCGCATAAATTTCGGCACGCAGCAGGTTCTACACCGACATGAAAACAAGTGGGGGCGGCTCCTTGCGGAACCGCCCCCGCGACAATTAAGTCGCCTCGCTTTGGTCTGACCGTCCGGGTCGCAGAAGACGGCCAATCCAGGCGCGAGCTGTGTTGCAGCGTTTAATGAGTTAGCCGACGGATCGGCTTCGCTGCGTAACTCTGGATACAGGCACTCAAACCAGTTCGGCTCCTTGGAGGAACCACGAACGGTTTTGACGCCATTCCCTTATTAAACCCTCTAGCCTCTCCTCGCGTAAAGCGCATAGGCGCGCCTGCGCAAGGGCAAACTTACAAACTTGTAAAAAAGCGACACGCTGAAAAGCGCCTGCGCAATTAAAATCTCGAAATGAGACTTACCGCTCGGTCCAATACCCGAAACTTGGTCAAGTTCCAGCCCCTAATGCCGGGCAATCACACCAAACGTGATTGCTCCAGCGCTGCAGCAATAAAACCAGCGAATAGCGGGTGTGGATCAAACGGTTTTGATTTGAGCTCTGGGTGGAATTGAACACCGACGAACCACGGGTGATCCGGACGCTCCACGATCTCTGGAAGCAGGCCATCTGGCGACATGCCGGAAAAGACCAGACCCTGATCTTCGAGCGGTTTGATGTATTTCGCGTTCACCTCGTAGCGATGGCGATGGCGTTCGGAGATCATCTCTGCCCCACCATAGATCGCGGAGGTATGGCTGTTTGCCGACAGCTTTGCGTCATAAGCGCCAAGCCGCATTGTCCCGCCAAGGTCCCCACCAAATTCGCGCGTCTGGAGCCCCTCGTCGCTCATCCATTCCTCGATGATGCCGACGACCGGTTCGCTGGTTTCACCGAATTCTGTGGAGGAGGCTGCATCAAATCCTGCGGTGCGCGCGCCTTCGATGCAGGCCATTTGCATGCCGAGGCAGATACCGAAGAACGGCACTTTGCGTTCGCGGGCAAAGCGGACGCTTGCGATCTTACCTTCTGACCCGCGCTCTCCAAAGCCGCCTGGCACAAGGATGCCGTGCATCGGTTCAAGCGCGGAAGCGATTTCGCTGTCATCGCCTTCGAATATCTCTGCGTCGATCCACTTGATGTTGACCTTCACGCGGTTGGCGAGGCCGCCATGGACGAGCGCTTCGTTAAGGCTCTTATAGGCGTCAGGCAGCCCGACATATTTGCCGACAACGCCGATCGTCACTTCGCCTTCGGGGTTGAAGTAGCGATCGGTTACGTCTTCCCACGCCGACAAGTCAGGCGCTGGCGCATCGGTGATGCCAAAGCCGCGCAGGACCTCCGCGTCGAGGCCTTCCTCGTGATATTGCTGCGGCACCGAATAGATCGATGGCGCGTCGAGAGCCGGGATTACCGCCTCTTTGCGCACGTTACAGAAATTGGCGATCTTCTGCCGCTCTCCATCGGGTATCTCATGCTCTGCGCGGCAGAGCAGCACGTCGGGCTTGATGCCGAGTGAAGCGAGTTCGCGGACAGAGTGCTGGGTCGGCTTGGTCTTCAACTCGCCTGCCGCGGCGATGTAGGGAACGAGCGTCACGTGGACGCTGAGCGTTTGCATCGGCTCCAACTCGTTTCGCAGCTGCCGAATGGCTTCCATGAAGGGCAGCGATTCGATGTCGCCCACGGTCCCGCCGATCTCGCACAGGATGAAGTCATGGTCGTCTTGGCCAGCGAGCGCGAATTCCTTGATCGCGTCGGTCACATGCGGGATCACCTGCACCGTTGCGCCCAGATAGTCTCCGCGCCGTTCCTTCGCGATGATGTCGCGATAGACGCGGCCTGACGTAATGTTGTCGCTCTGCGCGGCCGACACGCCGGTGAAGCGTTCGTAATGCCCGAGGTCGAGATCGGTTTCCGCCCCGTCATCGGTCACATAGACCTCGCCATGCTGATACGGGCTCATCGTGCCCGGATCGACATTGAGATAGGGGTCGAACTTACGAATACGGACCTTGTACCCGCGCGCTTGAAGAAGCGCTGCGAGACTTGCCGCCATGAGACCTTTGCCGAGCGAGGAGACCACGCCGCCGGTGATGAAAATGTACCGCGCCATGGGAGTTGGGCCTTAAGCTGCGAAGCGGATTCGGGGCAAGCGAAATGCAGCGCTAAGACGCTCTCAATCCACAAGCATGTTCAAAAAGGTCGACTTATTCAGCGAGCAAGTCGTCTGAAGCACCCTCGGCCTCAGACGTTTCGCCGAGCAGATCGTCGGCAGAAGCTCCGGCACCAGAAGCGTCGCCTTCACCCAGCAGATCGTCCGAGCTTGGCGTCGTTACTTCGCGGTCGAGTGTCGTATTGACCTCGCCAATGCTGGATCCCTGAACGGCCAAGGCGGCGAGCAGGATCGACAAGGCGACAAATACAACAGCGAGCCACTTGGTCGAACGGGTCAGAAAATCCGCCGCACCGCGCGCACCAAGTGCGCCGTTGGGGTTGCCGCCAATACCAAGGCCACCGCCCTCAGAACGCTGCATCAGAACCACGCCAACCAGCGCAGCGGCCACCAAGGCCTGGATCACGGTTAGGATAATGAACAGCGACATGAGGTTTCTTCTGTTGAAATACGTTTATGTGAGTGTGCTTGCCAGCGCATCTAGGGACACTGGGGCCTCTCGGCAAGAGAGCTGCGACAAGAGGACCTAAGCTTCGTCGGTTTCCCCAGCAGCAAGGGCAATGCCCATGAAGCTGTCTGCGGTCAGGCTAGCCCCGCCCACCAGCGCGCCGCCAACCTCCGCCGTGCCGAGAATTTCCGCGGCGTTCTCTGGCTTGACTGAGCCGCCATAAAGGATGCGGATTTCTGCGCCATCTTCCTCACCATAAAGTTCGACAAGGAGTGCACGGATTTTGGCGTGCATTTCAGCGATGTCGGCGACTTCAGCGGTCTTGCCGGTGCCGATAGCCCAGATGGGTTCGTAGGCAACGGTGAGCTTTTCAACGACCTCTTCGATGCTTTCAGGCAAAGAGGCACGCAGTTGCTTCTTCACCGTAGTCACAGCGCGGCCGGAATCGCGCACAGCCTCACTCTCTCCGCAGCACACGATGATCCGCAGGCCAGCGGCAAGCGCCGAATCGGCCTTGGCTCGCACGATATCGTCTTTTTCACCATGCGCATCGCGGCGCTCTGAGTGGCCCAAGATGACGAACTTTGCGCCCGCATCGGCGATCATTGTCGCAGAGATATCCCCAGTGAAGGCACCGCCCTCTTCATGGTGGCAGTCTTGCGCGCCGACCGCGATCTGCTCTGCCTCACGGTGGACTGGGTGGATCAGTGTGTAAGGCGGCGCGATTGCCACTTCGACTTTCATGTGACGCTGGGCTGCGCGGTCAATCGCGCGCGCTTCGGAAAGCATGGCGCGGGTGCCGTGCATCTTCCAGTTACCAACGATGTAGGGACGCAATGGCATCAGGTCTGAATTTCCGTCTAATGTTTTATGCGAAAAGTGATTCTAGGTTGCCCGATGTAGGGTCAGGGGGTGGCGTCCGCTAGCCGAGGGTCGCAGTTTAGTCAAAACCTGTCCCAACCTGTTGCGGGGAGGTCGCAGGGCGGATAAAGCGCGCTGGCAATAGTCACAATGCGCAGCTGATGTTGTGCTGATTAAATCTTGGAAGACACCCCGTAATGATTTCGCTTTTCCGCAATTTCTTCCAGTCGAAGATCGGTCTGCCGATTTTCATCGGTTTCCTCGCCATCGTCGCCATCGCTTTCGCGGCGAGTGACCTGACAGGCTCTGCTACTTTTGGCGGCCTGACCGGAGACGATAAGGTTGTCGTGATCGGCGGCGAAGGCGTTGGCGCAAATGAATTGCAGGGCACGGTCAACAATGGCCTCACCCGTGCGCGGGCTCAGAACCCGACAATCACAATGCCGCAATTCATCGAATCCGGCGGCTACGAGCAAGAGCTCGACTTGTTGATCGATCGGATGTCGACGGGCCTGTTTGCCAAGAAATACGGCCTGCGTGCAGGCGACAACCTGGTGAACAGCGAGATTTTGCAGATCACGGCGTTCCAGGATCTCACTGGCGAATTCAATCAAGAGACTTATCAGGCCGCTCTGCGGCGCGAGGGGATCACTGACAGCATTCTGCGCTCAGACATTGGCGATGGTCTGCTCAACCAGCAAATCCTGCGTCCTGCCTTTGCTGCCCCCATCCTGCCCAAGTCAGCCGCGCGCCAATATGCAGCGCTGGTGCTGGAGCGTCGCCGGGGGCAGATCGCATTGCTTCCAAGCCGCTTTTATGCGCCGGACGCCGATCCGACCGATGAGCAACTCAGTGCTTTTTATGATGAGAGCCGCGACGACTTTATCGTGCCAGAGCGCAGGACAATCCGTGTGGCGCGATTCGGTGCAGACAGCATAACGGTCAATATCGATCCGACGGAAGAACAGCTCCAAACTCGGTTTGAAGCGGATGCCGCGCTCTATGCCGCTCAAGAACGTCGCGCTGTGACCAGCTTCGTTGTCCCCACAGAAGACGCGGCCCAAGCGCTGGTCGAGCGCATCCGAGGCGGTGTGGCATTTGAGACAGCGGCACGTGAAGCGGGCTTCAATGTCCAGACGAGCGAACTGCGCGACCGCGAATCGCTGGCCACTGCCAGCAGCTTTGCGCTCGCTGAAGCGGTCTTTGCAGCCGAGCGCGGTGCAGTTGTTGACCCCGCACAGGGCACTTTGGGCTTCTACGTCGCCCGCGTCGACAATATCGAGCGCACCCCGGCCCGCACCTTTGCGCAGGTCCGGGATCAGATCGAACAGCAGGTCCGCACAGAAACCCGCGCTGCACAGTTGGTTGAGTTGAGCTCAAATATCGAGCGCCAGCTTGATGACGGCACTTCGCTCACCGATGTGGCAACGCAATACGGTTTGGAGGTCACCGCAGTGCCCGATGTTACCGAAGACGGCCGGATCATGGGATCGCTGCAAGGCGTCGGCCAAGCCCTGCGCCCGATCATCCCGACCGCGTTCCAGATGGACGAAAGCGAGCCGCAACTGGCTGAACTGGTCCCCGGCGCGCAGTTCATGATCTTCGACGTCTCTGACATTACGGAAAGCGCCGCTCCACCGCTTGCCGAAGTGCGCGAACAGGTGGTTGCTGCGTGGAAGCGCTCTGAAGGCGCCAAGGCGGCCAAGGAAGTCGCTGACCGTGTGATGGCCGCGATGGACGGCGAGATAACTCTGCGCGATGCTCTGCGCGCCGAGGGTATCGGCACCGACCAAGCGCAGGTCGAAGACATCGACACCACGCGCGAACAGCTTCTCGCCAGCGCTCAGGGCCGCGTGCCGAGCGCTCTTGTGCTGATGTTCTCGATGGCGACGGGCTCGACCAAGGTTCTTGAAGAGCAAGGCAATCTCGGCTGGTTCATTGTGAACCTCGCGGCAATTGAGACAGAAGAGGTCGCGGACGACAATCCCGTTCTTGAGAACACCCGCAATCAGCTCAGCCAGGCTTTGGCGCTGGAATACAATTCTCAGCTTGCCACAGCGATCCGTGCTGAAGTCGGTGTCGAGCGCAACGAAGACGCGATTGACGCGCTGCGTCGGCGTCTGCTGGGCGAAAACTGATCTAGCCCAAGTGACAACCGCAGCCGCGCCCTATTCAGGACTGGAAAACCACGCGGGAGCGGCCAAAGCGCTCGCCAGCGGCGCACCTGCTTTGGTTTGGCGAAAAGTCGTAGCCGACAGCGATACGCCGGTAGGCGCCGCGCGCCGACTGATTGAGCCAGGGCGCGGGGATTTTCTACTGGAATCGGTTGAAGGCGGAGAGGTTCGCGGACGCTACAGCCTGCTCGGCCTAAACCCCGACCTTGTCTTTCGGGCAAGCGAGGAAAAGGCAGAGATCAACCGGCATTGGCAGGCCGACCGAGACGCGTTTGTGCCATGCCATGGCGATGCGATGGCAGAGTTGCGTGCGCTTGCCGATAGCTGCCGGGTGGACGTTCCCGAAGACGTCACCAACCCCTTGCCCCCAGCCCTAGCCTGCCTCGTGGGCTATTTCGGCTATGAGACGATCGGCCTTGTAGAGAAGCTGCCGCGTGCACCCGCTAGCGAGTTGGCTCTGCCCGACATGCTGTTTGTGCGTCCGACGGTTATTCTGGTGTTCGACAGCCTCTCGGACGTTCTGTTCTGCGTGGCCCCGATCTGGAGCGCTAGCGACCCCAATGCCGCCATCGCCGCAGCGGGCGAGAAGATTGACGAGACGCTGCGCGCTCTCATCCAACCTCGTCCGGACGAACCGCGCATCGTCGCCGACACGCCAGAACCTGCACTGGAGCCAGCCATGGCGGGCGAGGACTACAAGGCTCTGGTGGCCCGCGCAAAGGACTACATCCTTGCTGGCGACATCTTTCAGGTAGTGCTCGCTCAGCGCTTCACCTGCCCATTCACGCTGCCTCCGCTGGAACTTTACCGGAGCCTTCGCCGCGTAAACCCCTCGCCCTTCCTCTATTTCCTCGACCTGCCCGGCTTTGCCATCGTCGGATCGAGCCCGGAGATACTAGTGCGCGTTCGCGACAACCCCGCGGGTAAAGCGGAGATCACTATCCGGCCCATTGCTGGCACGCGCCCACGCGGAGCCACCCGCGCTGAGGATGACGCGAATGAGGCTAGCCTGATCGCCGACCCAAAAGAGCGTGCCGAGCACCTGATGTTGCTCGATCTGGGGCGTAACGACGTGGGCCGAGTGGCCGCGCAAGGCACGGTCGAAGTCACCGACAGCTTCTCCATCGAACGCTACAGCCACGTGATGCACATCGTCAGCAACGTGATCGGAGAGCTGGCCGGTGACAAAGACGCGCTCGACGCGCTGTTTGCTGGCTTCCCCGCAGGCACCGTGTCAGGCGCTCCCAAGATCCGCGCATGCGAAATCATTGCCGAACTCGAACCCGAAACACGCGGCGCATACGCAGGCGGCGTCGGCTATTTCGCGCCCGATGGATCGGTGGACTCCTGTATTGTCTTGAGAACCGCGGTCGTGAAGGACCAGACGATGCATGTTCAAGCCGGCGCAGAAATCGTCGCCGACAGCGACCCCGATTATGAACTCGCCGAGTGCAAAGCCAAGGCCAGCGCCCTCGCCGCCGCCGCCCGCGAAGCCGTGCGCCTCGCCAGCGAACCGGGGTTCGGGCAGTGAGGGCTTCTGCGCTCTTAATCGGCACGGCCCTCGCCCTCACCGCATGCAATGAACGGCCTGCGGGAGAGCCCGTTGTGCGCGCGGAAATCGGAGAGCCTGTGGCCAGTGATGAGCCACTCGATATTGCGCCTGAAGTGGCGTCCACTGACACAGGCTCCGCCTGCCAGCCCGCCACCTTTGAAGGCATTGCCCTCACCCATTGCATCGCCGATCCGGCCCAGCATCGTATCAGCACAAGCCTTGCTCCGGTCTCGGGCGAGAATTTTGGGACGATTCAGGGATGGGCTGCGGGGCGGAACGAGAGCTCCATCGCCTTTGTGATGAATGGCGGAATGTATGACGATGTGCTCAAGCCCTTGGGATACTTCGTCAGTGATAGCGACCGGTTGAAGGAGCTTGATACGGGCAGTGGATCGGGGAATTTCTACCTCAAACCCAACGGCGTTTTCTTCGGCACCGGCGGGCGCTGGCGTATTCTCGATAGCGAGACGTTTCTGCGCACTGTCGGCACTCGGCCGCAATTCGGCACGCAATCAGGCCCGATGCTGGTGATCGACGGTGATCTCCATCCCGAATTTCAGGACAATGGCCCCTCGCGCCAATTGCGCAACGGGGTCGGGATCGACGCGGAAGGTCGTGCGCATTTCGTTATTTCGAACGAGCCGATCAGCTTTGGTCAGTTCGGGCGCTTCTTCCGCGATGAGGTGGAGACGCCCAACGCCCTGTTCCTCGATGGCAATGTGTCCTCGCTCTGGGATCCGGCAACGGGCCGGATGGACAATCGCCGCGTGGGCCCGCTGATCGTGGTGGAGACAATGGATGAATAGCAACATGCTGAGTTATGAGCGCACGCTCTATCCCGAGATTGAGCCGTATGAGACCGGCATGCTCGACGTGGGCGAAGGCCATCAGCTCTATTACGAGCGGGTCGGCACGCCTGGTGCAAAGCCGGCTGTGTTCCTTCACGGTGGCCCGGGAGGTGGCATGGCGCCTTCCCACCGCCGCCAGTGGAACCCAGACAAATACGACGTCCTTCTGTTCGACCAGCGTGGCTGCGGCAAGTCGCTGCCCTTTGCCGAGATCGAGGCGAACGACACATGGCGCATCGTCTCTGACATCGAAGCTCTCCGCACGATGTGCGGGCATGAGAAGTGGCAGGTCTTTGGCGGCAGCTGGGGTGCGACGCTCGCCCTCGCCTATGCACAGGCCTTTCCCGAGCGGACGAGTGAGATCATCTTGCGCGGTGTGTTCCTTGCCCGCCAGGCTGAGAAAGGCTGGCTCTACCAATATGGCGCGAGCGAGATCATGGCCGAGCAATGGGACAGCTTCTCCGGCCATATTCCTGCTGACGAGCGCGGGGACCTTGTCCAAGCCTATTACAAGCGCCTCACCAGCGACGATGACGCGGTGCGCCTGCCCGCTGCCAAAGAGTGGTCGCTATGGGAAGGCAATGTCGCGACTTTGCTGCCCAATGACGATTTGCTGGCGGATTTCGAAGATCCTTCCAAGGCTGTCCCATTTGCCCGTATCTGCGCGCGGTTCTTCATGGACGACTTCTACCTCGAGGAAGCGCAGCTGTTGCGCGACGTCGAGAAGATCCGCGATATCCCGATCATCATCGTTCAAGGGCGCCACGACATCTGCACCCCGCCCCGCTCTGCATGGGACTTGAAGAAGGCAATGCCGGAGGCGGACCTTCGGATCGTTCAGGATGCAGGCCACTCGGCAATGGAGCCGGGGATTATCGACGGGCTAGTGCGCGCGACGGATGAGTTTGCGGATCGTTAGGCTTCATCGCGGCTATTTGGGCGCTGCCCTCGCCATCTTTGCGGTCGAGGTGGTGATCGCATTGTTTGTGCGCGACGCCTTCATTCGGCCCATCTTCGGAGATGTACTGGCGGCGGCTTTGGTCTATTGCGGTTGGCTCGCTGTGTTTGACACGCGTCGCATCACAGCCGCGATCATTGCGTTTGCCATCGCCTGCCTTGTGGAGGCTATGCAATATCTCGACGCGCTCACGCTGTTGGGCCTCGAGCAGCACCCGATTGCGCGCGTTGTGCTGGGGACGACCTTCAGCTGGGGAGATATTGTCGCCTATCTGGTCGGAGCGGTGGCAGCGCTGGTGATCGATAGACGCCTTTCCAAGCCTTGAACCGCCCCGACAAATCAGACAAAGCGCATGCCATGATCCTTGTCATCGACAATTACGACAGCTTCACCTTCAACCTCGTCCATTACCTGATGGAGTTAGGGGCGGAGGTGCGCGTTGAGCGCAATGACGCTTTGACCGCTGCTGAGGCGCTGGCGACGGGCGCCAAAGGCTTCCTCATCTCGCCAGGCCCGTGCACTCCGAATGAGGCCGGGATCAGCCTTGAACTCGTGGCAGCCTGTGCGGATGCGGGAAAGCCGCTCCTAGGAGTGTGTCTGGGTCACCAGTCGATCGGCCAGCACTTTGGCGGGACAGTGACGCGAGGCGGGCTTATGCATGGCAAGACATCTCCGGTAACGCATGACGGCTCCGGCGTGTTTAAAGGCTTGCCCTCGCCCTTCACCGCGACGCGCTATCACAGCCTCGTGGTCGAGAATATTCCGACCGTCCTGAAGGTCAACGCGACCTCCGACGACGATCATGTGCAAGGCTTTCGGCATGACACACTTCCCATTCACGGCGTGCAGTTCCATCCGGAAAGCATCGCTACCCAATATGGCCACGACCTGCTCGCTAACTTCTTGGAAGTTTGCGGGATCGAGGCGAAAATTCCGGAAGGCGTAAGCCCATGAAGACCCTACCGCTTGCCGTTCCGCATATGAATGAGGCGGAAGCTGAAGAAGTCTTCGGCTGGATCCTCGACGGAGAGGCGTCCGAAGAGGAAATCGCGCGTTTTCTCCTAGCAATGACCGAGCGCAGCGAAACGGCGGACGAGATCGCAGGGGCCGCACGGGCTTTGCGCGCTCGGCTGATCCCGATTGAGGCTCCTGAAGGCGCGGTCGATTGCTGCGGCACTGGGGGCGACGGGCATCATACGCTCAATGTCTCCACCGCAGTCAGCCTTGTTGTCGCAGCCTGCGGCGTACCGGTGGCGAAGCACGGCAACCGCGCAGCTTCCTCCAAATCGGGCGCGGCGGACACCCTCGAAGCGCTCGGCCTCGACATGGATGCAGCGGGCCGCACAGCTGAAAAGACGCTCGCGGAAATTGGCATCTGCTTCCTTTTCGCGAAGAACCATCACCCCGCAATGGGACGCATCCAGCCCATCCGCCTCAAAATCGGCAAGCGCACGATCTTCAACCTCATGGGCCCGCTCTCCAATCCCGCCGGTGTGAAGCGCCAGCTGATCGGCATTGCGCGCCCCGGCTATGTCCCAATCTATGCCGAAGCGAAGGCGAAGCTGGGCACGGAGAAGACCTTTATCGTGTCGGGTGATGAGGGGCTGGATGAACTCTCACTTGCTGGCGGGAACGAGCTTGCGGACGTAACGCGCGATGGATTCACAATGCGCCGGATGGATGCGAGCCAGATCGGCCTCCCCAACGCGCCGATTGAGGCGATCAGGGGTGATGACGCGGTGCATAATGCAAAGGCCTTGAAGGCCCTGCTGGAAGGCACACCCGGCCCGTACCGCGATGCAGTCATCCTCAACGCGGCGGCAACGCTGGTTGTGGCTGGCAAGTCAGAGGATTGGGGCACAGCGGCAGAGATGGCTGCAGAGGCTCTCGACAGCGGCGCGGCAGCTCGCTTGCTAGCCAAATGGATCGAGATGGCGGTCTGACGGAAATGAACAAGCTCGAAGAAATCTGCCTCGCCAAGCGCGAAGAGATCGTGACGCGCAAGGCTGCTGTCACGCAGGCGACGCTGGCTGACCTCGCGGCTGAGCAATCAGCCCCGCGTGGTTTCGAGGTTGCCCTGCGCTCCCGCGCCGAAACCGGCTTTGCGCTGATCGCCGAGGTTAAGAAGGCCAGCCCCTCCAAAGGCCTCATCCGAGAAGACTTCCGCCCCGCCGACCACGCCCGCGACTATCAGGCGGGAGGCGCGGCCTGCCTTTCTGTGCTGACCGATGGGCCGTATTTTCAGGGTGCTCCGGAATTCCTGATCGAAGCACGCAGGTCCTGCGACCTGCCGGTCCTGCGCAAGGACTTCATGGTTGATCCTTGGCAATGCCTCGAAGCACGAGCCATGGGGGCCGACGCGATCCTGATCATCGTTGCAGCTTTGGGCGATACGCTGATGCAAGAGATCGAAGCCGCCGCTCGTGACCATGCGATGGACGTTCTGGTCGAGGTGCATGATGAAGCGGAGCTGGAGCGCGCGGCGACACATCTCAAAAGCCGCCTGATCGGGGTGAACAACCGCGACCTCAAAACCTTCACCACGTCGCTCAGCGTCACTGAACGCCTCGCCCCACTCGCGCCGGAAGGCACTCTGCTCGTGGGCGAAAGCGGGATCGCGACCCATGCGGATTGCGAAAGGCTGGCCAAAAGCGGCGTGCGCACTTTCCTCGTCGGCGAAAGCCTGATGCGCGCTGACGATGTTGCTGCGGCCACACGGGCGCTGATCGAAGGGTGAGAACCTGTCCTACAGGACGCAAAGCTGGCAAGGTCTCCGGATGACGCAAACACCGCTCAGCCACACATCGACAAAGACGATTGAAACGCGTCTTATTGATCGAGAGGATTTCAACCCTTGGACAGTGTGCCAAGTGTGTCAAACCGCACCTGTGGGAGCGTACCAATGAGCCGACTCACGCACCTGTCTGACGAGGGCGCAGCGCATATGGTCGATGTCGGCGGCAAGGCTGAAACTCAGCGCGTCGCCATCGCCTCTGGCCAGATCAGTATGAGCGAGGAAGCCCTCGGCGCTATCCGCGCTGGCGATGCTCCCAAAGGAGACGTCCTGGGCACGGCGCGCATCGCCGGGATCATGGCCGCTAAACGCACCGGAGAGCTGATCCCGCTGTGTCATCCGCTGGGCCTTGAAGCGGTCAGCGTGGAATTTGCCTTTGAGCAAACCGCGATCCGCGCCACCGCCACAGCTTCGCTGACGGGAAAAACCGGGGTCGAGATGGAAGCGATGGTCGCGGTGTCAACAGCGCTGCTTACGATCTACGATATGGCCAAAGCGATCGACAAGGCGATGGTGATCGGCGAGATACGTCTGTTGGAAAAGCGCGGGGGCAAGTCAGGGGATTGGACAGCGCCGGAGCTTCCCTCCGACTAATGCCCGAACTGATGGTCCTCGAAAAGGCGCAAGGTCTGCTCCTCTCCCTCGCCCCAAAGATGGAGAGCGAGCGCGTCGCCGTTGAGGCAGCGCTAGGGAGGGTTCTGGCAGGCGATGTTGCCGCGCGCCGTACTCAGCCTCCCGCCGATCTCTCCGCGATGGATGGCTATGCGATTGGCGCCGGCGATGGGCCATGGCGCTTGGTCGGAGAAAGCCGCGCTGGCGCTCCGTTTGACGGTGCACTGAGCCCCGGAGAGTGCGCGCGTATCTCAACGGGCGCGCATATGCCGCAAGGCGCGGACAGGGTGCTGATCCAGGAGAACGCCCTGGTCGAAGGCGAGGCTGTCGCTGCAACCACTCCACCCGTCTCGGGCCAACATGTACGACGAGCAGGATTCGACTTTCACCAGGGCAACACAGTCCTAAAACCCGGCACACAGATTGGTCCCGGTCACATCGCTCTCGCCATCTCAGCGGGCCATGCAAGCCTTTCCGTCAGCAAGCGTCCCAAGGTCGCAATCCTCGACAGCGGAGACGAGCTCACCGCAAATCCCGAAGACTGTGGACCGGACCAGATTCCTGCCAGCAATGGCGCGATGATAGCCGCTATGCTCGCGCCTTTGGCTGGGGAAACCTTGCGCATCGGACCGGTCGCAGACGACCATGTGGCTTTGGCCAAAGCTCTGGCTCAAGCAGAGGATTGCGACATCCTCATCACCTCTGGAGGGGCGTCAGTCGGCGACCACGATCTTATACAGGCCGCCTTGCGCGACTGGGGCGCGGAGATCGCTTTCTGGAAGGTCGCGATCAAACCGGGCAAACCATTGATGGTGGCTCAAAGACAGACGGAGCGCGGCAAGCAGGTGATCCTCGGCCTACCCGGTAATCCGGTGTCGAGCTTTGTCACCTGCTTCCTCTTTGCCCTACCTTTGCTGCGTCGTGCTTTGGGGATGGGCAAGAACGAATCCCCTCCCCCGATTTCGCAAGGCCCGCACTGATGCACCACTTCCGGCAACAGGGCCGCGCCGCGCATTCTTGAGAGGCTGGTTTGGCGGGCACCGAGTGATCCCACTGGCTTCCAAGGACTCCAGCGCCTTGCGGGAGCTCGCAGAGGCAAACTGCTTGATTGTGCGGGACGAAAACTCTGGCCCGCTCGAAGAATGGGAGCCGGTTACGGTTCTTCCATTCCTAAACGCCTGAATTGCGCGGTTTTGACGGTTTCACCGGCTTGACTTGACGGATCAAGTTGCCTACTTGTTCCACATTCGTTCACCATACGGTGCGCGGGCAGCGTTCTGAAATGCACCTCACATGTTCCCAAATGGAGGTGCCTCTGGGGGCGCGTTGAGATTCGGCACTTAGGGGCGTTCTCACGCCGCTTGATATGTGCGCCTTAACGGAGTTTGCCCATGTTGACGGCAAAGCAACACGAATTGGTCCGCTTCATTCAGCAGCGGCTTGAAGAAACCGGCATCTCGCCGAGCTTTGAAGAAATGAAGGAAGCGCTCGACCTGAAGAGCAAGTCGGGCGTCCACCGCTTGATCTCTGCGCTCGAGGAGCGAGGCTTTATCCGGCGTCTGCCCAACCGGGCGCGCGCGCTTGAAGTGATCAAGATGCCAGAGGATTCAACGCCTGCTCCGCGCAGCGTGGCTCCGGCGAATGATCCAATGGCTTCGACAGTTGCCTCTGCGCCGCCTGTGCCCGCAGCGGCCAATGACGTGATCGAGATCCCGCTTCATGGACGGATTGCGGCAGGTGCGCCGATTGAAGCGCTCGAGGGGCAGAGCTCCCTGCCGGTTCCGGCAGCGTTGCTTGGGCCGGGAGAACATTATGCTCTCGAAGTTTCGGGCGATTCCATGATCGAAGCGGGCATTTTCGATGGCGATTTCGCGCTCGTGCGTCGGACTGACACTGCCCGCGATGGCGAAATTGTCGTGGCGCTTGTCCGCGATGAGGAGGCCACTCTCAAATACCTGCACAAGGACGGCGCGTTGGTGCGGCTTGATCCCGCCAATGCATCTCACGACCCGCAGGTCTATGGCTCCGACGAGGTAAAGGTCCAAGGCAAGCTTGCAGGCCTGCTTCGTCGCTATCACTGATTTAAGGTGAGCGCGGGGTCTTAAGGGGTGTCAGTCCCCTTCCCCGCGCCACCAACCATGCTCCCCTTGCGATGCGGCGACAGTAGTGACCTCTCCATCAGCAAGGTTGAGAGCAAGACCGCCGGTCTCAAGCAGCATGTTGCGATCCGCCTTCAGCCAGCGTGGCTGACATGAACGAGGCAGGAAACGATCGGCCACGACAATGTCAGCGCGCTCACAGGCAGCGGCAAGGGAGCGTTCTTCGATCAATTCTCGGTTGCGCGCCAGCAGGAGCGACCAGTCTCGTCCTCCGCGGTTCAAGACGATGGTGCAGAATTCAGGCGAGCATTGAGCTCCCTGCCACTCTGCAAGCGGGATAGGCTCACTGGTAACGCTGGCCAGTTCCAGCAGATTATCGCGCGAATAGGATGAGCGGCTATCGCGCAACGACAGCAAACGGCTCGATCCGTCGGGGCCCGCAATTGTGATACCGACATGGCGTCCTTCACGCCCAATCAACACGTCAGGGATTGGAGTGGAGAGCAACATTGCAGAAGCAACCGCCCATGGGACAAATCCCAGCAGTCGGGCGCCGCCCTTCCAAAGGGCCACCCACAGCCCTCCAGCGGCGAACAGGGCAATAGCGAGCCAACTCATTTGCGGCATCAACTTGGTTGCTCCAGGTTGCGATGATGTGAACCGCGCAATGCCAAGCAACAAGTTGAGAGAGCCCTCAGCTACCCACCAAAATGGCGCTCCCAGTCCCAAAAGGTCGAACACCAGTCCAAGCGCAATGGCTGGCATGGCGATGAAGGTGACAAGCGGAATGGCGAAAACATTGGCGAAGGCGCCGTAGAACCCAGCGCGGTGGAAATGAAACAGCACGATTGGCATCAGCGCGATTTCAATGACGAGACCAGTTATGAAAAGCATCGCAACCTTGCGGCCCGAACTCTTGAACCAGCTCTCCTCGCGCGGGGCAAGGAATGCACGGACCGGAGCGCAGGATGACAGAGCCACAATCGCGATGACGGCGGAGAAGCTCATTTGGAAACTGGGCCCGATGGCACTCTCTGGCCACATCAGCATGACGAACATCGCAGCAGCCGCAACCATCCGCATTGACAGGGCCTCACGCCCCATGGCGAGCGCGATCAAGACCAACATGGCCGCCGCGCAGCTCCTCACTGTGGGAACCTCCGCGCCGGTGAGCAAGGTGTATCCGATCCCGGCCAATGCACCTGCGCCCGCCGCCACAACGGGCAAGCGCACCCGTAATGCTATAGCCGGGACCAATGCGAAGGTTTTGAGCGCCAGCAGATAGGCCGCAGCGATCACAGCGCTCACATGCAGGCCGCTTATCGAAAGCAGGTGGTAGAGGCCTGAATCGCGCATCGCATCGTCATCGGCCTCGGTAATCGACCCACGATCTCCGCTGGCAAAGGCCGCCGCAATGGTGCCCGCCGACCCGTCGACCCTGCTGCGCACATGGGCTGAGAGAGCGCGCTGGATCGCTGGCAGACCGCTTGCTTGTGGTGCTGGTTCGACAATCTCAACCTCGCCCAACACACTGCCCGTCCCGGCAAGCCCCTTGAACCAAGCGGCACGCGCAAAATCATAGGCACCCGGCAACATCGGGCTAGCGGGAGGCATCAATCGGACCCGCATGCGAACGACCGCCCCTTCGGCCAGCGCATCATCACCCACAGCTTCGACCGCGCGTGCGGCCGTCTCGATCGGCACGTTCACACGGATCTTGCGGCTTTGCGCCGTTTCCGCATCGCGCACCGCCATGGTCAGTCGAATGCGATCTTGGGAGGGTTGATCCTCCCGGTCGAGGACATAGCCTTGCACACGCTCGATCATTGGACGCTCAATGGCCTGCGCCCCAACAACCTCGGAGCGGATCCAGATTACCGCCATCCCTGCCGCGAACACGATTGAGGCGGCGATGACAGCGGATCGCAAACGGTCTCGGTCGATACGGTCACGCCAAAGTGCCAACGCGAGCAAGGCCAGCAAAAGGCATGCACCAATCACACTCACCCATTGCCAAGGGTTGCGCAAAGCAAACCATGTGAGGATACCGCCCGCAAACAAGACAGCGAGCCAAGGGGCGCGGTCAAATCCTGCCTCGACCAGAAAGCGCTCTGCACGGTTGCCAAGCGCGGTGCTCAAGCTGGACAATTCGCCTCCGCTTTGCCACAGGCGGCTTGCGGATTTGGCAGGCCCATCGGGCGCAGCACTGCAAGTGCCACGCTCAGCCTCGTCCTCTCCCGCAATCGGTATTAGCGGCGTATCAGCCATCGGCCCCCTCACCCTGCGACTGGCTTGGTTGTGCGCCCATTGAATGAATAGGAATTTAGGCTTTATGGCAAGCCCAACACCGCAAGCAGTTGTCACCCGCTTCGCGCCCTCGCCCACGGGCTTTCTGCATATTGGCGGTGCGCGCACGGCGCTGTTCAACTGGCTTTATGCCCGTCACCATGGCGGCAAAGCGCTTTTGCGGATTGAGGATACGGACAAGAAGCGGTCCACGCAGGAGGCGATTGACGCGATCCTCGACGGGCTTGATTGGCTCGGCCTTGACTATGACGAGGCACCAACCTTCCAGTCGCAGCGTGCAGAACGTCATGCGGAAGTGGCGCATAAGCTGCTTGAGGCCGGATACGCGTATAAGTGCTTTGCCACGCCGGAAGAGCTGGAGGCCATGCGCGCCGAGCAACGCGCCAACAAACAACCGATGCGCTATGATGGACGTTGGCGGGACCGTGATCCTTCAGAGGCTCCTGAAGGGGCGCCGTTCGCCGTGCGGTTGAAAACTCCGCTTGATGGCGAGATCACGATCGTGGACGAGGTTCAGGGCTCCGTCTCGGTCAAGAATGCCGAGCTTGATGATTACATCATCCTGCGTGCCGATGGTTCTCCGACCTATATGCTCGCAGTGGTGGTGGACGATCATGACATGGGGGTGACCCATGTGATCCGCGGCGATGACCACTTGAACAACGCCTTCCGACAACTTCCGATCTATCGCGCTATGGACGCAATCGAAGGCGGATGGCCCGATCCGGTATATGCCCACATCCCTCTGATCCACGGTGCTGACGGCGCAAAGCTTTCCAAACGTCACGGCGCGCAGGCGGTGGATGAGTATCGCGACGATATGGGCATCCTGTCAGATGCTCTGTTCAATTACCTGCTGCGGCTTGGCTGGGGGCACGGTGACCGCGAAGAAATCACGCGGGATGAAGCGATTGAGCTGTTTGATCTTTCAGGTGTTGGCAAGAGCCCTTCTCGCTTCGACCTCAAGAAGCTCGAAAACCTCAATGGGCACTATATTCGCGAAACTGATGATGCGGCGCTTACCCCCTTGGTAGCTTCCCGGATTGGAGAGGGCGTGGATGAGGCGCTATTATCCAAAGCGATGCCAGTGCTCAAAACACGTGCCAAGAACTTGGACGAACTCGCTGATGGCGCTGGCTTTCTGTTCGCCAAACGACCGCTGGAAATGACCGAAAAAGCGGCAAAACTGCTCGATGATGCAGGCCGTGCAAGGCTCAAGCACATTTTTGCTGCACTTGCGAAGGAAAATGACTGGACAAGTGAGGCTCTCGAAGCCACTACCAAATCGCTCGCCGAAGAACTCGAACTGGGTCTCGGCAAGCTGGCGCAGCCCATGCGAGCCGCGCTGACTGGGACGACAACGTCACCCGGGATTTTCGATGTTCTGGTTCTTCTTGGACGGGAAGAATCGCTGGCACGGATCGACGCGCAGGCCGCGTAGTGATCGTGTTCGGCGCAATTGATTGAGGGAAGGATACAAGCCTTGGCAGACAAGCAAGCGAAACTCGAACTGGGCGGTGAAACTTATGAGTTTCCCGTGCTTCAGGGCAGCACTGGCCCCGATGTGGTCGATATCCGGAAGCTGTACGGTCAAACCGGCGCTTTCACCTTCGATCCCGGCTACAAGTCGACCGCAAGCTGCGAAAGCGCTCTGACCTATATTGACGGTCAGGAAGGGGTCTTGCTCCACCGTGGTTACCCCATTGGCCAATTGGCTGAGCATTCCAGCTTCATGGAAGTCAG
This sequence comes from Erythrobacter sp. S267, assembly GCF_057365045.1. Classification (NCBI taxonomy): domain Bacteria; kingdom Pseudomonadati; phylum Pseudomonadota; class Alphaproteobacteria; order Sphingomonadales; family Erythrobacteraceae; genus Erythrobacter; species Erythrobacter sp. S267. Next base: position 1,174,079 of record NZ_CP200298.1, on the reverse strand, counting down.
CTATCTGCTGCTGAACGGCGAACTGCCGAGCGCGGAAGAGCTGGACGACTTCACCTATACGATCACCCGGCACACGATGCTGCACGATCAGATGAACAGCTTTTACCAGGGCTTCCGTCGTGACGCGCACCCGATGGCGATTATGTGTGGCGTCGTTGGCGCGCTGTCGGCGTTCTACCACGACAGCACCGACATCTCCGATCCTGAGCACCGCAAGATCAGCTCGCACCGCTTGATCGCGAAGATGCCAACGATTGCGGCCAACGCATACAAGTATTCCATCGGTCAGCCGATGATGCAGCCAGATAACTCGCTGAGCTACACCGGCAACTTCCTGCGCATGACCTTCGGCGTTCCAGCGGAAGAATATGAGGTCATTCCGGCGGTTGAGAAGGCGATGGACCGCATCTTCATCCTTCACGCCGACCACGAACAGAACGCTTCGACGTCGACTGTGCGCCTCGCAGGATCATCGGGCGCAAACCCGTTCGCCTGTATCTCTGCTGGGATTGCCTGCCTTTGGGGCCCGGCTCATGGCGGCGCGAACGAGGCGGCTCTGAACATGCTGCGCGAAATCGGCACTCCGGACAAGATTCCACACTATATCGAGCGTGCCAAGGACAAGAACGATCCGTTCCGCCTGATGGGCTTTGGCCACCGCGTGTACAAAAACTACGACCCACGCGCCACGGTTATGCAAAAGACCGTGCGCGAAGTGTTTGACGCACTGAACGTGCAGGATCCAGTGTTCGAAACCGCTCTAGCGCTCGAAGAGATCGCGCTGAACGATCCGTATTTCATCGAGAAGAAGCTGTTCCCGAATGTCGACTTCTACTCGGGTATCATCCTTTCGGCGATTGGCTTCCCGACGACGATGTTCACCGCGCTCTTCGCGCTGGCCCGCACCGTAGGGTGGGTCGCGCAGTGGAATGAGATGATCTCCGATCCAGCTCAGGTCATTGGCCGTCCGCGTCAGCTCTACACCGGCCCAACGACGCGCGATTACGTGCCGATTGGCCAGCGCTAAGACACCTTCCGGCGCTCTGGCATAACGTCATGTCGGAGCGCCGCTTTAGGCGGTTGGCAAGCTCAACCGGAATTCTGCGCCTGTTGAACGGCCCATCTGGTCTGGCTGTCTCACTTCGAGGTCTCCCTCCATCGCCAAAGCGAGCTTGCGTGAGATGTAGAGGCCGAGACCTGATCCACCATCGCTAACGCCATCTTTATCGCGGCCAAGGCGTTCGAATTTCTCAAAAATCCTGTCTGCTTGCTCACTGGTCACACCCGGACCTTCATCGGCCACGCTGACGTAAGAGACATCGCCTTCGGTGCGAGTTGAGATTGTGACTGCACTGTTTTCTGGCGAATAGTTGATCGCATTGCCGATCAGATTGATCAGGATCTGCAAGACACGCCGGAACTCGGCAGTTGCAACCACCTGCTCTTCGTCGCTCTCTTCCTTCTCAAGAACAACCGTGATGCCCTTGGCCTGAGCCCTCACGCCTAGGATACCGGCAGCACGGCGCGCGACATCGGCGAGATCCACCCGCTCTTTCGCAGCGGAGAAACCGGGAGCCTCAACCACTTCAAGATCAGCCAGATCATCCAGCATTGCGGACAGATGCTGACCGGCGGATGCGATATTGCCGGCATAGTCGCTGTAATCTTCCCGCAAAGGCCCAGCGAGCCGGGCGCGAATGGTTTCCGCATTGGCGATGATCCGCGCAATAGGCTGGCGCAGCACCGGAGTCAGCGCACTTCCGATCAGACGGGATTGCGTATCCTCCCGTGCCTGCTCTTCCTCATCGGTCTTGCCAACCAAAGGCTGGTCGGCGACGAATAGCAGCTCGAATCCTCTTGGAGCGGACCCATCTGGCCCCACGGGAATAAGGCGAACGCGCCAATCGCGCTGCGATCCGGGCAGCTCGGCATGGGCACCATCGAGCAAACGCCAATGGAGTGGTTGTTGGTGCGCAATCTTGGCGAGGGTTACAAACTCGCTCCACGCTTTGCCTGGTGATGCCTCGATCGCCTCTGCAAGCCCCTCCACATCGGCGGCGTTCACGGAAATGAATTGGACGCACTGCCGCGCATCAAGCCTAGCGGTAACCTCAGCAGAGGCGCGGTCGATGGCATCGAGTCGTTCTGCCGCTGCTCGAGAGCTTGGCTGTGCTTGCTGGGCCCGGTGCCAGTTTTCGACCAGCACCTCGCAACCGCCGCCCTCATCTTCGCCCAAGGGATGGATGCGGGCAAAGCCGCTGACCATTTCCTCACCGTCAAAGGCGCTGAATTCGCGGGCGATACGCAGGTCCATTTGGCGGCTCTGACGCACCAGCTCGAGCAGTTCGGGCACAGCGAGAGTCCCAGGCAACGCGCCCCCACAGCTCTGATGCAGCTCAGCCAAGGGTTCATCCGCAGTGATCAGACGGTCATGCGGGTCTGTAACCCCTCGAGCAGCAAGAATGGATTGCTGGCGGTTCATCTCAGCCCTCCATCGCGAAGCAGATCATGGGCTCGTTCGGGCGCGATGTCAGCGATACCGCGTGGAAGGCGCTCAACTGCTCCAAGCAGCACGAACTGGCTATCAATCGCACGCCCATCGAGGCCCGCGGCACGCAGCGCAAGCGCAAGGCGGGCGGATTGCCGCTCATGGCACGACAGAACCGCCAGATCGCGTGACTGCTTGGTCAAACCAGCAAGAGCGCTGGCGAACAGCGCAACGCCGGCATGTTCAAGGTCCAGGGCGGCGACGGCCCCTCCCCGCATTGCCGCAATCAACCGGGAGAGCAGGCCGAGACGCCCCGCCCCTTCATCATAGCGTTTGCGCGTCGCTTTGAGAGCCTTCTTAGAGTCGCTGATCGCGCCAACAGGCCCGCTCTCCTTCGCTGTTTCGATCACAGTAAGAAAAAGCTCGGGCGGCAGTTCTCCAAGTGAGATTCCCATCCGCCGCTGGCTTTGCATGAAGCGCGATTGCGCAGCCAGCGTCTGCATCGCCAGTTCAGCGGTCGCGGGTTGGTCTGAGGCAATTAACTCTTGGAGCAGCGGGCTGAGCACTGGATCAATCGCCGACTGCCGTTCAAGCCGCTCTGTCAGATAGCCTTCGACGGCTATGGCATGAAGGTGGTCGAGGATCGCGCTATTGGCGCTCAGGGCCTCTGCAAGCGTGTCGATATCGCTCTGCGCATCGGCGCTGCCGGGATGTTCCGGATCGCACAATTGCAGCAATTGCGCCGACAAATCGCTCAACATGCCGCGCAAGCGGGCGACGATTGCATCGGTGACCAGACTGGGACCGGCTCCGTCAAGCAAGTGCGAAATGACAGGCGCAACCGATCGCAGCGCCCGGTCTGCGCGCGCCAGATCATTCTTGAAAATGGCCTCCACAGGTGCGGAGTTTGTACGGTCCATTGCCATATCGCCCAGGTTTTGTGGCCAATTTTGACCCAGAAGGTCCAGCCAAAGCTTGGGTTAGCTCAATTGGCACGCCTGCGCAGCATCAATTGCGCAACTGCCCCAAGTGTGAACAGTGCAAGCGCCTCGCTCAAGACACCGCCCACCGCAGCCACTGCAAATCCGGTCAGATGAAGAGCGCGATCCCTCCAAAAGCCGCTGAGCCAGCCCACGCTACCTTCCACCGCCAATCTCGCGAGGGCTATGGCAAATAGAGGCAAGCACGTCTGGACCACCAGGTTCGGCGCAAATCCACTCGCCAAGATTAGGCAAACAGCGGCGGTGATATCCATCGCGGCGCGCAGCTTCCCCACAGCCAAAGGCGTGCGAGAACGCGGCCAAAGCGCCGAGCGCAAACGTCCCCATGCAATGCCGGCTTCCGCTCCGAGTGTCGCCAGCGCTAGGAGAATAAGCGCCCAAGGAGCGATCGCAGCAGGTCCCCCGGCAAATACGCTCCAGCTCAGGATCGCGACGCTCGAAAGCCCCAATACCCCTGCCAGAGCGGCAGATGCCTCGCTCCCTTTGGCTAGCCAACGGGGGGCTATACCCGACACAAGTTGTGCGGCCGCAGCGCCGCTAAAGCCGCTGTCGGAGAGGTCTGAACGGCGCGCCGAGATCAACGCCTTCTCTCGCTCCGCCAAGCTACCGGCATCGCTGAAAAGAACCCACTTCGAATCGTCACCAGGGGCGATATCCAGAGCTCTGCACTCAACCCTTGCTTGCAAAGCCAATCGCAACAGCAGCGACACTGCTTCACCATCAGGAGGAAAATCAGCGAGTTGATGGACATGGGAGGCGCGCATAACCGCAAATCCAGCCCAATGCCGGTCACGATCAATGCGCTCAAAGTCGTCCGGATAATTCTCAGCCAGCGGATGCGTGGCTGGTATTGTCGCTATGCCCTGCTGGAGACGGTTGGGAACCTCACCTTCCACAGTGCCGACAAGGCTTTCGATCAGCGTCTCATCAGGCACCAACCCATCACGCAACATCACAAATTCGTCGTCAGCGTGGACAAGCCCGGTGAGTTGGAGCGTCCCGCGTATGGTGTGAAAGGTGCCCCCAGCCCCTTCAATAGTGCGTTGCAGCTGGAGGATCTCGTGGCTTTGGCCATGGCTCAGACAGATAAAGCGCTCACACCCCAATGCCTGCATGAGGTCAGCTTGCCATGCGAGAACACTCCGCCCGCCCAAGGTCAAGGACGCGCGCAGTTCGCCCGTGGCGGTGCGTTTGACAGCTTCGATGAATGCAGTGCGCAAGCGGCGGGTTCCAGACAAGCTCACGGCAGAGACGCCGCGCGCTATGGCTAGTCAGGCCTGCGCGCGTGTTTCAAGCGTCAATCGCGCTCAAACCCCTGATTTCCGATAGTCGGGCCCAAAAAGGCTGCGAAACAACGCTTTTCGGCAAGTTAGGCGCTGGCGGCAGAGAATCGCGCCAATACGCCTTCGATGTCGCGAATGGCTGCAGGTTCGCCCGGCGCGGATTCGAGCGCGTTTTCAGCGGCGATCACCAGTTCCTCAGCATGGAAACTTGCTCCAAGGCCTTTTAGACGCATCGCAGCAACGTTCCAATTGCCGTCGCATCGGGATCGACGCAGCAGATCAAGCTGCTTTTGCGCGCTTTCTACAAACGCGACACGCAACTCGCTCAGCAACGCCGGATCATCACCGGCGGCCGCTGCCAAAGTCGCATCGAGGGCTCCGTTTTCATAGGCCATGGGCGGGACGCTAAGCGGAAAGGAGTTAATGCGGGGTTTATCCCGGGCTCTCCTGTGGTATCTTAAGTCTATGCCAAAAGGACGCCATATGAGAGCCGTGGGCCGGGACGCGAATGCAGACAAGCCCATTGATGCAGCAGGACGCGATGTTAAGAGCGACGCGCAACCTTCTGATAATTCAGAGGTGATTGCAGATGAAGACGGCTCGCTCGATCTGTCGCAATATACCGAAGATTACGTGGATGAAGCCGCGTTTGAGCCTGCTCAAGAGCCTTTCGGATGGCTGGCCCCTACCCTTGCGATTGGCGCAATTGTAGCTTGGACAGGGCTTTATTTATGGGCGATGTGGCCGGAATTGGTCAATGCCGCCGCGGTAAGTCCGGCGCAATGGACCAGTTGGATCATTGATTGGTCCGCTCCGGTTCTACTCGTTTGTGTGATCTGGCTGTTGACCATGCGCCACTCCCGCGCAGAGGCAAAGCGCTTCTCTCAAACCGCTGCCATGCTGTCGCAAGAGAGCCGCGAGTTGGAAACCCGGTTGACCGTTGTGAACCGCGAACTCAGCCTTGCGCGTGAGTTTCTGGGGGCACAATCACTCGAGTTGGAATCGCTTGGCCGCGTTGCGAGCGAGCGGATTTCCACCCACGCCTCCGAATTGCAGGACCTGATCCGCGACAATGGAAAACAAGTCGACGCGATCGGCAGTGCAAGCGAGACGGCGCTCAGCAATATGAACCGCTTGCGCGATGACCTGCCTGTCGTCGCCAATTCCGCGCGCGATGTCTCCAATCAGGTCGGCAATGCCGGTCGCACGGCACAGGAACAAATCGATAAGCTGGTGACCGGTTTTGAGCGGCTCAATCAGTTCGGCAAGGCGAGCGAGACACAGGTCAGCGCGCTTGAGACGCGGATCAGCACAATCATCGCTGGCTTTCAGTCTGAACTGGAGGAGCTTGAGACCTCGATTGGCACTCGCCTTGACCAGGTTAAGACCGACACTGGCGACTACCGCGAGGAAATTGCACAGGTTGAAAGCCAGGCGCTCGCAAGCCTCAGTAAACACATGGCAGCGCTCCAAAGCGAAGCGCAGTCGGCCGCTGCTCAATTGCGTGAAGCGGAAGACAATGCGATGCAGCAGCTCTCAACGTCGCGTGAACGGTTTGAGACCGACGTAACCAAAACCGTCGAAATGCTTGACCGGTTGGACAAGCAAGCGATCACCGCCGCACAAAAACGTATCGCAGACCTCAATGCCGAAGCTGGGCGTTTCGATGACCGCCTGACCGTACGCGACCAGAAATTCATGGAAGAAATCGGCAAGCGGCAAGAAGAATTCTCCACCCGCGAAACCCAGGCGAGCGAAGTGCTTGCCCAACGCCTTGCCGACCTCGACGATGCGACCGCAGAGCGCCGTGAGGCCCAGACGCAGGAGACCGAGAAACTGGTCGCCCAGTCTACGGCAATGACCGAGCAATTAGAGACATTGTCCAAACTGATCGGTGAGATTGACGAGCATGGTAAAACCACCCGCTCTGGTCTTGCTGAAGGGCTCGACGCGCTTGAAGAGAAACTGACCGCCAAGCGCGCCGCGCTGAGCGAGACGGAGGCCCAGCTGGCTGAATTGACCGAAGCGGGCATTCGCTTGCTAGAGATCATCCAGTCCGGCGCGCGCCATAGCCGAGAGGACTTGCCCGCCGCCATTGAAACCGCATCAGGGGCGCTCGAAGGGGTTGAGCAACGCGCCGAGAAACTGTCGGCCATGATGTTCGCAACAGGTGAGAAGTCCGAAGACGTAGCCGCTTACCTGCTCAAAACGCAGGAGACGGTGAGCGAAACAGATCGTTCCCTTGCCGAGCTGCAGGCGAACCTATCCAATCACTCAGAAGACGCGCTGGCGAAGCTTCAGGGGCTTCGCAGTGGCTTTGAGCAATTGGCAGGACGCAGTGAGACGCTTGCCGGTGAGACCCAGGACACTTTGCGGCAATCGCTCAGCGCGCTCGAAGAAGCGACCGCGTCGGCCTTCACTGCCCTTGATGAGGGCGCTCGCGAGAAAGTGGGCGCGATGGCTCAGACCCTCTCCAAGGAGGCAGCGACCGAGATTGAGCGCGCCCTGCGCAACGATACGGCGGAGACCGTGGGCAAGCTGGAACAAGCCGCTGCCCATGCGTCAGGCGTTGGCCGCGAAGCGACCGCTCAACTGCGCGACCAACTGGCCAAGGTAAACGAGCTGACCCTTAATCTGGAGCAACGCATCGCCCGCGCTCGCGAACAGTCGGAGGAGCAGGTTGGCAATGACTTTGCCCGCCGCATGGCTCTCATCACGGACAGCCTCAATTCGAACGCCATCGACATTGCCTCAGCCTTGTCGAGCGAAGTCACCGACACCGCTTGGGATGCTTACCTGAAAGGCGACCGCGGAATCTTCACACGCCGTGCTGTGCGCCTGATGGACAGTGGCGATGCCAAGGAAATTGCGGAACTTTATCAGTCGGATGAGGCTTTCAAGGCCAATGTCAGCCGCTACATCCATGATTTCGAAGCCATGCTGCGTTCGATGCTTTCGACACGCGATGGCAATGCGTTGGGCGTGACGATCCTGGGGTCGGATATGGGCAAGCTTTATGTCGCCCTTGCCCAGTCGATTGAGCGCTTCCGGCAGTAAGGTCTCCGCCGCAGAGTTCGCTTAATCGCGTGGCCCGATCTGCTCAGAGGGTTCGGGGAAGATATCGAGATCTTCCGCCGTGAGCCAACCGAATTCGAAGTTGAGCACGAACAGCGTCGTCAGCACGATGGAAATCGCTGTCGCGCGGATAAGTATGCGTCCCGGACGAAAGTTGACCGGCGCGCTTTCCGCTTGGCCCGCAACCTTCTCTATCCCAGCCTCATCAGCGGTTTTCACGCCGAACGGTAGCATCATGAAGGCGCTCATCACCCAGATGAGGAAATAGATCGCGATAATGGACGTCCATTCCATCAGGCGCGCTTTCCTTGGCCGAGGGCCGACATGATCACCCGAACTTGCGGGTTCTTGCCAGACCAGCGCCGAGCCGCACGCCGCGCGGCCAAACGAGCCGCCTCGTGGACCGCCGCTGGATCGTTTGCATCATGCCCTTTGAGCTTGCCGATGGCTTTGAGAATGTCGCTCTGCGTCTCCTCAATGAACTCGTCCATATCCTCTTCAAGGGGAAGCCCAATCGCCTCGATGATTGGCTGAGCCCCGCGCGCGAGAACAACGATTACCAAGCCTTCATGCGCGACGCGCCGGCGCATGGCGACCGCTTCGCCATCAGCGCGCGCGATGATATCACCATCGAGTACAAGTCGGCCCGCTTGCACCTCTGCGATCTTACCCGGTTCGCCGGGCGCAAGCCGCACAATATCTCCGTTCGACTGCACGATGTTGGAGGCGATTCCGTTCGCCTTACCGAGCCGCGCTTGCTCCATCATGTGACGCATCTCGCCATGGACAGGGACTAGCGCCTCTGGCCGCAGCCATTCGTATAAGGCTTCCAGCTCTGGCCTGCCGGGGTGGCCAGAGACATGGATCATGCTCTGCCGATCGGTGATCATGGTAATCCCCTTGGCCGCGAGCTGGTTCTGCATCTTCCCAATCGCGATTTCATTTCCAGGGATCTGGCGCGAGGAGAACAGCACGACATCGCCTGAAACCATCTCGAGTGGGTGGTTGTCATCAGCGATCCGGGAGAGCGCCGCGCGCGGCTCCCCCTGCCCGCCGGTGGCGATGATCAGGATGTCGCCCCGAGGCAGACGCATGGCTGTGTCAAAGTCGACCGGCTGCGGAAAATCTTGCAAGTAGCCATTATCCTGCGCAACCTCGATAATCCGGTCGAGCGAGCGTCCTGCGACGCATATCTGACGTCCGGTTTCCCGCGCCACCTCGCCAAGCGTTTGAAGGCGCGCGACATTGCTTGCGAAGGTCGTGACCAGCACCCGCTTGCCGGTGTGGCGGCCGATTTCCTCCATCAACCCCTTGTGCACCGCGCCCTCTGAGCCCGACGGATTGGGATTGAAGACATTGGTGCTGTCGCAGACCAGCGTCATCACACCCTCATCGCCAATCGCGCGCAGCTCTTCCTCTGTAGTGGGTTCGCCGATGATCGGGTCTTCGTCGAGCTTCCAGTCACCGGTGTGGAAGACGCGGCCATAGGGCGTGTCGATGAGCAGCGCGTTGCCTTCCGCAATCGAGTGCGCAAGTGGCAAGTAGGTTATGCCAAAGGGGCCGATGTCGAAAGAACCATGATCATCCGCAATCACATTGAGCTCAACCTGCCCCAGCAGTCCGGCCTCCTCCAACTTGCGCGCCACCAGATCGGCAGTGAATGGGGTCGCGTAAAGCGGCACGCCAAGCTCGCCTGCAAAATAGGGCACAGCGCCAATGTGATCCTCATGCGCGTGGGTCAGCACAATGCCGAGCAGATCGCCGCGACGCTCTTCAATGAAGTCGATATCTGCAAAGACCAGATCAACGCCGGGATATTCCCCTCCAGAGAAGGTCATGCCCAGATCGACCATCAACCACTTGCCGTCACAGCCATAGAGATTGACGTTCATGCCAATCTCTCCTGACCCGCCAAGGGCCAGGAAAAGCAGTTCCTTTTCAGGTGTGTAATTCTTCTTCACATATACTCTTTGCTAAGCTTGATGCGCGGATCACGCATTGGCTTGTTGGGCGAGGATTGCGAGACCTTCAATTGTAAGATCCGCATAGACTTCGTCGAAAATATCACTCGATTCGTTGAACAGGATCGCCAGGCCACCGGTCGCGACGACTTTGACGGGACGCCCTATCTCCGCCTTCATCCGCGCGACAATGCCCTCCATCATGGCGACATAGCCCCAGAAGACGCCGATGAGCATCTGATCTTCGGTATTCTTGCCAATGACGCTGGTGCTTTGCGGCGCACGGATTGCGATGCGTGGGAGCTTTGCGGTCTTGCCGACCAATGCGTCGAGCGACAGATTGATCCCGGGTGCAATGGACCCGCCCTTGTAGGAACCTTCGGCATCAATCGCTTCAAACTTGGTCGCAGTGCCGAAGTCGATGACAATCAGGTCGCCGCCATAGCGGTGATGGGCGGAGATGATGTTGAGCGCCCGGTCAGCGCCAAGCGAGCTCGGCGTATCCACGTCGATCTTGAACTGCCAAGCGGTTTTGCCCTCACCAGCCTTGTGCGGTGTAATGCCGAAGTACTTCTTTGAAAGGACGTTCAGATTGTGGTCTGCACGCGGTACGACGGAGGCATAGACGATCTGGGTGATCTCTTCCTTGGCCACCCCTTCAATCGCAAGCAATTGGTACAGCCAAACGGCATATTCATCGCCGGTTCTGCGCGGGTCGGTCGCAATCCGCCAGCGCGCGCGCGGCGGGCAGTGGTAACCGCCCTGCCCGTCAGGTTCGAACAGCGCAAAGACGACATTGGTGTTTCCGACATCGGCGGCGAGTAGCATGGCGAGCTCCTTAGGAGATATCTCCAGCGCGAATGACACGTTCCGACCCATCCGCCAAGCGTAGCTTCAAGGCGCCGTCGTCGGGGTCGAGACCAATAAAGCTTCCTTCGATGCGGCTACCGTCCGTATCATGGACGGTAATCGGGTCGCCGGAGAAATGGTCTGAGTTGTGCAGAAAGCCTCGGAGCACCTGTGTCAGACCATCACTCCGCCATGCTGCCAGGTACCGCTCAAACACGTTGGCAAGCGTCTCAGAGAAGGCTTCGAGTTTTGGCGCAGGGGCGTGATCTGCCAGTGCTGCGGTTTTGCGATCCTCAAGCTGAGGCGCGCTTGCGAGATTGACACCGATACCGACGACGACATGCTGCCCCACCATTTCGAGGAGGATGCCTGAGACCTTACCACCATCCAACAGCACGTCATTGGGCCACTTCAGCCGCGGACGACATACGCCGTCGAGCGTTTCGTCAATCGCCTGAGCCACCGCCAATGCGGCGACAAAACTGACCGAGGCAGGCGCTGGATCGCCTTTCTCAATCGATACCACAGCCGAGCCCATGAAGTTGCCTGAGCCATCAAACCACTCGCGCCCCTGACGCCCACGCCCTGCTTTCTGTCGGCGCGCTATCAGCCACGATCCAGCAGGAGGTGGAGTCTGAGAACGCAGAGCCGCTGAGAGGTCAGCATTGGTCGAACCGGTTTCGTCGACAAACGTAATCCGAGAAGCGCTCAAATCGCCAAAACCTAAAGCGCGATAAACAGCGCTGAGGCCGCTTTGTCAGCAAGATCGGTCAGCGACGGCGTCAGCAGATAGCCCAGCGGCGAGATGATCAGCGTCATCAGTGCGAGCAGCACCCAATGCGACTTATCGCTCTTGCCTGTTACAACGCCCGCAGGCTCATCAAAGAACATCACTTTGACGAACTTGATGTAGTAGAATGCGCCGATCACGCTTGCTGCGATTGCAATGGCAGCAAAGGCCACGAGGCCAGCCTCGACCGTGGCATTGAATACCACGAACTTGCTGTAGAAACCCAGCAGCGGCGGAATACCAGCAAGGCTGAACATCATTACAAGGAGCGGCCATGCGATGCCAGGACGCGTCACGGCAAGGCCTGCAATGTCGCCAAAAGTCTCGTACAACTGGCCATCTTCGCCGCGCAGCATCAGGAGAGCGACAAAACTCCCCAGGCTCATCGCGACATAGATAAACAGATAGATCAACATCGCGCTCGCACCCGCAGGCGTCGCCACCGCAAGGCCCAGCAAGATAAAGCCGACATTGTTGATCGAGGAATAGGCTAGCAAGCGCTTCAGATTGTCCTGTCCGATTGCTCCCAACGCTCCGAAGATGATCGAGGCCAGCGCGGTGAACATAACGATCTGCTGCCAAGCGAGCACCTGTCCGCCGAAAACCTCGAACACGACCCGCGCGGTGAGAGCTACTGCGGCTACTTTAGGCGCGGTGGCGAAGAAGGCGGTGACGGGTGTCGGAGCGCCCTCATATACGTCCGGGGTCCACATGTGGAACGGTACGGCGGCGATCTTAAACGCAAGGCCTGCCATCACAAAGATCAGGCCAAAGAGCGGCCCGGTGCCCAGCTCACCCTCAAGCCCGGCACGAACGGTCGCAAAGTCCGTCCCGCCCGTGAAGCCATAGAGCAGGCTCATCCCGTAAAGCAGGATACCTGATGCCAGAGCGCCCAGCACAAAATACTTGAGGCCCGCTTCCGCCGACCGTTGATCCTGTCGCAAAATCGCAGCCAGCACATATGCGGCGAGCGAGTTCAGCTCGAGCCCCATATAGAGCGTCATGAAGTCATTGGCCGAAACCATGATGCTCATGCCCACCGTCGCGAACAGCACCAGCACAGCGTATTCAGCACGCGTCCCTCGCTCGCTTCCTGCAGCGGGGCTGTCGAAGAAGCTAGGGGCGACGATCAAGGCTCCAATGGCAGCGAGGTAGATCAGCGCCTTGGCGAACAGCGCGAAGCTGTCGACCTTCATCAGTGTGCCGAAGGCAAGGGTATCCGGCCCGTCCACTCCAAAGTGAAGCCCAGGCACCAGCATAAAGCCCGCACCGAACAGTGCAGTTACCGCAAGGATGGTCACAAGACGCGCGCGCTTATCCCCTGCCCATGCCGCAACAAGCAGCAGAACGAGTCCGGATGCGACCAGCAAAAGCTCGGGCGCGATCAGCGCGAAAGAAGAGGCGAAGTCCATCAGTGCGCTCCCTCCGTGTCGTACTCAATCGTATTGGCGCTTTCGCCACGCGGCACGCCCGCTGCAAGGTCAGCGTCGCTGGCCGGAGCCGCCGCTGCGATCTGCGCATCTAGCGCGGCAATGTCAGCGCGCATGGGAGCGAGGAAGCTCTCGGGGTAAACGCCCATCCAGAGAACCACGGCCGCAATCGGAGCCATCATCGCCCACTCACGCGGGGTAATGTCAGCCATGCCAGCAGCGTCCTCGTTCTTCTGATCGCCAAAAGCGACGCGGCGGTAGAGGTAGAGCATGTAAGCGGCACCCAGAATGATGCCGGTGGTGCAGATCAGCGCGACCCAGCTCGATGCTTGGTAGATGCCAGCTAGTGCAAGGAATTCTCCGACGAAGTTACTCGTACCCGGCAGTCCGACACTGGCCATGGTGAACAGCAGGAAGAACAGCGCGTAGTAAGGCATGTTCACCGACAGCCCGCCATATCGCTCAATCTCGCGGGTGTGCAGCCGGTCATAGATGACGCCAACGCACAGGAAGAGCGCTCCAGATACAAGGCCGTGGCCCAGCATGATCATCATGGCGCCTTCGATCCCTTGCACGTTGAAAGCAAACAGGCCCGCTGTCACCAGCGCCATGTGCGCAACGGAGGAATAAGCAATCAGCTTTTTCATGTCCGCCTGCACCAATGCGACGAGCGAGGTGTAGACCACCGCCACCATCGACAGGGCGAAGACAAACCAAGCGAGCTCTCCGCTCGCATCCGGGAACATCGGCAAGCTGAAACGGATAAAGCCATATCCGCCCAGCTTCAGCAGGACGCCAGCAAGGATAACAGAGCCTGCCGTGGGCGCCTGAACGTGCGCGTCGGGGAGCCAAGTATGGACCGGCCACATCGGCATCTTGACTGCAAAACTCGCGAAGAAGGCAAGGAATAGCCAGAACTGCGGCCCAACCGGGAAGTCATATTGCATCAGCGTCGGAATGTCGGATGTCCCAGCTGTGCTAACCATCCAGAACATCGCGATCAGCATCAGGACAGAGCCGAGCAGCGTGTAGAGGAAGAATTTATAGCTCGCGTAAATCCGGTTGTCGCCGCCCCAAACGCCGATGATCAGATACATCGGAATGAGGCCCGCTTCGAAAAAGATGTAGAACAGGAAGATATCCTGCGCTGCGAACGTCCCGATCATCAGCACTTCCATGAACAGGAAGGCCGCCATGTATTCGCCAACGCGCTTTTGGATCGCTTCCCAGCTCGCCAAGATACAGATCGGCATCAGGAAAACGCTCAGCATGATCAGCATCAAGGCAATACCGTCGATCCCTAGCGCATAGGAAAAGCCCGCGAAGAGCTCATACTTCTCCTGGAACTGCCACTGCGCGCCGCCGATCTCGTATCCCGCCCATAGCATCACGCCGAGACCGAAGGTTACCAGCGTGCTGGCAAGCGCAATGCCGCGTGCGGCCCCCGCTCCTGAGAACAGGCACAGTATCGCTCCGACTAGCGGCACCAGCATCATGGTGGTGAGGATGGGAAAGTCCATTGCTCTGCCTGATCCCTAAAGCAGTATGTAAGTCACAGCGGCGACCAGCCCGAGGAGCATGATCAACGCATAGGTGTAGAGGTAGCCCGACTGAACGGTCTTTGCCGCAACCGCCCCGCGCTGGACCACGACAGCGATGCCATTGGGGCCGAAGCGGTCGATCGTGCCGATATCACCAAGCTTCCAGAACTGGCGTCCGAACCAGAAGGCCGGCTTGACGAAGATCACGTCATAAAGCTCATCGAAATACCATTTGCGGAACACGAAATTGTGCAACCAGCCAAAGCTCGCGACGAACTTGGCAGGAATGTCTGGTTTGGCGATGTAGGCAACGTATGCGCCCGCAAGACCGATCAGCATCACTACTGTCGCGGTAAGCTTCACCCAGAGCGGCACGCCGTGGAGCGCATGGATGAGGTTCTCGTTGAAGTAGATCGAGCCGCCCCAGAACGCGCCGTTTACCGCCTCTGCCGAGCCATCGACGAAGGGGTATTTGTAGACGAACCCAGCAAAGATCGCGCCCAGCGTTAGCACCACCAGCGGAACCAACATCGTCCAAGGGCTCTCATGCGGAGCGTAGCCACCGGTCGTGTCCTCGCCCGCTTCCTCAGGGGTTTTGTGAACGGAGTGCTGGATATGCTCGCTCTCGATCCAGCGCGGTTTGCCCCAGAAGGTGAGGAACATCAGGCGCCAGCTGTAAAAGCTCGTCAGCAATGCCGCGACTGCGCCCGCCCAGAAGGCAAGATGCGCAGTGCCCGTGCCGCGCGCCCAAGCCGCTTCGAGGATCGCGTCCTTGGAATAAAAGCCTGCAAAGCCAAACACGCCCAGCACGCCCACTCCGGTGATCGCCAGCGTTCCCGCCATCATCGCCCAAAAGGTGATTGGGATCTTCTTCCGCAGACCGCCATAGTAACGCATGTCCTGCTCGTGATGCATCGCGTGGATGACCGAGCCTGCGCCAAGGAACAGCAGCGCCTTGAAGAAGGCGTGGGTGAACAGGTGGAACATGGCGACGCCGTAGGCTCCAACGCCCGCCGCGAAGAACATGTAGCCCAGTTGCGAGCATGTTGAGTAGGCGATGACCCGCTTGATGTCCCACTGGGTCGTGCCGATTGTGGCTGCGAAGAAACAGGTCGCTGCGCCGATCACGGTTACGATTGCGAGCGCTGTCGGGGCGGTCTCAAACATGGGCGAGAGGCGGCACAGCATGAACACGCCTGCGGTCACCATCGTCGCTGCGTGGATCAGCGCGGAGACCGGCGTCGGCCCCTCCATCGCGTCTGGCAGCCATGTGTGGAGGCCCAGCTGTGCCGACTTACCCATCGCTCCGATGAAGAGCAGGATGCACAGGATATCCATCGTGTAGAGGCGCATACCGAGGAAGGTTATGCTCGATCCGCTCATGCCGGGCGCTGCCTCAAGGATCTCAGGTATCGACGTCGTGCCGAACACCAGGAACGTGCCGAAAATACCGAGCATAAAACCAAGGTCACCCACGCGGTTCACCACGAAGGCCTTGATGGCAGCGGCGCCAGCGCTCGGCTTCTTGAACCAGAAACCGATGAGCAAGTAAGAGGCGAGCCCGACCCCTTCCCAACCAAAGAACATTTGCACGAGGTTGTCCGCCGTCACCAGCATCAGCATCGCAAAGGTGAACAGTGAGAGGTAGGCGAAGAAACGCGGTTGGTCCGGGTCCTCCTCCATATAGCCCCAACTGTAGATGTGGACGAGTGCGGAAACCGAATTGATCACGACAAGCATGACAGCGGTCAGCGCGTCGACCCGCAGCGCCCAGTCGAAGGTCATATCGCCCGACTGCACCCATTGCAGGACGGGCACGACGTAGGCTTCCTCAGTACCGCTTAGGAATCCGAGGAAGATCGGCCAGCTCAGCCCAGCGGACAGGAACAAAGCTCCAGTCGTTATCGACTTGGCAATTGTATTGCCCAGCATCCGGTTGCCCAGACCTGCAATGATCGAGGCGATAAGCGGAGCAAAGACGATGATGAGGATAGTGTCCATGGGGCCGCTTATCCCTTCATCCGGTTGACGTCATCGACCGCAATGGTCCCGCGTCCGCGATAATAGATGACAAGAATGGCAAGCCCGATGGCCGCCTCTGCCGCAGCGACCGTCAGCACCATCATCGCAAAGATTTGCCCGGTGAGGTCTTCCATAAACGCGCTGAAGGCGACGAGGTTGATGTTGACCGCGAGCAAGATCAATTCGACCGCCATCAGGATGACGATCACATTCTTGCGGTTGAGGAAGATACCCAGCACGCCCAGCACGAACAGGATCGCGCCGACGACAAGGTAATGTTCGATGCCGATGGTCACAGCTCGACCCCCTGCCCGACTTCCGGGTTCTTCATAACAGTGGCTTCCTCGGGCCGGCGGCTGATCTGCTTGCCCACGTCCTGACGGCCACGCGCGCCCGGCTTGGGTTCGCGGTGGGTGAGCACGATGGCTCCAATCATCGCGACCAGCAGAATGATCCCGGCAATTTCGAAAAGAACGATGTAGGGGCCATAGAGCAGCGCTCCGATCGCCTCGATATTGCTGACATCGGTGCGAGCCGCCGCAGAGCCATCCGGCGTTCCCAGCTCAATGCCCCCTGCCCCGTATGCGCCAAGGCCAAGGACAATCTCTGCCAGTAGGATCGCGGCGATGGCGATCCCCAGCGGGAAATTCTTGATGAAGCCCGCCCGCATCTCCGCAAAGTCGATGTCGAGCATCATCACGACGAACAGGAACAGGACCGCGACCGCGCCGACATAGACGATCACCAACAGCATCGCGATGAACTCCGCGCCCACCAGCACCATCAGGCCTGCCGCGTTGAAAAACGCGAGGATCAGCCAAAGCACGCTGTGGACCGGATTGCGCGACATGATGACCATCACCGCGCTTGCGATGACCAGCCCTGCGAACAGGTAGAAGGCTAGAACTTGCAACATGATCCCTGTTTGTCCGATCCCGCCGGTCGCCCGGCTGATGCGCCCTTAACGATAGGGTGCGTCCGCTTCAAGATTGGCTGCGATAGCCCGTTCCCATTTGTCACCATTTGCGAGCAGCTTGGCCTTGTCATAGAGCAGCTCTTCGCGCGTTTCGGTGGCGTATTCGAAGTTTGGTCCCTCAACCACGGCGTCCACCGGGCAGGCCTCCTGACAGAAGCCGCAATAGATGCACTTCGTCATATCGATGTCGTAGCGCGTGGTCCGACGAGAGCCATCCTCGCGCGGCTCTGCCTCAATCGTGATAGCCTGAGCCGGACAGATCGCCTCGCACAATTTGCACGCAATGCAGCGCTCTTCCCCGTTGGGATAGCGACGCAGAGCATGCTCCCCGCGAAAACGCGGGCTGAGCGGAGATTTCTCAAACGGATAGTTAATCGTCGCCTTGGGCTTGAAGAAATACTTCAAGGTGAGCGCATGCGCTTTGAGAAATTCCCAGAGCGTGAACGATTTGAGGAGTTGGGTTGCGGTGGTCATTCTAGTTCTCAAAATTCACTGAGCAAATTCCGACGGCTTTCAACGTATTGTGAACCTCCGCATGGATAGGTTCGCGCTCTTCTTGTTCGAAGATCTTCACCATTGTTCGATCACTAGTTGATGACATGATCGAGAATTGCAGAAGCTGCCAAACCCCGGGAGAAACCTGAAATGCCGTATACCGCCGAAGAGAATTCCGCTCAGCCACAGATGGTGCGGTTGGCATAGAGGAAATGACCGTTTCATCTGAGGACATCAGCGAAGCGATTGGCGGTCGTCCACGACCCGCAAAGTATTGTTCGATCGTCGCAGTCGTTCTGCCACCATCAAGCGAAGCAATATGACATTTCAATATCGCCGATCCCGAAGAGGGCGGTGGTGGTGGTGGGACAAATACCTGCGCAACGCTAGGCGCTGCTGCCGTCAAGAGGGCAAACGCGAGGATTCTACGTAGCGCGCTCATCCGAAATGCCCCGTCGCCATCAGATATCCTGAAATCGCTGCCACAAACAGCAGGCTCATCGGCAGGAACACCTTCCATCCGAGCCGCATCAGCTGGTCATAGCGGTAGCGCGGCACGGTCGCCCAGATCCAGCTGAACAGCAGGAAGAAGAAGAACGTTTTGAGCAGGAACCACACAATCCCCGGCACATAGTAGAGCGGTGCCCATTCAATCGGGGGCAGCCATCCGCCCATGAATAGCAGCGTGCACAGCGAGCACATCAGCAAGATGTTCGCATACTCACCCAGCCAGAACAGAGCGAAGGCCATGCTCGAATATTCGGTCTGGTATCCGGCGACGAGCTCGCTCTCTGCCTCAGTCAGGTCGAAGGGCGCGCGCGCTGTCTCTGCCAGGGCCGAGATGAAGAACACGACGAACATCGGGAACAGCAGCGGATTGAAGAAGAACCCGTTGACGATGCCCAGCCCGTGTCCGCGCTGCGCCTCGACAATGCCGCTCATGTTGAAGGTGCCCGCCCACAAGACGACGCAGACCAGGATGAAGCCGATAGAGACCTCGTAGGAGATCATCTGGGCCGCTGCGCGCATGGCGGAGAAGAACGGATATTTGGAGTTCGACGCCCACCCGCTCATCACGACGCCGTAAACACCCAGCGAACTGATCGCGAGGATGTAGAGCAAGCCGACATTGATATCCGCCAGCACAACGCCCGCATCAAACGGAATCACCGCCCATGCGGCGAGCGCGACCGTGAATGTGATGATCGGCGCGAGCAGGAAGATGCCTTTGTTGGCAGCGCTCGGGATGATCGTTTCTTGCAGGAAAACCTTGAGGCCATCTGCAAAACTCTGGAGCAAACCAAACGGCCCCACCACATTGGGCCCGCGACGCAGCATCACCGCGCCAAGCACCTTACGGTCAACATAAATGACCATCGCCACGCTGAACATCACCAGCAGCGAGATGATCAAAATGCCTGCGAAAGTCGCCACACCCCACGCCCATTCGTAGGACATGCCGAGGGATTGGAAGAACTCGGTCATTCCGCAGCCTCCTTGATCTCGTCTGCGTGGAGCAGCTCTGCTGAGCATTGCTGCATCACCTCGCTCGCCCGCGCGATGGGGTTGGTGAGGTAGAAATCCGCGATCGGATAGGCGGTGATTGCGCCCTCTGCCTTGGCGCTGCTGTCCGCTTTGGGAAGCGCGCCGTAGTCCGCGAGGCCCTCCTCACCCAGAGCTGGCACGTCCGCGATCATCTTCGCCTGCAGTTCGGAGAAACTATCGAAGCCGACATTCACGCCCAGAGCATCAGCAAGCGCACGCAGGATCGTCCAATCCTCGCGCGCATCGCCCGGTGCAAAGACCGCTTTCTCAGCGAATTGCACGCGGCCTTCAGTGTTGACGTAGGTTCCGTCTTTCTCGGCATAGGAGGCAGCGGGCAGGATGATATCCGCCGCATGTGCGCCCTTGTCCCCGTGGTGGCCGATATAGACTTTGAGGCTGTCCGCAAACGGGGCAAAGTCCATTTCATCCGCGCCGAGGCTGACGACCACTTTGGGCTTTGCCGCCGCGATCTCCGCCATGCCGCCGGGCACGGTGAAGTCGAGCATCAGCGAGCCCATCCGCGCCGCGCTCATATGCAGCACGTTGAAGCCGTTCCACCCGTCTTTCACGAGGCCGAACTTATCGACTAGTTTGAGAGCCGGTCCCAGAGCGCCCTTGGCCAAAGCCGCTCCGCCAAGAATAACCGCAGGACGCTCAGCCGCCTTCATCGCATCGCCAAGAGCCTTGGGCACGCGGTTCAGGACTCTGAGGTCTTCGCCCAGGAATTCCGCGGGATAGGTCGTCTCCCATTCAGGACCTACCACAAACACCTTCGCGCCCGCTTTCGCAGCCTTGCGAATGCGGGCATTGACGAGAGCCGCTTCCCAGCGGATGTGACTACCCACGATCAGGATCACGTCCGCGGTCTCAATCCCTTCAAAGGTCGAATTGAAATTGACCGCCGCAATGTTCGACACATCATAGGTCATGCCGGTCTGGCGCGCTTCAAGCTTGGTCGAACCGCAGGCTTTGAGCAGAGCCTTGGCCGCAAACATCGTCTCACAATCGAGCAGATCACCAGCGACCGCTGCGATGCTGGATTTGTCGTCACCTAGCGTCGTCGCGATCGTTTCAAACGCCTCAGACCAGTTGGACGCTGCCAGCTTCCCGTCTTTGCGGACGAATACCTTGTCCAAGCGGCGCTTCATCAGGCCATCGACCTGATAGCGGCCCTTGTCCGAGACCCACTCCTCATTCACCGCATCGTTCACGCGCGGCAGAGCGCGCATCACTTCGCGGCCCTTGGAATGGAGTGAGATATTCGCGCCGACAGCATCCGAAACGTCAATGCTGAGCGTGCGCTTTAACTCCCACGGACGGGCTTCAAAAGCATAGGGACGCGAGGTGAGCGCGCCAACCGGGCACAGGTCAATCACGTTGGCGGACAGTTCATGCGCCGCAGCCCGCTCCAGATAGGTCGTGATCTGCATGTCCTCGCCGCGATAAAGCGCGCCGATTTCGTCCACGCCGGCGACTTCCTCAGAGAAGCGGACACAGCGCGTGCAGTGGATGCAGCGGGTCATCACCGTCTTGATCAGCGGACCCATATATTTCTCGGTCACCGCGCGCTTGTTTTCCTGCGTACGGCTCGAGCCCTTGCCATAGGTCATGGACTGATCTTGCAGGTCGCACTCACCGCCTTGGTCGCAGATCGGACAGTCGAGCGGGTGGTTGATGAGGAGGAACTCCATCACACCTTCACGCGCCTTTTTTACCATCGGCGTGTCAGTGCGGATCTCCTGCCCCTCATTCACGGGCAACGCGCAAGAGGCCTGAGGCTTGGGCGGCCCCGGCTTCACTTCAACCAAGCACATCCGGCAGTTACCGGCGATACTTAAACGTTCGTGGTAACAGAAACGCGGGATTTCCTTACCCGCCAACTCGCATGCCTGCAGGACCGTCGCGCCTGCCGGGACTTCGAGTTCTTCGCCGTCTACGGTTACCTTAGGCATTATTCGCCTCCATCGCCGGAGAAGTAATCTGTCTTGCCGCTTTTCCAGCGACGGCGAACGTCCCAGATGACAAACGGGATGCCAACGACCACGAAGGCGACAATTGCGATTTGTTCAAGTGTTGCATCACTCACTCCGCAGCCTCCCGAAACTGCGCATTATGTTCTTCAATCCGGCGCTCAAGCTCGGGGCGGAAATGGCGGATCAGGCCTTGAATTGGCCATGCTGCTGCATCACCAAGCGCGCAGATTGTGTGGCCTTCGACCTGTTTGGTCACTTCGTGCAGCATGTCGATCTCTTCGATCTCTGCATCGCCGGTGCGCAGGCGCTCCATCATGCGCCACATCCACCCTGTGCCCTCACGGCACGGCGTGCATTGGCCGCAGCTTTCGTGCTTGTAGAAGTAAGACAGGCGGCTGATCGCGCGGACAATGTCGGTGGACTTGTCCATGACGATCACACCGGCTGTACCCAGACCAGAGCCGAGCTCTTTGAGACCGTCAAAGTCCATTGGAGCATCCCAAATCTGCTCAGCAGGCACCAGCGGGACCGACGATCCGCCGGGAATGACAGCCAGCAGGTTCTCTTTACCGCCGCGGATGCCGCCGCAATGCTTTTCGATCAGCTCGCTGAATGGGATGCTGAGCGCTTCTTCGACCACGCATGGCTTGTTCACATGGCCGCTGATCTGGAAGAGCTTGGTGCCCTTGTTGTTCTCGCGGCCAAAGCTCGCGAACCACTCTGCACTGCGCCGCAGGATCGTCGGCACCACTGCGATGCTCTCAACATTGTTGACCGTCGTCGGGCAGCCATAGAGGCCTGCCCCCGCCGGGAACGGAGGCTTCAAGCGCGGTTGGCCCTTCTTCCCCTCAAGGCTCTCAATCATCGCGGTTTCTTCGCCGCAGATATAGGCGCCCGCGCCGCGGTGCATGAAAACATCGAAGTCGTAGCCCGAGCCGCTCGCGTTCTTACCGATCAGACCTGCGTCATAAGCCTCGTCGATGGCAGCCTGAAGCGTCTCGGCCTCACGGATATATTCGCCGCGAATGTAGATGTAAGCCGCACGGGCACGCATCGCGAAGCCAGCGACCAGAGCGCCTTCGACCAGCTTGTGCGGGTCATGCCGAATGATCTCGCGGTCCTTGCAGGAGCCGGGCTCAGATTCGTCAGCGTTGATGACGAGGAAGCTGGGACGTCCGTCCTTGCTTTCCTTGGGCATAAACGACCACTTGAGACCGGTCGGGAAGCCCGCCCCGCCCCGACCGCGCAGACCCGACGCCTTGATCTCTTCAATGATCGCGTCCTGGCCACGCTCGATCAGCGCCTTGGTATTGTCCCAATCGCCGCGCTTTTGCGCTGCCTTCAGGCCCCAGTCCTGGAAGCCATAGACATTGGTGAAGATGCGGTCCTTGTCAGCCAGCATCGCCCGTATCCTTTTGAATAGGTTGGTTCTTCCGAGCCATCTTGAGCTGGCGAAGGGTTAGAACCTGAAACACAAGTCCCATGCCCATAAGCACGATGCCCGTGTTCCTCTCACCCGTCGCGGACAGGTAAGCGCCGACGCCAAAGCAGGCGAAACCTGCGATCAAAAGAGCGAGAACCCCGCCGTTCATCACCAATCCCCGCGATAGTCGTGATTGGCATCGACCATCTCTTTGAGCGTGGTCGGCCCGCCGGAAGGCTCTGACGTGTGACGACCCGGCTCCTGCGTGCCAGCCTTGGGCGTCTCACCCGCGGCAAGCGCGTCGAGCACTTTGTCGAGGCGCTCCACCGTCAGGTCTTCGTAATTGTCATCGTTGATCTGGACCATCGGCGCGGTGGCGCAATTGCCCATGCACTCAACTTCGGTGAGGGTCCAAAGGCCGTCATCGGACACGCCGCCCTTCACCATCCCGCGCTTCTTGCAGGCGCTGATGATGTCGTCCGAACCGCGCAACATGCACGGCGTCGTGCCGCAAACCTGGACGTGATATTTCCCGACCGGCTTCATGTTGTACATGAAGTAGAAGGTCGCGACTTCGAGTACGCGGATCACCGGCATGTCGAGATAGTCGGCGATATACTCAATCACCGGCAGCGGGAGCCAACCTTGCGTGTCGGTCTCTGCGCCCACCTGGCGCTGGCCGAGATCGAGAAGCGCCATGACCGCCGATTTCTGACGACCGTCAGGGTATTTGGCGATGTGGTAATCCGCCTTCGCCTTGTTCTCTTTCGTCCATGCAAAAGAGCCCCAGCGCTCGCGGAGTTCAGGCGTATCGGGTGCAGGTGTACGGTCAGCCATGAGCCTGCCCTTCCGCTTTTCGCCTAATCACAAGAGCCACTGCGAAGGCCACAGAAAATACGATCGCAATAGGTTTAGCGATCAAAGTGTTGGTAGAATCCAACGCAAGCAACGCTAAGATCACCATGACATACGCGACAATACCGACGAAAACTGAAGCAAGGACATTTTTAACGTAGGTCACCGGTCACACTCCCCAAACACAACATCAATCGCGCCCAGAATGGCGGTCGCGTCAGCCAGCATGTGGCCCTTGCTCATCATGTCCATCGCTTGCAGGTGCGAGAACGCCGTTGGGCGGATCTTGCAGCGGTATGGCTTGTTGGTGCCGTCGCTCACCAGATACACGCCAAACTCGCCCTTGGGGCTTTCGGTGGCGACGTAGACTTCGCCTTCGGGCACGTGGAAGCCTTCGGTGTAGAGCTTGAAGTGATGAATCAGGCTCTCCATCGACTGCTTCATCTCGCCGCGCTTGGGCGGAGAGACTTTGCCATCGGTGCTCGCAATCGGGCCATGCGGCATATCGCGGATGCACTGTTTGATGATTTTGGCGCTCTCACGTACCTCCTGCACGCGGACCATGAAACGGTCGTAGCAATCCGAATTGGTGCCGACCGGAATGTCGAATTCCATGCGGTCATAGACATCGTAGGGCTGGGACTTGCGCAGATCCCACGGAATGCCCGCTGCTCGGATCATTGGGCCGGAGAAGCCCCATGCCACCGCATCATCGCGGCTCACCACGGCGATATCGACATTGCGCTGTTTGAAGATGCGGTTGTCCATGACGAGGCTCATCGCGTCGTCGAACAGCTGGAAGAAGCGGTTGTCGAGCCAGTCGCCAATGTCGACCAGCAGCTTCTCCGGCACGTCCTGGTGCACACCGCCGGGACGGAACCAAGCCGAGTGCATGCGCGCACCTGAGGCCCGTTCAAAGAAGTTGAGGCAATCTTCACGCAGTTCGAACACCCACAGGTTGGGCGTCATCGCGCCCACATCCATGACGTGCGCGCCGATATTGAGCATGTGGTTACAGATGCGGGTCAATTCAGCGAACAGCACGCGCAGATATTGCGCCCGCTCAGGCACCTCCAGATTGAGCAGTTTCTCAATCGCGAGGACATAGGAATGCTCCTGACACAGCGGGGAACAGTAATCCAAGCGGTCGAAGTATGGCAGCGCCTGCAGATAGGTCTTCTGCTCGATCAGTTTTTCAGTGCCGCGGTGGAGCAGACCGACATGGGGGTCGACACGCTCAATGACTTCACCGTCCAGCTCCATAATCATGCGCAGCACGCCGTGAGCTGCGGGGTGCTGAGGCCCGAAATTGATCGTGTAGTTGGTGATGACATCGCCTTCAGTGGTCGGCGATTCTTCGATATGGACGCCCATTACTCGGCCTCCCCGTCTTTGATTTCGAACTCAACACCGTCTTCCGGCGGCGTGTCGTCGTCCTCGACTTCCTCCGGTTCAGGAGCGGGTTCCTCAGCCTTCTCGTCACCGGGAAGCACATAGTCTGAACCCTCCCACGGGGAGAGGAAATCGAACGTGCGCATATCCTGCGGCAGCTCAACTGGTTCATAAACCACGCGTTTTTCGTCTTCCGAGTAACGCAGCTCGGTATAGCCGGTCATCGGGAAGTCCTTGCGGAAAGGATGCCCTTCAAAGCCATAATCGGTGAGGATGCGGCGCAGGTCTTCATTGCCCGCGAAGACGACGCCGTAAAGATCAAACACTTCCCGCTCGAGCCAACCAGCGTTTGGCCACAAATGCGTGACCGTCGGCACCGGCGTTGCTTCATCGGTGGAGCATTTGACCATGACGCGATGGTTCTTGGTCAGCGAGAGCAGCATGTAGACCACCTCAAACCGCTCAGCGCGGTCGGGATAGTCGGCGCCCGCGATTTCCATCAGTTGCTGATAGCCATGGTCATCACGCAGCATGGCGAGCACGTCGGCAACGCTGTCGCGCTTGGCGGTCAGGATGACCTCACCGTGGCTTTCATGCGCCCGGTCGAGCCAAACGCTCATCGCCGCGCACAGAGTGTCAAGCACGCCTTCATTTGAGGCGAATTTGGGAGCGGAATGGAGCACTGTCATGGTGCAACCTCCTGAGATGAAATTTCCAGTGATGCCACAGCTCGGCGCAGCAAGGCACTTACAGTAGGTTCATCACCCCGCCCCTTGGTCGCGCGTACAAGCACCACAACGGTGCGCCCGGTGCCAAGATCGACGAAGGCTGTTCCCGTCGTGCCGTCGCTAGCCTCACCAACACCATGGAAGGCGGAAAAGCCCGCAACTTCGGACCTTTCAATCCAAAGCGTCCGTTCTTCCGCAGAGAAAGCTTCAAACAGAAACTCAAACGGATCATCAGGTGTTTGATCAGCGCCAAACATGCTGAAGGGAGCGACAACCACTCCCACCTCGTAGTCCTGCTCAAGGCAACGTACGCCCTCTGCATCGCTGCGGGTCAGGGTTTTTTCCTTGCCCGCATCGCAATGGGTTTCGAGCGAGACCATACCGCTCGGCACTGCCACGCGTGTCCATTCGCCTGTCGCAACTGCCTCTTGCGCCGAAACGGCAACGCCGCTCGAAAAAAGAGCTAGGCCAACGAGAGCAACCATAAACGCCTTTGCGCGCATCACGGAGCAATCTCCAGCGAGGCAAAATACCGTTCAAGGATCGGGCCGACTTCTTCCAAAGGCACACCCTCTTCCATCGGTCCACCGGTGATAACCAGTAAAAGACTGGCGGGCCCCATTTCAATCACGGCACTGCGAGCGAGCGTTTCACCGTCATTTTCCTGCGATACCATCGCACGGCGTCCGCTAATCTCCGCCTGGCCTTTGACCACACCTTCTTTTTCAACACCTTGAGTGCCTTCGAGGATGCTGTCGAAAATGTTGATGTCGACACCTTCCGGAATCGGCGCTGTGCGAATGCCAGCGACCATCATCACGCCATCGCGGAAGCAAGCGACGCCCGCGCCTTCGTCAAAACCCATTGAGGAGAGCATCGCAGCCAAGCGAGGCTCTGATGCCATCATTTCCGGCGAACATGGCACCTCAACCGAGAACGCCTCATTGCCAGGTTCAGCTTCGTACCATTCCCAATCGGCTGCGCTCTCAGCAGCGAGCGGCGCGCTGAATAGCGACGCGATTGCAAAACCGAAAGTGGCGATCCCGGACAGCTTCATCGCTCAATCGTCCCCGCGCGGCGGATCTTCCGTTGCAATTGCATCACGCCATAGAGCAGCGCTTCCGCAGTCGGAGGGCAGCCGGGCACATAGATGTCGACCGGCACAATCCGGTCACAGCCGCGCACAACGCTGTAGGAATAGTGGTAGTAGCCACCACCATTGGCGCAGCTGCCCATCGAGATCACATATTTGGGGTCCGACATCTGGTCGTAGACCTTGCGCATGGCTGGAGCCATCTTGTTGCACAGGGTGCCTGCGACGATCATCACGTCTGACTGGCGCGGCGAAGCACGCGGCGCAGCGCCAAAGCGTTCCATATCGTAACGCGGCATGTTCACGTGGATCATCTCGACTGCGCAGCACGCAAGGCCGAACGTCATCCACCACAGAGAGCCAGTGCGCGCCCATTGGAACAGATCTTCGGTCGAAGTGACGAGGAAACCCTTGTCATTCACCTCAGTCTGGAGCGCACGGAAATAGTCTTCGTCCGGTTGGCGCACATCGCCCGGCTGAGCGGTTTCGAGCGCGCTCACATCAGGCAGGTTCTTCGGAGGAGTAATGGTAGTGCTCATTCCCAGTCCAGAGCTCCCTTCTTCCACTCATAGGCGAGGCCTACGGCGAGGATGAACAGAAACGTCATCATGCCGATCCAACCAACCCATCCGGTTTCGCCCAGACTTACCGCCCAAGGGAACAAGAAGGCCGCTTCGAGATCGAAGATGATGAAGCTAATCGCGACGAGGTAAAAGCGCACGTCGAACTGTGCGCGCGCGTCCTCGAATGCGGGAAACCCACATTCATATTCTGAAAGTTTCTCAGCATCCGGGTTGTGAGCCCCCGTCAGGCGCGAGACGCCCATGGGGAGAAACACAAACAGGACCGAGAGACCAAACGCGACGACAATAAAGAGCAGTATCGGAAGATACTGGGCAAGATCGACCACGACTTATGTCCAAGCTGTTATCCCTGCCCCCGCCTCTAGGCGGCTCTTACCCCTCACGCAAGGGTGCGACTCGACCAATCCGACACATAAATGTTGCAGAATTTCGAACTCAGGCATGTGTGCAGCTCAATCAGCTATTGCTGACAGCAAAACTCCCAAATCCAGCCTGCGTATCTCAGTCGGGATCGGAGGGTTATCGAGCAAGCTTTCTCCCTCGCTATACCGCTCCCATTGTCCGGTCGCGACATAATAGAGGTGATCGCCCGCAATCGAACCACCCAGGGGTTCAGTCCAGTCTGGATGAGCTTGCTCAAGGATGCGGTGATCGATGATGCGGTGGCCATCCTCGGACAACTGGAGAGCAATGATCCGCATCGGCGAAGAGCCATTCTGGATCGCAATCAGTCTATCCCCATAGCGCCACAGCCCATCGATCCCATCGAGGAAAATGGGCAGATCGCTTTGCACGCGGCTCAGCGCCTTTGTCTCCAAATCGATCATCGCAAGGCCATAGCGATAGTCGCTGACATAGAGCGAGGCGCCATCCTTGCTCAGCGCCAACCCTTGCGGTGACCTGAAACGCCCCGGCGCGATCAGTTCCTCCAGCTGCGTCGCGCCCAAAGGCTTGCGATAAATGCCTCCGCTAAGAGGGTCGCTGGCATAGACCGTCGAGTCTGGCCCGATGACGAGGTCCGAAACGGCCTTTGCACTGGCTGGAGCCGGCACGAGAACGGGATTCTGGAAATCGGTCCGCAGGCCCATCAAGCCGACGAAGCCGGGCTCTGTATCCTGCGAACCATCGAGATTGGATGAGGCTACCCAGCCCATTGAATCGTCCGGCTCTCCTACGATGCCTGAAAGGTCATTGGCTCCGGGTATGGCCACCGAAGTCCACTTCTCATCATTCTCGACAAGGCGCAGATGGATCGACTTACCCGTCACCGATGTGGCGACGAGTGTCCCATACGGATCGCTCGCAAATAGACCTTCGATCAACCCAGCTTTCGCTGGCAGGGTAGAAAAAGGCTCGCTGGCGTCGATCACTACGGCAGGAGGAGAAAACAAGGTTCGAGCAGTCTCAGCGTGATCTTCGCCAATCAAATCGAGAATGATCGTTTGCGCTTCCTCGTTGAAGACAACGTCTCTCGACCGGAACCACCTAAGACTTTCGAGCGCGGCTTCGGGTTTACCCTCGTCCAATTGCGCTCGAAGCAATCTGGCGCGAAGGCTTCCGCTATCCGGGAAACGCGAGGCCATCTGCTCGGCAAAATCTGATGCGCTTGGAGGTTCTGCTCCCTCTGGCGCAGCATCGACGACAGATTGAGACGGCCAGGTCGCAAGCGAATCCTCCGGCCCTTGCGCCGAAGAAGGAAAGGCAAGCGCGACGCACAGCACCGCAATACTTGCGGCAAATGGTCTCATTTCATCATCTGCGCGGCGGCCTTCTCTGTCGCCTTACCATAAGGTGGTTTGAACCCGCCCAGCTTCGCAATGTCGATCTTGGGTTGATGATAGACCGCACGCGCATGGCTGAACTCTCGGAAGCCTTCGACGGCGTGGTAGCTGCCAATGCCTGATGGCCCGACTCCGCCAAAGGGCAGGTCCTCCATCGAGACATGGAAAATCACATCGTTGGTCGTCACCCCGCCCGAGATCGTGCGGGTCAGGACGCGCTCTTGCTCAGACTTGTTTTCGCCGAAGTAATAAAGGCCGAGCGGACGGTCATTCTCGTTCACGTATTCCACCGCTTCGTCGATGCCTTTGTAGGTCTTGACCGGCAGGACCGGGCCAAAGATCTCCTCCTGCATCACGGTCATGTCATCGCTGACATTCTTGAGAACCGTGAGCGGCATCTTGCGTTGGTTCGCATTGCCGAAATCCTCGCCCGCCGGATTGACCTCAATCACCTCGGCGCCTTTGTCGCGCGCATCTTCGACGAGGCCTTGTAGGCGCTCGAAGTGGCGGTCCGACACTATTGAAGCGTAGTCGTCATTCTCCAGCAGCGTCGGATACATGTTCGAAACGCCAGTCGCGACACCAGCAACGGCTTCGTCCTGCTTGCTTTCCGGCACATACATGTAATCAGGAGCAAGGCAGATTTGCCCTGCGTTCATCATCTTGCCCAAGGCAATCCGCTCACCCGCTTTGGCAAAATCGGCGCTCTCCCCCATGATAACGGGAGACTTGCCGCCCAGCTCCAATGTGACCGGGACGAGGTTCTCTGCCGCAGCCTGCATCACGCGGCGACCTGTGGCAGTCGAACCGGTGAAGACGAGGTGGTCGAAGGGCAGTGATGAGAACGCCGCGGCAACCTCGGGACCGCCGGTGACCACCGTGACCTCGTCAGGGGTGAAGTATTCCGCGACCAATTCTGCCATCAGCAGGCTGGTGCGCTCGGTAAACTCACTCGGCTTGATCATCGCGCGATTGCCTGCGGCGAGCACCTGCATCAGCGGCGAGAAAGCGAGGTTAACGGGGAAGTTCCAGGGGCTGAGGATGCCGATGACGCCCTTTGGCTCATAGCGCACCTCTGCCTTGGCTCCGAGCAGACCGAGCGGAAACTGGACTGGGCGCTTCTCTGTCTTGGCCCATTTGTCCATGTGTTTGAGCGCATGCTTGCCCGACCCCACAGTGCCAGCAATGTCGGTGATCATCGACTGCTCCATCGCGCGGTTGCCGAAATCGGCGCTCATCGTCTTGCAGAAGTCTTCCGCATGATCCTTGAGCAGCGCCATCGCCCGCTTGATCCGGTCCTTGCGCATATCCATGCTTTCGGGCCGTGAGGCGGTGAATGCTGCGCGTTGCAGCCTCAACAGCCTCTCAAGCTCTGCGCGTTTGTCGTCAGCCATAATCCCTCTCCGTTTCATTTTGCCATTGGTTCTTGCGCAATCTGAGCCGCCTCGCAAGCTAATACGAATTGCTAATCCCCTCTCCGTTGCCTTTGCCGCATTGCAGCATTAGATCAGCTGCACGTTTTGCTTTTCCTTGGAAGAAGGACTTCTCCCATGACCCAGTTTTCCGCCAACGACCCGATTGT
This sequence comes from Erythrobacter sp. S267, assembly GCF_057365045.1. NCBI lineage: Bacteria > Pseudomonadati > Pseudomonadota > Alphaproteobacteria > Sphingomonadales > Erythrobacteraceae > Erythrobacter > Erythrobacter sp. S267. Next base: position 1,143,212 of record NZ_CP200298.1, on the reverse strand, counting down.
GATCCTCTCCTATGCCCGCACCCCGATGGGCGGGATGCAGGGGGCTTTGGCAGATGTCTCTGCAACCGATCTTGGGGCAACGGCGGTAAAGGCTGCGGTTGAGCGTTCGGGCGTTGAGAGCGACAAGTTTGACCGCGCCTATATGGGCTGCGTCCTGCCAGCAGGCCTCGGTCAAGCTCCGGCCCGTCAGGCGGTCATCAAGGCTGGCCTGCCTGAAAGCGTTCAGGCCACCACCGTCAACAAGGTCTGCGGCAGCGGGATGCAGACCGTGATCATGGGCGCGGAGGCTTTGGCGAGCGGCACCATCGATTACGTCGTCGCGGGCGGAATGGAGAGCATGACCAACGCGCCCTACCTGCTTAAAAAGCATCGCTCTGGCGCACGGATTGGGCATGACACGACCTATGACCATATGTTCCTCGACGGGTTGGAGGACGCATATGAAGAAGGCCGCGCGATGGGCACCTTTGCGCAGGACACAGCCAACGAATACCAACTGACGCGCGAGGAACAGGACGCTTACTCAATCGAGAGCCTGAGCCGAGCGAATGCTGCCATTCAAAGCGGAGCATTTGCGGACGAAGTTGTCCCCGTCACCTTCAGCACGCGCAAGGGCGATGTGACGGTCGAAGTGGACGAACAACCCGGCAAAGGGCGCCCGGACAAGATCCCGCAGCTGCGCGCAGCTTTTGCCAAGGACGGGACAATCACGGCGGCCACGTCAAGCTCAATCTCCGACGGAGCGGCAGCCCTTGTGCTCACCCGTGAAAGTGTTGCCAAGGATAACGGTCAGGAGCCAGTTGCCAAGGTCGTCGCCATGGCCGCGCATGCTCGTATGCCCAAGGACTTCACGGTCGCTCCAGTCGGAGCCATTGAGAAGGTGCTCGCCAATGCTGGCTGGAGCGTCGATGATGTCGACCTTTGGGAAGTCAACGAGGCCTTCGCCTGTGTCGCCATGTTCGCGATGCGCGACATTGGCATCGACCACGCAAAGATCAACGTCAATGGCGGAGCGACAGCACTGGGCCACCCCATCGGCGCGAGCGGCACGCGGATCATCGTGACATTGCTCAACGCGCTGAAGTCTCAGGGCAAAAAACGCGGCGTAGCAAGCCTCTGCATCGGTGGCGGTGAAGCGACGGCTGTAGCGGTCGAGTTGGTCTAAACCGGACTAATCGGTGTCGGGGAGTTCAATCTCCCCCACGCCCCACAAGCGATCCATCGCCACCCATCCTATCCTGCCGTCCACGTCGAGCTCGCAGTGATCCTCGCTGCATTCATTGATGCGACCGACGACGCCCGGTTCGGCGCGCCATTTGACGGCGGCGGTGGCGCTCGGCTCAGCGCGCAGGTCTGCAAGACCATCGCCGACGATCATCCCGCCCAGTCTCGAAGTCGTTTGCCGTGCCGCAACCCAGCCCTGCGTGCCCTCATGATCACGCACATAAAGCCATCCGTCTCGCTGACGCAGGACGATGACCGGCAGGCCTTCGCGCTTATAAACCCAGTCGATCTTGTATTCGAGGCTGGGCCCAACCCGCATATTCACCGTGTCGTAGCGCAGAGTGCGCCAATGCGGCATTTCGTCTGACTGGGCCGATGCCGTGCCAGTCAAAACGGTTCCCGCCATCAACAATGCGAGCGCAAAAAGAACAAAGGATCGTATCGCAGCCATCGGCTTTATGGTGCCACCCTCACCCACTGAGTTCAAGCCGCAAGAGGCCGCTTGACCGAGCCGGGCGATTGGCCTTAGCGAACATAGCTATGGCCGATACCCACACTCCCCCGCATTTCCCTTCCGGCAAACCACGCGTGGTGGTCACCCGACATCTGGCCCCGAGTGTCGAGACGCGGATGAGTGAGCTGTATGATGCCAGCCTCAACACCGAAGACACGCCAATGAGCCGGGACCAGCTGATTGCAGCGATGCAAAACTGCGACGTGCTGGTTCCAACTGTTACCGACACAATCGATGCAAAGATGATCGAAAGTGCGGGGCCAGACCTGCGCCTGATCGCAAACTTTGGTGCGGGGACGGAGCATATTGATCTTGCCGCAGCGGCAGCGCGCAAAATCCTTGTCACCAACACGCCGGGCGTTTTCACCGATGACACCGCCGACCTTGCAATGGCCGGGATCATTGGCGTCCCCCGCCGCATCCGTGAAGGCACTCAATTGGTCCGGCGCGGAGAGTGGACCGGATGGGCTCCCACTGGGATGTTGGGACGCAAGTTGGGTGACAAGACGCTCGGCATTCTGGGCATGGGGCGGATTGGGCAAGCGGTGGCCCACCGCGCCCGCGCCTTTGGGCTTGAGGTTATCTACTTCAACCGCCGGCGCCTGCCTGACGCGGTAGAGAAGATGCTGGGCGTACGGCATGTTGAGGATGTTGATACGCTGATGCGAGAGGCTGACATCCTCTCGATCCATTCCCCTTTAACCGATGAGACACGCGGGATAATCAATGCTGAGCGGATCGCCATGATGAAGTCGGGGAGCTCAATCGTGAACACCGCGCGCGCTGAAATCGTCGATCAGGAAGCCTTGATCGCCGCGCTTCAATCCGGGCAATTGGCGGGCGCTGCTCTCGACGTCTATCCCGACGAGCCGAATGTCGATCAGCGGCTGCTCGATCACCCCAACGTCATGACCCTGCCCCATATCGGGAGCGCCACGGTTGAAGGGCGTGAGGCATCTGGCGAAAAAGTCATCGCCAACATCCGCTTCTGGGCCGATGGCCACCGTCCGCCAGATCAAGTACTTACCGCGCTGGTCGGCGGCTAAGGGGCACCTTTCACGGTGGCCAATTCCTGAGCGACAATCCGCACCGTCGCTTCGATCGACTGCCGCCCTGCCCCAAACGCCATATGAGTCACATCAAGCTCGCGTTCGCTGTCCCGCTCGCTCGGCTTGCCCCTTGCGCATTCGGGCGGGATCACTCCGTCACGCGGAGACCACACCGCGACCGTATGCACCGGCGGTTTGATGCTGGGATCATCGGGAAGGCTTGGCTCTCGCACGGTGTGGTCGTTTAGCACGTTGTACAGCCGCCACGCATTGTTCGCCTGCCGATCTCCCGAAAAGGGAGTGCCCAGCGTGACCACCATCTGCGCGTTCTGCGGGTGACGCTGAGCGAGAACTCGGGCGAATATCCCGCCCAGGCTCCAACCCAGCAAGACAGCCGGTTCACCGTGATGCTGGGCGATCTCGTCCAATCCGCGCTCTGCCAAGCCAAGCGCGTCCGGGGTAACACCCGTCACCAGGCCAAGCTGCGAAGGGTAAGCTGGAAAGCCGCTTTGCGTGAGCGTCCTCCGCAACAGTGAGGTTGTGCCATCATTCGACATCAGCCCAGGAAGGACCAGAACCGGCGGCAAGGCCCCTTCAATCTTCGGCTCAAGCTCAATCTTGCGAGCGCGCCTGAAGCGACTAGCCGCAATCGCCGCCAGCCATGGCGCCTCTTTCAACAGCAAAGACTTAGGCGGCGGCCGTTCCATTAGAGTTTGAGCGCGTAGAGCTTGTTAAAGTCGCCCGGCGTGTATCCCGCGAAGGGCGCGCAAGGTTCGAAGCCAACGCTTTTGTAGAGCCCGACGGCCGCTTCGAACAATTCGCCAGAGCCTGTCTCCAGTTTGACCTCCCCAAAGCCCAACTCGCGAGCGCGGTCGAGCAAGTGGGTGAGCATCGCTTTGCCTGCGCCAGTTCCACGCGCTGCGGGATGGGCGCGCATCGACTTGATCTCGCCGAAAGTGTCATGCTGCCTGAGCGCTCCGATAGAGAGCAATTGCTCCCCTTCCCATGCCGCGAACACCTCTATGCCCGGAACCTGAAGGCCGGAAAGGTCTAGCACGTGGCATGTGCCAGGAGGCGAACCTTCGTCCATCTCGCGCGTGTGCAATTCGAGCAGCGCAACGACCTCCGGTTCAGAGAGATCGGTTCGCCGGATTTCCATGGTTTACAGGTTCTCGTGCTGCGGCATGCCCAGCACATGGAAGCCACCATCAACCCGGACGTTCTCGCCGGTCGTAAAGGCCCCTGCATCAGAGATGAGGTAGACCGCCGTGCCTCCCACAGCCTCAAGCGTCGCGTTGGAACGCAGAGGCGCATTGGCGTCAGTGTGCTTGAAGGTCTTGCGCGCGCCGCCGATTGCGGAACCCGCCAGCGTTTTCATCGGGCCAGGGCTGATTGCATTCACACGAATGCCTTCCGGCCCCAAGTCGTTGGCGAGGTAGCGGACAGCCGCTTCCAATGCCGCCTTCGCGACGCCCATTACGTTGTAATTGGGAGTAACGCGTGTCGAGCCCATATAGCTCAAAGTCAGCAGAGTGCCGCCATTCTCAACCATCATCGGATGTGCGCGGCGGGCGACTTCGATGAAGCTGTAGGCGCTAATATCCATCGAGTTCTTGAAGTTGGCGCGGCTGGTGTCGAGGATACGGCCGGTCAGTTCTGCCTTGTCCGAATAGGCGATGGCGTGGACCACAAAGTCGAGCGTGCCCCATTTGTCCTGCAAGGCGCTGAACGCTGCATCCAGCGAAGCATCATCCGTGACATCAACGTCGAGCATCGTGTCAGAGCCGACGCTCTGCGCAAGAGGTTCCAGGCGCTTTCCAAAGGCTTCACCCTGATAGGTAAAGGCCAGTTCCGCTCCCGCCTCAGCACAGGCCTTGGCAATGCCCCAGGCGATGGAGCGTTCGTTGGCCACGCCCATCACAAGTCCACGTTTACCCGCAAGAACGCCCATATACCTTCACCCTATCCGTGAAACTTCGACATCAGCATCGAACCATTGGTCCCGCCAAAGCCGAAGCTGTTGGTCATCACCGTATCCAGTCCCGCATTCTCAACGAGGCTCGTCGCGATCTCCTCCGGCTTGAGCGCCGGGTCGAGCGTTTCAACGTTGATCGACGGGATGATGAAATCATGCTCCAGCGCGAGCAGGCAATAGACTGCCTCTTGCGCGCCGGTTGCGCCTTGGCTGTGGCCAGTCATCGACTTGGTCGAGGAAACCGGCGGGGTAGAACCCTCTCCAAACACACGGCGGACCGCTTCGATCTCACCTACATCGCCGACCGGGGTCGAAGTGCCGTGGGCGTTTATGTAGCTTACCTTGCGATCTTCGCCGAGCGTCTTGACCGCGCCGCGCATCGCCCGCTCGCCGCCTTCGCCCGAGGGAGCGACCATGTCGGCGCCATCAGAGGTGGCACAGAAACCGGTGACTTCGGCGTAGATCTTGGCGCCGCGTGCCTGAGCATGCTCCAGCGCTTCGAGCACAACAATCGCGCCGCCCCCGCCAATGACAAAGCCATCGCGGTCGGCGTCAAAAGCGCGGCTCGCGCGCTCGGGCGTGTCGTTATACTTGCTCGACATCGCGCCCATCGCATCGAACAGGCAGGAAAGCGTCCAGTCGAGCTCCTCCCCGCCGCCGCCGAACATCACGTCCTGCTGACCCAGCGCAATTTGCTGGGCAGCAAGGCCGATGCAGTGGAGCGAGGTTGAACAGGCCGATGTGATCGACATGTTCATGCCCTTGATCTGATAGGCGGTCGCAAGGTTCGCGCTGATCGTCGAAGACATCGTCTTGGGCACAGCAAACGGTCCAATCCGCTTGGTCCCGCCGGTCTTCAGCACCGTCTGGTGCGCGGCGAACATGGCAGAGGTGGAAGGCCCGCCTGAGCCTGCAATAACCCCGGTCATGGGATTGATGACATCGCTTTCCTCAAGCCCTGCATCCGCAATCGCCTGACCCATCGCAATATGAGCATAGGCAGCGCCCGGCCCCATGAAGCGCAAGGTGCGCTTGTCGACGTGCTCCTTGATGTCGAGGTCCACCGCACCCGCAATCTGCGAGCGGAAGCCGTGCTCGGCCATGTCCTCGTTAAAAGTGATGCCTGACTTGCCCGCCTTTAGCGATGCAAGAACCTCTTCGGCATTGTTTCCGATTGAGGAGACAATCCCCAATCCTGTGATGACTACGCGGCGCATGATCCCCTCTTACGCTTCGGAAAGCGCTACTTTCATGTCTTTGACTTGATAGATGACTTCGCCATCGGCTTCGACCCGGCCATCGGCAACGCCCATGGTGAGGCGGCGGGTCTGCACCGCCTTGGTGAAATCAACAAAATATTTGAGCATCTTGCGATCGGGCCGGACCATCCCGGTCAGTTTCACTTCGCCAACGCCCAACGCATAGCCGCGCCCTTTCCAGCCTCTCCAACCCAGGTTGAAGCCGGTGAGCTGCCACAGGCCATCAAGGCCAAGGCAGCCGGGCATGATTGGGTTGCCGGGGAAGTGGCAATCGAAGAACCACAAATCGGGCTTGATATCGAACTCGGCGACGATGTGGCCTTTGCCATGTTCACCGCCATCGCCTGAAACTTCGGTGATCCGGTCCATCATCAGCATTGGAGGCGCTGGCAATTGCGCATTGCCGGGGCCGAACAGCTCTCCGCGCGCGCATTTCAGCAGATCTTCTTGGTCAAAACTCGTGGGGAAATCGCTCATCCCGCTTGGTGCTCCCGCCTGTTATTTGGTGCTTGGCGGTGCGCCTAGCACCCCGGCTTTCAGGTTGGAAGAGTTGAGAGTGGCCTAGGCCCAGCTTTCAACGATCACGATATGCTAGCGCAGGCTGTCATCTCGGATGGGTCAGGGCGATCATCCTTGCGCTCAAAGCGCGCGAGGTAGCCTTTGAGATCGGGCCGCTCGACAAATTCGAGCAAGCGGAAACCGGCTGCATCGAATTCGCAGAACAATTGTTTGGGAGGGATGCCGCGCACGCCTTCCAGCTTGTCGATGTCGACGACAATCAACTGCCCGCCCTCATTCAGAGCCGGCCACATGCGCCACAGAAACGCATAGGGCTCCGTCACTTCGCGATAGACGTGGACGATGAATATCCGGTCGAAGCTATCGACCGGCAGTTGTGGATCGTCGGGCTGGCCAAGCTTGATGGAAATGTTCTCAAGCCTCTCACGTTCAACGCGCTGGCCGAGCCGTTGGAGCGCCTCGCGGTCGATGTCCTGTGCGAGCACGCGGCCATCTTTGCCCACGCGGTTCGCAAGGCGAATCGTGTAGTACCCTTCCCCTGCGCCAATATCGGCAACGGTCATCCCTTCGGAGATATTGGCGAGATCCATAACCGCCTGCGCCTCACCGCGTTCGTCGCGGTCGATCTCGGTTGAGAATTCGTTGGAGACGGTTTCCGCCACGGGACGATCCGGCTGCGGGAAATCGAGCGCCGTTTCGGGTCGATCCGTTTGAGGCGCCAGATCGCAAGCAGCAAGGCTCGCGAGAGCCGCAAGCGCGCACACAACTGATCCGAGGCTCTTCAAACTAGGCACCACCATGACATTCGCCTTGACAGGCTGATATTGACCTCATGATTAACACCGGATGCGCTTCCATGACGCACGCTACTCAACATCCTCCACATCGACGGTCTCTCCGGTCACTCGCTGGGCGAGCGCAGCGGAAATGTAGCCGTCAATCTCTCCATCAAGCACCTTGTCTGGCGAGCTTGAGGTGAACCCGGTGCGCAAATCTTTTACCATCTGGTACGGCTGCAACACATAGGAGCGGATCTGGTGTCCCCAGCCAATCTCGCTCTTCTCCTGGTACTCGCCAGAAGCTGCTGCCTCGCGTTCCTGCATCTCGCGTTCGAACAGACGCGCTTTGAGCATATTCATCGCGGTGGCGCGGTTCTTGTGCTGGGAGCGGTCGTTCTGGCTGGCTACCACGATACCGGTGGGCTGGTGGGTGATGCGCACGGCGCTATCGGTCGTGTTGACGTGCTGCCCGCCTGCTCCGGACGCGCGGTAAGTGTCGATTTTGAGGTCAGCGGGATTGATGTCGATCTCGATGTCATCGTCGATCACCGGATAGACCCAGACGGAAGAGAAGCTGGTGTGGCGCTTTGCCGCGCTGTCATAGGGGCTGATGCGGACGAGGCGGTGGACGCCGCTTTCCGTCTTCGCATAGCCGTAGGCATTCTCACCCTTGATCTGGAGCGTCGCAGTCTTGATCCCGGCCTGGTCGCCCGCCTGGTACTCAACCGTCTCCACCTTGAAGCCGCGCCGTTCGGCCCAGCGTGAATACATGCGGAAGAGCATCTCGGCCCAATCCTGCGATTCCGTACCGCCCGCGCCAGCGTGAATTTCGAGATACGTGTCGTTGGCATCCGCCTCACCCGACAAAAGCGCTTGCACCTTGTCGGCATCGGCCCGCGCCGCGAGCTTTTCGAGACTGGCAAGACCGTCACTGACGATGCTTTCCTCGCCCTCAGCCTCTCCCATTTCGATGAATTCGACCGCGTCGCTCATCTCAGACGAGATCTGGTTGACCGTGTCGACCGCGCTTTCGAGCTGTTTGTGCTCGCGGCTGATCTTCTGCGCTTCCTTGGGATTATCCCAGAGATTGGGGTCCTGTACGCGCGCACTCAGTTCATCGAGGCGCCGCAATGCGCTTTCCCAATCGAGCGATTGCCGCACCAGATCAAGCGCCGCTTCGATCCGGTCGATATAGGCTTGAGCCTCGGCCCGCATGGCATTTCCTTTGAAGAGTTCGTGTGGCCGCCTCGCTTAGCGAGAGGGCAGTAATTGTAAAGCGGAGCGGGTGAGGAAGCGCTAATCGGAAAGGGCGCGCACAGCCGCCAGCGTCTCACGCACATGGCCGCGATAGTCGCTGTTCGAATAGACCATCGCGATCCGGCCGTCGGGCGCGATCACGTATGACGTGCGACTGGCGACGCGGGATGAACCGAGGGCCACGTCATAGGCCTCAATCAAATCCTCTCCCGCAACGCCCACGGGAAACGCATCGCGGCATTCTTCACGGCTGAACCGTTTGAGCGTCTCGATATCGTCGTTGGACATGCCGATGACGGTCGCGCCCAGCTCTTTGAATTCCGGCATGGCTTCGGCAAAAGCATTGGCCTCCAGCGTGCAGCCTTGGGTGAAAGCCTTGGGGTAGAAATAGAGCACAACCGGACCTTGGCGCAGGGCAATGTTGAGAGAGAAACCCATCTCGCGCCCCGCCATTGCAGCGGCGGTAGTAAAGTGCGGGGCTTCTGCACCCACTGGCAGCTCAGCCGAGGCGGGTGCGGCAAAGCACAAGGCAGCGGCTGCAAGGCCCGTCAATTTCGCTGTGAAACGCATCAGTAGATACCTCCCTGCTCTTCAGCAAAGTTCTCCACCTCACCCTCGCGCCGGATGAAAGCATCGCCTTCTCGGCCCGCGCGGATCAAGGCGAGGATTTCGTCGCGTTTGGCAGCGATCTCGTCCTGCCGGGTGGAGCGATCTGGTTCAGTGTCCGGCTTAAAGGCTTCCCAAATGATGTCGCCGCGCGGGTCTCCGGAGGGCCAGCCATCAAGGACGCGCTTGCCAGTGCGCCGGTCGACGCGGACCATGCGGATACCATCGGGGGCCACGGGCGGAAGCGAAACCCAACGCTCTCTTGAGCTTTCAATCAGATCCTTGATGATCGGAGCCACAATCGTCCCGCCATAGGCCCAACCGCCCATATTGCGCGGTTGGTCAAAGCCCACATAAGCGCCCGCCATCAGCCGCTGCGTACCGCCGACAAACCACACGTCCTTCGGCCCGCTGGTGGTGCCGGTCTTTCCGAACAGCGGCAGGTCGAGGCCATTCAGCACCGTCGCCGTCCCGCGGGTCACCACGCCTTCGAGCATGTGCATCGTCTGAAACGCGGTGCGTGCATCCATTGCCTGACGCCCCTTGATACCGAAACGCGGCATCGGCGAACCATCATACTCAGCCATATTGCAGCCGTTGCAGGCGCGGGTGTCAGCGCGCCAGATAACCTTGCCATTGCGGTCCTGCACATAGTCGATCAGCGTCGGGGTGTTGAGGCGACCGTGATTGGCAATTGCGGAATAGGCGGAGACCATCTTGAGAACAGTGCTCTCCTCAGACCCAAGCGCAGTCGCCGCGTAAGGATCGGGATCTTCGGAGATTTCAAGCGCCTCAATCGTATCGACCACATTGTCCATGCCGGCTTGCATGCCAATCTGGACCGTCATGATGTTCTGCGATTGCTCAAGCCCATAACGCATCGGGAACTGGCCCGCGCGCCCTCCGCGAATGCACTTCTCACCCAGGCTGCGGCCCTGATAATAGCAATAGCGCGTGTTATCGATCTGCGTGCTCGGCGTCATGCCCTGGTCAAGGCCGGTCGCATAGACGAAGGGTTTGATCGTCGATCCGGGCTGCCGCATTGCCTGCGTCGCGCGGTTAAGTGGGGAGAGACGGTGGTCAAACCCACCCTGCATGGCGAGCACCCGGCCACTTTGCGCATCCTGCACAACCAGACCGCCCTGCGCCTCTGGAATGGTGGCCACGCTGTAGCCATTGCCCGACGGCTTGACCGCGATCACGTCGCCAGCTTTGAGCGCATTGGGCAAGCCGCTGAGCGGCGCCTCATCACCATTGGCAAAACCAATAGTCGCCGATGATCCACTGCGCGAAGTCACCACGCCTGTGCGCCAATCCTCGTAACTGATACCGATGGGAGAGCTCGCGAGCTGGCTCGCCCAGTTCCCCTCCTCAAGATTGATCGTAGCAATCGGACCAGACCAACCCCGGCGACCATGATAGCGCATCAGGCCGCGCCGCAGGGAATCCCGAGCCGCATTCTGAAGTTCCACATCAAGCGACGTGCGCACCCAAAGGCCGCCGGCATAGACGCTGTTTTCGCCCTGCTCCGCTGTTTCGCCAAAGTCTTCGATCAGCTGCTGGCGCACTTGCTCCAGGAAATAGCCGGCATCAGCGCTGCGTTGCGTCCGCTGAGTTACGAGCCCGAGCGGCTTGGCAGCAGCCTCGGCGCGCTCCGCTTCGGTGATGAAGCCGTTCTCTTCCATCTGGCTAAGAACGAAATCGCGCCGCTCCATCGCGGCACCTTCCTGCCCGCGGCGACCATAACGCTCGGGGGCTTTGGGCAAAATCGCGAGGAAGGCGAACTCGTGCAGGTCAAGCTCACCCACATCCTTGTCGAAGTAAGCACGCGCAGCGGCCTGAACCCCGAAGGAACGACGACCAAGGGGAATTTCATTGAGGTAAAGCTCAAGGATTTCCTCTTTGCTCAGCACATCTTCGATGCGGCTGGCGAGGATCATCTCTTTAAGCTTGCGCGTGACAGAATATTCATCGCCCAGCAGCAGGATTTTGGCGAGCTGCTGCGTGATGGTCGATCCGCCTACCGCGCGCTCACCCGAACCGTATTTCGTCGCATAGTCGAACACGGCGTTGGCCGTGCCCGTCACATCAACGCCGCCATGGCTGAAGAAGGTCTTGTCCTCCGCCGAAAGATAGGCCTCAATCAAAGGCTCCGGGAAATCGGCATATTGCAGCTGCACGCGGCGTTCGCGTGCGTAGGAGTGGACGATCTCTCCGTCGATACCCCGTACCACGGTCGGAAGCGGAGTTTGGTATTCGGTGAGGCTCTCAGCCTCGGGCAGGTCGCTGGCAAGCCAGGCCCACATGGCAACCCATGCGATGGCACCCATGATCAGGCAAAACGCGAAAAGCTTGAACAACAAGCTCGCGCGCCACTTTGCCGCAAACCACGTCAGCGCCGCGTTGACATCATGAGTCAAACGATACCGGGCATAGGATGCAAATGGCAGGGATTGAGGATCAGTCGTTGTCATTGTGGACATGCTTTTAGTGGTCTTCTTCAGCGATTTCCAGCGCGCGCTTTGCGCTTTTGCCGCTCAGGTCTCTGACCGACGGGCAAAATAGACCCGGATCGCTTGCGCCAGCACTTCCGCATACTCGTCGCGCCCTTCCTCAGTCATCAACCGAGCAAGGTCCGCATCATTGGTCACAAAACCGCTTTCAAACAGGACGCCAGGCACGTCAGGCGCGCGAAGCACGGCCAGCGCAGCAGAGCGGCGCGCCTCTGGATGGAAAGCAATCCGTCCCTGTCCTTCGCGTGCAATAAGGGCGGAAAACTCAATCGCGTCTTCCTGTGTTCGCTCTTGTGAAAGCTCGACAAGAATGTCGCTCACTTGCTCTGACTGCCCCTCGATCACGATACCGTTCAGCCGGTCGACTGAGTTCTCTCGTTCAGCAAAGCGAGCCGCGGCCTCGCTCGAGGCTTCATTGGAGAGGGTGTAGATGCTCGCACCGGAAACTTGGCTCAGTTCGCCCGCGCTATCCGCGTGGATCGAGAGGAACAGATCCGCCTCCAGCTGCCGCGCCATCTCAGGCCGATAAGCGAGCGGGACCAGCACATCCTCTGACCGGGTCAGAGCCACTCTGTAACGGCCGTCAGCCAGCAATTTGTCACGCAAGGCCTGCGTGATCGCAAAGACGATGTCCTTCTCGTAAATCTCACTTCCATCGGGCAACCGCTTCACCGCGCCCGGATCACGTCCGCCATGCCCTGCATCCAGCACAATCAGAGGCCGGGACGCGTCATCAGGGCCAAGGATGTCAGGCAGTTGCAGCGGCTCAACTTCAACCTGTTCCGGGTTGAGGAGAAAGCGCATCACATAATCGCGTCCCCACTCAGGAACGGGGATAACCGCACCGGTAAGCTTCGCCGCGCCCAAAAGCAGGACCGGGACGCCGACGATCAGCAAGAGGAGCGTGCGAATGCTCATTGTGTTAAGGGCTTAGAATGTTGGGGCATGTATACGCAATAGAGTTGCGGCATTCGACCCACGGTGCTAACGATGCAACACGAAACTAATGCAGGCGCTCAAAGGATTTAAGCGGCTGTGTATAGAGTTTCATTCAAACGGCGGACGCTCCCTCTCTTTGGGTATGCGCTCCCGCCACACAACAGGTTGATGCAGTGACGAGACGCTTCTCCTCGCAAGGATACACCCGCCGCCTGAATGGCGCTGGGCCTGTCGCGAGTCGCAGCGCGGAACTTATCCGCAATCTCGTCCCAGCAGACACGAACACCGCGCTCGTCCCCAATGGCGGGATCAGCGCAGTTACCACTACCGGCCCATCGCTCGCCAAAGCGCGCCTTGGGACCGATTACCCACAAAAATCACGCCCACCCCGCCGCATATTTGCGCGGAAGATAGGCGTTTGGAGAATTATTAATGGCAACGCGCATGCTAATCGATGCGCGCCACTCGGAAGAAACCCGGGTGGCGGTGCTCAAAGGCAATCGAATTGAGGAATTTGATTTCGAATCTGCTGAACACAAGCAGATTAAGGGGAACATCTATCTAGCCAAGGTCACGCGGGTCGAACCCTCGTTGCAAGCGGCTTTTGTCGATTTTGGTGGCAATCGCCACGGTTTCCTCGCCTTTAGCGAAATTCACCCCGATTATTACCAGATCCCGCAGGCTGATCGAGAAAGGCTGCTCGCTGAAGAGGCTGAGGCCGCTGAGGAAGAAGCGCGTCTGCGGGCTGAGGAAGAGGAAGAGGGCATCGCCCCCGGCGACGAATACGACGCCGAAGAAGAAAGTGCAGAAGCGCTTGCTGAAGACCTCGCCGAAGACGGGCTTGAGGAAATCGACACCTCGGAAAAGGACAAAGTCGCCACGATCGAGGAAGGTCATTCCGACGATGACGGCGAAGACGACGACAGCGACGAAGAAGAGGGAACCGAGGAAGAGGAATCTTCCGAAGACTCTGATGATGGCGACAAAAAGCCACGCCGCGGTCGCCGTGGCCGTGGCCGTCGTCGCCAAGGCGGCAAGAAAGGCCAGAAGGGTCGCTCTCGCGCCAAGGAAGTCGACGAAGTGCGCGCAAAGCGCATGGCTCTGCGTCGTCGCTACAAGATCCAGGACGTTATCCAACGCCGTCAGGTGCTGCTCGTCCAGGTCGTGAAGGAAGAGCGCGGCAATAAAGGCGCCGCTCTCACCACCTATCTCAGCCTTGCTGGTCGTTACACCGTGCTGATGCCCAACAGCAGCCACGGCGGCGGCATCAGCCGCAAGATCAACTCATCAAGCGACCGTAAGCGTTTGAAGCAAGTGGTCTCTGACCTGTCGCTTCCCAAGACGATGGGACTGATCGTGCGCACTGCAGGCATCAGCCGCACCAAGACTGAAATAAAGCGCGACTTCGATTACCTCGCGCGGCTGTGGGACGATATCCGCAAGACCACCCTCGCCTCCACCGCGCCGGCCCTGATCCATTCGGACAGCGACCTCATCAAACGCGCGATCCGCGACATCTACAATCGCGAGATTGAGGAAGTCGTGGTCGAGGGTGAGGCAGGCTACAAGTCGGCCAAGGACTTTATGAAGATGCTGATGCCCAGCCATGCGCGCCGGGTAAAAGCCTATTCTGACCCCGTTCCGCTGTTCCAGCGCTATGGTGCGGAGGACCAGCTGCGGGCGATGTATGATCCGATGGTGCAGTTGAAATCCGGCGGCTATCTGATCATCAACCCGACCGAGGCGTTGGTATCAATCGATATCAACTCGGGCCGCTCCACCAAAGAGCACGGCATTGAGCAGACCGCCCTGCACACCAACCTCGAAGCCGCGCGAGAAATCGCTCGCCAGCTGCGCCTGCGCGATATGGCGGGGCTCGTGGTGATCGACTTCATCGACATGGAGTACAATTCCAACGTCCGCAAAGTCGAAAAGGCGATGAAGGAAGCGCTCAAAAACGACCGCGCGCGCATCCAGGTTGGCCGCATCTCCGGCTTTGGCTTGATGGAGATGAGCCGCCAACGTCTGCGCACCGGCGTGCTGGAAGCAACGACACGCGAATGTCCGCATTGCGATGGCACCGGCCTTGTGCGCACGGCTTCGTCGGCGGGTCTTTCCGCTCTGCGTCTGATCGAAGACGAAGCGGCAAAGGGCAAAGGCACGACGATCAAGCTCGCCGCCAGCACCGAGGCAGCCTTCTACATCCTCAATGAAAAGCGGGATGAACTGGTCGAGATCGAACAGCGTTACGGCGTCTCGGTCGAAGTCTCGCCAGAAGGCGAAGACGAAGGCGCGAAAATGAGCGTGAGCAGCGCAGGCCCTCGCCCCACTGAAGCGCCCAAGTTTGAGCCGATCATCGACGAAGATGACGACGACGACATCCCCGAGGAAGACTACGGGGATGACGAGGATGACGCGCCGAAGAAGAAAAAGCGCCGTCGCCGTCGTGGAGGCCGTGGCCGCAACAAAAAGCGCCAGGATGAAGGCGCTGACGAGGGTGCAGAGGTGCAGGACGGCTCAGACGAGGGTACCTCTGACGAAACCGCCAAGGATGGCGAAGATGCTGATGGCGAAGAAAAGCCCAAGCGTCGCCGTCGCCGTGGTGGCCGAGGCCGTCGCAAGAAGCAGGAAGGCGCTGACGAGGCTTCTCAAGAAACCTCAGACGACAGCGAGAAGGCTGACGAAGCACCTTCTGCCGAAGCGGAAACCGAGGCTGAGGTTCCTGCTGAAGCTCCCGAAGCGGATGCGGAAGAAAAACCTGCTGAGAAACCCAAGCGCAAGCGCGCCCCTCGCAAGAAAAAGGTCGAGGTAGCTCCTGTTGAGGAGGCTGAAGCTGCTCCGGCTGAAGAGGCCCCAGCAGAAGAAAAGCCCGCCGAAAAGCCCAAGCGCAAACGCGCCCCACGTAAGAAAAAGGTCGAGGCTGCTCCTGGGGAAGAGGCAACTACAGAGGACGCGCAATCCGACGCTGAACCGGTGGCCGATGCTCCTGTCGCTCCCGAAGGCGAAGATGCGCCTGATGGAGATGCAAGCGAAGACGGCAAGAAGCGCGGCGGTTGGTGGCAACGCACCTTTGGTGAGTGACTAGGAAACGCACCTTTGGTGAGTGACGCCAGTCACGACTGAGCAGTTATTCGGGCCGGACGCAAAGCGCGTTCGGCCCGATTGCTTTCAGTCTTGGACAGGCGTGATTGTGATTGGACGTGTGTCGCGGCGCAGACGGTCTGAGTATTCTTCATCAATGGCGTTCAGCTGCTCTAGGCAAAAGCGCTGAAATGGCGGCGTGGTGTCGCGAATAAAGGCCGCTTGCCCGATGTTGATCTCGAACAATTGCCCGGCACTTGGCCCGCGATAAACGCATATTGCTGATTGCACTTCCCGGCTTTGGAAGAATGTCAGAAATTCTCCATCAGAGGTTTCAATCCAGCTCCGCGTTCCGGCCAGATCATTTTGCTTGAGTATCTGCCGATACTCGCCACCTCCCAGAAAGTCGCCCGGGACAGAGCGCCAATCATAGATCGGTTTGAAGTCATCAGCCGCGAGAACTTGAACCGTTGGGGCATCACCAAATTCCCGTTCCGCCCTTACTTTAACAGTCAAAGGATCCTGTGCGGAGAGTGGGTAAACGGGCGCTTTGAGGTCGGCCAACAATTCCTCATCCGTCAGCCCGTCACGCGAGCAGTCCCCGGCAGCAAGAACAAGAAACAGTGCGGCTAAGTGGTCAAAATCGCTCGCATTCTGGGTATCGAACCGCACTGTGCAGACGGTGATCTCTTCCCGGCCTTCACTCCGGACGGCCCAATTTAGAGGGAGGGCAACATAAAGTGCACTGTCTTGCGTTACCCGGCCTTGGACTTGCCAAGGCGAAAACTGCTCAAAACCTGGCTGAATATCAAAACGAGCTGGGAGCACGGCGCCTTCTGCAGCTACATCAAAAGCGGAAAGCACCTCTTCGCGCTTGTCTGTCACCGGCGCGCGACGTTCCCTATCCGCCCGCTCTCGCTCGTTCCAATCCCCCCGCGGCGCTTGCCTCAACGCCTCAATCGTAATCGTATGCCGCTCGACAGACGCGCAATCTTTCAGAGGCGACTCAGCCGCAGCACAGCTCGGCAGGGCTAAACTCACTAAAGCGGTCAGGAGGAAGGGTATGCGGATCATTTCGGTCTAACTAGCTCAAACACAATGAATTTGGCTAGGCATCAGCGCGCCTCGCCACGCCCCATTCCATCCATCCGGCAAATTTGGGTGCTCCGGGTGTATAGCCCTCTCCTACCGGTTCGACTTCAAAGCCTGATGCGCGCACCGCTGAGGTGATCGGGCGGGTCAGATGGCAACCGCCCGCCATCGGCTTCCACAGCGGCTCTATCCGATCTTGCCATCTTGCAACACCCTCATCCGGCGCGCGGCCATGTTCAAGGAATAGCGCCTTGCCACCGGGGCGCAGGATGCGGCGCAGCTCGCTCAGAACGCGGGCGGGATCCTGAACCGAACAGAGCGTGAAAGTGCACACGCATGTGTCAAAACTTGCATCGGAAAACGGAATATCCTCGCCCACCCCCGTGCGAATATCGGCTTCGAGACCCTTGGCCTGCGCGCTTTTGCGAGCGGTGTCGAGAAGCCCTTCATGCGGGTCGATCCCAGCGTAAGACGTGATCGCCTGCGCGTCGTAGAATTCCTGATTGATCCCGCCGCCACAGCCCAGCTCAAATACATCCCCGCGCGCTTGCGGGACGATGGCTGCGCGCCGCTTCATCACCTGCCCTTGGCTGCACGCACAGGTGATGAGCTTGGGCATGATCGCCCGTTCGTACCAGCTCTTGAGGCCCATGGCGTTCTCTCCCTCTTCGGCTTGAGGCCACGATAGACCGATGGGCGCAAAGCATCCAGTTCGCGGATTTACGCCTCAACGATGGGTTCCGCGCCTTCAATCTCAGCCCGATCTGCGCACAGCAGTTCCACCGCGAGCGCAATCTTGCGACCAATGCGCGCAATGTCGCTTTCAAAGCGCGCCGTCAGAAGATCGCTCTCCATGCCAGCGAGGTCCGAAATCTGGCCCGCGCTCAGGGACAGGCGGTAAGTCGGGTGCCAACCATCTTCGCCTCTCAGACACCGAACGGGTTGGCCAAGATGGCAAATCTCGCCCG
Organism: Erythrobacter sp. S267; assembly: GCF_057365045.1. Classification (NCBI taxonomy): domain Bacteria; kingdom Pseudomonadati; phylum Pseudomonadota; class Alphaproteobacteria; order Sphingomonadales; family Erythrobacteraceae; genus Erythrobacter; species Erythrobacter sp. S267. The sequence continues at coordinate 1,125,437 of NZ_CP200298.1, read as the reverse complement.
CGATCACTTTCTGCTCGGGATCGTCGAAACGATCGGAGAGATCGCGGTAAAGCATGCGATAGATCGCACGCGCATCGTCAAAGTCGATCCGGCGGTCACCCAGAAATGCGGGCTTGAGAGCAATCACAAACAGGCTCTGCCGGTCGAGCGGGTGCAGCGGCTCAAGCGGCAGATCACCCGATGCAGGACTTTCGAGCAGCTCAAACGGCAGATCGTCAGAGAGGCTCCGCATGGCAGAGGCAAACGCCCCGATCACACGCTCCAGACGCTGAGGCGAATGGGCAAGCAGGCGCTCCAGCTCAAACAGCCCAGCCTCCAACCGCAAGAGCATGCCGAAGTTCGGGCGATGGATCAGAGTATCGCGCGCGGCCCAATGGCGCGGCATCTCCGCCTTGGTGAAGAAATGGGCGAGCCCTTCTGGCAGAGCCTTGGCGGACGCCATGCGCTCCGAAATGCGCTCGGGGAAGATCGCAAAGGCACTAAACGGAGGGCCGCCGATGAATTTGGAGCCGGTCACCAGCACACTGGCGCCAATGTCGAGGTAACGCCGCAAGCAAGCGGGCGAAATCCGCCCTTGGCACGCATCGACCACAATATCGAGCCTATCGCCATATTCGTGCGCCACCTGCTCCAGCACCTCCCACTCGGGCAGGACGATGCCGGTTTTGGAGCGGTGGACGACGTGCAGCAGAGGGCGCTCGCCCTTCGCAATCGACGCTGCAACTGCCTGATTGATCAGCTCTGCATGAGCCGAAAGTTCTGTGACCGTTCCGCAGGACTGGCGCATGGGCACCGTCTCAACACGGATCGCATCAGGGGAAAATCCGGGCAGGGGATCCCCCTTTGTCACGTCTTGGCCAAGAGCCGTGCGCGGCGCGAAGTATCGGCCTGCTTGTGAGTGCTGGCACCCGCTGCCCACCTCATCGACTTCGACGACGATGTTGCAGACTTTGTCGGATGCCTCCAGCGCGCAAGCGAGCGCGATATATTCAAGGTCAGTGCCTGAGGGACCAAAGGCCAAATCCGTGCCCTCCTCCAGACCATAGCTTGCCCATATGCGATTGGCCGCGCGCGTCAGATGAGCTTCATAAATATCGGCAGGATCACGCTTCCCCAACGCCACTTCGACGCGCAATTGGTCGTGCAGCGAGTTGACATAGGAATAGGCCGCCGCGCCGATAAAGCTCGCGGTGGAGGAGGAATAGCCCAGCGTGCGCATCGGCTCTGGCGCGCAGCCATAGGAATTGAGGCCGCTGCGTTCATCCAATGTGATGCGGTCATCGCCGCCCAGGCTCATCAATGCGCAGGTGCTAAGCGAAAGCTCGTCGGTGAGAGTGTCGAGGGTCATAGGGGCGCCGAAGAGTTGGTGGGGGAAAGTTGGTGGGGGAAGCTGGGCAAACAGGGTTAATCCTTGTGCCCCCGATTTGCGCCCGTATAACGCCTTTGGCGCACAACGCAAAGCGAGCGCACGCCCTCCCCACTTTCGATCTGGGTCCGTAAGTCTATGCCTCGAACCGCTTTTCAGCCCGCTCTTCGCAGTCGATTGAAAGCTGCCGACAAGGATCGGCTGAAAGTCCTCTTCATCGCCAAGCATGCCAAGTCCGATGGCGGTCAAGATCCCGAGGATGGCGACCACGCGGTCTATCATTGCCATGTGCGCGATACGTTAAAGGCCATCGGCCTCAACGTCGAAATCGCGAACGACGCCTCCGCCCTGTATGAAAAACCGCAGGTCGACTTCGTATTCTCACTGCTCAATCGCGCGGGCTACTTCAATTCGGAGATGGCGATCCCGCTCCTGTGCGAGCAACATCGCCTGCCTTATCTCGGTGCCAGTCCGATCCAGCGGGGGCTTGCTGACGACAAGCACTTGATGAAGCGCACCGCGCGGGCGCTGGGGGTGGAGACAGCCGACTGGGTGGTGATACGCCGCCATCAACCGTTGAAGCTGCCCGAGGGCTTTCCAGGCAGCAACCTGATCGTGAAGCCTAATGCCTCCTCCGCATCATGGGGCATCCGCCACGTGCATTCGGCTGAGGAACTGTGGGACGCAGTGCGGTATCTTCACGATGAAGGCCACGATGCGATCATCGAGCCTTTCATGGAAGGCATCGACATTGAACTGCCAGTCATTGCAGGGCCGCAGCCGCAATTCCTGCCGCTGATGCGCTTTGACCACGATCCAAAGGCAATCCGGTATTATGAGGAAAAGCGCGGCCTTGCCGCCAGCGCGGCAAAGCTGGTGCAAGAGCTCGCCCCCGAAATCATCGCCCGCGCTCAAGAGATGAGCGCGCCGCTCGTCGCAGAGCTCTTCCCGTTCGATTATGGCCGCTTCGAAATGCGCTATAACGAGGTCACCGGCGACATCTCCTTCCTGGAGGTCAACATCCAGTGCAACATATGGGAGCCGCGTGTGCTGGGAACGTCCGCACGGATCGCCGGTCTGACCTATCCCGACCTGATCGAGACGATCATCGCCCACTCCATGCTGCGACAAGGCGTGGTTGAGGCGATTGAGACGGAAGAGACGGTGCCGCTTGAGATGGCGGGGGTTTGACTAGGCAGGCACCACTGCCCCGGCATAATCAAACACTTTCCCGCTATCCTCTGGACCCAGCCCTGCAAGCACATTCAGCAGCATCCCCGCCGCCTCGTCCGGCTTGGTCAGCTGTCCGTCTGGCAGTCCAGACTGAAATGGCTTCGACAGGTCGCTATCGACCGTACCGGGATGCAAGCCGACGACCACGCTCTGCTTGTGCGTTCGCCCCATCTCCAGCGCGAAGTTCTTGAGCAGCATGTTCAGCGCGGCTTTGGACGCGCGGTAGGAATGCCATCCGCCCAGCCCATTGTCCGAAATCGACCCGACGCGCGCTGACAGTGCGGCAAAGACGCTCGGTTCGGATCGCGGCAACAGCGGGAGCATATGCTTTGCCACCATCGCAGGTCCGATCGTGTTGATCGCCAGCACCTCTGCCATCGCGGTTGCATCGAGGCGTTTGTAGGTGCGCTCAGGACCGTTGCCGTCTTCCAGTGTGAGCACACCGCTCGTCACAATGACCCATTCCGGCGGCTGAGCGCGCATCGTATCCGCAGCCGCGGCAATGCTCGTCTCGTCCTTGAGGTCGAACACAAAGGGCTGAATTGCAGGCGATGCCTCTCCTGCCCAGATCCCTTTGCGCGAGCCGGCATAGACACGCTCACACCCGCGCGCCGCGAGCCCTTCGCACAGCGCCCGTCCAATCCCTCCGCTCGCCCCAAACACGGCGGCGCGGCGGGGGAGAGATTGCGACGAATGCACCATCAATTTTCCTACTTCAGCCATAGTCGCTAACCCGAACGCATGGCCGCTACAGAATATCCCGTCGACCTATCCACAAAGATAGCAAGCGGTAGGCAAAGCCTTCGGAAAATGCGCTCGTGACAGGAGAAAATCGGAAAGTCACACATTGTGATGAGAGGCTGGTAGAACCTCACGTTTTTTCAGTTACTTACAGCCTGCTCGGCTATTTTCACTGACTGCAATTCAGTGTGTCAGCCCAGCAAAGCTTGCACCCCTCGCAACGAAGGTGGCGCCACTCTCAACCAGTGCCATCTTGCCTCCCCTGAGCCAGACGTTAAGTAGAGATGCAGAAATAGGGATCACTAAGAACACATGGCTACCTTTACGCTTCCGAAGAACTCCAGGATCAAGAACGATGGCAAGGTCCACAAGGCCGAGGGCGCCAAACGGGTCAAATCGTTCAAAATCTATCGCTACGATCCCGATAGCGGCCAGAACCCGCGCTACGACAAGTTTGAGATCGACCTCGACGAATGCGGCCCAATGGTCCTCGACGCTCTGTTCAAGATCAAGAATGAGATTGACCCGACTCTGACCTTCCGCCGGTCCTGCCGCGAAGGGATTTGCGGGTCTTGCTCGATGAATTTGAACGGCAAGAATGGCCTTGCCTGCACCACCGCGATTGAGGATCTGAAGGGCGAGATTCGCATTACGCCGCTGCCGCATATGGACGTGATCAAGGATCTGGTGCCAGACTTCACGCATTTCTACGCACAATACGCCTCAATCCGTCCTTGGCTGCAAACGGTCAGCCCGACGCCTTCGGGCAAGGAGCGCCTGCAATCGCCTGAGCAGCGTGAGCAGCTCAATGGATTGTATGAGTGCATTCTGTGCGCCTGCTGCTCAACATCTTGCCCGTCCTATTGGTGGAACTCCGACAAGTTCCTCGGCCCGGCGATCCTGTTGCAAGCCTATCGCTGGCTCGCCGACAGCCGTGACGAAATGACGGGTGAGCGCCTGAACGAGCTGGAGGACCCCTTCCGCCTCTATCGCTGCCACACGATCATGAACTGCGCGAATGTCTGCCCCAAGGGCCTCTCGCCCGCCAAAGCGATTGCCGAAACGAAGAAGATGATGGCCGAACGCGCCATCTAATCAACGACTTATGGCCCTTAGCGACGACGTATTCGAGCACGGGCCAGACCCGGACAATCCCGGATGGCGGCATTGGAATCTCAAGGATGAAAGCCTGTTCAATGGTGCGGTGATGGGCAAGCTCATCACGCGGGTTGAAGAGGATGGTAGAGCCCGCTTGCGCATGTTTCCCCAGCGCAAGCATGAGAACCTGCAAGGCATCATACACGGCGCGGTCACCCTCGCTCTGATCGACATCTCGATGTTCACAACGATGCATACGATTGGCAGTGGCAATGCGGGGCCATCGGTGACGTTGGAGCTCTCCACCCACTTCGTCGGCGGCGGTGATCCGGCGCGGCCTCTCGACGCTGTCAACGAGATCGTGCGTGAAACCGGCAAGCTCGTCTTTGTGCGCGGCCAAGTCGTGCAGGACGACGATGTGGTCGCAAGCTACTCCGGCATCGTGCGCAAGATGAAACCGCGAGGCTAGCGGACATGCGCGCGCGTTATGAGAAGCTCATCGCCAATGGCGAACTGCGCGCCGATCCAGATCAGCGCCGCGCCGTTGAGTTGCTCAACTCACTTCAGAGGGAACTCGAGGCGCCCAAGGCGGGCGGTTTCCTTGGTCAGCTGTTCGGCCGGAAGCCAGAGCGCAATCGCGGCGTCTACATGTGGGGCGGTGTTGGACGGGGCAAGTCCATGCTGATGGATCTGTTCCATGACACGCTGCCCATTGCCGAGAAGCGCCGCGTCCACTTCCACGCCTTTATGCAGGAGGTGCACGCAGCCATGCGGGAGGCGCGCAAGACGCATCCCGGTGACCCCATCCCTCCGGTGGCGGAGAAGCTCTCAGATGGTGTCCGTGTGCTCGCCTTCGACGAGATGGTGGTGAACAACTCCGCCGATGCCATGATCATGAGCCGCCTGTTCACGCACCTGATCCGCGAACAGCAAGTGACGATTGTCACAACCTCCAACAGGCCGCCGCTGGACCTCTATAAAGACGGTCTCAACCGCGAGCATTTCCTGCCGTTCATTGACCTGATCGAGAGCGAATTAGATGTCTTGAGCCTCAATGGGCCAACCGATTATCGGCTCGACCGGATTGGCGGCATGCCTGTTTGGCACACGCCCATTGGGCAGGAAGCCACCGACAAGGTGCGCGAGCTGTTCTTCCGACTGACAGACTTCGCCCCCGAAGACGCAGACAATGTCCCCAGCGCAGAGCTTGCCATCGGAGCGAAACGCTCGATCCACGTCCCCAAGTCTCTGAAAGGCGTGGGCGTTTTCAGCTTCAAACGCCTATGCGCCGAAGCCCGAGGAGCACCCGACTACCTCGCCATTGCACGCGCTTATCACACCGTCATCATCGTCGGGATCCCGCGGATGGGCCCTGATATGCGCAACGAAGCCGCGCGTTTCGTGACGCTGATCGACGCGCTTTATGAGCACCGGGTAAAGCTGTTCGCAACAGCTGCGGTCAAACCTGATCAGCTCTATCAGGCCGGCGATGGCAGCTTTGAATTTGAGCGGACAGCCAGTCGCCTCAACGAAATGCAGTCAGATGAATATATGGCCTTGGGCCACGGCGCAGAAACGGCGGCGGCGGAGTAGCTGCTGCCTTAGGCCGCCGCGGCGGTTCCGATCCGCTCTGCAAGGCGAGCTTGAGCCGCCACCAAGCGGCTCATGATCTTCAGATCGTTGTCGCTAAGTGTGAGCGCCGTATCCGCCCACATCTCCGTGATAGCATTAAGCTCTTCAAGGGAGACCGGATTGACCTTCTTCGATGCACTGCGCGCCCCGACAAGTCCCGCATGCCGACGTTCCGACTTGCGGATGAACTCACGCACTGCACTGACGCCATCACCTGGCTCGGCAAGGGCGTGGACAATGCCTAGATCATACATCTGCTCGGCGGTGTAAGTCTCGTTGGATACGATGATCCGGTCGGCCATTGCCGACCCCAATTTGCGGGTCAGAAGCGCATGCGCGCCCATGCCGGGATACAGACCGAACATCACTTCGGGCAGCCCAAATGTCGCACCGCGCTCTGCGATGATATAGTCAAACGACAACAGCGCCTCAAACCCTCCGCCGAGCGCACTCCCTTGCACAAGGCCGATTGTCAGCATCGGGATATCGAGGGTGCGAATATTGCGGTCAAGGATAGCGCAGCAGCGATGTCCGTATTCGACCAGCCCTGCTCGGTTGCGGTCCCGAATTAGCTTTTGAAAGAGCTCAAGATCACCGCCAAAGCAAAAAACATCCGGCGCGCGGCTGCCTAAAACGAGGTAGCGCAAAGGAACTTTATCAGGACCAAAGCCCTTCATGATTTGCGACTGCCACTCCTCGAAATCATGCAGCATGTTCGGAGTGAAGCTTGGGCGACCCGCGGGGTTCATATAGGTCCACAAGGTCGCAGAGCTATCCTCATAAAGGACGTCTAACTCTTGGAGAGCAAACAGATCTTCCGGAATAGAAGCGTGAAGAATGCTTTCGGAGACGAACTCCTCATCACCAGTCAACGGAATTGCTTTATTGCCGCTGCCGTCCATCCCTGTTTGCTCCACTTCGACCCTGTTGCGCTCGAAAGCCTCAAGCGCTTTTCGCGAGGCCTTTTTGACCTGCTTTAATGCGAACTTAACCTACCGCTCGGGAGGGACGCAAACAATTATTTGCGCTTTCACGATGAGCTGAGTCCCAATTCGGTTCACTTCGCCCGGTCGGTTGCAATATTGTCAAACAACTTGTGGGTAACTTGGGCTCATGCGCTCAGGACTCGCGCATGAAACACACTCAGCTTGTGATGCCGAGTCGCGTAAATGCCCGCTCCAGCATCAACAATTGCCAAAGCTCGCGCGAATTGTCGCTACGTCCCGCAATATGTGCCTCGGCCAACTGGGCGACCCGCTTGGCTGAGAACCAGCCCGTCTGAGTGACCACAGCACTCGTCGCAATGGCCCGCGCCTCTCCGCTCAGTGGGCCACGTAGCCAATTGGAAATGGGTGTTACGAAGCCCTGCTTTGGCCTGTAGAGAATGTCGGAGGGGAGATATCGCTCCATGCACTTCTTCAGGAGGTATTTGCCCGTCGACCCCTTCACCCGCATCTTTTCCGGTAAGCGGGCAGCGAACTCGACCAAGCGGTGGTCGAGCAAAGGCTCGCGCGCCTCCAAACTGACGGCCATACTGGTGCGATCGACCTTGGTGAGAATATCGCCCGGCAACCAAAACTTGAGATCGGCATATTGCGCTCGGTCGAGGCCGCTTTGCGAAGGGGCGGATCGCATCAACTTGATCAGCTCATCTTCACCGCGAAATCCATCAAGTTGCGCCTTGAACCCATCCGTATAGAGCGCTGCACGTGCTTCGGGCGTCATCACCGATAGGCCACGTGCATATCCGGCCTCACCCGTCTCAGCCAAGGCCAAAAGGGTTGCTTTGGCGCGAAGAGGACGCGGCGCCCAATCCGCCTTGGGCCACATCCGCCCCAGTGGACCGAACAGCCCTTCTCGGACGCCAGCAGGAATAAGGCTGCGGACCCGCTCTTCATTGTGATGGAAGACCTGACGGCGGTAGCCAGCAAATGCCTCATCTGCGCCATCACCGGAAAGCGCGACCGTCACTTTCTCCCGCGCCAGCTGGCACACTCGCCATGTGGGCAGCGCGGAAGCATCGGCGAAGGGTTCATCGAACATCCCGGAGAGCTGATCGATGGCGTGATAGTCGTCGGCGTCGACTGTGCGCGCGTCGTGCTCCGTCCCGAATTTCTCGGCGATCAGCCGCGCATAGTCGCTCTCATCCAAGTCTGCGACGTCGAACCCGATGGAGCATGTGCGCACGGGCTCAGAACTGGCCTCGCTCATCAGAGCCACGACACTGGAGGAGTCCACGCCTCCCGATAGAAACGCTCCCAATGGAACATCGGAGACCATGCGGCTCTGCACCGCGTCGCGCATCAGATGGACAAGTTGCGCGGAAAGATCGGCTTCTTTGCCCGTCTCACGCGCTTCGAAAGATATGTCCCACCACTTGCGCTGCGCAGGCACCGGCTTGCCATGTTCCAGCAGCAGGAAATGGCCGGCTTGCAGCTTCGACACTCCGGAAAGGATTGAATGGGTGTCGGGCACATAGCCCCAGGTCAGAAAGGCATCGAGCGCGCGCGGGTCGAGCCGCCTGCGCATCTGAGGATGAGCGAGCAGTCCTTTTAGTTCCGAGGCAAATGCCAAACTGCCATCGGGCAGGTGCGTCATGAAAAGCGGCTTCACGCCGAACCGGTCGCGAGCAAGTAGCAATTGCCGCTTGTCTAGGTCGTAGAGTGCGAAGGCGAACATGCCGTGGAGCTTGTCCAAACAGTCCAGCCCCCAACGCTGCCACGCCGCTAGGATGACTTCGGTATCCCCGGTGGTCTTAAACCGCGCGCCACCTTGCTCCAGCTCATGCCGCAGCTCACGGAAATTGTAGATCTCGCCATTGAAGACGATCACCGCACGCCCGTCAGCGGAATGCATTGGCTGGGGAGAACCTTCTAGGTCGATGATGGAGAGCCGACGATGGCCCAGCCCTACACCCGGCGCGGTCCAAACCCCCGAGCCATCTGGACCGCGATGAACCAGTGCATCGCACATACGCTCAACCCGGCGTGGATCGACCGGTTTGGGCGTTTCAGCATGAAAGATTCCGGCGATCCCGCACATGGTGATTTAAGCGGTTAGCCTAACGCTCAGCCAGCGACAATCGGGACGAGAAGACTGGCGGTGATAGCGAGCGCCGCGGTGCCTGCAATCAGTACGATCGGACTGGCAAAGCCGCGCTCCAATGCAGAGGTAAACCGGAATTGCGCGACCTGTTCAGCACTCCAGCCAAAGTCGTCAGGTTCACACTCGAAAAAGCGCCATGCAGCTGAGAGAACCAATGCAACAACCAGCGCAAAGAAGATCCAGCCATAAAAGATGTGATCGAAGCCCGCGGCAAACTCAACGCCCTGGCTTTGCGCGATGTAGATTGTGCCCCATGCGCGGATGCCATTGGCGATGATCGGCACGATGATCGAGGCAGCCATGAAGGCTGCTCGCCGCGTCCAGCTCTTGAACCGTGTAAAGCACACCAACACGGCAAGCGTCACCATCGCGATCAGGAAACGCACGCCGGAGCAAGCCTCCGCCACGATAAACAGACCCACAGGCGTGTCGATATAGATGCCATCAACCACTGCGGGAATGCCGCTCCAATGGGTGAGCGCAATTGCGATGTCCGCTGTGATCGCTTGCAGCGGCGGGATGATCTCATCACCAAACGGCACGAGGAACACTCCAAAGACCAGCGGCAATGCGAGCATCAGTGAAGCGCGCGGTCCAATCATCGCAATGACGAGCCCCTGAAGTGCGCCCACAGCTCCAGCGTGAGCAACGAGGTTGATGTCACTCGCCCGGCCCACAAGCCACAGGGCGAGGCCGCTTGCGACAATGGCGAGCCCGGGCAGCCAAGGTCTCGGCTCAGTCTTGGCAAGCTCTCCCGCCTTCAAGACGGTGAGCCACCCAATAATGAAAGGCACCAACAAGATGTGCGTATAGGTGTCGATGTTCCACCATTGATGGAGCATCTCCCCCCACTCACGTGCCGTAATCGCGACGAGGATCGCCGCCGCGATGGCGAGCGCGCCCAGCGTGCGTTGCCAAGCTGCAGGGATGCGAGCCAAAAAGGACTGGCTGCTGGGATCGGGAATTGCGGTGTCAGGCTGCATCACGCGCCTCCCCTCCACTGCCCCAGACCAACGCATCGAGAGGTGCAAGCATCGCCTCCCAATCATGGTTGCTCAGGACGAAATGCCGTGCAGCGATAGCCATCTCTTCGGCACGCTTTGGGTCATTCATCAAAGCGACGGCCGTGTGCACCATCGCGTTCGGATTAGCTTCCACGACCATCCAATCCTTGCCATCACGCGCGTTTATCCCCGTCGCTGCCTCTGGCGTGACCATCACAGGCCGCGCCATTGCCATCGCTTCGAGCACCTTGTTCTGCACTCCGCGCGCAATTTGCAGCGGTGCAATCACGCAGGTCGCGCTGGCAAGGAAAGGTTTGACGTCAGGCACTTCGCCCCAGATCGTGAGACCCGGAGTGCCCCTAGGCGCAAGCAATGCCTTGGTCGGAGCACGCCCCACGACATGGAACTCAGCATCCGCAAATTGCTCGCGGATCTTGGGGAGGAAGTGCTCCGCCGCCCACAAAGCCGCCGCTTCGTTAGGCGCATAGTCCATCTGCCCGGTGAAGACGAAGTGCGGCCCCGGACGCGCGGCGATCTCTGGCTGGGGGGCGACTTTGCCCGGATCGAAGGCTTGAGCGTCGATCCCATTGCCGATCACATGCACATTGGCCATCGAGGGGAATTGAAGGCGGGAATCGAACAACTCCGCCTCGTTCTCGCTGATCAGGATAGTCGCGTCAGCACGGCGGGCCAGGCGTTCTTCTTCGCGGGCCAATAAGCGCCCTTCGCGCGCATTGAGCCAAACGCGGTCCCCAGCAGCAGCGTAGCTTTCAAACTTGGCGCTATCGACGTCGCAAAGGTCGATCACGACACGCCCGCCGAAACCCTCCGGTACATACTGTCCCATCTGTCCGGAGAAGACGACGATAGCGTCGATGTTGCGGCTCGCGATGGTTTCGCGGACCCAGGCTGCCAGTTTGGACGAGTGAAAGGCGGTCAGACTTACCGGCTTGCCCGACAAAACCGCCTCTGCGCCTGCAAGGACGAGCGGCTTTGAACGTCGGACCGCCAGATGTGACGCGGCGATACTCGCCAACTCATCGAGATCAGCTTGGCTCTCATTTCCTTCCGAGAAGCACCCGACATGCACCGGAGCCATCTTGGCGAGCTTGCGCAACAGGTTGGCGCTGCGGATCGTGTCTCCGCGATTGGGCGGAAACGGAACTCGGTGTGCGAGGAATAGGATGTCACCCACCGTTCCCTCTCCCTCACGCAAGGTCGCGTGCGATCATCGGGCCAATCGTGTTGGCCACGGGGAGCGGAAGCTTCTTCCAAACGGCAATCTTGCGAGCGTATGAAGCGCTGGTCGGATCAACGTCGCGCGGCTCCTCACCCGCAGCGGTCCACGTGGCGTAAGTGAGAGGCTGCGGCTCAAAGCCCCAGTTCTTTTTGAACTTGTAAGGCCCGCTGCCCGTTTTGGAGCGGCCAAAGTCGAACCGTTGCATCCCGTGACGCCGGGCGTGGAGCATCAGCTCATAATACATCAGCTCATTAGCGCGGGCATTGCGAGCGGCAAAAGTGCCCCCGCCCCAAAAGGGCATTACTGCGCCGTCATGGTAGAAGGAAAGAACGCTGGAAATCGGCTCGCCATCCTTGAAGACCGTCAGGATATCGCTTGAGTCAGGAAAGGCCTCAAGCATCTGCGCAAACAGCCGCTTTGGGAAAACCGGCGTCCCCAAATTGCGCACGCTTTCCGCATAGACGGCGTAATGCGAGTTTCGGTCAGACGCCTCACGCCCGATCCGAACTTCCAACCCGTTCTTCAGCCCCTTGCGCACTTCCGCCCGGGATTTGCGTGGGATGGCGAGGAGTTCAGCCTCGTCATCAACAGCAAGGTCGCGTTCAAAGCCACAATGCTTTTCCGAGACTTCAGTCCAACCTGAAGGGATAAGTCCGCCGCGCAGTTCTGCGCTGGCAAAGCCATAGGTCTGCGCATGGTGAGCCGCCGCTTGACCCAAGGCATCGACCGCATTCTCACCGTCGGCAAGGATGCCTCCGCCAACCGCAAACCCGCTGGAAATGAGCGCATTGCCAAACAGAAGGGAGCGCATCTGCGTCAGGGGCAACCAGCCCGTGATGACACCCAACTGCTCGCTGACAAAACCCGTCGCGCGATGCCCGGTCGCGCGCTCGACTGCGAGAAGCCATTGCGGACGGTGGAAAAGGCTGCCTGCGTGCTCTTTTGCGAAGGCCTCAACACGTTCACGCTCTACGGTATTGGATAGGTCAATCAGCGAAACTTTTGTGCTGGCTGCGATGGGAGCGTTCATGCCGGCACTCCCAGTTCCTCTTCAGCACCTGCCAAATCCGTCGCAAAGCTGATCTCGCGCATCGCCAGCACGTCCATCCGGCCCCATTCAAACTCGCGAACCAGATCGCCGAGTTTGTCCGCCATCTTGTCGAGATTGGTGTAGTGGCGCAGCTTTGAACGGATTGGGGCACCCGCCACACGCGGCTGTGCCGGATCGATCTCCCAAGGGTGGAAGTAGAACACCGCAGGGCGCTGATCCTTGCGGTTCACTTGCCGGATGGCCCAGCGTGAGAACGCATAAGGGAGCACACGGAAGAAGCCCCCTCCCCCAGCAGCAACCCGGCGGCCACCCAGAATCGCAGTGGTCACCGGAATCTCAATGAGATCCGCACCATCTACGGGGAAGAACGCAAAGCGCGGCGCTTCTCGCCAGCCATAATGGTCATGCGTGATCGGCGCGACACTGGATGAGTAGGTGTAGCCTTGCTCCACCAACTCTTCGAAAGCCCACAATGAGCGTTGGTCAATAGAGAAGCTTGGCGCGCGGTAGCCAGTGACGCGCTGCCCAGAGCAATCCTCCAGGATTGTACGCGCTTTGCGGATGTCTTCGGCAAAGCTGTTGCGGTCGAAAGTGAAGACGCGGGCATGGTCAAAGCCGTGGCTCGCGATTTCATGGCCTGCATCGGCGATCCGGCGGATCAATTGCGGATGGCGCTTCGCCACCCAGCCCAATGTGAAAAACGTCGCGTTGACTTTAGCCTCAGCAAACAGGTCGAGAATTCGCGCGACGTTGTCTTCGACGCGGGTCGAGATACTTTCCCAATCGTCGCGCGCGATCACGTCCTCAAACGCGCCGACCTGGAACCAATCTTCCACGTCGACGGAGAGGCCGTTGATGATCGGCCCAGTGGGTACAGGGATCGGGCTCTCAGCGTTCATGGGCTTAGGCAGCCTCGCGCGAAGGATCGTCCTCAAGCCATTCGATCAACATCGTCAACACATGGCGGAAAGAACGCTCTTGTTCTTCAAGCCGTGCCTCAATCCGAGCGAGCGCGGCGTTGAGATCAACATCTTCACCCGTCAGCGCGTCCACAGGATCCGCACCGGCAGCTTGAAGTTCGCTGATAGCCGCCTCAAGCTCCGCCGTGCGTGCATCGCGCTCGGCGAGCAGAGCGGCGACTTCAGTGGCAGGCACAGCGTCGAACGCTGGTGTTTCGATGGGAGCGGCCTCAATCGCGGCTGGAGCAGCTTGCCCAGATTCCTCCGCAGGAGCCTCTGTCACCGGTTCAATGCTGAGCGGGCTAGGCTCGTCACGCGAACCGCGCGATTGGTCAGAGCTCATCTCCGCCATTACAGCGTCGAGCATCTGCGTGCTAACCGTGTCCTGCTCCTCAATCGCGCCGAGGAGCAGCAGGCGGTTCATCACCTGGTTCACGCGGCGCGGAATACCCTCGGTCGCTCCGTAAAGCGCTGGCAGCAGCCCGTCTTCAAACAGCGGACGGCCATCCCAACCCACATGGTTCAGGCGATGGTGGATATAGGCTTCAACCTCATCCTTATCGAGCGCCTCCAGATGGTGCGAAGCGATGATGCGCTGACGCAGTTGGTCAAGATCCGGGTGGTTTGCGAGCGTACGGCGGAATTCAGGCTGCCCCAACAGCAGGCTTTGAAGCAGCGGGTGTGCACCGAGCTGGAAGTTAGACAACATCCGCAGCTCTTCCAAAGCCGTGAAATCGAGGTTCTGGCACTCGTCCACAACCAGCAGGCAGCGGCGACCTTCGCGCGCTTCTTCTTGCAGGAAACGCTCAATCGCGCCCAACGCGCTGGCCTTATCCTGACCCTCAATCGGGATGCCAAAGGCCTGCGCGACGACGTGGATCAGCTCTTCCCCGTCAAGCGCACTGGTAACGACCTGTGCGACCGTCAGGAATTCAGGATCAATCTGCTCCATCAGATGCGCAACAAGCGTCGATTTACCCGCACCCACCTCACCGGTGATGACGATGAAGCCTTCGCCCTGGTTCAGGCCATAGCTAAGGTAGCTCAGCGCCTTTTTGTGAGTCGTGCTCTCAAAATAGAACTGCGGGTCAGGGGTCAGCTGAAAAGGCCGTCCGCTGAAGCCGTAATATTGATCGTACATGGGGTTCTGGCTCCCTTTGATCTCTTAAAAGTCGTAGCGCAGACCGACCAGCGCAGTGGCGGTGGCGAAGTCTTCTGCGGTGAAGTCACTGTCGAAATAGTCGACCGCGACAGCCGCACGTGCGGACAGGCGATTGGTGAGGTTCTGGTTGTAGGCAGCCGAAGCCCCCAGCGCGGTGAGATCACCGTTCTGAGCGGCAGCATCAAACCAGTTCACATAAGCGTTGGTCTGGATGCTCGCATTGCTGCCTACCTGGCGGGTCAGACCGCCGGTGATGTAGTATGTCTCGTCCGTCACCCCATCGAGCGCCTCGAGAGCGGTTCCCGGCGCGGCGATAAACGTCCGGCGGTCGTAGCCAGCGCCCAACGCTGCGGTCAGGCGACCGACAGAGCGCTGATAACTTGCATTGACCCCGCGACCACGGAAGGCGGCCGAGCGGATCGAGCCCAGTGAGTTGATCAGGCCAGAGCCTTCTCCTCCAGAGACCAATCCACCAAAGTCACCCGTCACCGGGTTACGGAAGGCTTCAAAATCAGTCGAGACGTTGGCGAGCGAGTTGTTGAGCGTACCGCCGAACCCGCTCACACCGTCATAAACAGAGATCGCGAGCGCGCTGCGGCTGCTCGGCACATAGGTGAAGGTGCCGTAATAGGTCGTCGAGTCATAACGCTCCCCCACGCGCGCCTCGAGCGAGGTGCGCGAGCTGGGACGCCACAAAACGCCCACATCCCACAGCAGACCATCAACATCGAAGGCGAGAATGCGAGGGGAAGCGCTGTCGGTGATCAAGCGGCCATCGGTGCCAAACACCGGATTGCCGTCCACATCGCGCACAGCATCGCGGCTTGAGACCTCTACGTCTTCATACCCAACACCGCCGACCAGCGCGAGGCTAGGCGACACAGGGATTGTTACATCGCCGCGCGCATAGACATCGCGCACGCGCTGATCGAGGTTGGAGATGTCCTCTTGATAGCCACCTGCCGTGACCGCAAAGCCAATCGGTGCGACAGTCCCTGGCCGCCAGCCTGCGGTGACTTGGCCGCTATAGGTGACGCTGTCGTCGAAGATGTCGACTGGATTGCCATCGCCATCCAGCACGGCATCGTTGTTCTCGAACCGGTTGTAGCCCACCCGTGCGACACCGGCGACATCCACTGCTCCGACACGCGTGGTCAGGCTTGGGCCGGCGTAAACGCTGTAGATTTGGCTCGTGGCATCTTCACTCACCAGTGGATTGGACGATACCGCCCCGCCGCCATCGACGCGTGTGCGGCTGGCGAGTGCCCCGCCCTCAAGCGTCAGTGTCCGCGGAACAATGCCCAAATAGCCGCGAGCGATCCCGCTCACTGTGTCGCTGTCGAGTGCGTCACCATAGCCGATGTTGCGCTCATATCGGACCGAGACCGAAGCCCCGCTGTTGCGGCCTTGCGCGTTGAGATCAACGCCTGCTGCAACCTGCGTGAAGGTCAGCACATCATCGCCGGGTGTCAGCTCAGCGGTGACCACCTGGCTCACCTCGATATAGGGCTGCACGACGACGGCGCGCCGTTCGTCGCCCTGTTGGGCTTGTGCAAATGCCGGTGCTGCGAAAGCAAAGCTCGCGCCGCTCACCAAAAGGGCTGTTTGAATGAACCGCATGGTCATTCCTCCTCTGCGCCGTAGCCGTAATCGCCAAACTGACGACCCGACGGGCTGAATTGCGCTGCGTTCAAAAGCAGCTTGATGTCTGGACAGGCTGAGAGCAGCTGGCGCGCATCATCGAGCGCAGCACGGCTGGTTTCATCAGCGCGGACCACCAGCAAAGCTTGGCCGACATAAGCCGCAAGCTCGGCCGCTGGTGATGCGGCGAGTGCGGGTGGCGTATCAAAGATGATGTAGCGGTTGGGTGCGCTGCGGGTGAGGCGGTCGAGCACCTCTCCGGTGCGTTTGCTCGTCAACAGCTCTGCATCGCGCACGCCGCTTGTGCCCGCTTGCATCACGAACAGCCCTTCAATATCGGTCCGCGCGACGAGCTTTTCAGGACGCATTGTCTTGTCGGCGATCGCATCCATCAGGCCGGGCGCAGGCTCAAGGCCAAGGCGGCGGGTGATCGACGGATTGAGCACGTCGGCATCGACCAGAATGACTTCAATGTCGCGCTCGGCCGCCAAAGCGATCGCAAGGTTGGTCGCGCAATAGGTCTTGCCCTCACCAGGATGCGGTGAGCACACAAGCACGCGGCGAGCAGCAGCATCTTCAACATCCGCACGCGCATCGGCGAGAAGCTCACGCTTCACGATACGAAATTCCTCGAGCAAGCCAGTTACCGGGCTCTCAGGCACGATCAGTCCAGCCTCATGCAGCAACTCGCGATCAATCGAGACGCGCGGACCGCAAAGCTCCACAGCGGGTTCAACAGGAACCGGCGCAGGCTCAACTTGCGGCACAGGCATATCTGACTGACGCTGCGCAGGTTGCGCTGCCGGAGCTGCCGCAGGGCGCGGCGTGACAGGAGCGGTTGGCTGCGTGGGTTCGGGCCGCGGCGGCGCGGCTTTGGCCTTGGGCAGGTTCACCGGAACCTTGGCCGGCCCCAGCTTGTCGAGGCCAAAAGCGGCATCTGCGCGCTCAAGCAAAGAGGCGTTCTTGCGGTCGATCTTGGATTGGTCGGTCATCGCTGGTCCCCTCACGCAATCGTTCCGACCGAGACGATCTCGATCACAAGCAGCACGGCGAGCACGGCGACGAGCCCTGCACAGCCGGCAGCAAATTGTTTGAGCCGCTTGGCACGAAGCTCTTTCGCCGCGTCAGAAAGCGTCAGCGAGATCGAGCCGATCACTGGCAGACCCATCGACTTCTCCAGCTTCTGCGATGTCGCAAAGCTCGAACGCAGCTGGCTCAGCGCATAGGCAACGCCTGCGCCGATACCGAGGCCGACAAACAGCACTCCAATGAGCAGCAGTGGACGGTTCGGAGCAGCAGGCGATTGCGGCACGACGGGAGGATCAACCAGCTCGAAACGGAACTGGCTGGTTTCATCAATCACATCGCCGCGTGTGCGTAGTTTCTCGCGATCTTGCAGCAATTGCTCATAGTTCTTCTGCAGCACGTCATAATCACGGCTGATCCGATTGGCTTCGGCAGCGACCGCAGGTTCACTCGCTTGGCTGGCAGCAAGCGAAGCCATGGTTGATTGCAGAGCCGCACGGCGGGCCTGCAATGCTTCGATACCAGCCTGACGGTCGGCCCGCAGCGCAAGCAGAGACGAATAGGCAGGGTTTGGCGTGCCGGTCACCGCATTCGGCCCCTGAGCAGCCACTTGCGCCGTCAGGATTTCAACTTGACGGCGGGTCGACACAACGTCGGGATGCTGATCGGTCAGGCCGCGTGAACGCAGCTCAGCCAAAGATGACTGCGCCTGTGCGAGCGCAGCCGCCGGACCAACAGCGCCCTCACCCCCGGCAATCGAGCGCGGCGTGTTAGAAATCTGGCTGCTAAGCGCGGCAAGAGCGCTTTGGGCTGCGGCAAGGTTGGCCTCAATATCTCGCAGTTCCGTGCGCGTTTGCTGGACGCGGGTTGAAAGCGCCTGCGAGCCACCCACCAAGTCGGGATACTGCGCTTCAAACGCAAGGCGCCGCTCTTCGGCGGCTTCCAGCTCAACGCGCCGTTCTTCCAGCTGCTCATTCAGATCAGCAATCGCGCCTGTTACCTGAGCGCGGCTGCCTGCGATGTGCTCTTCGCGGAAAATATCGAGCAGTTTGCTCACGACATTGCGTGCAAGCACCGCATTCTCTGCGTCGCTAAGGCCCCGCTCGCCCACTTCGGCGGTGATCGAGAAGAGGTTGTCCTCCTCGCTTTCGACCTTCACGTTTTCCGAGAGGTTCGCGATGGCGGTGTTCATAGCGCTTTGTTCGCTGATCCCCTCACCAAGTTTGGTCGAAGCGATCACCTTGCGCAGGTTTTCCGTTCCCAGAAGCGTCTGACGCACTTCGCGGATTTCATCTTCGCCATCTCCGGCAATGCGAAGCTGCTCGGACAGCACATCGTCGACATCAACGAAGATGCGCGCCTTCGCCTCATAGGTGTTGGGGATCATGGCCACGACCAACCACCCCAGCAGACACACGCCCCAAGCCACGGCGAGCGCCAGCCAGCGGCGGTGCCACACCGAATAGAGCGCTGTGCGCAGCTCGTCGAAAATCTCGTTCATTCGCCCGTCCGAGCCCCCTTAGAACCGGCTTTCCGGAATGATGATCGTGTCGCCTGGACGCAGCATCACATTGGCGGAGCTGTCCCCGCGCTTGAGCAGGTCTGACAGACGCAGGCGGTATTCCTTCTGAAGGCCCGTCTCACGGTCGATGCGAAGCAGCTTTGCTCGGTTGCCCGCGGCAAACTCGCTTAACCCACCCACAGCGATCATCGCGTCGAGCACCGTCATATTCGCACGGTAAGGCAGAGAAGCGGGTTGCTCGGTCGAACCAACAACGCGGATCTGCTGGTCGAAGGTCGAATTGAACTGGTTGACGATGACGGAGACAATCGGCTGCTCGATATATTGCTCAAGCTCGCCTCGGATGTCGTCTTGCAGCTGAGTAGCCGTCTTGCCCACCGCGGGCATATCGCGGACCAGCGGAATGGTGATGCGACCATCAGGGCGAACCTGGATCTTCTCTGCGCTCAGCTCAGGATTGCGCCAGACGTGGATTGTGATCTCATCCAGCGGGCCAATGATATACTCCTCGCTCGGCGCGGTCTGATCAGCTGAGTAGCTGGCAGAGGGCAGCTCGGGGCCACCCGCACCGCAGGCGGCAAGCGCCGTGGTGGCAAGGGCCAGCCCGGACAAGCGGGCAATCTTGGGGGTAATCGGCATCGATACGTATCCTTAAGGTCAGCAATTGCATCACGAATTGAGGCCCGGTTGTGATGGCAGGAGCGACCTGCGCGCCGGACTCGTCGTGAATGACCCGATGTTTCTCGCCGATAATGGTGAACATAATGTTAGGAATACGCCCTGAATTCAGGCCCTATCCCGTTTCGGGACAGCGCCTTAGCAAGGTCTAAACGAGCATTTCTGCCGCTGATCCATGGCCGAGGAAGTTCGCAGGGCTTGCCGTGGCCCCGTAGGCTCCTGCGCAAAACACCGCTACCAGATCGCCGACTTCCGCACGTGGCATCTCAGCCGCGTCTGCGAGCCGATCGAGCGGGGTGCACAAACAGCCCACAACATTAACCACGTCATCCGCTTTAGCGGTGTAGCGAGAAGCGATGGCGACGGGATAATTTCGGCGAACAACTGTGCCGAAATTGCCAGATGCGGCGAGTTGGTGATGCAGACCACCATCGGTGACAAGGTAGGTAACGCCGTGGCTGACCTTGCGGTCGATCACGCGGCACAGATAAACGCCCGCTTCCCCGACAAGATAACGACCCAATTCCAGACACAGCTCGCTGTCGGCTAGGCTGGCTGGGAGGTTTGCGACATGGCCTGTCAAAGCGGTGCCAACGGTGGCAAGATCGAGAGGTTCATCGCCCGGGAAATAGGGAATCCCAAAGCCGCCGCCCATGTTAAGCTTGGGCAGAGCCTCTCCAATCTCTTCCGCAAGATTGGCCGCCAAATTCAACACATTGCCTTGCGTTTCTATGATCGCATCCGCGCTCAAGGCCTGGCTGCCGGTAAAGATGTGCAGCCCGCGCCACTGGGCACCTTCGGCAATGATCGAGCGAGCCAATGCAGGCACACGCTCGGCATCAACGCCGAATTGCTTGGCCCCGCCGCCCATCTTCATGCCGGAGCCCTTGAGCTCAAAATCCGGGTTCACGCGGATGGCAATCAACGGCGTTTTCCCGACCCGTTGACCAATCCGCAGGGCGCGCTCGGCCTCTCCTTCGGATTCGCAATTGAGAGTGACGCCTGCTGAAACGGCGGCCTCCAGCTCATCATCGCGCTTGCCCGGTCCGGCGAAACTGACCCGAGCGGGGTCGATCCCTGCCGCCTGCACCATCGCAAGCTCGCCTGAGGAGGCGATGTCGAAGCCATCCACCAAGGGCGCCATGTGCGCGATGACTGGCGCGTATGGATTCGCTTTCACCGCAAAATTCAGGCCGATCCGACTTGGCAAAGCGTCTCGCAGCTGAGCCACGCGGCGGTCGAGCAGCGCGCGCGAATAGACGAAGAGCGGCGTTCTGCCAGCAGCCTCGACCAAATCACTTGCCGTGCGTCCGCCTATCGCGAGCTGGCCGTCAACCGCCTCATATCCCGCCGGAATGGGTCCAAGAGCTTTGACCTTCATGATGCGACCTCTCCCATCAGCTCACGATAAAGCGCCGTGCGGTCGATCTTCCCGTTCGGGTTGAGCGGCATGGCCTCGCGCCAATGGATCACTTGCGGTTGCATAAAGTTGGGAAGTTCCTTGCGTAACAGCTTAGAAAGGCTCGCTTGTTCGCTTTCGTCAAGAGTCCCGCGTACGACCAGATGGACGGCATGGCCAAGGCGCTCATCAGGAATGCCGAGCGCCACTGCCTCCGCTACATAATCGCTCGCAATTGCGGCGTCTTCGATTTCTTGTGGGCTGATCCGATTGCCCGCGCTCTTGATCATCGCGTCGCGCCGACCAACGAAGTAGAGAAGACCATTTGCCTCGCGCACAACGCGGTCGCCGGACCAAACGGCTGTGCCGCCATATTCGGAAGCTTCAGGGGCGGGCTTGTAGCGCACCGCTGTGCGTTCAGGGTCCTGCCAATATCCATGCGCCACCAAGGGACCGCAATGGACAAGCTCGCCCTCCTCTCCCGGCGCGGCAACCTCGCCATCGTCATTGATGACGAGGATTTCAGCGAAGGGGATTGCGGTGCCCATACTGGTTGGATGCTCGTCCACCAGCGAGGGATCGAGGTAAGTCGAACGGAACGCCTCGGTCAGGCCATACATCGGGTAGAGGTCCGCATCCGGGAACATGCTCCGCAGATCGCGCACCAATTCAGTCGTCAAAGCCCCGCCACTGTTAGTCATTCGGCGCATCGCAGCGACAGCCTCCTGAGGCCACTCAAGCTCGGTCAATTGCACCCAAAGAGGCGGCACAGCGGCAAGCGTCGTCACCGCATGTTTCGCACACGCCTTGGCCACATCGCGCGGGAAGAGATAGTCGAGCGGCACTACGCAACCGCCCGCAGACCAAGTCGAAAGCAGCTGGTTCTGGCCATAGTCAAACGACAGCGGCAGCACTGCCAGCGTTACATCGTCGCCCGCCAGCTTGAGGTAATGCGCAACACTCACCGCACCGAGCCACAGATTGGCATGGCTTAGCATCACGCCCTTGGGACGACCCGTGGAGCCAGATGTGTAGAGTATGGCACAGAGTTCGTCAGGATCGCCCTGCGAGGCCCCCATGTCGAGCTTGGTCGCGTAGGCTTGTTCAAGCGCATCTTGTTCTTCAAGCGAGACGCATCCAGCAGCGTCCGAACCTTCCAGACTGTCCAAACGGGTCTTGGTCCCGATCAGCATCTTGGCTCCACTATCGCTGAGAATATGCGCTGCTTGGGCGCGCTTTAGCAGCGGATTGATCGGCACATGGACCCGGCCCGCACGTGCGCAGGCCAAAGGCATCAGGCATGTGAGCTCGCCCTTCGCTGCCCAGGTCGCAATCCGCGCGCCCTCCTCTGGCACTTCGCGCGCCAGCCAGCCTGCCAACCATGCAACACGCTGTCTTAACTCCTCATGGGTAAGGACGGTGTCTCGAAGCACCAAAGCTGGTGCATCACCACGGTTACCTGCGGCCGCCCACTCAGCGAGATGATCAAGCCGCTTTGGCGTGGGATCAGGTGAGGCGGGCATCGCGTATCCTAGGTGATGGGACGGTTAAGAGGACGGTTTAACACAGTGATCGAAGCGCGGTATCACGACAGGGTTAATGTCTTGCAAGAGCTCTTTGGAAAAGAGGCTTTTGTAGATGCCGCTCCGTTTGACCGGGCTGAGTGGTACAATCTGCTGGCACAGACTGGGCTAACGCCGCTGATCGCCATTGCGAGCGATGAGGATGCAAATGCCGCCCTTGCCTTAACCGAGGAGGCTGGTCGGATCACTCCCTTGCGCAATTGGTATAGCTTTACTTGGCGCCAGCTTGCCCCAGCGAGCGAGCATGGGGATCGGCTGCTGGCAGAGATCGCCAAGCAGTTGCACACGCGCGGCCACCGGGTGACATTGGAGCCTGTGCCCGATGAAGACGGCTCCGCCACCCGCCTCGCCTCAGCCTTTGCCAAGGCCGGATGGCGGGTCGAGGTTACACGCTGCGACACCAACCACATCCTTAACGTCGATGGGTGCAGCTATGCCGACTATTGGGCACAGCGCCCCGGTCCTTTGCGCACCACGCTCAAACGCAAGGCCAAGAAGGTCGAGGTCAAAGTCCTCACCAGCTTCGATGCTGATCTGTGGAACGCTTACGAAGCCATCTACGCAGCCAGTTGGAAGCCCGAGGAAGACGAACCCGCCATGCTCCGCCAATTCGCAAAGGAAGAGGCCGCAGAGGGGCGATTGCGGTTCGGCATGGCATGGCATCAGGGCACACCCGTCGCGGCGCAATGCTGGACGGTCGAGAACGGCACCGCTTTCATTCACAAGCTAGCCTATCTTGAAAGCGCCAAGAGTCTCTCTGCGGGCACGACGCTGTCGGCGGCTCTGTTCGAACATGTGATCGATATCGATAAAGTCTCGCTTGTCGACTTTGGCACTGGAGATCAGCGCTACAAAGCGGACTGGATGAACGCTGTGCGCCCGCGCTATCGGATTGACTGCCTCAACATGAGAGGCCCGCGCGCATGGCTCGATCTGGGGCGCCTTGCTGTCTCGCGCCTGAGAGATGCAGAAGTCCCCGAGCTTGCACCACTCCCCCCGCGCCGCTAATGGGCGCCTCCACCACTGTAATTCGGGACGCGCAGCGCTTTTCTGCTTGAGGGACCATTGATGAGCACCGACACCGCTAGTCAGGACGCAAACAAAGAGGCCGGAAAAGGCCTGCCTATGAGCCGTGCGGCGCTCGACAGCGAACTTAAGTCCATCATTGCAGACGTGCTTGGCATCGACGCTGACCAAGCCGATGCGCTCAACGATGAAAGCGGTCTGTTTGGCCATCTGCCCGAATTGGATTCGATGGCCGTTGCAGGGCTCCTGACCGAAATGGAAGATCGGCTCGACTTTCTGATCGACGACGACGATGTCGATGGGGAGATGCTGGAGACCTATGGCGGCCTGCTCGCCTTTGCTGAAGGCAAGATCGCTGAGAGCTGAGCAGGCTCGAAAAGCGAAACGCACATGATCTCGACCTGGCAGGCCTCCCTCCCCGATGGCAAAACCAGCGAGGAATTGCTCCTTTCCTTTGACGAAGGTCGGACAAGCCGCGTTCTGATCCTACCTGCATTGTTTGATGAGGCGAACAAGATGCGCCGTTTCACGGTGCAGACGATGCGCGCGCTCGATGAGGCAGGTGTCGATAGCTTCCTGCCAGACCTACCCGGTTGCAACGAAAGCCTCGTCCCCCTCAACACGCAGACCTTGGCTGGTTGGAGAGAGCTCGCTCGCCGAGCCGCTGTGCACGTCAAAGCGACCCATATCCTTGCCATCCGCGCTGGGGCTCTGATCGCTCCGTCAGACCTGCCCGGCTGGCACTATGCGGCGCATTCCGGGCCAAAGGTTCTCAGAGGGATGATACGGGCGCGCACCATCGCCGCGCGGGAGGCGGGCCGCGAAGAGAATGCGGACGCGCTGATGGAATTGGGCCGCAAGGAAGGGCTTGTTTTGGCAGGCTGGCCTATTGGCGCCGACATGTTCGCCGAGCTTGAGGCCGCAGAGCCAATTGGGGCCGATCACATCCAAACCATCTCCGCCAAGGACTTGGGTGGCCGTGGCCTCTGGCTACGAGCTGAACCGGATGAGGATGCAGCGCAGGCACAGGCTCTCGCTGCAATCATCACTAGCACAAACGAGGCCGCATCATGAGCCGGCTTCATTTCGAATTTGGCTGTGGGAGCTTAAGACTGGCGGGCACGCTCGACACGGCTCCGGGAACCACGGGATTACTGTGGGTCAGCGGCGGCAATGAAATCCGCTCTGGCGCTTTTTCCGGCCAATCCAAACTCGCCGCACGCCTTTGTGCGAAGGGCTTTCCCGTCTTTCGCTTCGACCGAAGAGGTGTCGGCGACAGCGAGGGCGAGAACCGAGGTTTCACGAAGAGCGCTGGCGACATACGCGCAGCACTCGATGCGTTTCGCGGGATGGTCCCGCAGATGGAGCGGGTCTTTGCTTTCGGCAATTGCGATGCGGCTTCAGCCCTGATGCTTTCGGGGGGAGAGGGATGCGACGGACTGATCCTCTCCAACCCGTGGACGCTTGAGGACGGCGCAGACAACTCCGACGAAACGGCGCACACCTCAGAGGCGATCCGCGCGCGCTATGCTGAAAAGCTCAAGAACCCGCGCGAGATTGCGCGTCTGCTGCGCGGCGGCGTCGATTTTCGCAAATTGGCCCGAGGAGTAATGGGCGCGATGCGATCGGATCAGCCGGAAAGCGGGCTTGCACAGGAGATGCGCGAAGGGTTGTCGCAGTTTGTGGGACCGGTCTCGATCTTGGTCGCAAGCGACGATCGCACCGCTCAGCTGTTCGAAGCCGCCTGGGACAAGTCCGACCCCCGCATTATGCGCTGCCAAGGTGCAAGCCACGCTTATGCAGAACCTGAAAGCGAGGCGTGGTTGGAAAGCCAGATCCTGACCGCCCTTCGCAGCTAAGTCAGCGGCGCAACACGCTCACGAGCTCTACATGCGTTGACCAGCGGAATTGTCCGACAGGGCGCAATTGTTCGAGCTTGAACCCGCCCGCCACAAGCACCGCCGCATCGCGGGCCCAGCTAGATGGGTTGCAACTGACATAGACAACCAGCGGGCACTCGCTCGCAGCAATCTCAGCCACTTGCGCCTTAGCGCCAGACCTTGGCGGGTCGAGCAGGACGGCATCAAAACGGCTGAGCTCGCTCGCTTGCAAAGGGTTGCGAAACAGGTCGCGATGAATGGCAACCACGCGCCCACCAGTGCGCGCTGCCGCTGCTTTGCATGCCAGATGCGCCGCTTGGTCCGCCTCGGCAGCCAAAACCTTGCGTCCTTCAGGTCCGCCCTGTGCGAGCGTGAAGGCAAACGTGCCCAGCCCGCTGAACAGGTCGGCCACGATCCGTGCGTCGCCAAGGGCCGCACCAGCATCGGCCAGCATGACCTCTTCGGCGTCATCGGTGGCTTGCTGGAACGCCGCTGGCGGCATCCCAACAGGAAGCCCGGAAAGCGAGAGTGTCACCGGCTCAGGCTCCCACAGCGTCTCCGCGCCATAGCCTTGATCCAGCGTCACCCGAGCGAGCCCATTCTCGCGCGCGAAGTCGAGCATTGCCTCCGTCGCCTCGAGCCCTTCAATAGGAAAGTGCGCGAGGCCCAGATCCACCCCCTGATCGCACAGCGAAAGCGCGACATCGACATTGCCCTTGGGACCATGTGCGGCGATCAGAGCGCGCAAAGAAGGGATCAAACCACTCAATTCGGGTCGCATCACGGGGCATTCGGCCAAATCGACGAGTTTGTGCGAGCCACCCGCTTTAAAACCAAGCACGGCGCCCTTGGCCGTGCGAACCCCGTGCAAAGTCGCTCTGCGGCGCGATCCGGGCGGAGAGAGATGTTCGGGCAACAGCTTTCCTATCTCCAAATCCTGACCCTTTGCCGCATTGACGACGCGGTCGCGGATAAAGCCGCGCAGGATCGTGTCATCTGCATGCTGTAGCTCGCAGCCACCACAGGTTTGGAAGTGAGAGCAAGGCGGTTCGACATGGTGTGGGCCGGGGCTAACGGAACCATCCTCGAGTATCGTGTCACCCGGCACGGCGAGCGCCGCATGCGCTCCCTCAGCGGTAACTCCGTCGCCACGGGCTGCCAGTCGGATGATCTCGCTCACAGGCACGCCGCATAGGCTTTCGACACCGCCTGGGCGAGATCGTCGGCGGTGAAAGCCGGACCGCACTGCCGTGCCGCCTCGCCATGCAGCCAAACCGCTTCACACGCTGCGGTGAAAGGATCAGACCCGCTGGCCATCCGGCTCACTGCAATGCCAGCAAGGACATCTCCGCTTCCCGCGACCGAGAGCCAACTGGGTGCAGGCGGCGCAAGAGCGACCCGGCTATCTGGCGCAGCAATGATTGTGTCAGGCCCTTTGGCGCAGATCACCATCCCGCTGGCCTTGGCAACAGCCTGCGCGCGGTTGAGCCTTCCCTCAGCGATAACGGAGTACGTCCGGCACAGGGATTCCAACTCGCCATCATGAGGCGTTGCGAGTGTGGGCGCGCTGCGACTCACCTCAGCATGCTCGAGCAAACGCACCCCCTCTGCATCGATAACGGTCGGCAGGTCTTTCGAGAGCACCGCCTCAAGCCGATCTTGCGCGGTTTCGGTGTTCCCCAGCCCCTGCCCGACCAGCACGGCGGAAATCCGCTTATCCGCGAGTTGATCGCTATCGGGAGCGCGCCACACGGGAAGGCTGGGGGGCGCCATCTGAATGAAACCGTCCATCATCAGCTTCACATAGCCCGCACCCGTGCGCTGGGCAGCGGTGCCAGCGAGGACGGATGCGCCCGGCAAGTTTCCCGCGACAATCGCGCAAAACCCGCGCGTATATTTGTGCGCATCAACGGGCGGCGGTGCGAGCTTGGGCCGCGTGATGAGTTGCACTGCCCCCTCAACCGGCTCGACCCCGATCTCTACCAGGCGCTTGGAGCCCATCAGTGTCCGCCCCGGCAGCAACCAATGGGCAAATTTCCACGCGCCCAGAGCAAGCGTCACATCAAACTGAGGCAACCTGTCGTTGAGCAGCTCGCCTGTGTCGCTTTCGATCCCCGAGGGCACGTCGATGGCAATGACCTTATCGTGCCGCCCGGCCAAATCGCGAAGGAGCAAAGCATGCTCCCCGCTCAAAGGACGAGACAGGCCAGAGCCGAACAGGCAATCGACCAGCGCATGACCAGCAACGCTTCCGCCCGAAGTTTGGACGCCCTCACCCCATAATGCGCGCGCCTGTTTGGCGGCGTCGGTCTGGGGTTCAACCGGAGCGATGACTGTCACTTCAACCCCTGACTGTCGCAGCAAATGCGCGATTACGTATCCATCGCCGCCATTGTTGCCGGAGCCGCACAGAACCGTAGCAGAGCCGTCCGCAGCAATCCGCCGGACCCACTCCGCCGCGCCACTGGCCGCTATTTGCATCAGCTCAAAGACCGATGTGCCATTGTCGAAAATTCGCTGCTCGGCAGCGCGCATCTGGTCCGCAGTTAAGACCTGAGCGCTACTCACCTGACGCCGCTTGGGTGGTTCCGGGAAGGACCAACTCAGATGGCAGGCGATAGGCTTCATCAGTCAATGCGAACTCGATGATCCCGGCACCTGAATCGATCTTCTGAGAGATGATCGGGTCTGCTCCGTCAGCGACGGAAATGAGGAAGCCTTCCTCTCCCAATCCTTGCGAGAACTTGCGAAAGCCTCCGTCCGGGCGGTGAATTACGAAGCTGCTCTGTGACACACGCTCAAACGCGCAGGTTGGTGTCAGTTCGGCTCCCGGTCCGAGAGCGCATTCGACACTTGGGCCTTCCGGCTCGCTCGACACTTCGCCCTCACAGGCGATGAGAGTGACCGAGGCGAGCGCCAGACTAGATATCCGCAAAAACATGGGTTTCCGCCTTTGCTCCAGGGTGGGTAAGCGCGCCTTGCCGCGCAGGGCCGACATTCTGAGCGTAGCGCCACAGGGTTCCCGATTGGTAATCGTTTGTGCGCGGTGTCCACGCCTTGCGACGCTCTTCGAGGACGGCCTCATCAACTTCGAGGTCAATCGTGCCCGCCTCTGCATCAATGGAGATCGTGTCGCCATCTTCGACCAGAGCGATGGGGCCGCATTCCGCTGCCTCCGGGCCGACATGGCCGATGCAGAAGCCGCGTGTTGCGCCCGAGAAACGACCGTCAGTTATCAGAGCGACCTTTTCGCCCATCCCCTGCCCGTATAGCGCCGCAGTGGTGGAGAGCATTTCGCGCATGCCGGGGCCGCCCTTGGGCCCTTCATAGCGGATGATAATGACCGAACCTTCCGCAATGTCGCGGCGCTCAACCGCGGCGAAGGCGTCTTCCTCTCGGTCGAATACTCGTGCAGGACCGGTGAACTGGAGCCGCTCCATGCCGGCGACCTTCACTATGGCCCCATCAGGTGCGAGCGAACCTTTGAGGCCTACGACACCGCCAGTGGGGGTGATCGGGTTCCTGACGTCGTAAAAGACTTTCTGGTCGGGGTTCCAAGTGATCTCTTCGATATTCTCACCCAGCGTCCTACCAGTCACGGTGATGGGATTGGGGTCGAGGAAACCGCCATCCAGCAAAGTCTTCATGCCCATATAGACCCCGCCCGCTTCGTGCATGTCCTTGGCCACATACTTTCCGCCGGGTTTGAGGTCAGCGATGTAGGGCGTGGACTTGAAAATCTCGGCAACGTCGAACAGGTCGAAATCGATCCCCGCCTCGCTCGCCATAGCAGGCAAGTGGAGCGCGGCGTTGGTCGAGCCTCCGGTCGCAGCCACAACACGCGCAGCGTTCTCAAATGCTTCGCGGGTGCAGATGTCGCGGGGGCGAAGATTGATCTCGAGCAGCTTCATCACTTGGCTCCCAGCAGCCCGCGCAATCTCTTCACGTGATCTGTAAGGAGCAGGCGCCATATTGCTGTTTGGAAGGCTTAATCCAATAGCCTCTCCGACGCATGCCATGGTATTCGCGGTGAACTGCCCACCGCACGCCCCGTGCCCCGGACAAGCGACTTTTTCGAGCGCGATCAGCTCTTGCAGCGGGCAATTTCCGGCGGCGTGCTGACCCACTGCCTCAAAGACGTCAACGACAGTGACATCCTCGCCTTTGTGAGTGCCGGGCAGAATAGAGCCGCCATAGACGAAGATGCTCGGCACATTCAGCCGCAGCATCGCCATCATCATACCCGGCAGGCTCTTGTCGCAGCCAGCAAAGCCGACCAGCGCATCATAGCAGTGACCGCGCACCGAAAGCTCAACCGAGTCCGCGATCACTTCGCGGCTGACGAGCGAGCTTTTCATGCCCTGGTGACCCATCGCGATGCCGTCTGTCACAGTGATCGTGTTGAAGCGGCGCGGGGTCCCTCCCCCTGCGATCACGCCTTCGCGGCAGATATTCGCTTGGGGGTCCAATGTCGTGTTGCAAGGCGCGCTGTCATTGCCTGCCGACGCGACCGCGACGAATGGACGCGCAATCTCTTCCTCGGTCATGCCCATGGCGTAGTAGTAGGAGCGGTGCGGCGCGCGCTCTGGTCCCACGGAGACGTGGCGACTGGGCAGTTTGGACTTGTCGAATGGCATTAGCGGGTTCCCTGCTCGAATAGCAGCGCCACCACTGCCGTTAGTCGAGCGCCAGTGCAACCCTTCCGCACACATCGGCGACCATGCTCGCCCAGCGCGCCTGGTCTGCGCGGGTGGCAATTAGGTCCTGCCGGATCTCGATCGCACAATAGTAACGCCCATGCGCCTCAGCATGGCGGTTCATCGTCGCGTTGAGCTCAGTCCCGGAATAGGGCTCGTTATCGCCGACATTAAGCCCCAACTCGCCGAACAGCCGGATGGCGTGGCGCGCGGCGCGGTCGTCCTGATTGTAGAGCAGAGCAACCTCCCACGGGCGCTCCTCAGCGCTGGTTTCCAGCTTGGGCGTGAAGCTGTGGAGCGAGATGATCAGTTCAGGGTTTGCCGCATCCAACCATTTGGCCAGCGCATCGTGATAGGGGTGATAATATTGCTTGAGCCGCGCCTCGATATCGGCGCCGATATTGCCGGGGATCAGGTGCCCGTCGCTCTCTGTCGGGACGACATGCCTGTGATCTTCCTCGCGATGGAGGTCGACCACCAGGCGGCTGACTTGCGCGATGTGCGCCGGAATGCCGTGCCGCCGTGCCATGCGGGTCGCGATCCCGGAAACGCCGATGTCGACCGCGATATGCGTGTCGAGCAGATTGCTTGGGATGCCCAGCGGCACGTCGTCGGGCACGAAGTTCGAGGCATGGTCGCATACGCAGACCATCCCGCCTGCGCGCGCCTCTCCAATTTGCTTGAAGACTTGGCCGTCAATCATCTTAGTTCCCCCGCGAGCATCCACCAATCGGGGTGCTCAGCTCTCAACCTGTTTTGCGCAGCATCGCGCTCATCCGTTTTGTTATACAACGCAAAACAGGTGGCTCCTGATCCCGACATACGAGAAAGCCAGGGAGAATCCTTCTCTAACGCGCTGAGAACATGGCTGATCTCAGGGCAAATTTCACAGGCCGGGGCGGTGAGATCATTGCGCCCTTTGAGGGCAATTGTGCGCGCAGAGCCTTCGGGAAGTGCTCCACGATCCACCCCGTCCCAGCCTTCAAAGACCGGCGGGGTCGAGAGCGGCACACGCGGATTGACGAGCAGGACGGGCGTTCCGGTCAGGTCGTTTTCGAGCGGTTCAAGCTCAGTCCCCGTCCCTCGCCCAACGACCATTTCGGAGCGCACACAAGAAGGAACATCCGCGCCAAGCTTCGCCGCGCGGGCCAGCCAGTCGTCGGGGAGCCCGTGGAGACGTTCCACCAGCCGGAAGACCGCCCCGGCATCCGCCGAGCCTCCTCCAAGGCCCGCAGCGACTGGGAGGCTCTTTTCCAGCGTGATGTCGAGACCCCTAGGGCGCGGCAGTGCGGAGAGCGCCTTGGCCACGAGATTATCGAACGGATTGTCGATCCCGCCCGCAAACTCCCCGACGGTCGTGAGACTGTCCTGCTCCGAAACACGCGCAGTCAGCGTGTCACCCGCATCGACGAAGGCGAAGAGCGTCTCCAGCTCGTGATAGCCATCCTCCCGCCGCGCACGGACATGCAGCGCGAGGTTGATCTTGGCGTAGGCGGTTTCAGTAAGGGTCAATTCAGCACTCGTCATCGCGAGCGGAGCGATGCGATCCAGAGCGTCTCGCGTGCCACTCTGGATTGCTTCGTAGCTATGCTCCTCGCAATGACGAAGCCAAAACCACCATCACATATTCGGATAGTTAGGCCCGCCGCCGCCTTCTGGCGTTACCCAGTTGATGTTCTGGTTGGGGTCTTTGATGTCGCAGGTTTTGCAGTGGACGCAGTTTTGCGAGTTGATTTGGAAGCGTGGTTCCTTGCCCTCTTCCTCGACCCATTCGTAGACTCCAGCAGGGCAGTAACGCGCTGAGGGGCCTCCGAAAACGTCATACTCGCTCGCCTTTTGCAGCGCGGCGTCACCCAATTGCAGGTGGACTGGTTGGTCCTCTGCATGGTTGGTGAAGGAGTAGGCGACGTTGGTCAGGCGGTCGAAACTGATGACGCCGTCGGGCTTGGGATAGTCGATCTTGGGATAGAGGTCTGCGCGGCCCGTCATCGTGTAGTCGGCGTGGTGCTTCATACTGATCGGCAAGCCAATCTTGAGCGTGCGCATCCACATATCGACCCCGGCCAGCACCGCTCCGATATCCTCGCCATATTTCGCCACGGCAGGCTCTGCGTTCTGAACAAGTTTCAGCTCATCCGCGATCCAGCTTGAACGGACGGCGGGTTCGTAGCCTTGCAGTTCGGGCTGGCTTTCGTGGCCCTCGATCTCCGCAGCGATGGCTTCGGCGCAGAGCATGCCGCTCTTCATCGCGGTGTGGCTGCCCTTGATCCGCGGCACGTTCACAAAGCCAGCGGCACAACCGATCAAAGCGCCGCCTGGGAAAGCGAGCTTGGGCACGGACTGCCAGCCGCCTTCATTGATGACGCGCGCTCCGTAAGCGACACGAGTGCCACCTTCGAGATAGGCGCGGATTTCAGGGTGCTGCTTCCAGCGTTGGAATTCCTGATAGGGCGAGACCCATGGGTTCTTGTAATCGAGCGCGGTGACGAAGCCCAAAGCGATCTGGTTGTTCGCCTGGTGGTAGAGGAAGCCCCCGCCCCACGTACCGCTCTCTGAAAGCGGCCAGCCTTGGGTGTGGAGCACGCGCCCGGGCACGTGCTTTTCAGGATCAATGTCCCACAGCTCCTTGATGCCCAAACCATAGACCTGCGGCTCGCAATTGGCCTCTAGGTCATACTTGGCCTTCATCTGCTTCGTCAGCGATCCGCGCGCACCCTCTGCGAAGAGGGTATACTTGGCCTCGATCTCCATGCCGGGCTGATAGTCGCCCTTCTGGCTCCCATCCTCGGCAATGCCCATGTCCTGCGTGATGACGCCTTTGACCGCGCCCTTGTCGTCAAACATGACTTCCGAAGCGGGGAAACCGGGGAAGACCATCACACCCAGCGCCTCGGCCTGTTCACCCAGCCAGCGGGTCATGTTGCCCAGCGATCCTGTGTAGCAGCCCTTATTGCTCATCAGGGGCGGCATGAAGAGGTGCGGGATGGAGGTCTTGCCGTTCTTGGAGAGCACCCAGTGCCAGTTATCGGTCACGGGCGTCTCAGCCATCGGGCAATCCATGTCGCGCCAATCGGGGAAGAGCTCTCCCAAAGCCTTGGGATCGACCACCGCGCCCGACAGGATATGCGCGCCGATCTCAGAGCCTTTTTCGAGAACAACAACCTCAAGCTCGTCATTCAGCTGCTTCAGCCGGATTGCTGCTGACAGGCCTGCCGGTCCTCCGCCGACAATGACCACATCGCATGGCATCGATTCCCGTTCGCTCATTCTCGTAACATCCCTATAGTGTTCGGCCTTGACGAGATACGCTGTTGGCCGGCGGATTTCTTCCGCAAAACGTGCTGTCATGCCTTGCTAACTGGGCACCGGGCAGTCAAGACCTCGGTGTAATCCTATGAACGCTCCGACCTCCTCTCTGCATGCCGATCTGGAAGCTGCGCTCGACTGGTGGCGGCTGGCCGGTGTGGATTGCGACTTCAACGAAGACGCTACGGATTGGCTGACTGCGGCTGAGATGAAGAGCGCGCCTGCAAAGTCAACAAAGCCGGCCGCGCAAGCGTCTCCCGAGCCCCAACCCGAACCTGCGATAATTACGCGCACAAATCTGCTGGGCGACACGCCGCCCGCTGATCTTGCTGCGTTTCAGCAATTCTGGCTCGAAGCGCCGGGCCTCGACGCCATCGGTCCGCGTGGCCGGGTTGCACCACGGGGCACAGCGCATGCTGAGCTGATGATCCTCGTCACCGATCCTGAGGAGCGTGATGGCGCGCGGCTGCTGAGCGGCCCTCAAGGACAGCTGCTCTCCCGGATCATCGCCGCGATGGGCTTTGAAGAGAGCCAGACCTACATCGCCTCGGCGCTCCCGCGCCACACTCCGATGGCTGACACGGCTGCGATTGCGGCGAGTGGAATGGATGAAGTTGTCCTCCATCATATCACTCTTGCGGCGCCGAAATGCGTTATTGCCTTCGGCAGCAACATTCTGCCGCTATTGGGACACAGATTACCGAAAGACACTTCGTCTTTACGTGAAATCAACCAGATTTCGTCAGACATGCCGCTGTTGATGAGCGAGAGCCTTGAAAGCCTCATGGCGATGCCTCGACTTAAAGCTCGGTTCTGGCGGAGATGGATTGAATGGTCGGCAATATTGTGAAGCGGCAGAATGTGCGCGGCGTTATGCCATGGTTGGTCGCCGGTTTTGCACTGGGTAGCGCGCTTGTTATCGCCCCTGCCGCAGCCAATGCGCAGACCAATGACAGCCTCGTTGCCTATTACGACCGCAGCGCAGACGGCAGCGCCAGCCAAGTTCCCGAAGTGCTCTCCTCGCGTGAGCGTGAGCATTACCGCGACCTTTTCGCCGCGATTGACCGAGAGCAATGGGATCGCGTCTCCGACATGCTGGAAAGCCGCGAGGACAGCGTGCTCTACCAAGTCGCGCTTGCCGAGTATTACACCCACGCCAAGAGCCCGCGTGTCAGCGCTGAGCAAGCCGCTGATTGGCTCCGCATGGGCGTCGACCTTCCGCAGGCCGAGCAGATCGGCCGGATCGGCACCAATCGCGGGTTAACGTCTTTGCCCGCTTTGCCACAAGCGCAGAGCTTTGCTCGCCAACCTTCCGCGCCCAAGCGTATCCTTCCGCGCCGCGTTAACGATGGCTCGATCTCCGCTTCCGAGCGAGAGGCGGTCATAGACTACATCGTCAATGATGATCCCGCTGGCGCGCATGCCTTGCTCGACCAACTCGACCCTCAGCTGAGTCCAGAGGCCCGCGCGGAAATGCGCCGCCGGGTCGCTTGGAGCTACTACATCGAGAACGATGACGAGAATGCCCTCAAACTCGCCGAATCCGTCTCCGATGGCGCTGGCCCTTGGGTTGCCGAGGGCGAGTGGGTTGCCGGCCTTGCCGCATGGCGTCTTGGCTATTGCGCGCTGTCGAGCGAGGCCTTTGCCCGCGCCGCATCGCAATCGACCAATGTCGAACTGACCGCAGCATCGCACTATTGGGCGCACCGCGCTCTTGTCCGCTGCCGCGAACCCGGTCTTGCCAACGACTACCTAGTTGCGGCTGCGCAATATGACGAGACGCTCTATGGCATGCTCGCCATCGACCAGCTCGGCATCGACGTTCCGGCTGAAGCTCCGGCTCAACGCTTTTCCAGCGCCGACTGGAACGCCATCTCGCACCGGTCTAACGTGCGCGTTGCTGCTGCTCTGGCAGAGATTGGCCGCCCGGCGCTGGCTGACGAAGTGCTCCGGCACGAAGCGCGCACTGGCCGCAACGTCGATTATACCGCCCTTGCCCGGTTTGCGCGCGAGATCGGCATGCCCTCAACTCAGCTCTTCATGGCGCACTACGCGCCCTATGGCGTCCAGTCCGATCCGGCTTTGCGCTTCCCCGTCGCTCGCTGGGAGCCCGCGACCGGATGGCGTGTTGATCCGGCGCTCGCCTTTGCCCATGCGCTGCAAGAATTGAACTTCCGCGCCAGCGCTGTCAGCCCGGCGAACGCCCGCGGCCTGATGCAGATCATGCCGGGTACGGCGCGCGACCATAACCGCCGCCTGAACCTAGGCGCGAGCTATGCTGACCTTAACAATCCCGAGGTCAACCTCGCCTATGGTCAGCAGCATCTCGAGATGCTGCGGGATAGCGCCGCAACGCAAGGCCTGTTGCCCAAAATCATGGCGGCCTACAATGCCGGCCTCTCCCCCGTCAGCCGCTGGAACAGCGAAGTGAACGACCAGGGCGATCCGCTGCTTTGGATGGAGTCGATCCCCTATTGGGAAACGCGCGGCTATGTCGCCATAGTAATGCGCAATTACTGGATGTATGAGCGTGCCGCGGGTGCCTCATCCCCGTCGCGCCGCGCTCTTGCCCAAGGGCAATGGCCAACCTTCCCCGGAGCTTATAGGCAGCGTTCTGCCCAGCTCGAACAGTAAGGACAAAGCACAGATGGCGATCGACGAGAGCAAGACCTTCAAGCCGATCAACATCGCGGTCCTCACTGTTTCCGATACGCGCACACCGGCAGACGACACTTCCGGCGACATTCTCGCCAAACGGATCGAGGATGCGGGCCACTCTATCGCTGCGCGCAAGATCATCCGCGACGACGCCGACTTCCTGGTTGACCAGCTCGACAGTTGGATCGACGATCCGCGCATTGACGCCGTTGTCTCCACCGGAGGCACCGGGCTGACGGGCCGCGACGTGACACCCGAAGCTCTCGCCCGCATCGACGGCGGCCGCGACATTCCGGGTTTCGGAGAGCTGTTCCGCTGGCTCAGCTTCACAACCATCGGCACATCCACCGTCCAGTCCCGCGCCTGCGCCATCGTCGCGCGCGGCACCTACATCTTCGCCCTGCCCGGATCGAACGGAGCGGTGAAAGATGGCTGGGACGGGATCCTCGCCGAGCAACTCGACAGCCGCAACACCCCTTGCAATTTTGTCGAATTGATGCCCAGATTGCGCGAGTAGGATGGCCGATTTTCTGGTGACATAGCGGGTTTTGTTCTATATCTGTTCTCGCCATGGAAACAGCCTCTCACCCTGATGTTGAACGTGGTCGCGGCGCGCCCTCTGCCAAGGTGCCAACGCGCTTTGGCCTTGCCACACGAGAGGTGGATGGCGACTGGCGCGATCATATGGAGAGATTGGCGCACGAAGATGGCCCGCCGGTCAAACTGCGCACATATGTGACTGAGGAACATCCGAAAACGATCCTCAGCTTCAACCAATCGCCAGACATCCCGTTTGATCGCTCGATCAACGCCTATCGCGGATGCGAGCATGGCTGCATCTACTGCTTTGCGCGCCCTACCCACGCTTTTCACGACCTGTCTCCCGGCCTCGACTTTGAAACGCAGCTGTTCGCCAAGCCTAAAGCGGCGGAGCTGCTGCGTGAGACTCTCGCCAAGCCGCGCTATTCGCCCAAGCCGATTGCGCTGGGCACCAACACCGATCCCTATCAGCCGATCGAGAAACGCTATCGTATCACGCGAGAATTGCTGGAGGTCTGCCTCGACGCGCGCCATCCGGTGACGATCACGACCAAGTCGGACCGCATTCTGCGCGATCTCGACCTGCTTGCAGAGCTGGCCAGGCGCAATCTGGTGGCGGTCGCTGTCTCAGTGACGACGCTTGATCCGGTGCTCTCAGCCAAGCTCGAACCGCGCTGCGCTTCGCCTGCCAAGCGCCTGTCCGCACTAGGGAAACTGGCAAAGGCGAGTGTCCCCACCCATTGCTCAATCTCCCCGATCATCCCCGCCATCACCGACGAGTTCATGGAAAGCATCGTCGCGCGCGCAGCCGAGCTTGGCGCGGGCAGCGTTGGCTGGATCCCTTTGCGCCTGCCGCATGAGGTCGCGCCCCTGTTCCGAGAGTGGCTGGACGTCCACTATCCCAATCGGGCCGGCAAAGTGATGAGCATCGTGCGCTCAATCAGAAATGGCCGTGACAATGATCCCGACTTCTTCACCCGCATGAAACCCTCAGGCGTTTGGGCAGACCTGTTTCGCCGCCGCTTCAACGTCGCAAGGCGCAAGGCGGGGTTTGGTCGGGCGGAGATACAACTGGATTGCTCGCAGTTCTGCAGGCCAGAAGTCGGCGGGCAGATGCGACTGCTCTGACCCACTGGTGGAAACACCTATGTCGCGCTTAACCCCTCGCTAACCGTGATTAAGGGTTTCTTGATGAAATCCCCGTAATTTCCCCCTAGAAAAGGGGATGACCTATGACTTCGAACCTGAGTGCAGATAGGGCTTCGAACAATGACCGCCGGTCTGGAGACCGCCGGAAACAACAGCTTCCGTTCGACGGACCCGACCGCCGCAAGGGCAGTCGTCGATCCGGCGTTGACCGGCGCAATCAGCCGCGCGCGGACTGAGCGGATCTGCCTAAATCACCCAGCCCGCCGCAGCTCATAGACCGAGGCAGGCGGCAAATTACGCAAAGTGCGTGAGATTTTCACCGCTTTGAGCGCCATCCGCTCCAACACAGGCTCGGGTACTGGGCAGCGTGGGGAATAGGTGAAAAGGCGAAACGCGCCATCTGTGGCGAGGACGTCGAAGCTGCCTTCAAGAATACGCTCGGCGAGATCATTGGGCAGCGTCACCAGCGGCAATCCGCAGATGACATGGCCGACTGTGCCTGGCTCGAACGGAGAAAGCCGCGCGATTTCACCCGCATCGCCCTCAATAACCTGAACGTCAGGATGTCGCTGACGCAACACCGCGGCAAAGCTCTCCGACAGCTCAATCGCGGCCAGATTGCTGCGTTTCACCCCTGCTTCGAGCAGTGCGCGAGTGATAACACCAGTCCCAGGCCCCAGCTCGATCACCGGGCCGCTCACAGAGCCAAGCCCCTCGGCCATGGCTTTTGCCAGGCGCTTGCTAGAGGGGATCACCGCCCCGACCCGACGGGGGCTGCGGAGCCACTCTCGCCCGAAGGTCTTGGTGGTCGACAGCTTATCGGTCAAATTGGGGTTCAAAGGTCCAGTCAACTCGGCTGCGACTCCAGTTGCGAAAAGGCTTATCCGTGTGGCTCCGATCCAACCTCAATTACGGGGGTGATTTGGACGAGGCAGGACAAATCGAGGGGTGGACCATACCGACCTGCCAGCGCTTCATCAAATGAACGCTTGGATTTCCCGGTCATTTCGTCCGAAATTTGCCCCGCTTCCAGCACTTCAGCAGGGCCAACCGGCACAAGCTCGATCACGCCGCGAGCTGAAGCACCGCGCCAATGAGGAGCGCGGTACCCCTCACCCGAAACCCTCGCCCACCTTGCCCGGCTTGAAGCGGATCAGGCGGCTGTCGAGCAATGCTGCGGTGCGGTTCACCACCGCCTTCTGGTAGTCGGCGTCCTTAATCATCTCAAAGAACGCGCCCGAATTGGGATACTGCGCGACGAAGCCGTCATGCCATTCGCGCACTTCCGGTCCTGTCACCATCGTCTGGAACGCCCCGCGCCACACGATTGTGCCGCCAACGCGGGTGAAGATCGGGCCGGAGGTTTTGCCATATTCCTGATAGGCACGCCGCCCGCTCCAGCCATTGCCGTGATGCTCGTGGCCTTCAGGATACTCAGCCTCTTCGCGGTAGAGCAGCAGGTTGAGCATATAGATCGGCTCATCGCGCGGCAGATCTTTGAATTTCGCAAAGTTCGCAGGTGATGGGTCGATGTGCACCCGGTCGGGTTCGACATAGGGGTCGGTCATAGCTCAGCTCTCCAGCTTGTAGTCGGAGAACCGGTCGCGCAGGTCTTTCTTGCTGATCTTACCTGTGGCCGTATGCGGAATATCGTCAACGAACTCCACCGCATCGGGCAGCCACCACTTGGCAATGAGCGGCTTCAAATGCTCGATGATGTCGTCAGCGGT
Organism: Erythrobacter sp. S267; assembly: GCF_057365045.1. Classification (NCBI taxonomy): domain Bacteria; kingdom Pseudomonadati; phylum Pseudomonadota; class Alphaproteobacteria; order Sphingomonadales; family Erythrobacteraceae; genus Erythrobacter; species Erythrobacter sp. S267. Next base: position 1,086,011 of record NZ_CP200298.1, on the reverse strand, counting down.
GACCTCTGCGCCTTCGTTCTTGATGACGAAAAGCACCGGGCGCTCATCCCATTTGGGGTGCGGCATGCCGACGCAGGCCGCTTCGAGCACGCCCTCATGGCCGACAGCGGCGTTTTCAAGTTCGACCGAGCTGATCCACTCGCCACCCGACTTGATCACGTCTTTCGTGCGGTCAGTCAGTTGCAGCGTGCCGTCTGAGTGCAGGACGCCCACATCGCCGGTGTCGAACCAGCCCTCATTGTTGGCCGCGTCTTGCTCTGCCTTAAAGTAGCGCTGTATGATCCAAGGCCCGCGAATTTGGAGCGCGCCCGACGTCTTGCCATCGCGCGGCAGCTCGGTCGCCATGTCGTCCAAGTCCACGGTGCGCAGCTCCACGCCGAAGATCGGGCGGCCTTGCATCGCGGTCTTGTCGACCTTCTCCTCGAAAGTGAGCTGATCCCAATCCCAGGTCGGCCCGCCAACGGTGCCAATCGGAGACGTCTCCGTCATGCCCCAAGCGTGCTGCACGCGCGTGCCGTTCTTCATCAACCGCTCGATCATGAAGCGCGGACAGGCCGAGCCGCCGATGGTTGCGGCTTTCAAAGGCGGCAGGTCGATGCCTTCCTTGTCGCAATATTGGAAGTGGGCGAGCCAGACGGTCGGAACGCCAGCTGAGTCGGTGACGCCTTCCTTGATCATCATCTCATGGAGGACAGCAGGATCGTTGACCGCGCTGAACACAAATTTGATACCCGCCATCGCGCCCGCATAGGGCAGACCCCAGCTCGCCGCGTGGAACATCGGCACGACCGGCAGCATGACCGAGGCGCTTGAGAAGTTGAACGCGGCGGGCTGCAAACCGGCCATAGCGTGCATCACTGTCGAGCGATGCTCGTACTGGACACCCTTGGGATTGCCCGTAGTGCCCGAAGTGTAGCAGATCATGCAGGGGTCGTTTTCTTCGCCGGTGAACCATTCATAGTTCCCGTCCTGCGCTCCGATCCAATCCTCAAAGCTTTGGCTATGCTCGCCAGAATCGTAGCAGATGTAGTGCTCCACGCTCGTCCAGCGGTCTTTCATCTTGTCGACGATGGGCTGGAAGGCCGCATCGTAGAGCAGCACGCGATCCTCAGCATGGGTGACGATATATTCGAGCTGATCCTCGAACAGACGCGGGTTCACCGTGTGGAGCACCCCGCCCATGCCAGCGACGCCGTACCAGCTGACCAAGTGGCGCGAGTGGTTCATGGCAAGGCTGGCGACACGCTCACCCGGCTTGATGCCAAGCGCTTCCAAAGCCTGCGCCATCTTCAGCGCATCGCGGCGAATGCCTGCCCAATCCGTGCGTGTCTCACTGCCATCAGCCCAGCGCGTGACAATCTCACGCTTGCCCGCTTCACGAGCGGCGTGGTCGATGACATGCGTGATCCGCATGCTCCAATTCTGCATAGCCCCGAGGGATTGCGTCGGCATAGGTTTCTCTCTCCTCAAATACGCGCGCCTTTGCTGGCGCTTTTTCGCCGGAGACAATGGCGAGGAGAAACGAGCTTGGCAACAGGGTCTGGAGTGCCAAATTGTTACGTCTCAAGCCACCCTTTTGAGCTTCACCGAGCGGCGCAGCGGCTCCAGCGCGACGTTCTCGATCCCTTCGATATCCGCCAGCCTCTCCGCCAGCTCGCCATCAAGCAGGAAGTTGCTGCCGAGCCTCACAAACGCATCGTCATCGGGGCCGAGGATCAGGCGCAGGAGGACTTCGCCGGGAGCTTCATCGCCAGTCGCCAGCTCCAGCTTCAGATCGGTCAGTGCATCCACGCTGAGAACATCAGCTTTCAGGATCATCGCCGTGCGCCCAGTGACTTCCGACAAGGGCCGCCCTCCCCGAACGGTCAGGCGCGGGGGTTCGCCGGGATTGGGGCTGTCGAGCTCAACCTGAAGCAGCACGCATTCCCCGCTCGCCGCCCATTCCTGGAATTTGTCGACCATCGCCTCTTCAAAGCACGCCGCTGAGAACTGGCCGGACGCATCGGAGAAATCGGCACGGATAAAGTCGGCTCCGCGCTTTGTCTTGCCCTTGTTGGCGCTCTCCACCATCGCCGCGATCACAGCCTGTCCGCGTCCACCAGCAGGCGCGCCTGCTTCCATCAGGCTCTGATAGGTGCGCGCGCCTTGAGCCGAGGCGACATCGCGATATTGTTGCACTGGATGCGCAGAGAAGTAGAAGCCAAAATTCTCACGCTCCTTTGCCATCTTCTCGGTGCGGGACCATGGATCGGCGGCTTGAAGGCGCAGTTCCTCTTGCGCGCCGAGGTCGCCTCCGAACAGAGCCTCCTGTCCGCTCGACCGTTCCCGCATGGCAGCGTCCGCAACGGCCAGCAGCATGTCGGCATTGGCGAAGAGCTGTCCGCGATTGTGTTCCAGCGCATCGAGTGCGCCTGCGCAGATCAGCCCTTCGAGCTGGCGGCGGTTCATTGATCCTTGCGGGAGCCGCTCAAAAAAGTCTTTGAGGCTGGTGAATTTGCCATTGGCCTCACGCTCGGCGACCACGGCGTCCATCGCCTTCTCGCCGACATTGCGGATGCCTGCCAGCGCGTAGCGGACCGCATAGCCATCATCGGTTTGCTGAACCGTGAAGCGCGCTTCGGAGGAGTTCACATCGGGCGGGAGGACAAGCACACCGGTGCCATCGGTCCGCTCCACCGGGTAGCGCCGCGCATCGTCAACGAAGACGCTCAATTTGTCCGACTGGTGCAGGTCGAAACACATGGATGCGGCGTAGAATTCCTCCGGATAATGCGCTTTCAGCCACGCCGTTTGATAGGCGAGCAGCGCATAGGCCGCTGCGTGGCTTTTGTTGAAACCGTAGCCTGCGAATTTGTCGATTAAGTCGAACAGTTCGTTGGCCTGCTTCGCCTCAATCCCTGAGACTTCCTTGCAGCCTTCGACAAAGCGTCCACGCTGCTTGTCCATCTCCGCTTGGACCTTCTTACCCATCGCGCGGCGCAGCAGGTCAGCGTCACCCAGCGAGTATCCCGCCAGGATCTGCGCGGCCTGCATCACCTGTTCCTGATAGACGAAGATGCCGTAGGTCTCGGCGAGGATTTCCTCGAGCTTGGGGTGCGGATACTCAATCGCGACCTCACCCGCCTTGCGCTGTCCGAACAGCGGAATGTTGTCCATCGGACCCGGACGATAAAGCGAGACGAGCGCGATAATGTCGCCAAAATTCGAAGGCTTTACCGCCTTCAGCGTGCGCCGCATGCCTTCCGATTCCAGCTGGAACACGCCGACCGTGTTACCCGCCTGCATGAGGTCATAGACGGCCTTGTCGTCGAGCGGCAGCGCGCCCAGATCGATGTCGATCTCGCGCAGTTTCAGAAGGTCCACCGCCTTGCGCAGGACGGAAAGTGTTTTAAGGCCGAGGAAGTCGAACTTCACGAGGCCCGAACTCTCCACATGCTTCATGTCATATTGCGTGACCGGCATGTCCGAACGCGGATCGCGGTAGAGCGGGACGAGTTGAGAGAGCGGCCTGTCGCCAATCACCACTCCGGCGGCGTGGGTTGAGGAGTTCCTAGGCAGGCCTTCCAGTTGCAACGCGAGGTCGACGAGGTGCTTTACCTCATTATCGTTCGTGTATTCGCGCTTGAAGTCAGCAGCTCCGTTGAGCGCGCGCGGCAGGGTCCACGGGTCGGTCGGGTGGTTGGGGACCATCTTGCAGAGACGGTCGACTTGACCGTAGCTCATCTGCAAAATCCGCCCGCAATCGCGCAGGACCGCGCGCGCTTTCAGCTTACCGAAAGTGATGATCTGCGCGACGTGATCGTGGCCGTATTTGTTCTGGACATAGCGGATGACCTCTCCGCGCCGCGTTTCGCAGAAGTCGATATCGAAGTCGGGCATCGACACACGTTCGGGGTTGAGGAACCGCTCGAACAGCAGGCCCAGCTGGATAGGATCGAGGTCCGTAATCGTCAGCGCCCATGCGACGATAGAGCCTGCGCCCGAACCACGCCCTGGCCCCACCGGAATCCCCTGATCCTTGGCCCACTGAATAAAGTCGGCAACGATCAGGAAGTAGCCGGGAAAGCCCATTCCAACGATGATGTCGATCTCGTAATCGAGGCGCTCGAAATAGGTTTTGCGCTCCTCTTCGGAGAGGTCCTCATAAGGTTCGAGGCGCTTTTCGAGGCCAGCCTTGGACAGCTCGGCCAGCATTTTCGCCTCGCCCTCCAGATCGCCCGCCAGACTGGGCAGGATTGGGTCGCGATAGGGCGGCGCAAAGGCACAACGTTGGGCGATAACGAGAGTGTTTGCGGTCGCTTCTGGCAGGTCGGCGAACAGCTCCTCCATCATGTTCGCTGATTTGACGAAGCTTTCGGGGTTGGTGCCGGGGCGGTCCTCATTCTCGATATAGGTCGAGTTCGCAATGCACAGCATCGCGTCATGCGCCTTGTACATATGCGGGTCGGCGAAGTTGGCGGGATTGCTGGCGACGAGCGGTAGATTGCGCGCATAGGCCATGTCGATCAGGGCTTCCTCGGCCTGCTCGCAAGCTTTCACGCCGTTGCGGGCCAGCTCAATATAAAGCCGGTTCGGGAAGAGTGCCTCCAACCGCTGGATCAGAGTCTGAGCCGCAGGGGTCTGCCCTTCGGCGAGCAGATGGGTGAGCGCCCCCTCGCCCGCGCCGGTCAGCGCGATCAGCTCGTCCGTGTAGCCCTCCAGATCGGCAAGATTGACATGCGGCTCCAGCTCCAACGGGCGCTCAAGGTGCGCCTTGGAGACGAGGTGGCACAGATTGTCGTAGCCCTTCGCCCCCTGCGCATAGAGCGGCAGATAATCGACCAGCTTGCCATCCGAACCGTCGCGCGCGACGCCCAGCAAAGTGCCGATGATCGGCTGCACGCCCTCACCCTTGCAGGCATTGGCAAACATCACCGCGCCATAAAGCCCGTTGCGGTCGCAAATCGCGATGGCGGGAAAGCCGCGCTCCTTCGCCAGCTTTGCAATCGCCTTGGGGTCGGCCATGCTCTCCAACATGGAGTAGGACGACAGGACACGCAGCGGAATGAAGGGAGCGAAAGGCATCATCGGAAGGTACGCTTCACCGCTCCGCATTCAAGCGTCCGACCCCTAGCGCTTGGGGAAAAGCTGGGGGCAAGCTAAAGTCGCGCGCAAGGAGGGGTTTATGAGCGACAAGATCGAGGTCGAAAACGTCAACACGCCCGGCAAAGTCACCCGCGTGAACGCCGCAAAATATGGCGAGATGCTAAGAGCGTTCAAAGCGGCCCTGCCCAAAGCCTCTCCAGGCGTCACGCAAAGCGAAATGGTCGATGCGGTCAAACCCCATCTGGACGCAGACCTGTTCCCGCAGGGCAAGACCAGCGGATGGTGGGCTAAGACAGTTCAGCTCGATCTGGAGGCTAGAGGAAAACTGGTGCGCGAAGACACCAAGCCGCTGCGCTGGCACTGGAAATAACGTTGCGCAAAGAGAGGCTTAGAGCAGCTTCTCAACATCCTTCGCAATCGCGGTGGGCGCGTCCTGCGGAGCGTAGCGCTTCACCACATTGCCTTCGCGGTCGATCAGGAACTTGGTGAAGTTCCACTTGATCGAGGTTGAGCCCATCAAGCCCTTCTTCTCCGCCTTCATCCAGTCATAGAGCGGCGAAGCGTCGGGACCGTTTACGTCGACCTTCTCCATCAGCGGAAAGGTGACGCCGAAATTGACCTTGCAGAACTCCGCGATCTCATCCGCATTGCCCGGTTCTTGCGCGCCGAATTGGTTGCAGGGAAAGCCGAGGACTTCAAAATCCTTGTCCTTGAATTGCTGATAAAGTGCTTCGAGCCCGTCATATTGCGGGGTGAAACCGCATTTCGAAGCGGTGTTCACCACCAGCAGCACCTTGCCCTTCTTGGTCGCAAGGTCGAGCTCCTCACCGCGATTGGTGGTGACAGTAAAATCGGCGATAGTCGTCATTCGGAAGAATCCTATTTGGGTCGGTAGGTCAAATCGAACGCCGTCTGCCATGTTTTGCCATGATCCGTCGAGCCTTCGCCAAATTGTCTCACCGATCCATCCTCGCCTTGGCTGTAGGTCATGCGAATGAGGACATCGCTACCGCCTGGCCCGATTCCGTCCCAATAGCCGGTCAGGACCATGTCCGTGCCCACCATTGCGCCAGTGAAATCGACCCGTTTTCCATCGCTGCCCACCCAAAGCTGGTTCCAGCGTCCGGTGTCGTGGTTGATGAAGCTCATGCTGGCCCCGTCGCCGCCGGTCAAAGGCATCCAGCGTTCGCGGATGACGCAGCCGGCAGAGACGCTCTCGATTTTGCTTTCGCCGACCTGATTGTCGGTTCCGGTGACATAGACATCCCACTCGCCAACCCAGAAATTAAAGGCGGCATGCTCCTCGCCCGCGCAGGGAGCTGCCGAGACTGTGTCGACAGGCGGCGGAGGGGGTGGTTCTGCTGAGGCGGCCTGAAGCAGGACGATTGGATAGAGCAATGCGTGCATAAAATGTCCCTCCCGTTAGTCTGCGCATAGTGCCGATTTGCGCTCTTCAAGGCGAGGCGCATTCTGCCAAGAGCGCACCACAATCGGTAAGGCGGACCTAGCCCAGCACTCCGTCATGCAAGCGCACCACGCGGTCCATGCGGCTTGCCAAACGCTCGTTGTGCGTGGCGACCAGAGCCGCGCTCCCCTCCCCGCGCACCAGTTCGAGAAACTGGCCGAGCACCGTGTCCGATGTCGCCTCATCCAGATTGCCCGTCGGCTCATCCGCCAGCACCAAAGTGGGCTGGTTCGCCAGAGCGCGCGCGACGGCAACACGTTGCTGCTCACCGCCAGAAAGCTGGCTGGGTCTGTGGGTCAGACGGTGGCCAAGGCCGAGGCTGGAGAGCAAATCCTTGGCGCGCGTTTCAGCTGCATCCTTGTCCTTGCCCGCGACCATTTGCGGCATGACCACATTCTCGGTCGCGTTGAAGTCTGGAAGCAGGTGGTGGAATTGGTAGACAAAGCCCAAATGCTCACGCCGGATGCGGGTGCGTTGGTCGGACGGAAGCTTCTCCGCCGCTTCACCCGCAATGCTGATCGAGCCCTCAAATCCGCCTTCGAGCAGGCCTACCGCTTGAAGCATCGTCGATTTGCCCGAGCCTGAAGGGCCGAGCAGCGCCACGATCTCTCCCGGCATGATGTCGAGGTTCACTCCGCGCAGAACATCAATGCGCTGACCGCCCTGCTCAAAACTGCGTTTGAGATCGCGCAAGGCTACAATTGGCTCACTCATAACGCAGCACCTGCACCGGATCGGTGTTGGACGCCTTGAGCGCCGGGTAAAGCGTCGCAAGGAAGCTTAGCCCCGTGCCCAACAAGGTGATGCCCAGCACCTCCATCGGGTTCACATCAAAGGGTACTTCGGTCAGGAACCGCACTGAAGGGTCCCAAATCTGGATGCCGAAGGTTGTCTCCAGCCACGTCACAGCTGGATTAAGGATCGTCAGGAAGCCAAAGCCAAGCGCCAGCCCTCCAAGCGTCCCGATCAGGCCAATCGACGTGCCAACGGTGATGAATATCTTGAGCAGGGAGCGCCTGCTCGCCCCCATTGTGCGCATGATCGCAATGTCGCGGGTCTTTGCCCGCACCAGCATCACCAGGATCGAGAGAATATTGAAGCTCGCCACCAGCACCATGATCGCAAGCACCACGCTGACCACCACGCGCTCGACCTCAAGCGCTTCGAAAAGGGCCGAGTTGATCTGCTTCCAGTCCGCAATCTGCGCTTGGCCGACGAGGAAATCCTCAACATCGCCGAGGATATTTCCGACATCGTCAGGGTCGCTGACCGTGACTTCGATCAAGCCGACCGTATCGCCCATCAGCAGCAGCGTCTGCGCATCACTCATAGGCATGATGACGAAGGTTTCGTCAAAATCGTAAAGCCCGATCTCGAAAATTGCGCCGACCTCGTATCCGACCTGCCGGATCGACGTGCCAAAGGGCGTTGCGCGCCCTTGCGGGTTGATAATCGTGATCGTGTCGCCGACCCGCGCGCCAGTGTTGGTGGCAAGCCGCGTTCCTATGGCGACCTTGCCGCTGCCCGGTTGGATCGACGCTATGTCGCCCAGCACGACCTTGTCGCCAAGCTCTGCAATATCCTCTGCCGTGTTGCCCCGCACAAAGATCGCATTGGCGCGGCCATTATAGCTGGCGAGCAGCGGTTGCTCGATCAAGGGAGAGGCGCTGACGACGCCATCGGTCTCGCGCACCATTTCGAGCACGCCTTCCCAATTCTGCAGCTCTCCGCCGTAACCCTGGATGATCGCGTGTCCGTTCAGGCCGGAGAATTTTTCCTGCATGTCCGCGCGAAAGCCGCCCATGATGCTCATCACCACGATCAACATGCCCACAGACAAGGTGACAACGACGATGGAGATCAGCGCGACAAGCTTGATAAAGCCCTCACCCTTGCCCGGCCACAAATAGCGTTTGGCGATCATTCTTTCGAAAGGGGTGAGCATGGGTTTTGTATGCGAACCTTGGTGCCGTTTGCGTGTGGAAAGAGGCTGTAAGGCGCGAATTCTTGCGGCACAATGAAGAAGGCAATTGCCCCTGTGCGTAAGCTCAGTTGGAATTGGTGAGTAAGCGGACCTTCGCGCGTCCCACTAGCACTCAGCAGAAAGGCGTGGAGCGGCGCGTGAAGTATGCCCGGCGAATCCCAAAGTCCCTCTTGTAATTGATCCGTAACACCTTCATTGAGCCGCCACCGGCAGAGCAGCGTAGCGGGCACATAAGCGATGGCACGGACCAAGACTGAAACGGGCCGCTCAGCGGACTTTCTCGATTGCAGCTCAGCTGGGAACGTGACCCACCCCTTTATCGACGAAAACGGCGACAAGCTGCGCGAAGAATGCGGTGTGTTCGGTGCGATCAACACCGACAATGCGGCCGCTGCAGTGGCTTTGGGCCTCCACGCGCTCCAACATCGCGGGCAGGAAGCGGTCGGGATCACCAGCTTTACCGGCGAAGAGTTCATCTCCCGCCGCGGCCTTGGCCATGTGGCGGAGAATTTCTCTTCTGCTGAAGCCATTGAGGAACTGCCCGGTCATATGGCGGCGGGCCATGTCCGCTACTCCACCACTGGCGGCGCAGGTCTGCGCAATGTCCAACCGCTCTATGCAGAGCTTGCAAGCGGCGGTTTTGCGGTTGCGCATAATGGCAATATTTCCAACGCCTTGGCTTTGCGCAAAGATCTGGTCGGCAAGGGTTCGATTTTTCAATCCACCTCTGACACCGAAGTCATCATCCACCTGGTTGCAACCTCCCGCTATCCGACGGTCGCCGACCGCCTGATCGACGCGCTACGCCTGGTAGAGGGCGCCTATGCGCTGATCGTGATGACGCCAGAGGGCATGATCGCTTGCCGCGATCCGCTGGGCATTCGACCGCTCGTCATGGGCCGGATGAGCAAAGAAGACGGCGCAGGCATTCTGTTTGCCAGTGAAAGCGTCGCCTTTGACGTTGTGGGAGCAGAATTCGTCCGCGAAGTTGAGCCGGGCGAGATGCTGCAGGTGGGCTTTGATGGCGAGGTCAAGTCGATCCGCCCCTTTGGCAACCACGCCCCGCGGCCCTGCATCTTCGAGCACGTCTATTTCAGCCGCCCGGACAGCACCTTTGCCGGCCAAAGCGTCTATGAAGCGCGCAAGGCTATCGGAGCGGAACTCGCGGTCGAGGCACCTTGTGACGTCGACCTCGTTGTGCCGGTCCCGGACAGCGGTGTTCCGGCAGCCATCGGCTATGCGCAAGCCTCCGGCGTTCCGTTTGAGTTGGGCATTATCCGCTCGCACTATGTCGGGCGGACCTTCATCCAGCCCTCGGACAGCGCACGCCATTCCTCGGTCAAGCGCAAGCACAACGCCAATCGCGGGCTGGTTGCAGGCAAAAGAATCGTCCTGATCGACGATTCCATCGTGCGCGGCACCACTTCGATGAAAATTGTTGAGATGATGCGCGAAGCGGGCGCGAGCGAAGTGCACTTCCGCGTCGCCAGCCCGCCAACCGCGCATTCCTGCTTCTACGGCGTCGACACGCCCGAACGCTCCAAGCTTCTCGCCGCGCGCATGGAAATCGAGCCGATGCGCGACTTCATCAAGGCGGATAGCCTCGCCTTTATCTCCATCGACGGGCTGTATCGCGCGGTGGGATCGAAGAAGCGCGACACAGCTTGCCCGCAATTCTGCGACGCTTGCTTCACCGGCGACTACCCCACCTCGCTGACCGATTTAACGCAAAGCAAGGATGAAGGGACGGGTGAGCTCCCTTTTTCTGATCCATCATTGAAAAGCACTCAGGCTGCCTGATTCATGACTGACACCAAACCCCTCTCAGGGCGCACCGCGCTCGTCACCGGCGCGAGCCAGGGCATCGGCGCGGCGACCGCTGTCGCTTTGGCAGAGGCAGGCGCGCATGTGATCCTGGTCGCACGCAAGGTTAAGGCGCTGGAGGTTGTAGAGGATAAGATCCACGCCGCCGGAGGCTCCTCCACCATCGCACCAGTGGACTTGACGGAGAAAGACGGCATTGCCCGCCTTGCAAGCGCGATTGGTGGGCGTTGGGACACGCTCGATATCCTCGTGATTTCAGCAGCCTATATGCCAGACCTCACACCGCTTAGTCAGATTGACCCCAAGCAGTTCAACACTGCAATCATGACCAATGTGGTCGCGACACAGGCTCTGCTGGCAGCGTTTGATCCGATGCTGCGAAAGGCTGAGGCGGGGCGGATTATCGGCCTGACATCAAGTGTCGGGGCGACCCCCCGCTCCTTCTGGGGTGCCTATGGCTCGACCAAAGCGGCGTTTGACAATCTGCTTGAGACCTATGCCGCGGAGGTGGAGAAGCTCTCCCCCCTTCGCGTTGCAATTGTTGATCCCGGTGCGACCCGGACTGCGATGCGCGCACGGGCCTATCCAGGCGAGAAACCCGAATCGGTCAAGCCTCCTGAGGCTGTGGGCACACGCATTGTGGAGCTTCTTGCAGAGGATTTCACAACCGGGCACCGCGAACGGGTCGATTAAGTTCGCACTGGCAATTCCTCTTAGACCTTGCTGCTAGACGGCAGAAATCTGCCCTTTTCAGTCTTAAGATCGGCAACATTCTGCACTCCGAGCCGCTCTTCTCGCTCGCGCTTACCGCTTCGTTAACCTTCCTGTGTAAGGAAGAGGCAAGTGGGATTGGTCGATGACGCGCTGACCGATTCACCGGCACAGAGACCACCAGCTGATTGAAGAGGGTTGCGAGGCAATGCCTACCGACAACAACCGTTACGAAAAAGCAGCGCAAGAAGATCGCTGCTCGCCGCGCACACGGCTTACCATTCCGGCGACCCTTCGGGCGTCGGGCGGCCGCGCTTTTCAAAGCGTGGTGCACGACCTGTCGATTAGCGGCTTTAGCGCTGCGTCGATCAACCGCATGCATGAAGGACAGATGTGCTGGCTGACCCTGCCCGGCTTGGAATCGCTCCAGGGCGAAGTCGTGTGGTGGGACAATTGCATTGTTGGCGTTGCGTTTGTCGAGCTGCTCAGCCCGATCGTCCACGACAACATCCTGCAGCGTTATAGCAACCTTGGGGTCCAGCGCCCGATGGCGTGAGCCAATCTGCAGCGACTATGGCGTGAAGGCTATAGTCGCTGCGATATTGCCCCATACCTCACGATTTTCGCCGCTCGTGGCGCTTGGCCAATTGCCGACAACAGTCAGCACCAATCCAGCTTGTGGCACGATCGTGATCGACTGCCCGAAGATCCCTTGCGCGCCGTAAGCGTTGCCCGGATAGGTCCACCACTGATAGCCATAGCCAAACCCGCTATCGCCAAAGTCGACGATTGAGTCGCCTGCCTCGTTGAACCAACCGGCGGGCACGACCCCGGCTGAGGGCCCATTGTCGCCCTCCAGCGCCATAACGCCCATGCGAGTGTAGTCGGAGAGGCGTAGCGACAGACAACATCCGCCGATGTTCCCGCCGCGCGGATCGCTCATCCAGAACAAGCCGCCTTCAAAACCGGCAGGTTCGACGATCTTCTCCTGCGCATATTCGGCGAGGCTGAGGCCAACGGCGTTCTCGATCACCATCCCGATCAGGTTGGTTTCGCCGGTCTTGTAGACCCATTTCGTCCCCGGTTCGGTCTCTCGGCCCAGCTGTTTAAGCTGCTCGACCATGGCGTTGGGACCGTATTCGATCACGAAGTCCTGCGTTTTCGCCACATCGCTGTTGGGGTCAGTGTAGTCCTCGTTCCAAGCGACGCCGCTGGTCATGGTCGCGATCTGGCGCACGGTGACGCCGTCATAGGCTGAACCCACAAGCTCAGGCACATAGTCGGTGACGGGGTCATCCAAGCTGGCGATAAAGCCATCCTGCAAAGCCGCCCCCAGCAAGGTCGAGGTAAAGCTTTTCGCGACCGAGAAGCTAGTCCAGCGTCCCTCGGCTGAGAAGCCCAGCCCATACTCCTCAAACCGCACGCCGCCCTTGTGGTAGACCATTACGCCTGCCGCTCCGGTGTCGGCCATCGCCTGGCGGATGCGCTCAACCAGCGGCGCGGGCAGTGGCGCCCCCTCGCCCAGATCACGCGGAGTGGTGGCCGCAGGAACCTCGTGCCCTGCAAACCAATTCTCCATCTCGCGGAACCGCGCGGACCGCTCAGCATCCGACCAGAACAGCACTTGCAGATCGGCGGGATCATGCTCTGGCGGAGTGGTCAGCTCAACTGCAGCGAGCGGGGCAGGAGCGCTGTCCACGCCCTCCGCCGTGCCATAGCTGCATGCGGTCAAAGAGAGCGCCGCGCCTGCGCTCAACAGAGCCTTTGTCATGTTCATTGCAGCCATTGCTCGTCCTCTCAATTCTTCACTAACGTCACTTGGTGCACGTCGATATTGCCGCTCAAGAATCCTGCCTCGCAATAAGAGAGGTAGAACTTCCAGAGGCGGATGAAGCGATCATCAAAGCCTTCGGGCAAGCGCCCTTCCCTGACCGCCGCGTCAAACCGTTCATGCCACACTTTCAGCGTCGCAGCATAGTCGCGGCCAAAGTCGACCTGATCGTGCCATTCGAGCCCGCGCCGCTCAGCCAGCGCGCGAAACTCGCTGGTGCGGATCAGCAATCCGCCGGGAAAGACATAGGCTTGGATGAAGTCGGTGGTCTTGGCGTAATCGTCAAACAGGTCGTCCGCGATGGAGATGTACTGGATTGCCGCCCGCCCGCCGGGTTTGAGGTTACGCGCAACACAATCCATGAATTGCGGCCAGTAAGAGCGGCCCAGCGCCTCCACCATCTCGACGCTGGCAATGGCGTCGTAGGAACCGGAGACATCGCGATAATCCTGCTTGCGGTAGTCGATAGTGTCGGAGGTATGCGTGCGGGCATAGGCCAGCTGTTCGTCTGAGAGGCTGATCGCGGTCACGTCCACCAATCCTGGCGCACCGCTCGCTGCAATCCGCTCAGCGAGCGAGCCCCAACCACAGCCGATCTCGAGCACGCTTTTTGCGCCCTCCAACCGGTCGACGATCCCTTGGTGCTTGCGCGCCTGTGCTGCCTCAAGTCCATCGTCCAGAGAGCCCAGCGCACTGGAATAGGTCATCTGCGGGTCGAGCCATTGCTCGTAGAAATCATTGCCAAGATCGTAATGGGCCGAGATGTTCCGCAGCGAACCCGCGCGATTGTTGCGGTTGAGCCAGTGCGCGATCCGCCCCGCCCACTTGGCCGCTCCCGAAGAGCGCGCGGTGTCGCCCAGAGTGCGCACATTTGCCGCCATCAGCGCCAGCAGAGCGGTGTGGTCAGGCGATTCCCACTCACCCGCCTCATAGGCCTGATAGAAACCGATAACGCCGCCGGTCGCGAGCCGTAAGAGCGCGCGCCAGTCGTTGACCGTGATCTCAGCCTCAAACCCAGGCGCACGGCCACCCAGCGCGCGCACCGTCCCGTCAGGCAGCCGAGCGATCATCACTCCGCTGGCGAGACCTTCGTCGACCCGGTCAATGATTTTCGAAAAGCCCGGCGCGATCAGGCGGGAGAAGAAACCGGGAGCAGGCGCGAAACGTTCGCCGCCATTGAGCAGCGCCGCGCCGCGCACGTCCTGTCTGTGAAACTCCCTAGCTCCCATGCGCCTCTCTTAAGCGGGAGGCTATGATGCTCGCAAGAGGCGCTATTCGCCCTTCATCGCCTTATACGCAGCCAGCGCGCGTTCGCGCGCTTCGCGGTGACCGATGATTTTGGGCGGATAACCTTTGGGCAGACAACCGTGATCCTCGGGATCGTGGATATAGGGTTCGTCCAAGTCTGCCAGTTCAGGGACATAGGTGCGGATATAGTCCGCGCAGTCGAACTTCTCCGATTGGGTGAGCGGGGCCATGATCCGCACGAACATGTTCGAATCGACCCCTGTGCCTGCGGTCCACTGCCAATTGGTCGCGTTGGAGGCGTAGTCGGCATCGACCAGCGTGTCCCAGAACCATTGCTCGCCGTGCCGCCAGTCGATCAGCAGGTGCTTGATGAGGAAGCTGGCCGTGATCATCCGCACACGGTTGTGCATCCAACCCGTCTGCCACAGTTGCCGCATCCCGGCATCGACGATCGGATAGCCGGTCTCGCCCTTTTGCCATGCATTGAAGTCGCGCGCGGCGTCCTCGTCCGTTTCAGGATCGCGCCATTCGATATGGTCGAAATCCTCGCGGTAATTGTCGCGGGCATAGAGTGGATATTGCGCGATCGTGTTCTGCGCATATTCGCGCCAGATCAGCTCGCTTTCGAAGACGAAGGCGCCCTTGGAGGTTTTGTCTTTAAGATGATGCCAGACTTGGAGCGGAGAGAGCTCTCCGAAATGCAGGTAGGGTGAGAGGCGCGAAACCTTGTCCTCTGAGGGAAAATTGCGGCGGTCTTCATAGTCGTCAACATGGGCTTCCCATTCGGAGAGCCGTTGATGGGCTGCTTCCTCACCGACCTGCCAAAACTCGCGCATGCCCCCTGCCCAGTCCGGGCGGGTGGGAAGGAGGTTCCAATCCTCCAGCGCGTCACTGGCAGGCCATGTAGCGGGCGCTTCAAGTCTGTCCGGTGCAGGCACCAGATCGCGCGGCGGGAACGCGGCACGCACGGCGCGGCTATAGGGCGTATAGATCTTGTATTGCCCGCCAGTTCCGGTCGTCACCGACCCCATGGGCAGCAGGTAATTGCCCTCGTAAAGCTGGAGGTCGAGCGTCTCTGCGATGCCCTTTTGCGCGTTACGCCACCACGGTTCGTAGTGCCGGTTGGCATGGACGGTATTTGCACCTGTCTCCTCTGCGACAGAGAGGATTTCCTCCACCGCATCCCCTTTGCGCAGGATCAGCTTGGAACCCAGCGCCTCAAGGCTTTTGCCCAGCTTCTCCAGCGAGTGGTGCAGCCACCAGCGTGATGCTCCGCCATAGGCATGCGTCTTGGCGCGCTCGTCATCGAGGACATAGACCGCGACGACGGGGCCAGCCTTGGCGGCTTCAAACAGGGCGGGATTGTCAGCCACGCGCAGATCGCGCCGCAGCCAGACCAGTTGGGTATCACTCATGCAAAGGGAAGCGCATCACTCGGGAACGAGTTCCTGACATTGCATTTCGGGAAGATAGACAGAGAACCGCTCCCTTGCGCGCGGGTCGTAGAAACGCGCATCGCGCAGCACCATGGACCCGTCGCGAAGCCCTTCGGCGAGGGGTGCGCGAGACCAGGTGAGGAAAGCGTCTAGGTAGGAGTTCTCTTTGCGAGCCTCGGTGAAGTCGGGGAGTTCGCATTGGACAAGCTCGGAATTGTAATAGCCTTCGCCCCAGTCGGTGCCATCCCAAGAGCTCGAAATCCAGCGCCCGGAACCCAGCTGCGCGATGTGCTCGCGTTGCCAAGAGGCAATTGGCGCAGGCGAGGCAATGTAGCGCTCGGGATAGGGTGGCGCATATTTGCCGCCGACATTGTTGGCGAAGAAGGTGACGCCGATATTGGCGGCGATGTAGAGCAGGGCCAACACGCCCCCGATCCGCGCGGTGCCCGAAGCGCTGCCGCTCTTCTTCTCGCGTCGGACCGATAGCCAAACCGTCAGGCCCAACAGCGCCCACAGCCACACATCGATGATGAACAAAGTATCGCCGTAATACCAGGACTTGTCGAAGGGGTAGAGGAAGCGCACACCATAGACGTTCAGCCAATCCATCAGGCTGTGCGACAGCGCGCCGATCACCCCGAGGATGTAGAGCCACAAGAAGCGCACCGGGTCGCGGTCCTTGGGCCGCTTTCCGCGCCCGTCCTGCCACTTGTCAAAGCCCCAGAGCAGGGCTGCGAGCCCCACCGGCAACAGTAAAATCCCAAGCGGGCCATGCGTGATCCCACGCCGGAAACCCAGTGTTTCCTGCCCGTCGAGCCACAGCATGCTCACCACATCAATGTCGGGAAGATTGGCCCCAAGGACAAGCGCGATCACGCCCAATCCGGTCTTCTTCTTCAGCCCCGCTTGCGCCATCACTGCGCCTGTCAGGCCATGCGTCAGGTTATCCATTTGCAACTGATTAGCCATGGTGCAAAGGTCCGTCAAAACGCAATTGGAGTAACGCGTACATGGCTGACACGCCCTTCCCCTTCATCCGTCCGGACATGAAGGCATTCCTCG
The DNA here is from genome assembly GCF_057365045.1 of Erythrobacter sp. S267. Classification (NCBI taxonomy): domain Bacteria; kingdom Pseudomonadati; phylum Pseudomonadota; class Alphaproteobacteria; order Sphingomonadales; family Erythrobacteraceae; genus Erythrobacter; species Erythrobacter sp. S267. The sequence continues at coordinate 1,069,365 of NZ_CP200298.1, read as the reverse complement.
ACGCGCTCGCCGCGATGAATGGCCCCAAGATCAATGAGATGACGCTGGAGGAAGCGCGCGCATCCTATGTCGCTTTGCACGGCATGGCCGACCGCCCGGCGCGGGAATTGGCGGTGATTGAAGACCTTTTCTGCCCCGGTCCCGAAGGCGACATACCCCTGCGGCTCTATGACGCGCGCGAGAAGCGCAAGGCCGGACCCATCGTCACGTTCTTCCACGGCGGCGGCTTTGTGATCGGAGACTTGGAGACCCATCACAATTTGTGCACTGAGATCGCCGAATTGATCGACCTGCCGGTGGTCGCGGTTGACTATCGCCGCGCGCCAGAGGCCCCCTTCCCCGCTGCGATTGAGGATTGTGAAGCCGCCGCGCGCTGGGTCGCGTCCTCTCCCAAGAAACTGGGGCGCAAGGCATCCGGGATCATCACCATTGGCGACAGCGCTGGCGGCAATGCCTCGATTGTGGTGAGCCAACTGCTCGCCACCAAGCCGGCCGATGTGCCCGTAGTGCTGCAAGTCCCGATCTTCCCGCTCGCAAGCGCGGTGGAGGGGTCGGCCAGCTTTGCACAATTCGCCGACGGTTTCGTTCTCACCCGCACCGCCATCGAGTTCTTTGATGCTGCCTACAAGGCCGACCGCAAAGACCCGCGCGGCTTCCCGATCTTGGGCGACCATTCCAAAACACCGCCAACAGTCCTCGTCACCGCCAGCCTCGATCCGATCCGCGATTCCGGGCGCGATTATGCGAAGGCGCTGGCTGAGGCGGGTGCGGATTTCACATTCCTTGAGATGAAGGGCGTCACCCACTCCTTCACCAATCTACGCGCCGCTGTCCCGAGTGCTCAGGGCGATCTTGAGCGGATCATTGCGGCGATGAAGTTGCATCTGAAGAGCGCTTCCAAATGAGCATTAACCCAGAAAGTCTCCCCTACCGCCCCTGCGCCGGCTTCATGCTCGTGAACACCGACGGCAAGGTCTTTGTCGGCGAACGCATCGACAAGCGCGCCCATGGTTTTTGGCAAATGCCTCAAGGCGGGATCGACAAGGGCGAAGACCCCGAAACCGCCGCTTTGCGTGAGCTATGGGAGGAGACAGGGATCGGTTCGAAGCTGGTCGAAGTGGTGGCTGGCACGTCCGAGCCACTCGCCTATGACCTCCCGCCCGACCTGCTGGGCAAGGTGTGGAACGGCAAGTATCGCGGACAGATCCAGCACTGGTTCCTGGGCCGCTTCAAAGGCCAGGACAGCGACATTGACCTCGCCGCGAATGGGCACCCGGAGTTCAAGGACTATCGCTGGGTCGATCCGGGCGATCTTGTCGAGCTGATCATCCCGTTCAAGCGCGAGGTCTACGAACGTGTCGTAGCGGAGCTTGGCCCCCACATTTGATCACTTCTCGAAGCGGAAGATTATCCGGTCGCGGTCGTCCTTCTTACGGGCTGACTGGAAGCTTTCCAGCGCTTCAATCCGGTCGAACCAGCTAAGGATGTTAGGGTAGCCTTCGAACAGCCCCTTATCGCGCGCGGCATACATCGGATAGACCAGCGTGATATCGGCGGTGGTCAGGTTGTCGCCGCCGAAAAAGGGTTGCTTGCCAAGGTCTTCATCCATCAGTTTGAACATCGCATCATTGCGCGGGTTCAGGAAGATCTTGCGCACCTGCCCGAACACCGCCTTCAACAGCGCGCTGATCGGCCACGGCGTGCGCATCTCCAGCAGATTCAGCACCATCGCGATGCCCTGCATGTTCATCAGCGAGCCCGCAGAGGCGTGATACCAGAACAGGTGCCGCGCGCGGTCTTTGTGCCCTGCTCCCGGTTGCAGCGGATGACCTGGATGGCTGTCCATCACATAGTCGATGATCGCATTGCTCTCCGCCAGAACCAGATCGCCATCGGTCACAACCGGAGCCGTGCCCAGCGGCGACAGAGCCTTGTAATCATCGGGCGCAAGGTTGCTTTCAGGATCGCGGTCGTAGCTCTTCAGCTCATATTCCGCGCCCAGCGCCTCCAGCAGCCACAGGATGCGGAAGCTTTGCGAATATTCAAGGTGGTGCAGCGTCAGCATGGGCGCGCTCCTTTTAGTGGATTGATCTGCGCGGTCTTACGGAGTGACCGCTGGTTCTTCAGCGCTCTCAGCAGCAAGGCGCGCCGGTGGGCCTGCATCAATGCTGGCTTGCAAAGCGAGCGTTTCAGGGCAGCTATTGCCGCACAGGCTTTCAAGCCGGGCGAGATTGCGCAGCGCTTGTTCGACCGCGCCCCGCTCCATCAGAGCTGAGCCCTCGCCAGAAATCGCCGCAAAATTGTCGGGATCGCGGTCCAAAGCCTCGCGATAATAGGTGATCGCCTTGCCTTGCAGACCATCTGCGCGCGCGGCTTCTGCCAATTCGATGAAGATCGGAGTGTAGGCCGGGTCGACAGCAAAGGCCGCCTCAAACGCGTCAATTGCGGCCTGTGTATCGCCTTGCGCCAATGCGGCACGGCCTTGCTCGATCAGAACCGCCGCGCGTGGATTTGGCTCAACAGGTCCTGCGCTGGTCACACTTGCCGATGTTGCGAGCAACAGCGAAAGGGCAGCGGCAGCGGGCGCGAAACGCATCAAAAGGTCCTTCACATTGGAAGCCCGAGAGGGTGCAGGCTCAGCCATCGGCTACTCGGCTAACATGCAAGCGCCAGATTTGCGACAAAAAAGCCGTCCGTCCCGTCGTGATGCGGGGTCATGCGCAGGCCATGGCCACGCTTGCGCCCAAGGGGAATGTCGATGGGGAGAGCCTCGTAACCAGAGTGACGGGTGAGGAATGCCTCAACCTGCCCCGCGCCCTCCTCATCCAGCAGCGAGCAAGTGACAAAGGTGATTGTACCTCCCGGCCGCACCAATTGCGCGGCGAGGTCAAGGACATGGGCCTGCAAGGCAGTGAGGCGCGCGAGCTCTGCCTTGTCGAGCCTCCAGCGGCTCTCCGGATTGCGCCGCCACGTGCCACTGCCAGAGCATGGCGCATCGACGAGCACGCGGTCGGCCTTCCCCTGCCAATCGGACAGCGCCTCCATCTCTCGCTTCGGGTCGAGCAAGACGGTGTGGTCGACCTGAGCCCCCGCTTTGGCAGCGCGCGGGGTGAGATTGCCTAGGCGCCGTTTGTCCGTGTCAGCTGCGACAAGGCTCACCGCATTGCCAAAGCGTGCTGCCAGCGCGAGGGTCTTGCCCCCTGCCCCTGCGCACAGGTCGATGATCGTCTCACCCGCCTCAGCCGGAACCGCTTCGCAAACCCATTGGCTGCCGTGGTCCTGCACTTCGATCAGGCCATCGCGAAATGCGGGCCATTGCTCAACCTGCGTCCCGGTTTCGTAGCGCAGAGCTTGAGGTGCGGAGAGCGGCTCGCCCGCTTCGGGCAGTTCCAGCGTCTCGCGGTCGGCCTTGAGAGCATTGACGCGGATATCCAGCGGCGCGCGGCCCAGCAGAGCGTCGGCCTCTGCACCGGTGAGGTCAGAGGCTTTGAGGCGCTCCATCAGCCAGTCGGGAGCCGTTCCCGTGAAGGCCGCAAACTCGCCTGCCTCGATCTTGGAAGGACCGTGGGTTGAGCCGTCAAACAGAGCAGGCAGAGCCTCATCCTGCGTCGCCAGCGCCAGCATTGCCGCGCGCCCATTCTCCGGCACCGGCCCGCAGAGGCGGATCGCTTGGTAAACCAGATCGCGCACCGCCCGCCGGTCCTTGGAACCGGCATAGCGCCGCTGTTTGAAATAGGCAGAGATCAACCGGTCAGCTGGCGCGCCTTTGTTAGTCGCCCCATCGATGATCTGGTCAAGCAGTTCTATCGCAGCCTGAACGCGAGCAGCGGGTGTCACTGAACGGCGTGCCCGTTGGACTCATACAGCTCCCGAAACTCCTGATCGGATGGCAACCCAAAGCAGCGATGTTCATAGCGTGCGCCGCTCTGCTCGCTCGCAACTTCAGTCATCCGCGCTGCCATTTTCGCGCCCGCCGCCTCACACTCTTCCATTGAGCCAAAGACGATCTCGGGCCGCTGTAGATCAATCTCGCCCGGTTTGTCGGGATGCCAGCCAAGTATGAATAGCATTACTGGAATGATTTCAATCATGCGGCGTTCCTAACGAGTCGGGTAATTCGGAGCTTCGCGCGTAATCGCAACGTCATGGACGTGGCTCTCCGAAAGGCCCGCATTGGTAATCCGCACGAATTGCGCGCGGTTTTTAAGCTCTTCAATCGTGGCGGAGCCGGTATAGCCCATCGCTGCCTTGATCCCGCCGACCAATTGGTGGACGACATTTGCGGCAGGGCCCTTGAACGGGACCTGACCCTCAATCCCTTCTGGCACGAGCTTCTGCTGCGAGATGTCCTGTTGGAAGTAACGGTCAGCCGAACCGCGTGCCATTGCGCCAACGCTGCCCATGCCGCGATAGGCTTTGTAGGAGCGGCCTTGGTAAAGGAAGACCTCTCCCGGGCTTTCGGCTGTCCCTGCCAGCATGGAGCCAACCATGACGGTTGAGGCCCCTGCCGCAAGCGCCTTGGCCGCGTCGCCTGAAGTGCGAAGGCCGCCATCGGCAATGACGGGAACGCCAGACTTCGCCGCTTCCTGAGCGCTGTCCATAATCGCGGTGAGCTGCGGAACGCCGACGCCTGCGACAACGCGCGTGGTGCAGATTGAGCCGGGGCCGATCCCGACCTTTACCGCGTCAGCGCCAGCATCGACCAGCGCGCGGGTGGCCTCGGCAGTGGCGACGTTGCCCGCGACCACCTGCACTGAGTTTGAGAGGCCCTTCACCCGCTCCACCGCCTTCGCCACGTCGCGATTGTGGCCATGGGCGGTGTCGATCACGATGACATCGACCTCTGCATCAACCAAGGCCTCGGTCCGGGCAAAGCCTGCATCGCCAACCGTGGTCGCGGCAGCAACGCGGAGGCGGCCCGCATCGTCCTTGGTCGCGTCGGGGTAATTAACCGCCTTCTCGATATCCTTCACGGTGATGAGGCCGATGCACTTATAGTCATCGTCCACCACCAGCAGCTTCTCAATCCGGCGAGCATGAAGCAAACGCCGCGCGTCTTCCTGGCCAGTGCCCAGCGGGACGGTTGCAAGGTTCTCGGTCGTCATCAGCTCACGCACGGGCTGCATCGGGTTCTCGGCAAAGCGCACATCGCGGTTGGTGAGGATACCGACCAGCTTGCCGCCCGCATCGGTCACGGGGATACCGCTGATCCGGTGCTGATCCATCAGCGCCTGCGCATCGCCCAGCACCGCATCGGGCGCAATCGTGATGGGGTTCACGACCATGCCGCTCTCAAACCGCTTCACTGCACGCACCGCCGCGCATTGCTCATCCACGTCGAGGTTGCGGTGGAGCACACCAATCCCGCCCATCTGCGCCATCGCAATCGCCATGTCGGCTTCGGTCACGGTGTCCATCGCGCTGGAGAGCACGGGGATGTTGAGCGCGATGTCGCGGGTCAGTTTGGTCTGAGTGTTGGCCATGCTCGGCAGCACGTTGCTCTCCGCCGGGCGGAGAAGAACATCATCAAAGGTAAGGCCGAGGGGAATATCCATGTGCACGCTGACTTTCTTTGGGGCTTTCTTGTCGAAAGAACGAATCGTGCAAGGCCGTGTAGGATGGCTTGGCCCTGCGCGCTAGGCCTTGAAACCCGCTTTCTACGATATTGTGACGCTCAGGGCGTGTAGTCTGCGGTTGAGGCGATCCGGCGGATTAATTCCTCATGCAGCAGGAGGTCATCAACGGCCCCGCCCAGCTCCAACCCCTCTGCCTCATCACTGGGGCGGTGGTAGTCGGTTGCGAGATACGGTCCAAAGGTGATCTCCGAGGCAAAAGAGCTCGACAAGAGCACCGCTGGCACACCCGATTCCAGCAACACCCAGCCATCGTGGCGTTGCAGGTAGCTATTGGCATATTGGCGATTGCCCAGTTGGCGACCAGCATCCACCACCGTCTGCTTGATAATTTCGTCGAGCGGGGTCAGCCCCTCCCCAATGAAGCCCAGCGGCGTTCCCGAAGGCGCGATGGCGACGCTGTCAAAGTTGAACGCAGCAACAATTGTGTCGAGCGGCACTGGTGGGTTCTCCGCAAAAGATCGCGCACCGAACAGGCCTAATTCTTCCGAACTGGTGGCTAGGAAATAGATGTCGCGGTCATGTGGGCCAGCGGCTTTCAGGCGCCGAGCAAGCTCCAGGATCGTGGCGATGCCAGAGGCGTTGTCGACTGCTCCGTTGCAGATGCGGTCTGGCCCGTCGGAGGCGCACTCGCCCAGATGGTCCCAATGCGCCATCAACAGGACCGCGCCAGAGCCGCGCAACTGCCCCGGCAGCATGCCGATGATGTTGTAGCTGGTAAACTCGCGCCGGAAGGCGGTGGCCTCGATGGAGGCGGTTACGCCAAGGGCAACCGGCTCGAAATCACCTTCTGCCGCGCTCTCTCGCAGCCCGACCCATTTGACGCCGCCCAGCGCCTGCACCATCGCTTCGTTGGTGATGTAGCCTTCGGAGAACTCAACCTCTTCGATCGCGCGGCCTATCCGCTCCTGACCGATGGCCCCCGCAAAGCTCGCAACTCTGAATGCATCATCGACGACCGTGATGATCGCAGCGGGCCGCTTTTCGGAGATGGCAACGCGGCGCGCAGGACTAAGGCCCGGTTCGCTCAACATCACGACGACTTTGCCTGTGATTGCCTCCGCAGGCACGTCTTCGCCAAGATAGCCGACAAAGACCACCTCTGCGTCGCTGATCAGATTGCGCGTGCGGTTGGTGAGGACCACGGCGTCTTCATCGGGCAATTCATAGCTGCGCCGCCCGCGTTTGAAGCTGATTGTCCCGCCATCCATACGCAGGCTCACCAGATCGACCGGAGCGCGCCAGGCGCTGCCCGGATCGTTGGTGCCCGATTGGAGGCCCGCAGCCTGCATTTCGCCAATGATGTGGTCGATGGTCAGCGTTTCGCCATCAGTCCCCGGCTTGCGTCCGCCAAATTCGTCGCTGGCCAGAATGGAGATGTCGCGCATCAGCCGCGTCTCAATCGCAGCGCGCTCTTCGGGAGGGACGCTGGCAATGGGCGCGCGGGCACAGCCTGCGATCAGCAGCCCTGCGAAAATGCAGAGGAGAAAGCGTCCCCTAAGCCCCCAGTTTCGCGTCATTCAGCCGTCCAGCCCCCGTCAATGCTCCAGTTTGCGCCCGTAACGTTACCCGCTTCTTCTCGGCAGAGGAATACGGCCAATGCCCCAACCTCATGAGGTTGAACGAATTTTTTGGTCGGCTGCTTGGCGAGGAGAACGTCATTGATCACTTCTTCACGCGACAGGCCGCGCGCTTGCATCGTGTCCGGGATCTGGCCTTCGATCAGAGGCGTCCAGACATAACCAGGGGAGATGCAGTTCGCGGTTACACCAGTCTGAGCGAGTTCCAATGCGATTGTCTTGGTAAAGCCGTCCACCGCATGTTTGCTGGCATTGTACGCACTCTTGAACGGGGATGCGGTTTTGGAGTGGGCGCTGGCCGTATTGATGATCCGGCCCCAAGCCTTTTCCTTCATTGCAGGCACTGCAAGCCGCGTCGTGTGGAAGACCGCGTTCAAGTTGAGGCCGATGATTGCATCCCATTTTGCCGCCGGGAAATCCTCCACCGGAGAAACGTGCTGCATCCCCGCATTGTTGACGAGGATGTCGAGCGGGCCGACCTCCTCCATCATCCCCTCAATCGCGGACACATCGAGCAAATTGGCGCCGTTGTAAGAGGTCCCCAACTCCCCACACAGAGCCGCGATTTCATCGGGGTCTCCAAGGCCGTTGAGGATCACCTCCACCCCTTCGTCGCGCAGCGCGCGGGCGATGGCGAGGCCAATGCCGGAGGTTGATCCGGTGACGAGTGCGCGTTTGCCTGCGAGCGCTTGGCTCTTGTCCATTGCGTTGAACTCCTGCAACTATTGATGACACGAGCTTTTGCCGCGCTCTTCGCTGATGTCCAGCGGTTTAGGCGGCGTAGCTCAATCGGGAGGGGAAAAGCATGCGGCTCAATCCGCTGGATACGTCCAAGGTCAAGGTTCGCGGTGGCGCGGGAGGCGGCAGAGGTCGCCGCGCTGGCGGTGTTGGCTGTGGGGCGATCGTTATCGCTTTGATTGGCGCCGTGATCTTTGGCGTTGACCCTGCGGACACTTTGGCGGTCTTGAGCGGTGGCAATCAGGGACAAGTGGCCTCGTCACAAAGCACGCAAAGCGGTGACATGAGCGAACGCGATCTGTGCTCGACCGGACCCTATGCGATGGAATCGTGCCAGGCCTTGCAAAGCCTCAATGAAACCTGGGAGCCGGAATTCCGCGCTGCTCGTATCCCGTTCCAAGAGCCCGAGCTGATCCTGTACCCGCCCGGTCCGATCAACACGCGCGGCTGTGGCTCGACCACCAGCGCCTCAGGCCCGTTCTACTGCCCGGCAGATTACGGCATCTACATCGAGACAAGCTTCTTCGACCAGCTCGCGCGGATGAGCGGCACGCGCGGCGATTTTGCGCGGCTTTATGTGATGGCGCATGAATATGGCCACCACATCCAGAACCTGATCGGCACCGCCGACCAGATCCGGTCCTTGCAACAACGCAACCCGCAGGCGGGCAACCAGCTGAATGTTCGAATGGAGTTGCAGGCCGATTGCTATGCGGGCGTATGGGCGGGCAAGAACCGCAATCTGCTTGACCCCGGCGACCTTGAGGAAGGCCTGCGCGCAGCCGCCTCTGTCGGAGACGATTTGATCGCGCGCAATTCAGGCCGTCGGATCAATCCGGATAACTTCACTCACGGCACCAGCGAACAGCGTATGGAGGCCCTTCGCCGCGGCCTGCAAAGCGGCAAATCGAGCGCCTGCGACACCTATCTCGACTTTCGCTAGAGCCTAGTCGTTCAGCTCACATAGCAAAGGCCGGCAGGAAGCTTCTCGCCTCCTCCCGGCCTTTCTGTAGGTCTGCGCCAGACCTACCGGGGTAAACCCGGTTTAGCTGTTCGAGCGGCTCCAGCGCTCAATCTGCATGTCGAGTTCGCGCAAGACCTGCTCGCGCACTCGCTCGTCCAAGTCCACCTGTTCTGCGATAGTGGCGCGCGCTTCACGCAGGCCATCGATTGCGTCCGCCATGACCCGCGTGCGGCAGATTTTGACGACCCGAGTGCCATCCGAGTTCTCGACGGTGGTGGTTGCATCGAGATCGCGGGGACTACAGCTCACCTCAACCCGAGTTACAGAACCTTCGACACCGTCAACCGCTTCAAGCGATTCCTCGATGATCTGTGGCAGTTCCTCAATCGTGATGCGCGCTTCTTCGAGGCCTTCACGCATTTCGACCATGATCATCTCGATCTCTTCTTCGGTCATCTCGCCGCTGCGCTGACCTTCGCGCGAGATCACATAGCGCCGCTCGATACGGCGTTCTGCTTCTTCCAGTTCCTGACCACGGCGGGCCATCGTTGTTTCGAGACGGCGCAGCTCGCCATCAAGCCGCCGCAGCTCCGCAGAGGGCTGACCATTCGGATCAATCGTCATGATCGGCGCTTCTGGCGCTAGCGGGGCCTCGGGCGGCAGCGGAGCCGCAGGCGGGGTAGGCGGCGCTGGCGGTGCAGGCACTGCGTTGGGCAATGCGCTTTCAAAAGGGGCTGGCGTCGCGCCGGGGGCGATGGGGGCTTCGCTCGCAGCATAGCTGATCGACGCGGTCAGCGGCAGCGCCAGCACGGCGGCTCCCAGCATTACGCGGCCAGCAAGACGGCGACTTTTCGGGGTGTCGGTCATTTTCAGGCTCCTTAAACGGTGGATGATCGATTTCTCGCCCAGCACCGGACAGGCCATCGGGGCTGTCAGGGCTTGGGTGGAAATGGGGGTTGGGCCAGCGGCGTAGCTGACGATGAGATTGGCGTAGGCTTCCTGGGTCTCTGGCCGCGTCTCGGGGCTTTCCTCGGCCTGCACCGCAGCCATCACGCGGGCGTCACAGGCCGCCTCCTGATCCCGGCGCAGAGCGAGCCAGCCATAGCGGCCCAGCGGATTGAACCAGTGCAGCGCAAAAAGCGGTTGGACGAGGACATTGACCAGCAGGTCCTTGCCTTTGTGGTGCGCAACCTCATGCGCCAGCGCCAAATCACGCGCGCGGCGGTCTGGCTGCGCGAGGAAGCCGGGCGGCAGAGCAATCACCTTGTCGATCACGCCAAACGCCAAGGGCGCATCGGTGGCAGATGTCTCAATCAGCCGGATTGATCCTTCTCTGCCCATCTCTTTCCCAGCGGCGAGCAATTCATCGCGCAGGTCGAAATAGGCGGCAAAGCGGCGGTACAAGAAAATGGCGGCACCGATCAGCCACAGCGCAATAGCAGGCGCAATCAGAGGCTCTATCAAAGCGCTCCAATCCATGCTTGCCATCGGGGTAGTCGCTGGAGCGGGATCGAGTGCCGCCGCCTCAAAGCCCGAGACACTGTCTGGTGTCGCAACTGGAGTGACCGGGTCGAGGGATGGGGTGGTGGTTTCCTGGGTGGGACGCGGCGCCGGGGCAGCGCCCTCCCCTGAGCTCGGTCGCATCCAGGCGGGCAGCTCCAAGGGTGGGACGAACAGTCGCAAGGCAGGCAGCGCCCAAAGCGCATAGGCGAATTGCGGCCCGAACCAGCGCGTAACAGGACGGCGCAGAACAAGGACCAGCGCTATCAACACAGCGGTCCAGACGAGCGTTTCAAGCAGAAACGATTGCAGCCCCGCCCCGCTCATTGCTTCAGCTCCTTCAAGAGCTTTTCAATCTCGGAAAGATCATCCTCTGTAAGCGCTTCTGTCTCTGCCAGATGCGCCACCAACGAGGCGGCTCGACCTCCAAACAAGCGATCGACAAGCCGGCGGGATTCGCCGCCAACATAATCGGCACGCTCAATAGTCGGGGAATAGAGGAACCGGCGGCCATCGGGCTTGGTCGCAATCGCCTGCTTCTGGACCAGGCGGGAGAGCAAGGTCTTGACGGTTGCCAAGCTCCAACCGCGGGCCTCGCACACGCTTTCGCACACTTCGGCGGCGGTTGCGGTGCCACGGTCCCACAGGACCTCCATCACCGCATGCTCTGCTTCGCTGATGCGCTCGGGTCTCTCTTGGCTGGACTTATCCTGAGAAGTGCTCAAGCGGGCCTCCCTTTTGCTTGATTACGCCAATATGATTACAGGTGTAGTCATAACGACTACGAATGTAAACATTGCTCCTACCTGAACGACACCTTTGCCCGCTTGCTTCTCTGCAAAGCGTCCATCACAAAGGACGAATGACTTGGAAGACACTTGCCGCCGCTGCCCTTCTTCTGCCGCTCTCCCTCCCTGCCCAAGCGCAAGATGAGATCTTCGCGATCACCGCGCCAGTGCCGCTCAATCCCGAAGACACCGCCGCCGAGACAGTGGGCGAGCTGATCTACAAAGGGGGCGTGGAGATTGAGCCGGGTGAGGAAGATATCGGCGGGATATCCGGCCTCGAATGGCATGATGGGAAGCTCTACGCGGTCAGCGATGATGGCCACTGGCTGACGATTGAACCCGATGAGCTGGACGGACGACTGATCGACATCCTCGCCATCACACGTGGAGATTTGCGCGATGAGCGCGGGCGCAGGCTGCGCGGCGATGACGCGGATGCGCAGGGAATCACGCGGGATGAAAACGGCAATTGGATGGTGAACTTTGCCGGGGAACCCAAAGTCCTGCGCTACGCTGATCTCTCAGACCGCGCAGAGCTGATCTCCAAAACTGAAGATCCCGACCAGCCCCTCTTTGCAAGCAGCATCGGCATGAGCATCTTCGTCCTGGAGGACGCCGCGCGACCGACCGGGACCGCCTGCGCGAGCGATACCTCCTGCTTTGTCTTGTTCCGAAGCAACATCCCAGAGACGCAAGGCTTCAGCGCCATTTCGGTGATGAGACGCACAGGTCTGATCGAAACACTGGCAACCTTTAAGCCGCCCCTCACCACCGCCGATTTCGCGGGCCTCGCGGTGCGGGAGCAGTTTGGGAAGACCTTCCTCTACATCATCTCGGACAACAATTTCTCAGACGACCAGCGCACTCTGCTGATGAAGTTTGAAGTCCGAACTGAAAAGGTACTGGTCGCCGCTGATCCAGAGCCAGAGGTCAATTACGAAACGCAGGACGTGGTGCTCCAAACCGCTTTGGGAGACATCACGATCCGGCTAGAGACAGAACGCGCTCCGATCACGGCGGCGAATTTTCTGCGCTATGTGGATGAGGGACGCTTTGATGGCACCGTCTTCTACCGCACCATGAAGCTGGACCGGGAGCCCTCACCCAATGGCCTGATCCAGGCGGGTGTGCGCTTTGATCCCGAGCGCCTGTTACCCGACATCCCGCATGAGCCCACGACGCAAACCGGGCTTAGCCACACCAATGGCGCGATTTCCATGGCGATGGGGGAGCCGGGCACGGCCAATGGCGATTTCTCGATCATGGTGCAGGATCAGCTAGGTCTCGATGCGCGGCCCGATGCTGAAGAGCCGGTCTGGCAGAACGGCTATGCGGCGTTTGGCTATGTGATCGAAGGGATGGATGTCGTCTCCGCGATCCACGCTTTGCCCGCTGATCCTGACAAAGGCCAAGGCGTAATGCGCGGACAGATGATTGCGGAGCCGGTTGAGATTATTGAAGCGCGCCGGGTTGAGACAGAAGCGGACGAAGGCGCCAGTTGATCACTCAGCGCTGATGGCGGGCCGTCCGACCGGTGCGCTGGCTTGGCGTGGCATGCGCCCCTCAAGTTCATCAAGCCATGTATCGACCTTTGATCCAATCGCGACCTGAGGGAGTGAGGCGAGCAATCCGAAATTGTACTCCCAGCCTGCGACTGTGGTTCCCGCCTGTGTTGCAGCCTCCTCCAGCGATTGTGGCTGGCGCATCGCATTGTTTATCAGCGCGTCGCCAAAGAAGGTCCAGTCATTCTCCGCCCGGCAACCGAAGGAATTGCGCTCCGCCGATGCCGCAGTCAGCACCGCGCCCTCCTCGCTCGCCAGCGCAGGGACGAAGACGCCTGAGTAGCACGCGCTGATAATGACGAGCCGCCGCTCAATCCCCAATTCCTCCAGCGCGCCCGCAAGCGTCGCTGGGGAGAGCACGCCGTAGCCTGTATCGCCATAGTGATAGGCAAGGCCCAGACGGTTGCCGTGGCTGGTTGTGTAGAGAACCAGAACGTCCTCATCCGTGTCCATCACCTCCGCCACATGGGCGAGCGTCACCAACAGGCTTTCAATATTGCCGCGCGGCAGATCATCGCGCGTGCCGTCGGGGCCAGCGAGAGTCACGGTCCGCCCATCTGCATCATAGCGGCTCGCCAAAACGCGGCCTGTCTCGCGCGCTTCGCGGGCAAAAACCGGATCACTGTCCAGCGCGATTGTCACGACATAGGCATCGACGACGCCTTCGCGCTGCGGTTCCAACTGGCTGAGAGACATGGCGAGACGCCGTTGCTGGGTGAGCAGGTCGAGAGCCGAAGCAGTCCGCTCCATGCGCGGAGACGCCTCAAAGCTTTTCATCATCTCTTCGCGGCTGTTGCCCGACCCAAGATTGGGGAAACGCTGCGTATGCGGCGGAGGCTGATTGGCTCCGTCCTGCGCCTTGGCCGTGCCGATGTCGGTGACAGCGAGAGTGGAGACCAGTGCGAACCCTGTGAGAATGCGTGCAATCATGGCGTGGAATGTCCATGAGAGCGGCAGTTCGGTCAAGGCCTCAATCCTCACCCACAACGCGGTACACCTTGGTCTCACCAATCCCTTTTAGAGTGATCAGCTCTGGTTGGGTGAAATCAACCTCAGAGCACGCGGCGAAATAGGTGCTTTCAGAGACCGCGATACCGTTTGGCTCAGCGATGCTCTCAAGCCGTGCGGCGGTGTTCATCGTGTCGCCCCAATAATCGTAGGCCATGCGGTGCTGGCCGATCACTCCGCCCACAACCGGCCCGGTGTGAACGCCCACGCGCACCTTCACGTCGATCTTGGTCTCTTGCGCATATTGCTCCACCGCATCGATCAAAGCGCGGGCGAAGCGGATCGCGGCGAGCGCATCGTTCGCCGTCGTCGTCGTGCCGCCAGCCACTGCGAGATAGGCATCGCCGATCGTCTTGACCTTCTCCACCCCGGTCCGCTCCGCACACTCATCCGCCAAGCCAAACACACCGTTCAGCATCTTGACGAGGTGCCCCGGCGAAAGTTTGCGCGCCAGTTTTGAGAAACCGACAATGTCGACAAAGACGACGGACACATCGGAGAAACTGTCCGCCACCACCTCGCCCCGGCGTAACCGGTTGGCGACGTCTTCGGGCAGGACATTGAACAACATCTGTTCGGTCTTCGCCCGCTCCTCCTCCAGCTTCATCCAAGCCCGGTAAGAACGCCGCGCGCGCCGGTCGATGTCCCAGTTCACGAAGCAGGCAAAGGTGAAAAAGGTGGTAAAGTTGGTGAAGGAGTAAACGACCGTGACAATGTCGCGGTTGGAGGTCAGCAGGAAGGCGCCATAGGTCAGCAAGAGCACCACCGCCCAGCTAAAGAAATAACGCGTGGTGGCCACAAAGCCCACGCTGGCGAAGACAACCAGGATCCCAAAATTGATGATCCCCATGCCGAACCGGCTGATCTTAGTGATCTCTGACTGAGCGCCCAACGCCTCAATCAACAGCACCATCACCACCGTCATCGCGATGAAGATGACGAGGTCGATCCACGCCTGCTCGATGTAGAAGCGCGTAAAGGTCAGCGCGAAAATGCCGCTCAACACCGCCATGAAGGGGATCGCCGCCATGTTGTAGGCGACCACGCCCTCGGACGGGAAATGCATCGGGTTGAAGCCGATATAGCTGATCAGCGTGACGATCCCGATCCCGGCCAGGAAACGGGTCGCGGGCAGGCGCTCCTCCCGCTCGGAGTTCACATAGGCCTTTTCAACGGCGGGATCGGCGAACTTGGCAAGCAGCTGCACGCATGCCTCCCCTGAATTTCAATGCTTGGCCCTCGGATGATGTTTTAGCGATGGTCGGGTGCGAGAGCCATTGCGAAATTTGGTTTATGCCGTGGGAAAATGCGCGGCCTAACTCAACTCGATGCTTTCGCGTCAATCAACCGCGCGCGTTGGTCGGGGGTGAGGACGGCGCAGGCCTCCTCGGTCTGGCCAAACCACTTGTAACGATTGCGCGCGACGAGGTCGTAGATGGGATCGAGGATCAGGTTCGGGATGATCCGAAAGAGGCGCGGCAAATGCCAGATGCCGCCCATCGCCGCCGCGACCGCGAAGTAGCCGGAGAATTTCACATATGGCCGCCCCTTGTGGATGAAGAGAAAACTCTCATCCCAGTCGATCCCGTAATGCTCGCAAAGCGCCTCCCCCAAAGGCTTTTGCGCCGAGGTGAAGGCAATGCGGCCGCGTTTGTCATGCTTCATAATGAAGCCGACCCCGCCGGAGCACAGCACACAGTGGTGGTCGAAGATGAAGAGCGAGCGGCTCTCGTCGAAGTCCGGGACGTTGGAGTCGTCGCGATAGCTGTAGGGGGCGAACTTCGCGAGGTCGGATTGGGTGTGGTTGAGCTTCATTCGTCGATCCACTCCAGATTGAAGTGCGCAAGCGCCTCGCGCAATTCACGAAGGCTTATGAGACCAACACAAGGCCGCGCGCCGGGTTCCAGAGCCTCTCCCCTTGCCAGCTTCTTGGCGATCACAATGGCGGGCGTGCAGGGAATGTTGGGGCCATGGCCATCGCGCGCAATGATGTAGTGGCGGCGTTCGACCGGCGCTCCATCCTTGTCGTGCCCCTTGATGAACATGTGAAAGCCGCTTTCATCGGACCCCATCCAGTCGAACAGGAAGCTGAGCTTGAGCAATAGGCCCGACATTTTGCTGAGCCGTGGCAGGAGCTTCAGACGCACACCCCAGCTCATCAGCCAGGTGCCAAAATGCAGCGGCAATGTCTCATGCCCAGCGGCAAATCTCTGCGATTTGAGGGTGGGATAGCGCGCAGGGAAGAGGTCAAAATCAGGCACGTCGCAATAGCCAAACCAGCGGCGGCCCAGCTTCGGATAGACCTGTGAATGCTGCCCTTGCCACCCGAAGACGCGGGCCATCGCCCCATCCTTCAGCCGCGTGAACGGCTTGCCGACATAAGACAGAACCGCAGCCGCAGTTCCAATCCCCCGAGCGGTCTGCTGCGCGGTGCTGATCCCGTAATCCGCCTCGGTGATGGTCATCACCTTACTGGCTTCGTCGAGATAGGCTCCAGTCAGGCAGGGAACCGAACTGACGCCCGCAATCGCTGCGACGCCGTGTTGTTTTGCGAGCCCATCGAGCTCGCCAATCTCGCACACAAATTCCCGCGCATCGGCAAGGTCGCAATAATGCGCCCCCGCCTCAATAGCGGCCCGCGCGACGCGGTAATCCTGCCCCTGAAACGGACCGACCGTGTGGATCACAAGGTCAGGCGCGATGTCCTTTAGGCTCGACCCGAGATCATCGATATCGACCAACGCAGCGCTCGCCGGATTGGCCGGATTGAGGCCCGCCGCAAAAGCCTCAGCCTTGAGAAGGTTTCTGCCGCAAATGACCAGCGCGATATTAGGATCAGGCGCGAGGGCGCGCGCGATGTAGCCACCAAAATTGCCATACCCGCCGAGAATTGCGACCCTGAAGGTCATGAGGCGTTGCTGTATGTGTAAGAGGCGTACTCAACGAGGTAGGATTGGGTGTGGTTGGGCATGAAAACTGTCAAAAGCCTGCGATGTCTTTTGAAAATGGATCAGAATCGGCCCTATTGTCTAGCAATCGGGATGGGCAATGGAGGTTGGATAGAACCCATAGAAGCGACTTTATTTCGTCGTATTCAGGTTCAACTAACGCTGCCTTCTGCGCAACAAAGCGCACCCGTGAAAGGATATCAGCTCGTTGTTGATTGAGGTCTCCTGCTAGCATTGCTGCCAATTCGCAGTCAGCCTCGAAAGACGCGCAATAGGATCTGATCTCAGGGAGCCCCCATTCGTAGAGAGCATTGTGAACCGCATGCCAACGACTCTGGTCTTCCGAATATCGGGCATAAAAGTAATCAACCCAAACAAGGGGGTCTCGGAGTTCTTCAATCGTTTCCTGCTCGTATGGCAAGCCAATCAGGTGATGGTAATGCCTGTTAAGCTGATCTTTGAACCTGAAATGTCTTTCTGACAGCCATCTCCGTAGCCGCCTGCGTCTCACTAGGTCAGGATAAACAACAACCACAAGGTTAAACAGCCAAGCCGAAAGCAAGGCAAAGGCGGCGTTAGTGGATAGCTCAGCGGCTCCTCCGCCAACATAACTTAGGGGGGCGAACAAATCCGCAGAAACCCCAACTTGGTAGCCAGAGACGATTGCCAGCCCAGCCAGCGTGCCTTGGGCAATCTTCTCGGTTCCCTCATCGAATAGCGGCATAAATGTAGATCAATACACCCGCGCTTTCGGCTCGATATATCCCGCATCCTCGGTCAGCGTGTAGTCGTGGACGGGGCGGTAATCGATGCGGATGTTTGAACCGCGGCCGCCCCAGCCATCGAACCAGGCGACGGTGTGCTTCATCCACTCAGCGTCATTGCGATCCGGGAAGTCCTCATGCGCGTGCGCGCCGCGGCTTTCCTTGCGGTTGGCGGCCGATGCCATGGTGACATTCGCCTGACTCATCAGATTGTCGAGCTCGAGCGTTTCGATGAGATCGCTGTTCCAGATCAGCGACTGGTCGGTGACGTGAATGTCCTCCATCCGTTTGTTCTGTTCAGCAAGGATCTTGACGCCTTCGTCCATCAGAGCGCTGTCGCGGAAGACGGCGCAGTGTTTCTGCATCGCCTTCTGCATGTCAGAGCGGATGGCTGCGGTGGGGGAACCACCCTGCGCGTAACGGAAGTGGTCCAGACGACCGAGTGCGAAGTCCGCGCTGTCGCTCGGCAATTCGGGCTGTTTCGCGCCAGCGGTCAGCGTCTCTTTCAAGTGCAGACCGGTCGCGCGGCCAAAGACCACGAGGTCAATGAGCGAGTTTGAACCCAGACGGTTCGCGCCGTGGACCGAGACACAGGCCGCTTCGCCCACAGCATAAAGCCCTGGCACAACCGAGTCCGGATCGCCATCCGGGCCGATGGTCACGACTTGGCCGTGATAGTTACATTGGATGCCGCCCATATTGTAATGGACCGTCGGCGTGACGGGCAGAGCCTCTCGCGTCAGATCAACGCCAGCGAAGATCTTGCCGCTCTCGGTGATGCCCGGAAGGCGCTCGGCGAGCACCTTGGGATCGATGTGGTCGAGGTGGAGGTAGATGTGGTCGCCATCCGCACCCACACCGCGCCCTTCGCGCATTTCCAGCGCCATGGAGCGGCTGACAACGTCGCGCGATGCCAAGTCCTTCGCGCTCGGCGCATAGCGCTCCATGAACCGCTCGCCTTCGGAATTGGTGAGATAGCCGCCCTCACCCCGCGCGCCCTCGGTGATGAGCACGCCCGCGCCGTAAATGCCGGTCGGGTGGAACTGGACGAACTCCATGTCTTGCAGCGGAAGACCCGCGCGCAGCACCATGCCGCCGCCATCGCCGGTGCAGGTGTGCGCAGAAGTCGCAGTGTAATAACAACGGCCATAGCCGCCGGTTGCCAGAACCACAGACTGCGCGCGGAACCGGTGGATCGTGCCATCGTCGAGGCACATCGCCATCACACCAACGCAGCGTTTCTCACCATCGACATCGGCCATGATGAGGTCGAGCGCGAAGTACTCGATGAAGAAGTCCGCGTCATATTTCAGGCTCTGTTGATAGAGCGCGTGGAGCATGGCGTGGCCGGTGCGGTCAGCGGCAGCGCAGGTGCGCTGGACGGGAGGGCCCTCGCCCATATTCTGCATGTGACCGCCAAACGGGCGCTGGTAGATCGTGCCGTCTTCATTGCGGCTGAACGGGACACCGGCATGCTCCAGCTCATAAACCGCCTGCGGAGCTTCGCGCACGAGATATTCGATCGCGTCCTGATCGCCGAGCCAGTCCGAACCCTTGACCGTGTCATACATATGCCACTGCCAGTGATCGGGCGAATTGTTGCCCAGGCTCGCCGCGATGCCGCCTTGCGCTGCCACCGTGTGCGAGCGGGTCGGGAAAACCTTGGAGATGTTGGCGGTGCGCAGGCCAGCCTCAGCCGCGCCCGTCGTTGCGCGCAGGCCGGAACCGCCCGCGCCCACCACGACCACGTCATAGGTGTGGTCAATAATCTTGTAAGCGCCGGTCAAACCGTTGGCGCCATTGGCTTCAGTGTTCGCCATCAGGCGGCTCCTGTAAGTGCGAGGCTGGCGGTGCTGAAGAGTGCAAAAGCGCCGCCGCCGAAAACTGCGAGGTTGAGTGCGGTCAGGGCCGCGAATTTGGATCCGGCTTCGTGCACGTAATCCTCAATCAGGACCTGCAAGCCGAGTTTGGCGTGATAGAACACGCAGATGATGAGCAGCATCATCGGAACCGCAGCGATTGGTTTGGCTAACCACGCCGTCACGGTTGCATAGTCGTAGGCCGGAAGCAGCAGGACGCTAACGAAGAACCACGTCATCAGGACCACATTGCCGACCGCCGTGGTGCGCTGAACCAGCCAGTGATGCGCGCCTTCGTGAGCAGAGCCAAGTCCGCGCACTTTGCCGATGGAAGTACCGTTACCCATAGCGCTTACCCTTTACCCAGCAGGATGTAGGCCCACAGAGCCACGGTCAGCGCAATCGCGATCAACGGCGATGCAATCGACCACATGCGGTTGGTGTCGAGCTCATAGCCAGCGCCGATATCAAGGACGAAGTGCCGCAAACCGCTCATCATATGGGTGAAGAAGGCCCATGTCAGGCCGACCATCACGATATAGCCAACGGGCGACTTCGCCGCCCAAAGGAAGGTCTCATACGCCTCCGGACCACTCGCCAGAGCGCCCAGCCACCAGACCAAAACGCCAAGACCCACCAGCGCCATGCCGTCTCCGGTCACGCGGTGGAGGATGGAAACCAGCATGTGCGGTCCCCACCGCCATATCGATAGGTGCGGTGAAAGCGGTCTTTGGCTCATTGTGATCCCATTTGTATTCTTGCCCCGTCGTCTGGGCCCCACATCCACTTAGCGGAACGCTCGCGCGGTGCAAGGCTGGGAAGCTCGACTCTCGGTGCAAAAATTCGCAATAGAGCATTGCATGACATACATTCTTCTCACCGGATCTAGTCGAGGGATCGGCGCGGCGGCCAAGGCGGCTCTGGCGGAGCGCGGCGTGCGCGTGATCGGCCATGCGACCTCAGCCTCCTCAAACGAGGACGGCGACATCCAGATCGCCGCTGATTTCTCCGACCCGATGGCGGCACAAGCACTGTGGGAACAGGCACTTGAGGTGTCGGGCGGAGATATCAGCGCGGTGATCAACAATGCCGGATTGTTCGAGGTAAACCGATTGGAACGCTCCGATATAGAATGGCTAGATGCATGGGAGGACACGCTCCGCATCAACCTTACCGCCGCGGCGCAATTGAGCCGCTTTGCTGTGCAGCATTGGCTGAAGGGATTCTCCGGTGCGGACGGCCTGCGCGGTAGGCTGGTCCATGTCGCGAGCCGTGCGGCCTATCGCGGAGATTCGCCCGCGCACTGGCACTACGCAGCGGCCAAGGGCGGCATGGTGGCGATGCACAAGACCATTGCGCGTGCCTATGCAGCCGAGGGAATCGTGAGTTACGCGATCACGCCCGGCTTTACCGACACGGCCATGGCGGGGGACTATCTGGAAAGCCGGGGCGGAGCCTCACTGCTTGCCGACATTCCGCTTGGACGCGTTGCAACGCCAGAGGAAATCGCCAAAGTCATCGCCTTCTGCGCGCTCGACGCGCCTGCCTCCATGACCGGAGCCGTCATCGACGCCAACGGCGCGAGCTTCGTGCGATGAGCGGAACGAGCTGGAAACTCTCCGCCTTCGCGCCAAAGCGCCGAGTGCAAGCCGCCCTGCTCGCCCATGACGAGCTGGATGAGTGGGACTATGACCTCGTCATATCGGGCCGCGAAGTGGCGGAGGACCGGCCGCAGGATTGGGTGTTGGAGGCATGGTATCCCAGCAAGCCCGCCGAGGCACAAACCTCTGCGCTTGCGAAGCTCTTCGCGGGAAAAGCTCCGAAAATCGAAGTCGAAAAATTGGGCGACGAAGACTGGCTCGCGATCAGCCAGAAAGGGGTGGAGCCAATCCGCGCGGGGCAATTCTATGTCCACACGCCGGAGTTTGAGGCTGAGCCAGACGCGATCAACTTCACTATCCCCGCCGCCCAAGCCTTTGGCACAGGTCAGCACCGCACGACCGCAGGATGCTTGGAAATGCTCGGTGCGATGAAAGAACGCGGTGTGGTCGCGCGCAACATCGCCGATATCGGAACGGGCACTGGACTGCTTGGCTTTGCAGCGATGGCGCTGTGGCCGTCCGCCACGGTGACGGCGTCCGACATCGACGAGGTGTGCGCGCAGGTTGTCGAGGACAATGCGGCGCTCAACGACGTGGAGCTAGGCTCAGGCTCCGGCCAGATGACCATGGTGATCGCCGATGGAATGGACGATCCGCTGCTGGAAGTCCGCGGGCCCTACGACCTGTTGATCGCCAACATTCTAGCAGGGCCCTTGGTCGAGCTTGCCCCCGACTTCGCCGCCTCAGTCAGTCCTGGAGGATCGGTATTGCTGGCCGGTCTGCTCGCCGGAGAGCAAGAGCAGAACGTCCGCCGCGCCTATCGCAAAGCTGGATTCAGACCTGTGGCGCGGCTCGAACGTGGGGATTGGGCGATTCTGTGGTTCCGGCGCAGGGCGGCACGCTAAGGGCTCACAATTCGGCGAGTTTTCGCTCAAGATAAAGCCGCTCAGCGCTCGGCGGATCGAGATCGAGCGCCGCTTCTAGCGCCGCCCGCGCTTCGTCCTTCGCACCAGACAGGCCGAGCAATTCCGCCCGCGCCACATGATAGGGCCGCGCCTTGGCGAGCGTCGCCGGATCAACCTCGTTCAAAGCCTCTAATCCCGCCTCAGCCCCCTGCACCTTCGCCAGCGCCAACGCGCGGTTGAGCGCAACCATTGGCCCGGGTCTCAGCATTAGCAGGGCATCATAAAGCTGGAGGATAGCAGCCCAATCTGTCGCTCCACCAAAGGCCCTGCGTGCATGGGTCAGCTGGATCGCGGCCATCACCTGATAGGGGCCGGTCGCTCCCAACTCAGCCGCTTGGTCGAGCAGCGCCCGCGCCCGCTCAATCATCGCAAAATCCCAGTGGCCCGCGTCCTGCTGGGAAAGCGGCACCATCGCGCCATCCTCATCCAACCGAGCCTCAGCCCGCGACCGCGCCAGCAGCACCATCGCTGCCAGTCCCAGCGCCTCTGGCTCCTGAGGGAGAAGCTCTGCGACCATGCTAGCAAGCCGCGCAACCTCGTCACCCAGCGCGCCGTCATCGACCTGCGTCCGCTCTCCGGCCGCGTCCTGATAGGCCGCCGTGTAAGCCAGCTCGAGCGTCAACAGCACCGCATCAAGCCGCTCGCCCCAATGTTTGCGCGGCGGCAATTCAAAGCCGATCCCCGCTTCCGCCACCTTCTTCTTGGCACGCGTGAT
This sequence comes from Erythrobacter sp. S267, assembly GCF_057365045.1. NCBI lineage: Bacteria > Pseudomonadati > Pseudomonadota > Alphaproteobacteria > Sphingomonadales > Erythrobacteraceae > Erythrobacter > Erythrobacter sp. S267. Next base: position 1,046,740 of record NZ_CP200298.1, on the reverse strand, counting down.
GCGTTGGAACATGGTCGGCTCACTGGTCAGGAAGACCCGCGCAATCTCTGCCACGGGCAGCCCGCAAATGACCTTGAGCGCCAGCGCTACGCGCGCCTCCAGCGCAATTGCCGGATGACAACAGATGAAGATCAGCCGCAGCCGCTCATCCGCAATCGGTTCAGGGAGTTCGATTACTTCGCCCATATCGCTCACCTGCGCAGCACCCTCGCTTGCCCGAGCTTCGGCCTGGCGTTTGCGGATTGCGTCCACCGCTTGCCTTTTGCCTGCAACCGTCAGCCAGCCCGCGACATTGCGCGGCGGCTCATCGAGCCCAAGACACTTCGCAGCAGCCTCCGCAAAGGCATCCTCCGCCAGATCGAGATCGCGCAAATGCACGGCCAGAGCGGCAACCACCCGTGGCCGTGCATCCGCGATTTCGCGAGCGAGAGCGCCCTGCCCCTTCATCGTTCCAATCCGCTCACATTTCCTCGTCAGGCCAGACGGGGCGAATTTCAATCGCGCCATTGCCGGGGATCGGTATCATCCGCGCCCATTCGACGGCTGTGTCGAGATCGGGAGCGTCAACGATGTAGTAGCCGCCCAGCTCTTCGTGAGTTTCGGCAAATGGGCCGTCATGCAGGCCTGCCTCTTTGCCGCCTTCAAAGCGCAACGTGGTGGCGGTGTTGGCCTCACGCAGTCGGTTGCCCGACCATTCGACGCCAGCCTCGGTCAGCTTTTCGATAAGCTTCATGTGACCGGCCAGCGTGGCTTCCATCACTTGAGCCGCGTCTTCACCGGAATAGGCATCTTCACTTTCATTGATCAGCAGCATGTATTGCATGGGTTCTCTTCCTCAATGGCCGCGCCACAATGGCGAGGCTCTGACAAGAAGACGAAGCGGGCAAGACGGATTCGACAGGTGGCGCAAAAAAAATCTTGCGCTTCTTCTGTCCAAGCGCCTCGAAACTAACCGAATGTTTTCGCTTTCGCGCTATTAGCGCAGTCCATGTCCGAGCCGATCTTCCACATCAGCTATACCGCCGCCTTTGTGCTGGCGCTGGTCCCGCTTGTCTGGGGTGAGCTGAGGTACAACCGCATTTCCAACACCGGCAATATGCTGCTGTTGATCGTTGGATGCCTGTCCAACGGCGCCGGGTTGTGGCTCGGCATCTTCGAGTTCTCCCAGACCGAGGCCGTGTTCGACGGATTGTGTGCCTTTGCCCTGGTCGCCTGCTTCTTCATGGGCGTGATGAATGGCGGAGGCAGCAAGTTCCTTGTCGCGCTGCTGCCGTGGCTCGACATTGGCGGCTTTCTGATCATCCTGACGTTCGGGATGGCGCTGCTCGCCGCTTACATGGGGCTGTTCAAACGCGAGTCCGCCGTGCTCACACCCGTCTTTGCAGTGCTTACGGTGTGGTGGGTGTCCTACCCCGTCTGGTCCGCCTGAAGGCCCGCCTCCAGCAGATCGAGCGCATTGCGGGTGAAATCGCCCATATTGGCAATCCGGTCATCGCTGCCGGTGTTGAGTTGCCGAGTAAACTCGCCATCCGGACCTGCAAGCGCAGCCACGCTCTGCCCAGCAGGAGCGCCAGTGGGATGCTTCGAAGCCCCGACAGAGCCGCTCTCCGCCAGCCCCCAATCTGCCTGGAAATTATCCCGTATCGCACGCGCTTGAAGCAGGGCATATTCCTCACTTGCCCCGCGCATGCCTTTATACGCCTCTCGCGGGAGGTCGAACAACACATCTCGCGCGCGGAAAGAATAGACCACCCCTCCCCCCACAAAGAAATCGAGCGCGCCGGGTACGGTCAGAAGGCTCGCCGCAATCAAGCCGCCCGTCGCACCATCCGCCACCGCCACCTTCTCACCCCGAACGCGGAGAAGCTCGGCAATGCGAAGCGCTTGAGGGTGGAGTTCGTGGAGGAGGAGGTTCATGAGCTTAGCGAGGCGTGTCCGGGGCCCAGTCGCCCGAATCATCCACCCGAGGAGCGGACGGCGCGTCGTTCAGCATCGTGTCAAAGTCGGGGTTGGCTTCGGCCTCACAAGCGCGCCTTGCCGCTTCGATGGCGCGGGCATTTTCAGCGGCTATCGCGCGGTCAGCCTGCTGGAAGCGATCAACCGAAAGCCTTGCGGTGCTGTAGTCGCTGCCAAAGCCGACCAACGTCTTGCCAGTCCTATCGCGCAGGATTTGCTCCAGACTGCCCAGCCCGGATTTCTGCTCGCAGTAGAAGTGGCCGGAGGTGCAAGAGCAACCGCCCGAGCTACCGCGATCACGAGTCCCGATGCGCGAATTCGAGCGATAGACCGGGACGTCTGCGTCGCCCATCACGCGACTGGCCGGAGCGTAAGACCCGATCACATAGGCTGAAACACCGCCGGGCGCGTCGACGCTCCAGTCGATCCCTTCATAGGAATCAAGCCAAACCACCACCGGCTCCTTGAAGCGCGGCAGGGAGACCTCGACACTCGTGTCCTGATTGTCGCTTTCGTAAAGCGACACATAAACGATGTCCGAGCCACCGATCCGCGCGAGACGACTGCGCAGCTCGTCATCAGAGAGCGGCGGCTCTTGCTCGTCGGCGATGGTGACCTTGTATTCGGTGGTGTGCCAGTTGTTGATGTATTCGACTTCGATCAGATGTTTGCCGGATGAGAAGTAGTGCGTGATCTCTCCCCGGTTTCGCCCGTTCTGAGCGGGATAAACCTGCTTACCATCGATGAAGATACGGGACTGGGCGCGCCCTTCGTTGATTCCAATAGTGCGATTGCCGCCTTCCTCATAGTGAACCTGACCGATCCAATAGGCTGCGAATTGCTCTGAGCGAATGTTGTGCAGGTCGCTCCACGCATATTTCACCGCAATGCTATCGACCTCTTCGATGTGGAACTTTGGCGAGGATTGCGAGCGGTTGAAATAAGCTACCAGAAAGCCACGATCAGGGATTTTCCCGTCGGTGAGGATCTTATCCGCCCAAGTGCTACGCGGCTCTACCGGTGGTGCGACATAGGCTGTCGGGCCGGAGCGGTCGAAAATGTCGGTCGCGGCAAGCCCATCCGAACAGGCGGTTGTGGCAAGAGCCGCCGCGGCGGCGCAGATCAGGCTGAGCAGTGTACGCATGGTGCGATCCCCTTTCGTAATGCCCCTGCCATAAGCCCGAAACGTTAAGGTTCTTAGCGGTTTGGCTTACCCCGCCGCCTCTACAATCGCGGCCCAGCCTGCTTCGTCGACCACCTTAATCCCTAGGCTCTCGGCCTTCTTGAGCTTCGATCCAGCGCCCGGCCCTGCAACCAGCAGGTCAGTCTTGGCGCTGACGCTGCCTGCTGCTTTCGCGCCCAGGCGTTCCGCCTGGGCTTTGGCTTCGTCGCGGCTCATGGTTTCGAGCTTGCCGGTGAAGACCACCGTCTTGCCCGCGACGGGGCTGTCGAGGGATTTCGACTTCGTAGCGCGGAGGGGAAACTTGGGAGAGCATGTCTTCCCAGACGCGCACATTGTGCTCTTCGTGGAAGAAGTCAGCTAACGAGTCCGCAACGGTCGCACCAAAGCCATCAGAAACACCAAAAATGTCTTTAGCGGCAGTATCCATTCGTGTCTTGAACGGTGACGGCCTCTCATCAGGTTCTCGAGGATACTCATCGCGGTAAGCATAGTAATCTTCCGCTGCGAAACGGAGCATGTCGATGTCTCCGATTGCCTTCATCAGATCGCGTGAAGTCGTCTCCCCCACATGCCGGATGCCCAGCCCGAACAGCAGCCGCGCCGCATCCGGTTCACGCTTCGCCTCAACCGCGGCGAGGAGGTTGTCGACCGACTTCTCCTTCCAGCCATCAAGCGCGAGAATATCCTCGCGCCGGTCCTTTAGGCGGAAGATGTCAGCCGGGCTCTCCAGCCACTCCTTCTCGAAGAATTGCGCGATGGTTTTGCTCCCGAAGCCTTCGATGTCGAGCGCTTTGCGGCTGACAAAGTGCTCGAGCCGCTGTGTCCGTTGAGCACCGCAGATGAGGCCGCCGGTGCAGCGGACATCAACGTCTTGATCCTCGGCCACGGCCTCGCTGTCGCAGACCGGGCAGCGGTCCGGGAAGATGAAGGGTTCGCGCTCCTCATCGCGGGTGAGATTTTCGACAACCTGCGGGATCACATCGCCTGCGCGCTGGATCACGACACGGTCGCCCGGACGCACGGCCAAACGCTCGATCTCATCCCGGTTGTGGAGCGTCACATTGGTGACGGTCACCCCGCCGACCAGCACTGGCGCGAGCCTGCCCACAGGCGTCAGCTTGCCGGTTCGCCCGACCTGAATGTCGATCGCTTCGAGCGTCGTCTGCGCTTTCTCTGCCGGGAATTTGTGCGCGAGCGCCCAGCGCGGAGCCTTGGACACAAAGCCGAGGCGATGCTGATAATCGAGCCGGTCGACCTTGTAGACGACCCCGTCAATCTCATAGCCCAAGCTCGGGCGCTGCCGTCCGATCTCCTCGTAGTGTGCGATCATTGCATCGACGCTGTCGGTGACGGTGAGGAACGGCGAGAGCGGGAAGCCCCAGCTCTCAATCATGCGCATCATTTCGTGCTGCGTCGCGCAAGGAACCTCGGAAGCCGCGCCCCAGCCATAGGCCCAGAATTTGAGCGGGCGCTTGGCCGTCATACTCGCATCCTTCTGCCGCAAGGACCCCGCCGCCGCGTTGCGCGGATTGGCGAAGAGCTTGCCGCCCGCCTCCTCCTGCGCCACATTGAGTGCCGCAAAGTCGGCGCGCGACATGTAGACCTCGCCCCGCACTTCAAAGACGGGAGGACACCCGGCTGGTAAAGCCTGGGGGATGTCGAAGATGTGGGCGACATTGGCCGTCACATCCTCGCCCACTTGCCCGTCGCCGCGCGTGGCTGCCCGGACCAGCTGGCCGTTCACGTAACGAAGCGAGCAGGATAGGCCGTCAATCTTGTCCTCAGCAGTGATCGCCATCGGATCGTCTTCGGAAAGGTTCAGATAGCGCCGTATGCGCGCCACCCAATCCTCGACTTCCTCACGGTTGAAACCATTGTCGAGGCTCATCATCCGAACTTCGTGCGTGACTTTGGAGAGCGGTGAGGACGCGACCTGATGGCCTACCTTTTTGGACGGACTGTCATCGCGGATCAGATGCGGAAACGCCTCTTCCAGCTCGCGGTTGCGGCGGACCAGCGCGTCATATTCCTGGTCGGTGATCTCAGGGTCGTCTTGCGCGTGATAGAGCTTGTCGTGATGCGCGATTTGCTTGGCAAGGCGCATCAATTCATTGGCGGCGTCTGCTTCGGTCGTGGTCGTCATGCGCCCCGTATTAGCGTGTCTCAATCTGCAAGCCACCCTCACGTGTGTCGATCTGCACATCATCGGGATTGATTTGCAGGCCGGTCTGCTCTTCGATGATCTGCGCGATCTGCCGCTCGGCCTCGGCCTCAGTGATCTCGCCGCGTTCCGCCGCCTCGCCAATCTCGCGCACGCGCTCGCCGGCCTGCGTCCATTGCTCGACCCGCTCTTCACCGTTCGGGATGGACTGCGCGAGTACGTCACGAAAGTCGCGGCCATCCGCGAACTCCTTGGCCGAAGAGGCTAGCGAGACGCCTGCGATGACCGGCGCGAGGAGGCCGATGGCAAAGGATGTGAAGAATATCCGACGGAAGCTCCACTCCGACACGAGGCCCAGTATCGGCATCAGCACGAGAGCCGTCACGGTCGTAAGGCCAATCGCCGCCAATGGCAGCAACATGGCAAGTGTGAAAGCAAAGGGGGCGAAGTCATCCATGGAGCATGAGTCCTGATCGAATAGGTGTATTACTCAGATAATACATCTCACCATCAGGAGCAACCGGCGCAGCGCCGCTTGATGGGCTACTCCCCGCCCCGCTCCACCGAAACCTGCCAAACCCCATCGACCAAATGCGCTTCCACATCGACGCCGGGCTCTATCACCTCGCCAAAACTGATGTCGCTGCGAGCGGTGCAACGCGGCCCATCGCAGCGAATGTGGCTGACGCCGAGCAATACGGAGAAGCCCTCCTCCCCCACATAAGGCGAGCAAGCGAGCTTCCCCTTCAGCGGTACCTCAATGTCCGAGAAGCGTTCAAAATAATCGTCAGTTGGCTTTCCATAGGAATAGCCCAGACAGAGAAAGTCGATCTGCTCACCAAAGCGCTCTTGTGCCCAAGCAATCTCATGCCGCCAGATCGCCTCGACTGCGTCTGGATCAGCAAATTCAAGCGGCCACTCGCCAAACTCGATTATCTCAGCGGTTGAGACGGAACCGGCATAGCGGCCCTGCGATTGGGCGGCTACCGCAGCAAGAAATCCTGCGGCGAAAATGATTGAGTGCAAAATTTTCATCAAACCCCCTCCAGCAAACGATCCGCTTGCGCCCTTGCTTCGGGCGTGACCTCCGCACCTGACAGCATCCGCGCAATCTCTTCCTGGCGGCCGTCTTCGTCGAGCAGGACCACGCTCGTCTTGGTGACGGTGCCGCTCGAAGCCTTTGCGATGAGGTAGTGCGTCCCGCCGCGCGCGGCGACTTGCGGTGAGTGGGTGACGGCGAGGAGTTGGCCTTCGTCCGCTGCAAGCTTGGCAAGTCGTTCTCCGATGGCTGAGGCCACCGCTCCGCCCACGCCGCGGTCGATTTCGTCGAAGATGATGGTTGCCGCCCCGCCCTTCTCCGCCAGCGCGACCTTCAGCGCGAGGATGAAGCGGGAGAGTTCGCCGCCTGACGCAATCTTTCCGAGCGGCGCGAAGTCCGCACCGGGATTGGTCGCGATCAGGAATTCGACCGTGTCAAAGCCGTGTGCGCCCCATTTTTCCTCGGGCAGTTTGCCGATGGAGGTGAGGAACCGCGCGGCATCCAGCTTCAGCGGGACAAGCTCGCGCGCCACCGCTTTGTCGAGCTTCTTGGCCGCTTTGATCCGTGCATCATGCGCTTTTTCGGCGGCTTTTTCGTAAGCCACACGCGCCTCTTTCGCCGCAGCTTCCAGCGCGTCGAGCTGCGCTTCCCCGCCTTCGATGGCGTCGAGTTGTGCACGCATATCGCGCATCTTTTCGGGCAGTTCGTCCACCTCGCAGCGATGTTTGCGAGCCAGCGCGCGCAGTTCGAACAGACGTGTTTCAGCCTCGTCCAAAGCTTTGGGATCGTGGACCAGCGCCTCTGCCGCCGCCTCCAGCTTCTCCTCCGCCTCACCCGCTTCGATCACCGCGCGGTCAAGGGCAGCCAGCGCCTCGGTCAGCAGCGGGTGTTCGGGAGCGATGCGGTCGAGCTTGCGGGCCGCGACACGCAGGGAGGCGAGCGGCGAATCCGAACCCTCCCAAATGTGGCGCAGATCCTCGAGCTCACCCGACAGCTTCTCGCCCTTCTGCATGTCCGAGCGGGCAGCAGCGAGGCGGGCTTCCTCACCAGCCTGCGGCTCCAGTGTGGTCAGTTCCGCCAGATGCGCGATCAGCAGGTCCTGATCCGCCTTGGCCTGTTCGACCTCTGCGCGCGCTTCTGACAATTGCGCCTCGGCCTTGGCCCAACTGGTCCAGCGGCGTTCAAGCGTCGCCAGATCAGTGCCAGCAAAACGGTCAAGCAGGGTCCGGTGCCCGCGCGGGTTCACAAGGCCGCGATCATCGTGCTGGCCGTGCAGTTCGACGAGGCTGGCCGCGAGTTCGCGCAGCAAAGCCACGCTCGCAGGCTGATCGTTAATGAATGCCTTGGAGCCGCCATCAGCCTTCACCTGACGCCGGATCATCAGCGGTTCGCCCGGCTCAATCTCCAGATCCGCATCGTCAAGCGCTTCGGCAATCGGCTTTGGCAGAGCGGCAAATTCGAAGCTGGCCGTGACGCTCGCCTTGGGCTCCCCAGCGCGCACCAAAGCGGTTTCCGCCCGATCTCCCAGGACGAGGCCGAGCGCATCGAGCAGGATCGACTTACCCGCCCCCGTCTCCCCCGTCAGCACGCCGAGCCCACGCCCGAAATCAAGATCAAGCGCTTCGATCAGAACGATATTGCGGATGGACAGGCGGGTCAGCATTTCGACTTGGGTCTAACCCAAGTCGCTGTGCGCGTCATCAGGGGAAGTCACGTTTGCACAGCTTGGTCAGGGCTGGCTGCCCTCAAACGCGCGAGGGTGGGTCCGCGCGCTCCATTTTACCGACGGTAACACATAGGATTTCTTTGACGACGGTGCCAACTTCAACGTTTTCTTCACTCACAGTGACTTCGCCAAGATCATGCGTCACGCCACAATCGTCTCTGATGGTCATCCTGTAAGTGCCGGGTATGAGATTGGTGAAGCGGAATGAATTGTCTCGCTTTGGCCGTGTCGAATATTCGCGACCATTTCCAACCAGCTCAAGGCGTGCCCCCCGATCATAAGGGTCCACCTCTCCCGACACCGTGTAGCGTGGCGAGACATTGTCGCCGCCGATCGTCGAGCAGGCCGCCAGAGCGACAGTAGCTGCTGCACCAAAAACCGCCTTGACGGCGCGTTTGTCGCCCGCAGCTGGCTTGGCAAGCGCGACTTGGCCATCGCTGCCAATGCGCGCCCGAACACAGACCTCGTCGCCACTGTCGAGCAAAGCCTCGGCTTCGTCGATGGTCAGCTTCTCAAGGTCAAAAATGGTTTGGTCGCAAGTGGAGCAATGGCGATGGCAGCCACGCGGAGCCATGCCATCCCAAGGCTGGTCACATGGCTTGGGGAAGGATACTCGAATATCATTCATCGCTCTCTCCTCGCTCTGCTTGACGAGCAAGATGCCTTAGAAAGCAGCGATGAGCAACGGTGAGCCGACTAAGTCGGCGTTACGCCCGGCGCGTTGTCCTCGACCAGCTCATAGGCCTTCTCGTACCACTCGGTGCCCGGATAGTTCGCGCCCAGGACCGCTGTGTATTTCACCGCCTCGTCCTTCAGGCCCAGCGCAAGGCTGCTTTCCGTCAGGCGGTACAGCGCTTCTGGCGTGTGGCTGGTGGTCGCGTACTGCTCCACCACGTTGCGGAAACGCAATTGTGCAGCGAGCCAACGGCCTGAACGCTGGTAAAAGCGCCCGATCTCCATCTCCTTGCCCGCCAGGTGATCGGCGACAAGGTCAAGCTTCAGCCGGGCATCGGCCGCATATTCGGTCTGCGGGAAACGCCGGTTCACTTCGCGAAGGGCAATCTGCGCTTGCTCGGTGATCGACTGGTCGCGGTTCACATCGCTGATCTGCTCATAATAGCTGAGCGCGATCAGGTAATAGGCGTAGGGCGCATCCTTGTTACCCGGGTGGATCGAGAGGAAGCGCTGCGCGTTCTGGATCGCCTTGTTATAGTCGCGCGCGATGTAATAGCTGAACGCGCTCATCAGCTGAGCCCGCCGCGCCCAAGGCGAATAGGGGTGCTGCCGCTCCACCTCGTCAAACAGAGCCGCCGCGAACAAAGTGTTGCCGCGATCAAGGCGCCGCTGCGCCTCGCCATAAAGCGATTCCACATCGCGCGCGACGTAAGCCACATCCTCATTCGCAGAGCCGCCTCCGCAGCCTGCAAGAGTGGCGATGGCAGCCCCCGCAAGGGCAGCGCGCGAAAGTTTGGTTCGGAGCGTCGTTGTCATGGGCCTAGCCTATAACCAGCGCGATGGTGAACGCCAAGTGAAGTGTGTGAGGATATGCGCAATCGTCTCCGCAGCGTTAACCGCGTTCTGGTGGCCAAGCTTAAACCTGGGCAAACGTAATGAGCCTCGTTGCCCTTGCATTGGGGCATCGGTCGCAACCAACGGAGTACGCCATGCTCACCCGCCTTGCCCAAGAAGAAGAAGGCGCCACCGCCATCGAATACGGCCTGATCGCCGCGCTCATATCCCTCGCCGCCATCATCGCTTTTCAAGCGTTGGGGCTGGAGCTGGCCAGCATCTTCGACACAATCCGCGAGGCGATGGGAGGCTAACCCTCCCCATCGGCCCCTCCCCCGCAGGCCCTCCCACGGCCCATTTTCCTACACGCGGTTTTTGTGGTTCATAATCCTCTATGACGAGGAAGACCGACAACCGCACCACCCGCCAAGCTCTCGCCCAAGTCATTGAGCAAGGCGGCCAGCTACCCGCATTCACCCCCGTCCCGCGCGAGTGCAAGCGCCACGATGGCTGGACGCCCGAGCGCCAACGCGACTTCATCGAAGCTCTCGCCGACACAGGCTCGGTCGCCGCCGCATGCAAGGTCGTCAACATGAGCACCGTGGGCGCCTACTACCTGCGCCGTCAGGAAGGCGCCGAGGAATTCCGCGCCGCATGGCAAAAAGCGCTCGACCTTGGCGTCCAGCGGATCGAGGACGTCGCGATGGACCGCGCATTGAACGGCGTGGAGGAACCGCTCTACTCCTACGGCAAACTCGTCGGCTCCCGCCGCCGCTACAACGACCGCCTGCTGATGCCTGCCCTCGCGTAGGCGGGGGTTCATGCTGAGAAATCGCAGCCCTGAGCGCTTTTCCGAAGGCCGCCCCAAGGCCCTCAACGCCATCGGCAAGATGGAGGCCGAACGCCTCAAAAAGCAATGGCGCGCCGAGTGGGAGGCGGAGCAGGAGGCCGAAGCGAGCAAAGTCTCGCCCGAGGAAGTCCGCGCCAGCATCGATTCCAAACTCGCCAGATTTCGCGAAGACGCCGAGCGCCGCAAAGCCGCGCAATTCGCCTGCCTCTCCCCGGAGACGCGCCGCGCATTTGAGCTGTACGAGCGGCTAAGAGCCCGCGACGAGGCGCGTCTGGAGGCGGAGGATGCGGCGGAGCGGGAGACGTCGGCTCGCCCGAGAGTGACGATCAACGCCAAGCCCCCGCGCAAGGTCGAGGTTCAGGAGGAACCGGAGACTTGGCCCAAGTGGCGGTCGCTCAAGGATGATGGGTGGGATTAGCGGGAGGTGAAAGGTATGCTCGGTAGTCCTCGTCCAAGGCTTGGTAGATGTCATCAAGCGAGTTTGCCAATCGATCTCTTTGATATTCACCATTTGCAACATGATCAATAATCTCATCGAATTTGTCCAAGCGAGTCGAAAGCATCTGAGCAGCCCGCTCATCAAATGCGGGCCTCGAAAAAACATCATTTGCCCAGGCACGCAGCGAGTTAGCGCCGAGCAAGAGTAGGGATGCTTCAGAGATATGGCAGCGAAACGCTTCTGCCACCGCATCAAAAACTCGATTCTTGTCCCCAGCTCTAGAATTCTGTGCGTCGACAATTGCAACATAGCGACGAGCGGATTCCCGAGCGATTTCACGCATCTCTGGCAAACTATCATCGGCTCGCCCCTCGCTGATCGCGTTTTGGACCACCGTCATCGACCTCTTGAACCTCGTCGCAGCCTTTTCTTGGTCAGATCTAGAGGCAGCCTGCATTGCAAGATTGGCTTCCGCTAGTGCGTTAACATATGCCGCCGGTCCGCGAATATCCGTGCTCGGCAATTTATCGGCAATCTCCGAAATTCCCACCCAATCAGATAGCTGTCTCTTCGCTTCAATCCAAAGTGGCGCGAGCTCAATCCTAGTACATCCATTCTCAAACGCCCGCTTTAGCACGCGATCAGCTTCCTTCGGTTCTGATGGAGATACTTGAAGGTAGCATCGACCAAGCAAACAAGGGAGATCACTGCTCTTCGGGTTCTGTCGGAAGCCCTCTTTGGCGATCTCTAGTGCTCTTTGACCGTCATCGTCTCTCCAAGCGGCAATTATCTGACCGACTAAGAACGCCACACTAGAGTTGTTCTTAGGAGAGCGATTTCTAGCTCGCGCGCACTCTTTCTCAATGCGTGTCGGATCATTCACTTTGTCTCGAACAATGTCAGACAAAAGCAAGATTGGGGCGGGTACGGTGAGCTTAGCGCCTGCCAAAGCAGCGTCGTTAGCCGCAAACATGTGATACTCTCTAATTCTGGAAAGGTGTTCTAGAAGCTTCTGATGATCAATCTCCAGTACTTGAGCCAGCTCCATTTGAGTGGTCTCTTGGAGTGTGATCAAAGCGAAGAGAGTTCGGCACTCCGCATCCGACAACTGCTCAATCTCGCGCGCAAAAGCGAATCTACGGACCTCTTCACCTTGCTTGCCCTTCCATTCCCGGACTGCATTGGACATGCTGCTACCAAGCATGGCCAGCCGGAAAATTGAAGCGGCGAAAATCGGAGACCCAAGCGAAGCCTTCCTCAGTTGCTCTGTCAGCGAGGCGTTGATCTTAACTCCCGTATCAGAACTCAGTAGCTTTACGTAATCGTTGAACTCGTCCTTTGGAAAACCTTCGACGTTGATGCGCTGGCTCAGACCGCCAAACTCAAGCCGTGATGTAATGAGAAACCGACTTCCGGTAGCGAACACTCTTCCAGACAAGGACTGCACCTGAGCAAAGAGCTCATTCTGATCATTCAGAGATAACGTATCAATATCATCAATGCAGACCAAACATGGAAGCTGAAGAAGTTGATCATGTGCAAGCTCAAGCAGCTCCGAAACATCGTCGCACTCACCTACCTCGGATGCCAGAGCTCCCACTTCGATTGATAGCGCGCGAAAAAAGCTGTCGAGGTCAGAAAAATCAACCCTAGCGGCCTCATATCTCTTTCCTTGGATTGCGGAATAAGTCTGCTTTTTAGCCGAAAGCCAAACCACCTTCTGAATCGAAGCGGGCTTGTTCTGTATTAACTGGCACGCAAACTCATAAGCTATTGAGGTCTTTCCGTTTCCTCCGAGGGCGGTCAGCACTTTCAGAGGAGCATTCTTCTCGGTCATCCACGTCCAAAGTTCAGCAAGATAGTCAGATCGACCGATAAACTCTCGCAGATTAGGATCTCTGGGAGGCAGATTGTTTTCAGCTGAAAAGTTAAGACTTTTAAGTGATTGATCGGGCTTTCTTGCCGAACACACAAAAGGTAGCACCCTTGTGTCAGCCCGAGCCGGAACACACCTGTCATCAATTCTTGCGAATACATCGCCCTTTCGGAATGCCGCTTTTCCTTTGGTCTCTGGTGCCCCTTTGCTCATCCGCACAACGTGCGATGAAGAAAGGCGCTGTGGGATATGTAGCAACCCGATTTGGCGTCCATCACCGTTCTGATTGACTAGGATACGACAAAATCGGCACTTGATGTCGGTTTTCGTGTAACCTCTCAGGCGCTCATTCAACTTCTCGACTGTAAAGCCTCTACTATTAATATTATCGCATCCAACGAGTGGCTCATCATTAATTTCGGCCACGCCGCCCACTATGTAGCCACCAAAGCTATTGTGAAATGCAACTACGTCTTTGACGAGCTCGGCGACCTTTTTTTCATCCGGGTCATCTGCGCCTTCAATGTACTTCCCGCTTACATTCGGAAGGCTTCTTTTGTAGTCCCAAAGGGCGCCCTCATATTCCAGCGGCTTTTCGCCCGGGAGAATGATGTTAAGGACTTTCTCGTCTAGCTTCGCATCAACTATACACGAATAGAGTTCACGCTCGGCCTCAAGACTTGGTGCAAACTCCTTTGCACCCAAACCACTCAAATTATTCACGTTGCCCCAAACCTATAGTCGCTCAGATGGTTCTTTCATCTTACAAAAAACCTGATGACTAGCAACACTAGGTCTATGGCAATTGCCCGACCTTCACTCCTCGCCCATCCGCAGCGCGGCAATAAACGCCTCTTGCGGGATGGACACATTCCCATATTCCCGCATCCGGGCCTTCCCCTTCTTCTGCTTCTCGAGCAGTTTCTTCTTCCGGGAGATATCGCCGCCATAGCACTTCGCGGTCACGTCCTTGCGCATGGCTGCAATCGTCTCGCGGGCGATGATTTTGCCTCCGATGGCGGCTTGGACGGGGATTTTGAAGAGGTGGCGGGGGATGAGGTCTTTGAGGCGCTCGCACATGCCGCGGCCGCGCTCTTCGGCGACGCCTCGGTGGACGATCAGGGAGAGCGCGTCGACGGGTTCAGCGTTGACCAGGATGTTCATCTTCACAAGGTCGCCTTCGCGCAGGCCCACTTGCTCATAATCGAAGCTGGCATAGCCGCGGCTGATCGACTTTAGCCGGTCGTAGAAGTCGAACACGACCTCGTTCAAAGGCAGCTCGTAGGTCACCTGCGCGCGGCCGCCCACATAGGTGAGGTCGGTCTGGATACCCCGGCGGTCCTGACACAGCTTCAGGATCGAGCCGAGATATTCGTCCGGCGTGTAGATCACCGCCTTGATCCACGGCTCCTCGATCATGTCGATGCGGTTCACATCGGGCCAGTCAGCGGGATTGTGGATGTCGATGGTCGTCGCGTCCTCGGTCTTCGATTTGGCGAGGTGGACGCGGTAGACGACGCTAGGCGCGGTGGTGATGAGGTCGAGGTCGTATTCGCGGGAGAGGCGCTCCTGAATGATCTCGAGGTGCAAGAGGCCGAGGAACCCGCAGCGGAAGCCGAAGCCCAGCGCGGCGGAGCTCTCCATCTCGAATGAGAAGGAGGCGTCGTTGAGGCGCAGTTTGGCGATGCTCTCGCGCAGTTTTTCGAAGTCGGCGGCGTCCACGGGGAACAGGCCGCAGAAGACGACGGGCTGGACTTCCTTGTACCCAGCGAGCGCTTCGGTCGCGCCGTTCTTGACCGTCGTGATCGTGTCACCGACGCGGGCTTGCTCGACCTCTTTGATCTGGGCTGTGATGAAGCCGATTTCGCCGGGGCCGAGTTCGGGCAATTGCTCGATCTTGGGGCGCATGCAGCCGACCCGGTCGACGAGGTGCTGGGTGCCGCCCTGCATGAACTTGATCTGCTGGCCCTTGGTCAGGACGCCTTCGATGACGCGCACTAGGATGACGACGCCAAGGTAGGGGTCGTACCAGCTGTCGACGAGCGAGGCTTTGAGCGGAACATCGCGCTCGCCCTTGGGAGGCGGGATTTTGGCGACGACGGCTTCGAGCACGTCTTCAATACCGATGCCGGTTTTGGCTGACGTCATGACAGCATCGGATGCGTCGAGGCCGATGACCTCTTCGATCTCCTCCCGCACGCGTTCGGGTTCGGCGGCGGGCAGGTCGACCTTGTTGATGACGGAGACGATTTCGTGATCGTGCTCGATCGACTGGTAGACATTGGCGAGGGTCTGCGCTTCGACCCCTTGGGCGGCGTCGACGACCAGCAGCGCGCCTTCGCAGGCGGCGAGGCTGCGGGAGACTTCGTAGGCGAAGTCGACGTGGCCGGGCGTATCCATCAGGTTGAGCTGATAGGTCTCGCCATCCTTGGCCGTGTAATTGAGGCGCACGGTCTGGGCTTTGATCGTGATGCCGCGCTCACGCTCAATGTCCATGTTATCAAGAACTTGCTCAGACATCTCACGCTCTGTCAGGCCGCCAGTAAACTGGATCAGCCGGTCGGCGAGCGTGGACTTGCCGTGGTCGATATGCGCGATGATCGAGAAGTTGCGGATTTTGGAGAGGTCAGTCATTATCACGCGCAGATAGCTGTAGGAAAGCTGTCTGTCATTCGCGAAAATTGCAACTCAGAAATTAGGCTCAGGCGGCCTCGCTTCTGATCGGCGCGGCATAGGCGAATTGCGGAGCGCTGCCCGACATTCCGATCCCGCCGCCTTGCATGGCTTTGTAGTCGCCCGGAGAGAGCGCCGCGAGCGGTGCTCCGGCTGAGGCAAGCGCATAGGGGCTTACCCGGTGACGGGTGCAAAGGCCGCCTGAGCCATCGTCGATCAGTGACTGCTCAAACTCGAGGCCCTGAACATCGCCGTTGGTGCGGATCACGGTTGCAACCGCCAATTGTCCGCCGCCAAGGTCGACAACGAATTGTGTGCCTTTGGGAACGTCAGCAAGGCCCTGGATCAGCGCGCCCGTCTTGGACAGGTTGCGCAGGGTCACTTCGTAAGAGTGATCGTCGTGGATCACTTCGATCTTGCGGAACACTGTGCGGCGGCGTGCGCGTTTGGTGCGGTCAGCACTAGGCGCGATCTTCCATGCCTCGCCGATTAGCTCGGTCTCGACCGTCTCGCGGCTCACAGGCTCAGCATAGATCGAGCCTTGCATATATTTGACGCCGCATTTCTTGAGCCGGTCGAACAGATCCGTGCTCTCAATCCCCCCGGCAATCGTGTCCATCTCCAGCGCGCCGGCCAGAGCCACAATCGCGTTGATAAGGCCAAGATCGCGGCTATCGTGCGCCTGCGCTTCGGTGATGAGTTTGGGGTCAATCTTGATCCGATCAAACGGAGCCCGGCGCAGGTAAGCGAGCGAGGAGTAGCCGCTGCCAAATTCGTCGAGCGTCAGGCGTACTCCGCGCTTGAACAGATCGGCCAGAGTGCGGTCGACTACATCCGTGTCGCCAAAGAACACGGCTTCAGAGATTTCGAGTTCGAGCCGTGTGGCTGGCAAGTCGGTTTTGTCTAGCGCGTCGCAGACCAGTTCCACGAACCCGTCGGCAGCAAACAGAGCGACCGGCACATTGACCGCAACGCGGACGCTGTCGGGCCATTCGCTGGCTTGGCGGCAGGCTTCGCGGATCGCCCACTCGCCCACTTCACCAACCTGGCTTGATCCGTCGAGGATCGAGGCAAACTCAATCTCGTCAATCTCACCGCGTTGTTCGTGCTGCCAGCAAATATGCGCTTCCAGAGTGCACACCGCTTCGCTTTGCGCATCGACCATCGGTTCGTATTTGAGGAACAGCTGTTCATCGCGCACCGCAGCGCCAAGGTTCTCTTCCAACCGCCGGCGGAAGATCGCCTCGTTCTCCAGCTCGCCGGAGAAGAAGCGGTATTGGCCGCGTCCGCTGTTCTTGGCCGAGTACAGCGCAAGGTCAGCCGATTTGACGACTTCCTGCATCGTAACGCCATCATGCGGCGCGATCGCAATGCCGACCGAGCATCCGATGACACAGCGCCCGTCTTCCAGCGAATAGGGCTGTTTCAGCATCGTCACGATCTTCATCGCGATCTCACCCAGCTCTCCGCGATCGTCCTTGTCCGGGATCATGACCTGGAACTCGTCACCGCCCAGACGCCCGATTTCGCATTCGACTTCGATCGCGCGCTTCAGTCGGTCTGAGACCTGCTTCAACAGCTCATCACCCGCCGCATGGCCCAGCGTGTCGTTGACATGCTTGAACTTGTCGAGGTCGATCATCATCACCGCGCAATTGCGCTTGGCGGCTTTGAAAGCGGTGAGCGTTGTCTCGATCAGGTGCTTCATCCGATGGCGGTTGGAAAGCCCGGTGAGCGAGTCAAATTTGGCCAGCCGCTCGGTCTCTTCCTCGCGGTGATATTCGTCGGTGATGTCGGTGCCTGTGCCGCGGAAGCCGCGGAACTTGTCACCGGAGAAAGACGGTTGGCCAGACAGGCGCAGGACCGCCTTGTCCGGATTGCCTTCGGCGCGCACGGCATAGCCCGTAAAGCTCTTATGCGCGCCCAGCATCAGCGAGAGTGATTTGGTGCGCCCTTCCCTGTCCGCAGGAGCAAATACGCTGGCAAGCGGCTGTCCGATGATTGCATCCATCGGTACGTCAATACGTTCTGCAATGGAGGGGCTGAGATAGGTAATCTTGCCGTCAGAATCGCTCGCCCAGAACCAGCCGAGCCCGGATTGCTCAAGTTCATCAAGCATAGAGAGCTTGTCGCTGTCCGACAGCTCCCCACCCGCGCCGAATCCACGCAGTTTACCTTTAGAAGACAAGAAACCCTTGAGGGGCACCTAGCGCAATCCTTTGTTCTAACCTTAGTTTTTGACAGGCTCTCTGGGAAAGCCCCTATCGTCCTTCACCAGCAGTAAATCCGGTTGGTTATTTTTTGACTAAGATCGCTGCTTAACGCGCACTTTTTTAGGCCGCTGGGCGCAGACGGGAAGGTGTAGCAATTTTAGGAGTTTAGCCGGTTGGGCTTCAGCTGATTTGAACTTCGACAAAAGCCTTATTGCCGCCCCGACCAGCGCCCGTGATGGCCGCGACCATATCGTCATTGAGCGCCTGCAAGCCGCGTCCAGCCGCTTCGATCTGATAGGGCGACACGCGGTGGCGGGTGCAAAGTCCATCGGCTCCATCGCTAATCAGTGGGGTCTCAAACTCGACCCCCTGGCTAAAGCCTTCCGAGCGGCGCACGGTCGCAACCGCTAGCTGACCACCACCCAGATCGAGCACAAAGTCCGTGCCGACCGGTACATCCAGCAACCCTTCGACCTTAGCGCCGGTCTTGGAGAGGTTGCGCAAGAACACGTTGTAACGATCATTCTCGTGGATGAGGCCGATCTTGCGGAATTCTGTCCGGCGTTCTTCGCGATACTTCTCTGGCCCGCGCGGTTGGAAGCGCAGGTCGCCTGATGCGAGCTTCTCGACCATTTCATCGCTTGGGATAGCGCGAGAGAACAACATGCCTTGCAGCAAGGTCGCGCCCTTTTGGGTTACGGCCTCAAGCTCGTCCTTGGTCTCCACGCCCTCTGCCACCGTCTTCATGTCCAGCGCATTGGCGAGGCTGACAACAGCGTCGATGATCGCTTCATTCTTGTTGTGCTCAGACGAACAACCGCGAACGAAGCTTTGGTCGATCTTGATCTTGTCGAAAGGCGCATCACGCAGATAGCCTAGCGAGGAATAGCCGGTGCCAAAGTCATCGAGCGACAGGCCTACGCCCAACCCTTTGAGCTCCTTAAACAGGCGCAGGGCCCGCTCCATATCGCCAACAAAGACGCTCTCAGTGATTTCCAGCTCAATCAGTGCGGGATCAACCTTTGTTTTCTTGAGCGCCTTTTTCACGACGTCCACGAAATCATCGGAGGAGAATTGCACCGCCGAGACATTGACCGCGGCAGTCACGGTCCCCGGCCATGCCTGAATGGTCCTGCACACTTCATTCAGCGCCCACTCGCCCATCTCGCGGATGATCCCAACCTCTTCCGCCACCGGGATGAAGTCAGCGGGTGAGATCATGCCCCGCTCTGAGTGGTTCCACCGCATCAAAGCTTCCACGCACAGAACGTCGTGGGTCTTGGCGCATACGATCGGCTGGTAATGCATTTCCAGCTCGTCCCGTGCGATTGCATCGCGCAGGTCGGATTCGATCTGATGTCGGTGGCTCGCCTGATCCTTGAGGTCGGTCGAGTAGAAGCGGAAACCCCCGCGTCCCCCGCCCTTGGCTGAGTAGAGCGCCAAGTCGGCCGATTTGACCAGCTCGTCCTCTTCAATCCCATCATAGGGAGCAACCGCGACGCCGACCGACGCGCCAATGACGGCGCGCATTCCATTGATCGAATAAGGCTGTGAGACCATCTGGATGATCCGTTCGGCCAACTCGCCCAGCTCTCCGCGATCTTCCTTGTCCGGCATGATGACCTGGAATTCATCCCCGCCGATCCGGCCAATTTCGATATTGTCGCCGATCACGCGCTTTAGACGGCTTGCTACCTGAGTGAGCAGCTCGTCCCCTGCTGGGTGGCCCATTGTGTCGTTGACTTGCTTGAACCGATCAAGGTCGATCAACATGATCGCGCACGACCGCTTGGACGCTTTGAACGCCTGCAAGGTCGCGCCCAGTTGCTGAGTCATCCGGTGGCGGTTTGAAAGGCCCGTTAGGGAATCGTAGCGTGACAGCTTTTCGGCATCGCGCTTTGACGTGAACGTGTCGGAGACATCGCGGACGATGCCGTGATAGCCTTGGAAATTGCCCTGCCCGTCGACTTGCGGAACACCCGCAATTTCCCAGAACGCTTCCCCTTGCCGCTTCTCCAGCCGCACCGTCACGGGTTTAATCGAATTGCGCGCGGCGAGCTGGAATTGCAGCGGCCTTTCCGTCCTTGCACCCTCTGTATCATCGACGGTCTGAAAGATATCGGTCAAAGCATGGCCGGTAAGCTCACGTGCCGGCTTGCCAATCCGCTCCGCAGCGGAATCTGAGATGTAGTTTAACCGGCCAGCTGCATCGCTTGACCAGAACCAGCCGAGGTCGGACTTTTCAAGGCTGGCAAGCAGTCTGGCTCGGCCCTTGTCGCCGACAGGTGCAACCTTGTGGACGCCCTCAGACGATCCTCCATTGCCTTTTGTCAGACGTGAAAGCAGCCCCGCCATTGCACCTATTACCCTCGGTTCAATCGAAAATTGAGTGCGGCGGATAGCCTAGGAATGGTGAAGGATTGGCTAATTTTCGCTTAACTACCTCCTAGGCGTGCCAAGTGAGATCAGCGCTCTAACTTGAATTTGCGGGCGTTCCGCGCCATCAGACTTTCAAACGCATTGCTCGCCGGGATTTACCAGTGCGATTGGCGGAAACAGACACGGGGATACTTGAATGGCGCAAGAGAAGGTCACGCTCGAGAACGAGGCCGCGCAATCCACCAACGCTTTGGGGCCGCTGGTTGGCCTTGCACGCGAAGACTTCGTCAGCGCAGTCGCCTTGCTGCTGCGCGAGACGGCGACGGACCCTTCGCGCACGATGAAACATGCGCGCACGATGGGTGAAGACATGGTCAAGATCATGACCGGTCAGAGCGAGCTGAAGCCGCATCCCAAAGACAAGCGCTTCATGGACCCCGCGTGGCAATACAACCCGTTCTTCCGCGCTGGCGCTCAGTACTATCTTGCCGTGCAGAAAGGGATGCGCAGCTGGCTGGAAGACCTTGAGCTGGACGAGCTGGAGCGCAACCGCGCAAACTTCATCTCCAACATCATCCTGGATGGGCTGGCTCCGACCAACACGCTCGCCGGAAACCCGTCTGCGCAGAAGCAGATCATCAATTCAGGCGGTCTTAGCCTCATCAAAGGCCTCCAGAACGCTTACAACGATATCGTCCATAACAAGGGCATGGTCAGCCAGGTCGACAAACGCCCCTTCAAGCTGGGCGAGAATGTTGCGACCTCTGCCGGGAACGTCGTGCACCGGACTGAGATGTATGAGCTGATCCACTACGCCCCGACCACGGACGAAGTGTACGAAATCCCGCAGCTCACCATCCCGCCGCAGATCAACAAGATGTATATCAACGACCTCTCACCGGAGAAGTCGATCATCAAGTGGCAGGTCGATAACGGGATGCAGACCTTTGTCATCTCATGGCGCAATCCGTCGAAGGATCAGGGCCACTGGGATATGAGCGACTATATCGCCGCCTGCGAAGAGGCTCTGGCAGTCGTCTCAGAGATCACGGGTTCGAAGAAGGTCAATGTTTCGGCAGGCTGCTCGGGCGGGCAGACGGCGAGCGTGCTGGCATCCAAGCTGGCCGCGACCGGCAACGACATCCTTGGCACGCTGACACTGATGGTCTGCGTGCTCCACCCCAAACAGACCGATATCGAAGCGGGCTCTCTCGTCAGCGAGAACGGCATGGCGCTTGCCCGCCAGCGCGCGGCGAAAAAAGGGATCATCAAGGCGGACGATCTGGCGCGCGGCTTTGCGTGGCTGCGTCCCAATGACCTCATCTGGAACTACGTCATCAACAATTACCTGCTGGGCATGGACCCGCCGGCGTTTGATGTATTGTTCTGGAATGCCGACGCGACCAACCTGTCAGCCAGCCTGATGGGCGACTTCCTCACCCTTTACGAGACACTGGCCTTCACCAAGAAGGGCGAGGTCGAGATGGCCGATCACATGGTCGATCTGTCCAAGGTGACGGCCGATATGTTCATCCTTGGCGGAGTGACCGACCACATCACGCCGTGGAAAGCGACCTATCGCTCGACGCAATTGTTTGGCTCGAAAAACATCACCTATGTGCTCAGCCAGTCGGGCCATATGCAGGCGATCCTGAACCCTCCGGGCAATCCGAAGGCGAAGTATTACGTCCAGAAGAAGAAGGGCAAGCTGCCCGCCACGGCTGACGAATGGCTGCAAGGCACAGAGGAAGTCGCGGGCAGCTGGTGGCCGTACTGGATGGAGTGGATCCAGGCGCGTTCCGGCAAGAAAGTCCCCGCGCCCAAGGCTGTGGGCAGCAAAGCCTATCCGCCGCAAGAAAGCGCGCCGGGACTCTACGTCGTCGAAGAAGTCTGATAGGACAGCTTTCAAGAGCTTATGGGAGGCACGTGTCGCAAGGGATCTGCGATATGTGCCTCCCACCCAATCGGATCGACCAGCGTAAGGGCCAAGGGATCGGCTGAAGCGCTGCTAAAAGGACGGAAAAAACGTGAGCGAAACTATGGATGACGCGGTCGTCACCTTTGAAGAGGTGGGCGGTCGGACGCTACGGGTTGCGCGGTGGAGGCTGGATCAGCCGTCTGACCATCTCCCCATTTTGTTCTTCAACGGGATCGGCGCAAATATCGAGGCTGTGGCCCCGCTCGCGGAAGCTTTGCCAGAGCGTCCTTTCATCATGTTCGACATGCCGGGTGTGGGCGAATCGCCAGATCCGGTGATGCCCTACAACCCCTTCACGATGAGCTGGACCGCGGCCCAATTGCTCGACCAACTGGGTGTGGGCGATGTCGATGTTATGGGCATCAGCTGGGGCGGCGGCATGGCGCAGCACTTTGCGATGCAGCACGCAGGCCGTGTGCGCCGCGTCGTGCTGCTGGCGACGAGTGCGGGCATGCTGATGATGCCGGGCAGCCCCAAGGCCCTGACCAAAATGGCAAATCCGCGCCGCTATATCGACACCGATTTCATGATGCAGAACTTTGAGACGCTTTATGGCGAGGGTCTTGGCGCAGGTCCGGGCAAGTCTGGCCATATGTCGCGCCTCAAGCCCCCTTCCCCGCGCGGTTACATGTATCAGCTGCTCTGCATGTTGGGTTGGACAAGCGCGCCCGCCCTGCCCTTCCTGATGAAGCAGGAAACGCTGATCATGATGGGCGATGACGATGCGATTGTGCCGCTCGCCAATGGCAAGTTCCTCGACATGCTGATCCCGAACAGCGAGCTGTTGGTGCTGGAAGGCGGCGGACACCTGTTCCTGCTCAGCCACCGCGAGGAATGCGTCGAGGCGATTCAGGAGTTTTTGGAGCGCCCCGCTACCGAGGATGAGGAGCGGGCGGCGGCTTAGCTTCCGCTCCGGCTCACTCCGCCCTACTCACCCCGCAGGCTCCCGCTACCGGTAAACGTCCTGCACTTGCGAGCGCTGCTGCGGCTTCGCGTGGTCGGTCGGTGGCGATCACATCCACCCCGCCCTCGGCCAGCTCCGCATAGCGTTCATCCGTGCCGAAGCGGTCGATGACATTGTCGATCGAGTTGGGTGAGCGGCCAAGTGTGCCGAAGATCACTTCGATATCGACGGCATCGAGCATCGAATAGAGGTCGGGGCGAGGGACACGGGTGCCGGTGAAAGCGACCATCACTTCGTCGGGGATGCCTGCTTCCGAAAGCTCGGCCTGATCATCGAGATCATTGATCGAAACCGACAACAACATACTCGGCGCAAGTTCGTGCAGACGCTGAGCCTGTCCAACCGAATAGGCGATTAGGATCACGTTGTTTTCATTACCGGTTTCGCGGATCAGGTCGATCACCTCGGCATAGTCGGCGGTGCGTTTGAAATCGATCTGGAGCACGGTTTTACCCTTCGCCCATTCCAGCGCAGCCTCCAGCGTGGGTACACGGTAAGGCGTCTGCCAGCCCGCTTCATCGACGAGATAGAGCTGCTCGATCTCGGTCCATGGAACATCGGTCACAGAGCCGCTGCCCGTTGTGGTCCGGTCAAGCGTGCGGTCGTGCATCAGGTAATGCACGCCGTCAGGGCTGCGCGCGACGTCAATCTCCATGACGGCTGGAATAGCGGTGAGCACCGCATCCATCGTCTCGATCCCGTTCTCCGGCAGACCCGGCGAAGGCCCGCCCCGGTGAGCAGAAATCAGCGTCTTACCCGCCTCTTCATGGCAATCGAGCATGGCGGAGAGGTCGCCGCCCGGTGACAGCTGCCAAGCCCCGCCATCTGACTGCGACAAAGCCGGGGATGCCAGCAGCGCGATAGCTGCACATGCTGCGGAGAGTTTGCCTGTCTTGAACACTCAAATATCCTTATCAATCAGGCCTGTGGCAGCCACTCTTGAAGCTGCGCATTGACCGCTTCCGGCGCATCCTGTTGCACCCAATGCGACACGCCGGGAAAGCGTTTGAGAGTGAAATCGCTGACCCAGTCGTCGGTTCCCTTGGTCATGTTGATGTGGAGCGCAACGTCCTCTTCGCCCCACACCATCAGAGTGGGCACTTCCACGCGAAAGTCGCCCATGTCCACTGTGTCCCGCCGCCGCATCAGGGCACGGTAGTAATTGACCATCGCCTTGTGCGCACCTGGCCGGTTGGCGGCTTCGGAGTAGATGCGGCGCACCTCCGGACCGAACAACTCCGGATTGCAGGTCGTCTTCTCAATAAGCCGACCCACAGCTTTGCCCTCGCCCCGCCCAAGAAACGCCTCGGGCAGCCAAGGGAGCTGGAAAAAGAAAATGTACCAGCTTTTCTTGAACTGATACCAATTGCGGATCTCCCGCTCGGCGATTTTGGGATGGGGCACGTTGAAGATGACGAGCCGCTCCAGCGCGGTCTTGCGGCTGATGGCAAAGGCCCATGCGATGATCGCGCCCCAGTCATGGGCGAAGAGCGTGACTTGTCTAGCCCCGCTTGCCGCGATCAAACCCTCAACGTCTCCCGTCAGCTTCGCCATCGTATAGGCGTCGATCCCCTCGGGCCGCGAAGTGCCTCCATAGCCGCGCAGGTTCGGAGCCCAGACGCGGTAGCCCATCTCGGCGAGGAGAGGCATCTGATGGCGCCAGCTGTAGTGGAGCTCCGGGAAGCCATGCAGGCAAAGCGCGAGGTGATCGCCCTCGCCCGACTTTGGCTCCATCTGCGCCACCTCAAAAGTCAGCTCCCCCGCCTCGACAAAGTCGATTGTGATGCCGCTGTCTGCCTCTGGCTGCCAGCTCGGCCCGCCGCTTTGTTTCATAGTCATATTCGAAGGCATAGCAGCCTAGCCACGCATATGATAAGTCAGTTTCAAAGAGAGATTGGGAGAGACGATCATGGCCCATTTTGGCATGGCACAATTTGACCTCATCATCCGGGGCGGCACCATCGTCGATGGCACCGGCGCTCCGGCCTTTTCCGGCGATGTCGCTGTGAAGGACGGGCTGATCGCGGCGGTGGGCACTATCGACGGCTCAGCGACGCGTGAGATCGACGCGAGCGGCAAGATCGTCGCGCCCGGCTTTGTCGACATCCACACGCACTATGATGGTCAAGCAACCTGGGATCAGGAGATGGCTCCTTCAAGCTGGCACGGCGTTACCACGGTCGTCATGGGCAATTGCGGCGTCGGCTTTGCCCCTGCCAAGCCGGACCGCCACGAATGGCTCATCAGCCTGATGGAAGGGGTCGAGGATATTCCCGGCACTGCTCTTGCCGAGGGGATCACATGGGATTGGGAGACCTTCCCGGAATATCTCGACGCGCTCGAAAAGCTCCCCCGCACCGTCGATATCGGCACCCATGTGCCTCACGGAGCCGTGCGCGCCTATGTGCTGGGCGACCGCGAGCAACCGGGCGCAGTGCCAACCGCAGAAGACATCGAGAAGATGAGCGCCATCGTGGAAGAAGGCGTGCGCGCTGGCGCTCTGGGTTTCTCAACCTCGCGCACGGTGCTGCACAAATCGGTCGACGGAGAGCTCGTCCCCGGCACCACCGCCACGCCTGAGGAGCTGGTCGCCATCGGCCACGCCATGGGCCGCGCCAAGGATGCAGGCGGGCACGCCGTGTTCGAAATGGCCAGCGACCTGCAACGCGACTGGAACGAGTTTGAGTGGATGGGCAAGCTGAGCCGCGAGGCTGGCATCCCCGTCACCTTCGCAGCACTGGAAAGCATCCAGAAGGAAATGCCGCTGGCTGAGCAAATCTCGACCATGCGGGCCGAAAACGACAATGGCGCGAACATCGTCGCTCAGATCGCTTTGCGCGGCAACGGGATCATTATGGCGTGGCAGGGCACGGTGAACCCGTTCCTCTACCGCCCCAGTTGGCAGGCCATCGCGGACCTGCCGTGGGAGGAGCAAAAGGCCAAGCTGCTCGATCCGGCGTTCAAGAAGCAATTGCTGAGCGAATCCAACGATTATTCCGAAGCTCCGATGGACATTATCGGCGTCGTGATGGTCATCACCCAAGGCTGGGCCTTGCAGTACGAGATGGACCCGGATTTCGACTACGAGCCGGATGAAACCGCCAGCGTCAATGCACGGGCCGTGGCTGCCGGGATCGACCCGCAGGAATACGCCTATGACATGCTGTGCCGAGAGGATGCGACGGGCTTCATCTACCTGCCAATCCTGAACTATGCGGAAGGGAATCTCGACTTCCTCCACCCGCTCCAGCACGCCGATGACACGGTCAATTCGCTCTCCGATGGCGGCGCGCATTGCGGCACGATCTGCGACGCGGCCTCGCCCACCTTCATGCTCGAACACTGGGTGCGGGATCGCAAACGGGGCGAGCGGATCACGCTGGAGAACGCAATCAAGCGCCAGTGCCGCGACACCGCCGTGCTCTATGGCCTCGAGGATCGCGGGGTCATCGCACCCGGCTTCCTCGCCGACATCAATGTGATCGATCTGGAGCGCCTGAAGCTCGGCCGCCCATGGCTCGCCTTTGACCTGCCCGCAGGGGGCAAGCGCCTGCTGCAAAAGGCGGATGGCTATGCCTGCACGATCAAGAGCGGCGAAGTGACGTTTGAGGATGGAGTGTGGACGGGAGCGACACCGGGCGGGTTGATCCGTGGGCCACAGCGCGCAGAACTGGCTGAAGCGGCGGAGTGAGCCCGACTAATCATCGCCCATCACAATGCGGCGTTGCAGGTTCAGTGAGCGACGGAATGCTGCGTCGTGGGATACGCACAAAAGCGCCCCATCGTAGCCGTTCAAGGCCTGCTCTAGAAGCTCAATCGCCTCAACGTCCAGGTGGTTGGTCGGCTCGTCCAGGATCAGCATTTTGGCCGGCGCGGACGTGCTGAAAAGGCAAGCGAGAGCCAGTCGAACGCGTTCTCCGCCCGATAAAGTTGCGACTATGCGCGCACCCCAAGCTGCGCGAAAACCGTATCGAGCAAGCGCCGCATGCGCCATTTGTGTGTCCATTGCAGGATTGCACCGACGCATCGCGCCCAGAGCGGTCTCTTCGGGTTTGAGCAATGAAAGATGCTGATCAAGGAGCGCAATATCGCTCGGATCGCTGCAAACCTGTCCAGAGGCTGGTGGCAGCGCCCCTGTGAGAATCCTGACAAGGCTGCTTTTCCCGCTGCCATTGCGGCCTGTAAGTTCCAGCCGCTCGGGCCCGGTGATCGAGATATCCATCGGGCCAAACACGGCGTGCTCGCCAAACCGGCATGTGATCGCACGCGCTTCAACCACTGTGTGGGAGCGTAGCAATCCCGTTTGCGGAAGCTCAATCCGCACCGGCACCACGTTCTCAACGCGCTGCGCGGCGGTGTCAGCCGCCTCCTGAGCCCGATCGATTTGTTCGCGGCCCAAGCCAAGCCCGCGCGCAGCGGTCTTTTGAGCGCGGGCTTTGTTAGCGTTGATCTCCAATCGCGTGGCGTCGTGGCGCGCGGATGCGGTCCTTCCTCGGCTGGCGTGTTGATCTCGTCGCTCCTGCCTCGCCTGGTGAAGGTTGCGCGCCTTTCGAGCCCGTGTTTCGGCGTCCTCAAGATCAGCCTGAGCCCGCGCGCGCTCAGCGTCGCGCTGCTCCTTAAAGGCGCTCCAACCGCCGCCCACACTCAGAACGCCAGCTGGAGCAAGCTCGATAATCCGGTCAACGTGTTCCAGAAGTTCGCGATCATGGCTGGCGACGAGCGCGGGACCATCCCAACCGCGCAAGAATTCGACCACCTTGGCGCGACCATCATCATCCAGATCATTCGTCGGCTCATCCAAGAGCAAAATATCAGGCTGGGCGAGGATCATGCCTGCGATCTTGACGCGGGCCATTTGCCCGCCGCTCAGCTCAGCGGCTTCGCGCGCAAGATCGAGGTCTGGCAGCCCCAATTTCGCAAGCGCTTCTTCAACACGCGCAGGCAAAGTCCAATCCGCTATATCAAGATCATCGCCTTGCGCTTGGCCGTTCTCAATGCGGGTGATTGTGTCCCAAGCGTCCTCCACGCCAAGCGCCGCGGCGACGGTAATCCCCTTTGCGAACGGGCCTTGTGGCATCATTTCGACATTGCCGTCGACGCGGATAGTGCCTTCAGAAGGCGCACGCCCCGACGCAATGGCGGACAGCAATGTGGATTTGCCGCAACCATTACGCCCGACAAGTCCGACGACTTCATGCGAAATCGCCTGCGTAAACGCTGGGAAAAGAGGGTTGGATTGCAATGAAACGGAGATGGCAACGCCATCAAATTGGATATGAGACATGAGATCACCTTGCGCAAAATGGGATTTGCAAACGAAAGATGTCTCAGTTCTTCATGTCACCTCACTCCATTTGGATGGCACGCGGATAAGCAGGCGCATCGCTCAGATCAAGCAGAAAACCCAAAAATGGCTATGGGTGACCACTACGGCTCGACCACAATCCCCTTGGCCGGGTCGACTTTTCCGCCGACCATTTCGCGATAGGTTGCCTCGGCTGCCTCAAGCCCCGAATGCTTCTCGATCGTGATTGCACCTTCGACGCTCTGCAAGAAACCGTGCCAGGAACCTGCCACCAGTTTGCCGCCTTCGACAGGCCCGTGCTCCTTGAAGAAGGCGACCGCGTGGTCGGGGGCGAAGAACAGGGTTGGCTCGGGTCCGGGACGCTTCGTTTGCTCGCCAAAGGTGGATCGCGCCTCAATATGCGTCGCGCCCACAAGGCAGGAATATTTGAGCATGTCGGTGAAGTGCTCGTGAAGCCGCGTCAGGACCTCTGCATTGCCCGCAAAGTCGACCGTCACGCAGTCACGGATCGGCAGGTGGCCGATTTCTTCATAGGCGTAGACTTCGTCGTAAAGCCCTGTTTCCTCGACAAAATCGGCATTGCCCGCTGAGGTAAGACCGATGCGCTTGATGTCGGGCGAGTTCTGCTTAGCAACGCTGGCGAGGCCCATGGCGGTCTTGGAGGAAGCACTCGTCAGGATCACTTCGCCTGCGCCAAACCAGCCTTCATTGCGCATGAAGTATTCGATCAGGAAGCCGGTCTTGAACAGCGGGCCATAGATCATCCGTTCCGCTTCGCGCGCCGGATCGTGCTCAGGATCGGCCGCGAGGCGCGAATACTGATTGTAAATCGGGCTCATCGGCTGACGGTAATCAGTCATGTCCATGAAAGAGCTGGCGCTGACATTGCCCGGTATAACGTCAAGCTGCGTGCCCATGGGGAGATAGCCATAGACGCGCTCTCCGACGGTGAAGTCTTCGTGATTGCTCTCAATCACCTTGGCGTGGCCCCACATCGGCACGACCCCCTTCCCCTCTGGTTCGCCGCCTTGGGGTGGGAAGAAGTTCCAATAGCCAAAGCCGTCTCCCACGACCGCATAGGTGATGTTGTTGGCGGTGACGGAGAAGCTCTCCACCGCCAAGCGGATCGCGCCGTCGGCGAGCGCGCCCACCTCGGTCGAAACCAGAGCGGTGTCTGCGATGGAATCCTTGCGAACGTGAACTTGTGTCAAAGACATGGGAATCTCCTCTCCGTTTGCGGAAAGGTTAGACCATCACGGCTCGCTTTCCCACCGTGTAGCAGCGATTGAGGCGCGTTTTTCGCACTGTCTAAGCCATGCGGAGATATTGTCGCACTGCGCAATGCCGACTTCGCCTTGCGGGGTCAGTTCCAGCCCGCGCAGGACGGGATAGAGAAACACATCGGCGAGCGTGAAATCCCCGGCAGCGGTCCACGCGCCATCACCATCCAGCTCGCTCTCCACGTGGCCCAGCGTCAGGCTGATCTGCGGGAGCGCGCGGTTGATTTTATCATGGTCGAGCGGCTGCCCCACCACGCGGTGCATAATCCACGGCATGACCAGCCCGTTCTCGAACAGCGGGAAGAGGTAGTTGTTCGCCATCGCGACCCATTTATCCATCACGACGCGTTTCTTCGGGTCACTGGGCTGGAGAGCCCCTGTTCCATACTGGTTGTCGAGATACTGCGTGATCGCCACGCTCTCGATTAACTCCATTCCATCCACTTCCACCACCGGAACCTTGCCGAACGGATGGCGATTGCCGGGGGAGCGTGCGGGTGTTGGGATGACTTCGTGAGAGAGGCCGACTTCCTCGCAGGTGATTTCCACAATGCGGGTGTAGGTCGAGATGACCGTGCCGAAGATGCGGACCTGCGCAGGGTCAGTCATGGCGCTGCGCCTAGCCCTGCGGCGAGGAATCCGACGCCGATCCGTGCTCTATCAACACCCGGCCAGCTGCCTCCATCCGCGACCCAAGCCCCCGCGCGCGCAGTGTGCAGGTCTGCTCCACCTCGCGCGGGTCGCGCTTTTCATAGGCGGGGAAGCGGTCAATCATCGCTCGCGCAAACCTTTGGCCGCGCTGGGCTTCATAGCGGCCAATGAAATATGTCAGCGCGCTGGTCAGAGCCACCTGGCTTTCAGGCGTCAATTCCTCTGGGCTCTCGCCCAAAATGGCGCCGATAAAGATCGCACAGTCGAGGTCTTCCTCCGGCGTGAAACCCTGATTGGAGCCGGGAGAGTCTTGCGCCGCCAGCGGAGCACCAAGCAGCGCTGCCGCTGCTGTCAGGCCCGCAAGGAGACGCATTACACGCGCATCGGCATGAGGACGTAAAGCGCCGGGCTCTTCTCATCCTCACGGATAAGCGTAGGAGCGCCTGCATCGGCCAGGTGCAGCTCAATCTCTTCAGAATCGAACTGGCCCAGAATGTCCTTCAAGTAATTGGCGTTAAAGCCGATTTCGAAGCCTTCGCTCTTGTAATCACCCATCAGCTCTTCAGCGGCATTGCCGTTGTCAGGAGAGGTAACGGAGAGCGTCACGCGGTCGGTGTCGAGACCCATCTTTACAGCGCGGGTTTTCTCCGTCGCGATGGTCGCAACGCGATCGACGCCTTGGAAGAACAGCTTGGGGTCCACTTTCAGCAGCTTGTCATTGCCCGTCGGGATGACGCGGCTGTAATCCGGGAAGGTGCCATCGATCAGCTTGCTGGTCAGGACCACCCCGCCTTCACCGCTCAGCGTGAAGCGGACTTTCGAGGCGGACAGGTCGATCTGCACCGCGCCATCAAGCGCCTCTTCCAGCAGCTTGCGCAGCTCCGCCACCGCTTTGCGCGGGACGATGACATCGGGCATGCCCTCTGCGCCGTCTGGCCGTGCGAGGGTAAAGCGAGCGAGACGGTGGCCGTCAGTTGCCGCCGCTTTCAGCACCGGCTCGTCCTCATCCGTCACATGCAGGAAGATGCCATTCAGGTAATAGCGCGTTTCCTCAGTCGAGATCGCAAAGCGCGTCGCGTCAATCATCTGAGCGAGCGTGCGCGCGGGCAGTTCGAACGATGTTGGCAGGTCACCTTCGACGATCACGGGGAAATCGTCACGCGGCAGGGTCGGCAGTTTGAAACGGCTGCGCCCGGCCTTGACCTCCATCCGGTTCTCAGCGGTTTCGAGGCTGACTTGCGAACCATCGGGAAGCTTGCGCGCAATGTCGAACAACAGGTGCGCCGACACCGTGATCGCGCCGGGCGTTTCGACCGAGGCCGCGCTCATCGTCTCAACCACTTGGAGGTCGAGATCGGTCGCCATCACCTTCACGCTGCCCCCGTCTGATGCATCGATCAGCACGTTGGAGAGGATCGGGATCGTATTGCGGCGCTCTACCACCGATTGAACATGGGAGAGGCAACGCAGGAGCGTCGCGCGTTCGATCGTAGCCTTCATCAGCTTAACCTATCGCTTTCGTGTTACTTCGTCGTCCGTGGGGCGCCCGCTGGCAAGGGAATCGCCCGAAAGGCGCCACTTGGTCGAGAAAACATTAGCGCCCACGCACAAGCGGGCAAGCTTGTGAGGGTCCCTTAGCCCAATCCCTTGGGGATAAGGGAGCGCAAGGGCCCCGAGGGTGCGCTTTAAGAGGCGCTCAGAACCCTTTCATTGATGATCTGCTGGCCGCGCATCGCGACGTAAAAGCCGATCCAAGTGCCTATTTCGTAGGTCGACATGTTGTTCTGCTTCGCCACGGCGTCGATTGACTGCTCAAACTCCTCCGGCCGTTCTGCGATGTAGTTATCGACTGACAGGCTGGGATCATCGGCAAAAGCAAGCGCGAGCCGCTCTACCGGTTCCATATCGATCCCGGCCTCGACCATGCGGCGGCGCAGTTCCCCGCCGATCATATGCGTGAGGTTGGCCTTGAAGAACGCTTCCTGCTTTTCCTCGGCAACGCCGTGCGCGCCAAGGCACACCGTCATGGCCGCCATCATCTCCATCCGGTCAGCGTCCGTGGCCTGCGCCCCGACGCCAGTCCGGCTCAGACCGTCATCGGTCAGTTTGACAGCCAGTTCGTTGGAAAGGGACGAAGCGAGGCAGTCGCTCGGCGGCGTGTCCTGAGCCACGGCAGGCGCAGCCATCATCGCCAGTGAAGCGATCATCGGCATACAGATGCGGGACATCACAAAGCTCACAAAAGCGCCCTTACCCGACCATCGCCATGCCGCCGTTCACATGCAGCGTTTCGCCGGTGATGTAGCCCGCTTCCTTGCTGGCGAGGAAGGCGCAGGCGGCTCCGATGTCGCCGCCCTCGCCCATCTTTGCCATGGGGATGCGGGCGTTGATCGCGTCGGTCTGCTTTTCATCCAGCGCGCCGGTCATGGCGGTGCGGATGAAGCCGGGGGCCACGCAATTGGCGGTGATGCCGCGGCTGGCGACTTCCTGCGCGAAGCTCTTGGTCATGCCGGTGAGGCCCGCTTTGGCAGCGCAATAGTTCATCTGCCCCGGATTGCCGGTGTGGCCGACGACGCTGGTGATGTTGATAATCCGGCCAAAGCGCCCCTTCATCATCGGGCGAGCCGACGCGCGCATGATGCGGAAGGCGGCTTCGAGATTGACCGTCATCACCTGATCCCAGTCCTCATCCTTCATCCGCATCGCAAGGCCATCGCGCGTGATCCCGGCATTATTGACCACAATGTCGACCCCGCCCAGCGTATCGAGCGTTGCGGGGATCAGCTCATCGACCTGCGTGCTGTCAGAGAGGTTGCAGGTGATCTCCACATGGTCGCCCCCAACTTCGTCGATCAGCTGCTCGCGAAAGGCGCGGAGTTTGTCTCCGTTCGAGCCAGACAGAGCCAGCCGCGCGCCCTGCTTTGCCAGAGCAATCGCAATCGCCGAACCGATCCCGCCACTTGCGCCTGTTACCAGCGCGTTCATTCCATCCAGTCGAAACATGTGTTGGCTCCCAAGCCGTATGATTTGTGATTGGTCCCGCCATCGGCATTCACGCCGATCCCGTCAAGCGCTGGAGCTGAGTTGCGCACTTACGGTGTGAAGTTGGCTCGCCGCAATTCTTGCATCCGACCGGCCCGCATTTCGCCCTCTACAATCTCATAGCCCATAAGAGCGAAGATGCGACCTTGCATGAAGATCGGGCGAGCATTGCCATACCAATCAACGCACGATGCGATGCAATTGTCGTCGCGCGCGCTTTCTGTGCGAGCTGCGAGCTCTCCTGCCTGACTTAGGCTGCGGTTTTCGCGGCGCAGAAAGGCGATCGCTGAGCCGGAGCCGAGAAACTCTGCCCCATCACGCTCGATCTGGCGAGAGATCGGGAGGCCAAGAGTGCCAGTCAGCCCCCCAGTGCTGCCTCGATCAGGCTTGTAGAAGAAGGCTTGGCTGCGCGTTTCCCCCTCGCTTGTGCCGGCGAGCATATAGGTGTGCTCAACCTTCGCTAGAGGTCCCAATGACAAGGACGTGAAGCCCAATGCCCCATCGGATGAGGGGCCGACCACAACGCCGTCGCTGCCCATGCGATCCAGCCGGGTGACCCCTTGGCGCAGCGTGAGTTTCTGCGCATCGCGTCCATCCAGTGGCACGGCATAGAGGTAAGGCGCATCATCTTCATTCCCGTAAGCGGCTGCCGAGTAGAGCAGGTAGTCGCCTACGAAACGGTTCTGGAAACGCCAGCCTTCCACCTCGGGCAGAGAGCGATAGGCCCCTTGCGCCAGAGCGCTGTTCCCGCGGCCAAACTGGTCGAACGGGATCGTCGCCAGCGAAACATCGCCAACGCTGAATTCGCTCGCCCACATTCCCTCTCCATTGCCGACACCGCGCAGCATGATGCGCAAGACCTCTGCATCGGCGTCCTCGGCAAAGGAAAACTGATCGACCGGAGCACCGGCGACCTGAACAGCACCGGGCTGCGATCCGTCGAGTGGGATACGGTAAAGCTGGCCGGGTGTTTTGGCTGAAGTAGACCTCCAATCGGTCTGCGCCGTGCCGGTCCATGTATAGACCGCTTGGCGCGACACATAGAACGCACGGCTCCATGTTCCCGCGATAGCAGTGGCGGAACATTCCAGCTGAGGCGTTGACAGATCGCAGCGCGTGACTGTGTGGAGCATATTGAGCTCAAACCGACCCGAACGGTAAGGCTCTGCCACCAGAAAATCCTGCGGCTTGACCAGCACCTGCTCGCCGTTTTCGCCGAACTCGCGGATGGCAGGCAGCGAGGCGTCAAGGTCACTCCAATTGGCGTAGACCGGCGTGTAGAGGATCAGCTCTTCGCCAATCAGGCGCGAGGCATAATTGGACGAGGAATAGTAGTCGCCTGAGCGCAGATAATGCGTGTCGCGGTAAGTCAGTTCACCGCTGTCGGAGATGTCGAACCGGTTGAGCTCCGTCCCGAAACTTCCATAGGAATAGCCGATCACGATCACCTGACCGTCGCGGACAAGCATTTCGTCATACCAGGTGTCGCTGGGATTCTCTTTTCCCGAGGGAAAGGCGTCGATCGCGTCGACGGGTTGCAAGGCACCATCGCCCGTGTGGATGGTGAACAGGCGTCCCCGGCGCAGGACAACCAGATAATCGCCAACATTCTTGACGATCCCACCTTCATCCACGCCCGATTCTTGCGTGTTGGTGATGCTTTCAGCAGCTTCGGCAGGGGCTTCACCTTCCGCGGCGGCATCCACGGCCATAGAATAGACTGGCCCCGGGCTTTCCCGACGCGCCCTTTCCCGAGCGGCCATTCTGGCTGCGAAAACATCAAGTTCGGCTTCCGTCTCAAAGCCGCGCAGGCCGGTCGTGTCATCAGTTTGGTGCGCTTCAGCTGACACCGGAGGCGTCGCAGCCATGGTCAGAGCGGCGGTTCCGATAAGCAGCGCACTGACAAAGGCTAAGCTCGTGAATTTGGAACCATTCGCAAAGACATTCTGCATCGGACTTCTCCCCTGCCCTAGATACCGGATCGAAATTGAGACTGCCAAGCTGAACGCCCCATTATCGATTGGACTTATGGCGCAGATTGGTCGGGTTGATTAGGAGCCACTTCTTCTGGAGGTTCGCGCAACAGAGCAAGCTCGCGCTGTGCAGCGTGATAGGCGCGGCGCGTTTCCCTTACTTCTTGCATCGCGGCATCGCGCGCATCGCCCTCAAGCCGCCTTGCCGCAGCCCGTTGTCGTCTGGAAAGCGTGTGGAGGCGGTCTACCTCGGTTTCCAGCTCGCGAATTTGCCCTTGGCGCTGCTCCGCTTCGTTGGCGAATGCCGGGGCGGCATCTGGTTCAAAT
This sequence comes from Erythrobacter sp. S267, assembly GCF_057365045.1. NCBI lineage: Bacteria > Pseudomonadati > Pseudomonadota > Alphaproteobacteria > Sphingomonadales > Erythrobacteraceae > Erythrobacter > Erythrobacter sp. S267. Next base: position 1,011,216 of record NZ_CP200298.1, on the reverse strand, counting down.
GCGCTGGCGGATTGGGATGGCAAAGGTTCGGGCGATTGGCTCGTGCAAGCTGACATTGCGAGCGCAAGAGTGCCCGCTGAGAGCACTCTAACGAGATTTCCCGAATACCGCATGCGACCGCCCCTTCTTCTCCATAAGAGAGGAGCCTACCGCATTCTCAGCGCCTTTCAACCGGGACTAGCTTACCGTTTTGGCAAACTCTTCGAGGTTTTCCATGGTGATACAGCTGGTCACGCTCGCCTCGCGGTCGATCTTGCCGATCATCGGCCCCAGCACCTTGCCGCCCAGCTCAACGAAGCGCTCCACTCCGTCGGCTCGCATCGCCATGACGCTCTCGCGCCAGCGCACGCGGCCTGTGACTTGGCTAACGAGCAGAGCTTGCTCCTCTGCCGGGTCAGTGACCTTGGCGGCGGTGACATTGGCGTAGAGAGGCACGGCGAGGTCGCCCGGAGGCGTTTCGGCCAGCGCCTCAGCCATGCGATCCGCGGCGGGTTGCATCAGCGAGCAGTGGAAGGGGGCGGAGACCGGCAGCAGGATGCCGCGCTTGATCCCCCAAGTGTCTTTGTCGTCCTTCACCATCGCAATGGCGCGCTCGATCGCAGGCTTGTGGCCCGAAATCACGACCTGCATCGGGTCGTTGTCATTGGCGACCTCGCAAACGTCTCCCTCAGCCGCAGCCGCTGCGAGCGCGCTGGCTTTCTCAATATCCGCGCCCAGCAGGGCCGCCATTGCGCCCTCACCCACCGGAACCGCAGCCTGCATGGCAGAGCCGCGCAGTTTGAGAAGCCGCGCTGTGGTGGCAAGGTCAAAGGCTCCGACCGCACAAAGCGCGGTGTACTCGCCCAGCGAGTGGCCTGCGACGCAGGTTGCCGTGTCCGCCAGCTTCACGCCGAACTCAGCCTCCAGCACGCGCAGGGTTGCAATCGCGTTCGCCATGATCGCGGGCTGCGCGTTTTCGGTAAGGGTCAGCTGATCCTCTGGCCCTTCCGCCATGATCGCGGACAGCTTCATCGAAAGCGCGTCGTCGACTTCCTCAAACACTGCGCGTGCAGCAGCGCTAGCGGCGGCGAGCTGCGTGCCCATGCCGACCTTTTGGCTGCCTTGTCCCGGAAAAACGAATGCGGTCATTTTGGAATCTCCTGTTGGAAACCGCCGCTAGCCAGAGCTTGCAGGACCCGCAAGTCCGAACGGCACAACTCTGTTGGAAGCCGTGTGGCCGATTTGCGCTCTGCCCAGATAAGGGACGCCCATCCGGTCGCACCAATAGCGCGCTATGTCCTCCGCGCTCTGGCCGAATTCGACGTAGTTCTCTGGCACGTCGCTGATCGCGCCCAGCCGCAGTCCGGCAATGCGGGGCAGGCTTCCAGCAAGCGCGAAGAACATACGGTCGACGGCGTAGAGATGCTCTGCCACCTCCTCGACCATCACAACGTGGCCGGTAAGGTCGGGCATGGCGGGCGTCTTGGACAGCATGGCCAGCGTGATGAGGTTGAAGGCGGCAGCGGGCGTGACGCCATCAAGGCTCGGCTCAAGCCCCGAATTGTCCCCGCCCAGCCAGCGCAGCACGCGGCGCACGGCCTCAGCTCCTCTTTCAGACCCGGCGCTCACCGGCATGGAACCATGCGCGCATTGGCCGATGCCAGCCCGATAAAGCGCGCCGAGGAGATATCCACAGTCGGAAAAGCCGATATAGGTCTTGGCCCGCGCTTCCGTGTTCATCTGCGCCACCGCAGCCTCTGCAATGCGGTTGGAGCCATAGCCGCCCTTGGCAAACCAAACCGCGTCGAAAGCCGGGTCGTTGGCGCAGTCGAGCAAGGCGGTCAGCCGGGTCAGATCGTCGCCTGCAAAGTGGCCGTGGCTGGCAAAGCATTGCTCGTGAAAGCTCGCGGTTACTCCGGGAAACTCCGCCGCAATCAAAGCCTCAAAAGCCGCCGCATGATCGCGGGTAATCGGGGTTGCCGGTGCACAAATTGCGATATTGGTCATTTGCGTAAGCTATGGCGCTTGTCAGTGTCGTTGCAAGTCCATAACCATGATCGCCATGACTTCGGGTGCATCCTCCAACGAGCCTCTTGAAACAACCGACAAAGTCGCTGGGCGACCGCTGTTCTTCTGCGGCATCGGCGGGTCTGGCATGTTGCCTTTGGCGCAGATTGCGCATGGGTTGGGTCACGAGGTGGCGGGTTCGGACCGCTCCTATGACCAAGGCCGCACGCCTGAGAAGTTCGCTTGGCTGGCCGAAAACGGGTTCACGCTGTACCCGCAAGACGGCAGCGGCATTACCTCATCCGACCAAATTCTGATCGCCTCGGCTGCGGTGGAGGACACAGTCCCCGAAGTCGCGCGGGCAAGCGAGCTGGGCTGTGATCGGTTGAGCCGCGCGGAATTGCTCTCCACCTTCTTTAACGATGCGGGGTACTCTGTCGCAGTCGGAGGAACCTCAGGCAAGTCGACCGTCACCGGCATGATCGCCTGGATCCTGCACGAAGCGCGCCATGACCCGACCGTTATGAATGGCGCGGTGATGAAGAACTTTGCCAGTGCCGATAACCCCTTCGCCAGCGCGCGGGTCGGCGGCGGGCGGTTGTTCGTGAGCGAAGTGGATGAAAGCGACGGATCCATCGCGCTTTACCGCCCCACTATCGGCGTGCTCTTGAATGTCAGCCTCGACCACAAATCGATGGAGGAATTGCGCCAGCTTTTCGGCAATTACCTGGCAACCTCAGGCTGCGCAGTGGTCAATTACGACAACGAAGAAGCGCGCTTTTTGGCCGAGCGGGCGAAGCAAAAAGTCAGCTTCGGCGTCCATGAACAGAGCGCCGACCTGACGGTTGAGCCCGATTCCATCGACCAGAGCGCTTTGGGCATTCGCGCCGCTGTGATCGACAATCGCCGCAAGCAAGTCTTCCCGCTGATCCTGCCGATGCCGGGCCTGCACAACCTCTCCAACGCTCTCGCCGCGATTGCAGCGGTCAGCGCGGCCGGGATTGAGGTGAAGAATGCCGTCTATGCCCTGCGCAATTTTGCCGGGCTGGCACGGCGATTTGACGTCGTGGGGACGAGTGCGAGCGGCATCACCGTCATCGACGACTTCGGCCACAATCCGGAGAAATGCGCCGCGACCCTGCGGACGCTTAAAGCCACTCCGGGCCGCGTCATCGCTTTCTTCCAGCCGCATGGTTATGGGCCGTTGAAGCAGATGGGCCACGAACTGGCAGAAACCTTTGCGCGGGAACTCGACCCTGACGACATCGCGATCATGTGCGATCCGGTCTATTATGGCGGCACCGTCGACCGCAGCGAAGGGACGGAGCGTATCATCGCTATGATCCGCGAAAATGCGGGCGGCGCCAATGGTTTTGGGGGCATGAGGGCCGAGCACATTCCGGAGCGCTCCGCCTGCGGGGACCGGATGGTGGAACTCGCTCAGAGCGAAGACCGCATCGTCATCATGGGCGCTCGGGACGATACGCTTTCAAGCTTTGCTCGTGACGTGTTCGAGCGGCTCGAGTGAAGGCTCCACCGCCCGCGCCGGAAACTGTCTACACCCGAGCGGTGCGCCATGCGTGGTTTATGGCCGGAGCCTTGGTGCTGGCGATCCTGTTCGTGCTGTTGGTGGACCGGTTTTTCGGCCATTCGACCATCGCATTCGGCATCGCGATTGTCGGGCTGGTCTTTGCCAATGCGCGAATGCTCAGCTTCAACTGTACGACCTGCGGCAAAAACCTGTTCTTCCGAGGGGTCTTCGTGGTCTTCTGGCCCAACAAGGTGTGCGGCAAGTGCGGGACTGACTTGACCTAGCCGTTGAAGAGCGCGTCTCGTCCCTCTTCCTCGCGCGCTTTGGCTCGTTGGAACGCAGCTCTGTTAGTCAGGCGCTCGCGGTAGGCTTTGAGACTGTCCGGAACGCCCCCATCCAGTCCGAACGCCTTGGCCAGGACCAGCGCATAGCCAACGCAGATGTCGGCAACGGTGAACCTGTCGGCACAGAGGAATTCGCGGATTTCCAACCGCTCTTCGATCTTCACGAGGCGCTTGTGGAACCAGTGGGCATAGGCCTTGCCCGCTTCCTCCCAGCCCTTGTGTTTTTCGAACAGGGCAAAGCGCGAATAGACCGTCTGCGGAAAGGTCAGCGTCGCATCCGCGTGGTAGGTGTAGTCGAGATATGCGGCGTAATCCGCCTCACCCGGCGCGATGGTCAGGTCGTTCGGCGCACCCAAAGTTGCGAGATAATGCGCGATGGCACAACTCTCGGTCATGCGGCTGGCTCCGTGGACCAGCATAGGCACCGTGCCGAGTGGATTGATCTCGAGATATTCGGGCGCAAGGTGGCGCGGCGGGAATGGCAAGACCTTGAGGTCAATCTCCACCCCCGCTTCCTCCGCCGCCCAAGTGGCGCGCAGACCGCGCGACGATGCGCAGGTGTAAAGTGTGGGCGTACCCACCCCCATCAATGCGCGCCCTCATAGCCAATCACTTTGTGCAAGACGAACGCGATGATCGCGCCCAGCACCAAGCCTAACACCGCCGAAACGCCCGCATAAGTCACCCAGCCCGCAACGCCTGATAGCGCTCCCGTCACGCCCGCCACCGCGTACTCGGCGCCATGGGCGATATCGTAGAAAAGGTGGAAGCCCACTTCATGCGTGCCGTGGATAATGATTCCGCCGCCGACCCACAGCATGGCGATGGTGCCAATGAAAGAGAGCGCAATCAGCAGCTTGGGCACGAACGCCACTAGCCCTTCCCCAAAACGAGCCGTGGCCGCGCTGTCACTCTTGCTGAGCGAGAGGCCGATATCGTCGAGCTTCACGATGATCGCGACCGTGCCATAGACGACAATCGTCACGACAAATCCGACCAGCGCCAGTGCCAAGCCTCGCTCCCACCAGGTCGGCAGGTCGAGTTCGTTGAGGACAATCGCCATGATTTCCGCTGACAGGATCAGGTCCGTGCGCACCGCGCCTGCAATACGCTGTTTCTCAAAGGCGACGGGATCATCGATCTGATCCTCGACCGTCTTGCCGTGCTTGGCCCCGCCGAGTTTTTCGAGGACCTTCTCCGCGCCCTCATAACACAGGAACGCGCCGCCCAGCATCAACAGCCAGATGATGAGCCACGGAAGGAACTCGGATAACAGGATCGCGCCGGGTAGCAGGATGATGAGCTTGTTGAACAAGCTCCCCTTGGTGATCGCCCATATGATCGGCAATTCGCGCGCTGGCGACAGGCCCGTGACGTAGCTTGGCGTCACGGCCGCATCGTCGATCACGACGCCGGCGGTCTTGGAGCCCGCTTTGCTCGCCGCAAGCGCAATGTCATCCGCCGACGCCGCCGCTGCCCGTGCAATCACCGCCACATCGTCCAGCAGCGCAACCAATCCTGATGGCATTCACCCAACCCCTTAGATAAGCCTGTTGTCGCGTGGCCTGCCCCAGCGGTCAGAGGCGCACAAGACTTGCATTCTGCCCGTAAACAGTTATGTGCGCGCATCCGCTCTTTACCAGAGGGGTATCAAAGAAAGCCGGAGGGGCCCCGCAATCCCGCGGATCAGCCAGCGATCGGCATACAATATGAAGGAACGCGAGATGGCTCTGTATGAGCATATCTTCCTCGCGCGTCAGGACCTTTCACAGGCCCAGGTAGACGCGCTGGCGGCCACGGCGACCGAAATCGTCGAAGCGAACGAAGGCAAGGTCACCAAGACCGAAACCTGGGGTCTTAAGTCCCTCGCCTACAAGATCGACCGCAATCGCAAGGCACACTTCGTGATGCTCAACATCGACGCCCCTGGCTCGGTGGTGAGTGAGCTTGAGCGCCAGACGCGTATCAACGAAGACGTCATCCGTTACATGACCATCCGTGTCGAAGAGCACGAAGAAGGTCCCTCCGTGATGATGCGTAAGAACGACCGCGACCGTAAGCGCCGCGAACCACGTGAGGAGCGCGACTGATGGCACGCCCGTTTTTCCGCCGCCGCAAGTCTTGCCCGTTTTCCGGCAAGGATGCCCCCAAGATCGACTACAAAGACGTGCGCCTGCTTCAGGGCTTCATGTCTGAGCGTGGCAAGATCGTCCCTTCGCGCATCACCGCCGTTTCTGCCAAGAAGCAGCGTGAGCTCGCCAAGGCGATCAAGCGCGCACGTCACATCGGCCTGCTGCCGTACATCGTGAAGTAGGAGGATAGGACCCATGGATATCATTCTCCTCGAACGTATCGAGAAGCTCGGCACGATTGGCGATGTTGTCACCGTCAAGGATGGCTATGCTCGCAACTTCCTGCTCCCGCAGAAGAAGGCTCTGCGCGCAAACGACGCCAACAAGGCCGTGTTCGAAGCCAACCGTGACCGCCTTGAGAAGGAAAACGCTGAGAAGCGTTCGGTCGCACAAGGCATTGGTGAGAAAGTGGCTGGCGCTGAGGTTATCCTCATCCGTGCCGCTTCCAACACCGGTCAGCTGTACGGTTCGGTCAATGTCCGCGACATGGTCGCAGGGCTTGTCGAACAGGGCCACGACGTGAACAAGAAGCAGGTCATCATGGGCGCGCCGATCAAGACGATTGGCATGCACGATGTGACCGTTGCTCTGCACCCAGAGGTGCACGTCACCGTCAAAGCCAACGTCGCCCGTTCGGACGACGAAGCTGAACTGCAAACGCAGGGCATCGACGTCCTCGCCCAGATGTTCGCCGACGAGCAAAGGGAAATCGAGGAAACCGCAGCCGACACCAAAATCGACAATGCAGGTCTTGAGCCGGGCGAAATCCCCGAAGAGCTGTTTGAAGAAGGCGCTGCGCCCGAAGCAGAAGCTGCTGAAGAAGCCCAAGCTGAAGAGCCTGCTGCTGAAGAGCCTGCTGCTGAAGAAGCTGCTGCTGAAGAGCCTGCTGCTGAAGAGGAGAAGGACGCCTGATCGGCTCCTTTTCCAACCAAGCCAACAAAAAAGGGCGCGAAGGTCACACGGCTTTCGCGCCCTTTTTGTAAAAGCCCTCAAAAGGCACTAGTTTCAACAATAAGAAGGACATCTGAATGACCCCAATCCCCACAATCCTCGAACAATTGCAGCAGCACTATTCCGATGCGGTCGCGACTTTGCGCGCCGATGTAATCGCGTTTGGCAAGGACGGGACAATCCCGCCTGCGCGCAAACGCAATGATGGCAGTTACGCCTATCCGCAGCTGACCTTGCGATATTCAGGAGTGGGTGATCCCAAGGACCGCAGCCGTGCCTTTGGTCGGTTGGAGATGGCGGGGACGTATACGACCACAATCACCCGGCCCGACCTGTTCGCCGACTATCTGACCGAACAGCTGGAGCTGATCGCCGCTGAGTACGAGATTGACGTCAGCGTCTCTCGCTCGCGCCAGGAAATCCCCTTCCCCTATGTGCTTGATGGCGATGCAGGCGCCGCGATGAGCGGGATTGCCCCGCAAGACATCGCCCAGCACTTCCCCTCCACCGACCTCTCCCTGATCGGCGATGAGCTGGCCGACGGGATCGAGTTTGATGACAATGCGGATATGCCGCTGTCGCTGTTTGATGGGCTGCGGACCGACTACTCGCTCGCGCGTCTCGCGCACTATACTGGCACCAAGGTGGAGGATTTTCAGGAGTTTATCCTCTTCACCAACTATCACCGCTATGTCGACGAATTCGTCAATTGGGGCGCTCAGCAGATTTGTGCCAAAGAAGACGGGAGCGGGTACGTAGGCCTCAAAGGCGCTGCTGGTCTCGACATTGGGGAATGCACCGACAACGCGCAGGCGCAGCTCAATGACACCGCATGGCGCAAGCACCAGATGCCCGCCTATCACCTGATCCGGGAAGACGGGAAAGGCATCACGCTGGTCAATATCGGCGTCGGCCCCTCCAACGCGAAGACGATCTGCGACCACTTGGCGGTGCTGCGCCCCCATGCCTGGATGATGATCGGGCACTGTGGAGGCGTTCGCTCCAGCCAGAAGATCGGCGACTTCGTCCTCGCCCACGCATACTTGCGCGATGACCATGTGCTCGACAATGTCCTGCCGCCAGAGATCCCGATCCCGCCGATTGCGGAGGTCCAGCAGGCCCTTGCCACGGCGGCTGAGGCTGTCTCCGGCGTTCAGGGAGCCAATATCAAGCAGCGCATGCGCACCGGCACCGTCGTCACCACCGATGACCGCAATTGGGAGCTGCACTATGCCAGCTCTGCCAAGCGTTTCTCCCAAAGCCGCGCAATCGCCGTCGAGATGGAGAGCGCCACGATTGCGGCCCAAGGATACCGGTTCCGCGTGCCTTACGGGACCCTACTTTGCGTGTCGGACAAGCCGCTGCATGGTGAGATCAAGCTGCCGGGCCAAGCCAACAAGTTTTATGAGGAGGCGATTGCCGCTCACCTGCAGATCGGGCTTGAGGCGGTTTCGCAATTGCGCGCCGAAGGCGACCGGCTGCACTCTCGTAAACTACGCGCCTTTAACGAGCCGCCCTTCCGCTAAGCCCGCCCCCTCCTCTCCGCGCTTGCCACAGGGTAAATCCTGAGCGCAATCCTACGCAGAGACCAGCCAAAGCTGCGCTAACCAAAATGGGCGATAGAGATGTCCATGGGTTGCGATATGAACTTTTATGGGCCTCGCCCCGCTCTGCCTTTTGGGGCGTTGGCGTGGGTCGGGGCGTGGGTTTCACCATGGGTCTAGACATGGACACTCTGCGGCTTCGCACAATCCAGGCGGTTGTGTTTGCCAGTTGGGCCGTTTCTCTAAGCCTGCTGGTGATGGGCCTGAGCGGTAATGCAACCGCCTATTACGCGGCAGCATGCAGCGCCTTGCTCAGCCTGGTGCCGACATGGTGTGCCTTTTCGCAGCGCACCGATGTCTACGGTCGGTTCGCGATGAGCGTGATGGTCGCGTTTCAGCCCACCTGCCTGTTGTTCGCCTTGCAAGCCAGTGGCGGGGCAATGGATGCCAACCTGTGGTTCCTGATCTCGCTGCCCATTCTGATTGGACTGTGCGACATCCGTGTCATCATCGCCGCTTGTGCGCTGCAATTGGTGCATCATGCCCTGCTTGCGATCTATGCGCCGGGATGGGAGCTGTTTGGCGATCGCAACCCTGATCGGATCGTCCTCCACGCTGGTATCTTCATTTGCGCAACGGTCCTGATCTGCTGGATCAGTGCTAGCCTGCGCGGCGCAGTCGTCGCGGCCTACAAACTGACCCAGCGGACCGAGCATCAGGAACAACAGATCAAGGAGAATGTGGAGCAGCTGCGTGCAGCCACAGCGGAGCTCCAGGACGAGCGCGAGAAAGCCGCGCGCTCCCGGATCGAGATTATGAATGCTCGCAAGGCCGAATACGAAAAAGTCGCCCAGCAGTTTGAGCAATCCGTCAACGCCGTCACCCGATCCGTCGCCGATACTGCGCACTTGCTCCAGCACACAGCGGGTTCACTCAGAGACCTTGCCGAGACAGCCGGGCGCGAAGTGCGCGAAGTGGCTGGCAATGCTGAAACGGCAAGGCGCGCTGCCAACACCGTGGCCGCAGGCGTCGCAGAGCTGTCGCTATCGATTGCCGAAGTCGCCGTGCATGCAGGCCACCAAAGTGAGCTGACAGGCATCGCGACGCAGCGAGCCTCTGGCGGCGGAGATGCAATCGGCGCGCTGGCGCAATATTCGCGCACCATCGGCAAAGCCACCCGCGCTATCGCTCGCATCGCAGAGCGCACCAATCTCTTGTCGTTGAACGCCACCATCGAAGCGGCTTCCGCTGGTGAGGCCGGGCGCGGCTTCAGCACGGTTGCTCAAGAGGTCAAAGTGCTCGCCGATCAAGCGGGCCAAGCCGCCAAGGAGATCGACGATTTCCTCAAAGGCGTGCAATCCGGAACGCAGGAAGCCGAGCGCAGTTTTGAAGCGATCGACAATGCGATTGCCGAGCTGGGCGCCGCTGCGCAGTCGATCCGCTACGACGTGGAAACACAGCGCCAATCAGCCGACACGATCCAGAATTTCGCCCGCAGCGCCGCTGGCCAGGTGGACTCCATGGCGGAGCAAACCTCCGCCTTGTCGGAGCGCGCAATGGCCGCTGCTCAATTGGCGAGCGAGTTGGAAAACGCCGCGCAAGAGCTTGCCCAGAACGTACGCAATCTGGAAAACTCCACCCGCGACTTCACTGCCGATCTCAAAGCGGCCTAGGGTTAGCGGTGCAATGGGTTATCCCCGTCTGAGCTGAGCTGCGCGCTATTGCTCCTGCGCTTGCTGGTAGGCGAGCAAGGCTCTGCTGGTGGCAAAGATGTTCTCCCCAAACAGCAATATCTGCGCCTGCAAATTGGGATAGCTGATCCCGCCGCGTGCATTCACAAAGCTTTGCAGGGCAATGATCCCATTGGGGCTGCGCACCACTTTGGCAGAGGCGTTCTGGTCGTTGAAAGCGTGCAGATACGTGTCGAGCTGGGCAGTATCATTGGCCTCAAAATCATTGAAGACCGCGATCAGGATCAGCGCGGTGCACCCGTCCTGTCCGCATGCTGTGGGCGCCAGAGTGAAGTTGATGTTCCCCTCTGACCGCGCGCGATAGAGCGAAACGCCATCAGCCCCGGGCTCGACCCGCCATGTCGCCCCCATGTCGCGCAGCAGATAGGTGACCGTGGCATCATCGAAATTCGTGACGGTTTGCGGCGGCGATTGCTCCTGCGCATGGGCTGGCACAGTGGCAAAGGTAATCACGCAAGCGAGAAAGGCTGCAAGCTGTTTGAGGGCTTTTGACATGGGCGGCAGGTCTAATCCCATTCCCTCTGTCAGGCAAAGCGAAAGCGGAACACGCCTATCCCGATCGCGCAGTAAGCCGAACGACGATCAGGCCAATCACGACCCCAAGGAAGCTCGCAATCCATGACATATTCTTGATCGGTTGAGCAAAAGCGGCGGTGGCCGCCATCCAGTCGACGCCCTGAAACGTGATCATCTGGACAAGCTGCAAGGATGTCTCGACCATATCGCAGGCGAAAAACAGCACAGCGCTTGCCATCACATACAGGCCGATGATCCGGGCAACGCCGTTGCTTTGCGCGCGCAAGTCCAGCCCCGCGCGCCATGCGCCGATGGAATAGACAATGATGAAAGCGAGATCGGCAAACATGCCAAAGACATGCAGCCCGAAATAGCCTTCTTCGCTCCACGCCGCCTGAATTTCGTCAACGCGCGCCGCCGTCCCTGCACCCTGATGCTCAGGCAGAGCAAAGGCACTGTCACCCAGCACACCCACGGCAAGGGCAATCAGAGCGATGAGCATGAACACGCCGATCAGCCAGAGTTTGATCTCCACTTTCTGGGTCATGCACCCTCCCCCAGAAACGCAACGATGGTCTCGCCCAATTCGGGCTTGGTCACGCTGTTGAGGTGCGATCCGGGCGTCTCGAAATAGCGCGCATTGGGCAGCTTTTCGGCGAGCAGCACCGCGTTGCCGTTATCCTCATCCTCATCCCCGCAGATCACAGCTGTCGGCATGGTGATGTTGGCCAGAGTGGCAAGATCAAACGGCTCCATCGCGTCGAGTAGCAATCGCGCTGCTGCCCGGTCGATCCCTTGCGACTTCAGGAAGGTGCGCGCGACATAGAGTGGGCTGCCGGGCTTGATCGTGTCGAATTCGTCGATCACCCGCTTAAAGTGGTCCGCGCGCCGCGCCCATTCGGCCAACCCTTCCAGACCCATCCCGCACGCCGCCAGCCTTCTGGGCGCGAGGACACCAGTGCCGCACGCATGAAGCGCAGTGCGCGCGCCCAGCGAAAAGCCGACAAGGTCGTATTCCCCCGGCGCAAGCTCCAGATGTTCGGTCAAAGCCAGTGCATCGCGCACCAACACATTGCCAGGATAGGCGGCCGGGTCTTGCGGCGCCGCGCTCTCTCCATGGACACGCCAGTCGAGCATGATCGCCTCGAACCCGGCGTCAGCAAGGCGCTGGTCATGGCCCCATTTGATCCAGTTCATATGGGCAGAGGAGAACAGGCCGTGGAGCAGCACAACCGGCCTCCCTTCTCCTGTCCGATGGACCGCGAGCCGAGTGCCGTCAAAGCTTTCAAAGTGAGAGGTGTTCACCGCCGCGTCAGGCCTCTTTGTTCCATGCGCCACTGCGCCATCTCAACCCGGTCCTGCCCAAAGAAGGGCTCGCCCTCAAACACCAGAGTCGGCACGCCCCAATGGCCTGCATCCTCCAGCGCTTGCTGATTGGCAGCGATCTCCGCATCGAGCCCATCGGCATCGTCCGCCGCTTCCGCTTCAAGCTCCGCAAAGTCGAGCCCCGCGCGCGCAGCCGCTCCGGCGAGGTGATCGCCTTCGTTCCAGCCTTCGGTGCTGCCATCCCAGATCAGCGGGGCGACCTCAGCCGCAAAGGCCAGCCCCTTACCCCGGCGCGTGGCGGCCTGACCCAGACGGCAAATGCGGAAGATATGCGGTTGCTCCTCCGCAATCTCCCGCGTCATCAGGTTTTGCACCACCGGATCGGGGCGCGGCCAGCTGATTGGAATCCCCAGAAACTGCCCCGCCCTCATGCAATCCATCACGATGTAGCGAGGCGCGGCAGGATTACCGGTGAATAAGATGTCGGGATCGCGGATCGCAATCGGCATCACCGTGCGAAGCCTGATGTCGAGCTCAAACTCCTCGACCATCTTCTGATAGCGCCCCACCGCAAGGTAGGAATAGGGCGAGCGAAAGCTGAAAAACAGATCGGCAGAAAGTGTCATACCAATAGCCTAACGCGGCCTATCGGAAAAAGCACTGCGTTCCGGCGTAGAACATCGAAACTTCCCCATCTTCCGGCCCACCTTCAAAAAAGCCGGCGAAGCCGTCGCCAAAGGTAAATTCCTCACCCAGAGTGCTGCCTTCAATCAAATCAAAGCCTTCCGCCGCTTCGACGGCGGCTCGCGGGGTCCCAATGGTGAAGTCGCCGATCTTGCCGATCCGGTCACTGGCGCCAGACAGGTTCCAGCCGACCAGCGTGTTGTTCTCGAAATTAACGGACAGGGCCTCACCATATTGCGCAATCGTCAAACCGCATTCGACTTGCTCAATCACTTCGCTTGGCTCGCCCAGCAGATCGGTGAGAGCGGAGAGCACCTCGTCCTTGCCCGCCGCAAAGGCAAAGTTTCTCTGCCCGACACTCATCCCCTGCTGGTTGAGCAGCACCAGCCCGGTTGCCATGTCAGCCTCAACCGCGGCGTTGGGATTGTTGAGACGTTCTGCCGGAGACGGGACGTTGTTGCTGTCACATGCGGCCAGAGCAGCCACGCTGACCAATGCCGTTGCTACGAGACCTCGCTTCATCATCACCCTTTCCACCATGCAGCCCTGCGGACCAGCGGCACCATCAGCACAGCGCCCAACCCTGCCAGCGCCATGTCCTTTTGCGCGTCAAACATATCGCCTTGCTCCCCATTGTAAGCACCCGCATCTTCGGGTGCGAGGGTCAATGTAAGCGTCCATTCGAAGATTTCGTAGAAGCCTCCGACTGCGAAAACGAATGTGATGGCAAAGACCCATGCAAGGCGCTTTGTCATGTTCCAGTAACGCACACCCCACTCCACCATGGGCGGCATCGCGAGCACGCCGAACAGGAAGTGGACGAGCCGGTCGAAATGGTTGCGCTCCCACTCGAAGAAAGCGCTGATCACTCCGTCGGTCCACACGTCATAGGGGACGAAGCTATAGGACCAACGCGCCGCAAACAGGTGCAAGATCACGAAGGCGGCCATGCACACCGCCGAAACGTTACTCACCGGCCAGCGTCGCAAAGCCCACCACGCGGCGGGAAGCAGCAGCGCCACCGGCCCCACTTGCAGCCAGGTGTTCGTCGGATAGATCGCGCCCCAAGCGCTCAGCGGCACGCCAATCGCGATGAGCGCCAGCATGGCGACTTGCGCTTTGGGCAGCCCCATCACCGCGCGATCAGCCCTTCTTGAGGTGCCGCCGCCCGAGAAGCTCTGCAATCTGCACTGCGTTCAGAGCTGCGCCTTTGCGCAGATTGTCGGCAACGCACCACAGAGCAAGGCCATTCTCGACCGTCGGGTCTTCGCGCACGCGGCTGATATAGGTCGCGCTATCACCCGCAGCCTCGACCGGGGTGACGTATCCTTCATCTTCGCGCTTATCGATCAGCATGATGCCGGGCGCTTCGCGTAGGATTTCCTGCGCCTGTTCCGCCGAGAGTTCTTTCTCAAACTCGATATTCACCGCCTCGGCATGGCCGACAAAGACCGGCACGCGCACGCAGGTGGCATTGAGCTTGATCTTGGGGTCGAGGATCTTCTTGGTCTCGACCATCATCTTCCACTCTTCCTTGGTGGAGCCGTCCTCCAGGAAGACGTCGATGTGGGGGATGACGTTGAAGGCGATTTGCTTGGTGAACTTGGCAGGCTCAACCGGATCGCCGACGAAAATGGCGCGTGACTGTTCGAAGAGCTCATCCATGCCCGCTTTGCCTGCGCCAGAGACGGACTGATATGTTGAGACAACCACCCGCTTGATCGTGGCGGCGTCGTGGAGCGGCTTCAGCGCCACGACCAGCTGCGCGGTTGAGCAATTGGGGTTGGCGATGATGTTGCGCTTGGAATAGTCGTCAATCGCGTCTGGGTTCACCTCCGGCACGATCAGCGGCACGTCGGGGTCCATGCGATAGAGCGAGGAATTGTCGATCACGACGCAGCCAGCGGCCGCTGCCTTAGGCGCAAATTCCTTGGCCGGGCCAGAGCCTGCTGCGAACAGCGCGATGTCCCATCCGGCCCAGTCGAAATGCTCAATATTCTTGCATTTGAGCATCTTGCCCGTGTCGCCATATTCCACTTCGGTGCCATGGCTGCGGCTAGAGGCGACGGCCGCGATTTCGTCGCAGGGAAACTCCCGCTCAGCCAGGATTTGCATCATTTCGCGCCCGACATTGCCGGTCGCTCCAACGATTGCCACACGGTAGCCCAATTCACATTCTCCGGTTTGAAATTGTTGCGTGCCTCGCTGACGGCACTAGCGTGCCAATGCAAGGGGAAAGACGTGCCAAGAAGACAACACGACGCAACTACACAAGAATGGCGGGAAAGCGCCAAGCAATTCGACTTTCGGGGGCACAATATTGCCTATTGGACCGGAGGGGATGAAAGCGCGGCACCGCTGCTGCTCGTCCATGGCTTTCCAACCTGTGCGTGGGATTGGGCGGCTGTGTGGGAGATATTGGGTGCAAAGCACCACCTGATCGCTTGTGACATGCTGGGCTTCGGCCTCTCCGACAAGCCCAAGAATGGTTCAGGGGGCTCCGGCTACTCGATCCACCTACAAGCCGACATTCAGGAGGCGTTGCTCGCCCAACTCGGCATCAGCGAGTTTGACGCGCTGGTGCATGATTATGGCGTGTCGGTCGGACAGGAATTGCTCGCGCGGCAACAGGATGGCACTGGCGCAAATGGGCTCGAACAGATGGTCTTCCTCAACGGAGGCATCTTTCCCGACCAGCACCGTCCCGTCCTGATGCAAAAGGTCGGCGTGTCGCCCTTTGGGTTCCTTTTGGGCCTGCTCAACAGCCGCAACCTGTTTGGGAAGAGCTTCTCCCAAGTCTTTGGCCCCGACACCAAACCCTCAGAGGCAGAGCTCGACCAATTCTGGGAGTTCATAAGCCACAATGGCGGCCACCGGATCATGCACAAGCTGCTCCATTACATCGCGGACCGGCGCACGCATAAGGCGCGGTGGGAGGCGGCTCTGGTGGACGCGCAGGGCAAAATCGGCCTCATCAACGGCGCGCTTGATCCGGTTTCAGGCAAGCACGCCTATGACAAGTGGCGCGACGTGGTGCCGGATGCGCGGCATCACCTGATCCCCAATGTCGGACACTACCCGCAGGTCGAAGCGCCTGACGAGGTCGCTCGGGTCGCCTTAGAGTGGTTGTCCCAATAGTCGTCATCCTGAACTTGTTTCAGGATCCATCTCTGGGTCAAACACTGGAGCTTGAGTGTGACATGGACCCTGAAACAAGTTCAGGGTGACGATTAAGAAGCCAAGTGCCTATTCCGGCGGCGTCACTCCGTGGCTCTCCAGAAAGCGGAACATCGTGTTCCACAGATGAGGGGATATCTGCTCACCCGAGACACGGTGCGTGTAGCCGGGGTAGAGCATCATCTCGAAGGCCACGTTGTTCTCTTGCAACACGCTGATCAGCTCGGAGGAGTTTTCAAACACCACATTGTCATCCGCCATGCCGTGTATCAGCAGCAGCGGATCGCTGATATTGGTCGCATCGGGGATGGCGCTCGCCGCCTCATAGGCTTCGGGCACTTCGCGCGGGTCGCCCATGTAACGCTCAGTATAGTGGGTGTCGTAGAGACCCCAGCGCGTCACGGGAGCACCCGAGATCCCCGCTGCATAAAGCCCCGGATCGGCCTGCAACTGCTTCAGCGTCATATATCCGCCATAGGACCAGCCATAGAGCGCGATCTTGTCCGGATCGACAAAGTCGAGCGTTTGCAGGAACTCTGCGCCCGTCTTCTGGTCGCGCACCTCGACCCCGCCCATCGCGCGGTAGAGTGGCTGCTCGAAATCGACCCCGCGATTGGCAGTGCCGCGATTGTCGAGCGCAAACCAGATATAGCCGCGATCGACCACAGCCTGTGCCAGCGCCCCGCCCCAGCCAAGGTCCACGATCTGCGGACCGGGGCCGGAATAGTGGTAGTAGAAAACCGGATACTTCTTGCCCGGCTCCATATCGGGCCGCAGCATCATGTAATGCAGCTCCGTCCCATCCTCTGCCGGGATTGTGCCGAACTCCGGCATCGTGTGGCCGAGGAGATAGGGCGTGTAGGGGTGATCTTCGCCCAGCCCGTTCTCTTCCACCCAGGCCAGCTCCGAACCATTGCGCAGCGCCAGATAGCTCTGCGGCGGCTGATCGGGGGCTGAGCGAGTGATCAGCAATGTCTGCCCGGTCGGGTCCATAGTCGCCGAGTTGGTGTAGTCGGGATCGGTGAGGATCGTCGGCTCACTCTCGCCTTCGAGATAGGTGACGTAGACCTGCTGCGTCAGAACGCGGTCGGTGCGGGTGTAGAAGAGCTGTTTGTCCTCTTCATTGACGCCCACCAGCTTGCTTGCGGGCGAAGTGCCGGAGGTAAGCTGCGTCCAATTCTCGCCATCAAAGCGGTAGAAGTTGCCATAGCCGCTGCGCTCTGACCACCACAGCAAAGTGCCATCGGAGAGGAAGCGGTAATTGTCGGACAGGTTGATCCAGTAATCGTCGCGCGCCGCAGTTTCCGTGAACCAGATCTCACTCTCACCCGTTCTGGGGTCAACCTTGAGCATGTCGAGCACGGTCTGCTCGCGGTTCTGGCGCTGGACGTAGAGGTAATCATCCGGCCCCCAATCGACGCGGGCGAGGTAGATGTCGGTCTCTACGCCGAGGTCCACCTTCACACGGTTTCCGCCATCGGGGTCCATGACGAACAGCTCGACAATGGCGTTGTCTGAGCCTGCCACCGGATAGCGCTGGTCGAAAACCTGAGTGCCGGTCGCGCCAATGGCCGCGCGGGTGACGATGCCGACCGGGCTTTCATCGGTGCGCTGCACGGCGAGGCGCGTGTCATTGCCGTTCCACCAGTAACCAGTCAGGCGGCCCATTTCCTCTTGCGCGACAAACTCAGCCTCGCCCCAGCGGATCGTGTCGTCTTCGCGCGGCGTGATCGGAGCCGCCTCTCCCCCGACTTCACCGACCCACAACTGACGCTCGCGCACAAAGCTGACATAGCCAGCGCGCGGGGACAGCGAGGGGTTGAGCTCGCTTTCCTCAGTATCGGTCAGGCGCGTGATCTCACCGCCCAAACGCGCGAAATAGAGATCGCCATCAATCGGAACGAGCACGCCCGAACCATCGCTCGCCCATTGGTAGGAGATGATGCCGGAAAGGTTGCCAACCCGCGCGCGCTCACGCTGCATCTTCTCGTCTTCGGAGAGTTCTCGGCCTGTGCCGATGGCCTCGCTGTCGACCAGCATCGTCCACTCACGCGTCGCAAATTCGTATCCCCACAGATCGTAGCGCGCCGCGTTATCCTCACGATTGCGCAGCAGCGTCAGGTATTTGCCATCCGGCGAGAATTTCGCCTGCCGCGGCGCAGGACCGTTCAGCGAAGGCGAGGCAAAAACACGTTCGAAAGTCAGTTCGGGAGAAGCGTCGCTCATATGATCGTCCGCGATTGCAAGAGTGGGGAGGCAAATGGCAGCAGCAGCGGCGAGGATGGGTAAGCGCATTTCAAGGATAGCCCTCTCATATTCGACACAAAGGTGTTTGAAACGGCTCCTCGCAATGACGGGAATAAAACGCAAGTGGACAACCTCAATGCCCCAAACGAAAAAGGCCCAAAAGAAAAGGGCGGCCCCGCAGGACCGCCCTTCTTTGAATTTCGCATGCAAGCGAGATTTACGCCTTGGGCGCATTCTCACGGCGCTCGGCGATACGAGCACGCTTACCGGTGCGGCCACGCAGATAGTACAGCTTCGCACGGCGCACCACGCCGCGGCGAACCACGGTGATGCTGTCCACGATCGGTGCGTAGAGCGGGAACACACGTTCCACGCCTTCGCCAAAGCTGATCTTGCGCACAGTGAAGTTGGAGCCCATGCCACGGTTCGAACGCGCGATTACGACGCCTTCGAAGTTCTGCACACGCTCGCGGTTGCCTTCCTTCACCTTCACACCCACGCGCACGGTGTCGCCCGCGCGGAATTCGGGAATCTCTTTGGTAACCTTGCCGATTTCTTCGGCTTCGATTTGCTGGATCAGGTTCACTGGTCCGTTTCCTTATCTTTTCGCCGCGCGCCAGAGGCAGACTGGACCGGATCGCCACTATAGCGGTCCCATAAGTCCGGCCTGCGTAACCGAGTGATCTCTTGCGACTTGGCTTTGCGCCATGCCGCAATCTTCGCATGATCCCCCGATCGCAGCACTTCGGGGATCGTGCGCCCTTCCCATTCTTGAGGTCGGGTATATTGCGGGTACTCAAGAAGGCCGTCCTCGAACGACTCTTCCGCCCCGCTTTGAGCCGCGCCCATTACGCCGGGAAGCAGCCGAATGCAAGCATCAAGTATCGCAATCGCCGCGGTTTCTCCGCCGGAAAGCACGATGTCGGCGAGCGAGACTTGCTCGATCTGAGGACGCGCATCGAACAGCCGCTCGTCAAAGCCTTCGAAACGGCCGCAAATGAGGGTGACGCCGGGGCCTTGGGCGATCTCGCGGATGCGCTGTTGGGTGATAGGTGTCCCGCGCGGCGTCATAGCGAGGATGGGAACCTGTGCCTCCCCTCCCTTGAGGGAGGGGATTGAGGGGTGGGTGTGCGAGGTCTCTGCCCGTGGAGCCCCCACCCCCGGCCCCTCCCCGCTGGGGAGGGGAGGTGAAATTGAGTCCAAAGCCGCCGCCATCACATCCGCCTTAAGCACCATCCCCGCCCCGCCCCCTGCGGGCGTGTCATCAACCGTGCGGTGCTTGTCCGAGGCAAAATCGCGCGGATTGACGGTCAAGCACGACCAATCTCCTCGGCTTAGCGCCTTGCCAGCAAGGGAAGTGCCTAGCGGCCCGGGAAACATCTCCGGATAGAGAGTGAGGATGGTGGCGGCAAAGGTCATGAGCTCAGTTTAACCTACCCGCTCGTCCTGAGCCTGTCGAAGGACCGCTCTTCTTTTCCGCGCCGTCGAGATAAGTGAAGTGCAATCCTTCGACAAGCTCAGGATGAACGGGTGTTGAGTGGGGGCGAAGGTCATCAATCATCCGCAACAGTATGCACGCTGCGGAAAAGCCATTCCTCAGTCCATTCTGGATCGAGCGGCCTACGCGACCAAACGATTTGGACTTCACAACCCTCGGCGAATGACCAACGGTGGCCCGTAACTCTGACTGTGAATGTAGGTTGTTGCGAAAGGGCAAGGCATTCACGCTCTTTAGCGGCCGTATAGGTATTCCAACCATACATGCCCACGAGCGCCACAAGGCAAATTGCAATTACGATGATCCATGGATTTGATCCTCTGCTAGGCTGTTGTAGTTCTTCACTCACCCCAATTCACCCCATCCTTCGCCCGCGTGTCGACGTTGAGCTCAAACACATCGGGCCGTGAGTAGTGCCCATCCGTATCGAGGCTCGCCAGTCCCTGTCCGATCTCTGAGAGGTCCAGCTCGGCGTGGAGGATCTCCTCGCCCTCGCCCGCCTTTGCCAGCACCCGTGCATCGGGAGCGATGATCATGGAGCCGCCCCGGTTGAGTTGGTCGCCCTCAATGGCGTTGAACAGCGCCAGCGCCTCTGCATCGCCACCGACACGCTCGAGCCCGTCGAACAGGTCGTCGCGCCATTGGACTAGCCCCGCCGCGAGGACAAAGCAGCGGCCTTCCATCGCATAATGCCGTGACGCGAGCGCATATTCCTCGCGCACGGTGGGCCATGCCGCAACATGCACGCTCTCACCCAGATTATGCATCGCGGCGCGGGCGAGCGGCATCCAGTGCTCCCAGCAGATGAGGTTGCCCGCACGGCCCCACTCCGCCTCATGCACGCCGAGCGTCGAGCCATCGCCGCGCATCCAGATCAGGCGCTCGCCATGCGTCGGTACCAGTTTGCGGTGGTCGAGCGGCTCTTGACCCGGACGGATCAGCAGCTGGTTGTTGTAGAGGCTCTGACGCAGACGCTCATGCGCGCCGATGGAGATGCAAGCGCCGCTCTCATCCGCCAGTTCCTGCAAGGGCAGCAGGCGTTCGTCCCCCGGCACAATCGCTTGTTCGAGCATGATCCGGTGGCACGCCTTGGTCCCCGGATGATCCCACAGCGCCGCGCCCGGAGCCTCATCCAGCCACAGCGGATAACCGCCCAGAAAGGTCTCCCCAAACGCGACGAATTGCGCCCCGCCCTCAACAGCTTCGCGGGCAAGGCGGGTCGCTTTCTCAATCCCACCGGCAAAGTCGAGCGGGATCGGAGCGGCTTGGCAGATGGCGACGTTCAGAGTGGTCATGAGCGCCGCTTACAGGCGCGCGCTACCCCCCGCAACCGCCGCAGCCTCCACCGCCGCCGCCGCCACCATCGCTGTTGGAGCCTCCGCAGCCTCCGGAATTGCTTCCCCCTGCCCCGATGGCCGACTGCTTCGTGGCATGAACCGCTTCCCACGGCGTCCCCAGCAGCACTGCGGTCCCGAATACGGCCACGGCAAAAGGAGCCTCGTGGGCTGCCGGGGCGCGTTCAATGCGCGAAGACATGATCTCGGTTTCGCGACGCAGATCATTGCCCGCACGTGTTCGCGGATCGTATTTATCAAAGCGCCATACGCCCAAGCCAAGCGTCACGAGCATGAGCACGATGAGCAGCCCAATCGGCTCTCCCACAAGGGCCCCGGCAACTGCGCGATAGAGGCCAAGCGCCAGTAGAAACACGTATGGCGCGATAGAAAGCAGCCGCAATTTGCGGTTCTCACTCGCATCCATCAGCAGGCCGCGCTGGATAAGGCTTGCCTCGATCTGGTCGGCGTAAAGCGCGGTGGTCATCCGCAATTCGCGCAGGTCGAATGCGCCCACTTTGCGCAGGACTGCCTTGCCCGCCTTGCTTGCCTCGACATCCAATTTGGTAACTTGCAACTTGCCGCCTGTTGCCTTGCTCAAGGCACCCTTCGCGATCAGGTCGGTGGAAACGGTCTCGGCGTGTCGGAGAGCCCCTCCGGACAGAACCGCCATTTCCTCTGCGTCGAGCGTAGTGCTTTGCGTGCCAGAAGCCCGCAAGTTCGCCGGGATCCAAAGCCCTGCCGCCACAGCCGCGGCCAGCAAGAGGACGTAGAACACCAGAAAATCCGCGCCCGTATAGGACGAAAAGAGCTCCATCAGAAAATCACTCCAATCAAAACCGCGATCACCACGCCCAGCGCGATCCAACCAACTGCGCCGAGCACGGCGAAACGCCGTTCGAGCACCATAACGTCCTCTGGATTAACGCGAAAGGCGCGTGGGTCTTTGCCAAACCGGCGCTGGGCGGCGGGCCAGATATCGGGCGGGGGCGCCTCCCCAAAGGCGTCTTCGTAGAGGCCGAGGGTCGAGGCATATTGGTCGTAGAAGCGAGATTGCTCCGCTGCGCCCCCGGCGGTCGGCCCGTGATGCAGCTCCGCGCCAAGGATGTCGGGGCAGAACTCGCCCCAATAATCGCGGCTATAGGTGAGGTGCAGATGCCAGACCTGATCGACCGCGTCAGAGGGTGTCACTTCCGCGCCAGCGCTCACCGCGAGATAGCAGAAGCGTTTGTATTCAAGGATCACGGCCTGCGTGAAATCAGGCTCCCAGCGGTTTTCCCGCGCGAGCCGACCCGCAAAGGACAAGGTCGCGGTCTCCGGCCCGATTGTATAGTTGTCGAGCCGCTTCCACAGGTCGGATTGAAGCGCCTTTGGGGTCTGCGGGGCCGGTGTGTTTGGCGGAGCGGGGTCCATGCCCCTATTGGTCGGCGAAATCCTTCGCAATGACAAGCCGCGTGTCATCCCACTCGATCACGGCGTCCTTAGTCATCGGGACCATGATGCTTTTAAGGCCCTTCTTGGGCGGAGGATCGCGCAGGATTTCAATAATGTCGGTTGCACCGAAATTCTGGACCGCTGTGATGGAGCCGATCGTGTCCCCAGCGTCGGTTTCAACCGCCAGGCCGATCAGGTCAGCGTGGTAGTACTCGTCCTCGGCAAGTTCGGGCAGAGCATCGCGCGCAACGGTCAGGACTGTGCCGCGCAGCTTCTCCGCCGCGCCGCGCCCCGAAACCTCGACAAAGCGCGCAATCGCGCCGCCTTTATTGTCGGAGCGGACGGTTTTCAGAGTGAGTGCGCCGTCATTGAACGATTGATGCTGGCGCAGCGCGTCAACGCCATCGCCCAGCAATTTCAGGCGAACATCGCCCGAAACGCCATGCGCCCCGGTAATGGCGGCGAGTTCTATGCGATCGACGCTCATAGGTAAGAACCCGCTCGCCCTGAGCCTGTCGAAGGGCCGTACTTCTTCTCGAAAATGAAGGACGGTGCTTCGACAAGCTCAGCACGAACGGGTCTTTTCATGCCAGGCTTAGCCTTCAGCCTTGTCTTCGCCAGCGTCTTCAGCCGGTGCGTCTTCAGCAGGCGCTTCTTCGGCCGGTGCGTCTTCGGCAGGAGCCTCTTCAGCAGGAGCTTCCTCAGCAGCCGCTTCTTCAGCCGGAGCCTCTTCTGCAGGTGCTTCTTCAGCCGGAGCTTCGGCTGCTGCCTTGGCTTCTTCCTCAGCCGCCTTCTTCGCTTCTTCCGCTTCCTTCAGCTTCTCAGCCTTTTCCTCGGCGCGCTCGACGGCCTTCTCGCCCGGCTTACCCTTGTTCGGGTTGTTGCGAGCCGGACGCTCTTGGATGCCAGCAGCATCGAGGAAGCGCAGAACGCGGTCCGACGGGGTCGCACCAACGGCGAGCCAGTGGCGCGCACGGTCTTCGTTGAGCTTAACGCGCTCAGGATTGTCCTTGGCGAGCAGCGGATTGTAGGTGCCGATCTGCTCCAGATACTTACCGTCACGCGGAGCGCGCGAGTCTGCGACCACGATGCGGTAGTAAGGACGCTTCTTGGCGCCACCGCGCGAAAGCCGGATTGCAACTGCCATTGTGTATTACCTTTCGAGTTTAAATTCTTGAATTTGCGTAGATATGTGAAACTATTTCTTCTTGGGCCCGCCAAGTCCGGGAAGACCGGGAGGTAGACCTGGTGGCATGCCACCGGGAGCGCCGCCGCCCATTCCGGGAAGCCCAGCCATCGGGCCGCCGCCTCCGCCGCCACCGAACATGCCGGCGAGCGCTTTCAAGCCGCCCATCTTCTTGAGCTGCTTCATCGCGCGGCTCATTTCCTTGTGCATCTTCAAAAGCTTGTTGACCGACTGGACATCGGTGCCGCTGCCTGCTGCCACACGCTTCTTGCGCTTGGCATTCATCAGTGCGGGATTGGCGCGTTCCTTGGCCGTCATAGACGTGATGATCGCGTCCATGTGGACCAGCACTTTGTCGTCCATGTCAGCCGCAGCCATCGCCTGCTTGGCCTTCTTCATGCCCGGCATCATGCCCGCGAGCATGCCAAGGCCGCCCATATTCTGCATCTGCTGCAATTGCATGCGCAGGTCGTTGAGGTCGAATTTGCCCTTCTCGAAGTTCTCAGCGAGCTGCTGGGCCTCTTCCTCCTTGATCGTCGCAGCGGCTTTCTCAACCAGGCTGACAACGTCGCCCATGCCAAGGATACGGTCAGCGACGGAGGACGGGCGGAAGGGCTCAATCGCGTCGAGCTTTTCGCCCGTCCCTGCAAACTTGATTGGTTTGCCGGTGACAGCGCGCATCGAAAGCGCCGCGCCGCCGCGTGCATCGCCGTCCATACGGGTAAGCACGACGCCGGTGAGCGGGACTTCGCCAGAGAAGCTCTGCGCGACGTTCACCGCGTCCTGACCGGTGAGCGCATCGACCACCAGAAGCACTTCGGTCGGAGCAGAGACGGACGATACCGCCTTCATCTCCGCCATCAACGCTTCGTCAACGTGCAAGCGGCCTGCGGTGTCGAGCAGGAGGACGTCGAAGTTTTGGAGGCGTGCGGATTCCATCGCCCGGCGGGCAATATCGACCGGCTGCTGGCCAGCGACGATTGGCAGGGTCGCGATATCGACTTGTTCGCCGAGCACCGCGAGCTGCTCCTGCGCCGCCGGACGGTTGACGTCGAGCGATGCCATCATCGCTTTCTTGCCGTGCCGTTCGCGGATCAGCTTGCCGAGCTTGGCCGTGCTGGTCGTTTTACCAGAGCCTTGCAGACCGACCATCATGATGACGACCGGAGGCTTGGCTTCGAGGTTCAGCCCTTCGGATACGCCGCTTTCATCGGTCTCGTCGCCCGACAGCATCGCGATGAGTTCGTCATGGACGATCTTGACCACTTGCTGGCCGGGAGTGACCGAGCGCAGGACTTCCTGACCGATGGCTTTCTCAGTGACCGCATCGATGAAACGGCGCGCAACCGGCAGGGCAACGTCGGCTTCAAGCAGAGCCACCCGCACTTCACGCATCGCGTCGCGCACGTCCTGCTCTTTAAGCGCGCCGCGGCCTTTGAGCTTGTCGAACACCCCACCGAGGCGATCGGACAGATTGTCAAACATAGACTTCTACTCCTCGCCCGGGTGGTCGACCCGAGAACGTATCAAATGCTCGGGATTGTCCCGAACGCGAAAAACGCCGGCGGACGAAACCTCGTCGGCCAGCGTGCGGTAATCCTCTACAGATAACCGGCTTTTATACTTCAAACGCCATCGGCTTGTATTTTTCGTCTGGGTGTCGGCGAAAATCGTTCGGTTTTGTGACCCGGCGCGCAGCGACCTTAAGGGTCGTGAGCACAGGAAGCGCAAAGCCGGGCGATTTGCAGCCCACCCAGGCGGAAAAGACAAGTCGATGGTGGAGCCTAGCGGGATCGAACCGCTGACCTCAACACTGCCAGTGTTGCGCTCTCCCAGCTGAGCTAAGGCCCCATCTCATCGTCTTGTGACCCTATCAGAAATAAGGCCAATCCCCCGCTTTCGCAAGGGAGCCGCGCTTTATGAGTGCTCAGCCAAATTGGCAAGAGTTTTCTTAGCGCGTTTTTTGTTTTGCGCACCGCATCCGCGGTGCGATGTCCTCGCTCATGCGACCTGAAGGTCGCGTCGCTGCGGGCGGGCGGTCGCCCTTGCGGCGGCTGCGCCGCCGTGCTCCGCGACTACGCAGCGAGGTGGCGCAAGGAAACTGGGTTCGACCCTGTTGGGTTGCGCTGATCGCGAGCCGGCCAGGCGAGCCAGAGGGCGACTGCCCGCCCGCAGCGGGCGCGGCTTGCCGCGCGTCTAGCGAGGACGCAGGCCCGGATGGGCCTGCGCAACAATCAATTATCGTCGTCGTCGTCGTCGTCGCCTTTGCCCTTGGACACGCCAAGGTCATCGTCGCCGCCAAGATCCACATCGTTGTCCGGCGAATCCTCTTCGTCGTCGATGTTTTCGATGTCCTTCAGTTCATCGTCTTGATCGTCACCGGAGAGGTCGCTGTCAGCTGCGCCGTCCTTCTTGGCGTTGGGATCGTCGATCGGGATCGGCTGCTTCGACTTGAGCACAGGCTCTGGATACCACTGGTGGCCGTTCGGGCTGGTCACCGGGTTATCATTGCCGAGGTCGTAAAAGCGCTCGCCCGTCTGCGGGCAGGTGCGCTTTGTTCCCCATTCTGGTTTTGGCATTTGGCGTAAATCCTTACGGTTTGCCCGGTTGAAACGGGCTCTTGAAAGACGAATTTATGGTTGCGGGCTCGACCACATTCAAGCGCGGGAATCAAGAGCGCTCGTGGTAAGCCGTAATCAATCGGCGGCGCGCGCTTGCCAGATGGCAGAGCCGCTGTCAAAGACCGGCGCGCTATGAGCCACTCCGCGCCAGCCTCTCAGGCCCCTCACACTTTCACCGCCAGCGCCCCGCTAAAGGGCTCTCTGCGCGTGCCCGGCGACAAGTCGATCAGCCACCGCGCGCTGATGTTTGCAGGGCTTGCCGTGGGGGAGAGCCGGATTACCGGATTGCTCGAAGGCGAAGACGTGCTCGCCACCGCCGCTGCCATGCGCCAACTGGGCGCTCAGATTGAGCGGCAGGATAACGGCACCTGGGTCGTACATGGCGCAGGGCTTGGCAGCCTGCTGGAGCCTCGCACAGCGCTCGACATGGGCAATTCGGGGACGTCTACCCGGCTGATGATGGGACTGCTGGCGAGCCATGGCATCACCGCGACCTTCACCGGGGACGCCAGCCTCTCGGGCCGCCCGATGAACCGCGTGATCGATCCACTGAGCCAGATGGGCGCAAGTTTTGAGGCTTCCGCTGGAGGTACCCTCCCCTGCATGCTGCGCGGCGCCCAGCCCGCTGTGCCGATCACCTACCGACTTCCCGTGGCAAGCGCTCAGGTGAAAAGCGCCGTACTGCTCGCAGGCCTTAACACACCCGGCATCACCCGCGTGATCGAGCCTGTCCCCACCCGCGACCATACCGAGCGGATGCTGCAAGGCTTTGGCGCGCAATTGGACGTGGTCGAAGAGGATGGAGAGCGGACAATCTCCATCCACGGAGAGGCTGACCTCAAACCGATGGATGTCGAAGTGCCCGGAGACCCCTCCTCCGCCGCATTCTTCCTTGTCGCGGCCAGTATCGTGCCGGGCAGCGATCTCGTGGTTGAGAATGTCGGCCTCAACCCCACCCGCGCTGGCATTGTCACCGTGCTGCGGCAAATGGGCGCGGATATCGAAGAACTGAACCCTCGCGAAGTCGGCGGCGAACCCGTCGCCGATCTGCGCGTGCGCCACGCCCCTCTGAAAGGCATCGACGTCGACCCCGCCATCGTGCCGACCATGGTGGACGAGTTTCCCGTCCTCTTCGTCGCCGCGTCCCTCGCCGAGGGCACCACCCGCACCACCGGCCTTGAAGAGCTGCGCGTCAAGGAAAGCGACCGCATCGCCGTGATGGCCGCCGCGCTCACCGCAGCGGGCGCGAATGTGGAGGAGCAGGAGGACGGCCTCACCATCCACGGCACAGGCGGACAACCTCTGCGCGGCACATCCAACGCACAGGTCCAGACTCAGCTCGACCACCGCATCGCCATGAGCATGGCCGTCGCAGGCCTCGCCAGCCAGGGCGGCGTGCAAATTGACGACACAGCGCCCATCGCCACCAGCTTCCCCACCTTCATGGAGCTGCTCGAAAGCGCCGGCGCGTGAGCACCCGCCACAAAATCCTCTTCAGCATCCTGCTTGCCGGGATCGTGTTTCTCGGAGCGGCAATCTGGGGCTATGTGGTCGATGGAGAGCCAATCGATCCAAAGCTGCTCTACTGGCTTCCCATCTTCATGCCGGTCGTCGGGTTTCTCGCCTGGCTACGCTGGGATTGGGCGCGAGAAAAAGGACGCGAGAAACGCGCTGAGCGCAAGGCCAAGAAAGACGCAGAGACCTTCAAATGACCGAGCCAGTGACAGCCGCCCTCGACATCTATTCCGCCATAGGTTTCGTCGGCACCGCCTGCATTATCGGCGCCTATGCTTATCTCACCTATGTGGATGAGCCGAACCCCTATGTCCTCCACGGCACCAATCTGGCCGGAGCCGCTCTGCTGACAATCAGCCTGTTGGTCCACACCAATTGGCCGAGCCTCGTGCTCGAAGGGTTCTGGGCGGCGATTGCTCTTTTTGGGCTCTTCAAAGCCCTCCGCTCGAAAAACTTGCGTATGCGAAAGGCGCGCGACACAACGGGGGAATGATCCCCAAGCCGAAAGCTGCGATCCTCCGCTCCAAATCCATCCGCCGCCGCGTTCTGGCGACTGTGGCACTTTATGGCTTTGCGATAGGATCAGCCTTGTTCTGGAACGAGTGGGAGGTGAATTGGGGCACCCTCGCCATCAATCTCGCATCAGCAACAGCGGGATTGCTCTTCCTCCATTCCCGCTGGCGAGAAAAGGAAGAGCGGGCCATGACGCCGCGCAAGATCAGGGACACGTTTTCATGAAGCGTTTTAGGTTCGGATTGGCCGCAGCAATGGCCGCCTCCTTCGCCTCACCGGCGATGGCTCAGGATGCCGAGGCAAGCTCGGACGAGGAAGATGGCAACATCATTTGTATCGCCGTCGCCCGTTCGTGGTCCGGCGCACGCGAGGACCAGTTGCGCATTCGAGAGAATCCAGTCCCGCTATCCTTCCGCCGAACCTACGAAGGTGGCGGTTGCGGGCGCTTTTCACTCTTGGAGAGCAGCCTTCTAAGCTGGCATCTTGCCTATGGCGATGAAGTCAGCGCGACCGGTGCGATCGAATATCTGGAGGAGGCATCTCTTCCCAATCCGCTATCCGTCGACACGCTCGGGACGGAGCTCACCAAGCGGTGGGACAGGGCCTGGCCATCCATGCAGGAGGCGCACGCCCTGCGCGAAGCGGGAGACTTTAATGCATTCCGCAGGTTTGACATCAACGATCCCGACCTTCAAAGGCTGCGCGAGCTGACCAATGCCATCTACCAGCACCGTTTCCTTGCTGACAGCTGGCTAAGGGCGTCACGGTTCCACAGCTCGGCGGCCATGCTCGAACGCGCTCGCCCGCATATAGAGGTGGTGCTCGCCTATGATGCCTTCTTGGAAAGCATCGAGGAAAGACAAGCGCAAATATCGTCGATGCGGCTCAAGCCATTCGATGACTATGAGCTGGAATTCAGTGTTTTGGAGCGTCGCTATTTGGTCCAGCGCGCGCTGTTGCTGGGGGAGTTGGACGGGCTGCCGCCCGACCGCCCAACCGCGCGCTATGGTGATGCGGAATACCAGCTCCAGCAGATATTCGAGGCCGGAATTGACCTACAGGAACTTCGCGAACTGAATGAGGACTATGAGGGCATCCGGGAACGATTGGACGAGGACCAGTGGTTCGCCAATGTGACCGTTCGCATCTGGCGCGAAGAGGTGCTCGCCGACTACGCGCGCGCCATGCACTCCGACTTTTCGAAAGAGCCAGCCCATCGGATTTGCAACAGCGGTAGGCACTACGAGGCACAGCAGGGCCTTATGGTCGTGGCGCGCAATGGGCATTCGTATGGTGAGCTGCGCGGCTATTCGCCCTCCAACTTTGGCGGGGGATGGCGCGATGATCAGCTTGCCCTGCTGCTGGCCCAAGAGGATTGTTACAGGGTGGTTGCGGATAAGTCGTTGGAAGGGGGAAACCCTGAGGCGATGTTCGATTATCTAAGACAAGCAATCTATGTGCTTACCCAAGCCCGCCAACTGGTCCAACCTGACGAATCTCCCGGACGGTTCCGCCAGATTGCGCAAACCTATCTCGATATAGGCGAACAATGCCGCGCCATGAGCGAGGTCTATCCGGGCCGATTTGGCTCTTGTTACGATTACAATCCGCGGCTCGCCGCCTATTTTGAAACGTCGCTGCAAGCGCTCGACTACATCGCTTACGGCGCTGAAGGTGTAGAGGAAGACGACGAATGATCATCGCGGTTGATGGACCCACCGCCAGCGGGAAAGGCACGATTGCCAAGCGGCTGGCCGCGCATTTTGGCGTGCCGCATCTCGACACCGGGTTGCTCTACCGCGCGGTGGGCCGTCAGGTGGCGATGAACAAGGGCGATCCCAGCAATGCCGATGACGCCTTGGCCGCCTGCACCTTTGCCGATGCGCTGCTCGATGACCCGATCCTGCGGGCGGAGGAGACAGGGTCGCTTGCCAGTCAGGTCTCCGTTCATCCGGCGGTGCGTGAGGCTCTCTTCGAGCGCCAGCGCGCCTTTGCCGAGCAACCGGGCGGAGCGGTGCTGGATGGGCGCGACATCGGGACAGTCATTGCCCCTGATGCGGACGTAAAACTGTTCATCACGGCCAGCGTGCAGGAGCGCGCGCGGCGTCGGTGGCTGGAGATGATCGACAAGAAACTCGACCATGAGGAGGAGATTCCCTTGGCCGAGATTGAGAAAGACATCGTCGCCCGCGATGCGCGCGACATCAACCGCAAGGATGCGCCCTTGAAAGCCGCCGAGGACGCGCTGGTGATCGACACCACAGCCTTTGATCGGGAGGCGGCTTTTGAAGCGGTGCGTGAGGCAGTTGAGCGGGCTTTGGCTGACGGCTAGGCCTCAGTCGGGCGCTTAATTGCCCCAACCATCTGCAGCCGCAGCGTCATCGCCCCAACCGTCTTGTTGGCTCTCAACCCGGCGAATGGCAGCGTCTCTGGCGCGCTCTTCAAGTTCAAAATCCTCGCCGCCTTCCTTGATGATGGAGCTGGCGTTCTTGGCGATCATAATGACCTGCTGACGGGCCATCTTCTCGCCATCGATGGGGGTGCCGGTCAGTATTTTGCGGACATGGGCGTCGACTTCCATCTCGAAGAAGGCCATCAAAGTGTCGCCCGCAGCGCTGCTGGCACCGCCGCAATCCGGGGTGATGCGGGTCTGGCTTTCGCTGACTTCCTCGAACTTGATTACACAGGCACTCGCGAAGCTGCCCGCGTGGGACATGGTGGCGCGCAGTCCGTCCTTGCCGGAGGAGGCAACCCGCATTGTGCGGGTCTGGTCACCGGTTGTGTAGGAGGACTGCTTGCCGGAGATTTTAGCCCGGGCATCACTCAGGGAGAGATCGTAGACGCGCTCGTCCCCGCCTCCGCCACACGCTGCAAGGGCGAGACCCGCAGTCGCCAGCGCTGCCCAAGCTACATTGTTGCGTTTTTTGCAAGTCATTACTTGTCCTCGTGCGGATGTGTTTCGTCAACAAGACCTCTACCGTGAGAAGGTTAAAACGAATTTGACACCCATCACCTCCCTGCGATTCGGGGGAATTCCCTTGCGTTTCACGGCAGTTTGCCCTACCCGCCCGCCCGTTCTCGCAATCAATTTGGTTGAAAGAACCTGTGTGGCGTGCATCCGGCCCCGCGCAGAGATCGGCCTCTTGCCCCGTTAGCCTCCACAATGGTGTGGCGGAGACGGTTTAAGACCCCGGAAAAACCGGTGGCCGGTAGCAAAACGAAAACAGGAAACGCCAACCTTATGGCAACTGCAGCAAACCCAACGCGCGACGATTTCGAAGCGCTTCTCAACGAACAACTCGGCGGCGCCGACAACGGAGGCTTCGAAGGCCGCGTCGTCAAAGGCACCGTGACCGCGATCGAAGCCGGCCACGCCGTCATCGACGTAGGCCTCAAAAGCGAAGGCCGCGTCAATCTCAAAGAATTTGCCCGCGGCGAAGACGATCACGGCCTTTCGGTCGGTGACGAAGTCGAAGTCTATGTCGACCGCGTGGAAAACGCCGACGGTGAAGCCATGCTCAGCCGCGACCGCGCCCGCCGCGAAGCTGCTTGGGACAAGCTGGAAAACGAATTCGGCGAAGGCAAGCGCGTCGAAGGCCGCATCTTCGGCCGCGTCAAAGGCGGCTTCACTGTCGACCTCGACGGCGCCGTGGCCTTCCTGCCCGGCTCGCAGGTCGATATCCGCCCGGTACGCGATGTCACCCCGCTGATGGAAGTGCCGCAACCGTTCCAGATCCTCAAGATGGACCGTCGCCGTGGCAACATCGTTGTCTCACGCCGTGCAGTCCTCGAAGAAACTCGCGCCGAACAGCGTAGCGAACTGATCGATAAGCTGGCCGAAGGTCAGGTAATCGACGGTGTGGTCAAGAACATCACCGATTACGGTGCGTTCGTCGACCTCGGCGGTATCGACGGCCTGCTCCACGTCACCGACATGAGTTACAAGCGCGTCAATCACCCCAGCGAAGTGATCGCCATCGGCGACACCGTG
Organism: Erythrobacter sp. S267; assembly: GCF_057365045.1. Classification (NCBI taxonomy): domain Bacteria; kingdom Pseudomonadati; phylum Pseudomonadota; class Alphaproteobacteria; order Sphingomonadales; family Erythrobacteraceae; genus Erythrobacter; species Erythrobacter sp. S267. The sequence goes on along the minus strand of NZ_CP200298.1, from coordinate 978,935 downwards.
ACGGTCCAGATCGTTCGCATCAACGCCGAAACGCAGCGCATCTCGCTCGGCATGAAGCAGCTCGAAAGCGATCCATGGGATGGCGTTGCTGCAAAGTACCCGGTCGACATGAAGCTGTCAGGTCAGGTCACGAACATCACCGAATATGGTGCATTCGTCGAGCTGGAGCCGGGCATTGAAGGCCTGGTCCACGTCAGCGAAATGAGCTGGACCAAGAAGAACGTTCACCCGGGCAAGATCGTTTCGACCTCTCAGGAAGTCGAAGTTATGGTCCTCGAAGTCGATAGCGAGAAGCGTCGTATTTCGCTCGGCCTCAAGCAGGCTCAGCGCAATCCGTGGGACGAGTTTGCCGAGAAGCATCCGGTCGGTGCCGAGGTCGAAGGCGAAGTCAAGAACGCCACCGAGTTCGGTCTGTTCATCGGCCTCGATGGCGACGTCGACGGCATGGTCCACATGTCCGACATCGCTTGGGGCATCTCGGGCGAAGACGCACTGGCGCTTCACCGCAAGGGGGAGATGGTCAAGGCCGTCGTTCTCGACGTCGATGTCGACAAGGAACGCATCAGCCTTGGTATGAAGCAGCTCGAAAAGGGCGCTCCGACTGAAGCAGGCGCAGCGGCCGCTGGCTCGCTGCGCAAGGGTCAGACTGTCACCGTCACCGTTCTCGAAGTCCGCGATGGCGGCCTCGAAGTGCAGGTTGGCGACGATGGCGCGACCGGCTTCATCAAGCGTTCGGATCTCGGCCGCGACCGCGACGAGCAGCGTCCTGACCGCTTCCAGGTCGGCGCGAAGGTCGATGCAATGGTCACCGGTTTCGACCGTTCGAAGAAGCCGAACTTCTCGATCAAGGCGCGTCAAATCGCCGAAGAGAAGGAAGCAGTGCAGCAGTTCGGTTCGTCCGACTCCGGCGCGTCTCTTGGCGACATCCTCGGCGAAGCTCTCAAGAAGGGCGACGAGTAAGTGTCACTGCGCTTCTAAGCGAAATCAGAAAGGCCCGCTTGCAGCGATGCAGGCGGGCCTTTTCTTTTGGGTTCCCTCGCCACGCTGAAGTGGTAGACTAAGCCCCATGCTTCAAGTCCACCAATTCCCCTGCTTGTCCGACAATTACGGATTCCTCCTCCATGATCCCGCCAGCGGAGAGACCGCGGCTATCGATACGCCGGATGCGAAGGAGTATCTTGCGCAGGCCGAGGCCAAGGGCTGGACGATCACCCATATCTGGAACACCCATTGGCATCCAGATCATGCGGGCGGGAATGTCGAGATTGTCGAGGCGACCGACGCAAGGGTCATCGCACCCAAAGAGGTCGAAAAGCTCTCGCCCATCGATCGTCTGGTTGCGCATGGCGACACAGTAGAGCTCGGCACGTTCGAGGCGGCTGTGATCGACGTTTCCGGTCACACCAACGGCCATATCGCGTTCCATTTGCGTGACGCGGGCATCGCTTTTGTCGGAGACTCTGTCTTTGCGCTTGGATGTGGGCGAATGTTTGAGGGTGAGCCGAAGCAGTTCTGGGACAGCCTCAATCGCATCCGCGCCCTCCCCTCAGAAACGAAGCTCTATTGCGCACACGAATACACTGAAGCGAACGCAAAGTTTGCGCTCCACGCTGATCCGGACAATGCGGCGCTGCAAGCTTACACGGACGAGATCGCGGCAAAGCGCGCGAAGGGTGAATGGACAGTCCCGACAGTGCTCTCGAAGGAGCTCGCCACCAACCCGTTCCTGCGCGCCGATGACGGGGCGATCATCGCCAAGTGGGGCGGAAGTGCACCGCATGAGACATTTGCGGCTCTGAGAGCGGCCAAGGACAACTTCTAGGCTGTCATGCAGGCGCTGAGAGTCGAGAGACTGTCGGAGGATCTCTCCGGGGTTGTCCTTGCCGATATCGCTCCGCCAGAGCGTCAGCCCGGCGAAGTGTTGGTCCGAATCTGCGCGGCTTCGTTGAACTTCCCCGATCTGCTGATGACGCAAGGCGCCTATCAGTTCAAACCGGAGGTGCCCTTCACCTGCGGGCTCGAATTTGCTGGTGAAGTGATTGAGGCAGATGCGGACAGCCCTTTCCAGCCCGGTGATCGTGTAATGGGTGGGCAAAAGACCGGCGCCTTCGCCGAGTTTGCCAGCATTCCAGCGAGCCCTCTTTCGGCCGTCCTCCCTGCACTTAGCGATGCTGAGGCAGCTGCTATGGGCGCGGCATACTCGACGGCCTATACGGGCTTGGTCGAGCTCTGCGGCCTTCAGGATGGCCAATGGGTTCTGGTGACGGGTGCGAGCGGAGGGGTTGGGCTTGCCGCTGTGGATCTCGCCAGGGCTCTCGGCGCGAAGGTGATTGCCGCGACTGGCTCCTCCGACAAGGTGCCCCTGATCGAGCAAGGGAGCGGCGCCGATGCCGTGATCGTCGCCGAGGGCCGTTGGCGCGAGCAAGTGCGAGAGCTCACCGGCGGCGCGTTGTGCGACATCGTCTTCGACCCTGTGGGCGGAGATGTCTTTGACGAGGCAACCCGTGCGGTCGCATTCGCAGGTAAGCTGGTCGTGGTCGGCTTCACCAGCGGGCGCATCGCAGAGGTCGCGACCAACATTCCGCTCATCAAAGGGTTCTCCATCGTCGGCCTGCGCGCTGGCGAATATGCCCGGCGTTTCCCCGAACGCGGGGCGGCCATCAACGCGGAAATCGCTAGGTTGGCGCAGGACGGACGGATCAAGCCTGTCATCGACCGCACCCTGCCCTTGAGCCGCTGGCGCGAGGGCTTCGAGGCGATGGCGAACCGCGAGCTCGTCGGCAAAGTGGTGTTCGAGCCGGGAAGCTAAACCACAAACGAAAAAGGGCGACCTGCAGGCCGCCCTCTTCAATGTCAGAAATAGCGAGTGTTTACAGCGACGAGATGACCTCGTCCGCCAGAGCCTTGTCCGCAGCGCTGTCATGCTTGTCCGCGATGATCGCGCGAGAAGCGGCAGCGGCGGCATTCGCAGCGCTTGCCCGCACGCCATCAATGGCATCACGCTCGGCAGCGGCGATTTTGTCCTCGGCCATACGCTTGCGGCGGGCGACCATCGCTTCGCTGTCGGCAGCGGCCTTCTCGAGGATGGCGTCGGCTTCACGCTGAGCGCCTTCCATCATGGCTTCAGCGTCTTTTTCAGCCGAGGCGATCTTGGCGGCGTATTCGTCGCGAAGGGTTTCAGCTTCGGCACGCAGCGCCTTGGCTTCGTCGAGCTGGGCCTTGATCTCATCGATCTTGCTGTCGAGCCCGCCGGTGATCATGCCGGGAACCTTCTTCCAGACGAACACACCGATCAGGATGAGCATCGCGAGCGAGACCCACTGATAGGAATCCACACCAAATGCGGAAGGCCCATCTGCGACGAGGAGATATGCAAAATCAGACATTGGCAAGCGCCTTCTTCACGGCGACACGCGCAGTGCGCTTGTCGACCTTGGTGCCTGCGAGACGCGATACGATGTCCTGTGTTGCCTCGGCCGCAACATCCTCAACCTCAGTCATCGCAGCGTTGCGCGCGGCTTCGATATCGGCCTCTGCCTTGGCAAGCTTTGTGTCGAGACGCTTCTGTGCTGCGGCCAGCTTCTTGTCCGAAGCAGCCGCCGCGTCAGCCTTCGCCTCTGCGATCAGCCCTTGCGCCTTGGCACGGTTAGCGTTCTCACGCTCGCGCCATGCCTCTTCCTGAGCGTCTGCTGCATCGCGCGCGGCCTGAGCGGCTGCGAGGTCGTCAGCGATCTGCTTGTCGCGCAGGCCCACGGTCTCCATCACCTTTGGGACCATGCCCCGTCCGATGAGGAAGAAGGTGATACCAAAGAACACCAGCGCCCAGAAGACTTGGCTGGACCAGGTATCGAGCAGTTGAGCTATTTGAGGCATGTTGGCCTTGCCGAGTTAGTTGATGAAACACATCCGACGGACGGCTTCAAACGAAGCCGTCCGCCTTATAAATCAATGACTTAAGCAGCCGGGTTGGCGAAGATCAGGATCATCGCGACAACGAAGGCCAGCAGGCCGAGAAGCTCGGCAGCGGCGAAGCCGATGAACAGGCGACCTTGCTGACCGTCTGCTGCGCCCGGATTGCGCAGAGCGCTCTCGAGGAACGAACCGAACACGTTGCCCACGCCGATGGCGGCCATGCCGGCACCGATAGCTGCGAGACCTGCACCGATAAGGGCTGCTGAAACAGGATCCATTTTAAAAACTCCTTGGGAAATAAAAACTGAAAAATCAGATAATTGAAAACGGTTGTTGAAACTTTAGTGCAAATGCTCGGCGTCGTTGATGTAGAGCGACGTGAGCAGCGCAAAGACGTAAGCCTGAATGCCTGCGACCAGGATCTCCAGCGCGCTGATTGCGATCATCAGGACGAAGCTGGGCGCGGCGACCAAAAGGCTGGTGCCGACACCGCCATTCATGCCATCGATGACGAAGCTGGAGAGCACCTTGAGCAAGACGTGACCCGCCATCATCGCCACGAACAGACGCAGCGCGAGACTAAACGGGCGGATAAGGAAGGAAAACAGCTCGATCAGGAAAATCGCTGGGACCATCACCGCCGGAGTGCCGTGCGGCACAAACAGCGTGAAGAACTTGATGCCGTGCTTCCAGAAGCCAACGATCAGGACGATCGAAAAGCTGATCGCGGCCAACACACCGGTAACGGTGAAGTGGCTGGTAAAGGTGAAGGCGTGGACACCCGGAATGATACCGACGGGCACAAGGCCCAGCAGGTTGGCAAACAGGATGAACATGAACAGACTGAAGACATAGGGCACATATTTGCGCCCTTCCTTGCCGATGTTGGCTTCCAGCATGTCGTCGATGAAGCCGGTGAAGCTTTCCACAGCCATCTGCCAGCGCCCAGGCACCAGCTCACGCTTCATGCCGCCCGCGACGAACACCCAGATGAGGACGGTCGTAATCGCCATCCACATCGCGGAGTTGGTGAATGCGATGTCAAAGCCAGCAATATCCCAGTTGTCCGAGCCAAGAATAGGCTCGATCTGGAACTGCTTCATCGGATCGACTTTGCCTTCTTCGGCTGCCACGATCTGAAAATCCCTAGTAACTGTAAAAACGCGCCCCGACTATTGGTCCCCATCAGGGTCCTCAGGACGCGTATTTGCCGCGCGAATAATGTTTCTGAAGGCCACGCCTATCCCAAGGAACAGACCAACCAACAGACCCCATGGAAGCGTATCGAAGACCCAGTCGAAGAGCCATCCCATCACGCTGCCACCAAAAACACCACCAAGCAGATCCGCAAGCACTCGGTTGCCGCTGCGATAATTCGCATCGACCCCTTGCACCGTTGGCCGGTTGCGTTCCTCTTCGCGCTCTCGTGCGGCTTTAAGCCGCGCTTCGAGCGCGTCGATCCGCGCATCCTCAGCGATGGGTTCCGGGGCGGGTTTCTCGTCGCTCATGCAAGCTTCCTTTAACGGGGAGCGAGACACGGGACAACAAGGTGTCCGCCAAGGGCGCCTGCCCCCTAGAAGAGGGCGATTCTGGAGTCAATGGTGGGGTGTTGCTGTTTCCGCACGCCTGGATGCGTGAAGAACCGCTCTACGGACAGATGGGTAGACGCTCCGGCGGGGCCGCCGTGCGAGTTTTCCACGATCCATCAGGGGCTTGATACTTCTCACCCGGTTCAGTGCGCGCGATCGCTGCGCAGCCAGCGGTGGTCGCATATTCTTCCAGCGTCGCTTGGTTCTGCTGAGCCTGACGCGTGTAGACAGCGCGGCGACGGATATTGATGCTGTTCACGAGGTCACGCAGCTCGGGCGTCTCAGCCCCCACGATGCCGAGATAGCCGTCGATCTGTTCACCCACAGTGCCATTGGCACGCGCGGCCGCATAGGCCGGGTCGCGCTGTGCGGAGGCAGGCGCGACAAAGCCAGTGAAAGCCACCAAGCCAGCGGCGGCTGCCAACAGTGTGTTCCGGATCATAGTCATAGCGCGTATTTCCTCCAATCTTTCAACGAGCTGGCCTGTTCGGTCAGCATTCCATCAAAAGATATCTGCATTCTCATCAATCGTTTCTTCGGCGTCATCTGCCAGCCGGTAGAGCACCTCGGCCTGAATGTTGATGTTGAGCTCAATCACAATCGGCTCTTCGGGCGCTGAAATATTGATGCACCCGGAAAGCGCGCCCGCGAATACAAGCGCACCGCCCAACTTCAACCCAGTAGCAAGGTTGCTCCTTACCATGTCTTCTCCCCTGTGAGACGACGCTCCGCCCTCTGTATGAGGTGTGACACCGCCGCTCTTCGGGGTCAATTTCATGTGCTTCATTGCAGATTGTCGCTTTCTGAAGGTTGAACGCCCGATTCAGATGGGAGTTCAGTGTTGGGCTGCGTGCTGGCGTCTTCTGGCGCCTCGATCTCCACCACGTCGAGGCCAAGGCTCCTGCGCCCAGCATCAGTGTTGAAAACGGTAGGATCGAAAATCCCGCGCAGGATCAGAGCCAGCGCCGACGGGTTTTCTGCGCGAACATTGACTAGGAACCGGATCGGCAGCTTGGCGAGACGACGGGTGACAAAGTTCTGGCTCGCGCCCTCCCCCTGCCTGATCCCGTCCATCCGAATATTGGTGATGATCTGGCCGCCGATTGTTCCGTTTAGGTCGACGCTCATCTGGCTGTAATCGAGCGAGCGAAGTGACTGGAACGCGTAATTCGCCATCGCGCCCATGTCTTCATAGGTCAGCTCTCCAACGTAAGAGACGTTTCCTCCGGGGGGTCGAGCGATGAGCAGACCGCCTTCGATTGTGCCAATCCCATTCTCATCGAAGAAGATCGGGATCGTGCCGTCGAAAATGCCGCTCGCGCCGAGATTGTCCATTTCCATCTGAGACACGAAAGCGGCGGCATCGAGCCCGACGATCTCAAAGATGTAGCTTTGCCCTTCGCCTACGCCGAAATTGAGATCGACAGGGCGTAGGATCAGCTCTCCGCCCATGAAAGGCCAACGCGCATCGTTGACTGCGATCAACTGACCGCCGGTCATCGAATATTCGATCCGGCCCGCCAAAGCTTCAATGCCAGGATTGACCGATTCAACCTCAACCACCTGCCCCGGTGCGGTCGTGAGACTGATGAGATCGTCAAAGACTATCTCTCCGCGCACGCCGGAAACCGGACCGAAGGCGGCGGCGAAGTCGAAGTCCCGGGTGCCGAAAGTCCCTTTGCTCTCAACTGCATCGCCATCCCATGTGACTTCACCACTGCCAGTGATAGTTCCGTCGGCAAATGCGACCACGCCTTCGGCCAGTTGAGAGAGATCCTCGATCTGTAAGCCTCTGGGGACAAAGGTCACTCCGGGGACTGCGATATCAGCCCTTCCCGTGCTGGTGCCCAGATCGTGCGCCAAGGTCACAGTGGTGATCGGCGTCTGCGTCTCGGGATGGCTCAGAACAGCTTCAGCGCTGATCTGGTTGTCGATCAGCGAGAAGACCGCGCCTTGCGCGATCAGCGGCTCAAAGCGCGGCTCAGCCTGCAATTCCGGCTCCGGTCGGTCGGAAAGGACGAAAGCGCCCTGTGTGATAGCCAAGGCTCCGTCTGCAAAGCTCCACTCTCCGGAAAGGTCCGACAAGTCGAGCGGGACGATATCAAGCGCAGCAGAGCCCTGCTCAAATGTACCGCCGATCGTGTCGCCGATGATCCCATTGAGGGCCGCAGCGCTCAATCGCACCGCGTTGCCCTCTTCGCCGATGACGGCAGAAAGACCTGTCACCTCAAGTGGTCCTGGATAGTTGATCTGCGCGCGCTCAGCCGTGATCTGCGTCGGGCTTGCTCCGATGGAGCCGGCAATATCGACCGCCTCGCTATAGGCTGCGATCTCGAGCGCATCGCGATATCGCACCATCGCCCCGCCCTCGGGACATAAGCGTAGTGAGCGGTCCGAGAGGAACAACTGCGACATTTCCAAAGCGGCGAGGCTCACATTGAAACAGCGTGTCCCCAGAGCCAGCCCATTGCGTGCAGACCAGCTTCCTTCCACGGGCATTTGGAGCCCTCGCACAGAGCCTCCGGGTAGCGCTCCGGCCGCTTTAACAAGACCGTTGAAGCTCAGCGTGCCCGACGGGTTCTGACGCAGTTCCAAGCGGGGAATCTCAAGCGAGTTATCTCCCGCAGCATACTCCGCCATGCTCAACCGCATTGCGAGCGCACCGGCGCCACGGCGCTCCATCCGGCCATTGATTAGAGGCAGGTCGGTGCCGCCCGTCAGAACATTGCCGGAAAGCTGCGCCTCCCCGTCTGCTCCGCCTGTGCCATAGCTGAATCGTGACAAGGCCAGTACGGCCTCACCCGCTTCGTTGCGAAGCCGGGCTTGAGGGATTGAGACGCGAAAGCCCTCCGCATCGTTGCGCAAGATGATGTCGCCAAAAAGCGCTCCTTCGGAGAGCGCATTGGTCAATCCGTTCTCAAACTTACCCAGCAGAGCGCCAACAAAGGTCCCCTCCCCCGCTTCGCGCGCGCCAGCGAGGCCCTGCGTGATTGATGCGGAGGGGCGCAAACCTGAACCACGCAAGGTCGACCGCCACTCTGCGCGCTCAAAATCGTCACGCAGCGTCACATCTCCTCGGAGTGTGGCGCTGCCAAGACTGCCATATTCGGTGGCTATCCCTGTGGCAGTAAGATCGTGGCTGAGGCCAAGGCGCAAGCCACTGTCCTCGCTGTCTCCGAAAAGCACCTGCAATGGCCCTTCGACCGAGGCGATATCTGCGCCCGCATAGCCGAGGCCCAGCGCCGCGACGCCAAGACTGCCATCAACCGCGCTGAAATCCTCCCAAGCGGTTAGCTGTGCAGCAATATCCGCGCTGGCAAGCTTCGCGCCCGCGCAGGACAGCTCGCGCACGCGCAACGGCCCATCAAGGCTCGCCCGGCCATTCTGCGTGGTGAGATCCCCATAGAGGGTCGCAGCCTCCGCGCGGCAATCTTGAGTGCCTATGCCAGGCGCTGTAGCGGCCAGCTTGCCCGTGAAACCATCCGAAAGCCGCCCCTCGCCGCTTAGCTTGGCCCCGATTGCGCCAAATTCGCTCTCAATCAGAGCCCGGCCATCGTCCACCGACAGGTTGATGTTCGGCAGCCCCGCAGGCTCCTCACTCTCAGCGAATACCAGCGGGTCGAGGCTGCCGAAACTGAGCTGACCGTCCACAACTCGCCCATAAAGCCGGGGGCGTATCAATTCGATCCCGCCAATCTCCGGCGCACCGACTGTGTAGACAATGTCGAGCGCGATTTGCTCGGCCGTGAAGTCGGGCGCGGCGGGATCACCTACCACCAGATCAGCAATGACCTGTCGATCTGTGCCGATCGAGACGATCTCATAGCTCGCCTCAAGCCCATTGGCCGCGAGCGTGTCGTCGATAAAGTCAGCCGCAATCTTCTCGCGTCCAAGCCACGCTGCACCTGCCACCAGAGCAATAATCAGCAACAGGATCAGGCTTATCCGCCACCGCCACTGCTTGGGCCATAGGCCAAGCCCGCGTCTGCTCACGCCCGTTTCAGGCGCATCAACAGGTTCGGATTGAAATTCAGCGGCGGGCATATTCGCCTCTTCACTTGCGCGGAACGCTTGCCAAAGGCAATTAGAGATGCGGCAAATCTTTGGAATAAAAGATGAGCCTTGGTAAAATAGTGGTGAGGCGCAGATTGCCACAGACTGAAGAAACACCTGAAGACGGCTTCGATTTCGGCGGAGAACCAGCCTCTTCGTCAGCGTCCGGATCCGATTCCGGCAAGATGGCGGGCCTTGGCCACCGCGAGAGGCTGCGCCAGCGGTTGCTCAGAGGCGGCGCAGAGGCTCTCGCTGATTACGAGGTGCTCGAATATCTCCTGTTCGCAGCGATTCCACGCGGAGACACCAAGCCGATTGCCAAGGCATTGCTGGCTCAGTTCGGAACTTTGGCAGGCGTGCTAAACGCCGATCCCCGCGCGCTCCAGCGGATCAAAGGCTTGGGCGAATCCAGCGCCGCAGCGTTGAAGGCCGTCGCCGTTGCGTCGCGTCGGATGGCTCGATCAGAGCTGGTTCAAAAGCCTGTGCTGGGAAGCTGGCAGACTCTGATCGATTATCTCACCACCGACATGGCCCATCTGACAGTGGAGCGCGTGCGCGTGCTCTACCTCGACACCAAGAACCGGTTGATCGACGACCACCATGTTGGGGACGGTTCGATTGACGAGGCCGCAATCCACCCGCGCGAAGTGATCCGCAAGGCGATGGATGTGGGAGCCTCCGCCCTGATCCTGGTCCACAACCACCCCTCGGGCAATCCGGAACCCAGCCGCGCGGACATCCAGATCACGCAGAAGATTGCGGAGGCTGGGCGGCTATTGGGCGTGACCGTCCACGATCACGTCATTGTCGGGCGGGAGGGACATGTGAGCCTGCGCGCAAAGGGCCTACTCTAAACCTGCTTCTCGGTAATCAGCCGGACGCCCGAATGTTTGGCAAAGAAGCTCCAAGCCCAATTGATCGCCACCGTCACGCGATTGCGCGCTCCGGTTAGAAAACCGACATGGACGATGCCCCACAGCCACCAGGCAAGCGTTCCCGACATCTTGAAACGCCCGAAATCCGCAACGGCTGATTTGCGCCCGATAGTCGCGAGGCTTCCCTGATGCTTGTAGACAAAGGGTCCCGGACAATCCTTGTCGAGCAACTCCGCCTCGATCACGCGGCTGACATAGTATCCTGCCTGCTTGGCAGCGGGAGCGAGGCCGGGCACCGGCTGGCCATCCCACGCACTGCTGGCAGCCGTATCGCCGATAGCAAAGACGTCCTCGAGCGGTTCACCGTCAGGCCCGATGACGCGCATGTGGTCATTCACCTCAGCGCGCCCTGCCCGGTCCGCACTTGCGCCTAGCCACTTGGCAGCAGGCGAAGCGGCAACGCCTGCGGCCCAAAGCACAGTCTCTGTCTCGATCCGGGTGTCATCACCGATCTGCACATGCGCCTCGGCAATTTCCGTTACGCGCCCGCCCAAACGCACTTCGACGCCGAGCTTTTCGAGCGATTGCATAGCTTCGGCTGACAACTGTTCGGGGAATGCAGGGAGAACTCGGTCGCCCGACTGCACGAGGATCACTCGAGCGCTTGCCGGATCGATGGTGCGAAACTCCCGCTCAACATTGACCTTGGCAAGCTCAGCGATGGCGCCGGCCAGCTCAACCCCGGTTGGTCCTGCACCGACAACAACGAAGGTGAGCAGTCGCTTTATTCGTTCCGGGTCGCCCGAGGCCTCCGCTTTCTCAAATGCGCCAAGGATCTCTGCACGCACCGCCACGCCATCTTCGATGGTCTTGAGGCCGGGTGCATACGGCCCCCATTCATCGCGACCGAAATAGCTGTGCGTCGCGCCGGTCGCGAGCACCAGCCTGTCGTAATCGAGCACTTGGCCGTCATTGTAGGTCACCTGTTTGGCATCGGTGTCGATCCCGCTCACTTCGCCTTTCAGGACACGGACATTGCCATCGGCGCGGAACAGGCTGCGGATCGGGGTTGCGATGTCGGCAGGGTTCAGTGTCGCCGTGGCGATTTGGTAGAGCAGCGGCTGGAACAGGTGATAGTTCCGCTTGTCGATCAGCGTGATACGCACCGGCAGGCGCTTCAATCGGGCGACAGCTGCCAATCCGCCAAATCCTGCGCCGACAACGACAACATGCGGCCAGCGCTCGGGTATCTCCGAATAGTCGCGGTCGAACAGGATGTTTGCCTCAAGCCATTTGAGGATGGCTCGATCAACCGAGAACACGCCTGCACCCTTGGTTTCGTAGATCGCGAGGAACAGAAACGGAAACAGGGTGATGCTGGGATGCGCGTCTGTGACCATGTAGAAACCGATCAGCAGCAACAGGCCGTATGAGACGACCACTGCAGCAAATCCAGTGAAGAAGAGAAACGCGACGACCAAAGCAAGCCAATCTGGAAAGCCTGAGAAGATCGTTGTTGGGAGCCAGTTCTGCACCACAACCGGAGGGTCAATAACACCAGCATAGGTGATCAGCGTCAGCCCGAGCCAGATCCTCAAACCCGCCATGACAACCGGCGCCAGATGCTCGCGGGAATACTCCCATGCAACCACCGTCGGGCGCGCAAGCGGCAGCGCGCTTGACTTGAGCCCGCCCGCCAGCACACGGTCGAGCGACAAAGCCGCGGGGCCGTGAAACACATACCAGATCAGCATGGCACTCACGATCAGGTTGGTCGTGGTCGGTATATAGACAGCCTGGGAAATGATCGTCAGCGTCGCCATGGCTAACGCAGCGGGCCGTGTGAAGAAGCCGAAGATGAGCAGAATTGGTCCAACAAGCTCAATCGCCAGCCCCGTCATTGCGGCATTAGCCGGGCTCATAAAAGTGACCGGATAATCGTGCGTTGCAAGGTAGAGTGCGGTCTCCCAGTCCGCAGCTTTCACCAGACCCGAGCGCAAGAACCACATCGCGATTAAGAACCGGATCGCCAAGTCAGAGAACGGCCAGAAATTCTCCGTCCCCTCCAGATACCACTTCGTCCACCGGCGCACGGTCACACGCAGGAAAGGCGGATAGCGTTCTTCCTGAAGCCTCTCCGCTTTGGGGACGGGCGCGCGCGATGGCTGCCCGTCGCTGGTCGCTGCCTTCGACATGGTTGTTCCTCCTGCCCCTTATTCGCGCCATCGGCGTCCCCGGTTACAGGTGATAGAGCAATGCGCCCCCTTGCCAAGCGCGCCGCACATCAATAGCCGCGCCAGCAACATCATTCTCAAACAGGAAAGCCGCTACAATGGTCCCTCGTTACGCCCGCCCCGCCATGACCGCTCTGTGGGAGCCGGAGGCGAAATATCGCATCTGGTTCGAGATCGAGGCGCATGCGACGCAAAAGCTGGGAGAGATGGGCGTGGTTCCGGCCAGCGCGGGCAAAGCGCTGTGGGACTGGTGGGCGACCGAGCCTAAGATTGACGTCGAAGCGATCGACGCAATTGAGGCAGTGACCAAGCACGACGTTATCGCCTTCCTGACATGGGTGGCGGAGCAAGTGGGTGACGAGGCCCGCTTCATGCACCAGGGCATGACCTCCTCCGACGTGCTCGACACGACGCTCGCGGTGCAGCTGGCCCGTTCGACGGACCTGCTGATCGAAGACCTCGACGCTCTGCTCGCCGCGATCAAGATGCGGGCTGAGGAGCACAAGTTCACCCCCACAATCGGCCGCAGCCACGGCATCCATGCAGAGCCTGTCACCTTCGGGCTCAAGCTGGCGCAAGCCTATGCCGAGTTCGACCGCTGCCGTGATCGTCTCATCGCTGCGCGCGCGGAAGTCGCAACCTGTGCGATCTCCGGCGCGGTCGGTACCTTCGCCAACATCGATCCCGAAGTCGAAGCCTATGTCGCCGAGCAGCTTGGGCTCACCGTCGAACCGATCTCCACCCAGGTCATCCCGCGCGACCGCCATGCGATGTATTTCGCGACGCTCGCGGTCATCGCTGGCAGCATCGAGCGGCTCGCGGTCGAAATCCGCCATTTGCAGCGCACCGAAGTGTTGGAGGCGGAGGAGTTCTTCTCCAAGGGGCAGAAGGGCTCATCGGCCATGCCGCACAAGCGCAATCCGATCCTGACAGAGAACCTGACCGGTCAGGCTCGCATGATCCGTGCCTATGCCCTTCCAGCGCTCGAAAACGTGGCGCTTTGGCATGAACGGGACATCTCCCACTCCTCGGTCGAGCGGTTCATCGGGCCGGACGCCACGATCACACTCGATTTCGCCCTCGCCCGCCTGACCGGTGTGGTCGAGAAGCTGCTTGTTTACCCAGAGCGGATGCAGGGCAATCTCGACGCCATGGGCGGCCTCGTCCACTCGCAGCGCGTGCTGCTGGCCCTCACGCAAGCAGGCGTAAGCCGAGAGGACGCCTATCGCCTCGTGCAGCGCAACGCGATGAAGGTGTGGGAATCGAACGGCACACTCTCACTGCTCGAACTGTTGAAAGGCGACGAGGAAGTGACTGCGGCCCTTTCCGATGCAGAGCTGGAAGAGAAATTCGACCTTGAATACCACTTCAAGCATGTCGACACGATCTTCGCCCGCGTCTTTGCATAAGTGTGTCTTCGGGGACTGACTGAGGTGCCACGCTAGACTCAGGGCGCAAATGCCCTAGATTTGGTGCCATAAAAGGGATCGCAGGCCGCCTTTGAGTGGGCCGACGAGAAAGGGCACACAAAGTGCAAATCGTAAAAACAATTCTCTGGGTGCTGCTGGCGGTTTTTGTCGCTGTTTTCGTGATGCTCAATTACGGTGAGCCGCAACGGGTGAAGATCTGGCTGTCGGACGACCCCATCGGCTTTGACTGGCCGGTAGGCGTAATCGCTCTGGTGTTCTGGCTGTTGGGCGTCATTCCGACTTGGCTCTACCATCGCAGCATCAAGTGGAGCCTGGGCCGCCGCATCCGCAGCCTTGAAAACTCGATCAAGTCCAACGCGCTTGCCCATCGCCGGGCGAGCGATGAGACGGCAGTGACCCCATCTGCCCCGTCAGAGCCTGTGGATAAACCTGTTGAGAACCCTGCGGATAGCCTGCCGACAGTTGGTGCAGAGCCGGGGGAAACTCTCACCCCAGCAAGCGACAAATCTGCATGAGCAACCCCGTCTATCTCGCCCTCGACGTACCGCAGATTGAGCCCGCGAAGGCGCTGCTCGAGAAGGTGAAAGCCCACATTGGCGGCGTGAAGCTGGGGCTGGAGTTTTTCTGTGCGCATGGCGGCCACGGCGTCCATGAAATTGCGCATATGGGACTGCCGCTGTTCCTCGACCTCAAATTCCATGACATCCCCAACACGGTCGCCGGCGCAATGCAGGCGATCCACGTTTACGAACCCAAGATCGTGACGGTCCACGCCAGCGGCGGACGCGCGATGATGGAGGATGCGAAGGCGGCTGCGGCGGAAGGGTGCAAGGTCGTCGCGGTCACGACGCTGACCAGCATGGACTCGTCTGACCTCACCGCGACCGGCATCTATGGCAGCGCGGAAACGCAGGTGATGCGGCTGGCAGAGCTAGCTCATAAAGCGGGCCTCGACGGGATCGTCTGCTCAGGCAAGGAAGTCGGCAAGGTCCACGCCGAGTGGAAAGACGGCTACTTCGTTGTCCCCGGCCTGCGCCCCGCCGGAAGCGGCACCGGAGACCAGAAACGTGTCGTCACGCCAAGAGCCGCTCGCGACAATGGCGCCAGCGTGCTCGTCATCGGTCGCCCAATCAGCCGCGCCGAAGACCCTGAAGCCGCGGCGCGTGCGATTGAAGCGACGCTTTAGGCCAACAAAACGTCAGCCCTATTCAGCGGGCTCTTCCTCGACAATCGTTACAGCTTCTTGCGGAACAGCCAAGAAGTTGGGCGAATCCACGTTCCAACCCACCAGACGCAGGTCTTCTCCAGTGCCGTAGAAGGTGTAGGTCTCGGTCCCCTCTCCCTTCGTGAACTGGGTTGTCATGGTGACTGTGGTTACGGTGATCCCGTTCTCGGCATTGATGTTGAAGCCTGCTCGCTCTGTGCTTTCGACCTTGCCCATCCGATCATCGACCAGCGTGACCAGTTCATCCATCTGCTCCAGCGTAGTCACATCGCGAAATTCTTCGGCAGTCCTACCATAGAGTGCGCGCGCATCGCCTGAATTGTAGATCTCATGATAGTCGGCGACAAACTCGTCCGCTCCTTCAAGCTGCGCCATCGGATTGCAAGCCGACAGCAGGACAGCGAAAACAGCGGCGATGAACAGATTGAGCTTCATTTGGTCCCCCAGATAAACAAGCCGAAGTGGTACTGCTCAGGGATTTTTTGTGAAAGGGCAAGCAATAGGGCGAGAAATCACCTATCTCGCCACGCATGACGACCGACATCAAAATCTGCGGTATTCGTGAAGCCCACGCCCTTGAAGCGGTTGTTGAGGCTGGCGCGAATTACGCTGGCTTCATCTTTCACAAAGCAAGCCCGCGAAACCTCTCGATCGAAGAGGCGGCGGCGCTGTCACAGCAGGCGAAAGGCCGCATCACCCGCGTCGGGTTGATCGTGAACCCGCAAGACGCCTTCCTCGACCAGCTTTTTGCGGCAACTGCGCTCGACGCCTTGCAATTGCAGGGCAGCGAGAGCCCTCAGCGCGTCGCCGAGATTGCCGAGCGTTATGGCGTCAAGGTGTGGAAGGCCATCGCAGTCGCGACGAAGGAGGATGTGACCCGCGCCTCTGACTACATTGACGCTGCCGACCTCATCCTGTTTGACGCCAAGACCCCGCCCGGTGCATTGCCCGGCGGCATGGGTCTGCGGTTTGACTGGACGCTGCTCGCCGGTCTTGATCTCGACATGCCGTGGGGCCTTGCGGGCGGGCTCGATCCCGACAATGTGGCTGAGGCCATTGCGCGGACGGGCGCGCCCATGGTTGATGTCTGCTCGGGGACGGAAAGTCCGCCGGGGGTCAAGGACGTGGACAGAATCGCTGCCTTCTGCAAAGCCGCGCGAAGCTATGACTGAGAACACTCCGAATTCCTTCCGCAATCAACCTGATGAGCGCGGGCATTTTGGCGAGTTCGGCGGCCGATATGTCGCCGAAACGCTCATGCCGCTGATCCTTGATCTAGAGCGTGAGTATCGCGCTGCCCAGCAAGACCCTGCGTTTCAGGCCGAGTTCGACGACTTGCTTGAGCATTATGTCGGTCGCCCCTCCCCGCTCTATTTCGCCGAGCGCCTGACAGAGGCTCTTGGGGGCGCACAGGTTTGGTTCAAGCGCGACGAGCTCAACCACACCGGCGCGCACAAGATCAACAATTGCATCGGACAGATCCTGCTCGCCAAGCGCATGGGCAAGACGCGGATCATTGCCGAGACCGGCGCGGGCCAGCATGGCGTTGCAACCGCGACCGTCTGTGCACGTTTCGGCCTGCCTTGCGTCATCTATATGGGCGCAGAGGATGTCGCGCGGCAGTCCCCCAATGTGTTCCGCATGAAGCTGCTCGGCGCGGAAGTCGTCCCCGTCACCAGCGGCGGCGCGACGCTCAAAGACGCGATGAATGAGGGCCTGCGCGACTGGGTCGCCAATGTCCACGACACCTTCTACATCATCGGCACCGCCGCCGGTCCGCACCCCTATCCTGAGATGGTGCGCAACTTCCAGAGCGTGATCGGCACCGAAGCCCGCGCGCAAATGCAGTCACGGACTGGCCGACTCCCAGATCTGTTGGTCGCCTGCATTGGCGGAGGCTCCAACGCGCTCGGCCTGTTCCACCCCTTCCTCGACGACCCGGAAGTCAAAATGCTCGGCGTCGAAGCGGCAGGGCATGGCCTTGATGGAGACGAACACGCCGCCAGCCTGCTCGGCGGCGCGCCCGGCGTGCTCCACGGCAACAAGACCTATCTGCTGCAAGACGAAGACGGCCAGATCACCGAAGGCCACTCGATCAGCGCCGGTCTCGACTATCCCGGCATCGGCCCGGAGCACGCCTGGCTGAAAGAAAGCGGCCGTGTCGAATACACCGCCGTGACGGATGAGGAAGCACTGGACGGCTTCCAACTCCTGTGCCGCACCGAAGGCATCATCCCCGCCCTAGAACCCAGCCACGCCATCGCCGCCGTCGCCGACCGCGCGAAGCAGATGGATGAGGACAAGATCATCCTGATGAATCTGTGCGGACGAGGCGACAAGGACATCTTCACAGTGGCGGAGAAGCTGGGAGTGGAGATCTAATGAGTCTCTTTCTTTCTCGTCATTGCGAGCCGCGAAGCGGCGCGGCAACCCAGAGCGTCAGAGTGCTTGGCCCTGGATTGCTTTGCTTCGATCGCAATGACGAAGATTTTGTGACGGGAGTGGAGATGTGAGCAGGTTCTGGAAGTATTTCGGTGGTTCGTTAACTCTATTAGGCTTCTACATCATATTCCTGCTTGTCAGCGATCTGACAGGATACAGGGAATTTTCGCTTGGCCCGCTTTTTTGGGTGATTGCGGCCGGTCTATTTATTGCGCCCACAATCATTCTCATCACAAGACAGTTTATGGGCCCCAATGACCCGCCTCGCTAACGCCTTCTCCACCCCAGCCACAGCCGTCATCCCGGACTTGATCCGGTGTCCAGAGCGGCAAAACTCGGCGCTTACTGCCCTGGATCCCAGCCTGCGCTGGGGATGACAGGGTGCACAAGCATTAGGGAGGGCACTAGCCCTCTCACCTTTAGGGGGAGAGGGTTGGGAGAGGCGATAGAGGCAAGCGAGAGGCAGATGCGCGATCCGAAACTCACAGACCGCGCCAAGCACATGCGCAAGCTCATGCCAGAGCCGGAGCGCCGAATGTGGAATCGGCTTCGCGCGGGACGATTGCTCGGCATCAAGTTTCGGCGGCAGAAAGTGATTGGACAATACATCGCTGACTTTGCGGCGAATGACCCGAAATTGGTGATTGAACTTGATGGGGAAACCCATGCAGGCCAAGAGGCTCAGGACGCGGCACGAACGCGCAGTCTAGAAATACAGGGATACCGGGTGATCAGGTTTTCGAATTCGGATGTGATGGACAATATGGACGGGGTTTTGAGCAGAATTTCTGGCGTTGTGACTGAGCTGCAAGGGTGTCCCCCTCCCCCAACCCCCTCCCCTAAAGGAGAGGGGGCTTTGTCGTCTGGCACTACTGATTCCCTCTCCCCTTCAGGGGGGAGGGTTAGGGAGGGGGGAACGCAACCATGACCCGCCTCCAATCCGCCTTTTCCAAACCCCACGCCGCTTTCGTCGCCTTCATCACCGCTGGCGATGGCGACACGGGCGCAAACCTCGACGCGCTGGTTGCGGGCGGAGCCGATGTCATCGAGCTGGGCATGCCCTTCACCGATCCCATGGCGGATGGCCCCGCTATCCAGAGCGCCAATCTGCGTTCCCTCGCCAAGGGGACGACCACTGCCGATGTGCTGCAAATTGCTTACGACTTCCGCGAACGCCACCCGGACGTGCCGCTGGTCCTGATGGGCTATGCCAATCCGATGGTGCGCCGCGGGCCGGAATGGTTTGCCAAGGCCGCCAAGGGCGCGGGCGTTGATGGCGTTATCTGCGTTGATATTCCGCCTGAGGAGGACGACGCGCTCGGCCCCGCTCTGCGTGAGGCTGGCATTGCGCCCATTCGCCTCGCTACGCCCACGACGAATGCGGCGCGCTTGCCGCAAGTGCTCGATGGGTCGGGCGGGTTCCTCTATTACGTCTCGGTCGCGGGCGTCACCGGACTGCAACAGGCAGCGGCGGGCTCCATCGAAGAGGCTGTAGCGGCGTTGAAAGCGGCCACTGATCTACCCGTCGCGGTCGGCTTTGGCGTGCGCAAACCGGAACAGGCAGCCGAGATTGCTGCCCACGCAGACGGGGTCGTCGTCGGCTCTGCCTTCGTGGACATCGTCGGCGAATTTGGCGATGAGGCCCCGGCCAAGCTACAAGAGCTGACAAGCAGCATGGTTGAAGCTATGCGCGCAGCCCGTTCTTAAGGGATACACAGATGAGTTGGTTGACCCGCGTCCGCAATTCGCTTGGCTTTGGTGCCGAGAAGACGAGCACTGAGAAAGATCTCTGGATCAAGTGCCCTAATTGCCAGGAAATGCTCTTCGTCCAGGAATATGAAGAGAACCTCCATGTCTGCCCGAAATGTGACCATCATGGGCGCATAGGCGCCGACACGCGGCTGGCGCTGCTGATGGATAAAGGGTTTGAGCTGCTGCCGATCCCCGAGGTCAAGGAAGACCCGCTAAAGTTCAAGGACTCCAAGAAATACACCGACCGGATCAAGGCCGCGCGCGCCAAAAGCCCGCATAAGGACGCATATGTCACCGGATCAGGCTCGATTGGCGGGCAGCCGGCGGTGGTTGGCGTTCAGGATTTCACCTTTATGGGCGGCTCTATGGGCATGGCCGTGGGTGAGGCGTTTTGTCAGGGCGCGCAGAAGGCTCTGGACCGCAAATGCGCCTATATCGTCGTGACGGCGGCGGGCGGCGCGCGGATGCAGGAGGGTATCCTCTCGCTGATGCAGATGCCGCGGGCGACCGTGATGACGCGGCGGCTGAAGGAGGCGGGCCTGCCCTATATCGTTGTCCTCACCGACCCGACGACCGGCGGCGTCACGGCGAGCTATGCAATGCTGGGCGACATCCACATTGCCGAGCCGGGCGCTCTCATCGGCTTTGCCGGACAGCGCGTGATCCAGGACACGATCCGCGAGCAGTTGCCCGAGGGCTTCCAGCGCGCCGAGTATCTCCACAAGCACGGCATGGTCGACATGGTCGTGCCTCGGGCGGAGCTGAAAGAGACTCTGGCGCAGGTGCTGGGTTACATGCAGCCTGCCGAGGCGGCCTGAGCGCTATGGATTTCGGGCGGTCCGACGACCCGCGCGTTCAGAGACAGCTCGATAGGCTCTCGCGGCTGAGCGTCCCGCAAGGGCGTTTCGGGCTGGAGACGATCCGCGCTCTGATGGAGCGGCTGGACAACCCTCATCGCAAGCTCCCCCCCGTCTTCCACGTCGCTGGGACCAACGGCAAAGGCTCGGTCTGCGCTTTCCTGCGCGCGATGCTGGAGGCGGATGGTAAGCGTGTGCATGTCACCACCTCCCCCCATCTGGTGCGCTATAATGAGCGGATCAGGATCGCGGGCAGGTTGATCGAAGATGGCCCTCTGGCTGAGTTGCTGGAGGAGGTGCTGGATGCCAGTGAACTGGGGGGCGAGGACTTGGGACCAAGCTTCTTCGAAGTCACCATCGCCGCAGCGTTCCTCGCCTTCTCCCGCATCCCCGCCGACGCCTGCGTGGTTGAAGTGGGCCTCGGAGGGCGTTTCGATGCGACCAATGTGCTGGAGCCCGAGGCCGTTGCGGCCTGCGGAATCGCGGCATTGGGGCTGGATCATGAGCGGTTCCTGTTGGCGCCTGAGGAAGGGGTGCCGAAAGAGCCGATGGCGCGGATCGCGTTTGAGAAAGCGGGGATTGCAAAAAGGCACGTGCCGCTGGTCACGATGGGGAGCCAATACCCACTCGAGGCGCAAGCCGCCATCCGTGCCGTTTCCGACGCCAAACATGCGATCCACTATGACTATGGTCGAGCATGGATTGGAGAGGGCCACATCGTCATTCTGGGCCATCCAGACATCGATTTACTTGTCCCTTATCCTTCTTTGTGCGGTGAGTACCAGCACTTCAATGCCAGCCTCGCCGCCGCCATGCTTGCTACACAAGACAAAGTGAGTGCGAGCAAGGAAGCCATAATTGAGGGTACGTCAAAGGCTTTTTGGCCCGCCCGCATGCAGCTTTTGTCTGAGGGGCCTCTGACCGCTCTGGCACCTGACCAAAGGGTCTGGCTCGACGGTGGCCACAACCCCAGCGCTGGCAAGGCAATAGCCGAGGCGCTGGAAAGCCAGCTTCACCTCGTCCTCGGCATGCTCGACAACAAGAATCCGCGCGCTTTGCTTGATCCGCTGGGTGACCGGATCCGCAGCCTTTCAGTGGTGCCAGTACCCGGCCACGACCACCATCCGCCAAGCGCCTTTGGCCCCGAGGCCGTGGCGCGCGCCGACCTCGAAGACGCACTGCTCAACGTCCCTGACGACGGCTACCCCATCCTCATCGCAGGCTCGCTCTACCTCGCGGGCGAGGCGCTGCGGTTGAATGACGAGGTGCCGGACTAAGGCCCGAACGTTGCAAAGCGGCCGCCTAGGTGGGGGCAGCGCCCCCGCCCCAAACAACAAAAGACGCGTGGGCGGGCGCGGGCTTACTGCTTTCGCAGCAAGCCGGGACTAGGCCTCTTTCGGTGGAGCCTCTTCCTTACCAGCAGTCCCCATCGCTTCATCGACGAGACCGTTGCGCATCATCCACCAGAACAGGACGATGCCGGGGAAGGCGAGCACGGTGGTGAGAACGTAGAAATTCACATATCCCATCCACTCGATCAGCCCGCCTGCCGTGGTGCCGGTCAGCAACCTGCCGACGATACTCGCCCCTGCCGATATCAGCGCATATTGCGCCGCTGTGAAGCGCAGGTCGCACAGGGCCGAGAAGTAGGCGACGACGACGACACCGCCATAACCGCTCGCGAAATTCTCAAACCCGATGGCGCCTGCCATGCCGATATTGGAGTGGCCGAGCGCAGCGAGTCCCGCAAAGCTCAGGTTCGAAACCGCCATCAGGACCAGCGCGATCAGCACGGATTTCTTGAGGCCGAGCTTCGCATAGATTATCCCGCCGACAAACACGCCGATAATCAGCGCCCAAAAGCCGACACCCACGTCATAAATCGCGATCTCATCATTGGTGTAGCCAAGATCTTCGAACAGCAGCCGGAAGGTCAGGTTAGCCAGCGTGTCCCCAATCTTGTGGACGAGGATGAACAGCAGGACGAGCAAACCGCCATTGCGGCCCAGAAATTCGATGAAAGGGTCGGCAATCGCGCGCGCCTTGGCGGTGATTGTCGTGCGCTTGGCAGGCGGGCGGTGCCGGGGAGGCTCGCCCAGAATAAGCGCTGTGATCATTGCGGGCAGAGCGAAGACCGAGCATGCCATGTAAGCAATCGACCAGTCAGTGCGCGCCGCCACGATCAGCGCAACGGCCCCTGCCCCTGCCGCGCCGATCCGCCAGCCATATTGGCTCATGCCCGAACCAACGCCCAGCTGGTACGGCTTTAATGTCTCAATCCGGTAGGCATCGATGATGATGTCAAAGGTGGCGCCCGCAGCGCCCAGCATGATGGCGGAGATCGCAACCCACGCGATGTCCTCCTTCGGGTCTGCCAAAGCGAGGTTGAACACCGCCGCAATCACCAGCACGCCAACCACCAGCATCCACGAAACGCGCAGGCCCAACCGCCCGATCACCGGCAAGCGAACGGAATCGACGACCCACGCCCACAGGAATTTGAAATTGTAGCTGAGGAAGACCAGCGTGAAGGCAGTGACGGTCGATTTCTCGATCCCGTCCTGCGCCAATCGCGTCGTCAGCGTCGCCGCAAGCAGCGCAAAAGGAAAGCCTGAGGACACGCCGAGCAGAAAAGCGGCAAGCGCCTCTTTCTCCAGATAGGGCTTGATCGCACCCCACAGGCCTCCGCGCTCGCTTGTACCGGTAGCGGTGTCGCTCATTCGCCCTTATCCTTTTGTGATCCCGTCAATTCGTGCAACACTAGCCGCAGGTGAGAGGGATAAGGAAGCCGTCATGAACGCTCCGACAACAGATTTACCCCGCGAAGAAACGCCCAAGCCGGTTTTGCGACCGACTGAGGGGCAATTGGCGCTCGCGGAAGAGGTTCGGCGCGGCGAATGGCGCGATGGCCAGCCCGGACAGACGGTCCCGGCGAGCCGCTACACTTGCCCGGATCACTTTGCGCTTGAGAAAGCCAAGCTGTTCGACCGGCTGCCGCAAGTCTTGGTGCCAAGCGCCTTGCTGCCCGAACCCGGAATGGCGGTGCCGCATGACGACACCGGGCGACCGCTCCTCATCACGCGCGACAAGGACGGCAGGGCCCATGTGTTCCTTAACGTATGTCGCCATCGCGGCACTCGGCTCGTCGAGGGAGAAGAGGTGCAATGCGCCGCTCGCCTTGTCTGCCCCTATCACGCCTGGACCTATAAGCTCGATGGCAAGCTGCTCGCCCTGCCCCGGCCCGAAACCTTCCCCGGCCTCGATAAGGCCAAGCACAGTCTGGTGGAGCTGCCCAGTCTGGAAGCAGGCGGGCTGATCTGGTTTGCGCCCGAAGAAGGTGCCGATTTCTCTGATGCCGCGCGGGTGAGCGAGGATTTCGCCGCCTTCGGAATGCCGGACGCGCATCTCTTCCGCCGCAAGACTCACACGGTCAAAGGCAATTGGAAGCTGATCATGGACGCCTTCCTTGAAAGCTATCACGTGACCCGCCTCCACGCGAACACGATCGGGCCGTTCTTCAAGGACGGGGTGACAGCGGGCGACAGTGTCGGGCCGCATATGCGCTCTGCCGTTGGCCGCTTGGAGGAGATGGAGGGCGTGGACCTCAGCGATATGGAGGCGATGCGCAAACTCGTGACCTTCGCCTATCAACTGCTGCCTGCGACTGTGATCGTGCCCAGCCCCGATTACGTCAACGTGATGGTGCTGATGCCGCAGGCGCATGATCTGACGCTGGTTGAGGACTTCATGCTGATCGCGGAAGAACCGACGACGGACAAAGCGCGCGACCATTGGGAGCGGTCCTGGAAGCTGCTCGATGGCGGGGTGTTTGCCTCCGAAGACTTCCGCGCAGCAGAGCTGGGCCAGCAGGGTCTGGAGAGCGGCGCGGTCAAGGAACTCACCCTCGGCACGCTGGAAGGCGGGATCGCGCGCTTTGATGCGATTGTGCAAGGAGCCTTGAGCGCCTAAAGCGCGCTCCATGCCAACCAACCCCAAAAAGTCCGAAGACCGCCCAGAAGGCGACCGCATCGCCAAATTGCTCGCTCGCGCTGGTGTCGCGTCGCGGCGCGAGATTGAGCGGATGATCGAAGCCGGACGCATCACGCTGGACGGCAAGCCGGTTACAACGCCCGCAACCTTCCTCACCAGCCTCAAAGGCGTCAGCGTCGATGGCAAGCTGGTCGCAGGGCCAGAGCCGACGCAGCTGTTTGCCTTCAACAAGCCCACCGGTCTCCTCACCGCGGAACGTGATCCGGCGGGGCGTGCGACGATTTACTCTGCACTGGTGAATGCCCTGCCAAAGGACGCCCCGCGCGTGATGCCCATTGGGAGGCTGGACATGAACACCGAAGGGCTGCTGCTGCTTACCAATGATGGCGGGCTGAAGCGGCAGATGGAGCTTCCTTCGTCTGGCATCCCGCGCACCTACCGCGCCCGCGCCTTTGGCGATGTGACGCAGGATCAACTTGAAGCTCTGAGTGAGGGCGTCGAGATCGAAGGCGTGCGCTATGGCTCAATCGACGCCAACCTTGAACAGGGATCATCAGGCAAGAACAAGTGGATCGAGATGACCATCACCGAGGGTAAGAATCGCGAGGTGCGCCGGGTGCTCGAATATCTCGGGCTCAAAGTGAACCGCTTGATCCGGGTGGCATACGGGCCGTTCCTGTTGGGAGAGCTTGGCCGGGGTCAGGCCGCGCGCATCCGCACCGGCGACCTCGACCGCTTCCGCGCTTCACTGAAAGGCGCGAAGTAATGCGGATTATCGCTGGCGAATGGCGCGGGCGGAAGCTGACGGCGCCCAAGGGCGATGCGACCCGGCCCACCGCCGACCGCACGCGCGAGACGCTATTTTCGATGCTGACCAGCAGGCTTGGCAGCTTTGAGGAATTGCGCGTCGCTGATCTCTTCGCAGGGTCAGGCGCGCTGGGGTTGGAGGCGCTGTCCAGAGGGGCAGCGCATTGTCTGTTCGTTGAGCAAGACCGCCCCGCCCTCGACGCGATCCGCGCCAATGTTGCAACGCTGCGCGCACGCGACCGGGCGGCGGTGGATGCAGGGTCAGCGACCGCGCTCAGGGCCGCTTCGCAACCCTACGACCTCATCCTTGCCGACCCTCCCTATTTCACCAACGCGGGCGAGGTTGCCCTCGACCGGCTGTTGCGGTTGGGCTGGATCGGCGATGCCACCTGGATCGCTCTGGAAACGAGCGTCAAGGAGACACCGCAGATCAAGGGGCTCAGCGTGGAATCTGAGCGCAAGGTCGGCAAGGCGAAGTTGTGGCTTTTGCAGCTGGAAAGAGCCGCTTAGCCCGCAGAAGGAGGTGGGCCAGCGCGCGCCTCAATCTGGTCCCAGGCCGCGTCCCGCTCCGGCCCCGTCATCGCGGTGAGCGCGATCTTGTCCGAATTGGCCAAGGCCCAGAACATCTTCTGACGCTCAGCAGAGAGCGACCAGTAATAGCCCTTGGTCTCTGCCGGCCAGACAGCATATTCGCTCTGCTTTTCCGGGGGCCAGCTGTCGTGTTCGGCCTGTTGCTCCTCAGTCATGGTCGGATCAGCGGGAGTGGACACCTCTGCTGCGTCGGGCGCCTGCGCCATTCCTGGCGAAGCGGCGACGTAGGTGAGCGCCACAGCGGCGACTCCGAATAAGAGGTAATGAGATTGACGCATGGAATGCTCCTTTGGTTGGTTCCAAGCGCAACGAACGAGTGCCGTGATGGCAGGGTCGGCGCTGGCTGCAAAGGCATCTGCACGCCCCGCATCGCGCCCCTCGCACAGGTGAGCGGGAGGCGACGCCAAAACGCGATAGGTCGAAAATCGGGGCGAAATCGGGGGAGACTGCGTCCGCGCAAGATGCGTTCACTGCGGAGATATGCAAGGTTGCCTCTCTGTCAATTGTTCTCTAATTGTTCGCATCACGCTTTATGACCAATGTTGTCCCCCTACCCTCGGCTGAGCAGAACGTCCCAGCCTATGCCGCGCGGCTGAACCCGCCGCAGCGTGAGGCTGTGCTGACGACCGAGGGACCGGTGCTGATGCTGGCGGGCGCTGGCACGGGGAAGACCGCTGCGCTGACCGCTCGCCTTGCGCATTTGGTGGCAACCCGCCGCGCCTGGCCGAGCGAGATTCTCTGCGTCACCTTCACCAACAAAGCCGCGCGCGAAATGCGTGAGCGGGTTGAGGGGCATTTGGGCAATCCCGGTGAAGGCATGCCTTGGCTCGGCACCTTCCACTCGATCTGCGCCAAGATGCTTCGCCGCCATGCAGAGCTGGTCGGGCTGCAATCGAATTACACGATCATCGACACGGACGATCAGATCAGGCTCTTGAAGCAGCTGATCACCGACAATGATGAGGATGTGAAGCGCTGGCCTCCGCGCCAGCTTGCCGGGCTGATCGACCGCTGGAAAAACCGCGGGCTGAACCCCGATGACCTTGATGCAGGTAAGAGTGAGGCTTTTGCCAATGGCCGGGGCCGAGAGTTCTATCAGCTCTATCAGGATCGCTTGAAGGCGCTGAATGCCTGCGATTTCGGCGATCTGATGCTGCATGTGCTCAACATCTTCCGCGCTCACACTGATGTGCTGGCCGAATATCAGCAGCGTTTCAAATACATCCTCGTCGACGAATATCAGGACACCAATGCTGTCCAGTATCTATGGCTGCGGCTGCTCGCTCAGACGCGCAAGAATATCTGCGTGGTCGGCGATGACGACCAGTCGATCTATTCATGGCGCGGCGCAGAGGTTGCCAATATCCTGCGGTTTGAAAAGGATTTTCCGGGCGCCGCTGTGATCCGGTTGGAGCAGAATTACCGCTCCACTCCGCATATTCTAGGCGCTGCCTCCGGCCTGATCCGCGCCAATTCTGAGCGGCATGACAAGACGCTGTGGACCGAGACCAATGGCGGCGACACCGTGAAGGTGATCGGCGTCTGGGACGCGCCCGAAGAAGCGCGCAAAGTGGGTGAGGAGATTGAGCGGCTCGAACGCGAAGGCGCATCGCTCGATCAGGTCGCGATTCTCGTGCGCGCGCAGTATCAAACCCGCGAGTTCGAAGACCGCTTCATCCAGACCGGCATCAATTACCGCATCATCGGGGGCTTCCGCTTTTACGAGCGGGCCGAGATTCGCGACGCCCTCGCCTATTTGCGCGTCATTGCGCAGCCGCAGGATGATCTGGCGTTTGAGCGGATCTACAACCAACCCAAGCGCGGGCTTGGCTCCAAGACGCTTGAGCGGATGCACAGCCATGCGCGCAAATCCGGCCTGCCTTTGGCGGCGGCGTCCTTGCAATTGGCGGATAGCGACGAGCTGCCGACGCGGGCGGCGAACACCATTGGCGGATTGTTGCGGCAATTCCTCGCCTGGCGTGAGGCGGTGGAGGAGATGTCTCCGGCGGACCTCCTTCGCCTCGTGCTGGACGAGTGCGGCTATAACGACATGCTCGCCAAGGACCGCTCGCCCGAAAGCGCCGGCCGTGCGGAGAACCTCTCCGAACTCGCCCGCGCGATGGAGGAGTATGAGACGCTCGGCGATTTCCTCGAACATGTCAGCCTCGTCATGGACAATGACCGCGGCGATGAAGAGGAAACCGTCACGATCATGACGATCCATGCCGCAAAGGGGCTGGAGTTCGATCATGTCTTTTGCGTGGGGTGGGAGGAAGGCGTCTTCCCTTCGCAGCGTGCGATTGACGAAGGCGGCCTCGCCAGCCTCGAAGAAGAACGCCGCCTCGCTTACGTTGCGATCACGCGCGCGCGGCGGCGCTGCACGATCCTGCATGCGGCAAACCGGCGGATTTACGGCCAATGGACCAGCTCCATCCCCTCGCGCTTTATCGAAGAATTGCCTGAAGAACATATCGATCAGGAAACAACGCTGACCGGCGGCGCGTCTTTATGGCAGGCCAATTGGAGCGAGAACGAAGACCCCTTCGCCCATGTCGCAAGAGACCGGCCAGAACGCGCCCAGTCGCGCGGTCCGGGATGGCGCAGAGCAATCGAGAGCGGCTACGAAACCAAGCAACAGCGCGTCGCCGAACCCGGCCGCAGCGCCGCCAGCTTCGCCGCCCCCGCCCGCTCCGACATCGCCATCGGCGCGATGGTTGAGCACGCAAAATTCGGCACAGGCTGCGTCATCGATCAGGAAGGCAACAAACTGACGATCAATTTCGAAGGCGCAGGCGAAAAGCGCGTGATCGACAGCTTTGTGACGGTGGTTGGCTAGGCGTTAGAGCACTGCCGATCACTTCGATCCGCTCCGGGATATTCGGCAATGCTGAGCTTAAGGCCGTGCCACCAGCGTAACGGGTGGCTCAGCCAGCCCCAAAGTCCAGAAAGCCCGGCTTGGGGCCGTTCCATTCGCCCGGCTCGGTTGGAGCATCATCTTCGTCGCGTTTGCGGCGGCGCGGTTTGGGCTCGGGCTTTTCAGCCGCAGCGTCGGATTTCTCGCGGCGCTTGGGACTGGGTGCAGGCGCTTCGGCTTTCGAGTCTGACGCGTCGTCATCGCGCTTTGCACGGCGCGAGCGAGGCTTCTTGGGCGCTGGCGCATCGTCATCCGAAGGAGCGCTTTCAGACGCTTCGTCAGACTTGGCCTTGGGCTTCGATTTGCGCTCGGAAGGATCGGCGAGCTCAACCCGCACGTCTTCTTTGCCGAACACCTTGATCTTGGCGCCCGTCAGCTTTTCGACATTGTCGATGGCTTCCGCGTCTTCATCCGCGACAAGAGTGAAGGCGCGGCCCTTGGCCCCTGCCCGTCCCGTGCGCCCGATCCGGTGAACATAGTCATCCGGGTGCCATGGCGTGTCGAAGTTGAAGACGTGGCTGACGCCCTTGATATCGAGCCCGCGCGCGGCAACATCAGAGGCGACGAGGATATTCACATCACCCGATTTGAACCGGTCCAATTCCTTCAGGCGTGAGCTTTGATCCATGTCGCCATGAATCTCGCCACTGGCAAAACCGCGCTTCTGAAGATGCTTGTTAAGCTCGCGCACGGTCGTCTTGCGGTTGGCGAAGATAATCGCTGTTTCGATATGGTCATTGGCGAGCAGCCATTCGAGCGTATCGCGCTTTTGCCGCGCCTTGACCGGCACTTTGAACGCGGTGATGTCCTGATTGGTGGAAGCGGCGCGCGCCGTCTCTATCCGCTTGGGATTGTTGAGGAACGTCTTCGCCAACTTCTCAATCGGAGGCGGCATAGTGGCCGAGAACAGCATCGTTTGACGCGTCTCTGGCAGCTTGTCGCAGATGAATTCGATATCTGGGATGAAGCCCATGTCGAGCATCCGGTCGGCTTCGTCGATCACCAGCAATTCGCAGCCGTTTAGCAGGATCTTGCCCCGCTCAAACAGGTCCATCAACCGGCCCGGCGTCGCGATCAGCACGTCGACGCCTTCGTTCAGCGTCTTGAGCTGGTCGCCCATCTGCACGCCGCCGATCAGCAGCGCCATTTTCAGATCGTGGTTCGCCCCGTATTTCTCAAAATTCTCAGCGACTTGCGCTGCCAGCTCACGCGTCGGTTCAAGGATCAGCGAGCGCGGCATCAAAGCCCGCCTGCGACCCGAAGCCATGACGTCAATCATTGGCAGCACAAAGCTGGCGGTCTTGCCCGTCCCTGTTTGGGCGATGCCGATGATGTCTTTCATCATCAGCACGGCGGGGATCGCCTCGGCCTGGATTGCGGTGGGCTCAGTGTATCCAGCGGTTTCAACCGCTTTCAACAATTCGTCAGATAGGCCGAGATCGGCAAAAGTCATGCGGGTCAAAATGTCCGGATAAGGGCAGCGCTGGACGCTGCGGATAAACCAATGTGTCTGCGCAGTCGCCCCGTGCAGACAGTCGAGCGGCGATTGGCGAAAAATGGCTGAAAAGTCAAGGAATGCCCTAGGGAAACGCTGGGAGAGCGGCGCTTTCGCAGTCTAAGGCGCTTACCGAGTAAGGGCTTAGTCTTCCACCGCGACCAATTGCCGCATCCGCTCAATCTCGCATTTCGCGCCGCTGCGCGATTGGAGAAGGTCGCGGTCAACGCACAGCTGACCATCCGCATTCCGCTCTACATAAAAGCCGGAGTAGAAATCGCGCGCACGGCAGGATCGTTCCAGATTGATGGTCACAATCCGATCATCGCGCAGGTACAGGATCAGCCGATTGCCGTTGCCAGTTTGCACAGCGGCGATGCCAGAGACGGGGACACAGCGCGCCATCTCCCGCTCTTCGAAATCGGCCGGAATGCCATTGGCAGGCAGATCAGCGAAAAGCTCATTACGGGTCGACGGGCGACGCGGAGAAATGCGGATCGTAACGCGTTGCTGGATGCGCACCTGATTGACGTTCTGCGAGGCATAGAAGGCGCTCAGCGGATTAATATCGCTCTGCGAAGCGGCCTGCTCTTCGCTTTCCGGCGGATGTTCATTGTCAGGCGTCGTGGAGGTCAGTTCCTCGCCCGCATTCAGCAATCCTGTTCCTCCGACAGGCACAACCACGCTGCTCTGCCCCAACAAAGGGAGCAGCAAAGCGAAGGGCGCTGCAAAGGGAAGCAGGCTGGGCATGGCGGTGTGTTGGTTTCCTTCCGACAAATCACTGGACGGCCGACTGGACGCTTGCATGCAAACTTTGCACAAACGCCCCCGTGCAGTGGTCGCAACAGCTAGCGTTTGCGATTGAACGCTGGCTTAACCCTGCCCCGTCACACGATTTACCGATAGCGTATTCGCGCTATTGTGTGGCATGAGCGCAACAATGATGACGACCAAGACTCGCACCAATATCTTTTGCCAAGACGCCTCTGAATTGCTGGGCCCCAAGGGTTTCACCACTATGACGGAGGATCTGGACCCATGGCTGACCGATTGGCGTGGGCGCTATTCGGGAGCGGCACTGGGTCTGGCGGCCCCGGCCTCAACCGCTGAAGTCGCCGCGCTGGTGAAGCTTTGCGCCAAGCACGGCGTGCCCATCGTTCCCCAAGGCGGCAATAGCGGCATGGCGGGCGGCGCCACTCCCGACGCAAGCGGAGCCTCAATCATCCTTTCCATGCGCCGGATGAACACGATCCGCTCGCTTGATGCAGGAGCAGGTCAAGCGGTGTGCGAGGCTGGCGTCATTCTCCAGACCTTTCAAGAAGCGGCTGAGGCTAAGGATATGCGCTTCCCCCTGACGCTGGGGGGCAAGGGATCCGCGACGATCGGAGGGCTTGTCTCAACCAACGCAGGCGGAACGCAGGTTCTGCGCCACGGCACGATGCGCGCGCAGGTGCTGGGGATCGAAGCGGTACTGGCCGACGGCAGCTTGTTCGATGCGCTGACCGTGCTCAAAAAAGACAATCGCGGCTTTGACTTGAAGCAGCTGTTGATCGGGTCGGAGGGGACGCTCGGCATCGTCACCGCTGCGACCTTGCGGTTGCTGCCTGCGCCGCGCGCCCGTGCAACCGCTTGGGTCGGCCTCGCCTCAATTACCGATGCGCGCGCATTGCTGCGCCGGGTTGACCGCGCGCTGGGCGACACTCTTGAAGGGTTTGAGGTGGTGCCTGCCCACTGCCTCGACAGCGTTCTTGCCCACCTGCCCGATGCGCGCTCTCCCTTGCAGCAAAAGCACGCTTGGAACGCGCTGATCGAATGTGTGGCAGTCGATGGAGACGATACGGCGCTGCGGGAGCGGTTGGAGAACGCGCTTATGGCCGCGGCGCAGGAAGATCTGCTCGCCGATGCGGTCATTGCCAGCAATGAGCGGCAGGCCGAGGATTTCTGGACCCTGCGCGATTTCGATCTCCGCCGCTGAGCGGGCGCTGGGACCGGCCATGCAGCACGATATCTCTGTGCCGGTTGAGCGTATGCCTGAATTCATCCTTGCCGCCTCGCCCGCCATCGAAGCCGCCCATCCCGGCACCAAAGTGGCGGCCTTTGGCCATCTGGGCGACGGTAATGTCCACTTCCACGTCCTTGCGCCAAAAGGTGCAGTGCCGGGCGTGTGGGAGGAGAATGAGGGTAAAGTCGTCAGCTCGCAGGTCTATGACCTTGTAACCGAATGGGGCGGGTCGATCAGCGCTGAACACGGCATCGGACAGATGAAGGTGACCGAGCTTGGTCGGCTGGGCGATCCCGTCGCGCTCTCCATGATGCGGCAGGTGAAAGACGCGCTCGACCCCCACGGCTTGCTCAATCCGGGCAAGCTCGTTCCACCTACCTAAAAAAACCCCATATGCCGCCTGACTTCCCCCGCGCGCTTGCACGTATCGCCGCGAACGCCTAAAGCGCCCGCCATCGTGAGCTTCACGAGGGATGTTTTGCACCGCAAATCGTCGCTGAGCTGAAGAGCGCGCAACAGTTTATCACTTCCTCATTTCGGAGAGAATTCATGGCCACCGCGCCGCAGCCGCAACTTCCGCTGTTCTATCAAGACCTGCTTCCGCTCAACAGCCGCGACCACGGTGATTACAAGGTCACGAGCTTCCCGGACGCATCTTTCATTGCCAACACCCACGCGATTCCGCTGACCTGCGACGAATTCGTCGATGCAGCCCGCTGCTATCCGATCGTTTTCACGAGCGGCGAGAACCCGCTTCCGATCGCGCTGATGGGCCTGAATGAAGGCGTCAACGTCTTCGTGGATGAGGACAACAAGTTTGAGCAGGGGAATTACGCCCCCGCTTATATCAGCCGCTACCCCTTCATCCTCGCCAAGCTGCAAAAGGACAGCGACGAAATGTCGCTCTGCTTTGACCCGCAATCCGGCGTCGTTGGCAAGCAGGACGAAGGCCAGGAGCTGTTCCGTGAGCCTACCGACGAAGACAAAGCGAAATTCGCCGAAGCAGGCCAGCAAATGCCTGAGAAGGTTCCGACCGACTACACCAATGGCGTGCTCGAATTCTGCCGCCGGTTTGAAGAAGCAGGGCAACGCACGAAGGAGTTTATGGAAGAGCTCAAGAAGCTTGACCTGCTGCGCGACGGTCGTTTCGACATCACTCGCAACGACATGCCGGACAAGCCGTTCAGCTACACCGGTTTCCAGATGGTCAATGAAGAAAAGCTGCGCGAACTGGACGCTGCGACCGTTGAAACACTCAACAAGAACGGCATGCTGATGCTGATGCACGCACAGTTGTTCTCGCTGCGTGTGATGCGCAATGTCTTCGAAAAGCAGAGCGCTGCGGGCAAGGTGCCGACTCAGGTTGCTTGATTGAAGTCTAATTGGGCTGGGCGCAAAGCCTCGCGCAAAAGCCACCAGTAACGATATACTAAGGGCGGCCTACGGCTTGAACGTAGGTCGCCCTTTCCTATTTTGGAAACATGGTCGGCTATCCCCTCATGAGCCGACCTGGATGCGTCCTTTTGGACGTTTTCCTCCCTGAACCTGGCCGCCTCGTGCTCCCCCCCCCCCCCCCTTTAACCGCACGAGGCGGCTTTTTTGTGGGTGCGATCAAGACATCCGTTTTGACCTCTGCGACCTATGCGGAAAAGCTCAAAATCACTCCGCCGCCTGCGCCATCTGCCCTTGCGATCCGAGCCGCGCGGTTTGTGCGCCTAGCTCTCGCACCAGGCCCGCCAGCAGTTCGGCCATGTCCTTAAGCGCCGGTACTGGCTCAGCCAAAGCCGCATTGAGATAGGTCGAACGGCACAGCTCCACCTGCATGCAATGAATGCCGCGCGATGGCTTGGCATGGCGGTCCAGCACATAACCGCCAGAATAGGGCCGATTGTGCCACGCGCAGCATCCTTGCGCGTCGAGATAGCGGAAGGCGCGCGAGGAGAGAACGCTGTGGCAGGATGAGCCATAGCGGTCACCCAGCACAATCTGCGGCGCGCGTTGCTCTCCGCTGGGCCGTCGCAAGGGCGGCATGGAGTGCAAATCGATCAGCAGAGCCGCTCCCCACTCGTCGCGAATGCGGGACAATTCTGCTGACAGAAATTCGTGATAGGGGCGGTGAATCTGGTCAATCCGCCGCTCCAATTCGGCATTCGGCAGTTTTGAGCGCCAGACCTCACCAAAACCGGGAAGACGCCGTGGTACCAGCCCTAACCCACTGCGCGCGCGAGCATTTTTGCCGCCCGGCGCTGCCTGTGACTGGGGTTGGGGTCGGCGCATCCGATGGGATTTGGGAGAGATCATCTCCCAATCCACATCTTCAGCCGAGCGGTTGAGGTCCAGCATTGCGCGCGGTGCCTCTGCCATCAGCAGACCGGTACCCGTCGCGCGGGCCACTTCGACGCCAACGGCATCGACATAGCGATCCTCCAGCCTCAATTGCGCCTGCCCCGCATCGCGCATATCGGCCAGAACCTCACCGGGATAAGCGCGCCCTGCATGCGGTACGGAAATCAACACCGGCAGCGGCATGGCCTTTGGAGTGACGTGGAGAAACGCCCCGCCCCTTACATCGCCCCCGATACTCGCGTCAGGATCGACAAAGCCCGCGACCGATCCACCCCGCGAAACCGCGAAATCATCGGCGCTTCCCATCGAAGTAAGCCTGGAAATTGGGTATGCAGGAGAAGAGGTTGGGACCGACATCACGCTTTTGCTGCCCACTTTCCTCGTGGGAGTCAAAGCCTCAGTGTCGCTCATCTGGCGCGCTGCGCAATGCGCTGCACGTTAAGTCTGTATGATAACCGCTTCGACAGGCCCGTCTCAAAGCAGGGCAACCGGGGTGAACGCCAAAGATTTCTTAAGCGAATGGCGCTATCACACCTTCATGAGCGTCAACCTCCCCCCACGAATCCTCCTTGCCGAGGATGAAGAAGCCATGCGCAGCTATCTCGAACGCGCCCTCGTCAATGCGGGCTACGAGGTTAAGAGCGTTGATCGCGGTACAGAAGCGGTTCCCCTGCTTGAAGCGGAGGAGTTTGACCTGCTGTTATCCGACATCGTTATGCCCGAAATGGACGGAATTGAGCTGGCCCAGCGCTGTGCAGAGATTTCTCCGCGCACCAAAGTGATGTTCATCACCGGATTCGCAGCTGTTTCCCTGCGCGCAAGCCGAGAGCAGCCGCATGCAAAAGTGCTCTCCAAACCATTCCATCTGCGCGATCTTGTGCTGGAAGTGGAACGCGTATTCGAAGAGCAGCGTCAGGCTTCGGTGTAACGCTTTTGACGGCGGCCATGCCGCCGGCTCCCTCCACCCTTCCACCCGGATCATAGCCCGGTGTGACAATCCGGGTGGAAGGGTGGAGGGAGCGGGTGGCTACGGAAACCTCAAAAACAGCACCGAATCGCTTGCAAGCCTTTCGAGCTTTCGCTAACGCGCCGCTTCTCGCAGCGACAACTTTGTGTTCGCCGCTGTTGAGCCTCAAGATGATGGTGCGGGCGTATAGCTCAGGGGTAGAGCACTATGTTGACATCGTAGGGGTCCCAAGTTCAAATCTTGGTACGCCCACCATCATCTCCTTCTCTCCCGTTTTTTCGACCTGCAAATGCCACGTTTCCACCTGCAAATGATTGTAACAGGTGTTGACGCGGCGCGTCTGGGCTAACAAACCCTTGTCAAAGGCCGAAAAATTTCATCGGGAGGGTAAAGTGAAACGATCTATCTTCAAAACATGCACTGCAAGCCTTGTGGCTGCCAGCGGGGCTCTGTTTCTGGCTGCTTGTGATGCGGCTCCAGCCACCGAAACCGGTGCGGACGGCGATTATTCCGCGGCTGCGCTCGACCCCTATCTCGCTGACCCCGCGGTTGGTGACCTCTGGGCGGCAAAGCTGGATGAGTTTTCGATCCATGAGTTTGGCACCGGAACCGACGAAGTCTCCAGCGCTTACGGTCTGATGAAGGTCGTCGAAGTTAGCGACGACCGCGTCATGGTCGTCACGGAAAGCGGCGCCTGGCCAGAGCCTGATGGCAGCCTCAATGATCTGCGCGGCGATCTTTCCAATATCACTTGGGATGAGAGTGAGACTATTCCGATCAACCGAGCCGATTTTGCCTCACTTGTGGCAAGCGAGCACATCCTCGAAACGCGCCGGATGGGCGAGTAACCACACAGCTTTAGACCGACACCAATGGGGCGGCGTTTCCAAGCGAAGCGCCGCCCCTTTTCCGTGACCCACTTGCACCCCGCTCCACCTCTGCTAGAGCGCGCGTGAGGGATCACATCAGACAGTTCTGTTGTGTGGAATCAGCCAAAAGGATGAAGGCAACAGCCATGCAAAAAATTCAGGTTAAGAACCCCGTTGTCGAGCTCGACGGCGATGAGATGACGAAGATCATCTGGCAGTGGATCCGGGAGCGTTTGATCCTGCCTTATCTCGATGTCGACCTGAAATATTACGACCTCTCTATCGAAAAGCGCGACGAGACGGACGACCAGATCACCATTGACGCTGCCAATGCCATCAAAGAGCATGGCGTGGGCGTGAAATGCGCGACTATCACGCCTGATGAAGCGCGCGTTGAAGAGTTTGACCTGAAGAAAATGTGGCGCTCCCCCAACGGGACGATCCGCAACATTCTGGGCGGCGTCGTCTTCCGTGAGCCGATCG
This sequence comes from Erythrobacter sp. S267, assembly GCF_057365045.1. Lineage (NCBI taxonomy): Bacteria > Pseudomonadati > Pseudomonadota > Alphaproteobacteria > Sphingomonadales > Erythrobacteraceae > Erythrobacter > Erythrobacter sp. S267. The sequence goes on along the minus strand of NZ_CP200298.1, from coordinate 942,102 downwards.
TGATCGACAACGTTCCGCGTCTGGTTCCGGGCTGGACCCACCCGATTGTGGTTGGCCGTCACGCATTTGGCGATCAATATCGCGCAACCGACACGCTGATCCCGGGTCCGGGCAAGCTGCGCCTTGTTTACGAGGGCGAAGACGGCACCAATCTCGACCTCGAAGTGTTCGAATTTGAAAGCTCCGGCGTCGCGATGGCGATGTACAACCTCGACGATTCGATCCGCGCCTTTGCGCGCGCCTCGATGAACTACGGTCTCGACCGCAAGTGGCCGGTTTACCTCTCGACCAAGAACACGATCATGAAAGCCTATGACGGGCGTTTCAAAGACCTGTTCCAGGAAGTGTTCGACAACGAGTTTGCCGACAAGTTCGCGGAAGCCGGCATCACCTATGAGCACCGCCTGATCGACGACATGGTCGCATCCGCGCTCAAATGGTCGGGCAAGTTCGTCTGGGCTTGTAAGAACTATGATGGCGACGTGCAGTCCGACACGGTTGCGCAAGGGTTCGGCTCGCTCGGCCTGATGACTTCGGTGCTGATGACGCCTGACGGCAAGACGGTCGAGGCAGAGGCCGCGCACGGCACTGTCACCCGCCACTTCCGCCAGCACGAACAAGGCAAGGCGACCTCGACCAACCCGATTGCCTCGATCTTCGCGTGGACGCGCGGCCTGATGTATCGCGGCAAGTTTGACGAGACGCCCGACGTGGTCCGCTTTGCCGAGACGCTGGAGCGGGTCTGCATTGAAACGGTCGAGAACGGCCAAATGACCAAGGATTTGGCGCTGCTGATCGGCCCCTCGCAAAACTGGCTCACGACCGAGCAGTTCTTCGAGGCGATTGTGCAGAACCTTGAAAAGGAGATGGCGAACTGGGCCTGACATTCAGGCTCAGCGCAGATTGAGAGCATGGCGAACGGATCAAAGGCCCGGCTGGAAGTCCGGCAAGCCAAGCTCAAGGATGTGCGCGCCATCGGCGACCTGGTTCGCCGCGCTTATGACGACCTGCCCGCCTACACTCAGGGCGAGATTCGCGGGCAGATCAACAACTTCGCACAAGGCTGCTTCGTTGCGGTGCTCGACGGGAAGATCGTCGGATATTGCGCGTCGATGCGGCTGGATGAGAAAGTCGCTCTGTCGGATCACACCTGGGACGAGGTGACCGGCAATGGGTTTGGCTCGCGCCATGATCCGACGGGCGACTGGCTCTATGGCTATGAACTTTGCGTCGATCCCAAAGTGCGCGGGACGCGGCTGGGACGCCGACTGTATGAGGAACGCCGCGCTCTGGCAGAGCGGCTGGACCTGACTGGCATCGTTTTCGGCGGGCGGATGCCGGGTTATGCGCGGGCCAAGCGGCGCAAGACCAACCGCGCGGAAAACCCGGCTGAATATCTCGATCTGATCCTTGAAGGGAAGGTCCACGACCCGGTGCTGCGCTTCCAGCTCGCCAATGGGTTCGAGCCGGCGGGCATCCTGCCCAAGTATCTGCCTGAGGACAAAGCGAGCCGTGGCAACGCGGTGCGCATGGTCTGGCGCAACCCTTATGTCGATGGAGACGCGCCCAAGAAGCACCGCTTGCCCCGCGATGTCGAAGGCGTGCGGATTGCGACCTGCCAATTGCAGGCACGCGCGGTCAAAGACTTCGATGAATTTATGAAGCAGGTGAAGTATTTCGTTGATGTTGCAGCGGATTACGAAAGCGACTTCATCGTGTTTCCGGAGCTGTTCACTCTGATGCTGCTCTCTGCGCAGGAGGATGTGCTAAGCCCGCAGGAAGCGATTGAGACGCTGTCGGAGTTCACGCCGCGCATCCGGTCACGACTGTCAGAAATGGCGCTCGCCTACAACATCAACATTATCGGTGGATCACACCCCACGCGTATGCCTGATGGCGATATCCACAACGTCGCTTACGTGTGCCTGCGCGATGGGTCGATCTACGCACAGGAGAAGATCCACCCGACCCCGAATGAGGCCTATTGGTGGAACATAAAGGGCGGCGATTCCATCGACGCCATCCCGACCGATTGCGGCCCTATCGGGGTGCTCATCTGCTACGATAGCGAATTTCCAGAGCTTGCCCGCAGGCTAGTCGACGAAGGCGCGCGGATCATCTTCGTGCCCTTCTGCACCGATAGCCGCCAAGGCTATATGCGAGTGCGGTATTGCGCGCAGGCCCGCGCGATTGAAAACCAATGCTATGTCGTGATGAGTGGCAATGTCGGCAACCTGCCCAATGTCGCCAATATGGACATTCAATACGCGCAGAGCTGCATCCTTACCCCGTGCGACTTTCCCTTCGCCCGCGACGGCATCGCAGCAGAGGCAAGCGAGAATGTCGAAACGCTGACCATCAGCGACGTCAACCTTGCCGACCTGCAATGGGCGCGCGCAGAGGGAACCGTGCAGAACCTCGCCGACCGCCGCTTTGATCTCTACCAGGTCAAATGGGACAAGCGCGTTGGCAATATATCTGACCCTCTGGGCGAGACAGATGGTCCGCCCTCGCCCGATCTTCCAGAGGCTTCGGATATTTCTGGCGCGCGCGGTCATGGCGGCGGATGACAGTCCGCACGCATTGCAGTACTTCCTGACCGATGGCAGGCGAACTCACCCTCTCTCCGGTTATGTCGGACGCGCTCGTGATTCTGGGCGCGGCGGGGATCGTCATCCCGGTCTTCGCGCGCTTTCGGATCACGCCGATCATCGGCTTCATTCTGATCGGTATTCTGGTCGGCCCTTATGGGCTTGGCACATTGGTGGGCGAGTATGACTGGCTGCGACATATAACCATATCCGACCCGGAACGATTAGCCCCCTTCGCGGACTTCGGCATTATCCTTCTGCTGTTCGCCATCGGGTTGGAGCTGTCGTTCAACCGCCTGTGGCAATTGCGTAAATTGGTGTTTGGTCTTGGCAGTCTGGAGCTGCTGATCATCGGCAGCGTCTCGGCGGCTTTCTTTGGCTATTACAGCGGGATGAGCAGCACGGCGGCACTTGCCCTGGGCTTTGCCTTGGCCTTCTCTTCCACCGCGATTGTGCTGCCGATATCGGGCACGAAGAGCCCGGTCGGACGCGCGGCGCTGTCGATGTTGCTGTTTGAGGATATCATGATCGTCCCGATCATCTTCATCCTCGGCGCGCTTGCACCCAATGCCGCTGCCGACGGGGTGAGCGGGTTGACCACCACGCTGGTCCAAGGTGGTCTCGTTATCCTTGTCCTGCTGGTCGTGGGGCGCGTCGCCCTGCCCCGCCTATTCAGCCAGGCTGCCCGCACCAAGAGCCCCGAGCTGTTCCTCGCCGCCTCGCTCCTCGTCGTCATCGGCGCGAGCCTTGCGACATCGGCTGCCGGTCTTTCACCCATCGTCGGCGCACTGATTGCCGGCCTGTTGATCGCAGAGACTGAGTATCACGGCGAAGTCGAAAGCATCATGCAGCCGTTTAAGGGCCTTGCGCTGGGCGTCTTCCTCATCACCATCGGGATGACCATCAACCTTGCCGAAATCTGGCAAGACCTTGGCACTATCGCTGCCGCAGTGGTGGGCGTGCTCGTGTTCAAGGCTATCGTCACCGGCGTGCTGCTGCGCATGATGGGCGCGCGGCGCTCGACTGCGGCAGAGACCGGCGTGCTGATGGCGAGCCCCAGCGAAACGACGTTGATCGTCCTCGCCGCTGCCACCACCGCCTTGGTCATCGACACAGAGACCGCGCAATTCTGGCAAGTTGTCACTGCCATTGGCCTAACGGTGACGCCGCTGCTAGCAAAGCTGGGCCGCGTGATCGCCCGGCGGGTGGAGGCGGCTCCTGAACTGCCAGAAGAAGATGACCACGAGGAAGCCCGCACCATCATCATCGGGGGCGGACGCGTCGGACGCATGATCGCCGACATGCTGACCGCGCATGACCAACCCTATGTGGTGCTCGATTCCGATCCCGACCTTATCGACCGAGCAAGACGCGACGGGTATCGCGCGACTTTCGGAGACGCAGCGCGGGGCGATGCGCTCGACCGGTTGGGTTTGGCGACCACTCCCGCCGTGGTCTTGACGATGGATGAGCCTGTGCTTGCCCAGCGGCTCGTCGCAAAATTGCGCGCCAGCCACCCTGATCTGCTGATCGTCGCCCGCGCGCGCGACACTGATCACGCCGTGCTGCTTTACCGCGCCGGGGCCAGCCATGCCGTGCCCGAAACGCTCGAAAGCTCGCTGCAATTGTCGGAAGCCGTATTGGTCGATATCGGCGTCGCGATGGGACCGGTGATCGCCTCAATCCACGAAAAGCGCGACGAATATCGCGAGCAGATCGAGGTTCAAGGCGGGCTCAACCAACGGCCCAAATTGCGCTCCAGCACCGCTGGTGACGCGGCAGACTAAGCGCTTTCAAGAAATGCGCGCACCGCCGCGATTGCCTCTGCGCCTTTTGAGCCATCAGGACCGCCGCCTTGCGCCATGTCGGGACGGCCACCGCCGCCCTTCCCGCCCAAGGCCTCGACCCCTGCGCGCACCAGATCGACCGCGCTGAACCGCTCAGTCAAATCATCGGTGACGGCAGCCGCGATACTGGCCTTGCCATCATTGACCGCGACAATCGTCGCGATCCCTGTGCCGAGCCGCGCCTTGGTCTCATCAAGCAGCGGGCGCAGTTCCTTGGGGTTCAACCCTTCGAGCACCTGGCCGCTGAAGGTGATGCCGCCGACCTCGTCGTCAGACGGGCCAGAATCGCCCCCCGCATTGCCGCCGCCGCCCAGCGCAAGCGCCTTCTTCGCCTCTGCCAACTCTTTCTCAAGCCTCTTGCGCTCATCAAGAAGCGCCGTAATCCGCGCAGGCACCTCTTCTGGGGTTGCGCGAATGGCGCTGGCCGCAGCTTTCAACGCCTCTTCGCGGTCCACAAGCCAGGTGCGCGCAGCATCGCCGGTCAACGCTTCGATGCGGCGCACGCCAGAGGAGACGGCGCTCTCAGAGACGATCCGGAACAGGCCGATATCGCCCGTCGCAGTGACGTGGGTGCCACCGCAGAGCTCGACCGAGTAATTGCGGCCAGCAGAGCCCGCGCGCCCCATGGAAAGGACGCGTACCTCGTCGCCATATTTCTCGCCGAACAGCGCCAGAGCCCCTGCCTCAACGGCGTCATCAGGGCTCATCAGGCGCGTGGAGACCGGCTCATTTGCAAGGATTTCCGCGTTCACTTCAGCCTCAATGGCCTCAATGTCCTCGGGCGACAGCGGCTTGGGATGCGAGAAGTCGAACCGCAGACGCTCTTGTGCGACCATCGAACCCTTCTGGGTCACATGGTCGCCCAGCTGGTTGCGCAAAGCGGCATGAACGAGGTGCGTTGCCGAGTGGTTGGCGCGGATCTGATCGCGCCGCACGGCGTCGACTTCCAGCTGGACATTGTCGCCCACGCTGACCTCGCCAGCGGTGATCGTCGTATGATGCGCGTGCAAGCGCCCAAGCGGTTTGCTGGTGTCTGTCACTTGCGCGATCAACCCATCAGGCGTCGAGATCGCTCCGGTATCGCCGGTTTGGCCACCGCTCTCGCCATAGAAAGGCGTTTGGTTGGTGAGGATGACGACCGCGTCACCCGCCTTCGCGCTCGCAACTTCCGCGCCGTCTTTGACGATGGCCACCACGCGGCCCTCGCCCGAGGTCGCGGCGTAACCGGTAAACTCGCTTGCGCCTTCGCGTTCCGCAATGTCGAACCAAACCTCGCCCGAAGCCGCTTCGCCTGAGCCCTTCCAGGCTGCACGCGCGGCTTCCTTTTGGCGGGTCATGGCAGCGTCAAACCCGTCGGAGTCCACTGAGATCCCGCGAGCGCGCAGAGCGTCTTCGGTGAGATCGTAGGGGAAGCCGTAAGTGTCATAGAGTTTGAAGGCGGTCTCGCCGTCGAGGGTGCCGCCTTCCGCCATGTCGCCGGTCGCTTCGTCGAGCAGCTTGAGGCCCTTCTCCAGCGTCTTGCGGAACTGCGTTTCTTCGCGCAGCAGGACCTCTTCGATCAGCGCCTGACCGCGCTGCAATTCGGGATAGGCCTGGCCCATTTCGGTCACGAGCGAGGGTACGAGGCGATGCATCAGAGGCTCGCTCGCCCCAAGCAGATGCGCATGACGCATCGCGCGGCGCATGATCCGGCGCAGGACATAGCCGCGCCCTTCATTTGAGGGCAGCACGCCGTCGGCCATCAGGAACGAGGTCGAACGCAAGTGGTCCGCGATCACTCGGTGCGAGGCGGTGGTGTCACTGTTTGCAGCAACGCCAGTAAGGCCTTCGGAAGCCGCGATCAGCGCTTTGAATGTGTCGGTGTCGTAATTGTCATGCACGCCCTGCATGACCGCAGCGATCCTTTCGAGCCCCATGCCGGTGTCGATCGAGGGCTTGGGCAAGTCGCTCCGCGTGCCGTCCGCCGATTGGTCAAACTGCATGAAGACGAGGTTCCAAATCTCGATAAAACGGTCGCCGTCTTCATCCGGGCTGCCGGGAGGGCCTCCGGGAATGTGGTCGCCATGGTCGTAGAAAATTTCCGAACACGGCCCGCAAGGCCCGGTTTCCCCCATCGACCAGAAATTGTCGTTGGTTGAGATCCGGATGATGCGATCTTCGGGCAAGCCGGAGATTTTACGCCACAGGTCGAACGCCTCGTCATCAGTGTGGTAAACGGTCGCAAGGAGCTTGTCCTGTGCCAAGCCCCATTCCTTGGTCAGGAGGGTCCAGGCGTTGAGGATCGCCTGCTCTTTGAAATAGTCGCCAAACGAAAAGTTGCCGAGCATTTCGAAGAATGTGTGGTGGCGTGCCGTGTAGCCGACATTGTCGAGATCATTGTGCTTGCCGCCAGCGCGCACGCATTTCTGCGAGGAAGTCGCGCGCGGTCCCGGAGGTGTCTCAAGACCCGTGAAGACGTTCTTGAAAGGCACCATGCCCGCATTCACGAACATGAGCGTGGGGTCGTTGTACGGCACCAGAGGCGCACTGGGCACAGCCACGTGATCTTCGCTTCCGAAGAAGTCGAGGAAGGACCGGCGAATATCGTTGGTCGAAGTCATAGAGCGCAGTTAGGCAAAGCTGCGCCCAGCGACAAGCCATAGCGCGAGCGTAAGTGATATTCGTTTGATCGATGTTGCAGAGCGGCCCGCCTCATCGGGTGCCAACCGGCGAAGCAACATCCGCAAACGCCGAAACCCAACGAAAAACCCCAACGAAAAACCGGCGCGAACCGTATTCCTCGGGGAAAGGATGGGTCCACGCCGGCATTCCGTGTTTCCGGGCGGCGGGAGAAACCCGCTCTTGTAGTGCTCCACCTATGACGCTTGTCGCGCGGCAGAGCGCCCGCTTGAGGATCAGTCTTCGGGGTCCGCGTCCGGCCCTGTCATCATCTCCTCGGCGACCTCATCGGTTTTACCGCGAATGGCGGCTTCCAACTTGTCGCAAACTTCGGGGTTTTCTTTCAGGTAGGTCTTGGCGTTCTCACGCCCCTGCCCGATCCGCACGCTGTCATAGGAATACCAGCTGCCCGATTTCTCAACGATGCCCGCTTTGACACCAAGGTCGAGAATCTCTCCGTTTTTGGAGATCCCCTGACCATACATGATGTCGAATTCGACCTGTTTGAACGGCGGGGCGACCTTGTTCTTGACCACTTTGACGCGGGTCGAGTTGCCGATCACTTCATCGCGGTCCTTGATCTGGCCGGTGCGGCGAATGTCCAAGCGAACCGAGGCGTAGAACTTAAGCGCGTTACCGCCCGTCGTCGTCTCTGGGTTGCCGTACATCACGCCGATCTTCATGCGCAGCTGGTTGATGAAGATCACCATGCACTTCGAACGGTTGATCGAGCCGGTGAGCTTACGCAGCGACTGCGACATCAGGCGCGCCTGGAGGCCCACATGCGAGTCGCCCATTTCGCCTTCAATCTCAGCGCGCGGCACCAGAGCCGCCACCGAGTCCACCACCAGCACGTCAACCGCATTGGAGCGAACCAGAGTGTCGGTGATCTCAAGCGCCTGCTCACCCGTGTCAGGCTGCGAGACGATCAGTTCATCGATGTCGACGCCCAGCTTTTTCGCATAGACCGGGTCAAGCGCGTGCTCTGCATCGACGAAAGCCGCCGTGCCGCCCGCTTTCTGAGCCTCTGCAATGACATGCAGCGCCAGAGTCGTTTTGCCTGAGCTTTCCGGGCCATAAACCTCAATCACGCGGCCTTTGGGCAGGCCGCCAATTCCAAGCGCAATGTCCAGCCCCAGCGAACCGGTCGAAATGGCTTCGACCTCCATCGCCTCTTTCGAGCCGAGTTTCATCGCCGAGCCTTTACCAAACGCCCGATCAATCTGTGCAAGAGCGGCATCAAGTGCCTTTTGACGGTCCACGCCTTTTTCCTTCTCTACCAGCTTCAATTGAGTAGCCATCGCATGCGCTCCTTCTAAAGCATAGAGCCGGTTATCGAGTTTTAACCAGCTACTGGAGAGACCCCGATGTCGCCCCCTGTTGGACATTTTGTATCCCATTTGTTCCATTAGAACAAGAGCGGAACAAAACTTTTTTCCAGAAGGCGGTTTTATGCGTCTTTTGAGTGCTTTGCGCTGCGCATGACTGTTCCAACCTTGTCGCTGATGGCGGCAACGCTGAACGGTTTGGCCAGGAAATGCATGTTGGGCACGTCGATATCCTTGCGCAGCGATTCTTCGGCATAGCCGGACATGAACAGCACAGGGATGTCGGGATGAAGCTCACGAATGGCACGGACCATGGCGGGGCCGTCCATTCCCGGCATGACGACATCGCTCACCACGATATCGAAATCTTCGTCCGCTTTGATCGCGGCAAGCCCCTCTTCCCCGTCTGCGCAGGCGACGATTTGGTAGCCTGCGCGCGACAGAGCCCGCTCGGCGACGGCGCGGACCATGTCTTCGTCCTCGACCAGCAGGATACGCCCGCCGACTGACCAGTCTGACGAGGCCTCTTCAACCTCAGGCTCAGCGCGGCGCGGCGTCTCGCCCTTGTGGACCGGGAAGTAGATCGTGAAGCGAGCGCCCTTGGGCCGGCCATTTGCATCACTCACATTGTCCGCAAAGATGAAGCCGCCCGATTGCTTGACGATACCGTAGGCGGTGGAGAGGCCGAGGCCGGTGCCCTTGCCCAGCTCCTTGGTCGTGAAAAAGGGTTCAAACAGTTTGGGCAGTACTTCGGTCGGGATGCCGCCGCCATTATCCTCGACAATAAGGACAGTGTAATCCGCCGGCGGCAGGACTTCCGAGCCGAGCTTAACCACCTGGCTGGCTCCGATCGAGCGGGTCAGGAGAGAGATGCGCCCCTGCTTCTTGCCATTGACCGCGCGGCCATGCGGGCCGTTGGCGTTGATCGCGTCGCGCGCGTTGACTGCAAGGTTCATGATGACCTGCTCAAGCTGCTGCGGGTCAGCCCGCACCGCACCCAGATTGCGGTCATGCTGGACGTAATAGTCGATCTTCTCTCCAAGCAGCCGCGTGATCAGCGGGCCAACCTCGCTCACCACGTCGGGCAATTGGAGGATCTCTGGCCGCAAGGTCTGCTGGCGCGAGAAGGCGAGCAATTGGCGCGTCAGCGAGGCGGCTCGGTTGGAATTTGCGCGGATCTGCTGGATGTCGTCATAGTCGCTATCGCCCGGCGTGTGGCGCAGTAGCATGAGGTCGCACGTGCCGATGATTGCGGTGAGGACATTGTTAAAATCATGCGCGACGCCGCCTGCGAGCTGGCCGACCGCCTGCATCTTGGTCGCTTGCGCCACCTGCCGTTTGAGCTGCGTCTCTTCCGACGTGTCCGCAAGGCTGAGCAGCACCGCTGCCTCACCCAGCCCGCGCACTCCGGCAAGGCCCATGGAGACAGGCTCATCCGGTTGCCCAACCAGCCGCACGGCCATATCGCCGCTGGTTGCAGGCCCGCGCCCGTGACGGCGCACGGCGTCGGAGAGTGCGGCCTTATCCTCTCTCACCACAAGATCGGTGGGGAATGCAGGAAGCCCGCGCCCTTCCCGCTCAACCGAGCGCAGGAAGGCGTCATTGCCGAACAGGAATCGTCCATCGCGGTCGGTCATGGCAAGGCCGAGCGGGAGCTGCGCCAACAGCGCCTCCAACTGGGCAACGCCCGCTTGGCTAGAACCATCCCACGCTCCGCCAATACCAACCCCGCCATCGACGAGCAGCATCAAGGTCGCGCCATCATCCGGGCCAGGGGCTTCACCAGCCGCAGAGGGTTCGCTTAAAGGCACGTCAATCAGGGTTTGCGGAGTGCCCGCCCGACCTTCCCTTGCAAAGAAGATGCGGTCACGCTCATCCGCGCGCAGGAAGGAGACGAAGTCCTGCCCCGCAAGCGTCGCGCTCTCATCGCCCGAGGCACGCAGCGCAAATCCGGGGCTGACCGAGCGGATCGCGCCATCCGCGCCAGTGATCGCCGCCTCAATCCCCGCGCGGCTCAGCATAGTGCCGAGCAGCCCGCCAAGATTGATATCGGCGAGCGCATCGCGCTGCGGTGCGAGCGTCTTCTGGAACGTCCAGATCAGGTGATCGTCGCCGCGCCCTGCCCGAGTAACCTGGACCCGCCATTCACCGCTTTGGGTCGCAAGCCGTTCCATGGCGCCCATCCCATCGCGCCAGGTCTCCCGCGCGAGCTTGGTCATCGCTTCCAGCTCAGGCCGGTCAATGTCCAAGGCGGGCGGAGCGGTCTCACTCCCGAATTGCTCGACAAACAGGCTATTGGCGCAAACGAGGCGATTGGCGCGGTCGGTGATGGCGATGGCGAGGCCATTGCCCCCAGCACCGCCGAACGCGCCGCCCTGGCTTTCAATCGCAGCGACGGTGACTGACCAATCGGGCGCGGCTTGCTGAGTGACCGTGGCCTGCCCGCTCATCCGCTCAAAAGCGAGCGCGCCAAGCAGCAGCACGACAAGCCCCGCCGCATAGGCCGCCGTCAGCACCCAGTCGGAAGTCACAGCGAACAGCACGCCAGCGCTCACCAGCAAAGCCAGTGCGACGGCTATCATAAGCCGCTTGCCCGACTCGGATATCGAACCCTCGTCAGTATCGGCAGGTCGCAACATGGGATGGGCGAGTTCGGAGTTCACTTGGGACAGGCTACCGCTCTAACGAATGGGCAATGTCAAAGCGCAGGCAACTGAGCTTTCACGGCGAAGACCGACAGCTTACTCAGCGCCGAGACGCTGGTCGAGACGGTCTTCCATCCCTTTCAGACGTTTTGCCCGCCTGCGTGCAACGATAAGGCGCCAGATCGCGCCAGAAAAGAGATAGCCGAGCGAGGAACTGACCACGGCAAGCGCAAAGAAGCCCACAACGGTCACGCCAGCCATCTGGAAGAAGTCAACAATTGAGCCCCACCAAGACGTCCCCATCTTGGAGGAAGACATCTCCACAGTCACTGCGTCGATTTGCAGCATAAAATTGCCAACCCGGTTGGCGACCACAGCCCAAAAGGCGATCGTGAGCGGGTTGGTCACAAACGTGACCATCGCAGCGAGCGGCACATTGGCACGCGCAGGCAGAGCCAGAAACGCGGCGAGGAAAATCTGCCCCACCGGTATGATAAAGGCTGCAAACAGGCCCAACGCCACGCCGCGGGGGACCGAGCGGCGGGTAAAGCGCCACAGCTCTGGCGACAGGAACCGGTGCGCAATGGGACGCAGATACTTGTTGCGCGCCATCTCCTCACGCTTGGGCATGTGGCGACCCAGCTTGTGGCTGGTCCACTTAAAGGGGTTCGAGAAGAACCCAGGAGAGGAAGAATGGGCGCTCATAGGATCGCGGCTCCCCTGCGCCTCGCGCTAGAGGATTGCAAGCGTCCTTCGCCAAAGAGCGTATCGAGCACCATGAGTGACGATATGGGTATCACGCTGCATCTGACCAATGGGTGAATTGCCTATTGCGGGAATTTTTTCCGCTAAGCTTTTGGCGATTCGAACCTAGCCGCGATCGCGCATCAGCCGCGCCTTGTCGCGCTTCCAATCGCGTTCTTTGATCGATTGCCGCTTATCATGGGCCTGCTTACCCTTGGCCAACGCGAGTTCGACTTTTGCCCGGCCCGTTCTGTTGAAATAGACCGATAGCGGCACCAGCGTCATGCCCTTGCGCTCGACCGCGCCGAACAGCTTCCCGATTTCGCGCGAGTTCAACAGCAGCTTGCGCGGGCGGCGCGGTTCGTGGTTGAGGCGGTTGCCGTGCGAATATTCGGGGATGTTGGCGTTGATCAGCCACACCTCCCCATCGCGCACTTCGGCATAGCTTTCCGCAATCGTCGCTTGCCCCGCCCGCAAAGCCTTCACCTCGGTCCCTTGCAGAGCGAGGCCAGCTTCAAACTTCTCCTCAATCGCATAATCAAACCGCGCGCGGCGATTTTCCGCGACGGTCTTTTGCTTGTCGAAGGTTTCGGGTTTGGGGCGTGCCATGGTGGGGTGGCAGATAGGACGCGACTTCGCGCTTGCCAACCGACGTTTTTGAGCACAATCGGGCCGCCAAGGGGATCAATCCACAATGACCGCGTCAAATACACCAGCCAAAGCAGTCGCAAAGCCAAAGGGGTTCAAAATCGGCGGTGAGGTCATCGCGCCGGGAAAACAGGTCGATATCGGCTTGCCAATCACAACCATGGCGACGGGTTTCAGCTCACAGCTTGCGGTCCGGGTGGTCCATGGTGCCAAGCCTGGGCCCTGCGTCTTTATCAGTGCCGCAATTCATGGCGATGAGATTGTCGGCACCGCCGTGATCCAGCGCCTGGCAAACATGATATCTCCTGAACAGCTTTCCGGCACGCTGCTGCTTGTTCCGGTGGCGAACATATTCGGTTTTCTCGCCCATACACGTTACCTACCCGACCGGCGCGACCTCAACCGGTCTTTCCCCGGCACTTCGAGCGGTTCGCTCGCCGGGCAGGTCGCGCATGTGTTCTTCAACGAAGTGGTGAGCCGTTCGGACCTTGGCATCGACATCCACTCTGCCGCCGTCCACCGCTACAACCTGCCGCAGATCCGCATCGCGGCTGGCAACAAGAGACTGGTCGAGCTCGCCACCGCCTTTGGCGCGCCTGTGATTATCGAAAGCCCCCTGCGTGACGGAAGCTTGCGAGCTCTGGCCGCCAAGGAAGGCGTCGACATGCTGCTGATGGAGGCGGGAGAGGCGCTGCGCTTTGATCGCTTCTCAATCGAAACCGGCGTCGCCGGCGTTGTCCGTGTGCTTCACCAGATGGGAATGATCGGCGAGGACATCAGCCTCACCGAACCGGCTCTGCCTGCTCGCTCAAAAAAGACGCAATGGGTCAGAGCGCCCCGCGGCGGGGTCACGCACCGGGTCCGCAAATCAGGCGATGCTGTGCGAGAGGGCGATCTGCTCGCCGCTGTCGCTGGGCTTTTTGGGGAGGAACCACTCGAGATCGTTAGTCCGATTGACGGCATCATCATCGGTCACGCGACGCTTCCAGTGGTTCATCAGGGCGACGCGCTGTTCCACATCGCACAGGTCGCCAACCCCGAACGCGTCGGCGCCCGGATCGAAGACCTAGCCGATGCGATCTACGCCACCGAATCGGACGATTTTGCCGAAGTGCTGCTGGACGAAGACGAAGTGCTTTAGTCTCGGGCGCGATGAATGGCGTAGCCGAGCATCAAACCAATCCCGCATGCTCCAGCGCGGCATCGACAGCCTTGCGCGACTCCGCGCTCGCCTCGACAATCGGCAGGCGCACTTCGGGGGAGAACCAGTCGTGGACGCGGCTCAGCGCGTATTTGACCGGCGCTGGCGAGGCGTCTGAGAACATCGCGTAGTGCAACGGGAAGAGGCGGTCGTTGAGGTCGCGCGCTTTCTTAAGCTCATTGTTGTTGATTGCTTCCTGAAACTCAGCGCACAGAGCGGGCGCGACATTGGCGGTGACGGAGATCGCTCCCCTACCCCCAGCCGCATTGTGCGGCAGCCACAGTTCATCATTGCCTGACAGCTGGCAAAACTCGCGCCCGATGCCCATGCGGTGGTCAGCGACGCGGGAGAGGTCTCCGCTGGCGTCCTTAATGGCGACGATCTGCTCAGGGTATTTCTTGACGAGAGCAACCACGGTCTCGTCCTCTATGTCTGTCACGGTGCGCGCGGGCACGTTGTAGAGCACGATGGGCAGGTCGCACTCTTCCGCCAGATAGCTGAAATGCGCGATCAGGCCCGCCTGGCTCGGACGGTTGTAATAGGGAGCAACGCAAAGGCCTGCCGCCGCGCCTGCCTTCTTTGCAAAGTTCATATGCAGCGCCGCATTGCGCGTGTCGTTCGACCCGCAACCCGCGATAACTGGCACCCGGCCTGCGGCTTGCTCTATGCACACCTCGATCACGCGGTGGTGCTCTGCGTTACTCAGCGTCGAGGCTTCTCCAGTGGTCCCGCATGGCACCAAGCCAGAGCTGCCATTGTCGATCTGCCAGTCGACGAGCTTGCGAAACGCAGCCTCATCAAACGATCCACCGCTAAAAGGAGTCGCCAGAGCGGGTATCGAGCCGCTGAACATTGCTTTTTCCCTGTCTTAAAACAAATAAGTATGGAACATGGGGGGACGTTTTGACATTCCCCTACCTCTGTTCAGCGCCTGATAAGGAGCCTCCCCGCACTATGTCCAGCATGGTCAGCAATTTGCTCTCACGCCCTATCGCGATCGCGGCTCTTGCTGCGGCGTCTTTGGGAGCACTTGCCACGCCTTCATCTGCGCAGATGGGCCCCGACAGCCCACGCAGCAATCTTGTGGCAAAAGCGCCGAGCCAGATCGGCTCAGCGATTGCGACATGGGAACAATTGCATGGGACCGGGGAATATTCCTTTGACGAATATGCCAGCTTCATCCTCGCCTATCCTGACTTTCCGCGCACCGAAGTGCTGCGGATCAAGGCCGAGCGGACGCTCGACGATGCGGTGCCAGCGCAAGCGGATGTGCTGGCCTTTTTCGACGCCAACCCGCCGCTCACCAATCATGGCCGCGCGCTGTATGCTCTAACCCTCGCAGCGGTCCAACGTGAGGAAGCCTTCGATGTTGCCCGCGCGGCATGGCGCGGCGGGGATATGAGCGAACCGGCAGAGGCCTATATCCTCGGCCTCTATGGTAGCCAGCTCACCACAGACGATCACCGCGCCCGCGTCGATGCTTTGCTGTGGCAGGGTGAGGCAGCCGCGGCAGAGCGGCAGATCATCAACTTGGCGCCGGAAGACCGCGACCTCGCCATGGCGCGGATTGCTCTGGTGCGTGGAAGCTTGCCGAGCGCGGCGGGGCTGGCGGTCCCGGCGGACGCACAAACCGACGCAGGCTACGTCCACAACCTCGTCAATTACTATCAGTCGAAGCGCCAAACACAGGCGGCGATCAATTTGCTCGCCAACCGTCCAGCCTTTGCAGCGCCCGCGCATGACCCGGCGGAGATGGTCGGCGACATGCTCACCGTTGCAACGGCGGCAGGCGCGACGACGACGGTGCAGATTGCGAGCAAAACCGACGATCTGTTTGCACCGGGCACTGACATTTCCAAGGGCTCTTTCGCCCTGCGCGACCGCTACACCGATCTGATGTGGAAGGGCGGCACGAACGCCTTGTGGCGGCTCGGCAATGGAGCAGCGGCAGCGCCCTTGTTCCTGCGCTATGGCCAAGCAGCGCGCACGCCTCTGACCCGTTCGAAGGGCTTCTATTGGGCAGGCCGCGCCGCGCGTGCAGCCGGGCTTGAGCAAGACGCGGTGCGCTATTTCGAGATGGCCGCTGAGTATCCGCACTATTATTACGGCCAGCTCTCGATCAGCGCACTGGGCAAGCCGATGCCTGACTTTGCTGAGTTGCCAGCCGTGACGGCGGTGGATGTGGACGTTGCCCACGAATTCGAGAACCGCTCTCTCGTCAAAGCCTTGCGTCACATCGCCAACAATCGTGGGCGTTGGCAGACCGAGCGGCGCTTCTTCCAAGCGATCGGCAATATGCCAAAGACCGAGGAAGAACTGCTCATGGTCGAGGCTCTGGCAAAAGAACTGAACCTGCCAGAAATGGCGGTCGTCGTCGGCATGGAAGCGGGCGCGAATGGCTTTGCGGGATATGAGCGGATTGGCTTTCCCACATACCCCACTCCGGTCGTGAACGATTGGACGATGGTCCACGCGATCAGCCGTCAGGAAAGCGAGTTTGACCGCACCCGCCAAAGCCATGCAGGCGCCCGCGGGATTATGCAGCTGATGCCGGGCACTGCGCGCGAGCAATCGGGGATGATTGGGCGGCGCTATCTCTCAGCGAGCCTGTTCTCCGACACCGATTACAACATCACTTTGGGCGATGCCTATTTCGCGCGGATGATGGACTATTATGGCGGCGCCTATCCGCTTGCCGTGGCCGCCTACAATGCAGGACCCGGCCGCGTGAACCAGTGGCTACGCCTTAACGGTGATCCGCGCCGAGGTGATATCGACTGGGTGACCTGGGTCGAGAAGATCCCCGCCAATTTCGAGACCCGCTACTACGTCATGCGCGTCATCGGCAATGCGGTGAGCTATTCGCATATGTATCCGCAACAAGCGGGTATCCCTCGCCCGGTCGATAGCTTCCTACCGTAAGGCAAGTCCTGCGTGAGCGCTCCTTCCAAGCTCAATTCCGGCCCGCCGATCAGCCCGGCGGGGATGGCGACGCTCAAGGCGCGCTATGATCATCTGCTTGGCACCGAACGGCCTGAGATTGTCGAGATCGTCAGCTGGGCGGCGGGCAATGGCGACCGCTCGGAGAACGGCGACTATCTTTATGGGCGCAAGCGCATGCGTGAGATCGACCGCGAGCTGGCCTATCTCGCCAAGCGCATGAAGGCGTGCCGCGTGATTGATCCGGCGCAGCAATCCGACCGGTCGCGCGTGTTTTTCGGAGCCAAAGTCGAGCTCGCCGATGAGGACGATGAACGCCGCACAATCACCATCGTGGGCGACGACGAGCAGGATGCGGGCAAGGGTCTGGTCGGTTGGTCCTCTCCCATTGCCAAAGCCTTGAAAGGCGCTTCTATCGGAGAGTTGCGCACTGTCCGTCTGCCCGGCGGTCTGAAAGAGTGGGAGGTAATGGCAATCAGCTATGACTAGATTTCTCCTCCCTTTGGCTATCGCCGCCACGCTGACAGCCCCCCTCGCCGCAAAGGACAGCCTTGGCATCTACGGCGCATGGGGAGCATTCCGCGATGACAGCCCTGCGCGCTGCTATGCCATCGCCAAACCGCGCGAATCGTCCGATGCCGGTCCTTTCGCCAGCATTGCCAGCTGGCCCGACGCAGGTATCCGCACCCAGCTCCACATCCGCTTGTCGCGCTCCGTGGCCGAGGGTGCCGAAGTCACTCTGCGGATCGGAGACGAACGCTTCCAGCTCGCCGCCAATGGCCGCAACGCCTGGGCTCAAGATGCCCGCATGGACGCAGCTATCATTGCTGCCGTGCGCTCCGCCACTCGGATGAGCGTATCGGGACGCGACGAACGCGGCCGCGCCTTCACCGATCGCTATGACCTCGCCGGCGTTGCCACAGCGATTGACGCGGCGGTCGTGGGCTGCGCCTAAGCCGACTGGCCAAACGCGCATCTGGTCAAACGCGCGCCCCGCGCCTATATGCGCGTCCAATCATGGCAGATACGACCCTCATGACTATCCCCGGGCAGGTGGACCCGGTGCCCGTCGCGCGTGATATCACGCCGCGCGAGGATGGTCGTATTGACCTCATCGGCCTGCCTCGCCCGCGCATTCGGGAGCTGTTTGCTGAGGCTGGTCTCGACGACCGTCAGGCAAAGCTGCGCTCCAAGCAGGTGTTCCATTGGCTCTACCACCGCGGCGTCACTGATTTCGACGCAATGACTGACATTGCCAAGACGATGCGTCCATGGCTGAGCGAACGCTTTGTGATCGGTCGCCCCAACATCGTCGAGGCGCAGCATAGCTCTGACGGCACGCGCAAATGGTTGCTCCAAACCGATGACGGTCACGATTTTGAGATGGTCTTCATCCCCGATGCGGATCGCGGGACCCTTTGCGTTTCCAGTCAGGTCGGCTGCACGCTAAACTGCACCTTCTGTCACACCGGCACGATGCGGCTTGTGCGCAACCTCACTCCGGGAGAGATCGTCGGACAGGTCATGCTGGCCCGCGATGCTCTGGGCGAATGGCCCAAAGGCGTGATGGACGGGCTGGAGACGGACGAGGATGCCGGCCACTACACAGCTGATGGCCGCCTGCTCACCAACATCGTGATGATGGGCATGGGTGAGCCGCTTTATAATTTCGACCATGTGCGCGATGCGCTCAACCTGGTGATGGATGGCGATGGGCTGGCCCTGTCCAAGCGCCGCATCACCCTTTCCACCAGCGGCGTTATCCCGGCGATGGAACGCTGCGGTCAGGAGATCGGGGTAAACCTAGCGGTCTCACTCCACGCCGTGACCAAAGATGTGCGCGACGAGATCGTGCCGCTCAACAAGAAATACGGGATCGAAGAGCTGCTCCAAGCCTGCGCCGACTATCCCGGAGCCTCCAATGCTCGGCGGATCACGTTTGAATATGTGATGCTGAAGGACAAGAATGACAGCGACGAAGATGCGCGCGAGCTTGTCCGGTTGCTCAAGCAGTTCAACCTGCCTGCCAAGGTCAATCTGATCCCGTTCAATCCGTGGCCGGGCGCAGAATATGAATGCTCGACTCCCGAGCGGATCAAATCGTTCAGCGACATCGTCTTCGAAGGCGGCATCAGCGCGCCTGTCCGCACGCCTCGTGGCCGAGACATTGATGCAGCCTGCGGACAGTTGAAGACAGCCGCACAAAAGAAGAGCCGGGCTGAACGGGATCGTGAGGCAGCCGCAGCGCAAGCCGAGCAAGCGTGAGCTACGATCGCGCAACGATCGATCACTACGAGCAGAGCGTTCCCTATTACACGCTAGCTTTCGACAGCTCTCACAGCCGACATTTGGACGCCTTCCTAGACACATTGGAGCCGGGCGCATTTGTGCTTGAGCTGGGCTGCGGCACGGGCCGCGATGCAGCGCGGATGATTGAGCGGGGCTTTCGCGTCGACCCAACCGATGGCACCGCTGCAATGGTCAGGAAAGCGAGGGAGAGGCATAATGTCGAGGCGCGACACATGCGCTTTGACGAATTGGAGGCAGAGGACCTTTATGACGCCGTATGGGCTCATGCGTGCCTCTTCCATGCCCCAAAGGCCGCCCTCCCTTCAATTCTAGGGGCTATGCACCGGGCTTTGATCAAGGGTGGCTCAGCCTATGCGAGCTTTAAACAGGGCGAAGACGAATTTCGCGATGACCGTGGCCGCTTAAACACGCGCCATCAACGCGAGACACTTTTAGCTCAGTTCAAGGCGGCAGGTTTCACCGGGATCAAGATCGATCCATGGGAAGGCAAAGGCGCTGATGGCGTCATGCGCGCTTGGCTGTCCGTGACCGCGACCAAGCCATGAAACACACGCTCGAAGCCATCTGCACCGGCACTGCCCGCCCCTTTAACGGCGCGGAGCTGAGTGCTTTTGCCAAGCGCCCGCGCGAAGGGCTCGTCCAGATTCTGGAGGATGGCTTTGCGCCCGACGAGCAGGCTGACCGACGCGTGCATGGCGGGCCAGAGATGGCGCTGCACCTCTATCCTCTCGACCACCATGATTATTGGCGCGAAGAGATAGGCGAGCTCGAACTGCTCGAAGAACCGGGCGCTTTCGGGTCAAACCTTGCCGTGCGCGGGTTGACTGAGGCGCAGGTCCATATCGGCGACACGTTCCGTCTGGGCAGCGCTCTCATTCAGGTGAGCCAACCACGCCAACCCTGTTGGAAGATCGAGCGCCGCTTTGGACACAAAGGCATGGTCGCAAGGATCATCAAAACAGGCCGATCAGGCTGGTATTTCCGGGTTCTCGAAATCGGCGAAGCGCAGGCGGGCGACACCCTTGAACGCATCGAAGAGGGCGCGCGCGATTGGAGCGTCGAGCGGACCTTCATGGCGCTGGTCGCGGGCAAGGCGACGAAGGATGAGCTGGCCGAGCTGGCCGCGCTCCCAACCCTCGCCCCAAAGCTGCGCGAGCGGGCAAAGGCCAAGCTTGGCTGAGCGCATCGCTGCTCGTCGCAGCAAAAGAGCGTCCCGTCTTTGTGACCGCAAAACCAACGAGCCGTTCATCCAGCGTTCGCTTTAAATGAACAAATCAGGTTCGGCCTTCGATGAATAGGCCGCAAAGGAACCTGACCCATGAAACACATTGCACTTATCGCCGCCGCTGGCTCCCTCGCTGCAATCAGCGTTCCAGCCAATGCTCTAGAACTCCCTGTCACCGCCGACCCAGGCGCAAGTCACGACATGATGGTCGCCCCCGGCTCGCTCAACTTCGATTTCGGCTCGAGCCTTCGTTATGGCGAGGATCCCGACTGGGACGATGACGATTGGGACGATGATGACCGGCGCTATCGGCGCGGGCGCGGATGGCGCGAGAGCCGCGTCTACGACCGGCGCGGCCGGTATCACGAACCCCGCCGTCTGCGCCGCGGAGACCGGGTATGGCGGGGCCGTGACGGGCAGTACTATTGTCAGCGAGACAATGGCACCACCGGCCTTGTGATCGGCGCAGGCCTTGGCGCTTTGCTTGGCCGCACGATCGACACGCGCGGCGATCGGACTGCGGGTACGCTGCTTGGCGCAATTGCAGGCGGATTGCTCGGTCGCGAAATCGACCGGGGGAGCCTGCGCTGCCGCTGATCGCTGTTGTTTTGTGACAGCAAATGAAACGCCGTGGTCCAGCTTGGACCACGGCGTTTCAATTGATGAAGCCCATGCTCGCTGTTAGGGCCTTGGGTATATGAGCGTTTCTCCTTCTCTTCCCGCGATCCTGGTCACAGGCGGCGCGACCCGGATCGGGGCCGCCATCGTCAAAGGCTTTGCGGCTGCGGGCTTGCACGTGGTGATCCACTATCGCTCCTCAAGCGAGGAAGCCGATGCGCTGGCGGCCACTTTGCCGAGCGCTGAGACTGTGGGCTGCGATCTGTCGAGCGATGAAAACGCAGTGGCGATGGTAGAGGAACTCGCCGCGCGACTGCCCGATTGGCGCGTGATCGTGAATTCCGCATCGGTTTTTGACTATGACGGTGCGACGAAACTCGATCCTGCAACGAACCGGCAAGCGATGCAGGTCAACGCTCTCTCCCCAACGCTGATGGCGCAGACGTTCCTCGCCAAGGCCAGGAGCCGTGCTTTGCGCTGCGTGATCCAGATCACCGATATGAAGCTGGAGAACCCGAACCCCGATTTCTTCAGCTACACGATGTCCAAACACGCAGTCGCCTCGACCATTCCGATGCTTGCCCAAGCGGCTGAAGCGCGTGGGGACGACACGGCGCGGGTCTATGGCATCGCTCCCGGAGCTATTCTGGCGAGCCACGATCAGACCGAGGATGAAACCGATGTTTCCCACCGCCTCAACCTGCTCCAGCGCAAGACCGGCGCGGATGAGATCGTCGATGCGGCGCTCTTCCTCGCCACAGGCACGCTCAAAAGCGGGTCGAGCCTGTTCATCGACAGCGGTCAGCACATTTTAAGCCAACCGCGCGACGTTATCTATCTGGCGCGTGAGGGTGCGGAATGAAGAAACCCGCGAAACGCCACGCCCTCTCCACCCGCATCTGGCACTGGATCAACGCGCTGGCCTGCGTGGTGCTGTTCATGTCGGGGCTGAACATCTCCAACGCGCACCGGTTCCTTTACTGGGGTGACTACGGCTTCGATCCCGCCGATGCCTGGACAACTGTGGTGCGCTTCCCCGGATGGGCGACGATCCCGCAGCGCTACGACCTTGCCGAGGCACGCGACTGGCACAACACCTTTGCGTGGATCTTCGCGCTCGGCCTGCTCGGCATGTGGATCGCGAGCCTCATCAACCGGCACTTCGGGCGCGACATCGCAACGCGGCTGAGCGACTGGACGCCGCGTGCGATCCTCGCCGATATTCGCGGGCATCTGAAGGGGCGTTTCGCTGCGGAGGATGGCTCCTACAATGTCCTGCAAAAGATCACCTATGGCTTCGTGCTGGGCGTGATCCTGCCAATGATGATTTTCACCGGCCTTGCCATCAGTCCGGGGTTTGAGCCGATTGCGCCATGGCTAGTCGATGCGCTGGGCGGGCGACAAAGCGCGCGCAGCTTGCACTTCCTGTTCAGCTGGGCGCTGTTCGGCTTTGTCGTGGTGCATCTGGTGATGGTGCTGGTCTCGGGTCCGATACGCCAAGTGTGGGCCATGATTACAGGCGGAGAACACGAAGCATGACCGATATGAAACGCCGCAGCCTGCTCGCTGGCCTTGTCGCCGCTCCTGCCGCCGCTTGCACCCAGCTTGCCGAGACCGGCCCCGCCAGCGACCTGTTCGACGTCGCCGAAGACTGGCATCGCGCTGCCCACCGCGCGCTCGCCAATCGGCAGGCCCTTGCCCCCGAATATGCGCCGGATGAACGCTCACCGGACGTCAAAGGCAATGGCACCGTTCGGATCGACGAACCCGCCTACCGCGACCAACTCGCCAAAGGCTTTGCCGATTGGCGGTTGGAGGTTCGCGGACTGGTCGACACGCCGCTCAGCCTTAGCATAGAAGAGCTCAAAGCCCTCCCCCAACGCACCCAGATCACCCGCCATGACTGTGTCGAGGGATGGAGCGCGATTGCCGAGTGGACCGGGCCTCAGCTATCCGAATTGCTCGACGCCGCCGGCATTCGAGAGGAAGCCAAGTTCATCCTTTTTCGCTGCGCCGACACGCTCTATGACCGCGCCTATTATGAGAGCGTCGATCTGGTCGACGCTTACCATCCGCAGACCATCATCGCCCACGAGCTGAACGGAGAGCCGCTCCCCGAAAAGAACGGCGCACCCTTACGGATGCGGATTGAGCGGCAGCTGGGTTACAAACACGCCAAATACCTGACCGCCATCGAAGCCGTCGCCAGTTTCGAAGACATCCACGGCGGCAAAGGCGGTTTCTGGGAAGATGTCGGCGACTACCAGTGGTATGCGGGGATCTAAGGGTCCGAAGGTAGGCGATCCTCCACTGCCAAGACAGGGATTGGCTTAGGCAGCTGCTCACAGTTCAACATGAGGTTCCAGCCGTTCTCTCCGACCCTGCGTTCGCCAGCTTCCATGCAGGCTTCCTTCGTTTCATACTTCGCCGGGCTGAGGCGGGTTTCCCAGACAACCGTGACGCCGTTGTCGTGGAATGTAATTCCCTCGATTGGTGTCAAACGATATCGCCATAGATCCAGCTGAGCCGTTTGAGGTGCAGTATCGGCTTTGGCACTTGCCGCAAAGCGGGGGACGCCCGACGCGCACGCACTGATGCAGCAAATCGAGGACACGGCAAGAGCACAAGCCGGCCATTTGCGAAGCGCCTCGCCGCGAATTGTCATTCGGGATAGACTCGGTTCATCGCGTCCCAACACTCGCCGACAATCTCCTCGAGCACGCCCAAGTCGATGTCAGCGAGCTTGTTGACGTAAACACAGCTCGCGCCAGTCTTGTGCTTGCCCATTTTATCGAGCAGCGCATCGACCTTCTTGCCCGTCGCCTCGTCGCAATAGCGGCCCATCAGGTAGAGTGAGTGCTTGGCCTTGCGAGGGCTAAAGCCAGAGCGCATTGAGTCCCCTTCGCGCCCACTCTCATATCTGTAGTGGTAGCTGCCATAGCCGATGATGCTCGGCCCCCACATGGTGGGCTGCTCACCCGTCACTTTGCGGAACAGCGCGTCGAGAACCTTGGCATCCTTACGCTTGGACGCTGGCTCGACCGCCTCGATGAAGTCCGCGACCGATTGGTCGGTTGGCGCAGTTTTGCTCGTGCTCATGGCTCCCTCCACATATAAGCATTTGACATCGTAACACATGGCGCGCCAAACCAAACGCCAATCAGCAGAAGGGGACTGCGTTTACTTATGTGGCTACTCGACAAGTTTCTCAGCAAGGCGATCAAGCACGGACAGCTGATCGTCACCGATCACGATGGTTCCGAGCACACTTACGGACCCGGCGGTGAATATCCTCCTGAGGTTGGCGGACGGCCCGGCCCGATCCGGATCAAACTGACCAACAAGAAAGCCGCGAACCACATCGTGCGCTACCCGCAAATGGGCGCGGGCGAAGCGTTCATGTGGGGCTGGCTGGTTGTTGAAGAGCCCCACGACATTCGCGACATGATCCTGTTGGTGACGATGAATGCGAAGCGGCTGGGTGACAGTTCACTCAAGGCCAAGGGTCCGATGCGCAAAGCGGTGCAGAAGATCAAAGCCGCCGTCGACGGGATCAACCTGCGCTCTTCCGCCCGCTCCAACGCGGAGCACACCTACAATCTGACGCGCGAGCTGTATGAGCGGTTCCTCGACGAGGATCGCCAGTACACGATGGCATACTATCGCGAGGACCCGTTCAACACCTCGCTTGAGCAAGCGCAGATGGACAAGAAGGCGCATCTGGCCGCCAAGATGTTCCTCAAGCGGCCCGAGGATAATGGCGGCAAGCCGATGCGCGTGCTCGACATTGGCTGCGGCTGGGGCGGCTTCGCCCTCTACCTCAACAAGATGTATGATTGCGAAGTGCTGGGCGTTGCCCTCGCCCCTGATCAGATCAAGTTCTCGAATGAGCGCGCGGCAGAGCTGGGCGTGGCCGACAAGGTCAAGTTCGAGCTGATGGATTACCGCGATGTGACGGGTGAGTTCGACCGTATCTCCAGCGTGGGCCTGCTAGAACATGTGGGCACAATCCACTATCCGCAGTTCTTTGAGCACACCAACCGGCTTCTGAAGAGCGACGGGGTGATGATCTCGCATTGCTGCGGCCGCTCTGGTCCTCCGGGCTATACCGATGCCTGGACCCGCAAATACATCTTCCCCGGCGGCTACATTCCTGCCCTCTCCGAGCTCGTTACCGAGAGCGAGAAGAATGGCTGGCAGGTGATGGACGTCGAGGCGATGCGCTACCACTACAGCCACACGCTGGAAGAGTGGTACAACCGCACTGTCCAGCACCAAGCGGAAATCACCGAGATGTATGACGAGGTGTTCTACCGCATGTGGCTGTTCTACCTGGCCGGAGCTGAGCAGAGCTTCCGCAATGGCACGATGGTCAATTGGCAGCTACAATATGTGAAGGACCGCTCAGCCATCCCGATGACTCGCGAATATATCGAGGCAGAGAGCGCAGCCCTGCGCGAACGCGGAGAAATCCCCAGCTGGCGCTTTGACGAAGGGCTGAAGGAAGCGGCGGAGTAGCCTACCCCGCCCCTTCTCGGGTTTCCTTCGACGGGCGGTAGGCTGGCCCAAACCCTAGCAGAGCAGCGCCAACAAACGGCGCGGCCACCACCCAGATGCGCAGGCCGGTTATGCCCTCTGGGCTGGCGATGGTTATGCCTGCAGTTGCTCCAAGCCCGATGCAGATCAGCAGCACGCCAGCGACTACGCGGGCGCGTGGCACTGTCCGCCCTCCGCGAATTGGCTGGAACACCCGCTCATAGCGCGCGAAGACCGCGATCATCGGCAGCAAAGCGAGGATGTAGATGCCGAGCCAAAGGGGCCGCGATGCCCACCATGCGCCGCTGCCCGGAATGGTGTCGAGGCCGATCCCTCCGAGCGCCAGCCAGCACACGGTCATCACCAGCACAAAGGCGGTGAGGTGCCACAGATAGACCGTCATGATCATGCCGTTCATCAGCACCGTCGCGGTCCACACGGTTATGTTGTCGAGCATCCGCCGCCCCGGCTTCTCCAGCGTCAGCACCAGCCCGGTCTGCACCACGCCCAGCGCAAACAGCGCCAGCGTCGGCGGCAACGAGTTGGAAAAGCCGTCCGGTGCGGAGACCATGGAGACGGGGTAGAACCCATAGACCGTGATCGAGACCAACACCGCGAGCCCCACAAGGAACCACACGCCAGAGACCAAAGTGTTCTCAAACTTCCCCTCACGCCACGCAAAGCCCAACTGGTGCATGCCCAGGAATACCCACAGGAAGTTCGTGAAGTTCAGATAGGGCACGTCGTGGGCGAAAGTCAGGTAGTCGACGCCGATGGTGATCGGAATGAAGATCGCGAAGCTCAACCAGCCAAATCGCTTCCAAGCCTTCAGCGCCAGCGGCGTGCAAGCCGTCACCAGCAGATAGACCGCAAGGAACCACACCGGGATCAGCGCGGTCTGCGTCGCAAGGCTGATCTGCTCGCGGTCAATGCCCACCTGCGTCATCACTACTGCCAGCACCGCCCACACCAGCAGAACCGGGAAAGTTGGCGCGATCAGGCGCTGGACGCGGCTCGCGAGCCAGTCGCGGTAGACGCCGGTTTGCCCCGGCTCTGCCTTCTTCAGCGTCGCAGTCCAGCTCACCCCGTTGGAATAGCCTCCGACGAGGAAAAAGACCGGCATCACCTGAAACACCCAGGTCAGCCAATGCGTCCATTGCTGTGTCTCGATCAGAAAGATGTTCTGCAGCACGCCTGTCTCATCGACATAGAGCCCCGCCATCAGCCAGTGGCCAAACACCACCGCCATGATCGACAGCGCGCGCAGGAAATCGACCCAGCGATTGCGCTCTGGCGGAGCCATCTCGGCCATCTCACGCGCTTTAGCCCACATTTGCGATCCCTCTCGTCTTACTCTCTGGCTCTAGAGATTGGCCGTCAGAGCCAACTTCGCAAGTTTCGTACTCTCTAAATCTGTAGAGAGGATTGAAGCGACGCCCTCCCCCTGCTAGCCGCGCCGCAACTCTCTTGCCCCTCAAGGATTTGCCAGTGTCCGACATCAAACGCGTAGTCCTCGCCTATTCCGGCGGCCTCGATACTTCTGTCATCGCCAAATGGCTCAGCGTGGAGCGCGGCTGCGAAGTCGTCACCTTCACCGCTGACTTGGGCCAAGGCGAAGAGATTGAGCCCGCGCGCGAGAAAGCCCGCGCGATGGGCATTCCGGACAATCACATCTTCATCGAAGACCTGCGCGAAGAGTTCGTGCGCGACTTCGTCTTCCCGATGATGCGCGCCAATGCCCGCTATGAAGGCGACTATCTGCTCGGCACCTCGATCGCCCGCCCGCTGATCTCCAAGCGCCTCGTCGAGATCGCGCATGAGACCGGCGCCGACGCCATCGCTCACGGTGCGACTGGCAAAGGCAACGATCAGGTCCGCTTCGAGCTCTCCGCCTATGCGCTCGACCCGAACATCCATGTCATCGCTCCGTGGCGCGAGTGGGACCTCAATTCGCGCACCGCGCTCATCGCCTGGGCTGAGAAGCACCAGATCAAGGTCCCAACCGACAAACGCGGCGAAAGCCCGTTCTCGACTGACGCGAACCTCCTCCACACCTCGTCCGAGGGCAAGGTGCTCGAAGATCCGTGGGAGGAAACCCCGAACTATGTCTACTCTCGCACCGATCATCCGGAGGACGCGCCCGACACGCCTGAATATATCGAGATCGGCTTTGAACGGGGCGATGGCGTCTCCCTCAATGGCGAGACGATGTCGCCTGCGACGCTCCTCACCGCTCTCAACGACTTGGGCCGCAAGCACGGTATTGGCCGCCTGGACCTCGTCGAGAACCGCTTCGTCGGCATGAAGAGCCGCGGCATGTACGAGACCCCGGGCGGAGAGATCTATGCCCGCGCGCATCGCGGGATCGAGCAGATCACCCTCGACGGCGGCGCGGCCCACCTGAAAGACGAGCTGATGCCGCGCTATGCCGAGCTCATCTATAACGGCTTCTGGTTCGCACCGGAGCGCGAGATGTTGCAGGCCGCGATTGACCTCAGCCAGCAGAAGGTAACCGGCACGGTGCGCCTGAAGCTCTACAAAGGCCTCGCCAGCGTGGTCGGCCGCAAGTCGCCTCATTCGCTCTATTCGGAGGCTCACGTGACCTTCGAGGACGATGCCGGCGCCTATGACCAGCACGACGCAGAGGGCTTCATCAAGCTGAACGCCCTGCGCCTGAAGCTGCTAGCGAAACGGGACCGGTAGGTCGCGAGTGATTCAAAGCGACTCGCTTATCCGAGTCGCAGGATCTGCATTTCGCGGACCCGCAATTTTCGCAAAGCCTGACTAGCCATTCATTCGACGCCCATTCGATCCGGAGCCATTTGGTTCCCGCTCCCAAGTGTCAAATGCGATGAACCGTTGAGTTGTCCACCGTCCTCCACAGCTCATCTTTGCAAAAGTGGAAAAGTCGCAAGTTTCGACCTTGCCGAAACGCGGATTCGGGCTCAATTTGATCATGTCTTCGGAACAAGAAGGCTCTCAGAGACAAGCCGCAAGGCACTGTTTTTAAGAGTTTTTCATGAACCAAGGATACGGTGGCGACTGTCCACTTTCTGGCTGAGAGCCGGTATGATGAAGGTTTCGACTGGAAACAAACCGACTTGTTTGAGGCAAGAGAGAAGCGACGTCATCGTAAGGCCGCGATACTGGCTGGCGATAGTTGTAGGAAAGCACTTTCGGGTGCGGACACACAATGTTTGACCCGCTGACCGCTAAGGTGTCGTTGGTCTCGGCTCTGACAAGGGGCTGTTGGAAACGGGAGAGAGCTTCGGCTTGAACTCGCAGAAGGCAGTCACGAAGCAGCGTCGGATGCCGGTGCGAGCGCCGGTGACGAACCGCGAAGCAAGGCGGCGTAACAAAGGACGGAACCGCAAGGGGAAGACCAGAAGAACGCAGCTGGACGCGGAACAACGCCGAGCGCCAAGCGCGCTGAGAGGAGAGCAGGACTGAGGGTTCGCCCAAAGACCAGCACAACCGCAGCGACCACGCGCTGGTAAGAGTGGGGTCGGCAGCAATGCCGGCCCCATTTGCTTTTGGGGCCCCGCTCGTTGGGCTCGCTTGCGATTTTCCTCACCATCTCATCCATCTCCTCAACGGTTCTTGCGCAGCCATTTGCGCCTGATCGCATGACATTTGCGACCTATGGTTGGCGCCCGATTTGCCTGCGCTTTACCCATCGGTATATAAGTTCCCACGATGGGAGAGAGCATCGACATCATCGACCCCTTCAAACGGCGCTGCGACGCGCTGCCCGGTGCATTGCGCCTGGCCTTTGCCTCCATGCTCGCCGCTACCAGTGCGGGGAGCGTAGCGCAGGACGCCGAACGCTCTGGCCCGACCGCCATGCCGATCGCAGAGCTGTCCGCCCCGGAATTGTCTGATGAGGCCGCCACCGAATCGATCCCTGATGAAGCCTCCTTCGCCGACGCATTCGAAGGCGTGGTCGAACCCATCGACCGCAGCGCCATCGACCCGCATGTGCCCGGCGACGCGGTCAACCTCGACACGTTTGAGCCGCCGCTGGAGGAGAGCCAAGTCCTGCGCGACCTCGGCACCGGGGTCGCCTCCTATTACGGCCGCCGCTTCCATGGCCGCCTGACCGCCAATGGAGAGCGCTTCAACATGCGCGCCATGACCGCCGCGCACCGTACCCTGCCCTTCGGATCACTCGTGCGCGTCACCAATCCGCGCAATGGCCGCTCCGTCACAGTGCGCATCAACGACCGTGGCCCCTTCATCCGAGGGCGCTCCATCGACCTCAGCCGAGGCGCGGCAGAGCAAATCGGCATGATCCAGAGCGGCCATGCACGGGTCGAGATGGAACTGCTCGCGCCCTAGGTTTGCGCCCCTGGTTTGCGCTGCCTCCGGCCTGTCCCTTCCGCGCGTCCTCCCCCTCGCGTTTGACACACTTGGCACACTGTCCAGAGGCAAAATCCGCTTACAACCGACCGGCGGAGGTTTCCGGCTTCTGGATCTCCGATTACGGTGGCGCTAGCCGCCGCAAGGCCGACTGGCCGTCGCGCCTTATGGCGCGGAAGCCTAAGCGGACGGATGTCCGCGCCGGCGTTTGAGGCTAAGAAAACATACTATCGAGCCGCGCGATATGCGCCAGCAACAACCGCGCGTCATAGCGCGTGCGGGTCGCGACCTCCTCTCCGTGGTAGAAGACCGTCTCCTGCACCCCGTTGAGCGCCCGGTCGGCGAGCACCTCCTCCACCTGCGGCCGCGCCAGGAGGAGCGCTGCATCCCACAGCTCAGCAAAGCGCAAACAGGCCCGCCGCATGCGATAGGCGGTCGAACGAGAAACCCCCGCCCCCCGAGCCGCCGCCCGCACATTCCCCCACTGCGCCAGCTTGTCGAGGAAAAGCGCCTGAGCTGCGCGGGAGAAACGCTGCGGGATGGGAGTGGCGGTGTGAGTGGGAACGGGGAGTTGCTGGGTCATGGTTGGCTGAGTCCTTGTGTTGCGCAGCCATCCGGCGTGCGATATCCTCGCTCACACGGCCTAAAGGCCGCGTCGCTGCGGGCGCGCAGTCGCGCTTGCGGCCCTTCGGGCCGTTTGGACTCTTTCAGATACGCAGTTTAGGGCGTGTAGGAAAATGCCGGTTACGAAAACCGCCGCATCCACTTAGCCGTATGCTCGGTCCAAATAGTGACGGAGAGCTTTCTTGAAGACCGTCATGTGATTCCTCATTTGAAGGCGAATCTCCGGTGCATCGAGCGTTTCTGACGCGCGGTAGGCGTAGCGTGGAAAATTTCGGGACCGGCCAAAGTGCGTGTATCTTCGGAAGAGTTCACGAAGATAGACTTCGTCGCGCTGCACACCTTTCGAATGGGCGGCCCGAACCTTTGCGCGGATACCATTGTGCATCTTGGAATAGTAGCGGCTTAGCGAGGATTGGCGGATAAGCGTACGTTGACCATCAAACGTAAAGCCTAGGTACTGGAATGGCTTGTCAGCGTATTGCTGCCCTGACGTAACAGAAAACTGGCTACTTTCGGTTTTACGGCTGCTGAGACTCAATCCAGCTGCACTCAATTTAATCTGGATCTTGGCGACAACATCATCCGGGTTGATGATTCCCGGCGCCACAATTGCAATGTCGTCTGAGTAACGCCTGTAGGTCCCACCAAGCCTTAACGCCAGTTGGTGAAGAGCCTCGTCAATCTCCAGCATGCTGATATTTGCATAAAGTCCAGAGAGTGGCGTCCCTTGAGGAATACCGAACGGATGAGTGTTCTCATGCACTAAAGAACCACGCTTTGGTCGGACTAATGTTCGGAACTGTTTAGCTGAGCAGATCCGGCCGAGTTTTCCATACTCGCTACCCAACCGCGCTTCTAAGGCGTCAGACTCGACCCAAGAAAACTTGGTCATTCGACTAAAGACCTTGAAGTGAAAATCCGACAAGCGCGATGAGTCGAGAACAGTCTTAACCGCGTCAAGCAGCACATCGTGGCGGATGTTGTCGAAAAAGCCGCTAATGTCGACGGCAATTGCGGTGCATTCTCGGCGCTCACGAATCTCATCGAAGAGGCCCTTTGCGTGGCTTATGTTGTCGCCAACACCGGACCGATAGGCCAAGATTGAGGAGCAAAACGCCTGATCGTGAAGCCACTGCTCGTAGTTTCTTGAAAGCGCCTTCGAATACCACTCAAGTAAGGCCGCATCTAAGTGCGAAGCGAACTTTATCGGTCGCGCCTTCTCTTCGAAGTATATTTTCCCGTTGTCATCCTTCTTGGCTCGCCGTTCCACCGAGTCATAAGCTAGCAACGGCCAGAACGAGTGGGCACAAATCTCTTCAGCAGTGAACGATATCCCTTCGCGTTCCGCCTCGGACAGTCGGAGGTCGAAATGCGTGTAGTTACGTTCCTTCGAAACGAAATCATCAATGCGGGGGTCGAACTCGTCTTCTTCAGGTGCGTACCCGGAGGCAGGGGATACCGTGCGTCCCATTTATCCTCCGGGTTAACGACCTTACTCCCGGCAGCTGAGGCCGGTTCGACAGTACCTAGTGTGGTATAATATCGTTGTAACGATGATTACATCCACGCTGTTCTTAGGAGTAAAGACAATCGTAACATTCAAAGTCACAATGTCTCTCGTCGTGGCGCTCAAAGGCGCACTTGACATCCCAAACAGTGATCCCTCAAGCCCAAGTCCTGAGGCGATGTGATAATGGTAATCAAGTCAGCGGAATACAAGTGTTAGGCTTACAAAAATTATCCGCAACCTGTGAATACTATTCCGCAGCCTCCCGCGCCCCCGCCTTCTCCAGCATCGGCTTCAAATACTGCCCCGTAAAGCTCCGAGGCTCCTGCGCCACGTCCTCTGGCGTGCCCTCGGCCACGACCTCGCCGCCGCGCACGCCGCCTTCCGGTCCCAGGTCCACGATCCAGTCGGCGGTCTTTATGACGTCGAGATTGTGCTCGATCACGACTACGGAATTGCCTTGCTCGACCAGGCGGTGGAGGACTTCTAGGAGTTTGCGCACGTCCTCGAAGTGGAGGCCCGTTGTTGGCTCATCCAGAATGTAGAGCGTCTGTCCGGTGGAGCGCTTGGACAGCTCCTTCGCCAGTTTCACCCGCTGCGCCTCGCCGCCTGACAGGGTCGTCGCCTGCTGGCCGACCTTGATATAGCCCAGCCCCACCTCGTTCAGCATCTGCATCTTGTCGCGGATGGGGGGCACGGCCTTGAAGAACTCGGCCGCATCCTCAACCGTCATGTCGAGCACGTCGGCGATGGAGTGGCCTTTGAACTTCACCTGCAGCGTTTCGCGGTTGTAGCGTTTGCCGCCGCATTCCTCGCAAGTGACGTAGACGTCGGGGAGGAAGTGCATTTCGATCTTGATGACGCCGTCGCCCTGGCACGCCTCGCAGCGCCCGCCTTTGACGTTGAAGGAGAAGCGCCCGGGTTTGTAGCCGCGCGCCTTGCTTTCGGGCAGGCCTGCAAACCAGTCGCGGATCTGGGTGAAGGCGCCGGTATAGGTCGCGGGGTTCGACCGGGGGGTGCGGCCGATGGGCGACTGGTCGATCTCGATCACCTTGTCGCAGAACTCCAGCCCCTCGACGCTATCATGCTTGCCAGCGATGACGCGCGCGCCGTTCAGCGTGCGGGCGGCGGCGGCGTAGAGCGTGTCGATGGTGAAGGAGGACTTGCCCGAGCCGGAGACGCCGGTGATGCAGGTGAAGGTGCCCAAGGGAATCGACGCGGTCACGTCCTGCAGGTTGTTGGCCTTCGCGCCCTTCACCGTCAGCTTGTGTCCATTGCCCTTGCGGCGGGTCTGCGGGACAGCGATCTCTCGCCGTCCGGTGAGATAGTCGGCGGTGAGCGACTTCTTGGACTTCATGATCTGCTTGAGCGTGCCCTGCGCGACGATCTCCCCGCCGCGCACGCCGGCTCCCGGACCGATATCGACGATATGGTCGGCGGTGCGGATCGCGTCTTCGTCATGCTCGACGACGATCACCGTATTGCCAAGGTCGCGCAGCCGCTGGAGCGTTGCGAGCAGCCGGTCATTGTCGCGCTGGTGGAGGCCGATGGAGGGCTCGTCCAGCACGTAAAGCACGCCGCTCAGCCCGGAACCGATCTGTGATGCCAAGCGGATGCGCTGGCTCTCCCCGCCCGAAAGCGTGCCGGAAGTCCGGTCTAGGTTGAGGTAGTCGAGGCCGACATTGTCGAGGAAGCCCAGCCGCTCATTGATCTCTTTCAGGATCGGGCGTGCGATCTGGCTCTGCTGATCGCTCAAGTGGCTGTCGAGGTCGAGGAACCACGCCTTGGCATCAGCGACGCTCATCGTGACCGGGACGGCAATGTCGGTCGGGCCTTTGGCGCTAGGGATTTTCACCGCCAGCGCTTTTTCATTGAGGCGCTTGCCCCCGCAGGTCTCGCAAGGCTGCGAGGTCTGAAACTTGCCCAGCTCCTCACGCATCCACGCGCTGTCGGTTTGCATCATGCGGCGGTTGAGGTTGCCAATGACACCCTCAAACGCTTTGTTGACCGTGTATTCCTTGCGCCCGTCCTTGAAGGTGAGCTGCACCGGCATTCCGCCCGTGCCATGGAGGATGATCATCTTCTGATCCGGCTCCAGCTCTTTCCACGGCGTATGAATGTCGAAATCATAGGCCTTCGCAAGGGAGCTGAGCACCTGCATGTAATAGGGCGATGGCGGGTTGGACTTGGCCCATGGCGCAATCGCCCCCTGCTTGAGCGTAAGGCCCTCGTTGGGGACCACCAACTGCTCGTCAAACAGCTGCTTCTCGCCGATCCCGTCGCAGGTCGGACAGGCCCCTTGCGGCGAGTTGAAGGAGAACAGGCGCGGCTCAATTTCCTCGATGGTGAAGCCGCTGACCGGACAGGCGAATTTCTCGGAGAAGACGATGCGGTTGGCGGGGATGCCAGCGCCTTTCATCGCTCCGCCGGATACATCCTCATCTTCGCGGCCCGGCACGACCCCATCAGCAAGGTCGACATAAGCCAGCCCCTCGGCCAATTTCAGCGCTGTCTCGAACGAGTCCGCCAGCCGCGTCTGCAAGCCATCCTTCACCGCGATCCGGTCGACGACCACTTCAATGTCATGCTTGAACTTCTTGTCGAGCGCGGGGGCTTCCTCAATCGGATAGAGCTCGCCATCGATGCGCACACGGGTGAAGCCCGCCTTCTGCCACTCGGCCAGCTCCTTGCGGTACTCGCCCTTGCGACCCCGCACGACGGGCGCGAGCAGATAGGCACGCGTCCCCTCGGGCAGGTCCATCACGCGGTCGACCATTTGCGAGACACTCTGCGCAGAGATCGGCTTGCCCGTCGCCGGCGAATACGGGACGCCCACCCTTGCCCAGAGCAGGCGCATGTAGTCGTAAATCTCCGTCACCGTCGCGACGGTCGAGCGCGGATTGCGGCTGGTCGTCTTCTGCTCGATCGAGATAGCGGGGCTGAGGCCGTCAATATGCTCGACATCGGGCTTCTGCATCATCTCAAGGAACTGGCGCGCATAGGCGGAGAGGCTCTCCACATAGCGCCGCTGCCCTTCCGCGTAGATCGTGTCGAAAGCGAGGCTCGACTTGCCAGAGCCCGACAGCCCCGTGACGACAATCAGAGCATCGCGCGGCAGGTCGATATCGACGCCTTTGAGATTGTGCTCACGCGCACCACGGACGGAAATCTTGGTAAGGCTCATGCGGGCGTCTGTTCCGGAAATGTTCGCATTGGTCAAGAGGCGCAAGTGACAGCGCCGCGATTGCTCCACCACTTGGGTGGCGGGTCACGGGCTTTCAACGCGCGAGGGGGGAGATGGTTGCGGGAAAACGCAAGGTTTAGAAGCGGGCGATCCACTCCAGGATACGGGCAATCGTCTCATCATTGGGAAGATGGTCTTTCACGCTTCGCCAAATCTTGATCCCGCGCTCACCAAGCTTCGCCATGCTCTCAACAGCGCGCGCGCCGTCACCTGCTTTTTTAAGGCCGCCGCCCATCTTGCGGACGACATTGCGGCTGGTCTCGCTCGCGGCAATGCGAGCGGGATCGTCCTCTGGCGCATCCGGCTTCACCAGTCGGTTGCTTGCCTCAACAATTGATTGAGCAAGGTTCGTCGTTTGGCCGGAGGTGCGCAGTGCCTCCGCGATCAGATCAAGCATTTCGCGCGTTAATGGCGCGCCGCTTTGTCCCATCTTCCCGTGCCATAGCTCGGCAAGTTTGGGACTGAATTCCGCGATCATCTCAAGCGCAGCCACCAGCGGCAGATAGGCGTCGCGTTGCTTTTCTGAGAGCTGGGGATTCATACTGGCTCCGTCTTCTCGCTCTTGCACCTGACGGATCAGTTCACGAGCGCGAAGGACAAAGAGGCGCGGTCGAAGCTCCTCGATGCTTGGACCAATCGCCTCTTTAAGCAGCTCCGTTGGATCGCCCATGTCCTTTGCATTGGTGTCGCCAGCGGTCGCGATTGCGGCATTCTCAATCAGGCGCAGAACTTCACTGTGATTGTCCCGCTCGTCCGCATCGCCTTGCAACCCGTTCGGGAGCAATTCCTCGTCAAGCTCGCTGCGCCCTTCTTTGTCGAGTGAGAAGGTAAAGGCGCGTGGGTTTTGAAGAAGCTCTTCGTCGCTTGGAGGTTCCGGCTTGCGGAGGCTATCGACGAACTCTTTGATGTCAGCGTTCACAATGGCGGGTTCGCGGGACCACCAGTCGTTGTCTTGCTCGACGATCCAGCGGTAGAAGTTCTCGTCTGCTTCATCGTCGAAGTCGGCGAAGGCGTGAGGTAGACCTTCGAGGCGGCCGTAGTACCACTCGCGCCAGATTTCGAAGTTGTCTTCCGGGCGAGATAGCCAAGCCGAGGCATTCTTCCAACTGGGACGGAACCATGACGGTTCTGAAATCCAAAGCGGCGCCCGCGCAAGTTCAACAAAGTCTCTCGTGCGATCGAGCCTTTTGCAGTCATCGGAGATCGCAAACCAGGCTGAAAGATCGCCTCCTTCCGGCTTCGAAGCAGCATTAACTGCAGCCTGCAGATAATGCCCCGACGCACAAAACGCCGCTGCGTCACCCGCCCCAACAGCTTCGTTGGAGGCGAACACAAAAACAGGCGCGGGTCCCATAAATGAGGCTTCATACGCAGCGTTAATAGCTACTTCGAACCGCGCCTCATCCTCGGAAGATCTTTGGCTAGCATTGGACAACGCAAGAGCGCGAAATGTTGTTAACACCCAGCTCTGACGCGGACCCTCATCGCTCCACTCATTTGTATCAGCGACCAAAGGTGTAATTCTAAGTGCAGCCCTCAAACCAACGGTATGCGCGAAGTCAATCGGCTTGTCGGCAAGCCATGCCTCTAACCCCTCTTGCGACCTAATATCTACGCTCATCCCCCACCTATCCGCCTGTCTCTTTCTCAAAGCAAGCAGCGCGAAACGGGTTCGAGCACAAGGCCGCTGTTAATCAAGGCTATTCTGGGCAAGCTTAACGCATGTCTATTTGCTTTTAACCAGCCCGAAAATCCCAGAATTCCGCCATTTTGGGGGGCTACAGAAAATATGAAGTTATGCAGCTGACCCATTGCCGCCATTGTGCAACCCT
The DNA here is from genome assembly GCF_057365045.1 of Erythrobacter sp. S267. Lineage (NCBI taxonomy): Bacteria > Pseudomonadati > Pseudomonadota > Alphaproteobacteria > Sphingomonadales > Erythrobacteraceae > Erythrobacter > Erythrobacter sp. S267. Next base: position 905,245 of record NZ_CP200298.1, on the reverse strand, counting down.
CTTTGTAGGTCCTTTCTGCTCTTGGTTCTTAGGGTCGCAACCCAAGGCTTTGGCGCAGACCGAAGCAAAGATAGCGGCGGGTTCTGGCCCGTCGCGCCGGGTCGACTGAGCGCGCAGGGAACCATGTGAGGACGCTGCACCGGTCATCCATGATCCCGCACTGTTAGTGCTCGTCGACCCGGTTCCCCTCTCCACTGCGTGGCAACGCCCCAGACATTGGCGATGGTCTCTTGCGAAAGAGCCTGATCGGGCGCGCCATCTGTGACTAACCGCCCTTCTCTCAACACCAGCACGCGGTCCGCATGGTTCATCGCTGTGGCCAGATCGTGGAGCACGACAACAACGCCTGCACCTTGCGCTGCGCTGCTCCGTAGGTGCTGGATGAGAGCGACTTGATGCGCGAGGTCCAGGGCTGCGAGCGGCTCATCCGCAAGGATCCATTGCGGCTCTCCGGCAAGCACTCTGGCGAGCAGAACCCGCGCTTTCTCTCCGCCCGACAGCTGGCTGACCGGGCGGCTGCGTAAATCCTCGAGAGCCATCGCCGCGATTGCTGCATCCACCGGCTCGCTGCGCGCATCGCGATATGGAAGGCGGCCGAGCGCAATCAGCGCCTCGACTGATACATCCCATGCAACCTCGGCCTCTTGCGGGAGAAAGCCGAGCCTTTTCGCACGCTTGGCCGGAGAGATTGCGGAGAGGCTCTCGCTATCGAGTGTCGTCGTACCGGCGGCGGGCTTCAACAACCCTGCAAGCCCCAGCAGGAGCGAGCTTTTGCCAGCACCGTTTGGCCCGACAATGGCGGTGATGTGACCCGGCTCAAGCGAGGCCGTGATCTGGTTCACCACCAGCTTTCCGCCCCGCGTGATCGAGAGGTTTTCGCACGCCAGCGTCACAGCGTCCCCCTCCTCATGCGGATCAGCAGCCAAAGGAAGAACGGCGCGCCGATCAGCGACAGCGCAATGCCGAGCCGTAATTCAGTGACAAAAGGCAGCACGCGGACGGCGCTGTCCGCCACCAGAACCAGAACAGCTCCGGCCAGAGCGCTCGGCACGATCAGCGAGCTGGGCATGCGGTTGGTGAGCGGGCGCACGAGGTGAGGCACGATCAGCCCGACAAAGCCGATGATGCCAGCCACCGCAACGCCGGAGCCGACGGTCAGCCCAACCCCCACCACCAGCAGGATCAAGAGCCTGCGCGGGTCCATGCCGAGCGAACGCGCAGCCGCCTCGCCCAAGGTCAGCGTATCGAGGCTCCGTCCAGCTGCTATCAGCACGGCGATGCCTACCAGCGTAAGCGGCGCGGCGATCCACACATCGGCCCACGACCGGTCGGTGAGCGCGCCATTTAGCCACATCACGATCTGGCTCATCGCAAAGGCGCTGGGCGCCATGGTGATGGCGAGCGCGGTGAGCGCGCCAGCCAGGCTCGCGACCATCAGGCCAGCGAGCGTGAACAGCGCAATTCCTCCGCCCGCTCCTGCCCGCCCATCCGACACGCTGCGTCCCGCGATAGTGGCAAGCAGGATCATGGCAAGAGCGGCTCCGGCCAAAGCGGCCACGGGCACCGCCCATGTGGTTGTGGCCGCTGCACCGATCCAAAAGCTCAGCACGGCTCCCAAAGCGGCCATGGGCGCGATGCCGAACAGGCCGGGATCAGCGAGCGGATTGCGCAAATAGCCTTGCATGGCCGCGCCCGCCGCGCCCAGCCCCGCTCCGATGACAACGGCGAGCACCGCGCGCGGCAGGCGCAGTTCCATCAGGATCAGCGCGGCGTTGGCTGTCCCTTCTCCGCCAGAAAACGGATCAATCCACACACGGCCAGCGAGCAGTGACAATGGTAGAACAACGGCAAGAAGCCCTGCGAAGATAAGGCTCGCCCGGCTGATCATTCGGGAGCCTGATAACGTGTGCGTTCAAACTCAGCGCGGATTTCGGAAAGGCGCGCGCGCGCTTTCGGGATGCTTGGGCCAGCGCAGTAGAACAGTCCGGGGTCAAAGCTTGCCCGCATCGTCGTGCGCGATTTGGCGAGCAGCGGGTGGCTCTGACCGTGGCTTTCTCCGGCGACCAGCAGGATACGCGGCGGATCGGCCAGCACTTGTTCAAGCGCGATGTGGTCCGCCTGATCCAGTCCCAAATCCGCGGCGTGGTTCGTGAGGCCTGCCCAAGCGAGATGCTCTGCCACCAGCGACGCTTCGCCCGCGACAATCTGCCCCGGCTGCCACAGCAAGGCTGAGATGGGACGGCGGTCCGTAAACGGAGAGACTTGCATTAGCGCATCGACCAAAGCCTGCGCTCTCGTCTCATCTCCACTAAGCGCAGAAATCGCGCGGATTTGGGCGATGCTCTCAGCGATACTTGCAGGGCTGTCGAAGGTCTCAACGCGAAGACCAGCGCGCTCCAAAGCGGCCTTGGTGGCAGGCGCGACAAAGCTGCTGGCGAGGACGACATCGGGCTGGAGCGCAATGATCTCCTCAGCCGTCCCGCCGGTTGAGCGAAAGCCTTCCAATTGCGCCGGATCGACCGAGCTGGCCGCCGGGTCAAAACTGTAATGCGACAGCGCGAGGATCTGCTCTTCCTCAGCGACCTCCAACAGGATCGCATCAAGGCAGGGGTTGAGGCTGACAAAGGTGGTCGTATCGCTGTCGTTCTGGGTCTCGGTCGATCCCGGAGCGCAGGCGGCAAGCGCCAATGCCGCTCCAGCGACACAAGCTGCCTTGAAACCCTTGGTGAGGCTGATTGTCCCGCGCGCTCCCATCGCACCAGCCGATAAGCGGGTGTGGGTGTTCTCACAAGAGGCCTCGGTTTGAGAGGCGTTAATGGTTTTGCGCGGGCTGTTCGCTTTCGGGACGCCCCCCGGCACTCTGCTCGCGCCAAAGCCCTGCCCCAGCTACGCGCGTCAGCGCGCTATGACGACGTTCCGATCCCTCTTGGCCGCAAAGGCCCAACGCAATGCTCCCCCGGCAGTGATTCACCTGCCCGATGCAAGTGCATCCGAGGGTGCGGCGCGGATGCAAAAGTCCGACGCCTTTGACGAAGCTGGGTTCGCCTACACCGCCACGCCGCCCACGAGCCGCCCATGGCGCAAGCGTCTGTTGGTGCTGCTCGCCGCAATGGCAGTGCCTGCGATGGCCGCTCCTGGCGACTTTGGCGCTCTGCCTGGCGCCGCTGCGACAGAAGAAGAGCTGTTGCAAAGCGGTGCACCTTCCGATCAGGCCGCTCTGGGCGATGCAATGCCATTTGAGCAGCCTGGGATGAGCTTTCCGGGCTCCGCCTTCTTCTTCCTCGCCGATCCGCCCTCGCAAACACTGATTGCACTGCCGACCAGCGATCCGCTCGAAATTGGTGCGGGTGAAGCTGGACATGAATTGGGCGCTGAGATTGACGCAGGGCCCGCCGCTCGCCCCTTCTTCAGTGCCGCTGGCGCCAGCCATCTGCGTGCCGAGGAATGCCTAGCCCAAGCGATCTGGTACGAAGCGGCGAGTGAGAGCGAAGCAGGCCAACGCGCAGTCGCACAGGTTGTGCTCAACCGGGTGGCGCACCGCAACTGGCCGGGCAGCGTGTGCGGTGTGGTCTACCAAGGATCAGAGCGCAGCACGGGCTGCCAGTTCACCTTCACCTGCGATGGCTCCTTGCGCCGACAACCACGCGGGCGCAGCTGGGAGAAGGCACGCTCCATCGCCGGGGAAGCGCTATCCGGCAGCGTCTATGCGCCGGTTGGCTATGCGACCCACTATCACACGCTTTGGGTAAATCCCTATTGGGCGAGCAGCCTTGACCATGTCGGCACCATCGGCGCGCACCGCTTCTACCGCAATCGCGGCGCAGCGGGCACGGCTGGCGCTTTCTCGGGGCGGTATGCAGGCGTTGAGCCCGGCGTTCTGGAGCGCAGCCGCGCTGTGGCGGGCACCCCAAGCGCGCCGAACACAGTCCAAGCAACATCAGCTCCCCAAACGTCTGGCGCGAATTCTATCGGAGGTTCGGATGCGTCAAACACGGCCAGCATGACGCCCGGCCCCATCCTCGCCGATCCCTCCTTTGGCGGCGTCGGTCAGGTGCGCGAGGACTATGCGCAAGCGGGCCAATGGAAGAGCGATGCAGCCCGCGCCGCTTTGCAAGAAGATGCAACAGCTCTGGCGAGCGAAGAAGCGCAGGAAAGCACGCGCACTCCAGCCCCATAAAGGACTGATCCAAAACGGCTCTTTCCTCGGCTGACGACCCCCGGAGCAATGCGTTAACGCGCTCTAAACCTTAGCTCAACACTAACCCTTAGCGGGCCCGGTTGTAGAGCCCTCTCCTCACGCAGAAGTTGCTGCGCCACAAGGCTTGGACACCGGTCAAAAAATGAACGGTTTCAGAGGTTTGCGGAGCATCCTTCGAACGCCCTCGCAGATGGATTCTACACCCACCATGCTCATTCATTTTGCTACTGCCAATGCTCCGGGCCACTCCCCGGCATGCTCCCCCATTGCCAAGGCACTGGTGGCACGGGCGATGGAGCGCGTGGCGAACGACAATGGCTCGGCTGGGGCTGACGCGATGATTGCGCGCCGAGCTGGCTTCAAACAACCCAGTGAGCAGATGTTGCGCGCTGCCCTGCGCCACTTTGCTCAACATGGCCTTGGCGCTGCTCGTGAAGCGCGGGCTCAGGCCGAACAGGCCTTCTTCGATGGCGACCGCCAAGCCTATGATTGGTGGTTGGGCATTACTCGGACGCTCGACCGGCGTTTGGCTGCGGAAGCGGCGCGCCTCGCGCAGTAAGCGGGTCCGGGATCGCTCTCTGAGTTGATCCCAATTGAGCGGCATCATTCGACGCTCTTCATCACAATCAGACTGTATTCCTGCCACCGCTGCCTGAGAGCACGCAGCAGGCGGCACGTTAACCAAGCTTTGACCACTTGCGCCTATCGCGGGTGAGTTATGGCAGTCACCAACCTTCTGACGCGGCTTCGTGCGGCGTCGATGCGAAGCAGCGGATCGGACCAAGTTTCCGAGCAGGTCCGCCGTACGCTGGTGAAAACGCTATACGCTCAGCCATCCAGCCTGGCGCTGGGGGCGCTGTGCGGGATCGCCGCTTCTGTGGTCTCGGCCTGGATCTCAAACATCCCGGAACTCTACGTCGCAGCCGCTGTTCTGACAGTGATTGCTATCGCCCGTGTAGCCTCTGCCATAGGGCTTTCTACGGATACCGACAGCAAGAGCACCGCAACGCTTGAAACGGTCTACGAGATTGGCGCGTTCAGCTACGCTTTGGCGATTGGCTGCACTGCCGCCATGGTGATCTTGATCGGCACCCAGACCGAAGTTGAAGTGCTGATGGTGGCCAATGCGCTTGGTTACGGTATCGGGGTCTGCACGCGCAATGCGGGCCGGCTCAATATCGGCATCGGTCAGTTGGCCCTGACCTGTGTGCCGATTGCCATTGCCAGTTTCTGGACCGCGAGAATTGGCTTTATCGCGCTGGGGATCACGATCCTCATGTTGATCCCGGCGATGGTCTCAATCTGTCTCAACATTGCCAAGGTTCTGCGCGACTCCGTCGCATCGGCGGAGACCAGCGCGCAAATGGCGGAAACCATGAAGATCGCCGCCCGAACCGATGCAGTAACAGATCTGGCCAACCGTGCGGGCCTCAACCACGCAATGGCAAACACCCTGCGCGATATTTCTGATGACACCCGCCTGGCACTGATCTGGGTCGACCTTGACCGGTTCAAGGAAGTTAACGACTTGCTTGGCCACCCTGTGGGTGACGCCGTCTTGTGCGAAGTGGCGAGCCGTCTGAAAGAAGTGTCTCCCGACGGCACGACCGTCGCTCGCTTTGGCGGTGATGAGTTCATCATCTTTTGCCCGATCGAAGACCGCATCGAAGCTGAGCGCCTCGCCAGTGAAATCCATGCTGAGATCATGCGTCCCTTCCGCATCGAAGGCGACCGGTTGGAGGTGCGCGCCTCGCTGGGTGTTGCGCTGTTGCCGGATCACGGCACCGATGCCGATACACTGATGCAGCGCGCTGACCTGGCGCTTTATCACGCCAAGGTTGGTGGCCGCGCGCAGACTTGCTTCTTTGACAGCTCAATGACCCGCGATCTTGTGCGTCGGCGTGAGATTGAGGACGAGCTGCGCCTCGCCATCCAGCGTGATGAGCTGTCGATCTTCTTCCAGCCGATTGTCGATTTGGAGACAGGCCGGATCAAGACATTCGAAGCGCTTGTCCGCTGGTTCCACCCTGAGAAGGGCGAGCTGCGGCCGGACGAATTCATCCCCGTGGCTGAAGAGACCGGCGTAATCGTTACCCTCGGCAACTGGATCACCGCACAGGCCGCCCGCGTTGCAGCGCGTTGGCCTGAGGATGTGACGGTCGCGGTCAACCTGTCACCTTTGCAGATCCGCGCGCCCGGTGCGGCTTTGGGCGTGCGCAACGCTCTGCGCGAAGCGGGCCTTGATCCGCGCAGGCTGGAGCTGGAGGTAACAGAGAGTCTCTTCATCGAAGACAACCACTCCACCGCCGCCTTCATCGAAGAATTGTCCGAAATCGGCGTGCGCTTTGCGCTTGACGATTTTGGGACGGGCTATTCGTCGTTGGGCTACATCAACACCTTCCCCTTCTCCAAGATTAAGGTCGACCGCAGCTTCGTCTCGGGTGCGCAGGTTGGAAAGAAGAGCAACGCCATCATCCGCGCCGTGGCGGAGATGGGCGCGACCTTGGGAATGGACATCGTCGCAGAGGGTCTGGAGACCATCGAGCAGGTTGATGTCGTGCGCAAAGCGGGCTGTAACTTGGGACAGGGCTATTACTTCAGCCGCGCAGTGCCGGACTACCTCGCCACCATGCTGCTTAGCCAAGAGCGCGAGCAAAAGGGCGGCAAGCGAGCCGTGGGCTGATTGCCGCTGACCAGCGACCTTGTAAGCGAGGCGCTGAATCCACGACTAGAACGAAATCTCTGACAAGCAGGGCGATTGTGCGTCCGGCATCCACTTATTGCAACTGCGAACTGTTTGCAAAGATAGTTGGCGAAGCAGGGGTTTTCCCGGTTGCATTCGCCATTTCAGCCCCCTAATCCGCTCTTGTAACGGGTGACGAGGGTGAGTGGGACGACCGCTCTTGGCCGCCTCAACGGTTTTACAGCCGCCTTGGACCTACTTCGACGTCCCGACTGTTTGGAAAGGACGCATCCCTAATGGCCCGCAAAAAGATTGCTCTGATCGGCTCTGGCATGATCGGCGGCACGCTCGCCCACCTCGCTGCGAAGAAAGAAATGGGCGACATCGTCCTGTTCGACATCGCCGAAGGCATGCCGCAGGGTAAGGCGCTCGACCTGTCGCAATGCGGACCGGTTGAAGGGTTTGACGCTAAGATCACCGGCTCGAACGACTATGCTGACATTGCGGGCGCCGACGTGGTGATCGTCACCGCAGGCGTTCCGCGCAAGCCGGGGATGAGCCGCGACGATCTGCTCGGCATCAACCTCAAGGTCATGAAAGCGGTCGGCGAAGGGATCAAGAACAACTGCCCCGACGCCTTCGTCATCTGCATCACCAACCCGCTCGACGCGATGGTCTGGGCTCTGCGTGAATTTTCCGGCCTGCCCCACAATAAAGTGGTCGGCATGGCAGGCGTGCTGGACTCCGCGCGCTTTGCAACCTTCCTCGCGTGGGAGTTCGATTGCAGCGTCAAGGACGTCAACGCCTTCGTGCTCGGCGGACACGGCGACACAATGGTCCCGGTCAAGAGCTACACCACAATCAACGGCATTCCGGTCGACGACTATGCCAAGATCAAAGGCGTGTCCGCAGACCGCATCGACGAAATCGTCGTCCGCACCCGCAAAGGCGGCGGCGAGATTGTCGGCCTGCTCGGCAACGGCTCAGCCTATTACGCTCCCGCCACCAGCGCGATCAGCATGGCTGAAGCGTATCTCGGCGACCAGAAGCGCATCCTGCCGTGTGCCAGCTATGTCGAAGGCAAATACGGCCTCGATGGCCTCTATGTCGGCGTCCCGACTGTGATCGGAGCCGGCGGCACCGAAGAAGTGGTCGAAATCGAGCTCAGCGACGAAGAGAAAGCCAACCTCAAGGTCTCCACCGACGCAGTCGAAGAGCTGCTTGAGGCGTGTAAGGGCCTGGATGGGTCGCTTGCCTAAGCTGGCATCTTCCACTGCATCCATGCTCGCCGCGCTGGCCTTGATGGCTGGCTCGGCGGCGCATGCGCAGTCGGATAAGCCGGACAACACGCCTGAGAACATCATCGCAGCCACTCAAGTTTGCGTCGACGTGTTTCTCGACCAGCCAGACCCAGCCAGCTTCGTGCCGGTTGAAACTTGGGAATATGCCGAGCGCACTCCCAACTCGCGCGGCATCGTGCCTCGTTATCACCGAGTGGTGCATCGGTTTGAAAAGGTCGCACTTCATTATGTGCCGGGCGAAGCATGCCTCGTCTTTGCGAGCCTACTGGATCAGGAATTCGACGGGGAGCGTGACAACGGTCGTACCCGTGAGGTTCTGGTGAACGGCACGCGTGCAGCGATTGAGGGTGAACACGGCTTCATCGCGTTCCGCACTGACAATCCTGACCCTTACTCCTTCGTCACGATCGCGACTGAGCGGTTCGACATCGAATTTGAACTGGCTCCGCCACCGCCGGGTGGCTCTTATTACATCATCGCAGTTACAGCGCCGGAAGCGGCACCCAACAGTTAACCCAACGAAAAGGTAGACACATCCATGTCCATCCTCATCAACAAAGACACCAAGGTCATTACCCAAGGGATGACCGGTAACACCGGCACTTTCCACACGCAGCAGGCCATCGATTATGGCACGCAGATGGTTGCGGGTGTCACGCCTGGCAAAGGCGGGACCGAGCATATCGGCGTGCCGCAGTTCAACACCGTGCGGGAAGCCAAAGAAGCAACAGGTGCGACGGCCAGCTGCATCTATGTCCCCCCGCCCTTTGCAGCAGACGCGATTTGCGAGGCGATTGATGCCGAGATAGAGCTGATCATCTGCATCACCGAGGGCATTCCGGTGCTCGACATGGTGCGCGCCAAGGCGGCTCTCACCGGCTCGAAATCGCGCCTGATCGGTCCAAACTGCCCAGGTGTCCTGACGCCGGATGAGTGCAAGATCGGCATTATGCCGGGTTCGATCTTCAAGAAGGGCTCGGTCGGCGTCGTCTCACGCTCCGGTACGCTCACCTATGAGGCGGTGCACCAGACCACGATGGTTGGTCTTGGCCAAACGACAGCAGTCGGCATTGGCGGCGACCCCGTCAACGGCACCAACTTTATCGACGTGCTCGACCTCTTCCTCGATGACCCTGAAACCAAGTCGATCATCATGATCGGCGAAATCGGCGGATCGGCAGAAGAAGAAGCGGCGGAATTCCTCAAGCAAGAAGCCGCAAAGGGTCGCTCCAAGCCAACCGTTGGCTTCATCGCAGGCCGCACAGCGCCTCCGGGTCGCCGCATGGGTCACGCAGGCGCGATTGTGTCAGGCGGCCAAGGCGGCGCGGACGACAAGATCGCGGCGATGGAAGATGCGGGCATCCGCGTCAGCCCCTCGCCATCCGAACTGGGCACCACGCTCGACGCGATGTTGAAAGAGCTGGCGTAAACCGCTTGCCCCCTCCCCTCACTCCTCCCCAAGGAACGTACTATGGGTGAAGAACCTCTGAACTTCGTCCCCGAAATGACCGATCAGGAAGGCCCGCAACCCGGTCCTTCCTGGGGCAATCCCAAGTGGCTTGCCGAAGTGTCAGAGGCAGACGCCGACCGCACAGCTGCGATGGACCCGACGCAGATGCTGCTCGAAGCCAAGGATACGATTGCCAAGGCGGCGAAGTCTGCGGGCAAGGCAGCCGATCCCGCAGCGATTGAGAAGGCGGCTAGCCTCTCCATCGCGGCGATGACGCTGGTGCGGCTCTACCGTGTGCGTGGGCATATGGGGGCGGAGCTGGATCCGCTGGCTTTGTCGAGCAAGCGAGTCGAACCGCAAGACCTCAGCCTCGCTTTCCACGGCCTTGCGGGCAAGGAGAATGAAGAGGTCTTTGTCGGCGGGGTGCTGGGCCTTTACTGGACCACGGTCGGCGCGCTCTACAGCCGCCTGCGCGAAGTGTATTGCGGCAAGGTTGGCCTTGAATACATGCACATCGCCGACACTGAAGAGCGGCGCTTCCTGCAGGACAAGTTCGAAAGCCCCGGCGACACGATCCAGTTCACGCCCGAAGGGAAGAAGGCGATCCTAGCCGCTGTCCTTCGCGGGGAAGGATATGAGGAATTCCTCGGCAAGAAATATGTCGGGACCAAGCGCTTCGGCCTCGATGGCGGGGAGTTGATGATCCCAGCGCTGGAGGCGGTGATCAAACATGGCGGCTCAGCCGGTGTGCGTGAAATCATCTACGGCATGGCGCACCGTGGGCGTCTGAACGTCCTCGCTAACGTCATGGCCAAGCCTTACAAGGTGATCTTCCACGAATTTTCCGGCGGCTCTGCCAACCCCGACGATGTCGGCGGTTCAGGCGATGTGAAATACCACCTCGGCACCAGCACCGACCGCGAGTTTGACGGCATATCAGTCCACATGTCGCTGACGCCCAACCCCTCGCACCTCGAGACGGTGAACCCGGTTGTGCTGGGCAAGAGCCGCGCGCAGCAGGCGATCCGCGATGATCTGACGCAGAAGCAGCAGGTGCTGCCCGTGCTGATCCACGGCGATGCGGCGTTTGCGGGTCAGGGCGTGGTGTGGGAGAGCCTCTCGCTCTCCGGCGTCCCCGGCTATGATACGGGCGGCTGTCTCCACTTCATCATCAACAACCAGATCGGATTCACGACCTCGCCCAATTTCGCGCGGTCCTCGCCCTACCCATCCGACGTCGCAAAGGGCGTCATGGCACCGATCCTCCACGTCAATGGCGACGATCCAGAGGCTGTGACTTTCGCCTGCAAGCTTGCGGTCGAATACCGCCAGAAGTTCGGGCGCGATGTTGTGATCGACATGTGGTGCTATCGCCGCTTCGGCCACAATGAGGGCGATGAGCCCAAATTCACTCAGCCGCTGATGTATGACATCATCGCCAAACACCCCAAGGTCAGCCGCGTCTACGAACAACGCCTGATCGAAGAGGGTGTGATCGACGAAGGCCACCGCGCGGAAGTCGCCGCAGAATTCGTTTCTCATCTCGAGGAGGAATTTGAGGCAGCAAAGAGCTACAAGGCCAACGAAGCTGACTGGTTCGGAGGGCGCTGGGCCGGTCTTAACAAGCCTGCCGACGATGAAACCGCGCGGCGCAACGTAGAAACAGCGATTGAGCGCAAGACCTTTGACGCGCTGGGGCGCACGCTGACTGAAGTTCCCGAGAGTGTGAATATTCACAAGACCTTGGGCCGTGTTCTCAAAGCAAAAGCCAAGATGTTTGAGACCGGCGAAGGCTTCGACTGGGCGACTGCAGAGGCGCTCGCATTCGGCTCCCTCGTAATGGAGGGCTATAATGTCCGCCTGTCCGGGCAAGATTCAGGCCGCGGCACATTCTCGCAGCGCCACTCTGTCTGGGTCGATCAGAAGACCGAGGACAAATACATCCCGCTGACGACCCTGCCCCACGGCAAGTTCGAGGTCTACGATAGCACCCTGTCCGAATATGGCGTGCTCGGCTTTGAATACGGCTTTGCAATGGCCGATCCCAAGTCTCTCGTGCTGTGGGAAGCGCAGTTCGGCGACTTCGCCAATGGCGCGCAGATCATGATCGATCAATATATCGCCAGCGGTGAGGCCAAGTGGCTGCGCGCCAACGGCCTCGTGATGCTGTTGCCGCATGGTTATGAAGGTCAGGGTCCGGAGCACTCGTCTGCTCGCCTCGAACGCTTCCTGCAACTGTGCGCCAGCGACAATATCCAGGTCTGCAACATCACGACGCCGGCGAATTACTTCCACGTTCTGCGTCGCCAGATGCTGCGGTCTTTCCGCAAGCCGCTCATCATCATGACGCCGAAATCGCTGCTGCGTCACCCAATGGCGAAGTCCAGCCGCGAGGAATTCCTCGGCGAAGCGCAGTTCAAGCGAATCAAATCCGACCCCTCGATGGAGCCGGACAGCGCGGATGACAAGACAATCAAGCGCCTCGTCCTGTGTTCGGGCAAGGTCGCCTATGACCTCATCGAAAAGCGCGATGCGAAAGGATTGAAAGACGTCTCTATCGTTCGGATAGAACAGCTCTATCCCTTCCCCGGCGATCCGCTCGCTGTGCGTCTGAAGCGGATGACAAACTTGCAGGAGGTGATCTGGTGTCAGGAAGAGCCGAAGAACAACGGTTCGTGGTTCTTCGTTCAGAACCAGATCGAGGATTCGCTCACCAAGGCAGGTCACACCGGCATGCGTCCGATCTATGCGGGCCGTGATGCATCTGCCTCGCCCGCAACGGGCCTCGCCAAGCGCCATGTCGCACAGCAGGAAAAGCTGGTCGCTGATGCGCTCGGGCTTGCTCAGTAATTCAAGTATTCATTCAGGGATAACGCAAAATGGCCACTGAAATCACTGTCCCGGCACTCGGGGAATCGGTCACTGAAGGTTCGATTGGCGAATGGCTCAAACAGCCCGGCGACGCGGTTGCCGTGGATGAGCCGATTGCATCGCTTGAGACCGACAAGGTCGCGGTTGACGTCCCCTCGCCCGTTGCGGGCGTGCTTACCGAGCATCGCGCGGCGGAAGGCGACACGGTAGAGGTCGGCGCGGTGATCGCGGTGATCGAGGAAGGCGAAACGGCAGCTACACCGGCGCCAGCTCCAGCAGCGGCGAAAGCGGACACACCTGCCCCGGCCGCGAGTGAGGACGCGACCTCAGCAGCCGAGACGCTCTCCCCCGCCGTGCGCCGCGCGGTCCTGGAGCACGGCGTTGACCCCTCCACGATCAAGGGCACCGGCAAAGGCGGCCGCATCACCAAGGAAGATGTGCTCGCCGCGGCCAAGGCGAAGGATAAGGCGCCAGTCGCTACCGCTGCGCCTGTTGCTGCTACTCCTCCGCGTGCACATGCTGGTTCCGACAGCGCTCGAAGCGAAGAGCGCGTCAAGATGACCCGCATGCGCCAGACCATCGCGCGCCGTCTGAAAGGCGCGCAGGAAGAGGCTGCGCTGCTCACTACGTTCAACGATGTGGACATGAGCGCGGTCATCGAAGCGCGCACCAAGTACAAGGACCTGTTCGCCAAGAAGCATGACATTCGCTTAGGCTTCATGGGTTTCTTCGCGAAGGCTGCGTGCCTTGCGCTGAAGGACGTGCCCAGCGTCAACGCTTACATCGAAGGCGATGAGATCGTCTATCACGACTATGTCGACATCTCGGTCGCGGTCTCGGCTCCGAACGGCCTCGTGGTGCCGGTCGTGCGCGATTGCCAAGCGAAGGGCTTTGCTCAGATCGAGAAAGACATCGCCGACTACGGCAAGCGCGCCAAGGAAGGCTCGCTCACCATGGCCGACATGACCGGCGGCACCTTCACGATCTCCAACGGAGGCGTGTTCGGCAGCCTGATGTCGACCCCGATCATCAACCCGCCGCAGAGCGCCGTGCTTGGCCTCCACCGGATCGAAGATCGCCCGGTTGCCGTGAATGGCGAGGTCGTGATCAAGCCGATGATGTATATCGCGCTCAGCTACGACCACCGCCTGATCGACGGGCGCGAGGCTGTTACGGCGCTGAAGATCATCAAGGAAGCGATTGAAGACCCGACCCGGATGCTGATCGACCTTTGATCGCGCTTCTTTGAAGGGGAGAATACCAAGATGAAGACCTCTGCCTGGATCACCGCCCCGCTCCTAGTCGCCCTCACCGCATGTGGCGCGGCTGAGAGCGAGGAGGAAGCGCGCGCAAACTACCGCTCGGTTGAGGTCGCTGCCTGTATTGAGCAAGCCAAGGTGAACGTGCCCATGGATGACGCCATCGCGATCTGCAATTGCGCCATCGACGCCAGCATGGAGCGCTATGGTCTCATCACCGACATCAGCGACGCGCAGATCGAGGGCATCCTTGCCCAATGCGTAGGCGAAGCAGGAACGCCTCCCGCAGGATGAGTGGCGGGCTTTGCCTGATGGGTCGCTGATGGCAGCGGAGATGAGCCCTCCCTGGGTCGCCGAGCCCCACCTGTTCAAAGACGCGCATTGGATCATCGCGAAGTCCGATTATCTCAATGAATGGCGCGAATGGTTCTGCCTTCTTCCGGAGGAGGAGCAGGCCGAATACCGCGAGACGCATATGCCGCCGGCCCCATGCGACGGGCGCTTCTACGAAACCTTCGGCGTACCTCGCTACGATCCCAAATGCCATGCTGACAGCTACCGCGATGAGGAAGGCCTGCTGCCCCCGCCTTGGGTTTACGCGCCGGAGATCGGTCTTGGCTCAATCGGTTGGCGCATGGGTCACGGCGAGGATTACTGGCACACGTTCTGGCCATGGCTGCGATCTCAGCCAAAAGCCGTGCAAAACCAACTCATCGCAAAGTATCCAGAACCCGGCTCCGAGACTGTCAAGCAGGGCTATCCTTGGCGCGGCACCTATGAACGCATGCTCCGCCCTGAAGAGGAGCGCGGGCCCAGCCTTCTCGACCAGCTAGAATTCCACGAGCGCCGTTTCGCTGAAACGCTCCACCAGCGCCTGCCCGAATATTGGAAGCGTTTCGGAGGCATGCCTGACGTCACCGGCAAGCGCGTGCTCGATTTCGGCTCGGGTCGCGGCGCAATGGTGCAGATGTTGATGGAGGCCGGAGCCTCCTCGGCCACCGGCATAGAGCTCAACCCCGACACGACCGATTTCGCCAAGTGGAAGGTCGCGAGCCAGTGGGATGGCCGCGTCGATTTCCGCTGCGAAGACATCCGCGAGGTCGAGGTTGAACCAGCCGACATCGTCGTCTCCTCCGACGTGATGGAGCATGTGATGCATTTGCCCGACACGCTGCGCGCTGTCGTCAATGCCTGCAAGCCGGGCGGAGAGCTGTTCATCGGCTTCTCGCCCCTTTGGCACTCGCCCTACGGCCACCACCGGCTGATCGCGCCCAAAACACCATGGGCGCATTTGCCGAGGAACAACCGCGCTTTCCTCGACCGGCTCAAGGATGCGGACGGCAACACGCCCGAGACAATTCAGGAACTCGGCTTCAACGGAGCCACCCCCGCCGATTTCCGCGCGGCGCTGGAAGGCCTGCCGGTGGAGGTTATCTCCGCCCGCCGCAATCTCTCCTCCTCGCCCTTGAAACGCCTGGCCATGCAAGCGTTGCTAATCCCTTCGATCATCCCCGCGCTGGAGAAGTTCATGACGATCGGCATTTACTGGCATTTGCGCCGGGTGGAGGGCTAAAAGGCGCTATGCTCACCGCGATCCGCAAACAGCTCTACGTTATGCTCACCGCGATGCGCCGCGTATATTTGCGCCATGTCTGGGGCATGAGCATCGGCAAAGGCGTGCGGATTTCGAGCAAAGCAACGCTCGACTACACCTACCCAAAAGGCGTGCATATCGGCGACTACACCATCGTCACGCCCGGAGTGCGCATCTTCACCCACGATTATGTCGGCGCGCATCACGACAATACCAAGATCGGCAAATGCTGCTTCATCGGTGCGAATGCGATCATCACGGCGGGTGTAACTATCGGGGATCACTGCATTATCGGCGCTGGGACAGTCGTGAACGGCCACGTTCCCGACCGTTGCATGGTCGCCGGAAACCCTGCGCGCATCGTCAAAACCGACCTTGTCACCGGACACTATGGCCGCACGGTCGAGTGGGCCGAAGGTCGTATTGAAGACGTAAGCCAAACTAGCGATAGCGAAACGCAACAAGAGGCCCTAAATGGGCCGCTGGACACTACAGACTCAAAGCCTGACGAACGGGATCATTCAAACCATGGCTGACCACTCCTACGATTACGATTGCCTTGTCATTGGCGCTGGCCCCGGTGGCTATGTTGCCGCTATCCGGGCAGCCCAACTGGGCTTGAAGACCGCCTGTGTGGAAAGCCGCGAGACCTTGGGCGGCACTTGCCTCAATGTCGGCTGCATCCCTTCCAAAGCGCTCCTCCACGCCTCCGAACTGTTCGAAGAGGCCGAAGGCGGTCACTTCGCAACTTGGGGCATCGATGCAAAAGCCACCTTTGACCTGTCCAAAATGATGAACGAGAAGACCAAGGCCGTGGGCGAGCTGACCGGCGGGATCGAATTTCTGTTCAAGAAAAACAAAGTGACATGGCTCAAAGGCCTCGGCAGCTTTGAGGATGCGCACAACGTCAAGGTCGGCGATCAGACCGTGACCGCGAAAGACATCGTCATCGCAACCGGCTCCAGCGTCACTCCCCTCCCCGGTGTCGAGGTCGACAACGCCAAAGGGCGCATTGTGGACTCAACCGGCGCGCTTGAGCTTTCCGAGGTGCCAGAGCACCTCGTCGTCATCGGCGGCGGGGTCATCGGGCTGGAGCTTGGCTCGGTCTGGCGGCGGCTCGGCGCGAAGGTCACTGTGGTTGAATTCCTGCCCCAAATCCTCCCCGGCATGGACGAGGAAGTGCGCAAGGAAGCCAACAAGATCTTCAAAAAGCAGGGCCTCGAATGGATGCTCGGCCACAAGGTCACCGGCGCCGAGGTCAAGGGCAAGAAAGTCTCGCTCACCATCGAGAAATCCGAAGGCGGTGACGAACAAACGCTTGAGGCAAGCCACGTGCTCGTCTCAATCGGTCGTCGTCCGAACACAGACGGCCTGGCGCTCGACAAGGCGGGCCTCCAAGTCAACAATCGCGGTCAGATCGAGATCGACCACGAGTTCCGCACGAGCATTGAAGGCATCTGGGCCATCGGCGATGTCGTCCCCGGCCCCATGCTCGCGCACAAGGCCGAGGATGAAGGCGTCGCGGTGGCAGAGAACATCGCAGGCGAAACTGGCATTGTGAACCACGATGTGATCCCCAACGTCGTTTACACCACTCCCGAAATCGCAGGCGTTGGCTTGACGCAAGAGCAAGCGATCGAGGCTGTGGGCGGCGACAAGAGCAAGGTCAAAGTCGGCAAGTTCCCGATGATGGCTAACTCCCGCGCGAAGGCAAACCGCGACCCCGATGGCTTTGTAAAAGTCATCGCGGACGCCGAAACCGACCGCGTGCTGGGCGTGTGGATGATCAACACACTGGCCGGCACAATGATCGCTCAGGCAGCACAAGCGATGGAGTTCGGAGCAACCTCCGAAGACATCGCCTACACCTGCCACGCCCATCCGACCCACGCCGAAGCCTTCAAGGAAGCGGCAATGGCGGTCCAAGGCAAGCCGATCCATATGTGATCGGATGGTCCACGAAGCGGCAATCATCGGCGCAGGCCAAATTGCTCACGCAGCTTGGGGCCAGTTCTGGATTGAGGGCTATAGCGACGTAAGAATTTGTGCGCGCTCGCAGCCTGCATGGGTTGACGAGCCGGGCATCGCGGACAGCTTCGATCACTACGTCAAAGGCCAGGATCCCGTCCCCGAAGCGGAGATTGTGCTCGATACAATCGCATTCGATGAAGAGGACGTGCTTCGATACGATCCGGACAAGATCGGTCACCTCGTCCTGATTTCCTCCGCGAGCGTCTATTGCGATGCGCAAGGACGCACGCTGGACGAAGCCGCGAAGAATGGGTGGCCCGAGTTTGACGGGCCAATTTCGGAAACCAACGCGGTCGTTCCTCCCGGGCCAGAGACATATTCCACGCGCAAAGTGCGGATGGAGAACAAAGCGCGCGAGCTCTTCGGTGATCGTGTGACGATCCTTAGGCCAGCGGCCATTCATGGCCCCTATTCTCGCCATCCTCGCGAGTGGTGGTTTGTGAAGCGCATACTCGATGGACGCGCGCGCATTCCGCTGATGTATCGAGGGGAATCTCGGTTCCAAACGAGCAGCGTGACGGAGCTCGCTTGGTATGCAGTCAGGCTTGCCAAACGCAAAGTCGGCGGAACCTATAACGTCGGCGACGAAACCGCTCTTTCAGTGTCAGAAATTGGTCAGTGCATTGCGCGGCACATGGACTGCGCACCTGAATTTGTGATGCTTGAAAATGACGGCAACTTAGGACGAACGCCTTGGTCAGTAGGAAAGCCGCTAACCCTGAACTGCGATAAGCTTCGGAAAGGCCAAAATGCATTTGACTACGAAACAGAGGTCAATCGCACGGTGAAGTGGCTCTGCGACTTCAACCCCGCCGATTGGCGCGCGGCGTTTCCAGTGCTCGCAAGCTATCCCTTTGATCCCTTCGACTACGCTGCGGAAGATCGCTTTTTTGCCTCACTTTGATGCGTTAACAAGCAACTTGGAGAGTGGGAGTGACCGGCAATGACCTATCCGCAACTGACTGATAAACCCGGCGCGGCTGAGACTGCTGCGGCGATCCGCGCGGGCGAGATCAGCGTTACCGAAGCGGTGGACGCGGCGATCACTCGGATCGAGCAGCTGGATGCGGAGATCGACGCGCTAGCCGTGCCGGATTTTGAGCGGGCCTATGAGCGCGCGAAGGCGATGGATGCAGCAGGCCCCTCCCCCAACCAACCACTTTTCGGCGTGCCGATGACGGTCAAGGAAAGCTTCGACGTCGAGGGCTTGCAAAGTTGCTGGGGGCACCAGCGGCTCACCAACTACATCGCTCCGCGCGACAGCGATCTGGTGCGGCGGCTGAAGGCGGCGGGCGCAGTGATTGTCGGCAAGACCAACGTGCCGGTCGACCTCACCGACTGGCAGAGCGTTAACCCGGTCTATGGCCGCACCAACAACCCACATGACGTGACCCGCTCTCCCGGAGGCTCCTCCGGAGGCAGCGCGGCAGCGGTGGCAAGCGGAATGGTCGCTTGCGAGTTCGGCACCGATATCGGTGGTTCGGTCCGCGTGCCGGCCCATTTCTGTGGTGTGTGGGGGCATAAGTCGAGCTGGGGTCTCGTCTCCAAGCAAGGCCACGACCACCCGCAAATGGCGCGTCGAAAGGGCTTTGTCGCGGCGCATGATGGCGCGCTCTCCATTGCCGGACCGATCACACGCAACGCAGAAGACTTGGCGTTGATGATGGAGGTGGCCGCGCAATATCCGCTCGCTCGCAAAGGGAAACCGCTCAAAGAGTGCCGCCTGCTCGCCATCACCGAATATCCCGGAGCGCCTGTCGATGCCTCGGTTGCCGAGCCGACCGAAGCCGCCATCGAAGCTCTGATCGCGGCAGGCACTCAAGTCGATCGCAGCAGCGACCTGATCCCCGATCTCGAGGGGCAGCAGGATGCCTATATGCGCATGCTCAACATCGCGATGGCGCGCGGAGCTCCCTCAAAGAACGGCACACGTGCAACCGCGACCGACTGGTTTGATCTGCTCGACGCGCAGGCGGCCAAGGCGTTTGAGTGGGCACAGCTATTCGAGAGCTACGACTTTGTCCTCGCTCCGCCTGCCCCCGTGCTGGCCGTGCCGCATCTGGAAGGCCGCGTTTTTGATGGGACCATCCGAGTGAACGGCCAGGACCTTCCCGGAGCCGCTGGCCTCGCATGGGCAGGCATCGCGACCTTCCCAAACCTGCCCGCGACCGTTCTGCCGATTGGCAGCGGCACATATGAAGGGTCTCTGCTGCCCTGCGGAATGCAGGTCATGGGGCCGTTTATGAGCGACCTCGACTGCATCCATGCGGCGGGCGAGATCGGGAAAATCTTGCACGGATAGGCGCAAAGGCTCATGGGCGGCGGATGGCACAAACCCTTCTCCTGAAACGCTTTGCGCAGTGGCATATCTGGCTCAGCTGGCTGGTTGGTGTGCCCATTGTTATGTGGCTCGCCAGCGGGCTGTTCATGGTCATCAAGCCGATTGAGGAAGTGCGCGGAGAGCATCTGCGCATCGCTCAGGAGGAAGCCGCTCTGGTGCTAGCGGACAGCGATCTTGCCACGCAGGACGCACAGCTGAAAGAGATGCGCGTGACCATGCAGGACGGGCGCGCAGTGGCGATCCTGACCACGCTCGACGGAGCAACCACGCGGGTCGATATGGAGAGCGGAGAGGCAATTCCCGCCCTCGACGCTGCAGCTGCCCGTGCGCTGGTCGCAAAGCGGATCGTGGGCGGAGATCAGGTCCGCGCCGTCACCTTCTTCGCTGCTGAGGACGTGCCCTTCGACTTCCGCCGCCCAATGCCCGTGTGGCAAGTCGCGCTGGAGGACGGCACCCACATCTATGTCGGGCGCGATACAGGAGAAATCGCAGCGGTTCGCACACGCTGGTGGCGCTGGTTCGACTTTGCCTGGGGGATCCACATCATGGACATGTCTGAGCGTGAAGACACCAGCCACCCGATCCTGATCCTGTTCGCAGGTCTGTCGCTGACCGGCGCCCTGCTCGGCTGTGTGCTCATGTTCCGGCGGCGCAAGTCCAAGGTGAAGGCGCGCGTATGAACGAGGCCGTCCTCACCCCTATCCTCGACGTGCTCGACCTGATCGGCATTGCGATCTTCGCTCTGTCGGGAGCGCTCGTGGCCGCGCGTGAGCGGCAGACCTTCGTCACCATGGCCTTCTTCGCCCTCGTCACCGGTGTGGGTGGAGGGACAGTGCGCGATCTGCTGATCGACGCGCCGGTGTTCTGGATGACCGATCCGTGGGTGGCGGCGGTCTGCCTGGGCACCGCGCTTGCCGCATGGTTCACGCCGATGAAGTGGTGGGAGGGCAAGCTGCTCGACTACGCTGACGCGCTCGGCCTCGCCGCCTATGCGGTGCTCGGCAGCGCGAAAGCGATCGCATACGGCATCCCGCCAATTCCGGCGATCCTGATGGGTATCATCACGGGCTGCGTCGGAGGGGTCATCCGCGACGTGGTCGCAGGCCGCCCGTCGATCATCATGCAGCCTGAACTCTACGTCACCGCCGCGGCCTTGAGCGCTGCTCTGACCGTACTGGGTATGCAGTTCGCGCCCGGCCTTGGCCTTGCCAATTGGATGATCTGGATCGTCGCACTGGTTGCAGGCTTTGCCCTCCGCAGCGCGGCAATTCGGTTCGAGCTGGCGTTGCCGACCTATGGTTCAAAGAAAAACGGGGCGCCGCCCGAAGGTGACGCCCCGCCTCAGAGATAGCTCTGATTGATTAACCGCCCAGATCTTCCTCGCCCGGAAGCGGACCGCCGGGATAGGCCGGTAACGGTTGATCTTCAGCGACATCCACCAGAGGACGAGCATCCTCATCAGCCTCAGCATAGGTGAGCGTTGCCGGATCACTCGGACGCTGTGTCGGCATGGAAGCACGGGCGCTGGCATAGCTTTGCTCTGACCACTGACCCTCGGCCTCATCCGCACTCACGCCGGAGAATCCTCCGTAGTCGACGCCTGAAATGCGGCCATTATTGTCGATCTGGCAGGAAAAGCCCGAGCCGTTGAAGAGCGTACCGGTCACGATCCAGCCAGAGGCCGCGCGGCTTGCACCATCGACGCTGTCGACGCGGACATCACGCTCAATCTCGTTGAGGCAGATGGAAACGGCATTGTCGATGCCCGAGCCGGAATTCGTGCTGCGATTGGTGCGGCGATCATCGCGCTGATCCTCATAATCGCGCGAACGCTCCCGCTCGACCACGACTACATCACGGTCACGGCGACGGTTGTTGTTGTTCGCAGCGCTTGCAATGGCAGCGATACCGCCAATGATCAGCGCGCCTGCCAAGATGTCTCCGCCCCGGATGCGGTTACGGCGATAGCGCCGACCACGCCAACGGCGGCCCCAATATTCGGTAGTCTCAGCCTCAGGATCAAACTGCGTCGGGTCGAGCAGCGTGTCGGACCATTCAAGCCCAACCGCGCTGACTGGCTCCGCCGTGATCTCGGGCAGAGCTTCGGCAGCATAGGCCGGTGTCGCGACCATGGAGACGGCCGCGACCGTACAAGCCAGCGCGCCGATCCTGCGTGATTTGAAGAGATAAGCGGGTGAGTTTTGAGCCATGGGGGCCCCTCCTGTTTGACTTCACCAAAATGTTAAGGTGAGCGTCCACCACTCGCTCTAGCTGAACGCGCGATAGGCGGTCCAGGCTTGACGCTACCTGAACCGCCTATCTTGGTGGTGGGTCATTTCGCCTCAATCAGAGGCGTTTTGGTGGGCTTAGCGCAGTCCGCGGATACCGCTAAAGTCGATTTGCGCACGGTTTCCACGCTCGACGTAGCAGGTGAAGCGGCCACGGTCGAAATTGCGTCCGCGGAATTGGTTGCCTTGCACCTCCATCCGGCCGCGAATGCGGAAGCCGAAGCGGGTGCGGTCAACGTCGCGGATTTGCGTCACGTCGGCAAAGCGCCATCCGCCAAACCTGCGCGCTTGGCGCTCTGCTGTGCGGATACAACGTTCAATCGCCTGCTCTGCTCCGCGACGACCACGGAAGCCGTCATTGTGGTAGCCACGGTTGTCGCGATAGTTGCGATCACGGTAGCGCCGGTCGCGATAGTTGCGATCACCATCACCGTCGAAGGCTCCAGCAATAGCGGCAATACCGCCAATAATCAGAGCGCCTGCGATTACGTCACCGGCGTCGACACCACGATCGCGGTGGCGATCATTCGCAGCGGCAGGGGTTGCAGTGGCAAGGGCCATCGCGCCAGCCGCGACAGTCCCGAGCGCACCCTTTGTGAGAGTTTGTTTCAAAGTCGTCATGTGGGTTCATCCTCGGGTTTTCAGTGGGTGGAACCATTTCCGTTCACTGTGGAACCCTTTTAGATGAACGATTCTGAGGTCAATCTGACCGAGGCTTGCAGCAGATGTTCAGATTTATACCTTCTAACATGAATGGATGTATCGCGGCGTAACGAGCCGCATTGCTCAGTCTCCAAGCGCCCCAAGTACGTCGCGCGTAAAGGCCGCGATATCAAATCGGGTTCCGACCATGTCCTCCCCGCGTCGGACGATCACGACATCACGGCTCGGCACAACGACGACATATTGCCCGCGATTGCCGCGCGCGGCGAAGGCGTCATCGGGAATTCCCTCAAACGCATTGCCTTCCGGGCGGCGGAAGGTCCACCAGCCCGCGCCATAGCCCCAATTGGTGCCTTCTGGCTGAGGACCGCTGGGGTCGGAGACATAATCCACCCAGCCTTCGGGCAGGATGCGTTCTCCTTCCCACACGCCGTCTTGGAGATAAAGCTGACCTAATCGCGCAAGGTCCTCTGCTGTGGTCCAGACCTGGCTCGACAGCACCGCACCGCCGCGCGAGTCGGTTTCGATATAGGTGTGCTCCATGCCGATCCGCCGGATCATCTCATCGACACCGTTGAATCCGATATACTCCTCGATCCCCTTGATCGCCATCAGCGTGTCGTTGTTCGAATAGCGATAGACCGTGCCCGGTTGATGAATCAGCGGCCAGTGCGTTGCGCGCTCATCAACCGTTGATCCGCCCCAATAGATTGGTTCGGTGCGATTGCCCGGCGTGTCGGAGTAACGCCCCGAGGCCATGCGCAAAGCGTGATCAATCGTGATCGTCCGACGCTGATCAGCAGCGCCGCCGCCACGCCAATAGTTAAGGTTCACCGGGTCCTGAACATCATGCACATCCGACAAAGCTGCCATGCCGACGAATGTCGCCGCGATGCTTTTGGCGACCGACCATGTGCGTTGCGGCGTGTTCCAAGCATATCCATTCGCATAGCGACTTTCGCGCACTGCACCGTTCTGAAGGACGACAATCGCAGTTGTACGCGCGCCTTCTCCATAGCCGTCGCCCTCTATGGCAGCGTTCATATGCCGAGTAAGACCACGGTTGTTCGCCTCAGCAATCGGCAGGCGACCTGTCTCTTCATTGCCAACATCACTACTTGCGCGAGGAATGCCTCTCTCAGGATCGCTGTAATCCTCTGGCGTACCAATGGGCATGATTGAGCAACCCGTGCTTGTCCCGAAATACATCGCGACGCGGTCAGGCATGTCGTCGTCCCATTCGACCTGAACATGGGCGATCTGGCCGGTGGGGCGACGCACGATTTCATAGGGAAGCTCGCGGATGAAGTCGTCATAGCGCGAGTTCACGCCGGTCAGCTCCCACTCATGGACGCTCTCTGGCGTGCGCGTAGTGCCATTGGCCTCCGCATTGGCAATCGCGCTGCACAGGAACAGCGCCTTGTAGCCAGCGGCAAGCGCCTGATTATAGCGTGCATCCAACCGCTCTTGCGCGGATTGGGCTGTGGCTGGGGTGGAGAAAGCGGCGATGGAGGCCGCAGCTGCGGCACTGAGGTATAGCTTGTTCATGGACGCAGAGCCTAGCCATGCGCGCCCAAAAGAAAAGGGCCAGCGGATCTCTCCGCCAGCCCCTCTTTGTCGTTGGTCGAAACGTCCAGCGCTTAGGCTTGCGCTTCGGCGTATTCGTCGACTTCAGCCATGTTCGGACCAGAGTCCTGACCTTTGGCGTCTTCGTCGCGATCCACGAACTCGATCACAGCGGTCATCGCGCTGTCGCTGGCGCGCGGGCCGGCCTTGATCACGCGGGTGTAGCCGCCGTCGCGGTCCTTGTAACGCTCTGCCAGAACTTCGAACAGCTTCTTCAGCTGGGTTTCGTCCTGCAGGCGCGTCATGGCGAGACGCCGGTTCGAAAGACCGCCGCGCTTGGCCAGAGTGACCAGCTTCTCGACATAGGGACGCAGTTCTTTCGCCTTGGCTTCGGTGGTGAAGATCTGCTCGTGCTTAATCAGAGCCGCCGACATGTTGCGGAAGAGAGCCTTGCGGTGGCCCGACTTGCGCGAAAGCTTACGTTGAGAAATTCCGTGACGCATAATTCCATCCTTTGTTTGCTGACCCTTCCGGGCGGGAAACCGGTTCCCACTTTCCCTGAAGGGATCAGCGGTTCGTTGAGGGGCCGTGTAAGGTACCCCAAAGCTGGCGGCGCTTGAGGTGCGCCGCCGAAACCTTGGTTAGCCCAGCAGCTCTTGTTCGAGCTTCTTGGCCATTTCTTCGATGTTCTCAGGCGGCCATCCGGGGATGTCCATGCCCAGACGCAGACCCATCGACGACAGCACTTCCTTGATCTCGTTCAGGGACTTGCGGCCAAAATTCGGGGTGCGCAGCATCTCGGCTTCGGTCTTCTGGACCAGATCGCCGATGTAGATGATGTTGTCGTTCTTGAGGCAGTTTGCGCTGCGGACCGACAGTTCCAGCTCGTCGACCTTCTTGAGGAGGTAACGGTTGAGCTGGTTCGCATCGTCTTCTTGCGGCGTTGCGGCCTGGCCGATCATCGCCGATTGCGGCTGCGGAATGCCATCTTCGAAGTGGACGAACAGCGTCAGCTGGTCCTGGAGGATGCGCGCGGCATAGGCCACGGCGTCTTCCGGGGTGACGGTGCCATCGGTCTCAACAGTCAACGAGAGCTTGTCGAAATCAAGCTCTTGACCAACACGGGCATTCTCAACCTTGTAGCTAACCTGGCGAACCGGGCTGTAGAGCGAGTCGACCGGGATCAGACCGATCGGCGCATCGGCCGGACGGTTCTGGACAGCAGGCGAATAGCCCTTGCCCACGTCAGCGGTCAGTTCCATGTTCAGCGTCGCGCCTTCGTCGAGATGACACAGGACAAGATCCTTGTTCATCACTTCGATGTCGCCGGTGACAGCAATGTCACCCGCTTTGACGGTGGCTGGACCGGTCATCGAAAGCTGCAGGCGCTTGGGCCCCTCGCCTTCCATCTTCAGCGCGATTTGCTTCACGTTGAGGACGATGTCGGTCACGTCTTCGCGGACGCCTGCCAGCGAAGAGAATTCGTGCAATACGTTCTCGATCTTGATCGAGGTGATGGCCGCGCCCTGAAGCGAGGACAGCAGCACACGGCGCAGCGCGTTACCAAGAGTCAGACCAAAGCCGCGTTCCAGCGGTTCTGCGACGAAGGTGGTCTTACGATTCTTGTCGCCGCCTTCCTTGATTTCGAGAGCGTTGGGTTTCTTAAGTTCCTGCCAGTTCTTCATATTGACGGACATGGATTTCCCCTTGTTCGCTTACGTAAGCGGTTCAGTTTCAAGGTCGGGATCGCGCGCTCGTCAGCCCTGCGACCCCGGTTGGAAGGTGGCGGCCCCGTTGGACTGCCACCGACCTAAACGGGATTAGACGCGGCGACGCTTTGAAGGACGCACGCCGTTATGCGGGATCGGCGTCACGTCACGGATGGACGTGATGTTGAAGCCCACAGCAGCGAGACCGCGCAGAGCGCTCTCACGACCAGAGCCCGGACCCTTCACTTCGACTTCCAGCGTGCGAACACCGTGTTCCGCCGCCTTCTTACCTGCATCGTCAGCAGCCACCTGAGCGGCATAAGGGGTCGATTTGCGCGATCCCTTAAAGCCCATCATGCCTGCGCTGGACCAGCTGATCGCATTGCCCTGAGCATCGGTGATGGTGATCATGGTGTTGTTGAAGCTGGCGTTGATATGCGCAACGCCGCTGGTGATGTTCTTCTTGTCACGGCGCCTGATCTTGGCGGGTTCGCGTGCCATTGTTCGTTTATCCTTATTCTATCGGGAGAAGGGAAAAGCTTCGTCGGGTTACCCCGCAAGCTTACTTCTTCTTCCCAGCGATCGGCTTGGCCTTACCCTTGCGGGTGCGGGCGTTGGTGTGCGTGCGCTGACCGCGAACGGGCAGCTGGTTGCGGTGACGCAGACCACGATACGAACGCAGGTCCATCAGACGCTTGATGTTCATCGCCGTATCACGACGCAGATCGCCTTCAACCGTATGGTCGGCGTCGATCGTTTCGCGGATGCGCAGGACTTCCTCATCGGTGAGGTCCTGAACGCGTGCGGTGTGCGGGATGCCAAGCTTGTCGGCGATTTGGACAGCCGTTGTGCGGCCAATTCCGTGAATATAGGTCAGCGCGATAATCACACGCTTGTTTGTGGGGATGTTTACCCCGGCAATACGAGCCACTTAATTCTCCATGCTCCACAGGGAACTCACGAAGCCAATGGCCCGCCTGCCCTATCTCAACGCTCAAAACACCAACACGCCTTCGTCACAGCCGGCCAGATTGGCCTGAAACGGCAAAAGCCCGGATGGCACAAAGCTGTATCAGCAGTGCCTGACCGGACTGATTCCCAATGACTCGAACGTGTCGAATGAGCCGCGCGCTTAGGGCACTGCGGAGCATCCGTCAACACCTCAGCCACGCATAAACGACCGAGCGACCAATATGGGCCACTAAGAAGGTGTTTCAAGAGCATGAATACACGCTGGCAAAGCGCCGGTCAAAGTCGCCGCGCCACCCGTCCACTCTTGACATACCCGAATCGTTTCAATATTCGTTGAACTATGGAAATGAAGACCGCCCTCGCCTGTTTTGGAGCGCTTTCTCAGGAAACGCGACTCGACACTGTCAAGCTGCTCGTCCGCGCTGGAGATGCCGGACTGCCTGCTGGTGCTATCGCATCTCAGCTTGGCATCAGCGCCAATCTGCTCTCCGCCCATCTGACCAAGTTGGACGCTGCGCAGCTGGTCTCGTCCGAGCGAGACGGTCGCTCCATCATCTACCGCGCCAATTACGACACGCTTCGCGCGCTGCTCGGCTTTCTGATGAAGGATTGCTGTTCGGGTGTGCCGGAGATCGTCGGCGAATTTGCCCTCCCTGAAGACAACCAAAGGAGTCCCCTGAAATGAAACGCCTGCACATCCATATCAGCGTCGATGCGATTGAGCCGTCGACGGCCTTCTACTCCGCCCTTTTTGGCGCAGAACCTGCTGTGGTCAAAGACGACTATGTGAAATGGGAGATCGACGACCCGCGCATCAACCTCGCCATCAGCGACCGCGAGGGGTTTGAGACCGGGATCAACCATGTCGGCATTCAGGCGGGTAGCGAAGCGGAACTTGAACACCTGCATGCGCGCCTCGATGCGGCGGAGATTGCCTCGGCTCCAGAGAAAGATGCGCATTGCTGCTATGCCAATGGCAACAAGCATTGGACCAAAGACCCCAGCAATGTGATCTGGGAGATGTTCCACACGCTGTCAGACGCGCCGACCTATGGCGATGATAGCGGCCCGGATATGTCCGAGCCTGCAGAGGCCGAACCCACAGGCGCCAAGCCCGCATTCTCGGGTCCGCCCAGCGTTGGCTTGTCATGCTGTTGAGAACGCGCCCGCGCCGACTTTGCACCGGCGGCGCTGCCTTGGTCAGCCCGGCCCGCTTAGATCGTCAAACGCCTCATCCACCGCCGAAGGACCGCTCGGCTCTTCCGCAGGCGCCTCAAGCACCGCTTCAGGGTCGATCACAATCGGCGCGTTGCTGTCCCTAGGGCTGTCCTCAGGAATGATGTCGTCATCCGACAGCTCATCCTCGGGCGCAGGTTCCGGCTCTGGCTGAGGCGGCGGTGCCGGTGCTGCCGGAGCGACGATCGTGCCGAGATTGTCAGCAAGCCGCGTCAGTTGCAGCGTCATCACGCCGTCCACCGCGTTTGAGATCACCGGGATCGGATAGCGCATCTGGCCGCCGACATTGTACTCCCACACGATCTTTGTGCCGGTCACGCCATCCTCATTCTCGACCTCGCTAAGCGCAATGGTGAGGATGCCGGTGACAGGCTCGCTCTGAAGCGGCCCTAACGCGCCGGTCATACGCAAAGCGACTTCAGGATAGGCCTGGATCACCCGCATGTGCTCAACGCTGCCTTCCAGCGTGAAGCGGTCGGGTTCGTTGACCTCCGGGATCTTCTCACAGAAGCAGCCGCCTGCCTGAGGCGTCAGCGTCAGATTGGCGGCATCGGCTGACCAAGTGTGCTCGCTCGACCACCAGCCTGCCGGGCTGATCAGCGCAAGCCAAGTTTCAGTCAGGCTCGCCTCGACGATGGCTTCATTGCGGGTGATGAAGTGGTTGTCGCCCGCCTGCACCACTTCAGCAGCGACAGGCGCAGCGGTGCTCGCGGCGAACACGGCAGCAGCACAAGTCAGTTGGAATTTACGCAAAGCAAGCCTCCCTAGTCCGCAGACAGGGTTAGAGAAGCTGGATGCGGGAGGGAAGAGCTATCAGCCCAGAATGGCGTCGATAGATCCGGCAACCGCATCGATATCGGCCATGCCGTCAACACGGGTCACAATGCCGCGTGCTTCATAGCCGGGAAGAATTGGCGCGGTCTTGGCGCGGTATTCTTCCATGCGGGTGCGCACGGTCTCTTCATTGTCGTCGGGGCGACGCTTGAATTCGGTGTGGCCGCAGACATCGCACACGCCTTCCTTGGCAGGAGGGTTTGCGGTGTCATGATAAAGGGCGCCGCAATTGGCGCAGGAGAAGCGGCCCGTGATACGTTCAACCAGAGCGTCGACATCGACTTCCAGCTCAATCACATGATCCAAAGTGCGTCCATGCTTGGCCAGCAAAGCGTCGAGTTGTTCACCCTGAGCCGCCGTGCGTGGATAGCCGTCGAAGATAGCGCCCTGCTCGGCGGGCATTGCGGCCAGATTCTCGTCGATCAGCGAAGAGACGATTTCGTCAGAAACCAGCTCACCGCGATCCATCACCGCTTTCGCTTCGAGGCCTACTGGCGTCCCTGCCTTGACCGCTGCGCGCAGCATGTCGCCGGTGGAAAGCTGCTTCATGCCGTGGCGCTCAACCAGGCCAGCGCTTTGCGTGCCCTTGCCTGCCCCCGGAGGTCCAAGAAGAATGATGTTCAAGAAACAGTCCCCTCAAATCGCGCCGGGTGCACCCCTTGGCGCGCTTTCTTATCTCTTAACGGCTGACAACGTCTGCGGGTTCTTACCCTCAGCGCATGCGGCCTTTCAACTTAGCCTTTTTGATGAGATCGCCATATTGGTGCGCCAATAGGTGCGACTGGACCTGGCTGATCGTATCAACGGTCACATTGACCACAATCAGCAAGCTGGTTCCGCCAAGGAACAGCGGAATGCCGGTCTGGGCGATCATGTACTCGGGCACCACGCAGACGACGGTCAGATAGATCGCGCCGACAACGGTGATGCGGGTGAGAACATATTCGAGATAGTCAGCGGTCCGCTTGCCTGGGCGGATGCCGGGGATGAAACCACCATTGCGCTTCAGATTGTCCGCGGTGTCCTCCGGATCGAAAACAACGGCGGTGTAGAAGAAGCAGAAGAAGATGATCCCGACCGCGTAGAGCAGCATGTAGATCGGCTGACCATGCTGAAGATATTGGTTCAGCGTCTGGATGATGCTGCCCGAAGTGCTGGACGTATCTATCGATTGGCCGGCAAACTGGGAGATCGTCAGCGGCAGCAGCAGCAGCGAGCTTGCGAAAATCGGTGGGATAACACCGGCGGTGTTGAGCTTCAGCGGCAGGTGCGAGCGGTCTGCCTGCATCATGCCTTGCTGGGTTGCGCGCTTGGGATACTGGATCAGCAAGCGGCGCTGCGCTCGCTCGACAAAGCTGATGATCAAGATCAGCACGGCAACCATAACGAGGAAGCTGATGATGATGGTCGGAGCGATTGAGCCGGTGCGGCCGCCTTCGAACATGTTCATCGCGAAGGTCGGGAATTGGGCAACAATGCCTGCCATGATGATCAGCGAAACGCCGTTACCGATCCCGCGTGAAGTAATTTGCTCACCCAGCCAAAGCAAGAACATAGTGCCGCCCACAAGGCTGATAACGGCGCCCACGCGGAAACCATAGCCGGGGTTCACCACGGCTTCGAGCCCCTGCGCGCTGGCGAGGGTCTCAAGGCCCGTAGCAAGGAACCACCCCTGGATCGCACACAGGAAGACTGTGCCGTAGCGGGTGTATTGATTGAGTTTTTGACGGCCCGTAGCGCCCTCTTTCTTGAGAGCGGCAAGTGTCGGGTGCAGCGCCGAGGCCATTTGCACCACGATGGATGCCGTGATGTATGGCATCACGCCCAGTGCGATCAGACTCATATTCGCCAGCGCGCCGCCGGTGAACATGTTGAACATGCCAAGGATACCGCCCTGTTGCGACTCAGCCAAAACATCAAGCGCGAGCGGATTGATGCCCGGCAGCGGCACAAAGCTGAGGAAACGGAAAACGATCAGCGCACCAATGGTGAACCAGATGCGTTGGCGCAGCTCAGTCGCCTGAGCAAAGTTGCCCAGGTTCAGATTGCTTGCGACATTATCGGCGCGTGAAGCCATTTTTCGGTATCGATCCTACAAGTTTTGGTCGGAGTTTCCCAACCACGCGAGCCTAAATAGGAAGAGCGGGGTCGAATGTCGAACCCCAAGGCTCACTTTTCATCATCCCGGGCCATCAGCACAGCGTCTGGCCGACGGCCCGGGAGATGATATTCGAACTTATTCGGCTGCTTCAGTCTTGGCCGGAGCGGTCACTTCGACGCTGCCGCCAGCTTTCTCAACAGCTGCAATCGCGCCCTTGGTGGCGCCGGTAACAACGAACTTGGCCTTGGCCTTGATTTCGCCCTTGCCCAGCAGACGGACACCGTCCTTGCCGCCGCGAACCAGACCGGTTGCGCGCAGGACTTCTTCGGTGATGTCCTTCTTGCCGTCGATCTTCTTGGCGTCGATCCACTTTTGGACCATGCCAATGTTCACCTCGGCATAGTCCTTGCCGAACGGATTGTTGAAGCCACGCTTTGGCAGGCGCATGTGAAGCGGCATCTGACCGCCTTCGAAGCCCTTGATCGCGACGCCGGAACGGCTCTTCTGGCCCTTCTGACCGCGCGCTGCGGTTTTGCCCTTGCCCGAACCGATACCACGGCCCTTGCGCATACGCCCCTTACGGGCGCCTTCATTGTCACGGATGTCTGAAAGTTTCATAATTGCACTCGCTTTCGCTTTTCTTCGCGCTGAAAGGTTGAGGCCCCGCGGTCACGCGAGGCCCCATTTTTTGGTTTAGTCCACGATCTCAACCAGATGCGGGATCTTGGCGACCGCGCCGCGAACTTCAGGAGTGTCCTTCCGCTCAACGACCTTGTGCATCTTGTTGAGGCCCAGGCCGATCAGGATCTGGCGCTGTTTCTCGGGACGACGGATCGGCGAACCGATCTGTTTGATCTTGATGGTAGCCATCTGATTTTACTCCGCGATTGCAGCAGCGTCGACTTCCGCCTCAGCTGCACTCGAACCGCCACGACCCAAGAGGTCGGCAACCTTCTTACCGCGACGCTGAGCAACCGACTTCGGCGAAGTCTGGTCCTGCAGCGCCTCGAAGGTGGCGCGGATCATGTTGTAAGGGTTCGACGTACCGACCGATTTGGTCACAACGTCAGCGACACCCAAGCTCTCGAACACTGCACGCATCGGACCACCGGCAATAATGCCAGTACCCGGAGGCGCGGTGCGAACGGTAACCTTGCCGGCACCAAAACGGCCATTGCCATCATGGTGCAGCGTGCGGCCTTCCTTGAGCGGAACGCGGATCATCTTCTTGCGAGCCGCAGCGGTAGCCTTGGTGATAGCCTCAGGCACTTCGCGCGCTTTACCGTGGCCAAAGCCAACGCGGCCCTGACCATCGCCAACCACGACGAGCGCAGCAAAGCCGAAGCGCTTACCACCCTTCACCGTCTTTGAGACGCGGTTGATGTGCACGAGCTTCTCGATGATGCCATCATCTTCTTCTTCGCGCTTGCCACGACGGTTGTCACGGCCACCGCGGCCACGGCCACGATCATTGCCGCCACGACCACCACGTCCACCACGACCGCGCTGTTCTTCCGCCTTGGGAGCTTCGGCCGGAGCCTCAGCAGGCGCAGCTTCTGCCGGAGCAGCTTCAGCAGCAGGTGCCGCTTCCGCAGGCGCTGCTTCAGGAGCAGCCGCTTCGGGTGCAGCGGTTTCGGTTGCGGCTTCTTCAGTTTTCTTTTCGTCAGCCATCATCAGAACTCCAGCCCGCCTTCACGAGCGGCATCGGCCAGCGCTTTCACGCGGCCATGGAACAGGAACCCGCCGCGATCAAACACGACAGTGGTCACACCAGCCTTCTTCGCAGCGGCGGCAATGTCCTTGCCAACCTGCGTTGCGGCATCAACGTTCGCGCCCGACTTCTTAGCGCCCAAAGTCGAAGCAGCAGCAACAGTCTTGCCAGCAGCATCGTCGATGATCTGCGCGTAGATGTGACGGCCAGTGCGGTGCACCGACAGACGTGGACGATCACCACCACGAGCACGCAAAGCGGTGCGAACACGGCGGCGGCGACGTTCAAAGAGAGAAAGTTTTGCCATCTTACTTCTTCTTCCCTTCCTTGCGGAAGATATACTCGCCGCGATACTTGATGCCCTTGCCCTTGTACGGCTCAGGCTTGCGCCATTCGCGGATCTCGGCGGCAAACTGACCAACGGCCTGCTTGTCGATGCCAGAGATCTCGACCGTGGTCTGATCGGGCGTTTTGACTTCGATGCCTTCCGGCACGTCGAGCATCACATCGTGGCTGAAACCAAGCTCAAGCTTCAGTTTCTTGCCCTGTGCGTTGGCACGATAGCCGACACCGGTGATCTCAAGCGTCTTGGAAAAGCCTTCGGTCACACCTTCAACCAGGTTGGCAACCAGCGTGCGCTGCATGCCCCAATAGGAGCGCGCCTGCTTCGTGTCGTTAGCCGGATTGACTTGGATCTCGTCACCTTCGACCTTGTAGTCGATCAGATCAGACAGACCCAGCGTGAGAGTGCCCTTGGGGCCTTTCACAGTCAGCGTGCCGTTGTCGATGCTGGCCGTAACCCCACCAGGGATTGCGACCGCCTTTTTACCAATGCGGCTCATCAGAAGACCTCCGCAAGAACTTCGCCGCCGACCTTGCTTGCGCGAGCTTCAGCGTCCGAAAGGACACCGCGCGGGGTCGAGACGATGGTGATACCAAGACCGTTGCGTACAACCGGAAGCTCCTGGCTTCCCGAATAGACGCGGCGGCCCGGCTTGGAGACGCGCGCGACGTGCTTGATCGCCGGCTCGCCTTCGAAATATTTCAGTTCAATCCGCAGCGCAGGGTGCTTGCCGGTCTCGTCTTCTGAATAGCCACGGATGTAGCCTTCACGCTGAAGCACTTCGAGAACGTTCGCACGCAGCTTGGACGCGGGCGACAGGACAGAGTCCTTCTTCGCGCGCTGGCCGTTGCGGATGCGGGTGAGCATATCACCCAGTGGATCGGTCATAGCCATCTGTTAATTCCTCACCAGCTCGACTTGGTCAGACCCGGGATCATACCCCGGTTGCCGAGATTCCGCAGTTCGATACGGTTGATGCCGAACTTGCGATAATAGCCGCGTGGGCGGCCGGTGGTGGCGCAGCGATTGCGAACACGGGTGGGATTCGCATTGCGCGGAATCTCAGCCATCTTCAGGCGCGCAATCAGACGTTCGCTTTCATCAAGCGATTCATCATTAGCGATAGCCTTCAGCTTTTCGTACTTCGCTGCGTACTTCTGGACGAGCTTCTTACGACGCTCGTTTTTGTTGATCGAACTCAGTTTCGCCATTGGACTTAAGCTCTCTTCCTATTGAATTTCAGTCATGGAAACGGGCTTACGCCGCTTCCTTCTGATCGCCTGCCTCGCCCTGGAAGGGGAAGCCGAACAGACGCAGCAGCTCGCGAGCTTCTTCGTCGGTCTTGGCGGTCGTGGTGATGATGATGTCCATACCCCGAACCTTGTCGATCTTGTCGTACGAGATTTCAGGGAAGATGATCTGTTCCTTGATGCCCATGGCGTAATTGCCACGGCCATCAAACGACTTGGCATTCAGACCACGAAAGTCGCGAATACGCGGCATCGCAATCGTCACCAGACGGTCGAGAAATTCATACATACGGTCACGGCGCAAGTTCACCTTGCAACCGATAGGCATGCCGTCGCGCAGCTTGAACTGAGCAATCGACTTCTTCGCGCGGGTGATGACAGGCTTCTGACCAGCGATCAGAGCCATCTCTTCAGCGGCAATCGCGACCTTCTTCTTGTCCTGGCTCGCTTCGCCCACGCCCATGTTGAGCGTGATCTTTTCAAGCTTCGGGACCTGAAGACGGTTCGTGTAGCCGAATTTCTCAGTCATGGCCTTGACGATGGCGTCATCGTACTTGGCCTTCATGCGAGGCGTATAATCAGCCATCGATGGCCTCCCCACTCTTCACAGCAACGCGCACCTTCTTACCGTCCTTCTCTTCGAAGCGGACGCGGGTGGGCTTGCCATCCTTGGGATCAGCAATTGCAACCTTGGAGATAGGCATCGGAGCCGGCGTGCGGTCGATACCACCCTGCGGGTTTTGCTGGGTCGGTTTGCGGTGACGGGTTGCGACGTTCACGCCTTCAACCACGATCTTGCCTTCCTTCGGCATGACTTTCGACACGGTGCCGGTGCGGCCCTTGTCCTTGCCAGCCAGAACGACGACTTCGTCACCCTTCTTGATCTTTGCAGCACCCATGATCAGAGCACCTCCGGAGCGAGCGAAATGATTTTCATGAAGCCGCGACCGCGCAGTTCACGCACCACCGGGCCAAAGATACGAGTGCCGATTGGCTCTTCGCTCTTATTGACCAGGACAGCGGCGTTGCTGTCGAAGCGGATCACGCTGCCATCGGGACGACGAACGTCCTTCTTGGTGCGAACGATGACGGCACGGTGGACGTCACCCTTCTTCACCTTAGCGCGCGGCTGGGCCTCTTTCACAGAGACCACGATCACGTCGCCAACGGAGGCAAACCGGCGCTTAGAGCCACCCAGCACTTTGATGCACTGGACGCGCTTTGCGCCGCTATTGTCCGCGACGTCGAGATTGGATTGCATCTGGATCATGGATCCGTTTCCTTCTCTTGGCTTGCTGGGACACCCGATACCAACCGGGGCTCAGCAGTTCCGTCTTGGTTGCCCCTCCAACTAGCGAGGGGCGCGTCAGATTACTCG
The DNA here is from genome assembly GCF_057365045.1 of Erythrobacter sp. S267. Classification (NCBI taxonomy): domain Bacteria; kingdom Pseudomonadati; phylum Pseudomonadota; class Alphaproteobacteria; order Sphingomonadales; family Erythrobacteraceae; genus Erythrobacter; species Erythrobacter sp. S267. Next base: position 869,466 of record NZ_CP200298.1, on the reverse strand, counting down.
CCGCCCGGAGTGGCTTCCGCCACATCAAGGTCAGCTTCGATCGCCTGCACTCCGCCGGCCACGACGCGGTCCTTGACGGCCCAGGTCTTGGTCTTGGAGATCGGCTTTGTCTCTTCGATCCGAACGATGTCACCCATGGTGAATTCGTTCTTCTCATCATGCGCGTGATACTTCTTCGAGCGACGGATGATCTTCCCATAAAGGGGGTGCTTCACCTTACGCTCGACCAGAACGGTCACGGTTTTGTCGGTTTTGTCAGAGGTGACAGTCCCGATCAGAATACGTTTCGGCATTGTCTACTCCTTACGCCTTAGCTGCTGCTGCAGCAGAGCGCTCGTTCTGCAGCGTTTTGATCTGCGCGATTGTGCGGCGCACTTCCTTGATCCGATGGGTCTTTTCCATCTGATTGGTCGCAGCCTGAAAACGCAGATTGTACTGCTCGCGCTTAAGCTCTGTAAGTTCAGCAGAAAGCTGATCATCGGTCTTCGCGCGGAGATCTTCGGTGGAAGCCATTACTTGTCACCTCCCAGGTGCGAGGTGTCGCCAAAGCGGGCAACGACCTTGGTCTTGATCGGCAGCTTCATTGCAGCGCGTTCGAAAGCGAGCGCAGCCACTGGGCCCGGCACGCCGTCGAGTTCAAACATGATGCGGCCCGGCTTTACGCGGGCGGCCCAATATTCGACCGAGCCCTTGCCCTTACCCTGACGAACTTCAGCAGGCTTCTTCGAAACCGGCACGTCAGGGAAGACGCGGATCCACAGACGACCTTGACGCTTCATCGCGCGGGTGATGGCCCGGCGAGCAGCTTCGATCTGACGTGCGGTGATCCGCTCAGGCTCAAGCGCTTTGAGACCATAGGCGCCAAAGTTCAGCGTGGTGCCGCCCTTGGCATCGCCCTTGATCTTGCCCTTAAAGGCCTTGCGATACTTGGTTTTCTTCGGTTGCAGCATGGTTCTTTCCTAAATCCTGCAATCAGCGAGCGGGACGCACGCCGGAAGTCTGAGCTTCCATCATAAGGCGGTCCTGCGCAGTCGGATCGTGAGCGAGAATCTCGCCCTTGAAGATCCAGACCTTGATGCCGATGATGCCGTAAGCGGTCAGCGCTTCGGTTTCAGCGTAATCAATGTTGGCACGCAGAGTGTGGAGCGGCACGCGACCTTCGCGGTACCATTCAACACGGGCGATTTCAGCGCCGCCAAGACGGCCACCGCAAACGATCTTGATGCCTTCAGCACCCAGACGCAGAGCCGACTGAACCGCACGCTTCATAGCGCGGCGGAAGGCGACACGGCGGACGAGCTGGTCAGCCACGCCCTGAGCGACGAGCTTCGCGTCGATTTCCGGCTTGCGGATTTCAACGATGTTCAGCTTCACTTCGCTGGTGGTCATGGTCGACAGCTTGGCGCGCAGCTTTTCAATGTCTGCACCCTTCTTGCCGATGATGACACCGGGGCGAGCAGCATAGATCGAAACGCGGCACAGCTTTGCCGGACGCTCAATAACCACCTTGGAGATCGCCGCCTGCGGCAGGTTCTTCAAGATGTACTTACGCATCTCAATGTCTTCCTTAAGAAGACCGGCATAGTCGCGCCCTTCGGCGTACCAGCGGCTGTCCCAAGTGCGGTTGATCTGAAGACGCAGACCGATCGGATTACTCTTCTGGCCCATGCTCTATGCCTCTTCCTGTTCGCGAACGACGATGCGCAGCTTGCTGAACGGCTTCAGGATGCGGGTCGACTTACCACGACCGCGCGTGTGGAAACGCTTCATCGTGAAGGCCTTGCCCACTGAAGCCTCGGCAACGACCAGAGCGTCGACGTCGAGATCGTGGTTGTTTTCCGCATTGGCGATCGCGGATGCGAGCACCTTGCTGGCGTCAACCGCCATCGCCTTCTTCGAGAAAGCGAGGATGTTCATGGCCTCTTCGGCCTTCTTGCCGCGAATGAGCTGCGCAACGAGGTTGAGCTTTTGAGCCGAGCCGCGAATTTGCGTGCCGACTGCCAGCGCCTCATTATCCGCAACGCGGCGGGGAGACTTTGCCTTACCCATTATCGCTTGCCCTTCTTGTCAGCCGCGTGACCGGGGAAGTTGCGCGTCGGCGCAAATTCACCAAGCTTGTGACCAACCATTTCTTCCGAAACCGAAACGGGAATGAATTTCTGTCCGTTGTAGACGTTGAAAGTCAGCCCGACGAATTGCGGGAGGATGGTGGAGCGACGTGACCAAGTCTTGATCGGCTTGGTGTTGCTTGCTTCCTGTGCGTCCTCTGCCTTCTTCAGCAGGCTGAGTTCGACAAACGGACCTTTCCAGACGGAACGTGCCATCGTGTCTTACCTCTTCTTCTTCGCGTGACGCGAACGGATGATCATCTTGTCCGTCTGCTTGTTCTTGCGGGTGCGAGCACCCTTGGTCGGCTTGCCCCACGGGGTAACCGGGTGACGGCCACCGCTCGTGCGGCCTTCACCACCACCGTGCGGGTGATCGACCGGGTTCTTTGCAACACCACGCGTCAGCGGGCGACGGCCCTTCCAACGAGTGCGACCGGCCTTGCCGAAGTTCTGGTTCTGGTTGTCAGGGTTCGAAACCGCGCCAACCGTGCCCATGCAATCGGCCCGCAGGTAACGCTGCTCGCCCGAGTTCAAACGCACGATGACCATGCCGCGGTCACGACCGACGAGCTGGACATAGGCGCCTGCGCTGCGAGCGATCTGACCGCCCTTGCCAGGCTTCATCTCGACATTGTGACAGATTGTGCCAACCGGCATCTGACCCAGAAGCATGGCGTTGCCCGGCTTCGTGTCGGTCTTCTCGCCAGCGACCACCGTGTCGCCAACAGCGAGACGCTGCGGGCAGATGATGTAGGCCAGCTCGCCATCTTCGTACTTCAGCAGTGCGATGAAAGCGGTGCGATTAGGGTCGTATTCGATCCGCTCGACGGTCGCGGGGACATCCCACTTGCGACGCTTGAAGTCGATGAAGCGATACTTCTGCTTGTGACCACCAGCAATGCCGCGCGAGGTCACGTGACCCTTGTTGTTGCGGCCACCGGTCTTGCGCTTGCCTTCCGTGAGCGACTTGACCGGACCACCTTTGTGGAGACCGGACTTGTCGACCAGGATCAGGCCACGGCGAGCCGGGCTTGTCGGTTTGTAATTCTTGAGTGCCATGATCTAGATCCGCCTCAAAGGTTAAGAGTGTAGTCGATCATGCCCTCACCTTCGGCAAGGCGAACAATCGCCTTCTTGAAGTCGGTGCGCTTGTAGGGCTTGCCCCGCCAGCGCTTCGTCTTGCCTTTGGTGAGAGTGGTGTTCACCGATACGACCTTTGTGTCGTAAATGGCTTCCACCGCTTCCTTGATCTGCGGTTTGGTCGCGTCCAGCGCCACCTTGAACACAATCGCATTCGATTCCGACGCCATGGTCGATTTCTCAGTGATGTGCGGAGCGAGGATCACGTCGTAGTGCCGCGTATCAATTTCTTTAGCCTTAGCCATTGAAGCGCGCCTCCAGCTTAGCGACCGCATCCTTAGTCAGGACCAGCGTGTCGTGGTTGAGGATGTCGTAGACATTGGCACCCGCAGCCGGGAGGACGTTGACGCCCTTCAGGTTGCCTGCGGCTTGCTTGAAACCAGCGTCAACGGCTTCACCGTCGATCACCAGCACCTTGCCTGCGAAACCATGCTTGTCGAAGTGGCCTTTGAGGACCTGCGTCTTGGCATCCTTAAGCTCAAGCTTGTCGACAACGACCAGACCGTCCTTGGCCTTGGTGCTGAGCGCCATCTTGAGGCCGAGAGCACGGATCTTCTTGTTGAGCGACTGGTTGAAGTCACGCTTGCGAGCACCGTGGGCTTTACCACCACCGATGAAGATCGGAGCGCCACGGTCGCCGTGACGTGCGCCACCTGAACCTTTTTGCGCGCCAAACTTCTTGCCGGTGCGGGCCACGTCCGAACGCTCACGCGTTGGGCGAGCAGTGCCGCGGCGGTTCTCGAGCTGCCAAGTGACAACACGGTGCAGGATGTCTGCGCGCGGGGTCACACCGAACACGTCATCCGACAGTTCGATATCGCCCGAGGCCTTCCCGTCGATTTTTTGGACCTTCACCTTCATGGCTTAGTCTTCCTTCTTCTCTTCCGCAGCCGGGGCATCAGCCTCGGGTGCAGGAGTGTCAGCTGCGGGAGCCTCTGCGACTGCTTCGACAGCTGCGGTCTCTTCAACCAGAGCTTCTGCGGCAGGCTCTTCCGTCACGGGTGCGCTCGTATCGACAACAGCGCCGGGGAACGGCAGATCGTCGGGAGCGGAAACCTTCACGGCGTCGCGAACAAGCAGCCAGCCATTCTTCGAACCAGGGACCGAACCCTTGATGAAGAGCAGGCCACGATCAGCGTCGGTGCGAACCACTTCGAGGTTCTGCTGGGTGCGTTGACGGTCGCCCATGTGGCCGGCCATCTTCTTGCCCTTGAACACGCGGCCCGGATCCTGCCGGTTACCCGTCGAACCGTGCGAACGGTGAGAGATCGAGACACCGTGGGTAGCCCGAAGACCACCGAAGCCCCAACGCTTCATAGCACCAGCAAAGCCCTTACCCTGGGTGTGGCCGGTGATGTCGACCTTTTGCCCAGCAAGGAAGTGGTCAGCGCTAATCAGCGCGCCCACCGGCACAAGGCCGTCTTCGCTTTCAACACGGAATTCCGCGACGCGCTTTTTGAGGCCGACACCGGCCTTACCAAAATGCTCGCGCTGCGGCTTTGCAACGTTCTTCTGTTTCGCTTCACCCGCGCCCAGCTGAACGGCGAAATAGCCGTCAGTGTCTGCGGTGCGGTGTGAGACAACCTGGCAATCTTCCAGAGCGAGAACGGTAACAGGCACGTGCCGTCCGTCCTCTTGGAAGAGGCGGGTCATCCCAACCTTCTTTGCGATCACGCCAGTGCGCATCGTCTTTACTCCTTACAGAGGCACCCAAAGGACCATCCCAAAGGTGCGTGCCAACCCAAATTTTTTCTGAGCCCCGTCCGGGCTGATGCCGCCCCACTCCATTTGGAGTGGTTTGGCGAGACGGAGGACTCAGCCCGGTAACAACCGGCGGTATCCATATGTCTTGCGGGTCTTTCGACCAGCGGAGCCATGGAGCTCCAAATTCTCAGAGCGGTTTAACGTCCTGCCTGAAGGACGGTGAGATCAGTGGCTTAGGCCAGTTTGATCTCTACGTTAACGCCAGCAGCAAGATCGAGCTTCATCAGCGCGTCAACCGTCTGAGCGTTGGGCTGCACGATGTCGAGCAGCCGCTTGTAGGTGCGCACCTCGAACTGCTCGCGCGACTTCTTGTCGATGTGCGGGCCGCGGTTCACGGTGAACTTCTCGATACGCGTCGGCATGGGAATGGGACCACGGATAAGAGCACCCGTACGACGCGCCGTGTCTGCGATTTCGCCAGTCGCCTGGTCGAGAACGCGGTGGTCAAATGCCTTGAGGCGAATACGGATATTCTGTGCTTCCATTACCTATACCAATGCGAAAGAGCCAAAGAGAGGTTGCCCTCTCTCAAAAACAAAAGGCCGGCCCCGTCTCAGTTCCCATCAACGGGCGGCCCTATCAAATTTCGTTACAACGGAAACGAATCTCCGCTGCGGTTGGCGCGCCTATATCGGGACTGTTGGATTCTGGCAACCCATTTGTCCCGCTAAATTCGCGTCAACAGGCGAGGCGCAGACCCGATGCGATTGACCGGAATCCTCCTCACATAAATTGGGGGCCGGAACACTCTCGCATTCCGGCCCCCGAATTTCACGTTGCTCTTGCGAGCAGCGGCTTACTTGGTGATCTTAGCAACCACGCCTGAGCCGACGGTGCGGCCGCCTTCGCGAATTGCGAAGCGCAGGCCTTCATCCATAGCGATCGGTGCGATCAGCTTGACGCCGATAGTCACGTTGTCGCCAGGCATAACCATCTCAGTGCCTTCAGGAAGGATCACTTCGCCGGTCACGTCGGTGGTGCGGAAGTAGAACTGCGGACGGTAGTTGGCGAAGAACGGCGTGTGACGGCCGCCTTCGTCCTTCGACAGCACGTAGACTTCTGCGCTGAACTCGGTGTGCGGCGTAACCGAACCCGGCTTAGCGAGAACCTGACCACGCTCAACTTCTTCACGGCCAACGCCGCGGATCAGAGCACCGATGTTGTCGCCAGCTTCACCCGAGTCGAGCAGCTTGCGGAACATTTCAACGCCGGTCACGGTCGTCTTGGTGGTGTCCTTGATGCCAACGATTTCAACTTCGTCGCCAACGTTCACAACACCGGTTTCAACACGGCCGGTGACAACCGTACCACGACCCGAGATCGAGAACACGTCTTCGATCGGCATCAGGAAGTCCTTGTCGACCGGACGGTCGGGCTGCGGGATGTAAGTGTCCACAGCTTCCATCAGTTCCTTGATCGAGTTTTCACCGATTTCAGGATCGCGGCCTTCGAGAGCGGCCAGAGCCGAACCCTTGACGATTGGAATATCGTCACCGTCAAAGCCATACTCGCTGAGGAGTTCACGAACTTCCAGTTCAACCAGTTCGAGGATTTCTTCGTCGTCGACCTGGTCAACCTTGTTCATGTACACAACAAGCTGCGGCACGCCGACCTGACGCGCGAGCAGGATGTGCTCACGGGTCTGCGGCATGGGGCCGTCAGCAGCGTTCACAACCAGGATAGCGCCGTCCATCTGAGCAGCACCGGTGATCATGTTCTTGACGTAGTCAGCGTGACCCGGGCAGTCGACGTGTGCGTAGTGACGCGCGTCAGTTTCGTATTCAACGTGGGCGGTCGAGATGGTGATCCCGCGCTCACGCTCTTCTGGAGCCTTGTCGATGTTGCCGAAGTCAACAGCAGCACCCTGGACCTTGGTGATAGCCGCGGTCAGCGTGGTCTTGCCGTGGTCAACGTGACCGATGGTGCCGACGTTAACGTGCGGCTTATTACGCTCAAACTTTTCCTTCGCCATTTCTCAATAACCTTCTTTTTGAATTTACTTCTAGCGGGAGAAAAGGCGGGCCCGCTGAATCAGGCGCCGCCCCTAGCCTTGCTTGCGCTATTACGCAAGCTTCTCCTTGATCTCCTGAGCCACGTTTGACGGAACTTCGTCATAGTGACTGAACTGCATCGTGTATTGCGCGCGCCCTTGGGTGAACGAACGCAGCTCGTTGACGTAGCCGAACATGTTGGCCAGCGGCACGAAAGCGTCGACAGCCATCGCGTTACCGCGCGTGTCTTGACCTTGCACCTGACCACGACGTGAGTTGAGGTCGCCAATGACGTCGCCGAGATATTCCTCAGGCGTCACAACTTCAACCTTCATCACCGGCTCGAGCAGCTTAATCCCAGACTTCGACGCCGCTTCGCGCATAGCGCCACGACCCGTGATCTCGAATGCCACCGTGCTGGAGTCAACATCGTGGTACTTGCCGTCGATCAGGCGGATCGTGAAGTCGATGATCGGGAAGCCGACCAGGTGACCACTCTCAGCCTGCTCGCGCATGCCCTTTTCAACCGACGGGATATATTCGCGCGGAATGTTGCCGCCCTTGATCTCGTCTTCGAAGATGATGCCCTGGCCGCGTTCACCCGGGGTGACGACAACCTTGGCTTCACCAAACTGACCCGAACCACCCGATTGCTTCTTGTGCGTGTAGGTGATTTCGACTTCGCGACCGAGCGATTCACGATACGCCACCTGCGGCGCACCGACATTTGCTTCGACCTTGAACTCGCGCTTCATGCGATCAACCAAAATGTCGAGGTGAAGTTCACCCATGCCCTTGATGATCGTCTGACCGCTTTCGTGGTCGGTGCTGACCCGGAACGAGGGATCCTCAGCTGCAAGACGGTTGAGCGCAACGCCCATCTTCTCTTGGTCAGCTTTGGTCTTCGGCTCCACCGAAAGCTCGATCACGGGATCGGGGAATTCCATCCGCTCAAGAATGATTGGATTGCCCGGATCACACAAAGTGTCACCGGTCGTGGTTTCCTTCAGACCCGCAATCGCGACGATGTCGCCAGCAAACGCCTCATCAATGTCCTCACGCTCGTTCGAGTGCATGAGCAGCATACGACCGATCTTTTCCTTCTTCTCCTTGACCGAGTTCATCACGGTGCCCTTGGAGAGCTGCCCCGAATAGATACGGGTGAAGGTGAGCGAGCCGACAAACGGATCGTTCATGATCTTGAACGCGAGCGCTGAGAACGGCGCATCATCCGAAGACGGACGCTCCGCTTCGGTTTCTTCTGCGCCAGGGACGATGCCCTTAATCGCATCAACGTCGAGCGGTGACGGCATGTAGTCGATCACAGCGTCGAGCAGGGGCTGAACGCCTTTGTTCTTAAACGCCGAGCCGCACAGAACCGGAACAAAGCTCTGGTTCAGCGTACCTTTGCGGATCAGCGCCTTGAGCGTCTGTGCGCTGGGCTCTTCACCTTCGAGGTAGGCTTCCATCACGTCATCGTCTTGCTCAACTGCAAGCTCGATCAGCTTCTCGCGATACTCTGCCGCTTCATCAGCCATGTCGTCGGGGATCGGGCCGAAGGAATACTCCGCACCCAGATCTTCGTTCTTCCACGTGATAGCGCGGTTGTTGACGAGGTCGACGAGGCCCGAGAGGCTCGATTCAATCCCGATCGGCAGATAGAGCACAGCCGGCGTCGCACCCAGACGGTCGATGATCGACTGGACGCAGTACTTGAAGTCAGCTCCGGTGCGGTCGAGTTTGTTGATGAAACACATCCGTGGGACATTGTACTTGTCGGCCTGGCGCCACACGGTTTCGGACTGAGGCTCAACCCCTGCCACACCGTCAAAACACGCGACCGCGCCGTCGAGGACGCGAAGCGAGCGTTCGACTTCAATCGTGAAATCGACGTGGCCCGGCGTGTCGATGATGTTGATCCGGTGCTTCGGCGTATTCGCGCGCAGCTCCTTGGGATCGCCCATCGGGTCCATGTCGGGATCTTCCGGGTTCCAGAAGCACGTCGTCGCAGCCGACGTGATCGTGATCCCGCGCTCCTGCTCTTGCTCCATCCAGTCCATCGTCGCAGCGCCATCATGCACTTCGCCGATCTTGTAGGACTTGCCGGTGTAATAGAGGATACGCTCGGTAGTCGTGGTCTTACCGGCATCGATGTGCGCCATGATGCCGATGTTACGATAACGCTCCAGCGGATAATCGCGGGCCATATCTAATTCCTTGGGTTTGGAAGGGCGAGAGAGGGTTCGCGCCCCATATAGTTACGTTTGTGACGACAGGAAGACACCGCCCCCTGCCCGTCCACAATTCTTACCAACGGTAATGCGAGAACGCGCGGTTCGCATCCGCCATGCGGTGCGTATCTTCACGCTTCTTCACAGCGTTGCCACGGTTGTTCGCGGCATCCATCAGCTCACCGGAGAGACGCGCGCTCATCGTGGTTTCCGGACGCGAGCGAGCCGCACCGATCAACCAGCGAATAGCCAGCGCCTGAGCACGCTCGGGGCGAACCTCAACCGGCACCTGATAGGTCGCACCACCCACACGGCGGCTGCGGACCTCGACCTGAGGCTTCACATTGTTGAGCGCATCGTGGAACAGCTGCACCGGATCAGCTTTGGCCTTCGCCTCAACCGCATCAAGAGCCGTGTACACGATCCCCTCAGCAACGGCCTTCTTACCGTCGAGCATGAGGTTGTTCATGAATTTGGACAGAACCTGATCACCAAACTTGGGATCGGGAAGAATAACCCGCTTTTCGGGCCTACGACGACGTGACATGTTTGTGTCTCCTGTCAGCCTTTCCTTAACTCGTCATCCCGGCGAAGGCCGGGATCCATCTCTGGGAGCAAGGTCGGCAAAAAAATCTTACTGGTTTACAATCCAGCAACCTCGGCGCGGGGGATGGATCCTGAACCGCGCTCGCTTGAAAGCGAGCTTTTCAGGATGACCTGTCCCCCGGACAGGTCACTTAGGCCGCTTCGCACCATACTTAGAGCGCGACTGCTTGCGGTCCTTCACACCTTGCGTGTCGAGCACGCCGCGCAGGACGTGGTAGCGGACCCCTGGAAGGTCACGAACACGGCCGCCGCGGATCAGGACAACCGAGTGCTCTTGCAGGTTGTGGCCTTCGCCCGGAATGTAGGAGATGACCTCACGCTGGTTCGTCAGGCGCACCTTGGCAACCTTACGCAGAGCGGAGTTCGGCTTCTTCGGCGTCGTAGTATAGACGCGGGTGCAAACACCACGCTTCTGCGGGTTCTGCTCCATCGCAGGGACCTTGGACTTGGCCTTCTGCGGAGTGCGGCCCTTGCGGACCAGCTGGTTGATAGTAGGCATATAAATATACTCGCTTCGCTCGTTAGCGACCCTTCCGGGCGCGTCACTTTTTCGCTCATCCGGGCGGGAAACCGGTTCCCACTTTCCCTGATGAGCTCAAACCGGTTCCCACTTTTGCTGAAGGGATCGCGGCGCAATGCCGAGGGCCATCCAGCTTGGTGCAAACCAAACGTATTTGGCGTCCTTGGTCTCGGCGAGTGGGGAGAAACAGTATCGTGCGAAGCGCCGAGCGCCGCTCTTGCAACGCGGGCCGGAAATGCACGAGCCTGAAACGCTCCACCCGACAAATGGCCAAAGCCGCCGGATTACTCTGCCAGGTGCTTACCTCTTAAACCGTCATCCCGGACTTGATCCGGGATCCAGCTTCTTAAAGAAAGCGAGCCTGCCATTGTTCAGCTCAAATCTATGCGCTGGAAGGGAGAACCCCACCAACAGAAGGCGCGCCATTAGCGCCGGTGAGGGGTGGGGTCAAGGGATTAGACGCTGCTCTTGGCAATCGCCTTATCAATCTTTTGTTGCAAAGGGCGAACTTCGTTCCAAGCAAGTATCTCGAGAGCTACATAAAGGAAGACATACCAACCGATTGACGTCCCGATAACCAACCATGCGAAAATGGGTGGCGCCTCGGAGTCAACATGGAATGCGGCCACTAGGAGAAGCGCGAGATTCAAGAACCCTCCAACTATAGACCAACCAATCGAAAATCTGATCGGCCAAGCGAGATCCCGCTCCAAAAGCTGACGTTCACCGCTCAATCCGTGAAGCTCCCGGACACGAACTATCGCCTTTGAATGTTCAACTCCCTCCGACATACCGATTTCCGCCGTAAGTTTTCTGTCCATATCGCGTAATCGTAGATCGACTGGTACACGAAAAAAACTTAAGCCTATTCCTACTCCGACCCCAAGCTCGAGAAGGCTTGAAAAGTCGCCAAAATTAGCCATAGAAAACCTCGTGACTGTAGAAACAAACCCGAAAATTTTGAAAAGTGTTCGCGAACAGAGAGCACTGTCTCTTATCGACGTCGCTAGTCATACACATATCTCTGCTCGCCGGTTGCGTGATTTTGAGGCCGGCATAAGCTATCCTTCATTTAAACAAACAAGTCGACTTGCTCAGACCTATGGCGTCCCCGCCTACATGCTTTCTGGGAGCTCAATCCCAAATGTTCCTCCTCCTCCGAAGGATTTCAGGAACCGGCATCCAAGAATGGCTAAGTTATCGCCAAAAGGATATAGAGCAATTCTCTTCTCTGAAACCCTTTCGGAGTTTGCCGCTGAATTCCTTGGCAGTTTTTCGGGCAGTTTTTTAACCATCGAATCCTCTCGTTATAGAGGCGTAGCTGGCTTAGATGCAGCCGAAGACCTCAGAGGCGAATTCGAAGAATGGTATCAATCAAGAGAGAAACAACTAAATCTTGCGGGATCGAGAACCACAAAGTTCTACTCTGCCCTCAAATTATTTATCGAGTGTCATGGTCGAATTGTTAGGTCTGGAGAGGCACCGGCTGAGGACTACAAAGGTTTTTATTTCTCGCCGTCTAATTCCTTCCCGAATATTTTCGTAAATCGTTCTGTGTTCTCCAAGCGAGCGCAGCTGTTCACTCTTGCTCACGAGTATGCGCATGCACTCCTCGGCGAGGAAGGCGTATCTGACCCTTTCCAGCATCAGAACCAGATCGAGACTAAGTGCAACAAGTTTGCGGCGAGATTTCTTGCGCCGAGTAGGGAAGTGGAGGAGCTTCTCAAGAAGGCTGGGCGTGCTGAAATCTCGGAGCCTCTTACCCTAGCAAATTTTCTTTCGAGAAAGACCTTACTTAGCAATTCTGCCGCTGCGATACGCTTGAAAGAACTGGACTACATCACTGAAAGCCAGCTGAAAAAGACACTCACTAAGCTGAGGTCTTCTTATAAATTCGAGAAAGATGAAGAGCGGAAGGCGGAGAACATCTCGTATGGGGTGCCGCACGCCAAGAGAATAGGTGAGATTGGCACGCTTACGGCTTACGCAGCAAGCCGAGCTATATCAGCTCGGGAAATTGACAGTAGTGACGTCTTCAAAACTATACGTTTAGCCCTCAAACAACAGGACAAAGCGTTCACTCTTGCAGAAAAACGGATAGCGGCTGCGTTGAGCTGAGACCCGATGCCGCTTCCGCAAACCTTGGGATGGTTGATAGACTATCGGACCGCGGCTCCAGCGTACGAGTCACAAAATAACGCGGCTATCTCCCTCTTCACGAGGATGTGTGAAAAAAAGACGCTCTACTTTTGTCATACGGAAGAAGAGCTTTTCAAGAGTCATCCGCTTCTCCGCGATCCGTTTACTAAGGCCCAGAGTTGTCTCTTCGAGCCCGAGCAGGGCAACGTGTTCGCCCGATGCAGAAGCATCGTGAATGCTCCCTTTTGTCCGCCTTTGAGGAAGCATGATCAAACGACCGTCTTCATGGCGGCGATCGCGATCGAGCAATCCTTCGGTGTCATCTCAGACGCGCGATCTTCAAGATTTGCAACGATTCATGATGTGGGCGCGCATGTACCGTTCCCAACAATGACCGCCAATGCATTCTTGGCAGCGGTCGGTTTAGCTTAGCATTTTCCTACACGCCAAAAATCTGCTTAATCCCCCAGTCCTTCGCTCAACCCCCACAGCAAAAGGACCACCCCATGCCCGAATACCGCAACACGCCCGAGTTTCGCTCTCCCACCCACGATCCCATGCAGCGGCCGCTTCAGGGGCGGGATTACAATCCGCTTGATCCTGATGATGCAGCCCATGCCGCTTCGTGGCTTGCGCATGTGGAGGCGGGGCGGATTGGGAACAATCCTCCGACCCCTCCCAGCGTAGCCGCCAACCGCGCGCGCAATGAGGCGGTGTTGCGGGGGTTCTTTTGTCGGTAAAACCGAGCCACCCCCTCTCAATTTCGTCATTGCGAGCCGCAGGCGTGGCAATCCAGCTCCCGACAGTTCGCCTAGGCGCGAGGTCAGAAGCTGGATCGCCACGGCGCCTTCGGCATCTCGCGATGACGATGGACGAGAGGATAGCGTTTGGCGCTGAGTCTTTTGTTATCGCCCTCAAGCGCCGGCGGGGCCATCCGGCCCCCCCTTAGGCTATCCTCCGGGGGCCCGACCCCTGCGGGGCCACCCCTCCGGGCGGGCGGTCGCCCTTGCGGCGCTGCGCGCCGTGCTCCGCGATTACGTTGCCACCTTGCGCCTAGCCTCTGGGTGCCACGCCTCTACCTCGCGCCCAGCCGCTTGGTGCCAACCGCTCGGGTATCGCTGGTCGCGAGCCGACCAGGCGAGCCAGCGCGCGACCGCGCGCCGCCGCTTATGCGGCGAAGCCAAGGCGGGCGGATGCCCGCCGCCCGGCGTCTGAGGGCGCCAATCAAAGGAATCTCTATGACCTCCCTCCCCACCCGCAAGACGCCTCGTCAGGCGACCTCCGCCCTCGCCTACACGCCCTCGCCGCTGGAGCCTGACGATCCGCTGCTGGCCTTCGACCCCGTGCCGCATGTCGCGCCGCGCTCGAACTCCATCACACCTGATCTCCAGCGCCGCTTCATCGCGCATCTCGCCGCGACGGGCATCGTGCAGGCGGCGGCGCGGCATATCGGGAAGAGCATCGAGGCGCTCTACAAGCTGCGGCAGCGTCCGGGCGCGGAAGGGTTTCGGGCCGCGTGGGAGGAGGCGGTGGATCGCGGGGTCTCTCGGGTGGAGGATGCGGCGCTCACCCGCGCGATTGAGGGCGAGGAGCGGATGGTGGTCTCCGCCGGCAAGGTCGTGGGGACCGAGGTGCGGCATAATGAGACGCTGGTGATGTTCTTCCTGAGGAACCGGCGGGCGCAGCGCTATGATGCGAACACGCAGTTGCTCAGCGACATCGGTCCCGGCCATCCGGTTTATGAGCGGGTGAAGGCCGACTACGAGGAAGAGCAGCGCCAGCGCGCCACCGACCCCGATCAGATCCGCAAGGTCCACGCCTCAATCAACAGCAAGATGCGCGAATGGCGCAAGGAGCTTGAGGCCAAATGGGAAGCGGAACGGGAGGAGGAGCGAGAGGCAACCAAGCCAGAGGACTAGCGCCAGAACGGTTCGCAACGCGAACCGCGAGGCCACGCGGCCGAGCCGCAGGTGCCCCGCAGAGGAGCGGAGGGAACAGCACCGAGGAGTTCGCCCGGATGGGCGAACACAACCAAAAACTATGCCCCTGCCCACTCCCCCTTGAGCAACCCGTAGAGATAGACATCGCACACCCCGATATGGGTCACGTCATGCTCGCGCAGGTGTGCCTCGCGGGTGAAGCCGAGGGCCTCTAGCAGCGCGACGGATGCGGTGTTGCGGGGGTCGACTTCGGCGGTGAGCTTGCGGGCGCCTCCCTCCCCTTCCGGCAGAGCGAACAGATGCGCGATCAGGGCCTTGGCGCATTCCCGCGCGACGCCTTGGCGCTGGCGGTCCATGCAGGTGATGTAGCCGATTTCCTCGACGCCAGGAGCGTGGCCCGGCACCGCGACCAGCCGCGCGGCGACCGCTCCGCCCGCGTCCTCAGCGATCCAAGTCCGTCCGTTCCAATCCGGATCGGCGAGCCAGCCCCACAGCTCCTCCTCACTGCCGAACACGTCGCGGGTGAGGTAGCGGCATTGCGCGCTGTCCGAGAATGTCGGGAACAGCGCCGCGGCGTCAGAGCGCTGCAAAGGGCGCAGGGTAAAACGCTGCGTCTGAAGGGTGGCGACTGTCATGGCGCAGACTTATCTACGATTTGGGCCCCCGCGTGCAAGCCAGTCCGCTCTGGCCAAACCGGGCCGGACGTTAGAAAAGCCACTCCCATGACTGAACCCGATCACACCAAGACCGTCCTGTTCGATATTGACGGCACTCTGGCCGATATTGAGCATCGCAGGCCCTTCCTCGACGAAGACCCTCCCAACTGGAAAGCCTTCAACGCGGAAATGGGAGACGACACGCCCAACCCGCCCATCGTCGCCTTGTACAAAACGCTGTGGGATACGCCCGGATACGAAGTGATCCTTGTCACCGGTCGAAGCGAGCCTTCGCGCGCCATTACGGAGCGCTGGCTGACCTGGAACGAAATCCCCTTCGACCGGATCCTGATGCGCCGCGAGAAGGATTCGCGCGCCGATCACATCATCAAGGAGGAAATCCTCGATAAGCTATTGGCGGAGGGTAAGCGCATCCTCTTCACCGTCGATGATCGCCAGCAAGTCGTCGATATGTGGCGGCGCCGAGGCATCACCTGCCTGCAATGCGATGTCGGGGATTTCTGAGGCCGATTTCGAGGGACTCATTGCAGCGGATAATGACCTTTCTTGGGGGTGGGAGCGGACGGTCGAGCCTTAAAGCGTTTTGCAATGCGCTATATCTTCGAGCACGTGCTCGAAGATGACATAGTACTCGTTGTCGAACTGCGCGAACACCTCGTCCAGCGAGCGTCCGCCAAGGAAAAGGGGCCAAGGCGAGTTCCGGATCCTAAGTCTGTGGTGCCGTGAAATGCGGCGTATTCCTGTTAGGTAAGGCGACCCAGGTCAAATCCGACAAAGCGCCAGGTGTCTTTCGCGCCGTTCCTTTATTCCAGTGAAGGCGAATTGGGAACGATCTGCCGGCTGTCCGTGTCGTATGACCACCCTTCGACGAATGCGCGATCGAGCGCGGATTGCAGCTGCGACCCCGCGCGTGAGCGCAGGAGGTCTTCGGGGGTTCGATCGAGTTCTTCAAGGATCTCACTGTAGTCCGCGGTCATGCGCCTCAAACCCTCACCAACCAGGGGATCGCCGGACGCACGAGCGTCATTGATGTTCTCGATCACCTCGTTGATCCCCGCATCGCCTTCCCGACCGAATTCCTCCAATCGATCGAAGAGTCGTCTCTCGCGAATGGCATAATCTTCGGCCAGTTCCGGGGTCAGGTCGCTCGATCTTTGAAGCTCGCGAACCGCGGCATATTCCTGTTCCAGTCGCGAATAACGCAGCCGGTAGTTGCGCTCCAATTCCGCGCTCGCCGGATCGTCGGCAGGCAGGCTTTCGATGCGCGTCTTAAGGTCGCGCAGATTGGCAAGCTGTGTTTCTTCGTCCTCGCCCAAGTAAAGGCCTGGTACGAGCCCCTGCACGTCCTGTCTCACCGAGACAATTTCTAGAGATTGATCACCCGGCTGACCCACGTCGCTCGCTTGCGCGGTTCGGCGTATTGCAGCTCTGCGTTCAAGATCGATCAGAACTGTATCGGTCTTGATCAGGCATTCACTGCGGGTTTGTTGTTCTTCTGGCGGTGTCGGGGATGCAGCTTCCGATGCATATTCGTCATCGATGCGCCGCAGGATATCTCGCAACTCCTCGCCTTGCTCTCTGAGCGCGACACGCTGTTCAGGAACAGGCTCGAACATCAGGGCGAAAATGATCGAATCGAGCATCTCGCGCAGCGGGTAACGAACGGTGTTGAGTGACCGCCTTACTTCCTCGCTCTTTTCGCGTTCGATGTCGTCTTGCCAATCCTGCATCACCTCGGCGAGCGATTCGCGCGGAAGGTCGTCATCATAGCAAGGGTCCGGATTGAGGATCACCGGCGGCAGACTGTCTTCGGGTTCGAGGATTTCGCGCAGCATCGTCTCGCGGCTTGCTTGCGTGGGAACTTCCTGCGGCGGCGCCTCGGACTCCGGCCCGCACTCCTCGCCTGCTCGCGCGCCCGACGACTTCATGAAGTGCCCGCCACCTGCAAGGTGCGAGATCGCGGGCGGGGTCATGTAAAGGTGACCGTTTTGCGCGACGCCGATCGTGTCCGAGCGCCACTCGGACGCGTCGCCATCGACCTGCAGAAATTCGCCGTCGAACGACTGGAACCGGGTCGTACCGCCATCGCCGTAGAAATAGACCTCGTCGAAGCCGCGAAACACCACTTGGCCCTGTGTGTATCCGCTATCTTCCATGTCGGAATTGAGCTGCCCGATCCGTCCGACCGCGGTGCCGCCGCTGAGCGAAAAGACCAGCGTGCCGCCTGTCTGGACCTGTCTCTGGTAGGGGCTGTAGGAGGTCCACGTCCCAACTAGCCATCCGAGCTTAGCGCACCTGTCGTCATCGTCGAGGACAACCGGCTGCGCGCGGGCGGCTTGCGGCCCGCCGAGCGCTGCCACAGACCCCATTGCAAGTAATGCTGCGCTCGTAAAAACCCTCGCTGTCATGCGCGTCCTCCTCTTTATGGTGCGAGCAGTCCGCCAGACCGCGCGGTGCCGGTGCGCCCCTTAATCAGGCAGACTAAGGCATTGCGGGCCGCAAGCCAAATCGCACCCGGGCTGCAAAGCGCACGTACGAAAGCACGCATAGTGGGGGTAGTCGAGCAGGGTGATACCTCTTCGGCGGAAATCCTGGACTTAGACTGTCCGGTTCTCACGCCGTCGTGCAATTATCGCTCTTGGGTCGTAGGCAGAAGGTCCGCTTTCGTGGACGTATGGCGCGAAAGCGGTCACCGGCGAGAAACGCCAACAAGTCGTCGACGTGTGGCGACGCCGAGGCATCACCTGCCTGCAATGTGACGTCGGGGATTTCTGAGTTCTATTGCGGGGCCAAATGCGCGACCAGCGCCTTCACCTTCTTGCTACGCCATTGCGGCAGCGGAGCGACGAGCCAGTAGGCGCGCTTGCTCTCTTCGGGTTCGCCCAGTGCTTCCAGCCGTCCTGCTTCCAGCGCGCTCTCAACCAGCGCCAGTGGCAAGACCGTGCGGCCCATGCCTGCGAGCGCCGAGCTCATCGCCTGCCCCGCTGAGCTGGTCTTGACGCAGGCCTTCACGTCCTCGGGCAGGCCTGCTTCGGGCCAATCGATCCACGCATCGCGCGCATCTTTGGCCGCGACCATAACCTTCAATGCGGGCGCGAGTTGGATACCCTCCAACTCCCCCGGCCCGGCGATGAAACGGATCGCAAGGTCAAGGTTTGCCTCGGTAAAGTCAGAGCCTTCGTCAGGCGCGAGGATATATTGCACCCCCGGTGTCGTCGCCTGAAACGGTGCGAGCCGGGGCGCGAGCCATGCGGCGAAGAATTCGCGCGGGGCGGCAATTGTATAGCGGTCGGACGCTTGCCCTGCCTGCATCGCGGCGACGCTCTCCTCAAAGCGCAGGAAGCCTTCGCGCAAAGCATCAAGGCCCGCTTCGCCTTCTGGCGTCAGCTCCAACCCCTTGGACGTGCGGCGGAACAGGACAACGCCCAGATGATCCTCCAACGCGCGGATCTGCTGGCCCACGGCTGCCGGCGTCACCGCCAGCTCATCCGCTGCACGCGTAAACGACAGGTGCCGCGCCGCTGCGTCATAGACGCGCAGGGCATTCAAGGGGAGATGGGTCCGCTTCACGGGCAAGACGCCTAAGCCCGTGCGCGCAGCTCTGCAAGATAGAAGCGGTTGGCGCGCTGCAAGCTGTGCTCGCCCGCAACCCCGGCTTAACCATCTTTGGCCTTTGTGAAGGTTTTCCGGTTAGATACCGTCACCTTACGGACCCTCAGGGAGTTGGAGCCATGGAGCTCGTTTACGGATTTGCCCCGCTTGTGCTGCTGATTGTGGCCTGGCTGCTTATCAATGGCTTTGCCAAGTGGTGGGACAAGCGTTCCGCTGCGAAGGCAGAGGCCGAAGAGGAGTTTGAAGCCGAATACGCGGAAGAAGCGCAGGACGCTTTTGACGTGGAGGCAGAGCCTGCGAGCCGGATCGAAGCTGAAGAGGCTCCTGCCCCCGATCCCGAACCCGAACCGGTCCCAGCCGCTCCCGCAGAGCCGCGTTCGGCGAGCGAGCGCCTGCGCCGTTACAAGTCCGAAGGGACAGGGCAGGAAATGCCGCCACAGCAGGACCAAGACACATCACAGGCAGAGGATTTGGTGGCCGCTAACACAGCAGCGGAAACACCGCTTGAGACCGCTGAGCCACTCGAAGAAACCGATGATCTTTATAGTGAGCCGGAAGAGCCGCTCGATCACCCAGTAGAGGACGTTGCGCCGCCCGCTGTCGAGGCCCCTGTCCCTCAAGCTGAGCCTGCTGCATCGACCCACCCCAACGGCGAACCCGTCACCGCTATCCTGCGCCGTCAGGTTCCCGTGCGCGACGAGGAACCGCGTTCTTGGCTGGGCGGGCTGCCGATGATGCCCGAAGGCGTCGAGTGGCCGCGCGGTGTGAACAGTGAATATCCCGATCAGGGCGAAGTTCCCCACCACTTCCTCGCCCAGATTGCCTGCGAAGACCTGCCCGCTGACCTGTGGGGCGGAAAAGGCCCGCGCACCGGCTGGCTGCTGTTCTTTATCAATCCCAACAATTGCGGGGCGGATATCGAGGACGAGAAGCGGGTCATCTACACCACCGAATTGGGCGAGACCCGCGAGCCGCCCTTCGATATCGGCCCGGTCCATGATCGCGTCTATACGGGCGGCAGCTATAGCTGGCTCGACAAAGAGGATATCCCAGCCTTCTGGCGGCGCTGGCCGCTCGACATTGTCGAAATGCCCAACGAGCTAACCGTGCATGAGGGCGCTCACCACACTTACAAAAAGGCCAGCCCGGACAATTTCTCGGATATCCTCTACGCCGATGTGCCGCTCACTGATCCGCAATATGGCCCAGACTTCGAAGGCGAGCTTCCGGCGATCCGTCCGCTCACCTTTGGGCAAGCGCGGCAATCGGTGCAGGCGCTGGCGACGAAATTGCGGCGCGAGGAGCGAGCGCCAGTCGACGACAAAGCGCGCGAAATGCTGCTTGAAGATGGCGGTCACCGCAAATTGATGGTGAAACTGCACGAACGGCTCGAGCGGCTGGAAGCCATGGAGCCCGATCAGCGCAACGATAGCTATGAGGACAACCTCGCCTTCACGCAGAGCGCCATCACGCAATATGCCGAGAGCTCAGCCGAGCAGATCATCGCGGATACCGAGACCCGGTTCGAGCAATGGACGGCGTGGCGCGCAAAGCTCGCCAAGGGCTGCGACCAGATCGACACGATGCTGGGCAAGACTCCAGCGGATGAGCCTTTGTCACAGGATCACTGGCAACAGCTCTGCGATACCTTTGCAGGCAAGAGCTTCGACTATCTGGAACTGCGCCACAGCCGCTATGCCGAGGATGACTTCCCCGTCTTCCTCTCCAACCGCCGCGAAGTGATCACACTCCCCTCGCCCAAGGGCATCGAGCAGATCGCGACCGAATATTACCTCGATCCCGCCAAGCGCCACCTCCTGCCCGAAGGCTACGCGGCTTCCCGCGAGCTATCGTGGCGCAAGCTCGAAAACAACATGCCGCATCGCATGGGCGGCTATCATGACGGGGTGCAGAGCGACCCGATTGAAGACCCGAACCACAAGGAACTGCTCCTGATCCAAATCGCCAGCGACAACGCGATGGACTGGTGCTGGGGCGATGTGGGCGCGTATTATTTCTGGATCCGGCCTGAACACCTTGAGCAGCTCGACTTCAGCGGGGTCGACGTCCAGTTGGAGTGTGGCTGATGAGCCGCTTTGCGCTGGCTGATGAGACGGCGCTGGCGAAGTTTGAGGAGGGGGTTCGCGGGCTGGTCAAAGGCGGCCATGGTGCGCGGGCTTTCGCCGTCTGCGGGGAAGCAGCGGATGCGAATGGCTTTACAAAACTGGCAGCCCTGATCGCGCCTGACACTTTCGAACCTGGGATTGAAGGCTGGGACCATATTGCAGATGAGCTCGATCGAGCTTCGGAAGCGCTCCGGTCAGAGGCAACCTTCATGATCAGGCTTGTTTGCCGCAGCGCTCCGACTCCCGACCAAGACCAAGGCCTTTTGCTGCGCGAAATCAAAGACGGGCAGGAGTTTCCAACGGGAAGCGGGATCACGGACAATGCAAAACGCCCTGCGCGATTGACGGGTCTGGACCAGCTCTTTTCCAGAATCAGGCGGCCTTACGATCCACATCCAGCCTCCCTATCTCGGCGCGCCGAGGACGCGGTGGGTTTGTGGGCGATTGCGGCTTGTTTTGTCCAGATCCTAGTGCCTGCCGTGCGGGAAAACGCAACACGTCGTGGTTTGCAGGTTGCGCTATCGCCCCACACAACGAGGTTGTCGGAGGAACAGGGTTTCGTCGATCTGCTGCGGCCCGGCTTCGTCACCACAATCGAGCCGTCCGCCCCCTCAACAGCCCCCAATGCCGCCGCACAGATCGCGGCTGGGCGCAAGGCGCAGAACCTTGAGCGGTTCCAGCAGACCTGGGTCAAGCAAGTTGCGGAAATCCGGGAGATTCATCGCCTGTCGCTCTATTTCCCAATGCTCAAATTCGAAGGGCATGCGCGGATGAACGAGATGGTCAAATTGCAACTCCACACAATGTGCACCGCCGCCGGCCTCGACCCGGATGAGGTCATCCCGAAGACCATTCTCCACCATCACCTGACCGGCATTTTGCGGCAGGTGTTGGAGGCCAAGGGCGTGCCCGATATCGAAGACGCGATGGACCCGCACCATGTTGATGAGCTGCACGACCGCTGGGTCGCCACGGCAAAGGCGAAAGACTTCGATCTGGGCGTTGGGCTGTCGCTGTTCGCAATCGAGCTGGCCTGGTCGCTCAAATTCGGCGGGAAGACTTTCCGCAAGCGCTGGGTGAACGCGAAACCCTATGGCACAGAGTTCCGGATCGAGCCTCGCTAGGCCCTACTGCACTAAGCGGCGATTACTTGTTGACTTCGCCCTGCGCCTTTTCCGGCGCGGCCAGCGGGAAGAAGGGAATGCGCACTTCCATCGGGCTGCTATCGGCCTTGGTAAAGACGTAGAAGCCCTCCATCGAGCCATGCGGCGTCGTCAGCGGGCAGCCGGAGACGTAATCGTGGCTTGCACCCGGCTCAAGCAGAGGCTGTTCGCCCACCACGCCTTCGCCATCCACATGGTTCACAGCGCCGCGCGCATCGGTAATCCGCCAGTGGCGTGACTTGAGGCGAATAGGCTCATTCGATCCATTTTCGATGCGAATGTGGTAGACCCAGAACCACTTCCCCGCTTCAGGGTGAGACTGTTCGGGAAGGTATGTGACATTCACCCGGACGACGACGCCGTCGGTGGTCGCTGCGTGCTGAAAAAGACCTTTCATGTCTTCGAAGGTAGCGAAGTGTGGTCCGCGTGCAAGTGCGCCGGTGAATAAATATCTGGGCAGGCAGGTCCACGTTGCACACCGCGCAACAGGCTCCGCGTCCAGCTCACTAAGTGCATCACGATCTCGCCCTTTCCGCTGCGCCCACCCAGAGTGAAGCAGACGAAGTGAAAGAGACCGTTACTGGAGCCATAGGCACTCGGGCTGTTGCGCAATGGCAATGAAGTCAAGAAGTGTCAGCCCGGTTAGGTCAGAGCTTCGCTTGGAGCTGACCTTTGTGCCTGCCTGCGCACATCCTGCGCACATCCTGCGCACATCCTGCGCACGGGGGGGTCTACTTCTCAACCCGATTTGATGCGTTCTCTAGCGATGTGAGGGAAAAGGAGGGAATGCGCACTTCAACCGGGGTATTGTCCACCTTCGTGAAAACATAAAACCCTTCCATCGAACCTGTAGGCGTCGCCAAAGGACAGCCCGAGACATAATCATGGCTCTGACCAGGCGCGAGCAGCGGTTGCTCTCCCAGCACGCCGTCGCCATCGATGTGTTTGACCCCGCCGCGCTCATCAACGATCCGCCAATGACGGGACTGCAAACGCAGATGCTCGTCAGAGTTGTTCTCAATGCGAATGTGATAGGTCCAAAACCACTTGCCTGACTGCGGTTGCGATTCCTCAGCCAGATACGTCACATTGACGCGTACAGTGACCCCATTGGTCGTCGCGGCGAGATGATAAAGGCTTTCCATGAAAGTTATAATGGGCGGTTTCTGGATCGCGTTCCAGACCCCGGCCCAGCTGGCATCCGGCACCGCCAACACGCCGTACGACGCGCAAAATCCCCCTGGCCGAACGGCAAATTTTTAAAGGCCCGATTTCAGCAGTTTAGGCGCCGGCTGGGAGGCGAAAACGGGACTGAGAATGGCTCCGTGAACTGAACTCCGCCGGGTGGCCTACGCCATTCGGCGGATCAGTGAAACTGCCAGAAATTGCCAAAAAGTTGACGGTGAATAAGTATTCGCACCAAATTCTGTGGAGCCTGTCACAACCCTTTGGTAAAAAACTCAGCCGGCTTGAAACTATACTTCATGCCGATCTTGCTGGATTTCTGAACCAGCCGGCCAACCTCACGCGCATGGTCAAATATTGGCCTGATCTGTGCGCGGCGCACAAAATTTAGAGAGCGCTATAGGCTAGTTAACCGCTGCCGGTGCGTCAGCCGTCTCATCCAGCGCCGCTTCATCCGCCGCCTCTGACGGAAGCTCCAACGGCGTAAAGCGCCCCGCCTCGCGCGGGTCTTCGGGTGGAACCCAATTCCCCTCAGCGTCGAGCTGATCTGCCGGATTATGCTCAGCGAGAAACGCATCGAGCGCGTCGTACCAGATCTTCTCATCCCTCGGCTTGCCAAAGGAGTGGCCCGAACCATGCACGATGAGAGCCGTGGGCGGCATAGGCGCGTCCTTGGCTTCCTCAAGCATCTTCACAAATTGCGAGAACGGCACGACGACATCGCGCGTCCCGTGCGCCAGCAGCACCGGACGATTGAGCCGCTCTGCCTGGCGCGCAGGCGAGACATCGCGCAGGTTGAAGTAGTCATCACCCTCGATCTGTTGACGCCAGCGCCTTCGCCCTTCGCGGCTCAGGAACTTGCGGTCATACCGGCGCATGGCAACCAGATCGGTCACCCCCGCCCAGCTCGCCGCGCAGACATAGCGCTCCGGATTGCGCAGCACCGCCCAAAGCGCTGCATATCCGCCATAGGAGCCGCCTACGACGCAGACGCGCGATGGGGAGGCTATGCCCTGCGCCACCGCCCAATCCATCGCATCGTCAAGATCGTCTTGCATGGCGCGGCCAACCTCGCCCTCGCCCAGCTCGTAGAAATCGTCGCCATAGCCACTAGAGCCGCGAAAGTTAGGTTGCAAAACTGCATAGCCGCGATTGGCCAGCAACTGCACTTCGTCATTGTAGACCAGCTTATCGCGAACATTGAACGGGCCTCCATGGGGCATGACGATAAGTGGGAGGTTGCGCGGCTCTCGCCCGCGTGGAAGTGTGAGATAGGCGGAGATGACCAACCCGTCTCGCGCCCGGTAGCGTATTGGCAATGGCCGCACGAGCTGCGTGAAGTCGATATCGGGGCGAGAATTGCTGAGTAAATCCAATCTGCGCTCTTGTGGGAAAAAGAGATATATTGCCCCAGGGTCAGCCTCGCTCCCTCCCCATATCAGCATCGTCTCATTGTTCCGCGATCGCGAGACAATTCGCAGGTCCTGCAGGCCCACCGCTTTGCCCAAATCGCGGTAGAGTGTTCGCATTTCGTCATCGAACCATTCAATCTGATCGCGATCGTCGGTGTAAAGGGCTGCAAGCGGACTGCCGTCGCGTTTGACCCACAGCTCGGTTACGTCCCAGTCCGGATTTTCGTAAAAGGTCGCAATCGTCTCGCCTGTGCTGTAATCGAAACGCCGCACGCCTACCCGTCCTGCTTCATTTTCCTCAAGGACGAAGCCTTCATCGGAACCCGACACGATCCTAGCCACATTCCAAGAACGCGTCCGCTCGTCATCGGCACGCAGTTTGTCGACCAATTCAAAGTCTTCATCTGCGTTCCTGCGGTAGTAAATTCGGAGCCGTTTGTTGCGCCAACCCATCCCAAGCCGCACGACGCCTGCATCATCGGCATACCAAGTCCAGACGCCTCTTCGCTGCCGGACAATTCGTTCCCGCTCAGCACCCGGCTCAAGGTTATAGCGATACACCGAAGGCGCGCTGCGGATGGAGCGTTGCTGCGAGACCAATGCAAAGGAGCCATCCTCAGCTAAATGGACCAAATCACCGCCAAAAAGCAGACTTTCAGGCGTTTCGAGCATCCAGGACTCGCCTGTCACAATGTTGCGTGCAAACAGACGGTTCACACGGCCTAACACACCGAAGTAAATCCCCGGCATTGAGACCGAGATTATCAACTTGTCATTGCCTGCCCAGACAAACCAGTCGAGTCGTTGGTGAGAGGCGATGTTGTAAGCATGGAGCGACCGCTGTGTCTGCGTGTCCATCACGATCAGATTGGTATCGCCATCCCAAACCTGCTCGACCGCAAGGTGAACCCCGTCTGGTGAGACTGCGAAATTACGCAGAGCGCTGCGAGATGCGAAGCGTGCTGTGGGGATTAGCCTCGGGCGCGCGGGCTCAACTTTGATCGCCAGATCGGAAAGCCGCGTTACCTCGGGATCGAACGCCGCCACTCCGTTGTGGTCGATTTGATGCGACTGCTCGCTCGCCTCCTGCCCCAAAACCGGAGTGGCGAGCCATAGCAGTGCCGCTGACGCCCATCGGCGAAACTTCATATTGCGAACCCTGTTCCCCGTTAAACGAGCAACGGTCAGCCTATGAATTCATTGGCAAAAGGCAAGAGGGGAGAGCGCCCGCATTCACCCCTTTGCCAGCTCTTCCTCGATCTGTGCGAGGCGCTCTTTGCCAAAGAACATCTCTTGCTCGCCATCCTTAGGCCCGGTGAAGATCGTCGGGATGCCGAAGGCGCCGCGATCAACGGCGGCTTGCGTGTTGGCGACGAGGCCTTGTTTGACTTCATCGGTCTGGATGCGCGCGGCCATGTCGGACGTGTCAAAGCCAGCCTCACCCAGTGTGGCCATCACGGCCTCTGGGCTGGTCGCATCCACGCCCTCTTCCCACACCGCTTTCAGCATTGTCTCGACAAATTGCACCCCGCGACCATCCTGATCGGCGGCGTAGCAAAGACGCTGGATCATGATCGAGTTGAACGGGAAATTCGCCGCCATCTTGAACTTGGAAAGCTCATGCTTGGCGATGTAGCGGTTCATCTCCAGCATCGCATATTGGTTTTTCCCCTTCACCTCTGCATCGCGGATGAAGGGCGGCGCGTTACCCGTCTGCTTGTGCATCCCTGCGAGGAAAACCGGCGTCACGTCCAGCTCTGCCCCGGTCCGCTTGATGATGTCGCGCAGCGGCCACCAGATCAAATAGGCGTTGGGGCTGACAATATCGAAGATCAGTTCGGCGCGTTTCGCCATGGCTTGTTCTCCCGGTCCGTGTATTGCCCGCATGGCTCGCACGGGTGGCAACGCTTGGCAAGTCTGTTTTGTAGACTTTCCTCCGCATCCCCCTCGCCAAGAGCGTGGTTAAGTTTGCATTAGCTCCGTTCCGAGGCCCTTTGTTAGGGGCACGTCAGCTATCCCGGCACAGTCGCTGGAGACAGTGACACGGCGAAGACCACACGAAACCGTCGTTCCAGCCATACGCCTATGGAACCAAGCTTCACAGGCATGTGGATGTGCTTAGAAGCCGGGGTGGTGCGTTACGCGCACTGCTCCGGCTTTTGCATTTACCATGCAGGTTTTTTGGTGCGTTCAGATAGGCCGACCTCTGATCGCTGGAAATCCGCCCCTTCCCACCTACATCTAAGACCTTCCGTGAGGGTCAGGACCTAGTAAACCCACCTTTGAGGTTTGAAGCAAAATGGTCCAGCACGAGGAGCAAAGGCGCAGAAATACCGGCGGTCTTTCAAGCCTTCGCGACGCTGTGATGGGCCATTTTGGTCAAATCCTTTCAGGACGACGGAATGACTTCCATCTCGAACAAAAGCCGCGCTTTGAAAGGCAGAAAGCCTTCCCGGCGCGCGTTTCTGCCCGATATATTCGTCATTCCGGCGCCTCAATGGTGGGTTTACTTGGGCCTGACCCTAAGTCGAGGGTCTTGCGCCTTTTGGCCATCTCCCATACCAGCGGCCTCACATGCGCAGCGCCCACCATTGGACGGTCAGGATCAGCGCTGCGCCCTCACAATTTGACGCCCATTGCGGGCAGACGGAAATGGACGGGATTCCCATGAGCCTTTACGACGATTACCTCGCCGAGATCGAAACACGCAAAACGCAGGGGCTTTCGCCCAAGCCGATCGAAGACGGGGCGCTCGTCAAAGAGCTGATCTATCACATCGAAGAGGTCCGGCACCCGGCGCGCGCAGAACTCCCTCAAATTCTTCATTTACAACACGCTGCCCGGCACGACTAGCGCAGCGGGCGTGAAAGCGGCGTTCCTGAAGGAAATCATCCTCGGCAAGGCCAGCGTCGAGGAAATCACCCCGGACTTCGCGTTTGAACTGCTCTCCCACATGCGCGGCGGGCCTTCGGTTGAGGTGCTGCTCGACCTTGCTCTGGGAGCAGACCAAGCCATCGCGGCGCAGGCGGCAGGCGTCCTGAAAACGCAGGTCTTCCTCTACGACGCCGACACCGCACGCCTCGCCGAGGCGCACAAGGGCGGCAATGCGGTCGCCACCGACATTCTGGAGAGCTATGCCAAGGCCGAGTTCTTCACCCAGCTCCCCGACATCCCCGAGGAGATCAAGGTCGTCACCTACATCGCTGGCGAAGGCGATATTTCGACCGACTTGCTCTCACCGGGCAATCAAGCGCACTCACGCTCCGACCGCGAGTTGCACGGCCAGTGCATGATTACGCCGGCCGCTCAGGCAGAGATCACTGCGCTCAAGGAAAAGCACCCGGACGCCCGCGTCATGCTGATCGCGGAAAAAGGCACGATGGGCGTTGGCTCCTCGCGCATGTCGGGCGTCAACAATGTGGCACTGTGGGCGGGTAAGCCTGCGAGCCCCTACATCCCCTTCGTCAACGTCGCGCCGGTTGTGGCGGGCACGAACGGCATTTCGCCAATCTTCCTAACCACCGTCGGCGTGACCGGCGGGATCGGGCTAGACCTTAAAAACTGGGTCAAGAAGACCGACGAAAACGGCGAGATTGTGCGCGACGGCTATGGCGATCCGGTGCTGGAGCAGGCCTATTCGGTCGCAACCGGCACGGTGCTGACGATCAACACGAAGCTGAAGAAGCTCTACAATGGCGACGAAGAGCTCGCCGATGTGTCCTCCGCCTTCACCGCGCAAAAGGTCGAGTTCATGAAGGCAGGCGGTTCCTACGCCGTGGTCTTTGGCAAAAAGCTCCAGACCTTTGCGTGCGAGACGCTCGGACAAGAGCTGGTCTCCGCCTACGCCCCCAACCGCGAAATTTCGCACGAAGGCCAAGGAGTTACGGCTGTCGAGAAGATCTTCAACCGCAACGCTGTGGGCACTACGCCGGGTAAGACACTCCACGCAGGCTCTGACGTGCGGGTTGGCGTGAACATCGTCGGTTCGCAGGACACGACCGGCCTGATGACCTCTCAGGAACTCGAAGCGATGGCGGCGACCGTTATCTCGCCCACGGTGGACGGCGCTTATCAGTCGGGCTGCCACACAGCGTCGGTTTGGGACAAGAAGGCCCAGACCAACATTCCGAAGCTGATGAGCTTCATGAACAAATTCGGCCTCATCACCGCGCGTGACCCTGAGGGGAACTATCCGGCGATGACCGACGTGATCCACAAGGTGCTGAACGACCTGACCATCGACGACCGCGCGATCATCGTGGGCGGCGACAGCCACACGCGCATGTCGAAGGGCGTTGCGTTCGGCGCTGACTCTGGCACTGTCGCTCTGGCGCTGGCCACGGGCGAGGCGACCATGCCGATCCCTGAGAGCGTCAAGGTGACCTTCAAGGGCACGCTGAAAGACCACATGGACTTCCGCGATGTCGTCCACGCGACGCAAGCGCAGATGTTGAAAGCCCACGGCGACAACGTCTTCCAGGGCCGCGTGATCGAAGTTCACATCGGCACTCTGCTTGCCGACCAGGCCTTCACCTTCACCGACTGGACCGCCGAGATGAAGGCCAAGGCCTCGATCTGCATCTCCGAGGATGAGACGCTGATTGAATCGCTCGAAATCGCCAAGTCGCGCATCCAGATCATGATCGACAAGGGCATGGACAACGCCAAGGGCGTGCTCGCAGGCCTGATTGCCAAGGCGGACGCGCGGATCGCGGAAATCCGCTCGGGCGAAGTGCCTGCGCTGCGCCCTGATGCAAATGCGAAATACGCCGCAGAAGTCGTCGTCGACCTCGACCAGATCGTCGAGCCGATGATTGCTGACCCCGACGTCAACAACAACGACATTTCAAAGCGTTACACCCACGACACGATCCGTCCGATCTCATACTATGGCGGGAACAAGGAAGTGGACCTGGGCTTCATCGGATCGTGCATGGTGCATAAGGGCGACATGAAGATCCTGTCGCAAATGCTCCAGAACCTCGAAAAGCAGCACGGCAAGGTCGAGTTCAAGGCCCCGCTGGTTGTCGCCCCGCCAACCTACAACATCGTCGATGAGCTGAAGGCGGAAGGCGACTGGGACCTGCTCGCCAAATATGCAGGCTTCGAGTTTGACGACACGAACCCCAAAAACGCCGCGCGCACCGAATATGAGAACATGCTCTACCTTGAGCGCCCGGGCTGCAACCTGTGCATGGGCAACCAGGAAAAGGCCGCCAAGGGCGACACGGTGATGGCAACCTCGACGAGGCTTTTCCAAGGCCGCGTGGTCGAAGACGCCGACGACAAAAAGGGCGAGAGCCTGCTCTCATCCACCCCGGTCGTGGTGCTCTCGACAATCCTCGGCCGCACGCCGTCGCTCGAGGAATACACAGCGGCGGTGGAAGGCATCAAACTGACCGAATACGCCCCGCCGCTACAGGCAGCGTAAGGCGGGAGCGACGAAGCGAAATTTGGAGAGGCCGGGTGGTGACGCCCGGCCTTTTCGTTGGAGCCTAAATCCCAGCCGCCTTCAACGCGGCGTCCATGTCCTCGGTCAGGTCCTGGATGTCCTCCAAACCTACATTGATCCGCAAGAGGCCCTCGGTGACGCCCATTTCGGTGCGGGCTTCGTCGGAGAGGCCCGCGTGGGTTGTGCTCGCCGGGTGACACATCAGACTTCGGGAATCGCCGATATTGTTGGAGATGTCGATCAGCTCGAGCGCGTCGAGGATCGCGAAGGCTCGCTCGCGGGTTCCGACGTCGAAGGCGAAGATCGGACCCGTCGCCTCCATCTGCTTCTTGGCGAGTTCATAGCCCGGATCGCCCGGCAGGCCGGGGTGGCGCATGGCTCCGCCCGCTGCGGTCACGCGCGGCTCTAGGAATTCGCCGAGGGTCACAGCGCTGCGGCTTTGATGGTGCGCGCGCATGGAGAGGGTTTCGAGGCCCTTGAGCACCACCCATGCGTTAAACGGCGCGAGGTTTGGCCCGGTGTTGCGCTGGAAGGGGAGGAGTGTTTCCTCGATCCATTCTTCGCTCCCGCAAATGGCCCCGGCGAGGACCCTGCCCTGCCCGTCCATCAGCTTGGTCGCAGAATACGCCACCACGTCCGCGCCGAACTCCATCGGGCGTTGCAAGGCTGGCGAGGCGAAGGCGTTGTCGACCACAGTGGTGATCCCGCGCGACTTGGCGAGCCCGCAGACGAATTCGAGGTCCACCACATCGAGCGTCGGGTTGGCGGGGCTCTCGAAGAAGAAAACTCGCGTGTTGTCGCGGATCGCCGCTTCCCATTGCGCATTGTCGGCGCTGTCGATCACGGTGGTTGCGATCCCGAACTTGGGGAGCAGATTGTCGACCAGCCAGCGGCAAGATCCAAACGCGGCACGCGCGGCGACGACATGGTCTCCGGTCTCCAGCTGGCACAGAAGCGCGGCAGTCATCGCCGCCATGCCTGAGGCCTGAGCGCGGCAGGCGCCCGCCCCCTCCATCAGCGCGATCCGCTCCTCCAACATCGCCACCGTCGGGTTCTGGAGGCGCGAATAGGTCATGCCCTCGGCCTCGCCAGCAAAGCGGTCCGCAACCGTCTGCGCGTCATCATAGGTGTAGCCCGAGGTGAGGAAGAGCGCCTCGCTCGTCTCGCCATGTTCGGAGCGCCAAGTGCCGCCGCGCACCGCTTGTGTCGCAGGGCGCCATTTGCGCGTCGTGGCGCGGGTCTGTCCGGTGGTCTTCTTCATCGCCTGAGCCGCTTAGTCGCCCGAGAGGTCGCCCGCAAGATCACTGGCAAGAAGTCCTTCGCGCGCCGTCCTCGCATGGCCGACTGTGCCCAGCATCAAAGTGCCCTCCAGCAGCGTCAGCAAATAGCGCGCCCCGCCCACAGGATCAGGGTCGCCTTCAGGTATCTGGCTCTCAAGCCAGTCGAGCTGCTTGGCGATCATCGCCTCGGCTGCTTCTTTATAGCCCGGGATGCCGCGTGCGCTGCCCGCGACAATCTCCCACCAAAGCACCATGAAGGGCTGCATGTTTGCGCCTCGCCCCAGCGCGAGGATACGTGCAAAGCACTCCTGCCGGCTGGTCGGCCGCTCGTCCCCCAACGCCATTTCGAGCGCGGCGGAATAGACCCCCGCGATATACTCAAGCAGATCGGCGAGCAGCGCTTCCTTGTTGCCGAAGTGATAGATCAGCATCCGGTCCGAAGTCCCCGCCGCCTTGGCCAGCGGACGCAGGCTCGCCCCGCCCAGCCCATGCTCAAGCACATGGGCCGCCATCAGCGGGAGCAGCGTTTCCTTGGACATTTGGGGTTTTGTGGTTGCCATAATCAGGAGGGGTTGTAGCGTATGCTACATTAGTTTAGAAGCCCTTGTAGCGAGTGCTACACTTCGAGCCTTCTCTGGGAGAACCTCCGATGGATTATCTGCAAATTCTCTTCTTCATCATCCTTGGTGCCGCCGCGATTGCCGCCGCCTATATTCTGATTGCGAAGCCAACCGCCGGCAATGCGCTCGCCGCGGCGTCGCTTTCGGCTTTGTTTGCAGGATATACGGGCGTCCAGATCTGGCAGGAGGGTATCGTGATGTTCCTCACCAATCACTCCGCCAACCTGACCGGCATCCAGGTTTGGTGGGATCTGGTGATGTGCGTGATCGTCGCCTTCTTCTTCATCGCTCCGCGAGCCCGCGCTGTCGGCATGAACGTGCCGCTATGGGCGCTCTTCTGCGCCTCGACCGCCAGCATCGGCATCCTCGCCATGTGCGCGCGGCTGTTCTGGCTGGAGAATGCGGCGCAAGGTTCAAAGGACGCGGCATCCACGCCTGCCCAGCCCGCTGCTGACGCGGCGCCTGCTTAATCCCTCTTGCCCGGCACCGGGCGCGGGATTAACGCTCGCGCCCGATGTCTGAGGTCGCCTCCCCCGTCGAAACCGATTCTGCCGACGAGCTGCACGACGCGGTTTCGGCAAGCATGCCGCACCACCCTGCCGACCCATGGGCGTGGTGCCTTGCCGTCCCGCTGGTCTTTGCCGCGATCACGATGATCCGGCTGACCACGCCCTCCACCCCGTTCTTTGATGAAGTCCACTACCTGCCCGCCGCGCGCGAGCTGCTCAACGCATGGGCGGGCGTGGATGCGGAATACATCAACCGTGAGCATCCGCTGCTGGGCAAGACGCTGATCGCGCTGGGCATGCAGCTGTTCGGAGACACGCCGCTGGGCTGGCGGATCATGCCTTGGATCGCCGGAGTGGTCGCGGTAGGGGCCTCGATGCGCGCGCTGTGGCATGCGAGCCATGATCGGTTCGCAACTGTTGCCTTCGGGGTGTTGCTGGTGAGCGGCTTCCACCTCTTCATCCAGTCACGCATCGCGATGCTCGACATCTTCATGGTGTGCTTCCTCGCGCTCGCCGCCTGGCAATTCGCCGCTGCTATCCGCGAGCCGGAGACCGGGCGCTGGCGGCTGGCGCTCACAGGCATCGCCATTGGCTGCGCGCTTGGGGCCAAGTGGAACGCAGTGCCTTTGGCTTGTGTTTTCGGCCTCACCTTCTTCGCCGCGCGGCTGTCGGCGGGGCGGCAAAGGCTTCTCACCAGTCGGAGGGGCATTCCGGTGCCGGGGATCAGCCTGTTGGAGGCGTTTCTGTGGCTCGGCATCGTGCCGCTTGCCGTCTATGCCGCGACCTTTGCGCCGGGCTATTGGTTGGAAGGATATCTGCGCCCCTCCCCGCTTAGCACGAACGGCATTATCGGCCTGCATCAGGAGATACTCGCGCTCCAGCAACAGGTGCTCCAGCCCCACGCCTACCAGAGCAACTGGCCGCAATGGGTCACGAATACGCGCGGCATCTGGTATCTTTACGAACACACCGATGGAGCGCAGCGCGGCGTGCTGCTGATCGGCAATCCGCTGACGATGGTGCTGGGGCTGTTCGCGCTCTTATGGTGCCTGATCAACGGGTTGATGCGCAGCGATTGGGCGAAGATCGCGGTCGTGGTCGGCTACGGCGTGAGCCTTGGCCTATGGCTGATCGCGCCCAAGTCGGTGCAGTTCTACTATCACTATGTAACGCCCAGCCTGTTCCTGCTGGGAGCGCTCGCCCTCGCCCTGTCTGACCTGCGCCAAGCGGGGCGTGAGCGGATCGCATATGGCGTGCTGGTCGCCAGCGTAGCGTTCTTCGCGCTGTTCTTCCCGATCCTCTCAGCCGGCCCACTCGACGACGCAATGAGCTTCGCCGACTGGGCATGGATTGAGGGCTGGCGTTAGGGGATACCTTCGTCATTGCGAGCCGGAAGCGAAGCAATCCAGAGCGGATCGCGATACGCTCTGGATTGCCACGGCGACTGCGTCGCCTCGCAATGACGATGGATTAATACCTCCCCCACACAAAGCGGCTCGAAAGGGCGTAGTTCCACACCGAGCCAACCAGTATCCCCGCCAGCGCCGCGAGCGCCCAATAGAGGCCTTGCAGGTTGAGCAGGCTCGCCACGGCCACATTCGCGAAGGCTCCGACCGCGCAGGTGAGGCAAAAGCCGATCCAGCCGCGCAGCAGAGCGCCAGCTCCGGTCAGGCGTTTATCCCGATAGGTCAGCCAGTTGTTGAGGAGGAAGTTGAAGCTCATCGCCACCAGCACGGCGGCGAGCTGCGCTTGCCAGAATTTGCCGATCCCGCCCATGAAGGCAGCGCCCAGCACCGCATAGTGGACCACCACTCCGGCGGCTCCGACTGTCCCGAACAGCGCAAACCGCGTCGGGATCACGCGGCCCAGCGTCTTGTCATAGAGCCCGGCGAGGAAATCGAAGGCGATGGCACGGTCCAATTTGCTCTCCCCCTCGCGGCGCTTGGCGAAGTTTAGGGGGAATTCCTTCACCCGCATGGTCTCCTCAGAGGTCGCGAGCAGGTCGAGCAATATCTTGAACCCGATCCCCGACAGGCGCGGCACCAGCGCGCGTGCCGTGGCGGAGGGGAGCATGAAATAGCCGCTCATTGGGTCGGTCAGCTCCACGCCGGTCAGCTTGCGGGCGAGTGCGTTGGCGAAGTCGGAGAGCTTCTCGCGCTCCGGCTCTGCCCAATCGACGGTACTCGCCCCTTCAGCAAAACGGCTGGCGACGCAAATGTCGGCTTCTCCGCTCCGCAAGGCCTCGCGCATTCCGGCGAGCAAGGCTGGATCGTGTTGGTGGTCAGCGTCCATCACGGCGACATATGTGGCAGCTGTCGCACAGAAGCCTTCGATGGCGGCGCTGGCGAGGCCCCGCCTGCCGATCCGCTGGATAACCCGCACCCGGCGGTCGGAGTGGGCAAGATCGCGCGCTTCGTCAGCCGTGCCATCCGCGCTGTTGTCATCGACGATCAGGACTTCCCATCCGTCGTTTCCGAGCGCCCCCTCGATCCGCTCCACCAAAGGCGCAAGATTGCCGCGCTCGTTCAGCGTCGGAAGGATGATCGCCAGATCAAGGGTCATGGCGGGTTTTGCTCCTAGAGCCGTTCCAGCACAGCAGCACCAATCGCCTCAGTTCCGTGCTCTCCGCCGAGGTCTCGTCCGAGGAATCCATCTGCGAGAGCCTTCTCCGCCGCCGCTTCGATCCGCGCGGCCTCTGCCTCCAGCCCAAAGGAGTGGCGCAGCATCATCGCCGCCGACAGGATCGTCGCCATCGGATTGGCGCTGCCCTGTCCGGCAATGTCCGGCGCGCTGCCGTGGATGGGTTCGTAAAGACCAAAGATGCCATGCTCGGTCCGGCGGTCGCCCATAGAGGCGCTCGCAAGCAGGCCGATCGAGCCCACGGCCGCGCTGGCAAGGTCGGACAGGATATCGCCGAACAGATTGCCGGTCAGGATCACGCCAAAGCCGCCCGGATTGGAGATGATCTGCATCGCGGCGTTGTCGACATACATATGGCTAAGCTCAATATCAGGATGCGCGCTCGCCGCGTCCGTCACCGTGTCGCGCCAGACCTGCGAGGTTTCCAGCACATTGGCCTTGTCGACGGAGGTGACGCGGTGCTTGTCCCCGCCAGCGCGCGCGGTGCGGAAAGCGACCTGCGCAATGCGGCGCACCTCGGTTTCGCAGTAAGACATCATGTCCCAGCCTTCGCGGCTGCCATCATTCGCTACCCGCTCGCCTTTGTCGCCGAAATAGACGTCACCCGTCAGCTCCCGCACGATCATCATGTCGAGTTGGCTCGCGATTTCGGGTTGCAGGGGGGAGAGATGCTCCAGCCCCTTGAACACCTTTGCCGGGCGCAGATTGGCGAAGAGGTCCAGCTCCTTGCGCAGGCCAAGGATGGCTTGCTCGGGGCGCAAATGGCGATCCAGCTTGTCGCATGTCGGATCGCCTACCGCTCCGAACAGGACCGCATCGCAGCCACGCGCAATGTCGAGCGTTTCGGGAGGCAGCGGATGGCCGTGGCGGTGGTACGCGGCTCCGCCCACATCGGCATCAAACAGGGTCAGGCCCGGCAGGTCGAGCGCCTTGATGACCTTCACCGCTTGCAATGTGACTTCTGGTCCGATCCCATCTCCGGGCAGAATGGCAATTTTCATGGAGACCCTCCCCTACAGCATCTTCTTCAGCCGCTCACCCAGCTGAACCCGTGCCGCCATAACATCGCGGGTGGTACCTGCAAGCAGGTAGTCGCGGATCGGGCGGTGGAGCAGGCGGAAGGCTTCGAATTGCGCTTCGAAATCGCCGCTCGCGTCAGGCTTGTTTCCGCCATAGCCCAGCTCGCGCAGCAGCATCGCTTCATAGGTGACCATGACGGAGAGCCAGCCGCGCGCCGAGGGTGCATGGCAGATGGCAGAAAGCAGCGCGTCGAGGCCGGTGTAGAGCGTGGGATAGGGGTTGCGTTCGGGCAGAGTGCTGGCCGTGAGAGCGCAAGCCCAGCCAATCGCGCTCGCCGGCAAAGGCTCGGTCATCCACGGAGCGCGGCTTTCCGACAATTCGACGCGGGCAAAGGGCAGTTGGCTGTCCGACTTGGAGCGCACCTCCGCCTCCACCGCATTGCCGGGGATCATGACGGGCCGCAGCTGCCGCCCTCTCCCGCCTGCGACATAGGCCGCGACAAGGCCATGGCTCTCAGTCAGCAAACGCGCAATCACCGCCGTCTCGCCATGCGGGCGGGCAGCGACAAGAATGGCGGGAGCGCTAAGGTTCATGGCCTCACGCTTTGGCCGCACTGGCGCGCAAGATGCAAGCGGCTTTGCTCGCCCGGGCCCCTCAGTTTGGCGGGGCTTCGCCATTGACAGGACAACCTTGCGCACCATAGCCCCGTCAAGCGCGCATGTGCCGCGCGCAAACAGGGGGAAAAGCGGCGAAATGCCTGAACTGGTCCAATTTGCCGCCGACGACCGCGCGCAGCTGTTCTTTGTCGCGCCCTATTGGACCTCCACCGCATCGGTCGGCATGGCCCCGGCAGAGCGGCCCCGCTTGCTCACATCGTTGATGGGATACCTCAACGCGCGCACCGGCCTCACGTGGCAGATGGAGCGCTTTGCCTTTCCGCGCACGATCAAGAACCGGCGCTATGGCCAGCTTTATGCCGACCTGGAACTGGATCAGAGCTTCATCGACGAAATCGCCCAGCTGCTGGGAGAGGATATCTTCTCCGACCTGTGCGCGCGGCTCACCTATTTCGATTACGGCATGGGGTGCCTCGAAATCCATGTCGAGTGCACCAATGTCTCCTCCATCGGGGTAGAGGATTTTGCCTGCCGTGCCGAACGCGCAAAGCTGTTCGTGGTGCAGGCGCTCAATGCGGGGATCAACGAAGCGCAGGTCGATTTCACCGTCGTCGACAAACATATCAGTGCGTTCCTGAAAAAGCATCTGGGCGGCGTGCCCAACCGGCTGAAGCCCAGCTATGACGCGCAGGTGCTCCCTCGCCGCGCCGCGTTCTTCTGCGGGCCGGTTTCGCGCAATCTCCTCTTCATCGATTCCGGGTTTGAAAAGCCCGCCCAGATGGTCACCGAAGAGCAGCTGAGCCGCGCCGCCTACAACTTCCTCAACGAAGCCAACGAAGACGGCGGCTATACCGGATCTGACAAGATCCCGGTCAGCCATGAAGGGTTTGAAGGCGCGGTTGCTCTGGTTCGCCGCAGCGCCGCCTCGGGCGACCGCATCAGGGGCGAAGCGTTGGAGGAAGTGAGCTTCTATGACCGCGTCCATGCCGAAAGCGGAGAGGTTCACCGCACCAAACTGCTCTGGGCGCTGGTGCAGATGTATTGGTCGGGCCTCTTCTGCGCCTCGGAAGGGTTTTACGGGATCGCGGCGAGTTATGGCGGGCAGCACAAGCTCTCGCTGCGCCAGATCACCCGCAACATGGACGAGATCGAGGATTTCCAGAAGATCGTTGCGATGATGAAGTTTGAAAGCCAGCCGGAGAAAGTTGTGGTCGAGGGTGAGGACCGGACCCGCTACCGCTCTGTCTGGCATGCTTACGATTCAGAGGAATTGCTCAAATCGCTCGACCAGATCCAGCAGGATGCGGCAGCGACAATTCAGGGCCTGCGCGATCAAGCCCAGAAAATCTCCAGCCGCCGCACGACGCGGATCGTCGGCCTGTTCACCTTCCTCACTCTGCTGAGCGTGATTGCCGATATGATCGTGCTGCACGACGTCAACAACATGGTCGGCGCACCGGATCGCTCTTTGCTGTTGGTGCTGGGCGTGCTGGTGATGAGCGGATTGGCGGCGCTGATCTGGGCGCTGTCGGACACCATCGTCTCTGCGTTTGACAAGTTGAAGGGCTGGGTCAACGGATCATGAAGAACGCAGCGATCCTCGACTTTGTCAGCGCCGTGCGTGATTACGCAGCGCAAGAGCAGGAGCGTGCTTCGGAGATTTCGGAATGCATCAAAGCGGCGGACGCTGTCCTGGCCAATCCCGATTGGCGCGAAGTCGATGCCCTGCCCGCTCCGCCCGTGACATCAGTGCTGGACTATGCCTTGAGCAAGGCGCGCTCGCTTGCCGTCAGCGACCACGCCCAAAGCTTGGTCGATGCGGTGGCTGCAGTGGCAGGCAATTCGCGCTGGGAGTTTGGCTATGATCCGGAAGGCGCGACCACGCGGTTTCAGCAAAGCTTCGGCTTTTGCGTGCTGGTCGGCGACGGTGCGCCCGTGCAGTCACGCGAATTTGCAGCAGGCCTCACACTGATCGCGCCCGAGACGCATTACGCCTGGCACAATCACCCGGCAGCAGAGGTCTACATCACCCTTGCGCCGCAATCCCAATGGGCGATGGATCACAATGATTTTGCGACCCGCGACTTTGGCGAAGTCATCGTCCATCCCAGCTTCGCCTTCCACGCGATGCGCGCAGGCGAGAACGCTCTGCTCGCCCCATGGATGTGGGTCGGCGACGTGGCGACGCCTTCACAAATGGAATGAATGCGTAGGGCTTACTTGCCCAGCTTCTTTTCCATCTCAGCGACCTTGGCTTCGAGAGCATCGGCCTGCTCACGCGCCTTTTGCGCCATGGCTTTGACCGTGTCGAATTCCTCGCGGCTAACGAAGTCCATGCCGCCCAAAGCTTCGCGCATACGCTCGCGCGCATTTTCCCGCGCTTCTCGCGTCATACCGGCCATAGTGCCAGCGGCGCTGTTTGCGATTTTGACGAAGTCGGCGATGATCGGGTTTTGGCTTTGCATGGTTGTGCAAATGGTGAACCAAGACGGGTTTGTCCAGAGTTTGATTTGATTGTTTGTGTTCGCCCATCCGGGCGAACTCCTCGGCGCTGTTCCTTCGCTTCGCTACGGGCGCCTGCAGACGCGCGGTCGCGCTTTGACTGCCGTGGCCAAGGTTCCGGTTGGCGATAATCGCGAGCCCTCAGGCGAGCCAGCGCGCGACCGCGCGCCGCCGCTTATGCGGCGAAGCCAAGCGGGCCGGATGGCCCGCGCCCGGCGTCTGAGGGCGCAAACAAAAGACTCCCCGCGGCGGAGCCACTCACCTCACCTCAAAACTCAATCCGCTGCGCTGCCCCTGCGCCATCACCCGCCCCGCCATCGGGGTTCTCGACGATGAACTGGTAGTTCAGGACGCTCGCGAAGCTCGCCCATGCAAGATAGGGGATCAGCAGCACAGCTGCGAGCCGCCTGACGCGCCAGAAGGCGACCATGACGCCTAGCAAAGTGACCACCACATAGATCAGCACGATCAGCCCGCCCTGCATATTCTGCATCCCGAAGAAGACCGGCGTCCAGGCAAGATTGCCGATGAAGTGCAGGACGAACACGACAATCGCGAGCCCACGCCCGTAAGCTCCCCAGGAGCTCACGACCAGGGCCAGCGCGATGCCGATCAGGACGTAAATCGCGCTCCACACGATGCCGAACCACATCGGCGGCGGGAAGATGGATGGCTTTGTCAGGCTCTCAAACCAGACCGTATCCGGACTGCCCAAACGGCCAGCGGTAAAGCCAAGCAGCACGATCAGTGGCACCAGAAACAGCGCCCAGCGAATGAAGCTGGCACGCAGTTGAGACTTGGAAGCCAGAAAGTTCATCTATTCTCCTGAACCAATTCACAAATGGGCGCTCGATTCGCGCCCTCTTGAGGCGATCCCTTTGACGCGAACGGGCGATACACGAGCGGCAACAAGCCGCCAAATCGCAACATCGCTGCCCAATAAAACTTCCCCGAAAACCTGCCACACTTCCCCTGAAAAGCGTGCATTTGCCGAGGGTAGCTGACAAATTGTTGCGCCAGGATGACTTGGGCTGGCGATAAGAAACGCATTTTTCCCCTCGCGCTTCCAGTCCATTGTGATAGCTTCGCCACATTCTTGCCGTGATTCGAGGCGCGGTTCGGCAGGATTGATTCTCGCGCGCCGAACTTGTGTCACATGAGCTTCAACCCGAATTCGGGACAGCTCAATGAGGGGACGAAATTAATGAAAAAGACCAATTTTGCATCGATGCTGGCTGTTGCTGGCGGCCTCGCCATCTCGACCGCAGCGTGCACCCCGCCTGCTGAAGAAGACACCGGTGCTGACACCGAAGCAAATGCAGACGCATGCGCCGCTGAAGGCTGCGCTGCTGAAGGTTGCGCCGCTGAAGGTTGCGCTGCTGAAGGTTGCGCCGCTGAAGGTTGCGCTGCTGAAGGTTGCGAAGCTGAAGGTTGCGCGGCTGAAGGCTGCTGCGCCGCTGCTGAGTAATCGCAAGCACAGCTACGCTTTTGCGTAAAACAATCCGGCCGACGATAACCACGGTTGTCGTCGGCCGTTTTGTATCTTAGCAAGGCCTCCGATGGATAAGGTCCAAGCCGCTCATATCGTTATCGAAACGATCACTCAGATGGCGCAAGAACAGCGCCCGCTGATGCTTCGCGTCGTGCCCGAAGATGGGGCGAATTTCTGGAAGCATTATCCGCCCAAGGATGCGCGCGACAAACATTGCAAATCGCGCTGGTACTACCACGTCCATGCGCCGGGCAGCCGGGATGAGGACGAGCATGGCCACTTCCACCTCTTCCTCCACCGGACGCAATTGCCCGAAGGGTTGGAGCCCAAAGTGTGGCCGCCCCAAGGTGAGGAATGCAAGGCGCATGTCACGCACCTGGTCGGCCTATCCATCAACACACTCGGCATCCCGCGCGCGTGGTTCACAGTGAACCGCTTCGTCACTAACGAATTTCTCTTCCCCGCCGACGTGATGATCGAGCATTTGGAAGACTTCAACGTCGACCACACCAAGGAAGACGACTGCGTCAACCGCTTCGTCACCGCGATGGTCGCCCTCTACCGCGAGGAAATCGCAGAGCTGCTGCGCGAACGCGACGCCAAACAAGCAGAGCTGGTGGCTGAGCATGGCGAGGAAGCGGCTTACGAAAAGGCGAGCGGCATCGAGGTACTCAGCCAGATCCCAATCGATCTGGATGAGAAGCTGGGATCGCTGGAGTTGGGTTAGCTCGTCATTGCGAGCCGAAGGCGAAGCAATCCATGGAGTCTTTGTTTTCCGCACCCCATCCGGGGTGCGATGTCCTCGCTCACACGACCTTAAGGTCGTGTCGCTGCGGGCGGGCGGTCGCCCTTGCGGTCCGCTGCGCGGCCCGTGCTCCGCCACTACGCAGCAAGATTGTGCTGGAACTAGGCTAAACCCTCACCGCGCTAATTAAAAACTCCACATTGCCCTGTGGTCCGGTGATTGGGCTGCGGACGATTCCCTCGACCTGCCAGCCGAGGCCCTCAATCCAATTGCGCACCTCGCCGCACACCCTCTCGTGCAGAGCGGGGTCTCGGACCACGCCGCCTTTGCCGACTTCCTCGCGGGCGACTTCGAATTGCGGTTTGATGAGGGCGACGAGGCGGCAGTTCGGAGCCGCGAGTTCCAGCGGCCGCTCGAGCACTTTGGACAGGGCAATAAAGCTCGCATCGCATACCACCCAGTCGCAGTCGCGCGTGATGTGATCGCGGGTGAGGATGCGCGCGCTGGTCTGTTCGTGGACGGTCACGCGCTCATCCTGCCGCAGCTTCCAGGCGAGCTGGTTGGTGCCGCTGTCGACTGCAAAGACGTGGGTAGCCCCGCCCTGCAACAGCACATCGGTAAAGCCGCCGGTGGAGGAGCCGATATCCATCGCCACCGCGCCCTTAGGGTCTAAACCAAAATGCTCGATAGCGTGCGCCAGCTTGATCCCACCCCGGCTGACCCAAGGATGATCGCGCCCCCG
The DNA here is from genome assembly GCF_057365045.1 of Erythrobacter sp. S267. Lineage (NCBI taxonomy): Bacteria > Pseudomonadati > Pseudomonadota > Alphaproteobacteria > Sphingomonadales > Erythrobacteraceae > Erythrobacter > Erythrobacter sp. S267. The sequence continues at coordinate 827,233 of NZ_CP200298.1, read as the reverse complement.
CACATCGAGATCGGCGTCTTCGGGCACCTGTTGCCCCGGCTTGTCCACCTTTGCCTCGCCCAGGAAAACCACTCCAGCCATCACCAGCGCCTGAGCACGCGTGCGGCTCTCAGCGAGGCCACGCTCAACCAGCAAATGGTCGACGCGTTTCTTGGGCCCTTTTTTCGGCGCTTTTTTGTGAGGTTTGGGCGAATTACTCATGGACCCTTCAGGCGTTAGCGCGCATTTAGGGCACATGAAAGCAACCTATCTCCACGCCGCCGCCGCGCTCGCCGTTTGTCTGGCCGTTTCCGGCTGTGTCTCAGCCGGTGGCAACTTCGTTGCAGAACCGGTTGAGGAGGTCGCGGCTGCGCCCGCCCCTGCACCCACTCCCGTTCCACCGCCAGCCATTACGCCCACACCGCCTCCTCCGCCACCCATCATTCCAGAACCGGTTTTTGAGAATTACCTGGATGCGCCTCAGACGCCGGGCGACTGGTCATATGTTGAAGAGGCAGGGGAGACGTTGGCGGTTTTCAGATCACAGACGGATATCCAATTCATGGTGCGCTGCGACAAGAATACGCGCGAGGTGGGTCTTGGCCGGGTCTTGGCCTACGCTCCGTCGACGCCGCTCGCAATGAGCATTGCGACAGAGACAACCACACGCGAATTGCAGGCCGAGCCGGTTGGAAGTGGCACATTGCTGATTGCCGCAACGCTGAACCCGCGAGACCCTCTGCTGGATGCCATGGCCATCACCAAAGGCCGTGTCGCAATTGGCGTGCAAGGCGAATACACGCTCTACCTGCCCGCATGGGTGGAGATCAGCCGAGTGATCGAGGATTGCAGGTAGCGCACGGTTGATATGCAGTCCCGGCACATCTCCTTTGGTTTAGCGGCGCTCATCGCACTGGGCTTAGGCCTGGTGCTCGCGCAAGATCGAAGGGTCAGCGAGGCTGCATCACCGCAGAACGTGGATGAAAGTCCGCTGGAGCCACTCGAAGAGGACTATCTCGACGCGCCGCAAACGAGCGGTGACTGGCGGTATGATGGCAATTTCACATCGTCCAACTTCTTCACCCAAAGCGATGACCCCATCGCCCCGCGCTTTGAGGCGACAATGGCCAGTTTCGGCAATGACCCGGACCGGCGCACTTTGTCCGTTATCTGCGACCTCACCAACCAAAAGGTGCGGATCGTGCGTCCCGGCCAGTTTGAGCAATCCCCGGCCATCCGGATTGTGACCGAAACGCGGGTCGAGACCTTCCAGAGCCTCTCCCACAGCGGCCGTTATGCCGCGGTCGAACTGCCGGTGGATGCACCGATGCTCGACGCAATGGCTATTACAAGAGGGCGGTTTGCGGTTGAAATGGAAGGCCACTTCACGCTCTACATCCCCGCATGGCCCGAACTGAGCCGGGTGATTGAGGATTGTAGGTGAGGAGGGCACTTCACCCTTACCCGATTCTATACGTTAATATCCACAGGCTTGTCCCCAAACCGCCCACAGCCTATCCACATGCTGGGCGGTCGAGCAGAAGCGTCCCTAGGAGCTCCTCGGCAAGCCCTTAGGCATCATCACATATCTGTTCTGGGCAGCCGCAAAAGTATGACGTGGGAAAAGTAAAATACAAGTCTTGTGTGCGCCCACGCGATGATTCAGAAAGGTCGGTGAGGCCAGCGGCGAACGCGGCTCTCGGCCCCCCAGTGAAACGGCTCGGGGTCTTGGCTTACTAGCGCGAAAGGAGGTGATCCGATGTCTCATGGTTCAGTAGAGAGGTCGGCAAGTTTCCGCGCGAGGTATATTCGGTAAATCTCAACACCGAGTAAGACTTCGTGAGCGGCGCTTACCGCCGCTGACCATGAAAGGGCGTTTCCCGCGACAAGCTGGAAACGCCCTTTTCATTTTTGTTTAGCCTCAAGCGCCGGCGGGGCCATCCGGGTGGAGTCTTTTGTTTTGCGCCCTCAAACGCCGGGCGCGGGCCATCCGGCCCGCTTGGCTTCGCCGCATAAGCGGCGGCGGCCAGTCGGCCTTTGGCTCGCCTGGTCGGCTCGCTATCAGCGCTTCCCCGAACCCTCCAGTCCGAGGGCCTAGTGCGACCTAGCTGCGTGACCGCGGAGCGCGGGCCGCGACTAGCGGACCGCAAGGGCGACTGCCCGCCCGCAGCGGGTCCGAAGCGTAGCGGAGGACATCTAGCGAGGACGCAGCCCCGGATGGGGCTGCGCAAAACAAAAAACTCTCCCCGGATGGGCGAACACAAGCAAAAGACTCCCTCGCGCAACAACCACAGTTCTTGCAACTCAAGCCGCTCCGCACTAATCGCTTGTCCCATGCAGTTCACGCACATTCCTCACCCCTCGCCCACGCCTGATACAGAGCGCGCTGCCCGCATCCAGGACCCCGGTTTCGGCAAGGTCTTCACCGACCACATGGTCGTGATCGACTATGACGAAGGCGCCCCCGGTTCTGTGGGAGGCGGGTGGCACTCGGCGAGCATTGGTCCGCGTGAGGCTATTCCGCTCGATCCGGCGGCCAGCGTGCTCCACTATGCGCAGGAAATCTTCGAAGGGATGAAGGCCTTTGCCCACGCGGATGGCGGCATGGCGCTGTTCCGGCCTGAGGCGAATGCTCAGCGTTTCAACGCCAGCGCGCGGCGGATGGCAATGCCGGAGATTCCCGAGGAACTGTTCCTCGAAGCGGTGCGTCTGCTCGTTCAGAAAGACGCAGCATGGATGCCCCCGGTTGACGGCGGCTCGCTTTATATCCGGCCCTTCATGTTTGCCTCCGAGGCTTTCCTCGGCGTGCGTCCGGCCAAGCAATACAAATTCGTCGTCATCCTCGTCTCGAGCGGGAATTACTTCAAAGGCGGCGTGAACCCGGTGAAAATCTGGGTCTCCCAAGATTACGTCCGCGCAGCCCCCGGCGGCACCGGCGCGGCGAAAACAGGCGGCAATTACGCGGCCTCCCTCGTCCCTCAGGCCGAGGCTATCGCCAATGACTGCGATCAGGTCGTCTTCCTTGATGCGGTCGAGAAGAAGTGGGTCGAGGAATTGGGCGGCATGAACCTGTTCTTCATCCGCCGCGACGGCAGCGTCATCACCCCTCCCCTCACCGGCACGATCCTGCCCGGCATCACCCGCGATTCGCTGATTGCGATGCTGCGCGAGGAAGGCCTGGAAGTGCGCGAAGAGCCATACTCCATCACCCAGTGGCGCGAGGAAGCGGAGAGCGGAGAGCTGCTCGAAGTGCTCGCCTGCGGCACGGCTGCGGTGGTCACCCCCGTCGGCACCGTCGCCTCCCCCGCTGGTGAGTTCACAATCGGCACTGGCGGCATCGGGCAAATGGCCGAGAAAATGCGCAAAAAGCTGGTCGGCGTGCAGAACGGCGCGATTGCGGACCAGAATGACTGGGTGATGCGGGTTTAGGCCCTACCGATACGTCCACCCGTTGTGGATCGTCTCCATCCCTGCCAGCCGCGCGATCTCTTCAACCAAGGGCACCAGCTTCGCCGGGCGTGAACAGCTGATATTCACGGTCGAGAAGCGATAGCCTTGCGCGTTCACCCGCTCCATGTCGAGGGTTTGGCAGGAGAGGAAAATGCGCTCTCCATCTTCGCTGTGCCAAGTCCCGATTTCATGATTGAACGTGCCTGAGGCATCGACCAGCTCGTTGATCCGCGCCATCTGCTCTTCCGTCAACGGGACACGGCGTTTGGCGATACGACCGAACGGGCGACGCGGAGAGCCTCGCGATGCTGGGCGCTGAAAGTCCTCACCATCGTAGATGAGTTCGCTGGTGCCATCCTCGCGCGTTTCGATCCGCACCGTGCGGAAGTAGAAGCTGTGCCCATGATTGAAGGTGAACCGCATCACCTGCGTCTTGCCTTCGGGCAGCCCGCGCCAGAGCGGCTTCTCGCCAATATCGCGCAGGTTGCAGTCGGCATAGCCCCCATAGATGGTGTCGCTGATGGCCGCCGGAAAAGTGCCGCAAGAACTCGCCTGAGGCTCAGGCGCGTCCGGCGGAAGCAGGGACAGCAGGAGCGCGGGGAAAAACAGGCCTGAGGGCATAGGTCTTCTCAGCGCTTCACGGGCAAACCACGCGCGGTGATCCGCCAGAGCGGTCGAGGGTGCGCTGGTTGAAACCAAGCCCAATCGCGGTCACTCGCACATCGCGCAAATGCGCTTCGATCGCGCTGTTCAGGCTGGTCTCGCAGACATTGTTGAGGGGGTTCCCCCGATAGTCGCGGTTGCGATCCTCCAATGCGGACATCGCCTCACGGAATGATCGGAGCGGTTCAAAATCACTCTCACCAAAGGTGCTGAAATCGGTTTCGAAATAGAGCCGGCGATTGCTTTGGGCCTGCGAACCTTCCTCGTAGAAGTTGAAATAGGGAGACATCATATTCCCACCGTCGAGCACATAATCGCCCGCTTCGAGCCCCGAAGATGTGAAATTGAGCACGCTGCCCAGCGTCATGACGCTGAAGGGAGGAACGTCGTCGAGATCGCTCACTTCCATCGCCCGCAAATCGAAGTTGCATGGCTCTGCGCTGCGGCCATCGGGGTTGGAAGGATCGCCTTCTTTCTCAAGCGCGATTGAGAAGTAAACAACGGAATCGTCGATATATTCGACCCGAACACGGCATCCTTCGACGATGTAGAAGGTCGCCCCTTCCTCGCGTCGGTCAGGATCAGGAAGCTTGCGATCAAGCAAATCCTTGGGCCGCCCCAAAGTGCTGAATTGAGCGATTTCCATCAAGCTCCAGCACGGCGGGGAGGTGCACTCAGCCGTCACCACGTCACGAATCACTGTCGTGTCATCACCTACTCCGGCCATCTGCTCAGTGCTCGCGTCGGCGTCAGCCCGATCGAGAAAAAAGCCGCCAAGCGACAATATGAAACCCACAAAGCCCAGAATCGCCAGCAGCCCAGTTGCAAGAGGATGTTCTCCAATGAACTCAACCGCGCGCCGGATCGGGTTCGGCTCTGGCGCAGCGTGGCCGACGGCTTCGTCAGGACCGTTATCTTCCTCAGCCAACTTTCGTGCCCCCGTTACTGCGTTGTAAAGCGAGGAGTATCGCAAGGCATGCCGGCACTGTCCAGTTGAAGGGCGTGCGCCCATCATTGCCAGCGCGGCAGGCAGTGACTAAATCGCGTCAGCCATGGCTGAGCAATCCTACACCGTCGCCGCGCTTTACCGTTTCACGCCGTTCGAGGCGCCTGAGGCCCTGCGCGAACCGCTGCTCGCCGCGTGTGAGGAGGCAGGCGTAAAAGGCACTCTGCTGCTGGCCAATGAGGGGATCAACGGCACGATTGCTGGCTCCGACAACGCGATTGGTGCGGTGCTCGATCACATTCGCAAGCTCCCTGGATGCGCGGAGTTGGAGGTCAAGTTTTCCTATGCCACCACCCCTCCCTTCCACCGCATGAAGGTGCGGCTGAAGCGCGAGATTGTGACCATGGGTGAACCGGAAGTTGATCCACGTGAGAGCGTCGGGCGCTATGTTGACCCGCAAGACTGGAACGCGCTGATCTCTGATCCTGACACGCTCGTGATCGACACGCGAAACGATTACGAGGTCGCAGTGGGCACGTTTGAGGGCGCGGTTGATCCCAAGACGGCCGCCTTCCGCGACTTCCCCGCGTGGTTCCGCACCCACCGCGATGAACTGCTCGAAGGCAAGAAGAAGGTCGCGATGTTCTGCACCGGCGGCATACGCTGCGAGAAATCGACCAGCTTTCTGCGGTCCGAGGGCATCGAAGACGTCTTCCACCTGAAAGGCGGCATCCTCAAATATCTAGAAACCGTACCGCAGGACGAGAGCAAGTGGAACGGCGACTGCTTCGTCTTTGACGAGCGGGTGACAGTCAAACACGGCCTTGAACCGGGCGATTACGGATTGTGCCGCGCTTGCCGCCGTCCGATATCGGACGAGGACATGGGCAGCGATCTCTACGTTGAAGGCGTGTCGTGCCCTTACTGCGCAGATGAGAAAAGCGAAGAACAACGCGCCCGCTATGCAGAACGCCAGCGTCAGCGTGAACTTGAAAAGCAGCGGCGCGATTTACACCTTGATCGCAGCAACTGACGGAGAGCTTTTGCATGAGCACGTATGAACCAAACCATTCGGTTCAACGGATCGAGAAGCACCACGAAGTCCACTACCGGATCGAAGGCCTCTATGATGCCAATGCCGCCACAGCGTTCATGGCCGAGCTGGCGCGTGCCGCCTACCCCTTCATTGCCACAGGGAAGGAATGGTCGGTCCTTGGCGATCTGACGGATTTCATTCCCCAAGGCCGGGAAACCGCAGAGATCATTGAAAAGAGCGTCAAGGAAGCCAGCGACAACGGCCTCGTGCGCATGGCACTTCTCAACCCACCTCCAATCGTATCGATGCAACACAAACGGCTCGCCACGGCTGCAAGTTTGGAAATCTTCGAGACCAAAGAACAAGCGCTCGCTTGGATGCGTTCGTAGGCGATGTCGGCCCGGCCCATCCTCTATTCCTTCCGCCGCTGCCCCTATGCGATGCGGGCGCGCATGGCTTTGTGGATCGCTGGGATCAGTGTGGAATTGCGCGAGGTGAAGCTTGCCAACAAACCGCCGGAATTGATCGAAGCCTCTCCCAAAGCGACCGTCCCCGTGCTGGTCGAAGAGGACGGAACCGTCATTGACGAAAGCCTAGCCGTGATGCGCTGGGCGCTGGCGCAGAGTGATCCCGAAGGCTGGCTGGAAGGCGAGGACGAGGAGCTGATCGCGCGCTTTGACGGGGCATTCAAGCATCACTTGGACCGCTACAAATACCCCACCCGCTATCCAGACGAAGCGGGCGGCGATGTGGAGACCTTCCGCTACGATCATCGCTCAAGCGGTCTGGCGATCCTCAACGATCTCGACATGCGGCTGGGGACGCAAAAGCAGCTTTGCGGAGAGACGCGCACCCTCACCGACATCGCGCTCTTCCCCTTCATCCGGCAATTTGCCAACACCGATCGAGACTGGTTCGACGCGCAAGGTCTGCCGCATCTTCAGCAATGGCTTGAAGCCCATCTCGCATCCGATCTGTTCAAGCGTATCATGCCCAAATTCGCGCCCTGGAAAGCGGGCGATGTGCCGATTTCCTTTGGGCCGGACCAGCCAGTAAGTACAGGTTGAGCGTTAGAGGGATTTAACCATTTCCCCCTATGTATTGGGGCATGCAAGACTTAGCCCCTCGATACAGCGTCAAGCGCATTGACAGGCATCGCGAGATTCACTGGTCTGCCAGTGGCTTGCACGATCAGGCCACTTCCATGAAGTTGTTCTCGGAACTTCTGTCCGCGTCGCAACCCTATCGTCACGACAAGCAAGGCTTCCGGGTGATGAGCGATCTGCGCGATTTCGCTGTCCAGTCCCGCGAAATTGTTCCCCTGATCGAGGAATCACAAAAAGCATCCGCCGCTATGGGCGTAGAGCGAATGGCGATCCTCTATTCATCCATGCTGGTGCTGCAACAATTCCGACGGGTAAGCGAGGCGTTGGATTGCGAGTTCTTTGAGAACGAAGTCGATGCCCTGAAATGGCTGCGGAGTTAGAGACCCATGCAAACCCTAGAAAAGACATTCTCCAACACGCTCACCGAAAGCAAATGCGAGCTCCAATCCGCCATTACCGGCTTTTGGGACGTGGAGTCGATGCAAGCCTATTTTGACGACATCGCGCGGGTCTGTTTGCCTTTGATCGAGAACCGCAAACCAATCTACGCAATGGTCGATTTCACCGGCTTTGTCCCGCAGGACCGCACAACTGCTGAAGCTATTCGCGAGCATCTGCTTTTGTGCGTCAAGTTCGGGCTTCAGCGGATTGCGATCCTCAACGCCACTCCCCTCACCGCTATGCAGTACAAGCGCGTGAGCAAGGGCGTCGATGTCGGCTTCTTCGAAGACAAGGTAGAGGCGATTGCGTGGCTGCGTGAGGCGCCTGAGGTCCCTGATGTGTCCGCCACACAAGAGGGCGCGTCCAAGGTCTGATGCTTAGCTAAACGGACGCGTGCCGCCTATCGGGCCAGCGCCTCTCGATATGCATCGATCAGCCAACTGGTCGCAGGCCCCAACCGCGTGTCGCGGCGCCAGAGCGCTGCCAAGGTGTAGGTGTCGCCCGGCTTCTCCGGCAGGTCTAACTCCACCAACCGGCCCGCTTTCAGATCGCCCTCCACCATTTCGCGCGGCATGTTGCCCCATCCCAGCCCCTGTTTGAGCAGCGAGTGCTTCGCGCCGAGATCGCCCAGCCGCCATGTCAGAGGGCTGAGCACCGAGAACTCCCGCCCCTCGGTGCGTGAAGAGCGGTCGGAGAGGACGAGTTGCAGATGCTTGCGGCTCTCTCCCGGAGCGATGTGAGGTCGTCCTAGCGGATGATCGGGAGAGGCGACGGGGATCAGCTCCACGCTGCCGATCACCTGCCGCTCCAATTGCGGGTCGCGCGCGATCACCGGTCCTCCGATGGCGAGCTGCGCTTCCTCCTCGATCAGGCAGGCGGCGACCGCGCCCAGCCCCTCGACCCGCAATCGCAGGGCCACGGTCGGGAACGTCGCGCGAAAATCGCTCAGCACCCGCGCGGTGACATCGCCTGGCACCATGACGTCAATGACAAGTGCGAGCTGGCTCTCCAGCCCTGCATGAAGTGAGCGCGTCTTGGCGAGCAGAGCATCGACCCCGTCCGCCACGCTGCGAGCCTCGGCCAGCAACCCCTCGCCTGCTTCGGTCAGGACAGGTTTGCGTGACCCTTCCCGCTCGAACAGCGAGACCGCAAGCTGCGCCTCCAATTGCGCGATACCATAGGAAATGGCCGAGACCGCCCGCCCCATCCGGCGCGCTGCTGCTCCAAAACTGCCCTCCTCCACCACGGTGAGGAAGATGCGCAGATGGTCGAGACTGGGTTCGCCGAGTTTCATGGCTCATATGTTCGGATAATTTGAACATTACCGCAAGTTTTATCGCACTTATCTGATTGATCGAGTCAGCCTATCTCGGCCTCAACACACGAACAGGAGACTTACTATGACCACTCCCATCATCGAACTGCGTCCCTTCGAGAGCCTCGGCAGTGCCAATCACGGTTGGCTCGACGCGCATCACCACTTCTCCTTTGCAGGATACCACGATCCGGCCCGCGTCCAGTGGGGACCGATCCGCGTCTGGAACGACGACACGATCGCTCCCGGCACTGGCTTCCCGACCCACCCGCATGAGGACATGGAGATCATCACCTATGTCCGCAAAGGCGCGATCACGCATAAGGATTCGATGGGCAATGTCGGCCGCACGGAGGCTGGCGACGTCCAGGTGATGAGCGCAGGGAACGGCGTGCAGCACTCGGAGTACAATCTAGAGGAAGAGGACACGACGCTCTTCCAGATCTGGATCATCCCGAATGAGCGTGGCGGCGATCCCAGCTGGGGCGCGAAGCAGTTCCCCAAGGGAGAGCGTGCCGGTCAGTTCGTGACTTTGGCTAGCGGAAACGTGCCCTCAGGCTCAAACGACAACGACGCGCCGCTGCCCATCCGCACCGATGCGAAAGTGCTGGGCGCCACGATCAAGGCTGGCGAGAGCGTCACCTACGATGTCTCAAGCCTGCGGCGTCACCTCTATCTCGTCCCTGCCACCGGCAAGGTCCAGATCGGGGAGACCATCGCCAAGGCCCGCGACGGCGTTGCGATGACGCAGATCGAGGAGGTGACCATCACCGCGCTCGAAGACAGCGAAGTCGTGCTGGTGGACGCCGCTTAAACTACTCCCTCGGGGCCGACCGTCCCCTCCCCCTCTCATCGGTCGGCCCCACCCTTTTTTCCGAAACCAAAGGACAAATCCCATGAGCAACATCCTCCACATCTCCGCCAGCATCCGTTCGGACGCCGAGAGCGTTTCGCGCAAGCTGGGACAGGATCTAACCGACCGCCTCGCGGCTGCATCGGGCGCGAGCGTCACCACCCGCGACCTTGCCGCGCAAGACCTGCCGCTGATCAGCGAAGCGCGCTTCAACGCGAACCTCACCCCTGCCGCCGAGCGCACGCCTGAACAGGCCGAACTCGCCGTGATTTCCGACACGCTGATTGAAGAGCTTCAGGCGGCCGACACGATCGTCATCGCCTCCCCGATCTATAACTTCGGAGTGCCTGCCAGCGTCAAAGCCTGGGCTGATCTGGTCGCCCGCGCCGGAACCACCTTCCAGTACACGCCCAACGGCCCCGAAGGTCTGCTGACCGGCAAGAAGGCCTATATCGCGATTGCCTCAGGCGGCACGCCGGTCGGTTCGGACATGGATTTCATGTCGAGCTGGCTCACCTTCTTCCTCGGCTTCCTCGGCATCACCGATGTCGAAGTGGTCGCCGCTGACGGGGTCATGGGCGCAGACGGTGCCGACAAAATTACCGCCGCGCATGAACGGGTCGCCAAGATTGCGGCCTAGCCCTTATCGGACCTGATAGCCCGCGCATGCCTCAACTGAAGACAAGCGCGGGTTCGGTCTGCTTTGCGTAGTACTCCGGACGGCGCGGGAATTTGACGGTCAGCAGCAGGATCAGACCCACCAGATGGCCCGCTCCCACGATCAGGAAAATCGAGGAAAGCCCGCCCATTTGGTCGGTCAGGCCCAGCATGAAGCTGCCAAAGGAAATGCCGAAATTCGACATCGACATATAGATCGTGAACTGCGTCGCGGCGACCTTGGGATCGCATAGCCGCATTGCAATCGGCAGAATGGCGACCGTGCGCAAATTGTTGAGCGAGAGCCAACCGTAGAGGAAGATCATGAACAGTATCGGGCTGCTCCACTGGTCGACCAGAAGGTACATCGCAGTCAGCAGAACCAGCGTGATCGAAATCCACATGATGCCAATCGCCTTCGCGCCATAGCGATCGCCCAGCCAGCCGCCCAAAGTCATCGACAAGACGCCCGACACCAGCCCGGCGGCCGCGGTGTGGAAGGATATGGTCGAGGTGTCCCAGCCGACATAATTGGCCCCGATCATCGGCCCGCCCCCGGTCAAACCGCCATACATGCTGCCAGTCCCGAACAGGACGACGATCCACAGCAGGCTCTTTGGTGTCTTGAGTGAGATGAAGGTCGATTTGAGAATCGGCAACCAGGCATCCGCTTGAATTGAAAGGTTCCTCTCATGCGCCTCGCCTGCGCTCCATGGCATGCGCTTTTCGCCTACACGCTCGCGGAAGGATGCGATGTAGAGGCACAGGCCAAAGATGATCGCGGCGACGCACAGATAAGCAGCCGGCGCGCCAAAATCCTCGATCACGAAGCCCGTAATGGCGGTCGCAACCGCGATGCCGATGGCCTGCCCGCCAAACATCATGCCAGACCCGCGCGCACGCTCATCCTCGGTCATGATATCGACCGCAAGGCCGTCTACCGCGACGTCCTGGAACGTCGTCGCCATGTTCACGACAAAGCCAATAGCGCCCAGCACGGCGACGTCTTGCGAAGCCGGGTTGAGCAAAGCGGCCACAATGAGAGCAGCGATCATCACCCCCTGCGCGCCCAGAATCCAGACCCGTCTGCGTCCCATGGCAAGGAAAGTGTAGCGGTCCATGAAAAAGCCATTCACCAGCTTCAACGACCACGGCAAAGCGGTTAGGCCTGCGACAGTGCCAACCTCCGCCGCGCTCGCCCCGCTCACTGCCATCCATGCAGGGATCGCGAACCAGAACAGGCCGATAGGCATGCCTTGCCCGACATAGAGGATGAACAGGGTGAAGAAGCGCAGCGGGCGCGACCTCTCCAGGATCATACCGCCCTCTGCTTGCACTGCTTCGCTCGCCATCAAATTCCCCCATCAGGCGCCCCATAAGCAGCGAAGGCTAGCGGGATCGCAGGATTAGGCAAGTTTGCCTGAGGGTAAGTGCCCTATTCGGCGGGGATGGCTGTGGGTGGGGTGTCCTTGGCGAGGCCAGCAAAGCGGGTGCGCAGGGCGCTGACCTCAGCGTCGATGCGCTTCGCCAGCTCTTCCAGTTGTTCCGAACTGCTGTCGATCCGGTCAATCGTCGTCGCAGCCTCAGCAAAGTTCTCCGACACGCGCGAGACTGCCGCGCCGCTCGCCAAGGCCCGGCTGCGCGCACCGTCGATAAGGTTGTGCAGGTCGGAGCCTGTCGTGCGCTGATCGCTCACCGCTTTGGATGCTTCCTCCGCGCTGCCCCGCACGGTCTGCATCGAGGCGTCGATGGCGCGGAACTGCGCAATGGAGCTGCCGATCAGATCGGTGAGAGAGCTGACAATATCGGTGATCTCATCGGTCGCCGCCTCGCTCTGCTTGGCCAGTTCACCGACTTCGCTGGAGACCACGGCAAAGCCCAGCCCTGCCTCGCCCGCACGCGCCGCTTCGATCTGCGCGTTCAACGAAAGTAGCCGCGTCTTGTCAGAAATCGCTTCGATCAAAGCGACGAGCTTGCCAATTTCGCGCGTGGAAGCCTCCAAAGTCGCGGCGATCTGGCTGCCCTTCTCGCTCGCTGTTTCGGCCTCTTTTGCGGCCAATTGTGCGCGTTCAACGCGGTGGCCTACCATTTCGAGCGTCTGCGCGAGCAGGCTTGCGCCTTGCGCCATTTGCTCTGCCATGGCGACGGTGTCTTCAGCTTGCTCGCTGGCTTCATCGACCAGTTCGCCCGACTGGGCGGAGCGCTGGGAGAGCGCAACTGAACCGGCTGAAAGATCTTGCGCTTGGGATTTGAGCTGCTCGACCAGCGCTGCAAACTCCATCTGGAAGCTGCGCAACAAAGTCTCACTGTCATTGGCGCGCTGGCGTTCGCGTTCAGCCAGACTTTGGGTCGCGCGCTGTTCGGCTTTGAGCTTTTCGGAAGCGGAGCGTTCGGAGGCCTCCACCCGGTCAAGGAAGACGTTCAAGGCCGCAGCGATATCTCCGCCCTCGTCAAACGGGTCCATTTCGATCCGCGTGCCGATATTGGAGACGCCATTGTTGATGCCGTTCAAGGTCTTCACCAGCTCGGCATTGCCCATCAGTGCATTGTGTTCCGACAGGTTGAGCCCGCGCTGCTCATCCTCGATACTGACGCGCAATTTGCCGCGAGAATGCATGGCGTGGGCGGCAAAGCCCATCGCGATGAAAGCGAAGCCGCCGATGGCAACAACACCTAGAGCCTGCACGCCCAATTGCGCGACCAGCCCGTTGGGCAAAGCAGCGGCAGGGACGATGAAGGGCACAGAAAGCACGCCCATAATACCGCCAAAACCATGGACGCTGACCGCGTAGACCGCATCGTCGATCCGGCGGGTCCGCTCCATCCAATTGGCAACGTGAACGGACAGAGCGCCCGACAGGCCCGCGGCAAGGATCGCTCCCAGCGAGCTTGCGAACGGAGCTGATGCTGTGATCGTCACAAGCCCCACCAGCATTCCGTTGATCATCCGGTCCGCGCGGTAATATCCATCGACCTTCAAACCCATAAAGGCCGCCGCAATCGCGCCTGCGCAACCGGCATAGAGCGTGTTGGAAAGGGCGCGGGCAAATTCGTCACTCCCCGGCGCAAGCGTGCCGGAGTTAAAACCGAGCCAGCCGACCAGCAGGCACAAGGCTCCGCTGCCAGCAAGGATCGGGCTGTGGCCGTGGATTGAGCGCATTTGCTGCGCGTCTTTGTCAAAGCGTCCGTGGCGCGCGCCGACAACCATCAGGATCGCGAGCGCCGCTGCCCCTCCAGTGAGGTGCACGACCGCAGACCCGGCAAAGTCGAAGAAGCCCAGAGCCTCCAACCAGCCTTGCCCTGAACCGCCCGGAAGCAGGCTTGCCCAGGCCCAGTGGCCGATCATCGGGTAGATCAGCAGCGTCAGCGGCAAAGTGAGAATGATGTAAGCGGTAAAACGCATCCGCTCTGCCACAGCGCCCGACACAATCGTCGCCGCCGTGCCGCAGAACATCGCTTGAAACAGGAGGAACAGAACTATCTCGCCCGAACCCGAATAGGCCATCAGCGACAGGTCAAAGCCAAAGGCTCCAAAACCGCCACCAAACATGATGGCCGCGCCCAGCAGGTGAAACGAGAGGATCGCAACGACGAAGTCCGCAAGGTTCTTCATCGAAACATTGATGGAGTTTTTCGAGCGAACGAAACCCGCTTCCAGAAACAGGAAGCCGATTTGCATAGCTGCGACAAGAACGCAGGCAATCCCAAGCCAGATCTGAACAGCCACTACGACCCCCTAGATTAAGCGACCAGAAACGCTCAATAATCTAGGGGCTTTACCATATGGTAAACGCGCCATTTAGTGTTGACTGAGGGTATACCCCTTAGCCGAGTGGCAAACTCTGCTTCAATTCCGCCAGCCAGACATCCGCAACCGCATCGCTCGGCGCGCGCCAGTCGCCTCGGGGGCTGAGCGCGCCTTGGGAGGAAACCTTGGGCCCGTTGGGGATGGCGGAGCGTTTGAATTGCGAGAATCCGAAGAAGCGGCGCAGGAAGTTTTCCAGCCATTTGGCGACTTCGCTGAGCTCATATTGGTTCTTGCGGTTCTCCGGGAAACCGGCTGGCCACTCACCCGCGCTTGCATCCTTCCAAGCATGCCACGCGATGAAGGCGATCTTTCCGGGGCGTTGGCCGAAACGCACGCAATGGTGGAGGAAAAAGTCGTTCAATTCATACGGCCCGATCTTCGCTTCCGTGTCCTGAATCGCGCCATCTTCGCCCGCTGGCACCAGCTCAGGCGAGATGACGGTGTCGTAGACGCTCATCAGGATCTCGCCGCAATCGGGTGAGAATTGCTCCGTCTCCACCGTCCAGCGGATCAGGTAGCGGATCAGCGTTTTGGGCACGCCCGCATTGACGCCGTAATGGCTCATATGGTCGCCCACGCCATAAGTGCACCAGCCAAGCGCGAGTTCGGAGAGGTCTCCGGTCCCCACGACAAAGCCGCCATGCTGGCCTGCCAGGCGGAACAGATAGTCGGTGCGCAGCCCTGCCTGCACATTCTCGAAGGTCACATCATAGTGCGGCTCACCATCGGCAAAGGGGTGCTTCATGTCTTCGAGCATGCGGGTGGCGGCGGGTTTGATGTCGATCTCCTCCGCGGTAACGCCAAAAGCCTCCATCAGCTTCCACGCGTTGGATTTGGTCCCGTCCGAGGTCGCAAAGCCCGGCATAGTATAGGCGCGGATGGTCGTGCGCGGCAGGCCGAGGCGGTCGCAGGCCTTGGCCGCGACGATCAGCGCGTGGGTGGAGTCCAGACCGCCTGAAATACCGATGACGAGGCTCTTTGCTTTCGTTGCCTCAATCCGTCGCATCAGGGCATCGACCTGAATGTTGAACGCTTCGTAGCAATCCTCGTCCAGCGTCTTGGGATTGTTGGGCACAAAGGGGAAGCGCGCAACGTTTCGCGTGAGGCCGATATCGCCTTCAGCGTAGGCATGGTCGAACACGATCCGACGGAAGCTGTCCTCTGGCCTGTCGTGAGCCTCAGCCGCATCGGCAAAGGTCTGGTTGCGCATCCGCTCGCCCGCGATCCGGTCGGTGTCGATGTCGGTGACGCACAGTTCGGGCTTAAGGTCGAAGCGGGTGCTTTCCGCCAACAATCCGCCCAGCTCGTAGATGACGCCCTGCCCATCCCATGCGAGGTCGGTCGTGCTCTCACCATGCCCGCTCGCCGAGTAGACATAGGCGCAGATCGAGCGCGCGCTGGAGGAGCGGCAGTGCAGGTGGCGGTCATCCGCGCGGCCAATCGTGATGGGAGAGGCCGAGAGGTTGCACAAGATCAACGCTCCGGCCATCGCGGCCAGAGTGCCCGGAGGATTGGGCGCCCAGAAATCCTCGCAAATCTCGACGCCAAAGCGGAAGCCCGGCAGGTTGGAGGCGGCAAAGACGAGGTCGGTTCCGAACGGCACTTCCTCGCCATTGATGCCGATCCACAGGTCTTGGCAATTGCGGCCGTGGGCGAAGTGGCGCTTCTCGTAAAACTCGCGATAGTTGGGCAGATAGCTCTTCGGGATCGCGCCGAGGATTTCTCCGCCCGCGATCACGATAGCGCAATTGTAGAGCTTGGCATTGCGGCGCAGCGGCGCTCCCACCACCAGCACGGGCGTCAGGTCAGCGGTCGCCTCTGCGATTTCGGCAAGCGCTTCTTCCGAGGCATCGAGCAAAGCGTTCTGCAGCAGGAGATCGTCGATCGCGTAAGAGGAGATGCACAACTCCGGATAGACGACGAGGTCAACTTGTCTCTCATGCGCCTTGTGCGCCTCCGCCAGAATGCCCTTCACATTGTAGGCGACATCCGCCGTCCGGTGACACGGCGTCGCGGTCGCCACACGGACGAAGCCGTGGTCGTGCATGTCGTAGAAGGGGTGCGTGTCTGTCATTGGACGTGCTTTCGCTTCGGGGGTGTCGTTCGTTTCGGGAGGGGCGGGTTCCAGCCAATCGGCGGGATCACAAATGCCCAGCTCGGCGAGGCGTTTCTGGACCGGAGGGCGCGCGATCTTGCCCTTGGCTTCCCAGCCATAGACCGTGCGGCTGGGCCAGCCCTCACCATATTGCGCGCCGAACTCTTCCGCTGAGAGCGGCGGGTCATGGGCCTCTCTCCAGAGGCGAATCCTGTGTCCGGCGAGGTGCATGGCCCCAAGTATCCTTTTGGGATACGCATTTCAAGCTTAGCTTGGGGCGCGCAAAGCAAAAGCGCTGGGATCGACGACTTGCCAATGTAACCCCCATGCCCCACTTCCCGAACCAACATTCAGGAACAACGCATTAGGAGGCACGCAGACATGGCCGATCCCACTTACACCCCGCCCGAGGTTTGGACCAATACGGAAAGCGGCGGCAAATTCGCCCGCATCAACCGTCCGACCGCCGGCCCGCGCGAGGAGAAGGATCTGCCGCGCGGTTCCAACCCTTTTCAGCTCCACTCGCTCGCCACACCTAACGGGGTGAAGGTGACGATCATGCTCGAGGAATTGCTCGAAGCCGGTCACGCAGGCGCGGAATACGACGCCTACACCGTTAATATCGGCGACGGGCAGCAATTCACCAGCGGCTTTGTCGGGATCAATCCGAACTCCAAAATCCCCGCTCTGATCGACACAACCGGCGATGAGGATATCCGCATTTTCGAAAGCGGCGCGATCCTCGTCTACTTGGCCGAAAAGTTTGGAGCTTTCCTCCCCGCCGACTCCGCGGGCCGCGCAGAAACGCTCAGCTGGCTGTTCTGGCAGGTCGGCACCGGCCCATTCATCGGCGGCGGCTTCGGTCACTTCTACGCCTATGCGCCGGAGAAATACGAGTACCCGATCAACCGCTACGCCATGGAGACAAAGCGCATCTTCGACGTCGCGGACAAGCGCCTTGGCGAGAGCCGCTTTCTTGCCGGAGACGAGTACACAATCGCCGACATGGCAAACTTCCCGTGGCTCGCGCCGTTTGTCGCTGGCACGATCTACAACGAGGCCAAGCGCTTCCTCTCCATCGATGAATACGAGAACGTGGCTCGTTGGGCCCGCGAGATCGCAGTCCGCCCCGGCGTTCAGCGCGGACGGCTCGTCAACAAGGTCTGGGGCGATGAAGACCAGCAATTGGCAGAGCGCCACTCCCCTGTCGACTTTGACGGGCTGAACCTCGACTTCACCTTCTGACGGCGCGCTGACAAAAGGGCGTCACGAAAAGCAAAGAATGGGCTGGAAGTTCACAGACTTCCGGCCCATTGTCGTTTGGAGCCTCTCAAAAAGGAATAAAGCTTGGCCACCAGCGCCGCTGCACCCGCAAACGCTAAGCCGACTTCGGCCCAGAAATCTGACCGGATCGGGCTGGGTGAGAAGTTGGGCTATGGCGTGGGCGATCTGGCCTCTGGCCTGATGCTCAACTTCTTCGGCTATTACATCCCGTTCTTCTTCATCGCGCTGGGCGGGATTGCGCCGGCGGCGATTGGAACAATGCTGCTCATCACCAAGCTGGTCGATGCTTTCACCGACCCGATGATGGGAGCGATTGCCGACCGCACACGCACGCGCTGGGGCCGCTATCGCCCTTACATCTTGCTCGGCGCCCTGCCGCTGGGCGTCACGATGGTGCTGATCTTCGCAGCGCCCGATGATCTGGGTGAGACCTCACTGCTGATCTGGGCCTATGTCACCTACACTTTGTGCACGCTGGCCTTCACAGCGGTGAATGTGCCCTATGGCGGGCTGCTAGGCGTGATCCATCCCTCCTCCAGAGTGCGCCAGAATGTGACCGCATTCCGCATGTTTTTCTCCGCTTTGGGAGGCATTTTGTTTGGCGCGCTGGGCACGACCCTGGTGCGCGAGTTGGGGGGCGAGGATCAAAGCCTGGGCGTCCTGCTCACCATATCCTGCATCGCAGTCGTCTCGGTCTTTTGCCTGCTCACAACGGCGCTCAGCACGCGGGAGCGGACTCCCCCTGCCCCGCAAAACGGCTCGCTTGGCGGGGATCTGCGCGTGTTGCTGACGACCTTGCCGTGGATCGTGGTGGCGATCTCAGCGATACTGGGAGTAACCTCCATCGCGGCACGCGCGGCAACCGCTCCTTTCTTCTTCCAATATGTCGTTGGCGATGATGGCGCTCCGGTCTTCGGCTTCCTCGACCGCGCGGCCCTGTTTCTGACCGCCCTCGCCATCGGTCAGGTGAGCGGCGTCATCATCGGCTCCATCGTGCAAAAGTGGATTGAGAAGTCGCATCTGCTGATCTTCGCCGGAGCATTAAAGGCGAGCATGATTGTCGCCTTCTACCTGCTACCGCTCGATGCGATATGGCCGCAGACTGGTGTGCAATATCTGGTCGGGTTCGGCTTTGGTCTGCTGATGGTCCTCTCCTTCGCCATGTTCACCGACATTGCCGAGTTCATCGAGTGGAAGTCGCACCGGCAGATGACTGCTCTGGTGGTCGCCGCGTCGGTCTTCGGCGTGAAGGCGGGGATCGCCTTTGGTTCAGCGGTGCCCGGCTTTGTCCTTGCCGCGACGGGCTTTTCCACTGATGGCCCGCAGAGCGAGAGTGCTTTGATGGGTATCCAGATCGCCTTTGCGGTGATCCCGGCGGCGGTTCTGGTGCCTGCCGCGATTGCACTGATGTTCTATGGGATCAACCGGCGCGTGCTGGCCGAGGCGGAGGCCGATCTCGCCACGCGCCGCGCAGAACGTGAATAAGCGTCAACACTTGCGCGAAAAGCCCCTTCACATTCCCGGAAGAGCCGCTATATCCGCGCCCTCTGCTGGGGTGTAGCCAAGTGGTAAGGCACCGGTTTTTGGTACCGGCATTCGCAGGTTCGATCCCTGCCACCCCAGCCAAAATCTTTGATTTTGGTTTGTTTGCCTTATGAACCGGCGTCCGATCCTTGCCCTCGTTGCAGCCGGCCTCCTTGGGAGCACCAGTTCCCTCGCCGCTCAGAGCAATTCAAACCCTCCGGTCAAGCTCTCGGACAGCGGCATCTGCCATCCTCGCGGTGGCGCCTACTACGACCGCACAAAGAAGTACCGCCCCTTTGACAGCATGGATGCTTGCGTCAGAGCTGGCGGACGTCCCGCAAGCCGATAGATTAGACTGGCCGCGAGCCGCCTTGGACAACATCGCTGCGTAATCGCGGAGCACGGGCCGCGAAGCGGACCACAAGGGCGACCGCCCGCCCGCAGCAGGTGCGTAGCGTAGCGAAGCACGTCTAGCGAGGACGCGCCCGCGGATGCGGGTGCGCAAAACAAAAACTCAAAACCCCTCCCCCACAACCGTCACCCGCGCACATTCCTCTTGACAACAATTGAACAGTCGTTCAAATGTTCATTCATGAGCACGCTAGAGATCAATTTCGATCAAACCAGTGAGCTGGCCGACACGTTCGGTCTGCTGTCTGATCCCACGCGCCTGTCCATTGTGATCGCTTGCAAGGATCAGGAACGTGCCACGGGTGAGATTGCTGAAAAGCTTGGCATTTCGGCCTCGCTTACCAGCCACCATCTGCGTCTGCTGCGCTCTGCGCGGATCCTCAAATCCGAACGGCGCGGAAAACAGGTGTTTTACGCAATGGCGGATGACTGTGTGGACAGCGTGCTGAACATCATGATCGAGCACCTCTTCGATTGTCACGGAACCGAAAACTAAAGGAGACTTCCAATGGTCCAAGTCACTCAACAAGTCTGCGCTTGCGAGCCCTGCGTTTGCGTCGTCAGCACCGCTGATGCGATTGCGCGCGATGGCAAGAATTATTGCAGCGAAGCCTGCGCCGACGGTCACGCCACGACGGCAGGCTGCGGTCACTCCGGGTGCGGCTGCTAAGCCTCTTTAGCTGAGCACCAACCGTGCGAGAGCGGAGCCTGATATCCAGGCTCCCTCTACGCGTGGTGAGTGCAGATAGTCGCCTGCAATGCCGATTCTTTGGTCGGCGTCATAGCGGGCTGGCTCACCCATGATGCTCGCAGGCATGGCATAGAGCCAGCGATGCGCGACGCTGTGAATTGGCTCCACCGGAGCTTGTCCCGTCTGCGCAAAGAAATCGGCGAGGAGGAGCTTAGCGGCTTCCTCTTTGGGCAGGTCGATAATCTCTTTCGAGCGCTCCGGCGAAGCGTGGAGTACCCAGTTCTCCGCACCTGCCCTGCCCGGCTTAGCTGAATTGCGCGCGGCCCAAGAAATCCGCTCCTCCGCATTACGCAAGCAGTCCGGCAAATTGGCCAGCGGCTCGGAGAAGCCCACCATCACCGCCCAGCAGGGTTGCGAGGTCACGCCCGCCGCCACCGCGCCCAGCTTTGGAGCGGGACCGGACAGCAAGTCGGCCGCTTGCTCGGCAGGAACAGCGACCAGCACTGTGTCGGCTGAGAACTGCGCGTCCTCCGCATCAACCCGCCAGATGTCACCATCGCGCGTCAGAGCCATGGCCCGCGTGCTCCAATGCACATCGAGCGGTGAGGCCATCGCCTTGATCGGACCATTCATGCCGGGAGTGCCAACCCAAGCGTCCTCGCCTGCAGCGGGCCAACGCGCCACTGCACCTGCCGCTTCCCACCGCACCACTTGCGCCTGAAAACCGGAATCGCGCGCGGTGAAGTATTGCGCGCCGTGGTCGAAGGAGACTTGGCTTCCCGCCACCTCAGCCCGCCGCGCCGCCATGCGCCCGCCCGGTCCCCGCCCCTTGTCGAGCACGGTGACTTTCCGCCCTGCGCCCTTGAGCTGCGTGGCACAGGTGAGCCCAGCCATCCCTGCGCCGATGATGAGAATATCGCTGTGTTGTCCGTCCATGCGAGCCTAACGCGCCGATCGCGGATGGTTTCCGGAGTAATTACGGCGCGCTGCGATTAGGGCGTGCTTCAGCGAGCAGGAGCGAGAATTGCTCGCCTTCGTCCAGCCAGCGCGCCTGCGGTTCCCACCCAGCCGCAAGCAGCAGCATATTGGCGGTGCGCCGATTGAATTTGTGGCTGTTTTCGGTGTGGATGCTCTCGCCCTTCACCATCGCAAAGCGCTTGCCTGCAACCTCGAATTCGACATCGCGGCTTGCCACCAGATGCATCTCGATCCGGGCGTAGTCGTCGTTCCAGCGCGCTTCATGAGTGAAAGCCTCAACCGGAATGTCGCCGCCGAGTTCGCGGTTGATGCGGTGGAGGAGATTGGCGTTGAACGCCGCGGTCACGCCCGCCGCATCATCGTAAGCCGCAACCAGAGTGCTCTCATCCTTGATCAGGTCCATCCCGATCAGCAGCTTTGCCCCAACGCCCAAAGTCTCGCGCATGGTGCGGAGCAGATCAACCGCGGTGCGCGCGACCATATTGCCGATGGTGGAGCCGGGGAAGAAGCCCAGCTTTGGCAGCGCTGCGACCTCAGCTGGCAGAGCAACCTCGCGCATAAAATCCGCTTCGACCGGATGAACCGGGAGGCCTGGAAACTTGGCAGAGAGGTCCTTCGCCGCCGCCCTCAAAAAATCGCCCGATATGTCGAGTGGCACATAGGCGGCAGGCGCAATCGCGCTGAGCAAGAGCGGGGTTTTGACCGAGGAACCCGAGCCGAATTCGACCACCGCGCGCCCCTCCCCGATCAGCTGCGCAAATTCGTCGCCGCGCGCGCGCAGAATCTCCGTCTCTGCACGCGTCGGATAGTACTCTGGCAGCTGCGTAATATCCTCAAACAATTGCGAGCCCGCATCGTCGTAAAACCAGCGCGCGGGGATCGCCTTGGGCTCTTGTGCGAAGCCCGCCAGCACATCGGCGCGGAACTTTGTATCAACGCCGCTTTCATCAAGAGTGACCAGTTTGAGGCCGGTTTTGGTGCTCATGGGTCTAAACGTCTTTCGCGAGCCTGAGCCCTGTAAATTGCCAGCGTTGATGCGGGTAGAAGAAGTTGCGGTACGAGGCGCGTGAGTGGCCCCGCACGGTCGCACAGCTTGCGCCTTTGAGGACGAACTGGCCGCTCATGAACTTGCCGTTATACTCGCCCACGGCGCCCTCAGCGACCTGGAAGCGGGGGTATGGGAGATAGGCGGATCGGGTGAACTGCCAGCAATCGCCAAACAGGCCGGGCGCGCCTGTCGGGAGCGGCGCGGTAGCTTGGTCAAGCTGATTTCCGGCGGACGCATCATGGGCGGGCGCGCTGTCGGCTGCATCCTGACCGCGCGCAATCGCCTCCCATTCAAACTCGGTGGGGAGGCGTGCGCCGGCCCAAGTCGCGAAGGCGTCCGCTTCGTAATAAGAGATATGCGTGACCGGCGCATTGGGGTCGCGGGCTTGCCAGCCTTGGTGGGTGAAGTGCTCTGCGCGCTCTCGTACCTCGGCCCAGTAGAGCGGCGCTGTGATGCCGTGTTCGCGCACCCATGCCAGCCCGTCGGACAGCCAAAGCGACGGCGTTTCATAACCGCCATCGGCGATGAACTCCGCCCACTCAGCATTGGTCACCAGCCGGTCGGAAAGCGCAAAGGGTTCAAGCAAGACGCGGTGCGCGGGGCCTTCATTGTCGAAAGCAAAACCCTCGCCACCATGGCCGACAAGCGCCACGCCACCGGGATGGGAGTGCCATCCGCCATCAGGGGCAGACCAGGTCTCCCTCTCCCCCTCAAACATGGCTGGCCCCATCGGGTTCTGGAACAGAGCATGTTTGATGTCGGTCAGGAACAGCTCGATATGCTGCTGTTCATGCGCGATGCCCAGAGCGATCAGGTCGGCGAGCGCAGGATCCTCTAGCAGCGGCTCCATCGCCGCATCGACCACTGCGCGCCACTCCAGCACCTCCTCAAGCGAAGGCCGCGAGAGCATCCCGCGCCGGTCACGGGCAATGCGCGCGCCTTTGGCTTCGTAATAGGAGTTGAACAGGAACGGATAGGCTTCGTCATGCAGCTGATATCCAGGCGCGTGTTCTCCCAGGACAAAGGTTTCCCAAAACCATGTCGTATGCGCCAGGTGCCACTTGGCGGGAGAGGCATCAGGCATCGACTGAATGCTTGCATCCGCATCGCTCAGCGGCTGGGCCAGCGCTTCGTGGAGGGCTCGGGTGGAGGCAAACTCGTCTGCCAGGTCGCTGGCCGCCCTCTCCTGCGCGCTGGGCGATGATGCGGCCTTTGGCTCACTGGCTGGCACGTTGCCGCTCCTTCGTTGGCGACGCAATTGCGCCGTCTCAGGAGCGGTTTATGACGCAATGAGGTTACAATTGAAAGGGTTGAGGGCTGAATTTGACAGTCCTGCTTGACGCAAAAAACCTGTCTACTCACCTCACTTAGGCGGCCGCCCGCACTCGGTTATGGCCCGAATGCATCGCATCAAACAGCGCAGCGTCCGCCCGCGCGAACAGTGACAGGGGCGTGTCGCCCTCTTTCATCACGGCAAAGCCCAAGCTGACGGTGACCGGACCGACAATGCCTTTGGCGCCGCCGATCGCGCTGCCCTTGGCCACGGCTTGACGCATGCGTTCTGTCATCACCCGCACCATGCCTTCGCTGGCGCCGGGGATGATCCACACGAACTCCTCCCCCCCTATCCGTCCCAATGGGTCGATCATGCGCGCTTGCTCGCGGGCGATACGGGCAACCTTTTGCAGCACGCGGTCGCCATCGGGCCGCCCATGCTGATCGTTGATGCGCCTTAGGTGGTCGATATCGAACATGCACACCGCAAGCGGCTGGTCGAGCTTGCGCGACTCTAGAACCAGCGCATCGAGCTGATGCATCACCGCACGCCGGGTCAACAGGCCGGTAAGAGCGTCGGTTGCTTCGGCGTCTTCCTCATCAGAAGCACAACTTGCACCGGGTGAAGCAGCGACTGGGGTGCTGGGGTTTCGTCGAGGTTTATCAGCCATCTGGGCCGAGGCACCCACGTCACTCAAATCCGCATCACTCACATCGCGGACAATCGCGATCACCCGCTGCACCGATCCATCGCCTGCGCGCATGTTGCAGGCGTGGATGGAAATGGTCCGCTGGACCGCGTCAAAGCCTTTGACTTTGAATTCGAGCATGAAGGGCTCGACGTCGTCAGCGTGGGCTTCGACCATGCCGATCAGATCCGTGCCATTGGCGTAGAGCAAGGCCTCTGCATCGCCTTCCACCAGCGCCGCGTCGCGTTCGATCCCGAACAGGCGTTTGACGCCGTCGGACCATTCTTGCTCGCCAGTTGAAGGGACATATTGCCACACGCCAATCCCTGCGATGCTTTCAGCCAGTCGGGCCGTGCGCAGGAGATCTCGCATCGCATCGGATTGCGACTTGGCCGCGCGCGAAGCGGAGCGGGATTTGCGGCGTTGAGAGACCGTGCCGAGGACAGCCGCCAGAGCAATCGCAGCAAGCACCAGACAGCCGATCAGCAGAGCATCCGTGCCCAGCGCTCCGCCGACACTGCTGAGCGTGCCCAGCTCTCCTTCAGCCGCAGCCTGCACGGTGGCCGCCGATTGGGGCGCCTGTGTCAAAGTGGCCGAGCTGGGTTCAAGCGGTGTCATTGCAGGCTTGGCGATACGCGATCACCAGTGACAGCAATGCAGCCCGTGCCCCTCGGACGGTTACCTAGGGGTTTGTCTGAGGAGCCTTAGGCCGCGTCAGCCGCGCGCTGTTCGCCGATCTCGCTGTTGAGCATCTCTGCCAGCGTGAAGGCCAGCTCCAGCGATTGCTCAGCATTGAGGCGCGGGTCGCAGTGCGTGTGGTAGCGGTCGCCCAGACGTTCATCGGTGATGGCGACGGCCCCGCCTACGCATTCGGTTACGTCCTGACCGGTCATCTCGATATGGATACCGCCGGGATGCGTGCCCTCGGCGCGGTGGACGGCGAAGAAGCCCTTCACCTCGGTCAGGATGCGGTCGAAGGGGCGGGTTTTGTAGCCGCTGTCCGACTTGATGACGTTGCCGTGCATCGGGTCGCAGCTCCACACCACAGGATGGCCCGAAGCTTTGACCGCGCGCACCAGTTTGGGCAGGCCGTCCTCAACCTTGTCATGGCCAAAGCGGCTGATCAGCGTCATGCGGCCCGCTTCGTGATTGGGGTTCAGCTCATCGAGCAAGCGGATCAGCGCATCCGGCTCAAGGCTCGGCCCACATTTCATGCCCAGTGGATTGCCAATGCCGCGTGCAAATTCGATATGCGCGCTTCCCGGAAAGCGGGTGCGGTCGCCGATCCACAGCATGTGCGCCGAAGTCGCATACCAGTCGCCGGTGAGCGAATCCTGCCGGGTCAGCGCTTGCTCATATGGCAGCAGCAGCCCTTCGTGGCTGGTGTAGAAGCTGGTCCCTTGCAGTTGAGGCACAGTGCCGGGGTCCACCCCGCAAGCCTCCATAAAGTCGAGCGCTTCACCGATCCGATCAGCGGTCTCAGCAAACTTATCGGTCCACGGCGTGCGGCCCATGAATTCAAGCGTCCATTGGTGCACCTGGCGCAGGTTCGCATAGCCTCCGCCCGCAAAAGCACGCAGCAGGTTCAGCGTTGCGGCGGCCTGCGAGTAAGCGCGCACCATGCGGTTCGGATCATTGCGGCGCTGGGCCGGATCGAACTCAATCCCGTTGATATTGTCGCCGAAGTAACTCGGCAGGGTCATGTCACCTTTGGTTTCGGTCGCAGATGAGCGTGGCTTGGCAAATTGCCCCGCCATCCGGCCAACTTTGACGACCGGACGCTTGCTCGCAAAGGTCATGACGACCGCCATTTGCAGCAGCACGCGGAAAGTGTCGCGGATGTTGTTCGGGTGGAACTCGGCAAAGCTCTCCGCACAATCCCCTCCCTGCAACAGGAAGGCGTGACCATTGGCAACATCCGCAAGATCAGATTTGAGAGCGCGCGCTTCGCCTGCAAAGACCAGCGGCGGATAGGCCTCCAAAGTGGCCTCCGCTTCCCGCAATTCGGCGGGGTCTTCGTAATGCGGCAAGTGCCGCGCTTCGTGTTCTTTCCAGCTTGCAGGGTTCCAGGTCTGGGCCACGGGTTCTACTCGTTTCTTCTCTAAACAGCGCCAAGTTGGCGGGGAGCGCGCCTAAGCCGCCCCAAAATCAAAGTCCAGCACTCTTTGTAATGTCAAAGCGCGCGTTTGGACAATTATGTTTCGCGTATGGCGTGATCGGACGGATCGATCAGCGCCGAAACTCTAGCGTCCATAGGTGCTTGCAGGCTCTAATTCGGGGCCTTGCGTTGCTCCGCGGAGGGTGCCTTGTGTGCTCCCCTGCGATGGAGCCGGGGTCGGCGCAGGCTCGAAAGCCGACGGAGGCGCCTCTGCCAATTCCTGTCCCTCCGGGATCACCGCCAGCTTCACCGGAGCGCCGCCACTGAAGTAGCGCCGCGCGAGGAACTGCATGATCTGCGGGCTGGTCTGCGAGTAATCAGGCAGCAGTGACCGGAGCAATTGGATGCGCTGCGGATCAAAACTCGCGCCTTCCAGATTGTAGAGCCAGAACTGGTTGCCGGTGGAGGAACGCCGCACACGCTGCGCCAGCGGCCCGGTCACGCGTTCGATCTCATCCGCCGTCGGAGGCGTCGTCACCAACTCCGCCGCAATCCGCTCTGCCTCAGTGAAGAAGAGCGGGACGAAGTCAGGCTCCAATTGCGCCATTGCGACGATTTTCCCGCCGCTCGATATGTCGGTTGGCCATTCGGAATAGATCCGCGGCGCATAGGTTGCCCCTGCCGCCTCGCGCAGTGCATCGAAGAGACGGTTCTGGAAGATCTGCACCAGAATTTCGAGCTGGCGCGCTTCGCGGATGCTCGCCATGCCTGCGCCGCTGGGCCAAGAGACAACCGCTGCCGCCTGATTGTCATCACCCCGGTGGGTCAGCACCTGAGGCTGCAAATCGGCCTGCGGGAAGCTTGGAACACGCGCTGCAATCGCAGGCGGGATCGGATCGCGGGTGGGCAGAGCGCCAAAGGTCTCCGCCAGCTTCTGTACGATGGCGTCGCGATCGAACTGGCCGAAGACCAGCACTTCGATCTCGCCCTGTTTCAGCAGCGGCTCCCACACTTCGCGGAATTCCTCCGGCGTGGCAGCGGCGAGCTGCTCTGGCGTCGGCGTCGCAAAGCGCGGGTCTTCGCTGGTGAGGATGAATTCAAGGTCCCTTGCCAGCACCGCATCGGGGCTGGTCGAGTACGAATTGTACCCCATCTGCGCCAACTGCTGCGCGCGCTCAACGGGAGCGGGATCCCAACCCGGCATGCCGAGCTTGGCGGCGAACAGGTAAAGCTGATCGGCCACATCTTCTGAGCGCGACTGCGCGGTGAAGGTGAACACCGCATCCTCAATCCCGAATTCAAAGCCGAGCTTGCGGCCCGTCGCCAGACGCTCAATCTCGTCAAAGCCCAGCTCTCCGATGCCAGAGCGCATCAGAGCCGCCTGACCCAGCATCGCGTATTCCGCATTGCTTTCGTCAAACGCTCTATAGCCAGCGCCAAAGCGCACGCGGACCGTCACACGTCCCGGCTCTGCGTCATTGGCCCACAGCAGCGCGCGGGTGCCGTTGCTGAAATTGACCTGCTCAATATCAAGAATGCCAATCGGGCTCTCAGCCGTCACAGTGCCGGGAGTGCCCACGGCGGGCAGCTCATCAAAGGAGATGTCGCTGGCGGCAAAGCGCGCGCTGTTGTCTACCTCCACCTCGCTTGCGAGCGCGAGTTGCAGCGCATCCTCGTCCGCTTCGCCGATGGCGGGCGTGATGTAGACCGCGCGCATGACCTCGCCCGAGAACAGAGCGCGGGTGCGAGCGTGCACTTCTTCCGGCGTCATCTTGGGACGCGCGCTGCGGAATACGTCGAGGAAGATTTGCGGGCTGGCGACAGTCTCACGAATGTCGACCGCTCCCACCAGATTGTCGGCCAAGGCCCGGCCCGCCTGTACGCGCGCCGTCTCAAGGTAGTTGACGTAGCCGATCTCCATTTCATCAGCCTCGCGGTCGATTTCCTCCTGCGTTGGCGGAGTGGCGATAGCGTCGGCGATGATCGCGCGCACTTCGCCAAGAGCTGCCTGCCAGTCATTGCCCACCGGCCTCAATGAAACGAAGGTCGCACGGGTCGAGCGGGAGATGTCCGATTTGGATGTGCCCGCGACGAGGAAAGAGGCCCCGCTGCGCGCGCGCATCTCCAGCCGGCGATTGACGATTTCAAGCGCGAGGCTGTCAATTGTCTTGCCTTCGTTATACTCAATCGTGTCCGCAACCTGTCGCCAAGGGCGCAGGATCGCGAAAGTCAGATTGCGCGCCAGATCAGGTTCAACCGCCACCGCGATTTCGCCGATAGGAAGGTCAGTTCCCGGAGCAATCTGAGAACCGTTAGGCGCAGAAGGATCGCCAAAAAACGGCGCAACACCAGCCTCTCCGGTGCCCTCCCAATCGCCGAACCACTGCTCGACAAGACCGGCGAGCACCAGCGGGTCCGCGTCGCCCGCGACCACCACGACGGTGTTCTCCGGGCGATACCAGCGATCATAGAACGCCTGCATAGTGCCGCCATTGGCGGCTTCCAGCGTTTCGACAAGGCCGATGGGAGAACGCTCTGCCAAGCGCAGGCCTGCGAACAGGGTTTGCCGCGTCAACTCGCTTACCCGCTGCGCCGCCCCGCCCCGCTCGCGCTTTTCCGCGAGCACGATGGGCAGTTCCGCGGCGACGTTTTCATCACTCAGAACCGGGCCACGGATCATACCGGAGAGCATTTTGAAGCTCTCTTGCAGTTTCGCATCATTGATGTCGGGAATGTCGAGCTTGTAGGCCGTGTGGGTCGGGCTCGTCTCGGCATTGGTGTCCGCGCCAAAGGTCGCGCCCATGCGCTGCCACGCGGCAATCGCCTCTGCTGGCCCAAGATACGTGCTCTCGCGGAACAGCAAGTGTTCCAGCAAGTGCGCATAGCCCTGTTCTTCGTCGGTCTCATGCAGAGAGCCGACATCGACCCTCACCCGGATCGAGACAGCGTTGGGCGGCACACCATTGCGGCGCACAGCATAGCGCAGGCCATTGTCCATCCGCCCGAACAGCCACTCATCGTCCACCGGAATGTTGCTGTCTTCGTACAGCCACGGCACCTCGCCCTCTGGCTGGAGCGCCTGCGGTGCGGGAATCTCCACGGCACTCTGCGATTGCGCAGGCGCGTCCTGAGCCAGCAGGATCGAAGTCGGAACAGCGATAAAGGAGAGGGCAGCCAAGGCCCGGAGCGTCAATTTCATGGAGCCAGTATAGGCGCCCAAGGCATGAAGGACCAGTGAATGCTGCACAGGCGAGCATAGCCATCTTGCTCGGTTCGTCCCGGCTCCCTATCTAACTGCCATGTTTATCGAGACCGAAACCACTCCGAACCCCTCCAGCCTCAAATTTCTGCCGGGTAAAACCGTGATGCCCACGGGAACACGCGAATTTGCCTCGCCCGAGGCGGCAGAGGCGAGCCCGTTGGCTCAGGCGATCTTTGACACAGGCGAAGTCGTCAATGTGTTCTTCGGCTGGGACTTCATCACTGTGACCGGCGCTCCGGGTGCGGATTGGGGCTCGCTCAAGCCGCAAGTGGTGAGCATCCTGCTCGACCACTTCGTCTCGGAAGCTCCGCTATTCGTGGGCGGCAATGCGGACGGCATCAACGTGCCGGCTGAGACCGATGAGATGGTAGTCGAAGACCGCGCAGAAGACGCTGAAATCATCGCCAATATCCAAGAGCTTTTGCAAGAGCGCGTCCGCCCCGCTGTCGCAGCCGATGGCGGCGACATCGCCTATCGCGGCTTCTCCGAAGGCGTGGTCTATTTGACGTTGCAAGGCGCATGTTCAGGCTGCCCGTCGAGCACCGCGACGTTGAAACACGGGATTGAGAGCTTGCTGAAGCACTACGTCCCAGAAGTCACCGAAGTGCGCGCAGCCTAACTCCATGACCACGCAGTATCACGACACCTCGCTGTCGCTCGCCGCGCTGGGCCAGCTGTTCAACGATGCGAGGAGCTACAACGATTGGCTCGACAAACCGGTCTCCGATGAGCAGCTCTATGCGATCTGGGACCTCGCCAAGATGGCGCCGACCTCTGCCAATATGCAGCCTGCGCGGATCGTGTGGGTGAAGTCGGATGAAGCGAAGTCAATGCTCGCCAAATGCGCGATGGATGCAAACCAGCCCAAGATCATGGCCGCACCCGTCACCGCCGTGATCGGGTACGACATCGACTTTCACGAAGAGCTGCCCTGGCTCTTCCCACATACCGACGCCAAAAGCTGGTTTGAGGGCGACGAAGATGGCCGGATCGAAGGCGCGTTCCGCAATTCCTCTTTGCAAGGCGCTTACCTGATGCTTGCAGCGCGCGCATTAGGCCTCGATTGCGGGCCGATGTCGGGTTTTGATGCGGACGGCGTGAATGCGGCGTTCTTCGGCGACAATCCGCGCCACAAGGTGAACTTCATCTGCTCCATCGGTTACGGCGACCCGAAGAGTGTCTTTGACCGCTCCCCTCGCCCCGACTTTGAGAAATTCAATACAATAGTGTGACTTGCAGCGCGGCCCTTGCTGAGGCAGGGCTTTTCGCATGAGCATGCCTGGCAAAACTCTTGTCATCGAAACCGCGAGCGAGGCTTGCTCGGTCGCGCTGTTTGATGGCTCGCGCTTGGTCGCACACGACCACCGCGTGCTGGGGCGTGGCCATGCGGAGCAGCTGATCCCGATGATCGCTGCGCTTCCTGAAAAGGGCCGCGCTGATCGAATCCTTGTCTCCCTTGGCCCGGGCAGCTTTACCGGCGTGCGGATCGGAATAGCGGCAGCGCGGGCGCTTGGCATTGCTTGGGGCGCTGAGGTGCTGGGTTATCCGACGCTTCGACTGGTTGCCCAACGTGCTTGGCAGCCTGAGCTTCGGACCGTCACTGTCTGCATGAATGGCGGTCATGGCGAATGGTTCGTGCAGAGCTTTGCCGCTGATGGGACAGCGGACCCTGCTGCGCGTTCGCTCACGCCTGAGCAGGTGAAGGCCGAGGGTGCCGAACACGTGATCGTTGGCAACCGGGCCAAGGAATGTGCGGCCCTGTTCGATGATGATCGCCTCGCTCTCGACCTCCTGCCGGACGCAAGCAAGGGGCACTTGCTGCACGAGACGCACCTCACCTCCGACCTCGCCCCGATCTATGGCCGCGCGCCTGATGCCAAGCCGATTGCGGAGCAGGCAAAAGCGTCATGAGCACCGCTCCGATCAACACACGGCCTGCTTTGGTCAGCCGCATCATGGACGTGATGGAGGCGGCATTTGATCCAGCCTATGGCGAGGCGTGGAACCGGCGGCAGATCACCGACGCGCTGGTCTTGCCCAGCACCCATGTGCTGATCCTTGACGAAAACGCTCACCCCATTCCTGACACTGCCCCTGATGGCGACCCGCGTGTGCCGGCCGGCTTTGTCCTGACCCGCCACGCTGCGGATGAGGAGGAGCTGCTGCTGATCGCGGTCGTGCCGGAATGTCGCCGCCGCGGGATAGGCGAAGCGCTGATCCGTCACATGTTCACCCGTTCCAAAGCGCGCGGGACACGCACGGTCTTCCTGGAGATGCGCCGCGGCAATCCGGCGGTGCGCCTGTACGAGAAAATGGGCTTCGCCCCCATAGGTGAACGGCCAGAGTACTACCGCCTTTCAAATGGAAGCCGGGTCGATGCGATCACTTTTCGCTGTCAATTATAGTATTGTAATGCTGCCGTCTGAATAGAGGTCTTCCACAGCAAAACTGCGCAAGTCGTCGATTTCCTCCACTTCCGTTGTTTTGTTAACTTGCCAAGTGCGCTGCACTGCGGCATGCGGTTTCCATCGGGTCGCCCCTGACAGAATACCGAGGTTAAAATGCAGGACCTGGAAATCGAGATGAAGGAGACGCTCATCACTTTGACGAGTGATATCGTCGCCGCCCATCTCAGCAATAACAACGTCGAAGTCGACGCCGTTCCTGGGCTTATTACCAATGTTTACGGTGCACTCTCCGGTCTCGGCGATGACACAGACGAAGCGGAAGTGGTTCCCGAACCCGCCGTTTCGATCCGCGCTTCAGTGAAGCCGGACTACATTGTGTGTCTGGAAGACGGTAAGAAGCTCAAAATGCTGAAGCGTTATCTTCGCACCAATTACGACATGACCCCCGAAGAGTATCGCGCCCGCTGGGGATTGCCTTCGGACTATCCGATGGTTGCCCCCAACTATGCCGAGAAACGCCGTGATCTGGCGAAGAAAATCGGCCTTGGTCGCAAGCCTGGTTCGGGCCGCAAGGGTAGCAAAGCAAAGTAAAACCTGCGCGGGGCCACAGCTCCGCTCTCGTTTGAACCAATCAGGGCGAGGCGGACACTTCCGTTCTCGCCCTTATTGTGTCGGCTGCGCGCGCCATTTGGCCCCATGGTTCTGCTCAAAGCTCAACCCCGCCGTGGATCGACCCTGCCCGCAAACTTGAGCATTGCGCACAGCCTAGCTAAAGCCTTGTCGGGATTACAGCGACAGTCGGCATGCACGCCGGCGCCTGATTAGGATGGACCGCGTGAACCAGCGAATTGATCTTGAACAATTGTGCGCAGAGAAGGGCCTGCGCATCACCGAACAACGCCGTGTGATCGCCAAGGTTCTGTCCGAAAGCGACGATCACCCCGATGTTGAGCTGCTGCATCAACGTGCCTCTGCCATCGACAACAAGATCTCGATCGCCACCGTCTATCGCACCGTGCGCCTGTTCGAAGAGGCTGGCATCCTCGACCGCCACGATTTCGGCGATGGCCGCTCTCGCTATGAACCAGTGCCCGAAGCGCATCACGACCACCTGATCGACGTCGAGACCGGAAAGGTCGTCGAATTCGTCGATCCTGAGGTTGAAGCGCTGCAAAAGCAGATTGCGGAGAAGCTGGGCTATCGCCTCGTCGATCACCGGATGGAGCTTTATGGCGTGCGGCTTTCGCGTGACGATTAAGCGGCGAGCGCGGCACTCTCCTACCATGACAGATCAGGCCCGATGACCGATCAAGCCGAAGCCACCGGCACCGAAGCCGTGACAGAGGACAAGGCATGGGCCCTGCGCGTGGCGGCTGCTCGCGGAGAGAAGACGCCGATCTCAATCCGGGGCTGGCTGCGGATCATTCGTCGCACGCTGATGCTGCTGGCTTTGATCATCGTGATGGTGCCGCTGCACTATCTGTTCCGCGTGATCGCCTATGGATCACCCTTTCCCATGTGGTTCCTACGCTATGCAGCCTGGGTCTGCGGGGCACGCGTGAAGACCCATGGCACGCATCTCAAGCGCGATGTGTTCTATATCGCCAACCACATTTCATGGATGGACATCCTCAGCCTTGCCGGCGCGAGCGGCACCGCCTTTGTGGCCAAGGCTGAGCTGGAGAAAGCGCCTGTCGTCGGCTGGCTCGCCTCGATGAACCGCACCGTCTACGTCAAGCGTGAACACCGTATGGGCGTGGCCGAGCAGATCAACGCGTTGAAAGAGGCTCTGGCCGATGCCTGGTCAGTCACAGTCTTCCCCGAAGGCACGACCACCGATGGCCAATCGCTGCTGCCGTTTAAGTCAAGCATGCTCTCCGTCCTCGAACCCCCTCCCCCCGGCGTGATGGTCCAGCCCGTGCTGCTCAACTATGGTGAGGTGGCTGAGTGGATAGGCTGGGTCGGCGAAGAAGACGGCCTCAACAATGCCAAGCGCGTGCTGGCCCGCAAGGGCACGTTTGAGCTCAACATCCACTTCTTGGACCCCTTCAGCCCCGCCGAATTCCGGGGCCGCAAGGCCATTGCCAAGGAAGCACGTTTCCGGATCGAGGAAGCTCTGCTGGAAGCGCTGGGAAAGCCGCTGCGTGACTTTGCGCATGACGTGCCGCCAGTGCGTTACTCCGCCGAGCATCCGGGTAAGGTGGATGCGCCGAAAGATGCGCCGGAAAAGACTGAGACTTAGTTAGAGCCCAGCGCGCACTAGCCAGTCGTGGAACAGGCGCACGGGGCGCATTTCCAGCGCAGTGGGCTTGCACACGAACCAGTAGCTGTAGGGGCTCTGCACCTCTGCTCCGGGCAGGTTTGTCAGGCGGTTATCCGCCGCGCGCCGAAGGTGGTCATCGTGCATGATCGCAATGCCGAGACCTTGCGCCGCCGCCTCCAGCATCAATGCGCCGGAATCGTAATGGTCGATGGCCGCCGGTTCCATTTCCTCAAGCCCATTGGCGTTCTTCCACGCGACGAAACTTTCGGGGAGTTCGTTGTGGATCAGGAAGGTCTGCTTTGCCATCGCCTCGTCACTGATCTGCTCGCCCAGGGCAATTGCCAGATCGCGCGAGCAGATGGCGTGGACCAGATTGTGGTCGAGCCGCACGGCATGCAGACCACTTGCCGGCCCGCGCGAAAGGATGATTGCGGCGTCCAGAGTGTCGCCAACCCGGTCCTCAAGGTGAGGCGCGGTGTCGATGTCGATATGGAGCAGCGGGTGCCGCTTGCGCAGCTCGCCCAAACGCGGGAACAGGCGCTGGCTGCCGAACATCGGCAGGACGCCCAAACGCAGGCGCAGCAGTGAGATGTTGTCCGACTGGCTCTCCACCGCGCGAGTGAGCGACTCCAGATGCGGGTTCACCGCCTCGTAAAACGCCTGGCCTTCGTCGGTCAGCTGCATCGACTGGCGAGCGCGAGTGAACAGCTTCTTGCCGACGAACTCTTCAAGATTGGTGATCCGCCGCGAGAGCGCAGAGGGGCTCAGCCCGATTTCTTCAGCCGCCGCCCTCGCCGATCCCAATCGGACCGTACGCATGAACGCTTCCAGGGCGCGCAAAGGGGGTAGGCGACGTGCAGGCATGGGTCTGGCTCCTTGTTCGTATCATTATACGCAAGTCGCCCATGCTTAGATGCAAAAAATCGAAGAAAATTTGGGAAAGACCGCAGGTGAATGCGGTTATTGCAAGTCACTCTCAGCTTCGGAAGGTTCGGCATCCGCTGCCGGAGCATGAAGCCGCAACCGCTTCACATGGGTCTCATCCCCTGCCGTCACCTGGATGCGCCAGCCGCTGGGATGGTCAAGCATCGTCCCAACCGTTGGCACAGCCTCAGCCAGCACGAAAGCGAGCCCGCCCAGCGTATCCACCGCTTCCTCGACCTCACCAAGGCGCGGATCGACGGTTTCGGCGACATCTTCCAACTCGGCGCGCGCGTCGCAATCCCACATGCCGTCGCCGATGGGCACGATCAGCGCCTCGGGCGTCTCGTCATGCTCATCCTCGATCTCGCCGACGATTTCTTCGACCAGATCTTCAATCGTGATGATCCCGTCGGTCCCGGAAAATTCGTCCAGCACGATCGCCAAGTGCACCCGCCGGGTCCGCATATCAGCCAGCACGTCAAGCGCACCGCGTGCTTGCGGGACATAGAGCGGCTGACGCATCAGCACGGTCCAGTCGCGCGGCGGCTTTTTGCCAGTGGCGAGATAGGGGAAGATGTCCTTGATGTGGATCATCCCGATCACGTCATCGAGCGTCTCTCGATAGACCGGCATGCGCGAATGGCCGTGTTCGGAAAACTGCGCGACCAGTTCCTCCCAGCTTAAAGCGACGTCGATTGCGATAATCTCTCCGCGCGGGACAGCGACATCGTCGGCATCGTGTTCGCTGAAGTGCAACAGGTTGCGCAGCATCTGCCGCTCAACCGGCGAAAGGTCACCGTTGGAGCTGGAGTGATCGTGGACTTCCTCGTCCTCGTTCTCTCCCTCATGCTCGTCGATTGCCTCTTCGAGCTGCGCACGCAGGGAGCGGTCGCCATCATCGAGCTTTAGAATCCTGCGGAATGCGGACAAGAGGCTTAACCCTTGGCCGCTGCTACTCTCCGCCTCTCCGGCGGTTGATTGGGAATCGGGCATTATTGTTGTGGGGCCCTTACGAGCTTTCCTCCAAGCTAGTCACGATCACCATATGGGTCTGGAATGCCCATTTTTGCAAGAGCCGTTATCTCCAAAGCCTCCATAGCTTCGGCCTCTTTGTCAGAGTGAACGTGATCGTAGCCCGCGAGATGGAGCAATCCGTGGATGATGAGGTGGGCTGCGTGATGGCCTAATGGCACGCCCTTCTCCTTCGCTTCGCGAGCGCAGGTTTCGTAAGCGAGCGCGATATCGCCCAACATTTCGGGAGGGCCTTCGGTATCGAGAGCTAACAACTCCTCCCGTTCCAACATCGGAAAGCTGAGCACATTGGTCGGCTTGTCCCGCTCGCGCCACTCACGGTTGAGCGTGTGGACCTCGGCATCGGAGGTAAACAGCAAGCTGACCGACAGGCGCGAATTGGCAAGTTCCGGCGCGGCTGCGCTGGCGGCTTCGGAGGCGCGCGCAGCCAGAGCCTCCCACTCACCCGCAGGCCAATCTTCGATGTCTATTTCCAGCTCCAACTACGCGACCGGCCCCTCATACGCCTCGACGATACGCCCGACGATGGGGTGGCGCACGACGTCGGCGGCGGTGAAGCGGATGGTGCCGAAGCCGTCGACGCCCTCCAGCTTGTCGACCGCATCGGCCAAGCCGCTCATCCGGTCGCCGCCGGGAATATCGACCTGCCGCGGGTCTCCGCAGATCACCATGCGGCTGTTTTGGCCAAAGCGGGTGAGGAACATCTTCATCTGCTCACGCGTGGTGTTTTGCGCCTCGTCCAAGATCACAAAGGCATCGGCAAGAGTACGTCCGCGCATGAAGGCGATGGGAGCAATTTCAATCTCGCCGCTTTCGATCCGCCGCTCGACCTGCTCGGGCGGCATGCAATCGTAGAGCGCGTCGTAGAGTGGACGTAAGTAAGGATCGACCTTATCCTTCATATCGCCGGGCAGGAAGCCCAGCTTCTCTCCCGCCTCCACCGCCGGGCGCGAGAGGATCAGGCGCTGCACACTGCCCGTCATCAGCTGAGACACCGCTTGGGCCACCGCGAGATAGGTCTTGCCGGTCCCCGCCGGTCCCAGAGCGAAGATGATGTCGTCGCGCACAAGGCTGCGCATATAGGTGATCTGAGTGGCCGAGCGCGGCACAATCGTCTTGCGCCGCGTGCGGATCATGATCGGCGGCTCTTTCTTGTCGCCGCTGATGATCCCTTCGAGCGTCGGCTCATTCGACATGGCAATCAGCGACTCAATCGCGCCCGCATCCAAGTCCTGCCCTTGGGCGAGCCGGTCATACATGGTGGTGAGCGTCTCGCGAGCGCGGGCAACCGCATCCTCGGGCCCCTCAATCAGCACCTTGTCACCGCGGGCATGGATATAGACGCCGAGCCGGTTTTCGACCTGCACCAGATTGGCATCAAACTGTCCGAAGAGTGCGCCGAGCAGGCTCTGGTTCTCAAAAGCAAGCTCCGCCTGCGCGCGGCTCACTTCATTGGTGTTGATCGCTTCCGGTACAACGGCCGGATCGATAGCGCCTGCTGCTTTAGCTGTCGGTTTGCGGCCCATAAGTTCCTTTTCGTTCGGGCGTGTGCTCGAGTCGGAAAGGTAAGCGCAGATCGCCGCTTGGCAAGCGGGTTAGGCCCTCGCAGCGGTGGATAGTCACTTGGCCGACACATCGTAACGCCAGCGACATCGCCCGCTAAACGCTTGGCTAGAAGAGGATTTCACCCCGGATCGAGTTTGGTCCAGCCTCGGCCAACTTCACCTCGACCATATCGCCGATTTCGCTCTCGCCCTCGAACCAAACACTCGTCAGCCACGGCGACTTGCCGAGCCATTGGCCCGTATGCTTGCCTTTGCGCTCCACCAGGACCGAGCAGCTCTTGCCCTCCAGCGCATCGTTGAACGCGCGTTGGTCGCGGTTGAGGCGGGCTTGGAGTCGTTGGAGGCGGTCGTCCATGACTTCGCGCGGCAGCTGATTTTCCATCGTCGCCGCGGGCGTGCCGGGGCGCGGGGAGTATTTGAAGCTGAACGCCTGAGAATAGCGGACCTCGTCCACCAAGCTCAGCGTGTCTTCAAACTCGGCCTCGGTCTCGCCCGGAAAGCCGACAATAAAGTCTCCGGACAGAGCGATATCGGGCCGCGCCTCGCGGAAGCGTTCGAGCAGCTTCAGATAGCTCTCCGCCGTATGCGCGCGGTTCATCGCTTTGAGCACGCGGTCATTGCCCGACTGCACCGGAAGGTGAAGATAGGGCATCAGCTTTCCAACCTCTCCGTGCGCCGCAATCAGGTCATCTTCCATATCGTTGGGGTGGCTGGTCGTGTAACGAATGCGCTCCAAGCCATCCAAGCGGTCGAGCGCGCGGATCAGGCCAGCCAAACCGATAGCGCGCCCCGCATCATCCTCGCCGGACCACGCATTGACGTTCTGACCAAGCAGAGTGATCTCGCGCGCTCCGGCCTCAATCAGTTTGCGAGCTTCATCGATCAAGTCACTGTAGGGGCGAGAGATTTCCGCACCGCGTGTGTAAGGAACAACGCAATAGGTGCAGAACTTGTCGCAGCCTTCCTGCACGGTCAGAAACGCGGTTGGAGAGCGGCGTTTGCGCTTGGGCAGGCTGTCGAACTTCGCAATTGCGGGCATGTCGGTGTCGGTCGCCCGCTCACCTTTCACCGCTTTGTCCAGCATGTCGGGCAGGCGGTGATAGGCTTGCGGGCCGACGACCATGGAGACCGCAGGCGCGCGCGCCATGATCTCTTCGCCCTCTGCCTGAGCGACGCAGCCAGCAACCGCGATCATGGGTTTGGAGCCGTCCTCGCGCTTCAACCGGCCTATGTCGGAATAGACCTTCTCCGCCGCCTTCTCGCGAATATGGCAAGTGTTGAGCACGACCAGATCCGCCTCCTCGCCCTCTGGCGCAGGCGTGATGCCCTTCTCGGCCAGCAGCTCGCCCATACGCTCGCCATCATAGACGTTCATCTGGCAGCCAAAGCTTTTGACGCGGTAGGTTTTGGGGGGAGTGGTCGGTTTCATGATGCGGCGCGCTCTAGCGCTATTGCGCGGTGGGTTCAATCACTCGAGGAAAGCGGACCGCGGTCTGAACATCTTTAACCCGGTTTTTAGCCGTGCTCTCTAAATGCCGGGTAGAAAGCGGGGATAGTCAACCTTATGCCTTACGACGAACCGAGTGCAGGCGACTGGTTTTCGCGCCTGAGCTTCCCTAACCCCTATGTGCTGGGTTGCTGGGCTGCGACCGCTGCGGTCTGGGCTTTGCTCGTCCTTGTGCCCAAGGAAGATGGCAGTTTGGCTGCCCTCGGCGTCATTGCGATGATCATAATTGTGGGCTTTTTGGCCATTCCGTTCTTGGCAGTCACGGATGATCCAGAGACCGGACTCATGCTGCTTGCCGCAACGCTGGCAACGCTTGTCGTCGCGCTCATTGTCGTCGGCATCCTTCGCAAGATGCATTATCTGACGGCGGCGGGCGGTATGCTGGCTATATCGATAGCGGGCTATATCTTCTTGTTTTTCAGCTTCGCGGAGGTGGCGCGGGTTGTGAAGTAGAAGCTTCGCGCGGCTCGCCTTTTGAAGAACCACCCATTAGGTCTGTTTGCCAGCCATGGCCCTCACCCTCTTCCCCTTTGCCTCTGCGACTGAGAACACCGCGCTTGATCGGATGTTCTACGATGTCGATGCGCTCAGCGCTGCCGAGCAGGAGGAGCTGCGGGCGGCGGGCAAGGTCGAGGGGCGCATTCTGGAAGTTGGGCCTTCGTGGAAGCCAAACCTCAGAATGT
Source organism: Erythrobacter sp. S267 (assembly GCF_057365045.1). Lineage (NCBI taxonomy): Bacteria > Pseudomonadati > Pseudomonadota > Alphaproteobacteria > Sphingomonadales > Erythrobacteraceae > Erythrobacter > Erythrobacter sp. S267. Next base: position 787,242 of record NZ_CP200298.1, on the reverse strand, counting down.
GGGACAGTGTGGAGGAGTGCTCCTCCCTCGCCCCGCATTATGCGGCGATCACAGTGGCGGGCGTTGGCAGTTCGGCTTTGGGAGCGGCGGCCTTGGCGCGCAACGCTGCGGATGCTCTGCGGGGGCCAGTGCTCGCTGTGGTCTCGGGCCAGGGGATGGCCGATATCGCGAGCGAGGCCATGGGCGGGTATTTCCTGTTCGGCGGGCTCAATGCGATGCGCCACTCGGTCAACGGGTTTGAGCGGTGGTTTAAGTCGATGGCGGTGATGAACCCCTTTGTGCCGTGGGCGAGCATCCCGACAATGGACCCCGGACAAGGCTTCTCGCTTTCGCATTACAGCGAGGATGTGAAGGCCCTCATCACGCTGCTCTCAGGCAAGGTTGAGTGCGACTGGTTGGTTGGCCATTCGAAGGGCACTCTGGTTATCTCCGAGGCGCTCTACGGCCTGCGCACCGCCAACCGGGAGAGGTTCGAGGAAGTGGCGAAGGCCGTCCCCATCGTCACCTTCGGCGCGCGCATCGCCATGCCCACCGAAGTGGCCCGCGTGGTGGACGTGATGGGAGACATGGACAGCTTCGGCGCCTTCAACTCCCGCCCCGACATCGCGGTTGACGTGAACGTGCCGGGCGCATGGCATCACACGAACACGAAGCTGCCAATGCATGTCGATGTGCGGAGGGTGCTGGAGGGGATTGTTGGGCGGGAGGGTTAGAGCATCCTAGCCGAGTCCTCGGTCAGAGAGAGATCTGCGACCGTCAGAGGCGAGAGCGGCGATGGCTCGCCTAACCGCTCATCTTGAGTCGTCTTTGAGCGGATTAGCTCCAGGGCTGCACTCTGATCTGGATTGCCAGTCGCATAAGCGACAAGCATTTCTCGACCGCCGCCGAGACGCTTTGTCCAGACAGGAACTATCCATCCAGCGATGTCAGCTTGAGTATGCACCGTTGGATTACCCCACAGTCGCCTTCACGATCTTGCCTGGCTGCGCAGGTGGCTCACCCTTGGGCAGGGCGTGGACGTGTTCCATGCCGCTCTCGACCACGCCCCAGACGGTGTATTGCTTGTCGAGGAAGCGTGCGTCGTCGATGCAGATGAAGAATTGCGAATTGGCGCTGTCGGGCATTTGCGAGCGGGCCATGGAGCACACGCCTTCGACATGCGGCTCGTCATTGAATTCGGCTTTCAGGTCGGGCTTGTCGCTGCCGCCCATGCCGGTGCCGGTCGGGTCGCCGCCTTGCGCCATGAAGCCGTCGATCACGCGGTGGAAGACAACGCCGTCGTAAAAGCCTTCGCTGGCAAGCTCTGTGATGCGCTCGACATGGCCGGGAGCAAGGTCCGGGCGCAGCTTGATCACTACATCGCCGCTGTCGAGCGTAAGGGTAAGTTTGTCGGCCATTCGTGAATCTCCTAGATAAGTTGCGCATGCGCCTAACGGGTTTGAAGCGCCGTGTCACCCGTCCGGTGGGCACCAATCCACCCGCACGGTAAGTGCCTTGCTTTTCATTGGTGCGCCCCTAAACCCTTGAGCCATGGTCGATCCTGCGCTCCTCGCTGACGATGCTCTGCTCGAAGAAGAGGGCCGTCCCGATGACCGCATGGATGATGAGCGGCATGACGAGGAAAACCGCCTCAAGCCCGAATATGTCAATGCCGTCACCGATGCGTTCGAGGGCGGCGACAAGGGGCAGGTCTATGACCTAGTCGAGCCGCTCCACCCCGCTGATATCGCCGACCTGATTGAGCTGTTTGACAAGGACGACCGCGCGGATTTCGTCGCAGCGATCAGCGATCTGATGAGCAGCGAAGTCGTCGCCGAGCTTAACGATCACGTCCGCGAAGTGATGATGGAGGCGCTGTCCGCCGCCGATGTCGCGACGATTGCCGAAGAGCTCGAAACCGACGATGCGGTGCAGCTGCTCGAGGATCTCGACGAAGATGACCAGAAGGCGATCATCGCTGAGCTGGAGCCGGAGACCCAGGCCGCGGTGGAGAGCGCCCTCGCCTATCCCGAGGAGACCGCCGGTCGCCTGATGAACCGGACGGTGATGGCGGTGCCAGAGCATCTGACGGTGGGCGATCTGATCGATTACTTGCGCGAGGAAGGCGATCTAACCCACGATTTTTACGAGGTTTTCATCGTCGATACCGCGTTCCATCCGGTGGGAACTTGTGCGCTCAACTGGATACTCACCAGCCCGCGCTCGGTAAAGTTGACCGACGTGATGAAGCGCGACCAGACCCTGATCCCGGCCTCGACCGATCAGGAGGAAGTCGCGCTGATGTTCCAGAAATACGCGCTGATCTCCGCCGCGGTGGTGGATGAGAGTGGGCGTCTGGTGGGGCAGATGACCGCCGATGACGTGGTCCACATCATCTCCGAAGAAGCGGGCGAGGATGCGCTGCTGCTCTCCGGCGCGGGCGATGGCGACATTAACGAGCCTATTCGAGAGGCTTACTCAAGCCGCGTGCGTTGGCTGGTTGCGAACCTTGGCACAGCCGTGGTCGCCTCTGCGATCATCGCGTTCTTTGGAGCAGCGATTGAAGAGCTGGTCGCCCTCGCCGTGCTGATGCCGATTGTCGCGAGCATTGGCGGGAATGCGGGTACGCAGACGATGGCGGTCGCGGTCCGAGCCATCGCCACCAATCAGCTGACGCGGGCGAACACATGGCGGATCGTAGGGCGAGAATTGCGCGTGGCACTGCTGAACGGAGCGACCGTTGCGGTCTTGATCGGTATCGCTGCAGGCGTGCTGTTTGGTTGGGAGATGGGCGTGGTGATTGCGCTTGCGATGATGATCAACATCGCGGTCTCTGGCCTCGCCGGCGTGCTGGTTCCAGTCGCGTTCGAGCGGATGGGGCAAGACCCCGCGGTGGCGTCATCGGTGTTCGTGACGATGATTACGGACTCGATGGGCTTCTTCGCGTTTTTGGGCCTCGCAGTTGTGGCTGGATTGGCTCCACTGGGTTGAGGTACTGCGCAGGAGCGCTACATTGACGTCATGCCTCTCCACCTCACCAAAATCGCTTTCGGCGCGAAGTCCTATGACGATATTGTCAGCTGGTATGCCGGTCGGCGTCGCCCGTTTCTGACGACCAAGTACCGCCCGACCAAGTGGGAGGAGTGCATCGGCGGATCGCTCTACTGGATCCATCAGCACTCGATTGTGGCTCGTTCTGAAATCGAAGGCTTCACCCAGACCGATACCGGGCGCTGGCGGATTGACCTGAAACCGGAGCTTATCCGCGTCCACCCCCGCCCCAAACGCGCGCATCAGGGTTGGCGTTACCTCAAAGGCGAACCACCCCGCGACCTGGCTGAGGGCGAGGATATTGGCGACGCGCTGCCGGGGAAGCTTGCCGCCAAGCTGGAGAGGCTGGGGCTGGTCTAGCCGCCATTGGCTGGGCCGGATAGTCCGCTCAGCATCCCTTCAAACTCAGGGTCATACTTCAACGCCAATTCGCGGAAGGCGTTGGAGATATCGTTGATCTCACCCTTGCCTGCGCAGGAGTGCGAAGCGGCCATGTGCCGTTGCCCATCGTCCGCCATAGTCAGTTGGTAGCGCGCTCCGTCCACGCAGATTGCGTCGTCGGAACCATAGTAAGGTTGCGCTGCGAGGCGCTCTAGCGTGGCGGCCTCCATCATGCTGGCGATGGCGTCTGCCTCTTCGTCGCTGATGCGGACTTCGTTGCGCCGCGTGGCAACAACCGGCGTGCCCGGTTCCCAGCTATAGCCTGCGACAAACATCACCCACTCGCCGTCCACTCGCGTAATCATCACCGATTGCGCGGCGGGCTGCGGGTTCAGGCTTGCAAACATGGTGGCGGAGTAAGCGGGAGCTTCGATCCAGTCGGCGCACACGTCGGGCGTGTAGGCGTCGGCATAGGCATCGGGCTCGCAAGCCGTGCTTGCTCCAGCTGCGTTGGCAAAAAGGGAAATTGCGGCTGCGCTTGCGACACTGATCATTCTTTACCCCACCATGGTTCGAGTTGACGTAAGGGAAGCTAGCGCGCGCAGTTAGATGTAAGCTGAACGAACGTTCAGGTGAAAGGCGGCGCGCCGAGATATATCCAGAATGCGATACCAGCAGAAAACGCAAAGGCCGCAAGCGCTTTCACCACGGGGGTTTCGGAATTGTCCGCGACTTCGGGCTTCTTCTCACCCTTGCCGCCGATCATCGCGCCAATCAGGTTCTCCATCCGCACCGCGCCGTAGAGGCCGATGGCAGTGATGTGGAGGCCGATCATCCCGACCAGCACCCACCAGAACCACTCATGCGTGTCGGTGAGCGTGTCCGCTGTCCCGACCCCGACCAGAGGGTTCAGCGGACCGGTCGCTCCGTCATAAGGATCGCCTGCGAACAACCCCATTCCGACTTGCGCGAACATCAAGCCAAGCAGCGCGAGCACCGCCAGCGCGGCAAGCGGGCTGTGGCCCTTGTTCCCACGCTCATCATAGCGCCCTCGGATGTATCCGATCACCGCGCCCGGCCCCTTCACGAAGCTGGCAAAGCGCGCGGTGTCGGTCCCGATCACGCCCCAGATCACGCGAAAAATCAGCAGAGCGAGCAGCACATGGCCCAGCCGAATGTGCCAGCCCCACTCTGAATTGTCGGCGGTGAACCACATGGCCGGGACAAGACACGCAAACGACCAGTGCGTCAGCCGCACGGGCAAGTCCCATATCCGTCTGGGTTCTGTCTTTTCAGCCATGGGTTACGACGCGTTCAGTCGCGCATCAATCGTCGGGCTTGCGGAACTTGTCGTGGCAGCCCTTGCAGCCTTGTCCGCCCAAATTGCCGACCTGAGCGCGCACCGCTTCAGCATCGCCCAATTCAGCAGCGGCGATCATCTCTTCACTGGCGGCGACCGCCTTCTGAGCGGCGGCGGAAAAGCCCTCTGGGTCTTCCCAGATCACCGCGAGCGCTTCTGTGTCATAGCCTGCTTCCATGCTCGTGCCCTCAGGGAAGAGGTCGGGAACACGCTGCAGCCGTTCGTTCATATCGGCGGCAGAGGCCTGGATGATGAGGAAATCAGGCGCATCAGTGTCGAGCTGCTCACGCAGAGCTTTGAAGCTGTCGCCGATGGCTTCGAAATTGTCCTGGCGCTGTTCGATCTCAGGCGGCGCATCGCCAGCAGGAGCCTCCGGCGTATCGGCCGTTTCTCCACCGCAAGCGGCGAGCAGCGCTACCAACGGAGTGGCGACAATCAAACGAGTTGTAGTGGAGCGAAGCATATTTCCGGTTTCCTCTTATCGAGAGTTTGCAAACTTCAAACTTATCAACGTGATCCCGGACGCTGAGGCCAAGTCCCTACCCTTTCGGCGGGCGCGGGACAAGCGCGGGCGTGTTCTTGCGATACTCCTGATAGGCCGGATCGTCGCCCCAGCGTTCTTTGGCTTGCTCGTTTTGCAGGTTCACGCCGCTGACCTTGGTGAGCAGCAGGGTGACGAAGACAGGGGAAATCACGACCAGCCATGACAGGCCTGAGAGCACCGGGATCGCCATCACCAGAATGCCGGTCCACAGGGTAATCTCGCCAAAGTAATTGGGATGCCGCGACCAGCGCCACAGGCCGACATTGATGAACTTGCCCTTGTTGGCAGGGTCGGCCTTGAAGGCGCTCTTTTGCGCATCGGCCACGCTCTCCCACACCATGCCGAGCAGCCAGATCGCCGCGCCGACATAGAAGAACACGCCGATGGGAGCGGTCTGTTTGGCCGTGATAGCAGCATAGGCGGCAGAGGCTGTCAGGATCACCCAAAGGCCTTGTAGCGTCCATGCAACTAGGAAGCGTGCGGGGTTCACCTTGATCTTCTCAAAACGGCTGTCCGCTCCGCCCATCGCGTGAATGCGCTTGAACAGAAACGTGCCCAGCCTGATGCACCAGATCGCCACCATCGCAGCGATGACCATGGCACGCAGGTCCAGCCCTCCCAGCGTGGTGTAAGCCGCGTAGCAAGCAAGCGCGGTGCAAGACAGATATGTGAGTGCGCCGACCGTATCGTAATAGGTGTCCGCCTGCGCCACGGCAGAGGGGATGTAGACGATCCAATTGATCGCCAGCGCCAGCAGCCCGATCGCAAACATCGCGTTCACGCCGCCCACTTGCACGCTGCCCGCGCCTGCGAACCACGAGAAGCAAAGCGCGATTGCGGTGACGACCACCACGACGATCAAGCTCTTGCCGGATTTGCCCATGTGAACTCTCTTACCCCTGTTGTTCCTTTGCAGCCTTAGCCGCTGCGCGCCATTGCTCCATCGTCAATCGCACGTCGTGAATCGCGTCCTTGTCGGCGGGCAGAGCATAGGTGTCAAAGCTCTGCGCCAACTCATCCATCCGCTCTGCCAACCGCACCTGGTTGTAGCCGTGACTGACCGCAAAGCGCCGCCGCGCCATGATCTGCGGCAGGATGATGTCGATATAGCTTTCGACCTCCATGCCCGCTTTCATGAACTGCTCAGGCCCCAGCGGGGTAAACACCCAGCCCGGGATGATCGTTCCCGCATGGACGTGGGGTGGCAGGTCTTCGCGCAAACTTTCGGTGAGGCCGAGCACGGCGTGCTTGGCGCTGATATAGGCGGCGGTTTCGGGGAACGCGCAGAACAGGCTGTTCTCGCTACCGGTGTTGTAGATGGCGCTAGGGGCCTCTTGCTCAACCAAGCGCGGCGCGAAGGCACGGCAGCCATGCCAGATGCCCCAATAATTGACGTCGAAATGCGTGCGGGCTTCTGCCGGGTCGATCTCCCACAGCTTGCCCTTGGGCCCGCCGATGCCCGCATTGTTGAAGAGGAGATGCACTTCGCCCAGCGTCTCGAAAGCGGTGTCGGCGAGAGCTTCAACCTGTTCGAGGTCTGAGACATCGCAAGGGATAGCGGTGATGCCGTCCAACGACTTCGCCCGGTCAAGCGCGGGTCCGGGAAGATCGCCAACCACAACCTGAACGCCCTGCCCCGCCAGCCTCTTGGCGAGCGCAAGGCCAATCCCGCTCGCCCCGCCGGTGATTACAGCGGTTTGGGGAGCGAAATCGCTCAAGTCGCAGTCACTCGCGACTTCTCAGCCACGCGCCGCAGGGCGTTGACGTAGACTTGCGGAGCCTGCGCACCTGGGATCAGGAACTTCCCGTTCACTATCATCGCTGGCACGCCGGTGATGTTGAGGTCCCAAGCCTGCCGCTCCTCCGCCTCGACCCGCGCGGTCAGCTCCTCGTCCTCCAGCGCCGCTTTCGCTGCCTCACGGTGCATGCCGACGCTGGCGGCGATGTCGAGCAACACGTCTGCATCGGACAGGTCGCGGCGATGATTGAAGTGGGCTTTGAACAAAGCGAGCTTCAGCTGCGTCTGCACCTCCGGCCCCATCTGCTCCAGCGCGAGGCCGAGCAGCTTGTGACAATCGCGTGTGTTCCACATCATCGCTGGCGGTGCAGGATCAACGTCGCCCTCATAGGTGAGAGAGACCCCGGCCCCATCGGCGATCTCCTTCATCTTGCCACGCATCGCCGCGCGTTCTTCGGGAGGGCGGTTATATTTGCGGGCAAGATGCGCTTCCTGCTCCTCGCCCTCTTGCGGCATGTCGGGATTGAGTTCGAAAGGACGCCAGCGAACCTGCGCGTCGATCTCTCCCTCCAGCTCACCAAGAGCCTTGGTCAGCTGGCCGTATCCGATGACGCACCAAGGGCACATGACGTCGGAGTAAATGTCGATTGTGAGCGTATCAGCCATCCGCTGCTCCTATTTGTCGAGCCACCACGTTACCAGTTGATGCGCAATTGCGAAGGGGCGTGGGAAGACGATCAGGTCCGATCCCTTCTCGCCAGCCGCGCGCGCCTCTTCCAACTCGGCTCGGGTGAACCAGCGCGCATCGTCGAGCTCGGTCTCGTCGATGGTAAGCTCCGGGTCATCCGCCACGCTGGTGCAGCCGATCATCAGCTGGCTGGGGAACGGCCAAGGTTGGCTGGCGAGATATTGCACATCGCGCACCCTCACGCCCGCCTCTTCATAGACTTCGCGCGCCACGGCCTCCTCAATGGTCTCGCCCGGTTCAACAAAGCCTGCGAGGGCGGAGTATATCTTCGGCGGAAAGCGCGGTTGGCGGCCCAAGAGCAGTTTGTCCTCATGCTCGACCAGCATGATCGTCACCGGGTCAGTGCGCGGGAAGTGCTCCGCGCCGCAATTGGAGCAGGAGCGCTGCCAGCCGCCCTTGGTGATTGTCGTAGGACTGCCGCATTTCGCGCAGAATTGGTGCCGAGCGTGCCAGTCGACGAGGCTGCGCGCGCCGCCATAGATCGCCAGATCATCAGGCCGAAGCAGCTGGATCACCTGCCAGGATCGCGGATCGGCGGGGCCTCCCCCTCCCTCCTTGGGGACAGGCGCAAAACACGCTTTCTCGTCAAGCATGCCGAGGAACACGACCTCCACATCCTCGGCAATGTCAGCAAAGGTGCCCCAGACGAGGCCGCCCATCTCGTCGATCTGCGGCAGCAATCCATCGAGCAACAGTACCTTGGCGCGCCAATTCATGAGTCCGACAAGTGCCTCTTTGTCGACGCGGATATTGTCCGCGCGATCCATCGGAGAGCCGGAAAAGGCGATGGGTGGAGGCGCTTTGCTGCCCCGGCTGCCGAACAGCCCGCTAGCGCTGTCCGCCATTACGACGCCATCTGCTCACGCATGGCGGTCGAGTCCTTCGCCATCGCAGCCAGGAATTCCTCGCGCACTGGATAGGCCTCTGCCGGATTGGCGTGCATATATTGCGTCCAGAGCCCCGTCCGCAGGCCGATGTTGAAGTCAACCGCGCCCAAAGTTCCAGCCGCGCCGCCCCAGCCAAATGTACCGTTCACCGAACGGCCACCTGCGCCATGGCCCTGCCCTTCCATCCAAGTTCCGGTCGTGTCGGCGGTTTCGGGGAAGAGGTTTGAGACACCCACGCGCACCGCTTCTTCGCTCATCACCCGCTCATTGCCCAGCGCGCCGTAGCCCAGCAGCATGCGCAAGAATCGGTCATAATCTTTGGGGCTGGAGACAAGCCCACCACCGCCGGCGGGCACTTTGGGCGGATCCAAGAAGATCGAGCTTGCCGCCGGGTCAAGCGGCAACAGAGTTCCGCCCAGAATGCCGTAATTGTCGGTCAGGCGGCCCTTTTGGCTCTCCGGCACTGCCATCCAAGTGCTATCCATGCCCAGCGGTTCAAACATGCGGGCCTTCAGGAACGCTTCGAACTCCATGCCTGACGCGACTTCGATGACCCGTCCGAGCAGATCAATCGAGTTGGAGTAGCTGAATTTGGTACCCGGCTGATACATCAGCGGCAGAGTTGCAAGCCGCTCAGTCCAGACCTCAAGGCCCGGAGCAGGGGTTACCGGCGGAATGCCCGGGATCGGAAAGCGGCTGACCCGGCCACCGACAATCCCGTTCTCGTTATACGCATCGAGCAGCGGACCTTTTGAGGTGATGCCATAGCCAATGCCAGCCGTATGGGTGAGCAGTTGGCGGATCGTGATCGGACGTTCTGCCGGGACAGTGTCCTCCAGCGGACCTTCAGGATCGACCAGCACCTGCACATCCTTGAAGGCGGGAATGATGTCGTAAAGCGGCGTGTCCAGCTGAAACGCGCCATCCTCGATCAGCATCATCGTCGCCATGCCGGTGATCGGCTTGGACATCGAATAGATGCGATAGAGCGAGTTTTCATCCACCTCGACGGCGCTGTCGAGTGCCAGCGTACCGCCACCGATGTGATGCACGTGATCCTGCTGCCCCCAGCCGAGCGTGATATACATCTGTGCGACCTTGCGCTCGGAGAGGTATTTCTCAGCCAAAGCCGCGACATTGGGCCAGTCTGAGTCAATGCCATGAGCCAACAACTGGCGCCCAAAAGGCAGCCCCGCCAGCGCCACACCCGCCGCGGCATAGGCTCCGCCACGAAACAGCGCTCGGCGCGAAATGTCTGGCGTGCGAGCGGGGTCAGCGAAATTGCGATAGGCCAATGATTGTCTCCGGATGGGTTTTGTTTTTTGCGCTTGTGGGGCAGCGGAGATGAACCGTCAATTAGGTGGTCCGATGAAACCCGTGCGCGGATCGACGAAACTTGAACTGTGTTAGTGCTATACCTATATAACACACATGTTCAGTCTTATTGCATATCTTATCGGGCTTCTGAGCCTCGTCATCGTCATCCCCTCGCAGATCCCCTTTCTGGGTTGGGGCAACTGGGTGGCCCTGCCCCTGATCGTTCTGGGCGTGATCATTGGCGCGCTTTCCTCCAGCAATGGCGGGCGCAATTTCTGCCTTGTCGTGCTGTTGATCGCTTCGGTCCGGCTGATCATCGGAGGCGGAATTATCTAGCGCTCCGCCAGCGCCAACCGCGCGGCCTTGGTAAACAAGGTGGGCAGGCCCGCATCCTCAAGCTTGGCGATGGGCCACCACTCGCCTTGGTCTGAGGGTGCTTCCGACGTCGCAATCCGCTCCAAGCTGAGCGTCAGATGCGCATGCGTGAAGGTATGGCGGACCGCGCCCAGCTTCTCACGCTCGCCCTCTAGCGGAGCCTTGCCTGAACCGTCCTCACGAGCGCTCCATCCGTCATCAGGCAAGCAGCGCATCCCGCCGAGCATACCTGTGCCGGGCCGCGTAACGAGCCAAACTTCTGCGCCGCCCTTACCCTCACGCTCGATCCAGAAAGCAGTGCCGACCCGTTCGGGCTTGGCCTTCTTGGGAGGTTTGACGGGCAGGCGTTCCGGCTCTCCCACCTTACGGCCTGCGCATTCCTCAGTCAGCGGACACAGCAGGCATCGCGGAGCTTTGGAAGTGCAGATTTGCGAGCCCAGATCCATCATCGCCTGCGCGAAGTCGCCTGAGCGCTCCTGCGGCGTGATGCCTTCGGCCTTCGCCCGGATCGCCTTACGTACGCCGGGCAATGGGTTATCCAGAGCAAAAAATCGCGCCACAACCCGCTCGACATTAGCATCGACCACGACGGCACGCTGACCGAAAGCGATGCTGGCGATCGCGGCGGCGGTGTATGCTCCAAGGCCTGGCAGCTCGCGCAGCTCCTCCTCAGTCTCAGGAAAGCCGCCCTGCTCAGCGACCACCTTTGCACATTTCACCAGATTACGGGCGCGCGAATAGTAGCCCAGCCCCGCCCACGCAGCCATTACCTCGTCATCCTGCGCCTCGGCGAGATCAAAGACGGTGGGCCAACGCTGCGTGAATTTCTCCCAATAGGGCTTCACCGCCGCCACCGTGGTCTGCTGGAGCATCACCTCCGACAGCCACACGCGATAGGGAAACGCCGGATCATCCGGCCGCGCCCGTCCCGGAGGCACCCGCCACGGCAGCGCGCGTGCATGGGCGTCGTACCAATCGAGCAACAGGTCGGAGATAGGTGATGTATCGGCTCTGGCAGTCACGCGGCGCCTATGGCATGGCTGCACTCAAGATGGGAAGCGACGACACCAAAAGTCCGGGGACGCCGAAAGGCTCACCTTCCGGGACGCCAGCGGGGAAGCCCAAAGGCACCCCGCGTCGTCGCGTCCGCAAACCGGGCGGCAAGACTGCACGCCCCTATGAGCGCCCCCGCGGTGGCTCCGCCAAAGCGATTGGCGATCTGATGCCCAATATCGGCCGAACAGCGTTCCGACGCTTCGGCTTCGTCCAAAGCTCAGTCGTTACCCGCTGGCCCGAAATTGTCGGGCCCACGCATGCCCTCATCTGCTCACCCGAGGCAATCCGATTCCCTCCCGGAGAGAAATCAGAAGGCATCCTGCAATTGGTGGTAAAGCCCGCTCACGCGCCGCTGATCCAGCAAGTGCTGCCGGAGATCATCGAGCGGGTGAACCGCTTTTTCGGCTACAACGCTGTTGCCCGCGCCAAAATCCGTCAGGGCGACGTCAAACCGCCCGAGCAAGAAGCACGACCCAAACCGCCGCCATCGCTCAAGCCCATTCCGATGGAGCTGGGCGACAGTTTGCGCGACATTGGCGATCCTGAACTGCGCACGGTGCTGGAATCGCTCGCCCGTTCGGTTGATGAGAAGGCCAAGAAAAAGCGGGACGAAGGCAAATGACCAAAGCTCTCTTGGGCAGCCTTTCTGCCCTCGCCCTCCTCGCCCTGCCTGCCAGCGCGCAAAATCAGGGCGAGAGCCTCGCCAATCCCTTGAGCGCCTTTGCCAAGCCGGGGGAGCGCAACAATTGGCACATTGAGGTCCAGAAAACTGATCGTGGGCATCTGATCGGCAATCCCGATGCCGAGGCGAAGCTGATCCTGTTCACCAGCTACACCTGCGAGGAATGCGCGCAGTTTGAACGCGAAGGCGGCGGCGGACTGGACCTCGCTCTGCTTGCGCCGGGTCTGATGAGCGTCGAAGTGCGACCCGTTATCCAGAACAATGTCGACCTCACCATCGCACTGCTCGCCGGCTGCGGCGGGATTGATGGCTTTCGCAACCGCCACCGACTGTTCCTGATGGGTCAGGATCGCTGGTTGCCCACGTTGCAGCGCGCACCGCACTCACAACGCATCTATTGGGAGCAGAAGACGTCGCGCGCTCGGCTCAGCCTCGCCGCGACGCTCGACCTTGATGACATGCTTGCAAACCGGGGCGTGTCGAGGAGCGAGATCAACCGCTGCTTGCGCAATGAAGCCTCCGTGCAGGCCCTGATCGAAAACTCCGGGGCCGACGAAGAGGAATTCGCGCCTGCAAACGCGCCCGGCTTCGCACTCAACGGAGAAACCCTCGAAGGGGTGCACGATTGGGACGCGCTCTATGCGGTGCTGTCGGGCGAATTTCGTCCCGAACCGGAACAATGATTGCCTACGAACCGCGCGAGAAGCACTCAAAACCAGCTGATTTCACAAAAACGACACATTTTTGCACAAGCCCTTCCCCAGATGCGCTTCCGCTCTAGAAGCGTGCGGCTATAGTCTTTGCCTCGAATCTAAGGACAAGTTCGACATGAAATTTGGCTCTACTTCCCTTCGCCTCGCCCTCGCTGCGCCGCTCGCGCTGGCGCTCGCTGCCTGTGGTGGAGACACTGACGACGTGGACACTGGAGAAGTGTTGACCCCAATCGCTGCACCGGAAGGCTCTGATTGGAACACCACCGTCATGATCAGCGAAGAGGGTGGCTATGTTGTCGGCAATCCCGAAGCACCGCTGAAACTGGTCGAATACGCATCGCACACCTGCCCCGCCTGCGCGAGCTTCGCGATCAATGGCAAGCCGGGCCTCAAAGAATACATCGCCACCGGTAATGTCAGTTTTGAGCAGAACGAAGTGTTCCTCAATACGTTCGACGTGGTCATCGCTGGGCTCGCCATGTGCGGCCCGGATGAACGGTATCAGCCGCTCTCAGATGAGGTCTGGCAGAACCTTGGCGCGGTGCAACAGGGCATGCAGCGCGATCCCGCCGGTCTTCAGGCCGCTGGACAGCTTCCGATTGACCAACGCTTTGTCGCTATTGCCGAGGTCACCGGCCTGCTCGACTTCTTCGCCGCGCGCGGAGTGTCGGCAGATCAGGGCCGCGCATGCCTTGGCGATGGAGAGGCGATGCAGGCGATGGTTGACCGGGTGACGACCCAATCGCGCGAAGCTGACATCCAAGGCACGCCGACCTTCATCCTCAACGGCAGCCGGGTCGACGGCATCAGCTGGACTGATATCGAACCCGCTCTGCAACGGCGCGGCGCGCGTCCGGCAGGCGCGGCGACTGAAGCTGCGGCTGCTGAGTAAGACGGGGACAACCACCACGATATGCAGATCAGCCGCCTCAAACTCTCTGGATTCAAGAGCTTTGTAGAGCCGGCTGAACTGCGCATTGAACCGGGCCTGACCGGGGTTGTCGGCCCCAATGGTTGCGGCAAATCCAACCTGCTCGAAGCGATCCGCTGGGTGATGGGTGAAAACTCGCCCAAATCCATGCGTTCAGGCGGGATGGAGGATGTGATCTTTGCAGGGACCGACAGTCGTCCGGCCCGTGCCTTTGCCGAAGTGGTCCTCCACGCCTCTGACGAACACGACGAAGAGCTAGTCGTCACCCGCCGGATCGAACGCGGCGCAGGCTCCGCGTACCGCGTCAATGGCCGCGACGTGCGCGCCAAAGACGTCGCGCTGACCTTTGCCGATGCGGCGACGGGGGCGCATTCACCTGCGCTGGTGAGCCAGGGCAAGATCGCGCAAGTCATCGCCGCCAAACCAGCCGAACGGCGCATGATGCTCGAAGAAGCTGCCGGGATCGCAGGGCTGCATGTCCGGCGCAAGGATGCTGAGAGCAAGTTGCGCTCGACCGAGAAGAACCTCGAGCGTCTGGAAGACCTGATGGCGGGTCTGGACTCGCAAATGGCCTCTTTGAAGCGTCAAGCGAAGCAGGCCGAACGTTACACCAAGCTGACCGAGCAGATTGAGCACGCTGAGGCGCGGCTGCTCTTCGCTCGCTGGCGCGATGCAGCGCATTCCGCGAAAGAAGCGCGCGCGGCAGCCGAGGGTGCGGAGGCGCGGGTCACGGCAGCCAAGCAGGCGACTGACGCGGCTCAAAAGGAGCAGGCCGAGGCAGCTGCAACCCTTGCCGAAGCGCGCGAGGAACTGACCGACCGCCGCGACGATGCGACCGCGCATGGCCACCGGATGGCGGCTCTGTCGGAGAAGCTGGAAGCGGCGGAGACGCGCCTTGCTGATCTCGACCGGCAGAAAACCCGGCTTGAGGAAGACCGCGTGGCCGCCGACCGGCTGACCAATGACGCGGCGGAAGCTCTGAAACGGCTGGAGCGGGAGCTTGACGCCTCACAGGCCCGCGTGACCGAGGCAGAGGCCGCGCGCCCTGCCCTTGCCGCCAAGTCCGAGGACACCGAACGCGCCAGCCGCACCGCCGAACTCGACCTCGCCAAGGCAACCGCCGACCATGCAGGCGTCGAAGCGGAATGGCGCGTCGCCGAAGCCGCGATTGAACAGGCGCAGGGCCGGATCGACCGCCTAGCGCGCGAGGCGGAACGGATCGCGACGACGCGCGCCGACATCTCCGGCGGTGAAGACCCCGAAGCGGCCGTCGTGGCTGCGCGCAAAGCGGCCGAGCAAGCGGCCAACGCAGTCGCCACTCTGCGCGAAACCTTGGAGGCCGAACGGGCCAGCAAAGCCGAGCTACAAACCGCGCGCGATGACGCAGCCGCAACCCTCGCCACAGCGCGCGCCGAACTCGCAGGGATTGAACGCGAATACAACGCCCTTGTCCGCGACCGCGATGCGCGGGAGAAACGCGCCAAGGGCCGCGAAGGATTGCCTGCAGCGCTCGACAAAGTGCGCGTGGAAAAGGGCTACGAACGCGCCATCGCCGCCGTGCTGGGCCGCGATGCGAAGTCGCCTCTGGGTGCAGCGCCGGACGGTTCGGATGGACGGTTCTGGACCGGCGGGTCTGAGCCCGGACGCGTTACCGACAGCCTGCTTGACCATATCACCGCTTGCCCTGACGAACTGCGCGCGCGCCTCGCTTTGGTGCATTGCACGGACGAGGATGACGGGCGGGCGCTCAATCCCGGAGAATGGCTCGTCACGAAGGGCGGCGCGCTTCGGCGTTGGGACGGCTTTGTCGCGCGCGGAGAAGGTTCGGCGCAGGCGGCTCAGCTGGAGGCGGCGAATCGCCTATCCGACCTCGAAGCACAACTCCCGGACCTGCGCGCGGCGGCAGAACTGGCGGCGACCAATGAAACGACTGCGCGCGAGGAACTCTCTGCACTGCAAACCGGACTGGTGGCGCGCGAACGTGAGCTTTCGGGCGCGGTCGATGCGGAGCGGCAGGCGCTGCGGGCGCTAGACTCGGCGGAGAGCGCGAAGGAGCGCATTGCCGCGCGGCTTGAAGAACTCGCCGCGTCCGAGGCTGATCTTGCGGAACAACAGACCGTGGCGGCATCCGAACTCGCCGAGGCAGAGAAAGCCCGCGCTGACCTCCCCGCTCCCGATGCGGGCCGGGCGAAGCTCGACGCCGCGCGTGACCGGCACGAAGCGGCAAAATCCTCAGTCCAGGCAGCCCTCGCAGAGCTTGCAGCGCATGACCAAGGACTTGCGGTGTCGCGCGAAAGGCTCGCGGCGCAACAGGCGGATCAGTCGAACTGGAAAGCACGCTCGGGCGAAGCGGCAGCGCGGGTGGCGGAGGCTGGACGTCGTCTCGAAGAAATCGAGGAAGAGCACGCCATCATCGCTGCCAAGCCAGCCGCGCTAATGGAAGAGATCGAGCAGGGCGATCAGGTCCGAGCCCGCCTCACTCAGGAGCTAGAAGCGGCGCAGGCCGCGATGGATGAATGCCAAGCGGCCTGCACTGTGATCGACCGCCAGCTTGCCGATGCGCAGGAGGCTCTGGCCGTGGCGCGCGAAGGACGGGCGACGCTGGCGACACGGGCCGAGAACGAAGAAGCGCGCCGCAGTGAGATGGCGCGGATTTCGGGTGAACGGTTCCAGTGCCCTCCCCCGCTACTGTGCGAACGCTTTGAATTCGCCGAGGAAGACGTCAAACCCGCTACGGAAGAGTCCGAGGAGATGGATCGTCTCGTCGCCTCACGCGAACGCATCGGGCCGGTCAATCTCGTCGCTGCCGAAGAACTTGCGCGGATCGAGGAAGAGCACGGCGCCAATGCCTCCGAACAGGAAGAACTGACCGAGGCCGTGGCGCGGCTGCGCAGCTCCATCGGCAACCTCAACCGCGAAGGGCGCGAGCGTCTGCGCGCCGCGTTTGAGGAAGTGGACGGGCATTTCCGCGTCCTCTTCACCCGTCTGTTCCAAGGCGGTCAGGCGCATCTCGCGCTGGTCGATTCAGACGATCCCTTGGAGGCAGGGCTGGAGATTTACGCCCAGCCGCCGGGCAAGCGTTTGCAATCGCTATCGCTGCTGTCAGGCGGTGAGCAGGCGCTGACTGCCACGGCTCTGATCTTCGCGCTGTTCCTCACCAACCCAGCGCCGATCTGCGTGCTGGACGAGGTCGATGCGCCGCTGGACGATGCCAATGTGGAGCGCTTCTGCGACTTGCTCGATTCCATGGTCCGCACCACCAAGACGCGCTACCTGATCGTCACCCACAACGCCGTCACGATGAGCCGGATGCACCGTCTGTTCGGAGTGACCATGGCGGAAAAGGGCGTCTCGCGCCTCGTCAGTGTGGATCTGGGTCAGGCGGAATTGTTGGCGGCGGAGTAGAGCCTAGCTCTCCGTATAGGCGACGAGCAGCCAGTCCTTGCCCTTAATCGCCGCGGCCAGCCGCTCCACTCCATCGCTTGGTGCGTTCTGATACAGGCTTACGATATCCGCAGCGAGGCTCGTGGCGGCCTCTCCGGACACAGGCGTATCACGCTTGAAGCCAAAGTAGCTTGCGCCGATTCCAAACAACTCAAAGCCGTGCACGTCTTCTAGATGCTGCGCGACCGCATAGCTCTGCATCGGGTTTAGCGAGCCGTAGAAATAACCGTTAGGCAAAGCCGCCAGTGCATCCGCCGCGCGCGTGACGGGAACGAATTGGAAATGGCTTTCTCGATCCCGGTTGATCCGCAGCGCCTCTTCAGGATCGCGGTTCGCCCCATCCAGCGTCGGCGCATAGTCACCGCTTGGCCAATACATCACGCCGCGCGCGTCCTCGAAGCGGATCCCCTCCGCTGCCTTCTTCAGATTGGCGAGCTTGAAGGGAAACTCCTCTTCGGTGGTGAAAGAGCCAATGTGTTCACCATCTTGGAAACACTCAGGCGGGAGGCCGCTCAGGTCATGGCCCTCTGTGGAGTCTAGGCGATGGCTGAAGGTCGCATGGAAAGAGGTATAGACCGCCTGTCCCGGATCATCGAGCGTCGCGAGGATGCGCTTGTCGGGATGCTTGGCCTGCAGCTTCGCGTGAATCTCAAGCAAGGTCACGAAGTCGGGCAGGTTCTCCGCCATCACGCCGTCGCAGATCAGATCATGCAGACGGCGCGGCGGATTGTCGGAAAAAGGGATGAGCTGGAGCGGTTTTGGCGCGCGTTTGAAGCGTGACAATAGCTTGCCGAGACCGAATGCCATGGCTGTGATCGGGTTAGGCTTCGATCGCCTTAGAAAGCCGATCGCGCAGGCCTTTCAGCTTAGCGATGGCTTCGGAATAGTCGGCCTTAGCTGGAATGGAGGTTGCGACAGCGTCCGACGTTTGCTCGCCTTGAGAACGCCGATCACCGACCCGCCGGTCATCGCCCTTGCGACGATTGACACCGGCCCCGTCCGGCGCACCGCCCGCCCGCAAAACAGCTTCCGCGCCTTTGAGCGTGTAGCCCTCTTCATTGACGAGGCGGTTGATCGCTTCGACCATTTCGATGTCGCTGGGGCGGTAATAGCGCCGCCCGCCGGAACGTTTCATCGGGCGCAGCAGAGCAAATTGCTGCTCCCAATAGCGCAATACGTGTTGCTTGATTCCGAGCGCTTCGCTGACTTCGCCGATTGTCCGGAGCGCCGCGCGATCCTTCCCGTCATCGAAATCAACCATTGAGCCTCTCTCCCATCATAGTGCGCAAAAAGTCAGGCCTGAAAAGCCTCAACCCTTGGCAATCTTTTCCTTGAGCAATTGGCTCGCGCGGAAAGTCATCACCCGGCGCGGTGTGATCGGCACTTCGACGCCGGTTTTGGGATTGCGGCCAACGCGTTCGTTCTTGTCGCGGAGGACGAAGCTGCCAAATCCGGAGATCTTGACGTTTTCGCCATCGGCAAGCGCATCGGACATCTTGTCCAAGATAGCTTCGACGAGATCGAGCGATTCCGCTCTGCTCAGCCCCATTTTGCGGTTGATCGTCTCAGCCAGATCAGCCCTGGTCAACGTGCCCATTGAACGCATTTTTTGCCTGCCTCCCTTTGCGGTGGTCTTACCCCTTTATCGCGCGGAGTGTATGGAAGAATTGTAAATTTCGCAACAGTCACGCCGGGGCCGCTACAGTTTGTCCCCACGGGCCAAAACCTGACCGAACGGTCGGTTTACAGACGCACGAGGCTCGCGCCCCAAGTAAAGCCGCCGCCCATCGCTTCGAACATCACGAGATCGCCCGATTTGATGCGCCCGTCCTTGCGCGCCACGTCAAAGGCGAGCGGCACTGAAGCGGCGGAAGTATTGGCGTGTCTATCGACCGTGACGATCACCTTTTCCGGCGGAATTGCGAGCTTTTTGGCGGTCGCATCGAGGATACGTTTGTTCGCTTGATGGGGCACGATCCAGTCGACCTCACCGGCCGAAACACCCGCTTCATCAAGCACTTCGTTCAATACGCTCGACAGGTTCACCACCGCATGGCGGAACACTTCACGGCCCTTCATGCGCAAATGGCCGACCGTCTGCGTGGTTGAGGGTCCGCCATCGACATAGAGCAGGTCGTGCTGCGCTCCATCGGCGTGGAGGCGGCTGGCCAGAACGCCCGCGCTCTCCTGCCCAGCCGAGACACCGTGACTGGGAGCCTCCAGCACAATCGCGCCCGCTCCATCGCCGAAAAGGACGCAGGTTGTGCGGTCTTCCCAATCGAGGATGCGGCTAAAAGTTTCTGCGCCGATCACCAATGCGCGCTTCGCAGCGCCGGTCGTCAGCAGCGAATCGGCAGTGGTCAAAGCGTAGAGAAAGCCTGAACAAACAGCGCCTACGTCGAAGGCAGGCCCGTTGGGGCATCCCAGCGCGTGCTGCACCTTCGTGGCGGTCGCCGGAAACGTGTTGTCCGGCGTCGCAGTGGCAAGCACGATCAGGTCGATATCAGCCGGGGTCAGTCCTGCATCATCAAGAGCCGCGCGCGCCGCCGCTGTGGCCAGCGTCGCAGTTGTTTCGTCCTCGCCCGCTATGTGGCGTTGGCGGATGCCGGTTCGCTCGACGATCCATTCGTCAGAAGTGTCGACCTTGGCCGCGAGTTCTTCGTTGGTGACGACGCGGTCGGGCAGCGCCGAGCCGGATCCCAGAATGCGAGACCCTGGAGCTTTTTGGCCGGTCACGCCTCTGCCCCGCTGTCCTTGGTTTCGCCGGCCTTCAGAGGAGTCTTGGCACCGTTGCTCTTCAACGCATCCTCGCCCAGCTCGGCCAAATCCTTGGCAATGCGCTGGGTCAGATTGTTCTCCAGCAGCCGCGCGGCCACCGCCACGGCATGGGCCACACCCTTTGCCGTCGCGCTGCCATGGCTCTTCACCACTACGCCGTTGAGCCCCAAGAACACCGCACCATTGTGGTTATTCGGATCGAGGTGATGGCGCAGCAGCTCCGTCGCAGGACGCGATACGAGGAAACCAAACTTCGATCGGATCGAGCTGGTGAAAGCCTGCTTGAGCAGATCGGTCACGAACCGCGCCGAGCCCTCAATCGCCTTCAAAGCAATGTTGCCAGAGAACCCGTCGGTCACAACCACATGGGTCTCACCGCGGTTGATCTTGTCGCTTTCGACAAAGCCATCGAATTTGAGAGCGATTTCGCTATCCGCGGCCGTTGTCGCCTCGGTCAGCAGCGCCGCTGCATCGCGCAGAGCCTCTGTGCCCTTAATCTCTTCGGTGCCGATATTGAGCAGACGCACGCACGGCTTCTCAAACCCGTTGACGATCCGCGAATAGGCTGCACCCATCACCGCAAACTGCACAAGGTTGCGCGCGTTAGCCTCGGTATTGGCGCCAAGGTCGAGCATGACGACATCATGCTTCTCAAGCGTCGGCATCAGTGCCGCAAGCGCAGGGCGATCAATGCCGGGCATAGTGCGCAGCGCAATCTTGCTCATCGCCATGAGAGCGCCGGTATTGCCTGCGCTGACCGCTGCTCCAGCCGCGCCTTCCTTCACCGCATTGACGGCCAAGCCCATGCTGGTGGTTTTCGCGCGGCGGATCGCTTTGGAAGGCTGTTCGTCCCCGCTGATCACATCGTCGCAATGGAGGATTTCGGACGCGCCTGCCATGCCGGGATGGTCTTTGAGCGCGGCTTTGATCCGCGTCTCATCACCCACCAGCAAGAATTTGAACTCAGGATGGTTACGCCGGGCAAGCGCCGCGCCCTCAACCATGACGCGCACGCCTTCATCGCCGCCCATCGCGTCGACTGCGATACGCGGGTGTGTCATGCGCCTTGTCCTTGTTCAGTAACGGCTTAGATGCCCTTGGGCTCAATCACCAGACGGCCATTATAATAGCCGCAGTGATGGCACATCATGTGCGGACGCTTGAGCTCGCCACAATTCGAACATTCAATAAATGCTTCGACTTTGAGCGAATCGTGTGCGCGGCGATTGCCACGACGATGCGGGGAAACTTTTCTCTTAGGAACAGCCATGGCTACGCCACTTTCTCAATTAAAACGTTCAAAAGCGCGAGGAAACCGCGCGAAACTGTGATGACGCCTCTAGGGCAAGACCGCCTTTCGCACAAGCACCAGGCCCATGCGCTGCGTCCATGCCAATGTGGCGGGAAAGCGCGCGATATAGCGGAAAAATCGGAGGTTGCAAGCCGCCGTTGCAAGCTGGGCTAGCCCGCTCTAGCAGGCTACACGGATAAAGGGATTTAACGAGAGGGCTTGTTTTCATGGAAATGCTTCCAGTGACTTTGTCGACCGCAGCGGCGGCGGCAATCTTGAATGTGTGGCTGATGGTGCGCGTCGGGCGCGTGAGGACGCAGG
Organism: Erythrobacter sp. S267; assembly: GCF_057365045.1. Taxonomy (NCBI): domain Bacteria; kingdom Pseudomonadati; phylum Pseudomonadota; class Alphaproteobacteria; order Sphingomonadales; family Erythrobacteraceae; genus Erythrobacter; species Erythrobacter sp. S267. The sequence goes on along the minus strand of NZ_CP200298.1, from coordinate 765,646 downwards.
AGAAGATCTTTGTCGGGGACGAAGATAACGAGGCCGTGATCCGCCGCATGCGCGCGCACTCCAACTTCGTTGAGAACGCACCCCTTGTCCTGATCCTGATCGCCACGATAGAACTCGCCGGCCACGGCACAGGCTGGCTGCACTACGTCGCCGGAGCCTTCATCCTCGCCCGCGTCGCCCACGGCATCGGCATGGATGGCGGAGGCCTTAGCAAAGGTCGGATGATCGGGACGATCGTTTCGATGCTGACGCTGGTGGGCCTTGGCGTGGTTGCTGCACTGATTGCTGGTGGGGTGATGTAGAAGAGGCTCCGACCACACGCAATTGCTTCCCACGACCAATCATGTGCTGCGGCAAGCAGATGTTCCAAGCTAATCCTAGCCGTTCCATCATTTGAATGAAGCGGTAGCCCCAATCGCTTTGACCGGGCTTGAGGCCAATCCGGGCGCTTCCGGGAAAGGCGTGATGGTTGTTGTGCCATGCCTCTCCCATTGTGATGAGTCCCGCCCATGGGACGTCATGCGCCTGCACGCCAGCGTCACGTACTTCCCAACTTTGCGGGCCTCGGCGATGCGCCAAGTGCCCGACAAGCCAATGGCCGTGGACCGTAAGAGCAATGCGCACGAAGACACCCCAAACGACAAACGGCCAGCCGCCTGCCCAATAGAGCAGTGCTGCAACAGGCAATTGCTGCAAAATCCAAGTCCTCTCAAGCCACCGGATGAAGCGGCTCTCTTCCAGCCTTGCGAGATTGAAATCCGGGGGATTGTCGAGCTTTAGGGTGCAGTGCAGCTGCCACCACGCATCGTGCAGCATAGGGCGGCGATGGGCGAGATAGTCGTGGCACACACTCTGACGCTGCGCCCAGTCGCGCAGGTCGTGGGTGCGCACAATCCACAAGGGCCCACTCATTCCTGCGACAGTCCCGCACCAGATCAGAATGCGCCTCATCCAAGGCGCCGTTTCAAAACTGCCATGGATCAACAAGCGATGGAAACCCACCGAATGGCCTAGCAAGAGCATAACGCCAGTGAGACCTAGCCCGACGATGACGGCAGAGGGTGTGGTAAAGAACGGGATCAACACCAGCGAAGCCACACGCATTCCGCCATTCCAAAGGCTGTGAACCGGGTCCCACTTTACCGTGCCATTTGCCGGATCAGCGTCCGGCGTTTGGGCGATCCAGTTCACTTCACAGCGGTCTCGGGTTTGGAGGCGGTTCATCGGCTCACTCCATAGGTATTTAATGTAATTCTTAATTGCCTTTGCACCCTAGTAAGGAATTAGGCAAGTGCTTATATGCCAAAGCACATGCAAAAGGTATTTGAAGCCCTCGCCTCTACGGTTCGCCGCAAGATCCTTGCCTACCTCTCGGAGTCAGAATTGACTGCGGGGCAGATCGCCGAACGCTTCGACATTTCCAAACCCGCTGTCTCCCAGCACCTATCCGTCTTGCAGAACGCCGGGCTCGTAGAGAGTGAAAAGCGCGGACAATATGTCCATTACCGGCTGGTGCGCGAGAATCTAACCAACACGCTCAATAGTTATGTGCAGGAGGTTTGTCCCGTCTCTCGCCCGCTAAAGCGTGAGAGCCAAAAGATGGCGGCGGAAGATCAGGACCCCACCTAAGATAACGCGTAATCGCTTACGAACGCGTTCGTCTTGCGCTCCTGACCAAACGTGCTGGTCGGGCCGTGGCCGGGGATGAAGGTTATGTCTTCGCCCAGCGGCCAGAGGCGCTTCGTGATCGAGTCGATCAGGTCCTGGTGGTTGCCACGCGGGAAGTCGGTGCGGCCGATGGAGCCTTGGAACAGCACGTCGCCCACAATCGCAAACTTGCTTGGCCCGTGGATGAAGACGACGTGGCCGGGCGTGTGGCCGGGGCAATGGATGACGTCGAGTGTCAGCTCTCCGACAGTGACTTTATCGCCCTGTTCCAGCCAGCGGTCTGGGGTGAAGCTCTTCGCCTCCATCCCGTAGCGCGCGCCGTCATTGTCGAGCTGCTCGATCCAGAACAGGTCATCCTTGTGCGGGCCCTCGATAGGCACGCCCAGCTCCTCCGCCAGCATCCCCGCCTGACCGCAATGGTCAAGATGGCCGTGGGTGATGAGGATTTTCTCGAGCGTGACGCCCGCCTTGGCGATGCCGTCCTTCAGCTTGTGGAGATCACCGCCCGGATCGGTCAGCGCCGCCTTCATGGTCTTCGTGCACCAGATGAGCGAGCAGTTTTGCTGAAGCGGCGTCACCGGAATGATCGCGGCTTTCATGGGAGGAAGTTTGGTCATGAGGGTGATCTAATTGCCCTCACCCCAACTCGCAAGCGAGCTTAGAACTCAAGCGGGCGTTGCGGCTGTTCGGGTTGTTTGACGAGGCCGGTGCGGTCGAAGACGAGCGCGACGCCGGAAATCACAACAAAGCTCACCACAGAACCAACGGCGAGTTGAAGGTGCGTGAGCGTTTCGCCGAGAGGCCAGAAAGGAAACTCGGTGGTCCAGATGATGACCACCGCCCAGGCGATTGTCGCGTAGGAAATTGCGGGCACACTCGCGCCGGTCAGCTTGCGCACGGCAAAAAGCACGATGACGAACATCACGCAGAATTCGGTGTGGTTGGTTAAGAACCGTAGCATGAGCGCCCCTCTCGATCAGAGGCATGGTCTTACTCTAAATGTCTTAAATCGCGCTTAAATCCGTCCCCCCTTCCAAACGACTCGGCCAATCACCTCCATCTCGCCCGCGTCCACATCCACCGGCGGATAGGCGAGGTTTTGGCTCAGCAGGGAGAAGCGCCCTGCTCCGGCTTGCGCCACGCGTTTGACCATCAGGGTGTCGCCCAGGCGGATAACATGGACGCCGTCGCGAAAGGTGCGCGGGGCGCGGTCGATGAGGATTTCGTCGCCATTGTTGAGCAGCGGCTCCATCGAGTCCCCCTCGACCTGGATGGCGGAGAGTTGCGCGCCCTCCAGCCCCTGCTCGGCAAGCCAGCGTCGCGAGAAACGAAACGCGTCGAAGGCGGCTTCGCTGTCGGGCAGTGCACCGGGACCGGCTGAGGCGCCGATGTTGAGGCGGGCGACTTCGACCCACTCCTCTTGCGCGTCCACCCGGGAGGGTGTGTAGGATTTTTCCTTTGATCGCGGAATCGATCCCGCCGGACCGCCCAGCTCCGCTTCCTCCACGCCGAAGAATTCCGCCAGCGTCCGACGGTCGCCCTCCTCCAGCTTCCGGGGAGAGCCCTTGCGGATAAATTGCTGGAGGTAACTCGCATTCCGCCCCAGCAATTCCGAGAGCGAAGCGAGGCTCGCCCCACGCTCCTGCGACAATTCAAGCAAGCGTTTCCGCGCGTCCAAAGCGATCTCGTCCACGGCGCACTCCTTCTGATTTCCTATTTCAATTCCTACACGAAAGATTTTTCCTAGACAAGTAGGATTTCGCATGGAACATAAATGGAACATTGAGCGATTCGCGGTGCAGGCAATGGCTCTTGTGACTTTGGCTAATTCTGGCCTCAACACGAGAAGGGATCACATAAATGCTGCTCCAGAAAGTCGAGAAGTTCCTGCGCCAACATGACATGGCCGCGACCAAGTTCGGGAGGCTAGCGGCAGGCGATCCGCGCTTTGTTCTCGACCTGCGCATGGGCCGCGTGCCCCGGACCGCGACGACCGAACGCACGGTTCAATGGATGGACCAATATGCCGCCGCGCAGGCCCGCGCGCAGGCCCACGCCGAGGCCACCGCCAACGCCTCCAATCGCTCTGCCAACACTCCCAGCACTTTTGAAACGAAGGCCTATTCCTATGCTGTATGATCCGACCCTGCTCGCCGCCCCTGCCGCGCGGTTTGAAACCAAGTCCGCTGATGCGTCTTCGCGTACCGACACGCCCAAAGCGCGCCCCGTCGCGCGCCGCTATCGCCCGCGCCGCACAACGTCAGACCGGGTGCGTGAGGCGCTGTTGATGCTGGCAGAGGGTCAGGCCGATCTGCTTACCCATGAAGAGACCACCTGGACCTCCATCACCTTTTCCGGGACGCGCCATGAGGTGATGCTGGACTTTAACGGAGCGCAAGCGGTGGAAGCAGGTGAAGACTTCATCGCCGAGCTGCCCGAGCACGAATTCACCATCCCCGGCCAGCTGGTCGCCGATGCGACGATCAAGGAAGTCGACCACCAATTTGGCGCTGATGAACGCATGGTGGTGACCGCGGTGCTGCTGTTGTTGGAGGAGAGTTGATGATGCTCGCCTCTTGGCCATGGCAATCAAAGCGCGACTGCGCGTCCGCAGGTGCCCGTAGCGAAGCGAAGGAATAGCGCCGAGGAGGCGGGCCCGGATGGGTCCGCCCAAACCTCAGGAATTAATCACAATCATTTTCTCGATGGTCATTTCATGGCAGGTGTAGGGTATACCTCCGACCCCGTGGCCTGATTGGCGAAGCCCGGCAAAGGGCATCCAGTCAGTGCGAAAGGCGGAGTGGTCGTTGACCATGATCGCGCTTGCATCCAACCCGCGATAGGCGTGCATCGTGGCGGCTAGATCGTTGGTGAAGACCGCCGCCTGAAACGCCACGTCGAGCGAGTTCGCTTGTGCAATCGCGGCGTCAACGTCGTCATAGGAATAGACACAGACGACTGGGCCAAAGACTTCGTTCGTTGAGATTGTCGCATCCGGCGCGGGGTTCAGCAGCACGGTGGGCGCGTAAGTGGTGTCGGAGAGTTTCTCTCCCCCGCACAGCACTTGCGCCCCGCCTGCGCGCGCTTCCTCGACCCACTGCGCGACACGGTCGACTTCCTTGGGGCGGATCAGCGGCCCGCATTCAGTGTCCTCGTGGATCGCGTTCCCGACTTTGAGCGCCTTGGCTCCCTCTGCGAGGCGTGCGGAGAGTTCGCCGACGATCGAGGAATGCGCGAAGATGCGCTGGACCGACACGCAGACCTGACCGGAGTGATAGAACCCGCCTTTGAGGAGGCTCGGCACGGCTTTGTCCAGGTCCGCGCTGGGATCGACAATCACCGGCGCGACGCCGCCATGCTCCAGAGCGCAGCGCGTGCCCGGCGCGAGTTTGGAGCGCAGGCCCCAGCCCACTCCGGCTGATCCGATAAAGCTGAAGAAGGCCACGCGCGGGTCGGTCACCATCGCCTCTGACGCCTCGCGGCTGGACATGACCGCCCTTGCCCAGTCCTCTTCCAAACCCGCTTCGTGCAGGATCGAGACGAACTCAAAGCACGAAAGCGGCGTGTCGGAAGCGGGCTTCACCAGCACTGGACAGCCCATTGCGACAGCGGGCGCGACCTGATGGACGATCAGGTTGAGCGGGTGGTTGAAAGCGGAGACCGCGACGACAACGCCAATCGGCTCGCGCGTGGTCCATGCCGTGCGACCGTCGCCCGCAGGCGTCAGGCCCATCGGGATCTCAGTGCCTTTCACAGAGCCGATTTCGTGGATGCACAGCTCCATCCCGTTGATCGCGCGGTCAACTTCGACCCGCGCATCGATCAGAGGCTTTCCCCCTTCCGCCGCCACCTGCATCGCAAGATGATCGCGGCGATCAGCCATGATGTCGCGCGCACGGTGGAGGATCGCCGCACGCTCATGCGGCTTCTTCCAGCGCGAACGATCACGCGAGAGCGCATGGGCCTTGGCGAGATATTCCTCAACCGTGGCCGCATCGACCTCCGGCACGCTGCCAATGGGCGACAGGTCAAACGGATTGACGACTTGTTTCATGGCACAGGGCCTCCCGATTAAAGCTCTGCGCTCAGTTTCTTGATGTCGATGTTCAGGATCTGGTCGTTCTCAGTGTAGTCGACAGGGCAATCGATCAGGTGGACGCCGGGCGTGTCGCGGCAATGGGCGAGGAGCTCTTTCAGATGCTCCGAGCTTTCAACCCTGTGCCCCTTCGCGCCATAGCTCTCGGCATATTGGACGAAATCGGGGTTGCCATAGGTCAGGCCGAAATCGTCAAAGCCCATATTGGCCTGCTTCCACCGGATCATCCCATAGGCATCGTCGCGCAGGATCAGCACTGTCAGGTTGAGGCCGAGGCGCACTGCGGTCTCCATCTCCTGAGAGTTCATCATGAAGCCTCCATCGCCGCAGATCGCCATGACGTGCCGGTCGGGATAGAGCATCGCGCTCATCATTGCAGACGGCAGGCCTGCCCCCATCGTCGCCAGCGCATTGTCGAGCAGCACGGTGTTGGGCAGATAGGCGGTGTAGCCGCGAGCGAACCAGATCTTGTAGACGCCATTGTCGAGGCAGATGATCCCGTCATGCGGCACGCAGTCGCGCACTTGCTGCACAAGATGAGGCGGGAAGATCGGGAAGCGGTCATCCTCGGCCAGCTTCTGGGTGTGGTCCAGCTCTGCCTGATGATAGGCGAGCAGCTGGTCAAAATTCCACGAGCGGTTCGGGACGATGTCTTCCTTGATCTGCCAGATCGCGTTGCCGATATCGCCGATCACCTCGATCTGAGGGAAGTAGACCGGGTCGACCTCCGCCGTCTTGGTCGAGACGTGGATCACCGTGACGCCATTGTCCTTCATGAAGAAGGGCGGCTTTTCGATCACGTCGTGCCCGACATTGATGATGCAGTCCGAAGCCTCCACCGCGCGGTGCACAAAGTCGCCTGCTGACAAAGCCGCACAGCCCACGAATTTGGGGTGGCGTTCATCGATGACGCCCTTGCCCATTTGGGTGGTAAGGAAGGGAATGCCGGTCTTCTCGACCAATTGTTCGAGCATCCGCCCCGCCATCTTGCGGTTCGCGCCTGCACCGATGACGATGATCGGGTTCTTCGCCGCCTCAATCGCCTTGACCGCCGCGCGCACGGCTTTTGCTTCCGCCGACGGACGCCGGGCGACGCTTTTGGGCAGCGGCTTGTAGTCGGTGGTGGGTTCCTCGGCGATATCTTCGGGCAGTTCGATCAGGGTTGCGCCCGGCTTCTCCTCCTCTGCCAGGCGATAGGCTTCGCGCACGCGGCTGGGGATGTTGTCTCCGGCTGCGATCTGGATCGAGTACTTCGTCACCGGCTCCATCAGCGAGACGATATCGACGATCTGGAAGCGGCCCTGTTTGGACTTCTTGATCGGCTTTTGCCCCGTGATCATCAGCACTGGCATCCCGCCAAGCTGAGCATAGGCGGCGGAGGTCACGAAGTTCGTCGCCCCCGGCCCAAGCGTCGCGACGCACACACCGGTCTTGCCGGTGTGCCGCCCATAGGTCGCAGCCATAAAGCCAGCGCCCTGTTCGTGGCGGGTGAGGATCAACTTGATCTTGCCAGAGCGGCCCAACGAGTTCGAGGAAATCGAGGTTCTCCTCCCCCGGGACGCCAAAGATATACTCGCAGCCCTCTGCCTCCAGACAGTCGATGAAGACGTCAGACGCTTTTTTGGTATCGCTCATTTCGTGAATTCCCCCCAATTCATGCACCACCCGATTGCACTGAGTGATGCTCCCATCCGAGGGCGGAGTATTGCAGGAATGCGCCAAATTCCAAGGGGGTCGGGGAAAATGGCGGCGATCAGTATCCCAATTTGGGATCGAAGATCGGCGCGACCGGCTTGCCTGCGCGGTAATTGGCGAGGTTCTCCAAGAAGCGCTGGGCGCTGCGGATGAACATCTTGTCCTGCGCCCGGCCCGACAGGTGCATTGAGATATGCGCGTTGTCGAGCGTCCACAGCTCGTGGTCCTCAGGCAATGGCTCAGGCGTGGTCACGTCGAGGAATGCGCCGCCAATCTGTTTGCCTTTGAGCGCCTCGATCAGAGCCGGCTGGTCGACGACTTCTCCGCGCGCAACGTTCACCAGCACCGCGTCCGGTTTCATCGCGGATAGCTCGTCTGCGCCGATCATCCCGTCAGTCTCCGGCGTTGCAGGTACGGCGAGGATGACCCAGTCAAACTCGCTGAGTTTCCCGCGCCATTGGTCCGGAGAGAGCACACCGTCAGAGGGGGTGCGGCGCACCACGGTCACATCGACATCGAAGGCTTCAAGCCGCGGCTTGATCAGCTTGCCGATCGCGCCAAAGCCAAGCAGCAGCGCCTTGCCGCCCGCCAGTTCGCGCTTGCCGGGACTGTCGAGCAACCACTCACGCCGCTCCTGCGCCCGCACCACTTCGCGGTAGCCCTTGGCGATGTTGAGCATGCCCATGATGACATATTCGGCAATCGTGATCGCGTTGATGCCTGCGCCATTGGTGACGGTGATCCCGCGTTCGATCAGCACATCCATCGGCAGAAAATCGAGCCCTGCATAGATCGAGTTCAGCCACTTCAAATCCGTCGCCGCCTCCAGCGACTTCACCATGTCATCCTTATTGTTAGAATCGAACCAGCCGATCTCCGCACCCTTGACCGCCTCCAGCGCCTCTTCGTGGGTCATGAACCAGCGCACATCGAGGTCTTTAGGAAGCTGCGGTTCAAGCAGCGGACGGATGAGGCCTGAGATGGCGAGTGTGGTCATAGCTTCCACTCCCAGCCCAAGGGGTCGCCGTCCATCACCTCTACGCCTTTGGCGGCGAGTTCGTCGCGAATGGCGTCGGAGGTAGCGAAGTCCTTCTCCGCGCGCGCAGCCTTGCGGCGAGCGAGCGCCTCCTCGATCTCGGCTTCGGTGATCTCGGCGGAGACCGGGCGGATGCGGAGTTCTTCGCGGGTGAGACTAAACAGGTTGAGGCCCAGCACCGCGTCCATGCTCTCGATCACGGCCCGCTTGATCCCGGCATCAACTTTCTTGACGCTGAGCGCATCTTCGAGCGCGGTCAGAGCAATCGCGGTATTGAGGTCGTCGGACATGGCCTCCTCGAACTTGGCGAGCGGCTGGGCAAATTTGGGATGCTCGGCGACGGGCGAAGCATCGGCATCGGCGAGCCGCTCCGCCTGCATCACCATCCTCTTCAGCCGCGTCAGAGCCGCCTCAAGTCCTTCCCAGCTGAACTCAAGCTCCGAGCGATAATGCGCCTGTAAACACATCAAGCGGTAGGCGAGCGGGTGGAAGCCTTTGTCGACCAGCAGTTGCAAGCGCAGGAACTCTCCGGAGGACTTGGACATCTTGCCGGATCGCTCGACGAGAAAGTTGTTGTGCATCCAGATGTTGGCACCGGAATTGGTCGCGTCATCCAGCCCCGCTTCACTCGCTGCACAGCACGAACCGCAGGTCGAAAACGCCTGGTTCTGTGCGATTTCGTTCGGGTGATGGATCTCCCGGTGGTCGATCCCGCCCGTGTGAATGTCGAAGGGGAAGCCCAGCAGCTTCTCGCCCATGACCGAGCATTCCAAGTGCCAGCCCGGAGCGCCCTTACCCCACGGACTATCCCACTCCATCTGCCGCGTCTCGCCTGCCGGGGTCTTGCGCCAGATCGCGAAGTCGCCCGCGTTGCGCTTGCCCTCCAGCTTCTCGATCCGGCCCTCACCCTCCTCGGTCACAGCGCGCGCGAGCTTGCCGTAATCGGCAACGGTTGAGATGTCGAAATAGAGCCCGCTGTCGAGTTCGTAGCAGTGCTCATCCGCCATCTGCTTGCCCCACTCGATCATCTCCGCGACATATTCAGTCGCCTTGGGATGCTGCTTCGGCTGGATGTTGAGGCGCGCCAGATCATTCTCGAAATCGGCCTGATAGAAGGCGGCGATGTCCCACGCGCTCTTGCCTTGCGTCGCCGCCATCTTCTCCATCTTGTCCTCGCCCTCATCGGCGTCGGAGGTCAGGTGGCCCACATCGGTGATGTTGACGACATGGGTGAGTTTGTAGCCCTTATATTGCAGCGTCCGCCCCAGCGTATCCGCAAAGACATAGGCGCGCATATTGCCGATATGCTGGTAGTTGTAGACCGTCGGCCCGCACGAATAGACCCGCGCCTCGCCAGGATGGACGGGGGTGAAGGTTTCGAGCTCGCGCGTCAGCGAGTTGAAGAGCTTGAGGCCAGAAGTAGGTGACGTCATGATGCGGGGTCTTTGCTAGGCCGAGGCCCCCCGGTCAATCGAAACCGACAAACTTGACCTGATCGTCCAGAGCGACGCGCTCGCGCTCGAAATTGTTCACCGGCGCCTCCGGGTCGCGGTAGCCGATCGCCATGCCGCAAAAGAGCATGTAGCGATCGTGGTCGAGGCCAAGGTGGTCGCGGATGACATTGGCATAGTAGGCCATGAACTCCTGAAAGCAGCTGTCCAGCCCCTCCTCGCGCAGCAACAGGGCAACGGTCTGGAGCCACATGCCCGTGTCCGACCATTGCGGCTCTTTCATCAGGCGTGGGAAGTAGACGAAGAGCACAGCGGGCGCGTCAAAGCTGGTCGCATTGCGCCCCATCGCCGCCATCCGCGCGGCTTTATCGTCGCGCGCAATGCCGAGCGCTTCGAACATGCCCTTTGAGATACCGTGGAGGCGCGATTTGTAATCGTCCTCAGCCAGAGGCGCGTTCCAGTCATACTCAAGCTCTTGCGGAGGCGTGGTCGTGATCTTGGCCTGCAAATCCTTGAGCGGCTGTCCGGTGAGCACCGTCGCTTCCCAAGGCTGATAATTACACCCCGACGCCGCCCAGCGAGCCTTGTCCATAACCCGGCGAATCGTGTCAAGATCGACCGGTGTGTCGAGAAACTCCCGCACAGAACGGCGGCTGGTGACGGCTTCGGTTACGTTCATTTGCTTGTCCAATTGTAGCTAAAGCGCAAAATGCGGTTGAAATGGTCGCTTACATCGTTTGGTGCACGCCATGACTTTACCGGTTTTCTGCCTGAGCCGGCGATTAAACTGCTTCTTCCCGCTGCAAAAAAGTCCTCAAACCGTGATTGCAGCGAAGTCGGCATGCCATGCGCGAGCAATACTGCGCTCAACTCGTTGGGAGTGATGTCAAAGCGACCGTGCCAGATGGCCGCAACCAATGCAGCACATCTGCTATCCGACCAATGAAAACTTGATCCGATAAATGATGCTTCGCAGAATTCATGCACGAGCTCTTCGAGCCTTGCCACCCTAGCCAAACTGAATGGCGGGAACCACGATGGGACACGGATACAATCAAGCGGGCGAGGCAAATCATGGTCTGGAGAAATTGATGTAATGGAACTCTCATCATTTGGATCTAGCTGGATTGCGAGTATTTCTCGCCCACCGAGCTGATGTTGCACGAGCCGTCCTTCCAAACCAACTTCGCGCCCCCCAAAGAATACCACATGGGTGCCCAAAGCTGGCAAAGCAGAGCTTCGCGCAAGACAGAATGGGCATTCACTCGATACACCTGTTTGGGTGACCAAGCTCTGGCTCACCGACGCCCCCTGCCTGTGCCCTTCTCATCCTCGAACAATTCGGCGAGCTGCTCCATGATCGTGCCGCCTAGCTGCTCGACATCCATGATCGTCACGGCGCGGCGGTAGTAGCGCGTGACGTCGTGGCCGATGCCGATGGCGACGAGTTGGATGGGCGAGACCTTTTCGATCCAGTCGATCACGCCGCGCAAATGCGCTTCGAGATAGCCTGCTGAGTTCACGCTCAAGGTCGAGTCATCCACGGGAGCGCCGTCGGAGATCACCATCAGAATGCGGCGCTCTTCGGGGCGGTAGATCAGGCGGGAGTGCGCCCAGAGCAGCGCTTCGCCGTCGATGTTCTCTTTCAGCAGTCCTTCGCGCATCATCAGGCCGAGATTGCGGCGCGCGCGGCGCCATGGCTCGTCAGCCTGTTTGTAAATGATGTGGCGCAAGTCATTGAGACGGCCGGGATTTTGCGGCTTGCCATCGGCCAGCCACGCCTCCCGCGCCTGCCCGCCCTTCCACGCTCTTGTGGTGAAGCCGAGGATCTCGGTCTTGACCCCGCAGCGCTCCAGAGTGCGCGCAAGGATGTCGGCACTGATCGCCGCAATGCTGATCGGACGCCCGCGCATGGAGCCGGAATTGTCGATCAGCAGAGTGACGATCGTGTCCTTGAACTCGACGTCGCGTTCCACCTTGTAGGAGAGCGCGGTACCGGGTGAGACGATCACGCGGGAGAGGCGCGCGGCGTCCAAAACGCCCTCTTCCTGATCAAAGTCCCAGCTGCGGTTCTGTTGTGCCATCAAACGGCGCTGGAGGCGGTTGGCGAGCCGTGTCACCACGCCCTGAAGCCCGGTCAGCTGGCTGTCGAGATAGGCGCGCAACCGGTCCAGCTCTTCGGCATCGCATAGTTCGGGCGCTTCGATTTCCTCGTCGAATTTCTCGGTGAAGGCATTGTAGTCGAGGCCATCGGGTATGTCGGTTTGCGGACGGTTTGGGCGGACGGGCGCGTCGGAAGCGTCGCCCTCCTCACCCGGTTCGCCGTCGTGCATTTCCTCGTCCGGGGCGTAGTCGTTATCGGCATCGCCCTCGCCGTCACCCTCGGCCATTTCGCCAGCGACTTCGGCGGAATCGGGATCGGCGTCGCCTTCCTGCTGCTCGTCGCCCTGATCCTGATCTTCCTCGTTGCCGTCCTCGTCCTCGCCGTCGTCATCCTCATCGCTCTCGTCGGGCGTGTCTGAGGGTTGCGTCAGGTCGAGGTCGCGCAGCATCTGGAGGGCGATTTCCTGAAATGCCTTCTGATCGCCAAGCTGCTCGGTCAGCGCCGACAAGTCTCCGCCGAGCTGTTCGAGGATAAACTCGCGCACCAGGCTGAGGCCCGCTTGCGCCTTGTCCGGGACGGCCTCTCCAGTCAGTTCCTCACGCACCAGCAAAGAGAGCGCAGTTTGCAGCGGCACTTCGCTCGCGTTCTGAGCGCGCACGATGTTGTCGGTCGCAAGGCGCATTTCCGTTGCGCTGTCGAGGTTGGACTTGATCCCGTCAAAACGGTTCGCGCCCAAAGCCTCATACCGCACCTGCTCGATCGCGTCATAGCAGGCGCGCGCCACCGGCTCAGGCGGAGCGCTGCGTGCGTGAAGTCCCGCATCGTGGTGCCGCAATTTCAGTGCAAAGCTGTCGGCAAAGCCGCGCGCTTCGGTGACTTGATCGGACGGCAGATCGCGGCCCGGCAGAGGCACGCGGAAGCGGTTGCCCGACGCTCCGGGTACGTCCGCGCTCCACGCAACCTCAACCTCGGCATCCTTGGAGATGGCGCGGGAGGCTCCGGTCAGGGCCTGTTTGAAACGATCGAGGGGGGATTCTTCAGCCATTTGAGCCTGAGCAAATGGGGGCAAATACCGCGCCCGTCAAACGTCTAAACCGCTTAACGTTACGTCAGACAATGGATTGCCCGGTCGCTTCCCAGTCCTTGAGGAAGCCTTCGATGCCCTTGTCGGTCAGCACATGCTTGAACAGCGCCATGATGACCTTGGGCGGCGCCGTCATGACGTCAGCGCCGATCTTGGCGCTTTCCAGAATGTGGGTCGGGTGGCGGACACTCGCGACCAGGATCTCGGTGTCGAAGGCGTAATTGTCGTAGATCAGGCGGATGTCGGAGATAAGGTCCATCCCGTCAAAGCCGTTATCATCATGCCGCCCGACGAAAGGCGAGATAAAGGTCGCCCCCGCCTTCGCCGCAAGCATCGCCTGATTGGCTGAGAAGCACAGGGTCACATTGACCATCGTGCCATCCTCGGTCAGCGCCTTGCAGGTTTTAAGGCCATCAACTGTCAGAGGCACCTTGATGCAGACATTGTCCGCAATTTTGCGCAGCACCTCAGCCTCGCGCATCATGGTTTCGTGGTCGAGCGCCACCACTTCGGCGGAGACGGGACCATCGGTCAGCCCGCAGATTTCCTTGGTCACTTCCATGAAATCGCGGCCCGACTTGTGGATCAGCGAGGGATTGGTCGTCACCCCGTCAAGCAGGCCGGTCGCGGCCAGTTCCTTGATGTCGTCAATCTCGGCAGTGTCAGCGAAGAATTTCATGGGTTCGGGCCTCTCTCAGGTTGCAATGTGCGAGTCGCGTTTCGCGCGTTGATTGGCACAAGCTGTAGGGGGTCCGCCAGATGTAGGCCAAGTGGCTTACACTGTCTTGTGAACTGATATTATGCGGCCTGTGGCTGCTAGTCGGCTCGCCTTTCCCGGAGTGCTGTTGCGCTCAACACATCAAAGGCCAATTCCATGATGAAGAAGCTCGCCCTCACCCTAGCCGCTGCCGGTGCTGCTATGTCTGCGTCCCCTGCCATGGCGGAGGATGATTTCAACATCTGGGGTGGGCAGTTCATCTTCATCGACCTCGACGAAGACGGCGACACGATCCTGCGGTTGGAAGCGCAAGAGCGTTTCACCAACGATGCGGATCGCCTCGGCCAGCTGCTGCTGCGTTCTTACATCGGCACCAATGTGGCGGACGGCGTGCGCGTGGGCGGTGGCTATGCTTTCATCCTGACCGACCCCATTGGCCCGGTCGAAGTGAACGAGCACCGCCTCTACCAAGAGGTGACGGTCACTCTCATCAACGAAGGCGGCACTCGGCTGACCAGCCGTAACCGTTTGGAGCAACGCTTCTTTGAAGAGAGCGACGCGACCGGATGGCGCTATCGCAACCAGCTGCAACTGACGACGCCGATCTCCGAGAACAACAATCTGGTGCTCTACACAGAGCCGTTCATTGGCCTCAACGACGTGGCCTTCAACCGTGAAGGCGTGGCCGTGTGGCGGAACTTTGTGGGCGTGTCGGTGCCGGTCGCAGAAGGAGTGACCTTCACGCCCGGCTATCTCAACCAGAATGTCTTTCGCGACGGTGAGGACCGGATGGACCACATCGTCAATCTGGGCGTGACCGCGCGCTTCTAAGCCGACCTAGAGCCGAGAGCCAACCCCGAACGCGCCAATCAAAACAGGGTCGTTCGTGGCTTCAGGATTGGCGCGGATTGCCGACTCTTCGCGTGCAATCTCGCCCCACACAGCATCGTCGATAGTTCCTGCAAGCTGCGTGGCCATGCCGCCAATATCGGTGCCTGTCGCCGCGCTGAGCAATTGGCCAACCAACGGGTCTTGAGCGACGCGGATCGCATCGCCCAATTCTGGCACCATCGCATTGACAAGGCCGCTTCCGATCTCGCCGCGCAGGGCATCGCTGGCCGCGGTCGGGCCTCCGCGCACCAGCGCCAAGGCGTTCTCCCAGCCGATCGTCTCGACCGCATCGCGCACGATGGGCGCCGCGACAAAAGAGCCTTCGACCGCGATATCGGCAAACACATCCTCAAGCCGGTCAGTGACGAGGCTGGAGGTTAGAATGCTGCCCAGCACATCGCCTCTGGTTCCCAGCAAATTGCCAAGGCCGAGCCGTGCTACCTGTTCGTCCCAGAAGCCACCCTGCTCAGTCAGGCGCGCAAACGCACCATCGCTGGCGCGCAGGAGCAATCTGCGGATCACCTCGGTCATGCTGAGCTGAGGGAAGCCGGTTACGCAGCCGGGTAAGGTCAGCAGTGCGCCTCCCGCCATAGCTGTGCCCAATAGGTTGCGTCTGTTGATTGCGTTCATATCCCTCACTCCGGTGCTTGTTTTGCCGGTCTAACTCCTCCCATATGAAGCGCAAGATGAACCGCGTCCGCCTCCTTGTCCTGAATGCTGCGCTCGGCCCGCTTGATTACAAGTTGGCGGAGGGGATGAAGGTCGTGCCGGGAAGCGTCGTCTCCGCGCCTTTGGGGCCGCGAACCGTGACGGGCGTTGTGTGGGACGAAGGGCGCTTGCCGGGGGCGGAGGTCGATGCCTCCAAACTGCGCGCGCTGCGAGAGGTGGTCGATGTGCCGCCTTTGTCCGAGCCTCTCAGACGCCTGATTGAGTGGACGGCCGAGTATTACTGCGCGCCCCTCGCCAGTGTCGCGCGCATGGTGCTTTCGAGCGGAGGCGCGCTTGGCGGGCCTACCACCACGACCGAATACCGCCTATCCGGTGGAGCGCCGGAACGCATGACCCCGCAACGCCAAGCGGCCATCGAAGCGCTTGACGGTGAGCAGGCGACCATCCGAGAGCTGGCGGGGATTGCAGGCGTCTCCGAAGGGGTCTTGCGCGGCCTCGTCAATCAAGGCGTGATTGAGCCGGTCAGCGTCGCCATCGACCGCCCCTACCCGCCCGCCGATCCCGACCATCACCAGCCCGCCCTGTCAGACGATCAAATGCGCGTCGCCAAGGCACTGGTGACGGCGGTGGAGGCGCGCAAGTTTGAACCCTTCCTGCTCGACGGGGTCACTGGTTCCGGCAAGACGGAAACCTATTTCGAACCTGTCGCCGAAGCCTTGCGTATGGGGCGGCAGGTGCTGGTGCTCCTGCCTGAAATCGCGCTTACCGAGAATTTCCTTGCGCGGTTTGAGGATCGCTTTGGAGCCGCGCCCGTCCAGTGGCACTCCTCCTTGAAATCAACCGAGCGCAGGCGGGCATGGCGCGCTATATCCGAAGGGTCCGCGCAAGTCGTGGTGGGCGCGCGCTCGGCCCTTTTCCTGCCCTATGCCGACCTCGGCCTGATCGTCGTCGACGAAGCGCATGAGATCAGCTTCAAGCAGGATGACGGCGTGCGCTACAATGCCCGCGACGTGTCGGTGATGCGCGCGCGGTTCGAGCAGATCCCGGTGGTCCTCGCCAGCGCAACGCCCGCGCTCGAAAGCCTGCACATGGCCAACACCGGCACCTACACCAAGCTGGAATTGCCGAGCCGGTTCGGTGGTGCGCAGCTGCCGGACATCAAGCTGATCGACCTCACCATAGACAAACCGGGCGCGGGTCGCTGGCTGGCTGAACCGCTGGTCGAGGCGCTCGAAGACCGGCTGGAGAAAGGCGAGCAATCGCTCCTGTTTCTCAACCGCCGCGGCTATGCGCCGCTCACTTTGTGCCGCAATTGCGGACACCGGTTCCAATGCCCCAATTGCAGCGCTTGGCTGGTCGAGCATCGCCTATCCTCGCGCCTCGCCTGCCACCATTGCGGGTTCGAGGGGCAAGTGCCGCAGGAATGCCCCGATTGCGGAGAGGCGGACTGTCTCGTCGCCTGCGGACCCGGCGTGGAGCGGATCGCAGACGAAGTAGCCGAGCGCTTCCCAGAAGCCCGCGTGGCCGTCGCCACCTCCGACACGCTCGGCTCCCCCGAACGCGCCGCGCATTTCCTCGCCGAAGTGCAAGCCAAGGCGATCGATGTGATCGTCGGCACGCAATTGGTGACCAAAGGCTTCCACTTTCCCGAGCTGACACTGGTGGGCGTGGTCGATGCGGACCTCGGCCTTGAAGGGGGAGACCTGCGCGCCGCCGAGCGTACCTACCAACAGGTCGCTCAGGTCGCAGGGAGAGCGGGACGCGGAGCCAAACCGGGCGAAGTCTTCATCCAAACCCGCCACACACAGGCCGCCGTCATCGCCGCCCTCGCCGATGGAGACCGCGACGCCTTTTACGAAGCGGAGACCGAAGCTCGGCGCGATGCAGGCGCGCCTCCGTTCGGGCGCTGGGCCTCGATCATCCTCTCTAGCGAAGACGAGAAGGAAGCGCGCGAGGCAGCCAATATCCTTGGCCACAACCGCCCGCATGTGAACGATCTGATGATCCTCGGCCCTGCGCCCGCTCCCATGGCGCTGCTGCGAAACCGCTACCGCTACCGCTTCCTGATCAACGCGCGGCGCAGTGCGAATCTGCAAAAGGTGCTGCGCGATTGGCTGGCCGCTCAAGATTTCGCCCCCGGAGTGCGCATCGGCGTCGATATCGACCCCTACAGCTTCGTGTGAACGCGCCCTTCGAGTGCGCGCGCCCTTAAGGCAATTCTTACCATTGGCTGTTTAGGCCCTTCCCCGTGCAGATTTCCTAGGGGAGCGACCAATGAAGCATCGCGCCATTTTCACCGCAGCCGCCCTCGCATTGGTGGGCAGCGCCGCCATGGCTCAAGACGCCGTGAGCGAGCCCGTAGCCGCGTCCGAAGCGGAAGACTCCGCATCAAGCACCCCGCAAGTCGCCCCAAAATCCACCATCGTCCAAGATGACCGCGTGCAGGCCGTAGGATCGGGCGTCACCACATGGTACGCGCTGATCGCCGTCGCGCAGGTCAAAGGCCCCAATGGCTGCATCGACCACTTCTACAAACTCAGCACCGCCGAACCGATTGTCTTCGAAGGGCCAGACACACTCACCGCCTATCACGCCGATGAGGTGGTGGCGCAGTGGATGATGCATCTGCACGGCCATTCGCCAAGCGCCTGGGCCTGGTTCAACGGCCCTGAGGGACATCAAAGCCCGCAAGTCTATTTCCGCAACAGCGCCGAGGAAGCCCTGCAAGCCTTTCGCGCCGATGGCCACTTGTCGCGCAACCGGTCCTGCTACGGTGAGACGCTGGTGAAAGTGGGCCCGGGACAGTTCGAGTTTGAACCGCCCGTCAGCTTTGCCGAGACCGATTTTGGCGTTCTCCCGCCCCCTCCCTCAGACGCCGTGGTGCTCCGGGAAGTCCCAGAGATACCGGGCGCCGAATAGGCAGAGCCATCACGTAAAACGCACGCGGTTCGGCACCCTTTTGGCATCCCGTGCGTATCTTGCGCATGGCTTCAAAATCTTGCGTTCTTGTGCCCGTTTTGGGCGACCAACTGACCCGCACCCTCGCCTCAATCAAAGGCTGCACCAAAGACGACACCGTCATCCTGATGATGGAGGTCTGGGACGAGGCGACCTACGTCAAACACCACCAGCAAAAGATCGCGCTGATCTTTTCCGCCATGCGCCATTTTGCAGCTGAGCTGCGCGCAGATGGGTGGAGCGTCGACTATATAAAGCTCGACGATGAGGGCAATTCAGGGGATTTCACGGGCGAGGTTGCACGCGCGGTCGAACGCCACGATCCGCGCTCCATCCGCGTGGTCGAAGCGGGCGAATGGCGGGTGCAGCAAGCGCTTGAGCAATGGCCAGACAAATTCGCCTGCGACGTAGAAATCCTCGCCGATGACCGCTTCGTGTGCTCACATGCCGAGTTCGATCAGTGGGCTGAGGGCCGCAAGGCGCTGACCATGGAGCATTTCTACCGCGAGATGCGCAAGAAGACCGGCCTACTTATGGACGGCGATGGGAAGCCTATCGGCGGCAAATGGAACTATGACGCCGAAAACCGCGAGAGCATGGACGGGGATGACCTGTTCATTCCCAAGCGCCCGAAATTCGAGCCCGACGACATCACTCAGGAAGTCTTAGACCTGGTCGAGGCGAAATTCGGCGATCACTTCGGCGCGCTCACTCCGTTCGAATGGCCAGTGACAGCGGATGAGGCCGAGAAGGCCGCCGACGCCTTCTTCACGACAAGGATCGAGAATTTCGGCCCCTATCAGGATGCGATGGTGTTCGGGTCGGACGACCTTTATCACTCGATGCTCTCGACCAGCATCAATCTCGGCCTGCTCGATCCAATCAAGCTGTGCGAGCGTGCGCAGAAGGCATATGAGGACGGCAAGGCCCCGCTCAATTCGGTCGAGGGTTTCATCCGTCAGATTATCGGCTGGCGCGAATATGTGCGCGGCTTTTACTGGCATTTTATGCCCGGCCTCGCCGACGCCAATGAGCTGGATGCGACGCGCCCCTTGCCCGAGTTCTTCTGGACCGGTGAGACCGATATGCGGTGCCTGTCCGATTGCATCCGCTCCACGCATGAGAACGCCCACGCGCACCACATCCAGCGGCTGATGGTGCTCGGCAATTTCTGTCTGCTCGCAGGGATCGATCCCAAGGCGGTGCAGGACTGGTACTTGGCCGTCTATGCCGACGCCTATGAATGGGTCGAGCTGCCCAATGTGTCGGGCATGATCCTCTATGCCGATGGGGGCAAACTCGCGACCAAGCCCTATGCGGCCTCAGGCAATTACATCAACAAGATGTCCGACTACTGCAAGGATTGCGCCTACTCCGTGTCCAAGAAAACCGGCGAAGGTGCCTGCCCCTTCAATCCGCTCTATTGGCACTTCATGGACCGCCACCGCGATCGGCTGTCCAGCAACCACCGCATAGGCCGCATCTTTACAACCTGGGACCGAATGGGCGATGAAAAGAAGGGCGAGTATCTGGAGAGCGCGGAAAAATTCCTCGACACGCTGGAGCCAGCCCGCGAAGGATGGGCGCGCAATTCATAACAGGAGTTTTCCCGAGCATGCTCACCGTCCACCACCTGCGGATCTCGCAATCCGAACGCATCGTCTGGCTGTGTGAGGAGCTGGGCCTCGAATACGATTTGAAACTCTACAACCGCGACCCCGAAACGCGTCTCGCCCCGCCAGAGCTGAAGGCGCTGCACCCAATGGAGATTGCCCCGGTCATCACGGATGGCGACCTTGTGCTGGGTGAGAGCGGCGCGATCATGGACTATATCGTGGGCAAATACGCGCCTGACACACCCCTGGTCCCCGGCCCCGACAGCCCGGATTTCGCGCAGCATCTCTACTGGTATCACTTCGCCAATGCGACGCTGATGACCAACGGGATGATGAGCATCGCGGTGGGTGCCGTGGGCGCGGAAATGCCCCCTCCCCTCGCCAAGCGCATCACCAACGCCTGGGCGCATATCGAGAAAGCATTGGGTGAGACCGACTATTTCGGCGGCGCGAATTTCTCGACCGCAGACATCATGCTCGGCTTCTCGCTAACGACGGCGCGCGCGTTCAACGACATGAGCATCGACCACATGCCGAACCTGAAAGCGTATCTGCACAGGATCGGCTCGCGTGAGGCCTACCAGCGAGCAATCGCCAAGGCCGAGCCAGGCTTCCCGCCTAAGCTGGATTGAGAGAGGAAATAATTATGCCCCTAGAAATAGTTGATGACTTCGCCGCGATCACCCACCCGCTGGGCGATTTTGAGTTTCACCGGCTCTATCTTGTGAAACACGCACCGCTCCTGATGTGTGCGGTGGTCGAGCATGACCGAGGGTTGGATGAACGAACACAGCAAGCCAAAGCCAAATCGGCCGGGGTCCGAGCCCTCAGCGACGCGCTTCGGGCCGCCATTCTGGATGGATCAGACAGCGACGAGATCAGCGTCTACGTAATCGCCTGGGGCAATCCCAACATGACGTCTGTTTTTGCCCGCACGGCAAATGGCGCAGGCGGTTGGCGGCCCGAAACGCCCCAAAGCCCGGTCGGTTTGAAAGAGGTTGTGCCGATGGAAGATGAAGCTCTCGCCCAGCACGCCTCGCGGATCACTCAGGCTCTGTTGGCAGCGGATGTGCCCTTCACACCCGTAAAGGAAGCCTAGTCCTCCAAGACCGCCCAAACCTCGCTAACCATGTCATCGACATAGATCGAGGATGAATTGTCGAGCAGGATGACGACGTCGCCATCGGCTCCGTCGTCTTCGAAGCCCAGATAGGTCCGCGCGCCGAGCCAGCCGCCATTGTGAGAAACGATGGCACCGGTGCGGCCCAGGCCGAAGTAGTAGTCGTCGCCCAGTCCTCTGCCGGTCGCGCGATCCTTCAGTTCGGCCGAGAGCAAGCGGTCATCGCGCCAGAAGCGCGCCCAGTTTGCCAGGTCGTCCACGGTTGAGAAGACCGCTCCATCACCCGCCACACCGTCCAGATTTGTCGGAACCATCTTGCCGTCTTCGTTGAAGCTGGTGGCGCGGGCGGCGAAGTCATCACCGCTCACAAGGTTCCAAACGCGGGTCTTCTCCATGCCGAGTGGCGTGAGGATTTCTTCAGCGAGATAGGTCTCGAACATTTTGCCCGTCTTGCGTTCGACGAGCCCTGCAAGGAACACGTAAGCAGTGTTGTTGTACGCGAATTCTGAGGGGGCCACAGCGCTTTCGACTGTCTCGCAGACGCCGTAGAACACCGCTGATATTGTCGTAACCTGCGCAGGGTCTGCCTTCTCGAAGTAATTGTCCTCAACGCCCGAAATGTGGCGCAGCAAATGTGCCGGAGTGGCTTGCATGGGGCAGTTCTCAATCTGCTCACCAACCGGCTTATCTAGGTCCAACAGGCCGTCTTGCGCCAGCTTCAGGATCGCGGCAGCGGTGAAGCTTTTCGAGACCGAGGCGAGGCGGAATTGCGAGTCCGGTGTCAGAGCGCGGCCATCGCCGTCCACTCCCCACGCCTTACGGACAATGACTTCGCCATCATGGATGACCAACGCCGCGCCGTTGAACTGCGGTCGGCGAGATTCGTGGCGGGCATCGAACCATGCCTCAAGCTCAGGCCCAAGATCGGAGGAACTCGCGGCGACAGCAGGCACTTGGGTCATCCAAAGCGCCCAGGCAAACAGGCCTGTGGCCAGAATGACGAGGCCTCCCAACCCGTAAGCTGCAATGCGCATCGTTCTCTCCTCTTTATACAGCAGGACCAAGGGGTAAGCGGCCATAGCCTTGCGTCAACACAGATGCCTCGACGCTCGTCGAAAAGGCCTTATCCGGCGAGCGCCTTCGCCAGCCCCGCCGCGCCCGCGCTGTCGAGATATTCGCGGATCGCGGTGATCTGCCCGCCTTCGACCGTGCCGACCACGCAGAGCCGAAGGTTGATCTGATCCCCATCGGGCAAAGTGCCGCGCACTGTATGCTCTTCGACAAAGCCGCTGGAAGTCGCCTCGCACACGCAATCTTCGTAGCGGAAATCGGGCACCTTGGCCCGCACCGCCGCAGTGAAGCCCAGCACGGTCGCACGGTCCATAGCCGGGCCGCCATTCTGGGAGCCTGCGAAATCGTCGGAGAGCAGCGCGCCGGCCGCCTCTAAGTCGCCGCTTTGGAAGGCGTTGAACAAGGCGCGGGCGATTTGTGCGTTGTCGGTCATGGTGTCCCCTGTCCTAAGTGGGATCAGTAAAACGCCATCTGGTTCGAAATCGCAAGCAGGCGTTTGTCCGGCGACCAGATGCGCGTTGTCGCGGAGAAGCGGCCGCTAAAGACGCGGTCGCTGGTCGCCTCGATCAGCAGAAAGTCATTGCCAATCGCGCCCAAGTCCTCGGCCGAGCAGAACACCTGCAAGTCGTACTGCACCGTCGCGCCGAAACGTGGGGTCGGATCGAGGAAAAAGGTGCGCGGCATGGGCGTATCGGAGACCGCGAGCAGCGCCTTCGCATCCCATGGCCGCTCGGCTGCATCGCGCACCCAAAAGGCGGAGTGCGGGCGCTCCTGCGCGGAGAATGGTTGGCCCAAAGCCACGCGCTGATCGTACCGGCTCAGGAACTTTGGCCCCGGCGTGTCAGGCAATCGCGGGGCATCTTCAGGAGCCTCCACATCGGGAAAGTCGCAGGCGTAATCGAGCGGCTTTTCCTTCATGCTGGAGAAGACATAATCCGCTGCAAAAATCGGCGCATCGGGCGCGTCTACGGCGGTGAACTCAGTGCGAAAAAACGAGGTCCGCCGCCCCTCCCGCATGGTGCGCAGATCGATGTTGATCGGAGCCTGAGGGAGCGGCTTCATAAAACTCGCCGTCGCGCCTGTAAGCATCCCCTCCTGAGGCTTCGCCGCCTGCACCGCAGAATAGCCCAGAGCGAGCGCCCAACCACCAAAGGCCGACTGGAAATTCCAATAGGCCGCCCCGCCAGAGGATTGCAGCGTGGTGTCGGAAATCGCGGTCAGCTTGGTTGCAGTGTCGAGCGGAAATTCAGGCATACAGGATCGTCCAGCTGAGGCAGGATACAGAAGCGCATCCGAATAACTGAACGTATCAGTTCATTTTCGTTCCCGGACAAGCCAAGACACTAGCCTAGCCAAACGCCTCCCGCGCCCCCTCCGTCACTGCCGCCATCGCGTCGCGCCAGGGGCCGGGGCCGTAGCTGATCCGCGCGACGCCCAGCTTGGCTAGCTCTGCGTTGCCGGCCATGCCGGGTAGGCGCATGACGTTGACTGGCAGGGGTGATCGCTCGCAAAGGTCCGCGATCAGGTCCGCTGCGCTGAGGCCGGGTACGAACAGGCTCCCTGCTCCGGCGCTCGCATAGACCTCTGCCCGCTCAAGCGCGGCTCCCACTAGCTCACCAGTATTCGGATCCTCGCCGCGCATCAGAGGCGACAGGAACAGGTCGGTGCGCGCATTGACGAACAGGCCCGCATTGCTGAGCGCCGCTATCCTCTCACCCTGCTCCGCCGGATCGCGGAGTGCATCGCCGTCAAGCAACCGATCCTCCAGATTGCAGCCGATTGCACCGGCCTCTAGCAGCGCCTCGGCATTTGCCTTCAGCGTGTTGAGGTCATCGGCATAGCCTGTCTCCACATCAACGCTGATTGGTAGATCGGTGACGCTGCGGATTTGGCGCACGGTGCGCAACAAGTCGGCAAAGGCAATCGCCTCGCCATCGTCGAACCCTTGCGCTCCGGCGAGCGAGAGGCTGCCTGTTGCGATTACACTGGCGCCCGCCTGCGCCACCGCCTTTGCGCTGCCAGCGTCCCAGACATTGAACAACACCAAGGGTGCGCTGCTGATGTGCAGCGCTGCAAAATCGTCTCTTGTCATGATTATTCTCGGCCTTCGCGTTTCAGAAGTTCGGCCTTGATTTCAGGCCCGTAAGCATAGCCGCCCACGCCGCCACTGGCTGGCACGACCCGGTGGCACGGGATCAGGACGGCGATGTTGTTCGCGCCGTTCGCGCTGCCGACCGCGCGGCTGGCTTTGGGGTTTCCGAGCATCGCGGCCTGCTCGCCGTAGGAACGGGTTTCTCCGGGAGGGATTTGGCGCAAAGCCTCCCAGCAACGTTGCTGGAACGCGGTGCCCTTCACATCCAGCGGGATATGCGAATTGTCGCTACCCGGCTGCTCGACTGCGGCGACAACAGAATCGAACAGTGCCTTGAAGTCCTCCCCAGCCTCGCGCAATTCCGCCTTGGGAAAGCGGGCGCGCAATTCCTCTTCGCCCTCGTCAAAGGAGAGGGTGCACACGCCTTTGTCGGTCGCGGCGACCAGCATCTCTCCAAGCGAGGTCGCGATGACCTTCCAATGCACGGTCCGCCCTGCGCCGCCGCTGCTCCAATCGCTTGCCGTCATGCCGAGCTTGTCCTTCGTGTTGTCGTAAAAGCGCGAGGGCGAGGAATAGCCCGCATCATACAGCGCCTGCGTGACGCTCGCACCCTCTTCCAGAGCGGACTTGACCCGCTCCTCTTGCAAAGCGCGTGCAAAGGCGGCGGGGGACAGGCCCACGGTGCGTTTGAACAGGCGCTGGAAATGGGTCGGTGAGTAACCGGTGAGATCGCCCAGCTCGTCTAGAGTCATCGCGCCCTTTCCTTCCTCCACAGAGGCACGGATGGCGGCGATGGCGGCCAGCACACAGGCTTCCTCCGCGCTCTGGGTGTTGGGGGAGCAGCGTTTGCATGGCCTGAGGCCCGCCGCCTCCGCATCCGCCGCATTGGCGTAGAAGCGCACATTCTTGCGCAAGGGTTTGCGCGCTGGGCACGACGGGCGGCAGTAAATGCCGGTCGAATGCACGCCGGTGAGGAACGCCCCGTCAAAACGGCGGTCTTTGGCGAGAACCGCCCGCCAGGAGTCTTCATCTGAGATGTCGGTCAAGTTCGTCATGCCCGTCCCTATGCTCACCGCCGGACATAAGCGCATCCCGAAGCTTGCGGTCAATGTCAGCAGCGTCATAAGGGGCAGGTGATGACATGTCTCTCCCGCCTTTGGATCGCGCTTATTGCGCTGGTATTGATCCCCACTCCTGCCCTGGCTGACCCGGGCGATATTGACGCAGCTGCACGTGGGGTCGTGCGCGTCGTGCTGATCGACAGCAGCGGGGATGAGGTTATCCCCATCACGCATGGGAGCGGCTTTGCGGTTACGCCAACGCGGATCGTGACCAACGCCCACGTGATCCGCGAGGCGCTGCTCGACGACACGCTTCGCATCGGGATCGTGCCCAGTGAAGGCGATGCAGCGACCTTTGCGAGCGCCGTTGCAGTCAGTCCGCGCAATGACTTGGCGTTGCTGGAGATCACCGACGGTTCCCTGCGCCTGCCCCCGCTAACGCTGGCGGGCGGTGCGGTGAGCAATTTGGGCGAGGTCTCTGCCGTCGGCTACCCCATGAACGTCGATTTGGCCCAAGGGTTGGAGATGCGCGACATCTTCCGCGCGCAGCCGCCGGTGAAAAGCCGCGGGTTCCTATCAGGAGAGCGCCCCAGCCGTCAGTTCGATACGATCCTCCACACAGCCCCCATTGCGCGCGGCAATTCGGGCGGGCCACTGCTCGATGGCTGCGGGCGGGTGCTGGGCGTCAATTCCTTCGGTGCGGATTCGGATGGTTCGGATGCGGAGTTTTACTTCGCCGTGTCCTTGCGAGAGCTGCTCCCCTTCCTGCGCGAAAACGGGGTGGAAACCTCGGTCAATGCCCTGCCCTGCCGCTCTATTGATGAGCTGAACGCAGCCGAACGCGCGCGCTTCGATGCGCAGCGGGCGGAGGCCAAAGCAAGGCAAGAGGCGCGCGAGGCGGAACTGCGTGAAAAGCGGGCGGCAGCGATGACGCAGGCCCAGATCGAAGTGATGGAAGAACGTGAGAATGCGATGGCGCTCGCCATGATCCTGCTGCTGATCGGGATCGGCGCTGGCTATGTCGCAGCACAATGCCGGGCCGGGATCGCTGACCGACCGGAGCTGCGCAACCGAGCCATCATCGCAGCGGGCGTTGCGGGCGCGGCGGTGATCGCCGCAGCGCTCGTCTGGATCACGCGGCCCAGCTATTCCGAGGTGGAAGAGCGCGTTGCGGTCCTACTAGGCGAGGTTGCAGACCCCGATGCCCCTCCCCCGCCCGGAGAGCCAGCGGGCGACGGTACGCTGATCTGCACGCTTGTGCCTGAACGCAGCCGAGTGACAGGCGCGCGCACCGATGACGTTGAGTTCGACTGGGCCGCCAATGGCTGCGTCAACGAACGCACGCAGTATGGCCTCGTCTCAGGCGAGTGGACGCGGGTCTTTGTGCCGGGCGATGAAGCGGCGGTCTCCGTCAGCGTCTACGACCCCGAAACGCGCACCTTCCGCACGGATCGGTACTTGCTGAGCCGCGACGCCATGGAGGCAGCACGCGAGGCGCGCGGCCAATACACCCCGCCCGCTTGCGGTGTGACCGATGCCGCGCGGACACTGGGCGATCAGCAATCCGCGCTGTTGGCGCAACTCCCCGACCGCCCGAACGAACGGCTGGTCTATTCCTGCGAGACGAAGCGGGTGACACCCGTGCAGGCGGCGTTTGATGCGGAGTTTGGTGACGGGGAGTAGGCTGACACCTACCCTTGAGTGACGTGAGCCGTGTCAGGCCGCCAGCGCGTCGCCGCTCAGAGTGATGCGGTGCATTTCGCGATAGTGGCCTTGATAGTCGTTGATCGCGTTGTGCCACGTCGTGCGGTTGTCCCAGATTGCAATCGTTCCCGGCTTCCACTGCAAGCGGCACTGATTGTCATCAGTCAGCGCGGCGTCGAGCAGCTTTTGCAGCAGCGGCATGCTCTCTTCACGGGTCTGGCCGACGAAATTGATCGTGAAGCCGCCATTGACATAGAGCATCTTTCGGCCCGTCTGCGGGTGGCGGATGACGACCGGGTGTACGGCACCCGTTTTGAGGTCCTGACCACGCAGGCTCTTGCCCATGTCGGTCTGCGCGTAGAGGCCGTCTTCTTTATAGACGTGATCGGCGGTGTGGAACGCCTCCAGCCCTTCGATCTCGGCTTTGATGTCATCGGGCAGAGCATCATAGGCAGCGCCCATATGCGCCCACATCGTGTCGCCGCCTGATGGGGGCAGATGGCGCGCGACCAGCACCGATCCCATCGCCGGGATCTGGTCATAGGAATGGTCAGTGTGCCACGCCCCGCCAATATTGGTCTGCTGGTCCGGCTCTTTCTTGACGATAGCGATTTCGTTGTAATCGTCTTGCAGCGGGAAATAGTTGTTCACATCGATCCCGCCCCAGCGGCGGCCAAAGGTGATGTGATCTTCCGGAGTGAACTCCTGATCGCGGAAGACTGCCACTCCGTGTTCATAAATGGCCTGCTTGACCGCATCCATTTCGCCATCGCTGCATGCAGCGAGTGTAATTCCAGATACTTCGACCCCACATTTGGGCGCCATCGGTGTCAGTTGCATCTCTCTATTCCCATTGCTTACTTACCGTTCGGTCAGGGCATAGCCGATTTCGCTTGAATGTGCAAGCATGCGCAAGACTCTTCGCAACCCCGCTTGCATCCTTTCACCCCCTTTGCTAGGCGCGCGCCAGCTTTGGGATCAGGCCCGTTTCCGCCCCTTTTTTCTAAGGGAGATTCGGTTCTCTCATGAGACTGGCCCCGCCCCGATAAGCTGAACGTATTTTTTCTTTCCTCAAAGAGGACACAAAGCGCGTGGAAACTTCCGCCGGTATTCAGGCTAGCCTTGCTGGGCGTTACGCCTCGGCCTTGTTCGATTTGGCCAGCGAAAACGGAACCGTGACAGCGGTAGAGGGCGACCTCGAATCGCTCGGCGCTGCTCTGGCCGAGTCCGCTGAGCTTGTGGCTGCAACCACCAACCCCGAACTCTCGCGCGCTCAACAGGCTGACGCGGTTGCGGCGGTGGCGAAGCATCTCGAGCTGTCGGACCTCACCGCCAAGTTTCTCGGCGTGCTCGCAGGCAATCGTCGCCTGTCGAAGCTGCCCGACATGATCACAGCGTTCAAAACCATCGCCGCCACGCAGCGCGGTGAAGTCAGCGCGAATGTCACCAGCGCTCACCCGCTCAGCGATGCGCAGCTCTCAACGCTGAAAGACAAGCTTACCGCCCGCCAGGGGCGCACTGTCATGCTTACATCTGACGTCGATCCCGACCTTTTGGGCGGCATGGTCGTCACCATTGGATCGCAGCGCATCGACGCCTCGATCCGCACCCGTTTGAATTCACTATCGCAGGCCATGAAGGCTTAAAGGACTACACACATGGAAATCCGCGCCGCAGAAATCTCCAAGGTCATCAAAGACCAGATCGCCAATTTCGGTACCGAAGCTGAAGTCAGCGAAGTTGGCACCGTGCTGAGTGTGGGTGACGGGATCGCCCGCATCCACGGCCTCGACAAGGTGCAAGCTGGTGAGATGGTCGAATTCGCCAACGGCGTTCAGGGCATGGCTCTGAACCTCGAAGCTGACAATGTCGGCGTCGTGATCTTCGGCTCTGATGCCGAGATCAAGGAAGGCGACACCGTCAAGCGGACTGAGACCATTGTGGACGTTCCCGTCGGCAAGGGTCTGCTGGGCCGCGTGGTTGACGCTCTGGGTAATCCGATCGACGGCAAGGGCCCGATCACTGATGTGACCCGTCAGCGCGTCGAAGTGAAAGCGCCAGGCATCATCCCGCGCGAATCGGTTAGCGAGCCGGTGCAGACGGGCCTCAAAGCGGTTGACGCTCTGGTCCCGGTTGGCCGTGGCCAGCGCGAGCTGATCATTGGTGACCGTCAGACCGGTAAGACCGCTGTCGCGATTGACACCTTCATCAACCAGAAGGGCGTCAATGCGGGCGACGACGAAGGCAAGAAGCTTTACTGCGTCTATGTCGCCGTTGGCCAAAAGCGTTCGACCGTTGCTCAGATCGTGAAGCAGCTCGAAGAGAACGGCGCGATGGAATATTCCATTGTTGTCGCCGCGACCGCTTCGGAGCCTGCTCCGCTTCAGTACCTTGCGCCCTACACTGGCTGCGCCATGGGTGAGTTTTTCCGCGACAATGGCATGCACGCCGTGATCGTTTACGACGACCTTTCAAAGCAAGCTGTTGCCTATCGTCAGATGTCGCTGCTGCTGCGTCGTCCTCCGGGCCGTGAAGCCTATCCGGGTGACGTGTTCTACCTCCACAGCCGCCTGCTTGAGCGTGCGGCTAAGATGAACAAGTCCGAAGGTGGCGGCTCGCTGACCGCGCTTCCGATCATTGAAACGCAGGCAGGCGACGTGTCGGCCTACATTCCGACCAACGTGATCTCGATCACCGACGGCCAGATCTTCCTCGAAACCGACCTGTTCTACCAGGGCATCCGTCCCGCGATTAACGTGGGTCTGTCGGTTAGCCGTGTGGGCGGTGCTGCCCAGACCAAGGCGATGAAGAAGGTCTCTGGCTCGATGAAGCTCGACCTTGCACAATATCGTGAGATGGCAGCGTTTGCGCAGTTCGGCTCGGACCTCGACGCCGCGACGCAGAAACTGCTCAACCGCGGTGCGCGCCTGACTGAGCTGCTGAAGCAGAAGCAGT
Source organism: Erythrobacter sp. S267 (assembly GCF_057365045.1). Classification (NCBI taxonomy): domain Bacteria; kingdom Pseudomonadati; phylum Pseudomonadota; class Alphaproteobacteria; order Sphingomonadales; family Erythrobacteraceae; genus Erythrobacter; species Erythrobacter sp. S267. The sequence goes on along the minus strand of NZ_CP200298.1, from coordinate 735,657 downwards.
TCAACCCGATGCCGTTTGAAGAGCAGACCGTGTCGATCTTTGCCGGGACCAACGGCTTCATCGACAGCATCGCGGTCGAGCGCGTGGGCGAGTATGAAGAGCAAATGCTTGCCTTCTTCCGCTCAGAGCATGCCGATGTGCTCTCCGCGATCCGCGACAGCGGCAAGTTCGAAGACGACACCAAGGCCAGCGTGGTCGCGGGTCTTGAAGCCTTCGCCAAGCAGTTCGCATAAGGGGTTAGCGGCAGATGCCCTCACTCAAGGAACTCAAGGATCGAATCGGGTCGGTTAAGTCGACTCAGAAGATCACCAAGGCGAAGCAAATGGTCGCCGCGGCGAAGCTGCGCCGTGCGCAGGCTGCTGCCGAAGCCGGACGTCCCTATGCGGAGCGTCTGGGTGCGGTGATGGCCTCGCTCGCTGGCAAAGTCTCGGGCGATAGCGCGCCAAAGCTGCTCGCTGGCACCGGATCGGACAAGCGCAACCTGCTGGTTGTCGTCAACACCGACAAAGGCCTGTGCGGCGGTCTCAACTCCAACATCGTCAAGGCTGCCAAAGCCAAGGCGGAGGCGCTGCTCGCAGAAGGTAAAGAGGTGGACTTCTACCTCGTCGGCAAGAAAGGCCGTGCCCCTCTGAAGCGCGACTATGCTGACAAGATTGGCGGCGGCTTCGACACCTCAACCGTCAAAACGCCCGGTTTCGAAGAAGCCGACGCGATTGCGGCTGAGCTGGTCGAGCTGTTCGAAGGCGGCATGTTTGATGTTGCTCACCTGATCTACCCGACCTTTAAGTCGGCACTCGCTCAGGAACCCACCGTCAACCAGCTGATCCCAGTCCCCTCGCCCGAGGCCACCGACGACAGCGGCGCTGTGGTCGAATATGAGCCGGGCGAAGAGGAAATCCTCGAAGAGCTGCTGCCGCGTTACGTGAAGACGCAGATCTTCGGCGCTCTGCTTGAGCGTGAGGCTTCGGAGCAAGGCGCTTCGATGACCGCCATGGACAACGCAACGCGCAACGCAGGCGACCTCATCAACAAGCTGACGATCCAATACAACCGCAGCCGCCAGGCCGCGATTACGACTGAACTCATCGAGATTATTGCTGGCGCTGAAGCGCTGTAATTTAAGGCTAAGGACAAACGAAATGGCCACCGCACCCGTACTCAACCAGACCACTAACGGCACGATCAGCCAGGTCATCGGCGCTGTCGTCGACGTGCAGTTCCCCGGCGAACTGCCCGCCATTCTGACCGCGCTTGAGACTAAGAATGACGGCAAGACGCTCGTCCTCGAAGTTGCTCAGCACCTTGGCGAGAACACCGTTCGCACCATCGCTATGGACGCGACCGAAGGCCTTGTTCGCGGCAATGAAGTGATCAACACCGGCAAGCAGATCTCTGTCCCGGTTGGTCCGAAGACACTCGGCCGCATCATGAACGTGGTTGGCGAAGCCATTGACGAGCGTGGCCCGATTGGCGCGGACAGCACCGCTCCGATCCACGCTGATGCGCCTGCCTTTGTCGACCAGTCGACTGACGCGGCTATTCTCGTGACCGGTATTAAGGTCATCGACCTCCTCGCCCCTTACGCGAAGGGCGGTAAGATCGGCCTGTTCGGCGGCGCTGGCGTGGGCAAGACCGTGCTCATTCAGGAACTCATCAACAACATCGCAAAGGGCCACGGCGGTGTGTCCGTGTTTGCAGGCGTTGGTGAGCGTACCCGTGAGGGTAACGACCTTTATCACGAATTCCTCGACGCAGGCGTTATCGCCAAGGACGAAGACGGTAACGCGATCAGCGAAGGCTCCAAAGTGGCGCTGGTCTTCGGCCAGATGAACGAGCCTCCCGGTGCGCGCGCACGTGTTGCTCTGTCGGGTCTGACCATGGCAGAATACTTCCGCGACCAGGAAGGTCAGGACGTTCTGTTCTTCGTCGACAACATCTTCCGCTTCACCCAAGCCGGTTCGGAAGTGTCGGCGCTGCTCGGCCGTATTCCTTCGGCAGTGGGCTATCAGCCGACGCTCTCTACCGACATGGGTAACCTGCAAGAGCGTATTACCTCGACCAACAAGGGGTCGATCACCTCGGTCCAGGCCATCTACGTTCCCGCGGATGACTTGACCGACCCTGCGCCTGCAACCTCGTTTGCTCACTTGGACGCGACCACCACGCTGTCGCGCGCTATCTCTGAGCTGGGTATCTACCCGGCCGTGGACCCGCTGGACTCGACCAGCCGCGTTCTCGAGCCTGCCGTTGTCGGCCAAGAGCACTACGACACGGCGCGCCGCGTTCAGGAAACGCTGCAGAAGTACAAGTCGCTGCAAGACATCATCGCCATTCTCGGCATGGACGAGCTTTCCGAAGAAGATAAGCTGACCGTTGCCCGTGCGCGTAAGATCCAGAAGTTCCTCTCGCAGCCGTTCCACGTGGCAGAGGTCTTCACCAACATTCCGGGCCTGTTCGTGCAGCTGGAAGACACGGTGAAGTCGTTCAAGGCGGTTGTGGACGGTGAATACGATCACCTCCCCGAAGCGGCCTTCTACATGGTCGGCGGCATCGACATGGTGGTCGAGAAAGCCGCCAAGCTGGCTGAGGAAGACTAATAGAGATGTCGGATAGGCTCGACCTCAAGGACTGCACCAACGCGGTGTGTCCTTGGTCGGGCGATCCGGTCTCTGCGGACAGTCTGACACTGTATCGCGGCAAGGTTGTGGGCTTTTGCAACCCGGGCTGCCGCGACAAATTTGAGAAAGCCACTTCCGCTTTTGACGCGGCTTTGGATGGAAACTGAAACAATGGCACTGCACTTTGAACTCGTAACCCCGGCCAAGCAGGTCCTCTCGCAGGACGTGTACATGGTCGTCGTACCCGGAACTGAGGGTGAGTTCGGCGTGCTCGAAGGCCACGCGCCTTTCATGAGCACGATCCGCGATGGGGCGGTGCAGGTCTACAAGACCGAAGGCGGCGAGCCGGAAGTCATCGAAGTGCGCGGCGGCTTTGCCGAAGTTGGCGATGCTGGGCTGACCGTGCTGGCGGAGCACGTCGAAGCCTAATCTCTCAGGCCGCGTCCAGCTCCTGCGCGGCGATCAATTCCTCGGCAAATTGTGTGGCGGAGCGCGTGTCGTCAGCGAGCTTTTTGACTTCGCTTGCAACAACCTCAAAGCCACGTCCATTCTCCCCCGCTTTCGCCGCCTCAATCGTGGCGTTCAAGGCCAGCACGTGGGTTTGGTCGGCGATTTCGTCGATTGAGCGCACAACACCGCTCACCTTGGACAGCAAATCCTCTAGCGCCTGACGCTCTTTGGACAGATTCTGGCGCAGTGTTTCGCTCTCGCTCAGCTGCTTTTTGACCTGCTTGCGCAGTTTGACCTGTTCTGTCGCGTTGCTGGCGACTTTCAGGATTCGATCTGGGTTCCCGTCTTCGTCATAAGCGACGCTGTAGATCGCCTTGATATAGATGTCGTCTCCCGCGCGGTTACGGCGCAGATAGGTTCCCTCAACCCAGCCCGCTTTGATCAAGTCGGGGATGAAATTGGCGTATTCTTCGCTCTCTGCAATCTCGTCAGAACAGAACATCCGATGCATCTGGCCGACCACCTCGTCGAGGGCGTATCCCATCTCGTTCAAGAATTTGTCGTTAGCCCACAGGACACGGCCCTCAATGTCCATCTGGATCATGAGCCTTGATCGGCAAACCATGTCCCATGTGGCCTGAATGAATTTGGGGTCTGTCATGGAGGGTATCCTTCGTCAGCAGGATTGCGCCATCGCGGTTGAGATGAGCGAAAGGCGATCCTGTGTGTTTGTCCGTAGAGCGCACCGCTTCCCCCTTCACAAGCGCACCATTCCGCGCCACAACCGGCTGCAACATTTCCCCCTTTAGGAGAGGACGTTTGAAACTTGTCTCTACCCGCGCAATCGCTCTTTCGCTGGCCGCTATCATGACTGTTAGCACAACCACTTCTGCCGTCGCCGATGGCCACGCCGAAGACACCGCTGAAATGGATGACGGCATCCCCGGCCCGGACCAAGACCCCTATATCTGGCTCGAAGAAGCCCGCAGCGACGAGGCGCTTGCCTGGGTCGAAAAGGAAAACGAGCGGACCCTTGGCGTGCTCGAAGAAGACGCGCGCTTTGAAACGCTGAAAAGCGAAGCGCTCGCCATCTTTGACAGCGAAGACCGCATCCCCTTCGTCAGCTTCCGCCCCGATGGCCTGTACAATTTCTGGCAGGACAAGGAGAATCCCAAGGGCCTGCTGCGTCGCACGACAATCGAAAGCTACACCACCGACAATCCTGAGTGGGAAACGGTGCTCGACATTGATGCGCTGGCGGCTGAGGAAGGGCGCGAGTGGGTCTATAAAGGTTCCACCTGCCTGCCGCCTGATCTCAACAAGTGCATGATCGCGCTCTCCGATGGCGGCGAAGACGCAACCATCATGCGCGAATTTGACATGGCAACCGGCACCTTCGTCGAAGGCGGTTTCGAACTGCCTGAGAAGAGCCAGGGCGGCGTGCAGTGGGTTGATGAAAACACGCTGATGGTCAGCCGCGACTTTGGCGAAGGCTCGCTCACCGACAGCGAATATCCGCTCTCCACCCGCGTCTGGGTGCGCGGCACGGACATTGCCGATTCCAAGGAAATCTTCCGCGGGGAAACAAGCGATGTCTGGTCCGGTGCCAGCCTTGTGCGGGACAATACGGGCGAAATCCACGCCACAACCGCCTTCCGCGCGGTGAGCTTTCACGAGACCGAGTATTTCTGGCTCAACCCGGAGAACTTTGAGTGGGTGAAGCTCGACATTCCGCTCAAGGCATCGCCCTATGGCATCGTCGACGGGCACATGCTGATGACCACCGATGTGGATTGGGAGACGCAGGGCCAGACCTTCCCCGCCGACAGCCTCATCGCGATGGACCTTGAAGAATGGAAGGCCGATCCGAATGCGGCGGCCAAGACCCTCGTCTGGGCTCCGGGTGACCGCCAGACCAAGCGCGGCGGCGCAATCACCGCAGGCGCGCTCTATGTCGGTCTGCTCGACAATGTCGTTGGCAAGGTGCTGAAGTTCAACTTCGTAGACGGGGCGTGGACCAGTGAGGAGGTCGACCTTCCTGACAACGCCACTGTGGGCATCGCGGCGAGCTCTTCAGAGAGTGAGCAGATCATGTTCACCGTCACCGATTTCCTCAACCCGACGACGCTCTACTATTCGGAAGCTGGCGAAGCGCCGCAAGTGCTCAAGACCTCGCCGGCGCGCTTTGACGCGGCCGGTATGGAGGTTGAGCAGCACGAGGCGACCAGCGCCGATGGGACCAAAATCCCCTACTTCATCGTCAAGCCTGCAGGGATGGAGCTGAATGGTGAGACGGCGGTGCTCATGACCGGCTATGGAGGCTTCCAGATCCCGCGCCTGCCCGGCTATCTCGGCTCGACCGGCAAGATGTGGCTGGAGCGCGGTGGGGCCTACGTCCTGGCTAACCTGCGCGGCGGGGGCGAGTTTGGCCCCGGCTGGCACCAGACCGCGATCCGCGAGAACAAGCAGCGCACATGGGACGACTTCATCGCTGTGGGTGAGGATCTGGTGGAGCGTGGCTATACCTCGCCAGAACATCTCGGCATTCAGGGCGGCTCGCAAGGCGGCCTGCTGGTCGGCACGGCCTTCACCCAGCGCCCTGACCTGTTTGGCGCGGCGATCGTCCAGATCCCGCTGTTCGACATGCTGCGCTTTCACGTCATCGGACGCGGCGCTTCATGGATCGGCGAATATGGCGACCCGCGCATCCCAGAGCAGCGCGAATGGATTGAGGGCTACTCGCCCTACCAGATGATCGTGCCCGATGCGGATTATCCCACGCCCTTCCTGTGGGCCTCGACCGCTGATGACCGCACCCACCCCGCTCACGCCCGTAAAGGCGCGGCGCGGTTGGCAGAGCAAGGCCACGATTACTTCTATTTCGAAGATACGGTCGGTGGCCACTCAGGCGGCGTAGACAACGAACAGCGCGCTAAGATTCAAGCGCTGCAATATGTCTATCTGATGCGTCAGCTGATGGACTGATCGCAGGGCTGTGAGCCCCGACTCAGACGCGAATTTGGGGCGGCTTGGACATTCCAAGCCGCCCTTTTTCGTGGGCTCGTCCCCTTGGAAAAGAGGCGGAGTGTCAAGCAATCCGACAGTTTTCCCTCCGTTCACCGCAAGGGCAGCACGTAGGGCGTCGTCAACGCTGAATTAACCATTTCTGCTAGGCCGCAATTAAGTCTGACGGTCCCTTTTGAGATGCAACAGGGATCGAAAAGGAGACATTTGAATGGCTTACCCCCGCGATATCTCGATCGCTGATGCGATCAAACGTTATGGCCTGCCCAAGACGCACCGCGTCCACTGGTCCTCTGCCAAGAAGGCCGACGTGGTCCGCGCTGTGCATGACCGTGCGATCAGCTTCCACGAAGCGCGTGAGCGTTATCTGCTCAGCCGCAGCGAGTTTGAGGAATGGGAACGCGACTTTGCGCACGGTTCATCGAGCATGAGCTCAAACGCGTCTGAGCTTGAACGCGCCTGAGGCCAAGGCACGAGAAATTCCAAGCGTGCCTAGCACACCCGTCTAGGCACCAACTCCTGGTCGAGGTCGCCGCTACAAGAGACCCAAGCAAAGCCCTGTCGCGCCCCCGTACTGACAGGACTTACTCGGCGGCGACCTCAATCATGACTTCATTGCGGCGCATTCGGCTGGGCACGCCCGGCGCATCGTAAAAGGCGTATTCCGCCTCACCGACAGGCGTCAGGCCCTCATCCTCCATCCACTCACGCAGCATCGCTTCCATGATGGCTAGATCGGCGTTTCCGCCATTGCCGTTGAAGCGCACAGCCGCCATCCGCCGCGCGGGCACCTGCGTCAAAGTGATGTCTTCGGGCGGCTGCGGCAGCGTCTCCATCGTGAAGCGCGCAGGCATGACAAAGCGCGTGCGCCATTCGTCTTCGGACGTGGCTTCCTGAAGCACCGGAGCGGTCATCGCGATCCGTTCATTCTGGTCGACGCGTTCTTGAATCACCGGAGAGGTCATCGCGATCCGCTCACCGCCAGCGGGACGATCTTGAGCGAAAATGTAAGCGGCAAGGCGGCGGAAGCCCAGACCACTCGCGCGGCGGCGAGAGCCTTCATGCGTAACCTCAGCCACGATCATCGGGCGGTAATCGCGCAGTTCAAAGCGCTTGTCCTCGACCACCACGTCGTAGGCGGGCTCTTCCGTGTTGCGGTACTGCGCATAGGCCGCGCTGCCGAGTGCTGCTGTGATGGCGGAGACGCCGATCCCGATCTTAGTCCAAGTGGACATGCCCATATGCCGAAAACCCCTTTTGCCTGATGCTGTGATCTATCAGCAGATACGGGCAGCTTTGGTTCCCGGATGAAGAGGATTAGCGCCGCGTGGGCGCGTAAAAGTCAGGATCCTTGTTGGCGATCCACTTGAGGAACTTGGCGATGGCTTCATGCGCGCGCACCGCCTCTACATCCTCCCCCATCCGCGCCAGTTCAGAATTTGTGAAGTTGGCGTGGATAGTCCGATGACAAATCGGATGAACTGGAACCGTCACCCGCCCCTTCTTCGACTTGGGCACCGGATGATGCCACTCCGACCGCGTGCCGAGCGGGCGTGAGCAAAGCCAGCAGGTGTCTTGCGCGTCGCTCAATCCGGAAACTGGGTCAGCGAGAGCGTATTGCCGTCGGGGTCGTGGAACCAGCACACTTGCGCGCCGTCCGGCGTAGTCCAGATATCGCGCTCATCCTGCTCGAAATGCGGGAAGTTCAGGAACTGCGCGCCCCGCTCGGCAAGCTCGTCGCGTTTGGCGGCAATGTCTTCAACCTGCCAACCGAGCGCAGTGAAAGGATGCGCATCGAAGCCCGGCACCTTCTGCACCCGCAACATCGTGCCAGCAGCGTCAAAGGCAATGGCGAAGGGATTGTCCTCCAGCAAAGTGAAACCCATCACGTCACGGTAAAAGGCAAGCGCCTCCGCATGCTTGGCGCTGGCGACGAATTGGATCACTCGCATCGGTTTCTAGTCCTTCTTTTGGGCGGCCTTTTTCTTCTTCATCGTATCGTGGAAACGGTCCGCCCAGCCTGGCTTCACCGCCTGTTCGGCGCGGACCATGCGCAGGTCGCCTGCGCCCACGTCGCGGCTCACGGTGGAGCCAGCGGCGACGATCGCGTCGTCTCCGATTGTGACCGGCGCGACCAAAGCGGAGTTGGAGCCGATGAAGGCCCGCTCTCCGATAGTGGTCTGGTATTTGAAGTAGCCGTCATAATTACAGGTGATAGTGCCCGCACCGATATTCGCTTTCGCGCCCACGGTGGCGTCGCCGATATAGCTGAGGTGAGAGGCCTTTGCGCCGGGGCCGAGTACCGCCTTCTTCATCTCGACGAAGTTTCCGACGAAGGAGTTTTCCTCCATCACCGCTCCTGGGCGAAGCCTTGCGAACGGCCCGACCTGCGCGCCGGTATGGAGCTCCGCGCCTTCGAGATGCGAGTAGGCCTTGATGTGGACGCCATCGGCGACGCTGACGCCGGGACCGAAGACCACGTGAGGATCGACGGTAACATCGCGGCCTAAATGCGTGTCATGGCTGAAGAAAACGGTTTCCGGGGCTTTCAGGGTAGCGCCCTCATCCATCGCCTGTTCGCGCCGCGCCGCCTGCCAGCGGGCTTCCGCCGCGGCGAGCTCGGAGCGGGAATTGATACCAGCGACCTCGTCCGGATCGGTCTCTACCACGACGACTGTATCCCCGCGCGCAATGGCTCCTGTCGCGACGTCGGGGAGGTAATATTCGCCCTGAGCGTTGTCACTGCCGACCGCGTCCAAGAGCGGCCACATATCATCGGAATGCGCAACGATCAGCCCCGAATTACACAGCCGCGTGCGCTTCTCCCGCTCGGTCGCGTCCTTGAACTCGACCATCTTGCGCACCGTTCCGTCATCATCGGCGATGATCCGGCCATAGGCGAGCGCGTCCTCTGGCTTGAAGCCGAGCACCGCGACCTTGGCCCCGCCCTCAAGCGCCGCGAGCAGACGTCGCACTGTGTGAGCCTTGACCATAGGCACGTCGCCAAAGCAGACGAGAATGTGGCCGGAGAAGCCCTCCAAAGCCGCCCGCGCCTGCAAGGCTGCGTGGGCCGTGCCATGCTGCGGGTCTTGCAGAGCGGTAGAAACGTCCCGCCCCTCCAACGCCGCGTCGATCTGCTCCCGCCGGTCCCCAACCACCACGACGGTGCGCTGGGGCGAGAGTCCTGCAAATTCGTCAAGCAGGTGCGCGAGCATTGGTTTGCCCGCAATCGGGTGCAGGACCTTGTGAAGGTCGCTCTTCATGCGGGTGCCTTTGCCCGCGGCAAGGATTATGGCGGCGAAATCAGTCATGGTTACTCCCTTACGCTTGATGGCGTTTGGCAGCAATTGCTTGCGGTTTTGTGTCGGCGATGCCACGCGGCGCAGATGGCTGATTTTCCATTTGAAGCGGTGGGTTTCGACCTCGACGGAACCCTGCTCGACACGTTCCGCGATCTTGGCGAAGCGGTGAACCATGCGCTGGGGTTCGGTGGGTTTGAGCCTGTGCCGGTGGACAGCTCAAAAGACCTGATCGGCGGCGGGGCGAAGATCATGCTGGCTAAGGCTATTGAGGCCCAGGGCGGTTTGCCTGACGACGAATTCCACGCGCTCTATAAAAAGATGCTCGCTTTCTACGCAGAGAACAACGCGGTCCACTCCGCCCCCTACCCCCATGCCCGCGAGGTGGTGGCCGAGCTGAAAGCGCGCGGGGTCAAAGTTGCAGTGGTCACCAACAAGTTTGAAGAATTCGCCCGCTCAATCCTCACCCAAATCGATTTTATTGACCCGTTTGAGACCGTCATCGGCGGCAATACGATGGGCAAAGGAGCGGACAGCAAGTACATCTCCAAACCGCATCCCGAACCCATTTGGGAGGCGCAAAAGCGCTGTGTTGCGGCAAGCATCGCCTTCGTCGGCGACTCCACCTACGACGTGAACGCCGCGCGCGCGGCAGACGTGCCGGTGATCGCCGCCGCTTACGGATATTGCGACAAGCCACCGGGTGAACTGGGCGCAGATGCGGTGATTGATTCGCTCAGAGAACTCATCCCCGCTCTCGAGAAGCTCTGATCTTGAACGATTGACCTTACGACGCGCGACGTCGGGCACGCTTCCTGTTGCATCGCAGCACAAATCCTGTCACCCAGCGCCCACGGTAAGTTTACGCTCGCGTAAAGCGGGTCAAGAACACACATGCAGGACGGAAAGGATCTCACCCCATGAGCATCGACTTCAAAGATAAAGTAGCGATCGTCACCGGAGCCGGCGGCGGTCTGGGCCGTGAATATGCGCTTGAACTCGCCCGCCGCGGCGCGAAGGTTGTCGTCAACGATCTGGGCGGCGCACGCGATGGCACCGGTCACTCCGACATGGCGCTGAAGGTCGTCGAAGAGATCGAAGCCATGGGCGGCGAAGCGATGTCGAACGGCGGCTCGGTCACCGAATATGAGCAGATGGAAAAGATGGTCGCCGACGCCAAGCAAAAGTGGGGCGGCGTGCACATCCTGATCAACAATGCAGGCGTGCTGCGGGACAAGACCTTCCACAAGATGACCCCGGACGACTTCGAGTTTGTCCTAAAGGTGCACCTCACCGGATCGGCCTTCGTCACCAAGGCATGCTGGGAAACCTTCCGCGAGCAGGCCTATGGCCGCGTGCTGATGACCGCTTCCTCGACCGGCCTGTTCGGCAACTTTGGCCAGGCAAACTATGGCGCGGCGAAGCTTGGCCTTGCTGGCCTCACCAAGACGCTCCAGCTCGAAGGCGCGAAATACAACATCCGCGTGAACTCGCTGTCACCGGTTGCCGGCACGCGCATGACCGAAGACCTGTTCCCCGAAGAAGCGTTCAAGCTGTTTGATCCGGTGAACGTGGTTCCGGCCGCACTTTACCTCGTCAGCGAGGACTCGCCCACCAACGCCATCATCGGCGCGGGCGCAGGCGGCTATCACTCGTCATGGGTGGTGATGAACGACGCCGTGTGGCTGCCCGATGGCGAGCGCACCGTTGAAGGCTTTGCCGACCGTTGGGACGACATCAGCTCGTTCACCAACCTCGTTGCCCCGCAATCGGGCAGCGAGCAATCGGGCGCGATCCTGAAAGCGATGCAAAAAGTGACCGGTGCAGGTCCAGATAGCGCCAGAGGCTAACGACTCGGGTAACACGCCAGAAGCGCAATCAAGATGGCCCTCGCGCTCTTTTTGAGTTCGGGGGCCGTTTTGTATCAGGTGCGGGTGTGTTGACATAACAATACACTTGGGCGTAGCTTCTCCGCCAACAGGGAGAAGCAAAGCAATGTACTCCGAAGAAGACATCAACTCCGCCGTCGCCGCTGGTGCCTTGAGCGCTGAGGCCGCCGAGGCGTTCCGCGCGCATATGAGCGCAAGGCGAGAGCTACCGAGACAATCGGAGGAGAACTTTCGCCTGATCAACAGCTTCAACGACATCTTCGTCGCGATTGGCGTGGTGATCCTGCTGGTCGCGATGGGAGCGATTGGGCAGGCGATCGGAGGTTTGATTGCGCCCGAACCCGGCATGCTCTCCGATTTTGGCGATCAGAGCCTTGATCAATATTGGGCGGCGCAGGACATGCACAACGCCGTCTCCCTCTCTCTCGCCGCCATATTTGTCGCCGGCACCGCGTGGCCTCTGGCGGAGTTTTTCACCCGCAAACGGCGCATGGCGCTGCCTTCGATCCTGCTCCTGCTCGCCTTTGTGATCGGAGTGTTCGTGACCGTGTTCAGCGCAGGGATGGGCTTTGGCATATCGGGGAACGAGCCTGTTGGCGCGGTGTTCGCGATTGCGTCAGGCCTGTTTGCTTGCGGGGCGGCCTATCTCCACTGGCGGCGCTTCCAGGTGCCGATCACCGTTGCGGCCGGGGTCGGCGCCGGTGTGATCGCCTTGCTGCTGGCTTTCCTTTCAGTCTTGCAGATCGAGGCGGATAGCACCGGGTTTCTGTTCGCGGTTCTGGCCGCTGGACTCGTGGTCTTTAGCCTCGCCATGCGCTGGGACGTGTCCGACCGCGAGCGGATCACGCGCCGCTCAGACGTTGCCTTCTGGCTCCATTTGCTGGCCGCGCCGATGATTGCGCACTCTGTCTTCGCGCTGCTGGGCGTGACAGAGGGCGATTATGTTGGCGTTGGCTCGGCCTTTGTCGTGCTGGCGGTTTACATCGTGTTCGGCCTTGTCGCGCTCGCCATCGACCGGCGCGCTTTGCTGGTCTCTGCCCTCGCCTATGTGCTGTTCGCGCTCACCTTCCTGTTCCGCGAGTTTGGAGCGGTGGAGCTGAACTTTGCGCTGACGGCTTTGGTCATCGGCTCGGCTCTGCTTAGCCTCTCCGCCTTCTGGCAACCGATCCGGCGGAGCGTGGTGGGAGTGCTGCCCGCAGAGCTGCAAGCCAAGCTGCCCGCGACCGAAGACGCCGCTGCGCCTGCCGCTGCGATCCGCGCTTAATCGGCCCCTTTAATCGTCGACCGCTTTGACCAAGCGCCGCTCCATCGGGGCGAGCACATTGGCAAGCTCTGAGCCGCGTTTGAGCACCTGTCCGTGCTCTCCGAACAGCGTGTACATGCCTTGCTTATTGCGAAGGCTGGGGCGTTTTTCGATCCGGGCTTGCGGGCGCTCGGCGGTGCGGCGGAAGGCTGCGAAGGTCGCGGCGTTTTTGTCGAAGTCCATCGCGTAGTCGCGCCATTCACCGGCCGCGACCATGCGGCCATAAAGGTCGAGGATGCGTTGCAGCTCCTCACGGTCGAAGCCGACTTGCGCGCCTGGCTTACCCGGGAACTGAACAATCTGGCCGGTTGAACCGGAACCTGCACTCATCAGTCAGCAGTTCCGCTTTTCTTGCCGAGGTCGAAGGAGGTCTGGGCCGGGGCGTCGGCTTGTTGCTGGCTTGCCTTCAATTGCGCGATTTCGGCCTTCATCGCCGCCAGTTCGTTCTCAAGCTTCTCAATGCAATCGACGCGGTTGCCGTCCTCATCCTCGCACTCCATTGCGAGCGGTGTGCCGTAGGGGATGAACTCCTTGATCCAGTCTTCTGCCGGGACGAGTGTTGAGCGCGCCTTGACTGCGACCATGGTGGCGCCAGCTGGGACTTCCTCCATCACCACGGCATTGGCGCCGATGCGGGAGCGTTCGCCCACCGTGATTGGGCCGATGACCTGCGCCCCAGAGCCGATGATGACATTGTCCTCAATCGTCGGGTGACGCTTGCCGCCTTTGCCGTTGGTGGGGTTGGTGCCGCCCAAAGTCACGCATTGGTAGATGGTGACATTGTCGCCAATCTCAGCCGTCTCTCCGATCACAGTGAAGCCGTGGTCGATGAAGAAGTTCTTCCCGATAGTGGCGCCGGGATGGATGTCGATCGAGGTAAGAAAGCGGCCCGTGTGGTTGACCATGCGGGCCAGGAAATAGAGCTTCGCTTCAAACAGCCAATGCGCCACGCGGTGAAAACCGAGCGCCCAGACGCCGGGATAGAGCATGATCTCCCACCGCGAACGCGGCGCGGGATCGCGGCTGTGAACGGAGTCCAGATAGGCTTTGAGACTGTCGAACATGGGTCAGTTTCTCCCACCAATCACGCGCAAAAGCAAATAGCTGCTACAACAGCTTTTGTTGGTCCGGGCCATGCAAAGCTTCTAGCGCGGCTCTCCAAACAGACATGGTAGCAGGGCTTGCGCGTTCAAGGCTGATGCGGTCAATCGTGGCGACCAATGCCTCGAGATCGGCGAAGGATCGGCGGGTGCGAGGCACGAGATAATCGGCCGCGCCCTGCCCCAAAGTTAGCGCGCGCGCCTCTGCATGCGCCTCTATCAACGCCGCCGCCATCGCATCGTCAGGTTCACCGATTTCGAGCTGGAGAGAGCCTCCAAGGCGCGATTTGAGGTCGGGGAGTGTGATCTCCCAAGGGGTTGTGTCGGCGACCAGTAAGAGCGGCTGCCCTGCGCGCGAGCCCCCTTGCTGCACCGCGTTCCAGCGGTGGAAGATCGCGTCCTCTTCCTCAGCATCCGCGCCGTCGATCACTTCGATCCTCTGCCCTTGCGCCCAGCGTGCCAACAGGCTTTTGCCCGAGCGTTCAGGCCCAGTGAGGACAGCAGTGTGGAACGGCCAGCTTTCTGGCGCTTGCAGAGCCTCAATCACCGCTTGGTTGGCGTTTCCGATTACGATCCGGCGCGCGGCACCGGCGCTATCAGGCACCAAAGGCAGTGCAATCTGGGATGGTTTGGTTTGCGGCATCGCCATGGCCAATCGCTTGGAGCGCCGGTTAGCGGCTGATCGCGAGCGTGTTGTTGCCCTCACGCACGTTGAAGCCGCGCGCTCGCAGAGCCGCTGCAAGGGCGGACGTATCGCCCTCATAGCTCACACTCATCACCGACGTGCCGCCCATCGCGGTGCTGGTCACAGCAACGCCGCGCACGCCGGAAACCTGCCGCATGGCCGACAAGGTCGCATCGAAGGCCATCGGGTCGGGCGTAGCGAATTGGACCGCGACCGAGCGGGTTTGCACCGTCTCAACCGTGGGTTGCGCTGGCAATTGCGGGCCGGTCGAGGGCTGCGCGCCTGCAGCTGCCGCCTCTGCCGCCGCACGGTCGCGGGCACGGATCGCTTGGCCGATCTCAATCAAGCGCGCCAAAGCTGGGTCCACACGGCCCGAGCCGCCTTCGCGCAGAGTGGGATCGGGCTTCAGCTTGCCGGCAACCAGCGCCTCTTCATAAATCGCGTCGAGCCGCTCGACCGCATCGCCCAGCATATCGGGCAGCTCTCCGGGTCCGCTTGCTTCGAGCGTGAAACTTTCAAGGAAAGTGCTGTCGGGGCCGTAACGCGCGGTGAAGGTGCCGGTGATCGGACCGCCGGGGAACTGGTGCTCCAACCGCGCAATAGGAACCAGCGTATCCGCCGCGCCAAACTGATCGAGCGTCGTGCGCCACCAAGCGCGGCTGCGGCGTCCGGCCTGACCGTAATTGAGCAGCAGCGAATCGCCCCCTGCCCCACTCGGCCTGACATAATCGATGCGGCTCGTGCCCGGATTGAACTCTGCCCAGGCGCGCTGCCAGGGATTGCGGCTCTCAAACGTGGTGTAAGCCCCGCCGCTCACCGTCACCGGAATGACGAGCATCGGAGCCGAAGCGCGGGCACGCGTCGCACCGCCCAGGAAGCGCCCTGCGCGCTGACGGTCGAACGTCACGCCCAGAGTCGCAACATAGCGCTTTGGCCCAATCCGCTCACGCTGGATGACGATGGCGGAGACCATGCCCGACAGCTGGCTATCATTGATCGCCGGGCCACCGACCCGCCGCCACGCCTCTCGCTGGGCCTGTCGCCACGCCTGATCGCGTGCAGCAAGGCCGCTTTCAGCGCGCACATCCACTTCGATCCCGCGCACTTCGACATCGGCGCTTGAAGCGGTGGGAGCGATCCCTCGGTCACCAGCCACCTGCGCCATGACAAGCGCGAATCCACCACCCAGCAGCGCAAGGGCAATAACGCTTGCGATCAGCCATCGCAGGCTGGGAAGGACCTTCCAATTGGGGCCAGAAAGATGCGCGCTGTTAGCCATCAGTGTTTCCATCGGGGAAATCTGACCCGTCTTTGCCCAATGCGACGTGGAATTCCAAGCCTGAAAGGGTAAAGCATGGCGCATGACAGGCAAGAATTCCCCATACACTTACGCCGATGCCGGTGTCTCGATCGATGCAGGCAACGCTTTGGTCAAAGCCATCGCCCCACTGGCCAAGGCCACAGCGCGTCCCGGAGCCACCAGCGAGCTGGGCGGTTTCGGCGGGTTCTTTGACCCCAAGGCCGCCGGCTACGCTGACCCATTGCTGGTCGCGGCCAATGATGGGGTGGGCACCAAGCTGAAGCTCGCGATTGAGCATGACCGGCACGACAGCGTCGGGATCGATCTGGTCGCCATGTGCGTCAACGATCTGATCGTCCAAGGCGCAGAACCTCTGTTTTTCCTCGACTATTTCGCCACCGGAAAGCTGGAAAACGGCATTGCCGAGCGCGTCGTCGCGGGAATCGCGGATGGCTGCAAGCAGGCCGGATGCGCTCTGATCGGAGGCGAGACGGCGGAGATGCCGGGCATGTACGCCGATGGCGACTACGATCTCGCCGGCTTCTGCGTTGGCGCGGTGGAGCGCGGTGAACAGCTGACGGGCGAGAAGGTTGCGGCCGGAGACGTATTGCTCGGCCTTGCAAGCTGCGGCGTGCACTCCAACGGCTACTCGCTTGTGCGACGCTTGGCTGAGGATAAGGGTTGGAAGCTCGACCGCCCTGCCCTGTTTGATGCGGAACGTCTTCTGATCGACGCTCTGATCGAGCCGACGCGCATTTACGTCGCAAGCCTGCTGCCGCTGGTGCGCGCGGGCAAGATCAACGCTCTGGCGCATATCACTGGCGGAGGTCTGCTCGAGAACATCCCGCGCATCCTGCCCGATGGCGCTCACGCAACCGTCGATGCCGATCTGTGGGAGCAGCCGCGCTTGATGGCCTTCCTGCAAGCCCAAGGCGCGATTGAGCCTGAAGAGATGGCGCGCACCTTCAATTGCGGCGTCGGCATGGTTCTGGCGGTCGCAGCGGACGAAGTGGCAGACGTGACGCAGGCGCTCGAAGCGTCGGGAGAGACTGTGTTCAAGGTCGGCGAAATTGCGGGCGGCGATAAAGGCTGCACTGTGCGCGGATCGCAAGGCACATGGGGAGGACGCGAGGATTGGAGCGCGACGCACAATGCTTGAGCGAGTTGGGACCCACCCGCTCGTCACCCTGAACTCGGTTCAGGGTCCATCGCGAAGACCAATGCTGCTGGGGACCGCCAAGTCATGGATGCTGAACCAAGTTCAGCATGACGGATGAGAGAGATGGCCGACAAAGCCAAAATCGCGGTCTTTATCTCGGGCACAGGCTCCAACATGGCGGCGCTGCTCTATGCGAGCCGGCTGGAGGATTGCCCCTACGAAATCGTGCTCGTCGCCAGCAATAATGCGGATGCGGCGGGGCTGGAGCTGGCAAGACTCGAAGGGATCGAGACCTTCGTCCACTCGCATAAGGGTCACAGCCGCGAGGATCACGACGCGGCGATGGAGGCGGCGGTGGTCAAGTCTGGCGCGGAGACCATCGTGCTGGCGGGATTTATGCGCATCTTGTCGGAGGGCTTTGTCGAGCGATGGGCTGGCCGGATCCTCAACATCCACCCCTCCCTGCTGCCGAAATACAAGGGCCTCCACACATTCAAACGCGCCATCGAAGCGGGCGACAGCCATGCAGGATCGAGCGTGCACATCGTCACCGCCGAGCTCGATGCAGGCGATGTCCTCGCACAGGTCCGCGTCGCGATTGCAGAAGGTGACACGCCCGACACACTGGCCGAGCGGGTCAAGGCCGCCGAGCACCAGCTCTACCCGCGTGCGGTTGCCGATTATGTCTCGCGCAGCAGCAATCCAGACTATCTGCTTGGCCGCCTGCGCGACCTCGCCCTGGCCTTGCCCGAAACGCATGAGCGTGAGAGCCACGGCGCGCCCGGCTTTCGGGTCGGCTCGGAGAAATCGGGCAAATACTTCGCCTATTTCAGTGACCAACATCACGGCTCCGATCACATCGCACTGCTGGTCAAAACCAGCGGCATGGACGAGCTGATGACGCTGATTGAGGAACAGCCCGACACCTATTACAAGCCTGCCTTCTACGGCGCGAGCGGTTGGGTTGGCCTGATCCTAAACCGGCCCAGTGTGGACTGGGAGCATGTGGCTGAGTGGCTCCAACGATCATGGCGCAGCGTAGCGCCTGCTCGGCTCACCAAGCTCCTCGACGCGGCGGACCAGTTTTGATGGCACGCCGCAAAGCTCTGCCCGTCCGCGATCATCCGCTGGCGCGCGGGCGTCTGGCGGAGCGGGCGAGCGAGTTTCTGGACAAGGCCTGGACGCGCGGCTGGCTGCGTCCTCCGGAATTGGCCCCCGAGGCGCTGTGGGCGATTGCAGCGAAACCCTTTGGCGATGGTGCTTACAAGGCAGAGGGCGGCGGGCGTGAGGCGCAAGATGTCGCCGATTTCCGCGAGCGATTGGAGCGCCTCTCCCAAGCTGTGCGCGAAGAGGCTGACCTCAATCCGCTCGGCAAAGCGATGGCGTGGGGGCAGTTGACGCGCGCGATCAAAAACCGGTTGGCGCTGGGTAAAGTGTGGGCGGAGCACCCCTCTATCCTCCGGACCCAGCTCGCCCCGCCGATCATCGTTGTGGGCCATATGCGCAGCGGCACGACGCGAATTCACAAGCTGCTCGCGAGCGATCCGGCCCATTCGCACACGCGCTATCAGGATGCCTTCCACCCTGTGCCCGGCATGCGGGGCATGAACCGGTTCAAGGCAGCATTTGAGCTGGCTATGCTGGGCGCGCTCAATCCGTGGATGCAGTCGATCCACCCGATGGCCCCGGCTGAGGTGGAGGAGGAGCTCGCATGGATTTCCGCCGCGCTCCACCACTCGATCTACGAATCGCAGTGGCATATTCCCAGCTACTCGGCATGGAGTGAGGCGCGCGTTTCCCTCCCCATATACCGCGAATTTGCCCGCATCTTGCGCACCGATGCAGCCCATCGCGCAATTGCGGATCGCCCGCGCGTGATGAAAGTCCCCGCCTTTGCCGAGGACTTGCCTGCCCTGCTCGCCGAGTTCCCCGATGCGCGGCTGGTGGTGGCGACGCGGGATCGCTCTGCAGTGCTGAAGAGCGCAATTTCACTCTCCGCCAACCAGATGGCTGTGCAGTCAGACAGCTGTCAAATGGAGCGGATTGAGGCGCTGTGGCAGCACAAGATCGCCCTTCGCGAGGAGCGGATGGCGAAGGCGCTGGGCAGTTGGAGAGGCGCTATCGCGCGGCTCGACTTCGATGCTCTAAACGCGGATTGGGAGAGCGCGGTGCGGCGCTGTTACTCTGATCTGGGGCTGGAGCTGTCCGAGCCAGCCCTCGCCGCAATGCGTACCGAGATGGAGCGCAGCGCCTCTGGCCATCACACCGGACATTCGGAACAATTGCAGCGGTTTGAACCGAGCGCCTGAGCCGCTTTACTGGCAGCGATTTGCCTCGCTCACCTCAATCCACCGGGCCAGCAATCCGCGTACATCATCGCGCGCTTGCCAGATCGGTGCGAGGGGGATCTCGCCTGAATCGATGACTTCTTGGTCGTCGTAGCTGGTGCCAACGCGCTTCGCGATCCAAGTGAGGTACTCAACCGGTGGGTAGGCAGGTCCGAAGTGCATCTGCCGCTCCAGATCCCCCATCACGAGGCCAATCGTAAGGCGGTCATCATCGCGCAGATAGCGCGGATAGACGAGCTTGCCCGGAGCCACATCGACAGGGATCGTATTCTCGCGATTGTAGTAGATCAGCGTGGGAGCATCGACCAATTGGGCGTTGCCAAACTGCAAGGTCACGCCGAGCGAATTGATCCGTTGATCGATGTCTTCGACGGTGAATTCTTCAGGAATGATGGTCGACATCTGCACGCTTGAGAGCGAGCCGTCGGACCCTTCGATATCAGTGAGGAATTCGGCTTCGACGATGAAACGGTCGAAGTGATAGGGATTGCGGGTGACGCTGGCAAAGCCCCATTCGAAACGCTCTGCGATGATGCAGGCGTCGATGTCATCGCCCGCAGCCTCAACCGGCTGAGCGGATGCAAGGCCCGCGGGAACCAGCGCCCCGAACAACGCAAAAGGGGCCGCCCAGCAAGGCAGCCCCTTTCCAAAATACCTGCGGTGGCTCTTCACCTGCATGGTAAATGCCTAGCCGACGATTTCGTCGTCGTTGAAGAAGAAGGCGATTTCGATCGCTGCGTTCTCTTCGCTGTCCGAACCGTGGACGGTGTTTTCGCCGATGGAGAGCGCGAATTCCTTGCGGATCGTGCCTTCTGCGGCTTCGGCGGGGTTGGTCGCGCCCATCACGTCGCGGTTGCGCTTCACGGCGTCTTCGCCTTCGAGCACTTGGACGACAACCGGCTCGCTCATCATGAAGTCGACGAGTTCGCCGAAGAAGGGACGCTCTTTGTGGACGGCGTAGAAACCTTCGGCCTGCTCGCGGCTCATGTGGATGCGCTTGGAAGCGACGACGCGCAGGCCGGCTTCTTCCAGCTTTGCGGTGACAGCGCCGGTGAGGTTACGCTTGGTTGCGTCGGGCTTGATGATCGAGAAAGTGCGGGTGACCGCCATGTCAGTGTTCCTTGGAGTTGAGTGCGCGAGGGAAAGACCTCTCGCAAGGGGATGAATTGCGCGCGCCTCTAGCCTTGGCGGCGTACAAGTTCAAGCCCGATACTCGCTCGAGGCATCCGCCCGATCACTCCACCCAGTCACTCCACAACGTCTTGGGCAACCATCAACTGGCCGGTGGTCACATCATCAGAGCCGGTATCTTCAGCATCGCGCCCGGCAGAGATCGAGAAGACGATGCCATTGTCCCCCTGCCCCGTGACGAAGATGCCTCCGTTGATCGAGGCATCCGCTTCGATGGGGACGCCTGCTGCTTCAGCCTCTGTGCGGTAATGCGCGGCGACATCTTCGGGCGCGTCGCCGGTTTCGAACATGATCATGCTGCCGCTGCCATCTGCGCGCTCAACAATCGTGTTGGCGACGATAGTCGCGCCCGGATAGACGGTGAAACCGCCGGGCAGATCGGTGACTTCGACGGTTGAACCGGACCGCAATGTAGTCAGCCCCTCATCCGTCATGACGCTAGCCGAGGTTTCGCCCGTGTCGCTGTCGATTGAGTATTCGCCGCTTTCGCCATCTTCCGTGGTGAAGGTGCCGGATGTCTCCGACCCGCAGGCGACGAGAGCGAGCGTGGCGGTCACAATTGTGGCAGTTTTGGCGAGACGTTTCATCGGCTTTGCTCCCATTGCTGACGGATGATTGTTACCCAAGCGGTGATTGCACGCAAGCCGCTCAGGCGACCTTCACCCACTTGCCGCCATCCTGCCGGAAAAAGGCGCGCTCCAAATCCTCTTGCCCATCAAGGCTGCGCCAGGTGCCACGGGCGGCCTCCACCGTGCCCTCGTCAAACAAGAGGAAGGCACGTGCGAAACCTTCAGGTTCGCGGTATTGTCCGTCGGCATAGATGACGTGGCTGGCTGAGTTGTCAGTCTGGAGTTCGCCTGCGAGCAGGATCGGCTGCTTGTCCGCACCGGGGGCGGTGGCTTCACCATTGGCGAGGAAACTGTCCGGCCCCGCCGCCCAAAGCTCTTTGGAGATTGCGGCGCGCTGGTCTGCATCCTTGCTGACCACCAACAGCCGCTCACCCTCACCCATCACCTTTTGCGCGATAAGCGTGACGACCTTCTCCACCGGATCGCGCGAGAGCTGCCAGAAATCGATTTTCATTTTGTCTGACTAGACCAAGCCACCCGCTCCCTCCACCCTTCCACCCGGATTTTCACACCGGAGTATGATCCGGGTGGAAGGGTGGAGGGAGCGGGTGGCGCGGCCACGAAGCTAACAAGCCTTCTTGTTGCGCTTACACCGCTCGGAGCAATACTTCACATTATCCCAGTCCCGCTCCCACTTCTTGCGCCATGTGAAGGGCAAGCCGCAGGCTCCGCAAATCTTGGACGGTAGGTCCGATTTTTTGCGCATTTTGGGGATGAAAGCGCTCCCTTACCCTTCAAAATTGTCCGCGACCAGCCGGTCGATCAGGCGCGCGCCGTAGCCGGTTGCACCCTTGTCGTGGTTATGGCCGGGCTTGTCGCTCCACACCATTCCGGCGATGTCGCAGTGCGCCCAAGGGGTGCCCTTCTTGATGAAGCGGTGGAGGAATTGAGCGGCGGTGATCGATCCGCCCCAGCGCCCACCGATATTCTTCATGTCGGCAATGGGGCTGTCGATCAGTTTGTCGTAGGCAGGGCCGATGGGCATGCGCCACAGCTTGTCCTCGGTCGCCTTGCCCGCAGCGACCAGTTGGTCGGCCAGATCATCATCATTGGCAAAGACACCGCCGTGCTCGTTGCCGAGCGCCACAATCATGGCGCCGGTCAAAGTCGCAAAGTCGATCACGCGGGCCGGAGAGTACTGCTCTTGCGCCCAGTGAAGCGCATCGCACAGGACCAAGCGGCCTTCCGCGTCGGTGTTGAGGACCTCGACCGTCTGCCCGCTCATCGTGGTGAGCACGTCGCCGGGGCGGATTGCATTGCCGTCCGGCATGTTCTCGACGAGGCCCATCACGCCGATGACATTGGCCTTGGCCTTGCGAGACACGAGCGAAAGCATGCCGCCCGCCACCGCGCCTGCGCCGCCCATGTCCCACTTCATGTCTTCCATGCCGGGAGCGGGCTTGATCGAGATACCGCCGGTATCAAATGTCACGCCTTTGCCGACCAGCACAGTGGGAGCCTCACCCTCTGCGCCGCCATTCCAACGGATCGCAAGCAGCTGCGATTCACGCCGAGAGCCTTGGCCCACACCCAAAAGAGCGCCCATGCCCAGCTCTTCCATCTCCGCCTCGTTCAGGACAGTGATTTCCGCGCCGGTGCCTGCAAAGGCCTCCTTGCACAAAGCGACGAAGCTTTCGGGATAAACGATGTTGGCGGGTTCGGTGACGAGCTTCTTGGTGAACTCAACGCCCTTGGTGATGGCTTCCTCGCGCGCCCAGGCTGCCTCGGTGCCTTCGGGTGCATTGACGACATGGACCGTATCAAGGCTCACCTTCTTATCAGCGGCAAGCTTCGTGCGATATTGGTCGTGCGACCAGCTGCGCAGTTTGAGGCCGGTGAGCACCGATGCGGCTTCCTCGCCCGAAAGCTCTGCTGCGCCAAGGTCGAGCACCATCTCAGTCTCACCCGACCGCAGATATTTTGCAGCGAGGCCTGAGCCAGCTTTTTCGAGGTTCAAAGCGCGGCCATCAGCCCCCTTCTCACCTGCTCCGGCGATACCGACCCGCGCCAGCGATCCATCGATTGTCGCAAATCCGTCGAAAACCTGACCCGGTCCACCTTTAAAACGGGCAACAACCGCCCCTTCGCTCAGCGCCGGTTCAAGATCGGCGAGTGTATCGCCTTTATTGACCACGCGGGCGGTCAGTCGAACATTTGCGGGCGAGGGTTGGGTGAAGACGATTTGCATAGAAGCTCCGAATGTCTGCCGCCGCATCCGGCGGGTCAAAAGCTCCGGTGATCAATCATATGGTTGAACGACCGGGAATGGCGATTGCGATTAAGCGCCAGCGGTGCAATAGGCAAGCCATGTCGGAGGGTTCCATGGTCAGCACCCCAGCTGGTGGCCATCACAGATTTCACGCAACAGTTCGGCCGCTTGCTCTTGCAAGCGCGAGCGTTGCTCTATGCGCGCTTGCCGCGCCGCTGAGCGCTCAGGAAGCGTCCGGCGAAGAACCACTGGTGACTGAAGAGGAAGCCGAGGAGCTTCTCTATCATTATGAAAGCGACGAAGCGCGCGAGAGGCGCGAGAGCATTCAGCCGCTGCAGGTCATTGAGCTGGAGGACACACCTCCCGCGCCTGATGCGACGAGCGAGGCGCAGTCAGGCGAGGAAGTCACCTTTGAGGCGGACGAAGTCGCCTATGACAGCGCCAATGAACGGATCATCGCCAGCGGCAATGTCATCCTGCGCTCCGACCGGGCCTCGGTCCGTGCCCGCAACGTCGTGTGGGACCGCAACACCGGCTCAATCATCGCCACCGGCAGTGTCCGCTTTGTCGACAACACCGGCAATCAGATCTTCACGGAAAGCATCACGCTCAACGATCAGTTCGAAGCGGGCGCGATGGATGAGCTTTTACTCGCCTTGCGCGCTGGTGGCCGGCTGGCGGCTCGCTCAGCTGAGCGCGGTGAGGATGGCACCGTCCAGCTCGAAGACGCCGCCTACACCGCTTGCGCTGTCATCAATGGCGAAGGCTGCGACAAGGAACCATCTTGGCGCGTCACCGCTGACCGCGTGACCTACACGCCGGGCGACAACCGCGTGCGCTTTACCGGCGCTGTGTTGGAGCTGTTCGGAGCGCGCATTCTGCCGCTGCCCGGCCTCGCCATCCGCACTGATGGCCGGGCGGAGAGCGGCTTTCTCGTTCCCAATATCCGCATTGACCAAGTGAATGGTCTGGAGGTTCAGGGCGAATATTATCTGCGCGTGGCCGACAATCAGGACCTGACGCTGGGCACGCGGGTCTATTCCAACGTCGCGCCGATGATCTCTGCCCAATGGCGGCATTTGACCGGCAAGGGCGCGTATCAGATCACCGGCTATGCAACGTCGAGCCAGCGCGTTGCCAATTTCGGGGCAACTCCAACCGCAAGGAGTGACCCGCGCGGCTATCTCTTCGCCAATGGCCGGTTCCAGTTTGACGAGGCGTGGAGCCTCACCGGCTC
This sequence comes from Erythrobacter sp. S267, assembly GCF_057365045.1. NCBI lineage: Bacteria > Pseudomonadati > Pseudomonadota > Alphaproteobacteria > Sphingomonadales > Erythrobacteraceae > Erythrobacter > Erythrobacter sp. S267. Next base: position 711,216 of record NZ_CP200298.1, on the reverse strand, counting down.
TATCCGGCTCGCCAGCGACCGCACCTTCCTGCGCCGCTATGACCTTAGCCGCGATGACCGCCTACGCTCGACCTTCAATCTGGAGCGGATTGACGACCAGTCCTATCTCAGCCTTGCCGGTTGGGCGACGCAGACCCTGCGGATCAATGCCGAGCAAGGCCAGGTGCCGCTTGCCCTGCCCGCCTTCGATTATCGCTATAACCTCGCCGATCCAGTGCTGGGTGGCCAATTGGAGCTGCAAGCCAACACGCTCGCTCTGGTGCGGGACGAAGGGCAGGACACGCAGCGCGCTTTTGCAGGCGCACGCTGGGATAGGCGCGCGCTGACAGGCATGGGGCAGTTGGTGACGGTCACCGGCCTTGTGCGCGGCGATGTCTACAACACCAATGACACGCTCTCGACGCTGACGGCTGTCTATCGCGGCAATGAAGGCTGGACCGCGCGCGGCGTGGCGACCGCTGCGGTGGATGTTGAGTGGCCCTTCGTGGGTGAGGCCTTTGGCGGGACGCAAGTTCTGAAACCGCGCCTTCAGGTCGTCGCCAGCCCCTCGATCCGCAACCTCGCCGTGCCCAACGAAGATGCGCGCGCGATTGATTTGGAGGATAGCAACCTCTTCGCGCTCAACCGCTTCCCCGGATATGACCGGGTCGAGGATGGCACGCGGGTCACTTGGGGTCTCGACTGGTCGCTGGAGCGGCCGGGCTGGCGGGTTGAGACCACGGTGGGCCAATCCTACCGCTTCACCAATGAGCGTGAGATCTTCCCCGACGGCACCGGCCTGTCAGAGCGGGTCTCTGACTTCGTGGGCCGGACGGAAATTCGCTACAAGAACTTCATTGCCTTCACCCACCGCTTCCGCATCGACAAGGACAGCCTAGCTGTACGCCGGAACGAGATTGACGCCACGATCGGTTCGCAGCGCAATTATGTGGAGCTGGGCTATCTACGCCTCAACCGCGACATTCAGACGGTTGAGGATTTGCTCGACCGCGAAGAAATCCGGGCAGCGGGGCGCTTTACCATCGGGCGGCATTGGTCGGTGTTCGGCTCCGGCGTTTTCAACCTGACAAGCGCGGCAGAGGACCCGGTCTTCAGCCCGGACGGGTTTGAGCCTATTCGGACCCGGCTTGGTATCGCTTACAGCGACGATTGCATCGAATTCGGAGCAACCTGGCGGCGCGACTTTATCTCCGCAGGCGATGCAGAGCGCGGAAACTCGTTTCAGGTGTTCTTTGCGCTGCGAAATCTGGGCTTCCGCTAGTTCGGCACGGGGCAGCGGTGGATAGCTTGCGTTGGCATGCACGGCAAAAGGGGTTAAAGCGCCGCTCATTAACACTCAGCCTGCGTTCAGCCGAGGGACGGCATGCGGGAGACGAGCTGTACGGGACGCGGATGGGGCGCCTATATGCGCTTTGAACGGTACAATTATCGTAGATCATGGACGAAACTTTGATGGCTAATTCCACTCTTCGCAAAGCTGTGACCAGCACTCTTGCGGGCACTTTGCTCGGATCGCTCGCCTTTGCCGCGATCCCTTCGAGCGCGCAAAACGCCGCGCCTGCACCGGCTCAGGCAACGGCGGATAACCCGCTGGGCATCCCTGCGGACTTCACGATCTATGGCAGCGAGAACCCGAATGAGCGGACCGCAACCGCTGTGGTCAATGGCTATGTCATCACCGGGACCGATATCGACCAGCGCGTCGCGCTTGTCACCAACGCCGCTGAGACAGAGGTTTCCGCTGAAGAGCTTCAGCGCCTGCGCGTCCAGGTGCTGCGCAACCTGATTGACGAAACGCTTAAAATTCAGGCCTCCGCCGCGCAGGAAATGCCGGTTTCGCGCGCTGAAGTGGAGCAGACCTACCAACAGCTCGCCGCGCAGAATTTCGGCCAGCAGCCAGAGCGGATGGACGAGTATCTCGTATCCATCGGCTCCTCGCCCAACGCTCTCAAGCGCCAGATCGAAGGCGAAATTGCGTGGGAGAACCTTGTCCGCCGCAATATCTCTCCCTTCGTCAATGTCTCGGCAGAGGAAGTGAATGGCGTGCTGGAGCGGCTCGAAGAAGCGCGCGGCACTGACGAATATCGCCTCGGCGAGATTTACATGAACGCGACCGATGAGAACCGCGATGCGGTGCTCCAGAACATGCAGCGTATCATGCAGCAGCTGGAACAGGGCGGCAGCTTTGTCGCCTATGCACGGCAATTCTCAGAGGCCTCGACGGCAGTGGGCGGCGGGGACACCGGCTTCCTACGCCTTGCAACCCTGCCGCAAGCGATGGCCCAAACCGTGCAGCAAATGCAGCCGGGTCAGCTGGTCGGTCCGATTGCCATTCCGGGCGGCTATTCAATCGTCTATCTGATTGAGCGCCGTCAGGTACTGATGGCCGATCCAAAGGCTTCGATCCTCAGCCTCAAGCAAATCTCGATTGGCTTCGAACCGGGCACGACCGAGGAACAGGCTGCGGCCAAGATCGACGAATTTGGCGTCTTCATCCAATCGCTGCGCAGCTGCGGCGAGGCGGAAACAGCGCGCAGCGTGCTGGGTGCCAATGTGGTCTCGAACGAGCAGATCCAGGCCGGCCAACTGCCCGAGCAATTGCAGAACATCCTGCTCAACATGCAGGTCGGTCAGACCACCCCGCCCTTCGGTAACATCGAAGAAGGCGTGCGCGTGCTGATGCTGTGTGGCCGTGATGATCCAGCTCAGGAGAACGCTCCGGACTTCCAATCGGTGATGAACACGATTGAGAGCGAGCGGATCAACAAGCGCGCCCAGCGTTACCTGCGTGACCTGCGCAACGACGCCTACATCCTCTACAACTAGGGCGCTGATTGAGTTGGGGGCTCTTTGGGGGACATGAGCACGCTTCCATTAGCGGTTTCGCCCTTGGCCGTGTCTTTGGGTGATCCTGCGGGCATCGGTCCGGAGATCATCTGCGCCAGCTATCAACGCCTCAGGGCAAGCAGCGCCCCCTTCTTCGTTGTCGGCGGCGTGGATGTGCTCCGCGCGGCGAGCGAGGCGGCGGGAAGCGCGTGCTCTATCATCCCCATCGACCAGCCGGAGGAAGCAGCGCACGCCTTCGCCGATGGTCTGCCAGTGATTGCAGGCGCGGATGCAAGCTACACGCCCGGCGCTCCGAATGATGAGGGCGCAGCGCTCGCGCTCTATTCGCTGTCCGAGGCAACCCGCGCAGTGCTGCTCGGCAAGGCAAGCGCGCTGGTGACTGCTCCGGTAAGCAAGGCCCAGCTAGGCAAAGTGGGCTTTGAGTATCCGGGCCAAACCGAATTTCTGGCGCAGGTTTGTGGCATGGCGCCCGAAGACGCAGTGATGATGCTCGCAGGCCCATCGCTGCGGACTGTTCCTTTGACCGTCCATGTCGCGCTGTCCGAAGTACCGGGGCTGATCTCACCTGAGCTCATCACCCACAAAGCGCGCATCATCGCCGCTGGCCTGGCACGAGACTTTGGGATTGCTGAGCCGCGTCTCGCGATTGCGGGCCTCAACCCCCATGCGGGCGAAGGCGGTCAGTTTGGCGATGAGGAGGCCCATGCGATTGCCCCTGCAATTGCGACTTTGCAGGAAGAAGGCCTCCACGCGGTCGGGCCAGTGCCGGGCGACGCTTTGTTCACGCCTGTGATGCGGCGGTCCTATGACGCGGCTTTGTGCATGTATCACGATCAGGCGCTTATCCCCCTGAAAGCGCTGGAATTCGACCAAGGCGTCAACGTCACGATGGGCCTGCCGATCATTCGCACTTCGCCCGACCACGGCACTGCGTTTGACATTGCCGGCAGCGGCAAAGCCAATCCCAGCGCCATGATGGCGGCGCTTGCCATGGCGAGCGACTGTGTGGCTGCCCGCGGGGCGGCCGCGCGCAATGGCTGATCTGCCCCCGATCAGGGAGGTGATCCAACGCCACGGCCTGTCTGCGTCCAAGGCCTTGGGCCAGAACTTCCTCCTCGACGAGCAAATGCTGGACCGCATCGCGGCCCTTCCCGGAGATCTCAAAGGCGCGAGCGTCCTCGAAGTGGGTCCCGGTCCCGGAGGCCTCACCCGCGCTTTGCTAAGAGCAGGTGCGAATGTGACCGCAATCGAGATGGACGCGCGGTGTCTGCCGGCTTTGGAGGAGTTGGGAGAGGCCTTTCCCGGCCAGCTCAATGTCATCCAAGGCGACGCGATGAAGCTGGATCACGCAGAAGTGATGAATGGCGCGCCCTTCCACGTCCTCTCCAACCTGCCCTACAATGTCGGCACGGCGCTTTTTGTACGTTGGCTGAGCGGCCAAGGGGATGACAGAGCATGGCCCCCTCAGTGGCTGTCCCTCACCCTGATGTTCCAACGCGAAGTGGCGGAGCGGATCGTCGCAAAGCCGGGCACCAGCGCCTATGGTCGCCTCGCCGTCCTTGCCCAGTGGCGCGCCTGCGCCAAGCTCGCGATGAAGGTCCACCGCAGCGCCTTCACCCCGCCACCCAAAGTGATGAGCGCAATCGTCCATCTGACCCCTGCTGATGCGCCCGAAGGCGTCTCCTCCCGCACGCTCGAACGCCTCACCGAAGCCGCCTTTGGCCAACGTCGCAAAATGCTGCGCCAGAGCCTTAAGTCGGTGCATGGTGCTCTCGATGCGCTCGAGACGGTTGGCATCGACCCAACCCGCCGCGCTGAAACCGTCAGCGTCGACGAGTTTATCGCGGTGGCGCGGGCGTTACAGTAACCTTCGCCCTGCCATCCATACTGACCACCCGCCAAAGGCATTTGGTTAAGTTTGAGTAAGCAAATTCGCCAAGACATTCGAATGGTTTAACCCCTCATAACGCAGGCCACGGGCGGACCTCCCAAGGGTGCAGTTAAGAGGGATAAATGGGCCAGATCGTCGAGCCAAAGAGTTTTGAGGCACTTGCGCGCAATCAGATTGATCGGCGGCGCTCGACCCGCATGCTTACGGAAATTCCGGTGACGCTCGCGACAAAGGGCGAGCAGCATGAGTGTCATATGACCAATATCTCTGACGATGGCGCGATGCTGGAGACTCCAACCCCGCCGCCCGCTGGCACCACGGCAAGGCTGGTGATGGGCGACGACATGGTTCTTTGCGAGATCGTCTGGTCGCGCGGGCAGATGTGCGGGATCAAGTTTGGCGCGCCGCTGGGCGATGAAAAGCTCGGCAATATCACCCGCGAAACGGGTAAGGCGCAGAAGAAGTCAGGCACAAAGTCGGGCGCGAAACTGGGGATCGAGGCGCAGGAGGTATCCGGCGAACTCACGCCAGCGCAGGCCGACTTTGCCGCCACCGTTCAAGCCAAATTCCGCGTCGGTGTGCAGAGCCTTGCACAGATGGACGGCTCGGCAAACGACCGAGCCAAAGGCGCACCAGCCCGCAAACGCCGCTCGCTTGTCGTGCGCGAGGATTGAAGAGCGGACGACCGATAACGTCACGGATTGTTAGGCCTTGCCAAGTAAAGTTGCGTAGTCACTCGCCATTGCCAAGGAGCCATCCATTGTTCGGGTTCAACAAAAACAAGCGCATGATCGAAGGTCCGGTCGAGTTCGAGGCCGAAGTCTTGATTCGTCGCCCGGCACTCGAGGTGTTTCCTCTGATCGACATTGCCGATCCGCGATTTGCGCATGCCCAACGCGGCGCCCAGCTCAAGGGATCGGACGGCCGTTTCACAATGAGCGTTGAAGAGATCGACGACGCCGTCTTCGAATTCACGGTGCTCGAACGCGTCCCCGGACAACGCCACAAAGCCGAATGCGTCATGGTTCCGCAGCTCTTTGCGCTCGTTAAATCAGTTGAGGACTACACGATTGAGCCGACAGGCGAGAACGCTTGCCGCGTTACAATGGTGATGAGCGCCGAATTTGATCCCGACTTGTCGGATGAAGAGGTCGCCGGTGAGATCGCCATGATGAGCTCTGCTGTCGATAACGATCTCGCCAAGCTGAAAGTGCTCGCTGAAGAGGGTGTCGAAGCGGTCAAGGCCTTGGAAGAGGCGGAAATGGGCTTCGAATTCGACCTCAGCGAACTCGACATGGATTGGGACGAGATCGACCCTAAGCAATAGGTCGCATGGGCTCTAAACCGCCCCTTGCGCCTTCTTCACCTGTCGCCAGCTGTGGAGCAGCGGTTCGGTGTAGCCAGAGGGTTGCTGGGCGCCTTTGAAGATCAGATCCTTGGCCGCGCGGAAGGCGGGGGCGTCCTCGTTACCGATCAGCGGCTGGTACGAGGGATCGCCTGAGTTCTGCATGTCGACCTTGGTAGCCATGCGGGTGAGGCTGTCCATCACCTGCTCCTCAGTGACCACGCCATGGAGCAGCCAGTTGGCGATGTGCTGGGAGGAGATGCGAAGCGTCGCGCGGTCCTCCATCAGGCCGACATCGTTGATGTCCGGCACCTTGGAGCAGCCCACACCCGCATCGACCCAGCGCACCACATAGCCGAGCAGGCCTTGGGCATTATTGTCGAGCTCCTCGCGCAGTTCCTCCTCCGACCAGTTCGTGCCCTGCGCCAGCGGGATCGAGAGCAGCGCGTCGAGACCCGCAGGCTCTGGCAGCGATTTCTGGAGGTTGAAGACGTTCTCAGAATGATAGTGCAAAGCGTGGAGCGTCGCGGCGGTTGGAGACGGCACCCACGCCGTGTTCGCGCCCGCGCGCAGATGCCCGATCTTCTCGACCATCATCTGCCCCATCAGGTCGGGCGCGGCCCACATGCCCTTGCCGATCTGCGCCTTGCCCGACAGGCCGTGCTTGAGGCCAATCGCGACATTGCGCGCCTCGTAAGAGCCGAGCCATGCGGACGACTTCATCTCGCCCTTGCGCATCATCGGACCCGCTTGCATCGAGGTGTGAATCTCATCCCCCGTGCGGTCAAGGAAGCCGGTGTTGATGAAGACGATGCGGTCCTTCACCGCGTGGATACAGGCACCGAGATTGGCGGAAGTGCGGCGTTCCTCGTCCATCACGCCGACCTTGATCGTGTGACGCGGAAGACCCAGCAAGTCTTCCACTGCGTCGAACAGATCGTTGGTGAAGGCGCATTCCTCCGGCCCGTGCATCTTGGGCTTCACGATGTAGATGCTGCCGTGCTTCGAATTGCCGTATTTCGCCAATCCTTCTTTATGGGGCCCTTCAACGTCCAGCGTGCTGATCGCGGAGGTGAAGACCGCGTCCATGATGCCCTCGGGGATCTCCGAGCCGTCCTGAAGCCGGATCGCAGGATTGGTCATCAAGTGCCCGACATTCCTCACAAACATCAGACTGCGGCCCGGCAGTGAGTGCTCATTGCCAAAGCCATCGCGATAGGTCTTGTCGCCATTGAGCTTGCGGGTGAGCGTACGCCCACCCTTCTCAAAGCTCTCCTCCAGATCGCCGCGAATAATGCCGAGCCAGTTGGTGTAGGCAAGCAACTTGTCCTCTCCATCAACCGCCGCAACCGAATCCTCGCAATCGGCAATGGTGGTGAGAGCGGCTTCGATGTTGATGTCCGCAATGCCGAGTTTGTCGCCCGCTCCGACAGGCGTGGACGCGTCGAAGACCACTTCGATGTGGAGGCCATTGTTGACGAATAGACGGCCCTTCTCGGTCTCGCCGACATATTGGCTCTCATCCGCGATAGCGATGCCTTGGGTCGCGTCAGTGAGGTCGGCCCAGCTGCCCTCTGCCAGCGGCACGGCCTGATCGAGGAACTCGCGACCGCGCGCAATCACCGCCGCCCCGCGTTCCTCGTCATAGCCGCCGGGCTTTGCGGGCGGAGCGTCTAGCGCATCGGTCCCGTAGAAGGCGTCGTAGAGCGAACCCCAACGCGCATTGGCCGCGTTCAGCAAGAAACGGGCATTGAGGATCGGGACCACCAGCTGCGGGCCCGCCATCGTCGCGATCTCAGGATCGACGTTCTGCGTGCCAATCTGGAAGTCAGCAGGCTCTGGCACGAGATAGCCGATCTCCTCCAGAAACGCGCGATACTCCGCTGCGTCATGTGGCTTTCCCACTCGCTCGACATGCCATGCGTCGATCATTGCCTGAAGGTCCTCGCGCTTTGCCAGCAGCGCCTGATTGCGCGGAGCAAAATCCGCCAGCAGCGTCGCGAAGCCCTGCCAAAACGCTTCCGCATCCCGGCCTAATGGAGCCAGAACTTGCGTTTCGAGCAGATGGGCAAGACCCTCATCCACAGAGAGGCCAGCGCGCCCAATCATAGGGGAATTCATGGTGGTCATTGATAGTCCTCAGATCGATCCGTTTAACGGGCCTGGGGAGGAGGACTTGGGATCAGCCTATGGCGAAACGTGCGGTCCATTGCAAGCGGGGTTGGAAGGCGCGATTTCGCCCGCTACGGGTAGGCTTTGCAGGACACTGGCGCAGTCTATCGCGCCAAGGGGAGCCCTAGATTTGACCTTTCGCCTTCGCGCCGCGCGCTCGACCGATCTGGAACACCTCTATGAGATGGCCAAGCTGACCGGCGGGGGTTTCACCAACCTGCCCGCTGACCGAAAAGCGCTGGGCACAAAGCTCGAACGCGCGCAGGCCGCTTTTGAGAATACTGAGGATACGCTGGTCGACGAACAATTCGTGTTGGTGCTGGAGGATACCAAGTCCAAAGCTGTGCGCGGCACATGCCAGCTGATGACCAAGGTCGGGCAGCAATGGCCGTTCTACTCCTACCGCCTCAACACGCTCACCCAATACAGCCAGGAACTCGACCGCACGGTGCGCGCCGAATTGCTCAGCCTCGTCACCGATCTGGAAGGATCGAGCGAGGTTGGCGGACTGTTCCTCCACCCCAATGAACGCGCCGGGGGGCTTGGCCTGTTGCTCGCCCGCTCCCGCTATCTCTTCATCGCCATGCACCGCGCGCGCTTTGCGGACCGGGTGCTGGCGGAGCTGCGCGGGATCATTGATGAGCGCGGCGGATCACCCTTCTGGGACGGGGTTGCGGGGCGCTTCTTCGGCATGGGCTTTCAGGAAGCGGACTATTTCAACGCCATCAATGGCAACCAGTTCATCGCCGACTTGATGCCCAAGCACCCCGTCTACATCGCGATGCTGGGCGAGGATGCGCGCTCCGTAATCGGCGTCCCTCATCCCACAGGCCGCGCGGCGATGCGGATGCTGGAGAATGAGGGCTTCCGCTATGAAGGCTATGTCGACATTTTTGACGGAGGCCCAACCATGATCGCGCCGACCGACAGCGTCACGAGCGTGCGTGACAGCAGCGAAGCAACACTCACTGGCCTCGACGTGCACGAAGGCGAGCGCGCGATTATCGCCACCGGACGCCTCTCCGACTTCCGCGCCTGCTATGGCGCGCGGGTGATGGACGGCGAAGGCGGGATCGCGATTGACTCAGCGGCTGCCGATGCTCTGGACGTCGCCGAGGGCGATAAGGTCTGGAGCGTCGCGCGCTAATGCTCACAGAGATCAATTTCGACGGGATTGTCGGCCCGACGCACAATTATGCGGGTCTGAGCCTCGGCAATATTGCGAGCGCCAAGCATCACGGCAACACCTCCTACCCGCGTGCGGCTGCCTTGCAGGGGATCGCCAAGATGCGCGGCAATCTGGAGCGGCTGGGTGTGCAAGGCTTCCTGCTGCCGCTTCACAGGCCCAATATCGCGACGATGGCCGCCCTCGCCTTGGACGGGACGGAAGACCCCAGCTTGCGCGCTGTGCCTTGGTCTGCGTCGAGCATGTGGACCGCCAATGCCGCTACAGTCAGCCCGGCGCCGGATACTAAGGACTGCAAGTGCCACATGACCCCGGCAAACCTTGTGACCATGCTCCACCGCGCGCAGGAATGGCATGAGACGGCCCAGCAGCTCAAAATCGCCTTCGCAGACAAGGAACATTTCACGATCCACACCGCCGTCCCGGCCACTTTCGGGGATGAGGGCGCGGCCAATCATATGCGTTTCTGTGAGGGGCATGGCAGCGCGGGTGTCGAAGTGTTCGTCTACGGCAGGCCCGGCGGACGATTCCCGGCGCGACAGCATGAACAAGCCAGCCGGCTCATCGCTCGCTCACACGGACTCGACCCAGCCAAATGCGTCTTCATCGTACAGAACCCTGCCGCGATTGAAGCGGGCGCGTTCCACAATGACGTCGTCTCGGTCGCCAATGAGCGTGTGTTGTTCACCCATGCGGAGGCTTTCGCTGACCAAGCGGGTGCCTACGACGCGATCCGCGCGGCCTTCCCCGCGCTCGAAGTGGTGGAGGTTCCCTCCAGCGCGGTAAGCCTCGACGAAGCCATCCGCACCTATCTCTTCAACGCTCAGCTGACGACGCTGCCCGATGGCACGATGGCGCTGATCGTGCCCGAGGAATGCCGCGAGAGCGAAAGCGTCTGGGCCTATTGCGAGGCGATGGTCGCCTCCAACGGCCCGATCCGCAAAGTCGTGCCTGTCGATGTGCGCCAAAGCATGGCCAATGGCGGCGGTCCTGCCTGCCTGCGCCTGCGCGTTGTGTGCGATTCCGCGACCGTCGATCCGCGCTTTCTTCTCGATGAAGCCAAGGCCGACCTGTTGGAACAGACCATCGCGCAAACATGGCCCGAGCAGATCGACCCGGCCGATCTGGGCAGCGAGGCTTTGACCGAGCAGGTGGTCGCCGCAAGACGAGCACTGCTCACCGCGCTTCAGCTCGATTGAGCCAGTTCATCAAAGTTAACGCATTTGCAGCTCTGCGTCGGATGCGCTTACACTCGTCCCAACGTTAACCACTAGAGCCCGCAGCCAAGCGTTGTTGGCACGGTAATTGCTCTTGAAGAGGTTAACCTTTGGAGTCGGAATGCTGCGAAAAATTGGGCGTCTTTTTGTGATCAAGAACCGGCTCGAAGCCTATGTGATCATCTATGCCCTCGCACTGGGCGCCACCGCCCGCGGCAGTTCCTATCTCGACCAATATCCCGGCGGCTGGGGCGTAGCTCTGTTCCTAGCAACAACCGGCGCGGTGTTCCTAGCGGGTGCTGCTATCCTAGATTCGCTCGATGCGAAGAAGGAAGTCGCCGAGCTGAGAGCGCAATTGGCGCAAGCAGCTGAGCGCTCAGACGCTCTGCCCCAAGACCCGCGCAGCTAACCTACTGCCCAAACCCGTCATTGGGGATCGCGTTGCCGTCCTCGTCATATTCGGGAAGCAGAGCAATATCCTCTGCCCGCGTGACCACCAAAGTCACTTGCTTGCGGCGGAAGTCGCGCCGTCCTCCGACCCATGCCGCTTCAAGCCGAGGCTGTCCGCGCACCACGATGCGCCGACCGCGGAAATAGGCGCGCAGATTGGCTAGCGTTGGCCGCTCAAATTCAGCCGTCCTATCGCCATCGACGATCAGGCCTGCCTCGGTGGTAGTTTCGGTCGAGTTCTCTGCAACTGTATCGACCGATGCATCGAGGATTTCGTAGAACGTGTCCTCATCAAACTCGATCACGACCAGGTTGGGATTGCGCGCCACTCTCGACCCGCGTGAGAGACCGCCAATCCCGTTGCTGCTTGAGGTGTTGATCCCGGCTGAGCCGAGGATCGCGATCTCCTCCAGCGGGTTCACATTGTAGTCGCGGTCATGCAGCTCAAACTTGTCGCCGACGCGGATGACATTGGCGACATCCATGATGACGGCCATCTCCCATTCCTCATCATCGGCCATGTCGCTCGCATTGCGGCGAGCCGCGATCTGAAGCGCGCGCGGCTGGAGGCAGTCGACCTCGCAAATGTGACGCAAGCGCTCGAGATATTCTTGATAGGGTTCGGCGGATGCCGGAGCGGAGAGGCCGGTGGCGGCAAGAACAGTAACCGAAAGCGCGGCAAGCTTGCTGGAGAGATGCATATTCACAGTGTGCGACCCCTGAAAATTCGACGGTTTTGCAAGGCTATACTCACCAACCTTTCCACCAGATGAAACTTCCGCGCGGCACTTGGCCTAGGCTTAGGGACAGCAGGACCGCCGCGCTCATCGCGCAGTCGGTTCTTGTACAATATCGGAGATGAGTGGGGGTTTCTGTTGCTAGCTACCCGCGCTTTTGTCTTGGGAGAGGAGGACCGTCGTTCTCTTGGCGAGGGCGGTTCTTATTCGCAAAACAATGAAAGTGGGGAGATTCTGTTGCTAGCCTCTCCCCGGGGCCCCGGAATCCGCTTCTGTTGCCCGGTGGGTCCAACCGCGCTTTAGCTTTGTAAGATCAGGCCGTTAGGCCGTCAGATTACGCTGCGATTGCGAGTGCTTCGTTATCGTTTGCACTTATGAGTTGTGAACAGTTTTACGGGGTTTTCAGCCCGGGCAAAAACAACGCTTTTCAGCCCACGTCGATCCTAGTTCGGCCCCGTCAAAAGTCCCTGTTTCCAGAGATTTATGGTGGAGCCGCCGGGTACTGCCCCCGGGTCCGTTGTGCCTATTGCACGCTGCAATTTATCGCCATAGTCGGTTGCCCGACGCTCCTCATATAGCGCTTGATTGATGAAATGGAAGTGAATGGGGGTTTGGTGTGAGTTGTGAGAGTGTGCGCGACAGTCGGAGGGTTTTTGTTTTCTTGCGCCCTCAGACGCCGGGCGCGATTTCCTCGCTCTCACGCCCTTCGGGCGCGTCGCTGCGGGCGGGCGGTCGCCCTTGCGGTCCGCTTCGCGGCCCGTGCTCCGCGATTACGTTGCCACCTCGCGCCTAGCGGCTAGGTGCCAACCGCTCGACTAGCGCTGGTCGCGAGCCGACCAGGCGAGCCAGAGGCCGACAGGCCGACCGCAGCGGGTCCGTAGCGCAAGCGGAGGACGTCTAGCGAGGACGCACCCACGGATGTGGGTGCATGAGACAAACAACTCCCGCCGCCCGGCGTTTGAGGGCACAAAACAAAAAACACCCGCCCCGCACCAAAGTGCGAGGCGGGCGTTGTGTTCAGGCTAACCTGATTATTTCTTCAAGCTATCCCGGATTTCCGTCAGCAGCTCGATTTCGGTCGGGCCGGATGGTGCTTCTTCTTCCTCTACCGGCTTTTCATAGCGCTTTTGGATCTTGGTCGCATAGCGAACCAGCATGAAGATGATGAAGGCCAAGATCACGAAGTTGATGATCGAGGTCACAAACGCGCCCCATGCCAGCACATTCGCGCCCGCTTCACGTGCGGCTTCAAGCGACATGCCAGGCTCCACCAGCTCGGCGCCGGAAAGAACGGTGTATTTGCTGCTGAAGTCGACATCGCCAAAGATCATGCCGACGATTGGCATAATCATATCGTTGGTGAGCGATGCGACAATGACGGCGAAGGCACCGGCGATGATAACGGCAACGGCCAGTTCCATCACATTGCCCTTGGCGATGAATTCCTTGAATTCGGTAAGCATTCTTGATCCCCTTTACCTGATCCCTGTACTGCCCATTTTGCAGCTTCAGAGCCGCTTGCCAAGCGTCAAGGAGCCGCCTGTGGACTTCTTGAAAGCCAACAACGGTGTGCTATATTCATAGTACAGACAGTTTGCGCGGCCGCTCCCCTTATGCGAGGCTCGCGCTTTCAGGAGGGACCAAGATGAATTTCAAGAATTTCGGGCGCGCCGTTGTGGTCGCTGCCGCTTCATTGATGCTGGCCGCATGCGGGATCAACTCGGTCCCGGCTGCTGAGGAAGAGGCGAAGGCCAAATGGGCCGATGTGGAGGCACAGTTCCAACGCCGCGCGAACCTGATCCCGAACCTGGCTGAGGTTGCACAAGGCGCTGCTGAGAATGAGCGTGCGATCCTGACCGAAGTGACCGAGGCCCGCGCCCGTGCGACTGCCATCAATGTCAGCGCAGATAGCCTTGATGACGCTGAGGCGATGGAGGATTTTGCCGCGGCGCAGAGCCAGATCAGCGCCGGAATTGGCCGCCTGCTCGCCAGCTTTGAAGCCTATCCGACGATCACGTCGAGCCAGAACTTCCTGACGCTGCAAAGCCAGCTTGAGGGCACCGAGAACCGCATCGCCGTCGCCATCCGCGACTATAACGAGGCGGTGCGCGCCTATAACACGACGATCCGCACCTTCCCGGACACGATCGGCGCCAACATCATCCACGGCGCAGAGCCACTCGCGCCCTATTCGGCCACGACCGAGGGAGCCGAAATCGCGCCCGAGCTTGACCTGACGTCGAACTAAGCTTTGCGCGGATCGTCTCTCCTTGCTGCTCTTGCGGCGCTGTTCCTTATGGCTTGCGCCCCTCAATCTGAGAGCGAGCCTGAGGGCGCGGCCAATGACAATGCTACGCCGGAGGCAGCGCTCGAACTGACGGGCCGCGTCGTTGATACGGCAAGTATCCTGAGCGACAGCGTGGAAGCTGAACTGAGTGCCAAGCTGGCAGCGCTGGAAGAGAACTCCGGGGCCCAACTGGTTGTCGCGACCACGCCTTCGCTCGATGGACGCTCAATCGAAGACTACGCGCTCGACCTCGCCAAGGCATGGGGCCTAGGCAGTGCTGAGCGGAATGACGGGCTCCTTTTGCTGGTCGCTCCCAGTGAGAGGCTGGTGCGCATCGAAGTGGGACTGGGCTTGGAGACAACCGTCACCGACCCTGATGCAGCGGCGATCATCTATGAGGCCATCCTCCCCGCCTTCCGCAGCGGCGATTTCGAGGCAGGTATCACTGCCGGGGTCGACAGGCTGGTGGCTGAGGTAGAAGCGGGCGAATTGGCAGAGGCCGCATGATCCGCCGTATCGCCCTCCCCCTAACCGCCTTGCTTGCGCTGGTCGCAGCACCGATTGCCGCGCAGACCTTCCCGGAGCTGACGGGACGCGTGGTCGATCAGGCCGACATCATCCCCGCTCCGGTTGAGGAAGACCTGAGCGCCAAGCTGGAGGCTCTCGAATCCGCCACGCAGCGCCAATTGGTCGTCGCGACGATCACCTCGCTCGAAGGGTATGACATCGCCGATTATGGCTATCGCTTGGGCCGCGAGTGGGAATTGGGCGATGCGCAGCGCAATGACGGCGCGATGCTGCTGGTGGCCCCCAATGAACGGCAAGTGCGGATCGAGGTTGGCTATGGGCTCGAAGGCTATCTGACCGACGCCTACAGCGCATACATCATCCAGAGCGAGATCGTGCCTCTCTTCAAACAAGAGGACATGGTCGGCGGGATTGAGGCGGGCACGGACGCGCTTGTCACCCATCTTGGATTGCCCGAAGACGAAGCCTTCGCCGCGCGCAATCTGGTGGAGGAGCAGGCTCGCATTGCAGACCGGGTAGACTTTGGCGAAGCAGCCAGACTGATCCTCGCCAACCTCTTCATCCTCTTCATGATGTTCCTTTTCATCAGCCAGATTGGCAAAGGGGCCAAAGGCGGGCGTAGTGGCTCCAGTTGGAGCGGATCGCGCGGGGGCAGCACCTCCTCCAGCCGCAGCTCCAGCAGCAGCTTCTCCGGCGGCGGCGGCTCTTTCGGTGGCGGCGGTGCGAGTGGGAGTTGGTGATGCGGTTTCTACTCCTTCTCCTGACAGTCGTGGGCCTCAATCTGGCCCCTGCCCTCACTACGCCTCTATCCGCGCAGGATTTCCCAGCGCTGTCGGGCCGCGTGGTGGACGAAGCCGATATCATCCCCGCCGATGTCGAAGCGCAGCTGACCGCGAAACTCGAAAATCTGGAAGCAACCACGCAGCGCCAGTTGGTCGTGGCGACGGTTCCGACCCTCGATGGCTACGACATTGCCGATTATGGCTACCGGCTGGGCCGCGAATGGGGGATCGGCGATGCGGAGCGCAATGACGGCGCGATCCTGCTGGTTGCCCCCAATGAACGCCGCGTGCGGATTGAGGTCGGCTATGGGCTGGAAGGCTATCTGACCGATGCGGTCTCCTCGCTCATCATCCAGAATCAAATCACGCCGCGCTTTCGCGATGGTGATATGCCGGGCGGAATTGTCGCGGGCACCGATGCGATCATTGGCCAGTTGCAGCTAACGCCGGAACAAGCAGCGGAAGTCTCCCAAAACGCGATCACGATCCAGACCGAGCGCCGCTCCGACGATGGCGGCTTCCCCATTGGAGCACTGATCTGGCTCGGCTTCCTGTTTTTCTTCTTCGTGCTTCCGATCATTCGCGGCGCGAGCAAGAGCCGCCGCTATCGCCGCAAGGGCAAAGGACCCTGGGGCTCTCGGGGGGGCAAACGCAAGGGTAAAAAGCGCAGGCGCGATGATGACGACGACTGGGATGACGATGACGACGGCTTTGGCCGCGATGTCGGCACCATCATCCTGTGGGAAATCGGCAGCGCCATTGCGCGCGGCGCTCTCTCCGGAGGCGGCTCTGGCGGAGGCGGCTGGAGCGGCGGAGGCGGCGGCTTCGGCGGCGGCTTCTCCGGCGGCGGCGGATCATTTGGAGGCGGCGGCGCCTCAGGGGGTTGGTGAGACATGGCCTATCTAAACGAAGAGCAGCACAAACTCGTCTCTGACGCCGTGCGCGAAGTGGAGACGCAAACCTCTGGCGAGATCGTCACGGTCCTTGCCGACCGCAGCGACGGCTATACTGACGTCGCCCTATGGTGGGCGATTGGCTTGGCGATCAGTGTGATGACAGTCTTTGCGACCTTCCCTGCGATGTATCGCGACATGCTGGACGCCTTGATCGGCGGCTGGGGCGTTGACTTCACTGACGGGCAATTGCTCGGCACGCTGGTTGCGATTGGCCTCGTCACCTTCCTCATCGTGCTCGCCGCGCAGCTGTGGGACCCGTTGCGTTTCCGCATGATCCCCTCGCCCGTCAAAACGTCGCGCTGTCATGAGCAAGCGATCCGCCACTTCAAAGTCGGCGCAGAACGACGCACGCATGGCCGCACCGGCGTCCTCATCTACCTCTCGATGCAAGAACACCGCGCAGAGATCGTCGCGGACGATTCCATCGCGGAAAAGGTCAAGCCCGAAGTCTGGGGCGAGGCGATGGGCGACATGCTCGAAGAAATCCGCGAAGGCCGCATCGCAGAGGGCATGGCCGTGGGCGTGCGCGATGTCGGCTTCATCCTCGCCGAGCATTTCCCGCGCGGTGAAGACGACACGAATGAGCTGCCTGATCGCTTGATCGAGGTCTAAGCCACATCCCCCCTTGACCCGCCCGCCAAGAGCCTGTCGAAGGGCTGCCAACCTATGCCCAACGACTTCACCAACCTCATCAAAGATAAAGACGCCAACCTGCCGGAGGAAACCCGGTGGGAGGGCAAGTTCATCACCGCCAAAACGCGCGGACGGTGGGAATATGTCGGACGCGCACGCGGCATCCGCGCCGCCGCGATCATGGCGATAGACGAGGATGCGGACGGCACCCGCCACGTCATCCTGGTCGGACAATACCGCGTGCCGCTGGGCCGCTTCACCCTCGAAATCCCCGCAGGCCTTGTCGGCGATGATGAGGGCGCGGAAGGCGAGCTCGCTATGGACGCCGCCAAGCGCGAGCTGGTCGAGGAAACCGGATACTCCGCGGAAGCATGGGACAATCTGGGCGAGTTTTACTCTTCCCCCGGAATGGTCTCCGAAAGCTTCACTCTGCTGCGCGCCCGCGGCCTCACCAAGGTCAGCGAAGGCGGCGGCATTTCCGAGGAAAATATCGAAGTTTACCGCGTGCCATTGGACGGGCTCGCTGACTTTGTCGCCGAGTGGCGCAAGGCCGGCCACGGCGTCGATGTGCGCGTGGCCATGCTAATGACGCCTGGTTTTCTGACTTAGGGCTTCTTGGGCTAAGGGATTTTTGGGAGAGATTTGGACATGACGAAACGCTGCGAAGGCAAACTCGCAATTGTAACAGGCGCTGCTCAAGGCTTGGGAGCCGCCCATGCGACCCTGCTCGCCCGCGAAGGGGCACGCGTGCTGTGCACCGATATCAACGGCCAAGGCGCCGAAAACACCGCCGCGCGCATCAATTCGGAATGCGGTGTGGGCCATGCGCATGGCATCGCGCATGACGTGACCGATCCCGACCAATGGGAAGTCGCTGTCGATGCAGCCAGGCAAGAGATCGGCGGGCTGAACGTGCTCGTCAACAATGCCGGGATCGGCGTGCCGGGCAATATCGAGGAATGCGATTTTGACGACTGGCAGCGCTGCTTCTCGATCAATGTCGATTCCATTTTTCACGGCTGCCAAAAGGCCCTGCCGCTGATGCGCGAGCACGCACCCGGCTCCATCATCAACATTTCGAGCATCGCCGGCCTTATCGCGAGCGACACGATGCCCGCCTATAATGCGTCAAAAGCGGCGGTATGGATGTTGTCGAAGTCGATTGCGCTGCACTGCGCCAAGAACAACATGCAGATCCGCTGCAACTCGATCCACCCGACCTTCGTCGACACGCCTATTCTCGATGGGACGGCTAAGGCGCATAGCCTCGACAAGGATGTGCTGATGGAGAAGCTCGCCCGCCAAATCCCCCTGCGTTTCGTCGGAGAACCCAACGACATCGCCAACGCAGTGGTCTATCTGGCAAGCGATGAAAGCCGCTTCATGACCGGCGCGGAGATCAAGCTGGATGGTGGTATCAGCGCTATGTAGCTTTTCGCTCACCCATCCGGGTGAGCGTCCTCGCTAGACGCCTTTCGCTTCGCTACAGGCCCGCTGCGGGCGGGCGGTCGCCCTTGCGACGCTGCGCGCCGTGCTAGCGCCACCGTGGAGTGCGCCTACTCCGGCACCGTCACGATATGCGCGACCATGGTCGTGCCTTCGAAGACGGCTTTGTCCTCCACGTTGATGCCGTCCTCTACGAAGACGAAGTCGAGCACGCGGTCGTCGTCCACGTCGGTGTGCAGCATAACGAGGAACATCCGACCCGGATCGGCGGGTGTGTTGAGGCGCAGGGTGACGCCCTCGTTGGTGCCTGCCTCCAGATAGGTGAAGCCGGAGACGACATCGCCATTGGGGCGGCCATCCATCACAGGGTGGGCGACGAGGAAGCCGGCTTGCTCGATCGTAACCTCCGGGAAGACAAGCGCCACGGAATCGCCGCGATAGGCGGAGACGGCCTCTCCATCGACGCGCAGGGTTTGGAAGGAGGTAACGCCTTTGGTACGCGTCATGCCTTCGGTCTGGATCGCGTTGCGCTCTCCATTGCCCAAGGTGATTTGCGGTGTGATTTGCGGCGTGGCGTCTTGGGCCATCGCTGCGGGCACAGACATCATCGCGGCGCAGGCCAACGCTGCTGCGGTCAATTTCTTCATCTGGGTCTCCCCTCCCTGATTCTTTGTTCTGAGCGAGGAGCTTAGGGCCATCTCTCCCACAAACAAAGAAGGAGCCCCTACAACGAGCCCCTCCCGGTTTGCGGTGATGGTACGGCTACTTCGCGATCAGGCCGATAGCGAGGTAGATCAGGCCAGCGGTTCCGACGCTGAAGAAAGCGCCAAGGACAAAGGCGATCCGCACAATGATCGGGTCGATGCCCATATAATTTGCGATCCCACCGCACACGCCCATCAGCTTGCCATCGGTTTTGTCGAGGCGGAAGTTGGTCTGTGGCGGTCGGCCGTTATTGTTGGTCAGATTGCTCATGCGATTGCTCCAGTTGCTAGGGTGAATAGGTCAAGGGTAGCGAGGTTCGGGGTTACCGAAAGAATGGCTTCTGCGGGGGAGGCAGTTCCTGCGGCGCTACCTGAGATACCGTCGACGATACCGGGGGCCAGCAGGATGAACGTGACGATCAACGATCCCACCGCAGCAGCGGCGCAGCGGGCGGCCAGGCTACCGGACAGGGCGTAGAACGAATACATGAATTGAAGTCTCCTTTGTGTGTTTGAATGGTGGGTCTGAATGGTTTGAGTGGCTGTCTTGAGGGGGAGTCTTGAGGGTTGGGGCTAGACCGTCACCCTCAAGCCATAACAGGGGTCGCCGGAACGATGGCGTAGGCGAGAAAACCAGCAGAAATCACGACCGAGAAAGCGGCGGCGAAAACGCGGTTGGCAGTGTCAGAGTTAAACATGGTGGGGTCTCCTATGAGTGAGTTGGATCAAGCAAACGCAGGGGTTGCAGGGACAATCGCGTAGGCAAGCATTGCGGCTGAGAAGACAACCGAGAGAGCGGCGGCGAAGAAGCGGTTTGCAGTGTTGGTGGCAGTCATTTGAATTCTCCTTAGTGAGTGTCTTTGTGTGTTCTCCGGGACCGTCCCGGTTACACCCAAGACCTTGCAGGAGGCGTGCCAAACTCGAAAAACGGGAGAATTCTGCGGTTTTCATGGCCCACCAACCTTAACCCATCGTTCAGCATTCCGAAAGGTTGGGAATTTTTCCCAAGCTTTGGGATTGGGGATTTTGCCCTAGCCGCGGCTGGCCTTTATCCCGCCCCGTGCTAGGCGCTGACACAGTCATGGCGCTCGCAAAGATCACCCTTCAAAACTTCCGCAACCATGCGGCGAGCGAGCTTGGCGACACCGCGCATTTCAACCTGCTGGTGGGCGAGAATGGCGCGGGAAAGACCAATGTGCTCGAAGCGATCTCGCTGCTCTCGCCCGGACGCGGTCTGCGGCGCGCGCCTTTGGGAGACCTGGCGCGCAAGGCACCGGGATCGGACGAGGTCGGCGCTTTTGCCATCGGCGCAAGCCTGATCGAGCAGGGGCAGATCTCCGCTCGGATTGGCACTTACACAGAAGCCCAGCGCCCTACCCGGCGTCTGGTACGGATCAATGGCAGCGAGGCAAGCGCCTCTGCGCTAAGCGAGTGGCATGCGGTCTCCTGGCTCACCCCGGCGATGGACGGGCTGTTTACCGACAGCGCGGGCGCGCGGCGGCGCTTTGTCGACCGGATGGCGCTCGCGATTGAGCCGGACCATGCCAAGGCGGTGAGCCAGCTGGAAAACGCTCTGCGTGAGCGGAACCGTCTGCTCGAAGATCACGGCGATGCGCGCTGGCTCGATGCGATTGAAGCGCAGGCCGCGCAGCACGGCAGCCTAGTTGCGCAGACCCGCGCGCGGCTGATAGCTCAGCTGTCGGACGAACTCTCCGCCTTGCCTGCGGAGCCCTTCGCCCGCCCAATCCTGACCTACCGCGCCGGAGGGCCCACCGACCCTGCCGAGCTGCTTGCCGAATTCGCCCGCGCCCGCCCCCGCGACCGCGCCGCAGGACGTGCGCTGGTCGGGCCAAACCGCGATGAGTTGGACGTGGTGATGATGGGCTCAGGCCAGCCCGCCGCATCCTGCTCTACCGGAGAGCAAAAGGCGATGTTGATCGCGATCACGCTGGCCCACAGCGTACTCGCCGCCTCAGGCCGACCAAGCGTGCTGCTGCTGGACGAGGTCGCAGCCCACCTAGACCCCGTGCGCCGCAAAGCCCTGTTCGAGCGTCTGCGTGCAGGCAAAGCGCAAGTCTGGATGACCGGAACCGAACTCGCGCCGTTTGACGCGATCGAAGAGGAAGCAGCAGTGTGGCGGGTGAGCGGCGGGACGCTGGAGCGGGTCTAACACTTCGTCATTGCGAGCGTAGCGAAGCAATCCAGAGCGTCACGCGAGACAGCCCTGGATTGCCGCGCCGCTTCGCGGCTCGCAATGACGAAGAAAAGTGCTACTCCTCAGGCAACGCCGCTGCCACTTCGTCGATGGTTGAAGCCACCAGTGCTTCAATCCCTTCGGCGGTCGGGTGGATGCGGTCGGCTTGGAACAGGCTTTGATCCTCGTAGATGTCCTGCAACCAGAACGGGATCAGCGCGGTGTTATATTCGCGCGCCAGCTCGCCATACATCTCGTCAAATTGCTGTTGGAACTCCGGCCCGTAATTGGGCGGCGCGCGCATGCCCATCAGGAGGACGGGGATTTCGCGGGCTTTCAGCTCGGTCAGCATGGCGTCGAAATTGGCGCGTGTCTCATCGGGAGAGAGGCCACGAAGCAGATCGTTGCCGCCCAGCTCCAGAATGAAAAGGTCCGGCTTCTCGGCTTGCGCATCCAGCGTAAAGGCGAGCCGGTCGCGGCCCGCTGCACTTGTATCGCCCGAGACGCCTGCATCGACCACGCGTGCGTTAATCCCGCGCCCGCGCAGAGCCGCTTCGAGGCGTTCGGGATAACCTTCGGGTTCCTCTAACCTGTATCCGGCGAACAGGCTGTCTCCGAAAGCGATGATGCGCACTTCCTCGCCCATGACGGGGATCGCCAGCTCGCCTTCCGCAAATTCGCCCGCCTCTGTGCGCGGGGTGTTGGTTTCAGAGGGCTCGGCTCCCTCGTCGCTGCACGCCGATAAAGCGAGCGCGGCTGCGAAACCAAACGCGGCTGCCGTGCGTTTGGGTTTTGGGCGTTTGAGACCCGAATTCATCTGCAAGCTGGTCATAGTGATCTGCGAACCTTTAAGTGTCGGTCTTGTTTGAAAACCGTTCCTAGCCCATCTGAACCCATACCCCCAATTGTAAAGCGATCAATCTCTTGACCTCTCCCCTATCTGCAAACGACCCATCCCAGTCGATGGCGATCTCGGCTCGCAATCTCACCCTGACGCTTGGCTCCGACGCCGCGCCGGTGGAGATCCTGAAGGGCATCGACCTCGACATTGCCCATGGCGAAGTGGTCGCGCTGCTCGGGCCGTCGGGGTCTGGCAAAAGCTCACTGATGGCAGTGCTGTCGGGGCTGGAGCGCGCAAGCGGCGGGTCGCTGACTGTGGCAGAGCAGAATTTCTCGACGCTGGATGAGGATGGCTTGGCCGCAGCACGTCGCGGGCGGATCGGGATTGTCTTGCAGGCCTTCCACCTGCTCCCGACCATGACAGCGGCTGAGAATGTCGCAACGCCGATGGAGCTGGCGGGCAGTTCGGATGCGAGCCCACGCGCTGAAGCCGAACTGAAAGCTGTGGGCCTAGGCCACCGCATCGGCCATTACCCCACGCAACTATCGGGCGGAGAGCAACAGCGCGTCGCCATCGCCCGCGCCATTGCGCCTCGACCGCAATTAATCTTTGCGGATGAGCCGACCGGCAATCTCGATGTCTCCACCGGCGAGGAAATCGTCGAGTTGCTCTTCGCCCGCCGCGCGGAGACTGGCGCCACCTTGCTCATAATCACCCACGACCCTTCCCTCGCCGAGCGCTGTGACCGCGTGCTGACAATGGCGGATGGCGTGATCGTCTCTGACCGCCGCACCGGCGCGCCCGAAGCGACCCATGTGCCTGCCAGTGAGGCTGCGGAGTGAGCGCTGCTGGGATCAACTCTCTGACATGGGGCGCGGCGTGGCAGATTGCCAAGCGCGACCTCAATGCGCGTTTCAAGGGCTTGCGCCTGCTGTTGGTCTGCATCTTCCTTGGCACGGCAGCGCTCGCCGCTATCGGCACGCTGACCGCTTCGATCGAGCGCGAGCTGCAATCGTCTGGCCAAGCGCTGCTCGGCGGCGATCTGGAGGTTGAGGTCTGGCAACGCGACCTGTCTGAGGAGGAAATCGCCAGTCTGAGCGAATATGGCGAGATTTCCGGCGGCTTCCGCTTGCAGGCGATGGCGACGACTGACGACGCTGCCGCTCCGGTGGAGCTGAAGGCGGTCGACGACAAGTGGCCGCTCTATGGCAGTTTCACTGTAGGCGACGGCGTCGAAACCACCGCTCCGACCGCCAATGACGCCTACCTTGCACAGGGCGCGCTAGACCGGCTCGACATTGCCGTCGGAGACGAGTTCCGCGTGGGCACCATGACATTGCGCGCAGCGGGCGTGATTGAAAACGAGCCGGATCGCCTCTCCGAAGGGTTCCAGCTTGGCCCGACCGTTCTGGTCGCCCGTGACATCCCCGCTGCTGCTGGCCTGACGCAGCCCGGATCGCTCTATGAGAGCAAATACCGCATCGCCTTCGACAACCAATCGCTCGACCCTTCCGAGGTCGAGGAAGCCCTAACGCAGGCCTATCCCAATGCCGGTTTCGACTTCCGCAACCGCGACCGCGCCAGCCCCGGCGCGGACCGCTTCGTGCGGCAGATGAGCGACTTTTTGACCCTTGTGGGCCTCGCTGCTCTGGTCATCGCAGGGATCGGGATTGCAGGCGGCGTGTCCTCCTATCTCGACCAGCGGCGGGCGAGCATTGCGACGCTCAAAGTGCTCGGAGCATCCTCACGCGACATCGTGCGCGTCTATGCGCTCCAGATCGCTGTGGCAGCTTTCCTCGGCAGCTTCCTCGGCCTTGCGACCGGCGTCTTGGTCACGCCGATCCTTGGAGCCGCGCTCGAAGGGTTGCTGCCGGTTGAGAGCGGCTTTGTGATCGAGCCTGCGCCACTGCTGCTGGCAGGGGCTTACGGCATTCTCGTCGCCTTTGCCTTTGCCGCTGCGCCCTTGCTGCGCGCGCGGTCCTTCCCGGCGATGGCGTTGATGCGCAGCCGGATTGTGCCGCTCAGCCGGGACAAGCGCGCGCTGATTGCGACCGGCATTGGCCTTGCCGCCATCTGCGCCCTCGCCCTCCTCACCACCGCGCAGCCGCTTCTGTCCGGAGGCTTCCTGATCGGAGCGGGCGGCGCGCTCATTCTGCTCGCTGGCCTCGGACTTCTGCTGCAATTCGTCGCGCGCAAATTGCCACGCCCGAGCAATCCGCTGCTGCGATCAGCCCTTGCCAACATCCACCGTCCCGGAGCGCCCACCAGCGCACTGGTCACGGCCTTGGGCTTTGGCCTCGCCGCCTTCGTCCTGCTCGCTGCGATCCAGAGTTCGATTGACGGCAATATCCAGAGCCGCGTCCCGCAAGAGGCACCGGACTATTTCGCGCTCGACGTGCCGGTTGAGGGCGAGGAACGCTTCACCACGCTCGTCACCGATGCCTTCCCCGAAGCAGACGTGCGCACCGTCCCCACCATGCGCGGCGCGGTGCTGGCCTATGGGCCGGAAGGGGACATGCAGCTCGTCTCCGAGCTGGAGGAAATCCCCGAGGGCGCATGGGCGCTGCGGGGCGAACGTGGCATCACCTATGCCGACACGGCCCCTCCCGGAAGCCGCGTCGTCGATGGCGAGTGGTGGGCTGAGGACAGCACCGAAGCGCTCGTCTCCATCGACAAGCAATTTGCGGACGCGGTGGACCTTCAAGTTGGCGACATGCTGACCATCGGCATCCTTGGGACAGAGCGCACTGTCCGCGTCGCCAATACGCGTGAGATTGACTGGGAGACGATGGGCTTCAACTTCACCATGGTCTTCTCCCGCGCGGCTATCTCTGACGCGCCGCACAAATTGTCGGCAACGATTGACCTGCCCGAAAGCGCCTCTGCCGACACCCAAGCGCGCGGAGAGCTGCTCCGGGCGTTGGTGCGCGAATATCCCTCCAGCTCGGTCATCGAGGTGGGAGAGGTTCTGGTCCAGGCGCGCACTCTGCTCGAACAAGTGGGCCTTGCGACCCTTGCCGCGGCGGCTGTCGCAGTGCTCGCTGGCCTCGCCGTGTTGATGGGAGCCATCGCAGCGGCGAGAGCGGCGCGCACCTATGACACGGTTGTGCTGAGAGTTCTGGGCGCGAGCCGCAAACAAATCCTCGGCCTGCAACTGGCAGAATACGGCTTGATCGCAAGCGCGCTTGCGCTGGTTGCATTGGCTCTGGGATCGGCGCTTGGCTGGGTGATTATCACTCAGCTGTTCGAATTTGACTGGCTGCCCGATTGGGGCGTTGTGCTCGGAGTGCTCGGCCTCGGCCTTGCGATGGTGCTCGCCTTCGCGCTCGGCGGATCACTGCCGCTGCTGCGCGCGAAACCGGCGCAAGCGCTTCGGGAGCTATGATTGGGGGAGCGCTCCAAGCACTCCCCCATTCACCACCAACTTAGCTGAATACGTCTTCGTTGAAGTCGCCGCCCTTGGGGTCGGGGCCATATTCGTTTTCACCCGGAGTGCCGTCCAGGCACATGAAAACAAGTACAATCAACCCACCGACGTATGGGATGAAGTTCAACAGGTACAACCAGCCCGACTTATCCTGATCGTGGAACCGGCGTACTGTCACCGCAATGCCCGGAATTAGGAACAGGCCGAGATAGGCTATGACGATTACGATCAAGAGCAGCGATCCGATCGCACTCTCATTGCCTTCATCCAACCCGCCTGTGACGCCAAGGATCACGGCTGCGGCGATAAGAAACAGCAGCTGAAACAGCGCGAACATCCAATATTCCATCCGCTGTGATCGCCCGTTGAAGTCGGCATACCGCTTCAGCGGCATCAACATCCATTCCATTGTATTTTCCCTCTTGAGGTTCGGCCATTAAGCGAGCCGATATGAACCGGGCCGGCACACTCATCGATATGCCGGCCCGTCAATCACGCTAAGTGTGTGAAACCCGCCCTTTTACTCGAAGGTCGAGGTGTCGTTGTAGCCCATGCCCGGCTCACCTTTGAGCACAAGCGTGCTGGCGAGCATGTCGTGCAGGCCTTGCTTGCGGTCGGTGAAGGCGATCATGATATAGCCGATACCAAGGATCAGGCCCGACAGGATCTTGCCCGCATAGCGGCCCAGCGCACGCGGCCAAGTCAGACGGTTGCCTTCAAGGTCAGTCACGATCAGGCCCATTGCCTTCTTGCCGACAGTCGCTTGCCATTCGCCGCTCTCCAGAACGGTGAAGTAAGCGATACCAAGGATAAGGCCAACGAAACCGCCTGCATTGCTAGCCGCAGACTCGCCGCCTCCACCAACACCGATAATGACGCCAAGGATGGCTCCAACCACTGCACCAACGATCGCGAGAATGATGGCATCAATGATGTACGCCACAAACCGGATCCAAAAACCTCCATACTGTTCCATTGGACAATCCCCTTTTTTCTCAAGTCCGATGTGAAGGAGCGCATAAGCCACCACATTCTGACCGGTTGGACAACGTCTAAGTGCCAATAGTCAGGGGTTAAGCCTGCAAAAAGCGACAAAACGCACGAAAAAGGCCCCGCCATTGCTGGCGGAGCCTCTTCGAGTGGGTGCAAAGCCCCACAATTGTCGTTTGCGCTTAGAAACGGAAGCGGACGAGGCCACCGTATGTGCGCGGCTGGCTGGGATAGCCAGAGACCGAACCGGCCTGCGCAACACTGTCGAACACGGTCAGGATGTACTGATCGTCGAACAGGTTACGACCGAACACGCCCAGTTCCAGACCGTTGTTGAGCGCCAAAGTCATCGAGGCGTTCACCAGGTTCACTTCACGGCGGAATATCCGATCATCACGACGTGCATCAATGGGGCCATTGAATGTCGGCAGACCATTGTTGATGTCGGTGTTGCTCTCGTGATTGTAGTCGATGCGCGTGATCAGGCGCGAGCCGCTGTTGAACTCATGCGTGTAAGTCGCGCTGGTAGCGATTGCAAAGCTGGGGATACCAGCAGGACGCACGCCCGTCAGGTCACCCACGACCGAACCTGGGAAGCTGTCGAACAGCGGATCAAGGTGCGTCATCGCGAAGGTCAGGATCAGCCCGTCGGTTGGCTGAATTGTCGCATCCATCTCAAAACCACGGACCGACTGACGACCAGCGTTGCGCAGTGCAAAGCCGGTGCCGGTGAAAGCGAAGCTTTGGAACCCGTCGATCGTCTGGTCGAACAGAGCGACGTTGATGCCAAATCCATCCCACTGGCCCTTGAAGCCAATCTCGTAGACCTCAGCCTCTTCCGGGCCGGCAAAACGCGAACCCGTTACAAGGTTCGGCACAGCGAGCCCACCATTGATGATGGCTGAGTCAGGCGCGAGGAATGTCGAACCCGAAAGTCGCGAAGGCACGCCCGGACGCTCCACAGTCATTGGACCGTCGACAAAGTCATCACCAGACGGACGACTGTCACGCGACAAGTTGACTGAGCTGGCTTTGAAACCGGTGGCGTAGCTGGCGTAAATGTTAATCTCGTTTGAGACCTGATAGGCCGCACGGAACAGATAGGTCAGCTCATCATCACGGGTCTGACCGGGCTCAACCGCGTTCGGAATTGCCAGGAACGGCGGTTGGAACTGGAACCCTGCCAAAGCGATGAGCGGGTTGGTCAACGGATCAAGTGCACCTGCTGCAAGAGCATCCTGTTGCGCTTGGGGTAGGGCCAAGAATTGCTCACGCGTTGTGACCGTTCCGCCTGACCCTGCAATGATGCCAGCATCGACGAAGTTCACCTGCGCCAGTGGATCAAACGAGGTCTGACTGAGCGCAAAGTCCTTCTTGTCGTCCGTGTAGTTGAACCCGGCGGTGAAGACGAGGCCGTCAATCGGCTCAAAATCAACCGTCCCGAAGATCGACCACGACGTGTTGTCCATCGCGAAGCTTTCTTGGGTCAGAAGCGGCGTGTTGAAGATGGTCTCCTGCGGGAAGCCAAAGCTTGCCTCCAAACCGTTAAAGAGCGTCGGCTGATCGGTCAGCACCGCAACGGGGTCTTCGCCTGCAAGGATTTCGAAGAAGTTGCGGATGTCGGCCCCGTTCTGGACACCACTTTCCTGAGTGATCGACTCGTCGAAGTAGAAACCGCCAAGCAGGAAGTTGAACGGTCCGTCAAAGTCTGACGCGATCCGGAATTCCTGCGTGAAGGTATCGACCGCCTGATCGCGGGTTTCCGTTGCGACATCTGCGCTGGTGTAGTCGATGTCCGACAGGAAGAAGTTGCGCAGCTCGCGATAGGCCGTGATCGACGTGAGCGAGATCGCGCCAATGTCCCAATCCATCTGGATCGAGCCGCCGTAATTGTCGACTTCGTTGGTCGGCACGACGTTCAGGAATGCCTCGTACTCAAAGAAGTTGGCAGGGTCAGCGATCTGGCCACCCACAGCCGCGACACCCGCAGCGGTCTGGCCGTTGACGAGAGCTCCGACCTGGCAGCAGACCTCGTCAATGCGCGAATAGTCGGCAATCGCACGGATCGAGAAATCCGAGGACGGCTCAATCAGAAGCTGGCCGCGAACCGAGTAACGGTTACGATCATTCTGCTCTTCATCGAGGTTGACGATGTCGGCATAGCCGTCGCGGCGCTGATAATTGCCGTCGAGCGAGAAGGCGATGTTGTCCGAAATCGGCCCGGTAATGTCAGCCTTCAGCACGAAGGTGTTGAAGTTGCCGTAGACCGCTTCGACATTGCCGCCGAATTCAAATTGCGGCGGACGGGTCACGACCGAGATAACACCGGCCGATGCGTTTTTACCAAACAGCGTAGATTGCGGGCCGTTCAGAACCTCAATCCGCTGCACATTGGGAAGATCGCCCAGAGCCGCTGCCGAGCGGGAACGGAACACGCCGTCGATGAAGACGCCGACCGAAGGCTCAACGCCAAAGTTGTTGTCACCATTACCAAAACCGCGAATGATGAAGGTCGATGCTGACGAAGTTTGCAGCTGGCTGACCCGCAGCGAAGGCGTGACCGTTTGCAGGTCGAGCACGTCGCGGATCTGCGCATTTTCAAGCGTTTCACCCGTGGTCACGCTGACCGAAATCGGGGTCTCTTGCAGGGTCTGCTCACGCTTTGACGCGGTCACGATGATGACGTTGGAACTGCCTTCATCGCCAAGCTCAGCGGCGAGATCATCACTGTCTGCGTCTTGGGCGAGTGCGACGCCGGGGGCAGTAAGAGCGAAACCGGCTGCGCCTGCGAGCAGGGCAAAACGGAACGAACCGGCAGAGCCGGAAACAGGTGAACGCATGGAAATCCTCTCCTCAATATCGTCAAATGCGTCCGGCTGCTTTTTGCGCGCATCCCCAGATGCACAAAGTCTTGTCGCCTTCAGCTTTGATCGAAAACCGTAATACGGGAGTGTTGCATCATCGACAAGCTGCAAACCCGCAGTTTTCAGCCGCTGGCGCCATGCTTGTTGCAAGCAGAACACAGTGACCATGCGGTCAGCATGCGTTGTAAAGTGGTGCCTTTCATAGGCGCTTGGGCTTGCCGCTGCGCCCCACCTGCGCTAGGCGCGCGCTCAACTTCGCCAGAATGGTGCAATGCAGCACGCAACGTCGCGGTTTGGATGCCGTAACGTCTGCCCGCTCGCAGCGCGCTTGACCGGCACCCACACCTCTCGCGCTGCACAATCGCGCAGCTTCACTTTCGGCCCCTACCCTGACCGTCCGGTTTGGTTTGGAGCCAGGCACGCCACGGCGGCTCACTTCTCGGAAACAAAATTTCATGTCCAAGGCCCCTTCTTCCCTGCGCAATGTCGCGATTATTGCCCACGTTGACCACGGCAAGACCACTCTGGTGGACCAATTGTTCCGCCAATCGGGCACCTTCCGCGACAATCAACGCGTCGAAGAACGCGCGATGGATTCGGGCGATCTGGAGAAAGAGCGCGGGATCACCATCCTCGCCAAATGCACCAGTGTCGAGTGGGAAGGCCCTGACGGAGAAGTCACGCGCATCAACATCGTCGACACGCCCGGCCACGCCGACTTTGGCGCCGAGGTTGAGCGGATTCTCTCCATGGTCGACGGCGTCATCTTGCTGGTCGACAGCGCGGAAGGCGCTATGCCGCAGACCAAGTTCGTGACCGGCAAGGCGCTCGCCCTCGGCCTGCGCCCCATCGTCGTCGTCAACAAGATCGACCGCCCCGATGGCCGCCCGCAGGAAGTGCTCGACGAAGTGTTCGACCTCTTCGCCAGCCTCGATGCGATTGACGAACAGCTCGACTTCCCCTCGCTCTGGGCGAGCGGGCGCGACGGCTATGCCTCCGATGACGAGACCGCCCGCGAAGGCACACTGGACCCGCTGTTCAAGCTGATCGTTGACCATGTGCCGCCTCCCGGCCTTGAGGTTGATGCGCCGTTCAGCTTCCTTGCGACCCTGCTCGACCGGGACAATTTCATGGGCCGCGTGCTGACCGGGCGCGTGCAGTCCGGGAAGCTCAAAATCAACGATCCGATCCACGCCATCGACATGGACGGCAACGTGGTCGAAGCGGGCCGCGCGACCAAGTTGATGAGCTTTGATGGGCTGGAACGCGTGCCGGTTGAAAGCGCGCAAGCGGGCGACATCATCGCGCTGGCCGGGCTTGAGAAAGCCACCGTCGCCAACACGATCTGCGACCCGAAAGTCACCACTCCGATCGAAGCTCAGCCGATTGATCCCCCCACCCTCGCCATGCGTTTCAGCGTCAATGACTCGCCTCTTGCGGGCCGCGAAGGCGACAAAGTCACCAGCCGCATGATCCGCGACCGCCTGCTGCGCGAGGCCGAGACCAACGTCGCCATCCGCATCACAGAAAGCGACGACAAGGACAGTTTCGAAGTCGCTGGCCGCGGCGAACTGCAACTCGGCGTCCTGATCGAAACGATGCGCCGCGAAGGCTTCGAACTCGGCATCTCCCGCCCCAAAGTGCTGCTGCGCGAAGAGAATGGCGAGAAGCTGGAGCCATACGAAACCGTCGTCATCGACGTGGATGACGATCACTCAGGCACCGTCGTTGAAAAGATGCAGCGCCGTAAGGCTGACCTCACTGAGATGAAGCCGTCGGGCCAAGGCAAGACCCGCATCACCTTCTCCGCCCCGTCACGCGGGCTGATCGGCTATCACGGAGAATTCCTCTCCGACACGCGCGGCACTGGCATCATGAACCGCCTGTTCGAGAAGTACGGCCCCTACAAAGGCCCGATTGAAGGGCGCAATAACGGCGTCCTCATCTCCAATGGCGACGGCGAGTCCAACGCCTACGCTCTCAACATGCTGGAAGAACGCGGCGAATTGTTCGTGGGCGCATCGATGAAGCTGTATGAGGGCATGATCATCGGCGAGAATGCGAAAAACGATGACCTTGAAGTCAACCCGATGAAGGCCAAACAGCTCACCAACATCCGCTCGTCGGGGAAGGATGACAGCATCCGCCTAACCCCGCCGCGCCGGATGAGCCTGGAGCAGTCCATCGCCTATATCGACGATGATGAAATGGTCGAGGTAACGCCGCAGTCGATCCGCCTGCGCAAGACCCTCCTCTGCCCGCACGAGCGCAAGAAGGCGCGTCGGTCGAAGTAGGGCGCAGCTTGGGTTAAGCGGCGAGCATATCCTCAATCCGGTCAAGTTCTGCCGAGAATTCAAAACAGAGCTGACGGGCCTCATCAGGATCAGTCAGCCAATTCGACATTTGCGGATAGACCTTGCGCCAGAAACGCTGGCGACGCGCATTCCAAGGAGCAGTCTCAACCGCCGCCTTAGCTGTCGCTAACAACTCGATCATCTGTTCACGGACGTCATCGGGATCGACGGCTTCCTGAACTGGCTCAGAGGGGAAAAGATCGGGCTGATTGCTCATCAGTCAAAAGATACCTGAGACGGGATAGCGTTCAAGCTTCGTGCGCCATGCATGCTGGGGAAAAACTGTGCATTCCCCAACCACTCATCGCGTCGGAGGGGGCTTGCGCTGCGCTGTTGTGGGCTGGGGCAAGTCTTCAACGGAGATCAATTCTCCATCGCAAACCCTGTCCAGCAATTCAGCCAGCGCATCCTGCCGGTCCACGGTGATGGTCAAGATGCGGATCAGGTCCAACAACTCGTCATTCCATGCATCATGCCATTCTTGCGGGCGTATGTGATCAAGAGCGCTTGAAGAGCTGGTCGCGCGCCCTGTGCCCTTGCGCGTGCGATAGCCGAGCCATTTGGGAATGACCTGCATCCCACTGACCGAGAATCCCCAAACTTCGGGCCGGACACCGCCAACCCTGCCATCACCCACTGTGATCGTTCCGCTTTCCTCGTCATAGTCGATTTCTGAGGTGTCAGCGGGAATGGCGGAAACCGCTCGGGTCCAGCCAACACCGTCTACATCGGGCACATGTGCGGCACGTTCAGCTGCAGGATCGACAAACCGTTCGGCGTAGGTGTGCAGCCACAAGAGGTGCCGCCCTGCTTCTACCGCTTCTCTCCAAAGGTCCGGATCAGCGGTGATGGGCACGCGCAAGCCCGGCGTTTCAAGCGCCGCTGAAAAGCGTTGCTGATAGGCAAGCGGCGAAAGCATGGCGTAGGTATAACAGGCCAGATCCTCGACGGACGGGGGATCAATGCCCAGAAGAGTTGCGAGCGTTGTCGCGAGACCGGCTGTGATGTTGGGTTCGGAAGCGTCGGCGTCGCGGTAGAGCGGGATGATGTCCTTGCCGCCGCGCCCTGAGTAGAAATGGAGATCGGGCACCGCTTCCGTTGCCGTCAATGCGGGCCCCGCCCCAATCTTTGCGGTCAGAGTGCATGTGAGGAATATCTGGCTAGGAGAGACTGATTGCCAAAGCGATGGACTATCAGTTTTGGCCATACGCGGATCATCAAACGCCCATTGCCGGTCAAAACTTCGATAGCCGTATTGGCGGATCGCTTGAGGCGGCACTTCACCATCGACATCAACTAGCCGAGCTAAATCGCCGACCTTGGTCTCAATGTTGCGGCCACTCGACGTAGTCTTGAAAAGCTCTGGACGATCCTCGACCTGCGCATTGGCAAACGTCCTCCACCGCTCGTCCAGCAACTCACGCGAAGGCGCGATCGGCCAGCTGCGGCCAAACTTGCATCCCGGCTGCTGCCAGGGAAACAGATCGGTGATCAGTGGCATATCTTCCCATGCCGCATCGCCGGTGGGCGGGATCATGGGATCAAGCCAGCCATCGGGAGCAATAATCCATTCGCCCGTAAACGGATCGTCCGCCGCGCCAATATCGCGCAAAACTGCCAACTTCTCTTGTTCGCTCCCTCGAACTCTGCGGTAATTGACGCGGGCCGGAGTGCCTTTGTCGCTGGCGCCATCGCGCACGAGCGTCACAATCGCCACTGGCGTCTCAATGGCGAAGATATTGTCCTCTGGGTTCGCGCCTTTGTTGTCGCCGCCAAGATCCAGCACCCAAACCTCATCAGCCAATTGCCGGACCATCTCGCGCAAACCGACAAAACCGGGACCGTGAAGCCAAGAGCTACCCGTGATCAGCGTGATGATACCAGGGCCATCGCCGTGCGCCTAAAACGCTTTCCAAAGCGACCAGCGCCAGAAATAGACATAGAGGTTATAGAGGCTGGCATGGTGGCTGAAGATCGTATTCGCTCGCGCCACATCGAGGATATCGTCAAACAGGCTCTTTTCGGTGTTTCGTCCCTCCACTCGTCCGTCCAGCACCCAGCCGCCCGACCCGCGTCCGCGAAGTTCGCGCGCCACACGGCGATAGGGCGGATTGCCAATCACAACTGTGACACCCTGCTGCCGTTTGATCCGGTTGGCGCGCTCCTGTTCCTCGGCAAGGATTTGCGGGTCACCGAAAAGATCAGTCGATGAAATCGGACGCTCGTCTGGGGCTTCGAGTGTGTCGGTCAAGACGACCTGTGCATGCGTGCGCTCTTCGGCGAGCCGCGACAGCTCTTGCGAAAGCCGCAGATGCGCCACGGCATAGGGTCCGGGAAGAAGTTCAAAAGCGAACAAATTGCGGGAAAGATTGCGCGCCGCCTGCTGCACGCCGCCTTCGCCGCGCACTCCGGGAGCACGGCTAACCGCTCGCTCAATTGCAGCAAGCGGGAAAGTGCCCGTCCCGGTCGCCGGATCAAGCGTAACGACCCGGCTGTCGCCAAACCCCATACGCATGCCAAACCGATCAACCAGAAGGTGGCCCGTCATCGCCGTCATGGCTGAAACTGCGTGGACCGGCGTGTAATAGACCCCTGCCTCGCGCCGTTCCTCGGGATCGTAGACCGAGAGGAAATCTTCGTAGAAACGCAGCCAGGCTTCGCCTCGGGTATCGGGAGATGCTGCAACACGGTCACGATCTATTGCGCTGATCAAAGTCTCCAGCCCGCCAACTTCAACACGGGTCGCATCACGCAAGACCGGCTTGTCCACCAAAGGAGCAAAGGCCGCTGCCAGAACGGGGCTCATGTCACGGATAGCTTCGCGTGCCTCGGACACATCGACATAGCCATCGCCGTCGGCGTCGGGATCGCCCGGGGTTAGCGCGGCAAGTACCATGCCATAGGCAATGACCTGCGCCACCCCATCGGCGAAGTCACGGCGGCTAGCATCAGGATAGATGTGGTTGCGCCAGGCAGCGAGGCTGCCTTTGGCTGCGGCCTGTTCGTCTCCGCCAGCTTCCTCGACCAGCCATTCGATCCGATCACGCAAATCGCGCGTGCGGATAGCGAGCCTCTTGGTCAGTTCAGCAATACTGGTAATCGGCGCTGGGCGCAGCTCGATGAAACGCGAGAGGAGGTTGGTCAGCGGGCTGGAATCCCAGTTCTCTGGATCGTCATATGGCAATGACGCGGGCGCACCCATGGCGAGACCCGCGCGATAGAGCTGTGCTTCCTCTCCGTTGCAGACGATTAGGATGTCCGCCTCTTCGCTCATCTTGACCCATTGCTTGGCATTGCGCCCGCGCCACGTTGAGGTGTCGACCGAGACTGAGGGAGCTTTGAGCTCAATATAGCCTTTTTGCTGAGTGCGTCTTCCCACCGTCAGCAGCGCCGCAAAGTCTGGGCGGGTCGATGTCGTGCGTGTCTCGCGCACAAGTGTAAGCATGCCGAGGCCCGCTTCGCCGACAAGTGCGGTAAAGAGGTTACTGACGGGCGTTGTGAGCTGCGCTTCTTCCTCAGCGTCTACCGAATGCTGAGCGGCGGCGTGCGCTGCTTGATGATAGGCAAAAGCAATATCCACGTCATCCTCCGCTGAGTTCGATAGTTTTGGCTGCAACAGCTTCTATGTGCAACCATATGATTTTCCTACAGCGCCTTCGCCTGTTAGCTTCTCATCGGCTCTTTCACACTTGAAAACGCCGCTCTTGGCGAGGCGCCCATAGAGGCGTTTGTTCAAAGCCCCCGCTGCGAATGTACTTCATCAACTTGGCCCCCTCGTTTCCCCTTCCCGAACCCTCGCAAACCGATTCGCAAAATTCTCTCCGCCGCCCTGTAACCTTCGCCCGCCTCTGTCCGAACTCCTTGCAAAACCATCGGCATTCTCGCCGCAAACCCCTTTGCAAAGGACATGCAATGACCCGCCTTTTTCTCATCATCGCCGCGCTCACCGGCATCGTTATCGGCGCGAGCGCCCTCACCGCTCAGGCCAGCACGGCCGGTTGGACGACCTATGACGAAGGCGAATTCATGATGGCGCAGAAGAAGGGCAAGACGATCGTCGTCGACGTCTACGCCAATTGGTGCCCGACCTGCCGCGCGCAGGCTCCGATCCTCGACGAATTGCGCGAGGAATATCAGAGCGGCGATGTGCTGTTCGTGAAGGTCGACTTTGATGAGGAGAAGGACTTTCTGCGCGCGCACCGTATTCCTCGCCAGTCGACGGTTCTGGTGTTCCGCGGGATGGACGAAGTGGCTCGTTCCATCGCAGAGACCAACCGTGCGCGGCTGCGCGGTGTGGTTGAGAGCGGGCTGTAAGTCGCGCCCAGAGCGCCAGGCCGATTGACGCGTCATGTTGAGCAGTTCTGCTCTTTCCTTCGTTGCCGGATTGGTGACGATCCTGAACCCTTGCGTCCTGCCGCTGGTGCCCATTCTGGTCGGATCAGCGCTGGGTAAAAGCCGGTTTGGCCCAGTCGCCTTGGCCGTGGGATTAGTGACGAGCTTCACGCTGTTCGGCTTCACCGTCATCGCGTTTGGCTACTCACTGGGGATCAACGAGCAGGCCGTGCGGATATTCGCCGGCGCGCTGCTGATTGTAGCGGGCGCGGTTTTGCTGGTCCCTCGCGCTCAGGCCGCCCTTAGCGCCGCTGCATCGCCCATCGCCAATTTCGGCAATCAGCGCCTCGCGAAAGTCAGTGGGGACGGCGTTGGCGGGCAGTTTGCCGTCGGCCTGTTGCTTGGGATTGTGTGGGCACCGTGCGTAGGCCCTACCTTGGGCGTCGCGATTGCAGCGGCGAGCCAAGGCCAAGACCTTGCCGCTAGCTTCCTGATCTTCCTGATCTTTGGTCTGGGCGTGGCCACATCGATCCTCGCTTTCGCATATGGATCGCGCAAAGCGCTTGGAGAGCGCCGCACCACGCTGAGCCTGCTGGCCAAATACGGCAAGCCACTTTTCGGAGGCGCATTGGTACTGGTCGGTGCAATGGTCGTCAGCGGCTTCGACAAGGTCATCGAAATCGCTCTGCTCGATATGCTGCCGGAGAGCGTGATCCTATTCACCACTGCGTTCTGACCCAACCGCCCTTCCCCCAATGGCTCGATTGC
This sequence comes from Erythrobacter sp. S267, assembly GCF_057365045.1. Lineage (NCBI taxonomy): Bacteria > Pseudomonadati > Pseudomonadota > Alphaproteobacteria > Sphingomonadales > Erythrobacteraceae > Erythrobacter > Erythrobacter sp. S267. The sequence goes on along the minus strand of NZ_CP200298.1, from coordinate 674,265 downwards.
GGCATGATCGTGGCGGGATGGAAAAGGGAGCAGGCAATGAGCAACGACAACACACCGCGCATCACCGGGCTTGGAGGCGTGTTCTATGTCGCCGAAGATAAAGACGCGACCCGCGCATGGTATCGCGACACGCTGGGAGTGGACGGACCATACGGGCCGCAATTCGCCTTTGCCGACGATCCAAAGGCTAACCCCTATGCTCTCGTCAGCCTGTTCGGCGATGATGAGTACATCAAGCCGGGCAAGAACGGCTTCATGATCAATCTGAGGGTCCACGATCTTGATGGTTTTGTGGAGGGGCTCAAGGCTAAGGGTGTCGAAATTCTGGGCCATGTTGACGAGGGTTATGGTAAATTCGCATGGCTGCTCGACCCCAACGGTGTGAAGATCGAATTGTGGGAGCAGGTTGCCGAAGAATTACCAAACTCTACTGAGGGTTAAGCCAAATTCTGTAGGCTTGTGGAAGGGGTTCGTTAACCTTGCTCCTTTCACCAGTTTTAACCGCGATCCCGTAGTCGTCCGTAAGTATGACACACGGGAAAATCTTGAGAGTGAGCGGTCTTTGCGCCGCTATATTAGCCCTGGGCGGGTGTGGATCGCTGATCCCGCCTGCTAGCCCGGGTGCCTATGGGTTCAATCAGCCCAGCGCGCCAAGCAATACCCGCAGCGCTTCTCCGGCGCCTCGTGCCAGCCACCCGGTCCGCAGTTCCACGCGCCGTGTCGCATCCTTGCCGCAACAGCCGGTTGCTCGTTCATCAGACCGCGCCTGTATCGCTGAGCTTAGCACAGGAGGTGCGCGGTTTACGCCGGTGCCTGACACTTATGGTGCGCCGGGCTGTGCCAAGGTTGGGACTGTGCAGCTGACCGCCCTGAGCGGTGACCGCTCCCAATTCAGCTTCAGCAATGTTGGGCCACTGCAATGCCCGGTGGCAAACGCCTTTAGCAATTGGGCCCGCTTTGGCGTCGACCGCGCTGCGCAGCAGATACTGGGCAGCCCGCTTGCTCGAATTGAGACGATGGGGACCTATTTCTGTCGCAATGTCGCGGGGACCGATCGCCGGTCCTCGCACGCTCAGGCCGCAGCGATCGATGTCTCAGGCTTTGTCCTTGCCGATGGTCGCCGGATCACCTTGCGCGAAGATTGGGACGGTGGGACGCCGGCAGAGCGTGAGTTCCTTCGCGTAGTTCATCGCAGCGCCTGCAAGCGTTTTGGGACAGTGCTGGGCCCGGAATATGATGCTGCCCATGCGGACCATTTCCACCTCGAAGGCAGCGAGCCGAGCACCTGCCGGTGACCTCAGGTCACCCGCGCTTCTTCCAATAAGCGAAACGGCCCCGGCACCTGTTGGGATGCCGAAGCCGTTCGGGTACCGATAACCTTGGGAGAACTGGCAGAGGGTCCAGTCGGGGGTTGGTTACGCGGTGTTGAGTTGACTTGCGGTCACATGCCGGGCGCAGCGTCCACTTGGACGTCGATCTTTGGCTCCAGCTTCGCCTCCAGTTTCAGTCGTACCGCTTCTGCAGCATGCCGCGCACCCAGCTTGTGCATCATGTTGGCGCGGTGAATCTCGACTGTGCGGGGGCTGATGTCGAGTTCGCGGGCTATCACCTTGTTGCTGCTTCCTTCGGCCAACCATTCGAGAACTTCGCGTTCTCGGACAGAAAGGCTGGCAATGCGATCGCGTGCTTCGATCATGCGGCGGCGCGCCGCGCCAAAGACTTCCGCCTCTTTCTCAATCCGGGCAAGGCAGCGTTCAAACCGTTCAGGTTCAAGAGGTAGTGAGAGGTAGTCGAGTGCACCGGCCTTGATTGCTTCCACGATCCGCCCGGGTTTGGGCTCTTCATCCACCGCGATCAATGGCAACCAGATGCCCAATCGGCTTAGCCGCTCAAGGATCATCCCGACCCCGCCTTCTTCAGCAGAGTCGCAAGCGATGATGATACCTTCGCGTGGTGGATGGACCGACAATTCTGAAAGGTCGCCATACACTTCCGAATGGTGGCCGAGCTGGAACCCAACTCTGGCCAATTCGGCGCGTTGGCGGCTGTTGGAATTGATGAAGTGGAGGGATGCTTTGCGTGTCATGCCCATGGTCTTGCGCCGACCCCTTAGGCAATTCACGCGAGACCTAACCCAATATGGAGCAATAATGCGGCGCGTTATGCATCAAACCTCTGAAATACCGCTGGAGTTAACCTCCAAATCGAACCAATTCATGTCGAAGTTTTAACACTGTTAGTGGTGTTTTAGTCTGCAGGTCAGTTCGACTCGAAGCTGTAGTCAGGCAAGGAGTGGAACGCAGATCGCAAAGCGTCGCCCCAATTGGACGAAATCTCGGTGAAGTATGGGTCGTCCGCCTGCACTCTATGCTCATGCGTCGGCGCGAAGTCGTCCTTGCCGATCACCAGCAGGTCGAGCGGCAGACCCACGGACAGGTTGGCTTTCAGGGTCGAGTCAAACGACACCATCAGCAGCTTCACCGCGTCCTCAAAACTCATGTCACGGTCATAGCCGCGGATGATGATCGGGCGGCCATATTTGGTCTCTCCGATCTGGAAGAAGGGCGTGTCCCAGCTGGCTTCGATAAAGTTGCCTTCCGGATAGACCATGAACAAGCGCGGCTCCATCCCGGCGATCTGGCCGGCGACGATGATCGAAGCGGTGAAGCGGCCCCTCCCTCGGTCGCCATTGTTGGCCTGCACTTCTTCAATGGTGGAGCGCAGCAGGCGGCCGATTTCGGTTGCGACCGTGAACATGGTCTTGCCTTTGATGAGGGAGTTGTCGCGCTCATCGGGTTCCTTGGTGCGCTCTTCCAACTTGCTCACCACCGCCTGCGTCGTGGCGAGATTGCCCGCTGTCATCACCGCGATCATCCGCTCGCCCGGGACCTGCCAGGAATGCATCTTGCGAAAGACAGAGATATTGTCGACGCCCGAATTTGTGCGGGTGTCGCTCATCAGGACGAGGCCCTTTTCGAGCACCATGCCAACGCAATATGTCATGTGATTTCCTTGAAAAACGAGTTTGGACGTGGGCCTTACTGGCTCTCGACCTGCTGCTCAACTGCGACACCTACTGTCAGGACTTGTTCGGTGCTGCCAAAGCTGATGCCTGTCACGGGCGAAGCGTCGCGGTAATCGCGGCCCGTGGCAACGCGGACATAGCGCGGGTCCGGGCTGATCCCGTTGGAGACGTCGAAGCCGACCCAGCCAAGGCCATCAATATGCGCCTCTGCCCAAGCGTGTGTTGCCTCTTGCTCGATCCGGTCGTTCATCATCAGATAGCCTGAGACATAGCGCGCAGGAATGTCAGCGGCGCGCGCGGCGCCGATGAAGATGTGAGCATGGTCCTGACACACGCCGCTTGCGTGCTCGACCGCTTCTTCGGCGGTGGTGGTGGCATGCGTCGTGCCCGTTTCATAGGCCACGTCTTCGAGGATGCGCGCCGAGAGTGCGTGGAGGTAGTCGAGCTTCCCCTCATCCTGCGGTGTGCCCAGATCGCGGATCATTGCGCGCAGTTTGGGACCCGGCTTGGTCAGCTTCGTTTGGCTCAGAAAGCTCCATAGCGGCATATGGCCGGAATGCCTTCCGATGACGCCGGCATTGTCCTGCGTCTCGACCTCGCCCGTGCAGGTCACTGTCACCTCGCTCGCGCCCGGCTCAACCGCGATCAGCGTGACTGTGTTGAAGTTCTGGTCGTCATACTCAAGCTCACGATACGCGTTCTCGTACTGCATATCCCATTTGAGGATCGACTGGCCTTGCGTGGCTTTCGGGGTCAGGCGCAGCCGCTGAAGCGCGTGGACCACCGGCTCGCCGAATGCGTAGTGGGTCGTGTGGCGGATGGAGAGTTTCAAGAGAGGAACCTGTAGTCTTCGCCGATGGCGTTGGCGATGGCGGCGTTGCGAGCCATGAAGTCGGTGAGGAATTCGTGCAGGCCCTGATCGAAGATGGCATCGACCGTCAGGCCTTCCAGACTGCTCCCATCCTGCGTCATCAGGGCGAGCGAGGCGCCTTCGTGACCGTGTATCCGCGCAAGAGCCGCAACGTGCCCGCCGACCGCCTCTCGGCAGAAAGCGAGGCTGCGCGGGAAACGCGTGTCGAGCACCAGAAATTCGACAATCCCGCGCGCATCGATCTGGCCTGCATTTAGCCAAGTATATGCGCTCGCCCCCGCGACCGAGCGCAAGACCTGATCCCATTGCGTGGAATCGAGGCTCGACCCGACATGGGCAACCGAGGGCAGCAGCAGATAATACTTCATGTCGAGGATCCGCGCAGTGCTCTCCGCTCGCTCGATGAAGGTGCCAGCCCGTGCAAAGTGGAAGCTCTCATTGCGCAGCATCGAACCGTCGAGCGCGCCGTGAACCTGCGTCCCTGCGCGTCTTAGCCGAGCGATCACTTCGCCAACGCCCGTCTGGTTGACAGGCCGAGCGAGCAGCTCCTCCAGCTTCATCCAGTTTTCATTCAGAGCCTCCCAAACGGGGCTCGAAATCTGCGTGCGAGCAGAGCGGGCATTGTTGCGGAGCGCTGCAAACATCTCGCGCACATTCGCAGGATTGGTTTGGTCGCGCAGGACGAAGTTCCACACCGAATGGCCGTCATAGCCCTCATTATGCTCCTCATAGAGCGCCTTGAGGCCCAGTGTTGAGATAACCGAGCGCCACTCATCCTCTGCCGTCTTGACGTCACGGGTCAGCGCCATGCGAAGCCCTGCATCAAGCAGGCGCGACGTGTTCTCTGCCCGCTCAAGATAGCGGAACATCCAGAACAATCCGTTGGCGGTGCGTCCTAACATGTCAGTCTTTCAAGACCCACGTATCCTTGGTCCCGCCCCCTTGCGAAGAATTGACCACCAGCGACCCCTGTTTCAGCGCCACGCGGGTAAGACCGCCGGGCGTGATCTCTATTCCCTGGGGTGAGGCCAGCACAAAGGGTCGCAAGTCAACATGACGCGGGGCAAGGCCCTTTGACGTGTAGATCGGGCAGGTCGACAGAGAGAGCGTGGGCTGCGCGATGTAATTGTCCGGGTTCGCCTCCAGCTTGGCGCGGAAAGTCTTGATTTCCTTCTTGGTCGCGGTCGGCCCGATCAGCATGCCGTAGCCGCCCGAACCATGCACTTCCTTGACCACCAGATCAGCAAGGTTGTCGAGCACATAGGCGAGGCTGTCGCTATCCGCACAGCGCCACGTCTCAACGTTCGGGAGCAGCGGTTTCTCGCCGGTATAGAACTCGACGATCTCCGGCATGAAGGAATAGATCGCTTTGTCGTCCGACACGCCTGTACCCGGCGCGTTGGCGATAGTGATCCCTCCGGCGCGGTAGACGTCCATAATGCCGGGTACGCCCAGCACGCTGTCAGGTTCGAAGGTGAGCGGGTCGAGATAATCGTCATCGACGCGGCGATAGAGCACATCGACCGGCTCAAATCCGCGCGTCGTGCGCATCTGCACGCGCCCTCCGACAACGCGCAGATCGCTGCCTTCGACCAGCTCTGCACCCATCTGATCGGCGAGGAAGGCATGCTCGAAATAGGCGGAATTGTAGATGCCCGGCGTCAGAACCGCGACATTGGGCTTGCGCCCTCCGCTCGCGTCAAATTGCGGCGGGGCGCAGGCGGCAAGGCTGCGTGCGAGGCGACGCGGATAGGCAGAGACCGGCTCCACCCCGACCTGGCTGAACAGGTCAGGGAACATCGACATCATCGTCTCGCGGTTCTCCAGCATGTAGGAGACACCCGAAGGCGTGCGCGCATTGTCCTCCAGCACGAACCACTCATCTGGCCCGGTGCGGACGAGGTCGATGCCGACGATGTGGGTGTAGATACCGCCCGGCGGGTTCATCCCGACCATATGAGGAAGCCACGCATCATTGCCGCGAAGCAGACGCTTGGGCAATCGTCCCGCACGGACAATCTCCTGCCGGTGATAAAGGTCGTGGAGGAAGGCGTTCAAAGCCCTCACCCGTTGCTCGATCCCGCGCGTCAGCTTGCGCCACTCGGCAGCGGTGATCACTCGGGGCACCATGTCGAAGGGGATCAGGCGCTCCTCCGCCTCATCCTCGCCATAGACGTTGAAAGTAATCCCTGTGCGGCGAAAGCCTTCATCCGCTTCGGAGCTCTTGCGTTTGAGGAAGCTGCCTTCCTGATCGTCAAACCAGCGGCAATAGTCCGCATAGGCAGGACGCACGTCCCCGCCTTCGAACTTCATCTCATCAAAGTTGCTGGAATTGCTAGGCTCTGCGCCCGCCATGAGTCCCCGTTGGTCTTTGCTGCACTTGCGAAGAGACCATGTAACAGGCGTGCGGGGGGTGACGCAAAGGAAATCCCGTAATTTCCCCTAGTGGGCCTGCGTTTTTCTAGCGTTCGAGCTCTTCAAGAACCGCAAGGATCGCTTCGCTTGAATAGGTGAAGCCCGCATGCGTGCAGCGCAGCGCCACCGCGCGGTCGCGTTCACCCGGCTTGCCCGCTGCGCAGCGGGCGCCAACGGCTCCGTCAAGCGCGCTCCACAAAGCGACGGTCTCCACCGGAGGCTTGACCGCGAGATCTGTCTCAATGGGAGCCTCATCCACGCGGTGCCCTGCAATCGCCTGATAGACCCGCCAGACATTGTTGGCGCGTGGGTTGCCTGAAAAGGGCGAGCCCATAGTGATGACCTTGTGGACGCAGATCGGATGGCGTTTCGCCAGTTCGCGGGCATAAAGTCCGCCAAGGCTCCAGCCGACCAGCGCCACGGATTCCTCACCGCTTTCGCACACGTCAAACAGCCGCTCTTCCAGCTGCTCCATCGCTTCCGGAGATACACCCCAATTGAAGCCCATGCCCCAATCCTTGGTCCTATGGCCGGCTTTATCAAGCTTCTGCGCCATGTAGCGCATCCGGTTCGGGCCGGTGGCAAAGCCGGGCATCAGGATAATAGTCTGCGGTTTGTTCGTCGCCGGAATGTCAATCTTGCGAGTGAGCCGCCGTGCAGGTTCAATCAGCAGGTCGAGCTCTCCGAAAAGCCGCGCAAGGGTCGGTCGCCCGCGCTCCTCATCGGGATAAGGCTCTGCCGCAAGCGCGATACGGCGCGCGAGCTCGCTCTCACTTAGGCGGGCTTTGGAGGCTTCGAGGAGGGATGCGCGTGTTGCCATATGTCCCATCTTTAGTGGCCCCGCGTGAATGCGCCGTGAAGCCGCTATCATCAAACGCTTATGAGGATCGCTCAAACGAAAAGGCGGGAGAGGTTGCCCTCCCCCGCCTTGCGTTACTGTCTTACCTTCTAACGCCTTAGGCGTCGCAATCGCCAATGCGTTCCTGGACCATGCTCATTTCCATATCAGCCTCGCCCAGCTGGGGCAGAGTGCCTGTGGTCTTGACCGTCATCTCCGATTTGGTCGGGCTGACATTGCCGGACATCGCGACATTCATTTCGCCGCCCTCTTGCGGCTTGCAGGTCATCGCCATGTCGATATCGCCATCGGCAAGATCGAACTTGTTGATCGTGCAGCTATCATCCTGTCCGCGCGTGAGCGATTCCTCGAAGCCTTCATTGGCCTCTTCCTCGGTCAGGCAATATTCGAACGTGTTGCTCATCATAGAGCCCATCATCTCGACCATTTCAGGCGGCGCGCCGGGGATGTCTGCCTTAACCATCGTCATGCTGACCGAGTATTTGCCAGCTTCGGGCCGCATATTGCCGGCCTCGCTCGCCATCTTGTCGCGCACTTCGTCCATCGTAATCTCGCCATCGCCATCCGCATCGGCGGTCGCCTCGCCTCCGCAAGCGGCCAGCGCGAGAGCCGATGAAAGCGCAATCGCGCCGACGAATGAATTCCTAGTCATTATGGGTTCCTCCCTGATGGACCATCGAAACAGAGGCTAACCGTGTGGGAGACGCTTCACAAGCGATGATCTTTGTACCATATCTGTTCGCATGTCAGAATTGATCATTCGCAAGGGGCTGGAAGAGCCCGAGACGGGGGAAGATTTCACCCCGCACCGCCCCGCCCGGCCTGAAAAGTCGATGCCGGGTCGCCCGTTCAAGCTGGTCTCGGACTACGAACCCGCAGGCGACCAACCCACCGCAATTGCCGAACTGGTCGAAGGCACGCGCGATGGCGAGGCAACGCAGACGCTGCTGGGCGTAACGGGATCGGGCAAGACCTTCACCATGGCCAAGGTGATCGAGACGCTTCAGCGCCCTGCCCTGATCCTTGCGCCCAACAAAATCCTCGCCGCCCAGCTCTATGGAGAGTTCAAAAGCTTCTTTCCCGAAAACGCGGTCGAGTATTTCGTATCCTATTACGACTATTACCAACCCGAAGCCTACGTCCCGCGCTCCGACACCTACATTGAGAAAGAGTCGAGCGTGAACGAGGCGATCGACCGAATGCGTCACTCGGCCACCCGCGCTTTGCTGGAGCGGGACGATGTGATCATCGTCGCCTCGGTTTCGTGCCTCTACGGTATCGGATCGGTGGAAACCTATTCGGCGATGATCTTTGACATCAAAAAAGGCGAAGTGATCGACCAGCGCGAGCTGATCCGCAAGCTCGTGGCCTTGCAATACAAGCGCAACGACGCCGCCTTCACACGCGGCTGTTTCCGGGTCCGCGGCGACAATCTTGAGATCTTCCCCTCGCACTATGAGGACATGGCCTGGCGCGTCAGCTTCTTCGGGGACGAAATCGAAGAGATTGCCGAGTTCGATCCGCTCACCGGCAAGACAGGCGCGAAACTCGACACAGTGCGGGTCTATGCAAACTCGCACTACGTCACCCCCGGCCCGACGATGAAGCAGGCGGCCGAGGCGATCAAGTTTGAGCTGAAGCACCGCTTGGCTGAGCTGGAAGAGGCGGGCCAGCTGCTAGAGCACCAGCGGCTTGAACAGCGCACGAACTTCGACCTCGAAATGATTGCCGCGACCGGCAGCTGCAACGGGATCGAGAACTATTCGCGCTTCCTGACCGGACGCCTTCCCGGTGAGCCGCCGCCCACTCTGTTCGAATATCTGCCCGACAACGCGCTGCTTTTTGTGGATGAGAGCCACCAGACTGTACCGCAGATCGGCGCGATGGCGCGCGGGGACCACCGGCGCAAACTCACGCTGGCGGAGTATGGCTTCCGCCTGCCAAGCTGCATCGACAACCGCCCGCTTCGCTTCAACGAATGGGACGCGATGCGCCCGCAGACCTTCTGCGTCTCAGCCACGCCCGGCCCGTGGGAGATGGAGCAGACCGGCGGCGTCTTTGCCGAACAAGTGATCCGCCCGACCGGGCTTATTGACCCACCCGTCGACATCCGCCCGGTCGAAGATCAGGTGCAGGACTGCATTCAGGAATGCCTTGCCACGGCCAAGAAGGGCTACCGTACCCTCGTCACCACGCTGACCAAACGGATGGCCGAGGACCTCACCGAGTTCATGCACGAGGCGGGCGTGCGCGTGCGCTACATGCACTCCGATGTGGAGACGCTGGAGCGCATCGAGCTGATCCGCGATCTGCGCATGGGCGTTTATGATGTGCTGATTGGGATCAACCTGCTGAGAGAGGGTTTGGACATTCCCGAATGCGGGCTCGTCTGCATCCTCGACGCGGACAAGGAGGGCTTCCTGCGCTCCGAGACCAGCCTCGTCCAAACCATCGGCCGCGCGGCGCGCAACGTCGATGGCCGGGTGATCCTCTATGCCGACCGCATCACCGGTTCGATGGAGCGCGCGATGGCGGAAACCGACCGCCGCCGCGAGAAGCAGAAAGCCTTCAACGAAGAACACGGCATCACGCCAACCACGATCAAGCGCGACATCGCCGACATCGTCGCCCACACCGCGAGCCAGGACGGAGTGACGGTCGATACAGGCGATGACGAGGTCAACAACCTCGTCGGCCACAATCTGCGCAGCTACATCGAAGACCTCGAAAAACGCATGCGCGACGCCGCCGCCAACCTCGAATTCGAAGAAGCCGGACGCCTGCGCGACGAAATCCGCCGGCTGGAGAATGACGAGCTGGGCCTGCCCGACGATCAAAAGAAAGCGCCAATGGTGGGCCGGAGCAACGAAGGCAAACCGGGGACGCGCAAGACGCGCTATGGGAAGGTGCGCGCGAAACGGATGGGTGGGAAGCCTTAGTACCCGGAGTTTTTGAAGGGAATATCGACTATCCAGTACACGCCATTAACCCATGTCCCGAGTAATCTTACATGGTGGACTTGGGACCAATTCTCAGAAGATATCTCCACATCAGCCATTGCGTTGCGTTCCATCACAACACCTTGGCCAGACAAATTGCCAAACTGATCAAAAGTAAGGGGGCGCTCGTTGCTGGACACCGAAGTTATATCGATCAAGTCTCCGTTGGCCCCTCTCAGACTGATCGTTTCCAAAGTGAGCCCAGGCCTTTGATGGGTATCTATGTCGTAATGCTTCGTCGACTTTGTGTTTCGATGCGACGCTGGACGAACCCGCGGCGGCACATCACGGAACTTTGCCCATTGCTTTTCGATGACTCCCCCTATTGGCTTCAAAAGGTAGTAGGCGCCTAATGATGAGAGCAAGACGACTGAAAAGCCGCGAACGGTGTCTGTGTATGTTGCTATTGCGCTTCCATACACAACAATGAGTATATATTTTGTGAGCAAAGGGTCAGTGCCACGGTAACGCCGCTCATTCCCATAACTGCTTTCTTCCCAACCGAGTAAGAGGCCTAGAAAAGCCCCGATTGCTACAAATGAAAAGTACATGTGGTCCCCAGTTAGCCAGCGGATAAGCTTGCAATAAGATGGCTAGTCCATCGCGCATATCGGACATGTTCATGCCACACTAGAAGGGAAACGATCATTGTATAGGTTGAGCATTATGCTCTTGGGGATGGTCTCCCTCGCCGCCTGCAAGCCTCCGCCCACGGATGCTGACATGGCGCGCGATATGCCGGAGGAGGCGCCTACCTTTGCCTCTGACCCGTTGCCCTCGCCGGATACGGAAGGGGCGGTTTGGTCTCTCTCTCCGCAATCGGAAACGCGGCTCATTTACGGCATCGCCAAGCAGGCTCCGCTTGTGGCGCTTGAGTGCCGGGAGGCAGACACCCCCGCGCCCTCGATCCAGATCACCCGCCTCTCGCCCGCAGACGAAGGGGCAGGCGCTTTGCTTGCATTGGTGGGCAATGGGCATATCGGGCGTATCCCGGTCGATGCGATTGAAGTGAACGGGCAGAGCGTTTGGCGGGGTGAGGCGCTGGCCTCTGACTTGCTTTGGGAGCCTCTGCTCGGCCCGCGCGCGCTGGGTGTGACGGTGCCGGGTGCTGGCCGGGTGGAGGTTAATCCGAGCTCTGCACCGAGGCTTTTCATTGAAGCCTGCCGCAACGGGGATGATCTGGAAATCGAGATTTCGCCTGAGATGCAGGAGATATCGGAAGAAGAGGTGGACTAACCCGCTCGCCCTAGCGGTCCTGTTCCGCACGCTCGATCAGCATGTCCGGCGTGAGGACTTGCGGTAGCTGCTCGGCTTCCCCGTCCGGCTCATACCATAGATAAAGGGGCACGCCTGCGGCTCCCTGCTCGGTCAGGAACATGGTGATTTCTTCGTCGCGCACGGTCCAGTCGCCGACCATGGCGATAACGCCCGCTTCCTCGAACGCCTTTGCTGTAGTCTCCCGCTCGATCGCGATGCTTTCATTGACTTTGCAGGTGACGCACCAATCGGCGGTGAACCACATGAAGATCGGCTGATCTGAAGCGCGAGCCTCCGCCAAAGCCTCCCGACTGAACTCCTGCGGGGAGAGCAGAGAGGCGGTCAAATCCCGGCTCGGCGGGGCATAGCCATAGGGAAGCGCGAATGCTCCAAAGATCAGGAAGGGCGCGGCGGCGAGGCCGAATGCGGGCCAGGCCATCTTGCCCGCTTTCTGCAAGCGCCCGACAATGAACAGCGCAAGCACGATCCCGAACAGGCTGATAAGCGCGAAGAGGCCGAACCCTCGCCCGCCCAACTGCACGGCCAGCCACAAGAGCGCCAGCGCGGTCAGCGCCATGGGCCACGCCATCAGGCGGCGGAAGCTCTCCATCCACGCGCCGGGTTTGGGCAGCATACGGCGCAGAGCGGGCACGAAGCCGATGGCGAGGAAAGGCAGCGCAAGCCCCAGCCCTAGCGTCGCAAACAGCACCAATGCTATCGGTGTCGGCAACAGCAAAGCCGCTCCCAATGCCGCCGCCATGAAGGGCCCGGTGCACGGCGTTGCGGCGACAGCGGCTAGCAGACCGGTGGCAAAGGCGCTGCGCCCGTGGCTGTTGCCCGTGTCGATGCTCGGCAGCTCAAACACGCCGGCAAAGTTCAGCGTGATGACCGTCGCCAGCACCAGCAGCGCGATCACGACAGAGGGGCTTTGCAGTTGAAATGCCCAGCCCACCTGCTCTCCCGCTGCGCGCAAGGCGAGCATGATTGCCCCCAGCGCCACGCAGGCGAGGACGACGCCAGCCGTGTAGGCAAGCCCCTCAGCGCGCGCCTCCGCCTCGCTGCCGCCTGCGCGTGCCAAGGACAGCGCCTTGAGGCTCAGGATCGGGAAGACGCAGGGCATGATGTTGAGCATCAACCCGCCGACCAGCGCGCCAAGCAGCAGCGTCCAGAGCGGCGGGGTAACGCCTTCTGCGCTGTTCATCGTCACCATCGGCTCGCCGCTGATAGTGACTTCTCCGGGAACCGCTTCGAAGCGAACACCGGTGCCGTCGCCAAAGCTGAGGATACCGCTCACCTCCTCGTAGGATGGCACCACGATGCGCACCTCAGGCGGCACCTGATAGCGGGCGATCTCGACTATCACTTCGTCGCCATCGCGCCAGAAGCTCTGGAACGGATTGTATTGAACGAGCTGGGTCTGAGCGACGAAGACATGCGGATCGGAGAGTTCAACGCTGGCTGGCAGCGGGATGCTGAACCGGACGGTCTCCGAACTGTTCTCAAAGGTGGCTTCCGCATCGAGCAGCGGAGCGATCTCAGCGCGCCAACGGGAAAAATCTCCGCCCTGCCCGGCGCTCAGCAACGCGTCCTGCGGTACGCACACGATGTCGGTGCAGGAGAGGTAATCGACATATCCCCTCACGTCAGGAAGCCCCTCGATCACGGCGTCCTCTGGCACGCTGACCGGGACCAAAACCGTGTAAGGCCCCTTGTAAATGTGGTTCATCAGGCTGCCGTTTGGCAGCGCCTGAATGAAGCGTTCGGGCACGGGATAAAGCGGCTCGCCCGCCTCCCATCCTTGCGGCAGGTCGAGCTGCAATTTCATGCCGAGGCCAACATCGCCGGGGTTGGACCAATAGCCGTGCCACTCCTCACTCGTCGGAGTGAAACGCAGGGCGAGCATCCATTCCTCGCCCGCCTCCGGCGCGCCATCCGCAAGCAGGCTGACCGCGATATTCTCATCACCATACAGCTCGCGCTCAGGGATAGCGGGAGGGGCCTCAGCCTCCTGCGCGGCGAGCTGACTGCCAAGCAGCAACACGCTCAAGAGCGAGGCCAAAAGGACCAACAGCCATGCGGGCCGTGCAATGGTGCTTGCGTTGAACAATCTTGCCTCTTGGCCTTTCGTCACTCTAGGAGCGCATTAGCGGCCCATATGGGCTTCCGCAAAGACTGGTTGAAGGGTTACAGAAATCCACATGAGCGCAGATACGGAAACTCGCGATCTATTGATCCTTGGTGGAGGGCTCGTTGGCATGGCGCTGGCGCTGTCGGCTGCCAAGCAAGGGCTGACCAGCCACGTCATCGATCGCGCTGATCCGGCCGAGCTGACGGCGGAAGGTTTCGACGACCGCGCCACCGCGATCTCGACCGCCAGCTGGCATCTGTTCCGCAATATCGGCATTGCAGGCGGCCTAGAAGATTTCGCCTGCGACATCGCGAGCATTGCCGTCACCGATCAGAACAAGCCGGGGCGCCTCGACTTCACGCCAGAGCCTCACGAAGGCACTCTCGGGCGCATGTTTCCCAATCGCCGCCTGCGCCTCGCCATGTTTGAAGCCGCCGATGCAGAGCCACTGATCAATTGGGTCTCCAAGGCTGAAATTACCGAGCGGCAGCGCAGCGAGTTCGGCGTTGCTGCCGTGCTTGCCGATGGACGCAAGCTAAAAGGCCGCCTGATGGTCGCAGCGGAAGGGCGCGGGTCGCCGACGCGCGAGGAAGTGGGCTTTGCGCTTGCCCATTGGGATTACAAGCACCGCGCGGTGATCGCTGGCCTCACCCACTCCAAACCGCATGACAATGTCGCGTGGGAGATTTTTTACCCCGCCGGGCCTTTTGCTCTGCTGCCCATGAAAACGCAGGTGGACGGCCTCTACCGCTCATCCCTCGTTTGGACGGTGTCAGAGGAAGATGGCCGCGCAGTCACCAAATTGGGCGACCGCGCCTTTACCGCCGAAATCCAGAAACGCATGGGCGATATTCTTGGCGAGATCACCAGTGTCGGTGCGCGTTCAAGCTGGCCGCTTGGCTTCCACCACACCGCCAAGATCACCGATGAGCGGCTGGCGCTGGTCGGAGACGCGGCGCATGGCATTCACCCGATTGCGGGACAGGGGCTAAACCTTGGCCTGCGCGATGTCGGTGCTTTGGTCGAAGTGCTGACCGACGGCGCGCGTATCGGGCTGGATCCGGGCGATCCACAATTGCTCAAGCGCTATGAGAATTGGCGCGGGCTCGACAGTTTCATGGTTGCGCTTGCCACCGATGGCCTCACCCGGCTTTTCGGCGTGCCCGGCAAGACGGCAAGCGCGGTGCGCAGGCTTGGAATGTCAGCGGTGCAGCGCACTCCGATGCTCAAGACCTTCTTCATGGATGAAGCGCGCGGTGTCTCGGGCGATTTGCCGGAGCTGCTCAAGGCTTAAGAGCCCTATTGGCCTTCAGGCTCGTCCAATGATCCTGGCTGGCTCACCAGATTTCCTGCGCCATCGCGCAGACCGCTTTGGTTGAGCACCGCAGCGGTCTCGATCACTTCCAATGCCTGCATCGCGTCGCGATAGCGTTCTGCATCGGCGATCCAAGCCTCCGCCTGTTCCGCACCCGGCAATCCGCGCACTTCGGCGATCGCATTGTCATAGCGGCCCTGCTCCAGCGCAATCCGCGCCCGCTCGAGCCGCCTTTCCGGCTGCGACGATGGAGTGCTTTCGCGGCGGATGACAAAGAGCTGCGAGAGCTCCTCAGTGAACCGACCCCAGCTCAACCCCTCATTGCGCTCGACCAGCTGCGGCCCAAGTCCCTCAAGCCGCGCGCTGAGATTGTCATAGCGGATAGGATCGCGCGAAAAATTGATGATCGTACTGACCGCACGGGGCCATTGGTCAGAGAAGCGCAAACGCAGTTGATCGGCAAGAATGCCAAGCTCCGCCCCGCGTTCGACCGCACGCCGCGTCGCAAAGGCAATCAGCAAGCCTTCCGCGCGCGCCGCATTGCCCGCCGCTGCCTGCGCTTGCAGGTCCAGCCGGGCGAGCCGCTGCTCTGCTGCTGCCAGACGCTGGTCAATGCCGCCCTGCTGCTCAGCCACACGCGTCACAGCCTCAGCGGCGCCTTGCGTATCGCCCTCTTCCAGGGCGGCGACAGCTTCGGCCAATGGGCTGGGCGCGTCGGAAACGTCGCTTGCATCGGCGCCATTCGCATCGCCGGGCACTTGCTTTTCGACCGGCTGCGCATCAGGCAAAGCAGGAGGCGCGTCGGCAGCGGCCACTACCGGTTCTTCGGGCTGGAGATTGTACCACACCACATATCCCACCAGCGCACCGCCAGCGGCAAAGGATGCCAGGGCAGCAAGCATGTAGCGCCTCATCGAGGTCGGCTTTTTGCGGCTGCCATATTTCGATTCCATCGAGTATCCGTATCTTGCGACCCAGTGGCGGGTTCTTGCCCAGTTTGGACTAGTTATGTCGCTCTATATGCACATTGCGTGCGCCAATTCCAACAATGCGGCATCGCTTGGCTCTTGCGAGACGTGGATAGAATGCCATCCCGTGCCCGCCGCCTGTTCAACGCGGGGACCAATAACCGCAAGCCGAATGCGGCTGCGGTCGAGCTTGAGGCGCTCGGCTTCCAAGTCGAACTGACGCGCCGCGGCGGCTGAGTGGAGGAGGACGATCAAATCGCGATCCTCAGGCAATTTCAGTGGGTTGGGGAGCGAGTTTGCGTCGCTTTCATAAGCAATGACTGTCGCCATGGTAACACCCGTCGGAGGGCTAAGCTCGACATGCTCTGCCCCAGCAATTCGCAGCAGGCGAGTGGGCGCAGGGATAGTATCGAGCACGTTCTGCAAGCCGCCTGAGCCAATGCTTGCAATGTCGAAGCCAGTCTCTCGCGCGAGGTCGGCAGTGATTTTGCCGACCGCGTGAACGGGCTTGTCCTTGAGAGTTTCAAGCATCGGTCCGCCATGCCGGATCGCATTGGCACTGCCGATCAGAAGCGCGTCGATCTCGGCCGGATCGGGGCACTCCCATGGGAGGGCTCGCACTTCGAACAACGGATGGCCAATCATCCGCAGGCCCAGCGCCTCTCCGGCCCGCATCGTCGCGGTCAGACCCGGCTCAGGACGCACGGTGAGGACAGTGCCGGGCATAGGCGGGCCTCAGCCTGCTCCGCCAAAATGCCGTGCGATACCGGGCGTCGCGCGGGCGAGCAGGTCGCTGGCGAGCGCTTTGACAGGGCCATGGTCTCCCACGGCGAAGCTCGCCTCACCCTCGATCCGTTCGCTGCCGTCGGAGCTGAACAGTGCGGCTCGCATGGAGAGCGCGTCTCCGCTTCCCTCGCAAAGGACCGCGACCGGTGAGTGGCACGTGCCGCCCAGCTCAGCCAGAAGAGCGCGTTCTGCCTCCAATTCAGCGCGGGTCGGTGCATCGTCGATGGCCGCGATGAGAGCCGTCGTTTCGGCATCGTCCGCGCGGCATTCGAGCGCGATCACACCTTGTGCTGCTGCAGGTATCCAGTCCGTTGTGCCGAGAGGCGCGCCTACATCGCTCTGCCCCAACCGCTCAAGGCCAGCAGCAGCGAGGAAAGTCACATCCGCCTCACCCGCTTCCAGCTTGCCGAGCCGTGTTGCGACATTGCCTCTGAAGGTCACGACCTTGCAGTCGGGCCGCAGGTTGAGGAGCTGCGAGGCGCGGCGCGGGGCGCTCGTCCCGACAACAGCGCCTTGCGGAATAGCGGCAATGCTGTCCGCTCCGACCAGCGCATCGCGGCGGTCTGCGCGAGGCAGAAACCCTGCAAAATGGAACGCATCCGGGCGGATCGTCTCGACATCCTTGGCAGAGTGGACCGCAACATCAATCGCCCCCTCGCCCAACCATGCGTCCAATTCCTTGGTCCAGAGCGCCTTGCCGCCGATCTCTGCCAGCGGACGGTCGAGCACCTTGTCCCCGCTTGCAACCACCGGCACCAGCTCCACCGCATCCTCGTCCCAGCCATGCGCCGCACAAAGCCGTGCCCGCGTCTCAACCGCCTGCGCCATGGCAAGCGGCGAATTGCGCGTGCCCAGCCGAATTCGTGCCGGATTTCCCCCAGAGTAATCTGGTGTCTCAGTCATGCATTTCCCTTCCGTCACGCTTGCTCTAGCCGGGACAAAGACAAGGGTCCAGATGCAGGGGCTGCAATGATCGGGACGGAGCGAAATTTGCTTCGTGGGGAGGAACGAGGAGTGAGCGATGCCAAAGCATCGTGATCGAAGAGGGGCGCTGCCACGAGGCAAATTTCGCCCGCCGCCACAGGCGGTCGCTCTATCTGGCCCGCCGAACAGCGTCGCTTGCTTGCGCTTAGCACCACTAGGCGGCTGCGCTGCACTCCTTGTCAGCGGGCCAGATAGAGCGATCACGACCGTTGCAGCCCCTGCATCTGGACCCTAATGGAAGCGCCATGGGATCCGATCCGCACATTGTTTTAGGGATAGAGTCGAGCTGCGATGAGACCGCTGTAGCGCTTGTCAGCAGCGACCGTCGCATTCTGGCCGAGCGGATTGCCAGCCAAGAGGCTGAGCACGCGCCCTATGGTGGCGTTGTCCCCGAAATCGCCGCGCGCGCCCATGCAGAGCGGCTTGCTCCCATGATTGAGGCGGTGCTGGCTGACGCTGACATGGCTCTGGAGGATGTGGACGCGATTGCGGCGACTGCTGGCCCCGGCCTGATTGGCGGCGTCATGGTCGGGCTCATCAGCGGCAAGGCGCTGGCGATGGCGGCGGACAAGCCTCTGATCGCGGTCAACCATCTGGAGGGCCATGCGCTCTCGCCCCGGCTTGCGGATGCGGAATTGGGCTTCCCCTATTTGCTGCTTCTCGTGTCCGGCGGGCATTGCCAGATCCTCGCTGTGGAGGGGGTCGGAAAATATCGCCGCCTCGCGACCACAATCGATGATGCGCTGGGAGAGGCCTACGACAAGACCGCCAAGATATTGGGCCGTGGCTATCCCGGCGGGCCTGCGGTGGAGCGATTGGCGTTGGAGGGCGATCCCAAAGCCGTCCCGCTCCCGCGCCCGCTCAAAGGGTCCAAAGAACCGCATTTCTCTTTCGCTGGCCTGAAGAGCGCGGTCCTGAGAGCGCATGAGAAAGGCGAACACAAACCCGCTGATATTGCAGCCAGTTTTCAGGCGGCGGCGGTAGACTGCCTGATCGACCGGTTGGAGATGGCGCTCGCGCAAGCTGGCCCCTTCCCCGCACTCGTGGTCGCTGGAGGGGTGGCTGCAAACCAGACCGTGCGCGGCGCTTTGGAGGGTTTAGCGGCGGCGCACGACATGCGCTTCACCGCACCGCCGATGAAGCTGTGCACTGACAATGCGGCGATGATCGCGTGGGCGGGAGCTGAGCGCCTGGCGCTCGATCCGACATTTGCTGGGGACCCGTTGGACTTGAAAGCGCGGCCACGCTGGCCACTTGACGCAGACGCAGACACAGTGCGCGGCGCCGGAGTGAAAGCATGAGTGAAAAGCAAACCATCGGCGTGATTGGCGCAGGCGCTTGGGGTACGGCTCTGGCGCAGATGTTGGCGAGCGATGGGCGCGATGTGGTCCTGTGGGCCTATGAGACCGAGGTGGTCGAATCCATCAACACGACCCGGCGCAACCCGACTTATCTGCCGAGTGCCGAGCTCTCCGAGACCATTCGAGCGACCAGTGACATAGGGGATCTAGCAGCGCTCGACACGGTTCTGGTGGTCACGCCTGCACAGGTGCTGGGCCGCGTTCTGGAAGGGCTTCCCAAAGCGCCGCGCGATCTGGTGCTGTGCTCCAAGGGGATCGAAGCGGGCACCGATGGAAAGGGGGGCCGTCTGATGAACGATGTCGCGCGCGCCGCCTCTCCGGGAAGTGCAATTGCCGTCCTCTCCGGCCCGACCTTCGCCCACGAAGTCGCGGCAGGCCTGCCCACCGCTGTTACCCTCGCCTGCGAAGGGGGACGCGAGCAGTGGGAGCGGCTCTCCGCGTCAATCGCCCGGCCCACTTTCCGCCCGTACTATTCCGACGACGTGACCGGCGCAGAGATCGGCGGGTCGATCAAGAACGTCCTCGCCATTGCTTGCGGCGTCGTGGATGGCCTTGCGCTTGGCCAGAACGCTCGTTCCGCCCTGATCGCGCGCGGCTTTAACGAGATGCTGCGGTTCGGTGCGGCGCTGGGTGCTGAGGCGGAGACGCTGTCGGGCCTCTGCGGCCTCGGAGACCTTGTGCTGACCTGCTCCTCCACCTCCAGCCGCAATTTCTCGCTCGGGAAAGCGCTGGGAGAGGGGCAATCTGCGCGGGAACTGATGGCCGACCGCACCACGGTCGCAGAAGGCGCGCACACCGCGCCGGTTTTGGCTGAGCTGGCTGAGAAGCGCGGCATCGCCATGCCGATCGTCACAGCGGTCAACGCCATCCTAGAGGGCGCATCCCCGCGAGGTGTTGTCGCGGACTTGCTCGCCCGTCCCCTCACTGCCGAAGCCGACAGCGATCAGAGCGATCTTGCGTGAGCGATAAGACCGCAACTCCCACTGACGCCCCCGACGAGGGGCCGCCGCCTGACAAGGGTGGAGACGATATGGCGACGCTCGCCAAAGGGGGCCGAACCAATGCGCTGGGCTTCCTGATCCGCGCGCTTGGCGGCATCCCGTTCCTGTTCATCGGCTTCCGGCTTTATGGCGTGGACGAAATGGGTCGCTTTGCCGCCGCCTATGTCGTCATCGAAATCCTCGCGCTCATCTGCGCTCTGGGAGAGAAACGCGGCCTTGCCCAGCGCTTGACCGAGGGCGCGGACGAAACCGGAGAACCACTCTCCAATCTGATCTTCGATGGCATTCTGGCGAGCCTGATCTTCTCTGGCATCGCGTGCCTCATCCTGCTGACATTCCCGTCATTGGCCTTTCCCACCGGCACGAATTCTGAGCTGGACGTGTGGATGATCGCGGCCATCCCGGCGATTGCTTTGACGGAGATCCTGCTCGCCGCCCAAGCTTACAAATACGACATCGCCACCACCGTGCGCGCGCGCGCGGTGGTGGAACCATGGCTCAAATCCATTGGCGTGGGCGTTTTTGCCTTCATCCCTGCGGTCGCTGCTGGCGGGATTGCTCTGGCCTTTGTCGTGGCGGTCTATGGCGCGCTGCTGACCGCGCTTTATTCCTTCCTCAAGACCTATGGTCTGCCAAAAGGCTGGTATCCCCGCCCCGCCTATCTGATGCAGATGACACGGCGCGCCTTCCCGCTGGTTGGAGCAGACGTGATCGAGCGCGGAACGCGGCTGCTCGATGTCTTCCTGCTAGGCCAATTCGCAAGCGCGGGTGCGGTTGGCATCTACTTCTTCGCCAAGGAAGTGGTCAGCATCCCGCAAAAGCTCAAAACCAGTTTTGAGCCCATTCTGGCCCCCGTCATCACCAAGAACCTGAAGATTGGCAATATGGCCGCCATCGCTTCTCAGGTGCGGCAAGTCGGCTTTTGGATCATCGCTTTGCAGGCGGGCATCGCACTGATGCTAGCGATCCCGGGAGAGGCTGTGATGGGCCTTGGCGGGCCGGACGTGGTTGGCGGCACGGGCGCGCTGGCGATCCTGCTGGCGGCCGAAGTTATCGGGTCCATGGCGGTCGTTTCCGAAGGCGTGCTGGTTTACATCGCGCGCAAGCGGAACCTCGCAATCTCCATCGGGGTTATCACTCTGCAAGGCTTGGGGACGGTGGGTCTCATCATGCTGGCTGAGCATTGGGAACTCGACGAAGGGTTCAAGGCAGCGGGCGCCGCGCTGGCCCTGTTCATCGCGCTGGGCGCATCAAGCCTGATCAAGGCGCTGGTCCTCAAAAAGCTGCTCAAAGCGCCGGTTTCCAACTGGCGCTGGGCGCTGGTCTATGCAGCGGCTCCAGCGGTGGTGGTGGGCTTCCTCTTCACCGAATTCACGCCTGAATGGATGGAGATCATCATCGGCGGCCCGGCGATCCTGGCGGTCTATATGTGGATCATCTGGAAGCGCGGCTTTAGGGAGGAAGACAAGGTCCTGTTCCGCAAGAATGCGACGCTGCCGCAAGAGATCCTCGATGCCGCCGAAAGCACTGGCAAGCTGGATTGACCCGAAAACCCGCTGTGCGTAGCCTTGCGGCTCGCAGCTTAGGATAGGTCGCCCCCAATGAAACGTCTCGCAATTGCATTGACCATCGTCACATTGGCCGCAGGCCCTGCCCTTGCCGAACTGCCTCCGGTCAGCGACTATAACGACCCTGCCTTCCAAGCGCGCAGCGATGCGGAGCTGATTGCGGGATGCGACCAGTTTGCTGCCCATCCGCTCGACCCGATGAAGCCTGCGAGCGTCGAAGGCGTGCGCAATGACGGCGATATGGATGCTCTGAGCGCCTATCTCTATTGCAGCCGCGCCTTTCAGGTCGACCCGGAAAACCCGCGGCTGATGTTCCAATGGGGCCGCGCCAGCCAGGTCTTCAACTCGCGCA
This sequence comes from Erythrobacter sp. S267, assembly GCF_057365045.1. Taxonomy (NCBI): domain Bacteria; kingdom Pseudomonadati; phylum Pseudomonadota; class Alphaproteobacteria; order Sphingomonadales; family Erythrobacteraceae; genus Erythrobacter; species Erythrobacter sp. S267. The sequence continues at coordinate 652,376 of NZ_CP200298.1, read as the reverse complement.
GCACCGCCCATCCGATCTCGATGTACAAGATGGCCTATCGCGAGGGATCGGAGATTGCGGGCATTTATCTCGCCAAGACCCCGCCTGACCGGCAGATGAGCCTCGACGAGATGATCGCGCTGATGGATTCGATGCGTGGGCCGCAAGGGGCCCCTCGCCCTATGACGACTCAAGAGCGCGATGAGCTGCTGATCAACAGCATTATCGTCATCGGATCGGTCGCCATGTTGCGCATCTTGAGCGGAGAGGCCGAGTGGCCATCGGGTGAGTGCTCAGGCGACTATGCGATCAACCCTGCCACCCACGAAGTGGTCTGCAACGGGCTGGTCGTCGGCACATATTGAGGCCGAAGCAGAGCTTCCAAGCCCGATCATTTCATCTCTGAAACAGAGCGTTCAGTCGCTATTCACTCCCCGGACCTGATTTTTTGGATTGGGTTATTTGTGGGGACTGAGAAATGCGAATTCCTAGCAGCACTGCCTTCAAATTCGGCGGCGTGGCGGTCTTAAGTCTTGCTCTGGCAGCTTGCGCTCAGACGGCCGGCGATTTGGCGAGCACCGAGAGTTCCGGCGAAGGTGAAGTGGCTGTCGCGCCGCCACCGCCACCCCCTCCCGTCCAAACGCAGGCTGATCTGGCGAGCGCGCCGGTTGTGGTCACTGGATCGCGACTGAATCGCGCTGGAGCCGTCCGCTCTGAGGCACCACCCTCCATCCGCATCGCTCCTGTCGTCGTGCCGGTCGATCCGGGCCGCGAACAATATGACGGGGAGGAAGTCTCTCCGGTCAAATTTACCAGCGGCGAACCGGTCAGCACTTTCAGCGTCGATGTCGACACCGGCGCCTATGCCAACACGCGCCGTTTCCTGCGGCAAGGGATCACTCCGCCGCGCGATGCGGTGCGGACCGAGGAGATGATCAACTATTTCCGCTATGATTACGACCGACCCCAAGGCCGCGACATTCCCTTCAGCGTCACCACAGACGTCGCGCGCACGCCGTGGAACGAAAACACCTATCTGATGCGCATCGGCCTTCGCGGTTATGACATTGCCCGTGATGAACGTCCGCCTGCGAACCTTGTGTTCCTGATGGATGTGTCCGGCTCTATGGGCCGTCCGGAGAAGCTTCCGCTGGTGAAGACTGCGCTGTCGCAACTCGCCGGAGAGCTGCAGGAGCAGGATCGCGTCTCAATCGTCGTCTATGCCGGGGCCGCTGGCGTCGTTCTGGAGCCGACCAATGATACGCGCGCCATTCGCAATGCGCTCAACCAGCTTAATGCAGGCGGATCAACCGCTGGCGGAGCAGGCATCCAACTCGCCTACAACATTGCCGAGGACAACTTCATCGAAGGCGGTGTGAACCGCGTGATCCTCGCGACAGACGGCGACTTCAACGTCGGTGTTTCTGACCGCGATGCGTTGGTCGAAATGGTTGAGAAGAACCGCGACCGAGGCATCACGCTCACAACGCTCGGCTTTGGGGTGGGCAACTACAACGAAGCGCTGATGGAGCAGATCGCCGATCACGGTAACGGCAATTACGCCTATATCGACAGCGCGCTGGAAGCGAAGAAGGTGCTGGGCGATGAGATGAGCTCAACCCTCTTCACCATCGCCAAGGACGTAAAGATCCAGGTCGAGTTCAACCCGGCCGTCATCAGCCAGTACCGCTTGGTCGGCTATGAAAACCGCATTTTGCGCGAAGAGGACTTCGACAATGATCAGGTTGATGCGGGCGACATCGGAGCCGGTCACCAGGTCACGGCAATCTACGAAGTGGTGCCGACCGGAACGCAAGGCTGGGTCGCCCCGCGCCGTTACGAAGACGCGCCAGCTACCGCCGCGACTGACCGCATTGCAGAGGCGGCGCATGTCAAACTGCGCTTCAAGCTTCCGACAAGCGACACGTCACGCCTGATTGACACAGTCGTCTCGAGCGATGCAATCACCAGCGCTGGCGCTCCGCGTGGGGACTTCGCCTTTGCTGCCGCGGTGGCTGCCTATGGCCAGATCCTGCGCGGGGACGAGCTGATGATGGGCTTCACTCACGAAGATGTTGGAGAGCTCGCCGGGCGCCAGACCAATTTCTGGCGGCAGGAATTCCTTGAGCTGAACGCGATTGCTGGTGCCAATTCGCCCCAGGGGCGCGGCGGCGGCTAAGCTCACCAAGCCAAACGTAAATCTTAGTTGACAGCATGGGCGCGGGGTCTTTTTCGAAAGGCCCCGCGCTGCTAATGGCTTTGGTGAAACTCAACATAAAGCGAAGGGGCGCTTGCCATGCCAGCCAATGAATATCTGCCGTATATCCTGTTCGGGATCGTCATGTTGGTGGCGCTGTGGCTGATTTTTCGCGGGTTTACGACCAAGACGGTGGTCGTTGATCGGACCAGCGGCGATGTGCTGGATGAAGGCGCAGCACCCGCGGCTCGCAATCAGGCGCTGATTGATGCGCCCGCCGCGACTGCGCCGACTCCAAAACCGGCTCCCGCCCCCGCGCCAGTACCAGCGCCCGAACCGACACCTGCTCCAGCGCCCGCTCCGACGCCCACACCCGCTCCAGCTCCGGCCCCGGCCCCGGCAGCTTCCTCAGAAGCCGATGACCTGCGCAAGATCAAAGGCGTCGGTCCCAAGCTTGTCGCGCTGCTCAAAGACGAAGGCGTCACGACCTTTGCCCAGATCGCTGCGTGGAGCGACGCGGATGTCGCGCGCGTTGATGAAAAGCTGGGACGGTTCGCCGGTCGTATCGAACGTGACAAGTGGGTCGAACAGGCCAAATTGCTCGCCGCCGGAGAGGAAACAGCCTTCTCCGCCAAGTTCGGAAATGACGGCTAACGCTCCATACCGGACGCGAAATCTGTGGCTTATTAAAAAAACAGGCACTTAGGTGCCTAACCTGTGGTACAACCTTGGTTTGTGGGGTCTGATATCACGGGAGGGTGATTCGATGAGCCACACAATACTGGTCGCCGAAGATGAGATGATCGTCGCTTTCGACCTATGCGAAACTGTTGAAGAAGCCGGCTACAGCGTAGAGGGACCGCATCGCGGCATCTCTTCCGCAATGCTTGCTTTCCAGAAAGAGAAGCCGGATCTCGCGATCCTCGACATCGACTTGCATGACGGGGATGTGTTTGAGCTCGCCCGCACCTTCGCGAGCGAAGACGTGCCGATCATCTTCCACTCAGGCAGCTTTACCAAGCGCGAGATCGAAGACCGCTTTCCCGGCGCTGTGACGCTGATCAAACCGGTCCCTCCCTCCGCAATGATCGAAACCGTGACCAAGGTCCTCCAAGAGACCTAGCCTCACCTGCATCCTCTCCTGTAAAGTGCGCTTAGCCCTCTTGCAGAGCTCTCCGAGTCCTGCGAGTGAGGCCGCAAACAAGTTTCAGGAGTAACCAAGTGCACGCGCCCCCTTCACCCGAGCTCGCCAGCGCAGGCATTATCCCGTTCAACTGGGAAGACCCGTTCGACCTCGAAAGCCAGTTGACCGAAGACGAGCGGATGATCCGCGATGCCGCACACGGCTTTGCGCAGAGCGAGCTCCAGCCGCGCGTGATTGAGGCCTATCGCAACGAAACGGTTGCGCCTGAACTCTTCCCCCTGTTTGGCCAAGCAGGTCTGCTCGGCGCGACGATCCCGGAAGAATATGGCGGCGCGGGCGCATCCTATGTCTCCTACGGATTGATCGCGCGCGAGATTGAGCGGGTGGACAGCGGATACCGCTCCATGGCCAGCGTCCAGTCCTCCCTCGTGATGCACCCGATCTACGCTTATGGCTCGGAAGAGCAGCGCCAGAAATACCTCCCCGGCCTCGCCAGCGGAGAATTGATCGGATGCTTCGGCCTGACCGAACCGGATGCTGGCTCCGACCCGGCTGGCATGAAGACTTATGCCAAAATGGACGGCGACGGATTTGTCATCTCCGGTTCCAAGACCTGGATCTCCAACTCGCCCTTCGCCGATGTGTTTGTTGTCTGGGCAAAGTCGGAGGCACATGGTGGCGGCATTCGCGGCTTTATCCTCGAGAAAGGCATGGAGGGGCTTTCGGCTCCCAAGATTGAAGGCAAAATCAGCCTTCGTGCCTCGACCACCGGTATGATCGTGATGGACGATGTGAAGGTCGGCCCGGACGCTCTCTTACCCAATGTGCAGGGCCTGAAAGGTCCGTTTGGCTGCCTCAACCGCGCGCGTTACGGCATCAGCTGGGGCGCGATGGGTGCAGCGGAATTCTGCATGCACGCCGCGCGTCAATATGGCCTCGACCGCAAGCAGTTCGGGCGGCCTCTGGCGGGCACGCAGCTCTACCAGAAGAAACTCGCCGATATGCTCACCGACATTGCGCTGGGCCTTCAAGCCTCCTTGCGCGTCGGTCGCCTGATGGACGAAGGGCGCTTCGCCCCCGACATGATCTCGGTCGTCAAGCGCAACAATGTCGGCAAGGCGCTCGATATCGCGCGGGCCTCGCGCGACATGCATGGCGGCAACGGTATCTCCGAGGAATATCAAATCATGCGCCACGCGGTGAACCTGGAAACGGTCAACACCTACGAAGGGACGCACGATGTCCACGCGCTGATCCTTGGCCGCGGAATTACGGGGATCGCAGCGTTTTGATGCGCCTGCATGGCTATTACCGCAGCTCCACCTCCTACCGCCTGCGCATCGCGTTGGAGCTGAAGGGGCTGGCGTTCGAGAATGTGCCGGTCAACCTGCTCAAATCCGAGCAGAAGGACGAAACCTTCACCGCTCGCAACCCATTTGGCAGCGTGCCGATGCTGGAAGCCGATGGCCGCGACCGGGCGCAATCGATGGCGCTGCTGGAGTGGCTGGAGGAGGCCTATCCGACCCCTGCCCTGCTCCCGTCCGATATCGAAGACCGCTACACCGTGCGCGAATTGGTCAGCGCAATAGTGACCGAGCTGCATGCGCCGCTCAACCTGCCGGTGCTGAAGTTCCTCAGCCAAGAATACGGCAAGTCTCAGGACGAGATCGGCGAGTGGTATCGCCACTGGCTCGCGCGGACATTGGACCCGGTTGAGCAGCGCTTGGAGCAGCTTGGAACGGACGACTTCCTGATGGACGCCCCCGGCATGTTCGAGGTTGTCCTGATGCCGCAAGTCTACAATGCGCGGCGCTTTGAATACGATTTCAGCGCCAGCCCCCGTATCACTCAGATCGAAGCCGCCTGCCTTGCGCTCCCCGCCTTTCAACGCGCGCATCCCGACAATCAATCCGACAATCCAGAGAGAGCCTGAACCGATATGAAACTCGCAACCCTCAACGATGGCACGCGCGACGGCAAATTGGTCGTCGTCTCCAAAGACCTCACCCGCTGCTGCGCGGCCGGCTATATCGCGCCGACTTTGCAATATGCGCTGGACAATTGGGAGCGTGTTGCGCCGGAGCTGGAAGTCCTCGCCCGCGATGTCGATCACGAGGCTGTGCCGTGCGAACGGTTCCATGAGCGGCAAGCCCACTCGCCGCTCCCCCGCGCCTATCAATGGGCCGATGGCAGCGCCTACATCAACCACGTCGAACTGGTCCGAAAGGCGCGAGATGCTGAGGTGCCTGAGAGCTTTTACCACGACCCGCTGATGTATCAGGGCGGCTCGGACAGCTTCCTCCCCCCGCGCGCTGACATCCCGCTAGGCGACACCGCTTGGGGCTGTGACATGGAGGGCGAGGTTGCCGTCATCACCGACGATGTGCCGATGGGCGTGAGCGCGGAAGACGCCGCCTCTCACATCAAGCTCATCATGCTGGTGAACGACGTCTCGCTAAGGGGCCTGATCCCCGGAGAGCTGGCCAAAGGCTTCGGCTTCTTCCAGTCCAAGCCCGCCAGCGCCTTCTCCCCCGTCTGCGTGACGCCGGACGAGCTGGGCGATGCGTGGAAGGACAGCCTCATCCATCTGCCGCTGATGGTGGATTACAATGGAGAGCCCTTTGGCCGCGCCGAAGTGGGCGTGGACGCAACCTTCAACATGGCGCAGCTGGTCGCGCACGCTGCGAAGACACGTGAGCTGGGTGCGGGCACGATCATCGGCTCCGGCACAATCTCGAACAAGGGCGCAGATGGCGGTCCGGGCAAGCCGGTCGCTGACGGAGGCCTCGGCTATTCCTGCATCGCCGAAATCCGCATGATCGAGACGATCCGCGACGGCAAGCCCTCAACCCGCTTCATGGCTCCCGGAGACACGGTGAAGGTCGAGATGCGCGACGCGGAGAACCACTCGATATTCGGCAGCATCGAGCAGACGGTCGTGCAGGCTTAGAGGTGGAGGCCTAAACCTCGACCGGCGTGAACGCGGTGGCCTCATCGCCCGTATTGGCGGTGCCCTCTGCGTCCATGATGAGCAGCTGCGCCTCGCCATTGCGGGCACAGGGGCGATGCTCTTTCCCCTTGGGAACGACGATCATGTCGCCCTGCTCCAACCGCTGCGTGCCGTCGCGGAACTCCATGTCGAGCGTGCCTTGGACAACAAGGAACAGCTCATCTGTATCGGGGTGTGAGTGCCAGTGGAACTCGCCCTCGACCTTGGCGAGGCGCACTTCATTGCCGTTGTAGCGCGCAGCGAGGCGCGGCGCCCAATGGTCAGAGAAAGTCGCGAACTTTTCGGCCAGCGTGATCTTGGCAGGTAGCATATGGGGCGCTCCGATTGGGAGCTCCCACACTGGTCGGCCTAGCGCCACCCCGTCAAGTTATTCAGCTGGCTCTTCGCCCAGCTTGCGGCGGCGCTCCTCCGAGCCATCCCGGCGGTGGTCGATGTGGTCCACCATCGAGTGGTTCACATCGCGGTGCTCCGCCTCATCCGCGCGCACGGCGATGATGACATCGCGAAGGCGAGCGTTGGCGGGCAACTGCCAGTAGTCGATGGCGATCTTGGGCGCAGGCACGTTTTCGTGCGTACCAGCGTCCACTTCGGCGAGGTAGGCAGTGTAGCTGATCACGGCCTCTTCCTCGAAATAGCCGACCACGCGGTGGGCGGTGCGCGGCGCAAAGAGGTAGAGCCAGAAGTAGAAGTTGTAGAAGATCAGCTGCGTTGAAAGGATCAAGAAGCGCTCAAACGCATTGGGTTTGGCGATCTCGACAAAGGTCATCAGGTGCATCCGCTCATTCTCTGCCTCGTCCAGCAGAGTGCGGATCCAGCCCTCATCATCGCGCATCCGGCGCAGCGCGGTGAGGTGCTGCCACAGCCCGCCCACCATGCCGGGGACAGCCGCGACAGTCTCCAAAACAACCGCGCGGTGGCCGTATCTTTTGGCAAAGAAAGCGTCCGCGAAAAAGCGCAGCATCTTCACAAAGGTGAAGGCGATCTTGTCGCTGGTATTCTGCGGGGGGACATGGCTGGTCAAGTCAGCTTCGTAATTGACCTGGCGGACTAGCGGGGCGGGTTCAATATGCTTCATCGGGGCCTCTTTTGATGGCTCCGATATAAGGGATGAGCCATCTATTTACCCGCAAAACGCACACACCAAGTGTTCGGTTCCGTGCAACATGGGCAGCAGATGGCCTAGGCCGCAACCCCCGAGACCGCAGCCCTAAAAGCCGAGGCTCTCCGCCACCGCTTCGTTGACGATCTTGCCTTGATGCACGTTGAGACCGGGGCGCAGATGCGGGTCGTCTTCGCAAGCCGCAACCACGCCCTTATTCGCAAGCGCCAGTCCAAACGGTGCGGTCGCATTGTTGAGCGCGTAGCTCGATGTGTGCGGCACAGCGCCCGGCATGTTGGCAACGCAATAGTGGATGATGTCATCGACCAGATAAGTCGGCGCATCATGCGTCGTCGGCTTGGAGGTCTCGAAACACCCGCCTTGGTCAATCGCCACATCCACCAACACAGCCCGGTGCTTCATCAGGCCGAGCATGTCGCGGGTCACCAGACGCGGAGCGCTTGCTCCGGGGACCAAAACAGCGCCGATCACGACGTCGGCTTCGGTTATGGCATCCTCAATTGTACCAGCATTGGAGTAGCGCGTCGTCGCGCGGCCCTGGAACATTTCGTCAAGCTCACGGATGCGAGGAAGTGAGCGGTCGAGGATCTCGACATTTGCGCCCAGCCCCACCGCCATACGCGCCGCCTGGGTGCCAACGACACCGCCGCCGATGACGACGACCTTTGCTGGCAGCACGCCGGGCACGCCGCCCATCAGGATACCGCGGCCGCCATTGTTGGCGTGGCTGGAATGGGCGCTGGCTTCGATTGAGAGACGCCCGGCAACCTCGCTCATCGGAGCGAGCAGAGGGAGTGATCCATCGGGAGCCATCACCGTCTCATAGGCAACAGCCGAGACGCCGCTCTCCATCAATCCGCGCGCTTGATCGGGGTCGGGAGCGAGGTGGAGATACGTGAACAGGATCTGCCCTTCGCGCAGCTGTATCCACTCATTCGGCTGCGGTTCTTTGACCTTCACGACCATTTCGGCGGTGGCGAATATCTCTTCTGCCGTATCGACGATTTCAGCTCCGATGGCGCGATAGTCTTCGTCGGTCTTGCTGATGCCGATGCCAGCGCCGGTCTCTATCATCACACGGTGGCCCGCCGCGATATATTCGCGCGCCGCTTCGGGGGTGAGACCGACCCGGTATTCGTGGTTCTTGATTTCCTTGGGAACGCCGACGAGCATCGCTGTCTCCTGTTTCAACCGATGGCCTGAATCGACGCTGGGGTCGAATCGTCTGTCGGCGCTCAAATACTCCTCGCGCAAGAATGTTTCAATTGAAACGAATCCCATTACGCGCCATTTTGAGCGAAAGTGAAAACGGGAGAGCACACAATGACCGCCTATCCTCAAGTCAAAATGCTAATCGCTGGCGAGTGGGTCGCGGATGGCGGTGAAGGGGCGATGCCGGTCATCAACCCGGCGAGCGAGCAAAAGATTGGCTCTGCGCCCAAGGTCTCAGCCGAGCAATTGGACGCAGCGCTCGCAGCAGCGGATGCCGCCTTCCCGCTGTGGAGCGCCACGCCCGCGATTGAACGCTACCGCATCATCCGCAAGGCCGCTGTGCTGCTGCGCGAACGGGCCGAGGGAATAGCGCGGGTCATCACTTTGGAGATGGGCAAGCCGCATGCGCAAGCCTTTGGTGAGACCTCTGGCGCAGCTGATCTCATCGACTTCCTCGCCGAGGAAGCAAAGCGCCAGGGCGGACGGATTGTCCCGGCCCGCAGCGCCAACATTCTGGAGCAGCGCGTGACGCAGGAGCCGGTTGGCCCCGCTGTGCTGCTGACCCCGTGGAACTTCCCGATTAACCTGCCGGCCAAGAAGATCGCAGGCGCGCTTGCAGCCGGATGCAGTGCAATCCTCAAACCCGCTGAGACGACGCCTGCGAGCGCGATGATGCTGGCGGAGTGTTTTGTGGATGCTGGCGTTCCCGAAGGCGTGCTGAATGTCGTCTATGGCGACCCGGCGATGATCTCTGAGCATCTCATCGCCTCACCCGTCACCCGCAAGGTCAGCTTCACCGGATCAACCGCGGTGGGCAAGCATTTGGGCGCATTGGCAGCCCAAGGCATGAAGCGCTTCACGCCAGAGCTAGGCGGGCACGCACCTGTTGTAATCGGGGAGAGCGCCGACTTTGACCGCACCGTTGCCGCCTGCGCCGCGACCAAGTTCCGCAATGCCGGGCAGATTTGTGTTTCACCCACGCGGTTCCTTGTCGCGCGCAGCATCTTCGACAAATTCGTCACCGAGTTCGCTCGCCGTTCCCAAACACTCAAGATTGGAGACGCCAGCGTCGATGACAGCGTCGATATGGGCCCCCTCGCCCATGCGGGACGGGTCGCGGCGATGGAGGAGCTCATGGGTTCCATGGGTGGCAGCGCAGGAGAGATCGTCGCGGGTGGCTCCGCCCTTGAAGGGCCCGGACACTTCTTCCAGCCGACAGTGATCGCTGCGCCCTCACCCGAGAGCCGCTTGATGACTGAGGAGCCGTTTGGTCCGGTCGCCGGGATCGTACCCTATGACACTATCGAGGATGCGGTGCGGATCGCGAATTCGCTGCGCTATGGCCTTGCCGCTTACGCCTTCACCGGCAGTCTTGATGAAAGCCACTATCTTGGAAAATCGCTGCGAGCAGGGATGGTGGCGATCAACCACTTCGGAGTTGGATCACCCGAGACACCGTTCGGCGGAACAGGCGACAGCGGCTTTGGGTCAGAGAGCGGCGTTGAAGGCTATCTCGGCTACACCGAGACCAAACTGGTCACGGTCGCCAAGTCGGCGCCCTAGCCCGATCTATCGACGCGGAAGGAAGCGCGACAGAGCTCTCATCAAACCGCTCTGGCGCGGCATGGGACGGATGCGTCCGTAACGCGCTCTGCGCGAATTTTCGTCGCCAAAACAGACAGTTCGGCCCATATGATCTGGGCCTGACGAGATGATCGTCGGTCGTTCCATGGATTGCGGTCCCCGATTCGCGTTCGATTCGCTTGTGTTATGCAAGTTAGGTTAACATCAGTTCTGTGGAAAACTGAGTCCGAATTTTACCTTACGGTCAAGTTCTCGATTCCGCGCATACGGGTTTTCAGCCCAAGCGCTGGGCACCAGCCTCTCTCACCGCTGCGAGCGTCGGGTAGCCGTTCACCGCCATCAGCAGGTCCGCTTCCGCCAAGATCGACCGCAAGACCCAGGCCGCACCGGCATCTCCGCCAATCGCGAGGCCATAGGTGTAGGGTCGCCCCACACCGACAGCCGTCGCGCCCAAAGCCAGCGCCTTGACCGCATCGGTGCCGGAGCGAATGCCGCTGTCAAACAGAACCGGCGTATCCCCGCTAGCCTCAACCACATCGCCCAGCAGATCGATCGTCGCGATCCCGCCATTGGCCTGCCGCCCCCCGTGATTGGAGCAGTAAATCGCGTCCGCCCCGTGATCGATCCCGCGTTTCGCATCGTCAGGATGGCAGATACCTTTGAGCACGATGGGAAGGTCAGTGACCGACTTGAACCACTCCATGTCTTCCCAAGTGAGCACTTGGCCAAAGATGCCTGCGAACAGCATGATTGCCGCGCGCGGGTCTTCTTCTGGCGGCTTCTCCAGCATCGAACGGAACACCGGATCGGAGAAATAGTTCTGCATCACCTTGCCGCGCAGCTGCGGGAAGTTTGACGCGTTGAGGTCTCGCGGACGCCAGCCGGTCAGCCACGTATCGAGTGTCACAACGATGGCTTTCGCTCCGCAAGCTTCCGCCCGCTTGATCAGGCTGGTCGCCAATTCGCGATTGCGCGGCGTGTAGAGCTGGAAGAAGGCAGGCGTGTCGCCGCATTCGGGGAAGACCTGCTCCATCGGATCATTCGACAGGGTCGAGACGCAGAACGGCACCCCCGTCATCGCCGAAGCGCGCGCGGCTGCCATATCGCCGTGGCGGTCCTGCGTTGCTTCTCCATTAAGGCCAATCGGCGCCATGAAGAGCGGGCTTTTGAGCTTCATCCCAAACAGGTCGATGGAGAGATCACGCTCCGTGCAATCGACCATCATGCGCGGGATCATGCCCCAGTGATGGAAGGCGCTGGCATTGCTGTCCTGCGTGTGTTCGTCTCCGCAGCCGCCCGCGACATAATTGGTGAGCATCTCGCCCAAAGCTTCATGCGCGCGGCGTTCAAGATTGGCGAAATCGACCGGGAAATCGGGCAGAGCGCCTTGCAGTCCGGCATTGTAAATCTCGTTCTGCATGCCGCCGAAATTGTGGCCTGAATTCTGCACGGGGTTCTCTCCTCAACGTCTCTCTTGCAAGAGAGAAGAGCGGAAGACGCAGGCCTGAGCAAGTGTTTTCAGGAGAACAATTTCTGAATGCGCGGGCGCACTTTGAGGAAGGCCACATACAATCGCTCAAGCACGGCAAGCGCCACCCGGTTGCGCGCGATCAGGCCGAGCGGTCGCAGCACAGGGATGGCGCGCCACATCGCCGCAAAGGCTTCCGCCCCGCTGACGACCTTGCCGTTCTCCTCACCGTGGAAGCGGGCGAGCAATTCGCTTTGATCGACAGGGCAGGATGGATCGGCATCTTCGGAGACATCGACAAAGTTGATCCGCCCCGCCCGATCCAGCCGCCGCATCAGCGCAATCTCGCGCACGCAGAGCGGGCAGGCGCCATCGAACCAGATTTTCAGCTCTTTGGATTGGGAAACGGCGGGGGCGGCACTAGGCATGCAGCCCATGTGCGACCGATTGGCGCGATTTCAAGCCAACCGATCGATCATTGCCGCCAACCCGCGACTCTGGATCAATTCGCGCGCGCTTCGGCGTAGGCTTCCAACTCGTCGGCGAGCTGGGAAAGCTGAGCGGTGCAGCCATTGGCGATCAGCGCGGCTGCGAGCTCGTCCTGCTGGCGGAAAGTGCCTTCGAGCGTTGCGAAGTTGATGGTTGTCGTGACCGCAGCAGGCAGCGTTTCTTCATCTGCGCGTGCCTCACCCGGTCCCGTTATCATGTAATCACGGCCCGCCATCAGCGGCAGAGCCGAAGGATCCCAAGCGCGAATTGCCTCGGTCTCGACAAAGTTCACGGTGAAGCCGTCTTGCGTTTCGGTATCGCGGATCGTGTAAGTCACCGCTTCACCACCCGGACGCCAGAACTCGACGCGGTTGAGGTCATAGAGGCACACGGTGCCTTCATTCTCAAGATTGACGAACCACAGGCTTGGCGGAGCCAGCGGTGCCTCGACCGGCTGTGTCTCTTCCTCACCCTGCCCGGTGCGGGTTGCCCCGGTGCGAGCGCGAGAGGATGCGGAACGGCGGCTCAAATTAGAGAAGCGCGCGCGGGTGCGGGTTGCGCCCTCGCCTACACGGAAGGTGCCGGGTCCTTGCATCACACTGGTGCCGCTGTCGGTCAGCACGGTGATCTTGTCACCGGCGCGCAGAGTGATCGTTGCGCTGTCGGCCACTTGGCGGCCTACCGGGTAATCGCTCGCCGAAGGTCCGGTCGATTTCACCACCACGCCTGCGCTTGCCACACCCGGCAAAGCGAAGGCTCCTGCGACCATTGCGAGACCCGCCGCGCGGGCCAAAATCTTATCCGAGAACATAGGCTCCCCCATCATTCAAATTGCGAATGCGTTGCACGTAATTTTGTAGCGCCAAGTCATCAGGATGACCAGCGGCCACTTCTTCAACCAGCTTCGCTGCTAGATCAGGTTTGCTGTCTGCAAGCTGAGCGGCTTCTTCAAGTTTACCGCGGTCTGCCGCCGGAAAATCGGGCTTGGGCTGATAGATATCGACCGGCCTTGCCCGCCCACGCAGCACAATCCGCCCCATCGGCACCCACCAATCCGGGTTCGATTGCTCGATAAATTCGCGGCTGGCCGAGACATTGGAATCGAGCGGTTTGTTCGCCGCCTCCAACCGTGCCGCCGTGTTCATGCTGTCGCCCAAGGCGGTGTATTGAATGCGCGAGGCTCCGCCGAAATTGCCGACAACCGCTTCGCCATAGTGGAGGCCCACACGGGTCTTGCCGATCTTCGGCAGGCTCGCATCCATTGCCGCCACCTCTGCCCGGAACGCCTCTCCCGCCTGCCACATGGCGTATCCCGCCTTGAGCGCGCGCTCGGCATCGTCCTCGCGCGCAATCGGAGCGCCCCAGAATGCGACCACCGCGTCTCCAACATATTTGTCGATCACCCCGCCATGGTCGAGCACCACTTGGCTCAGCATCTCAAGATAGCGGTTGAGCAATTTCGCGACCATCTCCGGCTCGATCGCGTGGCTCATCTTGGTGAAGCCTTCGAGGTCGGAGAACAGGACGTAGATATCCCGCTTCTCTCCGCCCAAGGAGAGCAATTCGGGCTGATCAATGATTTGCCGGGCAATGTCGCGCGGGATGTATTTGCCCAGCGCCCCTTGCGCGAAACTGCGCTGCGCAGCCCCGGCAGAGCGCGCAGCGGCAGTGACACCCGTGAAGGCGATGATCCAGCCGACCAGCCAGCCCACAGCGGGCAAACCATAAGTGTCGACATCGCGGAAATGGAGCACGAAGGGTATCCCTACGAACAGGATCGCGAGCCCTAGCAGCAAGGGCGCCAGCTTGCGCGCCGACCATTCGAGCAGAGCCGTGAGCGCAGCGGTCGCCACCACCAGAACCGCCATCGCCCACAAGGCCCAGTTGGGCACTTCGACGAGCCGTTTGCCATCAAGCATCTGCGCGATCAGCTCCCCATGAACGGAAAGCCCCGCAGGCTCGAAACCCGTCCATGATGTGAAGGAGGTCTCCACGCGGTCATAATCGACGATGTCGCCGCCGATCAGGACATATTTGCCCTCAATCTGGGTCGCGACAAATTCGGCCACCGCTGGGTCCATATTGAGGAACAGCTCAATCGAGAGCTGCGGGAAAAGGGGTTTCTCAACCACATTCTGCCCGCTGGCGAGGTCTTCCTCGGTCAAATCATCGTTCACCGCGCGGCGATATTCGATGCCGCCGGTGTAGCCTTCGAACCTCTCAAAAGGACCGCCCGATGCCTCCAGCATTGCGCGGCCAAGCAGCGGCGGGAGGCCTTGCTCAATACTGGGCCAAATGCGGGTTGCGCCGAAGGTGTTGTCGAGCCGGATGCTCGCGCGCTCTGCGTTGCTGCCATCGCCTTCAATCGCGGCCATGAACTCTTCGAGATATTGCTGCTGTTCGTAGACGATGTCCTCTGCATTCGTCTCAACCGTGGCATATCCGACCCGGGTCGGCGTCTGCATGCTGCGTAGAGTGTCGACCAGCAGCTGGTCCTCTGCCTGCGGCTGATCGAACAGGATATCAATCCCGATGGCCTTCGCGCCCATCTGGTCAAGGTTGGACAAAGCCTCAGCCAAAGCCCCGCGCGGCAGTGGAGAGCGCTGCTCCAGATTGATCAACGATTGGTCATCAAAGACGACCAGCACGATGCGATCATCCTGCTCCACCAGATCAGCGGCGAGATAGGCCCGCGTGTCATAGAGCGCGCGTTCGGCATCGTTGGTCAGCGGCGTTGGCTCTGCTCCGTCGCCCGGCAGAACCCAGCTGAAACGCGCGATGAAGATCGCAAACAGCACCAACACGCAGGTCGCGACGAGCTGCACAGTGCCCGCTTCGCGGACCCCTCTCCAGCCGCGCACGAGCAAGCCCGTCGACTTGCTTGGCGACTGGCTTGCGCCTCCTGCGTCGTCACTCATCGCTGATCCCCCTCACCGTGGGTTGAGCAAAGCGCTTTTGCAGCATGGGCGCAAGGCTTGGGCACTTCGATTGCCACCGATCTGGAATCAGATCGCTTACGGAATGACCTTGACCGCGCCATCCCCGACGACCGCAAAGGCGGACCAGTAGAACGGGTGCGAGGTTTCCTTGGTGTCCATCAGGCCGATTTGCGAGTTGCGCAGCGCCGCCGCCGTCTCGGCCCCTTGTGCATCGAACAGGCCAGAAATCAGCCGCGTCGTTGCGTCGTAATCGTCCGGCACCGGCCAGTGGCTGGCGAGCACAGTGCGTCCCCCTGCCCCGACAAAAGCGCGGACCAGACCGTCGAGCGCGAAATCTCCGCCCGACGTGATCCCGGCCTCCAAAGTCGCGCCCACGGTGGCGCTGCCCGCAGTGTCGCAGGCCGAGAGGATCACAAGGTCCGCATCGAGCCGCAGAGCAAAGATCTCTGCAAAGCTGAGCAATCCGTCGGAATTCTCATCCCCGAACGATGTCAGCAGCGCAGGGCGAGGCGGGCAGCCGCGTTGCGGTGCGGTGACAAGGCCGTGGGTTGCGAAGTGCAGGATGCGGTACTGGTTCAGGTCCTCCCGCGCTTTGAGCGCGGTGTCGGTGAAGGTGGTCTTGGTCAGCACATCGGCCTTGCCCGAACGCGCTCCGCCAAAGCGAGAGGCTGCATCAAACAGCTCATCCGATTTGATCGGGTTCGACCAGATATTCTCTGACCAAAGGCAATTCGCACCGCCTGCAAGGGCTGAGCGCGTGCCGGTGTTGACCGCAGGCGTCGCGCTGATCGGAGCGTTTTCTCCAAGGCCAAGATAGGACTTGGACGCAGCACTCCGGGGCGCAGCGCGCACATCGCGGAAGGCGGTCGGCGCAACAGACGTGGTGATCTGCGAATTGCGGCCCAGCCACGCAACACCGCGGAAATCATAGTCGTCGCCATCGGCTCCCACGAGCTGCTCCTGATAGCGATCAAGGCTCGCATCATCGGTGACCAACAGGTTGATCGGCAGTTTCAGCATCGCGCCATCGGGTTCAAAGACGATATGCTGGTGCGAGGGCAATTTGTCCGCAATGGGGGCAAACAGGCTGAGATAAAGCTCGCGCGATCCTTCCAGATCGAACGGGAAGGTCGTCACTTGGCCGCCTTCGGCAATCGCAATGCTTTCGCGGATGGTAAGGACCATATCCTCAAGATCAGCGGGCGTCGCGTCGATCTTGTAAGCCAGCGCCTCGTCGCTCGTGATGTAGACCATGTAGGCCGCATCATCGAGAGCGACCATTTTTACATAGGCCTCTCCACCGCGCAGGATGCTCTGCATCTCAGCCAGCTCCATCGCGCCGCCTGAAACGGCTCGGAAACGCGGATATTCCGACAGTTTCGTCAGCAATTCAGCCTGTTGGACGAGCAGGGATTCCAGCCGCGCCTCACGCTCTGCCAGCAACCCTGCCGCCTGCGGGTTCACTTGCGCCTCGCCTTCAATCTCAAGGATGGCGGCACGCATACGCTGGATCGAGCGACCCAGATTGACGTTTTGCCTGAACAACAGCGAGGCATCGTCGCTGCCGCCGGACAGCTCACGCGCCAGCACGGCCTGCGTTTGCGCAAGGCCCGGCCGAAGCAGCAATTGGCTGGCAGAAAACACATCGCCCGCCGCGTCCGCATTGGCTCCATCAGCAAGCAGCAGCTCGAAATAGTTCGACATATAGGCGCGCAGCGACGGTGCTGGCCGGCCCTCTGCCTCAGCCACAATTGTGCGGTAGAGAGCAATCGCCTCTGCCTCACGCCCATTGCGCGCGTAATAGCCCGCCAGCTGCGCCTGCGCGCTGTAGAGCGCGGGCGAATCCGGATAGGTGTTCGCGAGCAGTTCAATGCCAGCTTCGTGCAGCAGCTCAGCTTGCGAGCGTCCATCCTCACCGCGTGCGCTCGACGCCTCAGCCAGTTCGGCAAGCTCGCTCAGAACCTGTGCGCGCAGCCAGATGATCGAGAGGACACGCCCCTCACGCACTTCAGCCAAAGTCGAGTTGGCGCGCAGCAGATTGACCTCAGCCGCGGCAGTGTTGCCCTGAAGGCGCAAAGCTGTGGCGCGCAGATAATCCGCCTGCCCGTCCAGCAATTGCGCGCGTTCAAGCGGGGTCAGAGCGCCCGAGACGAGCGAGCCTCCAACCTTGGTGTTCTCTGCCTGAAGGCGGCGCGCCATGTCCGGGCCAATCAGCAGGTTACGCAAGGCATCAGTGTCGCCAAAATCAATCGCCAGCGGCGTGTTGAGCACTTCAAGCGCGCGCTCTGTCTGGGCTTGGTTGAGCGCATCGACCGCTTCATAATTGCGTTGCAGTCGGGCCAGTACGGGGCTGGTCGCCGCGCCTGCACGGGTCTGTTCGAACCGGCGCGCAGCCTCTGCAAAATTGCCGAGGTTTGATTGCAACAGCCCTTCATTCAGGCGCGCCTCAACCTCGCTATTGCCGGTCAGCGCATCGGCGGAGGCAGCGAAGAATTCAGCCGCTTCAGCAAATTCGCCAGCGTTGGAGCGGCGATAGGCCTCAACCAAGGCCTGATCGGCGGTTATGCTCTCTGCCTGTTGGCGGATAAAGGCGAGTTGGTCGGTGGTTTGCGTCAGAGGAATGTCGACATTGCCGGGCACCAGCCGGTCGCTTGCAAGCGAGGCCGCGCCCAGTTCCAGCGCGCTGCCATAGGCGGCAAGGCCGCTTGCCGCATAGGTGCGATTGCCAATCTCTGTGACCAGCAATTCGCTGCGGATGATGCTGCCGGGACGGGTGCAGACGAGGCGTTGGCCGCCTTGCAGGCTCGTGGAACCATCAGCGCCCTCGCGCGCCGTGCAACGCGCACCGGGGCCGACAAAGCGGGTCGCCGCCTCATCAGCGACAGCCCCGCGCACGACCCACAAAGTGCCAATCGGCGCGGCGGCATCGCGGCACAAGATGTTGTATTTACGGTCAAACAGTCCTGCGTCCTGCTCGGGTGCCTGGATCTGAGCCTCGCACAATCCGTTGGAGCCGACCGGGAAAGTGTCGCGCAGGCTGAGCGAGCGTTCGGGTGCGCCTTGCGACGTCCCCGGTGCAGCCCACAGCATCGCCGAACCCACAGCCGCAGCTGCGCAGAGCGAGAGGAGCGATTTGAGTGGCTTGATCGTCATCTCAGTTCCCTCCCACTTCGACGCTGCCGCCATTGCCCTGGCCATAGAGCGAGGCGTCGCCGCCCGATGCGACCGGATCATCGACATTGCCTTCTTCGTCGACCTCTTCGGACTCAACGAATTCAGGGAAGTCAATGCCAAAGGATGCGTCCGCTTCCACCGAGGTGATGACAACCGGCGGCACGGAAGTGACTGGCGCCTCAAAGACTTGACGGTTGTTCACCGGCGGCCCCTCAGGACTGTCATCGGTCGGGTCCGGATCAGGAGGATTGCCCCCTGAAGGCGGCGGCGGTGGTGGAGGCGGCGGCGGCGGCGGCGGCGGTGGTGGAGGCGGCGGAGGCGGTGGTGGTGGTGGCGGATTGCCCCCACCTGCGGTGTTGCAGACGCCGGTGTTGATGATGCAGTCGTTGAACTCCGCTTCATCCTCATAGGCGGTGTTGCCGAAGTTGAAGACGACCTCGTTGAAGAAAGCCTCCCCCGTGATCAGGTCGCCCGCACTGTCGATCCGCGCGCCATAGGCGAACACGTCGAGGCCGCCGGTCGGGCTTGCCCCGCCAATCGCGGAGATCGAAAGGCCTCCATCACCGACCAGAATGCCGCCTTGATCGGTGCTGTTGCCCGTATTGCGAACGAGCAGAGACTCGCCCACTTCGATATTGACCGTATCACCGCGAACAAAGCCCAGTGGCTCGTCGATGACGCCCACCCGTAAGTCATCATTGCGGCCCCCAAAGCGTGGATCAGCTTGCAGCAACGCGATCATGTCAAAGTCGGCGATCCAGATGTTGTTGGCTCTGAGCAGCAAGGTGCCAGCGGGACGGCCATTGGTGTCATCCAGCCGCACGCCGCCCGGTGTCACAACCTCAATCCGCTCATCGGCGATGATGGAGATGCTGTTCGATGTATCGGCGTTGATGATCCGCGCAAGGCCCTCGACCCGGATGATGCCTCCGGTTCCTAGCGCGTTGATGGTGATGTTTGAGATACCGTTGCCGAACGAGCCATCGGCGTCGAAGCTCTCGATCACAATGTCGGGATCGTTCGGGCCCAGCGCCACGGTGGACTGGTTGAAGGTGAAGCTGTCGGCAACAATCCGCGCGATTTCCTCACCGCTCAGCACATAGCCAAAAGCGCCGTTGGTGTTCACAGGGCCGCTCGCTCCGCCCAGCAGTGCAGGGACTTCACCATTGTTCGATGTGAGCGTGAGAACCGGAGCACCAAACAGCGCGCCTGCCGACACCTCAATATCGTTCGAGGTGAGGTCCATCTCCAAGCCTCTGAAGCCCAGGAACGCTGCGTCATCGCCCGCAATCCGGATCGTGCCCGCAGCGGTTATGTCGATATCGAGGAACGGGTCCAGAAGTTCTGGATCGCCGACAATGTTGCCTTGGCCGGTGGTGATCTCGAAGTCGCTGAAGACGTCCACATCCATCGAAGTGACAACGATTATGTCGCCGCCATCAGCCGTGAAGGACGAAATATCGACGCCCGGGTCGAACGTGTCTGCTGACGCACTCCCGAACAGCGTTTGCGTCGAAAGAACGCCGGCGAGCGAATTGATCTCGATCCGCCCGACCACGTTGAACGGTCCTGTATCGGTCTCCCCGCCGCTGGCATCGACAATCATCTCTAGCGTGTCGAGGGTCACTTCCGGCACATCGGTAGCGACGCCTCCGGCCAGCAATTGCAACAGCGCCACGCCGCCAAAGGCGACATCGTCTCGCGAGCTGGTTGCCGTTGCTTCCATCGAAAGCGTGTCAAACAGCCCTGAAGAGCCTCCGACAAAGTCCGCCTGCGCCAATCCGCCAGTGGCCAGACCGCCAGCACCGCCACCTGTCGGGGCCGCTGCAAAGGCATTGGCTGTGATGGTAACGCCGTCCGCGCTCAGCGAGGAATCCGTGGCTGTCAGCAGCGCCGTTTCGGCGCGCGCATTGCCGTGCTTGACCGTGCCAACGCCGCCGACCGCATCGCTCATTAGAACCAGCCGCCCAAGGCTGGAGCCTTGTTGGACAACATCGACAGTGGATTGATCGAAGGCAACGTCAACCAAGCCGCCGGTCGCATCGCCGCCAGTGGAACCAGACCCGCCCAGCGCGCTGGCGGTGAAGAGGCTCTCACCCTGCAGCGCAATATCAGTGTCGCTCGCACTGAACGCGATGTCGCCTGCGACAGCATCGCCGCCATCGCCTGACGCCGTTGTTGCCCCGCCAATCGCGTCGGTGCTGACTTGCAGGAAGCCGTCGGTGATGGAGGAGAACTCCAGATCGACCGTCACATCTGCGCCCGTTGCAGAGCCGCCGCCGCTCACACCCTCGCCGCCGCGAACGGCGCCCGTGGCGAAGACAAAGCCGGGGTCGGAAGAGCCAATGCCCAGCCGCGCATCGCCATTGGCATTGGCGATCAAGGTGAACTCACCACCCGATGCAGAAAAAGTGACCTGCCCACCTTGCGCATCGCCGCCGATCTCTCCGTCACCGCCTGCCGAGACATCCGCGATGCTCGAATTGCCGACGAAGTTCACGATCCCGTCAAGCACCAGCCAGTCGGTCACGCCGCCTGTGCCGGTGCCGCCATTGCCGCCATTGGTCCCGTCGCCGCCAAAGCCGCTGGAGCTGGTGCGGATTTCGGCTGTAAGCTCGCCCACGTCAGCGACATCGACATCAACCGTGCCACCTGTGCCGTTGCCGCCTGTGACCGTAAGGCCCGGATCGCCGCTCGTCCCGCCAAAGCCATTGGCGAAGACGTCAATCGCGCCGGATGTGACAGTGCCGGAGACCACATTGATCCGCGCCGTACCGCCCGTGCCATTGCCAGCCAGGCCACCATCTTCAGACGTGTTGCCGCCAACACCGTCGGCATAGATCGCCATCGTGTCAGCGCTGGCTGGATCAGCCGCAGGATCGGCAGGCAGATTGAGCGTCCCTCCACCGCTTGCGCGCAGACCGGCTGTGCCGCCCTGCCCATTGCCGCCTGTGCCTGCCGCGCCAAGCGCATCGCCTCCGCGTCCAAAGGCAGAGATCATCCCGCCCGGTCCGTTCAGCGCGCTCAGCAAAGCGGTCGGTGTGTTGTTCAGGATGTTGAGTACGGTGCCGTTACCGATGGCTTCAAGCGATGCGTTTCCGCCCTCGCCCGTGCCGCCATCGCCTTGGGTTCCATCGCCGCCTGCGCCGCTCGCCTCGATCTGGACAGAGCCCAGGGTTACGCTGCTGCCACCTTGCACCGTGGCCACCGCATCGCCGCCGGTCGCAGTGCCGCCCAGCCCGCCGCTGCCGCCTTCGGCATTGGCCTGAACTGTGAGGTTCTCGGCAAAATCAAGCACGCCTGCGCCCGACACGCGGAACACCGCATCCCCTGCGCTCGCATCGCCGCCCTGACCTGCGTCAAAATTGTTTCCGCCCACAGCACTGGCCGCAACCACCAACCGGTCATTCAGATCAACGCTGGAGCCGCCATCAAGAGCGAACAGCGCAGACCCGCCTGTGCCTGAGCCAACCTGGTCAGCCGAGCTGCCTTCGCCGCCGACACCATCGGCCAGCACGCTGGTCGTGCCGCCAACCGAGAATGCGCTCGCGTCATCATCAAGGACGATTTGCGCGGTCCCGCCAATACCGTTGCCGCCAATGCCTGTGCCATTAAACGCGCCCAATCCGCCAAGCCCGCTCGCATCGACCAGCACAGGTCCAAGAACGGTAAGAGTGGTCGCGTCAAACGCGATCTCAGCGCTGCCGCCAGTGCCTTCGCCGGCGTCGATATTGGCATCGCTTCCCCGGCCAACCGCTTCGACAGTCAGGCTTGCAAGGGTTGTATCCGCGCTTGTGCCTTGGGCGATCGCAGTGCCTCCGGTGCCAAAGCCGCCATTGTCGCCAAAGCCGCCCGTACCGCCGGCATCGACCAGCACATCGCCCGCATTCACAGTGCCAAACAGAGAGGTGAAGGATGCTTCAAAGCCGGTGCCATTGCCGCCATCACCAGCCGGATCGCCGGTGCTAAAGCCACCTCCTCCCGATCCGCCAAAACCGGTCCCAAAGATCAGGATTTGACCGAGGGTCAAAGTGCCAGCTGCGACCGATCCATCACCGGCGAACAGCGATTGTCCTGCCTGCGCTGTCCCGCCAATGCCATCGCCGCCAGCGCCGCCCAGCGCGCCGTTATTGCCATCTCCGCCAAAGCCGCCCTGGCCATTGCTGCTGACCGAGGTGAGACCAGTGATCGTGATATTGCCATTGTCCGCACCGGCCAGAAGATAAGCGCCATTGGAAGCGCTATCGTCCGCTTGGTTGAGCGTATTGCCTTGCCCGCCAGTACCGTTACCGCCATTGCCAGCAGGTAGCGCATTGGGACCGGAAGAGGAATCTTCGGCCTGGCTGCCTCGACCACCGGTGCCGCTTGCACTAACGAAGGCGGACCCTCCAATCGAGATTGTCGCGGTTTCGTTGAGCGTGCCTTCTGAGAGGAGGAACGCAAGACCGCCGAAACCGTCGCCGCCATCGCCGCCGGTCTCTGCAAAGGCATCGCCGCCTTCACCTTCGGCGTCCGCGCCAAAGGTTCCGGTTATGTCGACTTCCCCGGTGATGACCTGCACCCCGGCAACTCCGCCCAGCCCGTTTCCGCCGCTGATCCCGTCGCCGCCATCGCCGCCTGCTCGGGTGAACAGGGAACCGTTGACGTTCAAAGTGCCGCCCGAAATGACATCAATGCGAGCCAGTCCGCCAAAGCCATCGCCGCCGCGCCCTGCGAAGTTCAGCCCGCCTTGGCCTTGCGCCTCGATCGTCAGGTCATCGACCACAATTGTGCCTACGCCGTCGATAAAGATGCTCGCCGAACCGCCATTGGCTGAGCCGCCGAAATTGGCGTCCTGATTGGCGCCAGAAACCGCATTGGCGTTGATCTGCACTGCGCCCAAAGTGACTTGGCCGCCGCCAATGCTCTGAATTGTGGCTGTCCCGCCAGAGGTGGTCACTCCCACCGTGTCTGGGCCTTGCTGAGCGCTCTGAGACGAAGCGTTGGCTTCGATCAGGGTCGTGCCGTCAACCTGCACCGAGCCTGCATCAGCGGCAAAGATCTGCGCAAATCCGCCCGAAGCGGCACCTGCGCTGAGAATGCCATTTGTGCTGGTCGGGACGAAGGCATTGGCTTTCGCAACGGCATTGCCGTTGATGACCAAAGTCCCGCCGCCCACTGCAATCGTCGCCTCGCCGCCGGTCGCATTGCCAGAGACGAGCGCTTGGGGATCGACGTCGCTGAACGCATCGGCAGAGACGATAACATCGCCGCCAATCGTCAACACTCCGTTCGCGAAGGCATCAATCACCGCTTGGCCACCTTGCGCATCAAGGTTCCCCGGGTCGGCGCCAAAGCGGAAGTCGTCGGATGAAACCAGCACATTGCCGGTAATGTCGAACAGCTGACCATTGCCCGCGCTCAGCGTCGCAAAGCGGCGGCCGATGGCGATCAGATTGCCGTCAATGCTGCTATTGCCCCCGAAAGCCGCGACATCGACTTCTTCATTTGCGATGGCGAGGATCGAGCTTGTCGAGTTGAAATCTTCAAGGATGATCGTGCCCGCCGCGCTGACCAGAGCGGAATCCGCGCTGAAGGCGGTTGGATCGGCAAAGTCATCCGGCGTTCCGCCATCGACGGTGCGGCCTGTGACTTCGTAATTGGCAGAGAGAATGATCTCGCCATTGACGATCCCAGCGCTCGCCGCCGGTTGAAAGCCAAGATTGCCGGAGAACAGCAGGCTGATCGGATCGGTCTGCGCCGCCGCGACCGCATAGATGATGTGGTTGTCGCCCGCGCCCGTACTCGACGGGCCGCCGACATTGCCGTTGATCTCAATCGGGGTTGCAAAGCCGGAACCGGTGGGAATCTCGATATCAAACAGGCCGTTGGAGACCCGGATATTGACTTGCTCACCGCCGATGAACGCCTGACTGCCATTGATGTCGGAGGTGCCGAACATCTGAATTTGCGCGCCGACAACCGCGAAATAGGAGTTTTCCTGGCTCGCCGTGATCGTCGCTCCGGGAGAGATGACGACATTCAGGTCTATCCCGTCGCCTTGAAAGAAGCTGAGCGTGCCGTCGTTGAGGATGAAATCATCGAAAGTCGGCTCATTCACTTCGAGCGCAGTGAGGATCAGATTGCCAACGTCGAAAACCGCGTCATTGCCAACGAAAATTCCGGTCGGCGAATAGAACGCAACTGTCCCGCCCGGAGAGGTGTTGCCCGCCGCGTCGAACAGCTGCGAGATGACCGTGCCGTTGAACACCGCGATATTCTCGTTCGTGGCGATGCCAATGCGATTGAGCACGGCAAAGTCAGCGTTGTTCACGCCGTTCTGGAAGGTGACGGCATTGCCCGTGGGCAGGAAGTCGAGCGCGTCGCCATTGGCATCTTCGAACGGTGTCCAGTCGATGATGGCGGTATCGCTATCGACCGTGATCGTCTCTGTCGTCGAACTAGTAATGTTGCGCGAGGCAGCCCCCGCTGCCACCGTCTCTGTCGCCTGGATCGCCTGAGCGCGCGCATTTTGCGGAGCTGCTGCCAAACCCACAGCCAAGGCCGCAGAGCCGCATCCAAGCAGCCATTTCGAGCGGTTATGGTTCGCATGAGCCATGATCAATATCTCCAAGGGAATAGGCGGGCCGTGACCGAGAACATAAATCGGACATTGCCACGCTGAGTCGCCAGATCAGGCCGCTCCAAAGGAACAGCGAGGAAAGCGTCAGCTTGAATTTTTGAGCCCCACACCGCGCGCACGCCGCCACCGGCGGACCACAGACGGTCAGGATTGGTGCCAGCGCGGCTGGGGTCTTCGTTCCATGCCCAGGCCGCATCGGTGAAGGCGTAGGGCTGGAATGCCCAGGCGTCCTGCCCATCCGGCGCAAGCGAACCCAAGCGCATCTCCAGCGTGGCGGCAACCCCGCTATCGCCCAGCACAGAACCCGGATCATAACCGCGCCCAATGGAGAAGCTGCCCGCGGCAAACTCCTCAAAAGCAGGCAGAGGATCGGGTGAATATTGCGCCATCGTCTCCAGCGAGAATGTCAGCAGCGGATTGGGGCGATACTCAAACGCGCCATCAAACCGCGCAAGGAACGGGGAGGGATTGGCCTCAATCCGGCTGGGCGGGACAGCGCCGCCAGTCGCGCAAGCGAACAACGACTCGCGGCAGTCGCGGCTCGCCGACAAGACGTCCAGACCTTTGCGCAGCTCCACCCCCCAACGATAGCGCCAGCGCGGCTCATAGGGCGTGTATCCGTCGATCCGCTGAACGCTGTTTTGCTCCGTCCGGTCGCCTGAGAGGCGCGCATAGACCGTGCGCACCTTGTCGCTGGAGAGCGGGATTTCGTTGATCTCAACATCCTGATCGACAAGGTCAAAACCGCCGCTCAAGAACAGGTTCGCCCGGCGCGAACGTTGCAGGGGATAGGAGGCGTAGAGGCTTGCGAAAACCGTCTCGGATTCGAAGTCGAAATTGGCAACGCCAATATCGGGGTTCGCTTGGCTGAAGGTTAGCCCCGCGCCCACCCGCAATCCTTCACTGCCAAGCGCGAAGTCGTGGGAGAATTGATAGGTCTGCTGCTCCGAAAATTCGAGCGTGCTGAACACCGCCGCTGACGTTCGGTCGCCCAACCCGGTGATGTCGTAGACTTCGCCGCGCAGCAATCCGCCAAAGCGCCCGATTGGCTTGGAGCCAAAGTTCTGGACGTTGAGGTCAATCGCGCCCTTGCGCCGCACAACCGCGATTTCACCCAGCAGATCGCCCGGCGCTCCGCCCGCGGCAGGGCGCAGCGACAGGCGCACGTCAATGCCCGGAAGATCGTCCGCGAGCAGCAGATAACGCTCTGCATCATTGGTGTTGAAAACCGGCTGGTCGGTGAGGTTTTCCAGATAGCCGGCGACCACTGCCTCCGACGGGCCAGCATCGCCGCGCACGCGCAGGCCAACCAGCTTGCCAAACACTACCCCGAAATCCGCGACCCCGTCGCTGAGGTTCTGCTCAGGGATCTCGACCGTCGCCAAATAGCCTTGCCCGCGCAAAGCCGCGTTTGCTTTAGCCCTGATGTCGCACAGGACCGCCAAAGGCAGCTCGCGCCCGACATAGCCGTCATAGGTATCAGCAAGCGAGAGGCCCGGCACCGCGTCGAGCCCCGCAAACTCCACTCCGCTGAGCGTCAAGGTGATCTCAGCATATTCAGGCTGGTCCAGCACGCAGGGCGAGCGTTCAAAATCGCCATCAATCGTTAGCGTCACACCGCGCCTGTCCTCGCGCCGAAGCTCTGGCGGGGTCAGCTGCGTGCGAGGGGGCGGCGTGATCTGCGGGAGGGTTTGTGCTTGCGCAACAACAGGTTCAAGCGGCGCTGCCAGCACAGCGCTGGTGACCACAACGGACGACAAGAGAATGCCCTTTGATCGCCGATTGCTGTCAGCAATGCGCAGAGCGCCAGATCTCAAATCTAAAAGTCGCAAGCAAACGCCCCCCGTTTGACCCAAGTCCAAGACGCCGAAAAAACCCCGCGCCTGTCGCTGCACGATCCCATTAGAACCGCGCTGTGAAACGCTTAAGCAGCGCTCCATCAAAACTCTATTCCGAACGTTGGCTTTGCCAGTTTGCGCCGCAAGTTTACGGTCGTCTTTGCCCCAATTGCCCTTGCCCGGGCGACCCATTTGTTGGGCGGAGTGATACGCCTTTTGGAAAGCAAGACAAGGGTTGGAGGGCGAAACGTAGGGCAAAGCGCGCAGATTGTCGTGTTTGAACAAGTGTTTGTCCAAAGCGGCGCTTTTGCGGGCCAGAAAAGGGGTGGGTTGGGTTTAAGTTGGCGGTGGTCTTCGTCTCAGCCTGCGGTAACATGGCCTTTATGTTGAAGCGCCTGTCCCTCTTTGCACTCGCTGGTATTCTGGGGCTTTGCGTCGGCGTCTATTCCGCGCTCGCCATGTCGGGCTTGCTGCCCGGTGACAGACGCATTGGCGATGGGATCACGATCAACGGCTGGACCGGAGACCTTGCGCAAGGCTCCGCTGACGCCTCCCCCTATCTGCGCGCGCGGATTGCGCGGCACGGGTTGCTGGCGCTGGCTCAGTCAGAGGCGATCTATTTCATCCGCGCGAGCGATGATGATGGTGCAGCCTTGTCCGAGAATTGCGACTATCGCCTGTCTGGCGGACCACTGCCTGCAGGATGGTGGTCGGTGACGCTGTATAACGATCAGAACTTCCTGCCAGACAATGATGACGAGGCGTTGAGCTTCGATGCCAGCCGCGCGGGCGACGGGGAATGGATCGCGATTATCTCCGCTGAAAGACCGGAGGGCGATGCAAATTGGATCTCCAGCCGCAATGCGGGCGCGTTTGATCTGACCTTGCGGCTTTACATGCCTGAGGAACTTGCGCTGGAGGCACCGGAGGAGGCGATTGCTGCCCCCTCGATTGAGCGGCTGGGTTGCGCAGGGGACACGCCATGAAGCGCTGGATTGCACCTCTCGCCTTCGGGACCGCCATCGCAGTGATCAGCCACGTCGCGGTGCTCTACGCCGCCCCCGGCTTCATCATGGACCGTGCGATGACCATGCTGGCGGAGCGGGGAATCGCGCAGCACGCTTTCACGCTCGGCCCGCGCACAACGCCGGAGACGCAGAGCGTTGTGCGGCCCTCCCCCGACCTTGCCTACTCAGCCTGCCTGTACGATTTCGAAGACGCGCCAGACGGCCTGATCGTGAGGATGGCCCCGACCCAGGGATATTCCTCGCTCTCCTTTCACGACGCGTCGACCAACAACTTTGCGACCTATCGCGGGGGAGAAGGCAAAGGCGCCTTTGTAGAGTTCATGCCACCGGGTTGGGCGCGCAACGGTGCAAGCCAGCTTGTGTCGCCAACCAGCAAAGGGATCATCCTGATCCGCAGGCTTGCGCCCAGTGTGGCGGATTACCAATCCATCACCGCCGCCGCGATGAACGACATTTGCGGGGAGATCAAAGTGACCGTGGTCGATGTTGAGGAAGGTTCATGAGCAGCGTCAACCGGCTCAACGCAACGCGGCGCGGTGCTCTTGCCGCGATAGGCGGAGCGGGCGCTGTGTCCGCTTTTCCGGGGCTTCTCCATGCGCGCAGCGATGGCGGGCGAATGCTCGAATATCGCGGTGTTGCGGCGCTTGGCCTGCCCAATCAGCGCCTCTCCATATGGCTTCCGTCCGGATATGATGCGGGCGAGAGGCGCTACCGCGTGCTCTACATGCATGACGGGCAGAACCTGTTCGATCCGGCCACGTCCAACTTCAACAAGGTCTGGGCGGCGGACACAGCGATGCTGGGCCATGCGGCGACCTCAGGCGAGGACCCTTGGATCATCGTCGGGGTCTGGTCGCCCGGCGCGGATCGCTATCGCCAATATATGCCCAAGCCCGCCTATGATGCGGCCGGGCCTGAGTTGCGGGCGAAGATGGATGCGTTCGGCAATGGCAAGGAGATTGTCAGCCACCTTTACCTCGAATGGATCACCGGCACGCTGAAGCCGTGGGTCGATGCCAATTTGCGCACGCTCTCCGGGGCGGGTGAGACCGCGATCATCGGGTCGAGCATGGGCGGGCTGATCAGCCTCTATGCCTTCCTCGAATACCCGCAAGTCTTTGGCCGCACGGGCTGTGTCAGCACCCATTGGCCGGGGATCGCCCCGCGACAGGTGGGCGAACCGGATGCCGAGATGCTGCGCATTTGGAAGGACTTTATCCTCAACCGCCTCGGCCAACCGGGCCAGCGCCGGCTATGGTTCGACCGCGGCGATGCGACGCTGGATGCCCACTACCCGCCCTATCAGGACGCGATCGATACGCTGATGGAGAACACCGATTGGAGCGAAGGCCTCAACTGGATGAGCCGAGCCTATCCCGGCGCCGAGCACGAGGAAAACGCCTGGGCCGCGCGCTTGCCTGAGGTGCTCGACTGGGTGCTGGGCTCTCCCTGAGGCTCAATCCCGTTCAATAAAGCGCACTGCGATGCCGCCTGAGGAAGCAAGATAGGACTCCATCGTGCCGCCGCCGGTGACTTCGATCTCCTCGATCACGATGTCGTAGGGGTTGTGATCCCAATGGGCATGCGTGCCGTCGCGATAGACCTGGGCGGTGTAGGTCTTGCCCTCCTCAAGGAAGGTGAGCGGCAGGGTCAGAGTGCGCTCTTCCGCATCGGTGATTGCGCCAAGGAACCACTCGCCGCTGGCCCGGCCCTGGCGCGCAATCGCGACATATTCGCCGACTTCGCCGGCAATCGCGATGCTCTGTTCCCAATCGGCCTCAACGTCTTTGATGAACTGGAAGGCGTCCATCCGCGCTTCGTAATTCTCCGGTAAATCCGCCGCCATTTGCAGCGGGGAGTAGAGCACTACGTAAAGGGCCAGCTGCTTGGCGAGCGTCGTCTGCGGACGGTTATCCGCCCCGCCGCGCTGCATATCCTCACGCACGGGAGGACGCTCATTGGGGCGCAGGTCAAAGATGCCGGGCGTGAAGTCCATCGGCCCCGACAGCATACGCGTGTAAGCGAGGATCGAGATGTGCTCGGGCGGATTGGGAGGCGTGCCCCAGGCGTTGAACTCCATACCCCGCGCGCCCTCTCGCGTCATCCAATTGGGATAGGTTCGGCGCAGCCCTGTATCCTTCACCGGTTCATGCGCGTTGATTGAGATACGATAGCGCGCCGCCGCCTCGACCGCGCGAAGATGGTGGTCGACCATGAACTGGCTGTCGTGCCATTCATACTGGCGCACGCCATTATCATCATAGCGCACGATATCGCCCGCATCGGCGACATAGCCCGTTTTCACCTCGCGCACGCCGTTTGCGGCATAGAGGGCAAAGGCGTCCTCCATCTGCGCTTCGTAATTGGCGACATTGCCGCTGGTTTCATGGTGGCCGATGATACGCACGCCCCGCTCGGCTGCGTATTCGGCGAGCATCGGCAGGTCGAAATCAGGATAGCTCTCCGTGAAGCTGAACAGCTCCCCATTGTTGAACCAGTCGCCGTCCCAGCCGATATTCCAGCCCTCCACCAACACGCCGGAGAAGCCATGCTCTGAGGCGAAGTCGATATAGCGCATCGTGTCTTCGTTGTTCGCGCCGTGGATGCCGTCATTGCCCCAAGTCCGCTCGCGAATATGCATCGCCCACCAGATGCCGATATATTTGCCCGGCTCCACCCACGACACATCGCCCAGCTTGTTCGGCTCATTGAGGTTGAGGATGATGTCGGAGTTGATGAGACCCACCGCATCCTCTGCGATCTGGATCGTGCGCCACGGGGTCTTGAAGCCAGCCTCAGTGTGCACCTTGATCCCGTCGGAGCCAGCCCGCAGCTGAGCCTCAAAATCACCCGGACGCATCGCGATCAGCGACATGCCGGAATAGTCCACCAGAGCCGCTTCGTGGATGGAGATATGCACGCCATTGGTGCGGCGGAAGGTCACAGGGGTGTGCGCGTCGTCGACCACGCCCGCAGTGCCTGTGCGGTAGATGTATTCGTAACGATTGAACTGGCGGCTGGGCGTCCACCACGCGTCCGCCTCATTCTCAATCGCAAATTGAGTCAGCTCATCGGTGATCGCGATGGGGCCTTCGAATGCGGGTTGCTCTTCCAGCTCATAGCGGAAGCCAACGCCGGTATCGAAGACACGAAAGCGCACGGTGATTGCGCGCTCCGGCCCTTCCTGCGCAGAGAAAGTAACGGCCAGCTCGTTGTGATTGTCACGCACCAGCCGCCGCTCACCCCAAGGCTGCTCCCAAGTCGCATCATGCGCAGCGCGGGTTGAGCCTGTGATCGCAAGGTCACTTTCAAAACCATGATGGTCGCGGAACAACATGCCAAGGCGCGAGGTTCGGATCGCCTCATCCCCGTCATGCGTAATCGAATAGGTCGCCTGCCCGCCTTCATCACTGACTGTGAGGGTGATGTCGCCATCTGGCGACGTCGCTGTCAGCACCTCTGCCCGCAGCGGAAGCGCCGCTCCCATTGCAAGAGCCACAAATGCGATGAACCTGAACCAAAGGCGCGACATGTCTCTCTCCCTTTGCGTGGTCTGCGCTTGAGACACTTCGCCCAATGCAAACTCTTGCAAAAATTTCTCTCTCAAAGTGATTTATCCCAAACTTGCCCCTTTTCTCCAAGCAAAATTTCTGCAATTTTTTGCAAATTCCCCAAGTGAGGGGGAGGGGAGAGAAATTGTGATGGGATCGAAACGCGCTGCTCGGCTTGCGAGTTCAACCGCGATGTGTGTGGCCTTGGCGGCTTGCGGCGGCGGGGGCAGCAGCAGTACACAAGGCGGTGGAGCAGTCGCCGGTCCCTCACCCTCCCCCACGCCTTCGGTTGCCAGCGCCACTCTGCCCGGCGGAGACATGACCAGCTTCACCAATCGCGCGAGCGACATGGGGATCGGTTTTGACTTTGGATTTGGCCCCGGCCTCAACCCGATGGTCGCGCAATTCGCAGGTGGCGCGGCGGCGGGCGATATCGACAATGATGGCGATATCGACGTTTTCGTGACGCGCGGGGATACCGGCCCCAACCTGCTCTACATCAACCAAGGCGGCAGCTTTGTGGAAGGCGCAGCTGCGGCGGGCGTCGCTTTCACCATGGGCCCAAACACCAACGGCCGGCACAGCGGGCCGACCCTCGGCGATCTGGATGGCGATGGCGATCTGGACCTGCTGCTGGGCGGGTTGGAGAGCGGCCCGCTGAAACTCTATGCCAATGATGGTTCGGGCCAATTCACCGATGTCAGCGCTGGCTCTGGCTTTGACACGGCTGGCTCTGAACAGACCATTTCCATGGCGCTGGGCGATTATGATGCGGATGGCGATCTGGATGTGTTGATGGCGCATTGGGGTACGCCGCGCGATCCCACTTTGCCGGGTGAGACAGAGACTTTGTGGCGCAATGACAGCACACCGGGCGCAATGTCTTTCACGCCGGTCAGCGCAACCAACGGTATCGCAGGGCTGCTCGCCTTTGACCTGCCGCAAGGGGTGCTGGGGGCGAACTACGATTACACTTTTGCGCCGGGTTTTGCCGACATTGACGGGGATCGTGATCTCGACATCCTGATGGTGTCGGACTTTCGCGGATCGCGTGTGCTCATCAACAATGGCAACGGCACGTTTGGAGCCGCCCCGTTCACGCCGGACGATGAAAACGGCATGGGCGCGGCCATCGGCGACTTCGATAATGATGGCGACCTCGACTGGTTCGTCTCATCCATCAACGGCAACCGCTTGTTCGAGAATAGGGGCGCGGGCAGCTTCTTGCGCAACGCGGCCTCTGGCATTGAGCCGGGCGGATGGGGTTGGGGATCGTGCTTTGCCGATTTCAACGGCGATGGCTGGCTCGACATCTATCAGACCAATGGCTGGGAAGCGGGCAAGGACCCGTCCGCCTCCAACTATGTCAACGACATCACTCGGCTCTGGATGAACAAGGGCGACGGTACGTTTACGGACGCAGCGCAGGAATCCGCGATTGATGAGACCGACCAAGGGCGCGGCGTGGTGTGCGACGATTTCGACAATGATGGCGATGTCGATGCGCTGCTGTTGACGGCCGAGCCTAGCG
This sequence comes from Erythrobacter sp. S267, assembly GCF_057365045.1. Taxonomy (NCBI): domain Bacteria; kingdom Pseudomonadati; phylum Pseudomonadota; class Alphaproteobacteria; order Sphingomonadales; family Erythrobacteraceae; genus Erythrobacter; species Erythrobacter sp. S267. Next base: position 619,490 of record NZ_CP200298.1, on the reverse strand, counting down.
CTTCGGTCTATTACTGGGAGAACCAGTTGACCGGCGCGAATACGGTGAAGGTCCGTTTGCGCGGTAAGGCTCCCAACACATTCGCAGTGGGGGCGATAGTGAAGCTGACTATCGCCGATACGGTGCAGACCCGGATGGTGGCGGTGAACAGCAACTTCACCTCGCACAATTCAACCGATCAGATCTTCGGCATGGGCCCGAATACAAGCGGCGGCCTGCGCGTGATCTGGCCCGATGGGTCCGAGACGATTGAACCGAATGTCAGCGCGGGGCAGACTTTGGTGATTACGCAGCCTTAGCGGCGCGCATTGCCTACTCGTCAGCGGTCCAGATGCGATAGCCCCAGGGCTGCAACTGGACGCGCGTGTCCTCGTCAAACGCCCCCGCATCGCCTGTCATGGCGTCGGTGTAGAGACCGTAGTGACGCTCAAGCTGGAATGAGACCGATTGCGGGCGCGGCGAGAGGTTGAAGACAGCGAAGACGCGGGCATCGCCCTCCCCTCGGATGAACGATAGAACATCGGAAGGCGCGGAATTGGGCACTTCGGTAAGCGGCGCACCGTGGCGGCCATTGTGGAGCGCAGGCTCAGCGGTTTTGAGCGCGATGAGCTTGCGGAACAGCGGGTCGTATGCGCCTTCTTTCCACTCAATCTCATCCTTCTCGAAGAATTCGAGCTGGCGGTCGAGGTCGGCCTCTTGGCCGTTGTAGATGAGCGGAAGACCCGGCCCTGTAAAGCTCAGCGCAATCGCGGCTTCGTAAGCGGGTCCGTAAATGTCCGAGGCGACACCGTCCCAGGAGTTCTGGTCGTGATTGTCGGTGTAGACCATGCGCATGGCGGCATGGGGCCAGGTGGTCTTCTGGCTGAGGTAATAGCCGCGCACGGCTCCTGCGCCGCTGCCATCCGCGACCAGCTCCTGCATCGCCTCTTTCCAGCCCCAGCCATAGGTCGCGTCAAAAGCGCGGGCGTGCAGGTCACGCTCCTCCCACTCGGCAAGCATGAAGACGGGCTTGATTTGGTCGAGTTCGGCGCGGGCGGTCTCCCAAAAGTCGAGCGGGACGAAGCCAGCGACGTCGGCGCGATAGCCGTCAATATCGAACTCGCGCACCCAGTAGGTGAGGCTGCCGGTCATATATTCGCGAAGCTCGGGATTGGAGTAGTCGAAGTCGACGACATCGGACCAATCCGTGCCTTCAGGCGGTATCATATTACCTTCCGGATCGCGGGTGTACCACTCAGGATGCTGGGAAATCAGTGGGTTATCCCAAGCCGAATGATTGGCCACCCAGTCCAAAATCACCTTCATCCCGTGTGAATGTGTTTCGTCAACAAACTCCCGAAATTCAGCCTCAGTCCCCAGATCAGGATTGATCCCGCGATAATCCCTCACTGCATAAGGACTGCCCATAGCCCCCTTGCGCTTCTCCTCCCCAATAGGATGGACAGGCATCAGCCAAATGACATCAACGCCCATCTCGGCAAGCCGCGGCAAATGCTCCTGCGCAGCTTTGAACGTGCCCTCTGCGGTGAACTGCCGCGTATTCATCTGGTAGATGACCGCATCCGCCGCCCATTCAGGCGTTGCCACCTGAACCACTTCGTGCGGTTGATACTGTGTCGCCTCTGAGCTCTTGCTATCGCAGGCAGCGAGAGCAAGGGGGAGCGCAAGCGGAAGGGCCAGCGCAAGAGCGGCGCGTTTCATCACGATGCTCCCGAAAGCTTGGCGTTTTTCTCGATCGTTGCCGATGTGCTGTCTGTGACAAACAAGGTCGCAACCGCTGCCAGCAAAAAAGACACAGCGCCAATCGCCATCGCATAGATCGCTGCGCCGTCGAGCAATGCCGTCACGAGGAAGCCCAGAGTGGTCGATGCGATCAGCTGCGGGACCACGATGAAGACGTTGAAGATGCCCATGTAAATGCCCATCTTTTTCGCCGGTACAGAGCCTGCAAGGATCGCATAGGGCAGTGACACAATAGATGCCCACGCGATGCCGAGACCGATCTGCGACACCCACAGGAGCGCAGGATCGCGGATAACGATGATCAGCGCGAACCCAACCGCGCCGATCGAAAGGTTGAAGCTGTGTAGCTTCCGCCGGTCGATCTTCGACGCAATGATGACGAAGCCGAGCGCAGCCGCTGCAGCTAGGCCATTACGAACCGATCCCATCAAGCTCCACCAGTCGGCCCCGTCCTGATAAGCGCTGCTGGTCGCGTCGGAGGAACCGAAGTGATACTCGGTCACCCCAGGCGTTCCATAGATCCATAGCGCAAACATCGCGAACCAGCTGAAGAACTGCACCACAGCGAGCTGCCGCATGGTGGTCGGCATTGCGAAGAGGTCATTTACGACCTCCATGAAACCGTTCTGATCGCTCCCCGAATTGCGCAGCATTCCCGCAACGATCTGTATAACTCCGAATGAGGCAATCAATCCGGCAAGGATGTAGAGTTCCTGTCCGACATCCATGGACGACACATTGCCCCTACCCCAGAAAACCAGACCGGCAAAAATCGCGCCGAGCACGACCCACGTCGCTCCACCGGAGAAGAACTGGCTCGCCGTGCGCTGGACGGTGTCGGCTGCGCTCTCGACTATGCCAAGTGCTTTCTGTCGCGCCTCATCAAAGGCGGCGATCTGTTCCGGGCTGTACTCCTTGGTCCTGAGGACAGTCCACAAAACCGCCACGAAAAGGGCCGTGCCGCCCAGGTAGAACGCCCATTGCACGGTCTCGGGAATCTCTCCTTCAGGCGCTGTGTTCGATAACCCCATCCAATTTGTCATTACCCATGGCAAAGCCCCGGCAATGACCGCGCCCACACCGATAAAGAAGCTCTGCATTGCATAGCCGCGCGTTCGCTGGCGGTCGGGCAAATTGTCTCCAACAAAGGCGCGAAATGGCTCCATCGTGATATTGAGCGAGGCATCCATGATCCACAGCATGCCCGCAGCAATCCAGAGGCTTGGCGAATTGGGCATGATGAACAAGGCGATAGTCGCCAGGATCGCTCCTACTAGGAAATAAGGACGGCGACGTCCGAACCGCCCCCAGGTGTTATCGGACATGTGGCCGATAATGGGCTGAACGATGAGCCCGGTCATGGGCGCAGCAATCCAAAGGATTGCCAGTTCATTCATCTCTGCACCAAGAGTTTGGAAGATGCGGCTCACATTGCCGTTCTGCAGCTCGAATCCGATCTGGATTCCGAGGAAACCAAAGCTCATATTCCAAATCTGCGCGGCATTCATGGCGGGCTTGCGCCCTGCCCCACTGGCTCCCGCCGCTGCGCTTTCGGCCAATCCCATCGCTGTTCTCCCATACGATCTGAGACTACCCTAGGGTATGCTCAAGACCGTTCTCCCGTTTACGCCACCTGTAATTGGTGCATAAATCCTCAATCACTCTCCTCCACCACATTGCCGAGCTTGCAAATTTTTGCAAGATTGTTTCATTGCGAACCGGTGATGAGAGGATAAAATCCTAATCGATGACTTTTTTCTGCATTTTATACAGATAGATAATTAGATCGTGGCACATGCACCCACCTGCTCACAAAGATTTGCAAATTTTCCAACTTAATGGCAGTCAGACGTCGGGAGAGAGCATTATGAAGCGAATCTTGTTTGGTGTGGCTCTGGCTATGACCGCTTTGGGCGGTGCTGCGGTGGCCATGAATGATGAAACCGAGGTCGATCTCGACCTGCGCGAGCGGCCACCCGAGGACGAGGTAGTCTATTTCGTCCTCCCAGATCGCTTCGCCAATGGTGACACTTCGAACGACCAAGGCGGGATTGAAGGCACCGCCCTCGATCACGGCTTCGATCCCACGCACAAAGGCTTTTATCATGGCGGCGACCTCGCTGGACTAACTGCAAAGCTAGACTATCTCGAAGGCATGGGCGTCACCGCGATCTGGTTTGCGCCAATCTTTGAAAACAAACCGGTCCAAGGTCCGGAAGGCGATGAGAGCGCTGGCTATCACGGATATTGGGTCACCGATTTTACCAGCATCGACCCGCACTTCGGCACCAATGAAGAGTTCAAAGCCTTCGTCGATGCGGCGCATGCGCGCGGGATGAAGGTCTACATGGACATCATCACCAACCACACGGCGGATGTGATCCAGTATGAGGAAGGCTACGAGTATCGCAGCCTGGCAGACTTTCCCTATTCACGCCGTGGCGGGCCTGAGGGAGAGCCGATCAATGAAGGGTTTCTTGGCGACACGGTCCTGACGGAGGAGAACTTCGCACAGCTAATCACCCCTGACTTCGCCTACACGCCTTATGTTCCTGATGGCGAAGCGGATGTAAAAGTGCCCGCTTGGCTCAACGATCCGATTTACTACCACAATCGCGGCAGCACGACCTTCAGCGGCGAAAGCAGCCGTTATGGAGACTTTGCAGGCCTCGACGACCTCTACACCGAGCATCCGCGCGTCGTCGAAGGCATGATCGATATCTATGCGAGCTGGATCACGCGCTTTGGCATTGATGGCTTTCGGATCGACACAGCGAAGCATGTGAACCCCGAATTTTGGCAAGCCTTCGTGCCGGCCATGCTCGAGACGGCCGAGGCGGAAGGGATTCCAAACTTCCTCATCTTCGGAGAGGTCTATTCGGATAGCCCAAACAGCGGATTCCTTGCTCAGTTCACGCGGCGCGACGGTTTCCCCGCTGTTCTTGACTTCGCATTCCAATCTGCAATTCGAGAAGCGCTTGGCAAAGGCACGCCTCCTTCCGTGATCGTCGACATGTTCGATGGTGATGTGAATTATGAAGGCGGTGAAGCGGCTGCGCGGACCATGCCGACCTTCCTCGGCAACCACGATATGGGTCGTTTCTCCACCCTCTTGCGTGATGACAATCCGAATATCAGCCAGGAGGAGCTGCTCGACCGAGTGGAGCTGGGCCATGCGATGCTCATGACGCTGCGCGGCAATCCGGTGATCTACTACGGTGATGAGCAAGGTTTTGTCGGCGACGGCAATGATCAGGCCGCTCGCGAGGACATGTTCCCGAGCCTGACCGAGAGTTATAACGACAACACTCTGATCGGCACCAGCGCGACAACAGCGGAAGAGAACTACGACACCGCTCACCCGCTCTATGTGTTGATCAAAGAGCTGGCCGCGGTTCGAACACGTCACGCTGCTTTGCGGCGAGGACAGCAGATCGTGCGCAGTTACGATGATGCAAAGCCCGGCCTTGTCAGCTTCTCCCGGTTTGACCCTGAGAGCGGAGAGGAATATTTGCTCGCGTTCAATACGTCGTCACAGTCGCTGAAAGCCAATTCGACGATTGGATATGGAGCTCAGTCGCTTGAGACACTCCACGGGGCATGTCCCGCGGCTGTGACAGCCCCCGGCAGTGTTGCGCTCGAACTGCCCGCTTTTGGATGGTGCATTGCTAAGGTAAGCGGCGCTGATGTGGACGAGGATAATCAGTGAACCGACAGATGAATATCCTTGCCGCCGCTGACGAGGCGGCGGCGCAGGAATGGTGGCGCGGCGCGGTGATTTACCAGATCTACCCGCGCAGCTTCCGCGATACCAATGGCGATGGGATTGGTGATCTCAAGGGTATCGCTGAAGGTCTTGATTACATCGCGTCTCTTGGGGTTGATGGCATCTGGATATCGCCCTTCTTCACTTCGCCCATGAAGGACTTCGGCTACGACGTTGCCGATTATTGCGGCATCGATCCGATCTTTGGCACGTTCAAAGACTTCGACCGGATCATTCAGCGCGCGCATGAGCTCGGCCTCAAGGTGATCATTGACCAAGTCTATTCGCACACCTCGGATGAGCATGCTTGGTTCAAAGAGAGTCGCAGGGACCGGACCAACGATAAATCAGACTGGTATGTCTGGGCAGACCCAAAACCCGATGGTTCACCTCCATCGAACTGGCAGTCGGTGTTTGGCGGCTCTGCATGGCAGTGGGACGGCCCGCGCAAGCAATACTACCTGCACAACTTCCTCACCTCGCAACCCGATCTCAATGTCCACAACCGCAATGTCCAAGATGCACTGCTGGATGCAGCGCGCTTTTGGCTCGATCGCGGGGTTGATGGCTTCCGTCTCGATGCGCTGAATTTCTCGATGCATGATCCCGAGTTTCGCGACAATCCGCCTTCCGGCGCTCCGCTGGAGGAGGTGACGAGGCCGTTCGACATGCAGGACAAGGTTTTCAACCAATCGCACGCGGACATCCCCGCGTTCATTGAGCGCATCCGCGGCGTGATGGATGAATATCCTGACCGCTTCACTGTTGCCGAAGTCGGCGGGCCTGAGCCCTTGGCAGAGATGAAGGCGTTTACGGCTGACGGGAAACGCTTGGATTCCGCCTATAATTTTGACTTCCTTTATGCCCCCGACCTGACAGCGGCGCGGGTCAAGGCGTCGCTTTCCAACTGGCCAGGAGAGACTGGCGAAGGGTGGCCTTCGTGGGCTTTCTCAAACCATGACGCTCCGCGCGCGACTTCGCGCTGGTCGGGGACGAAGAACTTCGAACGAGTGGTTCGCACGGCGATGATGGTGCTCCTCTCGCTGCGTGGCAATCCGATCATCTATCAGGGGGAGGAGCTAGGCCTTCCCCAAGGCGAGGTCGCTTTTGAAGACCTGCTCGACCCTGAAGCAATTGCTAACTGGCCCCATACTCTGGGACGCGACGGCGCGCGAACACCGCATCCCTGGGCCGCAAAGGCACCGCAGGCTGGCTTCTCAAGCGCTAACCGCACGTGGTTGAAAGTCGATCCGGCTCATGCAGAGCGAGCGGTGGATATGCAATCAGATGATACTGCCTCCGCGCTAAACTACACCAGGCAGCTTGTAGCCCTTCGCCGAGAACTGCCAGCCCTGGTCGCTGGGAGTTCTCAGCTGCTTGATACACCCAACGACATCCTCGCATTCGTGAGGCAGGCCGGGGAAGAAGCCATCTTGTGCGCGTATAATCTGGGGGATGATACGGTCCAGTGGTCGCCTCCGAGCGAATTTGCCGATAGCAGTGTCCTTGCAAATGAAACACGGATCGTCCCGCGTTCAGATGACAGCGTGGCGGTGCAGACCACAATGGCAGCGATGAGCGGTTATTGGGCGATCAAAAAGGGCAGTTAAAGGCATGAGCTCGGCCGGGGCAAAATCAGGCAAGAACGCCAGGCTTGAAGACATTGCACGCCAAGCAGGCGTGTCGATCTCAACCGTTTCGCGCGCGCTCAATGACAGTCCAGCTGTGAACCGTCGGACGAAACAGGAAATCTGGCGCATCGCCCGCGCACATGACTACGACTTTCGCAGCACAATGCCCAGCGGTCCGATTGGAGCCGATGCCACCATCGCTGTGATCGTCCCTGCCCCGCAGGCTCGTGAGACCCGCGTGGCCGACCCATTCTTCCTCGAGCTGCTCGCTGGCATTGCCGAGGCGGCGCGCGACCGCAAGGTCGATCTGGTGATCAGCCACATGTTCCCGCGCTCGGTCGAAGATCTCGAATTCGCGATGACGACCAGCAGGGCTAAGGGGATGATTTTCATCGGCCAAAGTTCACTGCATGATGGGTTCAACACGCTCGCGGGAAAGGGTCACAGCTTCGTGGTTTGGGGCGCGGATTTCGCTGACGCTCAGTATTGCACCGTAGGATCAGACAATGTCGCCGGTGGCCGCCGCGCGACCGCACATTTGCTGAGACTCGGCCGACAACGCATTCTGTTCCTTGGCGATACGGAAGCGCCAGAGGCCGAGCAACGGCTGCGGGGCTATCGGATGGCCTATGAACAAGCTGGATTGGCAGTCGATGATAGTCTCGCTTTCCCCGCCTATTTCAACGTCCAATCCGGTGAATCCGCGACGCGATCTGCCATCGAACAAGGCCTAAAATTCGATGCCATTCTTGCCGCCAGTGACCTGATCGCTATCGGCGCAATGCGGGCATTGAGCTTGTCAGGCATATCGGTTCCCAATGATGTGGCAGTGGTCGGATACGACAACATTCCCGCAGCGCGGCTCGTCACCCCGCGCCTTACTACGATTGACCAGGAAACCAATCTGGCCGGGCGCATGCTGGTATCAAAGCTAATCGACACAAAAGGCGGACAAGCTCTGTCTGAAAGGCTGGAGACAAGCCTGCTCATCCGCGAACTCTTGCGGAGCTTAAAGTGAGCTCAGCCCCCTCCCCCCTTCAGAAGGTCGTCATCGTCGGTGGAGGCAGCGCGGGTTGGATGACTGCGGCTGCCTTGTCTGATGCACTCGGGCCAAAATGCAGCATCACTCTGATCGAATCCGAGGCCATCGGTACAGTCGGCGTAGGTGAGGCAACGATCCCGCCGATCCGCACATTCAATCAGCGCATCGGCATTGATGAAGCCACCTTCGTCAAGGAAACCGCCGGCTCTTATAAATTGGGCATTCAGTTCGTCGACTGGTCACGCAAAGGACATTCCTACTTCCACCCCTTCGGACAATATGGTGCGGAGTTCGATAAGGTCCCCTTCTACCATTATTGGATGCGGGAGAGCTTGGCAGGACGCCTAGACGGACCGATTGACGATTTCTCGATGTGCTGGGCGATGGCCAAGGCAGGCAAGTTTGCTCATCCCGAGGCTGACAGACGCAAGATTCAATCGACTTTTGACTATGCCTATCACTTTGATGCGGGGCTCTATGCGGGCTTTCTACGGCGTTTGTCGGAGAGCCGCGGGGTTAAAAGGGTCGAAGGCAAAGTCGTCGATGTTGCACAGCGTCCAGCGGATGGCTTCATCGAAAGCGTCACCCTCGACAGCGGCGAGCAAGTGAGCGGAGAGCTGTTCATTGATTGCAGCGGCTTTCGCGGGCTCCTGATCGAGGGAACGCTAGAGGCCGGCTATGAGAACTGGCAGCACTGGCTCCCCTGCGACCGCGCCATCGCCGTTCCATGCGCCAAACAGGCGAGCATCACACCCTACACACGCTCCACTGCCAAAGCAGCGGGCTGGCAGTGGCGCATCCCGCTCCAGCATCGCACGGGCAATGGCTATGTCCATTGCAGCGACTTCATCAGCGAGGATGACGCGCGGGACGAGTTGATGGGTTCACTCGATGGAGAGGCTCAGGCTGATCCCCGCACCTTGCGGTTTGTGACCGGCCGTCGGCGCAAATTCTGGGACAAGAACTGTGTCGCGATCGGACTCTCAGCTGGCTTCATGGAGCCGCTGGAATCGACCAGTCTGCACCTTATTCAGTACGGCATCTTGCGCCTTATCGCGCTGTTACCGGACACCTCGATGTCGCCGCTGCTTGCACGCGAGTACAACGCACAGACGACCACCGAGTATGAGCGGATTCGCGACTTCTTGATCCTCCATTACAAAGCCACCACTCGCGATGATGCGGAGCTTTGGCGCTACACGTCGGCGATGGATATCCCGGATAGCCTGCAATACAAGATGGACCACTTCCGCGAGCATGGGATGCTGGTCGCTGATGAGCGGGAGCTGTTCGCTAACCCAAGCTGGATCGCGGTTTATCTCGGACAGGATATCGTGCCTAAGCGCGCGCCCGCCATCACGGAAATGCGCGACCATGTGCCCGCATCAGAACGGATTGGCATGGTGGCTCAGGCCATGAAGGATGCCGTCGCACAGATGTCCGAGCACGCGCATTTCCTCGACCGATATTGCAAGTCGCCTATCGCCGCCTGAAGCTCCGCGAGCTTAGATAAAGTCGCTCAATCATATTTGCCCACGAGAAAAGGCCCGCTGTTGCCAGCGGGCCTTTTCCTTTGCGATCCCGAAGAACTCAGAAGTTCTTGCGGATAGTGAAGTTGAACGTCCGTCCATAAATCTCATGTCGGCTCGGGAAGGTTCCGATGACATTACCACCGGCCCGGCCGTTTGAGTCGAACAGATCGTTTTGCGTCACGAACGGTTCGTTGGTGAGGTTGAACACCTCAACCAGAATGCCAAGACCTTCGAGCGGGCCACTTTCATTTTCGAAGGTGTACCCGATTTGAGCATCAAGGATGGTCTCGCTTTGAGCATCCGCACCGCTCAGACCACCGTCGAAGTTCTGCACTTCTGAACGGAAACCCGAACGGTGACGCGCGGCCAGCTTCGCACGGAAGCCATTGCGTTCATAGAAGATGTCGCCGGACCAGGTGTTCTCCGAATAGCCAGGGATCGGAGTGATGCCGTTGATCTCATCTTCAATCTCTGCATCGGCATAGGTGTAGCTGAAGAAGCCACCAAACCCTTCCAGAGCCGGGGTCACATCACCAAAGTCGACACGGATAGTACCTTCGATACCGGTGATCGAGCCATCCGCGAAGTTGGTAGGGCCGTTGACGATACCGACAGCAACGTCCGGGTTCGCGGCGAGGAAATCGCCATTGCCCGACGTGATGATGACTTGGCTGATGTCCTCAAGGGAACTTGCGCTCACGACCCAGTCCGACAGATCCTTGTGGAACGCGGCAATGATCAGCGCCGAGCCGGGAGAGAAATACTTCTCAAACGACAGGTCGAACGCGGTCGAGCGATAGGGTTGCAGGAACGGGTTCCCGCCACCGGTGTTAAAGCACACGACCGAAGGCGGATTGAACGCGACCAGATCATCTGGACGTTGGTCCATATCCGTATCCTGGCAACTCTGGTTGTTGAAGTTGAGGTTTTGGTTCGCCGCCAACTCATCCAAACGCGCCCGCGTGATCGACTTCGCAGCTGCGAGCCGGATAAAGGTATCCGTACCAACCTCAAAGGAGAGGTTTGCTGTTGGCAGCCAGTCATTATAGCTGAACTCCACCGAGTTCAGAGTGCCATCCGACAGCGTACCGGTTGAGCTTTGCGTCGTCTCTGCATAGCGCAGACCGATATTGCCGCGAACCGGAATGCCGCCCAGATCGCCATTGATATTCGCCTGAACGTAGAAGTTGTGCACTTCCTCGTTGACGACCCACTGCGTGTCGAACGTACCCGCCTCGACCGTATAGGTTCCATCGGTCAGGAACGATGACGGGTCATAGGCAAGGATATCGTTGTTGAGATCACCAGTGTCGGTGCTGCCAACAATCGAATTGGTCGGAACCGCGAGCGAACCGTTGGTGAAGTTGGCTGAAGCCCGCAGGAACGCTTCGTTGGAATCGAAATCCTTCGTGCGGTCAGTGTAGAGCCAACCAAAGTTCAGGCTCTCAAGCAGACCACCGCCAAGCTCATAGGTCGCCTCGGTCCGCAGCTGGTGCAACTCATCATTGATGATCGGGCGCTTGATAAAGCCAACCTGGCCCCAGCCCCCCGGATCGGTGAGCAGGACATTGGCCGGATCGGTGTAGTCGAGCAGGCCATCAATAGTGTATTCGCCGTTCTCCGGAAAACCGAAGGTCAGAGTATCTTGTGCGCCTGAGCGTCCCGGGCCAGTACCGGCATAACTCTCATAGTCGATGTCATCGCGATCGAGTGTCGAAAAGCCGTAATCAATCTCGAAGCTGAGCGAGTCGGTCAGGCCAAACGTCGTGTTGGCACCCAGAGCAAAAATCTGCGCTTCATTGCCTTCTGTGTCGGTCCGAAGGATCGGAACGACAGAAGAGTAGGTTGCGCTGTCAGCAAATGGCCCTGCACCCGTGACGCTGTCAACTTGCGCACCACTCCAAGATGCAATTGGCGTTTCCGTACCGCGGAAGATGCCGGCGTCCTGCGTGTCAGTGTAGAACGCATCGAACATCAGCGTGAAGTTTTCTTCCGGATCGAACTGCAAAGAACCTGCGATCGAGGTGCGCTGGAAGTCGCGACTAACGACACCCTGACGGGGGTTATCTCCGGGGAAGATCACGCCGTCTGCAGTGCGGCCAACCTGACCGTCATCAGTCTTCAACTCACGCGAGATAAAGTGCGTGGGGTTCGACTGGTGCGTGACGCCCAACGACCAACCCACCGTACCATCGGCATTCTGATCCACATAGGAGCCAAAGAAGCGGTAGCCATCATCGGCGAAGTCAGGGTTACGCGAGCCGCTGTCGTTCAACACATAGGTCGCAGAAACGCTCAGCTGCGGCTCGGTGTAATCAAGCGGGCGCACGGTGCGAAGATCCACAGCGCCAGCGATACCGATCGCGGCAATACGCGCATCGGCGGTCTTATAGACGACACCCTGGCTGATCAATTCTGACGGGAACTGGTCAAACTCAATCCCGCGATTGTTACCGGCCGAAACAACCTCACGACCGTTCAGCAGCGCAAGAGAGAAGTCCGGGCCGAGACCACGGATTGAAATCTGTTGCGAGCGCCCCCGAACACGCTGTGCGGTCACGCCGGGTAGGCGTGCAAGCGAGTCTGCGATTGAGAGATCGGGAAGTTGCCCCAAATCCTCGGCCGAAATTACTTCGACGATCGATGTCGAGTTGCGCTTGGTCTCCAGCGAAGTTTCGATTGCGCTACGAATACCTGTGACGACGATGGCATTGCCCTCGCCTTCAGCGACAGTCGTATCGTCGTCATTTTCCTGAGCAGCGGCCGGTGCCGCCATCGCCACAAGAGCCAGACCCGTTGCTGTCCCACACAGCAGACGAGCATTAGCGGTAAAACGCTTCAGTCCCATAATTATGTCCTCTCCAACCCAACGTGCTTTTACACGTTTTGCAATTTTTTTCATACCGCAGAAGCCAAGTGTCTTTCAACGCAATTCTTCAAACTATCCCGGATTATCGCCATATCTGCCTTTTTTGTTTATTTTTAGATATTTACAGCCGCCAAACTCGGTTGCACTGGCAATCCTTCAGGCACATGCCTCGAGAGTGTGGCACACTAGTCACACCCAACCCTCGCGCAGCCACCCCATCCAACCCACCTGGCACCTTCAGTATCAGGGCGGGACTACAGAGTTTATATTTATATCTTTATTTCAGTTATTTAATATCGCAAATTGGCAAGAAGGCTCTTGTTTGATACCCTAACCGTTCGGTCAGCTATTTGGCCGGGATTGGGATTTCAGATGCAGGAATGGGCGATCTCTCTTGATCACGCGGTGGTTGGTAACTTTTCGCGTGAGAAGCATGACTTTGTCAGCGTCAAAGGCTTCATGAGCACGCCCGAAACGGCAATCGAAAGCGCATCTTTGCAAAATTTTGCAGAGATCACTCCCCAGTATCCCGGCGTGCGCGCGCCTCTTCCCGCGAAGGTTTCTGTTGCGTGGCTGGGCGCACTCTCTCCGATGCTGGACTCAGTGTTTGGCCCAAGCGCTATGGGATGGGAGATTCAGGCGTGGTTCTCGCTTGTCACCACTCCCCCAGGTGATCTGATCCCCATGCAATGCTTTCCACACGTCGACGGAACTGATCCCGAACAGCTCGCGATGATGCTCTACCTTCATCGCACTCAGCATGGTGGGACGGCTTTCTTTCGGCACCGATCAACTGGGCTAGAAGCAGTCACTGCGGAGAGCTTTCCCCGCTACCGGGAGGCACTTCAAAGCGACGTAGAAAGAGACGGTCTGCCTAAGCCTGCATATGTTGGCGATGGCGGCCCGTATTTTGACAGGACGTATGCAAGTGAGGGCAAATTCAACGAGGCCATTTTCTATCGCGGCAACCTGCTACATTCGGGAATCATCGACAATGATCAAACCCTGTCAGCAGACCCAAGAGAAGGCCGCCTCACGATCAATGCCTTTTTCCGTCAGAGTCGATAGGCACTGAGCACGCCACAAGACGCCCATTCGCAACCCTTCGAGAGACACATAAGTGACACAAGAAAGCACCCAAAAGTTGGTGATCGTCGGCGGGGGTACCGCCGGATGGATATGCGCGGCGGCGTTTGCGCGGCTAATGGGCAAAGCGCTTGAGATAGAGCTTATCGAATCTGACGCGATTGGAACGGTCGGGGTTGGTGAAGCGACCATCCCTCAAATTATTCGCCTCAACACGATCCTAGGGCTCGATGAGCGGGACTTCGTGTCGCGCACAAAAGGGACATTTAAGCTCGGCATCGAGTTTGTCGATTGGGGCAAGCTGGGCAGCAAATATCTGCACACTTTTGGCGATGCAGGGATGAACCTCGCCAGCGTTCCGTTCCACCAATATTGGAAGCGCGCAGTAGCGGCAGGCCATGACAAGGACCTTTGGCACTACTCCTTGCACCAAGTGGCAGCGGATCAAGCAAGGTTCGGCAAGCTCGATCGGGTGGGGAACACCCCGATGAACGGCCTCGCCTACGCCTATCACTTCGATGCGAGCCTCTATGCGGCCTATCTGCGTGAGCACGCGGAGAAAAATGGCGTCACTCGAAGTGAGGGGATTGTCAGCACAGTCGCCCGCGATGCGCAGAGTGGCGACATCACGGCCATCACACTCGACAACGGAAAGGAAATCAGCGGGGACTTCTTCGTTGATTGCACAGGCTTTCGCGCCTTGCTGCTCGGCGAAGAACTAGGCGTTGGATATCAGGACTGGTCACATTGGCTCCCATGCAACAGCGCTCAGGCTGTCCCCAGTGAGCGGCTCGATACGCTCGTTCCGTATACCCGCGCCACCGCAAAGACCGCTGGATGGCAATGGCGCATCCCGTTGCAGCACAGAACGGGCAACGGTCACGTCTACAGTAGCGACTTCATATCGGACGATGAGGCAGGGGAAATCCTGCTCGCAGGCCTGGACACGAAGGCACTCGCCGATCCTCGTCCGATCCGCTTCACCACAGGGAGGCGGGAACAATTCTGGTCACACAATTGCGCCGCCATCGGTCTTGCGAGTGGCTTTCTGGAGCCTCTGGAATCAACCAGCATCCATCTCATCCAATCGCATGTTAGCCGTCTTCTGCAACTGTTCCCTGTAAAGGGAGCGGATCCGACTAAAGAACGCGAAGAGTACAATCGCCGTTGCGCCGCCGAATTTGAGCAGATCCGCGACTTCCTGATCTTGCACTATTGCCAGACTGAGCGCGAAGACACCGAGTTCTGGCGCTATTGCAAGAACATGGACGTGCCCGACAGCCTCACTCACAAGCGTGAGCTTTTCGCTTCGAGTGGGCGGGTTGGACGCGATGCTGACGACCTGTTCCGCGAGGCGAGCTGGGTTCAGGTCATGATTGGACAAGGTATTGTGCCGGAAGGCTATGACCCAATGGCTAACGGGCTGGATGACGCCCAACTAGAGGAATTTTTGCGCAATGTGCGTACAGTTATCGAACGCGCAGTCGCCTCTCTGCCAACGCATGAGCAATTTCTATCACAATAGCCTTCCAGGAAACCGATACTGGCCCTCTGGAACAAACCCTTTGCCAATCCGTTTCTTGCGTATCTTGCATCTGGATCCCCTCTTCCGAGGCCATTGGCCACATCCGGATGTATGAGATGAGGCGCGTTTTGGGCGCCTTGGACGAGTAGCAACGAAACAGAACGTAAGGAGGGTCTTTTGACAGAGGCAATCGACGGCCACGCGCCCCGCCTATCCTTGCGCGTCTTTTTTCGGCGCTTCTTTGAAATCCTTAGGCCAGAGGGCAGCTTCTATTGGCTTGCGATCATCTATGGGATCGGGATCAGCCTGTTCTCTCTGGCGACGCCTATATCTGTGCAATTCCTGATCAACACGGTGGCCAACACTCAGTTGGCAGCGCCTCTTCTGATGCTCTCGCTGACACTGTTTGGCCTGTTGTTGATGTTTGGTTTGTTGAATGCTCTGCGAGTGCATTTGATGGAGCTGTTTGCTCGCCGCTTCTACGCACGCATGGTGGCCGAAATCTCGTTGATTTCAGTCTATGCCCAAAACCCCTTTTTCGCCGACAACACGCGCATTTGGCTGTTCAATCGCTATTTCGATGTGATTGGCGTGGTGAAAGCGATCCCCGTCTTGTTCATCGGCGGATTTTCCGTCGTTCTGCAAGTGGCAGTAGGGTTCGTCTTAGTCTCACTCTACCACCCGCTTTTCCTCGTCTTCACGATGGTTATGTCGGGCTTGATATGGGTGATCTGGTTGGTGTGGGGCGCGAGAGCGGTACGCAGCGGGATCGACCTCAGCCACGCCAAGCACGACACGGCAGCTTGGCTCGAATCTCTGGGAGCCTCCAACGGCTTCTTTAAATCGCAAAAGCGCGTTGACTATGCGCTGGGGCGGACTGACGGCCAGACAGCGCACTACATCGACAAACACAAAAAGCACTTCCGCAACACGTTTGCGCAGACGATCTCGTTCCTTGTGCTTTATGCCGGCGCGAGTGCCGCTTTGCTTGGGCTGGGTGGCTGGCTGGTGATCCAGGGACAGCTTTCGCTCGGTCAGCTAGTTGCAGCAGAGTTGGTGCTTTCGGTCGCCTTTTTCGGCGTATCCCAACTGGGGACTTACCTCACCTACTTCTATGATCTGTGTGCAGCGGTTGAAGAGCTGTCACTGTTCTATGATGTCGAGCAAGAGCAGCCCTCGGGTAAGGATCGGGTCGATGATCTGAAGCCCAATATCGTCTTCAACAATGTGCGTGGCACAGCGCGGCATGAGGACGTCACATTTGACTTCGAAGTGCCCGCAGGGGCGACAGTGATGGCGACCGCCAGCCATTATGGCATCCAGCGCCTGTTCACGAGCATGATCAAAATGCACACGCTGCCCAAGAGCGGCTTTGCGACCATTGGCGGCGTCGACCTTAAGGACCTTGAAGCACAAGAAGTGCGCCACATGGTGCACGTTCTGGAGCGCCCATCCTTTGTCGGCATGACAATCCGCGACTATCTGCGTCTCGCAATCGAAGACAAGGACAGCCACAGGATGATCGGTGCGCTGGACACGGTGGGCCTGATGCCCGCAATATCGAGCCTGGAAAAAGGCCTCGATACGGAAATTGCCTCTACCGGTTGGCCTTTGTCCCAAGTTGAGCTTCAAGGCCTCAAGCTTGCCAATGCATTGCTGGAACAGCCCCGCATCCTGGTATTGAGCAGCCTTTTTGACCTCTTGGATGAAGAGCATCTCGCCGCTGCCATCGCTGAGATGCGAGCCAACCAGCGCACAACAGTGATCCACTTTACCAACCGACGCATCGATTTGGGCTTCGACAGTTTTCTCTATCTTGAGGCTGACAAGCAGCGCTATTTCGACACGTTCGAGGAATATTGCATCGCAACCACGGGCAAACCCCCGCGCAATGGTCGCGGTCCTCGTCCAATCTCGCCCGAGGGTCCGGACCCCGAGAAAGCGGCAGGATAATCATGGCTATCTCTGAAGCCGACCTTGGCTACTTCAAAACGCTCGGCGAGACCCGCAAGCCTCGGATCATGCGCACTGTGGTGGCCATGCTGTTGGTGGGCTTTGCCGCGCTGCTGGGTTTTTTGATCTTTGTCCCATGGGTACAGACGACATCGGGTCCTGGCCAAGTCACTGCGCTCAATCCCAATGATCGCCAGCAAGAGATCAATGCAATGGTCTCTGGCCGGATTGAGGAATGGTTCGTACGCGATGGCAGCCCAGTTAAGAAGGGCGACCCGATCGTTCGCATTGCTGATATTGACCCGCAACTGATTCAGCGTTTGCAGGCCGAGCGGATGCAGCTCGAAATTCAGCTCTCGGCCGCGCAGAACGGGATGGCGACGGCGCAACTTGATCTCAATCGGATGCGTGAGCTCTTCAACGAAGGCTTGGCCGCTCGGCGTGATTTTGAACAAGCTCAGATCAGGGTAGAAGACTTTCGCGGCCGCGTTGCCGAAGCCAATGCCAATCTCAACCGCATCGACGTGACTCTGTCGCGTCAGTCGGAGCAGACCGTGCTCGCCCCGCGCGACGGTTTTATCCAAAGCCTCAATGCCGGCGACACCGCCACGATCGTTAGTGCTGGCGATGTTTTGGCAACTTTTGTACCTGAAGCCACTGCGAGGGTGGTCGAGATTTTCGTAGATGGGCGCGACGTTGCTCTGATCCAGGACGGAGACGATGCGCGCCTTCAGTTTGAAGGCTGGCCAGCAGTTCAGTTCAGCGGCTGGCCGTCTGTCGCAATCGGGACATTTGACGGCTATGTCGTTGCTGTCGACCCCTCTGCCCAACCCGACGGACGTTTCCGTGTTCTAATCGCTGAGCACCCCTCTGCCCAGCACCCTTGGCCCGAGGAGCGCTATGTCCGGTTCGGTGCCAGTGTGCGCGGGTGGGTTTTGCTCGAGACAGTGCCCGTTGGATTTGAAGTCTGGCGTCAGCTCAACAACTTCCCGCCGCAACTTCCCAATGGTGTCTCTCCAGCTGCTGTAACAGGGGGCACATAGTGTCTCGCCTAGCGGTGATACTTGCGCTCGCTGCGGCGTCACTTGGCGTGCAGCATTCGGAGGTGCGCGCTCAGGAAACAACCGAAGAGGCAGATCAAGCCCAATCGGTGTTGCTGCCAAAGGATATTCTTAGCTCATCTGCTGAACGCTTCCCAGACATCCTCGCCAGCCTGGAACGCCAAGCAATCGCTCGCGGAGCAGAGCTGTCGGCGATGGGAGCGTTTGACCTTGTCCTTAACGCAGAGGGCTACAGTCGAACCACCGGCTTCTGGTCGGGCACCGTTGTCGAAACAGAAGCCCGCCAGCGTCTGAGAAATACCGGCGCTGAGGTTTACGGAGCCTATCGCCTATCCGATGGGCGCTTCCCGATTTACGAGGACGAATACTTTACCAACAGTTTGGGGGAGTTGAAGGTTGGTGCTCTCTACTCGCTGATGCGCAACTCCACCATCGATGCGCAACGATTTGGGGTCCAGGACACGCGCCTTGCCACGCAGCAAGCAACGCTGGATGTGCTGCTCACCCAACTGATCGTTCAGCACCGCGCACTCGACAGCTATTGGCGGTGGGTCGCAGCAGGGCGCGAGATCGAAATATATCAGAACCTTCTTTCGCTCGCTGTAGCGCGTCAGGTTGGGATTGAGCGGCAGTTTAGGCTGGGGGCAATTCCAGAGATCGCTCTAGTAGAGAACGAGCAAAACCTCATTCGCCGCCAGACCTTGCTTGCAGAAGCAGAACGCAATTTCCGCATCGCGGCCAACAGTTTGTCGTTCTACTGGCGTGATCCCAACGGCCAACCGATGAAGCCCGGCATGGAGCTGTTGCCAAGCGACGAACAGTTGGATGGCCTGCCCGAGATCGAGACAGTCTTGCGCGAGCGGCCCAGCGACATGCTGCAATCGCGTCCAGAGTTGCGTCGCCTGCGCATCGCGGGAGAACGGGCACGTAATACGATCGCTTTGCGCGAGAATGATCTGCGGCCACAGCTTGATCTTGGCGTCGAATTGTCCCGCGACATTGGTTCAATTGCAGAAGGCGGCTCATCCCGCGATTCCACCGATCTGATCGTAGGCTTCACCTTCACCGTCCCCCTCCAGCGCCGCGCTGCGGAAGGACGGGTTGCACAAGCGCAGGCCGCCTTGCGAGAGGTAGAGCTGCGCGAACAGCGGATGAGTGATGAACTCGCAATCGAGCTTGAAAACGCGCTGGTCGAGCTTGACGCTGCATTGCGCATCGCCACTCTGGCAGAGGCTGAAGTGACACAGGCAAACCGCATGGCTCAGGCAGAGCGTCGGCGTCTTTCGCTCGGGGCTGGCGACTTCTTCCTGGTCAATGTGCGCGAAGAAAACGCCGCTGACGCAGAGGTACGCGCAGTGCGCGCCACCTTCGCTGGTCGCCGCGCAGAAACGCGCTTTGATGCGGCTTCGATGCGGCTCGACAAGCTGGGCCTAAGCGAACCTCCCATCTAGCTCCGACCACAGCCAAAAAAGGCTCGGTCGGAAATTCCGACCGAGCCAATGGGAGAGGTAGCCTTGCGGCTAAACCAGGCCTGTGGGGAGGCCTAGAGTGATGCCCTCAAGATGAAGGTAAAGCGGCGGTCATTGCGGAAGAAGTTCCGCGGTGCCTGCAAGCCGTTTGGATCCACCGTTTGGGTCGTCTCGGTAATATCGTCGAGCAAGTTCACACCCTGTACGCCGATCGTGATGTTGTCGTTGAGATCGTAGAAGAACGAAGCGTCCAACTGACCCGTTGCAGGTTGATAAATCGAAGCAAACGGGAAGATCACATCACGCGGTGTCAACTGGAATTCGCTGCGCCAGTTATAGGCGAGGCGCGCTTCCACCGGGCCTCTTTCGTACAAAGCGACAGCGTTGATGTTGTGCTTCGAGATACGCGGAAAGATCCCGGCATCAACGTCAAAGCGCGCGGTTGGCGGATCATCGCTGGGAACCGAGGGATCAAGCTGGTTGTCGACGCCTTGAGAATCGATGAAGGTATAGGTGAACTGCGTGCCAAAGCCGTTCAGGATGCCCGGCAGGAAATCGTAGAACTGCTGATAGGCAATCTCGAAACCGGTGACGCTGGCGCTTTCAGAAGAGTTCACTTCCGTGTTGCGAAGCAGTGGGTTGAGCAGCGGATTGGCGATGAAATCTGCTGATACATCGTTTGCCGGAATATCAACGGCCACCGGCGCAAAGGCGATGAAGTCGTCGATCTCCTTGTGGAAGCCTGCAATTGTGAGCGAGCCCGCTTCTGCAAAGTACCACTCGAACGACAGGTCGAAGTTCCACGCCGTCTGGGGATTGAGCTCCGCATTGCCGGTGGCATTGCCGACGAAGCCCGCAAACGGAGTAAACGTTCCACCTGTCCCGTTCGGGATTGCAGGACCACTTAGCGTTTGCAGCACAACCCGCTCGTTCAACTGGTCCACACCCGGCCGCGTCAACGTGCGTGAGGCCGCAAAACGAAGAACCTTATCCTCAGCAAAGTCGAGCTTGAGGTTCAAGCTGGGCAAAAACTCATCATAGGTACGGGTCAGCACCCGGTTTACGCCAAACCCGTCGCCGATCGCTGCTTCGAGAGCTGCAAGGTCGAGGTTGCAGAAATCCGGGGTGTTGAAGGCCGGATCGGTTGGCGTGAATGCCGGATCACACAGATTGACCGCCGGGAAATACTGGTTGAAGCTGTTGACCGTCAGTGAGCTTTCAACACTGCGCTCGGTACGGACATAACGCAGTCCGATATTACCGCTGAGAACGGTATCCTCTGCATCATCAGTGCCGAAGTCGACGCGCACATAGGCTGCGAAGTTATCCCGTTCAATCGACCCAATTTCACTCGGCAAGAACGGTGTTCCCGCAATCACGCCGCCACGACCCGTCAGTGGCGTCCAACCCGACGGACTACCACCGATTGCGTCTAGGATGCCGTTAAAGGCGGTTTCAAAACCAGCATAGTCTTCAGCCAATGGCCCGGTGTAGTCGGGCACAGAGCCAAGACCTGTCGGCAGGCCGCGTTGATAGTTGTCAAAGGTCGTCGATCCAAACAGTGGTGCCGTCAGAGCATCGAGTGCGGGATCCGGATTGCCGCTCACAAGCAGCAGAGGCGCACCCGCATTGAATGTCCGGCCACTCCACACTTCTGAGATGTTGCCCCAGTTGAAGTCGGACTGGCGCAGCTCAAAATCTTCTTGCGCATAGCGCGCACCGGCCCGGATCGACTTGATCCATCCATCGCCAGAGAAATCGTACTCGACGTCACCGCGGAAGGCGAGCGATTCTGCGTCATTCTGCGTGATGTGATCCATTGCCGAACGGATGAAGTAGCTGCTTGGGTCGGAGAAATAGTTGTCTGCCGAACCTGCTGGAACTTGGTACTCAATCGACGGAACAGATCCATCGGTGCCATCCACAAACAGCGGCGCAAAGAACGAACGGTGGACCGTGATGTCAACCACGTCAGTGCTCGAATCGATATACTGCACATCAAAATTGAAGCGCAGATCGTCTGTCGGCGAGAACTTGAGGTTGAAGCCGTAATCCGTTGTGATGTCTGACTCGGAACGCTGACGATCTAGCGCGAGCTGCTGCCCGCCGGTGGCGCCCAGCAATGCCGCCGCCGCGTTGGGGCCGCGCCATTGCGAGTTATCGGTGATCGTACCGCTGGTGAAGACGCCGTCATCGTCGAAGGTAAAGTCACTGCGATCCAGGCCTGTTCGAGCGCCAGCGCTATCCGCACCGGTTTCAATCACATTCTCACCCCAAACAAGATCAGCGTCAGAACGTAGGAATTGAGCGGTCGCAACCCAACGGCCATCGTTGCTCTCATACTGAGCAGCAGCGGCAATTGTCAGACGCTCGCGATCAAACTCTTGTGTCCGGATGCTTCCACCTGATGGGATGTAGAGCGGATTGCCCGAACCGTCCGTAATCAGATTGTCGTCACCGGTAAAAAGAGTGCCGTCAGCACCTGCATCACGGTCGAGGAAGTCGACCAAGCCGGTGCCGTCTGCGCGCGAAAGCAACTCACTATAGGCAATGTTGCCGAGGATGCCGAAGGTCCCGCCATCGGTGGCCCATGTGTTCGAATAGAGCAGCGAGCCAGATGGCGACCACTCTTCGCGCAGATCACCATAGTTGGCTTCGATTGAACCTGCGAGAACCTGCCCAGATGAGTCAAACGGCAAACGCGTGCGCAGGTCAATCGTGCCGGCCATACCGCCTTCAATCAGGTCAGCGGAGGAGTTCTTGAAGACGACAACGCTACCAAGAAGCTCTGGCGACACATCTTCAAAGCCGAGGATACCGCTGCTGCTAGCAGCCAATGCGTCACGGCCGTTGAGCTCGGAGCGCACAAATGGCAGCCCGCGAATGTTCACGCCACTGCCTTCGACGGCAAAGTGATCAGGATCGTTTACGCCTGCGAAGCGCAAGACGCTCACGCCAGGAACACGCTGGAGAACTTCCGAAACCGAACGGTCAGGCAGCGCGCCGATATCTGAAGCAGTCACGACGTCCACGACAGTGTCGGCGTTGCGTTTTTGCTCTTGAGAAGACGCGATGGATTCGCGCAAACCCTGAACGATGATCAGATTTTCTTCGCTTGGCGCTTCGGCGTTGTCGTCATCTTGCTCCGCCTCTTGAGCCAGAGCAGGCGAAGCCGCCAACAAACCAATAGTCGAGACACTCGCCAGCAGTGATTTGGATACGACACCACCTGCGGCATAGGCGCGAGTTTTTTTCACCGATTTCCCTCCCCAATACGACCCTTTGCGGGTTCGTAGTTTTCGTCCAGCATGTTCTGGACCAACCCTGACACCGTTGTCAACTCTCATTGTTGAAAGCTTCAAGGCTGGATGCAAACTAGCCACACTCCAAATTTAAACCCCTGATATTGCGTTGCAATTCTTCTCAATAAACTCACGATGTGTCGGCATATCATTGGCCGCGTTATCAATCGTTGCGCCAATTTGCCGGATGATCGAGTCGATTTTCGACAGTGGCAGCTTGGCGATCAATGGATTGGTCGCAACCGGCTCAATGCCCTGCCCATAAAGCACAGCCAACCAGCTCGCCGTGCCAAAGACATCGTTCGGCTCTTCAAAAATGCGTCCGCCTTCGCGGAATTGCTCAATTCTGCGGGACAGCTCGTCAGGCTGGTCGATAATTTGACAGTGACGCCAAAATTCTGAGTCATCGCGCCGCGTCGCGGTATAGTGCAGCACAAGAAAATCGCGGACTCGCTCATATTCCCTAAGCGTGCGCGCATTGAAAGCGTCGCGATCGGCAGGGTTGAAACGCTTATCAGGAAAATGCGTCAGAAGCCGTGCAAGACTGGTCTGGATCAAGTGAATACTGGTCGATTCCAGCGGCTCCATAAAGCCCGCTGCCAGGCCCAAAGACAGGACATTCTTGTTCCAGAATTGCTTGCGGTGCCCCGTCATGAAGCGCAAGCGATTGGCTTCCGCCAGTGGTTCGCCGTCAAGGTTTTCGCGCAAGATCCGCTCCGCCTCATCGTCCTCCATGAACTCGCTGCAATAGACGTGACCATTGCCCGTGCGGTGTTGGAGCGGAATGCGCCATTGCCAACCTGCTTCACGAGCCGTCGCACGAGTGTAGGGGATCGGGTACCCGTTCTTCTCACACGGAAGGGCGACGGCACGGTCGCAGGGCAACCATTTGCGCCAATCCACATAACCGGTTTCCAGCGTTTGCTCGATGAGAAGCCCGCGGAAGCCTGAGCAATCGATAAAGAAGTCACCTTCTACCCGCAGCCCGCTTTCCAGTTGTACTGATTGAACAAAGCCGCTTTCGCCGTCTTGTGCGACGTCTTGGATACGCCCCTCGATCCGCTCCACGCCCTTCCCCTCAGCAAACCGGCGCAAGAACGCAGCGTAGAGAGAGGCATCGAATTGGAAGGCGTAGTTGATCCCAGCATAGGCCGATTGCGGGCGGTTTGTGATCGGACGCATAAAGCGTTCACGGCGACAGGCTTCGACCATCAGGGAGTAGGAGAAAAGATCGTCCTTTTCGCCCGCGAGACTTCGATGGAGCCAATACTGGTAGAACGGGATCGCATCAAAATCGCGCCCGAAATCTCCAAACGGATGGATGTAGGAATGGCCGAGTTCCAGCCAATCAACAAACTCAATGCCCAGCTTGAAGGTCGCGTTGGTCTGGCGGACGAATTCGTCCTCATCGATCCCCAGCATAGTGTTGAAGGCGATGATGGGCGGGATCGTCGCTTCGCCAACACCGACGGTTCCAATCGCCTCAGACTCGATCAGCACAGCTTTGGTGGGTGAGCCCTCCAACAAATGGCCGAGCGCAGCCGCAGTCATCCATCCCGCGGTGCCACCGCCCACGATAACAATCTGGTCGAGCAGTTGGGATGTCATGCGGCGCTTGCCTCAAAATTGATGGGATCAGCCCGGCAGAACCTGTCGATGTAAGCCTGGTGTGTCGGCATAGCAGTGATAGTCTTTTGGTAGACGCTGCGCATATTGGCGAGGCTCTGTTTGAGATTTGTCTCACTCAACGCCCCCGCAATGGGGCTAAAGCCTTGCGGCCCCCATCCCTGCCCTTCAGCCACGGCGAGCCAGGAAGTCAGGTCAAACAATTCCGCATCATATTTGAAGAATCGACCCCGGGATTTCAGAAGGTCAGTTTTGGCGACAAGACTGTCCGGAATCGGCATCTCTCGCACCGTTTTCCAAAAATCGGAATCGTCACGCGACGTGGCCTTGTAGTGAAGGATCAAGAAGTCGCGCACATGGATGAAGTCATCGCTCATCAATCGGTTGTACTCCGCCCGTTCGTGCGCCGCATCGATACTGTCTGGGAACAGAGCGATCAGCTTGGAGATGCCGGTCTGGATCAGATGGATGCTGGTCGATTCCAATGGCTCAAGAAAACCAGAGGACAGGCCGATCGCAACACAATTCCCCGCCCAAAACTCGCGCCTGTGGCCCGTTCGAAAGCGCAGATGATTGGGAGAGCTGACAGGTGTGCCATCAAGGTTGGCAAGGACGATCTCTTCCGCCTCCTGCGACGTCATGAAGGCATCACAATAGACATGTCCGTTTCCGGTGCGATGCTGCAATGGAATGCGCCATTGCCAACCGGCTTCGCGCGCTGTTGAGCGGGTATAAGGCACTGGATCGCCTTGCTTGGAACAAGCCACGGCAACGGCCCGATTGCAAGGCAACCAATGACTCCAATCGCAGAACTCGGACTGAAATGCTCCGTCGATCAGAAGTCCGCGAAAGCCGGTGCAGTCTATGAAAAGATCGCCCTCGACAACCCGTTCGCTGTCGAGCGCCAATGAGCGGATCATGCCGCTTTCGCTATCCTGCTCAACCCGCTCAATCTTACCCTCAATCCGCTCAACTCCATGCGCTTCAGCATAGCGTCGCAGGAAGGCGGCATAGAGCGTGGCATCGAAGTGGAAGGCGTATCCAAGCTGCCCGATCACATCGCCATGGCTGGGCTCAGGCCGCAGAAATTTGCCGCCGTAAGCGGAAAGCGTGTTGAGGGAATATTCCTCAAGACCATGGGGATCACCCATGCCTTTGAGCCGTGCCCAATATTGATGGAAATCCACGCCACCCAAGTCAAAACCATAGCGACCGAATGGGTGGAAATAGCGTTGCCCCAAGCCGCCCCAATCGACGAACTCAATACCCAGCTTGTACGTCCCTTGCGTCGCGCGAACAAATTCATGCTCATCAATGCCAAGCAAGGCGTTGAACTTGGAGATTGGCGGAATGGTCGCCTCCCCCACACCGACAGTTCCGATCGCCTCGGACTCGATCAAAGTGACTGAAATGCCCGACGGTGCGACCATCTTTGCGAGCGCAGCAGCAGTCATCCAACCGGCGGTTCCCCCGCCTGCGATCACGACACGCTTGATAGGATTGTCCTTCACGCTGCACCCCCTGCAGCCGCGATCTGCCCGACTTGTTTATGCAAGGCAGACAGCCATTGCTTGAGCTCGGCCTCAGGCATGATCTCAGCCATCCGGTCAGCGCGCCTTGGCCTGATTCCGCGCGCCCACAGCGCAGCGAGCCATTCGGGTTGCTGGAAGACTTCAAAGTCCTCCATTGGGATCCGTCCGCATGCGTGAAACACGTCGATCTTGCGGCGAAGCGCTGGCCGATCACTCTCGTGCGGATTAGAGCTGCTGAGCAGTTCGCGCATGTCCTCAAGTCTTTCGCGTTCGATTTCGGCGAGCCGGTTGAACTCGGACCTTTCGGGCGAAGCTGCACCCAACGCCTCTGGTAAAGCGGTCAGCCGGAAAGCGGCATTAGCGGCGAGCTCCCAATCGAAGCCGGGAAACGGATCGCCGATGGCGGTCTTGATGGCATCATCAGTGAAGCTTCCTGTACCCTTTTGGTCCGCGCAACGGAGTATGACGTCAGCATCGAGCCCTGAGAGCTCGCTGGACGAGACAATGGCGATGTCAGCTGCCGAAAGCCGACGCTGCAAAGCGGAGGCGTATTTGCTGCGGTTAACACGCAGGCCCAGCTTCAAAGGTAGCTTCTCAAGCCCGCTAGGCCCTGCAGCTGTCGACTTTCCATCCAGCGCCAAGGCAAGCGAGAACTCAGTCAGAATCTGGCAGCTGCCCCAGATCATCGCCGCGCTTCCAGAAATGGTGGAAGTCAACGCCCAGATGGCTCAGTCCGAAATCCGAGAAGGGCAAAGCAATGACCCCGCCATTGGCTTCAACTGGCAAAGCAAGAAGCATCTGACCCGCAGCCTCTCGCTGCAAGTCGGCGACCGAAAGGCCCAGCAGACCATGCACCCGATCATGCGACGGCCTGAGCAAGAGCTGCTCCGCCCCCTCCTCCATCTGATCTGGGCAAACGACAACCTCACGCCCCCCACCTGCCCAGCGCGCGGCGACTACGCCCGCAGCCGCAAAAGCGACACTCGCAGGCCCTGTGACTATGATCCGCTGCCGGGTCATGCAGCCTTACTCAGTTTGGCGTAGCGCGTGAGAAAGCTTGCATGGTCGTCCATCCCCGCAACCGCACGGTGCATGTGGCCTTTTAGGCCCGCAAGGTTTTGACGGACTTGCTCATCGGGAACGCGATCAACTCTGCCGTCATAACCGTCTGGGACGACACGCTGACCGATCAGTACCGCGATCCAGCTTGGTACAAGGAACAGGCCGTGCTCATAGGCAGAAACGTGGCCGTGCGCGGTGAAGAGCTCCAGTCGATCCCGCAAGCTATCAGGCACCCGCATGTTGCGCATATGGCGCCAAAACTCTGAATCATCCCGTTCCGTTGCAGTGTAATGCAGGATGAGGAAGTCCCTGATCCGCTCAAACTGCAGATCCATCCAATAATTGTATTCAGCGGTCTCGACACGGCAGTCCTGGCTTGCTGGAAAGAGCTCTAGCAGCTTGGTGATGCCTTCCTGGATCAGATAAATGCTTGTCGATTCAAGCGGCTCGAGGAAGCCTCCAGACAGGCCGATCGCCACCACATTGCGGTTCCACAGCTTGCGCCTTTTGCCCGTCACGAAACGCAGCATTCGAGGATCGGCAAGCGGTTTGCCTTCCAATCCGCTGAGCAAGGTCTCGGTCGCGACATCGTCGGAGAGGAACTGGCTGGAATAGACATGGCCGTTGCCCGTGCGATGCTGCAGTGGGATACGCCAACTCCACCCCGCTTCGTGCGCAGTGGCGCAGGTATATGGCAGCAGCGGTCCGGCGCTCTCGCAGGGTGCCGCAACCGCCCGATCAGCTGGCAACCACTCGCTCCAATCATCATAGCCTGTCTTGAGAGCCTTTTCGATCAACAGACCAAAGAAGCCTGTGCAATCGACAAAGAGATCGCCCTCAACGATACTCCCATTATCCATGGTCAGCCCGGTGACATTACCGCTCTCTCCATCGAGCACTACGTCAACCACCTTTCCTTCAACCCGCGTGACGCCTTTGCGTTCTGCGTGTCGACGCATGAAGGGGGCGTATTGCAGCGCATCAAACTGATAGGCGTAGCGGAAGGTCGAAAGGACCGACTTCGGATCCTCACTGGGAGGTTGAAACTTGCCTTCGCGACAGGCGATCACCGGCAGAGAGTAGTCATCTAGCGGCCCCACGCCCTCTTCACCGGCAAACTTGCGCCAATATTGGTGAAAAGCGACGCCTTGATTGGGCAGACCGAATTCTCCGAAAGGGTGGATGTAGCTATCGCCTTTGCGGCCCCAATTGACGAATTCAATGCCCAGTTTGAAGGTCGCAGACGTGGCAGCCATGAACTCTGCTTCGTCAATGCCAATTGTATCGTTGAACAGCTTGATGTGAGGGAGCGTGGCTTCTCCCACGCCAACGACGCCAATCGCCTCCGACTCGACCAGAGTGACCTTCAAGTCGGTTGGGCCCAGCATTGAAGCGAGGCCGGCAGCCGTCATCCATCCAGCGGTCCCACCGCCGACGACCACAACGTGGTTGACCAGTTTTGCGCCATCCCTTGCGCTTGGCATCTTTATCCCTCTCTCACGCGCCAAGATCGCACGCAGCCTGCGCTTGTCAATGACGCCTTTTAGCAAGGCTCAGGACAAATCAGCGCGAACTGCGGCTTGACGTCTGGTGCGAAACAGTAATACAAATTGACAACGTAAGACAAGCTATTGCAACGAGACAGCGTCAAAAGCTGCGCGAATGGCTCTGTTCTGGGCTTGATCGGGTCCGACGAGGGAGGGTGTTCTGGTGTCTGCGCGTTTGCGGATGGGCATGGTTGGCGGCGGTGATGGTGCCTTTATCGGCGCGGTCCACCGCATGGCCGCTGCCCTAGATCAACAGATCGATTTGGTTTGCGGCGCGTTTAGCCGTGATCCCGACAACTCCCGTGCAACTGGATCAGCACTTGGTCTGGCGCATGATCGAGCATACCCGTCCTTCGGTGCGATGATTGCAGGCGAAGAGGCGCTGTCTAAAGGTGCAATGCAATGCGTTTCGATCGTCACGCCCAATAGCACACACGTCCCGATGGCCATCGCTGCGGCGGAAGCGGGCTTGCATATCATGTCAGATAAACCTGCCGGGATCAGTCTTGCAGAGGTAGAGGAGCTTGCCGCAAGGCTTGAAGCGACTGGCGCTGCGTATGGGCTAACCCACACTTATCTCGGCTATCCGATGGTGTGGCAGGCGCGGCATTTGGCTGCTCAGCCTGAGTTTGGGCCTGTCCGCAAAATCGTCGTCAACTACACGCAAGGCTGGCTGGCCAATCCGGCCGAAGACATAAGCAGCAAGCAGGCCGCGTGGCGCGTGGACCCCGCTCTTGCCGGCCCCGCCGGGGCACTCGGTGACATTGGCAGTCACGCGCACAGCCTCGCTGAATTTATCGCCGATGCGCGCATGGACACACTCTGCGCTCACCTGCGCAGCCATTTCGACAGTCGGTCACTCGACGACGATGGCGAGATAAGCTTCACGCTGGAAAACGGGGCGACCGGCACGCTGATCTCAAGCCAGGTTTGCACCGGTGATGAGAACACACTTTCCATCCGGGTCTACGGTCAGCACTCCAGCCTTGAATGGCACCAGATGGAGCCAAACACTCTGATCGAGCGCCGCGCATCTGGCTTAACACATGTGCACCGCAGCGGGATCGACAAGCCGCTGTGCAAACAGGCTCTTGCCCGGTGCCGCCTGCCTTCAGGTCACCCGGAAGGATATGTCGAGGCATTCGCCAATCTCTACCGCAATTTCGCGCAGGCCGTTCAAGGCGGCGTCGCGCCTGCTAGGCTTGGGGTGCCGGGCATTGCAGAGGCCTTGCGGGGCATGGCCTTCCTCGAGGCGGCAGTTGCTAGCAGCGCAAATGACGGAGCACGCACCGAAATCAAGCCGCCGAGTGTTGGATCAGATTTGAAAGGTCTGCTGTCGTGAAGGAAATTCGTGGGCCCGCTATTTTCCTTGCTCAATTTCTTAGCGACAAGCCGCCCTTCAACTCGCTGGATGCGATTGCAGAATGGGTTGCTGGGCTGGGGTATAAGGGCATTCAGATCCCATCCAATGACATTCGTTGCATTGATCTCGATTTGGCTGCTGAAAGCCAAGACTATTGCGACGAATTGACCGGGCGCTGCGCAGAGCATGGCCTCACCATCACCGAGCTCTCCACTCACCTTCAGGGCCAACTGGTGGCGGTGCATCCCGCCTATGACGAGATGTTCGATGCCTTTGCTCCTGCCGAACTTCACGGCAAACCAAAAGAGCGTCAGGAATGGGCGGTTGATCAGGTCAAGAAGGCTGCCATCGCCTCGCGCCGATTGGAGCTGAAGTCGCACGCCAGTTTCTCTGGCGCTCTGATGTGGCATCTGGTCTATCCGTGGCCGCAGCGTCCTGCCGGGCTGGTTGACGAAGGCTTCACCGAACTTGCGCGGCGTTGGCGTCCGATCCTTGATGTGTTTGAGGATAATGGCGTCGACTTAGCTTATGAAATACATCCTGGTGAGGACCTGCATGATGGCGCGACTTTCGAGATGTTTCTCGACAAAGTGGACAACCATCCCCGCGCCAATATCCTTTTTGACCCAAGCCATTTTGTGCTGCAACAACTTGATTATCTTGGATTTATTGACCGCTACCACGACCGGATCAAAGCCTTCCATGTCAAAGACGCCGAGTTCCGACCGGACGCGCGCACCGGCGTTTATGGCGGATACCAAGATTGGCAGAACCGCGCCGGCCGCTTCCGCTCGCTAGGCGATGGCCAAGTCGATTTCCGCCAGATCTTCAGCAAGCTCACCAAATACGGCTTTGACGGCTGGGCGGTGCTCGAATGGGAGTGCTGTTTCAAGCATCCCGAGCAAGGCGCAGCAGAAGGCGCGCCCTTCATCGCCGATCACATCATCCGTCCCACGGAATACGCATTCGACGACTTCGCGGGCGGAGAGACCGATCCAGCAATGATACGCCGAACGCTCGGCATCGATAGCTGACGGCATCGGCAAGAGAGGGATTCATGGCAACCGCATCAATACAGTCTGGCTCTGAAGTCGGAATCAATCGCAACCAGCTGTTCTGGCTGAGCTGCATCTCGCTGATCGTGACTGCGATGACCTTCGCTATCCGTGCAGGCATCCTGACGCAGCTTTCCGACGAATTCGCACTCAGCGACACTCAGCTTGGCTGGGTTAACTCCATGGCATTTCTGGGCTTCCCGCTTGCAATGGTTGTGTTCGGTTTCCTCTACAACAAGCTCGGCCCGCGCGTGATCATGATCCTGGCGTTCTTCGGTCACCTGCTTGGGCTTGTCCTGACCATTCTGGCTGATGGTTTTCTGGGCCTGCTGATCTCCACCTTCTTTATCGGCTTCGCAAATGGGTCAGTCGAAGCGGCGTGCAACCCGCTGATTGCAGACCTTTACAAGGAAGAAAAGACAAAGTGGCTCAACCGCTTCCATGTCTGGTTCCCGGGCGGGATCGTGATCGGCGCGGTCGTCTCCTACATCATGACCAATGCCGGCATTGGCTGGCAGCCGCAAATTGCCGTCATGCTGATCCCGACCGCAATCTATGGCTTCATGGTCTTCACCACGCGTTTTCCCGAGGTGCCAGAGAGCGAGCGGACCGTCGATCTGGATGCAAAGGGCGTGCTGTTGATGAGCGCTATCCTTGGCCTTCTGGTTCTGATTGGAACGCCCAACGCTCTCATCTCGGGCCTGCCGGGGACATTCATTGTACCCCTGCTGATTGTGGTTGGGCTTACTGTCATGCTGATGCTCTTCCGCACGGGCCGGATGCGGGACGCTCTGCTTCTGGCTCTTTTGATGGCGATCATGAGTGTGACGGCCACATCGGAACTGGGGACCCAGCAATGGGTTGATCGGATCCTCGGCGCGCAGCTGGGCAATCTGCCGGGGCAGGCGATGATTGTGCTTGGCATGGTCACCGGCATTATGGCGGTGGGCCGCTATTTCGCAGGCCCGCTCATCCACGCGTTCAATCCCATCGGCGTTTTGTTGTTGAGCGCTGTGCTGACCACATTGGGCCTGTTCATGATGGCTTCGGCGAGCGGCGTGATGGTCTATGTCTCAGCGATCATCTTCGCGGTCGGGGTATGCTATTTCTGGCCCACCATGATTGGCGTGACCGCCCAATATGTGCCCCGCTCGGGCGCTTTGGGGATGAGCCTTGTTGGCGCTGCTGGGATGTTTGCTTTGACGATCTGGAACCCGATCATCGGAGGGTGGATCGACAGCGCACGGGTCGCGGCCGAGGCCAGCGGTCTGGACGGCACAGCGATCGAGGTCGCGGCGGGCCAAGGTGCCTTGTCCCAGCTGGTCTATTTCCCAGCCATCCTGATCGCCATTTTCGCCGTCTTTTTCCTGGCGCGAAGGCAACTCGAAAATTCAGCGGGGCAGGCATAGTCATGACCGAAAGCTCTTCCTCAATCGACCGCCGCTCTGTCTTGCGAGGGTCCATCACGCTCGCTGGCGTAGCGGTGGTGCTGCCCAGTTTTGCAGCGCTCACCGGATGCGCCGCTGGCCCTGCTCTGCCGGCTGAGAAGATGGATTTTGTCGCAGCACTTGCGGACAGGATCATCCCTGCGACGGAAACTCCCGGCGCGCTCGCTGCAAAAGTCCCTGACTACATCTCCGCCGTGTTTGAGCAGCACTTCACTGCCGATCAGCAGGATGCCTTTTTGGACGGACTCGAGCAGTTGGAAACGTTGGCGCAAAGCCATGGGTCGGCGAGCTTCACAGCATTGGAAAGCGCCGAGCAGGACGCAGCGCTTGAGGCACTCACAATGGGTGCGGATGATGCACCGGGGAAAGCAGCTTTCCAGCAGGTGAGAGACCTCACCATTTTCGGCTTCTACACCTCAGAAATTGCCCAGCAAGAGCTCGCCTATGAAGAGCTCCCCGGTCGCTATGACGGCTGCGTGCCTCTCAATGAGATTGGCAGCGCCTGGCTCGAACGCGGCGTCTGAATATGCGCACGAAAGGACACTTCCTCGCATGAGCGACCATGAACAATTCGATGTCATCGTTGTCGGCTCGGGCATGTCCGGTGGCTGGGCGGCCAAGGAGTTCTGTGAGAAGGGCATGAAAACCCTTGTCATCGAACGCGGCAAGGCCACCAAACCGGGTGAAGACTATCAAGGCGAGTTCAAAGAGCCGTGGGACATGGAGTTCCGCGACCGCGTGAACCCACAGCTCGCGGACAGCGACTATGCCGTCCAAAGCCAGTGCTATGCCTTCCGCGAAAGCACGCGCAACTTCTTCATCAACGACCGCGAGAACCCCTACTCCACCGCAGAAGGCGCGCCCTTTATGTGGCTGCGCGGCGATCAAGTCGGCGGCAAGTCGCTGATGTGGGCACGGCAGAGTTACCGTTGGAGCGACACGGATTTCGGCGCAAACAAGGCAGATGGTTACGGCAGCGATTGGCCGATCCGCTATGCCGATGTCGAGCCATGGTATTCCTACGTCGAGCGCTTCGTCGGAATCAGCGGCTCTTACGAGAACCTCCCCCAACTGCCCGACAGTGAATTCCAGCCACCGATGGACATGACCTGTGTCGAGAAGGCAGCGAAGGCGGGGATCGAAGCGGAATTCCCTGATCGTCGCTTTATGATCGGTCGCGCGGCGCATCTGACCGAACCGACCGAAGAGCAGAAAGCATTGGGCCGCGGCGCGTGTCAGTTCCGCAACCAGTGCGAGCGTGGTTGTTCCTTTGGAGCCTACTTCTCCAGCGTCGCTGCAACTTTGCCCGCAGCTGAGCGGACCGGAAACATGACGCTGCTGACCGACAGCATTGTCGAGAGCATCCAATACGACGCTGCCAATGGCCGCGCGACCGGTGTGCGGATCATCAATCGCGCAACCGGTGAGCGTGAGGAGATCAGCGCCAAAGTGATCTTCCTGTGTGCTTCGACCGCCGGCACTTTGCAGGTGATGCTGAACTCGACGTCGGACGCATTTCCCAACGGCTTTGCGAATTCCAGCGGGGTGCTCGGCAAATATCTGATGGACCACCACCACCGTGTGGGTGCGATCGGGCGGATGCCCGGATTTGAGGACTCATATTACGCAGGTCGCCGTCCTAACGGCACCTACCTCGCCCGCTACGCCAATATCGACAATCGCACCGATGGCGAGTTTCTGCGCGGCTTTGCCTATCAGGGGAACAGCGGACGTTCATCCTGGACGCGAGGGCTTGGCGGGACAGGATTTGGCAACAGCCTGAAAGATGAGCTGCGCCAACCCGGTGATTGGTGGATCAACCTTCAGGCCTTTGGCGAGCACCTTCCCATGGAGAGCAATCAGGTCACTCTTCACCCATCGAAGACCGACCAGTTCGGCATCCCGCAATTGCACTTCGATGTGCGCTGGGGCGAGAATGAGCGCAAGATGCGGGTCGCGATGAAGCGCGATGCGGTGGCGATGCTGGAAGCGGCGGGTGCGGTCGATGTTGAGGGCTTTGAAAGCGAGACGACGCCGGGCATCTGCATCCACGAAATGGGCGGCGCGCGGATGGGGGCCGATCCGGCGACATCGGTGCTCAACAGCTTCAACCAGTGCCATGACGTGCCCAATGTCTTTGCCACCGATGGATCAGCCTTTGCCTCCATCGCCTGCCAAAACCCATCACTCACCTTCATGGCACTGACCGCTCGCGCAGTCGACTATGCCGCACAGCAGATGAAACAAGGAGTTATCGCATGATGATCCAACCTAGCCGCCGCGGCTTTCTCGCCGGTTCATCCATCGCGTCCTTGAGCATGCTTGCGGGCTGTTCCGCTGGTGAAGCCACGAGCGAGAGCACCGCGACTGCGCCCGGCTTCACCGAATTGCTCGGCGTCCAACTCTACACGGTGCGCGACCTGTTTGAGAGCGATGCGCAGGCGACCTTGTCCGCTCTGGCAGAGATCGGTTTCAAATCCTGCGAGACAGCAGGGCTGTTCGAGTACAGTGCGACCGATATCCGTGCGATGATGGATGATCTGGGCCTTGTCAGCCGGTCGGGCCATGTGCGCCTGCCTTGGCTGCGCGACGATGCTCAGTTCGCTTCGACGCTGGAGGATGCAGCGGCGCTTGGGCAGGATCGCCTCTACCTCGGATGGATTCCGGAAGAAGAGCGCGCACCGGATAAATACCGCGCCCTTGCAGACCTGCTCAACGCACGCGGCGAAGAGGCCAAAGCGGCGGGCATGATGGTTGGCTATCACAACCACGAGTTTGAATTCATCGAGGCGGACGGCACCACCGGCTACGACATTCTGCTCGAAGGCACGGACCCTGAGCTGGTGACGATGGAGCTCGACTTTTACTGGGTCGCTGATGCCGGACTTGATCCGATGGCGATCATCAATGGCGCACCTGACCGCTTCTCCGCCATCCATATCAAGGACCGCACCGCTGATGGGGAAATGGCCTCTGCCGGAGACGGCACAATCGACTTCAAAACTCAGTTACCGATGGCGCAGGATTTGGGGGTCGAACGGTTCTATGTCGAGCATGACAATCCCGCAGACCCCCTCGCCTCAGTCGGGCGCAGCTTTGTGCATCTCACCAGCTGACATCAGTCAGCGGTAAGCGCCGCTAGCATATCCTCGTCCCAGCCATTCTCGTCGGTGTAGAGGGCGAAGGTGTTGCCATAGGCCCACAGGCACCACGGGATGCCTGCATCCTCCATCGCAGTGCGCACGGCCCCTGCCCATTTGACCCGCTCATCATTGTCGACCGGCGAGTTCACCCCAAACTCGCCGAGGAAAACCGGACGCCCGGTCGCTTCGCGGAAGGCCGTCGCGATTTCTACTGCGCGCGCAAGCTCGGCCCGGTCAGCCGCTGAGCCCCAACCGCGCTTGCCCTGGGGCATATTCTCGCCCAGCCACTCCGCCTGCTGGTGGGTGAAGCTGAAGGGGTCGTAATAGTGGAAGGTGTAGATTACATTGGGATCATCGGTGGCGAGGTTTGTGCCCAGCGAGTTGATCCCTGACCAATCCTCTCCGCCCAGCATGATGATGCGGGTGGGATTGTCCCG
Organism: Erythrobacter sp. S267; assembly: GCF_057365045.1. Classification (NCBI taxonomy): domain Bacteria; kingdom Pseudomonadati; phylum Pseudomonadota; class Alphaproteobacteria; order Sphingomonadales; family Erythrobacteraceae; genus Erythrobacter; species Erythrobacter sp. S267. The sequence goes on along the minus strand of NZ_CP200298.1, from coordinate 583,298 downwards.
GCGGATGATCTCAATCGCCTGACGCTGGAACCCGCGCATTTGTGCGCCTTTGAGATTGGTGTGCGGTTCATTGAGCACCTCAAACCACAGATTGGCGGGCAGTTGGGAGTAGCGCAGAGATATTTGATCCCAAATCGCCTGAAAACGGGCGGTCTGGTTGTCGGGATCTTCCATGATCTCTTCAAAATGATGCACGTTCAGGACCACGTTCAACCCGCTCGACAAGGCCCATTTGAGGTTGTTGTCCACCAGCTCGGCAAAATCGGGATGGATACGATAATCAGGCGCGGGGCCGGTATAGTCGCTCCACCGAACAGGAATACGCACCGTATCGAAACCGGCGGCCTTGATCCGCTGATAATCCTCTTTTGAATAATTGCGTCCCCATGGCGCGCCATTGGGAGCTTCCAGCGCGTTGCCCATGTTAACGCAGCGCTGCATCTGGAAATCAGCCGCGACCTCAACCTGTTCGTTCGCTGCCGTTCCAGCCGCATCTTGCGCGGTTGAAGCGGTGGTGATCGCCGCGAGAGTGCCGCATGCTGCCAACGTTGTCAAAATTGTCGAAGTCTTCATGTTCTTCCTCCCTCGAAGTCAAATTGGGTGATGGTTTTGGTTTGCGCCCTAGGCATGTTTTGGCGGCGCGGTTGTGTCTCTCAGCACGAATTCGTGATCGAGCACGATCCTATTGCTGCCTTTGTTGGTGCCGCTCAACGACGACACCAATTCGCGCACGGCATGCGCGCCCAGATCGCTAAGCGGTTGGCGGATTGTGGTCAGAAACGGACGCATTCGGGTTGCAATGTCCGCATCATCAAACCCGACAACAGAGATATCCTGAGGAACATTAATCCCGCCTTCGATAAACGCAGCAACCAACCCGCCCGCCATATCGTCATTGGACGAAAAGATCGCGGTCGGCCTGTCTTTCAACGCGAGGAAATATTGCCCCGCTTCGTAACCCGATTCAAAATTGAACGCGCCCGGCCGCACAAGGTCTGGCTCCACCTCAAGCCCCGCTGCCTCCATCGCCACGCAAAATCCGGAATAGCGCACATGGCTGGATCGCTGGTCCTCGCTCCCGCGAACAAAACCAATCCGTTTATGGCCCAAATCGACCAAGTGGCGCACCACATCAATCGCGGCCTGATAGTCGTCAATCTCGACCAGAAGTCCCTGATTTTGCGAGTCCACCGGCCCGACGCGGACAACCGGAATGCCCATTTCCTGAAGCACGAATCCGATCTTCTCATCATTGGCATAAGGCGCGAGCAGGACCACGCCATCAGGCTTGCGCCGCCGCATTACGCCTTCAAACGCCGCTCTGATGTCTGCGATGGGTTTGTGGGTCAGATCCTCAAGCAAGCTAATCGAAAGCTGATAGCCGAGATCCTGGCACGCAATCACCGCGCCAAACTGGATCGAATTCACATAGTTGGACCCTGCCATATGGCACACCAGAGTCAGGTCATAGGACCGGCTACCCCGCAAACTGCGCGCCGATTGGCTGGGCACATAGTCGAGCTTTTCCGCCGCTTCCTTGACCTTGCGGCGAAGCTTTTCCTGCACATGCGGTTCGTTGTTCAGGACCCGTGACACGGTTTTGATCGAGACACCGGCGAGGTCCGCCACGTCCTTCATCTTGGCCGAGTTCTTAAGGTTGGTCGTGGCCATCATTTCCCCCTAGCGCGACAACTCATCAACGATCCGAGCATGCAAGTCACGCGTCAGTGGCATAAGCAAGAGCGTAATTGAAGCAAGTATCAGAAAGACTGGAGGCACCAGAGCGACAAATTGCCCAAGCGCATTGGCGGTTTCGGGGGTCTGCATGTCGCGATCAGCCTCATATCCGATACCTGACAAGAGATAGCCAATCCCCAACCCAGTCAGCGCGCTGGAGGCCTTTTGCACGAACAGGCTTGATCCAAACACTGCCCCTTCATCGCGGCAGCCATTGGCATATTGGCCATACTCGACCGTGTCCGGGATCAGCGCCCAGATGATGATTGCGAAAGCCGAATTGGCAAAGCCAAAAAGGATGATCTGAACCGGAACGCCAGCGTAAAGGATCGGGCCGGCGAGGAACAGCGACCCACCGGCAAATGCGCTGACCAAGGTTGCCAGATACCAGCATTTCTTCTTGCCCAGATAGCGCGTTGCCACTGTCCAAATCGGGGTCGCTGCCAAAGTCGCGACGGCAAAGGCGGTGAGGATCACTTCCTTGTTCGCAAAAGCCCCTGCATTGGCTTCGATATAGAAAGCCATCGGGATATTGAGGCTCGCCCCGGCGGCGGAGTTGAGGAACAGGATCAAGAGCAGCATTCGCAGCGCATCGTTCTGCGTGAAAGCCTGGACAAAGCTGCGCGGGCTCCAACCTCGTGGCAGTTCTTCTCCTCCTAACGGAGGCTGCTCCCGCGTGAGGAAAAAGCATGCGTTTAGCGCGATAATCGCAACGATGGCTCCCAGCGCAGATGTGATCAGAAAGCCGTCTGCCGTGTAATTCTCTCCATCCCCAAAATAGCGTGCCAGCGGGAAGAAGAAGGTCGTGACGCACAGCATCCCGCAAAAGGCAAAGAACATGCGCACGCCGGAAAGCTCTGCCCGCTCATTTGAATTGAAGGTCAGTCGGGCGGAAAGGGCCGAGTAAGGGACGGCGACAATGGTGTAGCTGGTGCGAAAGATAATCGCTGAGCCGAGCAAGGCCGCAAACAGGAACCACCCTTCCAAAGGCGGCGACCAGAAGAGCAGGCAGAACGAGGCTCCCAGACCAAAGCTGCCGAACAACAGGAACGGCCGGTAGACACCGTAGCGGCTGCGATTGGCTGCCGCGAAAGAGGCAACGATCGGGTCAGAGATCGCATCCCACAACAAGCCCAGCGCATATATCCATCCGGCAAGCTTGGGGTCGAGCCCGACAATCTCGGCGTACCAAAAGACAAGGATGAGAGAGAGGCTGTGCCAATAGATGTTGAGCCCAAAGTCGCCGACGCCATAGCCCGCCAGTCGCCGCGCCTTTGGCCCACCAGCCTCACCGCCAGCTCCAGCCGCACCAGAAGCATTCGCTGTCATAGCGGCCAGGCTCGGAGGACTATCGGTTCTACTCGCCATGTGCGCAGGCTCAGAATTGGCCGGTGCCTGTGACACGAGTGCGCACGGACAGCAGCTGATCCTTGGCAGTTATGAAGAGGGTTTTGCCGTCTTCGCCAAACGCACAATTGGCGCTCGCTCTGCCGGTGTTGATGCGGCCGAGGCATTGGCCCGCTGCATCCAGCATCAGCACTCCGCCAGGTCCAGCGAGGAAGACGTGGCCCTTCGTCGCGACGGCCATCCCATCGGGCAGGCCCTCGACCTCCTGCATGTAGGGTGCAGCTTCGAACCATATCTCTCCCTCACCCAATCCAGCACCGTTTTCAGCTGCCAAATCGAATGTTCGAACGATCGGCGCCTGTGGGTCTGATTGAGCAACATAGAGCGTCGCTTCGTCAGGCGACAACTGCACGCCATTGGGGAAGGTCATATCGTCCACAAGCCGGGTCAGATCACCGTCAGGACGCAGGCGGTAGACCCCATTGACCGCCATCTCTTTCAACGGCGATGCGTTGAGCCCCTCCAGCCCGTATGGCGGATCGGTGAAATAGATCGTCCCGTCGCTCGCCTGGACGAGATCGTTGGGAGAATTGAAGCGCAGCCCTTCAAACTTTGACGCCAGAATGCGGCGCGCTCCGCTTTCAAGGTCAAGCGCCTCCACCGCGCGCGACCCGTGATTGCAGATCAGCATTTCGCCGCTTTGCCCGAGCAACAGTCCGTTCGATCCTGCCTCCCGCATGCCCTGCGCATCGTCGCCCCTTGCGCCCGACGGGGAGAGCCATTCACGGTCGCCATCGTCTTGTGACCAGGCATAGGCGATGTTGCGCGGGACGTCGGAGAAATAGAGCGTCTGGCGCGAGGCATCCCATGCCGGTCCCTCTGCCCACCAATGCCCCTGTGAGAGCAAACGCCCGCTCTGCGCGGTGTCGATCAGGTCTTCGAACTGGCTGTCGAACACCTCAAACGTGATCGCGGGCGATCGTTCGGAACCCTCATCAGAGCCGAGCGGGAGCGCCCGTCCAGAACACGACGCCGCTACGCCAGCGGCCATACCAGCGGACGCCAGACCCAAAATTGACCTGCGGTCAAAACGCATATCCTCAATCTCCCTCTTGAGGCTTGATATTCCAATATTGACAACCTTGTCAAAACCCGCTGGTTTAGGCGGCGATTGGAAGATTCGCACAAGGGCCCATTGCGCCTGAAGATGCGATTGGGAGGATGCAAATGGCTGTTATCGCTCGGCAGAGTGTGCTTGGTTCGTGCGCCGTAATGGCGATGGGCCTTGGCGCTTGCACCTATGGTGTCAGCGCCGAGGCACCGGCGACGGCGAGCTCTGAGCCGAGTGTTCAGACTACCCTTACTGCTCCCGGCACCATCCACCCTGAAATCTGGCCCAGCCTCGAACGCCAGCCGCTCGATCCCGTAATCGAAGCGCGGATCGACGAAATCATGGCGCAGATGACGCTGGAGCAGAAAGTCGGACAGACGATCCAGGCTGACACCGGTGCGATCACCCCGGAAGAGGTCCGCGAATATCGCCTTGGCTCGGTCCTCTCCGGAGGGAACTCCGCGCCTGGCCCCCTCCCCTATGCCGACACAGAGGCGTGGTTGGAGATGGCAGACGCCTATTGGGAGGCCTCAACCGACCCCGAAGGCGTTGAAATTGCAATCCCGGTCATCTGGGGCATCGACGCGGTGCACGGCCACACCAACCTGCTCGGCGCGACGGTCTTCCCGCACAATGTCGGCCTTGGAGCCATGCGCGACCCTGACCTGATTGAGGAGATCATGGGCGTCACAGCGCGTGAGCTGATCGTATCGGGCCATGATTGGACCTTCGCCCCTACCCTCGCCGTGCCGCGCGACGATCGCTGGGGCCGCGGATATGAGGGTTTTTCGGAAAGCCCCGATGTCGTCATCTCCTACTCAGACCGCATCGTCGAAGGCCTGCAAGGCACCTTTGGCGAGGATGACTTCCTTGCGCCGGGCAAAATCCTCTCAGCCGCCAAGCACTATACTGGCGACGGCGCGACCGATGGGGGGCGCGACCAAGGCGATGCGAGCATTAGTGAAGAGGAACTGCGCGACATCCACACGCTGGGCTATCTGCCCGCTCTGGATGCGCAGGTGCAGACGGTCATGGTCTCGTTCTCCAGCTGGCAGAATATCAAGATGACCGGCAACCGCGCGCTCATCACCGATGTTCTGAAAGGCCGGATGGGTTTTGACGGCTTTGTGGTCAGCGACTGGAACGCGCACGGGCAGATTCCGGGGTGCTCCAACACCGATTGCCCTGCGGCTTTCAACGCCGGGATCGACATGTTCATGGCGCCCGATAGCTGGCGCGGGCTCTATTACAGCACGCTTGCCCATGTCCACTCTGGCGAGATTTCGATGGAGCGCCTGGACGATGCTGTGCGCCGGATCCTGCGGGTGAAGCTGCGCTATGGCCTGTTCGCACGCGGCGCGCCGAGCACGCGTCCCGGCGCAGGCGACACCTCCCTGCTTGCCAATGCAGAGCACCGGGCGATTGCGCGTGAAGCGGTGCGCAAGTCGCTGGTGTTGCTCAAGAACAATGGCGGGCTGCTGCCGCTTGATGCAGGCCAAACGGTGCTGGTCGTCGGAGACGGCGCAGACAGCATTGCGAAAGCGTCTGGCGGATGGACCCTCTCCTGGCAGGGGGGCACTCACTCAAACGAAGAGTTCCCGAACGGCCAGTCTATCCTAGCCGGAATCGAAGAAGCAGTCGCAGCAGCGGGTGGCACTGTCATCTTTGATGAGGCCGGCACCGGTGACAACGAAGCTGACGTGGTCATCGCCGTCTATGGTGAAGATGCCTATGCCGAATTTCAGGGCGACCGCCCGCATCTCGACTTTGCCGACGGGGCCTTCGACACCGAATTGCTGCGCCAATATGGCGAACGTGGCATGCCGGTCGTCTCCGTCTTCCTCTCGGGACGCCCGATGTGGGTCAATCCGGAGATCAACGCCTCGGACGCCTTTATCGCAGCCTGGCTTCCCGGCAGCGAAGGCGGCGGGGTGAGCGACTTGCTGTTCCAACGCGATCCCAGCTTCGACTTCACAGGGCGACTGTCCTTCTCCTGGCCCAAACGCGCCGATCAAGCGGTCTTGAACGTCGGACAGGACGGCTATGATCCGCTCTTCGCCTTTGGCTATGGGTTAAGCTTTGCCGACGTCGGCGATCTGGCAGTTTTGTCGGAAGAATCCGGCATCGACGCGACCGGCAATGGCTCTGGCGATGTGCTGTTTGCTGGCGGCCAGTCGCCCAATCCCTGGTCGCTCTATGGCGTCGTTAGCGGCACACAAACGCGCCTCAATTCCAGCAATTGGGACGGAGGAGGCCTTGTCTTTTCCGGCATTGACCGGCTCGCTCAAGAGGATTCCCTACGGGTCGAATGGCGCTCTGCGGAAGCCTACCTACGCATCGCAACCCATGATCCGGTGGACTTCTCCCGCCACAGCAATGGCGCGATGGAGCTTGCCTTCTTTGTGCGGAATGTGGGGGACGATCCCGCCACTCTGAGCGTCACAATGGGCTGCGATGCGGGGCAGGAATGCGCCGAGGGTTTGACCGTACGCGCGAGCTCTTCAGAGTGGGAGGAGGTTCGTTTGTCGCTTGCCTGCTTTGCTGATGCCGGCGTGGATATGAGCGCCTTGACGACAGGCTTGGTCATCCGCTCAGCGACGCCCGCGACAGTCGATATCTCCGACATCCGCCTTGCCCCCGATGTAGACGCGACGCGCAGCTGCGGGGTCTGACGCGACCTTGGCAAAGCGGCTGATCGTCATCATGGGCCCCAGCGCCTGTGGGAAGAGCAGCGTTGCGAGCGCACTCGCCGAGCTAATCCCGGACGCTTCGATGATAGAGGCGGATGACCATCACTCGCCCGAAGCCCGCGCGCAAATGGCGAGCGGAAAACCCCTGTGCGATGCTGACCGTGCCCCGTGGGTTCAGCGCTTGCGCGAAGCCTGCGTCAGCGTCTCGGGTCAAACAGTCATCCTCGCCTGCTCAGCTTTGACGCCGATAGTGCAGCAAGGCCTTCGATCGATTGAAGGGCGGCGCACGCAATTTGTGATGCTCGCGGTCGAGAAGAAAGTGCTCGCCAAGCGATTGGCAGCGCGGTCAGGTCACTTCATGCCGGCATCCTTGCTCGACAGCCAGTTGGAGGCATTGCACCTGCCAAATGACGCGGTGAATATCGACGCAAACCGTCCCCTTGCAGCCATCGCGCAGGAAATTGCGGCTTGGCTAGACGACGAGGCCCAAGGCTAGCACCACGGCAAAGCCGACCACGCCAACCAGCGTTGAGGCCACCGTCCAACTGCGCAAGGTCTCGCCCGGTGTGAGCTGGAAGTAGCGCGAGACGAGCCAAAAGCCGCTGTCGTTGACGTGGCTCACCACGCTTGCGCCCGCGGCGATCGCGATGACCATGCGCGCCAAGTCCCAGCCCTCCAAACCCGCTGCAAGTGCCAGCGGCGCGGACAGACCCGCCGCAGTCAGCATCGCAACTGTCGCCGACCCTTGCGCAACCCGCACCAGCACTGCGAGCACAAACCCTGCGACAATCGGCCCAAGCCCCGCCCCGAGCAGCGTTTCAGCGAGCATCGCACCCGCGCCCGTATCGACAAGCACTTGCTTGAACGCTCCGCCCGCTCCGGTGACGAGCAGGATCACAGCGGTAGGTTCCAGCGCTCTTGCGAGCGTGTCTTTGAGCCGCGCCCGGCCCGCTTCGTCGGATGGGCGCAGCACCCATGCCGCCAACCCGCACCCGGCAAGCAGCGCCACAAAAGGATGACCGATGAATTGGAGTGCTGGGTTGGTGGCTCCGGCCAATTGCGTGACTGCGGCGACCACGATCAAGGCAATAGGGACCGCAATGGCGATAACTGCTTTTGCCGCCAGACCAGCGGGCGGAGCGGGTTCATCCATGGGTGGCGACAGCTCGACGCCGCCCGCCAACCACCCGCGATCCAGCGCGATTTTTGCGTAAGCCGGGCCTGCTATCAGCATCGCCGGGATGCCCGCCAGCAGACCCAGCACAATGACAAGGCCAATGTCTGCAGAGAGGATCTCCGCCACTGCGACCGGGCCAGGTGTCGGGGGAATGAAGGCGTGCGCCGTTGCCAGTCCGGCAAGCAAAGGCAGCCCGAAATAGAGCGCAGGCCGTCCCGCTTTGGCAGCGAGCGCTTGGACGAGCGGGAACAGCAGGATCAGGCCGACATCGAAGAACACCGGGATTGCAACGATCAACCCGACCACTCCCATCGCGACGCTGGCCGCACCCGGAGAGCGCTCTCCAATCACCGCGCGGGCCAGGGCGAGTGCGCCTCCGCTTGCTTCGAGATACGCGCCGAGCAATGCGCCCAATCCGACGATCACCGCAATAAAACCAAGCGTGCCCGCAAAACCGTTTTGCACCGATTGGATGACGGCGGTGGGTTCCAATCCCGCGATCAGCCCGGTTGCGAGGGCTGCGACGAGCAATGCGGCGAAGGCGTTGACGCGGCGGATGAGGATCATCGCGAGCAGTCCCACAACGCCGATCAGCGTCGCGAACAAAGGTCGCCACTCCAGCGCCCAATCAAGCAATTCCATCATTGTCGCCGAAGCCCCTCTCTCCGACGAGAATTGATAACGTTGTCACACGCGAGCCGCAAGAGGCCGAGCAAAACGCGCTCGGCCCCTTCCCCGCTTAGTCAGCGGAAGCCTACTTGCCCAATTCGGTCGGAGGCGGAGGTGCGGTTGTCACCGTCACCGGGTCCGCGCTCTCCAGCTCACCCAGAATATAGCCAATCGCGGCTTCGAGCTGAGTATCACGCCCTTCGTCCAAGGCCAGTTGGTCCAGCTCCACGCGGTAATCGGGCGCAACGCCTTCATTCTCGATCGTGTACTCGCCCTCTGGCGTGTAGAAGCGGAAGAACGGCACGGTTACAAAGCCACCATCGACCAGCCCCGGATTGGCCGAGATACCGATCAGCCCGCCCCAGGTCCGCGTCCCGATCAGTGGGCCGAGACCAGTGTAACGGAAGGCGTAGGGCATGAAGTCCCCGCCCGATCCTGCATCCTGGTCGATCAGCATTACTTTGGGCCCTGCGATAAACGCACCCGGCGTTGTGAAAGGCAGACCTTCGCGGTCGCGCCAGCCGCCCAGCACCGGACGGTTGAGCACCTCAATCACATAGTTCGCCGCCTGACCGCCGCCGTTTGAGCGGTCATCCAGGATCAGCGCTTCCTTGTCGGCTTGGGCAAAGAACATCCGGTTGAACAAAGTGAAACCAGCGCCCGCTGTGTTCGGCATATAGACGTAAGCAACGCGGCCATTGGTCGCCTCTTCAACACGCTGGCGACGGGTTTCCACCCAGTCCCACAGGCGAAGGCCCCCTTCACTCCCTGTAGGCTCAACCACGACTTCACGTCGACCTGCGCCCGCCGCGGTGGAGGCAACAGTCAAAGTCACTTGGCTTCCGCGCGTCCCCGCCAGATGGCGATAGATATTGTCATCGCCCGACAGCGACTGGCCATTGATGGCAAGGATATATTCGCCTTCCTTCACATTCACGCCTGGCTTGGCGAGCGGCGCGTCGAGGAACGGGTTCCAGCGCACGCCGTCAAAGATCTTCGCGATGCGATAGCGGCCCGCGTCAATCTCAAAATCGGCACCCAGCAAGCCCGGACGTGCAGCGGAATTGTCGTAGACTTCACCCCCGCCCACGCGGTTGTGGCCTGCGAACATCTCGGCGATCATTTCGACCATGAGTTCATTGAGGTCTTCGCGCCGACCCACATGCGGCAGGAAAGCGGAATACTTCTCCTGCATCGCGGCCCAGTCGAGGCCGTGCATGTTCGGATCGTAGAAATAGGCCGCTTCCATGCGCGCCACATCGTTGAATATCTGCGCCCATTCAACCGACGGGTCGACCAGCATGCGCAGGCCCGACGTGTCGAGCGGCTCAGGGCTGATATCGGCTCCCGCATCGGCCGTCACAAAGCTGCCATTGGCGCGCGCCAGCAGCAATTTCTTACCCGCGCGGTCAATCTGCAATCCGACCACGCCGCCTGTCACAGTCTTTGCCTCACGCTCTTCGAAATCGAAGCGGTTCAGCGTCGCGCCCTCTTGTGAGGAATTGCCCGGCGCAGTGTTGGCGACACCCGGCTGGACAAGGCTGACATAATAGAGCGCGCCATCGGCCCCTGCGGCAAGCGAGGTGTAGAACTCCTCATTCACCGGCAGCGCGATGATGCGGCCTGAGACTCCGTCCATATCGACGCTAGACGTTTCGGTTTCGGAGCTGTCTTCACCGTCCTCGTCATCCGAACTGTCCGGCTCCTCATCCCCCAATTGCGGAGCGAGCGGGTTTTCGCCGTCAGCGGCAAGAATCGCGGCGTAGATACCGGCGCGATAGGGCTGCTGCTGGGTCGACATGTCGAGACCCACATGGGTCGGCCCCGCATTGGTTGACGCGGTGAAAAAGAGCAGACTGCCATCATGGCTGAACGTGGGCGAGCCAATGTCGGCAAAATCGCCCGTCACCTCGGCTGTGCGGCGGGTTTGCAGATCGTAGAGGAACAAAGCCGAATTGTTGTTCACCTGCGTCGCAGTAAAGGCGACATAGCGTCCTTCGGGAGCCATCGAGACCCCGCCAATCCCACGACGGACGCTGGTGGCGATGGTCCAGGTCTCTCCGGTCGCGACGGTCAGCGCGCGCAGGCGCAGCTTATTGTCTTCAAAGACGATGTGATCGCCTGACCAGCCTTGCAAGAAATTGAAATCCCCGCCCAGATCAAAGCGCTTCTCGGCTCCGATCCCGCTCTGATCCTTGATCACCAGCACCTGCGAGGTACCATTGTCCTCCACGAAGGCGAGCTGCGTTCCATCCGGCGACCAGATGCTTGAATAGTCGCGCTCACCCGCGCTGGCTGAGATGTTGCGGGTGCTGCCGTTTTCAATCGGCACGGTGAAGATCTCACCGCGCGCTGTGACCGCGACGCGCTGTCCGGTGGGCGAGATGTCGAGGTCTTCGATCTGCCCTGCAACACTTCGCCAGCTTGGCATTTTCGCAGGCAGGTCTGCGCTGAGAGATATTGACAGCGGATTGGCGTTGCCACTGGCGAGGTCCAGTGCGTGGATACGTCCGCCCGCTTCATAAACCAAAGTGTCGCCCTCACCCCCGATGGCGCGCACATCGAACTCTGTTTCGTTGGTGACGCGGGTTAGCGAATTGTCCGCCGGATTGTGCTTAAAGACATTCAAGCGTGCATCGTCACGGTCAGAGATCACATAAAGGTCATCGCCGATGAAATGCGGATCCCACTCGGTCGTGCGGTCGCCGGGAATTTCTGTGACGCTGGGCGCATCAAAGTCGATCAGCTGGATGGTCGGCGCTGCCCCTCCGCGATAGCCGCGCCAACCTGCGCTGCCACCTGCAAGACCGTTATAGCCGGGACGCACGGGGACATTGGCAAAGGTCTCCCCATCCTCTGACATGGCGCCTGCATAGGTGCGCGCCTCCGAGATTTTCTCAGGCAGGCCGCCGTCGATGGAGACGCGGTAGAGCTGGCCAGAGCGCCCTGCACGCCGTTCGCGCGGGCTGGTGAAGTAGACGTGGCTTCCATCGGGGGAGAAGCCAACCAGCGTCTCGGTGCCGGGATGCCAGGTCAGCCGTTTAGGCTGGCCGCCGGTGACGGGGATTACGAAGACATCGTAATTGCCGTCATAATTGACGGTGTAGGCGATCATTGATCCGTCGGCGTTGAACAGCGGCCCACGCGCATCCGCCGGGTGCGAAGTCAGTCGCTTGGGGTTGGAGCCGTCGCGGTCCGCAATCCAGACATCGCCAGCATAGGTGAAGGTCAGGTGATTGGCCGAAAGGTCCGGCGAGCGCAGCAGCAAGGTCTCCGATGCTTCGGGAGCCTCAGACTGAGCCATTGCGGGCGCTGCCAAAGTGGTGCCCAGAGTTGTGCCCAGCGCCAAAGCGGCAGCGTAGCCTGCGGTACGAAACATCGTGTATTCCCCTGTCTTGAACTCGGCATCTGCGCCCTGAGTCTTTGTGCATACGTAGACGTAATGATCGTGCGCACCGGCGTCTACAACTGTCTCACGGCTTCTCCTTGCAACCTTGGCTTCACCCAATGCGCGCCGAATGGTGTGTTTACGTGATTCACTTGGGGCGGTTGCGCGCATAGGCTCTCCCATCATCGCTGCTTGCCTTGGGTCCAGGCAGCTTAGTTTGACAGGAGCTTGAGATGATGCAGGCCAAGACAGTGAGCCTGGCGGCTGTGCGCATTCTTGTGGGCTATCTGGCCGCATGCGCTGCTGCATCTGTTTTGGTCTTCGCCCTCTCAGTCGTGATGTCCATGGGCGATCCACCCGTCGCCGGTCGCTCTGCCTTGGGAGAGCTTGCCAATATGGCGGGGTGGATGCCGTTCTATTTTGTGGCCGCTGCGGTCTTTGCTGCACCCGTCGCATTGGTCGGCATCGCCATTTCAGAGCTGGCCAAGATCAAGCAATTGTGGTTCTTTCTCGCCCTTGGCGCCACCGCGCCGTTGCCCCTCCTCTTGAAAGGCACAGAAAGTGGGCTTGAAAATGCTTTGGAGGGTCTGGTCATCTTCGCCCCGGCAGGCGCCCTTGCCGCGGCGGTTTTTTGGTTGGTCAGGCATCGCAAATGGCCGGTTTAGCGCGTTGATCACAGCCTACTCCACAAGGGCAATTCGCAAGTTTGCCGGCCTATGCGCCGCCAGCCTTTTGTGCCTGCTGTTCCTGTTTGCGCCCAGCGAGGCGCGGGCTCAGCGTGAATATGTCCAGAACATCTATCTCAGCGGTTTCAAATGCACCGCTCTGCCGCGCGACACGGCTGTGGGCGGGCAAAGCGAGGTGTTCTTCGTCATCGTCTCCAATGCTCCTGATGGCGCAGGGGTGCAAAGCCAAAGCGTGGGCGCATTCAAAGGCGTGCAGCAGGGCTTTGGGCGGCGCACGAGGAACCTCGTTTGGCACGGCAGGCCTCAGCCCCTGTCGCTCAGAGTTGCGATGTTCGAGGCTGACGTTGGCGGCGAAACCGGACAGACGGCTGCGCGCGCTTTTGCCGCAGTGGTCACCTCCGCTTTGAGTCGGTCGGGCAGGCCGATGCCAAAGAGCGCTAACCTTGACCAAGACAACTCTGCTGAGCCTGAAATTCTACGCCGCTTTGGGCGCGGCATCACCAATCTCTTCGGTCTTGGGCACGACGCATTTGGCTATGACCGGCAGACATTCCAGCGCGGCCCATGGGCGGACAGGTCGGCCTTTTCCGAGCGGGATATTCCCTATCACTTCTACACCACCCATCGCCAAGGCGGAGCGAATTGCCGGGCTTACTTTCTGATCGAGCGTGGAATTGAAGTGCCGCGCGACCCCACTCCTGAGCCCGCCCCGCCGCGTCCAGATCAAAGCGCACCATCCTACACCCCGCCCGCTGACGCGCCTCCGCCTTACGAAGAGGAATTCTTGCCCCCGCCAGCGCCTCTTCCACCGCTACCGCCACCACCACCGCCTCCTCCCCCCGAGCCGGACTGGTTCCGAGTAAGCTTTCGCAACTCATGCGACGTGCCGATCGACCTCAGCTACACATACGAGAACCCCTCTCGCGGATGGGTGAAGCGCGGTTGGAGCTTGCTCGATCCGGGAGAGACGCGCCGGATGGAGGGGAACACGTTGACGCCTGAAATCTATATTTACACCTCAAGGGGCCGAGTTGCCGGCTCCTTCGATCCCGAGGTGCTGCAATTCTATGTCCGCAGCCGCGGCTTCGACACCGACCGCAATGACAGTTTCCGCGGAGATGAAGGCGCGCGCTTCGTGCCCTATGCCTTGCATGTCTTGAGCGATATTGACGGCGTCGAATTGGTCGCCATCCGCGATTGCGACGAATGGGTCGCAGGAAGCCTGCGCAGCGCTGAGGAGATTGCGCGCAGCCAGCAAATCGCGGACCTCAACGCGCGCCAAGCCCGTACGACGCTCAATTCCTCGCTCGACGATGCGGCCTTTGCCGGAGATATCGAGGGGATCCGGACTGCCCTTGCCAGCGGCGCGGATATTGAGAACCGCTCCAACAGGCTCAGCACAGGGCGTTCAACGCCGCTCCATCTGGCCGCACAAAGCTTCAACGCAGACGCAATCAACCTCCTGCTTGATGAAGGGGCCGATCCAACCCACCTCAACCGCGAAGGCGGCAGCGTGCTGCATGCAGCGGTGCGGACCTCTGACCGGTCGCGCTATTTCGAGGGCTTTTCAGCCGACGCGTTTGAACGCCTGATTGAAGGCGGAGCCGATCCCAACCATAGGGACAATGATGGCTACACAGCGCTCGACCTGATGGTCCGGTTTGTGGACTTTTCCTCGGTGCGCAACCGAGCTGCACGCGGCGACGATTATGGCAGCCAGGCCACAGACCTGTTCTGGTTGCTCGCGCTGCACACGACAGATGGGCTTGACCGGAAAGTGCGCGGATACACCACACTGCACATTGCGGCGATCAGCGGCCATCGCGGGCTGGCAGAGGCTCTGATCGCCAATGGCGCTGACCTTGGCGTGAAAGACGCAAGCGGAAAAACCGCGCGCGAGCTTGCCGCAGCTTGGCCTTTGGACTTCCAGCAGCTGTTTGGTCCCCTGCCGGAACCAGCTCCTGTTCCGGCAAGAGATCAAGTCCCGAGCCCGACCACGCAGGAACCGCTCGGACCCCGCCCCGCAGCCGATCCCGAACGCGATTATGCCCGCTGCCTTGAGCTGGCCGCGCGCGGGATGGTGGACGCGGAGCAATGCCAAGCGCCCGGCACATCGCCTTCAAACTAAGCCACCCCAAACTAAACCGCTGATGAACTGAAACACCCCTCAAATGGTGTATTTGCAGTATATCGCGCAGCCTGCCCGCAGCGTAGTATTCCAATCATCAGCAGGGCAATTTCGCATCGAAATGGCCCGCTTGGTATTGGATTTGTTGGGGGACAAGACATGCATCAATCTTCGGCAATCAAACTTGTCGCACTGGCGATTGTTGGCGCATTGACCGCGAGCATCCCGGCCACCCAAGGTCCGATAGCAGCACCCGCAATGGCAGGTCCAGGCTGTGGCGGCCACAACCAGCGCCCATGCATCTTCCCGTTCAACCCCTGCGATAGAGGGATGGTGCTGTATAAGACCAGCAATCGAGTGACGGGGGTCTGCAAGCGGGATGAGCCACGGCCTCCAACCCCGCCCAGATATGATGGGACGTACAGTCAAACCGGGATTTTGATCTGCAACAAATCCAGCGAAGAGGTGCTGGATGCCGCCATCGCGTATTTCGATCCGGGCATCGATGGGGGCAGGCGCAATTGGACCAGCATGGGCTGGTGGACGCTTCACCAAGGCGAGTGCACAGAGATCAAAGTGATCGATTCAGGCGACCCCTATGAAGGCTACGTCCACATGATGGCTGTGGGGCGCAACACGACATGGGAAGGCTATGGCGGCGCGTTCTGTGTGGAGCGGGGCGCCCGGTTTACTATCCCTGCCGCCGACTATGCCCGCTGCACGCAGGAAAACATGCTCGACGGGATCGAGTTCTACGTCCAGCCTGCGCGGCTCAACTATTTTGACTTTGTTGATTGATGGCTCTGGCAGCCAAGGAGAGTGATGATGAAGAAGAGCACCGCTACTTTGACGAGCCTGGCGCTTTTGCTGAGCGGCATTTCCACGCCGGCCCTTGCGACTTCGCATCATGAGAGCGAACCGCCCATCAATTTTGTCTGCGCAAGCGGCGCGGTGCTGGACGTCACCTTTCTCGATGTGCGCGGGCACAGCGCGGTATTGGTCAGTTACCCCAATGGCCGCGACACCGGGGTCAAAGCGACCAGCCTACTTCCCGCAACGCAGACCGGAAGCGGGGAACGCTATGCCTCGGACATCACCGAATTTCATGTGAAAGGGGATGAAGCGAGCTTCATGACCGCCGCCTCCGCCAAATCAGAGGCAATCGAGCGGGTGACGTGCAACCGCGTGAGTGAGGCGGAAGATGAAGCACCCGCGACGCAGGCCGCGCGGGCGGGCCACTACTTCGTCATCAACTCCAACCATCCGCTATACGATGAGATGGAGACGATCTGCTTTGCCGATGACGGTCAAAACTTCCTCGCGCTGAGGCAGGAGCAAGAGGCAGGTCAGGTCACTGCCATCAATTCACAATGGTCAACCAAAACCGCCACGGTCAGCGATGTCGATGCGGGCGCAGGACAACGCCGCTACACGCTGACATCCGCAGAAGACCCGGAAAACACCGCCACCTTCCACTTCATCGCCCCCGGCATGCGCGAAGCCGATCTGCCCAGCGCGACCTCTGGCCTCTCCAGCGTAGAGGCCGATGGAGAGCGGCGCGATTGCATCAACAATGACCGGATCGTCTATCTCGCCACCAGCACGGAACTGGGCGCGATCATCACGCTTGAGGACGATGGGCTGGTGTTCCGCACCATCGGTGAAAGCGATGGCATCGCATGGCCGGAAATGCGCGGCGGCTATATCTGGCAAGAAGACAGCGCAGTGACCTTTGAATTCTTCAACGCCGAGGCGCGCGTGAGCATCAGCACCAATCGCTCTGGATTCTTCGACTTGCAAGCGGATAACAATATTCAGGTTCAGTCCTGGAAGCTTGAAACGCCCATCGCCCAGCGAACCCAATATTCCATGGCGTACTTCATTGCGGATGCCGAAGTCTTCCCCGATGATCTGCCGCGCCTGGACAAGGCAAGCGTCGAGTTGCTGGCCTCGCTCAGCCTGTGCAATCACTTCGCTGGCGAAGCGAGTGAGGATGCCGAGCGCAATGCCGACCTGATGGTGAAATGGGAGGAGAATGCCTGCGACGCGGCCGGAGAGAATTACGCAGCAGCTTTGGCTTCTGCGGAAGAAGGCAGCGGCCTGCACGCCTATCTCAAGAACAACTCACCGGTCTGGATGTGAGGCGCAAGGCCGGTCAGCCGGTCGCTGATTGACTGGCCTGTTTGACTGGGCGCGCGCAGTGCGTCACTCTCGCGCTCATTGTGACAGTGCGGGCGATCATAGCAGACGATCATCCCTTCATCCGCGAAGGCGTGGCCGCGCTTTTGCAAAGTCTCGACGATTACGAGGTGGTGGCAGAGGCTGTGGACGGCCTCGAACTGATCACTCAGATCCGCAAGGAAAAACCCGACCTTGTCATCAGCGATATCGCCATGCCGCATCTCAGCGGGCTGGAGGCGACGGTTGAGATCAAGCGCTGGTGCCCCGATTGCGTGATCGTCGTGCTAACCGGTCTGACAGCGCGGGGGATGCTGGCTCAGCTGGACCAGCTGGGCGTTGCGGGGATCTTCCTCAAATCAGACCGGCTTGATGAACTGCGCCATGCCCTGCCCCACATTATGGCGGGGAGAACGTTGCGGTCGAAATCGGTTGAGGCGATACTGTCAGAAGGCGCAAACACCTCGCCCAATGACGCGCTCAGCGGGCGCGAGCAGCAGGTGTTGATGGGCATTGCACGCGGCGAGACAAACGCGGTGATTGGCGAGAAGCTGGGGATCAGCGCCAACACAGTCGACAAACATCGCAGCAATCTGATGCGCAAGCTGAAGGTTCACTCCGCCGCAGAGCTCCTCTCCGTGGCGATCCGCGATGGGCTGATGGATCAGGCCAAAACGCTGTAACTCCTGCGCTTTCGCTGAAAGCTCAAATCACAAAGGTGAACCGGCTGCCCCGCCCCTCTTGCGCGGCAATCTGGAGCTTTGAGCCAAGCTTCTCCGCAAGCTCTTGAACGATCGCCAGGCCCAATCCCTTGCCCTGTGATCGCGTCTCAGCCGCGCCCTCCCCTCGCACCGCGCGCTGTTTGAGGCGCTCAATTTGTGAGCGCGCAATCCCGCAGCCATCGTCAATCACATCAAACCGCAAGCCCGTCTCGCGCTGACGGACCGCGAGCAGCACTTTGGTCGCGCCGGAATAGGCCAACGCATTGCTGGTGAGATTGCTGAGCATGCGCAAGATGTCGGCGGTATTGCCATTAATCGTCGCTGAGCTTGGCACAATGCGCAGTTCAATGCCCGCCCCTTCCGCCTCTTCCCGAAAGATCGCTGCAACCGCATCCAGCAAGCGCTGGGCGGGCACCGGTTCTTCCTCAGATCGGCTGATCGGAGCCGCCTCTGTCGCTTGATCGAGGTTCTGTTCAACCAGCTGCTCCATATAATCGAGCGAGGCTTCGATTGACTCCAGATCGGCGTCGGTGTGGTCCGGCTTGGCAGAGAGGCTCAGGATCGCAGAGCGCAGAGAAAAGATCGGCTGGCGCAGATCATGCGTTGTATCGGCCACCATCCGGGTCGACTGATCGATCATGTCTTCGGCCATCTGATTGTTCTGCTCAATCATCGCCAGCCGCGTGCGCAGCTGCATATTGCGCTCAGCCGAAGCTAGCCGTTCTGCCAGCAAGCTCTCCCGCTCGCGCCGCCATTGCGTGATGACGCTGACACAGGCGAGCCCCATCATCACCGCGTCGAAAACCATCGCGGTGCGCATCGTGTCGAGCGTGGCCGCGCGGGTCACTTCGATATCAAGCCAATGTGCCGTAAAGGTCACGAACGAAGCCGCGACGATACCGAACCAGCCCAGCACAAAGGCAATTGCGCTCACCCCCTTGCGACGCAGCGCGAAAAGACCCGAGGCCAGGAACACCATCGCGCTCACCGGAATGCTCAACGTCATCAGCTGTTTGATCAGCTCGATATCGACGAACAGGCTGCTTGTGACGGCAAGGATGTGGACGGCGATGATGGCAAGCAAAACTTTGTCGAGGACACGCATGCGCTCCCCTGTGTCGAGATAGACGCGCGTGAACTGGCTTGCGAATATGGTCAGAGCCGCTGCGAGAGGCATCGACGCGATGCTGTTCCACGCTCCATATTCAGGCCAGATGAATTGGAAGGCATAGCCGTCGCGGTGGAAGATGTAGACGGTGACGAAAGCGGCGTAGCCTCCGTACCACAGGAAGATCGTCGTCCGGGTGATGGCAAAGGCGCACACGCTCGCCAGCAACAGCATCACCATCACACCATAAAACGCAAAGTTGCTCGCCATTTCGCCCGCTGCATGGGTGGCAAAGCCAAGCTCCTGATGGATCTCCACCGGCATCGCAGTCAGGCCGGTGGTGCGGTACCGGATCCAGATCTGCGCCTCTTCCCCTGGGCCAAGAGCAAAGGGCGTCGCCAGTTGATGAAACGCAATGGGCCGGCTGGCAAAGGCGCTGTCGAGTTCCTGACTGAGCAACGGCTCGACCCCGCTTTCCCGCTTCAGCCAAACGTCGATCTCAGTCACAAAGTTTGTCTTCATCAGCAACACACGGTCGGTTGCCGCGTCGGCGTCATTGACGATGGGCAAACGCAGCCAGATGGGGCTCTGCTCAAATCCGAAATTGGGCTCGCGCTTGGTGACTGGCTGCAATTGCGCGTCAGCAGCTCCGGACAAGACTTCTTGCGAGGTCAGTTGTGCGTCCCGGTCAATGAAGTGGGTGAGCGCCTTGGTCGTCGTTGCAACGTCCATGCGGGTCTCGCTCAGCGACAGAACCGCATCGTCCCCAGTCTGAGCGGCGAGCGGTTGGCCCGCACTTGCCCAGATCAGGATGACAAGGACGAGCAGAAAGCCGCGCATGATCGCCGCGATCCTCTGCCCATTCTCTCGCCCCAGCATTGCCATGACGTCCTGATAGCGCAGTTCGGACGAAATGCTCATAGTGGGATCGCATGATTTGGCGGGGCACGGACTTTGGAACGACCGCCTCATGCTTTGTTCATGTTTGGGGGTATTTAAATGAACATCGACGCATCGAAGCGTTGGTGATAGTATCCAAAAGATGATCGGCAGATTCCTTGTCTCTGCCGTTCAGAAAAGGGGGATAGGGGTAATGAACTGGAAGCATATCGGCATCGGGGTTGCGACACTGGGGATTGCAGGCGGCGGCCTGTTTGCAGCTGATCAATATCTTGATCTCACGGGAAGCAATGGGGGCGCAGACACCACCCAACTGGCTTCGCTTGATACCGACCTCACCGAAGAGGCGATCAACACCGCTTGCGGCCTCTCCAACGCCAGAGACGACAACACGGCCAAGGCCGGCGTCGTCAGCGCCAGCGTCACTCGCGCCCGTGTCACCGTTTCACAAGACGTGGACGCGGATGCCGACATCGCCGCTGCTATCGATGCAGGCGATTGCCGCTATCGGCTTGACGGCGTGTGGATCGAAGACTTGCCGCTGGCGCTCGACCAGTCGGTTACGATCGAAGGGTTCGAAGGCGAAAATGGCGGCTCGCTCAACAAAAGCCTGCTCCACTCAACCATTGTCACTCCGCAGATCCTGCTGATGGAAGCCGATGAAGATGGCTCCGGCGTATCAATCCGCCGTGCTGATGGCGAAGGGGGCCGGATCTTTGCCAATCCAGTCGGCGATGCGCCGCTTGGCGAAGTGTATCGTCCCAGCGGCGCGCAATTGGAATATTCCCTCTCTGGTGCCTTGCCTGGCATCGAAGGGGACATGACGCTCGACGTGACCCGCACAGGCCGCGTGCGCATTCGGATCGGCGACACCAATTACTACCGCCCACAAGCCAGCGCATTTGGCAATGGTGTTGCGATGAACGACGCTTGGATGATTGAGCGCAATCTGGACAACCTTGACGCCAGCCTTCGCGGCTATGACGTTTACGCTCAAGATTTGAGCCAGCTCAACTTGAACAACAAGGGGAATATCTTCGATGCGGCCAGTGCCGAGGAGTTCGCTGTGGTTGAAAAGCGCACAGTGCCCTTGGGGCTCAAGCTCATTCCCGAAGGCGCTCAGGGGACAGTCTATCAATCCGCCCTGATCCGCACGCAACGCGAATATCAAAACACTGTGCGCACCACTTTTGGCGCGAAGGTTGGCTTTGAAGGAGAAGACGCTTTTGCCGGGATCGGAGCGGACTACACCAATTCTCGCACCGAGGGCATGAAGGAAGGCGAAGCCGTTTCTCACGTGGCTGGCTTTGCGCGGCACAAGCTCTACACGCTGGTCCTCGACCGCCCATTCACGCGCCTGTCTGATGAATTTGTCGACGCGGTGGAAGATGCCCGTCGCTATGGCCGTTACGCTGAACTGATCGAGCGCTTTGGCACGCATTACCCATACGCTGTGACCTATGGTTCCGCTGCAACGATGAGCCTGGAGTATCAAGAATCAACCGTTGCGCAATGGGGCTCCAATATGGAGGAGGTCAATGGCCAGGCGGGCGTCGCAATCGGCGGATTTGGCGTCTCGGTGAATGGAGGACAATTCACCGAAGGCAGCGAAGGCAATGAACGGTTCGACAGCCATTCTGACAAATATTTCGAAGCGGTTGGCGGCACCGGCAGCTTCAGCGAGGAAGGGCACTCAACCGGGCCGACGGCCTATCCAATCCTCGCCGATCTGCGCCCGATCCACGAATTGCTCAGCCCTTTGAACTTTCCGGGAGAGCCTGAGGTCTACACCGAGGTTCGCGAACGTCTGCGGGTTGAGACCGCCAAATATCTCGCGCAGTTTGGGCAAGACCTAACCGATGTGGCCCCAGCCATTACCGAACAGTACACGGTGACGCCGCGCGAACTCTATTGCCACAAAGGCAGCCGCGGTCTGCCTGCCGGGTTAGAGACCAATCCACGCCACCTGATCGATGGCAGCATAACTTTGAACGCTCGGCGCGGGTCAGGGTTCGCCGACGTGACCTCGCGCACCTATGGCCGGTGGGAAGACAAGACAATCAATTGCTGGGGCAACGGGGGACGTACGTCCGCTTTGAGCACCACTCCGATCACGGTCACGGGACCGCTGGGCGAGGCTCGAGCAGCGACGTTCAACTGGAATCTCGATCTATTCAGTGAGCGGGTTACGTTGGTCCGCAAACGCATTCGCTATGCTAGAGACACTGGCTGGGCGTTTGGCATTCCGCGCAACATGAAAGTTGGTGACAAAGAGACAGTCGAAAAGACCATCCGCAGCGATGGCAATGCGCCGGAAATCCGCATCCGGGTCGATGTCAGGCGCATTCGCTGATGGTTGAAATGCAAAGGGGGAACACACCAATGAAGTCGACACAATCCATGCTCGGCGCAGTCCTGCTCGGGCTCGCTCTACCTGGCCTTGCTGCATGCGGAGGCGGTTTGGATAGCGAGATCGTTGAAGCCGGTGATGGCTATGTCATCGACATCCTGAATCTGGATGGCAGCGAGACATTGGCATTTGGTGCCGATGATCGCTTGGCGCCAACTGAGCAATCGACCATCGAATTCTGGGTCCAGCCTGAATGGAGCGATGACCCAGGCTATGATCCTGTCGTCGTCTCCAACACCGGCGAAGATGGCACCAGCTATGCCGTTGCGATCACGTCGGAGCGCGATGGGATCATCGTCATTTCAGGCGAGGCTATCGAAGCCGTGCCGTTCGACTTCACTGATGGAGAGCTGCACTTCGTGTCGCTGGTCGACTACGGCAACTCGATCAGCGTCTCTGTTGATCTGGAATTGATCGCCGACATCCCTGTGACCTTTGAAAGCTATCCCTCAAGCGGCCTGTTCATCGGAACCGGCAGTGGCGGGGATGATGCCTTCGAAGGCAAAATCGGCGCGCTGCGGATTTGGAACGTCGCGGTGGAGCCTGAAATGCTCGCCAAATACGCCCGCGCGGACGTGCTGGGTGACGATCCGCATCCCGATCTTTCTGAGATGAAGCTGATGAGCGACTTCGCCAATCAGCGCATAGTCTTCAACGAGTGACCGGCTCCGGCCAATCTGGGACCATAAAAAGAGGGGCAAGTCGGTTTGACTTGCCCCTCTTTTGTGCGTTGCCGCTTGGCTTTGCCTAAAGGCTCACTTCGCGTTGAAGATCACCTTTGAGCTCATGTCCCGCCTTGCCCGCGCCATCATCGTTGATGCGGCGGTTTGCTGGTAGGCTTTAGGCGTCATACCGAAGAAGCCGCGAATACCATTCATCATCCGTGTGCCAAGGCCTGGCCCTGAACTGTCCGGGCGCGTCCGGGTTGCAGAGCCTCTGGTCGTCGGATTGGCGATCCGCTTTGGTCCCAGCGTGCGCGTGGCTGATGCAACCGACTTGTCGATGACCCGTTCCTTGAAAGTCACCTGGCGAGCCGGCGAAATCTTGGGTGCCCGCTGTGACGGCTTCAAGCGCATCTGCGAAGCTGGTTTGCGAGTGGTGGTGGCGGTGATGTAGACGCCCTTGCCGGTGATCGGTTTGGCAGTGGCGCTGCTTGCAGTGGTCTTTGGCCCGCCACGTGCTTCAAGCGGAGCAACCGCCACGCCAATCGAACCGGTGAGCAACGCAGCCCCCATGAGAATTGCAGTCTTCCTCATCGTACTTCCCCTTCATTACACCCGCATCTTGCGCGGCTTCATCTAACCCTTTTGCGTTCTATTGCTGGCTAGATGTACGCAAACGGTACCCTATCTCAGTCTCGCGTTCAGGTTCAAGGCGTCTAACCTGAACGCCGCTCCGAGCATGGAGTGGCCTGTAAACTACACGGCGAATGGGATGAATACCAGATGCGCTAACTCTTGGGAGCAGGTGGCCGTGCTGCCGGCCTATCGCGACTACCAGCGCGGCAGTGTGGGTTCTGCCAGGGGGGCGACCGGGATCACGCCATCATCTGGAAGCGGCACAGGCGTTTGCTCCCGTGCATACCATTCGAGCGACGATAGCGATGGCTCTTCCCAGACATCGGGAGCGGTCAGATATTTGGGATGCGTCGCCTCCGCATAGTCAAGCGCCACCTGATCTACGATGTCGAATGTGTCGCCTGAACCCATGAAGCAATTATAGACGATATGCCCTTCGCTCGGCCCCATCAGCATCCAGGGGAACCAAGGTGTAATGCGGTTCCATGACCCCGTTGTCTTCACGACTGTCGCATTGGGGTCCTGCATCTCGTTCCAATCCATTTGATAGAGAAAATTCTCTGTCACGCGGTTGAAAGGCCCGCCGCTTTCACGAGGCCATTTGTCGGGCTGGAGTGCGGATGGGTAAAACAGGTTGATCCGCTGCGCCATGCCGAGAAAGTCACCTCTGCGCTCCCAATTCAACTGAAGTGGGATTTTCGGAGGTTCCTGGTCGTTCAAGCCGCCATAATTGGGCGGAAGCGGGACATAATCCGTCAGCTCGAAATTGAAGGGGTCGTTAGCGATATGAACAACCTTCACCTCTTCTTCGAGATAGGGGTTAAACCATGTGTCCATCACCTCGCCGGTCTTAAGATCGGTGTAATAGCCAACCTCGCGAAGCACTTTGCGATAGCCGGGATCTTTCCCTTCGAGAGAAGGCAGAAGCTTGGCGCAGGAAAAGCCTGTGAAGCCCATCAGATCACGCACAGGTTCCCCAGGCCGCACGCCTTGGACGATGCCGGAATACCAACCGATCTTGGTCGATTTCATGTCCACATTGCCCATGATCCGGGCGAGCGCATCACGGTTCCCGCGCGGCGTGGTAAGGTCAAGGAAGTCGCCATCGATATTCCTACCAGCGCCACTCGCGCCCGAGGTTGATGACGCCACCACAGGCCGTGCCTGAGCGCAACCAGTGGAGAGAAGAAGGGCTGCGGTGCCGGCCGCACCTGCGGTGACGAACTCTCTACGATGCATGGGGTTCTCCGAGGGGTATGAAGTTAAGCTTAGAAGTCGAAGGAAAGTGTCGCGCCGATCCGGCGGCGATTGCCCAGCGTTGGAATGTACTCAAGCTGGAACGACTGAGCGATGAAGAACGCGTTGGAGACGTATTCCTTATCGAACAGATTGCGCGCCCAGACCGATGCTGACCAATTCTCCCCACGGACACCCAGAACTGTGTTCACAAGGGTCCGGCCCTCGATAACGGCTGAGTTGATCTCGGAGACAAACTGGCTTGACTGACCGACGACATCGATCCGGCCAAAGCCATCGAATTTGTCGGTAACGGGGACTTCGCCCGACACGCCCACATTCCATTGCCAATCCGAGTTCCTCGGAACAGAGTTGCCACCCACTTCGCCGCTGGCGTTGCACACGATGTCATCGCAAATTGGAATTGCGCCAAACGTGCTAGAACCAGAAGTCAGCAGACGGTCAGAGACTGTGCCTGAATCGAAGGTCGCGTCGATGTAGGCGAGACCGCCATTGATCGTGAAACCATCGGTGAATTCCCAGAACCCCTCAATCTCGACACCCTTGGACGATGCGCTTCCGATATTGTCAGTGATGAGGCTGACGAAGGGCGCCGGCACTGTTGGCTGACGGTTGATCTGAAGATCGCCCCAATCGATATAGAAAGCCGCGATGTTCAGGGTGGCATCGCCGTTGAGGAAGCTGTTCTTCAAACCCACTTCGTAGGTCCAGTTGGTCTCTGACCCAAAGAACCGGTCTTCATCAACCAAGCCGTCCGGTGAGTTGATACCGCCCGATTTGAAGCCGCGCGCAACGGACGCGTAGAGCAGATTATCATCCGTCAGTCGGAAATCGATGCTGCCACGACCAGTCAAGTAGTCATCAGGACGCACAAACACTTCGCCAGCTGCAGACAGCAAGTTGGTCAAGGATATCTCTTCGTCGGTATAGCGACCTTCAAGACTGATATTGAGCCGGTCATCCGCCAGCGCCAGCGCCGCGCGACCGAAGATGGCAAATTTCTCCGTGTCGGTAATCGCGCTCGAAGTTGGGTTGCCTTGCGGCTCAGTAAAGGCAGCCGTGCTGTCCACGCCGAGCGGGATGAAGTTGCCACTGAACTGATTGAAGTCGGAACCGTCCTGATGATAGACGCCGACCATCAAGAACAGGCCGTTGGGGCCATCATAGGCAAGACGCAGCTCGTGTGTGTCGTAGTCAAAATCGCCAACAGGCGAGAATGTAAACGCGTTCTGAGCAACACCGAATGGGAACTGGAAGAACTGGCTGAAATACAGCCGGGTGCCTACCAGCGGATCGCGATCACTGCTTCCTGCAGAGAACACCTCACCGGTATAGCCGCCATAAAGGTAGCTGAGGCTGAGATCGTCAGTGATGTCGAGGTTGGCTGCGACGCGGAACAATTCTGCTTCTGAATCGAGTCCAAAACCACGCGGATCAATCACAAATCCATCCACGCCCAGCGAACTGGTCGGAGGAGTGGAAGGCAATGTGCCGCAAAACAGCTGGAAGCCTTGACCGTTGGGGTTGCTGCAATTGGCATCCTGAATGGCCGATGCGCCCAGCGCGGCAACCGCTGGATCGATATTGCGGGTCAGGCGATATGTGGCCTGCTGCTCGCTCAGGGTCTCAAACCGGTAATAGTCAAAGTCCAAAGTCAGCGCGTCGAACGGGCTAAAGCTTGCCCCCACCTGCACAGAGGATTTTTCATAACCGCCAATGCTTTCATCGGTGCCGGGATCGGGCGCGGAGGAAGCGAGCGGATGGAGATTGTCAAAATCACCATCGAATTCTGAATGACCAATTGCGAAACGCAGCGAGAAGACATCCTCAACCACGGGGACAGAAAGCTCCCCGAAAAGGTCCAGGCCACCATTCTCAGACGCCGAAATCTTGCCACCGACTTGGAGATCGGTAAGGCTGCGCTCTGTCGTGATGTAGTTGATGACGCCGGAAAACGCGTTGGCGCCGTATAGCGCACTTTGCGGGCCCTTTACGACCTCAATGCGCTCAAACTCGGTCGCACCGATATCAAATGCATAGTTACGCGGAATGTTGATCCCATCGATAAACAGAGCGACATTGGTCTCCAGCGAAGTCACGCTGAATTGACTGGTTCCACGGATCGTTGGCGAACCAAAACCCCCGTTTGAGAAATCCTCGAAAACCAGACCGGGGGTTTGAAGTGCGACATCTTCCAGCTGGACAATCTGGCGATCTTCCAAATCCTGCTGAGACAGAGCGGTGATCGAGGCAGGAATATCCTGCACACTCTCTTCGACCTTACGCGCCGTCACGATGATTTGATTGCCTCTGACCTCCGCTTCTTCGGCACCAGAATCGGCGTCTTGGGCCAATGCTGGAAAAGCCGGAAGTGCGATCACACCTGCGACCGAACTCAGGAAGATTGATCTGATTGTAGTGCTCACCGCTACCCCCTCTTTTTGGGACCCAGTTATGGGCTGATTTGCTCATTGTGATTTTTCTAGATCACTGAAGCTTAGTCAGCAGATCGGAGGGAAACGGAGTTTATCGCACCTTCCTCGCACGTCGATGAAAGTGGCCATCAATCGTTTTGAATTAATCGCTTGGAGGGCCCATTTCGGTGAAATTCCGCCAGTCTTTGGTGACGAACTTCTCATCGATCAAGGTGCGCATGAAGCACCGGCCATCGCGGAACCATTGCCAAGTGCGAGACTTGTATTGGCCGGACGCATCGTGCTGGATCATCTCATAGAGATAGACGCCCTCTTCGTTCTTACGATGCCAGTGGAGACACATGCTGATCTCGTTCTCATCGGGGGTCATGCGGGTGCACCAACCCTTGATGTGTTCATTGTCCCACCAGATCCGACCATCGCTAAACTCGGCAGGGAAATCGCGCGTCTCATGACGCCCATCTGCCCAGTAATAGTGGTTCGTTTGATGGTAGTCAGCAGGGTCGCCATCGTCAGGAAGACGGCAAATTAGGCGCGACTTGTGCTCGTCGATCTTCTCGCCGGTAAAGGCATCGTAATAGCGATAGACGCCTTCCCAAACACCTTCCCCGGCAGCAAGAAGCGGCAGGGACTTTCGAATAGGAGTTATAGCATTCATGGTATCAAATCCTGTGTTTCCAAAATTTTCCGTTACGTGCTCGATCCCACCTCAAAACCCTTGCTGAGCGGGGCGGAGGCAAAAATCAGGATGTCAGTGAGCAGACCCGCTTCATCGACTTCAAAGAAGTTGCAGTTCGACATGTGGGTCTCGTTGCCGTCTTCTTCGGTCAGCGAGATGTTGAAGCGAACCGCCAAGCGGCTCTCGACAGGGTCTGCGGCAACGATGAAGTCGCGAAAACAGACTATCGGGAAGCTTTGCAGAAAGTCATCGAGATGCGCGCGCAGGGCCGCTTTGCCAGTATAGGTGAAGCCGCTTGAGGGAATGCGCATTTCGCAATCCTCGGCAATGCCCGCCATGACACCTTCAAGGTCATGCGCGTTCAACTTCTTGAAGAAATTTCCAACGCCAGCAGTGACCAATTGTTCGCGAGTGATGGTCATGGAGCACCAACCTTTCCCACAGTGAAGAAGCGTAGATAGTCGCGGAAAGACGTCGAAGCCTCCGCCTCTTCGATCGCGCGGAAGATCTCCGCCGGATCGCCGTCAAGCTCCGTAAGCTCAAAGCAGAAACGCATTTTCGCCATCTGGTCCTCACGCGTCATCGCTCGGCCGGGTGAACCAAACGGAATGTCAACAATCCGCTCGACCACCCGCCCATCGGCAAAGGTTACGCTGATACGCTGAGGTCCAAGCGCGTTGGGATCTGGATTTTCATCGAGCGCGACGCGGACCTTTTCCGCATCCGCAATGGCTTGGGCCGAGGCGAAATAGTCCGCGTTGAACTTGCGAGGATCAATCCGACCATCGCGGATCATCATCGGCGCGATGCAAGCAAGGCAAAGGCGGGCATAAGCCCCTTCCATCTCCGGATCATAGGGTCGCCCAACCAGCAGCTTGGTCAATGGCGGCACATGGACATTTATGTCCGCGACATCCTCCATCGAAAAATCCGCCTCTGCCTTGAGATCGAGCAGAGCTGTGAGTGTGGCCTGGGTCGCGCGACCGGCAGGAAAGGGTTTGTGCGCCACCTCGGTGATCGCCCAAGGCTTGCCGAGTTTGGCGATATAGGCTGCGGGATCTCCCCCCGCCTCAATGAGGCTGAAATAGCCAAATTTTCCATCCACGAAATCGTGCGGCGCAGTCAGGCCAAGCTCGGCCAAGTCCGCCGCGCTCAAGGCAGCTCGAGCCGCGATGCCGATCTGAAGTGGCAGCGCTTCGGCGCCCTCCCAATGGGCCTGCATCGTGCCCGACACCTGACTATAGGCAAGGCCCAGCGCGCGCGTCATGGTGGGCGCGTCAAAGTCTCTCAGAATTCCCAGAGCGGCCGTAGCCCCCATCAACCCAGCCGCTGAAGGGCGGAAGAAGCGCGGGCCTTGTGCAGCGGCGGCTCCGAACAACACGGCGACTTCCACCCCAATGGCAAAGGCAAGGATCACATCCTCAAGCGCTTGGTCATCGACTTGAGCATCGCTGATAAGCGCAGCCACTGGCGTGCAAAGCGCGATCACCACCGAAGGCTCATGCAGGCCATCCCATTCAAGGCAATGAATCTGAAATCCGTTCAGAACAGCAGCGGAATGGGGTGAGAGGCTAAGGCCTGGACGGCCAAGTACCGCACAACTCCCATTGCGCTGCGCGTCCCACTTCTGGGCTGCAGCTTGAACCCGCTCGCTAGCCGCGTTCGCTCTGCCTGCAACGCCAGTGGCCAAAGTATCGGCGAGAAACATCTTCGCGGAACGCAGCGCATTTTCAGGCAAACCCTGCGCGCGCAGGCTCAGGATCTGGTCGACCAGATCGCCGGTTGTCTCGCCCGATCGTCTCTTCTCGGCAGAAGGGTTGTGAAACGCCATCGTCATGCTGTCCCAATACAAGCGTCAAACGCGAAAGGCGGGCCTCACATTGGCCTTCATCGCGGAGCGAGCATCACTGCTCAACTGGCGAACAATCCCGGCTGTGGCGGCCCTTGCCAGCTCGAGCAATTCTAGCCGCGCGCAATCTCTTCAAGTGCGGTTTCGTAGCGCTTGAAATCGTCATTCGTGGATTGCTCTTCAGCGCGTTTCAACGTCAGGTAGTAGAGCTGATCCAACAACGCTTTGCGCCGATCCACGCGCGCCGCAGCGGTCGCTTGGTCAGGTGCGTATTGCTCGATCTCATCGGCGAGAATGATGCCTTTGGCCTCGGCGATCTTTTCGATCGTGTCTAGCCGGTCGCGCATAGCGGAAAACTCGCTCGCCAGGACGAGGATCATGGACATCGCTTCATCGAGCCCGTCTTCGCGGTAGAATTGCGGGCGTTTGCCCTTAGCGAATTTCGGCATGCGGTTGGTTTTGGCGCTAAATTCCATGGCTTACCCTTTCCGTGCGATCAGCACTTCCCAGCCCCCGCCGGGTGCGAATTCACCTGCGGCGAAGTCGTCGTCTTCTGGACTGGCGGGTGGATGCGCACCCATCGCTTCCAGGATAGCCATCGGAGCTGTGTCGAAGCGAACGCTCGTTTCAGGAAACCCAGCGTCCTTGGCCATCTTCTCCTGATCAAGCTCGCGCATAGCGCCCCAGAAGGGCTCGTTGTTGTAGTAAGTCTCGTTGTCCAGAATGAACTGCATATACGGCCCCATCTTGTGAAAGGGCGGCAGGTCGGCATGGATCATGTAGCCACCGGGTTTGAGCAGCCGATGGCATTCGTGGAAGATCGCAGGCATCGCTTTGCCGCTGGTCTCATGCAGCAGGATATGGCTGACGATGAGGTCAAAACTCTCATCGGCAAATCCCGTTTGTGAGGCGTCACGCTGAAGGAATGCGACTTCCAAATCCTTCGCCGCTGCGCGTGCATGGGCATAGCGGATACATGGCCCTCCTACGTCAATTCCGGTGACTTCGGCATCCGGGAAGAGTTCCTTGTACGGCAAGGTCGAATGGCCAATTGTGCAGCCCATATCGAGGATCGCAGTTGGCTCGAACCCGTCGAGATTGCGCTGGATATAGTGACACACAGAGCGGCCCATATCGTCATTGTCAGGGCCCATCATGCCCATCGAATAAAGATAGACGCCGCGGTCATAGAGCGCGCCAGCGGAAACATCTTGTGCGTTTTCTGCGGTTACATATCCGCCCGGCATGCAGTGGATATCAAGCGCGCTCACATACTTGGGAACGTCAAAGTCCTCGCTGCTCTCAAGCGTCGCGTTAGTGCTTGCCGATAGTTCAGCTGCCTTTTGGTTGATTGCATCAAAGTCGCGCTCAATCGGCGCTTGCACCGATGCCCATAGCAATTCCTGAGCGACCCGGTTGGTCATGGCATACGTCTGAAAGTACGGATCTTGAACCATGCCTTTGCGGATCTGGTGGCGGTCGCTTGGGGGGTGGCCATGCTCTTTGGCAAACGATTTGGACACCCGACCTGCAAATATGGGCTCCAGCCCGGGGAGCAGCTCATCCTGAGTAAACCCCTTCAAACTCATCGCAAATTCCTGCCGCGAGCGATCATCGTGGTTGCCCGAAACCAGGAGATCATGGGCGGCTTGACCTGAGACAAATTCTTCCATTTGGCGACTGTCCTGACGAGAGATTGGGAACTACACTGTCGGTCCAAAGCTGGTGCCTAAAGGTGCATTTTTTGGTTCTTCTCGAACTGCGAGGATTCGTCGCGAAAATTCGCAAGTCTCGGTGTTGTTGTGCAGACTGCTTCAAATGAAAGTGGAACTTGCAGCCTTCGGTCGCGGCTCCGCACACAGCAATTCAGTGGGAAGCGAGCGAAAAATATGCAGCAGGACACAAGCGACGCGGCGGCTTCGAAAGGGCCCATCTCCAACGCATTGCTAGGCAATGCTTGGGCGCTCGCCTATTTCGCTATGAGCATCACCACGATGCTGATGCCGCGTGAGGACAAGGCCAATGCGATGCGCGAGATTTATCGCGGTTGGCATTATTCAATCGGGCTTGTGCTTACTGTGCTTAGTATTTGGGTGCTGGTCCGGCTTTGGAAGTCTCGCAAGGAACCCGCCAATCCGCGCTTAAGCGTGAGAGCCAATCAGTGGGCGCATGCACTCGCGTTCATCACAGCGCTGCTACTCTCAAGCGCGTGGATTTTTGGCATTTTGAGCGGTTGGGGAAGCGGATATGACCTTTATTTCTTCGGCTTTATAGACCTCCCTGCCCTGATCGGCGAGGACCGCGCGATATGGCTCTTCAATGGCTATTTCCACGCCGCTTTGGGCTTTGCGGTGCTTGTGTTGACATTGGTGACTTTGCTGACAGCAGCGGTCTTTCTGTTTGTTTACGGTCAGGGATTGCATGCTTCCTTCCCGATGGGATTTGGCCTCTTCACCTTTCTCAACGGCGCGTTCACGTTCTTTGTTTCGGCCACCTTTGACGGCTATGAGAAAGGCCCGTTTGCGGTTCTCATCTTTGTCGGGATTTGCGCAGTGGTCTGGGGCCTTGCCAGGCTGTTCAAGCGTGCTCCTGGTTCAGGCGAAGTCAGGGCGGAAAACTTGCCCGGCATGGGAGTGATCGCAGTTTCCCTTGCCTTCGCGCTCAGCCTAGTTGGGATCTACGGACCCTATGGCATGTTCCGTGTGAGCCCCATCGAAAGCGGGGTGATGGTCGTAGCGCCCGAAGGCGTGACGTCGCACCCCGACCCGATCATCACCGTCCAAGTCACACCAGAGACCGATCTGGAACGAGACGTACGCGTTGAAAATTACAAATGGTGCACCTTCTGCCACACGATGAAGCAAGGCGAGAAACACCTGGCTGGCCCCAATCTTTATGGGATCTTCGGCCGTGAGATCGGGACTGTGCCCAATTTCAATTACACCGAAGGCATGGCGGCCCACGGAAGGGCAGGAGAGGTATGGACTGATGAGCTGATGGACGCCTTGATCGCAAATCCGGATGTCTTTGCTCCGGGTACGACAATGATCGTCTCGTCGGGGAATGAGGAAGATCCGGCCCGGCGCGCAGCTCTCATCAATATCCTCAAGAAAGAAACGATGGGTGATGCGGTTGAGGAAGTGCCTGCTCCGTGAAGTCAGGTGAATTCAAGCGCGGGTGGAAACCTCTTTTCGCCGGGATGACTGGGGTAGCAACTGGCGCATCGCCGGTTCCCTTCAACACCCTCCCCATAGTAATCGGCCCGATCAATGGGGCGATGGGCTGGTCGTTCCAAGAGATCAGTATCGGCATTGCCATCTACGGCACGGTCGGCGCGCTGCTTGCCCCCGCTGTCGGAGCCTTGGCAGACCGCTTTGGGACCAAACCAGTCGCGCTTGCATCGCTGATAGGCTTTGGCCTCGCCTTCGGGTCGATGGCCTTTGTGCCCGACAGCTTAGCCGCCTTTTACGCGATTTGGGCGCTGATCGGAGTGGTCGGAATTGGCTCAACGCCTGTCTCATGGAGCCGCACTATCAATCTGTGGTTCGACCAAAATAGAGGGTTGGCTCTCGGCATTCTGCTACTCGGCACCAGCCTTGCAGGGCTGGTCGTGCCGCAGATTGCCAATGCAGCGCTTTCTGCCGATGGTTGGCGTAATGTTTTTCTCGTGCTCGCCGCTTTGCCGCTCTTTATCGGCTTTCCGCTTGCGCTCTTTCTGTTCAGGGATCCGCACCCTGAAGAGCGCCCAAATAGCGATGCAAAAGCTGCTTCTGACCTTGTCGGCCTCGCCTTGCGTGAAACCTTGCTTGGATACCGTTTCTGGGTCCTTTTCATCTCCATCACCTGCATCGCGCTCGCTTACGGAGGGGCGCATATTCACATGGTGCAGATGGTTCAGTTTCACGGCATCAGTCCGGGCTCCGCCGCCAATGTAATGAGCATCGTTGCCGCCGGTATCTTCTCTGGACGCATTATCGTTGGCTTGCTGTTCGACCGGTTCTGGGCGCCCGGTGTTGCGGTGCCAGTCCTCCTCCTGCCAGTGATTGCGTGTTACTTCCTGATTGGCACGTCAACGCCCGCCAGTGTTATCTTTGTCGCGGCCTACTGCCTTGGCTTTGCCGCTGGGGCGGAAAGCGATATGATCGCTTACTTGGCCAGCCGATATTTCGGGATGAAATCCTATGGCCGGATCTATGGCTTTCTCTACATGCCTTTTGGCATTTTCTCTTCGCTGTCGGCCACGCTCTATGGCAGCATAAGGGACCAGTCGGGCAACTATGACCTGGCTCTTTGGACAGCGATGGGGTTGTTTGCTTTTGGCGGGCTCGTTCTGCTCGTCCTTGGCCGCTATCCAAACTGGAGCAGCAAAGCGGATGGAGAACACAAATGAAGCGCCCTGATAGTGCCCCGCCTTACACTGCGGTGCAGCAGCACGACGTGTTCCCCAAGCCGCGCCATGATGATGCGGCGCGCTTCAATTTCCTCGCCAATTTCAATCGCTATCTCTCAAGCGCGCTGGGTCCGGGAAACAAGCTGGCCTATGACAAGCAAGTCCTGCCGGAATTTGTGAAAGAGCATGGCCGCGAGCCCAAGGATCGCTTTGAGATCCGCAAAGCGATGAACCGCAACCCATGGCACCAGGCGTGGAGCGCAATAAGGCGCAATTCCATGGAATATCGTCAGCAACAGGGGCGCATGCAAACGCTTAGCCAGATTGATCACATCGTTGAACACGTCGAGGCGCTGAATGATGGAAGCAATCGGCTGGTGCTCGACCCCACAGTCGAAACGCCGCGTTATCAGGCAGCGGTGGACATCCATTGCATGCCCGGCAGCTATCATGGCGAAGAATTCCCTGGCGATGTGTCGGCTGGGGCCAATTATGATTGCGGTATCTTCGCCACCACCGCTGGCAGCATCGGCGCATTGTCTGATGGTGGTGGGCAAGCGCTGGTCAAATGGATCAAGGAGACAAAGCCGGGCTGGGTCCCGCGCCGGATACTCGATATTGGCTGCACTGTCGGCCACAACATTGTCCCGCTGGCGTTGGCGTTCCCGGAAACAGAAATCATCGCAGTCGATACAGCGGCGCCCGTGCTGCGCTATGGCCATGCGCGGGCGAAATCACTGGGCGCAGATAATATAACCTTCCTCCAACTCAACGCGGAGGATCTTTCGCGGTTTGACGATGGCTGCTTTGACTGGGTTCAAACAACCATGTTTCTGCATGAGACCAGCCGCACTGCACTCCCCCGGATTATTGCCGAGGGATACCGAACGCTCGCCTCTGGTGGGGTAATGTTCCACCTAGAGCAGCCCGCTTACACCGACGAAATGCCACTCTATGAACAGTTCATCCGCGATTGGGACGCGTTCAACAACAACGAGCCGTTCTGGTCTTCGATGCACTCGATTGATCTGAACGCCGTCATGATCGAAGCTGGCTTCAACGAGGATGAATTGTTCGAAACCCACGTGCGGGCCGAAGTGGATCAAACGGTTTTTTCACTGACTGCAACCAACGGGGAAACCGAAGATCACGGTCGCGCTCCAGCATGGCATGCTTTTGGCGCTTGGAAATCTTGAGAAAGCCAAATGCGGATCGCTACATGCCGCCGGCGAAGGCGAGTTCTGCGGATATCTTTTCCGCCTTTTCGTTGAGCAAGTGATAGTATTTTTCGCCCGCCTCTTGATGGCTCATCGAGGTTGCGAAATAGATCAGCGACAATGTCCCTGCGATCTGACCTGATTGCCAAAGGATTGGCACAGCAATCGCAGACGTTTTGCCAGCATCGGCCGTGTAGGCATTGCGTGTATTGACGGCATATCCGCGCTGGCGAATGGTCGCGAGGGCGACATCATCGCAAACCAAAGCAAGGCCAATCTCCGAGGCCTCACTTTCACCAAATTGCCAACCATCGACAATTGCTGCGCGCTCCGCATCGTCGCAGAATGCGAGATAGGCCTTGCCTGAGGCGCATTGTGATATGGGAAGCGTAAAGCCTGCAAAATAGTTTGCGAAGGTCATCGAAGACTGACCATGCGTGGATTCTCGCACCATCATGCTGGTGCCAACTCTCGTCGCGAGTGAAACTGGCCAACCCACTTCCTCGGTCAAGTCTGCCAAATGGTGGCGGGCTAAGGTCACGAGGCGATCCGCTGCCTGAAATCCGGTCGAAAGGGTCTGGACCAGTCCCGTGACACGATAGTGTTTGCGCGTCTGCTCCCGCTCAATATACCCCTCATGCATCAAGCTCTGCACGATCCGAGCAGCCGTGGGATAGGGAAGATCGACCTCCCGCGAGATCTCCATCATTGAAATCGGTCCCAGCCGACTGATGATCTGAATGACGGTCAGGCCGCGGCTCAATGCGCGAATGGGTATCCCGCGATCTGGTTCATGGATGGACACAGAGTTACGGCCTCCTCTTGATGAGCGGACTTCTCGCGAAGTCTCGCAAGACCCCACGTTGCGACCCGTTGCTGCGCGGCCCGTTGTGGCGATACCCGGAAACGGCAAAAGTGCAGTTAGTCAGGATGAGGGCCGAGAAGTGCCGGAGGCGTCAATCGCGGCCTGACCCGATATTCGAAGGGGATGCACAAGCGAGCCAATAGGAAGCACGAAATCGCGTTCGTGCAGCACGAACGATCCGTGCTTTTCGCCGCTTGTGCAAAAGTCTTTGTGACCTCGAAACCAGCTGAGCGCGTGATTCGTTCTGCATTCGCTCTTTTGGACTGGTCCAAGAACCGGATGGCTCGGCTCGCTGCGCGCATCACCACCAAACCCTGCATAATTGCGGCGGAACGCGTGGCGCTATAGAGTTGCATCCAGCGCAATCTTCGGCTCAGGAACAGGCCAATGCCGATCCACACTTGCCAGAAGCGTCAAGTTCGCCCCAAGCCGATTGTCGATTGCCGTTCGTTAAACTAGGCTCTTGTGATGGTTATTCGCCGCTTTGCCATTCTCTACATTGCATTACCCCTTGCACTAGCGGCCTTGTTTGGTGCGCGTGGAAGTGCATGGATGCCCGACCTATCAAGGTCTGAATCGATCCTGCTTTTCACAGGCTTTCTTCTGCCAATGTTCCTGATCGGTGCGGGCTGCATCTATCTCTTGCTAGCAGCCACGCGCAGGCTTTCGATCTCACCGTTGATAGCGCTGGTTATTGGAACGGTGCTCGCGATCGTCCTTGGGTACTTCTATTCCAACCTGAATATGCGCCTGCTGGATCCGTTTTTCCCCGGCCTGCTAGAGGCAACAACTCGCGATGGACGGGCTGTCTGGGGTGATCCAATCGAGGCCTTCCTGACTCCGGATCAGATTTACTTTGGGCCGTTCTGGATCGCCATGCACTTCATCTATGAATGGGGATCCGGTGACGGGGTCTTCTTCCGCTGGTTGTCTCGCAACAAAGCAGCGGGCGGCGCCGACAACGCCGAGCCTTCAGCCTCGGTCTTCCTGACCAAGGTCCCGAACCACCTGCGCGACAATATTTTGGCGCTCGAGGCTGATAAGCACTATATCGAGGTGTACGGCGCAACAGGCAATGCCCGTCTCCTTTATCGCTTTGGCGATGCAGTCATTGAGCTGGAAGCAATGGACCTTGGTATTCGGGTTCATCGTTCCTGGTGGGTCGCATCGGATGCCGTCAAGAAGCTGGAAGACGATGGCAAGGCTTTAAGTATTCTTCTTGAAGATGGGCGCAGCGTACCGGTCAGCCAAACGAACATTGGTATCGTCCGTCGAAAATGGGCCGATCTCGCATGATTTACCCGGTCTGGTGATCCAGTGGGGCTCGGAGCGCAGTCAGCGCTCCTGCGTGATGCCACGTTAGCGACGCGTGCGCTGGCAGCTGATATCCGTTTCGAACAGCAGACCAAACCGCATCCACGAACCCCGAGCCGGCTGGCCTGAAGTGATGCGTTCGACCAGCCCTCGCCGCCTCGTACACCTACTCAATCGGGAACAGTTAGTCTGACAAGACCTTACCAATCATGGAAATCCCAAAAGAGCAGGTAGGTGGCGGTGGAGGCAGTCAGATAGCGAACTTGTCTCTAACTTGTGCCCGCTTTTGGTGACATGCTCATGCTTTCCAAAGGTCGGCTACCAGAGGCAAAAGCGGACGACGATAGTCCCTAGCCGATAATCACGGTGATTTCGGTGGAGCGGGAGTTCAGGCGCAGCAAAAAAGGCCAGTTATGGCGCTTTGTTCTCAATATGGGTTCACCGAACAAACATAGTGATGGAAACGACGCTAAATAGCGG
The DNA here is from genome assembly GCF_057365045.1 of Erythrobacter sp. S267. Taxonomy (NCBI): domain Bacteria; kingdom Pseudomonadati; phylum Pseudomonadota; class Alphaproteobacteria; order Sphingomonadales; family Erythrobacteraceae; genus Erythrobacter; species Erythrobacter sp. S267. The sequence goes on along the minus strand of NZ_CP200298.1, from coordinate 545,263 downwards.
AGCTGAAACGCTGTGTCGCCTCTTGCCGGTAAGTGTCGAACACACTCGCGATGGTTCGAGCGTATGGCAGGCCTTCGGGGGTTACGATCAAAGTCAGGCCTTCAAGCCGGGCTAAATCACGCGCGATGAAAGGCAATAGGTGATCGCGCTGTTCGGCCAAAAGGCATGGGCTCAGCTTTGCTGCATTCTTGCATAGCAGGCCCATGATAACCTCGTCGATCATCTGGTCCTTGGGGCTGCGCACGATTCCTTCATACGCGCTCAAAAGGCCTTGTGATGAAAGCATCCGATAGCGGCCCGAGTTCTTCTCGTTTTGAGCGATCAGATCGGGGAAGATATTGATCGCCGAGGCCCCCAAGCCAAGTAAAACAGGCGATGGGTCATCTGTGAACCCTTGGAAATTGCGGTTAAGGGCACCCGCGCGTGCGGCCACGGCCAAGGGGTCTTTCGGACGCGCAAAGTGGTCAAAGCCAACCGCCTGATAGCCCTGCGCAGTAAGATATTCGAAGCCTTGCCGGGCCATTGCAAAACGCACATCCTTGCCGGGCAGTGCAGCCCCATCAATCACCTTTTGACGCGGGATTAGATGCGGCACGTGGGCATAGCCAAATAGGGCGATCCGATCCGCCTCCAGCAACTTTGCGTATTCTAGTGTATCGGCAAGGTCTTCCTGAGTTTGGAAGGGCAGGCCGTACATAAGGTCGAAGTTAAGCGATGACACGCCCGCGCTGCGCAACCAGTCAATAGTCCTGCAAATCACTCCATCACCCTGCTCGCGGCCAATCGCTTTCTGGCAGTGCGCAGCGAACGTTTGCACGCCAAGGCTTGCCCGGGAGATGCCAGCCTCGCCAATAGCCTCTGACCAATCGCCCGTCATCGTGCGCGGATCGATCTCTATCGACCATTCGGTCTCATGCAGCCAGAAATTGCGGTTCAGCGAATCGACAAGCTCGATAAACTCCGATGGCAGGATCGCATTGGGGCTGCCCCCACCAAAGGCGATGCGGCGCACACCCGCCTCGCGCGGGAGGAGTTTAGCGACCGCCTGGATCTGCGTATGGAGCGCACTCAGATAACTCTCCACCCGCTGGCGCTTTCCACTCGCCGCAGTGTTGCAGCCACAATAGAAACAGATTTTCTCACAGAAGGGGATGTGCACATAGAGCGAGATATCGCCTGTGGTCTGCTCGATCTGCGTCTCCAGCGCTCTGGGAGGTAACTCGCTAAAGTCGGCAGCTGTGGGGTAGCTTGTGTAGCGCGGGACAGGGGTTTCGAGAAGTTCCGGGTAATAGGGCCACATCTTGGGATCGCTCCATCATCGTTTGGATCCGGCATTTGCCCTCGCAGGAACGGAGGGAGCAATGCCGAAACAGAGCTATGGGACCAAGCCAATGCGGCGTCTTTGCGTTAGATCAAATTGCTCCCTTTGCTCTTCTCCCGACAGGTGCCTGCATGGCATGCTTGGGGATCGCAGGGGTGGTCCTTCATGGGGTTGTTATCACCCAGCGGAATGCTGGTCTGCCCACCGCCGCACAGCTCAACAAGGAGCGATTTCTCTTCGTGTGGAAGCGGCCCCGTCACCATCGGTACAAGGGCGGCGATCCCAAGAAGCGCTTTGATCACAGCTCATCCCCTTCCTCATCGATGAGAATGCGCGCAGCAGCGCCTTCCATGTCCTCGTACTGCCCCGATTTCATCGCCCAAAAGAAGGCGATAAGGCCAGCTGCGCCCATGCCAAGGGCAATGGGAATAAGGAACATGAGAATTGTCATTTGGTAGCTCCGTTCAGGCGCAAGGAGTTGGCGACCACCACAAGGCTGCTCACTGACATGGCGATGGCAGCGATAAGCGGGGTGACGTAGCCAAAGAGGGCAAGCGGCACGGCGAGGACGTTATATGCGATGGAAAAGCCAAAGTTCTGACGCACCACGCGCATGGTGGCGCGAGCGGCTTTGATCGCGAGCGCGACAGGCATCAGCTTCTCGCCAAGAAACACGGCATCAGCCGCCTGTTTGCTGGCATCGCTTGCCGTGCCCGGCGCGATCGAGGCGTGGGCTGCGGCCAAGGCAGGGCCATCGTTCAGACCATCACCGACCATCAAAGGCATTCGGCCTGCGTCTTTGAGTTTTGCAAGCGTATCCAACTTGTCTTTGGGGCTCGCATCGCCATAGCCGCGGATGCCGAGCGTTTTAGCGACGGTCTCTACGGCGGCGCTGCGATCGCCGGAAAGGAGCGATGCTTCCATCCCGAGCTCGCGTATTGCCTCCAGGGTCTCGCGTGCATCGCTGCGAAGCGGATCATGGAAGGTGATGGTCTGGGCCTCATTGCCGATACTAAGCGAGCTGGTGAGGCCGGTTGGCCCAGCCTGATCTGGGGTCTGATCCGGAGCCTGATCTGCACCTGTTGCAGGACGACCAAGGGTCACGCTTTGCCCGTCCCAAAGCGCGTGTATGCCTTCGCCGGGCACTTCGGTGATATCGGTAAGCGCGGCTGGTTCGACGCCATTGGCACGCAGGCGGCTCGCAAGGCCCTTGCTCAAGGGATGCGCGCTCGACTGGGCGAGCGCAAGGGCAATGGATTGCTGCGTTGCACTGAGCCCTATAATTTGCGGCACAGCTTCGCCCACGGTCACCGTGCCGGTCTTGTCCATCAGCGCCGCATCGCATTCTGCAAGGCGTTCGAGGGCGCTACCGTCTTTCACGAGAAGCCCACGTTTGAGGAGCGCACCTGAAGCAACGACCTGAGCGGTGGGCACGGCAAGACCCATGGCGCAGGGGCACGTGATAATGAGCACCGCGATGGCGATGACGAGCGATTGGTGCCAGCCAGCGCCTGCGATCATCCAACCCACAAAGGCAAGCGCAGCGAGGCTGTGCACCACAGGCGCATAGGCGCGGCTCGCCCGGTCGGCGATGCGGACATAGGAGCTGCGCGATTGGCCCGCTTCGTCCATCAGCCGGGCGATGTCGGCGATAGCGGTGTCTTCGGCTGTTGCGGTCAAACGCACGCGAATGGGGGCTGCAAGGTTGATTGCGCCGGCGAGAACATGGCTCCCGACTGTGACAGGCTCAGGCAGGCTCTCGCCCGTCAGCATGGAGTTGTCGATGGCGCTCGTGCCCTCGATGATCTCACCATCGGCGGCCAAAGCCTCGCCCGCCGCGACAAGCGTGATCATGCCAGGTTCAAGGTCCGCTGCGGCAACGGTGCGAGTGGCGCCATCTGCACCGATGACTTTGGCCGATTTGCCCATCCGCCCCAGCAGTGCTCCAATCCCTGCCCGGGTCTTGTCGCGCATCACAGCATCAAGTGTGCGCCCTGCAAGAAGGAAGAAGAGCAGCATCACAGCGCTCTCAAAATAGGCGTGAACGCCGCCGGTTGCGGTTTCATAGACGCTAAGCGCGGTTGCGAGCAGCACACCGATAGAAATAGGCACATCCATATTGGTGCGCCCATGCTTCAAAGCCATCAGGGCCGAGGCGAAGAAGGGTCTTCCGGAATAGGCGATAACGGGAAGTGCGATGAGGGCGGAAAGCCAATGGAAGAGCTCACGCGTTGTTCCTTCTGCCCCAGACCATATGCTGATCGACAGGAGCATGATGTTCATCATGCCAAAGCCCGCCACGCCCATCGCGCGGACCAGCTGCGTGCGCTCATTGTCGTCAGCGCCAAGCGGGTTTTCCTCAACCGCCTGCGCTTCAAACCCGAGCTGCTCTAACGCCTGTGTCAGGGCCGCTTCGTCGATCCGTGGCGCGTGCTCAATCGCGACGCGCTTGGCGGAGAAATTGACGCGCGCGCTGGCGATACCTTCGACCTTTGCGAGCTCGCGTTCGATCTTCGCTATGCAGCCTGCGCATTTGATGCCGGGCACGGTAAAGCGCGTTGCGGTCAGCTCTGGTGCAGCAAGGGCGGTGGGTGCGTTCACTTAAAGCTCGCTTTCACTCATCCAGATGTCTTCGCCAGAAGTGATGGTGAGGCGCATGATCCATCGGCCTGCGTCAACCGCGCTGGTAGAGACGAAAGTGCCATCTTCGCCGGGTGAGAACGATAGGCTTGCAAAGGCATGCTCTCCAATCGGGCGCCGCAGCTCGGCGCTCACTGTAGCGCCATCAGGCACGTCCAGCGTCGTGATCGTCACAAGGCCTGCTTCATCACGCGCGGCCGAGGCGTTCCACCCCAACGCTTTCGAAGCCTCGGCAGCTTCCAGCCAGCCGTTGAAATTCTGGCTGGCGACATAGGAGTTCTCGACCACAATCCCGTGAAAGCCACCGACCGCGCGGCTCGCCATGTAGAAGTTGACGGCTGCCACAATGCCAAAGCCGATGATGAGCACACCGGCCATATGGCGTCCTGTGAATTTGCTAGGTGCTTGCCTGGTTGTCTCATGCGTCATCTCAATCATCTCCGGGAGAGGCAAAGGTGGTTTCGGCGCTGTCTTGCTCGCGCTGTTCGTCGAGCGAGGTCACTTGGAAGGTGAAGCCGTCCACATCCGAGCCATCAGGAACGACGACATAGGTGCGAACAATGCGGGTTTCGTCTGCGGGGACTAAGACGGTCTGAGAGCTCGCCGCGCTCTCCCGCCCAATCCGGTCGGTCCACATGGCCGCGCCATCCGGCAAGCCGACCAGAGCGATCTCCATATCGCGCGGACGAGCCTCCATATTGCGCAGGCGCAACGTGTAGGAATTGCGCACTGAACCGTCCTTCATCAGCATGTAGGGCGGATTGCGATCAGGCGAGACGGTGATGTCAGTGTGCGAGCGTGTGCCGAGCGCGAACAGCATCGCAACGCCGATAGCTCCCCAAATGCCGAAATAGATGAAAGTGCGCGGGCGTAAGGGAGCTTTCCATGCGGGGGTTGGAGCAGCGCCCGCCGCCTCCGCCTCGCATTGTTCGAGCGTTGCGTAGTCGATGAGGCCGCGGGGGCGCCCCACATCCTTCATCACCCGGTCGCAGGCGTCGATGCACAACCCGCAAGTGATGCAGCCGACTTGCTGGCCTTCGCGAATGTCGATGCCGGTGGGGCAGACCGCAACGCATTGGAGGCAGTCGACGCAGTCACCGTAAGCCTCCGGGTTCTTGGCGGCTTTCTTGATGCTGCCGCGCTTTTCCCCGCGCCAGTCCTTGTAGGTGACGATCAGCGATTTTTCATCGAGCATCGCCGCCTGAATGCGCGGCCAGGGGCACATATAGATGCACACTTGCTCACGCATAAATCCGCCGAGCCAGAAGGTCGTGCCGGTCAGGATCGCGACGGTCGCGTAGGCCACAAACGGAGCCTCTCCGCGCCAGAACTGGTAGGTCAGGGTGGGGGCATCGGCGAAATACATGATCCACGCCCCGCCGGTCCAAAAGGCGATGAGGAGATAGACGGCCCATTTGCTCAAACGCCGAGTGGTTTTAGAGACGCCCCACGGCGCCTTGTCGAGCCGGATGCGGGCATTGCGGTCGCCGTCGAAAAAGCGGTCGACGTGCTGGAAGACATCGGTCCAAACGGTTTGCGGACAGGCATAACCGCACCATGCCCGGCCTACGGCGCTGGTGACGAGGAACAGGCCAATGCCTGCCATGATCAAGAGCCCTGCAACGAAGTAGAATTCGTGCGGCCAGATCTCGATATCGAACATGTAGAAGCGTCGCCCGGCAAGGTCGATCAGCACCGCTTGATCGGGCGCATAGGGACCGCGATCCCAGCGGATCCAGGGCGTGACGTAATAGACAGCCAAGGTGACCAGCATAATCAGCCATTTGAAACGCCGGAAGGGCCCGTCGATTCGTTTGTTATGGACTGCCTTGCGTTTCTCATAGAGCTTCACCGGAGGCGGCGCATTGTCGAGCCGCTTGGCCGCGATGGGGTCGGGCTGATGCGTGTTCAGCGCCGCGCCCCAATCGCGCTTTTCTCCTTTGGAGGCTGGCTTGAGATCAGCCTCGCTCATCGTCTCCGACCTCGGTTGAAGAAGCGACTTCATCTGGAGTTTCCTCAGCGGGCCCCTCCACCTCTGCCGCCTCGCCGCCACCACGAGAGTGGACATAGATGCTCAGCATCTTGATCGTGACCGGATCGAGCTTGTCGCTCCATCCCGGCATGACGCCGTGGCGCGGGGCGAGGATTTGCTGACGAATGCTCGCCTCGCTGTCGCCATAGAGCCAGATCGCATCGTTCAAGGCAGGCGCGCCCTGCGCCCGGTCGCCTTCGCCGGCGGGCTGGTGGCAGGCGGCGCAATTGTCAGTGTAGAGTTGAGCGCCAGCGGCGCTGCTCGATCCCTCTCCACTCAGGGACTGGACATGAGCGACCAGCGCGTCGACCTCTCCATCAGAGAAGATGCCGTCAAAGGCTGGCATGAAGGTGATGCGGGTCTGATCCGATCCCTCCCAACGAACGCCATGGGTAAGCGTATACTCAATATCGGCGAGCGATCCGCCCCACAGCCAGTCATCATCGTTTAGGTTGGGATAGCCATATTGCTCATACCCAGCCGCGCCCGCGCCATGGCACTGGACGCAGTGCTGCTTGAACGCCGAAGCGCCGCCAGCGATGGCTTGGTTCAGCAGCTCTGGATTGTTGGCAAGGTCATCAAGATCGGTCGCCGCAATCTGCGCAAAGGTGCCAGCGCGCGCTTGCTCAGCGGCGGTCATCTCTGCATTCAGCTCTCCGCGGCTGGACCAGCCCAGCGTGCCTTCGGTCGCCTGAGAGATCAGCGGCCAGGCCGGATAGAGCACGACATAGACGACCGACCATGCGACCGTCGCATAGAAGGTCCACAGCCACCAACGCGGCAGCGGAGTGTTGAGCTCTTCAATTCCGTCCCATTCATGGCCGACAAATTCGGTGCCCGTGGGCTCATCAATACGGTTGTTCTCAGGCATGATCGTCACCTTCGAAAATTGAATGTTTGGCGCGCTCCACACTGTCGCGTGAGCGAGGCAGGAAGCTCCATCCGCACAGCAGCAGATAGAGGCCGAAAATCATGACCAGCCAATAGCTGTCGGCGAAGTGGCGAAGGGTTTCGTAAAAGGTCATCGGCCGCTCTCCTCTGCCAGAACCGCCTGGGCGGCCGCGCTGTCGACATCAACCAGAGTGCCAAGCATCTGGAGATAGGCGACCAGCGCATCCATCTCCGTCACGGTCTCGGGATCGCCATCGTAATCGCGGATTTGCGCCTTGGGATACCGCTCCTCCAGATCGCCCGGATCGCGCATCGGATCGGCTTGAGCGAAGAGGTCATTCTCCGCCATCTCGATATCAACATCGCTGTAGGGTACGCCGACGCGCTGGAGCGCGGTGAGGTGTGCGGAGATGTCCGAGATTTTGAGCTTGGTCTCCGCCAAGAAAGAGTAGCTCGGCATGATGCTCTGCGGCACCACACTGCGCGGGTCTTTCAAGTGCTGAACGTGCCAGTCATCCGAATAGCGCCCGCCCACGCGCGCCAGATCCGGCCCTGTACGTTTGGAACCCCATTGGAACGGGTGGTCATACATGCTCTCAGCCGCGAGGCTGTAATGGCCATAACGCTCAACCTCGTCGCGGAACGGGCGGATCATCTGGCTGTGACAGGTGTAGCACCCTTCCCGAATATAGATGTCGCGGCCCGCTTGCTCGAGCGGAGTGTAAGGACGCATGCCTTCTACTTCCTCGATTGTGTTGTCGATCCAGAAGAGCGGGGCGATCTCTACGATCCCGCCAATCGCGACCACCACCAGCGTGCCGGCGGCCAGCAGGGTGACGTTCTTTTCAATTTTCTTGTGGCCCTCGAAAGCGCCCTGATTTGGTGAGGAATTGCTCATCTGCTGGGCTCCTTATTCTGCGGGTTGTGGTTGGGGGTTTGAAGGAAGCGGGCGGTCCGCCTCCTCGTCGTAAGACATGTCGCCCATGGGCGCTTCGTTGCGCACCTTCCCGGCAATGGTCATCCAGATGTTGTAGGTCATGATGATCGCGCCAGAGAGGTAGAGCAGGCCGCCAAAGGCACGCATCAGATACATCGGGTGCAGCGCGGTGACGGTGTCGACGAAGCTGTTCACCAGATATCCGTCGGAGCCATATTCGCGCCACATCAGACCTTGGGTGATCCCGGCGACCCACATGCTGGCGGCGTAAAAAACGATGCCGAGCGTTGCGAGCCAGAAGTGCCAGTTGATCATCCGCAGCGAGTACAGACGCTCCTTCTTCCACAGCTTGGGAACAAGGTAATAGACACAGGCAAAGGTGATCATGCCGTTCCATCCCAGTGCGCCGGAATGGACGTGGCCGATGGTCCAGTCGGTGTAGTGCGACAGCGAGTTCACCGCCTTGATCGACAGCATTGGGCCTTCAAAGGTGCTCATCCCGTAGAAGGCGAGCGCCATGACCATCATGCGAATGATCGGATCGGTGCGGACCTTGTCCCATGCGCCGTTCAGCGTCATCAACCCGTTGATCATCCCGCCCCAGCTGGGCATCCACAGCATAATCGAGAACACCATGCCCAGCGTCTGCGCCCAGTCGGGCAGAGCGGTGTAGTGCAAGTGGTGCGGGCCTGCCCAAATGTAGAGGAAGATCAGCGACCAGAAGTGGATGATGCTCAACCGGTAAGAATAGACCGGGCGTCCCGCTTGCTTGGGCACGAAGTAATACATCATCGCCAGGAAGCCCGCGGTCAGGAAGAAGCCGACCGCATTGTGGCCATACCACCACTGAGTCAGTGCATCCTGCACCCCTGCAAAGGCAGAGTAGCTGCGCGATCCCAGCAGGCTCACCGGCATCGACAGGTTGTTGACCACATGCAGCATGGCGACTGTGATGATGAAGGCGAGGAAGAACCAGTTGGCGACGTAGATATGGGGCTCTTTGCGCTTCAGCAGAGTGGCCACAAATACTGCCAGATAGGCAAGCCAGACAATGGTCAGCCACAGATCGACATACCATTCAGGCTCTGCATATTCCTTCGACTGAGTGACACCCAGCAGATAGCCGGTTGCCGCGAGAACGATGAACAGCTGGTATCCCCAGAACACGAACCGCGCCACGCTTGGCAGGGCCAACTGCGTGCGACAGGTGCGCTGGACGACGTAGAAGCTGGTTGCGAGCAGAGCGTTGCCGCCAAAGGCGAAGATCACCGCGCTGGTGTGCAGCGGGCGAACGCGGCCAAAGGTGAGATAGGGCTCAAGGTTCAGAACCGGGAAGGTCAGTTGCAACGCGATGAAAAGCCCGGCGAGCAATCCCGCCAGACCCCAGAACATCGTCGCAATCACACCCCAGCGCACGACGTCATCGTCGTACTTTTCCGGGCCTGTGGGCATCTTGAAGAGGCCTTGCGCGCTCGCCAGCGGATCATAGCTGCGCAAAGTGGCAATGATCACAATGAAGGCGACCAATGCGATGATCCCCATATGCACGGCAAAGCCAGCGTCTTGTGCGCCCGCCATCGCCGCAATCGCAGCTAACAGCACAATGGCCCATAGCGCGAACCGTCCGAGTACAGATTCCATGATTTCGATCCCTTGTTGATCTGAGGCACCAATGAAGCCGCAGATCGATCCCGTATTTGACTCAAATCAAAGTGCCGCAGAATTTCTGGTCACTTTTGCCCCAATCGGCCCATTCAAACTGTCAGGTTGCTCAGACAATCGGTTCAGACAGCGCGCCGTATTCCCGTCCATGTGGCGCAAAACTGTCCATTCAAGTTGACACAAATTGGCATACACTTTCAGCGATTTCATTGATCTGCATCAAATTTTAAAATTTAATCAGGCGGCTTCCTGCACATGGCCAGCCCGCTCCCTCAACCTAGACAGATTTCTTAAGAGCACCCGCGATCGGCCCGGTGTTTCAATCACGTCTTCGCTTCGCAATTCGGTCAATTGGCGGCTGACCGTTTCGATGGTGAGACCTAGACTATCAGCGATGTCGCGCCGGGACATGGGCAGGTCTAAAGCAATGCCATCGTCCGAGTGGAAACCGATGCGCTCCTCCATGCTGATAAAGAAGCTCGCGATGCGCTCGCCTGCAGTTTTGCGGCCGAGCGAGATTGTCTTCTCGCGGCACCGGGCAAGCGCCTTCAGCGCGCGCTCCAACATATCGGAGATCATTAGCGCCTCTTCCTGCGCCAATTGAAAGAACTTGTCGGCAGGGAAATAGATGAGCTCACAATCCTCCAGAGCGATCAGGGAGTAGGCATGCGCACCCCTTGCCGGGACCGACACCAGGTCCCCTTCAAAGTTGAAGGCGACAATTTGCTCTCGCCCTTGTGAGGCTTGTGCGACCAACTTGGTGCTGCCACGCGCGACAAAAATGATTTGATCTGAGCCATTACCTTTGAATGGCGCATCCCCTGCACGCGCGCTTGCATAGCGGGCGACCGATTGGAACTTGAGATGAGTCGCATCGCTCACATTGAGGGGTAAGACCTTGGTAGCAAATCGTTCAAACAGGTCAGGAAAGGTCATGGCACGGAGCCTCTACATAAGTGTGGCTCTGGCAACGATCGCCAGAAAGCCTCTCCCGTTTGAGGTGATATGGAGACTTCCACATTGATCTGAATCAATGCTGGCAATTTTTCGCGGCTCTATTTCGACCTCGACAGCAAAAACCCTGGGCCGCGACGGGTGGCCGCTGCTGTCATGGAAGAAAAGGAAATGAAAAAGATACTGCTTAGTATGGGATCAATCGCAGCAGTCCTCATAAGCTCACCAGCCCTTGCGCAGGAATCCAGCGGATATGAAGCGGGCGATTTTCAGCTCAAAGTTGTCGGTACGCTCGTTGCGCCTGATGGCGGGATCGAAACAGTCGTGACCGACGCGGTGGGCCTTCCTGCTGGCACTGATACTGCAGCAAACGACAACTTCGTGCCGACAATCGCGATTGAATATTTTGTCGCCGACAACTTCTCGATCGAGACCATCGCTGGCACCACGCAGCATGATGTCGACGCCGTGTCCGGCCTGCCTGCCGGCACCGAAGTGGTCTCGAACGCCCTTCTTTTGCCCGCGACCGTCACTGCAAAAGCGCACTTCGATGTGGGCGGAGTGAAACCCTATGTTGGGGCAGGCGGTGCCTATTTTATCTGGCTAAAGGATAGTGAAGGTGCAGGTATCATTCCGTTAGGCGCGACCGATGCGGATCTGTCGGATGAGTTTGGCTTCGTGCTGCAAGCCGGCGTTGACGTGCCCATCGGTGATAGTGGATTTGGAGTGACACTTGATGCCAAGCGCTATTTTATAGACACCACTCTGCAGGTGAGTGCGGGCAATACGCTGGTGCTTGAGACAGACCACAAGCTTGATCCATGGGTTGTAAGCGCTGGCGTGTCTTTTCGCTTTTAACGCGCGGACGGGACGGTTCTGATTGGTGGGCCGTCCCTTTAAGGAGAGGGACTTGCAAGAGAGTTTGGCCGACGACCCAAAAAGGACGGAGAAAAAGCTCACAGTCGATGACTTACGGCTTGCACTGATCGCGGGGTGGGATGATTTTCGTTTTGCCCCGCTGTTCGGATTGTTCTTTGCTAGCATTTTCGTCGTGGGTGGGCTTGGTCTCGCTTACGTTTTGATTGCTCTTGGTCAATACACTTGGGGGATCCCCGCGATTGCGGGATTTCCTCTCATCGCTCCCTTCACAGCCGTGGGCCTATACGAGGTCAGTCGTCGGCGCGAGTTGGGCTTGCCACTGCTGTGGTCTCGAATCCTTGGCGCTGTACGCGGTCGCGGGGATGAGCAGATTTTGAGCATGGGCGTCATCATTTTTGTGGCGTGCGGCTTTTGGGTGATTGTTGCCCATGCCATCTCTTCTATCGCCATTGTTAGCGCAGGCGCTGGATCTAAATCGCTCGCCTTTCTCGTAACCCCAGCTGGCCTCGTAATGCTAGGCGTAGGGGGGGTGTTTGGCGCTGTCATCGCGTTTGTTTTTTTCGCGGCCACCGTCTTTAGCTTACCCATGCTAGTGGACCAGAAAGTGGACGTCCTCACCGCGATCTTCACAAGTTTCTCGCTTGTTCGCCGCAACTTTGCCGTGATGCTTGCTTGGGCGATTGTGATTGGCGGCTTGTTGTTTGCAGCCATGATACCGGGGTTTCTTGGCCTTCTGGCGGTGCTGCCTGTCCTTGGGCATGCGACCTGGCATTTGTATCGTCGGAGCCGCACCTAAGGGACGGCAGAGGTCAGACCTCGTTCAATCAGTGTGCGTGATCGCGGTGCCAGTTTGCATCCGATTTTGGGCCGATAGCGGAAGGTCTGCTTTCCATTTATGAATTGCCAGAAGCGGACAGTCCACAAACGACCCAACTGCTGCCCCTAAGACGAACTCTCCTCATTGCCAAAAGCGAGAGCGATCTCGATCGCCACACTCGATTTGCGAATGCAGTTGATTGACGTACGGGCCCAAGATCAACGTAAGCAGGATCGATATCGAGACCGCGGAACCGCCGCCCCACACGTTCAGCGGCGATCAGGCTGATGCCCGAGCCGAGGAAGATGTCGAGCACAAGCTCGCCCAGTTTGGTGATATCCTTGTAGGCATCGGCAACCATGGAGACCGGTTTGACCGTGGGATGTAACGTCAGATCCTCGCCGCGCGATCCCTTCATCGAGTTCACGCTTGGATAATCCCAGACATTCGTGCGGTTGCGACCGTGTTTACCCAGCTCAACATTGTTGGTGTGGGCAGCGTTGCCAACACGATAGACGAACACCATTTCGTGCTTGGAGCGATAGAGCGATCCCATCCCGGCATTGCTCTTGTTCCACACGCAGATGTTGAGGAACTCGTCATAAACATCCTCAACCGATGCGGTTACATCGTCCATATGACGCCAGTCCATGCAGACAAAGTGGACCGCACCATCGCGCGAGACTGTGGCACACGCCCCCAAGGTGTCAGCTAGGAACGCGCGGAACTCAGCCTCGCTCATCTCGCCCGAGGCCATTGCGAACTCGCGGTGGCGGCCCTTGGCATTGGCATGGCCGTTGATCTTTACGTTGTAAGGTGGATCGAGGAATGCGCAGTCGATGGATTCATTCTCGCCGATGATGCGCTTCAGGAACGCGAAATCGCGCCCGTCACCACATCCTATGCGATGCTCGCCAAGCTGCCAGATATCACCGAACTGCACACGTGGGCTTTTTGGCATGGGCGGGATGACCTCATCATCCGGATCATTGCTTTCAGCCAAGACCACATCGATCTCACCGGGACTAAAGCCAGTTAGACCAAGATCGATCTCGACCTCCGGCAATGCCAGGTCGGCAAGCTCAAGCTTGAGGATCTCGCTGTCCCAAGCTGCATTGAGCGCGATCTTATTGTCGGCAAGCCGGAGCGCCTTTTTCTGCGCTTCGCTCAGACCATCAAGCGTGATCACCGGGACCTTTTCGAGGCCAATGTTTTTGGCGGCCCGCAAGCGACCATGGCCTGCGGTCAGATTGCCTTCCGGATCTGCGAGAATGGGATTAGTGAACCCGAACGCCTCGATTGAAGCAATGATCTGTTCGATCTGGCGTTTCGAATGGGTCCTTGCGTTGCGAGGGTCGGGGAGGAGCTCAGTCAGCGGCCTGTAGACCACTTCGAGCGCGCGATTGGCATGAGAGGATGCCTTGGGAGTGGATTTGGTTATATAGTGAACAGACCATGCCCAAAGTGGCATTCGGAGGGGTCTGCGGATTATTTTTCGACATCCGCCTGTGGATTACGGGGATCGGCGAGTGTCGACTGGACTTCCGCCCCGATCCGAGCATCTGTGTCACTCGCGCCCGGCTTCTCGGGCTGGTCTCGGTGACGGCGACCATTTTGGCCGCCGGGTCAACCGGAGACAGACATGACCAGCCCAACTACGAGAGCGCCAGCAACCAAGCTCGATACGCTTGAGAAGCTCCTCGGGCGCAAGAACGGCGCGACTATCTAAGAGATGGCCAAGGCCACAGGATGGCAGCAGCACTCAGTACGCAGCGCAATGGCAGCCGCACTCAAGAAGCGCGGTCACATGATTGCATCAGAGAAGACCAAGGGCACGCGCCGCTACCGGATCGAGGCCACACAATGACCGGCCGGGTTGAACACCTGGTTGCCCAGATCGAGGAGCTCGAACTCGATGGACTGCGCAGCTTCTGGACGGAACGCTACGGCGCCCCTCCACCTCTGCGTTCAGAGCCGATCATGCGGCAGCTCGTGGCATGGCGCGTCCAGGCGCAGGCCGTGGGCGGGCTGGATGCTGATACCCGCAAGGCTCTCGCTCGATCTGGTCCTGTCCAACCTGAAGGCAAGCATCTGGAAGGGTCGCGAGGTCACTGTGGTGGATGAGGAGAAGGGGTTCCGGTGGGAGGACGAGGTGTTTCCCAGCCTCTCCGCCGCTGCGACCGCAATCGCCGGTTCCCGCTGGAATGGCCCGCGGTTCTTCGGCTTGCGAGACAGTTGATGGAGGGCAAGGTCAAGCGCTGCGCGATCTACACCCGCAAGTCGTCCGAGGAAGGCCTCGACCAGTCCTTCAACAGCCTCGATGCAAAGCGCGAAGCCTGTGAGGCCTATGTCCTGAGCCAGGCCTGCGAGCGCTGGGAAGCAATGCCGAACCGCTACGATGACGGCGGGTTCTCAGGCGGGAACACTGAGCGGCCGGGATTAAAGGGGCTGCTCGCTGACATCGAAGCAGGGACGGTCGACATCGTGGTTGTCTACAAGATCGATCGGCTCACCCGCAGCCTTGCGGACTTTGCGCTTATCGTCGAGATCTTCGAGCAGAACGACTGCAGCTTTGTCTCGGTCACCCAGTCGTTCAACACCACCGGATCCATGGGCAAGCTTATGCTCAATGTCCTGCTCTCTTTTGCGCAGTTCGAACGTGAGGTCACAGGCGAGCGCATCCGCGACAAGATTGCAGCCTCAAAAGCCAAGGGCATGTGGATGGGCGGCAACTTACCCTTGGGGTATGATGCGCCGAGCGAAGGCACCCGCAAGCTCCGGGTCAACAACATCGAAGCCGACAGCGTCCGCTACATCTTCAAGTGCTACCTTGAGCCTGGCTCGGTCCATGCCCTGGTTCATGACCTCAGATCATGCGGTATCGTTTCAAAGCAGCGCATCACTGCCAAGGGGCGCACCATCGGCGGCAAGCCGTTCAGCCGCGGGGCGCTGTCTCATATGCTTCGCAACCGTATCTATCTCGGCCAGATCACGCACAAGGGCGAGGTGCATGACGGTGAGCATAAAGCCATCATCAGCACCGAGTTGTTCGGGCGGGTACAAACAAAGCTCGATGCACAGGTGAGGAGACACAAGACAAAGGCTGCCCAACGCACCATTCGCGCGCCGCTTGTCGGCAAGCTATTCGATTGCACCGGCGGGCCGATGAGCCCGACCATATCGCGCGGCAAGTCAGGCAAGTCCTATCGCTATTATGTGTCGGCCTCGCTCCAACAGGGTACTCGAACCGCCGATGCCGATCATTTGCAGCGTGTGTCGGCGCCCGAAATTGAGCAGGTTCTCATCAATGCAATTGGACGATGGGTGCACAAGATCGAAGATCCACTTTCGATCATCCGATCAGCCCGCCTCAGCGAGCAAGGCCTGCAAATCACGATCGATAGAACGCCGGCCACAAGCATCGTGGCAAGGCTCGCAGAAGATGAGATTATCCTTGATCGCATTGGAGACAGGCTGACGGTGCTGCTACCGATCCTGTTCGCATCGCGCGGGAGCAAGCAACAGATTGTCTCGGCCACTTCACGACCGCCGCAGCCTGATCTCGTATTGATCACCGCCCTGCGCAAGGCGCACTGGATGCTGCGAAACGAACGCGGGATGCCACTCATTAAGACCGCGCCAAGCTCACCCTACGATCGCAATATCCTTCGGTTAGCGTTTCTCGCACCCGACATTCAGCGTGCGATCTTCGATGGTCGCCAGCCGCTCCACCTCAACCTCGAGGCGCTCAAGAAGATAGCGATACCGTTGGCTTGGTCGAAGCAGCGCAAAGCGTTGGGTTTTGCAGATCCGAGCGCTCCCTGATCCGGCGATCAAATACCCTGATATCGGTGATTAAAGTCCCTGTTCTGGGCAAACAAATTCCCTGTTCCGGCGAAGAACAGGGAAACGCCGAATCTGAGTACATAACATACTGGAAAGTGGGCGATTTATCCGAGCGACATGGCCCAGCTTAGCTCGAAACCATCTGTTATGGGCCTCAAATCTACAAATTTCCCTGTTCTTTCCCTGTTTAACAGGGAAACCGAACCGATGTTCGCTAGCCAAGAGACGAGGGCTGCAATCGGGCCCTGAATCGCGCCCAGAGACTGTCCGAATGATGCGGGCGTTACGGATTGAGCCTGAATAAGCGCCGGTTCTCAGCAGGTTGCGAAGCCCCCTGAAACCAGAGACTAGTGCTGGGAGTGGGTGGCGGAGAGACAGGGATTCGAACCCTGGGTACTCGTGAGAGCACAACGGTTTTCGAGACCGCCCCGTTCGACCACTCCGGCATCTCTCCGCATTCCTGCGAGCAGCTTTGACGCTAAACTCACTGCCACTACGCTCATAGGCGTGGTGGCTGGTCATTGGAAGCGCGCCGGTTAGCGCAAGGGTCCTCGCTTGCCAAGCCCCCTTGCGCAGCTGATTGGACCTGTGGCGCTCCGAAATTCGGGCATATCTTGGGACGCCCGTCCCCAAACCGCTTGTTTTGGAGAGGAACAGGTCCATATTCGAGTGACTATGGAACGCGCGCACTTCTTCTCCAGCCAGGCCGGGCGCACCATCAATGCTCCCCGCCAAACCCGCAGCCGCTTCGGTATTGGCGAAGTGGTCCGCCACCGCCTGCTCGACTTTCGCGGTGTGGTGTTCGATGTCGATCCGGTCTTCGCCAATAGCGAGGAATGGTACGAATCCATCCCAGAAGACATGCGCCCGCCGCGCGATCAGCCGTTCTATCACCTCCTCGCGGAGAATGAGGAATCGAGCTATGTCGCCTATGTCAGCCAGGGCAATCTGGTCTCTGACGCAGTCGGCGGTCCGGTCGATCATCCCACCGTCCCGCAATTGTTCGAACAGTTCAAGGATGGCCGCTATCGCATGCGGCGATCTCTAACCCATTGATTTAGAACAGCTAATCGCCACACTCACGGATTGATAAGGTTGTTGTCGTAGGAAAACCCTATGGCAACACGGCTCTCCCATCAGCACGGGTCGCTTCGGCAACGTCTTGACCTTGCTCTTTCGCGCGAATTGCGCGTGGGTGAGCGTGTGCAATGGTCAGGCATGAAGCTTGCCCGGGTCGAGTGGACCCATTTTGGGATCTATGCCTTTGCCATTCCCTGGACCGCCTTTGCGCTGTTCTGGACCATTATGGCAGCTGCCGGTATCGGCTCTATCGAGAAGAATGACGCAGGCATCCTCGCTTGGGCCTTCCCACTGTTTGGACTGCCTTTTGTGCTCATAGGCTTTGGGATGATGGCGATGCCCTTTGCCTCGATCTTCTTCAGGGGGCGCGTGCTGTTCGCCGTGACCAATCAGCGCGTGTTGCAAATCACGCTTGGGCGCAGCCTCACGGTAAAATCGGTCCCGGCAGAGCGGATTGGCGAATGGGTGCGCAACGAAAGTCCAGATGGCACAGGATCGCTGAAACTATCGGTGCGTGTGGGCACGGATAGCGACGGGGACAAGCACACAGAAAGCTTCGACCTTGGCCGCGTTGCCGACATCATGGCCGCCAACCGCGCGGTCGAGGCGCTCAGCGCCTAAAGGTCAGCTCTTCAGCTTCCAGCCCTTGCGCAGCAGCGCGTAGACAATCAGCGCGATGACAATGTTGAATACGCCAATGCCAATTGCCGCTGCAACAACCGCGCCGCTATCGCCAATATCGCTCTGTCCCAGGAATCCATAGCGGAAGCCAGAGATCACGTAGAAGAACGGGTTCAGTCGGCTCACCGCCTGAAAGGCCGGGGCCAGATTGTCGATGACGTAGAAAGTGCCTGACAAAAGCGATAGCGGCGCGACAACGAAATTGCTGATCGCCGCATTGTGATCAAACTTCTCTGCCCAAATCGACGTTGCAAGGCCGATCAGCGCGAGCATTGCCGACCCCATCAGGCCGAACCAGATGACCGCCCAGGCGTGCTCGATGTTCATCGAAACGCCCGGCCACAGCACCATCGCAAGCGCCACAGCGCCCCCGACTAGCACCGCGCGCGTGACAGCTGCTCCGACGATCCCGGCCATCAGCTCTCCGGAAGAAAGTGGCGGCATCAGGTAATCGATGATCGTCCCCTGGATCTTTCCGCCAAGCAGCGAGAAGGAGGAATTTGCAAAGGCGTTTTGCATCATTCCCATCACGATCAGACCGGGCGCGACGAAGCTTGCGAACTCCACACCCAGCACTTCGCGGCCTCCACGGCCCAAAGCGACAGTGAAAATCACCAAAAACAGCAAAGTTGTGACGGCTGGAGCCCAAATCGTCTGCGTCTGGACCTTGAGAAACCGTCGCACCTCCTTCATATAGAGGGCAAGCAACCCAATTCGGTTGATCCCGGAAATCACCGGAACGCCGCGCTGGGGAAAATTGGGTTTTGTTGAAAGCTCGTCTGCCATGGGCTCAGCCGCCTAAGGCTTCTCGTCCGATGTGACAAGCAGCGCGAAGGTTTGGCTGGTGGAAGGCAGCAAGGCGGGCAAAGAACGGATAGGTTATGAGTTGGACTGACGAGCGTATCGCAACGCTCAAAAAGATGTGGGAAGGCGGATCGACCGCCAGCCAAATCGCTGAAGAACTGGGCGGGGTCAGCCGCAATGCCGTGATCGGCAAGGCGCACCGACTGGGTCTGAAATCGCGCCCCTCGCCGGTGAAGGCGAAGGACAAGAAGGCTGCGACCAAGAAACCTGCGGCAAAGACTACGACGACCAAAAAGGCAGCGAGCAAGCCCGCAGCGAAACCCGCCGCCAAGGCGCCTGTCAAAGCGGCTGAGCCTGCGGCCAAGGCCAAGCCTGCGACAGCCGCTTCAGCCAAGGATGGCAATTCTCAGCCCGTCCCCAACCCGACGCCCGATCTGCCCAAGATCGTGTCCGTCGGCCCCGGCGGCTTTCTGCGTCAGGGTCCGGGCGATCAGCAAGCGCCGATCCCCCCTGCCCCGCCACGCCGTCTGGTGCCTGCCAAGCCCAGCCCAGAGATCGCGGACAAGACCAGCTTGCTCGACCTGTCGGACAAGGTCTGCCGCTGGCCGATGGGCCATCCGGGTGAGCCGGACTTTCACTTTTGCGGCAAGCCAGTGAACCCCGGCTTCCCCTATTGTGTTGAACATTGCGGGCGTGCCTATCAGGCTCAGCTCCCCCGCGGCGCACGCCGTCCCCCACCGCCCCTGCCCTTTGGCGGGCCGCGAGTACGCTAAAGGGGCGTTCGCTGAAGCAAATAGCCAAAAGGCCCGGTCGCTCCCAAGCTGCCGGGCCTTTTCACAACACGGAGAGACACAATGCCACTGACACTCCACGAAGCTTTCGTCCCCACCGCCAAGCAAATCCTGGGCGGGATGCGTGGGATCATCGACAAGGCCGAGGCCCATTGCGCAGACACCGGCATGGATGCGAGCGAGCTTTACGAGGCCACTCTGGCTGAAACGATGTGGACGCTGCCTTGGCATGTGCGCGCGGCTTGGGTCCATTCAGGCTTTGCGCTGGAGCTGTACAAAACTGGCGAATTCTCACCCGATTTCACTGACCTACCCAAGGATTGGGACGCGATGCGCGAGATGGTGGATGACGCGCAGGCAAAGCTCGACGCGGTTGATCCGGAAGCTTTGGAAGCCATGGCCGGCGACACGATCCATTTCGTGCTGGGCGGCAAGCGGCTGCTGGATATGCCAGCGCAGCGCTTCCTGCTCTCTTTCAACCAACCCAACTTCTATTTTCACGCAACAACCTTTTACGACATCCTGCGCATGAAGGGCCTAGCCTTGGGCAAACGCGACTTCACAGGCGGCTGATCGGGAGTAGAAATTTGCCAAAACTGACGACTTTGAACGCCGCTTTCGCGGCCTCGTTGCTTGTGGGCCTGCCCACTGCCGCTCATGCCGAATTGCCCGAGGCAGTGCAGGCCATGATCGCCAAGGCGCAAGAAGCTGACGACATTGAAGCTATGGCGGTGATCATCGACCTGGCGGATGAGACGTTCCCCGGCAATTCGGACGAATTGAACGCGATCATGTCTGCCTATCGCACCCGGGTTGAAGCCAAGCTTGCAGCCGATGCGGAAGCGCAAGCTGCCGCTGAGGAAGCCGCAATCCGCAGTCAGGGCCTCTTGGAAGGATGGAGCGGGCGCGGAGAACTGGGCGCGTTCAACTCTACCGGCAATTCGAGCAACACCGGCGTCACCGGCTCACTTGCGCTCACCCGCACCGGCATCAATTGGCGCCACAAATTGCGCGCGCGGGCAGATTTCCAGCGCAGCAATGGCGTTACCACGCGTGAGCAATTCCTAGCCGCCTACGAACCCAATATCGACATCACAGATAATCTGTTCCTGTTTGCCCTGGCACAGTATGAACGCGACCGGTTTCAGGGTTTCTCAGCGCGCTATTCCGTCTCTGGAGGTCTAGGCTGGCAGGTGATCGAGAATGAGAGCATGACGCTGTCAGCCCAAGCCGGCCCAGCCTATCGTCAGACCGATTTCACCGATGGCACCTCAACCAGCAACCTCTCTGGGCTAGTCAGCGCCGATTTCGACTGGCAGATCAGCGACAACATCGCCTTCACGCAGGATGTGACCGCTTTTCTCGAGACCGAAAGCAGCACCATCATCTCCGACACCGGCCTCCAAGCCGGGATTGCCGACAATGTCTCTGTGCGCCTGTCCTACTCGGTCGAGCACGACACCGATCCGCCGCTGGGCGCAGTCAAGACCGACACGCTCAGCCGCTTCACGATCATCTACGACTTCTAAGCGCCTGCTTACTGGCTGAGCGCGGCGTCGATTTCGGCCAGTCTTGCTTCAACTTCACTGGCTTCCAGAAAGGAGCCGGTGAAGGAATTGCGCGCGAGCTTCACGATGTCCTCGGAGCTTAGCTCCAGCGCGTCACCGATGGCGCGGTAATTGTCGTTGATATAGCCGCCGAAATAGGACGGATCGTCGGAATTGACCGTCGCCTTGATCCCGCCATCGAGCATCCGTTTGACCGGGCTTTCGCCGATCTCGTCGATCACACACAGTTTGAGGTTGGAGAGCGGGCAGACCGTGAGGGTCAGTCCATCCTCGACAATGCGGGCGACCAGCTTGTCATCCTCCAGCGCGCGGTTGCCGTGGTCGATCCGGTCGATGCCCAGCGTGTCGAGCGCCTGCCAGACATATTCCGGCGGCCCCTCCTCCCCTGCATGGGCGACCAGCTTCAGACCCAGCTCGCGGCACTTGGCAAAGACGCGCGCGAATTTCTCTGGCGGGTGGCCGACTTCCGACGAGTCCAGTCCCACACCCTCGATCCGGTCAAGCCAAGGCTTGGCTTCCTCAAGGGTCGCAAAGGCGTCCTCTTCGCTGAGGTGGCGCAAGAAACACATGATGAGCTTGTAGGAGATGCCGAGCCGCGCCTCGCCTTCCTCCAGCCCGCGCAGGATACCCTTGATCGCAGTGTCGAAGGCAATGCCGCGTTCCGTATGGCCTTGAGGGTCAAAAAATATCTCAACATGGCGCACATTGTCGGCGTGAACCCGCTCAAGGTATGCCATGGTGAGGTCATAGAAATCCAGTTCCTCCACCAGCACGCCCATGCCGAGGTAGTAGAGGTCGAGGAATTCCTGCAGGTTTGAAAACTTGTACGCCTCACGCACCGCTTCAACGCTGTCATAGGGCAGCGAGACCCCGTTGCGCTGGGCGAGCGCGAACATAAGCTCCGGCTCAAGCGAGCCTTCGATATGCAGGTGCAGCTCCGCCTTTGGGAGGCTCGCAATCAGGGCGTCGCGCTGGGCTTTGGTGGTGTGCGTCATGGGCGTTGTTCCATCACTCGGGGGCCTTGAGAATCTGATCAGCGCTGGGTTTGCTGGCGCGGATTTCGTCTTCGGAGAGGCCGTTGATTTCATGCGGGAAGATCAGCCAGTCCTCGGTCTCACGCATATAGTAATCCGGCACCAGATCGGTCTGGTTTTTGGACGGCTTGTAGAACACGGTTGCGATCTTGATCGTCTCGGGCGTGTTCTTGCGGCAGCGCTTTTTGAGCTCGGCAATGAAGGCTTCAACCGACTTGCCCGTGTCGAACACATCGTCGACGATCAACAACGCGTCCTCCGCCTCCAAAGTGTCGATCAGATAGCCCAGAGCATAGACTTTCACCGTGCGTGATTGCTGGCCGATGCCCATGTAAGAGGAGGTGCGGATCGCGATATGGTCGCACTCAATCCCGCGATATTCGAGCAGTTCCTGAACCGCGATCCCAATCGGCGCACCGCCGCGCCATATCCCGACGATGTGGGTGGGGACGAAGCCCGATTCGACGATTTGGTTGGCCAGCGCGAAGGACAGGTCGAGCAGCTCGTTCCCATCGAGGAATATCTTTTTGTCCACGCTAGCTCCTGATTGCCGTCTGCTCCTTCTGCACAATGACACGGGCCAATGGAAGGACGGGTTTACGCTCTAGCGCACCTTGCGGCCGAACCAGATTGTGTGATGCGCGCCCTTGTTGTTGGGGCGGGAGCGGACACCGCGCTCCTCCACCTCAAGCCCGGCATCCTTCATCCGGCGGCGGAAAGAGGGATCGGGCGCGGCGGACCAGACGGAGACAATCCCTCCGACTTTGAGAGCGTCGCGCGCTTTGCCAAGGCCTGTGCGCGAATAGAGGCGGTTGTTGTCTTCTCGCACCAAGCCGTCAGGGCCATTGTCAACGTCGAGCAGGATCGCATCGAACGGCTCGCACGTCCCATCAATCGCATCATCGATCAACGCAGCGACATCGCAAATGACGAGTTCTAGCCGCGGATCGGAGAGGCATTCTCCGGTCAGCTCGGCCATCGGACCTTTGGCCCAGTCGATGATCTTTTCGGAGATTTCTCCGACGACGATCTCGGCTCCCTCGTCCACACGGGCAAGCGCCGCTCGGAGCGTGAAGCCCATGCCATAGCCGCCGATCAGGATGCGCAGATTCTCGCCAGAGAGCCGGTCAAGCGTAAGCTCCGCCAGCTGCTCTTCGGAGAACCGCATCCGCGTGGACATCAGTTCATTGCGGCCCAGCACGATCATGAAATCACGACCGTGGGAGTAGAGCTCCAAAGTCTCTCCATCCTGGATCGCAGCGGTGTCTAAAAGTTCGCGTTTGAGCATCTTATCTCCGTGGTGCCAGAGCCAGCCCGCTCCCTCCGCCCTTCCACCCGGATTATCACACCGGGTTACGATCCGGGTGGAAGGGCGGAGGGAGCGGGCTGGCGAGGCCGCAACAAACAAGAAAGGGCCACCTTTTCAGGCGGCCCTTTCCTATACAGATTTCCGAGCGGACTTAGTCCTTCAGGAAGTCGGGCATGGCTGCGGGGCCATCATTGCCACCGCCGTCGCCGCCCTTGCCACCGCCATCACGACGCGGACCACGGCCACGACCGCCGCCACCGCGACGATCACCACCACGACCGCCGCGCGGCTTGTCGCCACGTGGTTCACGCGGCGGGCGAGTGTCTTCCAGCTCTTCGCCGGTTTCCTGGTCAACCACGCGCATCGACAGGCGGACTTTGCCGCGCTGGTCGATCTCGAGGACTTTGACCTTCACCTCTTGGCCTTCGCTGACAACGTCAGTGACTTTCTCAACCCGCTCGTTCTTCATTTCGGAGACGTGGACGAGACCGTCCTTGCCACCCATGAAGTTCACGAACGCGCCGAAATCGACGATGTTGACGACCTTGCCGGTGTAGATCTTGCCGACTTCGGCTTCTTCAACGATACCTTCGATCCATGCCCGTGCCGCTGCGATTTCATCGGCATTGGAAGAGCTGATCTTGATCGTGCCCTCGTCGTCAATGTCGACCTTCGCGCCGGTTTCAGCAACGATTTCACGGATGACCTTGCCGCCTGTACCGATGATGTCGCGAATCTTCGACTTGTCGATCTGCATCGTCTCGATACGCGGAGCGTGCTTGGACACTTCGTTACGAGCGCCGGTAAGCGCCTTGGCCATTTCGCCCAGGATGTGCGCGCGGCCAGCTTTCGCCTGATCGAGCGCCTTTTCCATGATCTCCTTGGTGATGCCAGCGACCTTGATGTCCATTTGGAGCGACGTGATGCCTTCCTCAGAACCGGCCACCTTGAAGTCCATGTCGCCCAGGTGATCTTCGTCACCCAGAATGTCGGAGAGAACCGCGAAGTCCTCGCCTTCAAGGATCAGGCCCATGGCGATGCCGGAGACCGGACGTGCCAGCGGAACACCTGCATCCATCATCGACAATGCGCCGCCGCAGACGGTCGCCATCGAAGACGAGCCATTGGACTCGGTGATGTCTGACAGAACGCGGATCGTGTAGGGGAAGTCCTCAACCGTCGGCAGAACCGGGCGAAGCGCGCGGAAGGCGAGCTTGCCGTGGCCGGTTTCGCGGCGGCTGGTAAAGCCGAAACGGCCCACTTCGCCGACCGAATAGGGCGGGAAGTTATAGTGCAGCATGAAGTTGCTGTAGGAGAGCCCTTCGAGCCCGTCGATCATCTGCTCAGCATCTTTGGTGCCAAGCGTGGTGGTGCAGATCGCCTGCGTTTCACCGCGGGTGAACAGCGCCGAACCGTGGGTCCGCGGCAACAGGCCGACCATCGCTTCGATCGGGCGAACCTGGTCGAGCTTACGACCGTCAATCCGGGTGCCGTCCTTGATGATGGAGCCGCGAACGATGTCGCTTTCCAGCTTCTTCACCAGCTTCAACGTGCCAAGATATTCCGCTGGATCGCTTTCCGCGAGGTCAGCGAAAGCTTCGCGAGCCTTTTCGCGAGCGGCGTTGACGGCGTCCTGACGAGCCGACTTGTCGGTGATCTTGTAAGCAGCTTCCAAGTCCGCACCGATGGCAGCGCGCAGCTTGTCCATCTTCTCGGTCTTGTCTTCCACCGGATCGAGCGGCCATGGCTCTTTCGCGGCTTGCTCAGCCAGTTCGACGATTGCGCCGATGACCTTGCGGCTTTCTTCGTGAGCGAACATCACCGCGCCGAGCATCTGCTCTTCGGTCAGTTCTTTCGCTTCGGACTCAACCATCATCACCGCGTCTTGCGTAGCGGCCACGACAAGGTCGAGATTGCCATCTTCGCCAAGCGAGTCAGCAACCGTGGGGTTGAGGACATATTCGCCATCATTGGTGTAGCCGACGCGGGCAGCGCCGATCGGGCCCATGAAAGGAACGCCGCTGATGGTGAGAGCAGCGGAGGCTGCAATCATCGCAACGATGTCAGGCTCAGTCTCGCCATCATAGGAGAGAACCTGGCAGATAACGTTGATTTCGTTGTAGAACCCTTCCGGGAACAGCGGACGGCACGGACGGTCGATCAGACGCGAGGTGAGCGTCTCTTTTTCCGTCGCGCGGCCTTCGCGCTTGAAGAAGCCGCCGGGGATCCGGCCAGCTGCAGAGAATTTCTCTTGATAGTGAACGGTCAGCGGGAAGAAGTCTTGGCCTTCCTTGACGCTCTTGGCGGCGGTCACGGCGCACAGCACCACGGTTTCGCCATAGGTGGCCAGCACAGCGCCGTCGGCTTGACGGGCAATACGGCCGGTTTCCAGAGTGAGGGTTTTTCCGCCCCACTCCAGCGATACGGTTTTCGTGTCGAACATGGATTTTCCTTTATGACCCGCGCCGCCTTATTGCGTGCACGGGGCCTACATTTGCGGGTTAAACCGGACCCGCGCCGGTATGGGGCGTGGTTTGCAAAGCCCCAAGGCGGACCTGCCGAATTGCAGGTCGTGCCCCTTTATTTTAGTCGTATCGCGGTCGTGAAAAGCTGTAACTGCTTTTCGCTGCGATACTCCCTTATATATGAGAAGAGAGCCGCCGTGAATCGGCAGCCAATTTCCCTCCCCAGATGCGAAAAAGGCGGCCCGTCCAAGAGCCGCCTTTCCCGAAACTCTTACTTACGCAGACCCAGCTTCTGGATCAGTGCGTTGTAGCGCTCGACGTCTTTCTTCTTGAGATAGGCGAGCAGGTTGCGACGCTTGTTGACCATCATCAGAAGGCCGCGGCGCGAATGGTTGTCTTTATGGTTGGCTTTGAAGTGCTCGGTCAGGTTGCGGATACGCTCGGTGAGGATCGCGACCTGGACTTCAGGAGAACCGGTGTCGCCCTTGCCTTGGGCGTTGTCCTTGATGATTTCAGCTTTACGTTCGGGTGCTACCGACATGATATTCTCTTTCTACTCAGCGACATCGGGTAGGTTGAAACCCCTGACGACTTTCGCCGTCCCATCCTCGATTTGCACAAGCGCCACCGGAACTGTTTCCAGCATCGCACAATACAGCCCGGATGGTTGGGGCAATCCAGACAAGACCCGGCCCGTTCGGACCGCCTGCGCGTCTGTCTGGGTGAGGTTGAGGGCCGGGATGTCGTCCAGCCCCGCCTCTAACGGCAGGAGGAGGTCAGATAATTGCGCGCCATTAGCGATTTCGTTCAGTTTGTCCAGCGAAATCGCTTGTCGTTCGAGGAACGGGCCCGCTTTCGTTCTCCGTAGGTAGGTAACATGGCCGCAGCTTCCAAGGGCATGGGCGATGTCCCGTGCGAGAGAGCGGATATAGGTGCCTTTGGAGACGTGGGCTGTAAGTTTGACTTCGCTGTCCGCCTCCTCTTCGCCCGCAATCGTCAGCGCATGGATCGTGACTGCGCGCGTCTTGAGCTGCACCTCCTCCCCTGCCCTCGCCAGATCATAGGCGCGTTTGCCATCGACTTTGAGTGCGGAATAGGCCGGCGGCACCTGCTCAATCGAGCCGGTGAATTGGGGGAGCACGGCTTCGATCTCGGCACGCGTCGGCTTTACGTCAGAGCGTTCCACCACCTCGCCTTCTGTGTCTAGCGTATCGGTCTCTTCCCCAAACTTGATCGTGAAATCATAGACCTTGCTCGCATCGAGCATCCGCCCGGCAAGTTTCGTCGCCTCGCCTAAGGCAATCGGCAGTACGCCCTCTGCCAGCGGGTCGAGTGTGCCTCCGTGACCGACCTTGGTTTTAGCATATCCGCCCTCACGCAGGTTCCGCTTCACCGCCGCCACAGCCTGCGTCGAGCCCAGCCCGCGCGGTTTGTCGAGGATGATCCAGCCGTTTGGAGGGGGCTTTTTATCGGTCATGCGATCCCGCTAGGGGATTGTCGCATAGCCCTCAAGCAAAGGTCTCCACCATCGGGTCTTTACCCTCCGTATCCGCGCCGCCAATCGAGAACACCGGCGTCTGGCGATAGATCAGAATGTTCATCACCAGCGAGGTTGCGATCGACAGGACCAGCGTCACCGCCATGCCGTGAATGTAGTGCGCAGGCTCCCACGCCATGGACCAGATGCCGTAGAAGATGACGCCCGTGACCACTCCGATCATCGCCGCTCCCGCTTGGACGTTCTTGAACAGCAAGCACACCACGAAGGCCGAGAGGATCGGCATAGAGAGCAGACCGTAAAGCTGCTGCACGGTGTTAATCAAGCTCTCCTGACTCGCAAAAAACGGCACCAGCGCAAGCGCAAGGACGCTCATCACGATGGAAACCACAGCCCCCAAAGCGCCAACCTTCTTGGGTTTGCCAATATAGGCTTCGTGCATGTCGCAGACATAAAGCGCAGCAGAGGCGTTGAGGATTGAGTTGAAGGTCGTCAGCACCGCCGCAAAGATCGCCGCAGCAAAGGCACCGGATAGCCACACGGGCAAGACCTCTCCCACGATCATACCGTAGGAAAGATCGCCGACCTGACCGAACAATTTGTAAGACACGATCCCCGGCACCACCACGATGACAGGCACAATCAGCAGCCGGATGCCCGCAGCGACAACAACGCCCTTTTGCGCCTCACGAATGTTGGGCGCCGCCATGGCGCGCTGCGTAATCGTCTGGTTGGTGGACCAATAGAAGGTCTGGATGAAGATCATGCCCGTCAGCAAAGTGTGCCAAGGAATCGGGCTGTTATCATCGCCGATCAGCGTCAGCCGCTCTGCCGGAATACCGCTGAAGTCAAAGTCGATCGCCTGCATCGCGAGAAACACAACCAGCAGGGCAAGGCCAAGGATGAGCACACCGGAATAGGTGTCAGAAACAGCCACCGCGCGCAGCCCGCCAAAGATTGCATAAGCGGCGCCAACGCCGGCAAGGATAACCGACAATGTCAGCACATTGGCGAGGCCCGTATCCATGCCCACCAGCGACAGCAGGAAGAGCGAACCTCCATACAGGATCGCAGGCAGGAAAATGAACAGATTGCCAAACAGGAACAGCAGCGAAATCAGCGCGCGAATATGCTTGTCGCCATATTTCTTCTGCAACAGCTCTGTCGTCGTCGTGCAGTTGTTCTTGTAGTAAATCGGCAAGAACACGAAGGCGAGGATGAAGAGGCCGACCACAGCGGCAAACTCCCACCAAGCCAGCAAGGCCATCTGGTTGCCATTCATGCCGACTAGCTGATCGGTCGACAGGTTCGTCAGCGTGATGGAGCCGGCGACGAAATACCAGGCAAGGCCGCCATTGGCGAGGAAGTAATCGCGTTCATCACCCCCGCCCGCGCCGCGCTTGCCCCGGCAATGCATATAGGTCGCGAACGCGATCAGAGCGGTGATGACCAGAAAGACCACCAGCTGGGTCGTGCTCATTATATTCTCTCCCTCGCCCGCGCGCATCGTGCCGCGTCAGGCGTTGATCCCACTGTTTCAAGACGCGGCTTCGACCGCAAGTCCTGCGTTAGGCCGCGTGGACAAGTTCAGCACGGCCCCGGTTTGAGTCAAACTTTGTTCTCACGAGGCACGAATGCGAAGGAAGTGCATCGCACTTTCGAGCATGAGTAACGCTGCGAGAGCGAATTTTGGCCAAACCCCTTTGGGGCAGGTCAAGAGACCACCACTTCAGCGTCCTTCGTCCTCGAATATGCAAGAGCATGTCCTTCGTCCTCACTCCTCGAATTGGCGGTCTCTTGACCTGCCGGGGCCATGCCGAACTTGTCCACGCGGCCTTTTAAGAAAACGGCGGGCATTTCCCCCCTTCGGAAATGCCCGCCGTCACTAGCCATGCGCTCAGCTCACCAGGCGAGCGCCGGCTTTGTTGGGCGTTGTCTTAAAACTTCGCCCGAACACCAGCGGTGTAACGCGCTCCGGTGCGCTCATAGGTGAGCACGCGGTTGGAGAAGCGGGAGAAGTCACGCGTGTCTTCGTTGAGGATGTTGAGACCCTCAACAAAGACCTGGAACGTGTCGGTCAGCTCGTAACTGGCTGAGAAGTCGACCTGGCCAAAGCTTTCACGCTGACGCGGTTCGCTTTGCACGTCGTCCTCCTGCACCAGGAAGCCATCGCGATAATTGTAGGACACACGCGCCGACAGGCGGTCACCTTCGTAGAACGCGGTGAGGTTGACCGTGTGCGGCGTGAAGCCGTTGAAGCCAAGGTCTCCGACTGGCGCGTTGTCCTGGCTTGAGCTCACATAGGTGTAGTTGATGATGCCGCCAAAGCCGTTGTCGAACGTCTTCTGGAAGGCGATCTCTGCACCGGTGATGCTGCCCGAGAGGCCGTTGCGCTGACGGGTGTCGAGGAACTCAACATCGGTCGGCGTGTCGACCGTCACCACATTGCCGCCCAACACATTGCCAGCCGGAATGATGACAGTGCCCGGAACCGGCAGGGTCAATTCTTCGAGGAAGCCGCCCAGTTCCTTGTGGAAGCCAGCAATGCTGAAATAGCTCAGGGCATCGAAATACCACTCGAACGAAACGTCAAAGTTATCTGCTTCGAACGCTTCGAGAAGCGGGTTGCCGCCGCTGCTGAGCGGTGCATCCGAACGCCCACCAAATGTGTTGGCAACACCCAGAGCCGTCAGCGTCGGACGGGTCACGGTCCGGGCATAGCTCAAACGCAGAACGATATCCTCGGTCGGCTCCAGCTTGAAGTTCACCGATGGAAGGAAGTTGACATAGTCGTTCGGCACGCTGATCGCGGAAGCAGGTCCAAAGACCGGAGCGAGCTGCGTGTCGCCAACCGTTTCACGGAATTCGATGACTGGCTGGTCAATCCCGCTCGACACGACATCGGTGAAGGCAATGCGGAAGCCGACATTGGCCGACCATGGCAGGTCTCCGCCAAAGTCTCCGCCCCACACGGTGTTGAAGTAACCAGAGTAGATCTGCTCTTCCACCGCAAAGCTGCCGCCCGGATTAAAGGTCGGCGTGTAGATGCCGAGCACCGGGTCAAGCTGGCCGCTGTTTAGGTAGTCAATCAGCTCAGCCGTATTGCCGCCGGTGCGGTTTGGGTCTTGCAGATTTGCAATGTCGTTCAATTGCGCGAAGGCATCTTCGAAGCTGGCGGTCAGGATTTGCGCTGGAACTGTGTCCGCACCCTCAACGCCGCTCAGGAACCCGTCAAAGGAGAACGGGCTGAGGATCGATTCATCGAAGCCCACGGTATAACCGCAATAGGCGCAGAAAATCTGACCGGCCTGAATGTTGCCAAAGTCTGGTGCTGCGAAGTTGTCGAACAGGTTCTGCACCTTTTCACGGTCGGTGTAGATCCCGCCAAACTGGACCGTTTCGAGCGGCCCCGCATCGACGTCCCATTCACCATCAAGGCGCACTTCAAACACTTCGTCTTCAACCTGCGTGCGGTTGACGTTGACGAAGTGCAGACGCTGTATCGACGTGTCGACAAAGTCAGCGTCGTTGATGTTGGTGATGGTCGAAATGCCTGTATCGCTGGTCGACTCAATCAGCGGCGACGTCGGCGCAAGCGCACCCAGCACCACGAACGGGTTGGTCCCATCGCGCGTTGCTCGCGAATAGGAAATGTCAGCGACGAAGCTGAGGCTGTCGCTCGCTTCGAACTCCACATT
Organism: Erythrobacter sp. S267; assembly: GCF_057365045.1. NCBI lineage: Bacteria > Pseudomonadati > Pseudomonadota > Alphaproteobacteria > Sphingomonadales > Erythrobacteraceae > Erythrobacter > Erythrobacter sp. S267. Next base: position 514,356 of record NZ_CP200298.1, on the reverse strand, counting down.
CCCGCCAATCGCAAAGGTCTCTGCCAGACGGTTGTTCGACGTCAGCACGTTGTCGTTCTGCGACAGGCCCACCGCGCCGGCGATGTCCGGGTTGCGGTTCTGGAAGTCGATGCTGGGACGGCTGAACGATGTCACCGTGCCATTCGCGTCAACCTGCGGGTTGATGAAGGGTGGGCTGAAGAAGCCGGAGAATTGCTGGTCAAACGATTCGATGTCGAGACGCGTGTAGAGACCGTCGACAGTGAAGGTGACAGCATCGCTCGGCGCAAACTGCACCGCGCCGTTCAGCGTGATCCGCTCGCGATCTTGGACGTCGCGACTAAAGATCACCTGCTGCTGGACGCGTGACCCGTCGGGCAGGAAACCAAAGGCTGCGTCAGTCAGACCGGTGGAGCTTTCGGGAGCCAGAATGACTACGTCGGAATCATTCGGGTCATTGCTCGGATTGTCACGCAGCGCATACCCGTTGGTGATATTGCGGTCGAATTGCGAGTTGCGCATCTGGTACGAACCGCCGAGCATGATGCCAAACGTGTCGTTCGAGTACGAGAACACACCCGAAATGTCGGCGCCGAAATCCTCGCTCAGGTTCTCATAGATACCAGCGGTCGAGATCGACATGTTCAGGCCCGGACGGTCCAGCGGACGCGCGGTCTGAATATTGACGAGTGCACCAATACCGCCGGATTGCAGGCTGGGCACTCCGGTCTTGTAGACTTCTGCGGTTTGAATGATGTCAGCGGAAAGAACGTCGAACGAGAATTCGCGTCCCGGATTGTCGGTCGCAAGGGTACGGCCATTCAGCAAAACGGCGTTGAATTCTGGGCCAAGGCCGCGAACCGTGATCGACTGGCCCTCACCACCGGAACGGTCAATCGCGACGCCGGTGATGCGCTGGAGCGATTCTGCGACGTTCTGATCAGGGAATTTGCCGACATCCTCTGCAGAGACGGCATCAACAACAGCGGAACTGCTGCGTTTGAGGTTGATCGAGCTTTCAAGGCTCTGGCGGAAGCCGGTAACGACGATTGCGTTGCCTTCTTCTTCAGCGACCTGTGTGTCGTCAGCGTCTTGTGCGACGGCGGGGGTGGAAATTGCGATAGCTGCAAAGGCAGCGGACTGGGCCAGAATGGCCCGCTTCGAAATCAACATGGCTTTCTCCCTTACCCACGCCCCTTATTGCTAGGGCATGTGGACTAGGCCTCTTTCGGCCGTAGCCCAATTCCTGACGAAGACGGGAGTGATTGCCATAGACGGATTGGACCGCCATGAAGACTTTGGGATCGACGGCGCGGGTTTACGGTGGAGAAACTGTGCCTGTCATAATTTTGCAACGCTGCCTCTTTTGACAGTGGCGTTGCGGCCCTTGTTAGCTGCCAAAAGCTAAAACGCAGCTTTATCGCGAGCAATGCGGGAGCGATATTCCGACGGAGACCAACCCACAGTTTTGCTAAATTGGCGGCTGAAATGGTACTCGTCACAATAGCCCAGCCGATCGGAAATATCGCGCAGCAATATGTTGGGATCGGTCAGCATATCACAGGCTTGCTCCATCAAGATGCTGGTCCGGTATCGCCCAGGAGAGCGCCCGGAGAGCTTGCGAAATCGCTTGCGAAATGCCTCGTAGGAATGGCCCATAGATCGCGCCGCCTGACGCACATCGAGGCTTGATCGGATCGCGTCCTTGGCCTGCGCAAGCCACGCATTGTCGTCCGCCATATCGTCCTCACCCGCCTTGGCGATGTCAGCAAGCAGAGCTTGCAGCCCAGCGGTTTCCTGGATCAGCTCAGCCTCTGTTCGCGCGCCAGGCCCACCTATCAGCCTGAGGATACGATCACGCCAGAAGTCCATCGGGCGCAGGGAGATCACCGGGTTATCGGGGTCAAGGCAGCCCGCATTCTGCCACAGATCAAACACCGGCCCTTCAAAAACGAGATAGAATTCATCCCATGTGTCACCACGCGCAGGTCCATACCAATGCTCGATGCCGGGATGCACGAGGATAGCATCACCCGCCTGCACTCTTAGCGAGACGCCCCGCTCATCGCGATAGGTGCCGTGGCCGCGCGTCACATAGACCAAAGTGTAATGCGGCAAGGTGCGCCGCGCTGTGAGCACGCCGACCCCATCGGTCAGAAAACACGCGATTTTGATCCCCCCAATGGCGGAGAGATGCATATTCTGTTTATAGACTTTCTCTTCCCACATCGGGGCGTTCGCTCCGTAATTGAGAGATCGTATTACCAAAAACTTCATGGAGCGCCAAAATCCCACTTCACATAAGGGGATAAATCGCGCGAATATCGCTGCAGGCTGGCCTTAGAAGTCGGCTATGAATATCAGGATCGTTGGGAGGCATGGACTGTTTGGATGGCTGAGGACGCCAAACTAAATCCGGCGGATGCGCCGCACAGTGAAGTCGAAGATCACGCGGACGGGATCTCCGCGATCCACGAACATCGCCCGGTGCCTGTATCCGATCCGGTTGAGCGGCAGGGAGAGGCGCACTCTTTCTGCGAGTTGCGCGGCGGCGGCACGATGCTGGCGATCGAATGTTCGCGGGGGTCGCGACCAATCATTCTCTATGCAGGCCCCGACCTTGAGGGGGTGAAGGCGAGCGAGCTGGCGCTGCTCGCCACACGCCAACATGCCCCTGGTAGCGCCTCTGTGCCTTTGCGCGGATCACTGCTCAATGAAATCGGCACCGGTATCTCGGGCCCCTCTGGATTGATTGGCCACCGCGCTGGGCAAGATTGGGCGCTCGACCTCAGGATTGAGGCGGTCGAGCAGTCAGGCGAGCACACGCTCGAAATCCGCTGCAAGGACAGCAACTTCTCGATCGCGACCAAGCATCACTTTGCCGTCGACCCTGCGACCGGAATCCTGCGCTCCTCGACCCAGATCGAAAACCTATCTGAGGCTGAATTCGAGCTCGACTGGTGCGCGGCCATCTGCGTTCCGTTCGACCCGCGCATGAACCGCTTCCTCAGCTTCACCGGGCGCTGGTCGGGTGAATTTGCAATTGAGGAAGTGCCCGCCTTTCAAGGCAGCATCGTGCGCGAGAACAAGGCCGGCCGCACCAGCCATGACGTCTTCCCCGGAGGCATTCTGGCCACGCCCGAGGCAAGCGAGACAACGGGCCTCGCCGCTGGCTTCCACCTTGCATGGAGCGGCAATCACCGCCTGCGTGTCGACCGCCACAGCGATGGCCGCGGCTTTGTGCAAATGGGTGAACTAACCTTCCCCGGCGAAATCCGGCTTGGCCAGGGTGAGACCTATCGTACGCCGGACATGCTCACCGTGTGGTCGAACGAGGGGTTCAACGGCCTCGCCCACGCCTTCCACGATCACCTGCACAATTCGGTGCTGGAAAAACGCAGCTTCAGCTCCCCCCGCCCGGTCCACTACAACACCTGGGAAGCGGTCTATTTCCACCACGACACCGACACTCTGATCGAGCTGGCAGAGGCCGCCGCCGATGTAGGCGCAGAGCGCTTCGTCCTCGACGATGGCTGGTTCGGCGGGCGGCGGCACGATGCTGCGGGTCTTGGCGATTGGTGGGTATCGAAGGACATCTACCCCGAAGGCCTCCACCCGCTCGTGAACAAGGTCAAAGAGCTCGGCATGGAGTTCGGCTTGTGGTTCGAACCCGAAATGGTCAATCCCGACAGCGACCTGTTCCGCAACCATCCCGATTGGGTGCTTCAGGCCGACGGGGTTGAGACCATTCCGTTCCGTGGGCAGCTGACGCTCGACCTCACCAAGCGCGAAGTGTTTGACTATCTGTTCGACAAGATCAGCGCATTGGTGAGCGAATATGGCATCGCCTACATCAAGTGGGACATGAACCGCGACACCAACCACCCGGCCAGCAATGGGCGCGGGGCGATGCATCACCAGACACAGGCCGTGTATGAATTGCTCAAGCAATTGCGAGAGCGTCATCCCAGCCTTGAGATTGAAAGCTGTTCATCGGGCGGCGCGCGGACAGACTTTGGCATATTGCGCTACACCGACCGGCTGTGGACCTCCGACAACAACGATGCGCGCGCGCGTCAGGCGATCCAACGCGGGGCCTCGCACTTTTTCCCGCTGCGGGTTCTGGGCACCCATGTCGGTCCCAAGACCTGCCACATTACGGGCCGCAAGTTTTCCATGGCCTTCCGCGTTGCAAGCGCGATCTTTGGCCATATGGGGATGGAGCTGGACTTGCGGGCGGAGCGGGAGGCGGATCTCGCTGTCCTCAAAGCCGGCATCGCCCTCCATAAACAGCACCGCGATCTGATTCATGGCGGCACCTTCTGGCGCGTGGACTCCAGCGAGACGACCAACGTGGTTGGCTGCGTGGCGAAGGACCAGTCAGAGGCGCTGTTCTCCTACGCCGTGCTGGAAACCGAGACAGCAACCTTGCCGCGCCGCATCCACTTTACAGGGCTCGATGCAGCAAAGCAGTACCGCGTCAGACTGGTCTGGCCTCAGCACAATCCTTCGATATCGACCCCGTCAATCGTCGACGCGGCCGAATTGCAGGGCAAAGGGACGCTGGTTTCAGGAGCGGCCTTGATGGGCTATGGCATGCAGCCACCCCTCACCTTCCCGGACACCTGTCTGATCTACCACCTCGAAGCCAGCGAGTAGACACCACTGTGACGCAAAGCTCTTTCGACCTGCTGGTGATCGGCGGCGGCATTAACGGTGGAGGCATTGCGCGCGATGCGGCGGGGCGCGGGCTTTCGGTGTGCTTGGTGGAGAAGGATGATCTGGCGCAGGCGACGTCCAGTTCCTCGACCAAGCTGGTCCATGGCGGGCTTCGCTATCTGGAACACTACGAGTTCCGGCTGGTGCGAGAGAGCCTGATTGAGCGGGAACGATTGCTGAAGATCGCTCCGCACATCATCTGGCCTTTGCGCTTTGTCTTGCCGCATGACGAGGGGCTGCGGCCCAAATGGATGCTGCGGCTGGGGTTGTTCCTCTATGACAATCTGGGCGGGCGCAAACTCCTGCCGCCGACGCGGACAGTCAATCTGCGTGACGCTCCGCATAGGCAAGTGCTCGAAGAGCGGCTGACCACGGGCTTTGAATATTCCGACTGCTGGGTCGAAGATTCGCGGCTTGTTGTGCTCAATTGCATGGACGCAAAAGCGCGCGGTGCGGACATTCGGACGCGGACCGAATGCACCGGTTTGGCGCGCGAAGGGGATGGCTGGAAAGCCACTTTGCGCGATGCCGATGGCGAGAGTGAGGTCTTTGCCCGCATGGTCGTCAATGCCGCTGGGCCATGGGTCGATACGGTCCTCGGCCGTGCCGATAAGGGAGGCGAGCACGATAACTTGCGCCTCGTTAAAGGCAGCCATCTGATCTTCCCCAAACTGTTTGAAGGTGAGCATTGCTACATCTTCCAGAACAAGGATGATCGTATCGTCTTTGCAATACCTTACGAGCGTGACTTCACACTGGTTGGCACCACCGATGTGGGCTTTGAGGGCGATCCGACAGGCATCGAGATCTCGGCCGAGGAGTCGCACTATATCTGCGACGCGGTGAACGAATATCTCAGCCAGGACGTGACGCCCGCCGATGCCGCGTCGAGCTATGCCGGGGTGCGTCCGCTCTATGATGACAAGGCTGCGTCGAACTCGACCGTGACGCGCGACTATGTGTTTGAGGTAGACCGGGGAGAGACCGGCGATGAGGCCGCGTTGCTCTCCATCTTCGGAGGCAAGATCACAACCTATCGCAAACTCGCCGAACATGCGCTTGAAAAGCTGAAGGTTTCAGGCGCAAGTTGGACAGCCGATGCAGCTTTGCCCGGCGGAGAGATTGACCCGATGGGCTTTGACCGCTTCGTTGCGGACAAGGCCGCGCAATATGACTGGCTCCCGCCCTCAGCCATCACGCGCCTTGCCCGCGCCTATGGGACACGGATCGACACGGTGCTTGGCGGTGCAAAGGGCCTCAACGATATGGGCGAGCATTTCGGCGGCGACTTCTATGCGCGTGAGCTCGAATATCTCGTCGAACATGAATTTGTTCGCAGCGCAGAAGACGCCCTGTGGCGGCGCAGCAAGCTGAAGCTCCATCTGGACGAGGCCGCGCGCGAACGGGTCGAGCGTTGGTTCGAAGCCCGCAAGGTCCCCAAACAGGTGAAGGCATGACCGCCCCTGTGGAACTCGCCCGCAGCGTCGGAGGCGCGCCCACCTTTCGCCGCGACCATCGCAAGGCGGATGGGCGGATGCTGCACCTCTATGGCCGCAACGCGCACGACCTCCCGCTTCAGGCAGAGGCTGACGACGACATCTCGCAAGGCGGAGAAATCCGGCGGCATCCCCTGCGGCAAGAGTGGAACGTCTACGCCGCGCATCGCCAGAACCGCACATTCAAGCCCTCGGCCGCCGACGATCCGCTTGCGCCCACAGTGCCGGGAGGGCCGCTGACGGAAATCCCCTTTACCGACTTCGAATGCGCGATTTTTGAGAACAAATTCGCCGCCTTCCACCCCAGCGCCTCTGACGCCGCTGATCTTGAAGGGATCGCAAGCGAACCGGCCAAAGGCGCCTGCGATGTCGTGGTCTACGCGCCGGACGCGACAGGCAGTCTTGAGACCATCGGCAGCGACCGTCGCCAAGTGCTGCTCAGCGCGCTGATCGACCGTTACGAGACGCACTTCGCCGCTGGTTGCGACTATGTCTTGCCATTTGAAAACCGCGGCGACGAAGTTGGCGTCACCCTCCACCACCCGCACGGTCAGATTTACGGCTTCCAGCGCACGCCGGAAGTCCAGCAACGTGCCATCGACGCCTTTGCGGGCGGCTATGACCTAGCGAGCGAGATCTCTGCCGCAATGCCCGCCTACGGCCTCGGCGAAGAGGGAGGCATCGCCGCCTTCGTCCCGCGCTTTGCCCGCTTCCCTTATGAGACGTGGCTCGCGCCCATGACGCGCCGCGAAGGGCCGTGGGACTGCTCGGATGAGGAGTTGGAGGCGCTCGGATATTGGCTCGGCGAGGTGACGCGGCGCTATGATGCTTTGTTCAAGCAACCGGCTGCGACGATGATGGCGTTTCATGCGGCGCCCAAAGGCGGCTCGGCGGGCTACCACTTCACCGTCCAATTCTACCCGCTTCTGCGCGCGCCTGGGCGGATGAAATATCTCGCCTCGGTCGAGCAGCACACTGGCACCTTCACCGTCGATGTCATGCCCGAAAGCGCGGCGGCTAAGTTGCGCGAGTATGCGCGATGAGCAGGCCGAGCTTTACGGCCCGCTCTCCGGGCCGCGTCAATCTGATCGGCGAGCATACCGATTACAATGGCGGCATGGTCCTGCCCGCTGCATTGTCCATCGGGATCGAGGTCACTCTGACCCGGCTGGGCAACAGTGCCGTCGAGGTAAGCTCCAACGACTATGACGCGCCCTCGTCGCGCGAACTCTCCGACACCGCTTCAGGCGATTGGTCGGACCCGGTGGTGGGCGCTCTGAGGGAGGCCAACGCCATGGGACTGCTGGAAGGAGGAGCGCAGGTCGCCATCCACTCGACCATGCCGGAGGGGTCGGGTTTATCTTCCTCAGCGGCGCTGATCGTCGCGGTCCTCAAGGCAGCACGCACTTCCTCAAACGGAGCGCAATCCGACGTAGATCTCGCCATAGCGGCACGCAGGGTCGAGAACGAATATATGGGCGTGCCGTGCGGGATCATGGACCAGATGGCGGTCGCCCTAGCCTCTCCCGGCACAGGCATGGCGCTTGATACGAAGTCGCTAGATTGGCGCATCGTTGCGATCCCTCAAGGGTTCGACATGGTCGTCATCCACTCCGGCGTCACACGCAAGCTGACCGACGGGCGTTACGCCGCGCGTAAGGTCGAGTGCGACGCCGCCAAGGCGCATTTCGGGACCGGAGACCTTTGCCTCCTCCCCCGCGAGGAGGTCGAGACGGCACAGCTTGACGAAATCCCCAAACGCCGAGCACTCCATTGCGTCACCGAACATCAGCGAGTTTTGCAGGCCATCACCGCGCTTGAAGCTGGCGAAATGGCGCGGTTCGGCACGCTGATGAATGAAAGCCACGTCTCGATGCGCGATCTGTTCGAGATGTCGGTGCCGGACATCGACGCCTTAGTTGCGAGCGCGCAGGAACTCGGCGCCTTGGGCGCGCGGCTTACCGGAGGCGGTTTTGGCGGCTGCATCGTCGCCTGCGTCGAAGCGGGGAAGCGCGAAGCATGGTTATCCGAACTGCTCGCCCGGCACCCACAGGCCCGCTTTATCGACGCGGTCAGCGCCTAACCTAGCGTTCCCGGATCGCCCGCCAGAGCCGCGCTGAAATGCTTGCGGCATAGGGCGACGTAGCGGTCATTCCCGCCAATTTCGGTCTGCTCGCCCTCGTCCACGGCGCGCCCTTCAGCATCGACGCGCAGGTTCATGCTCGCCTTGCGCCCGCACCAGCACACCGCTTTCAGCTCCACCAGCGCGTCCGCAACGCCCAGCAGGACAGCAGAGCCCGGGAAAAGCTCGCCCTGAAAGTCTGTGCGCAGGCCATAACAGAGCACGGGGATCGACGCCTCGTCCGCCAATTTGGCGAGCTGCCACACTTGATCCTTCGTCAGGAACTGCGCTTCATCGACCAGCACGCAGTCGAGCGGCGTTTCCCCGTGCTGCGCTGCAATCGCTGCAAACATATCCGTTTCCGGCGTGTAGAGATGGGCGCCCGCTTCCAGCCCGATCCGGCTCTGCACCATGCCAGCCGAGCGCGTATCAAGCTCCGCCGTCCACACCATCGTCGCCATGCCGCGCTCGCGATAATTAAAGTCGGCTTGCAGCAGCGTCGTCGATTTTCCCGCATTCATGCTGGAATAGTAGAAATAGAGCTTGGCCATGGCGCAAAGCTTAGCGCGCACGCGTGCCCCTCGCCAATGTCACCACGTTCAGCGCCTGTTGATTAAAGCGGTGTGACACAGCAACAAGGCAATGCTAGCCACGCATCAAACGTATTTGAGATTAGGGGATCACCGATATGGCAAGTGCCGCAGAGGCGCCGAAAACCGAAGGCATGACCGGCATTCTGGGCTGGATTGAGCGCAGCGGAAACAAGCTGCCCGACCCGGTCTTCCTGTTCTTCTACCTCATCATCATTTTGATCGCGATCAGCGTGGTCGCGTCTTCCTTGGGCGTCTCCGCCATCCACCCTGCCGAAATCGACCCGGCTACGGGCGAATTGAAGGTGGAGCGAGCGGTCAGTCTACTCTCGCCGGAGAACATCCAGAGGCTTTGGGTCGAGATGCCCAAGACTTTCACCCATTTTTACCCGCTCGGCTATGTGCTGGTGGTGATGCTGGGCGCAGGGGTGGCCGAGCGTTCCGGCTTCTTCGCAGCCGGCATGGCCAAGGCGGTGAAGGCCGCACCTACGGCTCTGCTGACGCCAGTTGTGGCGCTGGTGGCGATGCTGGGTAACCACGCGGCGGATGCGGGCTATGTGGTCCTGATCCCGCTGGCTGGCATTCTCTTCGCCGCTGCAGGACGCCATCCAATGGCGGGTATCGCAGCAGCTTTTGCAGGGGTTTCCGGAGGCTTCTCAGCCAATATCTCCCCCGGCCAGCTCGACGCATTGCTGTTTGGCCTGACGGAAGAGGCTGTGGTCGCAAGCTCGCTCGACCCAAGCTGGACGATGAACATTGCTGGCAACTGGTACTTCATCAGCGTGATGACCGTGCTCTATCTGCCGATCATCTGGTACGTGACCGACAAGGTGATAGAACCGCGCCTTGGCCCGTGGACTGCCGGAGTCACCGCCGTCGCCGAAGAGGATGACGCCAATCCGGATCCCACGGCCGGAGATCCAGCTCTTACGTCAAAGGGTCTGCGCTACGCAGGGCTTGCCGCGCTGGGCATTGTTGCGCTTTGGGTCGCTATGGTGTTTGCACCGGGCACGCCGTTGGTGAACGAAGGGGCTTGCCTCGCCGAAGACGGCTCGCGCATTGCCGACTGCTCGATCCACACTGAACTTGGGCCCCTATACCAATCGCTGGTCGCGGCCTTCTTCCTGATGTTCCTGGCAACCGGCTGGGCCTACGGCAAAGCGGTCGGCACGATCAACGATCACAAGGACCTGGTCGCGATGATGACGGAGAGCATGAAGGACATGGGCTATTACCTCGTCCTCTCCTTTGCCGCTGCGCACTTTGTGGCGATGTTCAGTTGGTCCAATCTGGGCCTGATCTCGGCGGTGCATGGAGCGGACGCGATCAAGGCCACCGGCCTGCCGCTGCCGATCGTGCTGGGCCTGATGGTGATCTTCTCAGCTATCCTGAACCTGTTCGTGGGTTCGGCGAGCGCCAAGTGGGGCCTGCTCGCACCGATCCTGGTGCCGATGCTGATGCTGCTGGGGATTAGCCCGGAAGGCGCGACGGCAGCCTACCGCGTGGGTGACAGCGCGACGAACATCATCACGCCGCTGATGGTCTACTTTCCGCTGATCCTGATCTTCGCACGGCGCTGGCAGCCCAATTTCGGGATTGGCAGTCTGACCGCGATGATGTTGCCCTATTCGATCTGGCTGCTGATTTCAGGCACGCTGCTGATCGTCGCCTGGCTCTTTCTCGGCTTCCCCTTGGGGCCAGATGCGCCGGTGGGCTATAGCCTGCCGGGCGCAGGCGGCTAACGGCTCAAGCGGGGCGAAAACACGCTGCGGCGTGAAACCTGCGCGCGATTTTTCGCGTATATATTCGTGAGAGGGTCAATGGAGAGAAAGGAACACTTATGCTCCGTATGATCCTTGTCGCATTGTTCGCGCTGATGATGCCGGTTGGCACCTCGGCACAAAGCAGCGGGACCCTGAACTACACACTCGACGCCTCCGCCAGTGAGGTGACGGCGCGCGTGCCCTTCTTCGGCCTGTCGAGCAAGACCGCCCTTTTCCCCAGCATGCGGGGCAATGTCACCATCGTGCCGGGAGCGCCTCAGGACGCGAAGATCGACGTCACTTTCGACGCGCGCCAGTTGGAAGCTCCGGATCAGACCACTCTGGAACGCCTGCGCGGTGAAAGGTTCTTCTGGGTCGAACGCTACCCGTCCATCCGCTTTGTCGGGCGTTCGCTCTCCATGTCCTCGCCCACGCAAGGGACGCTGACCGGAGAGCTAACTGCGCGCGGCGTCACCAAGACCGAAACGCTGAGCGTGACCTTCACCAGCGACCCAACCCGATCGACAGGCAACGCGGTGAGCTTCACCGGAGAGATGGAGATCGACCGGCGCGACTATGGCATGCGCAGCTATCAGCTGATCGTGGGCAACAAGGTCAAGATCCGCCTCAACGCGCGGATGGTACCGGGGTGAGGATAAGGCGGCCAAAGGCGACAGATGGGCGACAAAGGCGACACAGTGTCGCCCTAACCTGTCTCTATATTTCAGTGACTTAGACCCAAAGGCGACGCGTAAAGGTTTGGCGGGAAAAGTCGATGAGCCCACCAAATTCCATCATCGGTGGGTGCCACATTGCCGAGCGTGTAGGAAAGCCCCAATCCAATGCGGGGACCATGCAGCGAGGCGGGCCTTAGCCGCCCAAGTCGCCATCTGAGCGGGCCTCAAGGTCGTCATCCAGATCGTCATCCAGGTCTCTGGCAACCTTGGGGTCGCGCAGCAGAGCCTCAATCCGATCTGCTTCGGCAAAGCTTTCATCCTTGCGGAACTTCAGCTTGGGCGCGAATTTCAGGCCTAGCCGCTTGGCGACCTCGCGCTGCAAGAAAGCCGTGTTCTGGCGCAGGGCCTTCACGACGTCATCGTCGCTCGCACCCAGCAGCGGCTTCACATAGGCGGTCGCGTTGCGCAGGTCCGGGCTCATCCGCACCTCCGTCACCGAGATGTTGGAGGCGCTGACAGTTTCGTCATGCACTTCCTGCCGGGCGAGAAGCTCGGACAGGATATGCCGCACCCGCTCGCCCACTTTCAGGACGCGGACGCTTTGCTGTTCGGAGGTGTGATCTTGTCTGCGGGCCATTCGGGTAGTCCTTGGGTCAGGCCATCTTTGAAATAATGTTCTTCAGCGAGTTCATATTGCGCGCCGTGCCTTTGACCTTGAGCCGCCGTTCAAGCAGCTTGTTCGACAGGTCCGATACGCCAACGCCATAAACATAATCGAGATAGAGTACGCGGTCACCCAGTGCGAGCCGTTCGCTCCCTTTGTCCTTATGCTCCTGCAGCAGCGCGTCAAACGCCTCCTGTTCCGGTTGAGCGGAAAGGAAGATGGAATGGACCATCTTGTCCGAGCCATGCTCTTCGCCGGTGCCGTGGAAAGGGTTGTCGTGGATGGCGCTGTGCACCTGCTCCTTCGTGCGGACCATGGCGCAGCTCTTGAAGCCAAAGCTGCGCTCGACAATGCTCTCCAGCTGGATTTCGAGCATGGCCGGCTCTTTGTCGGTGGTGAGGATCACATTGCCGCTCGCCGCGACCGTGGTGACGTCCCTAAACCCCTCTTTGGCGAGCGCCTCTTTCAGGTCGACCATCTTGATCCGATTGCCACCAATATTGATGCTGCCGAGGAGGGCCAGGACGGTCGGCATCACCGTCCCATTCCCGTCTCATCCTGAGAGGGACGCATGGTCGGGATTGCAGTGGAGGTTGCCTTGGCGAGCACCTGCCCCTCCGGCGTCTGCAGCTCCCCTTCGAGGAAGATCACCCTGCGTCCAGCGCGCACCACGCGGCCTTTGCCGATGATCGTCGCGCCTTCGGGGATGAGGCCCAGTAGCTGCATCGAGATTTCCAGATTAAGCGGCGCTTGCACACCGCCAGTCATCGCGACAAAGGCATAGCCCATCACATCGTCGAGATAGCCCGCAACCAGCCCACCCTGCACACCGCCGCGCCAAGTCGTCATCTGCTTGGCAACAGTGAATTCCATCGTCGCGGTCGCGGTCTCCTCGTCAAAGCCGAGAAACTTGGAGCCCAGCAGGTTGGAGTGCGGAGAGCCTTCGGTGCCCGCCTGGATTTGGTCACGCCAAGTCATTCGTATCGATCCAGCGAGCGCTCCAAAGTCTTAAGTGCTTTATAAGCATCACCTGTCTGCATCAGCGCAACGTCAGACTGTGTAGCAATGCGAACTCCGAAGCGTTGCAAGAGTGCATCCAAGACATCCCACCGGCCAGAAACCGCGACAATTCCGAACAGTCGGTGAGCCGGCACTGCATGGTCAGGTCGAGCTTTGCTGGAATAGGCATCGAGCATGAATTTACTAACCTGCTCATTGAGGAATGTTGACAGCTCTTCAGCAAACTCCTCTCGGCTCCTATCGTCGTCATTTAGAATGACGCCGATAGCTCTAGCCATCTCCTTACCAAAGTCTGGATCGGAGATACCAAACTCGGGCTGGGAGCTTACTGCCTCAATGAGTTTCCAGCTCACCCCACCTCCAGCGTGCGCTCGCGCTCTTCGACTTCGAAGACTTCAAGCTGGTCGCCAGCCTGAATGTCGTTGGTGTCTTCCAGCACCACGCCGCATTCGAGGCCTGAGCGGACTTCGTCGACGTCGTCCTTGAAGCGCCGCAGCGAGGCGATGGTCGTCGCCGAAACGATGACATCGTCGCGGGTGAGGCGCGCAAACAGACCTTTGCGGATGACACCCTCTTCGACGAGGAGGCCAGCGGCTTTGTCTTTCTTGCCCGACTTGAAGACGTCTTTGACCTCTGCCCGGCCAACGACCGTCTCGATCCGCTCTGGACCAAGCTCACCGGCCATTTCCTTCGCGACCTCTTCGGTCAGGTGATAGATCACATCGTAATACATCATCCGCACACCGTCGCGCTTGACCAGCTCGCGCGCTTTCGCGTTGGGGCGAACGCCAAAACCGATGATCGGCGCGTTCGATGCGGCTGCAAGCGTCACATCGCTTTCCGTGATCGCACCCACACCTGCGTGCAGGACGCGGGCCTTGATATCGTCGGTAGAGATGTTGTGCAGCGCATTGACGATGGCCTCGACCGAGCCTTGAACGTCGCCTTTGACCAGAACCGGCCATTCGATGACGTTGGAGGCGAGGTTGTTGAACATCGTGTCGAAGCTGGTCGGAGCAAGCGCGGTGCGCTTCTCGGTTGCCTTCTCCTGACGATATTGCGCGACTTCACGGGCGCGCTGTTCGTTCTCCACGACGGTCAGCTGATCGCCGGCCGACGGCACACCGCCAAGGCCAAGGACTTCAACCGGCATCGAAGGCCCGGCTTCCTTGATCTGCTTGCCTTGGTCGTTGACGATAGCGCGCACACGGCCGCTTTCGGTGCCGACCACGAAGGTGTCGCCACGCTTCAGAGTGCCGCGCGTCACCAGCACGGTCGCGACCGGGCCACGGCCCTTGTCGAGCTGCGCTTCGATCACGGTTGCATCAGCATCGCGGTCGGGACGCGCTTTCAGCTCAAGCAGTTCGGCCTGCAGCGCGATCTTCTCGATCAGCTCATCCAGGCCGGTTTTCTTGGTGGCCGAGATTTCGACGTCCTGCACATCGCCCGACATCTTCTCAACGATCACTTCATGTTCGAGCAGTCGGCTGCGGACATTGTCCGGGTCAGCCTCTGGCTTATCCATCTTGTTGATCGCGACGATCATCGGGACGCCAGCCGCTTTGGTGTGATTGATCGCCTCAATCGTCTGCGGCATGATCCCGTCATCAGCGGCAACCACAAGCACCACGATATCCGTCACATTCGCACCGCGCTGACGCATTTCGGAGAAGGCTGCGTGGCCCGGCGTGTCGAGGAAGGTGATCTTTTGCTTGTCCTTCGTCGTGATCTGATAGCTGCCGATATGCTGGGTAATCCCGCCAGCTTCGCCTTTCACAACGTTGGCACCGCGCAGAGCGTCGAGCAGCGACGTCTTGCCGTGATCGACGTGGCCCATGATGGTAACGACCGGCGGACGCTCTTTCAGGGTCTCTTCCGGATCAACATCCTGCTCGGTCGTAATATCGACATCGGCTTCGGAGACCTTCTGGATATTGTGGCCGAACTGTTCGACCAGCAATTCCGCTGTGTCCTGGTCAATGGTCTGGTTGACCGTGACCATCATGTCGAGATTGAACAGCTCTTTGACCAGGTCTGCGCCCTTCTCGCCCATCCGCTTGGCCAGTTCGCCAACGGTGATGGCCTCAGGCACGACAACGTCACGAACCTGCTTTTCGCGCGGCTTGGAGGAGCCGCCGCCTTGCATCCGGCGTTCTTTCTCACGCGCACGCTTGAGCGCGGCGAGCGAGCGGGCACGGCGGCCTTCGTCCTCGTTCAAAGCTTTGGAGACAGTCAGCTTGCCGCCGCGACGCTTGTCCTTGGGACTGCTGGTGTCTTTGACGGAGCGTTTGTCGTCTTTCTTCTTCTTTTCCGGACGCTTGGGTTCAGGCCGGGCGACCGGCGTGAACTTGCGCGCGGCGGGCGCTGGGCTGCCGGGGTCAGCGGGTGCGACCTCAGCCTCACCTTCGGGAGCGGCGCTTTCCGCCTCAGCAGCCGCCTTGGCTTCTTCAGCGGCTCGCTTTTCAGCTTCGGCTTCGGCCTTCTTGTTGTCCTCAGCGCGCTTCTTCTCAGCCTCAGCGTTTTGTTTCGCCTTCTGGTCGTCACGCTTGCGCGCTTCTTCGGCGAGCTTCAGACGCTCTTCTTCCGCCTCGCGCTGCAAACGCGCGACGCGTTCCTGCGGGGTTTCCGCAGCCGGAGCGGGCTTTTTGGGCGCAGCCGGAGCCGCTGGAGGCGGTGGGGGCGGCGGCGGAGGAGCTGCCTCGACCACGGGTTCAGGGGCAGGCGTTTCGCCGGGCTTCACAAGCTTGCGGCGGCGCTTCACCTGAACCTCGACCTTGTTGGTGCGGCCGTGGCTGAAGGTCTGCTTGACCTCGCCAGCATCAACCGCCCGTTTCAGGCCCAAAGGTTTCCGGGTGCGTTTTTTCTCTTCGTCGCTCATCTAGCTCGTTATTCCTTCAAAATTCTTCGGTCGTCCGGCGAGAGAGGCGCCTCTCGCATTTTGTCTTTGTATTCAGGCGGCTAATCGGGAGGGTCGCTCCCTAAATAGCGCGACAAACGCGTGACCGCCTGTCCAATGCGAGACACCGCACTCTTGCGCGGGTTGCGACTGGCCGACACGCCCAAATGGACGACATTTTCGCGGCCCAATGCCACAGACAGAGCCTCGCGGTCCAGAGGCAAGACGTCTCCCCGCTTGCCTGACCCCTCTTCTTCCAGCCCCACACGCCACGCCTGATCGAGCTTCTTGCGCCCATCTTCGCTGGCATCGCTTGCGTGAAGCAGCAGGCCGATCCGGCCGGTTCGCGCATGCTCTGCAAGCTTGGCGGAGCCGAGCACAATATTGCCACCGCGCCACTCCAAACCAAGCCTGTCGGTCAGGTTGCGGATCAGCGCGGCGGTGATGCGTTGGGGCAAATCGTCGCTGTAGGAAAGGGTGATACCATCACCACCTCCCTTAAATGCACGCATCAAGGCTCGTTTGAGATGGCCATCCGCGATGGCGCTTTCAAGCGCAGCCTTGTCCGGCGCAATCCATGCCCCGCGCCCCGGAGCCTTGGCGCCCGGATCAGGATGAATGCTGCCGTCTGGCGCGATGGCGAGACGGATCAGCTCTTCGCGGGGGAGCGTTTCCCCTGACAGAATGCAGCGCCTCTCGCTCCCGGAAGTGGCTCCGGGAGGAGGTAGATCAGCGATGTCGGAACTTACGCGCTCATTGGGTGGAGTCCGCATCGGCGGCCTCCTTAGTGGGAGCCCCAGCGGGCTCCTCATCTTCGGATCCTGATGAAGCCGCTTGCGGCTCCTCGTCTTCGAACCAGTGCGCGCGGGCTGCCATGATGATCTCGTTGCCCTGCTCTTCTGACAGGCCGTATTCACCCAGCACGCCGCCCTTGTCCTGCTCACGCTGCGGACGACGCATTGGCGGACCGTCCGGATTGTTGTTGCGGCGACGGGGTGCTTCACGCTTCTTCGCGATCAGCTCGTCGGTGGCCAGATCAGCCACATCGTCGAGCGTCTTGAGACCTGCCTTGCCGAGCGTCACCAGCATTGCCTCGTTAAGGTGCGGCAGTTCGGCAATCGCATCTTCGACGCCCAGCTCACGGCGAGCAGCGCGGTGCGTTTCTTCCTGACGCTCCAGCGCTTCGACAGCACGGCTTTGCAGTTCTTCGGCGAGCTCTTCGTCAAAGCCTTCGATGCTGGCGAGTTCGGCTAGTTCGACGTAGGCGACTTCTTCAAGCTCCGCGAAACCTTCTGCAACCAGCAGCTGCGAAAGCGTTTCGTCGACGTCGAGTTCCTCTTCGAACATCTTGGAGCGTTCGGCGAATTCCTTGGAGCGCTTCTCGGAAGCCTCTTCCTCGGTCATGATGTCGATCTGGTGGCCGGTCAGTTGGCTTGCCAGACGCACGTTCTGACCACGGCGACCAATGGCAAGCGAAAGCTGGTCGTCAGGGACAACCACTTCGATCCGGCCATCTTCTTCGTCGAGGACAACGCGGGCCACGGTCGCAGGCTGAAGCGCGTTCACGACAAAGGTCGCAGTGTCTTCCGACCACGGAATGATGTCGATCTTCTCGCCTTGCAATTCCTGCACAACGGCCTGAACGCGAGAACCCTTCATCCCGACGCAAGCGCCGACAGGGTCGATGCTGGAATCATGCGAGATGACGCCGATCTTGGCACGGCTGCCCGGATCGCGGGCGGCGGCCTTGATCTCGATAATGCCGTCGTAAATCTCGGGCACTTCCTGCGCGAACAGCTTGCGCATGAAATCAGGCGCAGCGCGTGACAGGAAGATTTGCGGACCGCGGTTGTTGCGCTCCACCTTGGTGATCAGCGCGCGAACACGCTCGCCCACACGGGCTGCTTCCCGCGGGATTTGCTGGTCGCGGCGGATCACGCCTTCGGCGCGACCAAGATTGACGATCACATGGCCAAACTCGACCGACTTGATAACGCCAGTGATGACTTCGCCTGCGCGATCCTTGAACTCTTCGAACTGACGCTCACGCTCAGCATCGCGGACCTTCTGAAAGATCACCTGCTTCGCGCTTTGAGCGTCAATGCGGCCAAGGTCCACTGGAGGCAGCGGGTCGACGATGAAGTCACCAACCGCCGCGCCTTCTTGCAGCTTCTGGCCCTGCTTCAGGTCCACCTGCTTGAAATAGTCTTCGACCTCTTCAACCACCTCAACCACGCGCCACAGCGTCAGATCGCCGGTATTGGGATCAAGCTTTGCGCGGATATCGTTTTCGGCACCATAGCGGTTGCGCGCCGATTTCTGGATCGCTTCTTCCATCGCTTCAATAACGATGGATTCGTCAATCATCTTTTCCGATGCAACGGATTTCGCAATCGCGAGCAGTTCAGCCTTGTTGGCGGAAATGGCACTGGCCATCAGTCGTCTGCCTTTTCTTCTGAGTCTTCTTCAATGGTGTCGGCACCACTCGTATCGAGCGGCTTAGTAGCAGCGATCAGCGCGTCTGTCAGGACAAGCTTTGCACTGTGTATTTCTTTTTGCGGCAAGGAGACCTCGCCCGTCTTGGCATCGGTGATATTGACCATGCCGTCCGTGATCCCGCCCAGCTCGCCTTTATAGGTCCGCTTTCCGTCATAGTCCTTGACCATAACGATGCGCGCTTCGTGCCCTGCCCAATTGGCAAAGTCCTTGCTCCGGGTCAGCGGACGGTCGATGCCGGGTGAGCTGACTTCGAGGTGATACGCCCCCTCGACCAGCACTTCTCCTGCCTCTTCACGCGCATCCATCATGTCTGAGATACGGCGCGATAAAGCAGCGCATTGTTCAATCACCAGCTGGCCGGTTGCCGGATCCTCCGCCATGATCTGGAGCGCTTCGCCGCCGTCTCCGGCTTCGGAAGGCATCATCTTGACGCGCACCAGTTCAAACCCGAGAGCTTCCGCTTCGGGTGCGATCAGGTCTTCAAGGCGCGCAATGTCGGTCATGCGGGTGCGAGGATACTCTTTACTTGTGACACCATCGAAAACCACAGGCCGATTAGCGCCGGCCCCTTGCGGCGCCAGCCCCTTCAAAGTGTCGACGATGTCGGGATGAATGTGCAGTTAGGCCTGCAATCCGGGTTTGGCAAGAGCTTTGGCCGTGACTTTACCAGCGGCCCTGATTTTCGCCCATGGTCCAGCTGCGAACTGTTTCGGCCATTTCGGCCTGCAAGTGCTCTTCCAGACCTTCCTGATAGCGGCGCAGGTCTGCGATGAAGAGGTCGTCATAGGGGATATCGAACTCAACCGCATTCACGCCCTTGTCCTTGCGCGTCACCGTCACGAAGCGGTCCACGGGCCCTGCGCGCAGATAGCCGTGGGCGCCCACTTTCAGGGATGTGCTCATCGCCACCAAAGCCCCTGTGCGGGACACATTGGTGATGATGCAGGTGAAATTGCCCTTTGCGGCGATAAACTTGCCGGCGAGGCTCAGCGGCAGGCGCGGAGCATTGCGTTCGGCTGATTGAGGCGCTTGGCCAAAATTGGGATCGTGGAAGCCCATCGACGTTTTCGTTCCTATCGAGCAGCTGGGCCCCAGCCGCCATCATCCTCGCTTGAACTTCTGCTGGAGCGCCTGTCCGAAGTTGGTGCGTTGGCCGACATTTCATAGCCCCAGCCATCTTCGGCCAAGGCTTCGGCCTGTTGCTGTTCGCGCTTCGCATTGGCTCGCTGTGTCGCCCGTTCAGCCGAGCGTTCTCGTTCTGCCTCGCTGCCGAAGCCTTCGAACATTGTCGGCATGAAAAGGGAGAGCCCGGCGCTCATAGCGAAAGAGGCCACCATGATGACCAGGACAATGCCGCCGATAATCAGCCGCATGACCCCGGTAATCCGGTCCACCATGTCAAATAACGGTTGCATGACACCTGCCCTTGCGCCGAACGCAGAGTGCGTTCCTCTTACGCGCGGCAGATTATGCCACAGCGGTAAACAAGGGGTTGATGCGAGAGGCGTTTTGGGCAGTCAAATCTGAGCCTATTTGCACTCGTCGAGGAACGGGTCGCGGGCGCAAGGGTCGCCGACAGCGCCAGCCGCTTGCATCTCCGCAATCGCTTCGGCCTTGGCCTCGGCACGGATCTGTTCTTCATTTAGGGGCTCAGGCCCAGCGGAAAAACTGACCTTGATCATTGCGACGACCACGAATCCCGCAACAGTCACCCCCAGAATCCACGCCCACTTTTTCAACTGGCGTTTTCGGGTCTGCTCGTTGCCATTCTTGAACTCGGTCGCCTCGTCATAAAGGTCGAGGACATCGAAGGCGGCATCGAAGAGAGAAAAAGCCATTGGATTGTCCAGTTATCCCTGTTGAACATCTGCCCTTGCGCAACCGCGCAGTTACCGGCTTCCCTTGCCCCAATCGCCGCTGGAAGACGTATCATCCGAATTGCCGCTGTAGTCAGAGAAGGGATCGCTGGCTGGCGCGCTGTCGCGTTTTGGCGGAGCAAAGGCGCGACGTTCTTCGAGGTCTTGCTCATATTCCGCCACTGCCTGATCGACGGCGTAAGAGCCTACACCGACCAGTCCAACACAACCCACTGTGCCAAGGATAGCGACAACGCCGCAGCCCATCAGCAAGCCCTTGACCATATCCATCGAACCCGAACCCCTTGTTGTTCAAACGCAAAAGGGGTTAGCGGGTTTTGGTAAAGGGGAGGTTTAAGCGGCGCTGAATTGACCGATTGGGTCTATTCCGATGCTTCTTCCATCAGCCCATGCTTCTTGATCGCATGGCGTAGCTGGTCGTAGCTCAGCCCCAAGGCTTTGGCGGTCTGGCGCTGGTTCCAGCGGTGTTTGCCCAGAGCATGCTCAACAATGGCGCGTTCGTGGGAGTCAACTGCGGCTCGCAGATCATCGACGCCTTCAAAGTCAAGCGCTGCGGGCGTTGGAGCGCCACTAGCAGGCGCCACGCCTCCAGAGGCCGCGGGCGCCGGGGCACCAGCGCTAACCCTGTGCGAAGGCGCGATTGGCTTCCACGGGCTGTCAAACGGGTCGAATTGCACATGGCTGATCGGTGTTTCGGGATCATCCCAGCGATAGACCGCGCGCTCCACCACATTGCGCAGCTCGCGGACATTGCCGGGCCAGGCATATTCGTCGAGCTGTTTGGAGATATGGGGCGCAAAGCCGGGCCAGGTATGCCAGTCCAGTTCTGCCGCCATGCGCCGCGCGAAATATTCCGCCAGCACAGCCACATCGCCTTCGCGCACGCGCAAAGGAGGCAGCGTGATGACTTCGAAGCTCAACCGGTCAAGCAGGTCGGCGCGAAACTCGCCGGAACCAGCCAGCGCTGGCAAGTCGTCATTGGTCGCCGCAACAATCCGCACATCGACCCGCACAGGCCGCGAGGCACCGATCCGCGTGACCTCGCCATATTCGACCGCTCTCAGCAGCCGCTCTTGTGCGCCCATCGACAGCGTGCCCAATTCATCGAGGAACAGCGTGCCTTTGTCGGCTTCTTCGAACCGACCGGCGCGCGCTTTGGTAGCCCCGGTGAAAGCCCCCGCTTCGTGACCGAACAGTTCGGCTTCGATCAGAGTTTCGGGCAGCGCTGCGCAGTTCATCGTCACCAGTGGCTCATCCCAGCGGGTGGACAGGCGGTGGAGGCGCTCGGCGATCAGTTCCTTGCCTGTTCCACGCTCACCAATGACGAGCACGGGCCGCTGCATTGGCGCGGCACGCGAGGCGCGCTCAACCGCGTCAAGGAACGCGCCGGACTGGCCGATAAACTGGTTCTCGCGCTCCATGATTCCCCTGATTCCGTGTCCGTGACCAACCTATAGGGAATTTTCCCAATGTTTGGCAATAGAGGCCATATAGCCATTTGAGGAGAGTTCCAAAAAGCCCGGAATTCTGCGATTTTTCAAGTTTGGCACGCCGGTTGCAAAGTTGGTGGCAAGACACAAACACACCTCGGAGACCCACAATGTACACCGCAGATTTCTTCCGCACCAAGCTCGGCCAGGCCGCTCTGGTCAGCATCGCTGCGATGACCGCGATGATCGCACTGTCCAGCCAGATGACGCTGAATGACAGCGCGCACTTGGCCGGGCCGGATGCGAACACCCCCGCCATGGTTGAGCTGGCTTGAACGCGCTGATCGTGGCCAAGAGCAAATCCCCTTCAAAAGATCCCCACGCTGATCGACTTGGGCCGGAGCGCAACACTCCAGTCGCGAATGGCGAGAACGCAGATGCGCTTACCCCGACGCGCAGCAGTTCCAACGCCGATAGCGCTCCGGTCCACCCCCTTTTGGGCCAAGAGGGATCGTCGAAGAGCAAGCTCTCTCGCCTCGACGCTGAAATCGAAGCCTTGCGTCAAAGCCCCACTCCGACGCAAACTTACGGTAACTATAGTGATGGTGACGACTCGAACACTGCAGGTTCGAAAGCAGTCAGCACCAACCCGTTTCTGGATGGAGTAGCCTTTATGGGCATTTTTAGCCGCACTCGTGACATTATCGCCGCGAACTTCACTGACATGCTCGACAAGGCGGATGACCCGTCAAAGATGATCCGCATGATCATCCTCGAGATGGAGGAGACGCTGGTGGAAGTCCGTGCTTCGGCAGCGCGTACAATTGCGGACCAAAAGGAAATGCGCCGCCATGTGATCAAGCTCGACCGGCTCCAGGCCGATTGGGGCGAGAAAGCGCAGCTGGCACTGTCCAAGGAACGCGAAGACTTGGCCCGTGCCGCTTTGGTCGAGAAGAAGAAAGCGACCGACATGGCCGACCAGCTGAAGGCTGAGATCGCTGTGCTGGACGATGCATTGCGGGCGTATGAGGAGGATATCCAGAAACTCCAGCACCGCCTGCGTGAAGCGCGCAGCCGCCAGACGCAGATCGCAGCGCGCCTCGAAAGCGCGGAGAACCGCGTCAAGCTGCGCACGCTGATGACGACTGAGCGCACGGATGAGGCTCTGGCCAAATTCGACCAGCTCGAACGCCGTGTCGATTACGCCGAAGGGCGTGCTGACTCGATCCAAATCGGACAGGAGAGCGGCCCGTCGCTCTCTGACGAAATCGCAGCTCTCGCAGGCTCGGACGCCATCGACGACGAGCTTGAGCAAATGAAGAAAGCCCTCGGCAAACCCGATGCCGAGAAGAAGGGAGAATAGCAATGGATTGGACTGCCGCCCTTGTTGTCCCGACTGTCTTGATCGGCCTCCCCTGGTTGATCCTGCACTACGTGACCCGGTGGAAGACCGCCGCCACCATCACCTCTGATGATGAGGTACTGCTGGAGGAACTCTACAACCTCGCCAAACGGCTGGATGAGCGAATGGACACGGTCGAGCGCCTCGTTGCGCATGACGACCCCAGCTTCAACCCGGTCAAGCGCCTCCAGGCCGACCAGGACAAAGACAACCAACAATTGCGAGAGCTGGAACAGCTCATCGCTGAGAAGAAAGGAGCCGCCTGATGAATAGCCCCCGCACAACGCTCTACCGCGACACTTTGAACGCCAAGCTGTTTGGTGTCTGCTCCGGGATCTCCGAATATACAGGCGTGCCACGCTTTTGGGTCCGGGTTGGCGCTGTGGGTCTGACCGTCGCTAGCCAAGGTCTGGCAGCGGTCTGCTACCTGATCGCCGGCTTTGTCCTGCAAAAGAAGCCGCCGCATCTCTACGCTGACAAGCAGGAAGAGAAGTATTGGCAGCGCGTGCGTCAAAGCCCGAGCCGCTCGGCCCGCGAAATCCGCGCCCGCTTCCGCGACATCGATCGCCGGCTGGCGGATGTGGAGACCTATTACGTCAGCAACAATCCGCGCCTGACAGCCGAGATTGAAGAGCTGCGCTGAACCCTTTGGGCGGGGTCACTGACGAGAAGGCACAGAAGAGAGAGCTAGGGCGATGGAAACCGGAATAATGCTGGGACTGATGTTCGCCGGAGTAGGCGTTCCAGCGGCCATCTACGGAATGTGGGACAGCTGGCTGCGGCACCGCGAAAAGGCGCTCGACTACCAGCACAGCCGCAAGGTTGAACAACTCACCAGCGAGAAAGCGCAGATGCAGGACCGGATGGAGATGATGGAGGACCGCCTCGCCGTCCTCGAACGCATTGCCACCGATCCCGCCACCCGCACCGCCAAAGAGATCGAAGACCTGCGCTGATCGGCGCGAGGTTCAAGGGGAGCATATCCAATGCCAGATGAGATTGTTGCACTTTTGATTGTCTGCTTCCTTAGCGCGGCCTTCTTCATGACGATCAGCACCGTTCTGGCGCACCGCCGCGAAATGGCAAAGATCAAGTCCGGCGAGACGGGCAACCCGGCGCTCGAACATGAAAACACCGAACTCAAGGAAACCGTCAGCCTGATGCAGGACCGGATTGCTGTGCTCGAACAAATCGCGGTCGATCCCGCGCGGCGGACGGCCGAAGAGATCGAGAAACTGCGCTGAGGCGCAAAGGGTAGGAATTGGAGGGCAAAGTTCATGGATGCGACAATGATCCCGATCCTCGCGATCGTTTTTGGCTGCACCATCCCGATTGTAGCAATCTGGGCCAAGCACAAACAAAAGATCGCCGAGATGCAAATCGGCACAACCGCAGACGCGACAGCTGAAAAAGCGGCGCAATATGCAGCTCAGGTGCAGAAGCTCGAAGACCGCGTCGCTGTCCTCGAACGCATCGTCACCGACCGCGGCTATGACGTGGCAACCCAGATCGAAGCTCTGCGTGACACGCGCTCGGTCGAAGAAACCAGCAGCGGTGTGCCGCTCAAAATGGACAAAAAGGAACAGGTATAATGGATTGGGGTGGGCCCAGCTTTGTCATCGCGATCATTGCAATCAGCACCGCTGGATGGGTGATCAACAACTGGATCCGCGCCAAGCATGGCTATGATCTGGAGGATGAATTCTTCGGCAAGACCGAGAAATCGGACAGTCAGGAAACCAAGCGCCTGAAGGAAGAAAACCGCGAACTGCACGACAAGCTCGATCAGGTGCAGGACCGCATGATCGTGCTGGAGAAGATCGTGACTGACCGCGGCTACTCGCTCTCTGACGAGATTGAAGCCCTCCGCGACACGCCCTCCCCTAGAGCCTCGTCCTCCGACGCTGGCGTCCCCCTCAACCTTGGATCAAAGGAAAAGCAACGATGAGCCCTCAGGCCGTAGACGCAGCTGCTGTCATCATCCCCAACTTGCCCTGGATCATCGCTGGAGGCCTTGCCCTTGGCGCCGCTGGGGTCTTCGGCTGGATCCACACGACCCGCCTGCGGATCAAGCATGGCTACCCGCTGGAGAACTCCTGGGGCAAGGCGATGCATCCGGTCTCCGACCCTGAAGCCAAGCAACGCGTGGCCTTGCTGACGCAGGAAAACGCCGAGCTGCGCGCGGAAGTCGGCGCGGTGAAAGACCGCCTCGCCAATGTCGAGCGGATCGTGACGGATAGTGGCTTCCAACTCACCAATGAATTCGAAGCCCTGCGTGATCGCAGTCTTGAACACCGCAAGGATGAAGGGAGCGCCTGATGCCTGAGATCGCGATCATCATGTCCAGTGTCATCGTGATGCTGATCGTACTTGGCCTGTCGATCAACGGGATCGTCAGTAAAGTCCTGGCCCACAAACGCTGGGAACGCGAGGGCACGTTTGGCGAGGCGAAGAACACAGGCGCGGTAAGCCAGCTGTCCGACCGCACCGACATGATCGAAGACCGCCTGCGCGTGCTTGAACGGCTTGCCACGGATCGTGGCACTTTGCTCTCGGACGAGATCGAAGCGCTGCGCGCCTCTCCGGCCCTTGAAGCTGCCAAGACGGACAAGGAGCCCGGCTGATGTTTGGAGCTGACACACCACTGGTCATCGACGCCTTGCGTGACGCGCAGCCCGCCAAGGAGACAGCACAATGAGCGGTTGGGCCATCGTCGCCATCGTCGGGATTGTCATTTGGGGCGTTGTCCAGATGGCCAAGGCGCGCGCCGGGATCATCTCGGATGAAGACGGCAATGAGACCTTTATCGGCAGCCAGCGCGATGAAGACGCCCCCAGCCGCCAAGAGATCGAGGAAACCCAAGCAGAGATCAAACAATTGCGCGAACGGCTCCACGTCCTTGAACGCATCGCCACTGACAACAATTCCACCGATGCCCGCGAACGCGCGCGCATTGCCGCTGAAATTGAGGCGCTTCGTGTGCCCGAAGACCCCTCATCAACCCAAACCCCTTCTCTCCCCAAGGAGGATACAAGCAAATGATACTCGAACCCACTCTCGTTATCGCCGCCACCTGTTTGGTTGGAATTTGCGTCGTCGCCTTTGCGCTGCTGCGCGGCTGGCAGGGCTGGCTTGAGCTTAAGCGTCAGGAGATGGAGCGCAGTGGCATCACTCACCCCTCGCCCGAGATCGAAGGCGGCGCAGGCGTGGGCGCAGCTCGGATTGAGCTGGCTGACATGAAAGAGCGGATCAAGAAGCTCGAAGCGATCGCCAGCGGCGTGGAGTTGTAAAGTCAGCGTCCTAGGCAAACCCATCTGCACTCACTAGATGGCACGCCATGCGAACTCTGGAAGACATTCTCGAAGAATACGAATTTCTCGAAGGCGATGAGCGGTACTCGCTCCTGATCGAGCTGGGACGTGAGTTGGAACCCATGCCCGACGCGCTCAAGACCGATGCAACATTGGTGCGCGGATGCTCGGCTGCGGTATGGGTCTATCCAACCGATGCTGGCGGAGCGGGAACTTTGCACTTCCTCGCCGACAGCAATGCCGCGATCACCAAAGGCATCGTCGCACTGGTCATCGCAGCCGTGCAGGACCAACCCGCAGCCAATGTCGCACAAATGGACGTGATGAGCGCGCTTGCTCCGTTTGATCTCAAGAACCAATTGTCGAGCAATCGCACCCAGGGCGTCCCCAACATGATCGCTTTGGTGCAAGAGCACGCTGCTCGCATTTCTCAGGCGCAATAGAGGATATGCGGTGGCTCTACCTTGCCGCCGGTATCGTCAGCGTTGCCTTGGGAGCCGCGGGAGCCGTGCTGCCTCTGCTCCCAACTGTCCCTTTCTTTCTGCTAGCTGCCTTCTGCTTTGCGCGCAGCAATCCGGAATGGGAGCGCAAGATTCTGGAGCATCCCAGCTTTGGCCCTCAAATCATCGCCTGGCGCGAACGCCGAGCCATTTCGCGCAAAGCCAAAATCGGCGCAGTGGTGACTTTGGTGGCTGGAGTCGCCTTCACCGGCTTCACAATCGGAGAGCCCTATGTCTGGTTCTCAGTCGGAGCCTTGGTGGTTATCGGCAGCTGGATCGTGACGCGCAATGAATGAGATTTAGACATCGACAGAAGCTGAGTCTTGGACCTCAATTTCAACCACCGTCTCACGGGTCATTTCGAACTCACCTATCGCATCGAGCAATGACCACACACCGGTTATACGATTGCCGTCTTCACTGAGCTGGCCGACATAGTCCACCGGGTTCTGATAGCCGATGGCATCATCGGCATAGGTCTTGGTGAAATCGACACCTCGTGCGCTGCAACAGCCTATGATGCGCGCGCTGATGTGCATGGAGGTGAAGAGGAACGGCTCAATAGTGGTTCCGGAGAAGGCCCCCGCATCATCCGTGATGTCAGCCACAAAGGGCGTAGTCGGCAAGCGCGGAGAGCCAGAGTATCGGAACACCCCATCCCATTTGCCGGTCAGATTGAACGGATCACTCACACCAGCTCCTGCCCTAGACTGACGACCCTTTATGCTCGGCGCATTTCAAACGTGCCGCTGTCATCAGGCAACATCCATCGGCCTTGGATCGTTTGACCGTCGGCCGCGATCTGACCTTCATATTCGACTGGGCGGCGATACCGTTCACCACCATCGATATAGCTTTTGGTCAGGCGTAGATCGCGCCCGTCTCTGGTCCCGGCGAGCTCCGATTTTACCTCACCAAAGCCATTCTCGTCTGGCTCAATCGCGATGCCGGTGACAGCGCCATCTGCACCTTCTGCCAGACGGGCTTTGAACGCCGTGGCGCCCATTTCTGCGGTGGCGGAGTAGCTGTAGGATCCCTCCCACATGCCTTTGATGTCGATCGCGTCTGACATGGCCTGAAGCTACACCTTCACACTGTCGCGCAAGATGGCTGCCCCCGCTTCGCGTTGGGCTCTGAGTTCGGCTTTCAGCTTGGAAGGATCGCGCGCAATGACGAAGCCGAAGCTGACGCCGCCTTCCTTGCCAATCGTCGCGTGGTGCAGCTTGTGTGCTTGCACCAGCCGCTTGGCATAACCCTTTTTCGGGACCCAGCGGAAGAAGCGTTGGTGAACCAGCCCATCATGGATGAGCGCATAGATCACGCCATACAGGTTCACGCCCAAAGCCGCCCACCACAGCGCTTCCCAATAGAGCGCACCAAAGATATACATGGTCGCATTGATGGTCCCGAAGACGACGGCGAAAAGGTCGTTCTTTTCAAAATAATTGTCATGCGGCTCGTGATGGTCGCGGTGCCAGCCCCACCCCCAGCCATGCATGATATATTTGTGCGCCCACCAGGCAAACAGCTCCATCCCGCACAAAGCGGCCAAGGTGATGGCGATGGCTTCAAACCAGCTCATGCAGCGATCTCTTTCGTGTCGTTCCTATTCTGCACCGGACGCGCCACCTGCGCTTTGTGAGCCGCCGGCAGCGCCCACCACGGCACATCAGGCCGGTGATGATGCTCCAGATGATAGCCGAAATGGAAGCATGTGGCGAGACTGGTCAGAGTGCTGAAATCATCCGAGCGCGCATTGTGATGGTCGGCGAAGGGCATGGCGGGCTCCCCGTCGCGCTCCACATGGCGATGCGGGCGATAGGTGCCAAAGTAGAACAGTTGGAGAGAGGACAGCAAAGCGGGGGCTCCATACAGGACAACGATCTGCGCCATGGGGATACCAAGGACGAGCCAGTAAATGCCCACCACCGTGTGCACAAAGACCAGCGATTGCCACCCGAAATAGCGCTTAAAGAAGGTCCAGTACCACGCGAAGAAGCGGGTCGGATTGTCCTCATCAAAATCAGGATCACCCTTGTGCCCGGCAAGGTCATGGTGGGTGTGGTGCGCATCGCGGATGATGCTCCAGCGGAAACCTGCGTACAGGAACAGCAGAACCGCTCCGATAGCCGCATTGAGCCGCCCCTTGCCCGGCACCAAAGTGCCATGCATCGCGTCGTGGCAAACGATGAAAACTCCAACCGACAGCCAGCATTGGACCACCGCCAGGCCAAGCGCGTAGGGCAAGTTCGACCAGCTCAGCTCAAAGATAAACATGCCGTAGATGTGAATGCCAATCCAGGTCCCGGCGATGGCAACAGCCAGAGCCAAGCCGATCACCCCCTGCATACCGCGGGCAGGCAGAGCAAATGGCGCTTTGGAAGGAGAGGCGACGTCAGACATTACAAGAGCATATAGTGCGCCATTGGCCATCGCGCAAAGTGCAGCGATAACAATGCGTCGTGCGTCAGTCGCTGTCTGGCAGGAAGAACTCGCGCAGATGCTCTCCAATGCGGGCCGGGCGCAGGGTTTCCGCGTCGATGCAGCACCAGCTTGATTGCACTTCGGCGAGCACATCCTCACCCCGCTTGATGACCGTATGATAGAAAGCGCGCGCGCCGTTAAAGCGCTCCAACACCGTCTGGGCGATCACATCGTC
Source organism: Erythrobacter sp. S267 (assembly GCF_057365045.1). Classification (NCBI taxonomy): domain Bacteria; kingdom Pseudomonadati; phylum Pseudomonadota; class Alphaproteobacteria; order Sphingomonadales; family Erythrobacteraceae; genus Erythrobacter; species Erythrobacter sp. S267. Next base: position 484,752 of record NZ_CP200298.1, on the reverse strand, counting down.
GTCGAGGAAAGCGGGCTTGCGATAGGTGATCTCATGCTTGAGAGCGACCCACGCTTTGGACGCCACCTCCTCTGCCGGGGCGAGCCCTTGCCAATGGGCCAGCACCGCATCCTGCACCCAGTTCAAGTAGCGCGCATTGTTCACATGGCCCATGAAGTCGATGTCGTCAGGGGTCACAGTGATAGGGAATCGGAAGGGCGTTGCTGACATGGGTGTAAGTTAAGCGCAAACTGCCTTCAATTCCATGACAATCCGCACCGTAGTGAACTGGTACCTTGCCAGTGTTGCCAAGAGGCCGCTAATCGGAATGAAACCTGCGTAAAGCACGATCCCCGAAGGCGCTCCCAAATGGCAAGCAAACCCCGCACACTGTATCAAAAGATCTGGGACGATCACGTGGTCGAAACCCGCGATGACGGGACGGCGATCATCTATATCGACCGCCACCTCGTCCACGAAGTCACCAGCCCTCAGGCCTTTGAAGGGTTGCGCGCAGCGGGCCGCCCCGTCCGCCGTCCTGAGCTCACTCTGGCTGTCCCCGATCACAACCTGCCCACCACCGCGCGCCGCGATGCAAGCGGAGGCAAAATCCCGATTGCCGACCCACAGAGCGCCGCTCAGCTTGCGGCGCTCGAAAAGAACGCGCCGGAATTTGGCATCCGCTATATCGGCGATGCGGATGAAGAGCAGGGGATCGTCCATGTGGTCGGACCCGAGCAGGGCTTTTCGCTCCCCGGCACCACAATCGTTTGCGGCGACTCGCATACGGCGAGCCATGGCGGCCTTGGCGCTCTCGCTTTCGGTATCGGGACAAGCGAGGTCGAGCATGTGCTCGCCACACAGACGCTGCTGCTGCAACGCTCCAAATCGATGGAGATCAAGGTCGAAGGGACGCTTGGCGAAGGCGTCACTGCCAAAGACCTGATCCTCCACATTATTGGCGTCATTGGCGCGGCTGGCGGGACCGGCCACGTGATCGAATATCGCGGGCAGGTGTTCGAGGAGATGAGCGTCGAGCAGCGCCTGACGGTCTGCAATATGAGCATCGAGGCGGGCGCGCGCGCTGGCTTGATCGCTCCGGATGAGACAGTGTTTCGCTACCTCAAAGGTCGGCCAATGGCACCCAAGGGCGAAGCATGGGAGGCAGCGCTCGCCTATTGGAAGACGCTGCACTCCGATCCGGGCGCTGAGTTCGACACATCGGTCACGATCAACGCGGCGGACATTGCGCCCACCGTCACCTGGGGCACCAGCCCTGAGGATGTCGTGCCAATCAGCGGCTCGGTCCCCTCCCCATCCAACTTTGCCGATGAAAGCAAGCGGGTCGCAGCGCAAAAGAGCCTCGACTATATGGGCCTAGAAGCGGGCACCGCGATGACGGATGTACCGATTGAAAACGTCTTCATCGGCAGTTGCACCAACAGCCGCATCGAAGATTTGCGTTCTGCAGCTGCGGTCCTGAAAGGCCGATCCAAAGCGCCGGGGGTGCGCTGGGCCATCGTCGTTCCCGGCTCAGGCCTGGTCAAACGACAAGCGGAGGAAGAGGGACTAGACAAAGTCTTCACCGATGCTGGCTTTGAATGGCGCGAGCCGGGCTGCTCGGCCTGCCTCGGCATGAACCCTGACAAAGTACCCGCCGGCGAACGCTGCGCTTCGACCAGCAACCGCAACTTCGTTGGCCGCCAAGGTCCGGGCGCGCGCACGCATCTCGTCTCCCCCGCCATGGCCGCCGCAGCCGCGGTGATGGGTAAGCTGACCGATGTGCGCGAATTGACATGAGCATAGGCCGCAGAACTTTTGCCGCAGTCCTTGCGGTGAAGCTTGCCATGCTTGGCTTCGGCCCTGTCGCTGCTCGGCAAAACACCCTGCCCGACAAGGGGAAACCCGGCCCGATCTCGATCGACGATCCCCGCTACGAGCAGTTCTTCAACGCCCGTACGGCCTTTTGGTCGGACATCGGAACTGTCGATGACGAAGTCATTTCCTACGTCGTGAGCCCGGAGTTTAATGGCGCGCCAGCTTGGCCCACCACGCGTCAAGCCTATCGCGTAGTACGGACCGAACGGAGCCTTATCCTTGCCTCCGATGGCCTAAGCGACCTGTTCGTCGATGCCACCATACAAGATGCCGGCTTCGAGTGTGAAGTCTATCTCGAAAGCGACGAGCTTGTCGGGGCCAAATTCGACGATCTGGCCAGCAGCTGGCAGTTCGACATCATCCGGACATTTGCCCAGAATGTCGCGCACTTTGGCGGCATCAATGACAATCTTGATCGGTTGGGCGTCATCTCATTCGAGCTGCCGGCCCCCGCCAATATACCTGATCGTTGGGTCACGCAGCGAGGCAGTGTTGGTGCATTGCTAAACATCACGGTGCCAGAGCGGCCCGAATTCTGTGATCTGGCCGAGAATGTGCGCATTCGCATCATCTCCCTGACCATTCTGCTGCCCGATGAAACCGATTATGTAATCGAAGGCCGCGCTGCAGCGCGCGCGGATCTGGCGAAGAAACTTGCTGCGTCGGGACATGGGCTAGTATCTTCAAGCCTGCGCCCCTCAATGCTTGCTTAGATCTATAATAGGAACCATCTTGATCCCATGACCAAGAAAACCCCCGACGAGACCCCGGAAGAAACCGGCGATAAACCCAAGTCCAACACAGCACGCAACACCGCCATCGGCATTGGCTCTGCTGCTGTGGCCGCCGCTTTGCTTTATGCCGGCAAGCGCTTCCTTGCGAAGCCCAAGGACAGCTCGAACGGCCCCGACCAGTCGGACAAGGCCCCCTCTGGCGAACCACCTGAAACCGACTGACGCGACGCATTGAGGACAGCCCCATGAAGAAACTCGCCCAAGTCTCCGGCAAAGCCATCCCCTTTGGCGCCAAGAACATCGACACCGACATCATCATTTCAGCGGAATGGCTCAAGACCATCACCCGCGAGGGGCTTGGCAAAGGCGCTTTTGCGAGCATCCGCGAGGAAGAGGGCAATGTCTTTGACGATCCGGCCTATGCAGGCGCGCCAATCCTGATTGCGGGCGACAATTTTGGTTGCGGTTCCAGCCGCGAACACGCTGCATGGGCGATCGGAGACCTGGGCATCAGCGCGATCATCGCGCCGAGCTATTCGGACATCTTCTCTAGCAACGCTGTCAAGAACGGCATCGTGCCCGTCGTCCTCCCGCAAGAGGCGGTGGACCGACTTCTGGAGGTAGCTCACGAAGGGCATCCGATCCACGTGGACCTCGAAACCCAGACTGTGACAACCGAATTTCAGGACCGTTTCGAGTTCGACATCGACCCGTTCCGCAAACACTGCCTGATCAATGGCCTGGACGAAGTGGCTTTGACGCTCGAAAGCCAGGCTGCCATCACGCAGTTCGAAGACACACGCGCTGCCGCCCAAAATTGGGTTGCTACCGGGACACAAATATAGCCGAACACGCGGTTTAAGGGAGAGAACCACATGAAAGCCATCCAGACGCATGCAGTCGGTGGACCAGAGACGCTGACTCTGGATGAGATCGACACGCCGACACCGGGCAAGGGCGAGGTGTTGGTCGCAGTCAAAGCATGCGCGATCAACTATCCCGACACGCTGATGATCCGCGACCTTTACCAGTTCAAGCCTGAGCGCCCTTACTCCCCCGGCGGTGAACTCGCTGGAGTGGTCGAAGCGGTTGGCGAAGGGGTCGACAACTACAAAGTCGGCGACCGCGTGATGGCGGGGATTGGCAATGGAGGCCTGCGCGAGAAAGCGATTGTGCCTGCTGGCCGCATGTTCCCAATTCCTGACGGTGTACCGTTCGAAAAAGCCGCCTCGCTGCTGATGACCTATGGCACGACCATTCACGGCCTCAAAGATCGCGGCCATATCAAGGAAGGCGACGTCGTGCTGGTGCTTGGCGCTGCTGGCGGCGTCGGCCTCTCTGCTGTCGAGCTCGCTAAAGCCTATGGCGCGCGCGTCGTCGCCGCTGTCTCAAGCGAAGCCAAGGGCGAAGTCGCTCGCAAGGCCGGCGCAGACGAAGTGGTCATCTACCCGCGTGAGGAGATGGACAAGGCCGCTTCCAAGGAGCTCGCGGGCGCTTTCAAAGCGGCTTGCGGACCGACCGGCGCGAACATCGTCTATGACATTGTCGGCGGGCAATATTCCGAGCCTGCTCTGCGTTCCATCGCATGGGAGGGCCGCTTCCTGGTGGTCGGCTTCCCTGCAGGGATCGCCAAGATGCCTTTGAATCTTACTCTGCTGAAGTCCTGCGACATTTGCGGCGTCTTCTGGGGCGCGTTCACCGCCCGCGAACCGGCCAAATTTGTCGAGCAGGTCAAAGAACTCTTCGCGCTGATGAAGGAAGGCAAGATCGACCCGCTGGTCTCCGAAACCTTCCCGCTCGAACGCGCAGGGGAAGCGATTGCCAAGCTGGAAAACCGTGAGGCTGTGGGCAAGCTGGTCGTCACGATAGACTAAACGGATCGCACCTTGCCGGAAGGGCTGCTCAGCCCTATTTGGCAAGAGACATTCAAAAGGGATTGATATGACAGATTTTGGTGACCGCGAACGCGCTGAAGAAGCCAAGTTCGCAATGGACGAAGAAACAGCTTTCAAAATCGCCGCGCGCCGCAATCGGCTGCTGGGCGAGTGGGCTGCTGGCGTGATGGGTCTGACACCGGAAGAGACCGAGGCTTACAAGAAGGCCGTCGTCCAGGCTGACTTTGAAGAAGCCGGTGACGAAGACGTAATCCGCAAACTGCTCGGCGATCTGACCGCCGCGGAAGCTGACATCAGTGAGGCTGACATCCGAGCCAAGCTCGAAGAAATGGCTGTTGAAGCCAAGCGCCAGTATATGAGCCAAGGCTAACCGCGATGCCCATGGCCGGTCCAGACATCGAAGCGGCGATCCTTGCTGCCCTCCCCGGAGCAACGGTTGAATTGACCGATCTCGCCGGTGACGACGATCACTGGGCCGCCAAGGTCACAGCTCCGCAATTTGTCGGTAAAAGCCGCGTGCAGCAGCACAAGATGGTCTATGCCGCGCTGGGTGGACGCATGGGCGGGGAATTGCACGCCTTGCAAGTCACGACCGTGGTCCCCACCTAACCTTCAACACAATTCACGTTTTCAAGGGCCCTTTTCAAATGGCTGATATCAACGACCGCATCTCCACCCTCGTCAGCGACAACGACGTTGTTCTGTTCATGAAGGGCACCCCGCTCTTCCCGCAATGTGGCTTTTCCAGCCGCGCGGTCGCTATCCTCGACCATTGCGGTGTGCAGTACGAAAGCGTCGATGTGCTTCAGGACATGGAAGTGCGCCAGGGGATCAAGACGTTCTCCGATTGGCCAACCATCCCGCAGCTCTACATCAAGGGCGAATTTGTCGGCGGCTCTGACATCATGATGGAAATGTTTGAAGCAGGCGAACTGCAACAGATGATGGACGAGAGCGGCGTGGCCAAGATGGAAGGCTGAGAGGCCTTGTTTTCCGCACCCCATCCGGGGCGCGATATCCTCGCTCATGCGACCTGAAGGTCGCGTCACTGCGGGCGGCCGGTCGGCCTTGCGGGCTCCCATAGGGAGCCCGTTTCTGTTCAGGGCCACGGAGGTGGTCAAGGAAATGGACAAAAAACTGGCTGCCCAAAAAGAAAACCGCCTTGCACCGGGTAAATGCAAGGCGGCTATCTTATAAAACGGGGAGGTGAGACCCAGAGACCAGGAAGGCCTCACCCCAAATCGAAGACCACTTTCTTCGCAAACTACTATGCACCGACCGTGCCAAAAGTCTCCACCCCAGCAAAAACAGCTCTTTAGATGGTTATCGCGCTTTAACCTCTTGCCGGGCTGTAAGGAATCTCGACAGGGCTACACGTGCGGGCTTGGCAAGCGGAGGTGAGCAGGCCATCACTCTACGCCATGAGTTCCGACCCAACGCCTGACGCCATTCCCGCCGCCACTATCATCATCTATCGCGACGACCCCAACGGGGGCGCGGCACAGGTCCTGATGACGGTGCGGGCGCGTTCAATGGCCTTTGCAGGCGGCATGGCTGTGTTTCCCGGTGGGCGGGTGGATGCAGCCGACTTCGCTCTGGCTGAGAAGGTCTGCGCTGCGCAAAACCTCGACATGTCCATCGACGAAGCCGCGCATCAAATCGCCGCGATCCGCGAAACTCTGGAAGAAACGGGCCTCGCGCTTGGTCTCAGCGGAGCAATCGACGGTGACAAGGCCGCAGCCGCCCGCGCGATGCTGGAGGAAAAGAACGAGCTCGCGCCCGTACTCGACGCGTTCGACTGGACGCTCGACTTTGCGCAGATCGTGCCGTTTGCGCGCTGGTATCCCAAGAATGAACGCATCCCGCGCGTTTACGATACGCGCTTTTACCTCGCCAATCTGGGCACTGGTGCGGTCGATGTCTCAGCCGACAATTCGGAGACCACGCGACTGTTCTGGACCTCGGCTCAAGGCGCGCTCGACATGGCAGAGGAAGGAGAGATCAAGCTCATCTTCCCCACCCGCCGCAACCTTGAACGGCTCGCCCTGTTCGCCAATTTCGAGGAAGCGCGCGCCCAGACAGAGGCGATCCCCGTGCGCACGATCATCCCCCAAGTCGACACGAGCGGCGAGCAGCCGATGCTGCGGATCATGGAAGATGCAGGCTACCCCATCACCGCCGAGCTGTTGGAGACGGTTGCGCGGGGGTGAGTCTAAACGGAGGCACAAGAAACGGCCTGCAAGGCCGCAAGCGCGACCGCGCGCCCGCAGGTGCCCGGAGCGTAGCGGAGGATTAGCGCCGAGGAGCAGCCCCGGATGGGGCTGCACAAACAAAAGCCTCCCACCAAAAAGGGGACTGCCCTTTCGGACAGTCCCCTTTTTGGCGCGCCCTGCAGGAGTCGAACCTGCGACCTCAGGATTAGAAGTCCCGTGCTCTATCCAGCTGAGCTAAGGGCGCGCTCCCCAACAGATGGGGCTGTGCCCAATAGCGTGCTTTGCCCGAGTTTCAAATCGCGCTAGTGCAAGGGCGATGGAAAAGCCTGATCCCCCAGCTGACCCCGGCGCCGAATTTGACGACGATCCCAATGATGGCGTGCAAGCCACCAGCCATGCCCCGGTAACGTTCCGCTATTACGAGTTCGTGATGGCGGCCTTTGTCGCGATCTTGCTGCTCTCCAACATTATCGGCGCAGCGAAACTGACCTTTCTGGAAGTCAGCTGGTGGCCCGCTGGATGGTGGCCCGCGCCCGACGGCATCTTCATTTATGGCGCAGGCATCCTGTTCTTCCCGCTGGGCTATGTCATCGGCGACATCCTGACCGAGATTTACGGCTTCGCCCGCGCCCGCCGGGTCATTTGGACGGGCTTTGCGGCGATGATCTTCCTCGCCATCATGAGCTATGTTGTCGTCAGCCTACCCGCCTTTGATGGTTGGGCCTGCGCAGCGAGTGGGTTTGACGGGCAAGGCCCCCTCACCTCCACCACCAACCCCGATGGCTCCACCGGATCGATCTGCCAAACGACCTATGAGAGCGTTTTCGGCAGCACCTGGCGGATTGTGGCGGCCTCAATCATCGCGTTTTGGGCGGGCGAGTTCGTCAACTCCTACGTCATGGCGAAGATGAAGGTCTGGACCAAGGGCAAGGCCTTGTGGAGCCGCACAATCGGCTCGACCGTAGTGGGACAAGGCGTCGACAGCATCATCTTTTACCCGATCGCTTTCTTGGGCATCTGGACGACCGAGGCGGTGATCACCGTGATGATCACCAATTGGCTGCTCAAAGTGATTTGGGAGGCGGCGTTGACGCCTGTGACCTATCTGGTCGTGAACAAGCTCAAGAAGGCGGAAGGCGTCGATCTGTTCGACACGGACACCGATTTCTCACCTTTTGGAGGCGAAAAGCAGAGCGCCTGAGGGTTACTCTTCGCGCTCCGCATGTAGGTCATCGGCAGGGACGATATCGACCCTCCAATCGAGGCCCAGGCGTCCTGCGAGCAGTTTGATGTCTTTCTCGGTCGGAATGCCGAACAGGTCGGCGTGGCTGTCAGCCAGCCGCAGGACGAGAGAGCCATCCTCAACCAGTAAGCGGCTTTCCTGAAGCGACCGGCCAGAGCGCGCACCCAGCCGCCGGGCAAGCCTAACGGCGAGGCCCCAGCACATTGCTTCCTCCAAAGCCTCTTCACTGGCGAGCGAGCGGACGCTCTTGGGCAGGTCGAGTGCGTTTCCGTTAGCAGCAATCGCCGCCGCCAGCATCGCGCGCCCTTCTCCATCCACCGCGATCCAGCGCTTGTGCAGCGCCCAGTCGATGGCTTGCGGCAGGCGGATGTTCGGCTCGATCTGCATCGACGCGAGCGACAGGGTCGTCGCGGCCAGACGCAGGCGCTCACTGCCCGATTTGCGCGGCGGTGCAGCCTTGGCGGTCCAACCCGCAATGCGCGCTGCCAAGGTCGGCGGCGCGCCGCGCTGAGTGGCAAAGACGGAGACCCCGGCAAGCAGTGGGTCCTGCGCCTTGGCATGCGATTCCAGCCGGTCGTAGAGCAGCCCTTCGCGCAGCCCCCAGGAGGAGACTATGATCCGGCTTGGACGAAGCTGTCCCAGCAAAGCCTGCAAAAGCACCGCCGCATCGGGCAACATTTCGGACCGCATGGTCGAAATGCGATCAAGCGCGTTCAGGCTTTCCGGTGTTTCCTCCGCCAGCCTTTTGGCGACTTTTCCAGCCTGCTTGGGCGAGAGTTCAAAGCCATGCGGATCGGACAGCGGATGGCCGCTCGTCTCCATCGCGAAGACCGCCATTGCGCGCCATGTGCCGCCTACGAGGTAGAGCGGTTGGTCACGCCTCTCCTCATCCTCGCTAAGGTCCCAGCCGGCTTTGCGAATGACCTTTTCGAGCGCCTTACGCATCTGAGCATCGCCATCCTTGCCGCTTTCCGGGCGGAATGCGGGCAGGCGCAGCGAGCCAAGCGGCATCGAAACCGCCCCGCCCGGTTCGCCTTCGTTCAGCGTGACAAGTTCAAGGCTCCCACCGCCGAGATCCGCGACGCTGCCATGCGCGTCCGGGAACGCCCCTGCAACGCCGTGCGAGCTGATGCAGGCCTCTTCCTCGCCAGAGAGGACGCGCGGGTCGAAACCCAGCTTTCTCAGCTCAGCGATGAAGTCTGCACCATTGCTCGCCTCACGCACGGCAGCGGTGGCCACGGTTTCCACATCGTCTACGCCAAGGTCTTCGAGCAGCAACGCAAACCGTTTGAGCCCGCGCATAGCGATCTGCACCGCCTCTTTTGCGAGCGCGCCTTCGGGCGACATGTTGCGGCCAAGCTGGGCGGTGACTTTCTCGTTCAGCAGCACGGTGGGCGCGCGCATGGTGCCGCCATAAACGACCATGCGCACCGTGTTCGAACCGATGTCGATTATCGCGCGGCCCGGCGTGCTTCCGCCGAAAGTTCCGTCGCGCTCTACGCGCTTTTTCCGTGCCCTCATCCAGCGCGGCCCCGGCGCAAGGAAAGCTTGGGCACTCCGCCCGCTTCCAACGCTCCCCCGCGCCCGGACAGCGACGGGTTCGTCATGAAATAGCGGTGACAGTTGAAGGGTTTGCCGTCCGTCATGTCGCTCTCAACTCGCGAGTAGCTGCCGTCAGCGTGCAGCCACCAGCTTTGTTCTGTGTCGAGCATATTGGCGAGCAGGACCTGCTGCAAAATCTGATCGTGGACCGTGCGGTTGGTGATCGGGATCAGCGATTCCACCCGGCGATCAAGGTTGCGCCCCATCAGGTCGGCTGAGGAGATATAGACATGGGCGCCCGGCCCCGGCATCGCTTCGCCATTGGCAAAGGCATATATACGCGAGTGTTCAAGGAAGCGGCCGATGATCGACTTCACCCGGATATTCTCAGACAGGCCTGGAACGCCGGGGCGAAGGCAACAAATGCCGCGCACCACCAGCTCGACCTGAACGCCCGCATTGCTCGCCGCATAAAGCCGGTCGATGACGCCGCTATCCGTTATCTGGTTGCACTTCATCCAGATCGCAGCGGGCTTGCCCTTGGTCGCGTTGGAGATTTCAGCATCGATCCGCTTATAGATTTCCTCACGCAGGTTGAGCGGCGCGATGGCGATCCTCTCCAGCTCGCTGGGCTCGACATAGCCGGTGACGAAATTCATCATCTTCGCCGCATCGCGCCCCAGTTTGGGGTCGGCGGTAAAGAAGCTCATATCGGTGTAAATCTTGGCGGTGATCGGGTGGTAGTTGCCGGTGCCAAAGTGGCAATAGGTCCGGAAACCACTGTCTTCACGCCGCACAACCATGGCGACTTTGGCGTGCGTCTTCCAATCGGTGAAGCCGTAGATCACCTGAACGCCCGCCCGCTCCAGCTTGGTCGCCCATTTCAGGTTCTGCTCCTCATCGAAACGCGCTTTCAGCTCAACCACGGCGGTGACGGACTTGCCGTTCTCCGCCGCTTCGATCAGCGCGTTGATGACAGCCGATTGTGAGCCTGCGCGGTAGAGCGTCTGCTTGATCGCAACGACATCGGGGTCAGCAGCGGCCTGCCGGATAAAGTCGACCACCACTTCGAAGCTTTCGTAAGGGTGGTGGATGACGATATCCTTCTCGCGAATGGCGGAAAAGGCGTCACCGTCATGTTCGCGGATCCGTTCAGGATAGCGCGGGGAATAGGCGTCGAATTTGAGATCGGGCCGGTCCTCGTCAACGATCTCTGCCAGGCCGTCGATGCCAATCATGCCGTCGGTCTTGATGACGGCAGCTTCGTGGACGCCCAATTGTTCGAGCAGGATCGCCTCACCCTGAGCGTCGAAATCCTCCTCCAGCTCCAACTGGATCACCTGCCCCCGACGCCGCCGCTGGATCGCGCTGCGGAAGGTGCGGACCAGATCCTCTGCCTCTTCCTCAATCTCGATGTCGCTGTCGCGCAACACGCGGAACAGCCCGTCGCCGACGATGGTAAAGCCGGGGAAAAGGTTCTTGGCGTAGCGCTGGATCAGGCTCGCAATCGAGATATAGACCGCTTCGCCCGGCCCCGCGATATCGCCGGGCACACGCACAAAGCGCGGCAGTGCGGTCGGGATCAGGATCATCTCAAGGATCTGCTCCTCATCTGAATCCCGGCTCAGAGTAAAGAGCAGCCCCATCCCTTCATTGTGAACGAAGGGGAACGGATGTGCGGGGTCCAAAGCCTGCGGAGTGATGACCGGGAGAATCTCTTCAAGGAAGAACGCCTCCAGCCATCTATGCGCGGCGGGTTTCACCCGGCGTTCGTCGGCGATGTGGATGTCGGTCTCAGCCAGTTGATCGCGAAGATCTCGCCAGATGTCCTGTTGACGTGCAGACAGGTCCGCGAGCTTTTCCCGGATGGCTGAGAGCTGCTGGGTCGGGGTGCGCCCGTCAATCGCCGGTTTGTCGATTCCGCGCTGCGCTTGGCCCACCAGCCCTGCGACGCGGATCATCATGAACTCGTCGAGATTGCTGCCGGAAATCGACAGAAACCGCAGCCGTTCGAGCAGCGGATATTTTGCATTGCAGGCCTCTGCCAGAACCCGCTCATTGAACGCCAACCATGACAATTCGCGGTTGAAATAAGCCTCTCCCCCAGGCGCAATCGCGGCTGCTGGCACCGAAGGCGGGGACGCAGCAGAGACGGGCTGTTCATTCGAGATTGGCTGGCTGCTCATTACGCGGCGCGGGGCTCCTCAAGGGGCAAGTTTGGCGGGGATGTAAAACACCCAAAGCGTCTTGTCACATAAATGTGAATGCCCGCTAACGGGAGGCCTCAGACGAGCGACTGGCTGTCCGCAATCGCCGTGATCCCGCGCTTGCCATTGGCGTCGCGGCCCAGCTGGACGATCACGTCAATGACGCTTGCGGCATAAGCAATAGTATCGCTGCGCGTGAGGCCGATGCCGGTCTGCATCACCATCAGCGACAATTGCTCAAGCGCGCCCCGCAAAGAGTTTGCATGGATCGTGGAGAAGCTGCCCGGATGGCCCGTGTTAATCGCGCGCAGGAAAGAAACGCTCTCTGCCCCGCGCAGCTCGCCCAGCACGATGCGATCAGGGCGCAGACGCAAAGCGGCCTGGAGCAATTCGTTGGGGGTGACTTTGGCCTCCCCCAACTCGCCCTTCACCGCGACGAGGCCCACCGTGTTCTCACCCGGAAAGCGCAGTTCAGGCGTATCTTCGACCAGCACAACGCGTTCCTGCTGCGGGATCTCTCCCAGCATGGCGTTGAGGAAAGTGGTCTTTCCCGTGCTCGTCCCGCCGGAAATCAGGATCGTGCGGCGATTGCGGATCGCTTGGCGCAGGTAATCGATCGGTTGGGATTGTGGATCGGGCAGTTGCACCGCCCGCTCGCCTGCCAATGGTCCGGTGTCATAAGCATCGAGCGGCAGGTCGAGCCGCCGGTGCCGCCGGATCGCCATGACCCAATGCTTTCGGCTTGCCGGAGGCCCGCAGAACTGCACGCGTGCGCCGTCAGGCAAAGTCGCGCCCAGCAGCGGATGCTCACGGTTGATCCCCTGGTGGCTGACCCGCGCGACCTGTTCAGCCAAGCGCTGGACGAGGCGGTCATCAATCTCTGGCGTATCAACCCTTTGCATGCCGGGATTAGAGGCATCTTCGACCCACACCTCACCCGGTCGGTTGACCATGATCTCCGTCACCGTGTCGCGGTCAAGCCAGCGCTTGAACGGCGCGAGATAGGCGTCGAGATAGACGCTGCGCTCACCCGTGATCGCTGCAAGGCTCGCCGGATCAGCAGCCTCTGCATCGTCTCCACCATTCGAGGGTAAGGGATGAATATCGGCGGTCATCGAGAACTTAGTTGGTGACCGTGCTGAAATCGAGATCGCGCGCGGTGTAGACGCGGATCGGCTCACCGGGAGGCACGCGGATCGTCGGGCTGCGCTGGCCGTCCTGCTGCAAAGCGGTGCTGGCAGCGCTCTGCCCTGCTCCGCCGATGACAACCGATGCTCCGCCAGAGGCAATCGCGCCTAGCCCGCCGACAACCGACAGCAACATGGCGGAGCCGAAACGGCTGAAGAAATGCGTGTCGACATCGCCTTGCAGGCCGGTTGTCCCGTCAAAGGCAATCGCTGGCGATGCGATATTGACCGAGACGCCATCGGGCCGGATCAGCCGCGTCCACACGACATAAGCGCGCTTTTGCCCCTGCTCGACGCCGGATTGGTACTGGCCGATCAGCCGCGAGGAACGCGGGACCAACACGCGCGTGCCGTCAAAGCTTAGCACATCTTGGCTCACAATCGCGCGGACATATCCGGGAATATCAGTGTTGATCGCGGTTTCGAGGACCGCCGGAATGATCGTCCCTTCTGTCACCGTCGTGCCCGGATTGGTCATTGGGCGAGCCTGGGCGGGCGCGCCGCCGACTCCGCCAATGCGGCTTGCAAACTGAGCGGCGGAGCCCGTAGCGCCGCCGTCGCCCGCACTAGCGCCCGGCGCGGTTGCACCGGCGGCTTGCGCTGCCTGGGCCGGCTGAGCATTCGCGCTGGCGTCAAACACCATGGTCGGGCTGGCATAGGGATTGGTCGCGGGAGCAAGAGCTCCGCCCGGGGGCCTCGCAAGCACAGGGGCAGGCGCAGGATCAGGCTGCGGCACGGGTGGTGCCACTTGCGCAGGCTGCGGCGACGGGACGACAGCGGGCTGGGTCGCGGCTTGCGGAGAAGCCGCTTGGCCAGCGCCTTCCTCAGGCAATTGCGCTGCTTCCATCGCCCACCATGTCACACCGCCCAGCAGCAGAACCATAACCGCACCCAGCGCCAGTCCGACGCCTTCGGTCTTGGTCTTGCGCTCGGCAACGGCGGAGAAGCCATTGCGGCTGGCAAGGTCGATAACCTCTGCCGATTGACCTTCGCGTGGATCACCTTCTGAGGGGCCGCCACCATCGCCCTTCTTGGACGGCAAACGCATGGCAAGACGCATCACTTCATCTCCCAGTTCATCATCAGCCGCGCGGGCCGCTGGTCAAAGTTGCTCGGTCCCCGCCAGACCGCAAAATGATCTCACGCGGGACGGTGTCGAGCACCACTGTGTCGCCCCGGACGGTGAAATTCACCGGCCCCTCATCCCCATCATCATTGGTGATAAGGATCGCAGGGATGGCTGTGTCTTCGGGCCAGGTCAGGAACACGACGCGGCCATTGTCATAGGCGCGGGTCGGCAGCAATTTGCGGTCGCCTTCACCGTCCCACGCAAAGTTCAGCAGGGCGGGATCGTCAACCGCATAGGGGTCGTTTGCGGTTGGTGCCTCGGCGAGCTCATTCGCGGCCTGAGCCTCCGCCGCTGCGGCTGCGGCCAGAGCGGCTTCCTCTGCTGCCGCCTCAAGCTCGGGATAGCGGAATTGCATCACATAAAGCGGCGCGTTGCGGGGCGAAGCGACGAGGTCGAACAGGTAAGTCCGGCGGCTCGTCACGACCGTCATATTGGTGCGGGCATTGGTTTGGAGCGGCTTCACAAACAAGATCGTCTGCGCCTGATTGGGCTGCACCTGCCAGGCATTGCTGTCACCGATCGCGACGTTCTGGATCGCTTCATCAGGAGCGAACTTGATCGTCGTTTGCACGCGGACTTTGCCGGTGATGGTGAAGACCTGGCCCTCGTCAAAAATCTCCGTCACAAGACGCGGGTCGGAGGGGCGATCGGGCACAGGCTCGACCTCTTGCGCTGAAGCGGGCGCAGAAATGGCAAGTGCCATTGCAATCACAGGAAGCCGGATCCAGTCGGCGCGGATCATGCTTTATTCTCCGAATTGGGGGCTGCGCTTGTAGTCGAAGCGGAGCGGAAACGGTTGCCTATCCCGCGCGTACGCGAGGCGGCTTGGCTCGAAGGGCCGCTTTGGCCACTGCCAGAGCCGGTGGCGTAGACCTTGGTCTCACGCGTGGTAACGGTGGTGGTTGTGCCCGTATCGTTCGCAGCGGCGACGCTGGCCATCGCAACATCAACCCGGCGCGGAGCCGCGGTGGCCGGCGCCTGTCGCGGCTGCACGGCGATAGGCTGAGCAGCGGACCTTGCGCCAGCATTCGCAGAAGCTCTGGACGCGTCTTTTCCTCTCAAGTCGGCTCTTTCCGGGTCCGCGAGGCCAAAGACCTGCCAGCCTGCGACCATGCTCGAGGACACTTTGAGCACCATGAACATCAGCGCCATGTGGACCGCCCCTACCAGGAAGAACGCCATCGCCGCTTGCTGGTCAATCTGCCCCGGCACTGCAACGAGCGCGGCGAGGATTGGGACAGCCATCTCCAGCATGATAGACCCGCCGACAATCGCGAAGAGCGGCGCGAGGGCCAGCATCACCAGCCCCTTGAGCCAGCCAACAAACAGCCCGCGTGTGCCGTTGAACAAGGCAAGGACCACAAAGATCGGCCCCACAGCCAGCAGCAGAGCCAAGCCGATACGTGCTGTCACCAGCAATCCGACCGTGCCGAGCAACAGCAACATCGCTCCGATCCACATCATGCCGGGCGGGGAGAAAGCGCTGATATCCTGCTGACCGGTCGAGGCTTCTTGGACCGCGATAAACACAACGTCGAGCTTGGCCGCGAAGGTTGCTGTGGCCGATCCCGGACTGCCCGTCAGTGTCCCCGCAATCGAGTCCGGGCCGAGCACGAAGATGTTGTAGAAGAACTGCTGGAAGATGAAGAAGCTGGTCGCAAAGGTCGTCACCAGGCCGATTGTGACCATCTTGGGGATGGCCGCTCTCAGCGATAGATTCGAGCGCCCCAGCATCAGGCTGATGCCGAAGAATGCGACGAAGAAGATCAGCAAAATGGGCAGCCATGTCCCCATCGGACCTTCGGACAGTCGCAGGAATGCTTCCTCGCTCACCTGATTGGCGATGCAGTCCACCGCCGTCAGTGCGGCGGCAACGCCTGTGCCCATGTCTTCGGCAACAAGGTCGCAGCTGGTCGTCATTCGGCAGCCTGTCGGACGGGCGTACCGTCCGGGTTTGTCGGCGCGCCGCCATCGGGCCACGCTGCATTGGTGAGCGCCGGATACCAAGCACTCGGCTCATCCCCCACCGCTTCGCGCAGCAGGTCGAGGCGACGGACAGCGGCTTCGCGGCCAGATAGGATCGTCAGCACTTCAGGCGCGCCTGACAGGTCCAACCGCACCACGACGCTCGCATCGGGTTGGCGCACAAGGAAGCAGCGCGAGTGTGCAGGGAGCGAGCGGATCAGCGCCAGCTCATGTTCGGTAAGGCCAAATCCGTCGCAATAATCTTCCGCCCGCGCGCGGCTGTTGGGCATGAAGACCATGGTCGCGGTTTGCTCGACCAGAGCGGTGGATATCCGGCTTTCGAGCGCATCACGCGCGCTCTGCGTGGCAAAGCCCACCAGCGCATTACGCTTCCGCAAGGTCTTGAGCCAATCGCGGATGCGGCCTGCAAACACCTCATCATCCAGCGCCTTCCACCCCTCATCAATCAGGATCATGGTCGGCTCGCCATCCAACCGCTCATCAATGCGGTGAAATAGATACATCATGGTCGGCGTGCGCAGGCGCGGATTGTCGAGCAGCTGCGTCATGTCAAAGCCGAGCACGCGCTGATCGAGGTCGAGCGCGTCCTTGGCATTGTCGAACAGCCAGGCATGCTCCCCGCCATCGCCGGATGAGCTGCCGATCCACGCGCTCAAACGGTCCGCAAGATCGCCCGGCTGCGGACGGCGCGCACCGGCGAGCAATTCGCGGAAGTGGCGCAGGCGGCGAAGGCTCGGATCATTGGCGTAGGTCGCATCGACCGCCGCGCTGATCGTCGCGAGCTCCTCAGGCCCTTGCGCCTCCAAAAGCACGCCCAGCCAATCGCGCAGGAAGGCTTTGTTGGCAGGCGTATCGGGCAGCGAGAGCGGGTTGAAGCCGGTCGGTTCTCCCGGAGAAATCCGGTCGTAGTTCCCGCCGATCCCGCGAATAAACAGCTCCGCCCCGCGATCCTTGTCGAACAGGATAGTGCGCGGCTGAAACTTTTGCGCTTGGGCAGCGAGGAAATTCATCACCACGGTCTTGCCAGAACCCGACGGGCCGATGACCGAGAAATTGCCCAAATCACCATTGTGGAAGTTGAAGAAGAACGGTGTCGCGCTGGTCGTCTCCAGCAATGTCACCGCATCGCCCCAATGGTTGCCCGAGGCCTGCCCCAGCGCAAAGCCATGGAAGCTGCCAAAGCTTGCCATATTGGCCGAGGAGATGAGCGCGCGGCGCACCACATAACTCTCATTACCCGGAAACTGCGCCCAGAAGGACGGCTCAAGATTGGTGTCTTCGCGCACCGCAATCGCGCCGGTATCCGCCAGCGCTGCTGCCGCCGCTGCACAGGCTTCGTCCAGCCGATCGAGCGCGCTTTCACGCACCTGCACCGTCAGATGGTGGTCGCCAAAGCCGACGCTGCCATTGCCCAGTTCGTCACGCGCGGCCATCATGTCGGCGCGCTCTGCCATCGCTTCTTCGTCGACGGACCGCGAGCGGCGCAGCGCCAGATCAATCCGCTCACGCGCAGTCGTGCGCTCGTTAGGCGCGTAGCTTTCCGTGACGATCATTTCGAACGGCAGCCGCAGCAGCGGATCGAGCAGTCCGGGAGAGGTCGCCTCGGGATATTCCTTCAGGCCAAGAACCGCGCTGAACACAGGTTCACCCTCGGCCCTGGTCTCCATCGCATCGAGACCAAAGCTGACGCGGCGATAGGGGAGCATATGGCCAATATCGGTGTCCGCATCGGGACGACGCACAGGGCGCATTTCACCATTGTAGAGCGCGGAAAGCAGCTCCAGCATCTCCGAATTGGTCGCGCGTTTGCCGCCCGGAGCGCTGTAGTCGCCGAGCACCGCTGCTCCATAGGGAGCGAGCGAAGCGACAAGGCCGGTTACGGCGGATTTGAGGCTGCGAATATCTTTGGGGTCGGCCTCCAGTTCTTCCTGGGCCGTGCGCGAGAAGAACTTGGAAATCCGCTCCGGCAGGCCCGCCTTGCCGCGCGCAGGGCGGCGGATGAGCGTCACGAATTGGTCGTTGATAAACAGCGAGCCGCCAGCCAACCGCTCCTTCCAACGCGCGTCGATATGGCGTGAAAGGGCGTCGGGAAACTCCGCATCCAGCTCCACTTCGACCCGCCGCCGGATAACGTGGTGGTAGAGCACAAAGCGCGCATCAAGCGTTGAGCGCAGCACGACCTCACGGGTCGCAGCATGGGCGTTGAGTGCAGCGGAATCCTCGGTCTCGAACAGCAGGCCAGGCACTTGAATGGCGCTCATGACAGAGCCATCGCGCAGCAGCACGGTGTTCTCGTCGATCAGCCGTTCATAGGGCAGGCGATCGCCAGCCAGCGCTTCTTTGGCGCTCCATGCTGCAGGTCCGATCCACTTTGCCATTCGTCTCGCTCTCTTACGGCGCGTAGCTGTTGCAGCCCCAGCGCCGGAAATTCGGCACGCGGGGACATTTGGAGACCTTGGTGATCCAAAGGTCAAAGATGCGCGGTTCACGCAGCGACGCGAAATATCCGATCACATGCATCGTAACCGGCACCATCATGAAACCGAGGACCCCCCAAATGCTGGTGAACAAGTGTGACAGGATCAGGAACGCAATCATCGACACCATGATGTTGATGATGAAGAATACTGCCGTCACGCCCATAAACATCTGCGGGCGGGTCAAAGTGCGGTGCACGGGATGGCGGATAAGGTCGCTCAAATGCTTAGACCCCGGCAATCGTTGCGACCAAGCGCGGCGCGCCAAAGATGATGAAGACGCCGATGATGACCGTGCCGCCATAGCGCCAGTTCATCCTTCCGGTGAGCATCATAAAGCCGACGCCTGCCACAGCCATCACCGCCACAGCTGTCGCGATGGGGCCAAGCAGAATGCCCTGCATCCATTGCAGCGCGCTGGTGATCGGGTCTCCGCCGGTCGTGTTGTTGGCGGTCTGAGCCAATGCCGCGCTCGGCATCACAGCCAGCGTCAGCAGAGCAGCGAAACGCGCAAAAGTCTCAGTCACAGATTGAAGAAGCGATTTCATTTGTGTGTCCATATCCTTCAAGACGGATTGCCCGGAGCTGACCCGCATTTATTGCGGTTCAACCCCAGAATGTTCGACCCGCGAATGATCGGAAAGCCGCCCCATGATGGCGGCGACATATTCGCGGGTTTCGCGGATGTTCGGAATGCCGTTCGCGCGGATGACCCGGCCCGGCCCTGCATTATAAGCTGCGAGCGCTTTCTCAAGATCACCGTCAAACCGGTCTAACTGCTCGCGCAAATAACGCGCCCCACCCTCCAGGTTCTGCATCGGATCATCGGGATCAACGCCCAGATCGCGCGCCGTTCCCGGCATCAACTGTGCAAGCCCCCTCGCTCCAGCGGGCGAAACGGCATTGGCACGCCACCGGCTCTCTTGCCACACAACCGCTTCAAGCAGGCTGGGGCTGAGGTCGAAACGCATGGCGAGTTCTTGGATCTTGGCCGCATATTCGGGTGGAATGTCCGCAGCATGCTCAGCTGTATCAGCGACGATGCGATCAGGGACGATCATCGCGCTCAAAGCGGTGCGCTCTTCCTCGGTCAGGAAGGTCTGGGACTGGTTGCTTGTTGCAGCATCGGCTTGCGTTTCGGGGCCACCAGCGACCCAGCGGGAACCTTGCGAACTCACTTCCAGAACGTCGGCCTGCGCGCTCGTAGCGCTCAAAGCAACAGCCACGGCAGCCACCATTGATGGGCCGGTCAGCTTTCGGGCAGTGCCTTGTCCACTCGCACGCGCGAGAATCATTAGCCGTTCTCCTGCTCCCCCCTTGTCTAGCCTAAATGACAGGGAGGTGACAGTCTTGGGCATGATGTGTGACGTCTTGGCGCTTCAGGGCACCCGAAGGAAGCGACGCAATATCGGGCGTTTACGGGTTGCGGTGACGCTTTGTATCATCTGGCAACGGCCTGTCTCGCGCCGCAAACAAAAGCGTTCAGCGCAAAACAAAAGGCGCGGGAGGACATGCCTCTCGCGCCTTTTGTTGAGGTGCTTTGTGCGTTTAGTCGCGCAGAGTCAGGCGGCCTGGCCGTTCGCCCTGAAACTCACCGCGTTCAAGCATTGAGAGAGCCCGGCGTGCAAGGCGGCGAGAATCGGTCGTGTCTCCGCTCGCGATTTCCAGATCGATCACATCGCGGCTGCGCATTGCAGCTTCGAAATTGGCCCGCGCTTCGCCGTCATTGCCGGTTTGCGCATGAGCAATGCCAAGATTGATCAGCAAAGCGGGATCACCCGGTGCCTGCTCAAGCTCAGCTTCAAGCATAGTGATAGCCTGCTCAGCCTGCCCTTCTGTCAGAGTTTGCGCTGCCAGATCAGCGTCTTCTTCCGCTGCATTTACGGGCGCATTTTGCGCGGCAAGCGGGGCGGTAAGGCAAAGGCCTGCAGCTGCGATGGCAGCGAGACCGAAAGTGCGTGTTGATGTGTAAGACATGCCAATGTCCTCCTTCTCGTTGCACGCTATATGACAGAAGTTTCTTTTGAATGCAACATAACTGTCACATTGTCATCGTTGCGACAATTTCACGCCATTTCCCTCCACCTTTCAGATGCTTATTTGACACGACGAACGCTCAAATTGTGACACTTAGGTGTCTTTCCTGAGGCAAAAGAGTCATATTTCGACTGTGTGACAAATGTGACGCAAAAAGCGGCGGCCCGAAAAAATTCTGTCATTTAGCAGCCCTAGCGAGGCCTCGCGTACCAAACGCGTACCAACCGATTCTCATGGTTTTTAGGGGACCGCTCGCTGTGAAAAGTATCCAACGCTCTCTCGTTCTTGGCGCTAGTCTTGTAGCTCTTGCTGGCTGCGGCGCTGATGAAATTGTTTCGCCCGGTACAAACGGCGACATCATCATCAACAATCCGACGCCGACGCCAACGCCGACCCCGACAGGCGGTACAGGCAGCGTGACCCCAGCAGCAGGTTGCCCAACCATCCTCACCCCAGGCGGCCTTACCGACGCTGGAACGATTTCTGGTCCGACTGGTGAATATCGCGTCTGCACCCTGCCCGCGACCTTTACCACCGACGACACCCTCCCCGCCATCGACGGCCTCGTCTACGAGATTTCCGATCAGGTTTCTGTTGGCGTCGATGAAGGCTTTGATGGCGGCGCCGGAGACATTGGCGAAGGTGTGAGCCTGACGATTGAGCCGGGCGCGATCCTTTTCGGGCAAGCCGCAAGCTTCCTGGTCGTTCCGCGCGGCAACCAGCTTTTCTCTGACGGCACAGAGACCAACCCAATCATCTGGACCAGCCGCGACAACATCCTCGGCATCGCCACCGATGCAAGCCAAGCCCAGTGGGGCGGCGTCGTTCTGCTCGGCCGTGGCCGCGTTTCGGATTGCTTCGACCAGACCTTCAACACCACGCCCGGCAGCTTCACCAATGACTGCCAGATGGAGCTGGAAGGCAATGCCAACACGATCCTGTTCGGCGGTGAGTTTGACGAGGACAGCTCGGGCTCCTTCACCTACAACCAGATCCGCTATTCGGGCTTCGAACTGCTGCAGGGCAGTGAACTTCAGTCGCTGACCACTGGCGGCGTAGGTTCAGGCACGACGATCAGTCACGTTCAGTCGTTCAACAGCTCTGATGATGGCCTTGAGTTCTTCGGCGGCACCTTCAACGCGAACAACATCGCGGTTGTCGGCGCATCGGACGATTCACTCGACGTCGACTCTGGCGCTCGCGTGAATGTTGAGACGGTTGTCGTCGTACAGCGCACCAACACTGGCGACAGCATTATCGAACTCGACTCACCGGGTAACGAGCAGCCGACACCGGCCAATGCGCTTCCGCAGTCGAACTTCCAGGTCAACAACGCGACCTTCGTCCAGCGCTCTTCGGCTTCGAGCCAAGCGGTGCGCGGTCGTGGCGGTGCCTCCCTCTCGCTCACCAACACAGTGATCGACGTGGACACAGCTGGCGATGTTTGCCTGCGTCTCGACGAAGACGACAACGTGACCAACACATCTGTCGACTCAACCGTGTGTGACGGCGACACCCGTCCATTCCGCGGGCCGACCGATGCGGCCGTTGAAGCGCAGGTCAATGCTGGCACCAACAACGACTTCCGCTTCACGCTGTCGCTGACCGGTGTTGTGAACGGTGCGAATGAGAACGGTGTCACGCCGTTCGATGCAACCGCGCGTTCTTCATTCTTCAGCAACTCCACCTTTGTCGGCGCGGTCGAGAGCGACCTCTCCACCGACTTTGGCGACTGGACCTGCAACTCGTCGATCCTCGACTTTGGCAGCGCCAGCGGAGCCTGCACCTCGCTGCCGACACCTTAAGGTCGCAGCGCTGAACTGATCCGGGAGGCGCCGCGCATCGACGTGGCGCCTCTCACTTCATCTAAAGAGAGCCATCTCGAGGCTCTGACCTTTTCAAGACCAAGCTAGCAAAGGGGCCTAGCACTATGTCCACCGGCACGCGTTTAGCAGGACTGCTGCTTCTCACCACGTCGCTCACTTTCCCGACCGCTCTCTACGCGCAGGACGCTGATCCTGCGCCTGAGGCTGATGAGCAGGAGACACCGCAAGACGTCGATGACGTTGACGAAGTTGGCGCGGAAGAGGACGAACAGGACGCGCCTGATATCTCCGTTCCTGGAGGCTCGGGCATCATTGTCACCGGCCGCCGCAACCGCAATCCTGAGCGTTCCTCCACACAGGTGCTGAGCGTTCTGTCGGCTGAAGACATTGCCCGAACCGGCGAAGGCGACATTGCCGGCGCTCTGGGCCGCGTCACTGGTCTGTCGCTGGTCGGCGATGGCCGCGTCTTTGTGCGCGGTCTTGGCGATCGTTACTCACTCGCGCTGCTCAACGGCCTCCCCTTGCCCAGCCCCGAGCCGCTCAGCCGCGTGGTTCCGCTCGACATTTTCCCGACCAATGTCATCGCCTCTTCGCTGGTTCAGAAGACCTATTCGGCCAACTACCCGGCAGAGTTTGGCGGCGGCGTCATCAACCTCACCACCAAGGCTGTACCGGTTGAGGATTTCCTATCCGTCGGTTTCAGCGTCAGCGGCGATACCGAGACGACCTGGCAGAACGGTCTGACCTATTCCGGTTCCGACCTCGATTCCTTCGGCTTTGACACCGGCAACCGCGACGTGCCGCCCAATCTGCAAGCTTTTCTCGACAGCGGAGAGCGCATCGGTGCAACCTCAATCGCGGTGCAGGAAGGCATCGCCGGAGAGCTTTTCCCGACCAACCTCGTGACCCTGCAACGCGTTGGCACACAGCGTCCCAACTTCTCCGGCTCGATCACCGGGGGCCTCTCGTTTGAGCTGGGCGAGGACACGTTCCTCGGCATTATCGCCACCGCTTCGATCAAGAACAGCCTGCGAAACCGTTCGGTTCTCACGCAGAATGGCGGCACAACGCTCGAAGAAGTTCTCCAGCAAACCGAGACCTTCATCACCGATGAGAACGTGCTGGTGAACGGCCTGCTGAGCTTCGGCCTCGACTTCGGTCCCCACACCGTTCGCTGGACCAACCTATACATCCGCGACACGCTGAAGACGGCGCGCCTGTCGGAAGGCTTCGACATCTTCCCTGGCGAGGTCGGCTTCGACTTCATCGACCAGCAAACCGCCTGGTTCGAACGCCAGCTGATGGACACGCAGTTCGTGGGCGAGTTCGACTTTGACCGCTTCGGCGTCGACGTTCGCGCTGGCTATGCGCGGACCGACCGTGAGGCTCCGTTCAACACCAACTTCAGCTACACCCGCACCAACTTCTCCGGCAACCAGTTCGGCGATCTGTTCGTGGCGTATTTCAACCAGCTCTCAGACGCTGGCATCTCGACCGCTTCGTTCGACGATCTGAAGGAAGAGCTGTGGTTCGGCAGCATCGACCTGTCCTACGAAGTCACTGACAATTTTGAGCTGATCGTCGGCGGTTCCTATTCCGACACTGATCGCCGCTCGTCGAGCCGTGAGTTCCGTCCGTTTATCTCGCCCGATCCCACAAGCGGCAATGGGCTTGGTGAAACCGCTGCGACGGCTCTCGGCCTTCGCCAGCCGGGCCTCATCATCAACGATGCGACGCTCGAAGGCTTCACTGTCACTGTAACCGAAGCGACCC
Organism: Erythrobacter sp. S267; assembly: GCF_057365045.1. NCBI lineage: Bacteria > Pseudomonadati > Pseudomonadota > Alphaproteobacteria > Sphingomonadales > Erythrobacteraceae > Erythrobacter > Erythrobacter sp. S267. The sequence continues at coordinate 460,646 of NZ_CP200298.1, read as the reverse complement.
CGTTCCCGGTTTTCGATGCAGCGCTGGAGGTCCAGGGCTATTACGGCATGTTCCGCTGGCTTCCGACCGATACGCTCACGCTAGAAGGCGGCCTTCGGTATGAGGAGGCGGCTCAGTTCGTGAACCTCGACCAGACGGTCTTCAACACACCGATCACCGGTGCGTCGCCGACCGACATTCAGAACGACTATCTGCTGCCATCAGGCACGATCACCTGGGAAGCGATGCCTGACCTGCAATTGCGCCTGTCGGCCTCCCAAACCATCGCCCGTCCGCAATTCCGCGAGCTGGTTGAGCAGAGCTACTTCGACCCTGAATCGAACCGTCGTTTCCGTGGTAACCCGTTCCTTCAGGACAGCGAATTGCTGAACTTCGAAGCCCGCGCGGAGTACTACATTGACGGTGTCTCTCGCGTCAGCCTCGCTGGTTTCTTCAAAGAGATCGACAACCCGATCGAAAACTTCCTCTCGCTCGCCTCGGGCCGGATCCAGACCAGCTTCGCCAACGCGCCGTCGGCGGAGCTGTTCGGGGCGGAGCTCGACTTTGTCTATGGCATCGACCTCTACAATCTGGGAGGCAGCTGGTTTGAGACCAAGCAGCTCCTGTTCCTTGCGAACTACACCTACACCCAGTCAGAGATCAGCGTGGGTGAGGACGACATCGCACCGATCCCGGGAAGTCCGAACCAGTCGGCCTTCAACCTGTTCGACGATGGCGCTCCGCTGGTTGGCCAGTCCGACCACATCGCCAACTTCTCGATCGGGATCGAAGACACCGAGAAGACCCAGCAGTTCACCTTCCTCGTCAATTACGCCAGCGAGCGTGTCACCCTGCGTGGCGGTTCTCTGCCGGATGTGGTCGAAGCGCCTGGCCTGACGGTCGACTTCGTCACCCGCTACGAGGTTGAACTCGGCATCCCGATGGAGCTGAGCTTTGAAGTGCGCAACATCTTCGGCCGCGACAATTTCGAGTTCCAGGAGCTGAACGGCAACCGGGTCGAGATCAACTCGTTTGACGTCGGCACCTCGGTCTCCTTCGGGATCAAGGCGGACTTCTAAGACTTAGCTCGCCAAGCTGACCGTAGAGGTCGGCGGGAGAGCCATACCCATTCCAGTAGGGGCCTTGGGGCGGTAATGCGCTTCCAAGGCCCTTACTTCATCTGCGCTCAGCGTGATGTCGAGCGCGGCCACGGCGGCCTCGATATGATGCGGTTTGGAGGCGCCTATGATGGGCGAAGCGACGGACGGCTTGGTGAAGTGCCATGCGAGCGCAAGGCTCGCCATCGCCTCCCCGCGCGCCTCGGCGAGGTCTGCCAAGGCGTTGACGGTCGCATCGTCGGCGGCATCCTCAGGGTAGATGACCTTGCCAAAGCCATCGGTCTTGCTGCGCACCGTCTCCTCGCCCAAGGGCCGCGCCAGCCGGCCGCGCGCCAGCGGGCTCCATGGGATCACGCCGACACCCTGATCTTCGCAAAGGGGCAGCATTTCGCGCTCCTCCTCGCGGTAGAGGAGATTGAGCTGGTTCTGCATGGAGATGAAGCGAGTCCAGCCGTTCGCCTTGGCCACCTCCTGCGCCTTGGCAAACTGCCACGCATACATCGAGGACGCGCCGATATAGCGCGCTTTGCCCGCTTGTCTGATGTCGTGCAGCGCCTCCATCGTCTCCTCGATCGGGGTCGAATCGTCCCACCGGTGGATCTGGTAGAGGTCGATGTAATCCATGCCGAGCCGCGTTAGGCTGTCATCGACCGCCTGCATCAGCGCCTTGCGGGAAAGGCCGCCGGTATTGGGAGTGCCACCGCGCCACGGGATGTAGGCCTTGGTCGCGACCACGATCTCATCGCGCTTTGCCATCTCTTTAAGCAGCTTGCCGGTGATCTCTTCCGAGGTGCCTCCGGAGTAGCCATTGGCCGTGTCGAAGAAGTTGATCCCGGCTTCCAGAGCTTGCTTGAAGAAGGGGCGGCTCTCTTCCTCACCCAGCAGCCAGTCGCCATGCCAGCCCTTGGTCGTATCGCCATAGGTCATGCAGCCAAGGCAGAGGCGGGAGACCTCCAATCCGGACGTTCCCAAACGGGTGTATTTCATCGCGATATCCCTTCCTGATTGGCCGGTGCCTGACACACTGATCCTAGGCGTTTGAAGAATCCTCCAATCCCCTCAAGCTCATGAAAAATATAGAGAAAGGCGCAAATGGAGTGGTTCAAGGTGTGACTTTTCATTTCGTTGGTGTTCGCAGGCAAAAAAGAGCCCTGGATGACCGGGATAGCAGGCTCGACGAGCGTAGGAAAACGCCCCTCGCGCAGCCACCTGCATCAAGCCAGAGTCATCCCGCCATCGACCACCAGCGTCTGCCCGGTCATGTAGGAGCTCATGGGCGAGGCGAGGAATAAGGCCGCGCCCGCCATTTCCTCTGGCGTTCCGGGACGGCGCATAGGGATGCCGGAGACCATGGCTTCCAACCGCTCGGGATGGTCGGTCATGATCGACGTCATCTTGGTGGGCACCAGTCCGGGAGCGATGCCGTTCACGCGGATGCCCTGTTTGGCCCACGCCACGCCAAGCGTTTTCACAAGGCTCGCCGCACCCGCTTTGGAGGCCGCATAGGCCGGATTGCCGATCACTGCGCTGAACGCCGCGACGGAGGAGATGACGATCATCGTCCCGCCCGTATGCTCCAGCGCCGAATGGAACGCGCGCGCCACATCCATAACCGAGTTGAGGTTCACATCGACGACCTCATCCCAGCCATCTTGACCAAACTCCGCCCGCCCATAGCGCACGAGGCCTTGGCACTGGATCAGCACATGAGGCTCGAGCATTTTGTCCGGCAGAGCATCAACAGCCGCCCGGTTGGTCACATCGAGCTGGTGGTAGGTGAGGCCGCTAAAGTCGCTATCCTCCGCCTCCAGATAATCCCCCGCATCAGGCCGAGTGCCGGTGACGATCACTTCGCCTCCGTGAGCGCGGAAGGCCTGCGCGATGCCATTCCCAATCCCGCCCGAGCCTCCGATGACGAGGATACGTTTGCCGGTGAAGTCGAGTGGGTTGGTCATGATTTCTCTCTATCAGCGTCGCCCCGTGCTTGACACGGGGCTTGGCTATCTTTTGATCGATACGATGGCAAAGGGTGGCTGGGTATACATTATGGCAAACCGCTATCGAGGCGGGATGTATGTTGGCGTCACCGCCAATCTGCTCGCCCGAACGCACCAGCACCTCGAAGGAACTGGCTCCATCCATGTGCGTGACTTCGGCAAAACACGACTTGTGTTCGCCGAGCGCCATGACACGATTGAAAGTGCCATCGCCCGCGAAAAGCTCGTTAAGAAATGGAAACGCGAGTGGAAATTTGCCTTGATCGAAGATGAAAACCCAGAGTGGGATGACTTGCGGGACGCTTGGTTTGGCGTTGACCAAACAGCAAAGTAGCCGAGCCCCGTGTCAAGCACGGGGCGACGGTGCGAGCAAATACCAACCACCGCATTTGACCTCAAATCTCCCGGCTCACGACTTCCTTCATGATCTCGCTTGTCCCGCCGTAGATGCGTTGAACGCGGGCGTCTCGCCAAAGCCTCGCGATGGCGTATTCGTTCATGTAGCCCGCGCCGCCGTGGAGTTGGAGGCAGGCGTCGACCATCTCCCATTGCATCTCGGTGTGCCAGAGCTTTGCGGCGGAGGCCTCTCCGGTGGTCAGCTCTCCGCGCAGGTGCCGGGCGATGGCCCAGTCGAGATGCGCCCAGCCGACTTGCAGTTTGGCTTGCAGGTCGGCGAGCGTGAACTTGGTGTTCTGGAACTGGAAGATTGTGGTGCCGAACGCCTTGCGATCCTTGGTGAACTTCACCGCTTCGTCAAACGCACGCTGAGCTCCGCCCATAGCGCTGACCGCGATGGAAAGGCGCTCCTGCGGCAGCTCTTCCATCAAGTGGATGAAGCCGCTGCCTTCGCCGCCCAGAATGTTGGCCTTGGGCACGCGTACATCGGCGAAGAACAGCTCGGACGTGTCCGCCGAATGCTGCCCGATCTTGTCGAGATTGCGGCCGCGCTGAAAGCCGGGAGTGTCCGCATCGACCAGCACCAGCGAGGTGCCTTTCGCTCCAGCGCTCGGATCGGTCTTGGCGACGACGATCACCACGTCGGCGTTCTGGCCGTTGGTAATGTAAGTCTTCGAGCCGTTGATGATAAGGTGATTGCCATCTTCAATCGCGGTGGTCTTGATCCCTTGCAGGTCAGACCCCGTCCCCGGCTCCGTCATCGCAATCGCGGTGATGATATCGCCCGAGACCATGCCGGGGATGTATTTGGCCTTCTGCTCCGGGCTACCGAGCCGCTCGAAATAGTTGACGGTGATATCATTCTGGAGCGTAAATCCGGCGGAGGAACCCATATAGGCTAGCTCTTCAGCCAGCACGCAGTTAAAGCCGAAATCGAGGCCCAGCCCGCCATTCTCTTCCTTGACCGTCGGACACAACATCCCCGCCTCACCCAGCGCCTTCCAAGCCTTACGTGGGACGATGCCGTCTGCCTCATGGTCGTCGAGATAGGGCTCCATATGCTCGGCGAAGACTTTGCGAACGGTATCGCGGAAGGCTTCGTGATCTTCGTTGTAAGCCGTGCGGTGGGCGGTTTGCAGCATTGCGGATAGTCTCTCTCATTGGGTCTAAGTTGCGTGCAGCAACTGACCTCAGAGAGACGGCAATGTAAAGGGGTGAGTGGCCGGGCCTCAGCCCACGAAAGCCCGTTCGATGACGAATTGGCCGGGCTTGCTATTCGCCCCCTCTTCGAAGCCGCGGGCTTCCAGATCGGCGGCGTGGTCTTTGATCATGGCCATCGATCCGCAAAGCATCACGCGGTCGTTTTCGGGGTCAAAATGCTTCGGACCTTTGGAGTCCTTGAACAACCGGCCATCATCGATCAGCACCTGGATACGGTCGGTCGTGTGGAAGTCTTCCCGCGTCACGGTCGGCACATAGATCATGCGCGCCCGGTCCTCGTCTTCAAGTAGCGGATCGCCTTCAAGCTTGCTTTCGAGGAGATCGCGATAGGCAAGATCAGCCACGCGGCGGACGGAGTGGACGACGATGACCTCGTCGAACATCGCATAGACTTCCGGATCGCGAACCAGGCTCATGAATGGGGCAAGACCCGTACCGGTGGAGAGCATGAACAGCCGTTTGCCGGGCAGCAGCGCGTCCGTGACGAGCGTCCCCACCGGCTTCTTGCCGAGATAGATCGGATCGCCGACCTTGATGTGTTGAAGGCGCGAGGTCAGCGGGCCGTCAGACACGATGATGGAGAGGAACTCCAGCTCCTCGTCATAGGAGGGACTGGCGACCGAGTATGCGCGCAGCAGCGGCTTGCCGTCTTCCTTGGGCAGACCGATCATGATGAACTCGCCCGAGCGGAAGCGGAAGCTAGCCGGGCGGGTCATCTTGAGCGTGAAGAGATCGTCGTTCCACTGGTGAACGTGGGTGATCGTCTCAACGGTCAGAGCGCCGCTTTCCTGAAACGCCTCACGGGGCGGGATAGGAGCTGTGATTGCAGTATCGGTCAAAGTCGTGGCCTTCGGGAAATTCGTGTCTGCGGGCGTAATTGCGCCCTGTGATTGCGTGGCCAAATGGCGATTTTACGCCTCCGCATCAAGGTAGAATAAAGTTGGAGGCGTAAAGCGCGGCTTGATGAGCGCACGCTTTACGCCTCCGACAAAGTCCATTGCGGTGAGGCTTAGTTCCAGCCCGAACGGTCGAAGATCTCCACCGCCTCACGCTGACCAGCGCCGATCGTGGCAGCGTTTAGAGTGTCGGGGCGGAAAGTGCCCATTTCTTGCAAGGCAGCGTTGCCCTCCATGCCAATGGCTGCGGGATATTCGTTGTTGCCGTCCGCGAAGTAACGCTGTGCGCTTTCGGAGGTCAGATATTCCAGAAACGCGATCGCATTCTCGCGGTTAGGGGCATTCGCAACCACGCCTGCGCCCGAGACATTGACGTGCGTGCCGTTCTCGCCCTCGCCCTGATCGGGGAAGATCACGCCGATGGAATCGAAAATCGCGCGCTGCTCTGCGTCTCCACCGGCAAAGCGGCCGAGATAGTAGGAATTGACGACCGCGATGCGGCACTCACCCAGCGCCGTGCTTTCGATCTGCGCTGTGTCATTGCCTTGCGGTTCACGCGCGAAGTTGGCGACGACGCCCTTGGCCCATGCCTCGGCCGCCTCGGGCCCTTCATTGGCGATGATCGCTGAAAGCAGCGAGATGTTGTAGATGTTGGAGGAGGAGCGGATGCAGATGTCGCCGCGCCATGCCGGATCAGCGAGGTCCGCATAAGTGTCGAGCCCTTCTGGCACGCCCGCTTCCTTATTGTAGATGATGACGCGCGCACGGGTGGAGAGCCCGAACCACAGGCCATCGGGGTGGCGCAAATGTTCGGGCAGTCGCTCGGCAATCAAATCGGAATCGACAGCGGAAAGGATGCCGGCTTCCTCAGCGCGGTAGAGGCGGCCCACATCGACCGTGATGAGCATGTCGGCGGGCGAGAACTCGCCTTCGTTCTGGACGCGTTCGATCAGAGCATCGGCCTCGGCCTCGATCAGGTTGACCTTGATGCCGGTTTGCTCAGTGAAGTCCTCATACAGCGCCAGATCGGTGTCGTAGTGGCGCGCGGAGTAGACGTTCACTTCTTCGTCCGCAGTCTCAGCACAGGCCGTCACAGTGAGCGCCGCGAGACTTACGAGAATCAGTTTCTTCATGGATTAGCCCTTCCGTTTCTTATTGCGAGCCGTTTGCAATAAAGCGCAGGCGAACGCAAGCGCTGATTTAGCGTGAGGCTCTATTGGCGTGGAAAAGCGCGGATGCTGCCGACGCGCGGGACGACGCGATATTTGCGCCCCTCTTCGACCGGAGAAGTGGTCTGGACCGTGATCTCCTCGCCTCCCGATCCGATCAGGAGCACACGACTGGCCACACCCAACGGATGAACGTCGAGCACGTCGAGGCCGGCTTCGTCAGGCTCGCAATCGAGCGTTTCGGCGTGAATGAGGAGGTCGAGCGCGCTTTGCTCCGGCACCTCTCCCGCAACGCTCGCAATCGGCCAGATGCCGAGCGCGCTGGTCAGAGTGTCGCCAGCGCGGATCGCTTCGAGCACCTGCGCGCCGCCGAAGATCGATCCGACCGCGGCGGTGGCTGGACGCTCGTGCAAATCCTCCGGCGTGCCCACTTGCACGATCCGGCCTGCGTCCATCACCGCGATCTGATCGGCAACGTCAAGCGCTTCCTCAGGGTCATGCGTCACCATCACCGTGGTCGCGCCGCGCTCTTTCAGCAGCCGCCGACAATCGCGCCGCAGCCGCCGCCGCAGGACGATGTCGACGCTCGCAAAGGGTTCATCCATCAGCAGGACTTGCGGACGCGGGGCCATGGCGCGGGCGAGCGCTGCACGTTGTTGCTGGCCGCCGGAAAGCTCATGCGGGAAACGCGCGCCCAGCCCTGCAAGACCGACGCGCTCAAGCCATTCCTCAATCGAAACATCCGCCGCCGCATCCATCCCGAAGGCGATGTTGTCGGCGATGGTCATATGCGGAAACAGAGCGCCGTCTTGAAAAACAAGGCCGATGGGGCGAGCTTCAGGCGGAGGATTGTGCGACGGGTCTGCGATCATCTCGCCTGCCACATGCACGCTGCCCTGTTGCAGCTTGAGCAGCCCCGCCGCCAAGTTCAGCAAGGTTGACTTTCCGCAGCCGGACGTCCCAAGCAGACAAGTAATCTTACCCGTAGGCGCGGTGAAGGCGATGTCGTGAAGCGCCTGTTCCTCGCCATAAGCATGGGCAATATGTCGAAACTCAAGGCTCAAAATCTGGTCCTGCCTGGCACGATTGTGTGGTCTGTCTTGCAAGTGTGCATGGCCAGATGAGCGCTGTATTGCAACCTACAAGCCCTCAAGTGCGCCCGAGCATCCTGCCCGACGGCTGGACATTGGGCGCCTTGGCCATCGCCGCGCTGGCGGTGCTCCCAATCCTCGCCATCGTCATCTCCGCTCCTGCCGGCGGGTTCGAGGCGATAACCCACCTCGCCAGCACTGTGCTGCCGAATTACGTGCTCAACACCGTGCTTCTGATGGCGCTGGCCGGAGGGCTCGCCGTGATCGTCGGCACAGGCTGCGCATGGCTGGTGGCCGCGACGCGTTTTCCGGGGCGCACAATATTCGCATGGGCGCTGGTCCTCCCGCTCGCTGTGCCCGCCTATATTGCGGCCTATATCTATGCCGACCTACTCGATTTCGCAGGCCCCGTGCAGAGCGCCCTGCGAGGGGTCACCGGTTGGACCGCCGCCGATTATGCCTTCCCGCAAATTAGATCCCTGCCCGGAGGTGCCTTCGTCCTCGGCATCGTCCTTTACCCATATGTCTACCTCTTCGCCCGCGTGGCCTTTGCGACGCAGAGTGCGCGTCAATTCGCCGCCGCCCGGTCACTGGGAGCCTCACCTTTGCGCGCTTTCCGCACAGTCGCCTTGCCCACCGCACGGCCTGCGATAGCGGGAGGATTGGCTCTGGTGCTGATGGAAGTGCTCGCCGACTTCGGCGTCGCGCAATATTTCGCGATCCCCACTTTCAGCACCGGCATCTTCCGCAGCTGGCTCGCGATGGGCGACAAGCAAGCGGCGCTGAAGCTGGCGGCGGTCATGCTGCTGTTCGTCATCGCACTAGTGGTGTGGGAGGCTCGAACGCGATCAGGCCGCACATCGAGCAAGGATGGCCTTGCAGAGGGTGAAGCGCTGGTGGAGCTTTCGCCTTTGGGCAAAGCGCTAGCCGTTGTCGCCTGCGCACTGCCGGTGATACTCGGCTTTGCGCTTCCCGCCGCGCATCTCGCTACACTTGCCTTGAGCGAGACGGCCATCGCCTCGGCGACAAACCCCGTCACCAATGTCTGGGACTATGTCACAAACAGCGTTGTGCTTGGTCTTGCCGCGTCTGCACTGTGCTGTGTCGCAGCTCTGGTGCTCGCCTTTGCCAAGGTGCGCTCGGACAGCAAGCTGGTGCGCGCTGGCATCCGGGTCTCTACCCTTGGCTATGCGCTGCCGGGTGCGCTGCTAGCGGTCGGCCTGCTCGCACCCCTCGGAGCCTTCGACATCGCCCTAACCCGCACTCTACGCGACAGCTTCGGCTATGGTGGAGGGCTGGTGCTGACGGGTACGAGCATCATCCTTGTCTACGCATTGGGCGTGCGGTTTCTGACGGTCGCCTACAATTCGGTCGATGGCGGCATGAGCGCAATTCCGCCATCGCTCGACGCCGCGGCGCGCTCGCTCGGCGCCAAACCCACCCGCGTCCTGCGCCGCATCTATGCGCCGCTGCTCTCTCCCAGCCTAGCCGCCGCCGCTGCGTTGGTCTTCATCGACACGGTGCGCGAGCTGCCAGCAACCTTGATCCTGCGGCCCTTCAATCTCGAGACGCTCGCGACCCGCACCTACCGCCTTGCTTCAGATGAGCGGCTGGTCGAAGCCTCAATCCCAGCCCTGATCCTGCTCGCCGCCGGATTGCTGCCGGTTTTGCTGCTGACGCGGACCGGAAAGCGCTGAACTGTCCCAAATCGCGCAAGTGTCAGGCGAAATTGTCACTTTAGCTTGTCCAACTCGCCTAGAGGGTCCAAAAGAGCCTTGTTATGGCAAGGTTTCCTTTCTCCGCTATCGTCGGTCAGGACGAGATGAAGCAAGCGCTGCTGATCGCGGCGATCGACCCCAGCATTGGCGGCGTGATGGTTTTCGGCGACCGCGGCACAGGCAAAAGCACCGCCGCGCGCGCGCTTGCTGGCCTGCTCCCGCCGATCACAGCGCACCAGAATTGCGCCTATGGCGGTTCCAAGGAAGACGCGGTTCGCTATCCCGAAATTTGTGGCGGAGGCCCACTTCGCAAGCGGCCCGTTCCTTTTGTCGACATGCCACTGGGCGCGACCGAGGACCGGGTGATCGGATCGCTCGATCTCGAACGCGCTTTGCGGTCAGGCGAGAAGGGCTTTGAGCCGGGGCTGCTGGCGAAGGCCCATCGCGGGTTCCTTTATATTGACGAGATCAACCTGCTCGAAGACCACTTGGTCGACCTGCTGCTCGACGTGGCAGCATCGGGCGAGAATGTGGTCGAGCGTGAAGGTCTATCCGTGCGCCACCCCGCCCGCTTTGTCCTCATCGGCAGCGGCAACCCTGAAGAAGGCGAGCTGCGCCCCCAATTGCTCGACCGCTTTGGGCTCTCAGTGGATGTCCGAACGCCGGAGGATATTGAAACCCGCGTCGAAATCATGCGGTTGGTCGCGGCGAATGAGCGTGACCCCGAAGCCTTCGCGGCCAAATGGGCGGACGAAGACACGAAGATCCTCAAACAGATCGCGCGCGGCAAGACCAAACTCGCCAAGCTGGAGCTGGGCGAAGACGTCCTCACTGACGCCGCGCATTTGTGCATGGCGGTGGGCGCTGATGGCCTGCGCGGAGAGCTGACCCTTATGCGCGCGGCACGGGCTTTGGCAGCGCTGAAAGGCGCACGTTCGGTCAAGCGCGAACATCTAATCGCCGTCGCTCCCTCGGCCCTGCGCCACCGTTTGCGCCGCGATGTGCTGGATGAAACCGGATCGACAGTGCGCATATTGCGTGCGCTTGACGAGCTGTTCGGGTGAGCCCCGAGCCATCTGATCCGCTCCAACCCGACCCGCTTTGGCAGGCCGTCCTCGCCGCCCGGCTCTTCGCCACTGCCCCGGCACGGTTTGGAGGAATGGTCCTGCGCGGAGCCTCTCCGGCGCGCGATGCTCTGGTCGAGGCGATCTCCGACACGCTCCCCTGCCGCCGCCTGCCCGGCCATGTCGACGATGAACGCCTGCTCGGCGGGATCGACATTGCGGCCAGCCTTGCAGCGGGCAAACCGGTTGAGACACGCGGGCTACTCGCCGAGGCCGTGGGCGGCGTGCTGATCGTGCCCATGGCGGAGCGGTTGGACGAAGGCGTTGCGGGACGGCTGGCTCAGGCGTTGGACGATCGCAAAGTGGCGCTGGTGCTGCTCGACGACGGGATCGAGCCTGAGGACGCGCCCCCAGTGACATTGACCGAGCGAATGGCCTTTCTGTGCGACCTTAGCGCGTCGCGCGAATGGCGCGGGGTGGCGTTGGAGTTGACCCAGAACCTCTCCGAACCCGCACCCCTAGACGACGATGCGCTCGCCAGCCTTGCCGCGACAGCTGCCGCGTTTGGTGTCCATTCGGTCCGCGCGCTGCTCCATGCCAGCGAAGTCGCGCTTGCCCATGCGGCGGTGCACGAGCGAGAGACTGCGACCCGCGCTGATCTCGAAACCGCCGTGCGCCTGACCCTCGCTCCGCGCGCAACGCAACTGCCGCCTCCGCCAGACGAAGAGCCGCCACCGCAAGAGGAGGAACCGCCTCCCCCGCCGCCCGAGAACACCGACACCCCCGATGACAACGACATGCCCTCGCCTGAAGAATTGCAAGAGCTGCTGGTCGAGGCTGCCGCCGCCTCGATCCCGCGCGATCTGTTGGAGCAGCTCGCCAAGGGCAACGCGCCCAAACGCGGCGCGGCTGGCACGGGTCAGCGGCGCAAATCGGGGCTGCGCGGGAAACCGCTGGGCGCACGTCCGGGTATGCCGAGGGGCGGCGCAAGGCTTGCTCTGATCGACACTCTGCGCGCGGCGGTGCCGTGGCAGGAGGTGCGGCGCAGAGAGGCGGGCTCCGACCCGGATGCGCCGATCCTGATGCGGAAAGACGACCTGCGCGTCCGCCGCTTTGATGAGAAAGCCGCACGGGTCACGATCTTCGCCGTCGATGCGAGTGGCTCTGCTGCCGCCGCGCGTCTGGCCGAGGCCAAGGGCGCGGTCGAGCTGATGCTGGCGCAGGCCTATGTCACCCGCTCCGAGGTCGCGCTGGTCGCTTTCCGGGGCGAAACGGCTGAGCTGCTGCTCCCTCCGACCCGCTCACTCACCCGCGCCCGCCGCGCGCTGGCTGAGCTGCCCGGAGGAGGCGGCACGCCGCTTGCCATGGGTCTGAATGCGGCACGCGAAGTGGCGGCTGCGACGGTCCAGAGAGGTCGCACGCCTAGCCTCGTCGTGCTGACCGACGGACGCGCCAATCTCGACGCTGAGGGGCAGCCGGGCCGCAAGCAAGCAGGCGAAGACGCCGAAGCCGCGGCCAAGGCCATCGCCCGCTCCGGCGTAGATGCTCTGGTCGTTGACATCGCCCCGCGTCCGGGCCGCGAGGGACCCGCGCTCGCCTCCGCCATGCAGGCCCGCTATCTCGCTTTGCCCCGTGCCGATGCGAAGGCGCTGCACAAGGCGATCTCGGAAAACTCAAGAGAAATGGCATGAGCCGCCCTTTGGACTGGGAGCGCGAAGGACGCATCTGGCCCAATCGCGACGCGTCGAGTTTTGTAAAAAGTGGCCCCGCCCGCTGGCATATCCAGCGTTTCGGAGAAGCCGGTAAGCCGCGTCTGCTCCTGCTCCATGGCACCGGAGCCTCAGTCCATTCGTGGCGCGATCTGGCTCCCACGCTTGCAGACCAGTTCGAAATCCTCGCCTGTGACCTGCCGCGTCATGGCTTTACGCAAGGCCACCCTCCCGAGGATATGTCGCTGCCGCGCATGGCAAACGCGGTGCAACGCCTGCTGGAAGATCAGGACTTCGCGCCTGACCTTATCGCCGGCCATTCGGCGGGCGCAGCTTTGGCGCTCCAGATCGCGCTCGACCACCATTATCGCGGGCCTGTCGTCGGGCTGAACTCGGCCCTTCGCCCCTTCCCCGGACCCGCCGCTCAGATTTTCCCCGCGATTGCCAAGGTCCTGTTCGTGAACCCTTTCGTCCCGCGCATCTTCTCTGCGGCTGCCAGTTTCGGGAGTGAGGGAGAGCGGTTCATCGCCCGCTCGACCAATTCGAACATCGATGACGTCGGGCTCAAGTGCTACACCACGCTGCTCAAGAACGCCCGCCACACCAAAGGCGCGCTGGCGATGATGGCGAATTGGGACTTGCCGACCCTCCGCACGCAGATGGGCGAGATCACCAATCCAATCCTGCTGCTCCATTCTGAAGGCGATACGACCATCCCGCTCGACTGGGCGGAAGAAGCACACGGATGGCTTGCGACATCGCGCCTTGAAACCCTGCCCGCTCTCGGCCATCTCGCTCACGAAGAGGCGCCGGAGCAGGTCGCAAGCCTGATCGCCGCTTTCGCTGAGGAGACGCTGGGAGCAGAAGCATGATCGAGAACTTCACCGAAAACTTCGGCTGGATCGAAATCGCGCTGTTCTATGGCATCGCTATCGGCGTGTGCTTTTGGCAATGGGCCAAGATGCGCCGCGAGGTGCGCGAAATGCGGGTCGAAAGAGAGGCGCGTGAGGCTGAGGAGAAAGCCGCTGCACAAAAGGCGGACGAGGCCGAAGCCTCTTAGCCTATCAAACAGGCTTCCTCGGCATCCTAAACGGCAGCATGAACTGCACCACGCGGCTATCGAAGCGCCGCATATCGAGGCTTTCCTGCACCGCGACCACCTCTTCGCCATAAAGCTTTGTCGCCAATTCAGAGCGCGCGTAGAAGGGCGTGTCCTCCCATGTCCGACGCACTGAGGCGGTGCCGATTTCGGAGCGTGTGCTGCGATCTATCCGCCAGCCGCTTTTGGGCAGAGGCGCGATGGCAGGCAGGTCGACCTCGACTGGCACAGCTTCGGCATCAAAGCGGATGGCGCTTGCAAAGACAGAGCCATCGCCGCGCTCGCCCTCATAGCAGACAACCGCGCCGCGTTTCATATGCGCGCGTGACCAATGCCAGGTGTTAAAGCCGCTCTCCAGCGGTTCACGTCCGCGATTGTGGTCGAAATAGCCCTCCCCGCTCCATGAGAGGCCGGGCTCCTGCATATCGACCTCAATTCGGGCGCGCGGAGCCATGCAGTGCCAAATGTGGTTCTGCTGCGGGTCGAGCGCGAAACTCGCGCGGTTCAAGGCCTCGGGATAGACCTTTACGGTGCCCGCCACGCGCCGGTGGATCGGGTTGAACAGCCGCGTGTCACGCTCCTCAATCTCTATCGTCAGCGCATCGCCATCCCAGCGCACATTGCTCGCCCCGATGGTCAGATCATGGGCGTTGCGAGTGACGTTCCCCCGGGGTCGCTCATGCATCACCCAACGGTGCTGCGGGCCATAGAGCGCCACGTTCAAGGAGCAGTGATCCATCGGGTCGCCCCGCCCCGAACGCTTGTAATAGGGTGAGAAAACGCTCCCCAAAAAGGCGATGATCGTCAGCCCGTGGCGCCCGTCCGCGCTGATGGCATCGACGTACCACCAGGAATAGCCACCCGGCTCGATCTCCATGTCGAAACGTGGTCCGCTTCCAGTGTCCTCGCCGCGAGCAGCCCGGACAAGGCGGCCATCGGGACCCCGGCCGAAGGGTGCGTTGCCCCGCCCGCGCAATAGAGGCCCTTGATCCGCGTCGTCGGCCCTTGCCGCTGAAAGGACGCTGCCGATCCGTGAGACGCTCTGCCATAGAGAGCCCCGCCCGTTGCCGGGAACAGCTGCTCCCATGAGTTCGGCGTCGCCAGCTGGTGCGGCATGTCCGCCTCCAGCGTGAGCCCGCATCGCTCGAGCGTGGCTCTCATCTGAGCTGTGCATTGGGCTTTCTCCTTGTCTGAGTAGGAATGGGTGTCGCCATCAGCGGGCGCGTTGACGATGATTTGGATGCGTTCACGGTTCTGCTCACCGCGCGTGACGTTTGCGCCGCCAAGCTTGGCTGAGCGATCGATGGCGCAGATGTAGACGGAAGGGTGGGACGGGCTCGTTCCGCCCGCGATCTCGTCGAATTCCCGCCTGTAGTCGCGCGAGAAAAAGACGTTGTGGTGCGAGAGGTCAAAGCCGGAAGTGTTCGTATGCGCGAACCACACATTGGCGGAGAGCGAGCGTTTGGCAGGTGGCAGAGGTTTGACTGCGCGGGTAGCTAGCCCTCCGAACTTGCCAGTCGCAATCGCATTGGGATCACCGTTGCATATTACCGCATCGGCTTGGAGCACCTCACCACTGGCGAGCCCGACGCCGCTGGCCGCGCCGGACGCGTCTGTGAGGATTTGAGTCACCTGCTCGCCCATTCGGAACGCCGCGCCTTTGCTCTCACCCAAGGTCCGTAACGCCTTGGCCAGCGCGTTGATCCCGCCCTCGATCAGCCACACGCCGGTCGCCTCAACATGGGCGATCAACATAAGGGTTGCGGGCGCGGCGAAGGGGGAGGAACCGCAATAGGTGGCATAGCGTCCGAACAGCTGGCGCAGGCGCGGATCAGGGAAGAACCCTCCGAGCGCACCCCACATGCTCTGATGCGGACGCATGGCGAGGAAGTCGTGAACGCGCCAAAGGCCGATGCGCCACAGCAGCGGCAGCGGTGTCGAGACGTTGTCCCCGCGCATCATTGGCTTGTCCAAGATGTCGTGCATCCGGTGCGTCGTGTGGCGAAACTTGCGGTAGAGCTGCGCGGACTTGGTCCCGGCAAAGTCGCCAATCGCCTCCTCGCTGCGTTCCGGATCGGCATAGAGGTCGAGTCGTTCTTCCGGGCTCCACGCATGGCGCGCGATCACCTCGCTGCGGGAGAGGTTGACGTAATCGTCCAGCCGCGCGCCGCATTCGGCGAAGATGCCGTCAAAGACATCGCGCATGGTGAAGACGGTGGGGCCGGCGTCGATCTCTTGCCCGTCGACGGTCACTCGCCGCGCCTTGCCGCCCACTTGGCGCTCTTTCTCGACCACGGTCACATCATATCCGCGCGCGGAAAGCTGAGCGGCGCTGGCCAGCCCACCCATTCCGGCTCCGATGATGATGACCCGCTTCGTCATTGATCCAACCGCGTGTCCGCTCCCTCTTTACCCCGTCACGACCCGAGATAATGACCCGAGTCCCGCGAATATGATTGACGCAACACTAGCATGTGTCCAATCATTTGGACATATGCAGTGTCATTGTTGCTTTTCAAATGGCTATTGAGGGATCGAACCACCCCTGGCGTGTGCGGCTGGCCGCGCGGCGCAACCGGCTGTTTGCCTCGCCCAAATTCCAATATTGGGCGGCCAAGCTGCCGCTGACCAACTGGATCGCGCGGACACGGGCGCGCGAGGCGTTCGACGTGCTCGCGGGCTTTTCCTACTCACAGATATTGCGCGCCTATGTGGAGAGCGGCCTGTTCGACATCCTGGAGGGCGGGCCGATTGGTCATGCCGAGGTCGCAGCAAAGCTGGAGCTGAGCGAGGACGCTACTCTCACCCTGCTGCGGGCAGGCCGTGCGCTGCGCCTCTCCGAAGCGCCCGCACTCGACCATTGGATGCTGGGCGAGCAAGGCGCGGTTCTGGGCGCCGACAAAGGCGCACAGGCGATGGTTCGACACCACCGGCTGCTCTATGCCGACCTCGCCGATCCGATGGAGCTTTTGCGCCGCGACCGCAAAGAGCCGACGCAGCTCTCACGCTATTGGTCTTATGCCGGCGCCCTGCACGGCGCGGCCGAGCGCGGCGAGGACACAGCGGAATATTCCGAGCTGATGGCAACTTCCCAGCACTTCGTTGCTGATCAGGTTCTCGCCAGCTTCCGCTTCCCCGCCAATGCTAAGCTGCTCGACGTGGGCGGAGGGCACGGCGCGTTTCTCACCCGTATGGGAGAGGCGAATCCGGACCTCCACCTCGGCCTGTTCGACCTGCCCGAAGTGGCCGAGCAAGGCGCGGCCATCCTGCGTGGCCGCTTTGGCGATGCCCGCGTCAGCGCGCACCCGGGCAACTTCTTTGAGAGCGACATTCCCACCGGCTACGACCTCGTCAGCCTGGTGCGGATCCTGCACGACCACGATGACGAGCCCGCCTCCCGCTTGCTCGCCAACATCCGCAAGAGCCTTGCCCCCGGCGCACGCCTGCTGATCGCCGAACCGATGGCCCAGGCGCGCGGGGCAGAGGGCATGGGAGAGGCGTTCTTCGGCATGTATCTGTGGGCAATGGGCTCTGGCCGCCCGCGCAGCGCCGAGACGATTGCTGCGATGGCGCGCGCCGCAGGTTTTTCCCGCACTCGCTTCATCGCAACCCCGCAACCGATCAACGCCAGTCTCGTTCTTGCACATGCTTGACACAAATAGTGTCTGCTTAAGTTGACACTTGTATGTGTAAGGCGTAGCAAACCCCTGAGAGAAAGTATCTCTTGCCGCAGGGGCGAGTCGTAGGGATCCGACTTAACCGCTTGAAAAAGGGGAAATGAGAGGGCCATGGACACACTTGCCGTCATACTTGAGGGACCGGAGCGTTTGGCGCTCCAGACTCTCGAGTTGAATCCGGTGGGTGCGGACGATGTCCTCGTCGAAATCGCCTGGAGCGGGATCAGCACCGGAACCGAGAAATTGCTGTGGAGCGGCCAGATGCCGAAATTCCCCGGCATGGGTTATCCGCTGGTGCCCGGTTACGAATTTGTCGGACGCATCATCGACGCAGGCAGCAACACCCGTGTGCGGATTGGCGAATGGGTGTTTGTCCCCGGCTCAAACGGATTTGCCAATGCGCGCGGATTGTTTGGTGGAACCGCCAGCCGCGTTGTCCTCCCCTCCGCCCGCGCACTTTCTGTGCCGGAACATTTGGGTTCTGACGGCGTGCTTTGCGCGCTGGCCGCCACCGCGCTTCACGCGATCAATGGCGGCACGGCTCCCGACCTTATCATCGGCCACGGCGTGCTGGGACGACTGCTCGCGCGCCTGACTATCGCATCGGGAGCGCCTGCGCCTACCGTTTGGGAAAAGAGCGAAGGCCGGCAGGCCAGCCTGGATGGCACGCCGCTTGGCTACACTGTCACGACGCCAGAGAGTGACCCGCGCACTGACTACGCCTCGATCTACGATGCGAGCGGCGATGCAGGACTGTTCGACACGCTGATCGGGCGCCTGGCCAAGGGTGGGGAGATAGTCCTTGCAGGCTTCTACTCTGATCGCATCAACTTCGCCTTCGCGGCTGCCTTTATGAAAGAAGCGCGGATGCGGATCGCCGCCGAATGGCAGCCTGATGATGCAGCGCAAATGCATGGAATGCTGCGCGACGGCTTGCTCAATCTATCCGGCCTCATTTCAGATCACAGCCCCGCCGCCCGCGCGTGCGAGGCCTATCCGCGGGCCTTCAGCAATCCCGATTGCCTCAAAATGGTCCTCGATTGGAGTGGCACCGAATGACAATGCTAGAAGATCAAACCCAAGCCTTGCGCGATGAAGCGGCTCAGGAACCCGATCCGGTCCACACCGGAGAAGCGACCAGTGAGACGCAGGTCATCGCGATCTATGGCAAAGGCGGTTCAGGCAAAAGCTTCGCGCTCTCCAATCTCAGCTACATGATGGCGCAGCAAGGCAAACGCGTGCTGCTGATCGGCTGCGACCCCAAATCGGACACGACCAGTCTGCTGTTTGGCGGCAAGAGCTGCCCGACCATCATCGAAACCTCTTCCAAGAAGAAGCTCGCCGGCGAAGACGTCTCAATCGAAGACGTGTGCTTCCAGCGCGACGGCGTCTTCGCGATGGAATTGGGCGGACCCGAAGTCGGTCGCGGTTGCGGCGGACGCGGGATCATCCACGGGTTCGAGCTGCTGGAAAAGCTGGGCTTCCATGAATGGGGCTTTGATTACGTCCTGCTCGACTTCCTTGGCGATGTTGTTTGCGGCGGCTTCGGCCTGCCGATTGCCCGCGACATGTGCCAGAAAGTGATCGTGGTCGGATCGAACGACCTGCAGTCGCTCTATGTCGCCAACAATGTCTGCCATGCGGTTGAGTACTTCCGCAAGATGGGCGGCAATGTCGGCGTGGCTGGCATGATCATCAACAAGGATGACGGAACTGGCGAAGCGCAAGCCTTTGCCGACGCGGTCGATATTCCGGTGCTGACAGCAATCCCGGCGGACGAAGACATCCGCCGCAAGAGCGCAAATTACCAGATTATTGGAAAGCCGGGCGGCGAATGGGCCGGGCTCTTTGAAGAGCTTGCCAAGAACGTCGCTGAGGCGCCGCCGCGCCAACCCTCTCCTCTCGACCAGGATGGCCTGCTCGACCTGTTTTCACCCGAAGAAACGGGCGGAAATGTCGAACTGATCCCGGCCACCCAGGCCGATATGCGCGGCGGAGTTTTCGAAGAAAAACCGTCACTTGAAGTGATTTACGACGAGGTCTGAAACTGACTGATCTGCCCGCCTCTAACGCGACACGCGCACCAGACACCCTTGATATGGGCGGTGCCCCCGATTCTTCGGGCGGCGCGTGCTCGAGCAAGGAAACGATGCTCGATGCCGCGCGCAAAGCGGGCAAGAGCGATGTGCTCGACCAGTACGCGGCGGACTATCCGGTGGACCCGGCAAAAGGCCCGCATGATCAACCACAGAGCATGTGTCCGGCATTCGGCTCACTTCGAGTGGGCCTGCGCATGCGGCGCACCGCGACGGTCCTTTCAGGCAGCGCATGCTGTGTCTATGGCCTGACCTTCACATCGCACTTTTACGGTGCGCGGCGGACGGTGGGCTATGTGCCCTTCTCCTCAGAGACGCTCGTCACAGGCAAACTGTTTGAAGACATCAAGGAAGCGGTCGAAGACCTCGCTGATCCTGAGAATTACGACGCCATCGTCGTCACGAACCTGTGCGTGCCTACCGCCAGCGGCGTCCCGCTGCGCCTGCTCAAGAAGCAGATCAACGGCGTGCGCATTATCGGAATCGACGTGCCAGGCTTTGGCATCCCGACCCATGCAGAGGCGAAGGATGTGCTGGCCGGAGCGATGCTTCAATATGCGCGCGAAGAGGTCATGGAAGGCCCCGTTGCTGCGCCGGATACAGTCGTCAGCGACAGGCCGACCGTTACTCTGCTGGGCGAAATGTTCCCGGCTGACCCGGTCGTAATCGGCCAGATGCTGGAGCCGCTTGGCCTTGCCACTGGCCCCGTTGTTCCAACCCGCGAATGGCGTGAACTTTACTCCGCCCTCGATTGCGGAGCGGTCGCGGCGATCCACCCGTTCTACACTGCGAGCATTCGCGAATTTCAGGCCGCTGGCCGCCCGATTATCGGTTCAGCCCCGGTGGGCGCTGATGGCACGGCCGCATGGCTCCAGAATATTGGCGAGACTTTCGCTCTGCCGCAAGCCCAGGTCGATGGGGTCAAGAACGCGATGATCGGCGCGTGCAAAGGCGCTTTGTCGCAAATGCCGATCAAAGGGCGCATCACGGTATCGGGCTATGAAGGCTCCGAACTGCTGGTCGCGCGTCTGCTCGTCGAAAGCGGGGCGGATGTTCGTTATGTCGGCAGCGCCTGTCCCAAGACGCAATGGTCGGATGCGGACCGCGAATGGCTCGAAGCCAAAGGCGTGACCGTCAATTTCCGCGCGAGCCTTGAAGAGGACATCGCCGCGGTTGAGGAATATCAGCCCGACCTCGCTATTGGCACCACGCCCGTGGTCCAGCATGCCAAGGCGAAGGCGATCCCGGCGCTCTATTTCACCAACCTGATCTCCGCGCGCCCTCTAATGGGTCCGGCAGGGGCTGGCAGCCTTGCTCAAGTCGTCAACGCGGCGATGGGCAACAAAGCGCGTTTCGAGACGATGCGCGAATTTTTTGAAGGCGTCGGCGATGGCCACGCGACCGGCGTGTGGGAGGACACTCCCGTCGACCGTCCCAAATTCCGCAAGAAATATGCGGCCTTGAACGAAGCGGCGCGCAAAGCGTCAGAGGCGGTGGGCACATGACCCTTGTCCTCGATCATGATCGGGCCGGCGGCTATTGGGGTGCGACCTACGTCTTTACCGCAGTCAAAGGCCTGCAGGTCATCATCGATGGCCCGGTGGGTTGTGAGAACCTGCCGGTGACATCGGTGCTGCACTACACCGACGCCCTGCCCCCGCATGAACTGCCGATTGTGGTAACGGGCTTGGGCGAGGAAGAGCTCGGCAAGACCGGCACTGAAGGCGCGATGAAGCGCGCTTGGGAAGTGCTCGATCCCGAACTGCCCGCTGTGGTTGTGACCGGCTCTATCGCAGAGATGATCGGCGGCGGCGTCACGCCTGAAGGCACCAATATCAAGCGCTTCCTGCCGCGCACGATCGACGAAGATCAGTGGGAAAGCGCGGACCGCGCCCTGACCTGGCTGTGGACCGAATTCGGCCCCAAGAAAATGCCCAAACTGCGGGAGCGCAAAGAGGGCGAGAAGCCGGTCGTCAACATCATTGGCCCCTCCTACGGCATGTTCAATATGCCCTCGGATCTGGCGGAAATCCGCCGCATGGTCGAAGGGATCGGAGCCGAAGTTGGCGTGGTCTTCCCACTGGGATGCCACCTTGCCGACATCCGCAAGCTGGGCATGGCGGACGCGAATGTCTGCATGTACCGCGAGTTCGGACGCAATCTGTGTGAGACGCTTGAGCGGCCCTATTACCAGGCGCCGCTTGGGCTCAGCTCAACCACCAAATTCTTGCGCGCTCTGGGCGCAGAATTGGGTCTCGACCCGGAACCGTTTATCGAGCGCGAGAAACACACGACGATCAAACCGCTGTGGGATCTATGGCGCTCTGTTACGCAGGACTTCTTTGGCACCGCGAATTTCGGGATCGTTGCGAACGAAACCTATGCGCGCGGTATCCGCCACTTCCTTGAAGAGGATATGGGCCTGCCCTGCTCCTTCGCCTTCAGCCGAGAGGCAGGCGTGAAGCCCAAGAACGAAGACGTGCGCGAGGCGATTCATACAAATCCGCCGCTGGTCCTGTTCGGCAGTTATAATGAGCGGATGTACATGGCCGAGAACAAGGGCGTCGGTCACGGCCCCCAAGGTCAGTTTATCCCAGCCAGCTTCCCAGGCGCTGCGATACGTCGCCACACCGGCACACCCTTCATGGGATATTCGGGCGCGACCTATCTGGTGCAGGAAGTGTGCAATGCGCTGTTCGACGCGCTGTTCCATATTCTGCCACTCGGCACCGACATGGATAAAGGCGCCGCGACGCCAACCAAGCTGGAAAGCCAGCTCCAATGGGACATCGACGCCAAGTCCAAGCTTGATGAACTGGTCGAGAAGCAGCCGGTGCTCGTCCGTATTTCCGCCGCCAAACGCATGCGCGACGCCGCCGAACGGCACGCGCGGCGTACAGGTGCGACAACCGTTTCCGCAGATTGCCTCGCAGAGGCGTTGCTTGAAGGAGAGAGCGTGTGACTTTTTCTCTTCTGACCAGCTTCGCAGCCGCTTCGCAATCATCAGTTTTGCCTGACCGTATCGGGCATCCGCAATCCACGTGGGGGATCACGCGCGGATACCGTCGGGGACAATTCCGTCCCCGCTCCAAAGAAAATGAATGGAGATACTACAATGGCCGATGGTGATCGCCCCAGCGTGGGGACGTATCTGACCGACGAAGAAGCAAAGGAAATCCATGGCGCGTTCATGGGCACCTTTGGGCTCTACGTTGCAATCGCGGTTGTCGCTCACATCCTTTTGTGGGCCAACAAACCGTGGCTGCCGCTCTGATCTTCCACCCTGCCTGATTGCTCTTTGCACGTTGCCTTTGGGCGCGTGGTCTGAGCGACCCAAGCTAATGGAATAAGGAAATAATCATGTATAAGATTTGGCATCATTTCGATGTTCGCCGGACCCTCGTAGCGCTGCATGTCGGCCTCGCGGTTCTCGCGTTCACGATTCACTTCATCCTGCTCAGCACCGAAAGCTACAACTGGCTCAGCTAATCAGCTGATGCTGGTCATGCTTTTTAGCTGACAGGCAAATTCTGTGAGGAGGCAGGTTCGCCTGCCTGCCTCCCACAAACCGAACCGACACGGAAACGACAATACCCGTCCTTGAGGCGGGAAGGATGGACCTATGGCGCTCCTAAGTTTCGAGCGGAAATACCGCACGCGCGGTGGCACTATAATTGGCGGAGACCTATTCGATTTTTGGATAGGCCCGTTTTATGTCGGTTTCTTCGGTGTAACGACGGCAGTCAGCGCCCTTTTGGGCACAATGCTGATTTTCGCCGCTGCAGCGCAAGGACCGACGCTCAATCCCTGGCTTATCGACATTCAGCCACCATCGATAGAAGCCGGATTGGCACTCATGCCTTTGAAAGAGGGCGGGTATCACCAGATCATAACTCTGTGTGCGACCGTCGCTTTCCTGTCATGGGTGATGCGACAAGCAGAGATCTCTCGCAAGCTGGGCATGAGCTATCATGTTCCCATCGCTTTCAGTGTGGCGGTCTTTGCCTTTGTAACCTTGAACATCATTCGCCCGTTCTGGATGGGCGCATGGGGGCATGCGTTCCCATACGGCATCTGGACCCACTTGGACTGGGTGTCCTACACCGGATATAACTATGTGAATTTCCACTATAATCCGGTGCACATGCTGGCGATCACGTTCTTCTTCACGAACTGTCTCGCGCTGGCGCTGCATGGCGGCCTCGTGCTCTCAGCGGTTAACACCTCTGACGATGCCGAAGTTCGCTCGCCCGAATATGAGGACACGTATTTCCGTGACTTCATCGGATATTCGGTCGGCACGCTGGGCATTCACCGTGTGGGTCTGTTCCTGGCGCTGAACGCAGCGTTCTGGAGCGCGATCTGCATCGTGATCTCTGGCACCTTGTATGCCGGTAGCTGGATCGAGTTCTGGGAATTCTGGCGCAAGATCCCGATTTGGGCAGGAGGTCCGGTCTGATGGCAACCTATCAAAACATCTTTACGCAGATCCAGGTCAAAGCTGAGCCGGAGATGGGGGTTCCCCTACCGGCTGGCGATGAGGAACGGATCCCGATCACTGGCTATTCCTACTGGATGGGCAAGTTTGGTCAGGCTCAGATCGGCCCGCTCTATTTGGGCTGGCTGGGTATGATCTCCCTCGCGTTTGGCGCGGCGGCAATCATGATCATCGGCCTGAACTTCTGGGCGCAAGCTGGATGGGACCCGCAGACCTTCATGCGCGAGCTGTTCTGGCTCTCGCTTGATCCTCCGGGACCGGAATATGGCTTTAGCCCGTTTGTACCACTGAACGAAGGCGGCTGGTTCATCATGACCGGCGCGTTCCTCACGATCTCAGTGCTGTGCTGGTGGGTGCGGACCTATATGCGAGCGAAATCGCTCGGCATGGGGATGCACATTCCGTGGGCTTTTGCTTCGGCTATCTGGTTGTTCCTGGTGCTGGGCTTTATCCGCCCGCTGCTGCTTCAGGACTGGTCGCAGGCCGTGCCTTACGGCATCTTTAGCCACCTGGATTGGACGAACAACTTCTCGCTGATTTACGGGAACCTGTTCTACAATCCGTTCCACGCGCTCTCGATTGTGTTCCTCTATGGCTCAGCTGTGCTGTTCGCCATGCACGGGGCAACGATCCTGGCGTTGGGCCGCTATGGTGGTGAGCGTGAGATCGAGCAGATCACTGACCGCGGCACTGCCTCGGAACGTGGCGCTTTGTTCTGGCGCTGGACCATGGGCTTCAACGCCACGATGGAATCGATCCACCGCTGGGCGTGGTGGTTCGCAGTTCTGACGACCCTTACCGGCGGGATCGGCATCCTGCTGTCCGGCACGGTAGTCGACAATTGGTACCTGTGGGCACAGGAGCATCACTACGCTCCGATGTAAGGGGCCGATGCAAGCGATGTAGGCGAACATCGACCCTCATAGGTCTATCTATCCAAGAGGCCCGGCTGCGTTGCGAGACGCGGCCGGGCTTTTTGGTTTTGGGGCGAAAGGGCTTGACCTCGACCAATTGACGTTCGCCCTCGGAGCGGTAAGCCTATCGGCATGAGAAAAGTCGTCTCTCTCCTCATTTCATTGATCGCGATTGGTGGATGTTCTGCCGATTGTGCAAACACCATCGTCACAGAAGTCGAAGCTCCAAACGGGCAACACCGTGCGATCCTGTTTCAGCGCGATTGTGGAGCAACGACTTCCTTCACAACCCAAGTGTCTGTGATCGAAATAGGTGACCAGTTCTCCGGAAGCGGTAACGCATTCGTCGCTGATGCAGATCGCGGCGCCGCTAGTGTCGGCGATTGGGGTGGACCTTGGGCCGAACTACGTTGGGTGACGCCCGATCATCTCGAGGTCAGCTACGCTAGGGGATCTCGAATTTTTGAGCAGGAACGCGATGTCGACGGCGTCACGATCAGCTACCGTTCGATCAATCCGTCAAACCGATAACCGTCCTAGTTTACTTTCGCCAACCGCCCCCGCAAGTCCATCAGATGCAGAGGCAGGGAAAGCGCCAGTAGCACCGCGACCCACTCCCAGCCTGCGCCCACCAGGGCCGCTCTCAGCGCCAGTACGATGAACACCGCCGGGCCGATGAGGCCGAGAATGCGCGCCCAGCCCCAACCCTTGGCGAGCTTCAGCCAAAGCGCCTCCAGCGCCAGCACAGCCAGCACGAGGTCAGCCGCGTTGCCACTCGCGAAGAAGGCTTCGATCATATCCATCAGAGCGCGCGGCCCCAGCTCAGCTCAGCCGAACGGTCCGTTCAGATCGACCACCGCCCAGTTGAGCGCCGCGGCGAATGTCACCCACGCCAGATAAGGCATGAACAGCAGCGCCGAGTTCTTCGAATAGCGCCCGCAATAGCCGATCAGCGCCGCGATTGAGAGCCACAGGACCATCACTTCGATAAAGGCCAAGTCGGGCCGTTGTAGGCGGAAGAACACCATCGACCAGGTGATGTTGAGGAAGGCGTTGAGGGCGAACAGGGCGATAATCCTGTCTGCCACGCGCCGCGTCGGGGCGGCGCGCCAGGCGCTGACAACCGCCGCTGTGTTGAGCGCAAAGATGATCGTCCAGCCGACCGGGAACAGCACGTCAGGCGGGTTCCATTCGGGTTTCGCCAGCGCCTGATACCACGGGCCAGTGTCAGTGATCGCCGCTCCCATCAGCGCGACAATCGCCGCTGTAAAGGCGGCCACAACGGCGGGAAGAATCCACGTCCGCTTCACGCCAAGTGAAATGTGCTTGTTGGTTGCTTTGGTAGCCATAGCGGATCCCTCTCCTATGAACTGCTTGCCGGTCTAAGCCCCAGCAAATGGGCTGTGTCCTTGAGGAAAATCTTGACGTGAGCGAGTGGTTTTTTGCGCACCAGCTTCTTGTTCATATAGGCCTGCCAGGTCAGCTGCTGGACGTCCTCGTCGTCGCACATGTCGACGAAACGCTCGCGCCGTTTGTCGCTGGAATACCAGAAGTACTGCATGATCCCGAGGATCCAGAAGACCCGGCCATGCTCCTTCATGAACCGCTTGCGCGCGGTTTTGAGCTGCTTGGCCTCGCCCGTCTTGAGGAACTGCGAGGCGGCCTGCGCGCTGAATTGCCCGCCGACCATCGCGTAATATATTCCCTCGCCCGAGGCAGGCGCGACAATCCCCGCCGCATCACCAGCAACGATGACGTCCGCGCCGTTGTCCCAGCGTTTTAGCGGTTTAAGCGGTATCGGAGCGCCTTCGCGCCGAACGGTTTCGCAGCGGGTAAGGTCCAGCTCCTCGCGCATTTGCGAGACAGCGCCTCGCAAGGAGAAGCCCTTGTTCGCGCTGCCCACGCCGATGCTGGCAGTTTCGCCATGTGGGAAGACCCAGGCGTAGAAATCGGGTGAGAGCTTGCCCTGATAAAACACGTCGCAGCGGTCCGGATCATAGGCTTCGTTGTCGGCGAGCATGAAGGGCTCGGGCGACTTGATGATCTCGTGATAGGCGAAGACGCATTTGACCCGCTCGGCATCGGGCAAGCATTGTTTCGCGACCGCAGAACGCGCACCATCAGCGCCAATGACACAGCGCGCGCGGACTTTCTCAATCGGGCCTCCTCGCTCACGGCGGAAGGTGACGAGCGGATGGGCTTCATCGTCGCGCTCGATCTTTTCGAAGGTCGCGCCGAGGCGTTCGACCCCGCTTTCGCGCGCACGTTCGCGCAGCCATTCGTCGAACTCATCGCGGTCGACCATGCCGACATAGCCGATCTCGCCAACGGGCATATCGACAGCGCGACCTGAGGGCGCGATCATGCGGGCAGAGCGCGCGCGCGCAACGAGCAGGCTTTGCGGAATGTCGAAGTCTTCGAGCAGACGCGGTGGAACCGCCCCGCCACAGGGCTTGATCCGCCCGCCCCGCTCCATCAGCAGAACCGAGTGTCCGGCCAGCGCCAGTTCGGTCGCGGCAGTCGCTCCAGCAGGGCCTCCGCCAACCACGACGGCGTCATAAATCTCCTGGTTCATGCGAATACCTCTGCTTCTCTTTCGTGAATGTTGATTGCGTCCATGGGTCTGGGCGCGAGCCCTTTTGCCGTCGCGCGAATGGCGAGCCATGCGGCAAGGACAAACAGCCCAGCCTCGATGGCGAAAATCACTTGGAAGGCCTGCGCGTCGGCGCCAATCAGACGGCGCGCGGCATCGAGCCCGCCTCCTCCCAGCATCCCGCCAAGGCCAAAGGCGATGGCCTGCGCTGCGCCCCAAACGCCCATGCGCACGCCCTCGCGCGTTTTCTCACCTGCGCCGGCAAGCCCCATCATCGCGCCGATGGCAGCAACCGCGAAAAGCCCGTTGCAAAAGCCAAGGACAAAGACATTGGCGGCGATCGGCCAGCCGGGCCCAGCCACAGCCGCAAGCGCGAGGCTAGCAAGCGCGAGAGCTGATCCAAGGCAGCCAAAGACGATCCAGTGGCGCAGCTCGAACGGCATCCGTCCGGCAAAGGCGCTGCCGCCAATCCCTGCGACGATCATACCTGCGAGCACACCGCCATTCTGCATTCCGCCCAGCTGCGTCGACTCGCCCGGTGTCATGCCAAAGATCAGTCCTGCGAAGGGCTCCAGGATAAGGTCCTGCATGTTGAACGCCATCATCGAGACGAAGATGAAAAGCGTGAAGCGGCGCGCGGCCGTCTCGTTCAGAATCTCACGCAAGGCCCCGCGCAAGGGAGGTGGCGGGGCGCTCTTGGTGGTCTCCGCGAAGCTCACACCGCCGCGCGGCTCAATCCGCAAAACAGCCAGCGCGGTGATCGCGATGCAGGTGATGAGCAGGCCGGCGGCAACGGTGAGCAGACGCTCAGGCGAATAGGGTTGAAGCAGCTGGCCCACGATGACGGCCGAGACAACGATACCGGCAACCATCATGATCCAGGTTGTCGCAGCAGCTGCAGCTCTGCGAGTGGGCGTTACGCCAGAAGCGAGTAAGGCCAGCGCCGACGTGCCCGCCGCCCCCACGCCGATGCCGATGAGCGAGTAACCGAGGATAGCGAGCGTCATGGCAGCAGCGAAGCTTTCCGTGACCATCACGGTCGCCTGCACCGCCATGATCGCGCCAGCGCCAAGCACTACGATCCCGCCAACAATCCACAGCGCGCGGTTTCCGCCTTTGTCAGAGCCATGGCCCCATAGCGGGCGGCATAGCTGCACCGCATAGTGCCAGCCAACTAGCCCGGCGGGAATCGCTCCGGCCAGTGCATACTCAACCACCATCAAGCGGTTGAGCACCGTTGTGATTAGCATCACCATCGCGCCGATGGAGGCCTGGACCAAGCCAATGCGGATGATCGCAAACCAGCTGAGGCCTTGGACTGCTGAGTCGGGCGGAGGCGCGTGCATCAGATGAGCCCTCCGAGGTAACCGCCAAGGCCGAGAGCTGCGGCGAGCATACCCAGCACATAAAGCGTCACGCCCACACCGTTATACCAAGGCGCGTATTTCTTGGGATCGCCGATCAGCCGCGGCATGGCGGCGAATTGCAGCGCGAGGACCAGCGCCACCACTCCGGCGGAGAGTAGATGGTCCCACACCGCCAGCAGCACGATGACCGCAACCTGCGCCAGAGCCATCACTCCGCAAGCCAGCAGGGCCGCATTTCGCACGCCTAAAGTCACGGGCAGCGATTTGAGGCCTGTTGCGCGGTCGCCCTCGACAGCCTTAAAGTCGTTCAAAGTCATGATGCCGTGCGCTCCGACGCTATAGAGCACCAGCACGGTCAGCACTTCGGCACTTGGCATCGCGCCCAGCATCACCGCGGCGCCTGTAAACCAGCTCAGGCCCTCATAGGTGAGGCCGACCACGGCAGGGCCTGTCCAACCGCTCGTCTTGAAGCGGAAAGGCGGTGCGCTGTAGCCCCAGGCGAGCGCTAACCCGACCAGCGAGGCAACAAAGACCAGCGGGCCAAGCAACCATCCGACCAGCGCCGACAGCAATGTAGCAATGATGGCGATATACAGACCCCAACGGCCCGGAATGCGGCCCGAGGGGATTGGACGGTCCGGTTCGTTGATCGCATCGACATGGCGGTCGAACCAGTCGTTCACCGCCTGGCTCGTTCCGCAGACCAGCGGCCCTGCGAGCATCACTCCCCCCGCGACAAACCACAAACGTCCGTCCAAGCCTGCGCCAGAGGAAACTGCGCCGCACATGAACGCCCACATCGGCGGGAACCAGGTGATCGGCTTAAGCAACTCCAGCACGTCACGCAGTTTGGGCCGTGATTGGTGCCGTGATTGGGGGCGCGATTGGATGGATGGGGAAGGAACAGCAGGCGCATCAGACCCCGGTCCCGTTCCAGCGGGCGCGCGAGTCGATGATACGGAGCTGTCCATAAGTGCAAAGCTATGCCTGACATGGGCATGCGTCAAATTATTTGGACACTATTTCTGTCTCAAACGCGAAAATGGTCCAATTCGGGATCAGAATTGGGTTCTGAAGCGAGATTCGCGCTCCATTTTGAGGCACTTTTCCTCGTAGCCGCGACTCAGCATTCTGTGCTCCACCGAGCACAGAGCTGCATCAGGCCAGCATGGCATAACCTTATGATTTTATGAGATTACTCTCCGTCGCCGGGCAGATTGCCAAGCCCATGACGGTGGAGTTTGGAATAGAGGCTCTGGCGTGACAGGCCGAGAATTTCAGCAGCACTAGCACGATTGTCCGAAGTGTATTGAAGCGCGGCTTCAATACACAAACGTTCAATCAAATCAGTGCTTTCGCGTACAATCTCCTTGAGCGACATGCGCCCAACCAGATCAGTCAGCTGCTCTACCGAGCGCGGCAAATCTTGCGTGCCCGGTGGCAAATCGCGCAAACGACGACCTACAGGCCGCACAACAAAGGCGTAAAGCCCGGTCTCCCCGCTGCTGCGAACGGCGGAAAGCTCGATCGGCTCGCCTTCCAGATCATCATTGGTGCGCAAGACTGTCGCGACATTGCGGGCCGCTCCATATTGGTCGATCTGCCCTTCAATCAGGTCCAGATCAATGCCAGGCCGACCAATCCAGCCCGCCAGCGATTTGCCGCGCAACGTGTCGAGGCCTGGCGCTTGGACCAGCTCGATAAAGGCGTGGTTCGCGCTGACAATTTGCAGATTGCCGTCGGCGACTACAAAGGCGTCGGGCATCTGATCAATCAGCGCCAGCGTTGAGTGATCATCGTTGGCAGCCTCTGCCTCTCCCACCGGAGAAAACCGCAGGAACAGGAACTTGCCACGGTCCTGCGTGAAACCTGCGATGCTCGCTGCGACTTCGGTTGAGCCCTTGGTCAATGTGATGGTCGCAGGAGACGTCTGGTTCGAGGACAAAGCGGCACCAACCAGCGCCTGCAAATCGTCGCGCGAGCCTTTCTCAATCAGGCTTGGCAGCTTCTTGCCGGCAAGACTTCCCTGACGGACTCCCATCAGATCATGCGCCGCAGGGTTTGCCTCTCTGATACGCAGGCCAGACGCCTCGACAATGAGGACCGCCTCGCCCGATTTTTCAAAAAGCATCCGGTAGCGCGCTTCAAGCTGGCGCATCCGCATATAGTCCCGCTCAAGCGATTGTTGCACCTGCAACAGACGCTGCTGCATAGTGCTGGCCTCGCGCAGGTCGCGGCCAATCGCAATGCGGTATGATCCGCCCGCAATGCTGAGCACTGCATAGCGAATTGGGAAATCGCCATCGCGCGTCGGATGGTTGACCTGACGCCAGTGCTGCACTTCGCCTTTGCGCGCGGCAGCCAGCATTTCCATGACTTTCGGGCGGCTCTCAACCGTGACAGTTTCAAGCCAGTTCGTGCCTTCCCAGCCTTCGAAACCCGGGAAATCAGAAGGGTTGAAAGCGGTGTCTACGATCAGGCCCGTCTCATCGAGGACCAGCGTGATGTCGCCTGCCACCATTGCCAGCTTCATCGCCGCATCGGCGTCAAGCTCGTCAAACAGTTCGGCGGCTTTGCCGAAGGGGTGCTTGCCTTCGATGGAGTGTTTGCGGGTTAGCATCAATGCACCCCGCTATTTCAGCGAACGCACACGTACCTCGGAGGACTGGACCAACGTTCGCGCCACCTCGAGGGCGGCACGAGCGTCGGCGCCGGTCCCATCGGCTCCTACTTCGGCAACGATTGCTGGGTTTTGGTTGATCATTTGACCACCGATGAGAATAGAGAGGTTCGAATTTGCGGACACGCTGCGCATGGCCTTGACTAGATTTGTGAGGGCCGCGCTAGTGCAATCGCGCGAGACGGTCAATCCTACCAGGTCAAAGCGTTCACGGGAAACCGCATCTAGCAGTTCCTTGCGCAAAGGCTTCGTCATGACCTCGCTTTGCCAGCCCGCTCTGGCAAAAACTTCGTCCATCATCATCGCGCCAAAGTAATGCTCATCCCCTGGGAGAGGAGCAAACAGCGCGCGGTAGGGTGTGTCAGCTGGGTTGATCGGTTTGATCGGAGCCCGCTCCGAAATTTCGCGCATCACTTCCTGCAAGCGCCACAGCCCCATAGTGACGTCGACGAAATCGCAGTCGTCGCCCTCCCACATTTCGCCCAATTGGCGGGCTGCTGGCGCGAGCAGGTCGATATAGATCGCCTCAACGCTCACGCCTTCTTTGATGAACTTGTCGACCTCTTCGAGCAGGTTGGGCGTGTCCTCCTTAAGCGGGAGAAGCGCAAATCTTTTCGCCGCGGAAGGGGCGATCTGCGCCCCATTCAGCGCGCCCAGCGCCATGGTTTTGTCCGCCGCTTCAGATTGCGCCATCAGCAGTCGCGGAATGATCTCACCTTCGATGATCGCGTTGATTGCATCGCCTTCGAGCGGGTGAGTTTTCACTTCTGACAAGACTGGTGGAGCTTCATCCGCGACGTCCTTTCGACCCAAGGTCGTTGAAACAGCACGACGCAGCGCGGCTGAGCCAGCGCCAATCACACTCTTTGTTTTTCCGTTTCCCGTCGAGGCGCTCATGCCTGACCCTTCCCGTCTTCCGGCTGATAGTCTCCGGAAATGGCGCGGGATCCGCGTCGAGGCTGCCTGAAGTCGAACGTGTTCCGACTCATAGTGTCACAGCAACCTAACCATACACCAAGTCCAATTTATGCGCAATCTGCCCTAATCGTGGACAGATTGACTGTCCAGTCTATTTTACGTCAAATTTATTTGACACTTGGCTGTCCGGAGGCGTAAGTCTCGAGTCTAGATACAAAGGCAAATTCAAGGATGAACCGACAGGACCCAGCATCCCATGTCGAATCTGCACCCCATCAAGGGCGGGTAAAACAGCAAGGGATTGGCGCGGCGCTCTACACGGTAGAGGAGCGGCGGCGCAGGGACGAGTCGGTCTGGACAGTGGTTCAAGGCGTGCTCGCCCCGCTGCAATTTGTAGTCTTCCTCATCAGCCTTGGATTGGTCATCCGCACACTCTGGACTGGCGAAGGCGCGTTTGCGGCTGATGTCTCGATCGTGGTCAAGACGGTGGTGCTTTACACGATCATGGTGACAGGCTCGATCTGGGAGAAGGTCGTGTTCGGCAAATGGCTGTTTGCCCCCTCCTTCTTCTGGGAGGACGTGTTCTCCATGCTCGTCCTGGCGCTGCACACGCTTTACCTCGTGATGCTGTTCGCGAGCATTGGCACGGTTGAGCAACGCATGTTCGTCGCGCTCGCAGCCTATGGCGCTTACATCATCAATGCCGGCCAGTTTCTTTGGAAGCTGCGCATGGCGAGGCTCGAAGGCGCGGCAAGCGCTCAGGCGGTGCCAGCATGACGCCGCCCGAAACCATCAACGCACCGGCAATCGACGGATGCGACGCTCCGAAGTCTAAGGATGCGCGCCCGGTCTTACGCGAACGCGGCCAGCGTGAAGTCTTCTGCGGCCTCACCGGTATCGTGTGGCTCCATCGCAAGATGCAGGACGCCTTCTTCCTCGTCGTCGGCTCGCGCACCTGTGCGCACCTGCTGCAATCAGCAGCGGGCGTGATGATCTTTGCCGAGCCACGCTTCGCAACCGCGATCATGGAAGAGCGTGATCTCGCCGGCATGGTCGATTGCCAGGATGAACTCGACCGAGTGGTCGACCGCCTGCTGGCACGCCGTCCCGATATCAAGACCTTGTTTCTCGTCGGCTCCTGCCCCTCCGAAGTCATCAAACTCGACCTCGGCAAGGCCGCTGAACGCCTCGGCGCGCGGCATATGCCGGATGTGCGCATCCTCAACTATTCGGGCAGCGGGATCGAGACGACTTTCACCCAAGGCGAAGACGCCTGCCTTGCCTCGCTGGTGCCGGAAATGCCTACGCAAGCCGTCGAAGCGCCCAAGCAGCTGCTGATGGTTGGCTCGCTCCCCGACATTGTCGAGGATCAGTTCCTGCGCCTCTTCAAAGAGCTGGGTATCGAGCATGTCGGCGTCCTGCCCCCGCGCAATGCGCGCGACTTGCCCAGCGTGGGTGCGAATACGCGCTACCTGCTCGCCCAGCCTTTCCTGGCTGACACAGCCATGGCGCTAGAGAATCGCGGGGCAACGCGGCTCGACGCACTGTTCCCGTTCGGCGCTGAGGGCACGACCAATTGGCTCCGCGCTGCCGCGCGCGAGTTTGGCATTGATGAGATGCACTTTAACGCGGTGGTCGCTCCGGGGCGCGAGCGGGCCAAGCGCGCGCTCGAACATGTGCGCCGCGACCTTGAAGGCAAGCGCATCAGCTTCCTGCCGGACTCGCAACTCGAAGTTCCGCTGGCGCGCTTCCTTGCAACCGAACTGGGTATGCAGCCGGTCGAGGTTGGCACACCCTATCTCCACCGCGCGCATTGTGCGCAGGAGCTGGACCTGATCCCGCCATCGGCCCGCATCAGCGAAGGCCAGCATGTCGACCGTCAACTCGACCGTGTGCGCGCAGATAAGCCGGACCTGACCGTTTGTGGCCTTGGCCTTGCCAACCCGCTGGAGGCGGAGGGGCTCTCGACCAAATGGGCGATTGAGCTCGTCTTCTCGCCGATCCACGGCTTCGACCAGGCGGGTGACCTCGCTGAACTCTTCGCGCGGCCCTTGCGCCGCCGCGACAGGCTGGAGGTGTAGGGATGCAGCTCGCCGTCTGGACATATGAAGGCCCGCCCCATGTTGGCGCGATGCGGATCGCAACGGCGATGAAGGAGCTGCACTATGTGCTCCACGCGCCGCAGGGTGACACTTATGCGGACCTGCTGTTCACGATGATTGAGCGGCGCGGTGCTCGTCCACCTGTAACCTACACAACCTTCGAGGCGCGCGACCTTGGCAAGGATACAGCCCAACTGTTCCAGGATGCCGCACGTGAAGCAGCGGAGCGCTTCAAACCGCAAGCGATGATTGTTGGCGCATCCTGCACGGCCGAGCTGATTCAGGACGATCCGGGCGGCCTCAGCGAGGCGATGGACCTGCCCTGCCCCGCGATCCCGCTCGAACTGCCCAGCTATCAGCGCAAAGAGAACTGGGGCGCGGCGGAGACGTTCTACCAGATCGTCCGGCACCTCGCGGATAAGAGCGCAACGCCCGACCCTCGCGAAGGCCGCAAAGCGCGCGCCAACATCCTCGGCCCCACCGCGCTTGGCTTCCGCCATCGCGATGATCTGGTCGAAATCCGCAAGATCCTTGAAACACTGGACGTTGAAGTAAACCTTGTCGCGCCTCTGAACGCGACACCCGCGGACATCGCCCGCATCGGCGAAGCGGATTTCAACATCGTCCTTTACCCAGAAATAGCAGATGAGGCGGCCCGTTGGCTCGAACGCACGTTCAAGCAGCCCACGGTCCGCACAACCCCAATCGGTGTGAGCGCCACACGCGCGTTCATTGCCGAAGTCGCCGAGTTGGCGGGTGCAGATCCCACGCCCGCCCTCGGCGACACCTCTTCCCGCATGCCGTGGTGGAGCCGCTCGGTCGATTCAACCTATTTGACCGGCAAGCGCGTTTTCATCTTCGGCGATGCAACCCATGCCGTGGCAGCAGCCCGGATCGCTCAGGATGAGCTTGGCTTCGAAGTCTGTGGCCTCGGTTGCTACAACCGCGAATTCGCCCGCGACATCCGTGAGGCGGCCAAGCTCTATGGCGTCGAGCCGCTGATCACTGACGATCATCTGGCGGTCGAGGATGCGATTGCGGAGGCCGCGCCCGAATTGGTGCTCGGCACGCAGATGGAGCGGCATATTGCCAAGCGTCTGGGCCTGCCCTGCGCGGTGATTTCCTCGCCGGTGCATGTGCAGGACTTCCCCGCGCGGCATTCTCCGCAAATGGGTTTCGAGGGCGCGAATGTGATCTTCGACACCTGGGTCCACCCGCTGGTGATGGGCTTGGAAGAACACTTGCTCACCATGTTCCGCGAGGATTTTGAGTTCTCCGACGAGGCAGGCGCATCGCATCACGCGGCGCATTCGCCAAAGCAATCGGCGCCGGCTGAAGCGGCTCCCGAACCCGCCATAGTCACCGCCGCTCCGGCCAACGACGCGGCAGCGTGGACCGACGAAGCGGAGCGCGAGCTCAAGAAAATCCCGTTCTTCGTGCGCGGCAAAGCACGCCGCAACACAGAAGCCTTTGCTGCCGACCAAGGGCGCGCACAGATAGACCTCGACACGCTCTATGATGCGAAGGCGCATTATGCACGGTAGGGCGCACCCTCCTTCGGCCTCTGGCGGCCCCGCTCCGGTTCGTGTGACGATCATCACGCTCGACAACCACCTGCGCGGTGCGGTCGAACGGGCGAATGCGGCGCTGGCTGAAGAGAATATCGCTGTCACCCTGCACGCTGCGTCCGACTGGGGTGCAGATGGCACTCTGTTGGAGGATGCGAAAGCGGCGGTCGAGGAAGCCGATATCGTCATTGCGACGATGCTTTTCCTCGACGATCACGTCCGCGCGATCCTACCCACGTTGCAAGAACGGCGCGAGCAATGCGACGCGATGGTCTGCCTGATGAGCGCGGGCGAAGTTGTTAAGCTAACCCGCATGGGTGGCTACCGCATGGATGCTCCCGCCAAGGGGCCTCTCGCCCTGCTCAAGAAGCTGCGCGGCTCGCCCAAGAAAGGCGCAAGCTCTGGCGCGGGTCAGATGAAAATGCTGCGGCGTCTACCCAAGATTCTCAAATTCATTCCCGGCACCGCGCAAGACGTGCGCGCCTATTTCCTGACGCTGCAATACTGGCTGGCGGGTTCGGACGAGAACGTCATCGCGATGACGCGCGCTCTGATCGACCGTTATGCCGATGGTGAGCGGATGGAGCGGCGCGGCGAAACCAGCGCGGACGCTCCGCAAGAATATCCCGAAACCGGCGTCTATCACCCACGGACCAAGCAGCGCATCTCCGAAAGCCTGCGCCTGCTCCCGCGCAACAACGAGGCAAATGGCCACGGCAAGAACGGCACGGTCGGGCTGATCTTGCTGCGCTCCTATCTGCTGGGCCGGGACAGCGGCCACTATGACGGCGCGATTGCCGCGTTTGAGGCAGCCGGAATGCGGGTTGTCCCCGTCTTCGCGAGCGGTCTGGACGCGCGGCCTGCGATCGAGAAATTCTTCATCGACCGGGGTGAACCTGTGGTCGATGCCATCGTCAACCTGACCGGCTTCTCGCTGGTAGGCGGACCGGCTTACAACGACGCGCAGGCTGCACGCGAAGTGCTGGGCGACCTCGACGTGCCCTATATCGCGGCGCATGCCATCGAGTTCCAATCGCTGGGCGAATGGCGCTCGCGCGACCAGGGTCTTCTGCCACTCGAATCTACGATGATGGTTGCTCTGCCGGAGTTGGACGGCGCGACCACGCCGAGCGTCTTTGGCGGGCGTCTCAGCGACCCAAGCGGCGTTTGCGAAGGCTGCGAGCGGCGCTGCACCAAGGCGCAGTCAGAAAAACTCAGCCCGATGCAGGCCTGCCCTGAACGCGCCGAAGCGCTAGCTGCCCGCGTCACCAAAATAGTCGCTTTGCGCCGGTCTGAGCGGGCCGAGCGCAAGCTTGCTATCGTCCTGTTCAACTTCCCGCCTAATGCGGGCGCGACAGGCAGC
The DNA here is from genome assembly GCF_057365045.1 of Erythrobacter sp. S267. Lineage (NCBI taxonomy): Bacteria > Pseudomonadati > Pseudomonadota > Alphaproteobacteria > Sphingomonadales > Erythrobacteraceae > Erythrobacter > Erythrobacter sp. S267. The sequence continues at coordinate 423,413 of NZ_CP200298.1, read as the reverse complement.
GCGGCGTTTCTGGCGGTCTATGAATCGCTCTTCGCAACCCTTCAGCGCCTGTCCGCCGAAGGCTACGACGTAGCGGTCCCGGAAAGCGTCGACGCCCTGCGCGAAACAATCCTCAAGGGAAATTCTGAACGCTTTGGTGCAGACGCCAATGTCGCGCACCGTGTGCCTGCGGACGAACATGTCCGGCGCGAAGAGCACTTGGCTGAAATCGAAGCGCAATGGGGCCCTGCCCCCGGCAAAGCCCAGTCCGACGGGTCGCACATCCAGGTGCTGGGCGCGCAATTCGGAAACGTCTTTGTCGGCATCCAACCCGCCTTTGGGTACGAGGGCGATCCAATGCGCCTGCTGTTCGAGGGCAACTTCGCCCCGACCCACGCCTTCAGCGCCTTTTACCGCTACATCCGCGAAGATTTCGGCGCGCATTCCGTGCTGCATTTCGGAACGCACGGCGCGCTCGAATTCATGCCCGGCAAGCAGACCGGCATGACCGGTGAATGCTGGCCCGAGCGGCTGATTGGCAACCTGCCCAATTATTACCTTTACGCCGCCAACAACCCGACAGAGGGCATGCTGGCAAAGCGGCGCAGCGCGGCGAGCCTCATCAGCTATCTGACACCGCCACTGGCGCAGGCCGGGCTCTACAAAGGGCTTACAGAGCTCAAGGCAAGCGTCGAACGCTGGCGGATCGCAACCGACGGTGACGAACGCGACGACCTCGCCGCAATCATCGCCGACCAGAGCGACGCGCTCGACATTAAATATGACGACATCGGATCGCTCTCCGCCAAGCTTTACGAGCTGGAAGAGGCGCTGATCCCGCATGGTCTTCACATTCTCGGCCGCAATCCGGAAGGCGAGCGGCGCGAGGCTATGGTTGACGCCATGATGGAAGCGGCAGGCGAGGATGGCAGCCGTGAAGCCTTGGCTGCGGCGCTCGATTCCAGCGATGAGCTGGGCGCGCTGATCCATGCTCTGGATGGCGGCTATATCCAGCCTGCCCCGGGCGGAGACGTCGTGGCCAACCCGGCTGTGCTGCCCACAGGCCGCAACATTCACGGCTTCGACCCGTTCCTGATCCCCAGCGCCTATGCCTGCAAGCAGGGCGCTGAACAGGCTGAGCGTCTGGTCGCGCGCCACGTCGAGGCGGAAGGCGGCTTCCCGCAAAGCATCGCGATGGTGCTTTGGGGCACGGACAATATGAAATCCGAAGGCGTCCAGATCGCGCAAGCGATGACGCTGATGGGCGCACGCCCACGCCGCGATTCCTATGGCCGCCTGTGCGGGGCCGAACTGATCCCGCTGGAAGAGCTGGGCCGTCCGCGCATCGACGTGGTGATGACGCTCTCGGGCATCTTCCGCGACTTGCTGCCACTTCAGACCCGGATGCTGGCCGAAGCCGCTCTTCTGGCTGCGCAAGCCGAGGAACCTGCCGAGGTCAACTTCGTGCGCAAACATTCGATGAGCCACGCCGCTGCACACGGCCTCGACCTCGAAACCGCCGCCTTGCGGGTCTTCTCCAACAAAGAAGGCGCCTATGGTGCGCAAGTCAACCAGATGATCGACGGCGGCGTATGGGCCGATCCGGATGAGCTCGCCAACGCATTCGAGATCAACAAGGGCTTTGCCTACGGCGTCAAAGGCGAACCAGTCCAACACCGCGAATTGCTGACCGAGGCGTTGAAAGACGTCGAGTTCACCTACCAGAACCTCGAAAGCGTTGAAGTCGGCATCACCGATCTTGACCAATATGTCGACGGGCTTGGCGGGGTCAGCCGCTCAGTCGCACGCGCCAAAGGGGAAGACGCACCGGTCTATATCCTCGATGCGACACGCGGGACGACCAAAGTTCGCACGCTGGCTGAACAGATTGACCTGGAAACCCGCACGCGCACGCTGAACCCGAAATGGTTCGAAGGGATGCTGGAACACGGCTTCGAAGGCGTGCGCAATATCGAGCAGCACGTGACCAACACGCTCGGCTGGTCGGCGACGACGGGCAAGGTCGAACCGTGGGTTTACCAGAAGATATCCGAGACTTTTGTGCTCGACGAAGAGATGCGTCGGCGTCTCTCCGAGCTCAATCCGAAGGCGTCAGCGCGTGTGGCTGGAAGGCTGCTCGAAGCGTGCGACCGCCAATTGTGGGAGCCGGACGAGGCGACCCTTAACGCACTGCGCGAAGCCAATGATGAGCTCGAAGATCGCCTCGAAGGCGTCTTCGTAGCGGAATGAAAGATGGGGATCTGACACTATGAACCTTCACACACCCAATTCCGGCTTTTCCAAGCCCGATGGCGAGGGATCGGTCCAGGTCCAGCTCGACCCGAATGACAAGATCAAAGGCGCGAAGGTCTTCGCAGTCTATGGCAAGGGCGGGATCGGCAAATCGACAACCTCTTCAAACCTTTCCGCCGCGTTTTCAAAGCTGGGTCACAGGGTTTTGCAGATCGGCTGCGATCCCAAGCATGACAGCACCTTCACGCTGACCAAAAAGCTGATGCCAACTGTCATCGACGTGCTGGAAACTGTTGAATTCCATAGCGAAGAGCTACGGCCAGAGGACTATATGTTCGAAGGCTATAACGGCGTGATGTGCGTTGAGGCTGGTGGGCCGCCTGCGGGCACAGGCTGCGGCGGTTATGTCGTGGGGCAGACGGTGAAGCTGCTGAAACAGCACCACCTTCTCGAAGATACGGACGTCGTGATTTTCGACGTGCTGGGCGATGTAGTCTGCGGCGGGTTTGCTGCACCCCTGCAACACGCAGAGCGCGCTCTGGTTGTGGCCGCGAATGACTTCGACAGCATCTTCGCGATGAACCGCATCGTTGCGGCGATTGGCGCGAAGTCCAAGAATTACGACGTGCGCCTCGCTGGCGTGGTCGCCAACCGCTCAAGAGAGACCGACGAGATCGATCGCTTCTGCGACGAGATCGGTATGCAGCGCCTCGCCCACTTCCGCGATGTCGACGCGATCCGCCGCTCGCGCCTCAAGAAATGCACCCTGTTCGAAATGGAGGACAGCCCCGAGGTGAAGCAAGCGCAGGACGAATATCTGCGGCTCGCTGCGCAGCTTTGGGCCGGGGTCGAGCCGCAACCGGCAGAGGCGATGAAAGACCGCGACATCTTCGATTTTCTGGGGTTTGAGTGATGGCTACACGTTCACCTGATACCGGATTCACCGGAGCGGAATATGAGATCCGCCGTGAGGCGCTTGCGACCTATTTCGACTCCACCGCGAAACAGGCGTGGATCGACCTGACCTCGGACACGAAGGTCAGCGGTATTCGCGCAACCGTACGAGCCGGGCGCAAGCAGATGCGCAATATGCTGGTCAGCTGGCTGCCCGCTGATCTACGCCGCACACGGTTGCTGGATGCCGGTTGTGGCACAGGCGCGCTCGCCATCGACGCAGCCTGTCGCGGAGCGGATGTGACCGCTGTGGACGTCGCAGGCGGCCTAGTCGAAGTCGCCAAGGAACGCGCTCCCGGATTTATCGGCCACGGCAAGGTCCGCTGGCGCGCGGGCGACATGCTTGACGCGAGCCATGGTGAGTTTGCGCATGTCGTCGCGATGGACTCGCTGATCCACTACCAACTTGCTGATCTGGCCGATGCTCTGGAAGAGCTGAGCACGCGGACCTCTGGCTCGATCCTGTTCACCTTCGCTCCGCACACAAAGTTGCTGGGCGCGATGCATTCGGTGGGCAAAGTCTTCCCAAAAAGCGACCGCTCGCCCGCCATTGTTCCGATTGCCGAAGACGAACTGCGCGAACGCATCGCCGCTCGCCTTGATGGCTGGGCAATTGGCCGGACAGAGCGCGTTTCCTCCGGCTTCTACACCAGCCAGGCGCTGGAATTGGTGAGACGCGGATGAGCCAAAACCCTCGCCCTTCCTACCCCTTTGCCCGGATGCTCGTGGAGCTGCTTCCCTTTGCGGATGCGGCGAGCACGGAGCTGCCGCTGAGCCGACTGTTGCGACTTGCGCTGTTCCAGGTGAGCGTGGGGATGGCGATGGTGCTGCTTTCAGGCACACTCAACCGCGTGATGGTGGTTGAGCTGGGTACGCCGACTTGGCTTATCGCGGTTCTGATCGCGGTACCGATGGTGGTCGCGCCTTTCCGCGCGCTGATCGGGCACAAGTCAGACCGTCATGTATCCGCTCTGGGATGGAGGCGCGTGCCGTACATCTGGTTCGGCACGATGATGCAGTTTGGCGGTCTTGCGATCATGCCCTTCGCGCTGCTGCTGCTCGAACTTGAGGGCCGGTTTGAAATGGGCCTGATCGCTGCGGCTGTCGCCTTCCTGCTGACGGGCCTCGGTTTCCATGTGACGCAAACCGCTGGTCTTGCGCTTGCAACGGATCTCGCTCCTGAAGACAAACGCCCACGCGCTGTGGCGCTGCTTTATGTCATGCTGCTGGTCGGCATGATGCTCGCCGCTTTCGTGATCGGCGGGCTGCTGATTGATTTCTCTCCCACGCGGCTGGTGCAGGTAATCCAGGGCTCAGCGGTTCTGACCCTCGTCCTCAATGTGATCGCGCTTTGGAAACAAGAGGCCCGCGCGCCCGCCCGGACCAAGCCTGATCCTAACGCGCCCAGCTTTAGCGAACTGTGGAACGGTTTCGTGCGCGATGGCCGCAATGCGCGGCTGCTGACCGCGATCGGAATTGGCGCTGCGGGCTTTGCGATGCAGGACGCTCTGCTGGAGCCCTATGGCGGTGAGATTCTTGGCCTCTCCGTCGGAGCGACCACCGCGCTGACAGGCGCATGGGCGCTCGGTTCGCTGGTCGGTTTCATGTGGTCGGGACGCTCGCTCACCAAAGGCATGGACCCGCTGCGGATCGCAGGGCTTGGCCTTGTTGTGGGCCTCAACGCCTTTATCCTGGTGCTGTTCTCAGCGCCCTTCTCATCGCCCACGATGCTGTATGCCGGTTCGATGCTGATCGGCCTTGGCCTTGGCCTGTTCTCGGTCGGCACGTTGATCGAGGCGATGGCGCTCGCAAAAAGCGAGACCGCTGGCCTCGCGCTGGGCGCATGGGGCGCGGTGCAGGCCACCTGCGCTGGCGCTGGCATCGCTGTCGGCGGAGCCTTGCGCGACATCATCGCTTACTTCGCCATAAATGCTGACCCTTCTGCTGCGATTGCTACGCGTGCGACGGGCTACACCAGCGTTTATGTCATCGAAATCCTGCTGCTTCTTGCAGGTCTCGCCGCGATTGGACCGCTTGTCGGTCGCAACCGCACAAATTCCACCGACCAAGGGAACAAAGCAGACCAGCCGTTCGGCCTGCGGGAGTTCCCGACATGACCGCGCCAAATGGGGATAGCGCGGTCAATACCGCAAGGAGCGAGTGGCGTGTCCGCTCCTTTGCATCTGAGAGGAAAGTACCATGAATGCCATGAACCTACTGGGCAATGCGGCTTACATCGTCGGAGATTTCGACGTTGCTGAGCTGGCGATCCTGCTCTTCATCCTGTTCTTTGTCGGCCTCGTTATCTACCTCAACCGTGAAAGCCGCCGTGAAGGCTATCCGGTCGAGCATGAGCAAACCGGTATCGTGATGCGCGGTGCGCCGCTGTCCGATGGCGACAAGAAGACCTTCAAGCTGCCGCATGGCCGGGGCACTTATGTCCCGGAAGACGTGCCACGCGACGACATCAACATCCCGGCCAAGCAAGCCTTTGCTGGCATCGGCGCTCCGTTTGTGCCGACCGGCGATCCGATGAAAGATGGGCTTGGCCCAGCAGCCTATGCCAACCGTCAGGATTATCCAGACCTGACCATGGATGGCCGCCCACGCATCGTTCCGATTGGCGACGCGCATGAGATTGAGATTGCTCCGATGGACCGCGATCCTGTTGGTCTGCCGGTCTACTCAGCGGACAAGAAGCTGGCCGGAACCGTCAGCGATGTCTGGGTCGACCAGGCCGAGCATCTCATCCGCTATCTCGAAGTGACCACCAACTCGGGCAAGAAAGTGCTCGCGCCGATGGGTGTGTGCGCTGTGCAGGGCAAGGCATGGCTCGGCGGCCTAATCCCGATTGTCGATGATCAGACCGAACTGATCGACATCACCGCGATCAACGCCGACCAATTCGACGACACGCCTGCCATCGCCACTCCTGGCCAGATCACTCGTCTCGAAGAGGACAAGATCATGGCCTATTATGGCGGCGGCTACATGTACGCCAATGCGGAGCGTTCAGAGCCATGGCTGTAAACGACATTCTGCCCACCTCGCTTGAGGAAAGCGACGGCCCCACCGCCCATGGTGATCCCATGGGCACACCCGCTGCGGATGAGCGGGTGTTGTGGCGGGGGCGTCCGGACACCTCAATGCTGGCCCGCAGCGCATTTCATACACGCAAAGTGGGGCTGTACTTCCTCCTCCTGATCGGAGGGGCGGCGATGGTTGGCAATGTCAATGCAGCGATTGTCTGCACGATGCTGGGGCTCGCCGCGATGGCGATCCTGCATGTGCTCGCCTGGGTGAGCGTTCGCACGACGATGTACATCCTCACCGATGAGCGTCTGATCATGCGGATCGGGATGGCGTTGGAGACGCGGATCAACATTCCGTTGAAGCGGGTCACCTCAGCCAATCTGCGGATGCGCGACAAGACCCATGGCGACATTGCGCTGAAGATCGAGGGCGAGCGGCTGCTCGGCTACGCATTGCTGTGGCCGCATGTGCGCCCATGGCGGTTTAGCGAGCCAGAGCCGATGCTGCGCGCTTTGCCTGAGGCGGAGAAAGTCGCGGCGCTGGTCGCCGACGCATGTGCAAAAATGGCGCCTGCCGGTGCTGAGTTGACGCAGGTCAATGCGGACGAGGCTCAGCCTGACAACATGGCAGGTAAGCAGGTGAACGGCCCTGCTACCGCCGCTGACAGCAAGCCTGCCGCAGGGGCCTATGCCGACAATGACCTAAGGGGAGCGCCAGCATGATCGTACGCGAATATGAAGAGGACGAAGTCACCGTCCACAAGGTGCCGCTGATCATGGCCGGCCTCCTCATCGCGTCGGTGCTGGCATTGACTGTGTCGGTCAGTCTTGGCTTTGTTGAACGGCAAGCCATCCCCAGCGAAGCGCGGGCTGCGTCAGGGGCGCAGATGGTTGAGACACGCTCGCTCTACTTCTTCGATGATCCGGACGGCACAGTACGGATCGAAGACGCGGTAAGCGGCGAGGAAATCGCGAGCTTCGGCCCAGGCTATGGTGGCTTTGTCCGCACCAGCGCGCGCAGCCTTGTCCACAAGCGCCGCATCAACGGCATCGGGCGCGAGGTTCCGTTTGAGTTGGTCGCTTGGGACAATGGCGAACTGACGCTGATGGACCCGACCACCGATCAAACGGTCGAGCTGGCCTCCTTTGGCACCGGAAACCGCGCAACCTTTGCAGCTTTCCTGAAAGGCGGCGCGGCACAATGAATACGCTCGCTCAAACATATGACACAGGCGCCCGGGTGTTCGACACGCCCTGCACGATCACGGTCGAGCAGTCTCCCGAACACTTCCACGCCCATGTTGAATTGCCCGAAGAGATCGAGATGGAGCCGGGCGACAAGGTCCGCGTCCATGGCGATCCGATCTCGATCCCCTTCGGCAGCCGCGAAGTGTTTGAGCGTACCGCAACGGTCACACGGGCAGGCCCGATCAAGCGCGCGCTGATCCGCGCCGCCGCCTATTTCGACTTTGCCGAACTTTATGAAGTCAGCTTCAACGCTGGGAGGATCAAATGAACGCCCATACGGACATCAAAGCGCACGCCAATAAGGCCCCGGCGCCTGACCGCATGATGACCAGCGAGGAGGCCATGGGCCTCGCGACGCAGGAGACGATGCTGACGCCGCGGTTCTACACCACCGATTTCGACGCGCTCGATGCGATCGATGTGAGCCTAGTGCGTGAGGAGTGGGACCAGCTGATCGCCGATATGGTCGGCGATCCGAACAAGACCCACTTCCGTTACAAGGACGATTTCAAAGGCATCATCGAAGGGCTTGAGCCTGAACTGCGCGCGGAGTTCACCGATTTCCTCGTCAGCTCGATGACATCCGAATTTTCTGGCTGCGTGCTCTATGCAGAGATCGCCCGGCGGACCAAGAACCCGGATGTGAAGCAGCTGTTCAAACTGCTCGCCCGCGACGAAAGCCGCCATGCGGGCTTCATCAACGAAACGCTTAAGGATGCAGGTATTGGCGTCGACCTCGGCTTCCTGACGAAGACCAAGAAATACACCTATTTCCAGCCCAAATTCATCTGGTACGCGGTCTATCTGTCCGAAAAGATCGGCTACGCCCGCTACATCACGATCTACCGGCACCTCGCAGCCAATCCAGACAACAAGTTCCACCCGATCTTCGATTGGTTCGAAGAATGGTGCAATGACGAGTTCCGCCATGGCGAAGCCTTCGCGATGCTGATGCGCGCAGACCCCAAGCTGCTGGAAGGCGGCAACAAGCTATGGATCCGCTTCTTCCTGCTCTCGGTCTATGCGACGATGTATGTGCGCGACCACGCACGGCCGGTGTTCCACGCGGCGCTCGGCGTTGATCCGACCGAGTATGACTACAAGGTCTTTCAGGTCTGCAATCAGATCGCGCGCCAGGTCTTCCCGGTTGAGCTTGACATTGACGATCCCAAATTCCGCGCGCGCATGGAAGCCCTGCGCATCGCGGCAAACCGGATCGAGGATGGCAAAGCGCAAGGCGGCATTGGCGGTCTGCTGAAACGCGCCAGCGGCATGGCAGGCGCCGGTTACAACTTTGCCCGCATGTTCTTCATGCGTCCCAAGCCCAACACGCTGCCGCAATCCATCAGGCTCCACCCTGCATGGTAAGCTGGAGCGGCCATATTGTCCCGTTCATCGTAACGGTGGCCATCTGGTTCATGGCGACCGGGCTAATTGCCTGGGCGGACAATCGCGGCCATGCGACCTTCCGGCGCAGCATTACGCTGGGCGGGATCGGAGGCATTGCTGGCCTTGTCGCGATCCTGTTTGCTGCACAGGACGTCAGCGTTGGGGCGGTTTACGTCGCCTTTGTCGGCGCTCTGCTGGTTTGGGGCTGGCACGAGATCGGCTTTCTTACCGGAGCTGCTGCCGGTCCACGCCGCACCGCCTGCCCGCCCGGATCAAAGGGTCTGGACCGCTTTCTGCAAGCCAGCGCCACAGTGATCCATCACGAAGTCGCTTTGGCACTGACGGCGCTCATGCTGATCTCGCTGTCGTGGAACGCGCCCAATCAGATCGGAGCGATTGTCTTCGTACTGATGTTTGGCCTGCGCCTGTCGTCGAAGATCAATCTCTTCGTCGGCGTACCCAATTCGAGCACGGAAATGCTGCCTGCGCATCTCGACTATCTGAAGAGCTATTTTGGCCGCAATCGCATGACCTGGCTGCTCGCCGCCTCGATCCTTGCGATCCTCGCGCTGGGCGGTTGGTTCGCAAGCCTCGCCATGGCCGTGCCTGCTGGAAGCCCGGAGATGGTGGGCGCAAGCCTGCTTACCGCACTGTGCCTGTTGGGCGCGCTGGAACACCTCTTCCTCGCCCTACCGTTCCGCGACGGAATGCTGTGGGGCTGGGCGCTTCCCGAACGCGGGAACCGCCAGAATACCAAAACCAAAGAAAATCGCCTTGGGGGAAATACAAATGGACTTTGATGCCTATTTCGCAAGCGAACTGGACAGCGTTCGCGAAGAAGGTCGTTACCGCGTTTTCACCGACATCAAGCGGCATTGCGGCAAATTCCCGCACGCCACCCGCTTTGTCGAAGATGAGACGCGTGCGGTCACCGTTTGGTGCTCGAACGATTATCTCGGCATGGGCCAGCACCGCAAAGTAATCGACGCGATGCACGCAACATTGGACGAATGCGGAGCTGGCGCAGGGGGCACGCGCAATATCTCTGGCACCAACCATTACCACGTGGAACTGGAAGCCGAGCTCGCCGACCTCCACGGCAAGGAAGCCGCGCTGCTGTTCACCTCGGGCTATGTCTCGAACTGGGCGGGCCTCGGCACGCTCGCGAGCAAGATTCCGGGCTGCGTGGTGTTCTCCGACGCGCTCAATCACGCATCCATGATCGAAGGCATCCGCCATAGCCGCGCGCCCTACAAAATCTGGAAGCATAACGACGTCGAAGACCTCGACCGGATGCTGTCCGACTACGGCCCCGACGTGCCCAAACTGGTCGCGTTTGAGAGTGTCTATTCGATGGATGGCGACATCGCCCCGATCGCCGAGATTCTTGACGTGTGCGAGAAGCACGGCGCGATGAGCTATATCGACGAAGTGCACGCGGTTGGCCTCTACGGCCCGCGCGGCGGTGGCATTGCAGAGCGCGAAGGGCTGATGGATCGCATCACTGTGATCGAAGGCACGCTTGGCAAAGCGTTCGGCGTCATGGGCGGCTATATCGCGGCGAGCAAAGACCTCGTCGACTTCGTCCGCACGTTCGCCAGCGGCTTTATCTTCTCAACCGCCCTGCCCCCTGCTGTGGCAGCCGGCGCAGCGGCCAGTATCCGCCACTTGAAGGAAAGCAATCACGAGCGCGACCTGCAAAAGGAACGCGTGCGGGAAGTGCGACGCCAGCTCGACATGCTGGGCATCCCGCATCTCGACAATCCCAGCCACATCATCCCGGTGATGGTTGGCGATGCGAAGAAATGCAAAATGATCAGCGACTGGCTGATGGACAATCACGGCATCTATGTGCAGCCGATCAACTATCCAACGGTGCCAGTGGGCACTGAGCGGCTGCGCGTCACTCCGTCTCCGGTGCATGACACCGGCGACATCACCAGGCTCGTCAACGCGCTGAGCGAGATCTGGTCCCAATGCGAGCTTGCGCGCATGGCAACTGCGGCCTGATCCCTGCCAGCAGAAGCCTTCGCGCCAGCAAAAAGGGCGGCTTGGATGATCCAAGCCGCCCTTTTTAGTTTGCCGGTAAAGGCGTGTGCTTAGTCGTCGGTCGCTTCAAGATAGGCGATGACGTTGGCGCGGTCCTGCGGATCCTTCAGACCCGGATAGGCCATGCGGGTGCCCGGCATGTACTCACGCGGTGCTTCGAGATAATCGAACATGATCTCTGGCGTCCAGGTGAGGCCGCTATTCGCGTTGGCTTCTGAGTAGTTGAAGCCTTCGATCGAACCAGCTTCGCGGCCAATCACGCCGTAAAGCGACGGGCCAACGCCGTTCTTGCCTTCTTCAACGAGGTGGCAGGTGCGACACTGTGCAAACACGGTTTCACCAGCAGCTGCGTCACCAGTCAGGTCAGCGAAAGCCACATCTGCTGCGGGCGCAGGTGCTTCTTCGGCTGTTTCTTCAGCGACTTCTTCCGTGGTTTCTTCGGTTGCTGCCGTTTCTTCGCCAGCAGGCTTACCGCTGCCGCAAGCAGCGAGTGCCAGAAGGCCGGTCACCGCGACCGAGCTCATAACAATCTTACGCATAAGGAAATTCCCCTACTCAATGATCAAATCGCCACGCGCTCACGCCACATGGCCAATTAATGTCATCCCGCCCATAGTATGGCCGTTTGGGACCGGAACTTCAACCTTACGCCCGAGGGGTGGTTTCGTTCCGATCCCGGTGAGAAAAAACGATAAATGTCGGCCAATGGATGCAAATTTGCGGCTCGGCTGAGAATTCGATCCCACATTGCCAATTTGAAGGCGCGCGTTAAAGAGGCGGATATGAGTACACCAACGCCTGAAAGCGCACCCCAGAGCCCCCCTGAGACAACGATCGATGCAGGGCCAGACACGACACTTGACGGGGCCACAGAGACTGCGGCCAAGACACTGTCGCGGTGGCCTTGGCACGCCAAGCTTGTCCTTGGGCTCACAGTCTTCCTCCCGATCTACTTCATGAACGCGGCATTGGGTTCCAAGATTGGCCTTTGGGGCTGGCAAACGGGCCTTGTGGGCATGACCTTTAGCGGCGGGCCGTTCCTGCTCGGCATTCTGGCAGTGGTGGCGCTGATTTCGCTGCTACTCGGCGTGTTCCGCAAACCGCGTCGCAAGCGCGTGATCGGCGTTGCTGCCATGGGCCTGATCGTGCCGGCGGGGCTGGCGATTTTCGGCATGAGCGCTGCGAGCAAAGCGGGCGACAACCCGATCCATGACGTCGCCACTGACACGGCCAATCCGCCAATGTTCTCCGCCGAAACGATCGCTGCGCGGGCGGAGAGTGAGGCCAATCCTCTGAACGATTATCAGGTGCCGCTGGGCGAGATAGAGATGTATTCGCGCGCCGCGCCTGAGCTTGCGATCAAGAGCCACGCCCAGATCATCAACGACACCTATGCAGAGCTTTCTCCCTTGCCATTAGGCGGAGCGTCGCGCGCCGACGCAGTGGCCGCTGTGGCAGCCGCCATGGGCAATATGGGATTTGAGGACATCAGGACAGACGTCGAAGCGGGCCGAGTTGAAGGGGTCGCCGTCACCTTCTGGTATGGCTTTGAAGACGACGTCGTCGCCCGCATTGGCGAGCAGGAGATCGACTTCCGCTCAGTCAGCCGCGTCGGGCAAAGCGACCTTGGCGCCAATGCCGCTCGTATTGCTGAACTGCGCGAGCGTGTTGCCGAGCAAATCGGCCAAAGATAGTTTTGGGCGCTAAGACTTAGCGGAAAGAAATAACCGCCAGCGCGCTGCGCTGAATGACGGTCAACACGCACAGCCCTGCATAGGCATAGGCGATCAGGCCAAACCATGCGGGGAATAGGCACATAGCGATGAATACCGCGATGGTCTCTGCCCCTTCAGCGAGGCCCGTTGAGTAGAAGAAGCTCTTTGTCCCGTGCGCCTGCGTCTCCTCGCCCCGCTCCGCAGCGATGACGGCGAATGCGAGGAAGCTTACCCCTGTCAGCACAAAGCTCGCGACCAGAACCAGCGCAGGCAGTGTGTTCGCAGACGCCATGACGCCAAAGCCCAAGGGGACCGAGACGTAGAAGGCGAAGTCGGCGACGATGTCGAAATAGCCGCCCACAGCGGTCGGCTTGGAAGCGCGCGCAACAGCTCCATCCAAGCCATCGATCACGCGGTTGGCGATGATGAGCGCAAGGCCCAGCCACAGCTGTCCAAACGCAATCGCGACCGCCCCGCCCAGCCCCAGTGCCAGCCCCACAAAGGTCAGCATGTTCGCGGAGACACCCGCTCCTGCGAGCACGCGGCCCACGCGGTTGAGCGGCGGATCAATCAGCGGGCGCAGCTTTGCGTCAAGCACCGCTCACGCTCCCAAAAGTCACCAGCCCGATCCACGCACCGGTCATCGCGGTGGCAATATTGCCCGCAATCCAGCTCTTGATCCCCAGCCCCGCCGCATCGCCGCGCCGCTCTGGGCACAAGGTTCCGATGGTGGAGACAAGCAGCCCAACGCTGGCGAGATTGGCGACGCCGCACAGGGCATAGGTGACGATCAGCAGGCTGCGTTCGCTCAGGGTTCCCTCCGGCAGAGCGGCCAGCTCCAGATAGGCGACATATTCGTTCAGGATCGCCTTGGTCCCCATCAAGCCGCCAGCCGCCTGAGCCTCTGCCCAGGGAACGCCGATCAGCCACATGAAGGGCGCGAAGACCCACCCGAAGATGCGCTTCAGGGTCAGCGGCTCATCCCCGACAAGCGGCAGCAGCGCCAGCACTTGGTCGGACAGCGAAACCAGCGCGAACACCACAATGATGATCGCGATGACGGCCAGAAACAGCTGCATCCCGTCCATCGTCCCTTTGACAATCGCATCGATGCTGGATTCGTATTTGAGGCCTTCTTCCTGATCGTCTGCTTCGGTCGCTTCGTCCTCCTCCTCGCCCGGCACCATCAGCTTGGCGATCAGCAAAGCGGCCGGGAGCGATACGAGCGAGGCGGAAATCATATGACCGACCGCATCAGGCACAGTCTCACGAAGGGTCGTCGCATAAAGGATCAGGATCGCACCGCTGATCGTCGCCATGGCAAGGACCATGACCTGAAACAGCTCCGCCCGGCTCATCTTCGCGAAGTAAGCGCGCACCACCAGCGGACTCTCGACCACGCCCAGGAACATATTCGCCCCTCCCGACAGGCCAACCACGCCGCTGACGCCCAAGGTTCGCCGCAGCAGGAAGGACAGACCGTTCACCAGCCATCTCAGCACGCCCCAGTGCCACAGCAGGGCAGCGAGCGCGGAGAAGACGATCACCAGCGGCAAGATCTGGAACGCGATGATGAGCGGAGGCTGCGCGCCCCCTTTCAGCTCGAACGGCAGGTCCGCACCTCCGAGGTATCCGAACATGTAGGCCGAGCCATCCAATGTCGCGCGCTCAATCGCGGCAACAGCCTCATTGGCCAATGTCACCACGTCCCAAACAAACGGCACCCGCACGATCAAAAGCGCCAACCCTGCTTGCAAAGCCAGCGCGCCTGCGATCCAGCGCCATCCGGGTGCGCGCGAGCGGTTCTCACTCAAGCCCCAAGCGAGCGTGAGCAGCACGGCGATCCCTAGAACTCCGCGCAGCTGATCGAAAATTTCCAAGTAGGGCTCTCCTGGTTAGGTTCAGCCGTCCTTCTTGCTGAAAACGCGGTCGAGCGCCAGCGTGTCGAGCTCACGCAAAGCGATCAGCGCCAGTGCCGCGCCCGCGACTGTCAGCGATGGAAAGAACAGGATGTTGGCCTGCTCAGGGTCCTCAAACAGATAGCGTCCGAACGGGTCGAGGAAGTGCCGCCAGATCGGGATAGCTCCTCCCACAAGGATCAGCGCCGAGCCGATCAGCGTGTATTTGCGAAAGAGCCCAAGCACGACCAGCACGCCCAGCGCCACTTCGCTCCAACCGAAGATCAACTGAAACGTCTCTTGCGAGGCGAGGCCCGCGTAATACTTATCGGCAAGGCCCGGTCCCATGCCGCCGATAACCCGGACAAGCCCCCAGACAATCAGCAGCGCGCCCGTGCCGACGCGCATGATGAGCAGTGAAATCGAAGTCAGCATTTCAGAATTCTCCAGTGTCCGGTTGCGCCTTAGCGACGGCGCCAATTGTGGTACTTCTCGACCCAGTTCAGCAGGGCTTCGGGCTTGTTCGCCTTCTTCCAATTGCCCGCGGCGAATTTGTTCGCCTCCGCCATGGTCGGATAGGGGTGGATCGTGCCGAGGATCTTGTTGAGGCCCAGCTTATACTTCATCGCCAAAGTGTATTCGGCCAGTAGCTCGCCCGCATGTGCGCCGACGATGGTTGCGCCAAGGATCGTGTCCTTGCCCGGCGGGGTCAGCACTTTGACAAAGCCCGCCGTCTCACTCTCCGCAATCGCGCGGTCTAGATCGTCCAGGCCATATGTTGTCACTTCAAACTCGATGCCTTTTTCGCGCGCTTCGGTTTCGTTGAGGCCGACGCGGGCGATCTCTGGATCGGTGAAGGTGACGGCGGGGATGACGCGGTAGTCGGCCTTGAACTTCTTGAACTGACCGAACAGCGCGTTGACGCTGGCAAACCACGCCTGATGGCTGGCAGTGTGGGTGAATTGATAGGGGCCTGCGACATCTCCGGCGGCGAAGATGTTGGGGAACTTGGTGGCGAGGAATTCGTCGGTGACCACGGTCCGCTCCGTATCAATGCCAAGCTCTTCAAGGCCAAAACCGGTGAGCCGCGCCTTGCGACCCACGGCGACAATCAGCGCGTCGAAGGGGACGGGGCTTTCACCCTCCGAGCCCTCGACGATCACCGCGCCGCCCTCAATCCGTACCGCCTTGTGGCTGGTGAGCACAGTGACGCCGGACGCTTCGAGCGCAGCTTTCGCCGCCTCGGAAACCTCAGGGTCTTCGCGGCCCAGAAGCTGGTCGGCCATCTCGATCTGAGTGACATCTGATCCCAACCGCGCCATCGCCTGCGAAATCTCGCAACCAATCGGACCACCGCCCAGCACCGCCACACGCGCGGGTGCTTTGTCCATCTTGGCAAAAGCGTCCCACATCGTCTCGCTGGTGAGGTAGCCGCTTTCGTCGATGCCGGGGATCGGCGGGACAACCGGCTCAGCCCCGCTGGCGATAATGATTGAGCGGGTAGTAAGGCGCTTTGTACCGCCGTCATTAAGCGCGATCTCGACCGTCCACGGATCAACGATCTTGCCGTAGCCTTTGATCACATCGACGCCGAGGCCCGTGTAGCGCTCAACACTGTCATGCGGCTCGATCGTCTTGATGATGTCCTGAACGCGGCGGATGGTCTCGCCGAACGGCACGTCGGGCTCCACGGGTTTGAGGCCATATTTGTCCGCATGGCGCATCGTGTTCGCAACTTTGGCGCTCTTGATCAGCGCCTTGGAGGGCACGCAGCCCGTGTTGAGGCAATCGCCGCCCATGTCATGCGCTTCGATCAGCGTAACCTTGGCCTTCACCGTCGATCCGATCAGCGCCGAAACCAACCCGGCAGAGCCCGCTCCGATCACGATCAGATTGCGGTCATAGCTCTTGGGCCGGGAATAGCCTGCATAGACCTTGCGACGCTGGATGAAGCCGATGATCGCCTTGGCGATCCACGGGGCAATACCCAGCAGGACGAAGGAACCGATCACCGCAGGCGATGCGATGCCGGACAGGCTGTCAATCTGAGCCAGTTGCATGCCCGCATTCACATACACCACGGTGCCCAGCAGCATGCCCAGCTGGCTCACCCACACAAATGTCCAGGTCCTGACCCGCGTCAGCCCCATCACCAGATTGACCACAAAAAACGGGAAAAGCGGGATCATTCGCAGCGAGAAAAGGTAGAAGGCCCCGTCACGCTCGACCCCGTCATTGATCGCTTTCAGCCGCTCACCGAAACGCGCCTCCACCGTGTCGCGCAGGACATAGCGGGACGAAAGAAAGGCAAGTGTCGCACCGATAGTGGATGCGAAGGAGACGAGGATTGTGCCGGTCACCAGCCCGAAAAGAGCGCCCGCCGCCAAGGTCATGATCGCCGCGCCGGGAAGCGAAGCGGCCGTTACTGCGACGTAGATCAGGAAGAAGACAGCCAGGACAAGGAACTGGTTTTCCTGATAAAAAGCCTCCGTATCCGCAACGACCTGTTTGATCCCGTCAAGCGTCAGATACGCGCCCAGATCGAACACGAAATAGGCAGCAATCAGCGCAGCGAGCACGGCAAGGATGGCGATTTTCTTCATGGATGTCCCTAGTTCCTTCAGCCTGTTCGCAGAACTTGCACGTTTGGTTACGCGCTGTTCGCGTTGGCCGAACCTGATCCCTCTATGAGCTTGGCGTAGGAGGCCAGCCAGCGCTTATCAATGGCGTGTTTGAGCTTTGCCGCCCAGCGTCCTTGTGCAGCGAGCGGGCCGTAGCTCGCAATCGCCTCCCCCCGGCCTGTCGCAAGCAGATAGAGATGTGCTGGCCGCGGGCGATAGGTTCGGATCGGCTCCCGTCCCTCCAGAACCGCGCGCAAATTCGCGGCGAGGATGGGGCCGGTATGCACCGCATGGACGCCCGAATGTGGCACTTGGAGGTCTGTGCGAGACGCCACATCCGCGCTTGCAAAGATGTGCGGATGGGAGGTTGAGCGCTGGTGCCGGTCGACTGCGACAAAGCCTTGGTCGGAGCAGGCAAGACCGCTCGCTACTGGCCAATCGGGGGCAGCTGAACCGATTGCTGCGATGACGACATCTTGCGGCTCAAGCGATTGGGTTCCGGCCATCAGCGCGCCGCCCTCAAGCCGAGCGTCCGCAGCGATTACCGCGATGGCTTGCCGCGCGAGTTCGCTTGCGACCTTCCCTCGCACAGCGTCTGAGAGGTTCGGGACAAGCCCTTGTTCTCCAGCAATTAAAGTGACTTGAACGGGTTCCTCCGCCCACCTGTTTTGCAGCGCAAAGGCGAGCTCCACACCGCCAGCTCCGCCGCCGACAACGGCGATCCGCCGCCCTGTGATGCCAGCGAGCCGGTCGACCAGACCCTCGATCGGACGCACAGCAATCACGCGGGGATCATCGCCCAGAACTACAAGCGCGCGGCTGACCCCGCCTGTGTCGAGCGAGGCGATGTCGAAGGCGATGGTCTCGCCCGCGTCTATGGTCGCGGTTCGAGCCTCTGGGTCGATCCCGATGCAACGCCCGGCCACAAACTCCACGCCTGCTCGCCGTGCCAATCCTGCCACATCGACCAAGCCAAAGTCGCGCGCATATTGCCCTGCAATCCAGCCCGGCACTGTGCCCGAATAGCGCAGATGCGTGTGCGGAGTGAGCAGCGTTACACGCTCGCACGGCAACCCACCACGAATGCAATCCGCAAGCACCGCCAATTGCGCGTGTCCGCCTCCGACCAGCAGCAGATGGCCCGCTCTGCTCAGCGGTTCTGCCTTCCCTCGATCAAGCGATCCACCAGCGACGGATCAGCGAGGGTCGAGGTGTCACCCAGCGAGCCAAAATCATTCTCGGCAACCTTACGCAGGATGCGGCGCATGATCTTGCCGGAGCGGGTTTTGGGCAGACCGTCAGTGAAGTGGAGATGGTCGGGCGTTGCAATCGGGCCGATCTCTTTGCGGACGTGGGCGCGCAGCTCGGCATACAGCGCGTCCGAGCCTTCCTCGCCTGCATTCAGCGTGACGTAGCAATAGATGCCCTGCCCCTTGATGTCATGCGGATAGCCCACCACTGCGGCCTCTGCGACAAGGGGGTGGAGCACCAGCGCGCTCTCCACTTCCGCCGTTCCCATGCGGTGGCCAGAGACATTGATCACATCGTCAACGCGGCCCGTGATGCGGTAATAGCCGTCCTCGTCGCGCTTGCAGCCATCGCCGGTGAAATATTTGCCCGCATAGGTGCTGAAATAGGTTTGGACGAAGCGTTCATGATCGCCATAGACGCTGCGTGCCTGGCCCGGCCAGCTATGGGTGAGGCACAGGTTCCCCTCGGCCTCCCCTTCCAACACCTTGCCGTCATTGTCGACCAGTTGAGGTCGGACGCCGAACATCGGCAGGCCCGCAGAGCCCGGCTTCATGTCATGCGCTGCGGGAAGCGTGGTCAGCATGCAGCCGCCTGTCTCGGTCTGCCACCACGTGTCGACGATGGGGCAGCGCCCGCCTCCCACTACGTCGAAATACCAGCGCCAAGCCTCTGGATTGATCGGCTCCCCGACACTTCCCAGCAGGCGCAGAGAAGACCGGTCGCGGCTGGTCACATGCGTGTCGCCTTCACGCATCAAGGCACGGATTGCGGTGGGCGCGGTGTAGAGAATGTTGACCGAGTGCTTGTCCACGACATCCCAGAAGCGCCCATGGTCGGGATAGTTGGGAACGCCTTCGAAAACGATCTGCGTCGCACCGTTCAACAGCGGGCCATAGACCATGTAGGAGTGCCCGGTGATCCAGCCGATATCGGCGGTGCACCAAAACACTTCACCCAGCTGATAGTCGAACACGGTCTGGAACGTGATCGCGGTCCAAACGCCATAGCCGCCGGTTGTATGCAGCACGCCCTTGGGCTTTCCGGTTGAGCCTGACGTGTAGAGGATGAAGAGCGGGTCTTCGGCTGCCATAACCTCGCAAGGCACCGGTGCGTCGGATTTCACGTCGTGGAACCAGTGATCCCGGCCTTCGGTGAATGCGACGTTCGTGCCGGTGTGCTGGATGATGAGCACGCCTTCCACCTCGACCCCCTCAATCGCCAGAGCGGCATCGACATTGGCCTTGAGAGGCACCGGCTTTGTCCCGCGCGTTCCTGCATCAGCGGTCACTACAAAGCGACTCTCGCAGTCGATGATCCGCCCGGCGAGCGCTTCGGGAGAGAAGCCGCCAAACACGACCGAGTGGATCGCTCCAATCCGTGCGCAGGCGAGCATCGCTGTGACGCCCTCAACGATGTTGGGCATGTAGATCGTCACCCGCTCGCCACGAGTGACACCAATGGCTTTGAGCGCATTGGCCATCTGGACCACTTCGTCTTGCAGCTGCGCATAGGTGAGCGTGCGGCCTGCGCTGGCGGGATCATCGGGTTCGAAGATCAGCGCCGTAGTCTCGCCCCGGCCGGCTTCCACGTGGCGGTCGACCGCATTGTGACAAAGGTTGAGAGAACCATCAGCGAACCACTTGATTTGGACCGGATCATAGGACCATTCTCCGCCCTTTGACGGTGCCTTGACCCAATCGAGCCGCGCGGATTGATCAAGCCAGAAGCTGTCGGGATCAGCGATAGAAGCGTCGTAGAGTTCGCGATATTGCTCGGCTGAGCAATGGGTAGGCCTGTCGCTTTGTGGACGCGGGACAAATCCGCTCATTTCATGTCTCCCTTTGCAGCTGACTTAGGGCTGATTTGGGGCGATTGTCTATGCTCTCGCTAGGTCGTCCGGTGTGTCGATATCGACCAGCCATTCCGGCGGGCAGGTGATGGCTTCCGCCTCGCTCAGAAGTGCACGAGCCCCTTGATCGCCTTGCAGCGCAAAGAGTGCATCCCAATGCTCTGCGCCGATGATCGCAGGTGGCATCCGTTTGCTCCCGTCGCTTGAACAGATCAGGCTCTCCGGCCCTACATAGGCGTCAAGCAAAGCCTCAAAGTGGTCGCGCGGGACCAACGGCATATCGGCGAGCGCAATCAGCACCGCCTCGCACTCAGCCTTGCCCGCAGTCGTCGCAGCCGTTTGAACCGAAGTGCTCATTCCCACTGCGCTGTTGAGATTGCCCGACAAGCCAAAGCCCGCTTCTCGCCAGCGCGGAGCAAGAGGATGGTTCATGTCCGAAACCACGACCGAGGCACAGCCAGGCGCGATCCGCTCATTCGGAAAGGTATCGCAGACATGCTCCCCCAAAGCCTTGCCGCGAAAGGGCGTGAGCAGCTTGTCCTCTTCTCCGAACCGCTGGGAGGCCCCAGCAGCCAGCACCGCTACAAAGATGCGTGGATCAGCCATCGGCCCCGCCGAAATCCGCCTTGTGATAGGCCTCGATCACCTCGCCCAAAGTAGACAACGCAAGCGTCTGCGGGTCGCGGGAGGAGTGGAACAGACCAATCGGTGCGTGGATGGTGGCGAGGGCTTCCTCGCTCACACCGCGCGCCGCCAGCGCCTCAGTCCGGAAGGCGTGCGCCTTTCGTCCGCCCATCGCGCCAATATAGAAATGGGGCGCATTGAGAGCCGCCTCCATCAGCGCGATTTCCCAGTCGTGGTCGTGGAACAGGAAGACGAAAGCGCTCCAAGGATCGCTCGCGACAAGATCGGTTTGGTCCACTCGGTTGAGACGCTCGGCCGGGATGTTCTGCTCCGCAAGCTCGGCGATAATGCGCTCATCCGGGGTCAGCACGCGGGCCGTGCAGCCCATGACCTGTGCGAGTTTAGCCAGCGCTTCAACGCCTGCTCCATGGCCGATGATCTGCAATTGCGGAGCCGGCCAGTAGCCAAATGCGCCCTCGCCTGACGCCGGATCAAAACGCCTCTCGCTCCAGCTTGCGTGGTGCTGCAATCCGATTGGGCTGAGCATGATTGTGAAGGGCTGGCGCGCTTCCAAAGAGCCTAGGCAAGCCTCGGCAAAGGCGCGCTCGACCAAGGGGCTGAAATGCAAATCCAGGCCGCCTCCGCAGGGCAGCTTGATGTCGAGATAGGGAGAGCCTGCACCAAACCGCACGACCCGAGGCTCACGCGCTGCGATCACTTCCAACGCTTCGGCCACCACCGCATTTTCGATACAGCCGCCAGAGAGTGAACCGGCAAAGCTGCCATCCTCAGCCACGCCCATGATCGTGCCGGGGCCGCGCATGGAGGAGCCCTCAACCGCGCATACGGTGACTAGCACGCACGGCTTTCCTTGCCCGCAAGCATCGGCAAGAAAGTGCAGGACGGGCTTCAGATCAAGCAAGCTGACGCCTGCATTCAGGCAAATTGCTTGGCGATGGGCAAGGACCGCAAACGCTCACCCGTTGCGGCAAAGATCGCGTTGGTCAGCGCTGGCGCTGCAGGCGGCAGGCCTGGCTCTCCAGCACCGCCTGTGGGCACATCGCCACTGTTGATGATCGCGACTTCGATTGCAGGCACTTCGTCCATCCGCAGCATTTGGTAATCGTAGAAATTGCCCTGCACGATCGCGCCATCGACGAGGTCGAGCTCGCCATACATCGCCGCGGTCAAGCCGTAGACAATCCCGCCTTCGATCTGGTTGCGGAAGCCGTCAGGATTGACGACATAGCCCGCATCGCAGGCCGCCCAGATATTGGTCATCACCGGTTTGCCAGAGGTCATATCGACCTCAATCACTTGGGCGACAATCGTGCCGAAACTCTCGACAATCGCGATGCCTTTGGCGTGCCTCTCTGGCAGAGGCGCAGACCAGTTGGCCATCTTGGCCACCTTGGTCAGAACCGCTGCGTGGCGCGGTGCTTTGTCGAGCATGGCGAGGCGATATTCATACGGGTCAGCGCCGGCTGCATGGGCAGCTTCGTCGATGAAGCTCTCAATAAACCAGCCGTGCTGCGAGTGGTCCACAGAGCGCCATGCGGCAAAGGGCAAAAGCGCCTCAGCCTCGGCCACGCGGACGGAGGTGTTGGGGATCGAGTAGATGCCCGGAACGCTCGCTTCGGCAGGTTCGTCGCGCTGCGTGAAGATGTTGTCGTAGGCGACCAGAGCGCCGCTTTCATCAAGACCTGCTTTGAACCGGCTGACATCAGCGGGGCGGTAGAGCGCTTTGCGCGTGTCTTCCTCACGGCTCCAGATCGACTTGATCGGCAAGCCTGTCTCCGCCGCGATCCGCGCCGCCATCACCGCATAGACCGCCTCCAACCGCCGTCCGAACGACCCGCCAAGGAAGGGGTGGTGGACGGTGATCGCATCCTTGTCGATGTCGAGCGCTTCGGAAAGCGCGCTGCGCACCATCAAGGGCACCTGTGTCGAGGTCCAAACCGCACATTTGCCGTCGGCGACATGGGCGGTGCAGTTGATCGGCTCCAACGGCGCGTGGGCGAGATAGGGCACGCGATACTCAGCTTCCAGAGTGGTCGCAGCGCCCGCAAAAGCAGCCTCCACGTCGCCCTTGCCCGCCGCCGCCGTTCCGCCAGTCGCGCCAGCGTCGTCGATGGCCTTGGTGAAGACCGCATATTGGTCGTCCATGGTCGCAATCGCGCTGGTCGGCTCGCTCCACGTCACATCGACTGCGTTCAGAGCCTGCTGCGCGTGCCAGTATCCGTCGGCCACTACGGCCACGAAATCGCCCATATTGAGGACTTGGATCACGCCGCGCATGCCCTCGGCCTTGCTTGCATCCATGCTGGCCACCGTGCGTCCGGGCACTGGCGGGCGGAGGGTCGCTGCGTATTTGAGGTCGAGGCCTTCAGGCGTCGCGTCGATGCCGAATTCAGCCGTGCCATCGACCTTCGCCGGGATGTCGGTACGCGCCTTGCTTTTGCCAATCAGGCGGTAGTCTTTGGGCGCCTTCAAAGCGGGCGTCTGGTCCATCGGTTGTTCGGCCGCAGCGGTCGCAAACTCGGCGTAAGATGCGGATTTGCCAGAGGCTTCGTGGAAGAGGGTGGAATCGCGCGTCGTGATTTCGGAGGCCGGAACACCCCAGCTCTCAGCCGCCGCGCCGACAAGCATCTTGCGCGCAGAGGCTCCCGCGACCCGCATAGAGAACTGCCCCGTCGTGCGGATCGAAGAGGAGCCGCCGGTTATCATCGCATCAGCCAGCTTGGCGATCTGCGTGAACAGGCCGTTCCATGTTGGCTCAATCCAGTCAGCGGCATTCATCGTGAAGGGCGCTACGAACATCCGCGCAGTGTCGGTAACGACATAGCTGCCGTCAGCAGGCGCTTGCATCACACGGACCTTGGACCAGTCCGCATCCAGCTCCTCCGCCAGCATCTGTGCCAGCACCGAATGCGCGCCCTGCCCCATCTCGCAATGCGGGACGATGGCGGTGACGATGTTGTCGGCGTCGATCTTGACCCAGGAATTGACGAGGAATTCGTCCTCACCGGGAGCCACTTTGGGCGCGAGCTTGTCGATCGGATTTCCGGGTCGCACGCCGATGCCGATCAGCAGTCCGCCACCAGCCAGCACGCCTGCACCGATAAAGGCACGGCGGCTCCATTTGCCGAGGGTCGAGCGCTCTTTCTTGTCGGGAGACATATCGTTCATGGCTTATGCCTCCTCAACACGCGGTTCGAGTTGGCCGCTTGCGACTTTGATCGCGCGGCGGATGCGGGTGTAGGTGCCGCAGCGGCAGATATTGCCCTTCATCGCTTCGTCGATATCGTCGTCACTGGGCGAAGGATTGTCGCGCAGCAGAGCGGTCGCGGCCATGATCTGGCCGGATTGGCAATATCCGCATTGCGGCACTTGTTCACTGATCCAAGCTTCCTGAATAGCTGTCAGAGCGCCCTCACCCTCACCGATGCCTTCGATGGTGGTGATCTCGCGGCCCTCGGCTGCGGACACCGGTGTCGAGCATGAACGGATTGGTTCTCCATCCAGATGCATTGTGCAGGCCCCGCAGGCCGCAACGCCGCAGCCGAATTTGGTGCCGAGCAATCCGGCTTCCTCACGCACCGCCCAAAGCAGCGGCATGTCCGGATCGACGTCGAGCGTCACATCCTCGCCATTGAGTTTGAAATTGGCCACGGGTTTCGCCTTTCCAGATTGCGCGCCCAAACGGTCGAGGGCTCGGTTTCAAAACGCAATTTATAGCACGGTGAGACGGATGGGAAGGGCCTTCCCCTGACGCCATCCTCTGCCTAGCATCCATCCCATGAGCACAATCGAATTCGACGCCTTTATGGCGGTGGACATCCGCGCCGGCACGGTCACAAAGGCTGAACCCTTTCCCGAAGCGCGCAAGCCCGCAATCAAGCTGTGGGTCGACTTTGGCGAGGAAATCGGGGTGAAGAAAAGCTCCGCACAGATCACCGATCACTACACGCCAGAAAGCCTTGTTGGGCGGCAAGTGATGGCTGTGGTCAACTTCGCCCCGCGCCAGATCGGGCCCTTTATGTCAGAGGTGCTGGTGCTGGGCTTTCCCGACGAAAACGGGGCCATTATCCTTGCTCGGCCCGATGTCCCAGTGCCGAACGGTTCTCGCATGGCATGAAGCAAACCCTTGCGCGCAGCGCGCTTTGGGGCAAAACATACAAGCCAAGAACATAAAACAATCTATGGTCGCATCACTTCTAGGGGGGAGAATGCAATGCCGGTATCCGATCACGTCAATCTCGAACAATTCATGGCGGGTGTGAAAAAGCGCAATCCGGGCCAGACCGAATTTATCCAGGCCGTCCACGAGGTCGCCCAGGACATTTTCGAATTCATGGAAGACAAGGTCGAGTACCATGAAGCGCAAATCCTGCGCCGGATTGCGGAGCCAGACCGGGTGGTCTCCTTTCGCGTCTGCTGGGAAGACGACAACCACAATATCCGCGTTCAGCGTGGCTGGCGGGTGCAGAACAACAACGCCATCGGCCCGTATAAGGGCGGCATTCGCTTTCACCCGAGTGTGACGGAAAGCGTCCTCAAATTCCTCGCTTTTGAGCAGACCTTCAAAAACTCGCTCACCGGCCTACCGATGGGCGGCGGTAAGGGCGGCGCGAACTTCAACCCAAGGGGCAAGTCTGACAGTGAAGTGATGCGCTTTTGCCAGAGCTTCATGTCCGAACTCTACCGCCATATCGGCCCCAACACCGACGTGCCAGCCGGCGATATCGGCGTCGGCGGCCGCGAAATCGGGTACATGTTCGGCCAGTACAAACGCCTCACCAATCGCTGGGAAGGCGTGTTGACCGGTAAAGGTCAGGAATATGGCGGCTCACAAATGCGGCCTGAGGCAACCGGCTATGGCGCGGTCTACTTCCTGCAAAACATGCTCAAACACAAAGGCATGGATGTTGAAGGCCACAGCGCTGTCATCTCAGGCTCGGGCAATGTCGCGACCCATGCGGCTGAAAAGATCACACAGCTGGGCGGCAAGGTCCTGACCCTGTCGGACAGTGGCGGCTTTATCCATGATCCCGACGGCATCGATCAGGACAAGATCGACTGGGTCAAGCACCTCAAGACCGTGAAGCGCGGCCGGATCAGCGAGTATGTCGATGAATTCAAAGGCGCATCCTATCACGAAGGCGAGCGTCCTTGGAGTGTCGCCGCCGATCTCGCTTTGCCCTGCGCGACGCAGAATGAATTGAACGAAGACGAAGCCAAGACGCTCGTAAGCAATGGCTGCAAAGGCGTCTCCGAAGGGGCAAACATGCCGACCACTCTGGAAGGCGTAAAAGTCTTTCACGACGCCAAGATCATGTACGGCCCCGGCAAGGCGGCGAACGCTGGCGGCGTGGCGGTCTCTGGTCTGGAAATGAGCCAGAACTCAGAGCGGATCAGCTGGAATCAGGAGCGCCTGGGCGACATGCTCACCGACCTGATGGCGGGCATCCACGAAAAGTGCACCGAATATGGCGATCAAGGCGATGGCTATGTCGACTATGTGAAGGGCGCGAATATTGCAGGCTTCAAGAAGGTCGCCGATGCGATGCTGGCGTTTGGGGTGGTCTAAGCCAGAGCTTTATAGGACAAGAAAAGGGCGCCCGCTGCGGCGCCCTTTTTTGCGTCTGCGCTCAAGAAGGCCTCCTACTCAAGCCCCAATTCCAGCGCCTGCGCGCGCAATTGCGGGGCGTATTGCGGGTTGGCGGCGACGGCATCTTCCAGCGCTTGCCGTGCTTTGCCAGTTTCACCCAAAGTCATGCGGCTGCGGATCAGCATCACCCAACCGTCGAGATCGCCTTTGTCTTGCTCAAGCCGCGCTTCGAGCAACTCAACCATGCCAGCCACCATCGCCTCTTGCTGGCCAGGGCTCATATTACGGGCTTGCGCGACTTGCTCTGCGCTAGGCCCTCGAACGGTGGCGGAAGCAGCCTCGCCCGCGACAGAACCTGAGCCGGGTATCGCAACTTGCGGCGTGCGCGCTGCGACGACGGCCGCGATGCGGTCCTCCACTGCAATCTCCTGAATAGCGCCGACCTGCTGGATCGTGCGGACGACATCGCGCTCCCACGGCGCACCGGGCGGCGTATCGGCGAGCAGCGCCAGCCAGTCCGAAATCGCCCCTTCATGGTCGCCATCAATATCGCGCTTCACTGCGAGAAAGTAGCGCGCGCGCGGATCTTTGGGGTCCAGTTCGATCGCCTTGCGGAAAGCGTCGAGCGCAACAGCAGGAAGCGGGTCCGCCGCTGGATCATTCGCGTCCACCGCCATGACCCGCGCTTCGCCCAAGGCTGACCACAATTCCGCTGCACCATCGTCGATTTCGATGGCTCGCTCATAGGCCTCGACCGCGGATGCAAATTCGCTGCGGTTGTAATGTTCAAACGCCAGATTGCTCCAAGGCCTTGCATCATCACCAGCCGCCTCGGCGGCCGCACGCAATTCCTCTATCGAAGGGGCCGCGTCAGTGGCGGCTTGCTCAACATCAGGCGCGCTTTCGCCCTCATAGGCGTTGTAGCCAATCGAGCCCGCCGCGAGCAAAGCGGCCCCGCCCAACAGGAACCACGCAGCCTTGCTGGTCGAGCCCTCATTCGTTGAGCGCTGATCCGCTCCATCCGTGTTCGTTTCCATGGGAAATTCCGTAGCAACCGGTGCAGAAAACAGCAATTGACTCTGGCATTCAAGTCCACTTCCCGTATGGTGGCGACAGGGAAAAATCTATCCAAAGGGGGGGATAGATTGTCGGACTTGTATGAAGTCGTCATTATTGGTTCCGGCCCTGCCGGGATGAGCGCTGCTGGCCAAGCGGCCAAGCGCGGCATGAGCCATGTCTTGCTCGAAAAGACAGACCATCTCTCCGACACGATTTTCAAGTATCAAAAGGGCAAGCACGTCATGGCGACCCCTTCCGACCTGCAATTGCGGGCCGGAGGATATGAGGAAGACGGATCGCCCGGCATGCAGTTTGCAGAAGGCAAGCGCGAGCGGATCTTGCGCACCTGGAACCTGCATTGCGGAGTGGAGGATGAAAGCATCCCGGCCTTCGACGGCGAAGACGCGGTTGAGGCTTGGGGCGTCAATGTGAAGTTCAACGCCGAAGTGACGCAGGTCGAAGGCGAAAAAGGCAACTTCACGATAAAGACCAAGTCGGGCGAGACGATCAACGCCAAGACGATCATCCTTGCCATCGGGACGCAGGGGAACCCCAACAAGCTGCGCTGTCCGGGCGCTGACCACCCGATGATTACCTCGCAGCTCGACGATCCTGAGGATCACATCGACAAGAATATCGTGGTCGTGGGCACCGGCGATGCAGGGATTGAGAACGCGCTTGGCCTTGCGACTGATCCAGCGCTCGGCAACACCGTCACGATCCTCAACCGCGGCGACAATTTCGCGAAAGCCAAGACCAAGAACGCGACCGACCTCACCACGGCGGATGAGGAGAAGGAACTGCGCATCGCCTACCGCACCTCTCCAACAGAGGTCCGCGATGGCGAAATGGTGGTCGAAACCGCGACCGGCGAGGAAGTGATCCCGTGCGAGATGATCATCGCCCGCATCGGCTCTCAGCCCCCGCGCAAATTCATCGAAAGCATGGGGATCGAGTTCACCAGCGAAGACCGCAACGCCTTCCCCAAACTCTCGCCGATTTTCGAGACGACCAAGGAAGGCATCTTCGTCATCGGCGCGCTCGCCGGATACCCGCTGATCAAACACTGCATGAACCAGGGTCACGATGTGATCGAAGCTCTGGCGACCGGTGAGCCGGTCAAGCCTGCGGATGAGCCTTTGCTGGAAGCCGTGTTTGCGGGGCTGCCGGGCAACAAAGGCGTCGACCATTGGCTCGAAGTTTATCGCCAGAACGTCGCGATTTTTGAAGGGCTGTCCACGCTGCAAATGCGCGAGCTGATGCTCGACAGCACCTGCAGCGCCTTTGCTCCGGGAGAGGTTATCTTCCGTCGCAACGATCCGGGGTCGTCGCTCTTTGCAATTGCCGAGGGAAGCGTGGCGGTGGAGGTCAATCCGAACGATCCTTCGATCACAGTGCCCATCGACCAAGGCTCCATCTTTGGTGAGGTTGGCCTTGTCTCAGGCCGCCGCCGGGGTGCAACCATCCGCGCTGCGACCGACACGGTCGTGGTGGAGCTGTCGCGCAAGGCAGCGCTCAAGCTGATTGGCTCCTCGCCAGCGGCAGACGCGGCAGTGAAGCGTATCTCGATCGAGCGGCAGATCCTGCAACTCTTCGGATCAGGCCTGACGCCTGAAGACATCGCTCCGATCATCGAAAGCGCGGAAATCCAAGAAGTGAAAGCGGGCGAGACCGTGATCGAGGAAGGCGCGGACGACAAAGACCTCTATATCGTGCGCATCGGGTCGATGAAGGTCGAGAAACAGATCGACGGCAAGCAAGTCTTCCTCTCGCTGATCCCGGCGGGCAATTTCTTTGGCGAAATGGCGATCATCGACGGGTCAAAGCGGACCTCCAGCGTCATCGCCTCGATCAAGTCCGAAGTCATCCGCATTCCGGGCGATGGCTTCCTCGACCTGCTCGCGAAAAAGCCACAATTGCGCCAGCGCGCGCTCGACGTCATGGCCGAGCGGCGCGCATCGAACGAAGAGATTGAGCGCCAAAACGACAATGCCGATGATACGGTCGGCAAATTTTCCGGCACCGCGGCCTTCCTGTTCGAACAGGGTATGGGCGAGGCAACCGACGCGCTGCTGATTGATGAGCGGCTGTGCGTGGGCTGCGACAATTGCGAAAAAGCCTGCGCGGATTCGCATGATGGCCTCTCCCGCCTCAATCGAGAGGCTGGCAAGAGCTTCGCCTATCTCCACGTTCCGATCTCCTGCCGCCACTGCGAGCATCCGCATTGCATGGCCGACTGCCCGCCCAACGCAATCCAGCGCGGCGCGGATGGGGAGGTCAACATCAATGCGGAAACCTGCATCGGCTGCGGCAATTGCAAGAGCTTCTGCCCCTATGGCGTGATCGAGATGGAGCCAGTGCCACCGGAAAAGCCGAGCCTCCTCAAATGGCTAATGTTTGGCAGCGGGCCCGGCCCGGGAGAGGCTCCTTACGCGTGGCGCAAGGAAAATGGCGATCCCAACACCGCCAAGAAAGCCGTCAAATGCGACATGTGCGCTGGGATTGAAGGCGGCCCGTCATGCGTGCGCGCTTGCCCAACGGGCGCGGCCATCCGCGTCTCGCCTGACAAGTTCCTGACCTTTGCCAAGATCACGGAGGACGTCGAAAACTGATGGCGAGTCTCCCGAACAACCGGTTCTCCGAAGACGAAAAGCGGCGCAATGCCGATCATGTGAGCTTCCTGAAACATAAGCGTTTCCGCTGGCTGTGGATTGCGCTGACGCTTTGCCTCGTCTCGATCCTTGGCTACGCGCTGATCGATCAGGAGCCGCGGCCCAGTGGCGGGAGTTGGTATGGCTATACGCTGGGCACAATCGGGCTTGGCCTGATCGTGTGGCTGTCGCTGCTCGGCGTGCGCAAACGCCGGATATCGGAAGGGGCATGGAGCCTGAAGGCGTGGACGTCGGCCCATGTCTATCTCGGCCTTGCGCTGATTGTGGTGGGCACTTTGCACACCGGCTTTCAGATCGGATGGAACGTCCACACGCTCGCCTATGTGCTGATGCTGCTGGTCATCATCACCGGCATTTACGGCGTCGTCGCCTATGCCAAGCTGCCAACCACGCTCTCCGCCGGACGCAGTCAGAAGACCCGCGCCGATATGCTGGAGGAGATCTCTGTCACCGACCGCCAGCTCGACAATGCGGCCCAGCCGCTGGAGCGGGAGCAAGCTGACCTCATCATCGCGGCGCTTGGCCAGGACGTGTTTTATGGCGGGGCTTTGGCGCGCCTCTCCGGCGCCTATCCCGGCTGCAAGACCAAGCGCGCTCTTGCAGGTTTTGCCCCCGGTGGTGGCGAGGTCGAGAGCAAAGTTCATGGGCTTTTGACACAACGCGCCGAGCAACTCGCGCAGATCCGGCGCAACCTGCGCACCAAAGGCCTGCTTGAAGTCTGGCTGTTCATCCATATCCCGGCGACGATAGCCTTGCTCGCCGCCCTTTTGGCGCACGTCATCAGCGTGTTTTACTATTGGTGAGGGGGGACAGAGAATGGCATTCCTGATCCGCACCATCGCCACGGCAAAGTCGGGCCGTAAGATCACCCGTGATCGCACGGTTGAGGCCGATGCGCTGACCGTAGGCCGCGCGCCCGACAACGACATCCACCTGCCCGATCTCGCGGTTGATCTGCACCATATCCGGATGTCGAACACCGCCAGTGGTGAAGTCTATGTCCAGGCGGTCGGCTCGCTCGACTTTGAGCTCGACGGCCAAAGCTCCACCAATGCCAGCGTTGATCCCGATACGGGCGCACAGGTAGCGGTCGGCTCGGCACGCCTTGCCATCTCGCGCAGCGAAGACGGCTTTGTCCAGATCGTGATCGAGCAGGCCGAAAGGGAGGCCGCTGCCAAAGACCCTATCGCAGGCTTCGCCCTTGCCAGCGCGCTGCCCAGCAAACGCGGCATGGCCTGGATCTTCGCCAGCGTCATCCTGATCCTGCTTTTGAGCGTGCCGATCATCAGCCACCTCACCCGCAGCCCAGTTGAGAATGATCCGGACAATCTCGACCAAGGCCAGGTTGTGATGGACGCATCGTGGAGCACCGGTGACCTCAGCATGTTGCACCACGATCTGGAGGGCAATTGCGAGGCCTGCCACGTTACCCCCTTCGTCTCAGTTCAGGATGAAACCTGCCTCACCTGTCACGAGGAACTGGGCGATCACGCAAGCATGGACCGGTTGGCCGAAGGGATGGCTCCGCTCTCCACCGGCGATGTGATCCAGTGGTCGATTGGCGAGGCGCTCGGCAAAGAAGGGCCGCTGGGTTGTGTGTCCTGCCACTCCGAACATGAGGGCCAGGTTCGATTTGCAGGCGCAGACGAAGCCTTCTGTGCGGACTGCCACGATGCGATGGACACACGGATCAGCAAGCCGCAATTCGGCAACGCCTCCGACTTTGGCGAGAAGCACCCGCAATTCCGACCCTCGATCTACACCGCCCACTTCTCCGATGCTCCGGCGCGCGTGTCCTTTGACGACAATCCGGTCGAGCAAAGCGGGCTCAAATTCACCCATGACGAGCATATGGACCCGCAAGGCGGCGTCGCGCGCATGGCGATCAGCCTCGACCAATATGGCGCGCCGCTCGAATGCAGCGATTGCCATGCCGAGTGGAGCAATGAAGGCCTGATCGTCCAAGTTGCGGAGACGGGCGGCGTCCCGTCCGACTATGGCGACTTTGCGCCGGTCATCATGGAGGAGTCCTGCGAGGCCTGTCACAGCCTTGTGTTCGAGCGCGCCGGTCCTGCTTTCCGCTCGCTCAGCCACGGCGACGTCGACACGCTGATGGCGGAGCTTGGCGCAATGGATCGCGGGCCGCGGCGGCCTGTCGTGGCAGGCCGCACTCGTCCCGGACAATTCGCACGCGGCGGGCGTTACTATTCAAACTTTGGCCGGCCGATGAGCTCCTACATCGCGATCAACCGCGCGCTTGAGCCCACTGGCGTGTGCGGAGAGTGCCATATCCCGACCTTCAATGAAGGGCGGCGCGATCTCACTCCGGTCAACCTGCCGTATCGCTTCCTCACCAAAGGCGCGTTCAATCACGCGGCGCATGGCGACGATGTGGCGGAATGCGCGGACTGCCACGCGACATCTGACTCCAATGCCGCGACCGATCTGCTTATCCCGGACGTTGAGAGCTGCCGCGATTGCCACTTGGGTGAGACCGCCATCCGCACCGAAGAGATTGTCCCCTCCAGCTGCGCAATGTGCCACGGCTATCACACGCCCACCGCACCCTGGAAACCAGAGGATCACCCTAGCTTCCCGCCCTGGCGACCCGGCGGAACGCGCGGCACTGGAGCCAATGACACTGTCGCTTCGATCCTAAGCAGCGTAGGACAGTGACTATGGCGAGCGATCCCAAAGGCGTGCTCATCGCACAAATCACGGACACCCATGTCGGGTTCGAGCCGGATGCGGGGACGCGCGAGTTTAACTTCGTCCGCTTTCGCCAAGTCGTCCAGCATCTGCGCGGATTGCCCGTCCAGCCCGATCTGCTGATCCTGTCCGGCGACCTTGCCGACGGTGGGCAAGCGGCCTCCTACGCGCTGATCAAGGACGTCGTCGCCGACTGCCCCTTCCCGACCTATGTCATCCCCGGCAACCACGACAGCCGCGAGGAAATGCTCGCTGCCTTCCCCGATTGCGAGACGCATGATGGCTTTGCCCAGTTCGCGCTGGAGCTGGGCGGAGATCAGGCTCCCTTGCGCGTCCTGTGCCTCGATTCCTTCGAGCCGGGTCGTCATGGCGGCGCCTTTTGCGAGACGCGGGCCAAGTGGCTGACTGATCAACTCGATCAGCATCCGGACACGCCCACCGTTCTGGTCATGCACCACCCTTCGGTCGTCGCCGGGATCGAGTGGATGGACCCACGCCCGCATGAGGAGTGGTTCCAACGCTTCCACGACACCGTTAGAGGCCGCGATCAGATCATCGCAATTCTGGCAGGACACTTGCACCGCCCACTACATTCCAGCGTTGAGGGCATTCCAATCAGCGTGACCCCGGCGGTCGCGCCTGCGGTTTCGCTCGACATGCGCCCGATCTCTCCAGATGAAGCCGACAAGCGGGCGATCGTCGATGCCGAACCGCCCTTTTACAGCCTGCATTTGTGGCGCGATGGAAGTCTTGTCTCGCACTTCCAGCCGGTCGGTGAGTGGCAAACGCTGGCTCGCTATGAAGACCGGCTGAAGCCGATGATCAAGGGCCTGTTTGAAGAGCGCGAATAGAGCTCTGGCAGGCTTACTCGCCCGCGAGTGCAACTTCCTCTGACATATCTGGCTCAGCTTCCGCCTCAGCGCGGCGCCATGGATTGTCGCGCCCAACCCAGCGGCTCATATCGACCTCGTCAGTGACACGCCAGACACGGCCCGGACGGCCCTCTTCGCAAGGTGTTAGCTCGCTTTCGTCACCTTCGAGCGCGGGGCGAGTGTAGAACAATTGCTCCATCTCGCAGCGGTTCATCGGGCGTGAGCCAAGCCTGCCGAACACCGCCATCTGCCCGCCGGTCTCGTCCACCGCGCGGTCGCGGTCGAGGCCCTTGGAAAGCGCAATCGCAGGCGTCGGCGTCTTGGCCCAGGCGATCATCTCCGGCATTGGCGCAGGGCTGAAACCGTAGAAATTGCGCTGGCTGTCGGGCGAGGTCAGTTGCAGAACTTTCAGCCCATTGCGGCCATCAGCGACATAGGCAAACAGGGTCGCATTCGTCGAACCCACGATCACATCCTGGGCATCGTTCAGCTCTCCGCCGAGCGTCACCGCTTGGTAGAGCGAGGGGCTGTGCGGATTGCTGACATCATAGATCATCAGTCCCTGCCCCTTCGCCGCGACATAGGCATAGGTGCGCGCAACATAGACGCGGCGCGCATCGGTGATGGCTTGCGTTGCCTCTGGGATTGCGACTGGAGAGCCAAGCTCGGTCACATCAAAGACCTTCAGACCCTCAGCATCGGTAACCCACAGATAGCGGAACTGCACGGTCGTTGCGCGCGCATCGGTCAGCGGGATCACCGCTGTCACGCGCGGGGCGAGGCAGCTCTCCGCCGGGTTCTCGGGATCAAGCTCGCACTCTTCCTTATAATGCGCGGTCGCCGGATTGTCGGGCACATCCTTGGGCAGATAGACCACGACCAGTCCGACATCGGCGGTGATGTAAGCGTAATCTCCCGCCAGCGTGATGTGGCTCGCGCCGTTCAGCACGCCATCCGGGTTCCAAGCATCCGAACCGTCGGGGAAGGTCGCGCGCTTGAAGAAGTTGTCGCGGAATTCTCCGTCCGCCAGCGTGTTCACATCGACCGCGATCAGGCCTTCGACGCTGTCTGTGATAAAGGCGTAGTCGTAAATCGGGCTGAAGGGCTGCTCCTGATTGACTTCCCGCATGCGCGCCGTGTTGCGTTCGGGCGCAACCGGCTGGTTCGTGGCGAGTGCCATGCAGGTAGCATTCTCAGTCCGGACGTGGGTGTCATGGCCCAGCGGCGAGAACGGCGCAGTGATGATCCGCTCGGAAACGCCCTTGTTCCCGATGGAGGCGACGTCATAGGCGCGGAAGCCTCCGCTGCCCTCTGCGGTGAAAAGATACTCGCCGCGCAATTGCAGGCAAGTCACGCGGTCGCGTGTGCCCTCATGGACATTGACGAATTCCTCGAACGGCTTGGTTTCGCCTGAGAAGTCCTCGTCAAACGCATCACCGCGCACCCAGTTTCTCAGCTCCATGCCGTTATCCTCGACATGCATGCGCCAATAGTCGGGGTAGGAATAGCGGTGGAGGTAAGAGCCGAGCACCGCTTGCGGCTCGTCATATTCGGTGACGCGGATGGCAGTGAGGCCGCCTTCCAGACCGGTCCAGGCGTGCATCCCGACAAAGTTCACGAAGTTGGTGCCGAGCAGCATCAGCTGCGACATCTGCGCGTTGTTATCCTCGCCCTCCGCCACGTGACAGTCGGAGCATTTCTTGGTCTCCTCGCGCCGGACCGTATGCGGGAAGTGCGGCGCAAAGGCTTGGCTAGAGAAGCCCACCGCGCTGATCGGCGGCTGCTGGATATAGATCCGCTCGCGGTTGATATTGGTCGAGGACAGGATCAGCGCCGAGGACGAACGCACCGGCGCGATCTGGTTGTCCTTGGTCGTCTGGTGAATGCCCAGCTGGAACATCTGATCGCGCGCGACCTGCGGGTTGTAGGTCGCAAAGTTGCGTGTCGATTTGCCTTCGTAACGGTGCGTCTTGGTCTTCCAGTTGGCCTCAATCGGCAGGTGGCAGCCGCCGCATGAAGTCGTCCAGGAGAGGTGGCAGGTGAAGCATGCCATCTCCTCGTCCTTATGCGCGCGGTCTTCTGGCGCGATGCCGTCGCCGAACTCGAACCGGCCCGTGTCATCGCCCATCACGCTCATAAGCTTGGCGCGCGCGGCTTCGGGGTTGAAGCAGCTGTCGCCCGGCTTCACACCTTCGCTGCCACACAGGGGAAGCTCGGGGTTCACCGCGTCTTTGGTCAGGCTCATCTGCCATTCAAGGTCAGGGTCCAACAGAGAGCGCTGGATCAGCACGCGCTTCCCATCACGCTCGACCCACTCGAAGCGGCGCTGGCCGTCGGGATTGCGCAGTAGAGCAAGGTTATGCCCCTCAGGCGGAGCGGCAGGGCCGCTTGTGCGCAGGGTGGGATAGGCGTCGGCGGTGCCGTGGCAATCCTTGCACCCGATCTCGATCGCGTTTGCGACCTCGCCATAGATCAGGCCATTGCCGTGCGTGTCTTGCTCGAAATGGCAGTCGACGCATTGCATGCCCGCCTCGGCATGGATCGACATCATGTGGACCGCCATGCCGGGATTGTTGGTGCCGTTCTCCGCCGGATTGCGCTCGACATCGACGAACAGGTCTTCGCCATCCTTGCGCCAGCGCTGACGCCAGCGATCCTCGTGATAGGCGAATTCCTCCGGAGTGTCGGTTTCCGGATTGCCGGGGCGCAGGATCTCGCCCTCCGCGTCGAGCAGATTGCCCTCCTGGTCACGGCGGAAGATGCCGCGGAAGTTCCAGCCGTGGCCGTGATAATCAGCGAATTGCGTCGTCTCGAGCACGGGGTTGAGCTCATAGACATTGCGCAGGAAGTCGACATCCGCCCACAGCCCGCGCGGCGCAGCGCCTTCGGGATTGCGGTCAATGATGGCGCGGACTTGCTCTGCGGTCGGGAAGCGCTGAGTCTTGTAGAAGGCCTGATAATCCTCGTCGCTCATGCCTTCCGGGCGCGGCGTCGTGTTCTCCGGCCCCGGCCACATCATTGGCGCGTCGCTCTCATAATCCCACATCGTGTAGCCGAGGTAGGAGTTCAGGAAGATGTTGGGCTGGTGCATGTGGCAGTTCATGCATTGCGAGGTCGGGATTGAACGCGTGAAGACGTGCCGCAGCGGGTGGCCGCTTTCAGGGACAGGTGCGGAGTGATCCTCCGCATGGTCCTCAGGGCCTTTGAGCGCGCCATGGCCAGAGCTGATACCGCTCAGCCCGCTATCCGGCATGCCATCGTCATAGCCATATCCGTGGCCGCCGCTTGCCTCACCCGGAATGCGGGCGCCCTCGCCTGCTGACAGACGCGAATAGCATTGCATCGACGCATCTGCCGACGCATTCGCCGCCGGGTTGATGCACGGATCAACTGTCACTGTCTGCCCGTCGCGGCCATATTGCGCGTAGGTCAGCGAGTGGCGCGGCTCACGGTCATTGGCGTAGACCACATGGCACGACGCGCAGCCCGAATGGCGATAATCGCCCGGCTGGTCATTGGTGCCCATGAACCATGTGAAGGGATCGTTGAGCCGCGTCTTGTGAATGTTGAGCGCCGGGATCGCCACCCTCAGCCCCGTGCCCGGACCGCGGTTTGACTGCTTCAAGTCAGGCCGCCCCGGCTCCTCCAGACGCTGGATCAGGCCGGTCGGATTGGGCAGGCCGATCTCCGGGAATTGCGAGAGGATGTTGCGCCCACCCCGCTCGAAAACGCGGAACACATCGGCGGGCGGCAAGACGTGCCAAGTCGGCAGCGGATAGAGCTGGGCGAGCACACCGCGCTCTTCACGCAGGCGCTGCTCTTCTTCGTCATCGGTGGCTGGGGTTCCAAGGACATTGCCTACGCTGCTGATGGTCGCGGTTTCGCCGCCGCGTGTATAGGCCTCCCCCAGGATGTAATTCTTGAAGGGCAGGATGCCGTTATTGTAGCTCGCCCCGCCCCACAGCATCGCGCCGGTGGCCATGATGGAGCGCTCCGCACTCTCAATCGCCTGAATGTGGCACGATCCGCAGGCCTCACGCGCAACGCGGTAGTCCGAGGGGTTCACGAACTTCACGAATTCGGGCGATTCCTTGTTGAGCAGTGCGTAGGAGCGCTGCGGGTTCGCCGATGAAGGGAAGTGCCAGCTGTCGGGATATTTGGGCAGGACGTGCGCTGCATCGCGCGCAGACGTGTAATCGGGGTGATCGTAAGGTAGCTGCGGATTGCCCGCGATGTCCGCATTGCCGCCATGGCAATCGGTGCAGCCCAGCACAACCGCTGGCGTTTCGTGCATGGTCGGCGCATCGCTGGCCCGGTGGCAGGTGAGGCAGCCGTCTGACTTCGCATCCGCCTCTGCCTGGCTTTGACGTGCAGGGGCTGGCGGCACGATCACGCCCATCTTCTCATAATCGCGATAGACCGGCGCTTCGTCGCCCGCAGCCTGTGTCTCAGACTGGAAGACCACCAGGCCCAGCACGGACACGGCCAAAGCGAGCATCATGTAAGCGGGCTTCAATAGCCGGTCAGTCAAGATGGTTCCCCCCACCATCAGTAAGTCAGCGTCACGTTAGCAAGGATCGAGACATAGTCATCCCGATTGCCCAGATTGTCGAACAGATCACGAAAGCCTGCTCCCGAAACCAGCGTCGCGCCCGATAGACGGAAGACGATGTTCTGGTTCGCCTTGGGCCGCCAGATTGCCGAAAGCGACAGATCGTAGCCAATATCCTTTGGGATAGAGCCTTCGATCCGCAGGTTCTCAAGCGTCGCCGTATCCTCAAACCACAGATGGTTGGCATTGGCGGTAACGCGAAACTCCGGCGTCAGGTCGAAGTCCGCACCCACCCCGACCAGCCATAGGCCGGGATTGTTGAAGTTGGACTGGCCCTGCTCTTTCGACGACCGCAGCGAGTTCAAAATCCCGTTGCGGCCATTGACCGAGACCGCACGCCCACCACCTGCAAAGGGGATGGTCTGCCTGATCCAGTATGACGTGTCCGCCCCTGCAAAGACGGGGTTCTCAAAGATCGCGTCGAAGCCGGTTTCTTTGTTGTCGTAAGGATCGCCGTCGCCGCTTTGGTAGAGGCCCGACAGGCGAAAGCGCATCCAGTCTTTATCGTAGGAAAGCTCAATCGCGCCGAACTGCGCGTTAATGTCGGCGGGCTCTCCGGTGAAGAAGTTGTTGCGATCCTCGCCCAGCGCCCAATATGCGCTTGCGGTGACGTTGATCCGGCCAATCCTTCCGTCAGCATTGTAGCCGAGATAGAACACGTCGTAATCGCGCCCGCGCAGGTCTCCGAGCAGTGCGGGGCGCACTGGAAAGCCGTTATCGTCAATCTCGATATCGTCGCCTTCGCGGTTGCGATTGTAGACGAAGCTCACCTGACTGGTCAGCGCCGGGATCAGGAAGTCCTGACGGTACGCATTGGCGATAAAAACGAAGTCATCGCGCGGGCTCTGGACGACCGAGTTGAGGCCAGAATTCGTGTCTTTCTCCAACCGCCAGAAAGCGCCCAGATTGAACTGGAAGCGGTTGTTGTCGCGATTGCCGAACAGCCGCACGCCCAATTGGAGATCGTTGAACAGGAAGCCGCGGAAATCGGTCTGGATCGGCTGGATTCCAGCGCGCACGGAGATGAAATCAAACCGATCATTGTCGAGCGAGGTGAAGTGATAATCCACAAACGCCTCTTGCACGCCCAGAAATTGGTCGAGCCGGGTCGTGCCTTTGCTCGGCTCCACGAAGAGCACCCGTCGCTCGGGCACCGTCACATAGTTGACGTTGTAGGCGAGGGTCAGGCGGTATTCGACGCTGGGCGGCTTGTAGGCGGTGCTCCCCTTCAGCAGCGCTGCGCCAACGATGAAGGTCTGCGCGAAGACTTGCGAGAAGTCATTGCCGAAGACATCAAGCCGATCCGGGTCCTCGGTCGTCTGGATGCCGACGGGGATCGGGAAAGTGCGCGGCTCGTATATCGTGTCGCTGACCGCGTTGAGGACGAAGAACCAGTCATCCTCCTTGATCGGCAGCCACGGCACTTTTGCCCGGTCAATCGGGCGGTCGCCCTTGAGCGTGTTCTGGTGATAGGGGTCGAGCAGATTGTGCGTGACCATTGGCTGGCCCGTGATCTGCTCAACCAGATCGCTCGCCGGGTCGACCAGCCGCCAGCGGTCCGGGATCGGCACACGGGCAGCAGAGAAAGCCTGCGGAGGCGGCGCGCGCACGGCGCCGGGGTTTTCCTGCTCGATCCGCTCGGGCAGCTGCGCGTTGAAGCCGGGGCGTTCGCGGCCCTCAATGATCTGCGGGTCGAGCGGCTCAGGGTCAGGATTGGCACTGGTGTTCAGCCCTTCGCCGACGCTTTCATTGTGCTCGAGCTCGTCTTGCTCCTCGGCCTCAGGAGCAGGCTCTGCTTGAGCGTCCTGCGGTGCCTCAGCAACTTGGGGCTGCAGCACAGCCACCATCGGTAGGAGTGAAAGCCCCGCCATCGTCACAGCCCCTCACAGACATTCTGTGTCGGGTCGTCGAGGAACGGCGCGAAGGGGCAGTTGATATAGCGCAGGCGAACCTGACGGCTGCCTACGTTCACAAGGATGCGGTCAGCACGAATGTCTTTGGGCGCGTTGTTGATCGTGCCGGTGCGCACGCCTGCATTGTGGACGCCAAGGAAGCTGATCATGTCATCCTGATCGATCCCGTCACCCGAAACGCCCAGTCCTCCGATCAGCTGTCCGCCGCGATAGACCGGGACGGAGCCGGGGAAGATCTGAATTCCATTGCCCAGCCGCGATCCGCCGCCTGCGACATCGGGCAGCTTGGTGCAGCCGCGCGCTGTGTCGGTAGGTGACGCGCCAAGGACAAAGCCCAGATGCTCTTCCAGATTGCTGAGGATAAGCGCGGATTGCAGGCCGGTTGAGAAGGGATTGAACTGCTCAATCGGGCGAGACAGCGGCCCCGGCGGCGTGCCGACTTCGCCATCCGGGAAGTAGGGGCGCGAGAGGTTTCCGCCCGAACGATCCGCAAAGGCAAAGCCGCCTGTCAGCGCATTGGGATCGTTCAGGAACGTCCGAACTCGCGCCACGTACTCAGGCACTTCGCGGTCTCCGGCGAGCAGGTCGCCAGCCGCGAAGGCTCCGGAGAAGAAGTTCGCGGTGCGCGCTTTCTGCAAGCTCACATCGGTGCCGAAGATGGGCGCGTCGGGGCTCCGCACAATGCCAAGGATCTGTCCGCGCGTATCAACCAGGCTGATCGTCACCTGCGCGCGGCTGTCAAGTGGTCGGCGGATCTGAGCGCGCGCTCGGGTCATCACCGTGAACGCCTCTTCAAGGATCGCAGTTGCCTCCGCCGTGGTGATCGGCGTGCCCACATCGGCTGCGTCGGTCCCCGCGCGGACCGGGAAGCGGTTGGTGCCCGCCCCATCGGTCAGTACGAAAGCGTCGGGGAGTGAGAACTCTGCCGGGGTCGACGCGCGAATGCCGGAGGCTTCTGCTCCGTAGGCCATGCCGGCACGCAAAGTGCCATCGAAATAGCCGATTACTGGCTGCAACGCGCCCGGAGTGCCGACAAAACTCGCGCCCGTCACGTCTGATAGTCCAGCATAGGTCGCGTCGGTGTAGCGTAGCGAGGTGCCATCAGCGGAGATGCGGTCGGCGCGGATTTCGACTGGAGCCTCAAAACCCACCGTGCCAGCCAGTGCAATCCGCTCATCCGTATCGATATCCACGTCGAGGATGTTCGGGTCGAAGGTGTAATCGGGGTCCCCCGAAACGCCAATCCCGCCGACCACCACGCCGTTCTTGTAGAGCGGGAAGCCGCCCGGATCAGCCGACAGCCCCAGCGGAGATCGCTGCGGCCCGATCATCCCATCGCTGGCCCGCGAAGAGAGGTCAGAGCAGGGCAGCTGGCTGAACTGCACTCCGAATAGCGGCCCGCTCTCCAGCCCCACTGTAGTGGGCGCAGGCGGGAAGTGCTCTTGCACAATTTGCGAGGCGACGCGGGTCGAGAAAGCATTGCCGCCGCTCGACAGGTAAGCGCCCGTTATCGCCTTGGCGATGGCTGAGCCTGCGGCAGGCACAATGTCGAGGCCTTGGATGTCGATATTCTGCCCATTGGGCGCATCGGGGATTTTCACCGTGTCGGGAGAGCCCGTCATCTTGAACACGGCGAGCACATTGCCAACCCGGTCGACCACCGCGATGGTCGCGGGCGTGCCTTGCGATGTTGCTTGTGCTGCCGCCCGAGCGATCACGGTCTCAACGTCGGCGGCGGTCAGGCTCTCTTGCGCGGGGACGCTGAAGAACGATCCGGCAGGCGGAGGCGCTGGCGGCGGGGCAGGAGGCGGATTGCCACCGGTTCCACCACCCGAAGGCGCGCTGCTATCGCCGCCCCCGCAAGCGGCGAGCACCAAAAGCGGTGCTCCGACCACAATTTTCCACCCCGCCCCCACGCCTATTGCAACCTGCGAATGGCAGCGACTGCGCTGGCGAGCGAGGCACGGAAGTCGGCGGGGCGATAGGCATTGGGCTCATTCACCGCGGCATAGGCCCGGTTGATGTCGGCGCGAATTCCCGCTGCTGCTCCGGGTGTCACGCGGCCCTCGGTGACGAGGCCATTGAGCAAAGTGTCGATCGCCATGACCGCCTGAACAGAACCGGAGTAGTCAGTGAACAAAGGCCGTGTCGCATTGTCGCCGATGATGCCGATGATGCGGAACGCATCGCTATCGATGTAAGCGCGCTGGCTCAGCGTGTTGGAGAGCTGCCCCGCCCTCTGCGACAAGGCCCGCGCGGCTGCTCTTGCATCACCCTGCCCTCCCATCGCGCGGTGGAAGGCGCGGCTCGCGGCCTTGAATTCATCCGCCTGGGCCGGTGCCAGCGCCTTCGCCACGGCGTTGAGCATGATGATATTCTCATCATTGAACGGCGCATTCCCGAACGGGATCGGACGGCCTGCATTTTCCTCAAAGGTCAGGCGACGCTTGCTCGAATCCTGAATTTCACGGTGGCACGAATGGCAGTCGAAGAAGTAGTATTGCGGGAAGAGGCCTTCCTGCGAAAACTTGGGCTGCGCGAAAAGCCGCGTCGAACGCTCGACCGCTTCGGCCTGCCCGACCGCCCAGAAACGCACCGCATTCGGGCGGCGCTTGCGGCTGACATAATCATCATCGACCGAGTGGTGCTGCTGAAGCGCGCTGAACAAGTCGAGCTCGAAAGACACGCGCGGATGGCCCGCTGCCATCATCGAGTGGGTGACAAACTGCCCGGTCTTCTCCGAACCATAGTGGCAATCGAGACAGACATTGGCGCGCACTTGCGGATTTTCGAGCGGGATCAGCCCGTCGGCAACGTTCGACGCATGGGTCGCAGGGCGCGCATAGTGGCTCGAAAGCCACGCATTGCCCGCCGGACCATGACAGCTCTCACACCCGACACCGTCGGACAGGCGGAAACGGTCGCCGCGCTGACCTTGCGGGGCATAGGTGGAGTGGCAGCCTAGGCATTGCGGGGCTGATGCTGCGCTGGAATAGCCAAGGCTCTGAGCAATCTGCCGACCGCGCTCACCCAGCAAGACCGCATAGGCCCGGCTGTGTGCGCCGCTGGGCGAAGACGGTTCCTGCCAGGTCGCAATCTCATCCTGACGCACAACCGCGCCATTGCCCTCAGCACGCCCGTGGCAGGTCGAGCCCGCACAGGACGCGACGCCTTCGAACATGCCGTTACCGATAGCGCTGGCGGAAGGGTAGAGGGCAACAAGGCTCAAAACAGCGAGCAGCCTGACCAGACCAGCCCGGCCCCACTTCAAGGGATTTGCGAATCCCCAACTCGTCCCTGACACTGCCATCTCATTCCCCCCACGAGATGTGAGAGACTGTGCAACTTTCACGCCCCGCTCGCAAGCCCTGAGCGCGCGCTAAGTCCCTAAAAAAAGCTGCAACAGCCGTTTCCATGCCGAGATACCCTGCGACGACGAGCATGGCTTGTAAGGTCGCGTCAAACCGTCGCACGTCATGCACGGCTCATTTGCCTTGCAAATCGGGCCGAGGCGCTGTTCAAAGGTGCAAATCTCTCTTCCCACAAAGGATTCTAACTTCATGCGTTTTATCGGGTCGCTCCTCGTCACCACCGCTTTGCTGAGCCAGCCTGCCTTGGCCGGGGACGAGGTTCTTTATGAAGAAGCACCAGCTTGGGTGGATGAGCGCGCAATTGATGTCGAGAACCGCGATCCGGGAGAGCCGGTTGTCCTGATCGACCAGCAAGCGCGGATCGAAAGCGGACAGCTGTGGACCTATCTCGACACGGCCATCGCGCTCGATTCCCCGCAGACGCTGACGCAGGCGGGAACGCTCTCTGCCACTTGGCTGCCCGACAAAGGCGACCTGATCATCCACGCGGCTGAGCTGATCCGCGGGGATGAGGTGATCAATCTGCTGGAAGGCGAGGAAAAGTTTGAAATCCTGCGCCGCGAACAAGGCTTGGAATCGCGCCTGCTTGATGGCGCGCTGACCGCAACGATGACTGTCCCCGGCGCGCGGCTGGGTGATGTGTTGCGGCTGTCATACTCCACCACTTTGAGCGATCAGGCGATGGGCGAGAATGTCCAGTGGCAGACGGGCCTGATCGCAGAGCCCTTCCCGCTTGGCGATGGTCGGGTCAGCGTCTCGTGGCCTGAAGACTTGCCGGTCACGATCCTGCGCAAGGGAGAGGCCGATGTGCCCGAACCCCAGCTGGTGGACGGCTACAAGGTCTGGACAGCGGAGCTTCCCGTGGCAGAGG
Organism: Erythrobacter sp. S267; assembly: GCF_057365045.1. Taxonomy (NCBI): domain Bacteria; kingdom Pseudomonadati; phylum Pseudomonadota; class Alphaproteobacteria; order Sphingomonadales; family Erythrobacteraceae; genus Erythrobacter; species Erythrobacter sp. S267. The sequence goes on along the minus strand of NZ_CP200298.1, from coordinate 378,861 downwards.
TCGACCCCTTCCCCGGCGATGCGCCCGCGCGCTTCCAGCTGGGTGAGCTGATGCAGGTGACGACCTATGAAAGCTGGCAGGATGTGTCCTCCCAGATGGCGCCGCATTACGCCGTAGACGGCGCGATTACACCGGGCGGAGAGCTCGCCGCAGAAATCGCGCGTATCGCAGCGGCCAGCGATGATCCCATGACCCGCACCGCTCTCGCTCTGCAATTGGTGCAGGACGATGTGAGCTATCTTCTGGACGGTCTTGATGGCGGCAATTACCTGCCCCAAAGCCCTGAAGAGACATGGGAAAATCGCTTTGGCGACTGCAAGGCGAAGTCCGTGCTGCTTCACGCAATCCTACAGCAACTGGGTGTCACATCAGAGGTTGTTCTGGTCCGCACGCAAGGTGGCGATGCGCTTCCGTTGCTCGCCCCCATGCCGGGCAATTTCGACCATATGATTGTCCGCGCTGAGATCGACGGGACGGTCTATTGGCTCGACGGAACATCGGGCGGCACCCGGATCGATACGATGGATGAGGTGCCGCGCTTCCACTATGCTTTGCCGTTGCGCGAAGAAGGCGCCGAGCTGGTCAAGATGGACGTGCGCCCGCAAGAAACACCTGACCGGATCGTGCGGCTCAAGCTCGACCAGAGTGCGGGCGTGCGCTTGCCCGCATTGTTCGACATCTCAATCGAGTTTCGCGGGCTTTCCGGGGCGCAGTGGCGCACGGTTGCTGACCAAGGCGATGAAGATGCGCGCGACAATGCGGTTTACAGCGCGGTCGCTGGTTTCGTCGGCGGGGCGCAGCTGATTGATCAGGACATCTCCTACGACGTCGATGCAGGCGTTGCTTACATCACCGCGCGCGGCGCAGTTGGTTCGCCATGGGCGCGCGACGATATCGAATATGAGCTTGAGGCACCCGCGCAGGCTGCAAAGGCCATCGGTTTCAGCGCCGACCGCGCGCGCGCCGATTGGCGCGACATTCCGCTGCGCCTGAACGGCCCCACCTACTTCGCATCCGAGTTTGAGATCACTCTGCCTGAAAGCACCACCTTCGAGCTGAAGGGTCGTGAAGAAGCGAGCCAGATCATCGGCGGGGTCGAGGTTGCCTCAACCGCTGGGGTCGAAGGCAAGACCTTCACGCTGACGCAGAGGATGCGCAGCGTTGATGAGGAGCTCGCCGCAGATCAGATCCCTGTCGCCCGCCGCGCGCTCGCTCGTTTCGACCGTTCGCTGCCAGTGCTGCAATCGGTCGGCGGTGTGCGCGAATTGTGGGAGTATTTTGGCGAGGGGCGCGCGCTGCTTGCTCCCTATGAAGCGATCTATGCCGATGCCATCGCCGATGCCGATGACGATGATATCGGACCGCTTCTGAACCGCGCTGGCTTCCGCATGGGCGTCTATGACCATGCGGGCGCGATGGAGGATGTCGAAGCGGCCATCGCCATCGAAGCGTCACGCAACCTCTACCTCTCCCGCGCCCGTTTGCGGCGGGAGCTGGGCGATCTGGAGGGCGCTTTGGCAGACTATCAGCTCGCCGAAGACCTCCAGCCCGATGGCTCCACCTATGCCGTGCAGGTCGAGATTTTCGCGCTGCTCGGCCAAGCGGAGGAAGGCGTCTTCCTGGCCGAGGATTACAGCAGCTTCGCCGATGATCCCGTGTCTGAGGCCAACATGCTGGCCACCGCCTATGCGTGGAATGGCGAGATTGACGAAGCGATGAGCCTGCTCGAAACCGCGATCCGACGGCGTCCGGGCGATGGCACTTTGCTCAACACGATGTGCTGGAAAGCAGCGACTTGGGACGTGGTTACGCAAGAGCGCCTCGCTACCTGTGTCGATGCGGTTGAGAAGTCGGACTATTCCGCTGCCGCGCTCGACAGCCGGGCGCTCGCGCATTTTCGGATGGGCGATCTCGACGCGGCGATGGCTGATGTGGAAGCAGCCTTGCTTGCAGAACCAGGCCTGACCGCATCCATCCTGCTGCGCGGCGTGATCAAGCTGCGCCAGGGCGACGAGGCTGGCGGGCGCGAGGATATTGAGCTCGCGCTGGCGATGACCCCTTCGATTGAAGCCACCTACCGCGCTTGGGGTTTGGAGTTCTGAGAACCCCAGAAGAGCCACGAAAAAGGGCCGAAACGCATATAACGCTCCGACCCTTTTTGTTTGTTCCGTAAGGGCTTACGCCGAAAGGGCGATATGCCGCTTCATGTGGTGATCGATATTGCCGAACTCGGAATCGAAAATCGTGAGGCGCTTGAAATAGTGCCCGATGGCATATTCGTCGGTCATGCCATTGCCGCCATGGATCTGGATCGCTTCCTGCCCGATATTGTGCGCCGCCTGGCCCACGCGGACCTTCGCCGCTGAGACCGCCAGTTTGCGCGCCTTGGCTTCTTCGCCGAGCTTCAACGTGGCGAGATAGGTCATCGAGACCGAGCTTTCATACTCGGTATACATGTCGACCATGCGGTGCTGGAGGACCTGGAACTTGCCAATCGGAACACCGAACTGCTTGCGCTGCTTGGAATATTCGAGCGTCATGGCATGCGCGACCTTCATCGCACCCACAGCCTCCGCACATTGCGCTGCGATGGCTTCGTCGGTGACAAGCTCGATCAGCGGTAGGCCATTGCCTTCTTCACCGATCAGAGCGTCCGCTGGCACTTCGACATTCTCGAAGTAAACCTCTGACGCGCGGCGGCCATCGACGGTTGCGTAGTCGCGAGTGACGACGCCCGAGGCGCTCTTGTCCACCACAAAGACCGAGACGCCTTCTGCATCGCGGCGATCTCCGCCGGTGCGGGCGGTGACGATCAAATGGCTCGCCCAAGGCGCACCGATGACAACCGCCTTATGGCCGTTGAGAACGTAAGCGTCGCCCTGCTTCTTGGCCGTCGTCTCAAGGTCGAAAAGGTCATAGCGCCCGCGCGGTTCGGCGTAGGCGAAGGCGAAGACGCGCTCGCCCGACACGATCCCGCCAATATGCTCTTCCTTCTGAGCTGCTGTGCCTGCGTGCTTAAGAAAGCCGCCTGCGCAAACGACGGTCGGAACAAACGGCTCGACCACGAGGCCCTTGCCGAACTCCTCCATGACAACCATCGCGTCGACCGCGCCGCCGCCAAAGCCGCCATCATCCTCGGAAAACGGCATGCCCAGTATGCCAAGCTCAGCCAGCTGCGCCCAAATCTCAGGCCGCCAACCGGCATCGCTGCCGATCACTTCGCGGCGTGTTTCTGCGCCATATTCCTCGCGGACCAGACGCGACAAACCGTCGCGCACCATGTCCTGTTCTTCGGTGAAGTTGAAGTCCACTGTATGTCTCTCCCGCCCGGCTCTTGTTTAGAGTCCGAGGATCATTTTCGTGATGATGTTGCGCTGGATTTCGTTCGATCCGCCATAGATCGATGTCTTGCGCATGTTGAAATAGGTCGCAGCCGAGTGCTGGGCGTAGTCCGGGCCGATCGGGTACTCGTTGGAGCCGACATCCGCGATGCTGCCATACATTGGCGTGCCATAGGAACCGACCGCTTCCAGCGTCAGTTCAGTGAGACGCTGCTGAATTTCGGTACCCTTGATCTTCAGGATCGAGCTTTCCGGGCCCGGTCCCTTGCCTGCCTGCTCTCCGGCCAGCGTGCGCAGCTCGGTGATTTCGAGCGCGGCGAGGTCGATCTCCAGCTGGCTGACCTTACGGGCGAAATCCATGTCGCTCATCAGCGGCTTACCGTCGAGCGCTTCACTCGCAGCGATATCGCGCAGCTTTTCGACGCCGCGCTTGGAACGGGCAACACCGGCAATGCCGGAGCGTTCGTGAGCGAGCAGGAACTTGGCATAGGTCCAGCCCTGATTCTCAACCCCGACAAGATTCTCGACCGGAACACGGACATCCGTGAGCCACGTCTCGTTGACCTCATACCCGCCGTCGATCAGCTTGATCGGCTTCACTTCAACGCCCGGCGTCTTCATGTCGATCAGGATGAAGCTGATACCTTCCTGCGGCTTCGCGGCATCGGGGTCAGTGCGGCACAGGAAGAAGCCCCAATCGGCATGCTGCGCCAGAGTGGTCCAGGTCTTCTGGCCGTTGATCACATAGTGGTCGCCATCGCGCACAGCGGTGGTCTTGAGGCTGGCCAAATCCGAACCCGCGCCCGGCTCTGAATAGCCCTGACACCACCATTCCTCACCGCTCAAAATGCCCGGCAGGTGCTGCTGCTTCTGCGCGTCATTGCCGAAAGTGTAGATGACGGGGCCAACCATCGAGACGCCGAAGGGCAGAGGCATAAAGGTGCCGACGCGGGCGTTTTCCTCTGACCAGATGTAGCGCTGCGTCGCGCTCCACCCCGTTCCGCCATACTCGACTGGCCAGGCGGGCGCAGACCAACCTTTCTTGCCAAGGATCTTGTGCCACGCGGTCATGTCTTCGGGCGACATGTCTTCACGGTTGCCCATCCCTTCGAGGTGCTTCGGGTGGTTCTCTTCGATGAAGGCGCGCACTTCTTCGCGGAAGGCGATTTCTTCGGGGGTGAAATCAAGGTTCATGATGCATCTCTCTCGGCAGTCGTCATGTTGGGGTCTCTAACGGACCAATCAGTTTTGATTGCGCACTGTTATAGCCATGCGAGCGCCGCTTCTTGAAGGGGGAATCCGCGTATTTTTGCGCTGGTGCGAATTTCTCAACACGGGAACTGCCGCAAGGCCAGTATGCCCTAGCGGCAAGTCTTTGCGCGCAGATTGCAAGAGGCGCATTGACAAAGCACGCGCATGGGCCTTGAGGGCGCATAACGGATCGAAAATGAGCGTCGCGGACCGGACATTTGCGGCACAGGGCTCATCAAGGGAGGATCAATGGCGGGTGCGATTCAGGCATCGAGCGACGGCTTTCTGGAGCGCTTGCGAGCAGGCGCGATCCCGGCGGCTCTGACCACAAAGAGCGCTGCGGCGATTGGGCTCACTACCAGCGATCTGATCGAGCTGTTCGAGACGCAGATTACCAGCCGCCGTCTGGACCTCGAAAGCCGCCGTTTGGCAGGTAAGGGTCAGACTTTTTACTCCATCGGCAGTTCGGGGCATGAAGGCAACGCCGCCATCGCGCGCACCTTCCGCCGCGACGACATTGCTTTCTTGCACTATCGCAGCGGCGCCTTTCTGATTGAGCGGTCGCGCAAACTGCCCGGCACCACGCCGATCTGGGACATGGCCTTGTCCTTTGCGGCGTCATCGGAAGACCCGGTCTCCGGTGGACGCCACAAGGTGATCGGGTCGAAGGACCTCTTCATCCCGCCACAGACCAGCACCATCGCCTCGCATTTGCCCAAAGCGGTCGGCGCTGCTTTCTCCATTACGATGGGCAAGCCTCGGCAGCGCAAGAACGCTGTTCTCCCCGCTGACAGCGTTGCGATTGCGAGCTTTGGCGATGCCTCGAGCAACCACTCGACCGCCCAAGGCGCATTCAACGCCGCCGCATGGACTGCCTATCGCGGGCTGCCTCTGCCGCTCGTCTTCCTGTGCGAGGACAATGGCATCGGCATCTCTGTGCCCACGCCGGAAAGCTGGGTGCAAGCGAACTTCGCACACCGGCCCGGCCTCACCTATCTCGCTGGCGATGGCCGCGATGTGGTGGACGCGATGCGGGTCGCTAAGGAGGCCGAAGCTGTCGCGCGTGAGCGTCGAAAGCCGGTCTTCCTCCACCTGCGCACCGTGCGCCTGATGGGCCACGCTGGTTCAGACGTCGAAGCGCAATATCGCACCCGTGACGAAATTGAGCGCGAGGCGGATCAGGACCCGCTGCTCCACACCGCGCGCCATGTGATGGAGGCGACCGGCGGCTCGCTCAGCGATGTCGAAGCGCTCTATACGCGTATCTCGGGGCAGGTCGCAGCGGTGATGGAGGAAGCGGCCACGCGACCTCGCCTATCCTCGGCGCAAGAGGTGATGGCGCCGATTGTGCCGCCCGCTTCTCCCGCTCCACCCGCGCAGAAAGAGTGGCCCACGCCTAAACCTGTGCACATGTCCCGCGCAATCTCCGCCACGCTCGCTGCCGAGATGGAGGAATGCGCCGACGTCGTCGTGTTCGGCGAGGATGTTGGACGCAAAGGCGGCGTTTATGGCGCGACTACGGGCTTGCAGAAACGCTTTGGGCCGGGCCGCGTGTTCGACACGCTGCTCGACGAGCAGACCATTCTCGGCATGGCCATCGGACTGGCGCACAATGGCTATGTGCCGGTGCCGGAGATTCAATTCCTTGCTTACGTTCACAATGCGGAGGATCAGATCCGGGGCGAGGCAGCCTCGCTCTCCTTCTTCTCCGACGGGCAGTTCACCAACCCGATGGTGATCCGGATCGCAGGCCTTGCCTATCAAAAGGGCTTCGGCGGGCACTTCCACAATGACAACGCGATTGGCGTCTTCCGCGACATTCCCGGCATCATCCTCGCCTGCCCATCCTGCGCGAGCGAGGCGGTGGTCATGCTGCAAGAGGCTATCCGATTGGCGCGCGAAGAGGGCCGCGTCGTCGTCTTCCTCGAACCAATCGCGCTGTATGGCACGAAGGATTTGCATAGCGAGGGCGATGGCCTGCTGCTGAGCCATGAAACTGGCCCGGCGAAGCTGGGCGAGGTCGGTGTGTTTGACGCCCAGAGCGCGCCAAACCTCACCATCATCACCTATGGCAATGGCACAGTCTTCTCCTGCCGCGCTCAGAAAAAGCTGGCAGAGCAAGGCGTCCATGCCCGCGTGATCGACCTGCGCTGGCTCGTCCCGCTGCCGATGGACAGTGTGCTCGCAAACCTGCCCGATACGCCCGTGCTGATTGTTGATGAATGCCGCGAGAGTGGCTCGCTGGGCGAGGAACTGTTCACCAAACTGGTCGAAGCCGAACATTCCCAGCCGATCAAGCGCTTGTCGGGCGATGACAGCTTTATCCCGCTCGGCCCGGCGGCTGACACGGTCCTGCTGCATGAGGAGGACATCATCACCGCCGCGCAGGGCCTCGCCAAGGGAGGTGCAGCATGAGCGCGAGAGAACGCATCGTCGTCATCTGTCCGGGCCGGGGTTCCTATGCCGCCGCAGAACTGGGCTACCTCGCCAAGCACCACGCAGCGCGGTACGATCAAGTCGAGGCTCTCGATGCGAAGCGCGCGCAGGAGGGTGCAGAGGCGGTCGCGACGCTTGACGCCCTGCCCAAATTCTCACCCTCCAAGCATCTCCCCGGCGGCAATGCTTCGAACCTGATCTACACCAGCGCGCTGATGGACTTTGCCGCCATTGATACCGACCGCTTCGAAGTCGTGGCCGTGTGCGGAAACTCGCTCGGCTGGTATCTTTCGCTTGCCTGCGCAGGGGCATTGAGCCTGGAGGATGGCGCCCATCTGGTCAGCACAATGGGCCACCTGATGGAGCGCGAAGGGGTCGGTGGACAGCTGCTCTATCCGGTCGCTGCCGAAGACTGGAGTGTGGACTTGGCCAAGCGTGCCGCAGTGCTCCAACAGGTTGAGGCCACGCCCAATGCCTTCCTCTCCATCGACCTTGGCGGCACGCTGGTGCTGGCCGGAGACGACGCCGCGATTGAGAGCCTGCGCAAAGGTTTGCCGCCGATTGACGGTAACCCGCCCCCGATCCTGCCGCGCCATGCGGCGTTCCACACCAGTCTGCTCGACTACATCGCCGAGAAGGCGCAAGCGACGCTGCCCGCCGCCCTGTTCCGCTCTCCCGCAATCCCGATGATCGACGGCACCGGCAAAGTCTGGACGCCAGAGGCGAGCGAATTGGCTGCGCTCCACAGCTACACGCTCGGTGCGCAGATCACGCAGACCTACGACTTCGCCAAATCGGTCGAGGTCGCGCTGAAGGAATTCGCGCCCGACCGGCTTGTGCTGCTCGGGCCAGGCTCTTCGCTGGGCGCGCCCGTTGCTCAATGCCTGATCGCGCATCGCTGGAAGGGTCTTACATCGCGGGAGGCCTTCATGGAGCGCCAATCCTCCGATCCCTTCCTCCTCGCCATGGGCCGCGAGGGTCAGCGCGAAATCGTGACCTGACAGTCACAGCCCTCTCAAACACGGGAGCTTTTTGCGCCTCCACCCATTGCCTCATTGGAAAAGCGGCCAAAGTGCTGCCATAGAACCCGCATCCCATGCCGGTGGTCGACCGCAGTGAGTCGTTCATCGGCTTGAGTTTGCGGTCCGGCCGGTACGGCGGAACCGTGGCGTCCTTTCCAGAACGGGGCTGAGAAATGAGAATCGCAAATATCTTCATCACGCTGCTGGCTGTCTTTGGCCTGAGCACGGTCGCCATCGCTCAGAATGACGATGGAGATGACAAACCGGCGCTTTCCAGCGGCACTTTCTCGGCCTTTGAGCTGCGCGGCATTGGCCCGGCTTTCATGTCCGGGCGCATTGCCGACATTGCGATTGATCAGGACGACCCCGCAACCTGGTATGTCGCGGTTGGCTCTGGCGGCGTGTGGAAGACGCATAATGCCGGCACGACTTGGACCTCATTGTTCGACGGTCAAGGCTCCTACTCCATCGGCGCGCTTGGCGTTGATCCGTCTGACCCCAGCCGCATCTGGGTCGGCACGGGTGAGAACCATGGCGGGCGTCACTTGGGCTATGGCGACGGCATCTACCTGTCGGAAGATGGCGGCAAGACCTGGGTGAACAAGGGCCTCGGCGACTCCGAGCGGATCGGAAAGATCATCGTCCACCCCGAAGATTCGAACACCGTCTGGGTGGCTGCGCAAGGCCCGATCTGGAACGGCGGCGGAGAACGCGGCGTCTACAAGACCACCGATGGCGGAGAGACTTGGGAGCTCGTGCTCGGCAGCGACAACGAGTACACCGGCGCGGGCGACATGATGATCGACCCGAGCAATCCGGATCGGCTCTATGTTGCCATGTGGCAGCGTCACCGCACCGTTGCTGCCTATGTTGGCGGCGGTCCGAACACCGGCATCTGGCGCTCCGAAGATGGCGGCGAGACCTGGACTGAGCTGAAGACCGGTCTGCCAAGCGGCAATATGGGCAAGATCGGCATTGCGATCTCTCCCATGCAGCCGGACGTTGTCTATGCGGCGATTGAGACCGACCGGCGCGAAGGCGGCGTGTGGCGCTCTGCCGACCGCGGATCGAGCTGGACGAAGATGTCCGACGAAGTCAGCGGCGGCACCGGCCCGCACTATTATCAAGAGCTCTATGCGAGCCCGCACCATTTCGACCGGATCTATCTGGTCTCCAACACCAGCCAGATTTCCTATGATGGCGGCAAGACGTTCAACGATCTCAACAACAATCTGAAGCACGTTGACGACCACGCCATCGCCTTCCACCCGACCGATCCCGATTACATCCTGTTCGGCTCTGACGGCGGCCTGTATGAAAGCTGGGACCACACCGCGACCTGGCGCTTCATCGACAACCTGCCGATCACGCAGTTCTACAAGGTAGCGGTCGACGATGCGGAGCCGTTTTACAACGTCTATGGCGGGACGCAGGATAACAACTCGCAAGGTGGCCCTTCGCGCACTGATAACCGTCAGGGCATTCGCAATGACGATTGGTTCGTGACGCTTGGCGGCGACGGACACCAATCCGCGACCGAGCCGGGCAATCCCAACATCATTTACGCCCAGTCGCAGCAGGGTAACTTGGCGCGCATCGACCGGATCACCGGCGAAGTTGTGCGCATTCAGCCGCAGCCTGCTCCGGGTGACGACATTCCGCGCTTCAACTGGGATGCACCGATCTGGGTCAGCCAGCACGAGCCGACCCGCCTCTACTTTGCCTCGCAGCGCCTGTGGCGTTCGGACAATCGCGGCGACAGCTGGACGCCGATCTCTGGCGACCTCAGCCGCAACGAAAACCGCATGCAGCTGCCGGTCCAGGGCCGTCAGTGGAGCTGGGATGCGGGCTGGGACATCTATGCGATGTCGCAATACAACACGATTACCTCAATCGGAGAGTCTCCGTTTGACGAGAATGTGCTTTACGTTGGCACCGACGATGGCCTGATCCAAGTCACCGAAGATGGCGGAGCCTCATGGCGCCGGGTCGAAGTCGGCTCGCTTCCGGGCGTTCCTAACCGCGCTTTCGTCAACGATATCCGCGCTGATCTGCACGATCCCAACACAGTCTATGTCGCGCTCGACAATCACAAATATGGCGACTTCAAGCCTTATCTGCTGAAGAGCACCGACAAAGGCCGCACCTGGCGTTCGATCACCGGCGACCTGCCTGACCGTCACCTTGTCTGGCGCGTCGTGCAGGATCACGTAAACCCGAACCTGCTGTTCTCGGCCACCGAGTTTGCGTTGTTCTTCACGCTGGATGGCGGGCGCAAATGGGTCAAACTGTCGGGCGATGCGCCGACCATCGCTTTCCGCGATGTGACGATCCAGCGGCGCGAGGACGATCTGGTCGCAGCGAGCTTTGGCCGCGGTTTCTTCATCGTCGACGACATCTCACCTCTGCGCGAACTGACCGAGGCAAGCCTGTCGCAACAGGCGATGCTGTTCCCTGGCCGTGATGCGCTGTGGTATATCGAGAAGCCGGAACTCGCTTTCTCGCGCGGCGGGTCGCAGGGCAATGGCTATTACATGGCCCCTAACCCTGACTTTGGCGCCAACTTCACCTACTACCTCGCCGACGACATCCAGTCGCTCGAACAGCAGCGTCAGGAGCGGGAGCGTCCGATTGTGGAGGCAGGCGGCGATACGCCCTTCCCCAGCTTTGAATCTCTCACAGCCGAGCTGCAAGAGGACAAGCCGACGATCTGGCTGACGGTGCGCGATACGGACGGCAATGTCGTCCGCCGCATTCAAGGCCCGGCGAAGAAAGGCTTCCACCGCGTCAACTGGAACCTGCGCTATCCCGACACCTCCATTGCCCGCCCAGCACGCGGCGACAATGAACCCTCGGGTTTCCTCGTGGCTCCCGGTGAATACACGGTCGATCTGTCGAGCCGAGTGCGCGGTCGCACCACGCAGCTTGTCGGTCCGCAGCCCTTCACCGTGAAGCCGCTGCGCAGTGAAAGCGCTCTGCCTGCTCAACCCGATGTCCACGAATTCTGGGCTGAGGTGACGAGCTTTGGCCGCCAGGTGAACGCCACCGCGCAGACGCTGGGTGAGGCTCAGGAGAAGGTGAACCTGCTCGAAATCGCCGTTCAGCGCACGCCGGGCGGTGATCCGCAGACCTTCGATGACCGCCTCGCCAGCATCAAGGCTGAGGTTTACGCTCTGGACGAATTGCTCAACGGCAATGCGGCCCGCAACGCGATCTATGAACGCACGCAGCCAACCGTTCGCAGCCGTCTTGGCCGGGTCTATTTCGGCATGTTCGGATCAACTTACGGCCCGACGCAAACGCATCGTGAGCAGCTTGCCTATGCCAAGGCAGACTTCGATGCGATCAAAGCGCGGATGCGGACTTTGACCGAGCAGACGATCCCGGCCTTTGAGGCAGAGCTGACAGCAGCAGGGGCGCCTTACGTGCCTGGCGCGCAGTTGCCATAAGCGCCCAAGAACCGGATATGGGATGAACTGGAAAAAGCTGTTTCGGCAGGTCCATTATTGGCTCTCGCTCGCAGTCTTTGTGCCCGCCGCGATTATGTTCGTGGCGGGCGGTTTCCTTATGCTCAAAAAGGAAGTCGAGTGGATCCAGCCGGCGACCATGAGCGGCGCGGTTGAGAACCAGCTGCCCGAAGCCAGCCTTGAACAAATGCTCAACGCCGCACGCGCCCACCCGCAAGCCGGCATTCAAGAGTGGGCTGACATCGACCGCATCGACCTGCGCGTCGACAAAGGCATCGCCAAATTCCGCAGCCTCACCGGATGGGAAGTGCAAGTCGACACCAAGACCGCCGAAGTCCTCCAAGTCGCCTATCGCCGCTCTGACCTGATCGAGACGATCCATGACGGGTCGTTCTTTGCCGATTGGGTCAAGCTCTATATCTTCCTGCCAACCGGCATCCTGCTCATCATCATGTGGGGAACCGGAGGCTATCTGTTTCTGTTACCTCGTATAGCGAAAGCGCGAAAGAAGCGGGCAAAGTAGCTCATCAAAAGCGCGCCACTTTCAAGGAGACCTTCCATGCGGTTTGCAATTCTTAGCGGCTTTTCAGCCCTTGCCATGGCGGCAACGCCAGTCGTGGCTCAGGATGCCGAACCGATGGAGGAAGCTCGCCCGGTTGAGCAGCAAATCGGCGGAGGCGGTCGTCCAGTGGGGGCAAACTGGTCGCGCAGCCCGGTCTACGCGCAGAACGGCATGGCCGCGACCGCGCATCCGCTCGCCACGCAAATCGCGCTGGGCGTGCTGCGTGACGGTGGCTCCGCAGTGGACGCAGCGATTGCTGCCAATGCAGCGCTCGGCCTGATGGAGCCGACCGGCAACGGCATTGGCGGCGACATCTTTGCGATCATCTATGATCCGGAAACGGACAAGCTTTACGGCCTCAACGGTTCGGGCCGCTCGCCCAGCGGGCAAACGTTGGAGGATGTGCTGGAGGAGCTGGACGGAGCCACCTCGCTTCCTCCCGTCGGCCACTTGCCCGTCACCATCCCCGGCACCGTCGATGGCTGGTTCGCGATGCACGACCGCTTTGGCAAATTGCCGATGAGCGACGTGCTTGCCCCGACCGTGCGCTATGCCCGCGAAGGTCACCCGGTCGCCCCGGTGATTGCGATGTACTACCAGCGCTCGCTCGCCGCTTACACCCGCCGGCTTGAGAGTTATTCGTTCGAGTTCGATAATGCCCGCGCGACCTATTTCCCAGACGGAACCGCGCCTGAAGCAGGCGACCTCTTCAAAAACCCTGACCTCGCCAATACGCTTGAAACAATCGGGCGGGACGGGCGCGATGCGTTTTATGAAGGCGCTCTGGCGCAAGTGATGGTCGACTACCTCCAGCGGCAGGGCTCCGCCTACACGCTTGAGGATTTCGCGGCGCACACATCGGAGTGGGTCGATCCGGCCTGTGCAGAATATCGCGACGGCTATGAGATGTGCCAGCTGCCACCCAACACGCAGGGTTTCGCCGCGCTGCAAATGGTCAACATCCTGAAAAATGTCGATCTTGCGCAGTGGGAGCGGGGCAGCCCCGAAGTCCTCCACTACATCACCGAAGCCAAGCGCCTGGCCTATGCCGATGTCGCGCGCTTCTACGCCGATCCGGACTTCGCGCCCTTCCCTGAAGAGCTGCTCACCGACGAATATGGCGCGCAGCGTTTCGCGCTGATCGATCCAGCGCGCGCGACGCCGGAGTTTGGTCCCGGAGAGCCAAAGCTCGAAGGCGAAGGTGACACGACCTACCTCACCGTTGTCGATGGCAACGGGATGATGGTCAGCCTGATCCAGTCCAATTATCGCGGCATGGGCGGCGGGTTGGTCCCTGACGGTCTGGGTTTCATGTTCCAGGATCGCGGGGAGCTCTTCAGCCTCGATCCCGAGCATCCCAATGCTTACGAGCCCGGCAAGCGCCCGTTCCACACGATCATCCCCGCTTTCGTCAAAAAGGATGGTGAGCCCTTCATGACGCTGGGCCTGATGGGTGGCGGGATGCAGCCGCAGGGCCATGTCCAGATCCTGATCAACATGGTCGATTATGGCATGAACATTCAGGAAGCGGGCGATGCGGCACGGCTCAACCATGATGGTGGCCCCCAGCCAACCGAAGGATTGGGCACCCACGCCGACCCGCTCGGCACGCTGAATGTTGAGCCGGGTATCTCGGACGAGACCATCGCAGCGCTTCGGGAGATGGGTCACAATGTCCGCGTCGTTTCCAACGGCATCATGTTCGGCGGCTACCAGGCAATCATGCGTGACCCGGAAACCGGCGTCCTTGCCGGCGCGACCGAGATGCGCAAGGACGGCCAAGCCAGCGGGTATTGAGCCGCGGCAGTTATTGTTGCGGGCAGGTTGAATCCACTCGCCCTGCCCACAAAATGTGATAGTGTAACATCCTCCCAACTGGAGCGCTTGGAATGCTGCCCGAAGAAAAACGCCTGCCCGTCACCGTCCTTTCCGGCTTTCTGGGCGCGGGCAAGACGACCTTGCTCAACCACATCCTCTCCAACCGCGAAGGCAGGCGCGTTGCGGTGATCGTCAACGATATGTCGGAGGTGAATATCGACGCCGACCTCGTGCGCGGGGGCGAGGCGGCTCTGTCACGCTCGGAAGAAACGCTGGTCGAGATGAGCAATGGCTGCATTTGCTGCACCTTGCGCGATGACTTGCTGAAAGAGGTCCGCACGCTCGCCGAGGATGGCCGGTTCGACTATCTCGTGATCGAGAGCACCGGTATCTCCGAGCCGCTTCCCGTGGCTGCCACCTTCTCCTTCCGCGATGAGGATGGCGCGAGTTTGGGCGATGTTTCCACAATCGACACGATGGTGACGGTAGTGGACGCAGTGAACCTGCTGGCTGACTATTCGAGCGACGATCTGCTCGCCCATCGCGGAGAAACAGCGGGCGAGGACGACAATCGCAGTCTGGTCGCGCTGCTGGTTGAGCAGATCGAATTTGCCGACGTCGTGATCGTCAACAAGGCGAGCGAAGTCAGCGAAGAGCAGTTGGCCGTAGTCAAGAAAGTCGTCGCCTCGCTCAACGCCGATGCCAAGATCATCACGTCCGACTATTCCAGGGTTGAGCTCGATCAGGTGATGGGCACAGGGCTCTACGACGAAGAAGCCTCCGAACAGCACCCGCTGTGGATGAAGGAGCTCTACGACTTTGCCAGCCATCGCCCCGAAAGCGAGGAATATGGCGTCGAAAGCTTCGTCTACCGCGCCAAGAAGCCGTTCGATCCGGCGAAATTCTACGCCTTCCTGACTGGAGAGGCGCTGGACAAGGTCATCCGCTCGAAAGGGCATTTCTGGCTTGCGACGCGCCCCGACTGGCTCGGCGATCTGGCGATTGCCGGGCGGCAGAAAAGCGTCAGTCGGATGGGCAAATGGTGGGCAGCGGTGCCCAAGAACCAATGGCCCGACAATGGCACGTTTGAGGAATTCGTGATCCAAAACTGGGAGCAACCCTGGGGCGACCGGCGTCAGGAGCTGGTCTTTATCGGGATCGACATGAATGAGGCGGCAATCCGCGCCGCGCTCGACGCGTGCCTGATCGATGCCGACAGCTTCACGCCTGAGGCTTGGGCGGATATGGAAGACCCCTTCCCCGTCTGGGGTGAGCCGCAACCCGCACCTGAACCCGCATAAGCGAGCCTGATGACCAAACCCGCCAACACTATCCCCGTCACTTTGCTGACCGGCTTTCTGGGCGCGGGCAAGACGACCTTGCTCAACCGCCTGATCCGCGATCCGGCGATGGCGGACACGCTCGTCATCATCAACGAGTTTGGATCGGTCGGCCTCGACCATGACCTTATCGCCCGCAGCAATGAAGACGACACCGTGGTCGAGATGTCGAGCGGCTGCCTGTGCTGCACGATCAAGGGCGACCTGCAAAAGACGCTGAAAGACGCACCTTGGCGCTATGCGCGCGAAGGCAAGCGCTGGTTTGAGCGGGTGATTATCGAGACCACCGGCCTCGCCGACCCCGCCCCCATCATCCACACGGTTATGAGCGATGGCGACCTGATCTCGACCTATCGCCTGGCCGAAGTGGTGACTTTGGTCGATGCCGTGAACGGCGATGCGACGCTGGATGCGCAGCCTGAGGCGGGCAAGCAGGTGGCGGTTGCCGACACGCTGCTGATCAGCAAGACCGACATAGCGGACAAGGCCAAGGTCGATGCGCTCACCGCCCGCTTGCGCGCGCTGAACCCCGCCGCGGAAATCCGCTCCACGGCCGAGCATGAGGCTAACCCGCTGGCGCTGTTCAACGGGGCGGACTTCAATCCGGAACTGAAGAGCGAAGATGTGATCGCGTGGCTCAAGCAGGAGGCTCACGAAGGCCACCACCATCATCATCACGACCATGACCACGACCACCACCACCACGACATCAACCGTCACGACGACCGCATCACTTCTATCAGCCTGACCTTGGACGAGCCGCTGCCCGCCAGTGTGTTCGATCAGTGGTTCGGGCTGCTCTCTCAGCTGGCGGGCGTGAACATGCTGCGGGTCAAGGGTCTCATCCATATTGCCGAAATGGAGACCCCGTTGGTCATCCACGGCGTCCAGCATGTCTGGCACCCACCCGCTGTCATGCCTGAATGGCCAAGCGAAGACCGCCGCTCACGCATCGTCTTCATTCTGCGCGACATGGGTGAGAGCACTTTACGCGACGCGCTCGACTTTGTGATGCAGCGCTATGAAGCCGCCAAGATCGAAGGCGATGCCGGTTTAATCGGCAATTGACGCTACGACATAGGGCTTCCCCCTGATTGATCGGAAAAAGCGATTTGTGCAATCGCAACAATGCATCGTTGTGCGACGCAACAAATACTGCACTTCGCGCGTTGCTTGCCTATCTGACACCCGAATTCTCAAACACTAGGAGTGACTAAACCATGGGCATTATCGGCTCGACCATCAAACCGTTCACCGCCACCGCATTCAAGGCTGGCGAAGATTTCTACAACGTCACTGAAAAGGACATTGAAGGCAAGTGGGCCGTGTTCTTCTTCTACCCGGCTGACTTCACCTTCGTCTGCCCGACCGAGCTGGAAGACCTGGGCGAGAAGTACGAGATGCTCCAGTCGATGGGCGTAGAAGTGTTCGCCGTGTCGACCGACACCCACTTCAGCCACAAGGCATGGCACGACACCTCCGACAAGATCGGCAAGCTGACCTTCCCGTTCCTGGGCGACCAGAACCACGTCCTGACCAACAACTTTGGCGTGCTGCGTGAAGGCGTTGGCCTTGCCGACCGCGCGACCTTCGTGGTCGATCCGGACGGCGTCATCCAGATCATGGAAATCACCTGCGAAGGCGTTGGCCGCAACGCAAACGAACTGACCCGCAAGATCAAGGCCGCTCAATATGTGCGCGCCAATCCCGGTCAGGTCTGCCCGGCAGCATGGGAAGAGGGCGCAGACACCCTCGCCCCGTCGCTTGATCTGGTTGGCAAGATCTAAACCCTTCCCTCCAGAGGCAGCGCAGCCCCTCTCCCTCTCCCCCCGCTGCGCTGCCTCAACCCACCCGAGCGAACACCTCGGGCGCGCAGATGGGCCGGAACGTCTCTCACCACGTGAGGAGACATTTCGGCCCACACTGCCCTTTAAAGACCACACAATTTGCGATTCTGGAGACCATAATGCTCGACGCGAACATGCAGGCACAGCTCAAGCAATATCTCGCCAATCTGCGCGAGCCGGTGGAGCTTGTCGCCTCGCTTGATGACAGTGAGACCTCGGCCAAGACGCGCGAGCTGCTGACCGAGATCGCCGAGCTGCACGACATGGTCACGGCCTCTTTCGACGGTACGCATGATCGCACGCCCAGCTTCATCATCCGGCGTGGGTCTGACGCGACCAAGTGGGTCCGCTTTGCCGGCCTGCCAATGGGTCACGAATTCACCTCTCTGGTGCTCGCCCTGCTGTGGGCCGGTGGTCACCCGCCCAAGGTTGACGCCGATCTGATCGAGCAGATCCGCGCGCTGGAAGGCGACTATGATTTCGAGATGTTCTTCTCGCTCACCTGTCACAACTGCCCCGACGTGGTGCAGGCGCTGACCCTGATGGCGCTGGAGAACCCGCACATCACCGCCACTCTAATCGAAGGCGGCACCTTCCAGGACGAAGTCGAGGCGCGCGACATTCTCGCCGTGCCCTCGACCTTCCTCAACGGCGATCTGTTCTACAACGGCAAGATGGAGCTGGCCGAAATCCTCTCCAAGCTCGACAGCGGCGCTGACGCCAAGGCGGCGGAGAAGCTCTCTGCCAAGGATCCGTTCGAAGTCCTCATCATCGGCGGCGGTCCGGCGGGCGTCGCCAGCGGCATCTACACCGCGCGCAAAGGCTTCCGCACCGGCATCGCGGCCGAGCGTTTTGGCGGGCAGTTGCAAGACACGCTGGGGATCGAGAACCTGCCGGGGACGAGCTACACCGAAGGGCCGAAGCTGTCCGACAGCCTGAAAGCGCAGGCCACTGAGAACACCATCGACCTGATGGACTTGACCCGCGCAACCGAGCTTGTGCCAGCCAGCGAAGCAGGCGGGATGCACACGGTCACTATGGCCAATGGCGCTGTTCTCAAGAGCCGCTCGCTGATCCTCTCAACCGGCGCGCGCTGGCGCAATCTGGGCGTTCCGGGCGAAGCCGAATATCGCAACAAGGGCGTGGCTTACTGCCCCCACTGCGACGGCCCGCTGTTCAAGGGCAAGCCCATCGCGGTCATCGGCGGCGGCAATTCCGGCGTCGAAGCGGCCATCGACCTCGCCAAGATCGTCGGCCACGTCACTCTGATCGAATTCGACACCAAGCTGCGCGCCGACGAAGTGCTGCAAGCCAAGCTGCGCTCGATGCCCAATGTCGAAATCATCCTCAACGCAGAGACGACCGAGATCACCGGCGATGGCTCACGCTGCAACGGCTTGGTCCTGAAAGACCGCGCGTCGGGTGAGGAACGCACAATCGCGCTGGAAGGCGTGTTCGTGCAAATTGGCCTTGTGCCCAACACCGAATGGCTGGCTGGCACCGGCATTGAGCTTTCCAAATATGGCGAGATCATCGTCGACGAGCATGGCGCGACCAACCTGCCGGGCATTTACGCCGCAGGGGACGCGACCACAGTTCCGGACAAGCAGATCGTCGTCGCCATGGGCGAAGGCGCGAAGGCAGGTCTGGGCGCGTTCGACTACCTCATCCGCAACGAACCGGCTGAGGACGTGGCAGAGGCGGCCTAAGCCTACTCCTCTTCGTCCGAGTAATCACCCCTCGGGCGGTCGATCAGATCGGCGAAGAAGATCGCGTTCATCAGCAGCTTCTCGGTGCCCGGATAGGTCCCTCGGAAGACGGGATTGTCGGCCATCAAGATAACCGCGCCGCGTCCCATCCGCTCGGCAACGACAGAAGGCGTGCCTGCGATCTCCTCCAGCCGCCGCTCTGACGCGTAGCCCGACAGCAGCGGGTCTGAGGTATACTCGACCGGCACGGCGTAAGGGTTTTCCTCCGGCCGCGTCAGGGTGAAGCTGACATTGCGGTGCACCGGCAGGTCGCGATTGGCAAAGCCAAAGCCCAGCGGGTGTGAGGTGTCCAGATCCGCCGCGAAGATCGCCCCGCCGATCACATGCTCGGCATCGCGAATACCCATATCCTCAAAATTGAGTCGCTCAGGAGCGCTCTCTTCCTCGCCTTCATCCTCTTCCGGCTGACGGCCCAGCACAGCTTGCTCGGCCCAGCGCGCGCCTTGCCGCGTGGCAATCAGAGTGCCGCCACCACGGATCCATGTCTGCAAGCCCCCGGTCAGGCGCTCGCTCAACCCCGAATTGCCGCCGACCAGTACGAGGTGGGTGTAATTGTCCCAATCAAGGCCGCCCAGATCATCCTTGTGCACCAGCGTGATCGGCATGCGGTGCTGGTGGTCGAGCGTCCACCACACCTCACCCGCATCATAGCGCGAAATGCCACCGTCAAAGGCCAACACGACGCGCGGCGCGGTGAGCGTGCGGAAGATGTTGGTCGCGCCCAGATCGCGCCCCGTGACAGGCGTCAGGCCAGAGGTAGCCGCATAGACCGGCACACCGTCTTCGGCAGCGATGGTCGTCATGATGCGGTGGATCGCCTCTGGGTCGGATTTCTGGCGAGCGAGCGGCACAAAGATCGCGCCTCTGCCCAAAGTCACCTGACCCGAAAGCGTGTTGACCACCGTGCCCTCAGTAGCCGCGCGGGCCATCAGCCCGGCAGACAGCACGCGGTTGAGGGCGCGCGGCGCATAGGTGTGCGACCAGTCAAAGACATAGCCATAGGGTGCCTCTCCCGGCGCAGCGGCACTCTGGAAGTCTCCGGTCGCCGCTGATCCCGACGGAGCGCGGCTGACGGATGAATATTCAAGGTCATAGGTCAGCGGCATCGTCCAGCCGGAGACATCGTAAAAGACCTCCTCCTCAAACTCAGTGACGCGTTCAAAGATGCCGCGGATCATGCGGTTGTTGGTCTGCGCCAGCGGCACAAAATAGCTGTTGCCTGCGGGGTAAGTCCGGCCATCTGCGGACAGGTTGGAGGAGAGCGCGCGCACTTCGATATCGTGCATATTCAAGAGCCGCACAAAGCGCCGCGCGCGTTCGGGATCGCCGTCTGCTGTGAAGACATATCCGCCTCCGCCCGAGGCAAAGCGTGAATTCTCCGCAAAGAAATCGCGCTGATACTGAGTGATCTCTGAGCGCAGATCGAGCGAGCCCTGGATCGTTGTCAGCGCAGTGCGGAACTGGGTGCGGGTGTTGTCGGCATTGGTCACTAACCCACGCTCGGTCATCACCGCGCCGCCGCCAGAATTGCCCGCCTCAAACAGGATGCCGAGCGAGCCGTTGATCTGCGGGTAGGTCGAGCCCTTGCCGATGTAGAAATTGTCGAAGCGCTCTTCCGTGGTGTAGAGCCGCGCCTCGCTGTCGAGGAAGGCGGCGTGCCGCTCTCCGATCCCTTGCGTCAACTCACGCGCGCGCAGAGGAATCAGCGGATTGCGGCGGTTCTCTTCACCGGGGTGGAAGTAATAGGGGCTGGCCGATCCCATCTCGTGATAGTCGGCAGAGACCATCGGCTTCCACTCATGCCACTTGGCGATCCAGGCCTGCGCCTCAGGCTGGGTCAGCAACAGCCACTGACGGTTGAGGTCGAACCAATAGTGATTGGTCCGCGCCTCTACCCACAGATTGTGGGCTTCATCATTGGGGTCGGTGTTGTCGGCATAGCCTCCGAATTTCTCGGTGTGATCGATCCGGCGGGCATGGCCATCGGGGTTGTAAACCACAGTGAAGATCATCACCGCATTGTCGAGCTGCGCGCCGACATCGGCCTCACTCGCCGCGGCAAAGTGGTAGAGCAGCGGGATCGCGGCATCCATCGAAGACGTCTCCGACCCGTGCACACCGAAATTGATCCACAGCACCATGGGTGCCGCATCCGCAGCGGCGCGGCCCTCGAGCCGGGCAAGGTGGGTCTGGCGAATGCCTTCAAGGTTTGCGTGATTGGCCGCGCTGGTGACGGTGAAGGTCAGGATCGGGCGGCGTTCATGCGAGTAGCCAATCGTCTCAACCGTGATCCTGTCAGAACTGGCTGCAATCCCGCGCAAGTATGTGAGCATGTCATCAAAGCGGACGGTTTTCTCGCCGATCTCGTAGGGGATTACGTCTTCGAAGAAGGGCACACTTTCGTCGTAAGTGACGCCATCGACTTGAAAGTACTCGACCGTTTCAGCGGCAGCGGGTGCGGAGGTGAGAACGAAAGCGGCAGAAAAAGCAGCAAGAAAGCGGCGCAGCATGGCGGCTCCTGGAGAGAGGTGGGAATCGTCTATGCGCAAGGGCTTAGACCAGCCTCGTCCCCAATTCCACTGCCAGACGAAAACGTGCTTTACTTGCGGTTCGCCAGACAGGTGTAGAACGCATCGCGCACCATCTTCTCGCGCGGGTCATCCCATTTGCCAGTGCCAAGCTGATTGGTGATCCAGGCATAGGATACGCTGTCATGGGGATCGCAAAAGGCGAGGCTGCCGCCAACTGCAAAGCTGCCAAAAGCGCTGCGTGTGCGGGCGAACTCCCAGCCGCTGAAGGGTTTCTCGAAACCGTAGGAGTAATACATGTCCTCGGTCAGGATTTTGTCTTTGAGGCCCTTGGCGGGATGTGGGTGGCCTTGGCAGAGTTTCGCCATCACTTCCGGCGTCACGCCCAATTGCTCCGCGCCCATGGCAAAGGCGCTGTAGAGCGTGGCGAGCCCGCGGGCTGACGCCATGCCGCCAGCCGCGCCCTGCCCGACCTTCCAAAACTCTTCGGTATCAAGCGCTCCGGGTCCGGCGAGAACCAGCGGGTTGTTGAGGGTGCGGAATTGGAGCGTGCCGGGAATGCACATTGCCAGCGTGAGCGCCCAGGGCATGGTGGTGTGGTGAAGGAACAGGTCTGCCATCCCAAACCCTGCGATCCGCGCAATGCGGTTGCGGTCAAAGCTTTCGGGCAGGCCGACAAAGACGTCAGCGCCCACGGCCTGCGCGATTTCCTCTGCAAAGAATTGCGGCAGGCGGCGGCATCCGGGATCGGTGCGGAAGATCAGCTCGCTGGCGATCCAGCCGAGCGTATAGGCGTGATTGCCTGAATGATCGCCCGGCCTCCAATTGGGTTTCTGAGCCGCAATCGCTGCGCAGATCGCGGGCTCATCCCCGAGATTTTCGAGCGTCAATTTGTAGTCGATCGCGGCAAGGCCGGCTTGCTCTGACAAGGCCTGACCCACTGTCACCTCACCTTTGCCGTGGGCGGCGAATTCGGGCCAGATATCGGCCACCCTATCCTCATAGGCGAACAGTCCGCGCGACACCGCGACAGCGGCCGCCATGCCGGTCAGCCCCTTGGTCAGCGAATAGACCAGAGCAATGTCATCGGCTTTCCAAGCCGCATCGCGTGCCGCGTTCTTCCACCCACCAAAAAGGTCAATGACGACCTCCCCCCGGTGCATGATAGTGCAGGCAGCTCCCAGAGCAGTCCCGGACCGGATCGATGCTTCGAATGCGTGAGCAACCGGCTTGAAACCCGGTGCGACATATCCTTCGACCAACGCATCGTCAGGCACGCCTTGTGCCCTTTGCCCAAAAGGCATGTCACTTCGTGATGGCATGATTTGCGACCCCCAAGGGCGCTTACCAAGCGAGTAAACGCCCAACAGTCAAGGGGTTAGTCAATATTGGTTAATTTGAAGTAGACGCCGAACTTATACTGTGCAGCGCAACTTAACTCGCGGGAGTGCTTTGAGGTCGAACCCGCAATATCCGGCTTGCTGCATCAGGCTCTTCGGTGAGCAGGTAGAGATAGCCATCCGGCCCGGTGCGAACATCGCGAAACCGCACGCCCAATTCTTCGAACAGCTCGGCTTGCTCACCCAAAGACCCATCGGCGGTCATGTCGATATGCCGCACATGCTGAAGCGCGAGGGCGGAGAGAAACAGGTCGCCTTGCCAATCGGGAAAGGCCTCCCCTGCATATTGCGCGAAGCCTGATGGCGCGATGGAAGGGGTGAAGTGGACCAGCGACTGCTCGGTCCCGTCCAGCGCCTCATAGGGAGAGACGCGCCCGCCTGAGTAATCGAGCGCATAGGTCACGGTGGGCCAGCCGTAATTGAGACCCGGCTTGATATGGTTCACTTCGTCCCCGCCCGCCGGACCATGCTCATTCGCCAGCACGCGGCCATCGCTAGCAAGAAGGATCCCTTGCGGGTTGCGATGCCCATAGGACCAGATTTCCGGCAGAGCGCCCTCTTCGCTGACAAAGGGATTGTCCGCAGGCACCGTGCCATCGTCACTGAGCCGGACGATCTTGCCAAAGTGGTTGTCGAGCTTTTGCGTTTCCTCGCGGAAGTGGAAGGCTTCTCCCGTGGTCAGCAGCAAAGTGCCATCAGGCTGGAACACCATCCGCCCGCCATAATGGTTGCCCTGAACCCGCGCAGGCGTGGCTGTGAAAAGCTGCCGCGCGTCGGACAGGGCGCCGTCCGCATAGGTAAAGCGCGCCAGGATCAGCGTGTTTTCGTCCGCGCTCACCTTTCCCGCATAGGCGATGAATATCTGGCCGTTCTCCGCGAAATTCGGGTGGAGCACGACGTCGAACACGCCCGCTTGCATCCCATCGCCAAAGTGGACGGGCGGCAAGTCTCCACCAAGTGCGCTGTTGTCGTTGAAGTCGTGGACCTGCGTCTTGGAACCATCCGCTCCGATCAGCAGCAGAGCACCGGTCCGCTGTGTCACCAGCATCTCACCTTCAGGCAGGAAGGCGAGCGACCAAGGTTGGTCCAGCCCCTCTACCACCGTGTCGAGCGTGTAATTGATCGGCCCCGCATCCACACGCCCTGCGAGCACGCTGGTCTTCTCGCCAACATCCGAAGCGCCCTGATTGGAGCACGCCGTCACCATCAGGCCAATCGCAAGGGCGGCTGTCATCGGGAGGCGTCGCATCGTGTTTCCTTCGAGAATGTACGTTCGCCCCACCTATCAGATTGCGGCAGCCGTTTGTCCACTCTTGCCCGGACATGCTTGACCCGCTTGCCCAAACCCCGCCATGCTCGCAGCTGTCCAAGGAGATATCCATGCTGCGCTTTGCCCTTTCGATTGCCGCTCTGCTTGTCGCTGCTGTCGCGACCTATGTGCTGGCAGTGATCCTCAACGCGCAATTCGTGATCGCGGGACATGGCGTTCCGGTGAGCATCGGCGACCGGCTCAACATGACCGCCTTCGATGTGTCGAATATGGGGCTCTATCTGGCGATCATCGCGGTCGCTTTGCTGATCGGATTTCTGATCGCGGCTTTGGTCAAGAAGCTGCTGCCTGCTCTTTCGCGCTTTGCCTATCCGGTCGCAGGGGCCGCTGCCATCGGCGTCACCTTGGGGCTGATGTATATGATCTTCCAGACCGTCCCGATCAGCGGAGCGCGTTCGGCCGCTGGCTTTGCCTCGCAAGTGCTTGCCGGAGGGATTGGGGGGTGGATTTTTGCTAAGGTCCTAGGACTAGCGAAACCGGTTTAGACAGTGCTGCGCCAAGCCTGCTAGACAACCAGGCCGATAGAGGTCCGGCGCGGCATGTTGAGCTTTTCAAGGATCATGTGAACGTGGTTCTTCACCGTCGCTGGGCTGATGCCGAGCTCGTTGGCGATCTCCTTGTTCGACAGGCCGCGCTTGACCAAAGTCGCCACCTCTCGCTCGCGCTGGGTCAGGCAATTGTTGGTCTGGACCTGCGCGTTGTCGATCAGAGCCGCCATGTGCCGGATCAGACGGGCGGTAAGAGTGGGACTGCACACCGCTTCTCCGCGTGCGGCTTTCTCGATCGCACCGCTTAAATCCTCGATGCTTTCCTCGCGCCCGACAAAGCAGGCGATCCCGACCTCAGCGCAGCGCAGGGCGTCTGCCTGCCCGTCAATGCCAAAGCCAACAACGGTGAGCGCCGGATCGCGGTGCAGCAAGGGTCGCACAGCGTCGAGCGTTGCGCGGCGGCTGACATCAAGCACCAGAATGTCGGGAGCAGTCTCTTCAAGAGCCGCCAAAGCCTCTTTTGAGGAAAGCGAACCGGCAACATCCACCTTGCCAATTCGCCGTAATCCTCCAGCGAGGCCCTCTCTATAAAGAAGTACATCACTGACTATAAGGCAAGTAGGAAGAGCACCTCTTCTTACCTTACCGTTAGTCTTCGAAACTAAATTGGACATGACCCCACCTCTCCCGACATGACATCGGAATAGCCAAACAAGAAAGCGCGACGACGATTATTTGATTTGATGTCTTGTAACATATCCGATTCGGTTCAGACAGATTGTAGGAATGCGTCGAAGTTCGTTTTGGCCGGTTCATCCAGACCATAAGCATCGATCCAACAGTCCGGGACAAACGGTCTAGACCGTTGTCTCTTTGCGCCCGGAATCAAAGGGTTTGCCGTTGGCTATGCCGCGGTGCGGGGTCTCGATCGGCGTGCGTTCGCCGGCTCAAAAGCGCGATGATCTGGACCATCAAATAGGCCATTATTTCACCGTTGGGTTCATGCGCGCCGCCGAAAACGCATCGAATATGGGGCTATGTCCTATGAAGTGACCCTCCCTTGAAGCGCATCCGAGTCGTCCTCGGCGCGGTGCCAAAGATGATCGATTCGATCATTCGCGATGTCCTTCGCGATGCCCCCGATATTGAGATTGTGACGGCTAACGAAGCTGACGACTTGGACGAGTATGACGTCCTGTTGCTCAACGCGCTTGAGGAAGAGGCGTCGGCCAGCGGCTACAATTCGCCCAGCCCATCGCACGGCATCGTGATGGTCGGGCATGAAGGGCGCAAAGCCGCCGTCTTCCGCCGGATCAATGACGAGCTCAGCCTTGAAAGCACCGCGCATATGGCGCTCGAACAGGCGATCACACTTGCGGCGGGGCGCAGCTGATGGCGCATTACAGAGCCATCGCCGCGACCAGCGCTGCGCTTAAAGCGCTGATAGAGGAACGCTATCCGCGCACGGAATTCAACACTCTTCTGGTCGATGATTACCAATTCACCGACGATGGCTCTCCACACCGTACGCAAGAAGGCTTCTCGGTCCTTCTATGGCGGGTGACGATCAATAAGGAGCTGCGCGCAAGGCCTCCGCGTGAGGATGTTTTCGGACAAGTCTTCCGCCCCTCGCTCCCGCTCGACCTGCATTACATGGTGATCCCATGGGCCACTTCGGTCGAGCGCCAGCACCGGATGCTGGGCTGGGTGATGCGGATGTTCGCCGATGTTGGCCACATCTCACCCGCAATGCTCAACGCAAATCTGGCGGAGGATGATATCTTCCCGGTGACAGAGGACGTGGAGCTGGTCGCCGACCCTCTCCCGCTCGCCGATCACCTGACCTTGTGGGAGCGGATGAAGCGCCATCCCTTCTACGCCAGCTACCAGCTGCGCATGGTGCTGATCGATAGCGACATCGCGATGAGCGAGAACCCGCCGGTTGTTGAACGCGAGTTTGAGTATGGCGCGATGACCCCGCCAGATCGGAGCGGCGCGTCATGAGCCTCCTGGTCAATCCCGACAAATATCGGATGCGCAGCGTTGGCGCGCTGCGCTTTGTCGATGCGAGCAATCTGGCGACGGTGGTCTCCGGCTTGGACGTGCGCATGATCGACCAGGCGCATCCGGCCAACACACATGTACTAAGCCCGCGCGGCAAGGGCTTCTGGGTTCCGGGTTCTGTGAAAGGTGTCGACACTTTCCTCCCACCCTTGGCGCTGAAGACGATTGGCGAACGTGATCCGGTTGACCCGGCCACTATCGGTCAATTCCCCGCCGAATGGACCGGTCAGGCCCGCGATTTCGAAGTGCAAGTGAGCGACACGCTGGGGCGTTATCTACCTGCGCGTTTCGACTTCACTATGCCTGAGCCGACCCAGCGTCTGTGGTCGGTTTGGGGCTCGCCCGCACCCGCAGATATCCCAACTCTGTTGCTGCCAGGGGAAACAGAGGCGGACTACATCCCGCTCTTCAACCGCACGGGTCGCAGCTACGAAGTGCCCATCGCCCGCGTCGCCGCGCATATTGCGACGCGCAAGGCCGATGGGAAGGACCATGCTGCGTCCTGGGCGCTTTTGAGCGTGCGATTGCAAGGCAACGTCATTGGCCTCGGCCTCGCCGACGCGAATGGCAATGCCGAAGTTGCCTTTCCCTACCCCGCCCTTCCCGATTTCGCTTCGCCTGCCGCAGCCGCTGCGGGACGTGACAAAGTGTCCTGGCAGGTCACTGTGGCAGTGCATTACGGCGCGCTGGCAACTGAAAAGTCGAGCACGGGCGAAGACCTGCCGCCCAAATTCGACGCGATCCTTGGGCAGCTTTCCGGCACGACCAAGGCGCTTCGCAAACTCGGAAACACAACCGCATTCCCCGCCACCGATCTGGTGCTGGGAGAGAGGCTGATCCTGCGCACGCTGGACGCCTCGGACCAACCGCAATCCAGCCTCTTCCTTGAGGCGAGCTGAGCAAAGGAGGCAAGACCATGCCTGAATATCTGGCCCCGGGCGTATTCGTGGAAGAGGTTTCATACCGCGCGAAATCCATCGAAGGCGTAAGCACAACCACCACCGGCTTTGTTGGCCCAACGCGGTACGGCCCGACCAACCTAGAGCCTGAGATCATCACCTCTCTGGTCGAGTTTGAGCGCGTCTATGGCAGCCGCGAACAGCTGAGCTTTGAAGATCTGAGCGGCGGGTCCGTCGACAATTACATGTGGAACGCCGCCCGAGCGTTTTTTCAAGAAGGCGGCAAGCGACTCTATGTCTCAAGAGTATTCAATTCAGCGAGCGATTCTGATGATGGGCGTGCAGCCCGCAGTACGGCAGAGCACGGGCTGAATTACTCCGCCCGCTTCCCCGGACAAGCAGGCAATGGCCGCCTGTCGTTCCAGTTCAATCTTGGCCCCAATCGCTTCATCCACAATCAAGGCGAGCAGGAAGTCAAAGGCATTTCGAACGGCGATGTCGTCTACATTGCGGGCGATAACGTCGACGACGGCTTCTACACCGCCGCGTGGAATGCGATTTCTGAAAGCTACACTTTCGAAGGCGCCAGCGATGTTGAACTAGGCGATGATGCGGTCTTCACCTCCGAGGCCAGCATTCGGCGACTCACCGTGTCGGTGCTGTTCCAAGCGGTGTCGAGCGACATCCCCACCTTTGCTTTGGCAGACCTGCCGCTCGACCCAGCCCATCTGAGCAATGGCCGACCGGATAGTCTGCTGGCCGTGTTTGCGCAGGATTTGCCCAATGCAGGTGATGCGCGGCGAACACCGATCGTTATCACCCCAACTGCAGCGAACCGCACGGGTCTGGAGATCGCAAACAACTTCATCAGCGCCAGTCCGTTTGACCCCACCACGACGACCGTTGTCTATCTGGAAAATCTCCTCAGCGACGAAAGCACGCCGGACCAACTGACAGTCACATTTGAGCTTGAAGGTGGCAATGACGGCAATCGGCCAGAGGCCACCGACTATGAAGGCGAAGGTGCTGACACCGCCAATGCGGCAACGGGTCTGAAAGCGTTTGAGGACCTTGAAGACATCTCAATCGTCGCAGCGCCCGGATCGACCACTGACGCGACAATTGGCCAATCGGTCAGCAACCTGCTGATCAGCCACGCACAAAGGATGCGTTATCGCATCGCGGTGCTGGACAGCATCAAGGGTCAGTCGATCTCTGATGTGCGCGGCTATCGCGCCAAGTTCGACAGCAAATATGCCGCTTTCTACTACCCCTGGGTCAAGACCATCGACCCTGTGACCGGGTTGGAGAATGTCTATCCGCCTTCCGGCTTTGTCGCTGGCATCTACGCCCGCAACGATGTCGAACGAGCGGTCTACAAGGCTCCAGCGAACGAGGTCGTGAACCTGGCGCTGGGCTTCGAGAAGACCGTCAACACCGGCCAGCAGGAAGTCTTGAACCCGGAAGGCATCAACTGCTTCCGCTTCTTCGAAGGGCGCGGCAACCGGTTGTGGGGCGCGCGCTGTGCGACCAGCGATCCGGAGTGGAAATACGTCAATCTGCGGCGCTATTTCGCCTATCTCGAACGCTCCATCGACAAGGGCACGCAATGGGCCGTGTTCGAACCCAATGGCGAGCGGCTGTGGGCCAATGTGCGCACCACGATCGAGGATTTCCTTCTGAACGAATTCCAGAACGGAGCCTTACTGGGTGAGCGTCCCGAGCACGCATATTTCGTCAAATGCGACCGTTCGACGATGACGCAGAACGACATCGATAACGGCAGGCTCGTCTGCCAGATCGGCGTCGCCGCTCTCAAACCCGCAGAATTTGTCATCTTCCGCATCGGCCAATGGACGGCCGACAGCAAAGCCTGAGGAGAATAGATCATGGCAGTCCTCAAACAGCGGCCCGTCAACCAGTTCAACTTCCTAGTCGATGTCGGTGCCGGCACCGACGGAGTGGATGCGGGCTTTCAGGAAGTCAGCGGCATGGGCATGGAAGTGGCCATCGCCGAATATCGCAACGGCAACCGCAAGGAAAACTCGGTCATCAAGGTGAACGGGTTGGTGAAGGCCACCGACGTGACGCTGAAACGCGGCGTGATCGGCTCGCTCTCGCTCTACAAATGGCTCGACGCGATCCGCAACGGCGCAACCGATGCAAGCCGCACGGTCAAGATCCAGCTGCAAAGCGAGGATCACTCCGAAACGATCATGACCTGGAAGCTGATCGAAGCGCGGATCATGAAGCACACCAGCGGGCCGTTAAACGCCAAGGGCACCGATGTGGCGATGGAGGAACTTGTCCTCGCCTACGAACGGCTGGAGATGGAATAAGCGCGATGGGCCTGCGCTCTCGCCTTCCCGGTATCCGCGTGGATACCAGCCTGCCGGCGCCGCCGGGCACGGGCTTCCCGCGCATGGATGTGGCGGTGTTCGTCGGCATCGCAGAGCGCGGGCCCTGCCACCGCCCGGTGCGGATCGAGTCCGTTGCCGCGTTCGAAGCGGTGTTTGGTGGGACCACCGAGCTAGCCTTCGACGAAAACAGCGGGACGACGCTCACCGCCAATCTCGCGCCATCGGTGCGCGCCTTCTTCTCCAATGGCGGCGAAGAGTGCTGGGTGATCCGGGTCGCATGGACAGGCGAGCTGGTGGAGGCTTGGGGAGCTTCGGCCAGCGTCACACCGGCGCAGACCCAGCATTTCACGCTCAGCGGGATGCTCGGCGTTCATGGCATCGCTGCCAATGGGCGAGGCGAAACCGTGGCTGCCAATATTGCTGCATCCTCGCACGGGGCATGGGCAGATGGGCTGGCGCTCAGTGCCCGCGTCCTCAAAGCGCCTGTCTCCATCACGGCGCTTCGCAAGCACAAATGGGGTGTGCGCTTTTCCACCCGCGCGCGGCTTGCCCAAGGCGATCTGCTGGAGCTGCGCGAAGAGGGCACCGGCATCCTTCGCTACGTCAAGATCATTGAACGCGACGGATCGGATTACTGGGCCGCGTGGTGCAACTCCTTCCGGCCCATCTCAGAAACAAGCCCACCCAAGAATGGCTTTGCCCATCTGCCCGGACGCCGCGTTCGGGTCCGAGCGCAATTCTTCGAAGGGGCTGAAAGCCGGGTGGTGCTCGACGCCGAAGCCAGTGAACTAGTTCCAGGCACTTGGGTAAAGATCACCCATTCAGGCTCGACTTATTGGCTGCGCGCTGACCGGGTGCAGGGCAGGCAAGCGTTTGGGCCTGCATGGCGGCAGGGCCGATCGCGGCTCGGCAACGCAAGCACATTCACCGCGACACATGTGACCCTCGACCTGCGCAGCGAGCTGGGCTCGCTCACGCGGATCGACGGGCGCATCGGTCTGACACCTGAAGCGGCCAACTCGCTCTACGACTTCGTAAGCGACGACGCGCATTATGCCGATGAAGACCGGCGTGAAGGGATCAGCCGTCCACTGTTTGCGCTGCCTGCTGCAACGGGCGCCGAGGTTGACGCGTTCCGCGTTGCCCATGCCCCGGACCAGAGCGATAGTGACCTCGCCGCCACCTTCGTCGCGGAAACCGCTGCAACCAAACAGCGCCTGATCTTCAGCGAGGCATTTCTGCCGCTCGGCCTTGATGCAAGCTTCCGGCCTGTCAGCGTCCCCTTGGCAATGGAGGCAGAGGAACCGCTTGAGCAATCAGGCCTTGTCCCCTTCGACCATCGCCTGTTCATCGACCCTGCTTTCGCCGGCATGGCAACCCAGAACATCGACCGGCACGCGATCCAGCGGCACGATCTGGATGAGCAAGAACTGTTCGGCATCCACGCCGCCTACGACATTCCGGGCGAGAGCGTGGGCGAGGCCTCCATCCTCGCCGTGCCTGACGCGGTGCAGCCGGGATGGGTGCTAGCTGAAGACAGTGCGGACTTGCCTGAGCCTGATGCCGGAGCGCTCGCCCCGCCCAATTGGCGCGATCACACCGGCCCTTGCCCGGTCGATACGGATGAAGAGCTGAGCGCGCCGGACTATGCCGGGTTCCTCGACAGTGATGTCGTGGTCCTCGCGACGCCGACGCTGGGCCCGGCTGGATCAGAGATTGTCGATGATCGCATCCGGCTCACCTTTTCCTCATCCGATACAGACGTAGAATTCGTGCTCGAGGAAGCGGCGCGCCACGACTTTGCCGACGCAGCGGAAATCTATCGCGGGACCGACAGCGAGCTGATCCTGACAGGCCGCACTGACGGCATCTACTATTACCGCCTGCGCACTCAGAGGGCTGAGAACATCTCGCCCTTTGCCGCCAAAGTGGTGGTGCTGCGCGCCACCAACTTTGTCGCCGCTGAGATCGATACGGCGGCGACGCTGCGTATCCATATCGCCATGCTGCGGCTGGCCGCGGGCTCCGCTGCAATGACCGCCTTGTTGAGCCTGCCGCGCGGCTTCAAGGCGAATGAGGCTCAGGACTATGCCCTCGACTTGGTCACGCCGGGTGTGGGCGACATGGCGCTCAATGATCGCGAGGCGCGCAGCCTTTCCTATGGAGCCTTGTTCCACCCCTGGATCGCCGGAGGCGCGCAGGACGCGCTGATCACTCTGCCGCCCGAAGGCGCGGTCGCGGGGCATATGGCCACAATCGCGCGCGAACGCGGCGCATGGATCGCGCCTGCCAATCGCGATTTTGCCAATGCGCTGGGCCTCTACCCTGCCATCGCTCGCGAAGACTGGCTGGACAGCGACAATGCCCGCATCAATCTCGTCCTGCCGCGCCCCGATGGCTTTTTCGCTCATGCCGCACGCAGCCTTTCAGGCGAGGCCGATTGGCAGCAGGTCAATGTACGGCGGCTGTTTATCTTCCTGCGGCGGCTTTTGCTGATTGTTGGCGAACGCTTCCTGTTTGAGCCGAACGGGCCGACTGTGCGCCGCTCTATAGAGCGCACCCTATCCAACCATTTCGACCTGTTGCAACGCCAAGGCGCGTTCTCCGGTGAAGTCTCGCGCGACAGCTATTTCATCCGCCTGCGCAGCACGCGGGGTGATCGCGACAATGGCCGCATCCTTGCCGACATTGGCATCGCGCCCTCCCATCCGATGGAGTTCATCGAGGTCGCGCTGGTCCAGCAAGGTGAGCGGCTGACATTGGAGGAGGCGGCCTGATGGCAATCGAAGACCGCCCCTGGAACACGTTCAACTTCCTCGTGGAGATCATCCCGCAAGGCGAGAGTAAGCCTTTGTGCGACGCCTCTTTTGCCGAGTGCGACGGGCTCGACATGACGATGGATGTGCAGACCATCCGATCAGGCGGCGCGAATGATCGGACTTGGCGTGTGCCGGCGGTCATCAACTACGCCAATCTGACGCTCAAACGCGGGATGACGGGCAATATGGAGCTGTGGAAGTGGTTCCGCAGCTCAATCGAGAACCCGTTCCTGCGCGCCGATGCAGAGGTCGTGATGCTGGGTGATGACGGCAAGAAAGAGCTCGCCCGTTTCCGCCTCTCCCGCTGTCTGCCGATCAAGCTGAAAGCGCCCGCACTCAATGCCAAGGATGGGGCGATTGCGGTCGAGGAATTCCAGCTCGCCTACGACAAGTTTGAATTGGTCGAAGAGCCATCGCAGGATCAAGCATCAAATGCTGCGGGAGCGGCGGCATGACCGAGAAAACACTCGCCAAAGCCAAGCTGAAAGAGCTCAAGGATGACCTCGTAACCCCAAAAGAAGGCGGCCATCAGGTAGAAGTTCAGTTCAACCCCGAAACGCTCAAACTCGCCTTTGCAAACGAGGTTCAACAACCGCAAGGGGGCGATCAGGAAAGCGGCACTTCGGGCCAGCAATTTGTCGGCGCGGGCAGTACCACTCTGACCGTCACCCTTTGGTTCGACGTCACCGCGATGGAGACCGATCCGGTCAATGACGTGCGGCGCCTGACTGAAAAGGTGCTCTTCTTCATGACCCCTCGCGCAGCGGAGAGCGATGCCACCCGCCTCGTCCCGCCGGGCGTGCAATTTCATTGGGGCGATCTGATTTTCGACGGGCTGATCACCTCGGTTGAGGAGAATCTCGAATTCTTCTCCTCCGAAGGCCGCCCGTTGCGCGCCAATCTGGCGCTGGGTTTCACGCAGCAGAAGATCCTCGTCAAAGGCTACGACAAAGACGGCGGCAAGGTCTCGCTTCCCGGCACCAAACCGCGCGAGCAGGCCAAGCAAGGCGACAGCGTCCAGAAGATGGCCGACCAGAAGGGCAAAGGCGGCAAATGGCAGGGCATTGCGCAGGCCAATGGCATCGCTGACCCGCTGCGGATGAAGCCCGGCAAGCTCGTCGATCTGAACGCCAAGCTGCCCAAAGCGCCCAAAGTCAAACTGCCAAAAGTGGGCGCAGCAATTGGTCTGGGAGCGGGTGTCTCGCTCGGCCCTGGGGGCGCAAGCGCGGCTCTGGGCACTTCGGCCAATGCAGCGCTTGGCCTGCCCGGAACCGGCTCTGGCACAGGCCTAGGCGCGACCCTCTCGGCAAATGCTGGATCGCAGGCACCCAAGGTTGCTCTGCCAAGCCTCATCCCCCCGCCTTTGCCCAAGCTGAAGATCGAATAGGAGCCGCAAGTGACCGTCGTCATCAACGAATTTGAGACTTTGGGAGAGGCCCCTCCAACCTCGGGAGCTGCCACTGGCGCGGCTCCGGAAGTGACTGAGCGTGCCGCCCGCCGCCGCGCGCGCATGGCCGCCAGCCGCCACCTGCGCATGGCGCGGAATTGAGGGATCATCGATGACCGCAAGCGTAGCCCGCCTCCCAAGTAGACCTTCAAGGCCAACGATCTCCATCAACGGAGAGGCTCAGCCGCGTCTCGAAGCCGCGCTGGTCGGATACCGCTTGCACGCCTCGCTCGAAGACATGGCCAGCGCCCAGCTCGAATTCGGCAATTGGGGTTCAGAAGAAAATGACGGCTTCACCTATTACGACCGCGCTCTGCTTGATTTCGGGGCTGAGATCGAAGTCGCGATAGAGGATGAGCCGCTGTTCAAAGGGCGCATCTCAGCCATCAGCGGTCACTATCCCGAAGGTGGGCCTCCGACGATCTCGGTCTGCGCAGAGGACGCTTTGCAAGCGCTGCGCATGACGCGGCGCACGCGCAGTTTCGAGGACGCGACGCTGGAGGACGTGGCGCAGGCTATTGCGCAGGGTCACGGGCTCGCTGCCGATGTGGAGATCAATTCTGCCGCTGCGCCTCTTATCGCGCAGGTCAACCAGACCGACTTTGCCTTCCTGTTCGACCTCGCGCGCCGCTTTGGCGGGACTGTGTCGGTCGAGGATGGCACTCTGTTCGTGCGCCGCGATCCCGGCACGCCAGCGGTTGAACTGCGCTGGTCAGGCACTTTGCGCGCCTTTGATGTGTGCGCCGACCTTTCGGGACAGCGCAGCACGATCACCGTTTCGGGCTGGGATGTCGGAGGCAAGGCGATTGCCAGCCACACGGCCGACGCCTCCATCCTCAGCTCCGACCTTGGCAGCGACACGGGCGGCCCTGCCTTGCTGGACGAGAAACTGGGCGAACGGCCCGAAACGCTCGCCCATTGCATGCCTGCCTCCAACTCCGAAGCGCGCGAAATTGCAGAGACCGCCTACCGCACAATGGCGCGCGATTTCGTGACCGGAGAGGGCCTGTGTGAGACCGATCCGCTGATCCACGTGGGCGCGAAGCTGGAGCTTGCCGGGCTGGGAGAGCTGTTCAACGGCACCTACCGCGCGACCAGCGTCACTCACCAATTCGACCCGACCTCCGGCGCGATCACGGAATTCCGCTGCGACCGGCCCGGTCTTGGGGGTGCGGCATGAAGCCCGGCCTGTTCTATCCCGGCGTCGCGCAAGCCAGCGGCGATCCGCGCTCAGCCGAAGGGCTTGGCGGTCTGTTCCACGGCGTCGCGCCCGCCATCGTCACTTCGCTCGACGATCCCGATGGGCAGGGCCGCGTGCAAGTGGAGCTGCCATGGTCGCCCGATCCCGATGCGGAGCGCTATCTCGCCTGGGCTCGCATGGCGACTTTGTTTGCGGGCAAGAATCGCGGCAGCTGGTTCCTGCCCGACAAAGACGACGAAGTGCTGGTTGCCTTCGAGCAAGGCGACCCGCGCCGCCCCTATATCCTTGGCGGACTGTGGAACGGTAAGGATAAGCCGCCTGAGGCTGAGCACTCCGCCAAGAACAACAAGAAGGTCATCCGCACCCGCAATGGGGTCAAGATGACCATGGATGACACGTCGGGTCAGGAGAAGTTCCAGCTGGAAACGCCAGGCGGGCAAAAGCTCCACCTCACCGATGGTCCGGGCGAGATCCTGATTGAGGACAGCAATGGCAATTCGGTGAAGCTTGGCCCCTCTGGTATCTCGGTCACGGCGTCGGCGATGGTCAAGGTTGAGGCCACCACAGTCCAGATCGACGCCACTGCGGTGACAGTGAACGCGGGCATCTCGAAGTTTTCAGGAGTGGTGCAGGCGGACACGCTGATCGCTAACAGCGTTGTCGGTGCGTCCTACACGCCGGGTGCGGGGAACATCTGGTGACGCAGCTCGATCATCCCCTCACCTGGGCCTCGCCCCGCCCGCTCTGGCGCGCTGCCGGCCAAGCCGGGATGCAGCCTGCGATCCTGCGCTTTGCTCGGGACGATTTCGCGGACCAATTGCTTGGCGCGATGGCGAGTGATCCGGGAGCCATCGGCAGTTTCGTTGCGCGGTACGAGGATTGGCGCACGCCTGCCGCGCAAACGCAGACGCCCGACCTGGCGCAGCGCATTCCGCTGCCTGCGACGATCAAGCAAAACCGCCGCGCTTTGCTGCGCAAGGAAGAGCCAACGCCGATCAAGGAAGCGGAGGCCGACACGCCGCTCCTCAAACTCTACCAGCCCGCGCATCAGCGCCATTATGTCGCCACTGCAACGCTCGCTTGCGCCACATCGGGCCTGCCCGACCGCGCTTTGGGCGGCGCGCATGAGCGGGTCGGAATGCTGCTGCGCCGCTTGATGCCTGCAAGCAAGGATGGCGGCGAGGTGGTCGAATATGCCTGGATTCCGGGTGATGAGCCGCGCTGGCAAAAGGTCTCCGACACCGCGCCAGAAGCCCTCGCTCCGGGTGAAGAGATGCTCCCCGTCTTCCCGATGGGGCACGTTGAAGGCGACAATATCAAGCGCAAGACCTGGGGCGGAACGATCCCCGTCGCACGGCGCGAGGATTATCTGTCGGCCCCCGTAACGCGGGAGGCGGTTTCGCTGGTGGAGGGGCAGAAGGGCGTGCTGATCCCGCCTGCGCCCATCACCAAACCCGATGATGTCCGCGCCCGCCTTTCAGAATTCCGCATGGATGTGGCCGAGCCATGGAAAGCGACTTTGCGGGCGATTGCCAAGGAAGCTGAGGACATTTCTACCGACACTGGTGAGGGCGCAACGCCCGATAATGCCGGCCCGCAAATCCGCATTCGCAACTACCAATTGCAGATGCAGAGCTGGCTGTTGCTGCTTGATTTCGCCAAGTTCCTTGAACGGCATATTCCGGCAGTGATCGCCACTTTGCGAGGTGAAGCCACGACCGGCCTTTCGGATGGAGAAACGGAGCTGCTTGAGTGGCTCCAGGCACCGCTCACCATTGGCCCAATGGCAGATGTCTTTGCGCCCGCGCCAGCTGGAACGGACTACCTCGAAACTCTCGGCGAAGCGCTCGTCGAAGCGTCGAAGACTCAAAATGAGCAGATCCTCGAAACCATCGAAACCGACTATGTGGCCGATCTGCCGCCCGACGATCCGACCACGTGGCCCGATTTCCACTTCCTCCTTGCCGGATTCAAGAGTGATGGGACGCGGGCAAGTGTCGACATTGACGGCCCATTCACCAATGCAGGCGACTTGCCCGAACCAACCCGCGCCGATCAGATTGCAAAACCTGATTGCGAGGAATGCGATGACGATGAAACGGATTGCCCCGCTTGCGACCTGATGGGTCTGGCGGGCGAGCAATGCGCGAATGTCGATGGCGTTACCAAGCTGATCGCGGATGCCCTCAGCCCCTCGCAGGAAGAGGGCGCGCGCCCTGTGGCCTTCGCCGAACGCCTCTCCAAAGTCATGGAGGACACCGCAGGCGATGAAGGGTTGTTCTGCATCCGCTTTGTCCATGTGAACGAGGATTGCGGGCCGCTCCACCCGCCCACGCTCTCTCAGCCGACCGAGCTGTTCCGCATGGCGAGCTTCTTCGATTCCGACGCCCCGGCGCGTGAGATCAAGATCATGCTGCCCCGCGACACCAGCGCGGCGGGCCTGCGCAAACATTCACGCGGCACCGCTTTTGTGATGTCGGACATGCTGTGCGGACAGGTGCAGCGGGCGAAGGGATTGGGGCTGATCGACCTCATCCGCCAAGTGCTCCCCTGGCCGCTCCACAAGGACATCGACATGGGCGCAGGCGGCGGCTGCAAGAGCGGCGGGGGCCAGGATATCGGCATGATCTGCTCGCTCTCAATCCCGATTGTAACTCTGTGCGCGCTGATCCTGCTGATGATCATCGTTCAACTGCTCGACTTCATCTTCAAGTGGGTGCCGTGGCTGATCGCCTGCTTCCCGCTGCCAAACTTCAAAGCAAAGGAGGGATCGACATGACCCATCCTCTTGGACGCGGTGTCGCGTTTCCCTTCATGGCCGGAGCCGATGGCCGGATCGCCTGGTCGCAGGGTGAGCGCAACATCCGCGAAAGCATCGCCATCATTCTCCAGACCGATCGCGG
Source organism: Erythrobacter sp. S267 (assembly GCF_057365045.1). NCBI lineage: Bacteria > Pseudomonadati > Pseudomonadota > Alphaproteobacteria > Sphingomonadales > Erythrobacteraceae > Erythrobacter > Erythrobacter sp. S267. The sequence continues at coordinate 340,569 of NZ_CP200298.1, read as the reverse complement.
CGAAAGAGTGGCTCTGACCAAGTTCGGGGCGGGTCTGCCGACCCTGCTGTTCGAGCCCAACAACGCTGCGACCCATGCAAGCCTCGCCAAATATATCAAGGACGCGCTCGCCCGGTGGGAGCCGCGGATCAACGTCCAGGATGTCGAAGTTACCGCGCACCCAAGCGACCGCGAAACAGCGCTTGCAAGGGTCACATACTCGCTGGTCGCGACGGGCGAAGTGGAGCGTATCTCGCTCGACGTGCCGGTGGCTGCCACTGCTGAAGGGGTTGTCTGAGATGCCTCTGCCCGCTCCCCTGCTTGATAATCGCACCTATCGCGAGCTCGTCGATGATATGGTCGCGCGGATCCCGGTTCACACGCCGGAATGGACCAATTTCGGCCCATCCGACCCCGGTATCACGCTGCTCCAGCTCTATGCGCATCTGACCGAAAGCATGATCTACCGCGCCAATCAGGTGCCTGATCTGAACCGCGCGAAGTTCCTGCAATTGCTCGGCATTGCGCTGGAGCCTGCCCGCGAAGCGCGCGGTATGGTTGCCTTCCAGAACGAACGTGGCCCGCTGGAGAAAACATCCATCGCATCGGGGTCAGAGCTGCTGGCAGGCAAAGTCCCGTTCCGCACCGGCCTGACGATTGATGCGCTGCCGCTCGAAGCGCGGCTCTATCGCAAGGTCCCCATTCTCAATCCCGATCCCAACCAATTGGCGAGCTATGAGCTGCTCTATGCCTCGTTCGGGAAAGAGGTCCCGCCAGAGCTATCGCTGTATGACACGCGCGAAATTGATCCGGGCCAGCCTTTTGGTTTTTCCGGCACGGTCGACAATTCAATCTGGATCGCGCTCGCAGGCCGCGATGGTGACCGCGATGAAGGCGCGAGCGACCCTTGGGGCAATGTTCGCAAGGCACTTGCCGGGCGCACCTTGTCGCTGGGTCTTGTGCCGAGCCAAATGCGCGAGGAGAAGCTCATTCCCATCGCGCCGGGCAGCAATGCGGACGAGTTTCTGAATTTCGCGCTTCCGTCGGTTGCCGGTGGGATCGCCTTTGACGCAGATGACCGCCCGCTTGCCACTTATCGCGATCTGGAGACGCAAGCCGACTTTGATCCAACGCGCCAATCGGGCGTCGTACAAGTGCAGATGCCCAGCGATGCGGGCGCAATTGCAACCTGGTCGGACCTTGACCCGCTGGAGGCTGGTGTGGGCGACCTGCCCCCTCAGATTGAGGACACAGCGCTCGCCGGGAAAGTCATCACCTGGATCAAGGTCAGCGCCAATAGCAGCGCCGACTTCAGCTTCGACTGGATGGGCATCAACGCTGCTCCTGTGCGCCAGTTTATCAGCGTGGGCAGTGAGCGACTGGGCGAAGGCGATGGCAGCCCGAACCAGACCTTCCAACTGGGCCGCGCGCCGGTGCTGGCAGGCAGCGTCTCAATCATCAGTCTTGGCAACAATGAACGGCGCGACTGGAGCGCAATCGACGACCTGAGCGCAGCCGGGGCCGAGATCAAAGGCTATGGCGCTCCGGGCGATGATACGCCAACCGATGTCTTTACCCTCGACGCAGAGGCAGGCCTTGTCCGCTTTGGCGACGGCATGAATGGCCGCCGCCCGCGCGATGGTGACACGCTCTATGCAAGCTACAGTTATTCTGAGGGCAGCGCGGGCAATGTCGGGGCAGGCGCGCTCAAGGAAGGCGTGAACATCCCCGCAGGCGTGACCAGCACCAACGTCGTTCCCACATGGGGCGGCTCGGATGCGGAGAGCACCGAGGATGGCGAGAAACAAGTGCGCCGCGTGCTCCAGCACCGCGACCGGCTTGTGACCGCCGAAGATTTCCGCTCAATCGCCTGGCGCGCGCCGGGCATTGCGCTGGGCCGGGTCGAAGTGATCCCTGCCGCGCATCCTTCGGTGGTGCCGGTGACACCCGACAGCGCGCCCGGATCGGTCACACTGATGGTGGTGCCGGGCAGCGATCCCGCTCACCCCGCTGCGCCGCGACCCGATGGACGCTTTCTTGATACTTTGTGCGCCTATCTCGAACCGCGCCGTCTGGTGACGACTGAGGTCGCGCTGCATGGGCCGAAATACAAAGGCATTTGGCTGTCGGTCGGGATCGAGGTCGCCGGCGGCCATTCAGTGCCTGAGACGGTTGAGGCTGTGCGCGCGCGGCTTGCCGCATTCCTCAGCCCGCTGCCCAATGAAGCCCTGCGCGGCGCGGCGCTGATGCCGCAGCTCTATGGTCCAGAGGTTGATCCCGCATTGCGCGGTTGGCCGCTCAACCGCCCGGTTCACGCCGCTGCTCTGCTCGCCGAAGCGGCCCGCGCGCCCGGCGTCGTCTCAGTGCCGGAATTGCTGCTGGCGCAAGGGTCCGGGCCGGTGGTCGATGAGGTCGCCATCCAGGGCATTGAGCTTCCCGAAGTGCTGGGCATTTCGGTTTCGGTCGGCGCGGCTTCTCCCATCGACAGCTTGCGCGGCGCAGGCACTGGTGACGACAGCGGCGATGGCAGCGACAGCTCAACCCGTCTGCTGCCTGTGCCCATCGTGGCGGAGACGTGCTGATGAACGCCAACGGCTCTCTCTTCCACCTGCTGCTGGGCGAAGCCGATTGGGGCGCATGCAGCGTCGCGGCGGGCGATGGCGTGCGCGCTTTGAACGAGGTGTGGGACGATCCGCTCTCGCTTGAAGAACGCAGCTTTGTGCCCGAATGGCGCGGGGACTTGGCCGCGATTGCGATTGCGCGCCTGCCTCAGGATCTGCCGCCAACACCGGGAGAGGTCCGCTTTGACCTTAGCCACAGGCGCGGCGCGGCGGCGGATCGGCACGGCAATATCTACGCGGTCTCCGACGATATGACGGGCATGACCGTCCAAGCGGCGGGCACGCGCACAGTCTCCCCCTTCTGGCCCGATCCACGCAGCGAGCCTGCACCTTGCGAAAGCGCCTTTGTCGATTGTGAGCGCCGCGAAGAAACACGCCGCATCATCGACCTCATCGCGCTGGAAGGCGACTATCTGCTCGCCCTTCTCGACACCAGCGAGCTGCTGCGGTTTGACCTTGTCAGCGGCGGCGATCCTGACCGGATTGTCATTTCTCAGCCCGAAGATCTCACCATCACCGCGCTTGCTCCGGCATGCGGCGGCGGTGCGTTCCTGCTCGATGGAGCGGCGAAAAGGCTCCACCGCGTCACCGACCGGCTGAGCCTGTGCACTGAAGAACCGGCAGAGCCCTCCCCCACCCTCTTCCAGCCAGAGGACGGCCCTGAACAGACCGACAAGCCAGTCGGCGATCCGTGGTTCGCTGACCTCTCCGCCATTGATGAGCCGATTGGCCTGTTCCAGCTGGACGAGAATCACGTCGTGATCCTCGACCACCGCGATGGCGGCCCGGCGGCGCTTTTCCTCGTCACGCTCGACACCAAAGCGGTCACGCCGCTGCTGAAGGTGTCCTTCGACGCGCTGGGGATGGTGTTGCTGCCACCCTCCGACAAGCCTGAGGATACGACCCGCACGGCCCTGTTCTGGGGGGAAACCGGCAATCAAGCCTACGGCGTGCAGTTTGAACCTGATGGCACCAGCTGGGCCGCGGGCGAAGACCCCGAACTGCGCCCCTTGCGCCGCTTTGGTGGACGCAATCTCGTCGTTGCGGGACCATTCGCGCATTACGACAGCGGAGAGCCAATGCGCTGGGTCGGGATAGGGGTGAAGCATCGTTGCCGCTTTGCTGAAAGCTCCACTTTCGCCACCCCGGTCTATGACAGCGACCTCTTCCAATGCGTGTGGGATCGCATCCGCTTTGATGGCCGCATTCCAGCAGGCTGCGAAGTCAGGATCGAAGCGCGCAGCTATGACGACAAAACCCAATTCGACATTGACCCCGAAGCCGGATGGCAGGTCCAACCCGCCCCCTATTCCAACGGTGACCGCGCAGAGCTGCCTGCTCTCGCGCTGCCACGGCAGGCGGGCGAGGAGGATGAGGTCAAGAAATGCTGGGACGTTCTCCTGCAGAACGTTCAGGGGCGCTATGCGCAGTTGCGGGTGACGCTGGTCGGTGATGGCCGTCAGTCGCCCGCAATATCGGCCTTGCGCCTGTGGTATCCGCGCTATTCCTATGCGCGCAATTTCCTGCCGCAGGTCTATTCGCAAGACCCCGTGGCAGGCGACTTCACCGACCGTTTCCTGGCGAGCAATGAAGGCGTCAACACAGCGCTCGAAGACCGAATCGCCGCCGCGCATCTGCTGATCGACCCGCGCACGGTCCCCGCCGAAGCGCTCGACTGGCTGGCAGACTGGTTCGACGTGGCGCTTGACCCTGCATGGGATGAGCGGCGGCGGCGGCTTTTCATCACCCATGCGGCCAAGTTCTTCGGCTGGCGCGGGACGCTTCCGGGCCTGCAACTGGCGCTATCGCTCGCCTTTGATGAGTGCATTGAGGAGGAGGATTTCGCGCTGCCCTCCCCGCCTGTAACTGGCCATTCGGGCATCCGCATCCTCGAACATTTCCGCACCCGCAAAGCCGCGCGCGAGTTCCCGCCCGCGCCGTCGGCGAGCAGCGGCATCCACGCTCTGTTGGACCGCGAAGGGCTGTGGCATCCCAGCGAAGCGCGCAGCGGGTTGATCGAGCGGTGGGCATGGGCTCGCGGACAAGAGGCAGCCGCGCCTGAGGAACGCTCCGCGCCGTTCTCGCTGGTGGCCGCCGATTATGATGTGCCGTCCGAATGGGCGGGCTTCATGCAAAACCAGATCGGCTTTGCCCCCAGCATCGGCGCAGAGGAGCGCGCGCGGTGGGAGGCCTATTGCGCAAGCCAGGGGCTTGAGCCGCATCCAATCCCATCATCGGGCAGCGAGGGTAACGGGGCTGCGTGGCAAGGCTTTGTCGCCATTGCTGATCCGCGCCGCGCGCTGTGGCGCGACTTGCTGATTGAACGTTACGCCACGATCGCCAACCTCAACCTCGCTTGGGCGAGCGACTGGCTGTCTTTCGACGACATCCCCCTCCCCCACCGTGCTCCATCGCGCGAAGCACCGACACGCGATTGGCTCGATTTCGAAGGTGCGCTGGCTCCGATCCATGGCTCTGCGCACCGCTTCTCGGTCCTGATCCCGCGCCAATCGACCGCCTTTGATCCCGATGCCGAGGCGCAAGCGATGAAGCTGGCTGAACGGATCATCCGGCTCGAAAAACCCGCCCACACCGTCTTCGACGTGCGGCTGTTCTGGGCGATGAACCGCGTGGGCGAAGCGCGCATCGGACGCGACACCGAAATCGGCGAAGGCAGCCGCGCGCAGCAGCTCGTCCCGCCCAGCATTCTGGGCCGCAGCACCATCGGCGCAAGCTTTGTCGGCGGCGACCAGAGCGCGCCAGCAGGCAGGGAGCTGATCGCATGTTGAACCACACACACTTTTTCTCACCCGCTCCAGCAGGAGAATTCTGATGGGATGTTGCACCAGCTTTTCAGCAACTTCGACCACAATGCGCCTCGATCCGGGCCGCTATGTGAACTTCACCACCGGCATGGTTTTGGGCGCGGAGGATTACCTCCAGGGCCACACCTATCTGGCTGAGCGCATCAAACGCGTGGTGCGCGAACTCGATGGCTATGGCACGATTTCGGGGCTGGAAGTTTCGCCAGAAGTCGATGCTGAGAAAGGGCCGGTTGTGCGCGTCACGCCGGGTTCTGCGGCAGCGCCCAGCGGCCAATTGATCTGTGTCGGTCGCGAGCAATGCGGCGGGGTCAACCAATGGCTTGCCACTGAAGAGATTGACGCAGCGCTCGACGCGATGGACCGGGACGCTGGCGATCCGGGCAGCCTGCAACTGCCGATCTGGCTGGTACTTTGCTATAAGGATTGCGCCGTCGCGCCGGTCCCTGTCCCCGGAGAGCCATGCCGCAGCGATGAAGAGCTGATGGTCCCCTCGCGCATTGCGGACGATTACTCGCTTTCCTTTGCGCTCGCCCCGCCCGCCATGGTCGAGGCCGAGGCAATCACCAAGCTCAACGCCTGGATGAACATGCTGATCGTGGGCGAGGGAGACGGGGCAGAGGACGACGACCTTCAAGGCCTGATCGGCACCGCGACTGCGCAATTGGACGCAATCTTCCCGAGTGCGGATATCGACGCTGAACCTGTCGTGCCGAGCGTCTTTGCACCGCTCACATTCGTGCCCAACCTCGCGCCCGCCTTCTTCGCGGCGATCAAGCGGCTGTGGATCACACGCTGGCGACCACGCGTCATGGCGGTCAAATGCAACACGCTCACCCACGAAGCCGATGATTGCGTGATGCTCGCCCGGATCGACATTCGGGTCATCCTGACGGACAGCAATTGGGTGGTCGCCAATCTCGACACCGATGGTGAGATCGACGGAGTCGACTGGCGGCTCGACCAATCAGACCGCCCGCTGCTGCTTGCCTCGAACATGGCGCAGACGCCCGGCGGTGTGGCCCTGTCCGACAGCGGATATGAGGAACAGCTGGAACTGGTGCATGCGAGCCTGCTGGCACCGGGCGATGCAGCATACGCCTCCGCGATCAGCAATGGATACATCATCGTGGTGGGAGAAGACCCTGTGCCGCTCACCATTCCCGGCGCTTCCACCGCCAATCGCGGCGACATGCTTGTCATCAGGCTGGCGAGCGTAACGACCGGCAGCGTCAGCCCGGCAGGCGGCACTATCGCGGGCGAAGACAACCTCTCGCTCGATGGGATTTCCGAGGTCCATCTGCGCGCCGGTCGCGGCAACAATTGGGCCGTCATCCGCAGCATCAAACGGGCTGGAGGCTGATATGGCAGACAGCACAATCCAGCTTGAACAGGCAGTGGCCGATGGCGGCTTGGAGGCGACCAACTTCTTCAACGGCCGATTGCTCGAAGGCTCTGACTTCGCCCGCGAACAGGCCGCGCGGGCAGAGGGTGACGAACGTCTTGGCCAAGCAATGGGCGCAGGTGTTGCCACCGGCCTAACGCTCAAAGAAGGGCTAGAGATCGTCCGCGAGGAAGATGGCGTCTCCCTCGGGCGACCGATCATCGTCGAGCCCGGCTTGGCGGTGAACGCGCTGGGTCAGGCGATGCGGCTGAAGTCGCGCCAACAGATCCAGCTCACCCGGCCGCCTGCGGCCAATGATGGCAGTTTTGCGAGCGGTTGCGGACCGTTTGGGGCGTGCGAGCCGCTGACGCCGGGCACCTACGTGGCGGGCCAAGGGCTCTATATCCTGACCATCGCACCGGCGCAGATCCGATCAGGCCGCGCGCCCAGCAACGGGATCGCCGGGGCGGCTGTCTCCTGCAACACCGATCAGCTGGTCGAAACGGTCCAGTTCCGGCTGCTCGAAGTGCCTGCGAGCCTCTACGGTTCGCTCCCAGCCACAGCCGCCGATTTCCGCAACCAGATCGCCTATCGCTGCTTTGGCGAAGGGGTGAAGGCGGACTGGGTCACGCATCTTTTGGCGCGAGGCCCCCGAGGCAGCGACCTGCTGGAAGAGATGGCCGCCAATGGCCTTGGCGAACAGGAAGTGCCGCTCGGCATCCTCGCCTATACCGGCACCGACCGGATCGAATTCATCGACAGTTGGGCGGTGCGCCGTCCGCTGGTGCAGGACGATAGCGGCGACCGCATCGGCTCGCTGGTCGAACCCTATCGTCTGGCAAGCGGCATGGCGATGTTGCGCCAGTTTCAGGATCACCTTCACGCCGAAGTCGGGTCGCCGGTCAATCTGGGCGCTGTGCGCGCGCGCACGCACTTCCCCTTCCTGCCGCCTGCCGGTGTGCTCGCCAATTTCTCCGAAGACCAAGCGAAAGAGTTCTTCGGCGGCATGACCATTCGCGGCCCCGTGCACATCAACGGCCCGCAAGTCGAACCACTGCTGCGCGAAAGCCTGTCTGCCCCGGCCCTGCGCAGCGCCGATAACGAGGTCGTGTGGCTCTACGCCGTTGCCGCCAATCGCATGGCGGGCGTGGTCGCAGGCCAAGACCCGGACAGAGCCGACCCCTACCTCATCTTCGCCCGCGGCGACCTCGCATACAGAGGCAACGCCCGCTTCAACCTCCACCGCTGGGACTACGCCAATTACGCGCTGACCTGATGGATCAATTCCAGCCGCCATGAAGGCTGGAGAAAGGACCAAGAGATGAACCAGATAACCGAAGGATCGGTCGTCACCATGGCCAGCATCCTCGAAGCGCTCAAAGGAGTGCTGAGCGAGGCAGAGCGCCAGGCGCTGATGACTGAGTTGATCGATGTAAGGGCCAATGGCGTGGCCCCGGGAGACCTTATCACAGCCGAGCTTTTCAACCAGATCTTGAGCGACATCAACTCGTTGAAACTGCGGGTCGCGGCGCTGGAGGGGGAGGCTGGGGCTCCGGTGATTATCGGAACCATCCCTTCCGGCGATCTGCGACCCAACACCATCGTGAATATCACAGGGCGCAACTTCAACCGGGAATCGCGCGCAAACACGATCATTCTTGGTGGCCGCCGGATCCAACCTCTGAGAAACGGGTCTGAAACCTCAATTGCCTTCGCTGTGCCAATTGACTGGGACAGCCTGCCAGCTTCGGTTGATCTCCAGGTCGAAAACGAAGGAGCCCTATCAAACACTATGCAGGTGACGGTTGGCGAGATCGAATTCTCACAGTCAGGTAAGTTCGAGGTAGAGCTGTCAAACGTCCCCACCTCCACGATGGCAGGTGGGTCAACCTTCTTCGTAAGTTGGACTGTGTTTGCTGATACGGGTCAGGCTGACGAGATCGATCTTAAGCTAGACATTCAAAACACCGGATCTGTCGATGCAGCGCAATGGACGGTCGACTTCGATCCTGTTCCACCGGCAGCGATTAATGCGGGCCAGATCATCAAAGTGACCGCGCAAATCAAGCCGCCAGACACCGCTGAAACGGCGGATCTGTCGCTCGTCGTTGCGGGCAAAGGAAATATCGCAACCGGGCGGTCAACCCAGCCGATATTCTGGCGCAATGGCTCTCCTATAGAGGCCACCAGCACCCGCGCTGTCTTTGAGATAGACGAGGTCGTGGGCCCGATCACTGAAGTTGTTGATATGGTGGTCGCGGGCGCAACATATCATGGGGTTCAAGTCCCTACTGGTGCCACCGGCAGGATCAAGATGCGACTGACCAATGGTGATGACACGGCCAGCGATGTGACCTCCTCGTTCCGCATCAGCGTCGTTGCTGAAAGCGACACAGACGACTGGTCAATCAGCAACATAAATCCCGATAGTTTCGACCTTGCTGGCGACGGCGCGGATCAACCCGTTTCACTTGATGTCGAGAACACAGGCGGCCCAGCGGGCCGGGTCACTTTCCTGCGGGTTGAAGCACAGCAAACAAGGGTGTCCAGCGACGACAACCTCGAAGCCTTCACATCCTTTGCAATCATTCCGCTTCAGCTCGTCTGAGGCATTCCGAAAGGGGGAACAAAAATGAGCGACCAAGACACACTCATCTTCAACAATCACTCTGGCAGCGTCACAGGCTATCCTGACTTGGACGGCTTCTTCGATCTCGACATGCTAGAGACAACCGGTGAAGTGCCTGAAACTGGCTATGTCAGAGGCGCTCAGGTGAGCTTCGAACACGGCGTGATCCCGCCGGTCCTTTTCAGAGGCATTCGCCACGCGTCGAATGGCAACCTGATGCTGGCATTTTTGGGCCGCATCAATACGGCTTTCAGCGAGGATCATTTCGTGTCGATTGTCCTCAAGCCGACATTTGGCAACAACAACCGGTCGTCCTGGCGCAAGATCAACATTTATCCGGTTGGAAGCGGCGGTGCAGATGGAGGCAACCCAACCGATCCGGCCCTTATCCCGAACAATGTACGGACTGGGCGGAATGCCAGGCAAGTCGACATCTTCGCGGGCACGGGTACCGGTCCAAACGAGTGGAACCCTACCGAAATCAGCGGTTCGATCACGGAAGTAAGCATTCAAGTACGATCCTGGGAGCACCTCGCAGGTTCTTCAGCGCCTTCCGACCATGCGTGGAGTATCGAGGTCGAGATTGAAACCTCAGATACCAGCGGCAACTGGATGGATATCGGCGATGATTTCGGCATCCACTTCCGTGTGGGCAAGATCGTTGGCGAGGACCCGGACAACAGCGCATGCGCTGAATATGTCTTTCCTTTGAACTCACCCGATCTGACTAGCTCTTTGGACGATTCGGACATCATCACTTACGAGCCACCCGTGTTCGGGCATGGCCTCAAAGCAAGCGCCATTCCGGCAACCCCGACAGGCGTCTCGTTTGAAAACGGCGCTATGGGAATTGGGAGGCGGGCGGCAGGCTCCTCCGCCACAACCCTATCCAGCTGGATTGAGACTGGAAGTACCGGTGGCGGTGATGGAAACGACAACGAGATCGTTGCGCTCTTGCGAAATGACGGCACGACGGCGGCCACTGGCGTCACTGCGGAATTCCGCTTCTCAAACTGGGGCCTTGGATCCGGGGACTTCGCGTTCTGGGCTGCACCGCCAAATCTCAGCCCAAATCCTACGACTCCTTTAACCGTGGACCTACCAACGCCAACCTCTCCCGGCCCCACTGAGCTAATCTCAAATTGGCCGATGAACCTGGTTCCAATCGAGTACCATGACGATCACCAATGTATGTGGGCGCAGTTGAACGCCAGCTCGACTGTAAACTTTGGGCAGTCAAGCGTTCGGCGGAACATGAATTTCCACGAGCTTTCAGAGCTGAAAGACGAGGCAGAAGTCAGCGGCAAGGGCTATCCTGAACCGGCCAACGGCACTGGCGAGCACGATTTCCTGCTGCAGACGGTGACAAGGAAAATCATTGTCCGCAACCTTGCAGAAAATCCGAAGGGGGCTGACCCGCTATCTATGGCGCTCGCGACGAATGCGATCCTGGCAACCGGAGGTCCCCGCGATGACGACAATGATGATGGCAGAGACTTCGTCAACGAAGTCGCTTCGCATAACGTCGCGGCGGTAAGGCGAAGAACACCGCAATACGCCAATACAGCGGTACATCTGTGGATCACCGAAGGTTACCGGATGACCAACCGTGTGCTGCGCGTCAACGGTACGACCTATCCAGTGGTTGATCACGGGCCCGGCGCTTTTGGAATCGTCGCTCGCCATGAGGGGCTAAACGATCCGTTAAGCTGGGAATTCTCGGGACCAAAGATGGGGCAATTCTCTCCCGGCTTGTACGGCCTCAAAGTCCCACATAACGGCGTCACTCGTATCGGGATCCGCCTCCAAGCAGACCCCGGTGCGCCGTCCGGCGACGTCAGCCGCAACCTGCCGCGGTTGAAGGAACTGCCCAAACAAGGGCGCGGCGGTGGCCGTCCCGGCATTGGTACTGGCGGGTCTAGCGGTGAAGAGAAAGGCGGCTGTCTTGGCCTGCTGATCGGCCTTATCGCCATTCCAGCAGCCCTCCTCGCCGGTCTGCTTGGCATCAGCCCTAGGGCCTAAAGGCGCGCGCGATGGCCCTTGCCCAAGCTCTGTCCAGCACCCCTCCCCTCGTCATCGACCGTGCCATTGTGCGCGCGTCGGGGCGGGAGGCTGGCGGGGTGGATGGGCCTCAGGCGCTGAAGCGCGGCTTGCAGCGTGCGCTGGCGAGCAGCCCGCTGGATGGCCTTGGTCTTGGGCAGGGTGAGTATTTGCTCGTTGCGCGGCTTACGGTCGAGGAGCGGGTGGAGGCCGGCGGGCTTAACCGCGCTTTCTCCCGCACATTCTCGCAGGCGTTGCGAGACTGCCTCGACAAGGCTGAGCTTGATCCGAGCGGGCCGGTCGCAAATGGGCGGGCCGTTCGCTTCTCCAGCCTGCCGCGCCTTGCCGCATGGCTGATCGGAGAACCCCTCGCTAGCGCACCTTATGTGGCGGGACTGATTGCCGATTTGCCGGGCGCCAGGACTGCGCGCGACTGGATCGCAGAAACTGTGCTGCCAGATACCCCGGCGGCTGCACAGACCGCGCGCATTCTGCTTGAACGCGGGCAATTCGGACAATGGCTGGCGACCCTTACGCCGAGCGATTTGGGCGTGCTTGAGAGAGGGCTAGAGCAGCACTTCGGCGTCGCTTCGCAGGTCGACACATCCGCATATCGGGCTGCTCCTGCATCGCCCACCATGACGACCAAGGCTGATCCGAAAGCGCGAAGGTTCAGCGCGCTCAAGGCCCAGCTCGCACGCAACTTCCTGCACGCCGCCATGACGCCGCGCGCCAAGCGAGTGGTTGCGGCCTTGGCCTTTGTTGGGACGCAGCCAAGCGCTGCGCGAGGGGACCTCCTGCGCCAATTTGTGGCTCAAGTGGTAGAGCCTCCGCCTCCGCCTGTATCCGTGCCAGCCGCAGCGATGTCCGAAGAGAAAACCGCTCACTTTGACCGTGCCGCTGAACAGGACGAATTCACCGCTTCACCACCCGCCAGCCAGCCGCACACGTCGAGCCATCGACCAAGCGTTGAAGACCGCGCTGAGCGGCCCCTTCGCGGCGATCCAGATCAGCTGTTGGAGGCCCTGCAAGCCAAGGCTCCCGCTGGGCCGCCATCCGCGCTACGCTCCCAACCCTCCATCCAGTCTGAGCAAGAGATCACCTCTTGGCCTGAGGGAATTTGCACCTTCAACAGCCCCTTTTGCGGTCTGCTGTTCCTGACCAATATCCTGCGTGATCTTGGCTTTGTCGCCGATTTCGGGATGGAGCAGCGCGCCGATCCAACGCTTGCCCCGTTTGAGCTGATCGACGCGGTCGGACAGCTATGGTTCGGGGCGGAATATCGCGCCTCCTCCTTGCATGTGTGGCTAGCGAGCGAAGCGGCGCGGCGCTGGGTTCCCCAAGACTTCACGCATCCCCTGCTCGAAAATGACAGACCTGCCGATGGCAGTTGCCGCCTGGTGAGCGACGGCCCGCGGCTGACAGTCTGGCATCGCGCAGGCTTTCCCCTGTTTGACCGCCCCGCCCGCGCCCGCTCCCGCACCGCAGAGGCGCTAGTAAAGAGCATCGGCCGAGCGGCGTTCTCAAAGGCAAGAGCGGTTCGCCCTGCGCCCGATCAGCGCCTTCCCCGCCAGGGACGGCGCCGGTGGATCAGCGCGCTTGCACAATGCCTCACCCACGAGATGAAGCGCCGCAGCGCCGACTTTGACCTGACGCCCAATGACCTGCGCCTCGCGGGGCAAATGCGCATCGCCGATGGCCACATCACCGCCCATTTCGACCTTGCCGACCTGCCTTTTGCAGCACGCGCAGCAGGGATCGACCGTGATCCGGGCTGGATCAAAGAGGAGGGGCGCTCGCTCGCCTTTATCTACACATGAGCACGCCCAACCGCTTCGCCTTCATCCCGGTCAACGCGCAAGAACACTTCCGCCTCGCGCTGCTGGGCGTGGTGCTAGACATGCTCGACCGGGAGAGGCGAGACGGGCAGCTGGAGGAATTCCTCGACCATTTCGGCTTTTTCAAAAGCTATGGCGATCGGGTTGAAGCGCTGTGGGGGGCTGAGAAGCTGCCCCGCCCACGCGAATGGCGCGCAGCGGTGGAGGCATGGCGGAAGCCACACGGCTCCCTTCCGCTCGTGAACCTCGCAAAGGTCAACCCTGATCCGATTGCGATGACCGCGAGTGTGCTGATCTGTGCGATTGAGGAGGACCCCCGATTTGCTCTGCTGGTCGAGGCCGAAGGCGGCGCGCCGACGCTGGGCGGGATGACGGTGCTGCTCAGCGACCTGTTCCCACAGGCCAGCACCGGCGCAATCCGGGAGCAGCTGTTTGACCTTGTCGCCAAGGGCCTGTGCGTGCTGGGCCAGCAGGACCGGCCAAGGGTCGAGTGGACCTTGCGCATGAGCCGCGCGGGCTTTGAAGTGCTTAGCGGTGCGGCGTGTGAACGGGATCACCTCTCAATCATACCTCACACAGCCCTGCCCCGCGCCAAGGGATGGATTGCGCCCCACAAGGACAGCGAAACCCCCAACGCCCATGCAAAGCGTCTGGCTGAGCTCCCCGCATCCACCACTCTGATCCGCGGCGACGGGCACAATGGCCGCAAGACCTTCGCGCGCATGGCGGCGGGCGAGGCGGGGCTGCCAGTGGTCCAAGTCAGCGGCGCTGCGATCACTCAGACCGATCTGTGGCAAGAAGCCAATCTGGTTGCCGGGCTTCACGGCGCTTTGCTGATCGTGGAGTGCGCGCCTGCTCCCGGAGAGCGCGTCACCATCCCCCCAGCACCTGTCGAAGCGCCCCATCTGGCATTGGTCACAACTAACTCGGCGAGCATTGACCATGCACGCCCCTCAGCCGCCTTCTTCGCCATCGACATGCCCCGCCCCGATCAACAAGCGCGCATCGCGCATTGGCGCGCAGCGGGATGGAGGCAGGAGGCGCAAACCCTGTCCGAGCGCGTCCTCACCTCCGGTCACATTCACCGCATTGCCAAAGGCAGCGAGCGCAAGACGCGCAAGGAAGCGCAGAGGGCCATAGAAGCTACGCTCCAATCCTTGCGCGACCCCCGGCTGGAGGCAACTGCACAGAGGGTCGAGCTGGACGCAAGCCTCGATACCTTGGTGCTCGACAAGGACGACCGCGAAGAGCTCGACAATCTCGCTCTTCGATGCCGCCTGCGCGAGCAATTGCACGCCTCAAGCGAGGCCGGGGTCAAGGCGCTGCTGAGCGGCCCGAGCGGCAGCGGTAAAACCTTGGCGGCCAAGCATCTTGCCCGTGAACTGGGCCGCCCGCTCTACCGCATCGACCTTTCCGCGACGGTCAACAAATATATTGGCGAGACCGAGAAGAACCTTGAGCAAGCGCTGGCGGCGGCAGAGGAGCTCGACATAGTCCTGCTGCTTGATGAAGGCGACGCGCTGCTTGGCAAGCGAACCGATGTCGGCTCATCGACCGACCGCTATGCCAATATGGAGACGAACTTCCTGTTGCAACGGCTCGAAGCGTTTCGCGGAATCATCGTCGTCACCACCAATGATGCGGAGCGGATTGACGGCGCTTTCCGCCGCCGGATGGATGCGATCCTGCCCTTCCGCCTGCCCGACCAACTGCGCCGTCAGGAAATCCTCAGCCTGCAATTGGGCGAGCATGCGGTCTCCGGGCAATTGATCGATGAAATCGCATGCAAGTGCAATTTCTCCGGCGGGCAATTGCGCAATATCGTGCTGCATGCGCGGCTGCTGGCTCTGTCCGAAGAGTGCCCGATCTCCGATGCGCACCTCATCAAATCGGTCGAGCGCGAATATCGCAAATCGAGCGAGCATTGCCCGCTTAGGCCTGTTTTGGCCAAGGTCGGATAAAGGTGGCGCAGGCGGCGGTCCGTAAGGCAGAAGAGCCCAAGGCCGCCCGGCGCGCCAAACCCTCCGCTGCACGCGCCAAGCCCAGCGTCCAACGCAAGGCCAAGCCTGACCAGGACGAGGCTGCGGACCGCAAGACAACTTTGCTGGGCGGCGGGGTCCAAGCCAAGCTGATGGTCCAGCGCATGACGCTGCAAGAGGCCGAGATTGATGAGGCGAAGAAGATCAATGATGCAGGCTCCGGCGTCAAAATCCAGAAAGCGGGCTTCGTCTCCTCCCCCGAAGATGCAAGCGAGCGCGAGGCCGACAGGGTAGCCGATGCCGTCACAGGCAGCGGCGGGGCAACGGTCCAGCGCGTGGCGACCGGCGTGCAGCGCATGGCGGGTGGCGGTGGTGGAGGCTCTTCACCAGCAAACGATAGGGACACAGAAGCCCGGATCAAAGCCGCAGCGGTGGGCGGAAAGCCGCTCTCCAAGAAAACCCGCGCGCTGCTCGAACCACGCTTCGGAGCAGACTTCCGCGCGGTCCGCATCCATGACGATGCGCAGGCGGCCCAGCTCTCCAACCGCATCGGCGCGCGCGCTTTCGCCTATGGCAAGCACATCTTCTTCAATGAAGGGCAATACCAACCCGACACCGCCGCCGGCCAGCATCTGCTCGCGCACGAGCTAACCCACACGATCCAGCAACGCGCGACCGTCCAGCGCAAGGCGACAGGCGGCGCCAAAGTGGGCGAGCGCACCGGGCCGCAAGCAAGC
Organism: Erythrobacter sp. S267; assembly: GCF_057365045.1. NCBI lineage: Bacteria > Pseudomonadati > Pseudomonadota > Alphaproteobacteria > Sphingomonadales > Erythrobacteraceae > Erythrobacter > Erythrobacter sp. S267. Next base: position 324,540 of record NZ_CP200298.1, on the reverse strand, counting down.
CGTCTGGGCGTCAGCGACGCGCTCGATTTCTTTGCGGATGCCGCATACAACATCCCCGGCTACCGGATGTTCACGATCATCCTTGGCGTGAACCCGATCAATATGAGCGAGGTCGAGCGCAGCGCCGCCAACATCCTGCGCGCGATTGTCGAATTCCTCCCCGGCGGCCGGCTGATCACCACCGTCCTCGACATGTATGGGGTGTTCGAAGATGTCGGCGCCTTCATCGAGGAGCAGATGGAGACGCTGGGCATTTCTGGCGCCTCAATCCGCGCGGCGATCAATGAATTCCTCGATGGGCTCAGCTGGAGCGACATCTTCGATCTAGACGGCGTGTGGGAGCGGGCGAAGAGCATCTTCACCGACCCTATCGACCGGATCATGACCTTTATCGGCGGGCTGTTCGACAAGGTTCTGGAGTTCGTTCAGCAAGCCGTCCTCGCCCCGCTCGCCGCTCTGGTGGAGCCGACCGAGGGCTACAATCTGTTGCGCCAGGTCCTCGGCTTCGACCCAATCACCGGCGAAGCGGTTGAGCGTGATGTTGGCGTCATCATCGGCAGCCTGTTGACCCTCGCAGGGCAGGAAGAGCTGTGGCGGAACATCCAGGAAGCGAATGCGCTCGAACGCATCGGCGAATGGTTCTTCACGGCCATCGACAGCCTGATCGCGCTGGTCGTGTCGATCCCGGATCGCTTCGTCGAAGCCTTCGCCACGATTGAAATCACCGAATTCCTCGACCTGCCCGCCGCCATTGCCAAGGTGCTGGGCGTGTTCGGAGGGATCGTCCTCGACTTCGGCACATGGGTGCTGAACACCGTCTTCACGCTGATGAAGATCATCGTCGAAGTCGTCGCGCCGGGCGTCATCCCCTACCTGGAAAAGGCAGGCAAAGCCTTCGACACGATCATCAACGATCCGATTGGCTTTGTCGGCAATCTGGTGCGCGCGGCCAAGCGCGGCTTCCAGCTGTTTTTCGAGAATTTCATCCCCAATCTGCGCGGCGCTTTGATCCAGTGGCTGACCGGCGCGATGGCGGGGGCGAACATCCATATCCCGCAGGCCTTCACGCTGAAGGAAATCCTCAAATTCGTCCTCTCCGTGCTGGGCCTCACATGGGAAAACATCCGCCCCAAACTGGTCCGCGTCATGGGCGAGAACGCCGTCATCGCGCTGGAGACCGGCTTCGAACTGGTCACGACCCTAGTCACCGAAGGCCCGGCGGCCGCCTGGCAGCAGATCGTCGAGATGATCGGGAACCTGCGCGATATGGTGATCGAGCAGATCATCAGTTTCGTGACCAGCCGCGTGATCGAGCAGGCGGTTATCAAGCTGGTGAGCTTCCTCAACCCCGCTGGCGCGCTGCTGCAAGCGATCATCGCGATCTACAACACGATAATGTTCTTCGTGGAGCGCCTGACCCAAATCGGCCAGGTCGCCGCCGCCTTTATCGATTCCATCGCCGACATCGCCGCAGGCAAGATCGACGGCGCAGCCCAAAAGGTCGAGCAGACCATGGTCGGCCTGCTGTCACTGGTCATCAGCTTCCTCGCGAGGCTCGTCGGTCTAGGCAATGTCGCCACCGCGATCACAAACCTGATCGAGCGTTTGAGAAGGCCGATAGATCAGGCGATCGACAGGCTGATCGACTGGATCGTCGTCCAAGCGCGGCGGTTCATGGGAGCGGTCAGGAGCGGCGTGCAGCGCGTTGTCAGCTGGTGGCGGACGCGTAAGAGAGTCAGCCTTTCGAATGGCGACCCGCACACCCTAAGTTTCGAAGGTGGCGAACGAGGAGCTCGGCTCTTCTTGGCATCGACACCAAAGCCGGTTGAGGACCACTTGAATGAAGCGCTAGCGGACGGCGATCTTGATCCGACTATGCGGCCAGCAATCCAAGCCGCACTAGACTTCTATACCGCCAACTTGAAACCAATTGAAAATATGACAGCGAATGAAGCCAACCAACGTCATCCTACGCTTATCGCTGCTGTCTCGGCCAATATAGACCAGTTCTCCACTATGCTGCGGGCAATTGAACCGACAGCTGCACAAGCCTTCCCACCGGCAGAATTTGATCCTGGAGGCCCGCAATACTCCAAAGCTGATAAGTTAAGTAATAGGACCAGCAGAGGCGGACGAGATGCCGATAGAGGAAATCCGAAAGGCTGGGATCTAATTGAAAGGAACACCCTTACTGAACGCAATGGCCGCTGGGTAAGGATGCACATGATTTCAGCAGCATATGGTGGCCAAGATGTTGATGGAAATCTTCTTCCGGCTCCCGGAGGGATCAACACTGGAGGTGAAGTCCGGGACTTCGAGCAAAGAGTCGAGCAAACGCTTTATGGCGACCCAAATGCGCCCGGAGGACATCGGCCGGGTCCAGTGCGAAGAGCTACCCACCTCTTTGCATCGTTGACAGCGCGCCGCTCGGTGATTTGGTTAGAGACGCGCACGACCGGTTTCCATCCTGGAATCAATACTGGCAACAACCAATATGACGGCTCAACATTCGCGCAAGGCGTTGAATTCCTTGGAGGCATCTACTTTTTTGCCAATAATAACTGGACAAAAGATCCGAATGCGCTCGTGACCGCTAGGATAAGCCTAGATCCTCCCGACTTCTCCGGCTCGTACGTGCACAACGCCAATGTCATTGGCGAGGACCTCTTAGCGCGCCACAGTCAGGTGACTTTGCGATTTGCGCGCGACATGATTTCAGAGAGGCGGAACGGAGCCTTCCAGAGTAACCAAGACTTCGTCAATCGAATGCTAGCTCGTACTGACCTTCAATCAAGCCGAGCTGACATCATGACAAATATGACCCGTGTGACCCGATCTATTGCCGCCCGCAGGATAGAGTGGGGGCCAAGATAGGATGGCGATAAAGAAAACTCTCGTTAGACTTCAAGAATTCTCAACGATCACGGGCACGGATTGCAAAGTTGAGCCCGACTGGCAGTTTCTCATTGCTAACCTAGAGACCGCTGACCTTGGCTTCATGCAAGAGCTTTTCGAGTTCCAGTTCAAATACCGTTGTCCAGATAGCTTCCTTCCCCTTTTCACAATCGCAGCCGATCTACATCTCTATTGGATGTCTGATGAAGTAAAAGGCGAGATATTCTTAAGAGACTGTATTACAACATTCTCTCAGCCAATCAGGACCATGTTCGATCACCCTAACTCTGTCGAAACAGAATTCGATAACTTCTGCGTGCTTGACCAAACGCCCCGCAGCGTTGGTCCCTATTTCGTCATATTTAACCCTTCGGATGATCCAGAGCGGCTCTTTCTGACGGACCTCAAGGAAAAGATCGAGGTTTATCTAAGTCCAACTGAGTATTTTACTCGTCTCGGCGAGGGCATGGGATTTTCCTATTGGCAGTTCCTCTTCAGCGACGTGGGGCTTGATGAACAGAAGACCAATTCGATTGATCGGTCGCTGTCGTTTCTGGAAGAGCGAGGACTCCAGTCAAATGACAGTGAGCTAAGGCGACGATATAACCAGCGCAGGCGGAAATAGCCTTTCCCTGCTTGTTGTAATCAGCTTGCTCGGCTCACCCTCCCCCACCCTTGCCCCGCACCGCAATAGCCCCTAGGCGCTTTTCCTCTCTCTCCATGCGGGTGTTTTGCTATGCCCGTCAGCACACAATCAGGACACAGGCCCTATGGCTGATGACAGCGCTCCGGCGGCGGCAGTTGCCGCGCCCAGCGAAACTACCAGCGACTGGAAGCAGGACTTCAAACGCGACTGGTTTGCGCAGCCGCGTGCCGACATCCTGGCCGGCATTGTCGTTGCGCTGGCGTTGATCCCTGAGGCGATTGGTTTTGCTCTGATTGCGGGCGTTGATCCCAGCGTTGGGCTCTATGCTTCCGTCGCGATTGCCATGGTGATCGCGTTTACAGGCGGGCGTCCGGGGATGATCTCTGCGGCGACAGCGGCGGTGGCGGTGGTGGTGATCCCGCTCGTGAAAGAGCATGGGGTCGACTACCTTTTCGCCGCCACCATCCTGATGGGCATATTCCAAGGGATAGCGGCTGTCCTGAGGCTCGATTTGCTGATGCAGTTCGTCTCGCGTTCGGTGATCACTGGCTTCGTCAACGCGCTCGCGATCCTTATCTTCATGGCGCAGATCCCGCAGCTTAATCCGTGGAACGAGGGCGTGGGGGTTGAGACCTATGTGATGGTCGCTGTCGGTCTTGGGATCATCTACCTTTTCCCGCGCATCACCAAGGCTGTGCCGAGCCCTCTCGTCGCGATCGTGCTGCTGACAGCGGCGGCGGTCTATTGGGGCCTGCCGGTGAACAATGTCGCGGGCGAAGGAACGTTGCCCGATGGCTTGCCGACTTTCGCTCTGCCCGACGTGCCGCTGACTTGGGAGACGCTGAAGATCATCGCGCCTTACTCGGCCGCGATGGCGGCGGTGGGCCTGCTGGAAAGCCTCCTCACAGCCCAAATCGTCGACGACATGACCCACACCGAAAGCAACAAACGGCGTGAAAGCGCCGGGCAAGGCGTCGCCAATGTCGTTGCGGCCTGCTTTGGCGGGATGGGCGGCTGTGCGATGATCGGGCAGTCGGTGATCAACATTGCAAGCGGCGGTCGCGGGCGTCTGTCGACCTTTGTTGCAGGCGCGTTCCTATTGTTCCTGCTCACCGTGCTGGGGCCCTATGTGGGCCAAGTGCCGATGCCGGCTCTCGTCGCGGTGATGATCATGGTCAGCATCGGGACCTTCAGCTGGAACTCGATCCCCAATCTGCGCATCCACCCGCCCTCCAGCTCGGTCGTGATGATCGCCACTGTCGTGGTCGTGGTGTGGACGCATAATCTCGCGCTTGGCGTGCTGATCGGGGTGCTGCTGTCGGGTATCTTCTTCGCCAACAAAGTCCGCTCGCTGTTCACTGTGGAGCGGGTGCGGCGTCCGCATTCGGCGGTCTATATCGTCAAGGGCGAGCTGTTCTTTGCCAGCGCGGACAAGTTCCAGCAGATGCTTGGGCCAGAAAGCCAGCAAGAGGACCCCGCGCACCATGTCGTGATTGATGTGAGCGAAGCGCATTTCTGGGACATCTCCGCCATCGGAGCGCTTGAGAAAGCGGTTGAGCGGATGCGCCGCAATGGCCGCCACACGCGGATCGTCGGGCTGAACACTGCGAGCGCTGATCTGGTGGATCGCTTTGCGCTGGAGGACCGCACGGGTCTGGAGCAGGGCCTCGCCCCGCATTAGGCGCTCGCCGCAGCCCATGTCGCTAGGCTGGCCTCTGACTTGATCGTCTTCAGGCAGATCGTGGTCGAGCTGCTGGTGACGCCCGGCAGCTTTGCGATTTCGTGGCGTAGCAATTCATCCAGATGCTCGACCGAACGGGCATATACGCGCAGCAGATAGTCGCTGTCGCCAGCGGTCGTGTGGCACTCGGCGATGGCGGGGTGGTCCAGCACGGCGGCTTCGAAATCGGCATGGGCATCGAACTGGATCGTGACTGAGATTTGGCACAGCACGCCAAGACCGATCTTGTCCGGGGCGAGCTGGCTCGCATAGCCGCGGATGACGCCCGCCTCCTCCAGATCGCGCACGCGCTTCCAGCAAGGGGATTTGGACAGGCCGACCTCTTCGCCCAGCTCCGCGAACGAGACCCGGCCGTCCCCTTCCATCACCTGCAAGATGCGCCAGTCGATTGCGTCCATGATGTCCTCCATTCTGAGCGAACGGATGATTAGCAGGCCAAAGGGCATATTGACAGAACAATGTTTGTCATTTTCCTCCATATAGACATATTCGTTTTGGCATCCGGCAAATTCCACAACACTTCGAAACAATGTTCGCGTGGGAAAATGCTATCCGGGCGGCCGCACAAGGAGAAGTAAGCGTGACAATCACATCGACAATCCAGGACGGCGTCGAGACCTTTGAGACCACGATTGAAGGCGAGCGTATCCGCTGGGATCGCGGCCTGACCTATTCGCATCACCTGCAAACCGACCAATTGCTCAGCACGCAGGTGCCGATGTCGGACAAGCCGGATGAGATGCTGTTTATCATCATGCACCAGACGATGGAGCTGTGGCTGAAACTGCAGCTCCACGAATGTGATGAAGCGATGGCGCATATCCGCGCGGATCGCTTGGCGCAGGCGGAAAAGACGCTCGACCGGATTGCGACGATCATGCAGCACATGATCCATTCGTGGGAGGTGCTGGCGACGCTGAGCCCTGCTGATTTCATCACATTCAGAGGCTATCTGGGCAAGGCATCGGGCTTTCAGTCAGAGCAATATCGCGCGCTCGAGTTCCGCTTTGGTCTGAAGCGCGCGGAGCTGGTGAAGGTCCACAATGATGGCAGCGGCAAGCGCGAGAAGCTGGAGCAAGTGCTTGCCGAACCCTCGCTCTATGATGAAGTCCTGCGCCTGCTCAACCGCAAGGGGTTTGCGATTCCTGATGAGGTGCTGGAGAGGGACTTTTCCCAGCCCTATCAGCCCAGCGATGCAGTCGAGGATGCGTGGTTGGAGATATACTCCGACGTCGACAAATATTGGGAACTCTACAGCCTCGGTGAGAAGGTCACGGCGCTGGAATATTACTTCCAGGAATGGCGCTTCAAACACATGAAGACCGTCTCCCGCGTCATCGGGCACAAGCCGGGGACTGGCGGATCGTCAGGCGTGACCTATCTTGTCAAAGCGCTTGAGCTTAAGTTCTTCCCAGAGCTGTGGACGATGCGCAGCCGCATGTCGGTTCCCGGTGAAGGGAGCGCATTGAAACAAGGATGCCCGATGGGATGACGCGCCGAATTTGGGACATCTCGCAGCGTTTGGGAAGCCGCACGCCGCTGTGGCCGGGCGAGCCTGAAATCAAACTCAGCCGCCATGCTGACATCGACCCGGAATGCCCGGTGAATATCGGAGCGCTCTCCTTCCCTCTGCATGCGGGCACCCATGCCGATGCGCCGCTCCATTACAGCAATGACGGGGTGGCGAGCGCGGACAGTCCGCTGGACGCCTATCTCGGCCCCTGCGTGGTTGCAGATGTCCGCCATGCGGGTGAGCGGGTGGAGACAAACGACTGCGATTGGACCGCGATTGAAGGCGCGGTGCGCGTCCTGTTCCGCACCTATGACACCTTCCCCCACGACCACTGGGACGAGAATTTCAAAGCCATCGCCCCTGGCGTCATCGCGCGATTGCGAGAGGCGGGCGCGGTCCTGATCGGCACCGACACGCCCTCGCTCGACCCGCAAACCTCCAAGACAATGGACGCCCATCACGAAATCCTGCGCGGCGATATGCGTATTCTGGAGGGGCTGATGCTCGATGATGTGATGGCAGGCGAATATGAGCTGATTGCCCTCCCCCTCGCCATCGAAGGGGCTGATGCAAGCCCCGTTCGCGCCATCCTGCGGGAGCTTGCCCAATGAGCGCGCTGATGGAGAAGGCCGCACATCTCGATGCAAGCGACCCCTTGCGCCACTTCCGCGATGAATTCGCCCTCAAAGACGGGCTGATCTATCTCGATGGCAATTCGCTTGGGCCCCTGCCCAAGGCGACGGTCGCGCGGATGGAGGACGCGATCCACAAACAATGGGGCGAGGGTCTGATTACATCCTGGGTAGGCGCGGATTGGGTCAATTCACCGGGCCGCGTGGGCGACAAGATCGCGCGACTGATCGGCGCTGCGCCGGGCGAAGTGATTGCAGCGGATTCGACCTCTGTGAACATTTTCAAGGCGCTGACGGCGGCGCTTTCGCTGCAAAAGGGGCGCTCGGTGTTGCTGACCGAGACGACCAACTTCCCCACGGACAGCTACATGATGCAGGGCCTTGCGCAGTTTAGCGGCGGGGCGATCTCGCACCGCGCTGTGGGGCCAGACGACGTGCTCGACCAGCTCAGCGATGATGTCGCCGTGCTGCTGTTGACGCAGGTCCACTACAAGACCGGCCGGATGCGCGACATGGCGCAGGTCACGGCGCGCGCCCATGAAGCAGGCGTGCTGGTCGTGTGGGATCTGAGCCATTCTGCGGGCGCGATTGAAGTCGACTTGAACGACGCCAATGCTGATTTCGCGGTGGGCTGCGGGTACAAATATCTGAACGGTGGCCCCGGAGCCCCGGCCTTCCTCTACGCCGCAAAGCGCCACCATCACGCGCAGCCTGTCCTCTCCGGCTGGTTCGGCCATGCCCGCCCCTTCGCCTTTGAGGAAGGGTATGACGCAGCGCCCGGCATTGACCGCTTCCAATGCGGCACTCCGGGCATCCTTGGCATGGCGGCTTTGGAGAGTGGCGTCGATCTGATACTGCGCGCCGATATGGCAGAGATTCGGCGCAAATCACTGGCTCTATCCCAGCTCTTTATCGAGTGTATGGAGAGCCGCTGCGGCGAGTTTGGCTTTACTCTGACCAGCCCCGCAGACAGCGCCGAACGCGGCAGTCAGGTCTCCTACGCGCACCCCAACGGCTATGAGATGATGCAGGCCCTGATCGCGCGCGGTGTCATCGGCGATTTCCGCGCGCCCGACATCATGCGGTTCGGCTTCACGCCGCTCTATCTGCGCTTTGCCGATGTCGTCGGCGCGGTCGAGCACCTTTACGAGGTTTGTGCGACGCGCGAATGGGATCGCCCGGAATATCGCGAGCGCGCGGCTGTGACCTGACCACCAAGCGACTGTGACGCGCAGACCTGCCGCCCTCCCTCTTCATCTGTTGGATAGTTGATCGCCGGTGAGAGCCGGATGCGGCGCTGCGCCCTAAGGCTCGGGCCACATCAGCCGATCACACCAACAGGAAGAGACCCCTTGCGCCTGCCGCTCACCGGATATCGCATCATCAGTGCCGAGCAATATGGTGCGGGCCCCTATGGCACGATGCATCTGGCGCAATTGGGCGCGGAGGTGATCAAAATCGAGCCTCCGCGGGAAGACGGCCAACCGGGCGGCGACACGGCGCGGCTGGTAGGACCGCATTTCCTGCGCGAGCATGAGAGCCTCTATTTCCAGTCCTTCAACCTCAACAAGAAATCCCTTTCGCTCGATCTGAGGTCGCAGGAAGGCCAGCAGATCCTGCATGAATTGACCGCCAGCGCGCATGCCGTGGCGAACAATCTGCGCGGCGATCTGCCGGAGAAACTGGGTCTCACCTATGACGCGCTGAAGGGCTCGAACCCTGCGATCGTCTGCGCGCATCTTTCCGCCTATGGCCGCGACAATGAACGGGCGGCGCGGCCCGGATATGACTTCCTGATGCAGGCAGAGGCGGGCTATTGCTCGGTCACGGGGACTCCGGGCGGGGAGCCAACGCGGATGGGCCTGTCGATGGTCGATTTCATGACCGGGACGATCTTCTCCATCGGGTTGCTCGCCGCGATGATGGATGCGCAGCGCTCAGGGCAAGGCTGCGACGTGGACACCGACCTGTTCGCAGCAGCGCTCCATCAGACCAGCTACCCTGCCCTTTGGTACATGAACCATGGGGACGAGGAAGGCCCGACCCCGCGCGGCGCTCACCCCAATGCAACGCCCAGCCAGATGTTCCGCGCGAGCGATGGCTGGATGTTCGTGATGTGCCAACTGCCCAAGTTCTGGGACAAGCTGATCGGCCTGATGGGTCTGGAGCACCTGCGCGATGACCCGCGTTTCCGCACCAATCCTGACCGGCTCGCCAATCGCGACGCTTTGACGCGGGTGCTCGACGCTGAGTTCAGCCAGCAGACGATGGCGCATTGGACCACGCTGCTCGACGGGCATGTGCCGGTGGCTCCGGTCTACACTTTGGGCGCGGCGCTCGACAATCCGTGGGTTGAGACAATCGGCATGCGCGAGACGATTAACCACCCGGACGCAGAGAAGATCGACATTCTTTCAAGCCCGCTCAAGATCAATGGCAAGCGCCCGCCCAACCGCGCCGGTCCGCTGCACAGCGCGGATAGCGACGACGTGCTGGCGGGGCTTGGCTATTCGCAAGACGCCATCGCTCAGCTGCGCGATAAGGGCGTTGTCTGAGCATCTAGGGGGACCCCATGACCAGTATCACCGACATCATCCTTGCCCCCGCGCTTGGCTCGTTCTTCTACGATGACCAGGCCGCCATCCGCGCCGGGGTGGAGCATGACGGGTTCAACTATGTCGGCGAGACGCGCACGCCCGGCTTTACCTCCATCCGGCAACCGGCGACGGCGCTGAGCGTCGGGCTGGTTCTGAGCGACGGGGCGGTCGCGTGGGGCGACATGGTCAGCGTCCAATATTCAGGCGCTGCGGGCCGCGATCCGCTGTTTGATCCCGATAAGATGGCAGCGTTGGTCAAAGAGCGCCTCGCCCCGCAAGTGATCGGCCGCGATGCAAGCGCCGCCGAGACGAATTGCGAGGAATTGCTGGAGGCGGGAGACCCCCTTCCCATCGCGGTCAAATATGGGATGAGCCAAGCGCTCCTCAAAGCCGCGGCGAGCGTACGCAAATGCACTCTGGCAGAGATCATCTGCGACATTTTCGACCAGCCGCTGCCCTCCGCCCCAATCCCGATTTTCGCGCAAAGCGGGGATGAGCGGCGGATCAATGTCGACAAGATGGTGCTCAAACGCGTGGGCGCCCTGCCCCATGGCCTCATCAACTCCGCCGAGAAATTCGGCCCCGATGGCGCGACCTTTATCGACTATGTCGAATGGGTGGCGAAGCGCGCGGATGAGCTGGGCGGCGCAGACTACCGCCCGATTTTGCACTTTGACCTCTATGGCTGGGTCGGGCTTGGCCACAGCGACGATCCGGCCAAAGTCGCTGCCTTTATCGCCAACCTTGCCGAGCGTGTGCCCCAGTTCCCACTCCAGATCGAAAGTCCGGTAGACTATGGTGAGCGGGCGAAGCAGATCGACCTCTATGCTGAGATCGTCGCAGAGATGGAACGCCTCGGCACCAGCGCCAAAGTGGTCGCGGATGAGCACTGCAACACATTGAAAGACGTGCGCGATTTCTGCGATGCGAAGGCCGCCCATGTGATCCAGGTGAAGACGCCGGATGTGGGCAGTCTGCTCGATACAGCCCGCGCCATTGACTACGCCAAGCAAGCGGGCGTCGGCGCCTATTCAGGTGGCACCAGCGCAGAGACGGACATGTCGGCACGCGCCTGCGTCCACATTGCGCTCGCCATGCAGGCGGACATGATGCTCGCCAAGCCGGGCATGGGCGTGGACGAAGCGATTTGCATCGTCGGGAACGAGCAAAGCCGCACGCTTGCGCAGATTTGCGCAAAGACCGCGCGCGGTCGCTGACGCCCCTTCGCGCTGTTGCAAAATGAGCATTAGTCCAGACAAATTGACAGTCTGTACCGTCTCGGCGCTTGTACATTTACCCAGTTGCGCCTAACCGTACAGTGGTTAGATGAGGCTTCTATGGAACGTGGTGTACCGGTCAGAGCAATCAGTCGTGGCTTCGCCGTATTGTCGGCGGTGAGCCGTGACGGACCGATCACGCTGATGGGTATCTCGCGCAGCGCCGATGTGCCCTACGCCACCGCTTGCCGTGTCGTCCAAACTCTCATGCATGAAGGTCTGATTGAGCGGGAGGCGGGGCGCAAGAAGTACCGCGTGACGGCTCTCGTCCAGTCGCTTGCCACGGGGTTCCAGCAGGAAGACCTGCTCGCCGCAGAAGCGCGTCCGCATATGGAGGAATTGTGCCAGAAGGTCGGCTGGCCGATCTCTCTCGCCACGCGCGTTGGCACGCGGATGATGGTGCGCGAATCGACCCATAAGATGACGTCGCTGACCTTCACCAATTACTATCCCGGTTTCACTCTGCCGATTGCCGAATGCGCGACCGGCAAGGCCTATCTCGCCCATTGCGCCGATACAGAGCGGGACATGATCAAAGACGCGCTGCAGGCAACGGATAGCGAGTCTGCGCAGACCGGATTGCTGCTGCTGTCCGACGGCGTGGCGCTCGATAATATCAAGAAAGTCGGATACGCCTTGCAAGCGCGCAATCAGCACAATTTTGAACCCGGCAAGACGTCCTCGCTCGCCGTTCCGGTGTTCGATCAGGAACGCCAATTGGTCGGCTGCATGGCGCTCATCTACTTTGCCTCGGCGATCAAACCGAATGAGGCCGCGGCGGAGTTTCTGCCGATGATGCAGGCCACCGCCGAAGAGATCAGCGCCAGTCTGAGCGTCAGCGAATACGCTTAAGAAATCTGCGCCGCGGAGTGCTCGCCAGCCAGGCGGCCCAAGGTCGTTGCCGTCATCAAGCCATTGCCCGCTAGATAACCATCCGCCCCCGGCCCCGAAATCCCACGCGCAGCGCCGCCGCCTGCATAAAGGTTCGGGAAAGGCGTGCGGTCGGATTTGAGGACGCGCGCATGGGCATCGACTTCCAACCCGCCTTGCGTGTGGAATAGAGCCCCGGTGACTTTGACGCCATAGAACGGCGCGGAAAGCTTGGCCTTGCCTTCAAAGCTGCGCCCAAAGCGGTCCGGTTCTCCGCTCTCGACCAGTGCGTGGGTTTCCTCGATCGTAGCGGCAAGACCCGCCGCATCCACACCGAGAATCTCGGCCAGCTCTTCCAGAGTGTCCGCGCTCTTGATGCAGCCGGCTGAGAGCGCCTGCTGGTAGTCGTCAAACTGCTCCATGACCTTGTGGCGGCGTTCGTCATAGATCGACCATGCGACATGGCCGTCCTGCCGCAGCACTTCGACCGCTTGCTCTGAATAGCCTGCCGCCTCGTTGGAGAAACGCACGCCTGCACGGTTCACCTGCACGCCCCCTTCGACAATCAGCGGCCACAGGATCGGGATGCCATAGCCTGCCGCCAGCCCTGCATGCCCCTGATAGGAGCTGATATCCGCCATCGCTGCGTCCAGCTCGCGGCCCCACTCAATCGCGTGGCCCTTATTGCCGGGATGACCGTGGAAAGTGGCATGTTCCAGCTCCGGAATCAGGTCGGCAACCATCGCCTGATTGCCCGCAAAGCCGCAGCAGGCGAGGATCAGCGCATCGCAGCCGATCACATCTTCGGAGCCATCGGGACGTGTGCATCCGATCGCGATGACGCGGTCTTTTGCGTTCACAAACAGGCGGTTGACGGTGCTTTCGGTGAAGAAGTCTACGCCCGCCGTCTCACACGCAGCGAACAATGCGCCCATCAGCTCTCCGCCCGAACGGCTCGGCATGCCATGCATCCGCCGGACCGAGTGACCGGGATAGGTGAAGCCATCGACGAGGCTGAGGTCTAACCCGTGCTTCTCGACCAGCCAGTCGATGGTGGCGGCGGATTGCTCGACAATGCTGACCACCATTTCCTTGTCGACCTGACCCTTCGTCTTGGAAACGATGTCTCCGGCGAAGATGTTGACGCTGTCCTCGACGCCCGCCGCGCACTGGATCGCGCTGCCGCAGGCGGGGATGAGGCCGGTGGACATCGACGTGGTGCCCAGCGGCTGACGATCCCGCTCAACCACCAGCACATCAATCCCCGCATCGCGCACGGCAAGCGCGGCGCACAGGCCGGTCCCGCCGCCGCCCACGACGATGACGGGAATGTCCATGATGGTCTCAACCGCGTCGGTGCGGACGACTTCAATCGCGCTCTGATCGGGGGCGGGCATGCTAGGGTCAGGCTCCAAAAGTGAGGACAGGCTTGATCGCGGAGGAGGTCTTCATCGCCTCAAACGCGCCTGCGATATTTTCGAAAGGGAAGGTTTCGATCAAGCGGTCGACCGGCAGATGGCCCGCCTCAAACTGATCGAGCAGATAGGGCAGGAATTCATGCGGCACGCTGTCGCCTTCGATGATGCCGATAATGTTGGTCGTCATAAAGGATAGCCCGCCGGGATGAGGGATTGGGTCCTCGAACTCACCGGGCAGAGTGAGCACGCCGAGCGAACCTCCGGGACGCAAAGCGTGGAGCGATTGCTCGAAAGTGGTCTGCACACCGGCCGTGTCGAGCACCGCTGCAACGCCCTCTGGCACGACGGAGCGGATCGATTCTGCGACATCGCCCTGAAAAGCGTGCGTCGCGCCCATTTCGCGCGCCAAAACGCAGCGTTCCTCAACCAGATCGAAGGCGATAATCGGATCGCAGCCGAGTATCTTTCCCGCCATGATGGCCGACAGTCCCACCGCGCCGCAACCGATGACGGCGAGCGGATAGCCCGGCTTCAAGCCCAACTGGTTGAACACTGCGCCTGCCCCTGTCTGCACCCCGCAGCCAAAGGGCGCGGCGTGGATGAAACTGACGCTGTCGGGGATCTTGATGACATTGCGCTTGGTCACAATCGCATGGGTCGCAAAGCAGCTCTGCTGGAAGAACGCGCCGCCGATGGCTTCGCCGTTTGGCCGCGTGAGGCTAGGCCGATCCGTCGCCCGTGCGCCTTCAATGTTGAGCGCGATGCCATCGACGCAATAGGCGGGCCGTCCGCTGTCGCAGACCGAGCATTCGCCGCAAAAGCCGAAGGTGGCGAGCACCCGGTCGCCCACTGCGAACTCGGTTACGTCCGAGCCGACCTCGACCACCACGCCCGCGCCCTCGTGGCCAAAGACGCGCGGCTCGGTTGACCAATTCGCAATGCCGATATCGGTGTGGCAGATGCCCGCCGCCTTGACCGCGATCACCAGCTCATCGGGAGCGGGATCATCCAGGATCAGCGGCTCAATCTGCGGCGGAGCGCCCGCTCCGGGAGAGATGGCAGCAAGAATGTCCCTCGGCATCAGGGCGCTCCGTGGCGGTCCTGAAAGGCGACCACATCGTCCATGCCCAGCGCCTTGGAGATCTCGGCAAAATCGAACATGTCGATATGGTCGGTGTTGGGATCGCCGGACGCAAGCCCCTCGTAAAAGCGCTGCGTTGCCCATGCCGCGCTCAGGGGAGCACCGGCCGGATAGATCACCAGCTTGACGCCCAGTTCCTGATAGCGAGCGGGCGAGAGGATCGGCGTCACCCCGCCATGGGCCGCGTTGAGCAGCAGGGGCTTTCCCAGAGCCTTGGCAGCAGAGGCAATCTCGTCCTCACTCTGCGGTCCTTCGAGGAAGAGGATATCCGCCCCCGCCGCGTCATAGGCTTGCAGCCGCGCAATGGCTGCGTCGAGGCCTTCAGTGCGCCTTGCATCAGTGCGGGCGATGATGCGCATATCGGTGCCTTCGCGCGCCTCTACAGCGACACGGACACGGCGCTCCATTTCCTCAGTGGGCACAGAGGAAGCGCGCCCGACATGGCCGCAGACCTTGGGAAAATCCTGATCCTCAATCTGCATCGCCGCGATGCCTGCGCGGGCATAGGCCTTTGCCGCACGATCCAGATTAGTGAGGCTGCCAAAGCCGGTATCCGCATCGGCAATGATCGGCGCGCCCGCTTTCTCGGCAAAACGCGCAAAGATGGTCAGGAAGTCGGTCGCGCCAGCAATTCCGACATCGGGCTCGCCCAAGGCAGAGGCCGCATTCCAATAGCCAGAGGCGTAGAAAGCGCCAAAGCCAGCGCGCTTCGCCATCAGCAAGCTCATGTGATCGTAAATGCCCGGCGCAACGATAATCTCGGGCCCATCAAGCGCCTTGCGCAGCATCTGAGCCGGGGTCACAGTGTTATCCATGAGTACTGACATAGCCGCGCTGATCCGCAATCCGCTCACTTGCGGCAATCGCTATCCAATACGCGGATGAATCGGGCGAGGCGGCTCGATTTGTGGCCGGGCACCAATCACTCTCTCACCCGTTGATTTGCCGGAGCTTTGTGAAAGATGGAAAACACCGTCATGGACGAAAAAATCCCCCAAGAGCTGGGCGAAGAGATCACGGGGCGCGGGCGCGTCTATTTCGACAGTGTTGTGACTGACAATATTCTCGACGCGCTGTTGGAGCTGTCCGCCTCCGTCTGGACCTATCACGACAGGGTGCTGGTGCTTGAGAAAATCCTTGAGGAAAAGGGTATCTCGGTCTCCGACGAAATCGAAGCCCACATGCCCGACCAGGACGAAATCGCTCGCCGCGCGGCGGAGCGTGATGCGTTTGTTGACCGAGTGTTCGGCGCCTTCCTGCGTCGCCCGACACATAAGCTTGGCGCAGCCGCCGATATCCCCTCTGGCAATATGGAACAGGAATAGACAATGGACCGCGGTACGATTGGAATCCTCCCCCGCCCGACCACTCTCGCTGATGAGAGCTATCTCGAATTTGTGACCTCGTTCCGCAAATTCGCCATCCAGCGCGGCTTCCCCGTGATGGCCGCCAATGGTGAGGCAGAGCTGGAGCGCGCGGTTGAAGCCGGCGAAGTTGTGCGCCCGGATGATGGCTCGGACATTCCGCTCGATCAGGTGAAGCAGGTCTTCGCCAAGGTGCCCCTGACCCCGACCTGGCAGCGCTTTGTCCGCTCCCAGCAAGAGATGATGTGGCGCGGCACCCGCAAGAGCTTCCTGCGCAAGGGCGATGAGCTGCTCGAAGCGATGGAGGCAGCGGAAAAGTCCAACCCGGACAATATTCACTACGACCCGAATTTCGAGCCGCCGCAATACACTCGCTGCGAAATCCACTGCCAGCCGGGCGGCTACACGGACGATCCCATCGGCGGCCCGGTGTTTCACTACGGCACCAAGATTTTCTACGAAGGCTTCAACGATCAGGACGAGCTTCACATCGAACTGGCCGAGAAAGCGACCAAGCCGGAAGATGGCAAGATTGAAAGCATCCTCGATATCGGCTGCTCCATCGGGCAGGCGACGACGGTGCTGAAAGACCTCTACCCGACCGCTGAGGTCTGGGGTCTGGATGTTGGCCTGCCGCTGATCAAATACGCCCATATGCGCGCAACCGAGCGGGGCAAGGACGTCCACTTCAAACAGGCGCTGGCAGAGGATAGCGGCTTTGAAGATGGCCAGTTCGACATGGTCCTATCCTACATCCTGTTCCACGAAGTGCCGGTCAAAAAGATGAAGGAAATCATCGCCGAAACCTTCCGCGTGCTGCGCCCGGGCGGGGTCTTCTCGATCTATGAATTCCCCAACAACAATGACGCGATCAAGGTCAGCGACGGCCACCGCTTCATGATCGACAATGACAGCCGCGACAATTGCGAGCCCTACTCGCCCGCTTTCGTCGCATCGGACTTCAAAGGCATTCTTGAGGACGCCGGTTTCGTGGTCGAGCCCGGCCCCGGCCTAACCAACGCATTCCTGCAATCCTTGGTGGCGCGCAAGCCCGGCTAACGGGTGCGCTTAAGCATCGGCAGGTAGCCCTAGCAAAGGCGTGGTCGCCGGATCATAGGCGAAGATGCCCAGCGCATCCTCGTCCTTGATCGGCGTGTCGCGGAACATGTCCGGGTCGATGGCCTGCAAACGCTCCCCGCCCAGATTGCTCTCGCGCTGAAGTAATGATGCACGCTCAATCCGCGTCGCGACATAGCAATCGAGTGCGGAGTCTAGGCCATCGCACTCCGCAATGGCCCGGCCCAGGATCACGCCATCCTCAATCGCGCAGGACGCGCCCTGCCCCATATAAGGCAGCATCGGGTGAGCCGCGTCGCCGAGCAGGACCGTGCGACCCTTGCGCCACTGCGACAAAGGCTCCCGGATGAACAGGCCCCAGCAGAACAGTTCCTCCTCTGGAATCTCACGCAGCAGCTCCTGCACATAAGGCGGGAAGCTTTCATATTTGGCGATCAGATCGGCCTTGTCGGCCTTCACCGCCCAGCCCTCTTCCACCCAGCCATCGGCCTTGGAGAGCGCGACGACATTGACCAGCTCGCCCTGCCGTACAGGGTAGCTGACGATGTTGCGGCCATGGGCGAGGTGATTGATGTTGTAGGGCTCGACCGCGCGCGGCGTGACTTTGCCTGCCGGGATCAGCCCGCGATAGGCGACATGGCCACTGAACTGCGGCGCGCCGGTTTCGAACAGAGCGTCACGCACAACGGAGCGCAAGCCATCGGCGGCAATCACCGCATCGGCCTCGACGATTGAGCCATCCGCGAAAGTCAGCGTCACGCCATCCTCGCGCGATTGGATCGCCGACAGGTCAGCGCCCATCGTGCAATTCTCTTCGCCGAACGCGTCGACCAAAGCGCCCATCAGGTCGGCGCGGTGAAGCTGCACATAGGGTGCCTTGTAACGCTCACGCGTGTTGCGGCGGTCGATGGGTTGGAGCAGCTCTCCGGTGGAGCCATGCCATAGCTGCTGTTCGACTGGCTCGTTCGCGACCTCTTCCAGCCACTCGCCAAGGCCTAGCGAGCGCAGACCCAGCACAGCGTTGGGCGACATGGAGATGCCAGCGCCCACTTCGCCAAAGGCCGGGGCACGCTCATAAATGCGCACATTCTGGCCGGCTTTTTTTAGCGCAATGCCCGCCACAAGCCCGCCAATGCCGCCGCCTATGATTGCCACTTCTGTCAAAGTCCAAGCGCTCCGGGATTGATGATGTGGTGGGGGTCGAGGCGTTTTTTGAGGTCAGTCACAAAGTCGCGCACGGCTTGCGATTTCGTCTCCGCATAGGGGTACATCTTCCCGATCTGGAAATGCGTGCCGCCAGCTTCTCGCATCAGGACGATGATCTCGGCAATCATCGTGCGCGCCAGTTCTCGGCCCGCCAGATTCTCGGGATATTCCGGCAGGTTCGCGAGGTAATCGGGCGTCATGCGCGCATGATATTCGTAGCGCGTGTCGGGCCAGTAGAAGACCGGCTCATAGAGGAAGCCTGCGCCTGCAATGCCGGCAAAGAACTCCGCAATCGTCATTCCGCAATCCGCCATTTGGGCGGCGTATTTCTGCTTCAATGCGAGATATTCGGCGTGAAAGCCGTCCATCGCATCGGGAGAGAAGATACCGTGGACCGGAACCATCCGGCGGCCATCGGGATGGGTCACGGGCAGAGCCGGGAACGGATCAGCGCGCATCATCAGCGGAACCGTGTTGACGATCTCGTTCCCGCCTTTGGCATGGGCACGCAAAGCTTTGACGCGGCTGGCCACATCCTTTGCATCGCGCCCTTCGATGACGAAATGCGCGGTGTAGCGCGCCTTGTCCATAAAGCCGCGCCCGCCCAGCGCCACCCGCGCCATCCGCCCGAGCGCCGCGAGCGGATTGCCCGCTGACACGCCGACCTTCCAAAGTGATTTGAGGTCGTTTGCCAAGTCCGGCGGCCCTGCGTTCTGGCGCGCGAAATCCGCGTCCATCGCGGTGAACTCACTCGCCAACCGCCTGCGAGAGACCTCTCCGAACAGAGCCGCCATCGCAGCGAAATCGTCGAAAGCAAAGGACAGCCCCGTGACCTGCGCCGGGCGCGGCTCAATCTCCAGCGTCACCGCCGTCTTGATCCCCAAAGCGCCCGCATCATTGGCGAACAGGCCCGTCAGATCGGGGCCAAAGTGACGGTTGAATGCGGAGGTGCCCTGCGACCCGTCCGATCCGGTGTGGAGCACTTCGCCTGCGCCGGTCACAATCTCGAAGCTCTTGACCGCGTTGGCCGATGCGCCTGTCTGACCCGACCCGAATGTGACCGACCCCTGGCTGAGCGATCCGCCCAAAGTCGCCGTCCCGCCCGACATCGGCCCCCAGAACCGCGCGCGCATGCCGACCTTGGCGAGCGCTTTGTCGAGCGCCGCCCATGTGCATCCCGCCCCGGCGGTGACATAGTCGCGGGAGGCGCTGACCTCTCCGATCCAGTCGAGAGAACCGGTGTCGAGCACCACGGCATTTTCGCCCCGTGGCTGAAACGCATCGGTGTAGGACATGCCCCCACCGCGCGGGAATATCGCAATGCCAAGCTCCCCGCATTCCTTCACCAGCGCCACCACATCGTCGCGGCTGCGCGGGCGGATCACCGCGATGGGCAGATCACCTTCAAAGAACAGGTCCTGGCTGAAAAAGCGCCGCTCCGCTTCGTCCACGATCACGCAAGCGGGATCGAGAGCGACCCTGAGACGTTCCAAAGAGGAGTTTCGGACTTCCAGAGGTTGGGTGTCATCAGATTGCGCGGGAACTTGCGTCATAACGCCACTGTATCAGCAAAAGCGCCCCCCGAAACGAGCGAGCGCTGCGGGCCTATCCAATAGACGGTCACACGGTCCTCTCGCCATGGCTCAAGCGCCAGTGCGGGATAGACCAGCATCATGGCAACCGCGTTTGCAGACACGAAAGCACCTCAGGTGAAGGCCGGCATAGGCAGCCGCCCGTGGTTCGTCGTCGCGGTCCTCTCACTCGCGGCGATTGTTGCCTATATCGACCGCCAGATCATCACTCTGCTGGTGGAGCCGATCAAGGCCGACTTAGGCGCAAGCGATGTGCAAATGGGCTTGCTGATGGGCATTTCCTTTGCGCTGTTCTACGCTGTGCTCGCCATTCCGATTGCCTGGATCGCGGACCGGCACAATCGCAAAATGGTCATTCTGGTGGGCCTCGTCTGCTGGTCAGCGGCGACTTTTGCGAGCGGGCTTGCGGGCGTGTTCCTCGCTTTGTTTGTCGCGCGCATGTTTATCGGCGTGGGCGAAGCGACGCTTTCGCCCGCAGGTTTCTCGATCATCAGCGACTATTTCTCGAAGGAAAAGCTGCCCGGCCCGATCAGCGTGTTTACAGGCTCCGGCTTTGTCGGGTCGGGCATCGCGCTGATCCTTGGCGGTTACCTCTATGCGACGCTGGCTGAGATGGGGCCGACGACGCTGCCGTTCGGCACGTTCCAGCCGTGGCAACTCACTTTCATGTGCGTCGCTATGCTGAGCGTGCCTTTGTTCGTGTTGATGCTGTTTATCAAGGAACCCGTGCGCAAGGACAGCGCAGAGCAGGCCGCTGCCGCTGCGCAGGAGGCTCCGCCAGCCTTTGAAGTCGCCGGGTTCGTGGCCAAGAATGCAGCCGTCTTCCTGCCGCTCTTCCTCGGTTTCTCCTGCCTTGCAGCGGCGCAATATGGGCTGGGCGCATGGGCGCCGAGCTACTTTATCCGCGTGCATGAGTGGACCCAGTTAGAGGTCGGTCAATTGTTCGGCCCCGTGCTGATGGTCGCTGGGCCGCTGGGCGTGATCTCGGGAGGGTTTCTCGCCGAACGACTGCTCGCGCGCGGGATGATTGACGCGACCTTGCGCCTGCCGATGTTTGCAGCGCTCCTCGCTCTGCCCGCCGCCATCGCCTTTCCTCTGGTGAGCTCACCCATGGTCGGGCTTGGACTGCTTGGAGTGGTTGTACTGCTCGGCACGATCCCCTTCGGAGCGGGCGTCTCGACCTTCCCTCTCATCACCCCCAACCGCATGCGCGCGCAGGTCATGGCGGTCTATCTGCTGATCGCCAATCTCTTAAGCTATTCCGCCGGGCCGCTGCTGATCGGCTGGCTGACGGACAATGTGTTTGGCGATGAAAAAGCCATCAACCTCTCTCTCGCCTTTGCGCCGCCTGCGACGATTGCAGCGGGCGCGTTCCTCATCCTTCTCGCCATCCGCCCCTACCGCGCGATGGTTGAAGCCCAAACCAATGGAGACACCTAGAAATGCCCCTTATTGACCTGCTCCCCGCATCCAGCAGTTTCGTTGCCAAGTCAAAAGGCATCCTGATTGGCGGCAACTGGTCGGACGCGTCGGGCGGAGACCCAATCGGCGTCATCAACCCCTCAGACGGCGCGCAGCTCGGCCTGATCGCAGATGCGAGCGCCGCTGACGTTGACCGCGCCGTGGCCGCAGCGCGCAAGGCGTTCGATGAAGGCCCATGGCCCAGCATGAAGCCGGGTGAGCGCGCAGCCCTGATCCATGCCTGCGCTGACAAAATCGCTGCGCACCATGAAGAGCTTGCTCAGCTGGAGACACTGGACACCGGCAAGCCGATTAACTCGGCGCGCGGAGAGGTCTTCGCCGCCATCGGAGCAATCCGGTACTACGCAGGCTGGGCGGACAAGATCACCGGCACGACGCACAACATCAACATGCCGGGCGACCACCACGTCTACACGCTGAAAGAGCCGGTGGGCGTCGCGGCTCTGGTTGTGCCTTGGAACTACCCGATTGTGATGGCCGCGATGAAGCTGGGGCCGTGCCTTGCCTCAGGCTGCACCGCGATCCTCAAGCCTGCCGAAGACACCTCGCTCACGGCGCTTCGTCTGGGCGAGTTGTTCCTCGAAGCAGGGCTGCCTGAAGGCGTGCTCAACATCGTCACCGGCTATGGCGCGACGACCGGTAACGCACTGATCCACCACAAGGGGATCGACAAGATCGCCTTCACTGGCTCTACCGTGACAGGCAAGGTCATCGCCCATGCAGCCGCTGAGAACTTGAAGAAAGTTAGCCTCGAACTCGGCGGTAAATCGCCCAATATCATCATGCCTGATGCTGACCTTGAGAAGGCCATTCCGGCAAGCGCGATGAGCATCTTCTGGAACACCGGCCAGACCTGCACCGCCGCCTCGCGCCTTTATGTCCATGAAGACATCAAGGACGAAGTGATCGCGGGCGTTGCTGCGGTTGGCAAGTCGCTCAAGCTGGGTGCGGGTCTCGACGAAGAGACGCAGATCGGCCCGATTGTCTCGGAGAAACAGTTCGACAAGGTGCAGGACTATATCGAACTGGGCGCAAGCGAAGGGGCAGAGATTGCGAGCGGCGGCAAGCGTCACGGCAATTCGGGCTTCTTCATTGAGCCGACTGTCATCTCGAACACCACCAATGACATGCGCGTTGTGCGGGAGGAAATCTTCGGTCCGGTTCTGGTCACTCAGACCTTCAAGACCGAGGAAGAGGCCATCGCACTCGCCAATGACAGCGATTATGGCTTGGCAGGCTCTGTCTGGACATCAGACGTCTCGACCGCCCACCGCATGGCGCGCGGCATTCGCGCTGGCATTATCGGCATCAACAATGCGAGCGGCGCGGATTGGGATGTGCCTTTGGGTGGCTACAAACAATCGGGCGTGGGCCGCGAGAATGGCAGAGACGGGCTGGAGCTTTATCTCCAGACCAAGTCGGTCTTCACAACTCTGTGAGTGGCGCAATGAGCGACGACACCATCCCTACCGAGGTCATGCGCGTCGACATTGGCGATGCGGAGATCCATGTCGAAACCACAGGCAGCGGGCCGGACTTGCTACTGGTCGCAGGCCTTGGCGGGCGCGGGGCGTTCTGGAGCAATCAGGTCCAAGCCTTCGCCAAACACTTCCGCGTCATCACCTTCGACCATCGCGGCTGCGGGGAATCGACGCCGGGCAAGGTCGTCTATGGCGCCGAGCATATGGCAACCGATGTGCTCGCCATGATGGACGCGATGGGGATCGGGAGCGCTTACTTTGTCGGCCACTCCACAGGAGGCGCGATTGGCCAGCATATCGCTCTCGATGCGCCAGAGCGGCTTACCAAGATGGTGCTGTCATGCAGCTGGGCGGGACCGGACACCTATCTGACAGAGCTGTTCCGCACCCGGCGCGAGATTCTCATCAGCTGCGGCCCGCTCGCTTATCTGACCACCGGAACCTATCTCGCCATGCCGCCCAGCATCCTGCAGGCGCAGATGGGCGATCCCAATTATGGCGCGCGCAAGTTCATGGAGGAGCGCCTCGCCGCCTTCCCCGGCCTTGAAGTTGAGCTCTCGCGCATCAACGCGGTCTACACCCACGATCTGCGCAGCCGCCTGCACGAAATCACCGTCCCCACTTTCTGCATCGGCGCGATGGACAATTCCATCACTCCCCCCGGCTTCACGCAGGAAATGGGTGAGCTGATCGAAGGGGCTGAGGTCCATCTGCTGGAACGCGGAGGCCACTTTGCCCCCATCGCTGCGACCGTGGACTACAATCCGCGCGTGCTCGAATTTCTAACCGCCTAGAACCTCAGGAGAACACACGTCATGGCGTCCGATCCTGTCCACCCGCCGGTTGGCCACATCACCAAGGGCCGCTCGGTCATTGTTGGCCCTGACGAAGGCCGATCCCTATGGCAGCCCATGCCCAGCCGTGGCTATGTGAACGTCAACCTCACCGCCGACAACATGCCCTATGACACGTGGTCGAGCGGCATTCAGGTTATGCCTCCCGGCTGCATGGTGCGCGAGCATGGGCACAAGCAGAACCACGAGCTGGTCTTCGTCTATGAAGGCACGGGCGTCGTCGATATTGACGGCGAAGAGACCGAGTTCGGCCCCGGCACCACGATCCTCTTTGCGAGGAATTGCACCCACTGGATCAAGAATACCGGCGAGACCGACATGAAGATGTTCTGGGTCTTCTTCCCGCCGGGTCTTGAAGACTGGTTCTACGCCATTGGCCGCGACCGCACGCCGGGCGAGCCCATGCCTGAGCCCTTTGACCGCCCCGATAATGTGCAGGACGTGATGAACAAGATGCGCTTCCTCCCTCCCCGGAATGCGGACTGAGCCCATGCGGATTATCCCTCAATCTGCGGTCGAGCGGCTGCTTCCGGTCGGCCCTTGCGTCGACGTTATGCGCGAGGCGATGATCGCGGTCAGCCAAGGCGATGTCTCGCTCCCCATCCGCCAGTTCATGCCAGTGCCCGGAGCGTCCGGTAAGATGGCGATCATGCCCGGCTCGCTTGGCACGGCTGGCACAGCCACGGACGCAAGCTTCGGCATCAAGCTGGTGTGCAAATATGACCGCCCGCTGATTGATGGAAAGCCCGATCCGCTCGGCACGCATGTCGGCATGGTCATGCTGTTCGACAGCGCCAAAGGCGTGCCGCTGGCCATGATCGAAGGCTCGTCCCTGACCGCCATCCGCACCTCTGCCGCCAGCGCGCTCGCCACCCAGCTGATGGCGCGCGAAGATGCGAGCCGGCTCGCCATCATCGGCAATGGCGAGCAGGCGATGCGGCATGTGAGCGCGATGATGGCGGTGCGCCCGATCAGCCAGATCGACGTCTGGGGCCGAGATGCCGCGCGCGCGCAAAGCTTCGCCAAGGCTACCGCCGAATTCACGGGCCTACCCACCCGCGCCCATGCGAGTGTCGCAGAGGCCGTGGCCGAGGCAGACATCATCTGCACCACAACCTCCGCCAAAGAGCCGATCCTCTTCGGCGCGGACCTCAAACCCGGTCAGCACGTGAACCTTGTCGGAGCCGCCATCCCGACCAGCGCTGAAGTCGACAACGAAGCCGTTGCGCGCAGCCGCTTTGTGGTCGACTATCGCCCCGCCGCGATGGCAGCGGCGGGAGAACTTCTCAACGCCATCGAAGACGGCACTGTGACCGAAGCCCATATCGCCGCTGAGATCGGCGAGGTGGCTCAAGGGTCAGTCCAAGGCCGCACCAGCGCTGACGAGATCACGATGTACAAATCGCTCGGCGTCGCGGCGCAGGACTTGGCAGCAGGGCATGCCGTCTGGTGCATGGCGCAAGTCGAGGATGCAGGTGTGGAAGTGGACTTGCTGGGATGAGCGTCTTGCGGTGCCTTGCCGTATCAGCGCTGGCCCTCGGCGCTGTCGCTTGCATGGCTCCTGCACCCACAACCAGCGCGCAGCCCGCCTCCGTCAAAGCCGCCACATGCAGCGAGCGGCTTGCGGGCGAGCACCAGAATATTGAGCTGACGCTGGAGGCGGAAGGCCGCTCCATACCCGTCACTGTGTTTGCGCCTTCCCAGCCGGGCAACTACCCTCTGATCGCTTTCTCCCACGGGGCCTTCGCGGCGCCGGGTCGCTATTCCGCAATGCTCGGACCACTCGCGGGGAGCGGCTATGTCGTCGTCGCCCCGATGCATGTCGATAGTGAGGAGATCGGCCTGCCCGAGCGCCCCTCACCGCAAGAACAATGGCGCACCCGAAATGAGGATATGGCGCTGGCTCTCGCACCTCCGCAGGCCGTCCACGAGGCATTGGCTGAGCAAGGCATCACCATCAAAACCGGCAACGCCATCGCCATGGGCCACAGTTTCGGCGCGCTGATGGCGCAGTTTGCGGGCGGCGCGCGCTCGGTCGATATGCGTGAGAGCGGGTTGGATCTCAGTCAAGCGGGCGTCGCCGCCGTTGTCTCGTGGTCACCGCCGGGCGAAATTCCCGGCAGGCTCGACGCGCAGACATGGGCGAGCATGGCGGTCCCCTCGCTCACCCAGACCGGCACCGCTGACGTGCTGCCCGGCTTCATCGACGATTGGCAGGCGCACAAAGCAAGCTACGACTTCGCGCCCGAAGGCAGCGCTGCCCTTTGGGTGGGTGACGGCGTGGATCACTATTTCGGCGGCATTCTCGGACGAGTGAAAGACGCGCCGGGTGCCACCAATCAAGCGCTTTTCGCCCGAGCGCTCGCAACCAGTTTGCACTTTATCGAAAGCCACAATGGCGCTTCCCTGCCCTGCACTTTAGGCCCTGCCATCCCCGGTGAGAATCTTGAGGACAACGCATCATGACCAATTCGACGCTGTATCGCTCCTTGGCACCTCTGCTGCTCGCCGCTGGCGCGCTGGCAGGCTGTGCCAGCATGCCACCCGCACAATCCACAGCGGTTGAGACCAAGGGCCCCACAGCCCTTACCGATCCGCGCTATTCTGGCCTCGACAATCCGGCGACGCCCGCTGACCTGCCGCAGACAGCAAGCATTTTGGAGGTTGAACGATATCTCCCTTCTTTCGCGCTAACGGCGTGTGAGACCGCGCCAATCCCAAGCAGCGCGCCGCAGGGCACCATGGTTCAAGCCATTGCCGCGGCCCAGACCTATTCGGATGAACAGCGCGGGCTCGGTCTCATCGTGTGGCATCGCGGGGTAGAAATTCACAACGGCTTTCCAGAAGGCATCGATGGCACCACACCCAGCGCCTCTGCATCAATGATGAAGTCAGTTGTCGCCCTGCTTTACGGCATGGCAATCGAGGATGGTGTGATTGGCTCGGTCGATGACCGGATCGGCGATTATCTACCTGAGTGGAACAGCGACCCGAGAGGCAATATCACTCTTCGCCAGATGCTGACCATGTCGGCGGGACTGGGACAGACCAATTTCATGCAGGTCCTGTTCGCGCCCAATATCGGTGATGTTGCACTAGCGATGGAGAAGGTTGGCGAACCGGACACTGAATTTGCCTATAACAACGCAATCACCAAGGTGCTGACCGATGTGCTCGACCGGCAGCTGATCAAGGCAGGGCGCGGCGACTTCCTTGCCTATCTTCAGGATGAATTGTGGTGCCCACTGGGTGCCGGTGACGCGAATATTTGGGTTGATTCAACCGGCAAGGCACGCGGCTATGCCGGTCTGCATGCTGGGCTCGTCGACTACGCCAGGATCGGAGAATTGATCCGCAATAATGGCATGGCCGATGGCAAGCAGATCGTACCGGCTGAATGGATCGCAGAGATGGCAAAACCATCAGCGGTAAACCCGCAATATGGTCTGCATGTGTGGACCGCTGGCGCCTACACACAGCGGCGTGCTTACTCTGCCGCGAACCCGATCCAGATCCCGCATGGTGAGCCTTTCGAGGCAGACGACATCGTCTATTTTGACGGTTTTGGCGGGCAGCGCGTTTATGTGATCCCCTCTAGGGAACTGGTCATTGCGCGCTTTGGCGAGGTCAATCTGCAATATGACGATGCGGTTATCCCGAACCTGCTGACGCGGGCTTTGGACTGATCGGATCAGGTGCGGTTGAAGAAGGCCTTCTTGGTCTCTTCACTGGGATTGCCAACCTTCATATCGTCTTTCAGCACTGCCATACCGCGCTGGACGCCCGGGCGCGCTTCGACTTTCTCGATCCACGCGGCGACATTCGGGAACTTCGCGATGTCGACCCCGTGCAGCGCCTGCTGGCGGGCGTCCATCCACGGATAAGTGGCCATGTCGGCAAGGCCAAAGTCCTGTCCCGGTGTCATCCAATCGTTTGCGCCAAGGTGCCGGTCGACGAGGCCGTATAGCCGCTGGACCTCGCCCGAATAGCGCGCAATCGCATAGGGCACTTGCTCATCCGCATAGCCGCGAAAATGGCCGCATTGGCCAAACATCGGGCCGATATTGGCGCATTGGAAGAAGACCCATTGGGTGAGGACGGATTGCTCCGCAAGGGTCTCCGGCCAGAATTGCTGCGTCTTTTGCGCGAGATAGAGCAGGATCGCGCCGCTTTCGAAGACCTCGTGCGGCTTCCCGTCCGGCCCGTCGTGATCGACAATGGCGGGCACGCGGTTGTTGGGGCTGATCGCGATGAAAGCGGGGTCGTGCTGTTCGCCCTGCAAGATGTTGATCGGTTTGACCTGATAGTCGAGCCCGAACTCCTCCAGCGCTATGGAGATCTTGTGCCCATTGGGCGTCGGCCAGAAATAGAAATCGATCATTGGGCATTTGCCTTTTGCGCGGCGAGGACTTCTTGCACTGCGTTCTGGAGCCGCTGCGCCGAAGTGTCGCCGGTGAAGTCGACATTGTAGTGCGATTTGACGGAAGGACGCTCGCAGGCTTCGTCATACCAATCGGACAAAGCCGCCCTGCCCTCGCGCCAGTTGAAGTTGGGGTAGAGCGGGTCTTTCGCCTCATAGAACTCCGCGCGGAAACCGAGATAGCTGATCGCGTGCAGCATGGCCGCGTGGCCGATATCGAAGCGGTCCCAGCCCTTAGCGGCCTCTGCATCCATCCAGTCGAGCGAGCGGATGAATTTGGGCCACATCCGCTCAAACACTGTGGGGTTCCACTGCTCAGGCTCCTGCCATTGCTCGGCGACCATCTGCACCGTGCCTTCGAAGATCGTGTCCGCCATCGCAAGCCGCGTGATCGCGTCCCAGCGTGCAGGACCGGGGTCGGGATACATCTTCGCCGCCTTGGAATGCGCATCGAGATATTCGCACACTGCCTGGCTGCCGAAGATCACTTGGCCGGTATCCGTGGCCAGAGTGGGCACTTTGCTCAAAGGGTTGATCGCGGCGATGGAGTAGGCCTCGCCCTGATCTTCCCCGTCCAAATTCTTGAACGGGAAGGTCGCG
This sequence comes from Erythrobacter sp. S267, assembly GCF_057365045.1. Taxonomy (NCBI): domain Bacteria; kingdom Pseudomonadati; phylum Pseudomonadota; class Alphaproteobacteria; order Sphingomonadales; family Erythrobacteraceae; genus Erythrobacter; species Erythrobacter sp. S267. The sequence goes on along the minus strand of NZ_CP200298.1, from coordinate 295,734 downwards.
ATGAAGTCGATCTCCTCCCACAGCCCGCATTCATACGCGGTCACCAGAACCTTGTGAATGAAGGTGTGGAATGGGGAGTAGAACAGTTTCATCATCGGGGGCCTCCCTTCAGGTGAGATCAGTGCGCGCCGACCTTCTTGTGGTCGGGGGAGACGTCTTTGGCGGAGAGGACGCCTGCGTCTTCCTTCTCCTTCATTTTCTTGAAGGTGTCGTATTCGTTGACCCCGCCCATGTCGCGCTTGGGCCAGCGGGTTGCGAAGCCACGTGGATACTCACTGTCGTCGTCGCGGCGGCCATCTTCGGACCAAAGCAGCGGGAAGAGCGGGCCCTCGGGCTTTTCACCGTCGAGCATCTCGTCAAAGCTGACGCCTGCAATGTTGAGGCAGTCAGGGCGCGGGGCCCAGCGAATATCGTCGCCGAACACGCGCTCAGAGATAGCAACGCGCCAATCGTCGGTCGGATTGCCGGCTGAGTAATGCAGCACCCAGGGGTGGACGATCAGCATATCGCCGGGGTCCATCTCCCATTTGAGGAAGCGCAGACCCTCTTCACCCCGGCGGCTCTCAATATCAGGGTGCGGCACGCGGTCGTCAGGCTTGATCATCTTGCGCGCATTGGGGCTGAACAGCCAATAGGGCACATCGTCATTCTGCGTACCGGCGAGCACTTCGAGGCAGTTTTCCTCCACTATCGGCGTCAGCGGAATCCAGAGCGAAGGCACCATCTTGCCCTCCACCGGAAAAGCCATGCGGTCGCAATGCCACAGGGTCGCGGCGTCCGATTGCGGAGGCTTGGCGAAGAATTCATCGAAGAAGAAACGAATTTCCTTCGACTGGAGCACCTTCCCCGCCGCCTCTGCCACCGGCCCTTCGAACATCAGCTTGCGATAGTCCGGCAGGCAGCGCGCCATATAGCGGCCCGGAATGGTCGGGAGCAGACCCACATCCTTCTTCTCGACGATGACTTCGCGCGCTTGCTCAAGCAGCGCCTCAACCCATTCCTGATTGAGCACCTTGCGAATGCACACCGCACCGTCGCGGTTGTAGGTGTCGATGTCGTCTTGCGTGATCTCAACAAGGGGCGAGGTGTTGCGAGGCATCTTTCAAAGGCTCCTTTATTCGCACAAAAGCTACGCCATCACCGCTGATGTTTAAGCTCAGCGCCCAATTCTAACCACCGAACGGATAATGACGCCTCCGCTTACCGCACAGCGGAGACGCGGGCCAATTCCGCGCCGAATGCTCCGCCGCGCCCGTATTGATGATGGCGGGATACAAATCGGAGCTTTGAATGAAAGAGTATCAGACCAAAGTCGTTGTCGCAGGCGCAGGTCCGGTCGGAACAGTGGCAGCCTATCTGCTTGCCCAACAAGGGATCGAGGTTGTCCTCGTCGAAGCGCAAGAGGATTGCGCTCTCGACCTGCGTGCCTCAACCTTCCACCCGCCGACCTTGGAGATGCTCAACGACTTCGGGATCACTGAGAAACTGATCGAAATGGGTCTGAAAGCGCCGGTCTATCACTTCCGTGAGCGCAAATCGGGCGAGGTGATCGACTTTGACCTCTCTGAAATTGCCGACCTCACCCCCTTCCCTTTCCGCGTCCAGTGCGAGCAGTATCACCTGTCACGCATGCTGTCCGAAGCGGTGCGCGATGAAGACGGGGCAGAAGTCCTGTTCAACCACCGTGTCGTGGGGTTTGAACAGGATGCGAAGGGCGTTGACGTCTATGTCGAAAGCCCGACCGAGATCGTGAAGATCAACGCGCAATATCTGATCGGCGCGGACGGATCGAACTCCATGGTGCGCAAATGGATGGGCACCGGCTTTGACGGCTTCACCTATCCAGAGCGCTTCTTGTGCTACACGTCCAAAGTGCCGCTGGAAGAGCATTTGCCCAACCTGTCTTACGTCAATTACGTCTCTGACCCGGATGAATGGATGGTGTTGCTGCGCGTGCCTTCGCTGTGGCGCATTCTGGTGCCTGCCAAGGACGAGATGTCGGACGATGAGCTGCGCGCCGACCCCAAAAAGAACGAAGTGTTTGACCGGCTGCTCGGCAATGGTGAAGCGGTGGAAACCGTTCACCGCACGATCTACCGCGTCCACCAGCGCGTGGCGAAAAGCTTTGTCGACAGACGCGTGTCGATCATTGGCGATGCAGCCCACCTCAACAATCCCATCGGCGGCTTTGGCATGAACAGCGGCATCCATGACGCGTTCAATCTATGCGAGAAGCTTGACGGTATCTTCAACCACAACATGGACGCAAGCGAACGGCTGGGCCTGTTCGACCGCCAGCGGCGCACGACGACGCATGATTTCATTCAGGCGCAGACGATCAAGAACATGGAGTTCCTGTCTGATGGTCAGGGCAAGCTGCATGAAAAGCGCAAGGCAGAGTTCCTCTCGATCAAGGAAGACCCGGTCAAACGCCGCGAGTTTCTGCGCCGCCAAGCCATGATCCAATGTTTGGAAGATGAGAAAGCGATTGCCTGATGTCCGTATGGCCACGACCCAATCCTGACGTTCAGGGCCACCGCCGCTTGTTCGGCGTGCTCGGCCCCTCGACCAACACGATTGTCCAGCCCGACTTTGATGATCTGCGCGTGCCCGGCGTCACCAACCATTACAGCCGCATTGTCGTCGATGATGCGCAGGCAATCTCTGACGAAACCTTTATGGCGGGGACTTTGGAGATCAGCCGCAACACGCTCGACGCAGTGCGCGGCGTGCTGACCTGCAATCCCGATTACCTCGTCATGGGCATGTCCGCCGTTACCTTTTACGGCGGCGCGAAGGGCGCGGAGGAATGGCGGCAGAATATTGAAAGCGCTTCGGGCTTGAAGCTGTGCACCGGATCGCAATCGCTGATCGAAGCCTTCAATGCCTATGGCGGCAATATCAAAAAGATCGCCGTCCTCTCCCCCTATTATCCCAGCGCCAATACGCAGGTCGCGCATTTCATGTCCGACCACGGGATAGAGGTCGTGCGCGACACTTGCCTCAAATGCCCCAGTTGGACGAGCATCGCGCAAGTGCCCACCGCGACCTTGCGCGAAGAGCTGCACAAGCTGGACGGTGATGACGTTGACGCGCTGGTGCAAGTCGGCACCAACCTGTCAATGACGCGGTTGGCAGCGGCGGCGGAACTCTATCTCGGCAAGCCGGTCATCGCGATCAACACCGCGACTTATTGGAACGCTCTGCGGCAGAACGGCATTACAGATAGAGTGTATGGCTTCGGGCGCCTGCTTGAAGAATTCTAGAGGACCCAATCTCCATGTTTGAATATGATTATGTGCCCATTTCGAAGCGCGCTCCGCTGAAATGGCCGGGCGGCGCAAAGGTCGCTTTGATGATGACCATCAATCTTGAGACCTGGGACCTCGTCAAGGATACGGACAAGCCATACTATGCGGGCGGCCCTGCTTTGCTTCCCAACGCGCTCGCAGGCCGCATTCCGGATTATCCGAACTATTCCTGGCGCGAATACGGCCAGCGCGTGGGCGTGTGGCGCATGTTCGATATGTTCGATGAAATGGGCGTCAAACCCGCTTGCACCGTCAATGCAGTGACTTTCGAGCGGCGCAAGGAAATGGCCGATGCCTGTCTGACACGCGGCGGGGAGCTGATTGCTCACAATTATGAGCAGGGCGAATTGCTGACCGATTTCCACGACGACATCGACACCGAACGCTCCATCATTCAGCGCTCTGTCGCAATGTATGAGGAACATACCGGCCGCAAGCCGAAGGTCTGGTTGTCGAGTTCCTTACGCGGAACGCTCAACACGCCGACCATCCTGGTTGAGGAAGGGTTCAAGGCCTATTGCGACATCATGAATGATGACCAGCCCTACATGATCCGGACCGATGCTGGCCCGATGGTGGCGACGCCCTATTCCAACGTCATCAACGATTTCACCATCCTGACCCGCAACGCGCGCACGACCGATGAATATCGCGATCTGCTGATCGAGGAGCTGTCGGTGCTGCATAAGGAAGGTGCGACCAGCGGGCGGATTATGAATGTCGGTCTGCACCCGCATGTCTCGGGCCGCGCTTACACGATCAGGGCTCTGCGCGAATTTATCGAATATGCGCAGACGCTTGATGGGATCTGGTGGGCCACGCGAGAGGAGATTGCCGACTGGTATGTCGACAATCACGAGAGCCATTTTCCGGGTCAGTTGGGTTAGCGGAAAGGTTGAACGGTTTGGTTTCTCCGCCGATCGACCCTGCCATTGATAAGGCTTACGTCCGAATAGCGGAGGGGCAGTTGCACCTGCGCTATCAAGCCGGTGATGAAGCAGCCCTACCGCTCGCCATGATGCATGCTTCGCCCGCCTCATCGCGGTCGCTGGAACCGCTGATGGAGGCGCTGGGGGCACTTGGGGCCGCGCATCCGCTCTATGCCTTCGACACGCCGTGCAACGGGCAATCCTGTGCGCCGCTAGTGACGGAGCCTGCGATGGCAGACTTTGCCGACATGCTGGCACGCGGGGCTGAGGCGGAGGGACTGGAGAGCTTGGCGCTCTATGGCACGCATACCGGCGCGCATATCGCGGTGGAGTGGGCGCTGGCTCGGCCTGAGCAGGTGAAGGCGCTGGTGCTGGATGGCGTGGCTTTGCTGGACGATGCGACGCGCGCGGAATTCCTTGAGAAATATGCTCCGCACAAAACCTACCAACCGGACGGAGCGCAATTTCCATGGGCGTGGAGCTTCATCCGCGATCAGATGCTCTTCTTTCCGCATTATAATAAGGATTTCAATGCTTTGCGGGCAGGCGGGACGCTCGATCCGCAGCTTCTTCACACCCTCACCACGGATGTACTTCATCAACTAACCCACTACCACAAACCCTACGAAGCAGTGTTCCGCCACACCATCAGATCCGCTCTGAAAAGTCTAACCGTCCCCACTCTGATCCTCGGCGACAACGAAAGCGCCCTCGATCCCGCCACTGCCGAAGTGGCTGAATTGGTGCCGGGAGCCAAGACAGTTCCAAACTGCGCAACCCCTCAAGCCAAAGCGCAAGCGATCGAGCAATTTCTGACAGAGTTGGACCATGGATAAACCCATCTACCTCGTAGCAGGTGCCAGCTCCGGCATGGGCCGCGCCACAGCGCACTATCTCGCCAAACACGGCGCGCATGTCATCGTCGCCTCCCGCCGTGAAGAGGCCTGCGTTGAAGTGGCTGAAGCGATTTCCGAAGCAGGCGGCAGCGCCTCGCCCCAAGCCTTTGACGGCACCGATGCGCAGTCCGCCGCCGACCTGATCGCGTGGATCGAAAGCGAGTTTGGAGTGCTCAACGGCGCATTCAACAATCTCGGTGATACAATCGGCGACGGCCCTCTGCATGAACTGCCGCTCGACCGCTGGCGCGCAAGCCTCGCTGTCAATCTGGATGCGGTGTTCCTCCTGATGCGTGGGGAGATCCCCCTGCTGATCAAGAGCGGCGGCGGAGCCATAGTCAACAATTCCTCGACCGGAGGACTGCGCGGCACGCGGGGCATGGCAGATTACTCGGCGGCGAAGTGGGGGCTGATCGGCCTCACCAAATCCGCCGCGATCGAATATGCCTCGCAAGGCCTTCGGATCAACGCAATCGCACCTGGCATCACTCAGACCGAAAAGTTCGTCGCAATCGAGAAGAGCATCCCCGAAGTGTTCGAGAATCTCCGCGCCGAGACACCCATCGGCCGGTTCGGCGATATGGACGAAATCGCCGAGACTGTACGCTGGTTGCTCACCGATGCGCCTGGCTATCTCATTGGGACAGTGATCCCCATCGACGGCGCGCGCACAGCCTGACCTAGTAGATTGAGCAGACCGTCTTCAGCTCGAGATAGTTCTCCAGCGCGGCTTGCCCGCTATCCCGGCCCCAGCCTGACTGCTTCATTCCGCCAATCGGCAGCGACGCATCATACATGGCGTGGCTGTTGATCCACACCGTCCCTGCCTTGATCCGGTTGGCGAGGCGCAGTGCGTTGGAATGGCTTTCGCTCCACACGCCCGCAGCTAGGCCATAGTCGCTGTCATTTGCAGCTGCGACCACTTCATCAAGGTCGTTGAATTTGCTGGCCACAAGCACCGGGCCGAACACTTCCTCGCGAACAATCTCCATGTCGGGTGCCACATCGGTCAGCACAGTCGGCGTGACAAAGCTGTCGTTGGGACCAGCGACTTTGCCCCCACAAAGCACGCTGGCCCCGGCCTTGCGGCCACCTTGAATGAATTCGCCAACCTTTGCCGAGTGCTCCTTCGAGACGAGCGGCCCCATCTGCGTCGACTGGTCGAGGCCGTGGCCAAGCTTGATCCCTTGCGCGATGGTAGAGATGCCGTCGACCACGCGGTCGAACAGGTTTGCATGGCAATAGAGACGCGAGCCGGCGATGCAGACCTGGCCCCCGTTGAAGAAGATGGCATTGGCCGCACCCTGGATGGCGGCTTCGACATCGGCGTCATCCATGATGATGACCGGGGATTTTCCGCCCAGCTCCAGAGTTACCTTCTTTAAGTTGCCTTTGGCCGCAGCGAGGATCCGCCGGCCTGTCGCGGTCGATCCGGTGAAAGCCACCTTATCCACCTGAGGATGTTCGGCGAGCGCCTGTCCGGCCTCCGCTCCATAACCGCAAACGAGGTTGATGACGCCATCGGGAAGCCCGGCTTCCGCCATCAACTCAACCAGTCGCACCGCCGTTAGAGAGGTGTTCTCCGCCGGCTTCAGCACGACGGCGCACCCCGCTGCAAGAGCGGGTGCGAGCTTCATTGCAGTCAGAACCAAAGGCGAGTTCCAAGGAACAATCGCACCGACAACGCCGATGGGTTCTTTCTGCGTGAAGGCGAAGACTTCCTTGCCTTCGGGCTGGTAGTTGATCGACGTCGGGATCGTCGCGCCTTCGATTTTCGTCGCCAGGCCCGAGAAATAGCGGAACTGGTTGACCGCGCCCGGGATCTCGGCCCAGCGCCCGACATAGAGAGCCTTGCCCTGATCCAGCGTTTCGAGCTCTGCCAGCTCATCAATATTGGCCTCGATCAGGTCGGCGATTTTCCAGAGAACCTTGCTACGCTCCATCGGAGTGATGCCCGACCAGCGGCCATCGTCAAAGGCGCGGCGCGCGGCGGTGACGGCGGCGTCAATATCAGCAGCGCCCGAGCGCGGCAGGTGCCCAAGCGTTTCACCGGTCGCAGGGTCCAACGTGGCAAAACTCTCGCCCGTGGCTGCCGGCTTCCACTCGCCGTCAATGAAGTTGGCGTAGTTCTGGCGCGCCAGGAAGGCTCCGGTGGCTTCGCTGTGATCGGGTTTGGTGAATGCAATTTCGGTCATGCGGTCGCCTTATCGTGAAAACGCTCATCGGCATATTGCCGCCTCCTCCTTGCGAAGGGAGACAATGCAGACAAATCTCCGAGGGGTGGACAATAGCGCGGGCCGCTTGGCCTGCCGCATGATGTTGCGCAAAGTCAGATCAGAGCTGAATCCAGCGAGAATTCGGGATTGAGGATGAACCCCATGAATTATGACACCACCTATCGCGCCAGCCTTGATGACCCGAGCGGCTTCTGGCTCGACGCTGCCAAGGCTTTGGACTGGAGCCAATTTCCCGCGACTGGCCTCGAGCATCACGACGCCGCATGGTTCGCCGACGGAACGCTCAATCTGTGCCACAACGCGGTGGACCGTCATGTGTCGGCGGGTCGCGGAGATGACACGGCGCTGATCTATGAGAGTCCCGTCACTGCCACAGCCGCGACCTACTCTTTCGCAGAGCTTCAGGACGAGGTTGCGCGCACCGCCGGAATGCTCACCAACCTTGGGGCTTCCAAGGGAGAGCGGGTCATCATCTATATGCCGATGATCCCGCAAGCGGTCTTTGCCATGCTCGCCTGCGCGCGGATCGGTGCAGTGCATTCGGTCGTTTTCGGAGGGTTCTCTGCCGCTGAACTCGCCAAACGGATCGACGATTGCGAACCGGTGCTCATCCTCACCGCAGCTTGCGGGATCGAAGGATCGCGTGTGATCCCTTATAAACCGATCATCGATGAGGCACTGGATCTTGCCGAATGCGCGCGGCCGAAAGTGGCGTTATGGCAGCGCGAGCAGTGCGAAGTGGATCTGCCCGACCAGCGAGATGTGTCTTGGCAAGCGGCGCTTGAAAAAGCCTCTCCCGTTCCTTGCGTAGACGTCGCGTCCGACCATCCGCTCTATATCCTCTACACCTCAGGCACGACCGGAAAGCCGAAAGGCGTGGTTCGCGAAACTGGTGGCTATGGCGTTGCACTCGCATGGTCGATGCCCAACATTTACGGCGCGCAATCGGGCGAGACCTATTGGGCAGCCTCCGACATTGGCTGGGTCGTGGGGCATTCCTACATCGTCTACGGACCGCTGCTGAACGGCAATGCGACCGTGTTGTTTGAGGGTAAGCCGGTGGGCACGCCTGACGCGGGCGTCTTTTGGGAGATCGTTGCCAAGCACGATGTCCGCACGCTCTTCACCGCCCCAACCGCGATACGAGCGATCCGCGCAGCCGACCCGAAGGGTGAGTTGTTGGCCAAGGCCGCGCCTGATTGCTTGCGCGCGCTGTTCCTCGCGGGCGAGCGCGCTGATCCGGACACTGTCGAGTGGATCGGTGCTCAACTTGAACGCCCCGTGATCGACCATTGGTGGCAGACCGAGCTCGGCTGGCCTGCGCTTGCCACCTGCATTGGGCTTGGTAGCGAGCCCGCAGCGATTGGTGCAGCGGGATACCCAGTGCCCGGCTTTGCCTTCGATGTGCTCGATGAAAGCGGGCAGTCTGTCGAGGCCGAGACGACCGGCAATCTGGTTATCCGGAAACCACTCGCGCCCGGCAGCTTTCGCACATTGTGGCAGGACAAGGCAGGATTTGACGGATACTTTTCCGCTTTTGAAGGCGTGTATGCGACCGGTGATGCGGGTGTGAGAGGCACTGATGGTGCATACCGCGTGATGGGGCGCACTGATGACATCATCAACGTCGCCGGACACCGCCTCTCGACCGGTCAGATTGAGGAAGTCGTCGCTGGCTGTCCAAGCGTTGTCGAATGCGCCGTTATCGGAGGCTCGGATGATTTGAAGGGAGAGGTTCCGGTCGTCTTCTTCGTTGCCGCGGCCGGAAGCACAAACCAACCAGATCGTGAGATCGTCGAGGCTGTGCGCTCTCAGATCAGCGCGATTGCTTCACCGCGCGATTGCATCGCACTGGATGCCCTACCCAAGACCCGTTCGGGCAAGATCCTGCGCAACTTGCTCCGCGCTATTACCAACGGGGCGGCTTTTATGATCCCGCAAACGATCGAGAACGCGGCGGTGGTTGACCACGTCCAGACCCGCTTTGATGAGCATCGCGCGAGCTAACTCTCTCGACCACAACAGAAAGGCGCGGCGCACTAGACAAAAGTGCGCCGCGCCTTCGTGTGAGGTGGCTGGGGGAGCTCACGTCCCGGTGAAGCCCCCGCCAACTCAGATATAAGCCCTAGAAGTCGACCGAGGCGCTCACACCCATGGTCCGCCGCTCACCGAAGAACTGACCGTAAGTGTTGCCGAATGGCAGAAGCACCACGAAGGCATTCGAGGTGTAGGCCTCGTCCAGCAAGTTCCGCGCCCAAATGCGCACGGTGTAGCGATCATCAAAGGTAATCCCCGCACTCGCATTGACGAGGAAACGCGACGGGATGATTGCCAAATTGGCGCTATCCGCGAAGAAGTCGCTCTGCCAGCTCGCATCACCGCGCACGAAGTAGGTGTTGTTGGAGCCAAAGTCGCCATCCCATTGTGCTCCAAAGGAAGCCTGGGTCGGGGCCTGACGCTCCACCTCGTTGCCACCGATATTGCCGTTGGTGTTGCAGACAATGTCATCGCACGGAGCAGACACACCTGGCACACCGCGGCTGAAGCGGCTGTCGACCGTGTCGTCCGAGTAGGTAGCTTCAGTGTGGCTGAAGGTCGCATCGAAGCTGAGGTTGTCGGACGCTTGCCAGCGCGTCGCAACTTCGAAGCCGTAGACCTCGGCATTGCCTAGGTTCAGCGTGATCGAAGGCACGTTCGGATCGGCTGGGTTTGCCGGATCCTCATCCGCTGCGTTGACCTGAATGTCGGTCCAATCGGTGTAGAATACCGATGCGTTGAAGATCAGGTCACCGTTCATCAACGTGCTCTTGAAGCCGAGCTCATAGGTCCAGTTCTGCTCGGGATCGAACACCGAGTCTTCAACCTGGCGTGCGGTCACGTTGAAGCCACCGGCCTTCGCGCCGCGCGCAACCGAGCCGAACAGCAGCACATCGGGATTGAGCTCATAATCGACGGTGAACCGCGGAGTGAATTCCTTGAACGTGTCGTTCAAAGTAATCGCTCGGCGATTGTCGATTGCAGTGATCTCGGTTTCCGAATAGCGGCCTTCCGCGCCCAGCGTCAGGCGGCCATCGCTCGATGTCCAGAACAGCTCACCAAAGACAGAGACCACCTCAGTCTCGGTGTCTTCATTGGCGAGAAGGATATTGAACGGGCCAAATACATCGAGGTTGGGAACCGGCGTTCCGATAAGCGGATCGAAATTGTTCGCATCGGTGATGGGCGCCAAGTTAATCGAGCTGAACCGGTTGCGGTCACGGCCATCAGACAAGAAACCGCCGACGGATGCGCGGATCGTATCGTTGTCGAACGTCAATCGCGCTTCGTGGGTATCATAGTCGATGTCGCCAACCGGGGTCTGCTGGAAGTTGCAGAGCGGCGTGACGATGTTGACCACCGTACCGCAATTGATGGGATCAGGCTCACCACTGGTGCCGATATTCACATCACCCTGAACCTTACCGAAGATGTAGTTGAAGGTAAGCGTGTCAGTCAGCTCTGCGTTGAGTTCCAACCGGAAGATATCAGTCTGAGCCTGGTTTGCGAAACTGCGAGGATCGGTCAGAACGACGTCCGCTGGGTCAGGCAATTCGCCAACGACCAGCGGGAAAAACGCGCCGAAGCGCGTCGCGCCGCCATTGGTGATCGGCGTCAAGCCGAGGCTGGCTTCAGGATCGAGAATACCGCCTGTGCTGTCGGCAAAATAGCGCGATGCGCGCGCTTCGTTCTCTGTTTCGAAACGGTTGTAAGAGCCCTCAAGCGTGATGCCATCGGTGAACTCGATAATCGCTGACGCCGAAACCGCCTCATTATTCCAGCCACCGACATTGCCGACTGTGCCGGGATCGCCGTTTAGGTTGAGCGAATCGGCGAAGGGGTGGAGGTTTTCCCAAGAGCCATCGAATTCGGAGGAATCATAGCTGAAAGCAAAGGCAAAATAGTCCACGGGCGAGAAGTTGATGAAGGCCCCAAAATCGCGCCGCTCATCGGTACCAATGGTGCCGTCAATCGTGCCCGAAATCTCTCCGGTGGCTTCGGCCTTCTTCGGAATATAGTTGATCGCACCTGAGAACGCGTTGCGACCATAACGTGCACTTTGCGGACCTTTGACGATCTCAACCCGTTGCAGGTTGGTCGTTCCAATATCAACGGCCCAAGAGCGCGGAATGTAGATGCCATCAAAGAAGGTGGAGACGTTCAATTCCAACGCCGTCACACGCGTGGTCGCCTGACCGCGAATGGTTGGTTGGGCGAAACCGCCAGAGAAATCCTCAAAGCTGAAACCCGGAGTGAAGCGCGCCACATCGTCGAGCTCTTGGATGCCGCGAGCCTGAATGGCCTCTTCGTCAAAAGCTGTGATCGCCAGCGGAACATCTTGCAGATTTTCCTCACGAAAACGTGCGGTCACGATAATGACGTTGCCACTGTCCTCTGCCTCAGTCGCTTCTTCTGCGTCCTGAGCATAGGCGGCAGTGCTCATGCCTCCCAGCAGCGCCACCGTCATTCCAGTTGTAGCCAAGAACCGGGTCGCTTTTGAGAATTTCATTGTACCTGCCATCGTGGGCACCTCCATGGTTAAACAGATGACACTTTCGTGAATTGTGGCCTGCATGGTACTCTAGGGAATTCCCCCCATTTATCCGGTCGGCGGTTAGACAGACCTCCTGACCGCTCGATTTTCTCCAGAATCTCCATTGTGCAGAGAAATCGAGCAGCCCCTACAGACGCATTATCCAAACGCGTCGGCACGAGTGTTTGATCCGAAATCATGGCTGAGTGACACTGTTGGGTAAGGAGATTGCTCCCCTGCCACGAGGGTCCAGACTATCCGAAGGCTGGGCAAAAGCGGAGTTGGGCCGAGCACCTGGCAAGTCACAGTGCATACTTCAAGAATGACAAAACGCAGCGTCTTCATAGCCGGGGGTGGTCCAAGCGGTTTGGCTGCAGCCCTCTTGTTCGATCAGTTGGGTTGGGACGAAATCATCCTTGCCGAACGCAGAGCATCGCCCAGCGACTTCGAAAAGAACAAGTCTTTCAACTATCAGATAGACGGGCGCGGTCAGATGCTTCTGCGGCGACTGGGTCTTGCCGACCAGCTTCCGACCTGCGGGGTGGCGAATGATGCTTTCACTGCCACTATCGTCAGTCCGGATGGCACCTCCAAAACCATGCAGGCACCGATCATCGATCCCGATCGACCGACATGTTATTGGACGACGCGCCGCAATCTTCTCACGCTGCTGGCGGATGCGGCGCGCGCGTCGCGGTCAGGGCGGATAAAGCTGCTCTACGGCCACGAATTTAGCGCGCTTAACGAAGATGCTGAGACAGGCCGCATCAAAGTCTCTATCGCTGCAATCTCAGGAGGCTCGCGCGAGTTTTCTCCCGACCTGATCCTCGCCTGTGACGGCCTCGTGTCGAGCATGCGCAAGGCTGCAGGCGCGCGCGCCGAAGTGCCGGAGGGTCACTTTGCAATGACGCAGTGTCCCTCCCCTTCTGCTCAGATGCGCTACCGAGTGCTGAACTTCCCTCCGGCTTTCGAGGCGGCAGGCGGAGCAGTCGCAATTGACGACACCACCCGCGCCTACATCTTCCCTTCCGCCTTTAGCGACTTCACAAAGACCGGGTCGCTCTTCGCCTTTCCGGTGGCAGGCGAAGACCAACCGCGCAGCCTCAACATCATTCGCGAGGGCGACCATCACATCTGGACGATCAAGCAGCCCGAAGCCCTGCTCGAATTCCTGGAGCAATCTTACCCCCAGCTCGACATCCGCACGCTGATCCCGAAGCGCGAGGCGGAGGACTTTGTCGAAATGCGCCCGGGTAAATTCCCGGAGCCACAATATGCCGCAAACCTCTCAGCCGATTTGGGATCGGGCGAGAATGCAGCGAAGCTTGTCCTGATAGGCGACGCCGCTCATGCCTTCCCGCCCGACTTGGGCCTCGGCGTCAATTCGGCGCTCGAAGACCTGGAATTGCTGGCACAGGAACTCGAGCAAGAGGATGACTGGACCTCAGCTGTCGAGACCTACGCGAAAGCGCGGCTACCTCAGTCCAAGGCACTCGTCCGGCTCGTGCAAACCGTTTTCCCAGAGCAATATGCGACCCGCAAATGGGCCACGCGGCGCTGGACGATCCTGTTCATCATTCAGCGCTTGCTCTACACAATCGCACCGTCTCTGGTCGACAAGCCCGCCTTCTTGCTGACGCAAAATCTAGAGCTTTCCTATATTGAGATAGAGCGCCGAAAACTCCGGTCTGAACGCAATATGCGGCTGATCGGACTTGGAGTGCTGGCTCTGGTAGCGGGCGCAATCGCCTACGCCCTACTTTGAGGTCTCGCCGTCAGCGCCTTGCAGCGCAGCCATGACATTGCCGATGATTGCGCTCATCGATTTCTCGCTTGCGGCCTTGAAGGCCTCATCAGGCTGGAAAGTGTCAATCGCTTCGGATGCCACCACGCCTTGTTGGTCGAGCAAGGTCTCCATAACCTGCACCCTGTCGTTGAGGACGACCACTTCGCGCATCAAGGTGATCAGCGCACGGCCCAGATTGTCGATCTGCGCCTCAGTCAGCAAGGTCCCTTCGGGCAGATTGAAGCTCTTGGGATCAGACGTGCTCATTGGGGCTTCCGGCCCATCACAACATGGGGGTACTGTCCCTCTGCGGTGACGTCGACGAAGCCGGCACTGCGAGCAATTTCAGCCAGATCAAGCATCGCGGATTCGCGCCAATGCGGCTCTCCGCCAAACTTCGCGCCGCGATCCGCTTTCCAGACCGACAGCTTATCGAGATCAGCATAGCGCGTGACGTCAGACATCAGCACATCACCGCCCGGTGCACAGACGCGGAAGGCCTCTGCGAACATGCGGCGGATGGCGTCTTCAGGCATTTCGTGGAGAACGATATAGCTGGCCACCAGGTCAAAGCTGCCCTCCTCGAACCCGGTGTCTTCAGCGCCGCGTTGATAGAGTTTCCACCCCCAACCATTGGCATTGGCGGTGCGCCAGGCGTGCTCCATCATCTCTGCGGCATAGTCGATCCCGGTGATCTGCGCATCGGGGTAGGTTTTTTGCAGCGCGTAAGTGAAGTGGCCCGACGAGCAGCCCATGTCGAGAATGTTCTCGTATTTGTCCTTTGGCGCCATCGCTGCGACATTGAGACGCTGTTGGAAGATGCCGCCCGGGAAGGTCACTCCCAGCATCTTGCGGTGGATCAGCTCGCCATGGATGAAGCCCTGGTTCGCGTTTTCGGTCCAGCCGCCAGTGGTGCGGTGGAAATTGACGCCGTCATAATAGTCCGGAAATTCGATATCGGGATTGCGTTCTAGGGTGGCAGGCCCTTGGGAAGTTGCTTCCATGACCGGTGCTAGGTCATCGGCAATTTCCTCGAACGCTTCGGCAGAAACGCGCCCGTGCATGCGACCGTGCCAATCGCCCAGCAGGCGTTGGGTGGCGAAGGCGTCGCTGCCAGCCAATATCTCATCCATAGCTGCATGCCGCTCATCCAGATCGTCAGGTAGTGCAGCAGGATCAGGCAGTTTCTCCGCAATCTCCGCATTCACCTGCGCCAAAATTGGGCCTGACGATTTGAGCATTTGGACCAGAAAATCGACCGAGGCTCGGCCACGCTGGCGCAATTCGGGGGCATTGATGTGCTGATTCATGCAAAAGTCTCTTCAGGTTTCGATTGTCTAATCTGTTCTTCAGTTAGTTTGTATCCGGACAGCAACAAGACTGCGATGATGTAAAACACCGCTGGCAGCCACGACACGGCAAGCAGCAGAGCGGTGCTAACATCGTCACCTTGCGGGACATCGGGCGGCAGATCCTTGTTGAAGCCCACAAAGCTGAGCGCCACGCCGACGATCAACGGGCCAACGGCTCCAGTCAGTTTTTCGACGAAGCTGTATAGCGCCGTGAACGCCCCTTCACGTCGCACGCCGGTTCTATTGGCGTCTTCGTTGATAATGTCGGTCAGCATGCTCATGGCCATGATGACATTGCCGCCAAAGGCGATGCCGACAATCGAAGCGCGGGCGAGGATCGACCACAGCGGCTCTTCCGGGCCTGCCAGCGTCCAGCTCAAAGCATAAAGGATGTTGACGCCAGCGGCGACGTAATAGGCAGCTTTCTTCCCATAGCGCTTCGAGAAGGCGACAAGTATCGGCGAGAATATGATGGTCGAGATCGACACGACCACGAAGAACATCGCCAAATAGGTGAAGTCGCGCTCCAGATATTGCAGGAAGAAGTAGGCCATGCCTGCGCCCATCGTCTGCACGCCCATTAGCTGCGAGAACTTTACACCGATCAGGCGCAGGAAGTGGGCATTGCCAACGACCGCGCCAAACTCTCCGCCAAGCTGTTCGAACTTGCTCCCCGTGCTAGCCTCTTCGGCCTCAGTAAAGCGAGCCTTAGCAGTGGTGATATAGCTCACCATCATGCTGACGAAGATGATCGATCCGCCAATGACACCGACGGTCGCCCAACTGCTTGCCTCACCAATACCAAGATAGTCGAGCAGCGCTTTGCTGCCTGCGCCCGCAGCCATTGAGCCGAGCGCCACGAACACCATGCGGAATGCATGGATCGAGGACCGCTCATGGTAATTGTCGGTCATTTCGGCAGGCATGGAAAGGTAAGGAATGTTGTAGAGCGTATAGCCGAACGCATAGAGGCAAAGCGCGCCGAACAGATAGGCTGCGGTCACATACTGATTGTCGAATTGCGGCGCTGTAAAGATCGCGGCGAAGCTTGCCGCACTGGCAAATGCTCCCCAGGTTAGGAATGGTCGGCGGCGACCTTTGGCAGACTTGTGCCTGTCGCTCCACAGGCCGACAATCGGGTCGGTCGCCACATCGAACAGCTTGCTGACAAGGATCACCGCACCGGCAAGCCACGGATCGATCCGAAGGATGCTCACTGCGAACAGCAGGATCACGCCAGAGATACCGTTCATAAGAACAGCTACGCCAAAGGCTCCGGTAGCCCAGCCCAGCTTCAGTCCGAAGGGGAGCTTTTGTTCAGAGGAAGCCACTGCGTCAGCACTACCTGCAATGCTAGCGTTCATTGGGCTTGCGCCTCCGGTAGGGGTTCTCCGCCATTTTCGGCGAGATCGCGGATCAGGAGGTTGGGTAGGAAGCTGTTGTCCCATTCAGCCTCGGCAGGCGGACGCCCGCCCAGGCGCAGGACAACCATATTCTTGGACGGTATCATCACCACGGTCTGGTTGCCGTTGCCATCGAAAAGATAGATGTCGCGGTCAGCATAGGGCTCAGAGTGCAGCACCTTGCCAAACGGCACCGACGGATTGGCAAATCCCCGGCGTTCAAGATATGGACCGGCGAGCCACAGGCCGAGGCCGTAATGCGGGTTCTCAGCCGTTCCGGTGCGCATTTCAGCGACGTAGCCATCGGGCAGCAGACGCTCCCCCTCCCACACGCCATCTTGCAACAACAGCACGCCCATCTTCAGGAAGCTGCGAGCTGGGATCAGCATGCAGCACCCCGAATGCGCCATCCCACCTTCGCGGTTGACCCAAACCGATCCTCCCGCCGCGCCCAACGGCTCAAGCAAGGCGGCGCTGACATATTCGGAATAGCGCATACCCGTGGCGCGCTCGATCAGCGGGGCAATCAATTCAGATGTCGCATTGGAGTATTCGTAACGCGTTCCCGGTTCATGGGTCAGCGGGTAATCGTGAATGATCACCTCATCATGGCGCGGGTGGAGATAGGCGCGGTTGAGCACATCATCTGGATCGCGCACAAAACCTTGGCGCAACAGTCCAGTCCGCATATCGAGCAGATGCCGGATGAGGATTTTTTCCCGCTCAGGGTCGCCCTGCCATTCGGTGATGAAATCGGCGACCGGCTGGTCGACTGATTGGATGTATCCTTGCTGCAAAGCCCGCCCGACGATCAGAGCTGTCACGGGCTTCGAGAGCGACTTGGACACCAAAGGCGACGCTTCGCTGAAATCGCCGAAATAGACTTCTTGTTCGATTACGCCATCGCGCCAAATGATGAACGCAGAAGAATTACGCTGGGCAGCATATTCCGTCGCTTGGTCCAGCGCCGACTGCGAGAGAGTGGGTGCACGAGCGTCGGGAAAACGTGTGACATCTTTGGCACCTGATACCGCTTCAAGCGGGTCATAGGCACCCAGCCCCGCGCCTCCACTTCCACCTTCTGCGAGCTGCTGAAAGCGAGCCAGATACAGGGCCTCATCCGCCTCGGAGTATCGTCCAGCCTCACCAATTGCAGTCTCTGAAGCCGCGACTGATCTTCCATCAGACGAGACACAAGCTGCCGTTGCAAACAGCGAGCCGAGAGCCAGAATAGTGGAAAGCTTGCTGAACGGTTTTGGGGTCATGGGCACCTTCTGGAAAGCAGATTAGGCCGCCAAAGCTCAATCCGGGAAGCCCCGTGGTCAATTCTCCATCTGGCGGAGACAATTCAAGCGGCTTGCGCATTGCCGCTAGTGAAATCGATCCGCCTTGCGCAATGCCGCAAGCTTTCCAAACGGTGCGAGACGAGCACGAGCGCCATATCGGGATAGCTGTGCGCAATGCTAGCAAGAATATCAGCTTCTAGCGCAAGGTCGATCGCACTGGTTGCTTCGTCCAGCAGCAGAACCTGTGGGCGCTGGTACAGAGCTCGGGCCAATGCCACGCGTTGGCGTTGACCGTTTGAGAGCTTGACCCCGTTCTCTCCCAGTTGTGACGCGAGACCGCTCGGTAGCGCCTTTAATAAATCCTCGACGCCCGACGCCTTAATCGCGACTTCCAGCCTTTCAGCGCTATGGTCTTCGGGGTCTTCGCCGAAGCAGATATTGTCCAAAAGGCTGGTGTCGAACAGAAAACTGGCTTCCCTGACCAGCGCAATCGAAGCTTGCCAATTTCTGAGGTGTTGTCCCTCAAGCCTATGATTGTTGACTTTGATCTCACCGTTTGAGGGTTTTCGAAAGCCTGCGATGAGGTCGACCAGCGTGCTCTTCCCCGCTCCCGATACTCCGGTCACCGCGACCCATTCGCCCCTCAAAAGCATGAATTGCACGCCGCTGAGGATCGGTTTCGCCGGATCATAGGCAAAGTCTAGGTCGGTTGCCTCCAATCCCTCGAACCGTGCTAGAGCTTGGCGCGTCTGTGGAGCCTTGCTCTGACGGTCCGGAGCTTTGTCTCCGCCCGATACGCCGCCTGTTGCAAGGCGCAAGACGTCACCAACGGATGCGCGATTGCCGCTGGCTTGGACGCTGCCGCTCCACACGGTCTGAACCAGCGGCAAAAGCCGTTGTAAGATCAAAGCCGCTGCGATCAGATAGGGGACGATGGCGACCAAGTCTCCGCCAAGCCAAATCACAGCGCAAAGCAAAACTACGATCAGGATCATGATGCTCGGCTGAAACAGGGCACGAGGCACCTGAGCGATCATCTGGTTGCGCGCTTCAGCCTGTCTGTAGCGCGCGTCGGCCTCGCTGACTTTCCGCTCGAAATACGCCAACCGGCCAGCAAGAGTGATTTCCCGTTTTGCGGACAGGCTCTCACGAACATGCTGCGTGCGCCTATCCCACCCACTCGCCATATCGCGGGACAGCTTTCTGATGGTCGGCACGGCACTGCGAGAGGCAATCGCATAGAGACTGGCCAGACCAAGCAGGGCTGCCAGGGTAACGAGCGGCGCCAAGGCCAGCGACAAAGCGATGAGGCAAGCAGCAATGATCAAAGCGGTCGACGCTGCAAGAAGCGGTCGAACAAAGCCGTGCGTGAGTGCTTGAACCTTGTCGACCGCCGCCTGAATTTCAGCGCTGTTTCGCTGCTCGCTCGCCGCGGCGTCTTCCGTCATGACGCGGTGGAAGATGTTAGCCACCATATGCTGGCCAAGCCGCGCGCAGAAGCTCTCTGAAAGCCAGATCAGGATGGAGCGCGTGATTGCTGCAATCACCGCCATGCCCGCGACAAGCGCGCCCAGAGCAAGCAGATGGAATTCCTCTGGCAAGGCCTGCGCCATCATGCTCGCAGCTCCCAGTGAACCGATAGCAGCAGAGCCCTGGCTTTGCGCTACCGCGGCAAGAAACGGGATCAGAGCGCCGATAGCGAACACTTCGCTAACCCCTGCGACCACGGCCAAGATGACAATGGTAGCCGCGCCGCGCCGATGCGCTACCGGTAGGGTGGCGATCAGCGAGCGTATCTCTGGCAGGATACCGCCAAAGGCAAGCAGCCGGCTCATTTGAACAGCGGCCCCTGCCCCTTGGCCCAAGTGACCAACCAGTTTCCCGCAAGCGCCTTTTCTACCGATGGGCGAGTGACGAGCCATTGCAAACACGGCTTAACCGTCAGGACAAGGGCGCGCCTCGGCATTCGGTAGAGGCGATAGAGAAAGCGGAACTTCGGGCGGTTTTCCGGCCGGGCGAACCATTGGAAAACGGCAGTCGCACGCGGGTTTTGCGGCGACAGCTGCGCAAACAGCTTCTCAACCCGCTGCCACAGCGCATCGCTTTCATCACGGCCCAAACGGTGGTAGAAATTGTTCATTCCGAACAGGCCATTGATCGTCACCTGGCGTTGCAGATCGGGCCGTTCTCCAATCCAGTCCGCCAGTGCTTCGTGCATCTCAAGACTGCGGCGCATTCTTTCGTCAACGCTGCTGTCGAGATACAGGTGCCCTTGGCCATGATGGCGGCGCTGGCCGGTGACGATATCGCACCGCACGCCTACGCCGCTTTCGAACACCACCCGCCAATTGAGCTCGGTATCCTCGCCCATGATTAGGCTTTCGTTGAAGGGTCCGGCACGCCGAATGGTCTCGCGCCGGTAAAGGGCAGCAAACAAAAGCCAGTGATTGCGTAGAATATTGCCGTCGCGCATGTGGGTGATACCTGAAAAGTCACCGGGTATAGGCTGCCCTTCCAGGTCGGTGTTGGTTACGCGCCCCAGCGCAAAAGGAGCCTGCCGCGCGCTTTCAAGCGCCCGCATAAGCGTGGACAATGCCTTGGGCTCAACCACGTCATCGGAATCGAGGAAGTATAGAAATGCGCCCTTGGCCGCTCTCAAGCCAGCATTGCGCGCGGCGGCGACCCCGCGGTTGGGCTGACGGATGAGATCAAGCCAAAGGTGCTCGTTTGCGCTGTGCCATCCGCGAACGACGTCGCTGGTTCGGTCGCTCGATCCGTCATCGACCACAATGATCTGTAGCGGCGCGTAGGATTGCTGCTTCAACGAATTGAGCGTGCCCACCACCAGCTTTTCACGATTGAAGGCCGGGACAATGACAGAGACAAGACCCGGCACGCCCAGCCCTGCCAGGAAACCGCCGCTCGGTGCGTCCGGCCGGTCGTGCCGCTCTTGGCCGGAGAGTGGAGCATACTCCATCACAGGGACCGGATCGCTGAACAAGCGCCCGCCACCTTCCTCTAGAACCGTATCCTCACTCCCATGCTGCCGCCAAAGGCAGTGTAGTCGGAGGAGAAATCCGCCTCGACCTGGAAGAAGCCAGAGACCGGCCCGTCTGTATTCAGATTCACGCCTGCTTCGACTTGAGCGTATGTGTCGATCGCTTCGTTCTGGAATGCGGTGCCGTCGGTTGCGAAGTCGAAACGAGTGATCCCGTCGCCTTCAAATTCGTGCACTGCTCGGCCATCGAGGAAGTACTCGATTGTCGCGCGCTCACCCAGCTGGCCTTCTCCGCCAATGCGAAGCCCTGCCGAACCGCGCAAGCCTTCAAATCCGTCGAAGTCGAACAACTGGCCGCCAAGGTCGAGGCTATCGAGACTGGTATCCTGATAGTCGACGCTGACGCTCGGTTCGATGTAGATGCCGGTGCCTTGCGTGCGATAACCCAGCTCGAACCGGCCACCCAGAGCCGATCCGTTGAGCCGCCCATTGAGGCCGCCCGCCAAACGGTCGGTGACGTCGCCGCTAAAGTCGTCATACTTGGCCAACGCCTCGGCAAACAGACCGCCTTTCTCATACGACAGCGCAAGACCAAAGTTGATCGCTTCGTATTCGACCCGCGTCGGGCTGTTGGCGATCGCGAGCTGAGAGTTCAGATAACCGCCGGTCAGACCGAATGTCAGCGTGTCGCTGATGCGTTTCTCCTTACCCGCTTGGATACCGAAGTAGTCCTGCGAATAATCGAGCACTTCATCGCCCGTGGCCACACCGGTCGGATCGGCGAATGCCTCATCCCGGCTAGCGTCGATGGCGTAGAGCACCATCCAGGCAGGCGTATCCTCAGCAGATGAGAAGCGCGCACCCGCACGGTGGTCTGACCACGCATCGCTGCTGCGATATGAAAGCGACTGCGCGCCCTCGACCAGCTTGCCGGCTTCGAACACGCGCGGCTCCAGCGACAGACCGAACAGGAAGTCGTTGGTTGCCGCATCGAAATCGAGCTGGAAGGACAGGAACGGCGTAACCGCCTGCTGCTGAGCAGAGATGGAGAAGGCATCCGCCGACGTCCCCGCACCTGCATTGACCAGCACGATGTCATTGGCGAGCGTCGCCTGCGTATTGAGCAGGTTAAGCGCAAGCTCTGTCTGGCCAGTCGCGGCTCCGCCAATGATGATTGCATCCGAAGCGCCATCAGCAAAGTCGACGTCGAGTGCGACCGTGCCGCCTTCTCCGATGAAGTTGCCCGAGGTCATTATCGACCCGCCAACCGTGTCATTCACCAGAGTGACGAGCCCTGCATTGGTGAAGCTTTCAAGCCGCTGGAAGTCGGCTGTGTCAGCGACCGAGACAGTGCCCGCATTGACCAGAGCATCAACGCCCTCGCCAAAGTCGCTCACGCCTGCTGCCACGAACAGATCGTTATTGGCAAAACTGTCCGCGCTGCCTGCGAAGCTGATCGCCTCGCCCAATGTGCCGTCGTTTAACAGCGCAATCGGTCCGGTTGCCTCGGTGCTGGCGAAGACCGCGAAGTCGCCGCCTGAAAGAGTGCCGCTATTGGTGATGGAGACCGCTCCGCCTTCGGTCGCAACCGCAACGCCATTGCCCTCGCCGAAGGTGGTCGCCGTCAGGTCAAAGGTGATCGTCCCATCGCCCGTGGTGGCCGCATCGATACCGGACAGGGTGCCCATGATGTCGCCATTGCCGGAAACAGAAATGTCTCCGCCCGCCGCATTGGCGAGGATGCCGTTGCCCGTAACACCCACAACCATGTCGAGCGCGGTGACGCTGATCGCGCCGCCTGCTGAGCCAAGGTCGAGGCCATCTCCGGCGAGGCCCTGCACGACGTCGATATCGTCGATGACAACCGCGCCGCCGCCGGAGCGGACATAAGCGCCGTCCGTAGCTCCAGAGATCGTGCCCGAAGAGCCCTCGATGGTGATCGCGCCTCCGGCCGAGCGTGCGTCGATGCCAAAGCCGGTCGTGCTCATCACGATCGCTGTGGAGGACAAGGTGATAGACGTCGCGCCAGTCGTGGCCTGCGTGTCGATGCCGACCGCGCCCATCACTTCGTTGACGAAGAGAGTAAGGTCCGCATCGGCCTGCTGGTCGGCAAAGATACCGGCGCTGTTGCCGATCACGGTGCCAGCCGAGCTGTCGATGCTGACAGCACCCGCATCGCTGACCGCCTTGATCCCGGCATCGCCTGTGCCTTGCACATCAGCGGTGACGATGGCGAGGGCGCCGGTGCCATTGTTGCGAGCATCAATGCCATCGTCGCCGCCAAATACAGTGCCTCCAGTCGTGGAGATCACCATCGAAGCGCCGCGCGAAGAGGCAAAGATGCCATCCGCGCCAACGCCCGTCACAGCGCCCGTCGCAATCGTCAGATCGCCCGAACCGCCATGTTCAGCCTCAATGCCTGAGGTCGCGCCAACCGCGCTACCCGCGGAGCTGTCGATGGCAAGGCCGCTCGTCGCGCCTTGCGTGGTGACGGAGATGCCTTCCGCATTGACCGAACCGACATCGCCGGTGGTGACAGTCGTTGCACCAGAGCCATAATTGACCGCTCTAATCCCAATATCTGCCGCCATGACGCTGCCTGCGCTGCTGTCGACAATCACGTCAGTCCCGCCGCCAAAGGCCCGGATGCCGCGGTCGCCCATGGCCGTCACATCACCAGTCGTGACAGACAAGATGCCAGAGCCATTGTTGCGCGCTCTCACACCATTGCCTGCGCCGATGACCGAGCCCGCGCTCGTGTCGACGGTGAGGTCCGTGCCAGTCACTTCTGCATCAACACCTGCGCCGCCTGCGCCGGTCACATCAGCCGTGGTAATGCTAGTTGCGCCAGCACCTGTCCCGCGAACAAAGACACCGCTCACACCGCCTTCGACAGAACCTGCGAGGCTGTCGATAGTGAGACCCGTGCTCGCATCGCCGTTTTGGACGTAGATGCCTACCATGCCACCGTCGACATCTCCTGTAGAGATCGCGACTGCGCCAACGCCTTCGTTGAGAGCCGCAACGCCTGCAGTGCCGCCGCTGACGCTTCCAGCGGTGCTGTCGATGGTCAGGCCGGCAGCGCCAGCGTCGACTAGCGCCATGATGCCAGCGCCAGTTTCACCGCCAACATTGCCGGTGGTGATGGTGGTTGAGCCGGTTCCAAGATGGCGTGAATAGACGCCATCCGTGCCGCCCGAGACAAGGCCAGCGCTGCTGTCGATGATCGTGTCGCCTTCGAAGTTGGCGACATCAATGCCCTTGCCGTCCGACGCGTTCACATCGCCAGAGGTGATGCTGAGAACACCCTCGCCACCAAAGGTGCGCGCCCGGATGCCGCTGCGCACGCCGCTGACAGTGCCAGCGACTGTATCGATCAGCAGGTCCGTGCCGGACTCTTGATAGGCCGCAATGCCATCAAGACCTGAGCCTGTGACATCCGCCGTGGTAATGGACAGAACGCCTGAGCCCTCATTTTCAGCGCGGATGCCGTTGCGCCCACCGCTCACTGTGCCAAGGCTGGTGTCGATGACAAGACCTGCGCCGCCCGCTTCCGCGTCGATCCCTTCTTCGATACCCCCGGTCACATCGCCGGTGGTGATCGACAAAAGGCCAGAGCCGTTGTTATCAACGTCAATCCCTTCCTCGCCTCCGAAAACCGCACCCAAGGTCGTGTTGATGGTGAGGTTCGTCGTGGAGCCCGCGCTAAAGGCATAGATGCCATAAGCGCCCGCGCCAGTGACATCAGCGGTGACAATTGAGAGGTCTCCGCTGCCGTTGTGATAGGCCTCAATCCCTTCATCACCTGCGATGATGGAGCCTGCGCTGGTGTCGATGAAGAAGCCATTGCCGCGGCTATCGGCATTGATGCCGTTATCGCTCTCACCCGTCACATCGGCCGTGGTGATGGACAAAGTGCCTGTGCCCAAGTGATCGACGATGATGCCGTCTTCGCCGCCGAACACAGCGCCAGCGCTGCTGTCGATCACGAGATCACCGCTCGCTGCACCGAGATTTTGCGCGAGTATCCCAGTAACATCACCGCTCACATCGGTGGTGGTGACACTGATAGTCCCCGCCCCGCTGCTGAGCGCAACAATACCGGAGCCTGCCTCGCCCAGAACCGTTCCGGCTGAGCTGTTGATGGTCAGATCACCGCCATCAGCCGTTAGGTTGTTGGCGAAGATACCGTTTCCCGCACCCGTCACGTCAGCGGTGCTGATCACCATATCGCCGCTGCCCGAATTGATCGCGGTAATACCTTCACCCCCGCCCGATACGGACCCTGCGGAACTATCGATAGCAACGCCCGAAGTGTCTGAACCGGCGAGCACAAAGATGCCGGAGCCTGTTCCACCTGTGACATCAGCGGTGGTGATTGTGGCAGAGCCAGCACCGTTGTGGTCCACTGCAATACCAGCAGCTCCGCCAGACACAGCGCCTGCCGCGCTGTTGACCGTCACATCACTGGCACCAGCAACGTCGATGTCGATGCCGCTGCCGGAAACGCCC
This sequence comes from Erythrobacter sp. S267, assembly GCF_057365045.1. Lineage (NCBI taxonomy): Bacteria > Pseudomonadati > Pseudomonadota > Alphaproteobacteria > Sphingomonadales > Erythrobacteraceae > Erythrobacter > Erythrobacter sp. S267. Next base: position 270,454 of record NZ_CP200298.1, on the reverse strand, counting down.
GTCACATCTGCGACGACGACCGAGACATTTCCGCCGTCTTCGATCTCAGCATATACGCCATCGCTGCCGCCTGAGACTGCGCCTGCTGTACTGTCGATGGTGACGCCGCCGCCGTCAGTTGAGGTAGCCTGGATGGCGTCTCCTGTTTCGGCTGTGACATCGCCCGTCGTGATGGAAATCGAGCCAGTTCCGCTGGATCCAATCACACCCGCGCCACCGGAGTTTACCTGCCCAGCGGTGGTATCGATCACCAGGTCTGCGGCATTCGTGATCCCCAGTACGCCCGCGTCATAGCCGTAATTCGACGCGCCAAGCGCATTTACATCGCCGGTCGTAATCGCAAGAGTACCACCATCATTTGACAGTACTGCCCCGGCCACGCCGTAGCCTTGCGCGGTTACCGTACCAAGGGTCGTATCGATTGTGACGTTCGCCTCACCTGTGTCGCTCAGGTGCAAAGCAAAGACGCCGGCGTCTCCATCTTGTGTCGCAGTGACGTCTGCGGTGACGATAACAGTATCGCCCAAACCATAATTGAAAGAGCTGATCCCGCTTTCCCCGGCCTCAACCGCGCCAGCGGTGGTGTCGATAATGACATCACCCGCTTGCGCGCTGGCGAAGGCTATGATGCCGTATTCGCCGCCGGTCACATCGCCGGTCACGATGCTGACATCGCCGGATCCTTGGTTGAACGCGGCTATGCCGTTCGCGCCCCCTTCGACGCTGCCTGCAGAGCTGTCGATGGCGAGATCGCCGCTGGTCGCATCGCGGTTGAGGGCGTAGATCCCGTCTCCACCGGTGCCTGTCACATCTCCTGCGATGATCGTCAGGTCACCCGCATCCGCATTGATTGCGCGAATGCCCGTCGTTCCGCCGCTGACAGCGCCTGCCGAGCTATCGATGCGCACGCTGCCACCTTCGCCGGGACCATCTACATCGTCTGATGCGAAGATGCCTTCGGCAGCGATACCTGTGACATCAGCGGTGGTGATTGTGATATCCGTGCCAGAGCGGTTGGTGACCGAAATCCCGCGATTGCCGCCAGAGATCGCGCCTGCGCTGGTGTCGATATCGACTTCATCGAAATAGTCGTTCAGCGAAACGCCATCGCCAATATCCGCCGTCACATTGGCAGCGATGATCGAGATACTCGATGCACCTCCAATGACGCGGATACCATTGTCGCCCGCAATGACATCGCCAGCGCTGGTGTCGATAGTAACTGCCCCAGCAACAGTGGCATTGTTCAGGTAGATTCCATCCCCGCTCCCCGCTGACACATCTGCGGTTGTGATCGCGATAGTTTGCGGACCGCCTGATCCCAGCAGGGGATTGCCCGTTGCCAGCACGGCGATGCCGCTAGCGCCGCCGCTGACAGCGCCTGCGGAGCTATCGATCAGAATATCGCCGGACGCATCATGAGCCACATCAATTGCGTTACCGGAGGTGCCTGTCACATCACCGGTCACGACGGACACGTCGCCGCTTCCGCCATGCAAAGCAATAATGCCGTCCTGTCCGGCCGAAACGGCGCCAGCGGTGCTATCGATGGACACACCTTCAGAACCGGTGCCAGTGTTCACAACAACGCCAGAGCCCGTCTGCGCGGTTACGTCCGCTGTGGTAACCGCAATCGTCGCATTGAAGCCGCCCGCCTCAATGCCTGAGCCGCCCGCATTCACAGCGCCCGCGCTGGTGTCGATCTGGATCGTTTCCGTATCGCCATAGCCTTGGACGTTGATGCCGCCCCCGGTCGTGGCCGTGACGTCACCGGTGGTAACACTCACAGTCTCAGCATTGTTGGCCGAGACAAAGATACCGTTGGTAAGGCCCGAGACGGTCCCGGCGGTGGAGTCGATTGCAACGCTGCCATTAGCAGTCGAAGCCTCGATCCCGTCTCCGGCTGTACCGGTGACATTGGCGGTGGTGATCTGCACATCGCCGTCACCTTCATTGACCGCGCGGATACCCACCGCTGCGGTCACATCGTAATTGGTGGTGTTGATGATGATGTCGCCAGCTAAGTCGGCATCTCCCTCGACACCATATGTGTCTCCGGTCACCGGCCCCGAAGTGCCGATAGTGATCGTGCCACCGGTGGAATAGGCCGCAATCCCGATGCCATCGGTCGCGGTGATCCCGCCATCGAAGCCAACATTGTCGATGGTGATGTTGCCGCCCAGGGTGGAGCTGGCGAAGATACCGTTCCCGCCAATCCCGGTAATGGTGCCGATATCGCTGACAAAGATATTTCCAGCAGCTGTGGTCAGATTGAGCGCATCGCCGTTTTGCCCGGTAACGCTATCAAGGCCGCTTACGGTGATGTCAGCTGTTTGGAAGTCGGTAAAATTGCCATCCGCGTCAATTGCAACCACCGCTGTAATGTTTGTCGTCTCAAGACGGATTCCGTGCGTCGCGCCGACAACATTGCTGTCTACGCCCTCGCCTCCGCTCACAAAGATAGCGGCTGTCGCTTGGTTGGTGGTCGCGAGAATGCCTTCCGCGCCCTGGCCCGTCACATTGCCGACCGTGATGGTCAGATCGCCCGAGCCGCCGTGGTATGCATAGATACCGCGATTTGCACCGATGGTCGCACCATCGCTGGTGTCGATGTCGAGCGTGCCGGAATCGGTGCCTGTCACAAACTCCACACCATCTCCGGTCAGGCCAACCACATTGGCGGTTGTGACGCTCGCCGAGCCAGTGCCATTATGGATTGCTAAAACACCCGAGGTATCGCCGGTCACTGTGCCAGCGCTGCTGTCGATGGTAAGGCTGCCCGTAAATCCAAAATTCGCCACAAAGATGCCAGCACCGCCCTCGCCCGAGCCGTCGCCGGAAGTCACATCGCCAGTGATGATGCTGGTGTCTTCGAGACCCGCATTCAACACGCGAACACCGGCGGAATAGGAGTTGGGCCCGGCGACAACCGATCCCGCACTGGTATCGATTTCAACACCGCCGCCGCCTTCGCCTACCGCAACGTCAATGCCATATCCAGTCTCGCTCACGACATCGCCAGCCGTGATCGACACGCCTCCGCCACCATAAATGCTGGCTTGGATACCGTCTTGCTGGCCGCGAACGGCGCCTGCTGATGTATCAATACTGACATCAGCGCTGCCGGACTGGACAAGATTGATCGCGTCAGCGTTTAGACTTTCGACATCACCACTGGTGATCGAGACCTCGCCAGAGCCGAGGCTTCGAACAAGAATGCCAGCTCGCGAGCCGGTTACACTGCCCGCGCTGCTATCGATGGTAATCGCCTCAGCGCCGCTCTGGTTTTCAGCCCGGATGCCATAGTCCGTTTGACCGGTAACATTCCCTGCAACGACCGAGATTGAACCCGAAATGCCGTTGCCCGTCGCCAGAATGCCGGACTCTTGGCCGGTCACGTCGCCCGCGCTGCTGTCGATGGTCAGATCGCCTGTGCTTGCGCCATTGGTCGCTCTAATACCGTTGCCGGTTTCGCCGGTCACATCGCCAGTCGTGATAGTGGTATCGCCCGTGCCGTCGTTGCGGGCGGAGATTCCGTTCTGACCGCCGGTTACTGTGCCTGCTGTGGTGTTGATCAGCAAATCGGTGCCATAATTCTCAACTTCAAGCGCGACTTGAGTGGCGCCGGTCGCGTCGGCTGTCGTTATGGAGAGAACCCCGGAACCCGTGTTACGGGCGCGCAAAGCAGAGCCTTGGCCAAAGACGCTGCCAGCTGCGGTGTTGATCGTAAGGTCCGTGCCGTCGTTAAATGCCTCAATACCCTCATCGCGAACCCCGGTCACATCGGCTGTGATCAGCGTCGCAGAGCCCGTGCCGTCATTGTCGATCTCGATGCCTTCAAAATTTCCGATAACGGAGCCAGCGCTGGTATCGACAGTGAGATTGGTGCCATCCTCTGAATTATAAGCATAGACGCCATAGTCATCGCCATTCAGATCGCCCGTGGTGACGATGAGCTCACCGGTACCATAGTTTCTGGCGTAAATAGCATCGTCGGTGGTCCCAACGATTGTGCCCGCAGTGGTGTCTATGACCAGATCAGTGCCATAGCCATAAGCCCGAATACCATGCTCACCATAGCCGGTCACATCAGCCGTAGTGATGGAGAGCGCGCCCGTTCCTTCGTGCTGCACATAAATGCCGTCATCGCCGCCAATGACGGTGCCAGCGAGCGTATTGATGGTGAGGTCACCTGCATTGCTGTCAGTCTCGACCTCGATGCCGTAGCCTATGACACTGGTTACATCGGCGGTTGTGATAGTGGTATCGCCGCCGCCATTGTTGCGCGCAACAATCCCGTCATTGCCACCGGTGACGCTTCCCGCGCTGCTGTCGATGGTGAGATCGCCCGTTGCCAAGCCTTGATTGATAGCTCGGATGCCATCACCCGCTTCGCCGTCGACATTGGCGGTTGTGATGGACAGATCGCCAGTGTCGAAGTTGAACGCATCAATCCCATCCTCAGCGCCGGTGACAGTGCCAAGAGTGGTGTTGATCGTGATATCCGCGCCGTTGCCGGCTTCACCATCATCGCGCACATTGATGCCGTCGGCGCCCAGACCTGTGACATCGGCTGTTGTGATGGTCGCGTTCTCATCATCGCCATAATGGCGCACGCGGATGCCGTTTTGCGCGCCCACAACCGCGCCCGCGCTTGTATCGAGGATCAGCTCACCGCCATCAATCCCGTTGTAAATGTCAACGCCGTGCCCGGTGCCGCCAGCTGTGTCGCCGGTCACATCCGCTGTGGTAATCGTGGCAGCGCCCGTCCCCCGGTTTGTCACGGCGATGCCGCTAGAATTCTGTCCGTTTCCGGCAACTGAGCCCGCCGAGGTATCAACCGTAACATCAGTTCCGTAGTTCGTGACCGTTAGAGCTGTGCTCCCGGTAATGGAAACAACATCAGCTGTCGTGATTGTTGTTGAACCCGTGCCTGAATTGGTCGCATCAATGGCATTGCCGTAGTAGGTGTAAACTCGTCCGCCCGTTGTATCGAGAGTAAGATTGGTGCCTGAATTGCTGACAGCGATGGCGTCACCATTCTCGCCATAGGAGCTTACATCGCCTGTGGTGATGTTGGTGGAGCCGGCTCCATTGTTTTGCGCATCAATTCCGCCGTAAATGCCAGACACCGCACCTGCGCTGGAGTTGATGGTGAGGTCGCCCGTCGATGCGTGGACGTTTCTTGCAAAAATACCAGTTGCTGCCTGGCCGGTGACATCCGCAGTGGTGATCGAAAGATCGCCGAAGCCTGCGTTGTCGGCCACAATGCCAGCAACCGCTCCCGTGACGCTGCCTGCAGAGCTGTCAATTGCAATTCCGCCAGCGCCAAAACCATCTAGGCCAAATGTATCAGCGATAATACCCGAACTGCCCTCGCTCGTCACATCGCCTGTGGTGATGGTGGTGGATCCATAGCCGCGATTAGACGTGAAGATACCGATATTGCTGCCAGTAACTGCGCCAGCGCTTGAATCGATACTGATGTCGCCAGAGCCGTAATCGTTCAGCGCGCTGATGCCCACTCCAGATGCTGCGGTCACATCAGCGGTCGTGATGGCAATAGAGTAGCCTCCAAAAGACGGATCATGTTGCGCGACATCGATGCCATTTCGCGCGCCGGAAACCGAGCCTGCGGTGCTGTCGATGCTGATATCACCATAATCGCTGCGCACGAAGATACCATCATCGCCCGAGCCGCTAACATCGGCAGTCGTGATCGTAAGATCGCCATAGCCAGAGTGAATGACCTGGATCCCGTCATCACCGCCGGACACTGCACCGGCACTGGTGTCAACTGTCACAGAACCCGTTGCAAAGGCATTGTAAACATAGATCCCATCCGAGTTGGTGCCCGTGACATTCCCGGTCGTGATCGAGACATCGCCGTTCCCGTAATTGAGCGCCTCGATGCCTATAGAACTGCCGCGCACATTTCCTGCGCTGCTATCGATGGTAAGGTTGCCAGCATTGAAAGCATTGATGGCATAAATTCCATCACGCGCGCCGCCAACGACATTGGCCGTAGTGATAGAAGTGTCGCCGGTGCCGTCATTGATCGTGCGGATGCCGTATGTTTGACCGGCTACGCGGCCTGCAGAGCTGTCGACGGTCAGGCCGGTGGTGTTCGCGTAATTGCTGACAAAAATACCATCACGATCGCCGGTTTCGCCATATTCGCTATCAACGCCCGCGGTGATGACGGTCGTCGCGCCCGTGCCCTGGTTGATGGCTCTGACCCCAGTGTAAGCGCCAACGACTGCGCCCGCGCTGCTGTCAATTGTCAAATCGCCCGCGCTGGCGCTGTTCACAGCATCAATGCCATTGCCGCCCTCGCCATCAACGTCAGCCGTAGTGATCGAAGTATCGCCGGTGCCAAAATTCCGTGCCGCTATACCATTGTCTGAAGCGCTGCTGACTGTGCCAGCGCTGCTATCGATGGTGATGTTGTTCGTTGCCGTACTGTTTTGAACAAAGATGCCGTCTCGGGTAATACTGCTTACATCGCCCGTTGTGACCGAGGCGTTGCCCGAGCCATCGTTGAGCACGAAGATGCCTCTGGATTGACCAAATACAGAGCCGCCGCTGCTATCCACGGTGATGTCACCGGACCTGTATTGGTTCTGAACATCAATGCCGTATCGGCCCGTGCCAGTTACATCACCGGTAATTATAGTTGTTTCGCCAGTGCCATTCTGACGTGCAAAGATGCCGCGATCGGCGCCGATAACAGCGCCAGCGCTACTGTCGATGGTGAGGTTTTCACCGTCAGCAGCGTTGATCGCCTGAATGCCATTGCCGTTTTCACCATCGACATCGCCGGTGGTGATTGTGGTATCGCCGGTACCATTGTTGAGGGCGAAAATGCCCCGGTCTTGGCCCGTCACCGTCCCCGCGCTGCTGTCGATCGTCAGATCGGTTGCAGTGCTGCCATTTACTGCATTGATCCCGTCAACGATGCCGCCTTCACCAGCGCCCGTGTCCACATCGGCAGTGATAATCGTGGTCGCGCCATCGCCTTGGTTCTGAGTGACGATGCCGCCATATTGACCGAACACAGTGCCAGCGGTGGTGTCGATCTCAATATCGCCAGAACCAGCCGCGTTGATCACTTCAATGCCGTCAATACCTTCGCCATCGACATCGCCGGTGGTGATGGTGGTTGCGCCTGTACCATTGTTCCGGGCTTCGATGCCGGTAGTGGAGGCTCTTATCGCGCCGGCAGTGCTGTCAATCGTGAGGTCAGTTCCATCACTATCGGCAAAAATGCCGCGGCCACCCGCCTCGATTGCGCCCGACACAATGCTCAAAGAGCCGCTGCCTTCGTTGACCGCTAGAATTCCGTTGGTGGTCGCATTGATCAGGCCTGCGGTGGTGTCGACCGACAGATCTGTACCGCCGCCGCGGTTGATCGCGCGCACCGCGCCTAGCCCGGATGTCACATCACCCGTCGTTACCGAAATCGCGCCGGTGCCATTGTTAAAGACCACAACCCCGCGATCGCCTGACGTGACCGCGCCCGCCGATGTGTCGACGGTAATGTTGCCAGCGCTCACTGCGTTGACCGCGACGACGCCGTAGCCGTTCTCGCCGTCAACATCTGCCGTTATAACTGACAGATCGCCAGTGCCAAAATGTTTGGCGTAAATTCCAGTTCTACCGCCAGTTACAGTGCCAGCAGTCGTGTCTAGACTGATGAAGGAGTCGTTCCCGGCACCGAAGTTGTTCGAGGCATAAATCCCGTCGCTTGAGACGCCGGTAACATCGCCCCCAGTTGTGACATCAATGCTCCCATAGCTGTCGTGTATGTCGATGCCATATGTTGCACCGCGAATAGTGCTTGATCCGCTTTCCTGTACGATCACCAGATCGCCGGCACCGACAATATTGAAACCATCGGGCGCGGCTCCATCCACTTCGAACCCATCCTGGATCGTAATGGTCAGATCATCGCCATTTGGAAAAAAATCTTGCTCAACCGTCGCCGGATCGCCGTTGTCCTCGCACACGAACTCGCCCGGATTGACCTCGACACACGCATCCTCTGCCTGCGCTTGCGCGCTGGAGGGCGCTAGGACGGGCGCGCCCGCCGCCAACAAGGCGACAGGCGCGGCGCCCCAACGCAACAGACGGCGAGCCAAACCGAGGGTCAAGGTGGCCGGCTCACCGCCTGCTACGAGGGTTTGCCCTGCTCCGTATGTGACCAGACCCAGCTCAGGCGAGTAGCTTGCGACCACCCCCTTATGCTTGGTCATACGGCCACCGCGAAGCACGGCGGAACGGCTCCAACGCAAGACATTCTCCGCCCCCCGATTGATCGAGGTCAGAGAAAGTGAATGGGCTTGCGATTGGATTTTCTTGGCCATTGGAACTCTCGGATTAGATGGGTTTGATTGGGAGTATTTGGATTTGGGTTCAGCCCGCCCCGGCGCAGGGGCACACACCGGAGCGAGCTGGACCGCAGCCTTTGCGCCGGAGGATTAGGCAGGCTGCTCTTGACCGTCTGGAGAACCGGTCTGATCAAAAGTGATGAGCGTCGCGGCATCGACCGAAGTGGGCGAGACCGTCATCGGGCAGCGGTGCCCGTGGACCAGCTCGACATCGTAAAGCTCGCCAATGTCGCCATCGATGCGGAACCATTCGACGCAAGTGCCTTTGGCAAGGTCGATGACCTGCACACCGCACCATGGCTCGCTATCTGCATCCTTCAGCCGCTGATCGAGCGCGAGGCCTTCGAAGCGTTTGTAGCGCGGGCGCGACAGGCCGACGAAGGCGAGGCCATCGTGGAAGGACAGGCCGCGCAGGAAGCCAGGGCAAAAGGCAACCGGCTTGAACGTGCCCATCTTCGGCTTCTTGGATTTGGTGGCCTTGGGCATCTCTACATAGCCAAGCTCACCCGTGCCCGAATTGAGCAGCCACAATTTTCCATCATGCCAACGCGGCGAATGCGGCATGGAGAGCCCTTCGCAAATGACCGCGCCGCTCTCGACGTCGATGACAACCCCGCCATCCGCGCGGCGGTCGCGCCAGCCGTCAATCGTGTCTGACTTAGAGACAGCGGTGACGAAGGCCGGCTTGCCATCACGCATGGCGAGCCCGTTCAGGTGGCAGCGATCTTCCTTAACGATGTCGCTGATGAAATCGGGCTTCCACACCACTTCAAACGAATGGCGCAAAGATGGCTTGGCAAGGCAGTTGAAGGCGGTGTTGACGAAGATGATCTCCCCGTCGCTGGCCACGCCGACATCATGCGCATCAAGCTGTCCGGTGACGTAGTTCATGCGCGGCATGAAGCAGCCGTCGTAGAGCTGGTTGATGCGCTGATCGGGCTCCAGCACATTGGCGAGCCGCATGATCTGCGCGCCGGTTGAGAGCACCAAAGCGCCTTCGCCGTCCGCTGCCAGACCCATCGGTTTTGGCATACCCGACTGGTGGAGCTGCGCCCCGCCCTGCGGCCCCATACCCAGCATATAAAGATAGCCAGACTGGTAGGACGTGAACGCCAGCGAGGCGTTGAGCTTGCCCAGCAATTGGATCAGCCCGCCCGAAAGCGAGAAATCCGCCTTGGGCGCGGTCGCCGTTGCTTGGCTGGGCGCAACGCGATGGCGCTGTGCGGGCTGTTGGGCAGGCTGCCCAGCAGTAGCTTGTGGTTTAGAATTTTGAGCAGATTGCGACGATTGCTCAGGCGAGACTGCCTGTTTCGTTTCCATGATAAGACCCTCTTTGGTGGAGCCTGCGGAATGCAGACCTCCAAAACCGAGGATCACTGTCTCAAAGAAGCGTGGTAGCGAACGTTGTAGCCAGCGTTGGAATCCCCGCTCAAAAGCGTGGAATCTACGCAAAATTACGTTTGAGCGAGGAAGCTTCGCACAATGTCCGTGAATTGCTGGGAGGCCTTTTCACGCCCCAACAACAAGTGGTTATTGCTGTCCACTCCCGCGATCTCTGCATCCGGAATGCGCGCGGCAATCGACCGGGCGGTCGCAAAAGGAATGCGTTGATCTCCGCGCGAATGCACCACAAGTGTCGGGCATTGGACGTCTTTCAGGCGGTCTCGCACGTCAATCGTCGAGAACGCTTCAAGAAAGCGGACGGCATTTTGCGGAGAGGTCGTCTGGCGCTGAAACTCGTCGAACCAGTCGAGCTCTTCCGCGCTCGCATCGGGCATAAAGGTCTGTGAGAAAAGATGGCGATACGCAGGATTGTCGCTGCCCCACCCGGTTTCGGTAAGGACCATCACCGCTTCGCGCGCGCGCACTTCGTCCTCCGGCGCGGTGTGACGCCACCCGCAATCATAGGCACCGAACAGAATCAGCTTGGACACACGCTCTGGATGGCGCGCTGCATATTCGATGGATACCGCTGCGCCCTGGCTAATGCCGAGCAGGGGAAAGCGCTCAAGCCCCGCAGCTTCAACAACCTGCTCTAGATCCTCGACAAAATCGTCAAAGGTCAGCGTTTCCACGTCCCAATCCGACAGTCCGCAACCGCGCTCATCATAGCGAATGACGCGGTGGGTGCGGGAGAGTTCGCGGAAGAGAGGGCTCCAGATCGGGGCGTCCCAGTCGAGTTCGAGGTGGTTGAGCCAGTTGGCCGCTTTAACCAGCGGCGGATGACTGGCCTCGCCCACACTTGCCCAAGCGATACAGACTTTGTCCTTGCCCTCAATCAAGCGGATGCGTTGCCCCGCTGGCGCAGTTGCCCCGCGCGTATCGGCCGATGGATCGATCTCGAAATCGGGCGGGGTGATCCCCGCTTCTTCAAACGTACGGCGCAGATAGTCTGCCAACGCGACAGCAGCGGCCTGTCCTGAGGAAAAGTGCTTGGCTTCAAACGCACTGGTCGCAGCATCGCGCGAATAGGGCGTTAGGCTCAGCCACCGCTCGGCCCACTTGTCACGCATCTGCCAGGCCAGACCGTGATCTCGGGCAAAGCGTCGCGCCAGAAGAGCGCGAGTGCGGACAAGTTCGCTGCGCTGCCCATCGAGCCATATGCCAAACTCGGGCTGGTTGGGCAGTTCACAATCCTCCAGCCAAACCCCAGTCGTCGCCGCCCAGATCGCATCGGCCTCTTCCTCGCTGCATGTTGCGGTGGCAGCCATCTCCTTCAGGCGACTGACGTCCACATCCGCATCGACAGGCGCAAACCACGCAGCCTTGCGATCAGCACTCAATCGCTCAGCGTCGCCTGAGTTGACGGCGCTGCGCAATTTAGAGAGCGACCAGCGTAGCGAGGCGAGCGGATCATCGGGCGCATCCCAGAACAGCTCGCACAAAGACTGGCGCGAAGGGCGTCCCCCTTCTGCGATCAGATAGGCCAGCAAAGCGCGGGTCTTGCGCGAAGAGGGAAGCGCGACCTCCTCTCCATCCTGCGTGAGGGTCAGCCCGCCAAAGGTGATGATGTTCAGCGACATGACGGCTTACAATCTCCGCGAGGATTGTGAGAGGCAATGGCGGGTCACGGCAGGCTCCACATCCGGTTGAGATTGGCAATGGCCTTGTCGAGCTTGAGCAGCCCGCGCGCATCTTGCGGCAGCGACTGACGCAAGGCCGAGCGCGCACTTTCCAGATCGAACAGCAATTCGCGCTGGGTGGGGTCTGCGATCAGGCTCTCAATCCATCCAACGGCGACGGTCCGCTCTCCCCGAGTGACCGGGGTGACTTCATGGATGCTGGAAGAGGGATAAAGAACCAGATGCCCCGCCTGCGCCTTGACACTGGTCGAGTGCGACTGTCCGTGAATGACCAACTCGCCTCCGTCATACTGATCCGGTGGAGTCAGAAACAGGGTGAAGGACAGATCAGAGCGCATCCTTGCATCGCCCTGCCCCATCAGAGCGTTGTCGACATGCGGACCATAGTGATCGCCCACAGCCGTCTTGCTAATCATAATGCGCGAAAAACGCCGCGGACGCGCCGCCATTTTGAGCGCTGGGTTCGAGGTGATGCTAGGCATGATCGCGGCGCGCACGGCCTCGCCAGCCTCGCCGTCCAGCACCGCCTGATTGTTGCGCTTGACCGCCTTTGCAACTGCGCCAGCCGTGCTGCCACCATCGCGCCATTCAAGCGCCTCAACCTTGCGGGTCAATGCGATCAGCGCCTCCGCATCTGGGATAGCGGCGAGTTCCAAAATCATACGACCTGCTCTTTCAACACAGAACAACCCTGTTTGTGAAAGACCCTCGCGCAGGAGCATCGACCAACCCCGTACAAAGTGCAACAGCTTTCGCCATGTTCGCAGAGAGTTAGCAAAGTAGCCGTGGCCCTACGTCGAATGCACCGCTGTGCCCTCAAAGACGCTGATATCGACGAAAGCCTACAATCCGGTCATGCTGATTGCCGGTAGCAAGCCGACAGGGGGTTCTCGCATGATTCAAGCCAAACCGTTCAATCCACTTATCGCTGCGATCTGGAAAAGGTTGGCGGAAACCATGCTGGTTGAACCGCGCGACATGGCGATCACATCACGGCAGGTCGTCGACAATCTCCAGGACATGTTCGCCAATATGGCGGGGCGAACGCCGTTCGAAACCGGACTTTCCGTGCTGGCAACCTGGGTCGTGCTGGGAGGGCCTTTCTGGCACTTCGCACCACGACGGCTTCGCATTTGGCGGATTGAGCGGCGCTTGAAGAACAGCCGCGTCGACATCTTTCAGGACATGGCTCGTGTCAGAGGCATCGTCTATGCTGGCTATTACGGTCATTGGGAGGACGCGGCGAGACCCGATCCCAACGATCCTCACGGCGAAGATGCGAACCGTTCAAATCCAGTGCTGGACTCGATTGGCTTCACCCTGCCGCGCCACCGCGAACGGGCGGGCACACCGGACGATCCAGCGATTGAACAGCACTCCGACAACGACCTGCCAGGCTCGGTATTCGTGAGCGAAGACGCGATACCAGACAGCGTTGAAGTGGTTGTAATTGGCTCGGGCGCAGGCGGCGCGGTGGCGGCGGCTAACCTCGCAGATCAGGGCTATGAGGTGCTGATTGTCGAGGCGGGGGCGTATCTGCCCAGCACTCAGATAAGCCCGCATGAAGCGCGCATGTCATCGGGCCTTTACAAAGACGGCGCAATCCAGACCACGCGAGACCGGGATATTGTGCTGTTCCAAGGCCGCACTGTGGGCGGCTCTACGGTCATCAATAACGGCATTTGCCTGCGGCTTGAGCGCGAAGGCGAAACCCATCCGGACGCTAACAAGGTGCTGGAAACCTGGGCGTCCTTGGGAGCTGGCATTGATGCCGCAGCTCTCGATACGTCCTATACACGCGTCGAGACGCGGCTGGGCGTGCACGAAATTGACCGGCGGCTTGGGCTGAACAACGGGACACGGTTGCTCGAAGGTTGGGAAGCCTATCGCGCGGGTTCAAGCGACCCTTTTGACCAGCGCGCGACCTCAGGATGGTTCCGCAAGAATTGGGGTGCGAAAGGCGAGCATAATGCTTGCATCTCCTGCGGCTATTGCAACACCGGCTGCCCCTATGGTCGCAAGCGCGCCATGCCGGAAAGCTTCCTCCATCACGCCACACTCTTTGCCAATCGAAAGGCACGCATCTTTGCCGGTGGAGAGGTCGCCAAGATCAATTGGGGAGCGCCCGCCGCTGATGGTCGGCGTGTGGCATCATCGGTGCAAATTGTGCTGCCAGACTACCGCGCCAAAACGGTCCGCGTGACCAAGGGTGTAGTTGTCGCTGCAGGTGCTATCGCTTCGACCAATATCCTATCTGCAAGCGGAATTGCGGGAACCGGCAAGGGCATTTCACTCAACATCGCTTGCCCTGTCCCTGCTCTGATGCCCGACCCTGTGAATGCATGGGACGAGGACCAGATGGCGACCTACATCGATCGCGGCGACTTTCTGATCGAGAGCCACTTCCAGCCGCCCATGAGCATGGCGACCCTAGTGCCGGGCTGGTTCGATGAGCACTTCCGTCGCATGCGAAATTACAACCGTTTGGCGTCGGCAGGCGCGCTGTTTCCCGCCGACCGATTGGGTGAGATCAAGAAAGGCAAGCTGAGCTTCAAGTTGCAAGAGAGTGATCTTGCAACCCTGCGCAGGGCGCTATCCGCTCTCACCAAGATCCATTTCGCTGGTGGGGCTGAAGAGGTCTATCCAGCTCTGCTGCATGGCGAAACCCTAGCTCCCGGCATGAGCGACGCGGACATCGACGCCTTCTACCGTGATCACATCCGTGAGCCTGACGATGTGGTGCTGTCATCCAGCCACCCGCATGGCGGGAACGCAATCAACTCTGACCCGGCCAAAGGCGTGGTAGACCTCGACCAGAGGGTTCATGGCACCACTAACGTGCTTGTCACCGACGCCAGCGTCATGCCCAGTTGCATCCGAGTGAACGCTCAGATGACAACCATGGCGATGGCCGACCGGGTCACCTTCGGGCAAAAGGTGTTTGGATAGGCTGGAACGGGAGGGCCAACCCAGCCAAACACGTGCGAGCTGACTTCAGAACGGTACCACGAGGCTGACTTGTGCGCTGCTCGCATCGCGCGTGCTCGATTGCTGAAGCCGGTACGAAACCGCCGCGCGGACCCCGCCTGTGTTGAACAGCTCCAGCCCCGCTTCTCCTTCCAAGACGCTGCGATCGAGCGTCCTTGTCGCCATGAACGGGGCAACGCCGCTCGTATCCAGCGCGAAACGTCCTACGGCCGCGACTGTTGGATCAGACAGGTTGTAGCGCAGTGCCCCTCCGATAAACGGTCGGATACTCCACTCTTCCGACAGGCTGGCGGCGTAGCCCACACGCAGCTGAGGCATGACCCAGCTGTAGGTCCCGCTGCTCTGCTCGATGGAGAGGTTATTGGCTGTTGCTCCGGTTTCGACCGTGTCCCCGCCGCTGAGGCTGGTGATACCGGCGCTCAACAGAGGAAGCACTTCCAGACCGCCGAGATCGAGCTGATGCGACACGTTCAGCTGGGCGCCAAAGGCTGTCACATCGCGTGAACTGCTGGCCGCAACTCCGAAGCCAGGTTGCATCCGGACACTATCAAACCCTGATTGCGTGTAAGTCGCAAAGGCTCCGAACCGGGTTGCGCCCAGATCGTAGGTCGCTCCAATCCCGGCGTGGAACACCGATCCGGTTGCTCCCCAATTGGTGTCGTAGCCGACCATGTCGAGATCGTCATACCCAACACCCAGAGCAAGACTGACCTTGTCTGACACTGCGTAATGCGCCCCGCCAGAGAAGGAGAGGATATCTGCCGTACTGCCCGGCGATCCTGGAACAGGGTCGAGCGTCGCGTCACTCAGATCCGCTTCGACCCAGACACAGGTTGTCTTGTCGGTTGAGACAGAGGCAAAGCCGGTTCCGCCGCAATTGGCGATCTCGCTCGCAAAGTCCTGAGACATGCCGACCGTCAGAACGTCTTGCTGGGCGAAGAAATCGCCGCCCAGCTGAGTGAGCAGATCGGTGTATTCGGCAACTTCCTGCACCGCGATTAGCTGGTTGAAAGTCGGTGCCAAATCGGTAGGCACGCCTTCGGTCTGGACCCGGTCAAGATATTGCCCGAAATCACCCTGATTGCCGAGCGCCTCAGCAGGCGCAAAGGTCATGTCGTAGAGCAGCTCGACAGCCGTCCCGTTTGCTTCAACACCCAGCAGGTTGAACACGACCGAGGAGTCAGCGCGTAGATCGGCACTATCGATGCTGGCTCCGCTGTCTCCTGTGATGATCTGGAACGCTTTCATCCCCGGCGTGAAGTCGGAAATGTTGAGCAGCCGCGCATCGAGCCCTCCTGCCACACTCACGGCGCCGGTTGCGTTGATCGCGTCATGCGTATCATCTGCCAGATCAACCTCGAAAAAGCTGATGCCCGTGTCCGTTTGCGCAAAACCGCCACCTAGCTGGGTCTGCACAATCGTGTCCGTACCGCCCGCTGCCAGAGTTCCGGCATTGGTGAACTGGCTGTCCGGACCGCCCAGGTCAAAGCTTGCCCCGGTCAGAGCGATAGCCCCTTCGCGGTTGTCGAAAGCGTTGATCCCGCCGCCCAGGGCAACACCGCCGATCAGCGTAGCGAAGTTCACAATCCGGTCATCGCCGGTCGTGCCGGTCATGATCAGGCTGTCCAATCCATCGGGGGAGACAACCATTCCGCGATTGATGAAGGTGTTTTGCGCGCCGCCTTCAAAGGCGATGGCAACCCCGTCTTCTCCCACGATGATCGCATTGTCCTCGGTCAACTCGACCGTGATATCGCCGCCACCGTCGGTGCCAAGGCTTTGCGCAAGGACCGCAGTCTCGCCAGCAGAAGTGACGCTGATATTGCCGTTGAGCAACAGGTCGATCGTGCCGCCTGCGCCGGTTCCACCGGCGGTGCCAGCAAACAGACCGGTGACAAGACCGCCCCCGCCGCCCAGCGACTGAGCGACAATGGCTCGCCCGCCAGCGCCTTCGACGATGATGTCGCCGTTGAGGTTGAGCGCGATGGCTCCGCCTGAGCCGCTATTGTCAGCTGACAGCGTAACTTGAGTGGCTGCATCCGCGCCGCTGACGATACCGCCGCCGCCGCCGATGGATTGCAGGACCACACCGTCAGAGCGATCGCCTTGGGTCGCGACCATGCCGTCAATCGTGAACGCAACCGCTCCGCCATCTCCGCTCGCGCCGTCGCTGCCGCCTAGCGTCACGTCAGCGATGTGCACGCCGTCTGTGGCAATCTGACCGCCACCTGCACCGATGGATTGAAGCAGGATCGCTGGCGATGCATCGCCCATCGTCATGTTGTCGCCGCTTTGCGTGATCGCGATGTCGCCGCCATCAAGGCCAGAGCCACCCGCAGCGCCAAGCGTCAGAGCTGCCTCGGGCATATCGCCCACAGCGGCCAGAGTGCGCGCGGTGTCCTGCGACATTGTCGTGCTGGTGGTGTCCTCAGGCACTGGCGCAGCAAAGGCAAACTGCGTGACGCCGCCGCCGCCACCAATGCTCTGCACAAGCAAGCCGACCGAATTGGCGCCCATAGTGCCAATGATGCCTTCATGAACGTGGCTGACATTGCCGCCTGCTGCGTTGGTTTGACCCGTGCCGCCCAGCATCAGTTTGATCGCGCCGATCTGGTCGGCTTGGCCAGTAAAGTCGAGCACCGCGCGGCCGCCGCCGCCACCAACCGATTGCAAGAAGACTGCAGGCGTGTTTACACCGTCCGTGATCGCATTGCCGGCCTGATTGCTGGCAACATCGCCGCCATTCACATTGGAGCTGTCGCGCCCGCCAAGACCCGAAGTCACCGGCAGAGCAACCGCCTGCGGATCATCGACCTCAGCAAAGCTGGCGGTGAGGTCAAATTGGCCTCCACCGCCGCCGACAGACTGCTGGAACAGGCCAGCGCCATTGTCGCCCAGAACCTGCACATTGCCGACCAGATTGAGGGTCACGAGCTCTGCATTCGCATCGCCTTGCCCCGCAGCGCCGCCGAACAAGGTGAGAGCGGGCAGATCGCTAACCGGCTCAATTTCGAGCGCGCCGGGAAGCAAGTCGCCCGACAGGAATCCTGCAATGTCGCTGAGGTCGATCGTAAAGCCGCCTCCGCCGCCATTGATGCTCTCACCAACAACGCCGCGCGCGCCTTCGCCAGAGACGAAAACGTCGCCAAGCTGGTTCACCGTGACACGGCCTCCTTGGCCGCCATCGCCCGGATCAGCGCCCAGCAGGAAGCCGACTGTATTGGCCAGCAGGTTCACGGGCACGTTAACGCGCGGATCAAAGGTTACGCCAAGGCCAAGGCTCATATTGCCCCCACCGCCGCCCAGCGACTGAGCGAAAATGCCGTTGGCATTCGCGCCTGACGTCATGATCGTTCCGCTATTGGTGACCGTGACATCGCCCGCATCATTGCCTTCACCGCCGCCGCCGCCGATGGCGATCAGCGCCTGCCGCGGGAAAGCGCGCTTGGCGTAAAGGTTGCCAGATGACAGGCTGAGCCCGCCATTGCCGCCACCGCCGCCAATGCTCTGTGCGAAGATGCCATGGGCTTCCTCGCCCCGGGTCTCAATCGCCCCGAAGTTGGAGACCACGACATCGCCGCCAATCCCGCCAGAGCCACCAATCCCGCCAATGTTGACTGCCAACTGATAGGCGCTCGAACTGTTGGCGAAATTGCCTGACAGGGTAGAGCCGCCATTGCCGCCTCCGCCGCCAATACTCTGCGCAAAGATGCCGTGGGACTGGTCCCCGGTTGTGAGGATGCTGGCGGAGGTATCGTCGGCCGATCCGTTGGAGACATTGACGCTGCCACCGGAACCGCCGGTGCCGCCTTCGCCACCAATGTTCAGCGCGATCACTGTCGCCGTGTTGGAAGTGTCAGGGCTAAGGTTGGAGAAGTTCCCGCCAAGGCCAGCATTGCCGCCGCCCCCGCCAATGCTCTGCGCAAAGATTGCGGATGCAGCTTCACCCTCGGTCTGGAGGATGCCCAGATTGGTGACTGTCACGGCTCCGCCGTCGGAGCCCGGACCGCCCGTCCCGCCCAGAGCAAAAGCGAGCGAAATGCTGTCTCCGCCGCCCGGCGTGTCGACATTGAACGCGGCTCCAGCATCACCGCCGCCACCGCCAGTGGAGATCGCGCGGATCGCATTTGCGCTATCTCCCTGGGTCAGGATCGTGCCTGCATTGATAACGTTGACCGCACCACCGAACGACCCCGATCCGCCATCGCCGCCAATCTGGACGCCGATAGAGTACTCTCCTTCGGCATCTTCATCGCCGGGAAGCGGCAGCGGGATTTCGGAGAAGCGATCGATGATCGCCGCACCGCCATTGCCGCCACCGCCGCCAATCGACTGCGCATAAATGCCGTGAGCACCCAGTCCTGCAGTTTGGATCGTGGCCGCATTCTCGACCGTGACAATGCCAGAGGACGCGCCAACACCGCCTTCAAGACCCAGCGCAAACTCGACGTTGAACGACTGTGTCGCGCTTTCCTGATTGCTGCCCGATTGCGAAGAGCGGTCGCCTTCGAGGCTGATCGCGATTGTTTCGGAGTTACCTCCACCCCCGCCGATGCTCTGAGCGTGAATGCCATGCGCATCTTCGCCCGAAGTCGCGATAAAGCCCGCTGCGTCGACGGTGACCGCTCCGCCCACGCCGCCCGTGCCGCCGATCCGGCCTATCTGGATTGAGAGCTGTCCCGCATCGTTGAAGTTCTGCGTGTAGGCCTCAGCCGCGTTACCGCCGCCGCCGCCAATGCTTTGCGCCATGATCGCAACCGAGCGAGCGCCCGTCGTGCCAAGGTTTCCATCGTGATTGACGATGACGTTGCCGCCAGCGCTGCCCGCTCCCGGACCGCCGCCGATTTGCAGGTCGAGGGTTTTGGTTCCCGCGGCCTCGCCTGCGCGCACCTCTCGATCGCCGACCAGCGATGCGTTGATATTGACCGCAGCGTTGCCGCCACCGCCGCCGATGCTCTGCGCCATAATTGCGCGAGAATCGTCGCCCGCCAGCGCGATATTGCCTGTGTGATTGACAGTGACTGCGCCGCCATCCGCACCGCTTCCGCCAGCGCCTCCGATGGCCAGTTGCACGTCAAAGCGCGCGCGCAAGCTGCCGGAGAGCAGCAGGTTGCCTCCGGCATTGCCGCCGCCGCCGCCGATGCTTTGTGCAAGCAAGCCGATGGCGTTGTCGCCCGTGACATTGATAACGCTTGCCGCATTGGCGCCGCGATTGACCACGACAGCTCCTGCCGCTCCGCCATCGCCGCCAGATCCGCCAATTCCCAGCGTGAGCGGAGCCCCGCGATTGGTGCCCGCGCCTGCAATGTTGAAGCCGGCATTGCCGCCGCCTCCGCCGATGGATTGCGCAGAGATGCCGCGCCCATTTCCGCGCGCGATGGAGGTGTCATCGCCATCCGCATCGACAAAGATGTCGCCATCGCTGTCGACTGTGACAGAACCGCCAGTGGAGCCATTGCCTCCGCTGCCGCCGACGCCAATCCCAAGGTTGAAGCTTCGCGCGCCGCCTGCGGCTGCTGCGACATTCAGGCCGCCATTGCCACCGCCGCCGCCAACGCTTTGGGCATCGATGCCTGAGCTGCCTGCTCCTGAGACCGAGATGATGCCTGCATGTGACGCGGTGACGCTGCCGCCCGCGCTGCCATCGCCGCCCGATCCGCCCAGACCAAAGGCAAGCGCGGGCACACTGGTCGCGCCGCTGATGCCGATCCCACCAGAGATATTGGTGCCGCCATTGCCGCCTCCGCCGCCAACGCTTTGTGCGCGCAAGCCCGCTGCGGAAAGGCCAGACGCCATCATGTCGCCTTCGACAAGGACGGTTACCTCGCCGCCCTCCCCGCCTGCGCTGCCAAACCCGCCAACGCCAACGCTGAGCGTGCCGTTCATGGCAATGCCGCCAGCAATGTTGAGCGCTCCGTCGCCGCCGCCGCCGCCAATGCTCTGCCCGGTCACAGCCGACATCGCATCGCCAGTGCCTGCAAACATATCTCCGCGCGCGGTCACGTTGACTGTGCCGCCATCGCCGCCGCCAGCGCCGAAGCCACCGATCCCAACAGAGAGCGACTTCGCGCCTCCGCCGCCCAGAGCGATGCCGCCTGAGATGTTGATACCGCCGGTTCCGCCTGCTCCGCCAACGCTTTGCGCAAAGACACCGTGCGAGCCGCCGGCACGAAGGTTCAGAAGGAGGCCGCCTACGCCAAAGTCGAAAGCGTCAGCGCTGTCGAGGAAGCCGGTCGCCACCGCGCTGCCGTTGATGTCTGTTGTGACCTCTCCGCCATTGCCAGCCGAGGAACCAAAGCCACCAATGCCAACGGCTCCTGAGTAAGATCCCGTGCCGCCAAAAGTCAGCCCAGCGGCAATATTCGCGCCGCCATTGCCGCCCCCGCCACCGATGCTCTGCACGGTGATCGCGTTGGAAAGTGCGCCGCGAGTGACCGTGTCGCCAATGCGAGTAAGGGTCGCACCTGCACCATTGCCTCCACTGCCGCCAAAGCCGCCAATGCCCACGCTCGGCCCGATGGCGGTGCTGCTGGAAAGCGCCACCGCGCCAGAGACGTTGAGCGCGCCATTGCCGCCTCCGCCGCCAAGGCTCTGCACCAGGACGCCTGCGGATTCCTCGCCCGAGGTTTGGACAAGGCCTTCGACATCGGCATTTGCCGAGCCGCCTGTGCCGCCCGTGCCGCCAAAGCCACCAACGCCCACTGCCAGAGAGCCCGTGCCAGCGCTTGATGCTGAGAGATTTCCGGTGACGTTCAGGCCGCCATTACCGCCGCCTCCACCAAGCGATTGTGCGATCACACCAGCGGATTGATCGCCAGTGGTAAGGACCATGCCATCCAGATTGAGCGTGGCGCTGCCACCCGCTCCGCCGCCGCCGCCTTTGCCGCCCACGCCTACGCCGATCGAGCCGGAGAAGCCGGTTGAAAGCGTCACGCCGCCGGTCACGTTGAGGCCGCCATTGCCGCCTCCGCCGCCAAGACTTTGCACCAACACTGCGGTGGAGTCAGAACCCAGCGTTTGCGTGTCGCCGGTCACGGTCAGTGATGCAGCGCCGCCTGATCCGCCAGTGCCGCCTGATCCGCCGATACCGACCCCCAGATTGCCGCCCAAAGACGTGAGTGTGAGCCCAGCGCTGACATTGATCGCGCCGTTACCGCCGCTGCCTCCGATGCTTTGCGCGATGATCGCCTCGGCATTCTCGCCGCTGGTAATGGTCGTGCCGTTGATTGTCGCAGCGACCGTTCCGCCTGTGCCCGCGCTGCCGCCGCTGCCGCCAATGCCAACCGAGATCGTGCCTGCACCTGTGCCAGCCGCGCTAATACCGCCAGAGACATTCAGAGCGCCATTACCGCCCCCGCCGCCCAGTGATTGCGCAAGAAACGCGGTCGAGCCTTGGCCGGTGGTCTCGATATCGCCATCCACACTTGCTGTGACAGCGCCGCCATTACCTCCGCTGCCGCCAGCACCGCCGATGCCGACATTGATGCCGAGGCCAAAAGAACCTCCCGCGGCGATCGTGCCTGAGACATTGAGGCCGCCATTACCGCCGCCTCCGCCAACGCTCTGCGTCAGGATAGCGCTGGCGAAATCACCCATGGTCAGGACGTTGCCCGTCAGCGCGCTGTTCGCGGTGCCGCCTGAGCCTGCGCCGCCTCCACCGCCACCGACGCCCACGGCGATACCGCCAGAGCCGCCGCCGCCAATGGTTATCGTGCCGCTGACATTGAGGCCGCCTGTACCGCCGCTTCCGCCAACCGATTGCGTGACCAGAGCCGTCGCAAAGTCTCCCGTCGTGGCAGCATCGCCAGTGATATCGCTATCTACAAGGCCGCCATTGCCGCCATTGCCGCCAATACCGCCGACGCCCACTGCGACGCTGCCATTGACCGCACCCGAAGCGGTTACACCCGCGCTAACGTTGAAGCCGCCATTGCCGCCGCCGCCGCCAACGCTTTGCGCCAATTGAGCGTGAGAGAATGCGCCCTCGGTCAGCAGATCGCCCGCATAGTTGATCCGCACTTCGCCGCCAGTGCCACCGCTGCCGCCAGAGCCGCCCACGCCGACAGGGATCGCAACCGCAAAGGAATCGCTCCCGGCCAATGCTGCCGAGATGCTGAAGCCGCCATTGCCGCCGCCGCCGCCAACGCTTTGTGCGAGCAATGCGTGAGAAAATGCACCGCTGGTGCCGCTAAACCCTCCTGCATCCAGATTGACGACGCCGCCCGCTCCGCCAGAGCCGCCGGAGCCGCCCACCGCGACCGAGACAGAGCCGGAGATGCCCGCTCCACCTGATGCGGCGGCGGAGATCGCGCTCCCCCCATTGCCGCCTCCGCCGCCAACGCTTTGAGCCAGAATACCGTGAGAGAAACTGCCATCTGTAAGGATGATGTGATCGCCCAGCACGTTGACACTGCCGCCAGTGCCACCGCCTCCTGAAGTGCCTCCGATTGAAACCGATACGCCGACGAATGCGCCCACTGTACCTTGGACCGACGCGCCGCCATTGCCGCCGCCTCCGCCAACGCTTTGGGCAAAGATGCCGTTGGAGAAATCGCCCATTGTGCGGATCAAGGGCAGAAGGTCGCGGTCAACGCCGTCAATCGTCTCAGTCGAGCTTTCACCTGTGACAGTGACTGTCCCGCCATTGCCGCCGCCCGATCCGCGTCCCCCTATAGCGACGCCAACAAAGGCCGATCCAGAGGTCGCTTGACCGCCTTCACCACCGCCGCCGCCGACACTTTGAGCGAAGATGCCGTTGGAGAAGTCTCCGGTGGTCTCCAATTGGCCGCGATTGGTGATGTTCACTGTGCCAGCGCTGCCTGCGCCGCTACCTCTGCCCCCAATTACGACCAGTACGCCACCAGATGAGCCACCGGTTCCGCCGCCACCGCCGATGCTTTGTCCTTGCACAGAGTTTGAGAACACGCCCTCGGTTGCGACCAATCCGCTATTGGCGATGCTCACCGTGCTGCCAGTGCCCCCGCGTGAGGATGCTCCACCGATACTGACAAGACCGCCCGACGCCCCGCCAGCGCCGCCGCCGCCACCAATGCTCTGCGCCAGAATACCGCGCGAGAACGCGCCTTGCGTCTCAATCCGGCCACCATTGCTAATGGTGACTCTTGAGCCGCTGCCCGCCCGCGATCCACTACCGCCGACAGAAACCAAGCCGCCCGAGGATGCACCATTGCCGCCTCCGCCGCCGATGGATTGAGCCAGAATACCATCGGAGGAAGCGCCCGACGTCTGGATCAGGCCGTTCGTCCCCATTGTGACGGTTACGGTGCTGCCATTGCCTGCACCGGAGCCACTTCCGCCGATGCCAACGACGCCTCCAGCGCTCGCCCCATCACCGCCGCCGCCGCCAATGGATTGCGCAAGGATCGCTTTGGAATCGTCTCCACTGGTCAAAATCGTTGCATCATTCGTGATGCCAACAGTGCTCGCCGATCCGCCACTGCCGCCCGACCCACCGATTGCGACAACGCCACCGGCAGAACCGCCGCTTCCCCCGCCGCCGCCAAGCGATTGTGCCAGCACGCCGTGGGCCGCGTCTCCTTGGGTTGAGATCAAAGCTCCTGAACTGTTGAAGAAGGTAACGCCGCCACCTGATCCGCCGCCGGAGCCACGAGAGCCAATCGAAACGACTCCGCCTGCGATACCGCCAGAGCCGCCTCCTCCACCAACCGATTGCGCCAAAACGCCATGCGAGCGGTCACCAGAGGTCAGAATTGATCCCCCGATGTTGAAGGTAGAGACAATGCCGCCATTGCTGCCGGAGCCACCTGACGCACCAATGGCAACAAATCCGCCGGAATTGCCGGAATCGCCCCCGCCGCCGCCAAGACTCTGAGCGAGCATCCCGACTGCATTGACACCTTCAGTGACAATCAAGCCGCGATTGTCGAGCTCAACAAAGCCACCGTTGCCGCCAGCCGCCGCAGAACCGGCGAAGGAGACAAGGCCGGTTGCGTCACCGCCTCCGCCACCCGAACCGCCGATGGATTGGCCCAGAATGCCATGGGCGTTGTCGCCAAAGGTGAAGATTGCGCCTAAATTCGTGGCTTGGGCCGTGCTGCCATTTGCTCCGCGGCCTGCATCCCCTGCCTCGGAATCGAACGACAGATCTGCGTCACCGCCCGAACCGCCTGTGCCCGCACGACTGCGAACATAAATGCCGTGACTGGATCGTCCATAGGTCGTGATATTGCCAGTAGCTGTGTTAATCACAGCTACTCTTCCGCCCACACCGGCAGTCCCGCCATTGCCTGCGTTAGAGGTGAAGCCAAAGGCGCCATCGCCACCGCGACCGCCATTGCCGCCAGTGCTGGAGACGATAATCCCGAAAAGGCCGTTCTCCGAAAGCGCGATAGTGCCTGAATTGGTGAAGGTAAAAGCTGGCCCCACAGCACCTGATCCGCCATTGCGGCCCGCACTCGTAAAGCCAAGGAAAGAGCCTCCGTCGCCTCCATCGCCTCCATCGCCGCCATTGGCATAGACCGCGACGCCCGACAATCGACCGAATATGCCACCATCTGAAGTGATGTTGGCTAACGATGTCCGAATTACTGGAGTGCGCGTGTTCCCGGTCGATCCGGGAGAAGGAGTGTTGAGGTTGCCGATACTCGCATCCTCGCCGTTGGCGCCATCGCCGCCATTGCGGGACACAGAGACACGATTGACGGTCGCGGATGGCCTAGGCAGCGGCGTCGCTGTCAGACTGGAGCCTGCATCTGGCGTCGCATCGCGGACGACCTGCCCCGACACTTCGCGCGCGACGGAGATCGTGCGCCCGTCGCTCAGCGTGACCGTTTCTGGAAGGCCGGTGGTGGCGTTGTTGGTGACCGCCGTGACGTCAAGGAACTGGCTCGCATCATTGGGATCAGGAACCATTGCGCCGACCTGCGGGTCGATCAGGACCAGGCGGTAATCTTCAACCAGCACCGCGCCATCGAACACCGCGATAATCGTCAGCGCGTCACCGGTAGCGGGGTCTTGTACCGTGTCGCCGACACCCGCCTGCGCATCAGTCGTCTGGGCGTGAGCGATCTCCGGAGCGGTCAGCGTCAGCAAGGGCACAGCTGCCAGAGCCGCTGCGCCCAGAATGGATCGCGTCACATGCGATGTGCGGGTGAACAATTCGGCCTTCAGACTGCACTTTGACCGCTTGCCGGTCTTGCCTTGCTTGCCAGTGCGTTTTGCCTGAAGAATGCTCGCCATCTTAAAACCCCCAATTGTCAAACGCGGCTGAAAATCCGCGACATTGAGCGAGGGTTTATGAGGGCTCCTACGTAGGAGCTATCGGGTGAATACCCCATTTTCCATGCACTTCGTTGACTCTGCGACGGGAGCAGCAGCGCCCAGCATTCACAACGAATTGGTGGACCTTTGCAGGCACTTGAACCTATGCTTGTTTCGAAGCGGGGGGCAATGCCGCAACAACAGGGGGCTTTTTGTCACAACATCGCATTCTGATTTGCGACGATCATGAATTCGTCCGCCAAGGCCTGCGCGAACAGTTCAAAGCCGTCGAAGGCTGGGAAGTGGTTGGCGAAGCTAGCGACGGGATGGAGGCGATTGGGACGGCCAAGACGCTCAAGCCTGATCTGATAATCTTGGACGCCGCCATGCCCTATGCCCGCGGGATCGAGGTTTACACCGAAGTCAAACGCTGGCTGCCCGATGTGAAGGTCGCAGTGCTCACCGGCTTCACATCCTCCCAATTGCTGGCGAGCTGGGTCGATGCGGGGGTTGAAGGGCTGTTCCTGAAAAGCGAGCCGTCTGAAGAGATGATCAAGGGCCTTGAAACGATCCTTTCAGGGGGCCGATACATCTCGCTTGAAGCAGCCAAGATCCTTGAAAGCGCGACCGAGCGCCAACCCCTGACTGCGCGTGAGCGCGAAGTTCTGTCACTGATCACGCAGGGCAACACTAATCCCGAGATCGCCGACCGCCTCAGCATCAGCGTTAAAACGGTGGAGAAACATCGCGGAAGCCTGATGGCAAAGCTGAATGTGCGCTCTATTTCGGGCTTGATGATTTATGCGCTGCGTCAGGGTCTGCTCGACGAATTTCAGCAGCTGTGATGATGAACGGGTTGCTCACCCCATATCCACAGCCCTCTGGCAGCTTTATCGTTGCAGGATGAGTGAGCCTCGCCGTCAGAGCCTTTTGACAGCGCTGCAGCGCGCGATTTCCGCCGCGCTGCTTGCTCTGTTCTGCCTGGGTCTAATCGCCACATACGGCTCTCCCGTCAGAGCGCAAAGCGCACCCACCATTGACCTAGAGCGCGGTCAGTTTCTGGTTGAACCTGCGAGAGGTAAGGCACGCTACTTCCTCGATTATTCGCGCGAGCTTAGCGTGAATGAGATTGCCGGGCGGCTTGATGAATTCTCGCTTGTGACGACCAAGAATCTGGGTTTTGAAGCTGTTCAACCGGGGGAGCCTGATGTCTGGTTTCACTTTCGTGTCACCAACGCCTCAGACATAGCTGGCGAATGGGTCATCGATACAGGCCGACCGGTTGGAACGATAGATCTGCGCGGCTATCAGCTGGATCAGTCAGGCGCGGCGGTCCTGATCTTTCGCTGCGACGAAGAGCTATGCCCGCGCAATTCCATCAGCCCCTATGTCGCGAGTAGAATTTCGCTTCAGCCGGGAGAGATCGCGGATATCCTGGTCCGTCAAGCGCCGCGCTTCAGCTCTCAGTCGCCAATCAGCATTTCAACGCCCGAAGCCTTTGCCACATGGCTCAACGAACGCAATTCGTGGCAGTGGATGATGAACGGAATCTGGTTCACAATCATCGTCATTGCATTGGTCATGGGCAATGTCATCGGCTGGCGTTTGGCGGGAGCCTATGCCGCCTATGGCATAACGGGCTTCTTTCTTGTGGGCCTTGCCGAAGGCAGCATGCCAATCATTCCGGATGGCGCCTTCATCCCCTTTGCCGAAGATTTCGGGCTGCAAGTAGGGCTGATCTTCCAAGTCCTGTTCTGCCGCGAGTTCTTCGAAACGCGCCAGAACTTTCCCAAAAGTGACGCTGTTCTGAAATTTATCCTTCTTGCTTCGGTGTTCACACTCATTCCCATAGCGCTTTATCCGGGGATGACAGGAAGGCTCATTACGCAGGTCTTGGTAGTGTTAATGCTGGGGCTTCAAGCAAGCATAGCAATCCGCGCGGCCCGCAGTGGTTGGCACGGATCAATTCCTGTGTTGCTGGGCACAGCCACGATTCTCGCAAGCGGGTTTTTCGATCAGATCAACAAGTTGATTGCCGGAGCAACGGACCGGCATTTTTCGCTTGATCTGATTCACTCAGCGTTCCTCGCTGAAAGCGTCTTTTTCGCGATCGCTATCGTGCTCAAAGTGTTCCTCCTGCAACGCGACCGCGATGTGGCGCTGAAGCAGCAATTGGCCGCAGCGCAGGAATCGCTGCGCCTCAGCCGCGATCTGGAGACCAGCCGTTTGCGCTTTGATCGGGCACGGCGCGATGCCGAGCACTCACGGCGCGAAATCGCTGCAATGGGACACGATCTGATGCAGCCGCTGGGCGCATTGCGCAATGCGATCGACAATCGGCAGCACATGGATGCCGATGAAGAGAAACGGCTGAAGGCGGCGCTCACTCTAATTGAGGGGATTGCGAGGCGTGACGATGCGGCTCCGGGCGACGATCCGTCTCTCGCCGGCGCGCCGCAATCAATTGGTGAAGCAGAGACCTTCCCAATCCAGATCGTGCTAGAGAACATACTGCGCATGTTTGCTGAAGATGCCGCTACCAAGGGATGTGTTTTGAGCTGCGTACCCTGCTCGCAAAATGTGACAGCCAATCCCATCGCCGTAATGAGAATGGCGAGCAATCTGGTGGTCAACGCGATAAACCACTCTAACGCTGATAGCATCTTGGTTGGCTGCCGTCGCATTGAGAGCAAGCTGCGGTTAGACGTCTACGACAACGGGTGTGGAATGACTGAACAAGCCCTGTCCAATGCCTTGGAAAGCGGACAGCGCCGCGACGGGGCCGATGGACAGGGGCTCGGCCTCAACATCGTTCAGACATTGTGCGATCAAAGCAGTATGAAGTTCACAGCCTGCTCACAGCCGAACAGGGGAACTCTCTTCTCGATCTGGATACCTTCGGCAGCGAAGGCCTGCAAAGTCCGTGGCTCTCGCCCGTAAGTTCTCACTATGTGATAAATGATGCGGGATTGGAACTCATAGTACAAGAAATTGCCAAGGGAGACTTGTCCAGCACCTTAGGCGCCAGCCTCCGCAAAAGCGCGTCGCTGCGCAACAACCTTTTACAAGGGTTAGATTGATCGCGGCCCGTCATTAGGTAAAACTTCGTATTGAGGTTGGCTCAGCTAAACAGTGCCGCGCGCGCGGATTGTCGCGCAGGTCTTCAGAGCGGAACGCGGGGCGCTCTGCTCTCTGAAGTCAGCTGACCAAATACAGAGTTTGCGATAGAGCCTGGGGCGCTGAAACATGAGGCAGCACAAGCGTCCCGGGTTCTTGTTACGAAGAGGCCGGCGGGCTTCTGACCATCAGGCACACCAACGTCCTTGCCAAGTATTTCGAGGCTTGCTTTCATATGCACGGGCCAAGGCAACGCGAAGCAACCGAAACCAAGTGGCCGTGAGAATTGTTAACAATTTTAAGCGTTTGCCAGAGATGTAACGACGGGGACCACAATGAGTATTCGCTGGCTAAACGCATTCTTCGCACTCGCACTTGCTGTGTGCAGCGTGCAATCTCATGCTGCAGGTGATGATGCCATTAGGTACTCAGTCAAGCCGAACGATACGCTATACGAATTGGCTTTAGACTATTTTGTGGATCTCGCTGCGGCGCGAAAGGTGCAGGAGCTAAACAGGATATCCAATCCTCGCCGACTCCAAATCGGTAGCGAGCTTGTCATCCCAAGATCGCTCTTAAAACACCGCCCAGTTCGATTGGTGTTGCAGAGCTTTTCGGGCGATGTCAGCCTTTCTAGGGGCACAGCCGCATTGCAGCCTCGACTTGGGCTCGAGCTGGGCGAAGGCACACAAATATCCACCGGATCGAACAGTTTTGTCTCCATTTCCGGAGATGGCGCGGCCCGCATTGCAATCCCTTCAAACTCGCGCGCGATCATTGTCGATGCCCGGCGCTATTTGATCAGCGATGAGATCGATGTGGAACTCAGGGTGTTGCAAGGCCGCGGCGAGTTTGTCGCGCCGGAGGTCGTTGGCAATGGCAGATACCGGGTTGGGACGCCGGTAACGGTGACCGCGGTGCGCGGAACTGAGTTCAGAGTCGCCTTCGATGAAGGTCAAAACGTTGGCCTGTCGGAAGTGATTGAAGGGTCAGTCAACGTCGCCAGCGGCGCAGGCGATGTCGATACGGCTGCTGGGTTTGGGATATCAGCCACAAGCGAAGGGTTAGGCGAAGTTGAAGCGCTTCTGCCTGGACCGGAGCTGCTTAACCACGGCACAATCAAGGTCGATGAACAGGTTAGTTTCGGCATCGATCCGGTCGATGGGGCGGCTGGTTACCGTACGCAAAT
The DNA here is from genome assembly GCF_057365045.1 of Erythrobacter sp. S267. NCBI lineage: Bacteria > Pseudomonadati > Pseudomonadota > Alphaproteobacteria > Sphingomonadales > Erythrobacteraceae > Erythrobacter > Erythrobacter sp. S267. Next base: position 240,446 of record NZ_CP200298.1, on the reverse strand, counting down.
ATCCCCGGATGGCGGCTTTGAGGAAGTGATTGCCGAGGTAGTGGGCGCTAGCATTGAACCTTCGTTCGAGAACATTCCGGATGGTCGATACTTCGTTGGCTTGCGCAGCATTTCGCCGTCAGGGCTCGAAGGGGCGGCACGGATATATTCGTTTCGCCGCAAGCAGATTTCCGTCGAGGCAAAAGTCGAACGCTCGGAGCTTGCGGACGCGTTCAAGTTTTCCTGGAACCGGATGGCGGAACCAGAGATCACCTATGCATTTCAGCTTTGGTCTGCTGATCAACCCGGTGTTCTGATCGTGGATGAGTTGGCCCTGACACAAAATACACTCCTGGTTTCCAACCTCTCTTCAGGCAAATACCGCTGGAGGGTCGCAAGCCTCGTCATTGATGAAGGCGATGTCATAAAAACCTGGGGTCCAGTTCTGGAGTTCTCCGCCGACTAGTAGCGCTCGGCGATACATCGCGCTAATATCTAGCATGAAGAAAAGTCGCCTCTTCATCGAATGGAGCGTGTTGCTCTTAGCCACGCTTCTGCTGGTAGCAGGCGCTTGGCAACAGCAATGGACCCAGCGCCTCGATGCGACGTGGCTTGATTTCTCGTCAAGGCTGATGCCGAACGATGCATCGGAAGACATTGTGGTGGTCGCGATTGATGATCGCAGCCTTGCTGAGGTTGGCAATTGGCCATGGGACAGAGCCAAGCACGCGGACCTTGTCGATAAGCTGGCCTCAGATGATCCTGCTCTCATCGTGTTCGACATCTTGTTCCTTGAGCCAGCAGGTGAGCCCGGCGACACGCAACTTACCAGCGCCATAGAGCGAGCTGGCAAGGTCGTACTGCCTTATACATTTGGCCCCGCCCCCGGAACAATCGGAGAGCTCCAACCGATTTATCCTTACCCAAACTTCGCGTCTGCTGCGACAGCCACTGGACATGCGGCGGTCATCCCGGATCCAGACGGGGTGGTACGCCGTTTCGACCTGGAATTTGAAGCGAGCGGTCAATCGTACAGCCACTTGGCCAAAGTCGCCCACCTTGCCTCAGGCGGAAGCAGTGAGGATATCACTGGCGAGATCGTCCCGATGCTGCCTTCCGGTTCGTTTCGAACAATCTCTGCCGCCGACATCATAGCGCAGCGGGTCAGCGGAGACTTCATCGAAGGCAAGCTGGTTTTGATAGGATCGACCGCGCAGGGCCTGGGAGATCGCTATGCGGTTTCTGCCTATGGCGGCCGGATTATGCCTGGTGTCGAGATTCAGGCCAATCTGCTCAATGCCATTGTAGAACGCCGCATGATCCGTGAGGCGCCCGCAGGACTTGTGGCACCACTCTTGATCCTGCCCATCCTGTTGCTTTTCCTCTGTTTCTGGCGCGCCTCTCCAAATCGAACGCTCGGCATAGCGCTCGCGCTCATTTTTGGGCTCATCTTGCTGTCGCTGGGATCTGTCGTGGTCTTGAAGCTATCATTCCCGGTATTCCCCGCCGTGGTCGGCCTTTTGCTCGCCTATCCGATTTGGGGGTGGAGACGCCTCAGCGCGGTCAGTCGCTTCCTGGAACGCGAAGCTCATACTCTGACGGACCTTGTGACCCTGCCTGGCAGTGAGCCCAAACTGGGCTTCGACACGGTGGCACGCCAAGTCTCCGCCGTTCGCGGATTGATGGGCGAGACGAGAGAGCGCCTGTCATTCTTGCGCTACACATTTGCCGCTTCTCCTGATGCAATCCTGGTCTTCGATGCAACTGGCGGGTTGGTCATGCTCAACGCGCGAGCCGAAGCCCTGTTTGGGAGCGAGGAAAGCATTGTGGGGCAATCGTTTCCTGAGCTCGTGTCGGCAATAGACGCCAATTTGAGCAGCAACTCAGAAGAGCTTGCGCTGAAAGATACACGCACCTTTTTGGTCGCACGGTCAAAGGTCGCGATGCTCGACGGGCACGAAGTCATCTCGCTTCGAGACATATCGATCCTGCGCGAAAAGGAACGACAAAGACGTGAAGCGCTAGAGTTCCTATCGCACGACATGCGCACTCCCCAGGCCGCGATTGTTGGGCTTACAGGCTCGGCGGGACAGGCGCTTGCCAATGAAGAGCGATTGACCAGGATTGGCAGGTTGGCGCGGCGAACGCTCAAATTAGCGGATGATTTCGTCCAGATCGCAAGGCTGGAACATGACGGTATCAAACCGCAGGATTGTGACCTTTGCGCTCAGCTGCTGGAGGCGGTTGACAGAGCCTATGCGGCTGCGAGCCGAAAGGGCATAGCAATCCTCAGCACCATCCCCGAGGAGCCGGAATTCTGCCAGATCGAGCCGTCATCCATGGCAAGGGCGATCGACAACCTGCTCGACAATGCCATCAAGTTCTCGCCGGAGGGTGGCAAAGTCCGCTTATCGCTAGAAAGGATCGGCGGTACTCATTTGCAGATTGAGGTAGAAGACTTTGGCCCGGGTCTCTCCAAAGACCGATTGGAAGACACTTTCGCGCGGTTTGGCTCTCGTCAGTCCAGCTCTGGTGTAAGCGCGGGGCTGGGGCTTGCCTACGTAAAGCGGGTCATTGACGAACATGGAGCCCAGATTTCGGCGCGATCCATCGCTGGTGAGGGTACTTGCTTTCAGATTATCTTGAACGCGAACCCGTCAAGCTGAAGTCAGCGCGCTAGCACATTGTCGATTAGCTGCTGCGCGACTTCGTCATGATCTGCGGTATCGCCGTCGCAGATCGTCGCTTGCACAGTACTGGAGCTCCGCAACTCCCCGCTGTCCTTTTCAAACAGAGCAAGCGAAGCACGCACGCGCACTGTCTTGCAGCGGTCATACCAACGCGATGTTCGCGTATCGGTCATTGGCACCGCCTCACTGTCAGAATTGTCTGACTGGTTCGCGTAGATGCCGATCGAGCTTGGGCTGGCTGAATAGGACATTTGAGCCAGTATGTTGGCATCGGACGTGACAGAAACATCTCGCCGACCAAGCTCTTGCACAAGTGCCATGCGAAGTTGGCTGGCCTCAGTCTGCTCGGCCTCGGGCTCAGGAAAGTCGACTTCAGAAACCGCAGCGACGCGCGTGCCGTTGATCTGTGTTGTCGCAAGGGGCGACGTGACAGCACACCCCATCAAGCACGCACAGCTTCCAAGCTGGAGGATGCGAGCAATCGCGACATGCAAGTTGAGGAACCTAGCCACGCCTGCTGGTTACTCCGATGCGAAATCCGGTTCAATGTACTTGTCCATCCGGTAGCCGAAACCGAACACCGTTCGCACAACAAAGCCATTGCCCGGTTGCAATTCTAGTTTGGATCTCAAGCGTGAAATGTGGACGTCTATGGTACGCGTTTCGAGGTCCACTTCCCCGCCCCATACTCTTGAGAACAAATATCGCCTCGACAGCGGTTTATCGATATTCTGGAACAACAGGTCGGCAAGGTCGAATTCCTTTGCTGTCAATGTGATTTCCTTGTCGGAGAATGTCACCGTCCTTGCCTTGCGGTCAAGCTTGTATTTGCCGAACTGCACGTGAGGCTCGATCTCTTTGCCGCCAAATCTGCGACCCGCAGCCTGAAGCCGGGCGCGGATGATCTCATCTTCCTCGGGCTTGATAATGTAGTCGACGGCACCGGCCTCAAGAGCTCTAACCACGTCGTCTGTCTCGCTGCGACTTGTGACCATGATGAAGGGAGGCGGGCTCTCCATGTTCTCATTGGCCCACTGCAAAACCGCCAACCCGTCGAGCCCAGGCATGTTCCAATCCAGCAGAACAACATCATATGTTTCCCGCTTAAGGGCGTTTTGCAGGCTTACCCCATCACGGAACGCGTCCACATGATGTCCTGCGCGCACAACAATTCCAGCGACTTGGTCGCGCAATTCTTGCTCATCATCAGCCAGAGCGACACGCATCTTAGGTTCCCTGTTCCCTTCTTCGCTCGGCTGCCAATACGCTCATTATATTGCCTGTCCAATCCGTCGGGACGAGCGATGGCAGCAATGTAAGATCATTCTGGCGCTTAGGCCCAAACAAGCGTGGTGCGATTTTTGAACGTCCGTTTGTCAAAACGTCTCTCAATAGGCGCCCACTCAGGCTCTGTTTTGGATGCAAAAGGGGTGATCACAATCCAATCCGGAGTCTGAGTGGGCTAAGCGCTGAAACCCTTCTCAATATCGATGTCACAAAATTCCCATGACACGGCTTGGCGACGCGCTAGGCGAAAAGCTGGGTAGGCAGCGCGCACTCAACCTCTCAAGAATCACCAACACCTGGTCTGCGTCAAACTGAGCTCTGCCGTTACTCATCGGGCCCCTTCACGAAAAACCTCACGCCATGAGTATTTTCACAGAAGTCTTTCTATATAAAGAGCCGAAACATGATTTTACGATTCATCACAAAATCAAAACTGATACTGGCAAATAAAAATTCAATATCGCCACCGAAAAATGATTGGGTGACAAAAAATATCTCCCGTATCTATATATCTATCAATACAGCCTAGACGATCATTCCAGAAATTCACTCGAATGTATTGGCAAAATACATCGCGCCAATTAGTTCTGTCACACTATCTGGCGGAAGAAATAGTCCAACACAAACTCTTCTCAATCAAACGTAAGGGACATGATCCCATTCACCTGTTCCAATCGATGCGGCTGTTTGGATAAGCGGCTCGCTCGGTATTCGCCCTCAGGATGCCCCGCCGTTTTCCCTGTCTCCGCAGATCTTCCTGGCTATGGCTTTTACCGAACCCGCGCTGGCGCGATCAGAACCGCGTTGGCCAGGAGCAGGTCAAGTCCATCCAAATAACCGCGCGTTGTGGGATCGTGGGCGAATGCAATGGTCAGTCCTGAGCCAGAACGCTGCGCCATAAGATAGGGCTTGAAAGCGAGTTGGCGCTGGTTCTCGGACCAGACATACCCACTCGCGATCAGATCATCGGCAGAAGCAAAGCGTAAAGCGTTGACCCCATCCGCGAGGTTCAGCGGAGTGTAGACCGCTGAACCCGTCGCATTGACCACTGCGCCATCATCATACCCTGCCGACAGGAACGAATTGGTATCGGCAACAACATTGAGCAGTGCTCCTGGCAGAGTATCAGGCAGCGCATCTGCGTCTTGGATCAAAGCACGATAATCGTCTGCACTTTCCACTTCGCTCGCCTTCGCAAGCGCGCTTTCATCCTTGTCCTCACCGTCCGAGGGTTCCGCGCCCAAGGCCGCTTCGCGCTTGACGGCAAGCAATGGATCATCGCCGCTGATGAGGGAATTGAGGCTGCTGCCTACTGCCACCAGCACCCCGCCACGTTCCACGAATTCGCGCAGGTTCGTCATGCCGCTCTCACCAAGAATGCGAGCCGGTGAGCCTTCGGGCAGGAGCACAACGTCGTAATCCGACAGGTCTGCACTGCGCAGCCGGTTGGTTCGGATCGGTGTCACTGGCAGACCAAATCGCTGCTCCAGCACGAAGCGCAAGGAGCCCGCGCTGAGCTGCGAGACGCCTTCGTCCCAGGCAATCGCAACATTGGGCAGGTCGAGTGTGCGGAATGCGCTGGAGCCAAGATTGGGGCCCTCTTCAACCCAGCTTGATCCCAAACGGACCGTTTCACCCCCGACCTTGGCTGAGATAGCTTCCAACTGTGCCAAAGCGCCCTCTTGATTGGCGCCGGCAGCGAAGATCACGGTGCCGCGCGGGAAGGTCCGTCCCGCCGTGGTGAAGGCTTCGTCAGTAACGCGTCCGACAAGGCCTTCGCGGACTGCCAGAGTGACCAGGCGCGCCTGACCGCTATCGGTCCAAGGCACTGCGATGGCGAACTCTCCTGCACCGCTTGAAACCGAAGCTATGGGCGTTGCACCGTCCAGCGCGGTTCCTCGCGGCGTCGACCCGCACAGTGTAACGTCGACACCCGACATCAGACCCACTGACCACGCGGTGACATCATAGAGCTCATGCTCGAGATCTTGCGAGCGCCGACGCTCTTGCTCCTCAACGAATTCGCGGGGGAGCTCGGTGTTGCGATCGAGCAAGGCGCGCACCAAACGGGCAGCGGGTTGCGCCTGCGGGACGGCGAGATAGCCTTGCGGATAAGAGCGTCCGCAGATGGTGGCCGCGTTGTCAGAGCGCAGCACCGTAACACCCTGAGACACCAGCCGCCGACCAAGCGCTTCGGCATTCCAGCGACGCGTTGCCAGGTCGATCACATAGGCGCCACGGCCGGCTGCCCCTTGCGCGTTTTCACGGCGGTAGGAGGCGTAGTCTGAAAGAAGACCATCTGCATTCTTCGCCACAACATCAGCAGTCGAGAAGCTCGCCACGAAGTGATTGCGCACAGCTTCTGCGTAGGTGAGCACGCTGCCATCGCGTCGCTCAAAGACGAGCCCACGAGGCGATCCTTGCTCAAACGTCATCCCAATTGCGCCTTGGTGGGTGTTCCAGGTGTCGCCATATCCGGGATAGAAGAGGTCAAAGATTTCGCGGGTGAAGTAAGGCTCACCCATCTCGTCAAAGTACCGCGCATTACTGCGCCCGATCAGCGTATAGGCCCGGCGCTGCGCAGCCGTGATATTCGGGCTAATCGGTTCAGCCGCGGGGTTGAAAAAGTAGGTCTGGTCCCCACCCATTTCGTGCACGTCAGCGACCACAACAGGGTTCCATGCGAGCATAGCGGTGACCTTGGCCCGCGTTTCTGGTTGGCTCAGCGCAAACCAGTCACGGTTAAGATCGAACATGTAGTGATTGACGCGGCCAGAGGGCCAGCCTTCATCATGCTCTGCCGCCTGACGGTCGGAGCGCGGCTCAATCCCGACATTGGAGCGGAAGTTGGCAATGAAGCGATCGCGGCCGTCGGGGTTCTGGACGGGATCAATGATAATGATGGACTTCTCCATCATCTCCTGCACGCGCGGATCATCCTGCGCGGCCAGCAGGTGATAGGCCATCATGATCGCAGCGTCCGTGCAAGAGACCTCGTTGCCGTGCACAGAATAGGCAAGCCAAGTGACCGGTAAAGCTGATCCGTTGCCGGGCCTGCCTGAGGCAATGGTCGCCAAATCGGCTTGGATCGCATCGAGCCGCGCCATGTTTGCGGCGCTGGTGAGGATCACATAGTTGAGCGGCCTGCCCTGCCAGCTTTCCCCATATTGCACGATCTTCATCCGGTTGGGAGCGGCGGCAGCCAGGGCTTCGAGGTAGGTAAGCGTCTCCGCAGAGGTGGAAATCCGTGTGCCCGGCTCGTGCCCAAGCACCTGCGTCACCGTTGGGATTGCGGGATCGAACTCACCAGCAAAGAAGCTCTGCGCATGGGCCGGTATTGCGAAGCCGCAGATGGCAACGAAAAACGCAGCGAGCCGGAGGAAGAAGCTGTGCATGAAGGACACCCTGTTTTGCCTTTGCTGTGACGCCGCCATCGGGGGAGTCGCGTCGCCGGTCAAGCCACACGTCCAAACGAAATCAGGCGGCCCGCTGGCCTGCGAACCGCCTGATTTTGATGTGTAGGGCGGGAGGCAATCGGCTGTGCATCCCGCCATCTCGACTTACCCGCCGAAATCGATAGTCACCCGAACACCAGCCGAGAAAGGCGGCAAGATGTTGGTCGAAAAGCCCCGGACGTAAACCGGGTTGCCATCGAAATCCTGAACGATCTGGTTGTTAAGCTCGGTCCCGACAGCGCCGGTTTCTGCAAACTCATCAAACAGGTTGTTGGCAAACGCCGTCACTGCCCATGAGTCTGCCTCATAGGTGATGGCTGCATTGGCGACGCCAAAGCTGTCGAGCGTCAAGCTCTGCCCGCGTGCCCCTGCTCGGGTCAGGACATTGCCCTGCCACGTGTAGCTGGAGTTGAAGATCAGGCTGTCGCCATTGCTCATCGGATGCTCATATGAGCCGAACAGCGCGAACTGCGTCTCAGGCGAGCCCGGCAGGCGGTCGCCCGAAACACCGTCTTCAAAGGCAGCTCCGAAGCCCGGAGGAGTGATTGTCCGAATAAGAGATGGAACATCGGCGGTGAGTTCTGCGTCGGTATAGCTAAAGCTACCGCGGAAGTTCAGGCGATCGGTCGGCTGCCAGCTGGCAGACAGCTCGACCCCCTTGGACTCCGCACCTTCACCATTGACAGTGATCGGAATGTTGGCGTTCACGGTTGCCGATGAAAGCTGCGGCCCATTCCAATCAATATAGAAGATTGCAGCGTTGAACGTTGCAGCACCGTCAGCAAAGGTCGACTTGAAGCCAAGCTCATAGTTCCTGGTCGTATCCGGAGTGAACTGACGTTCGTCGCGTTCCGAAATGCCAACCTGATTATTCCCGGCATCGAACTCATCACCTGGCGCCAACGCGCACGCGCCTTGCGTGCTGATGATGTTGCCCTGATCGTCGAACTCAAGCGGATCGCAATCGCCTACGCCATTCACGCCGCCAATCCGATAGCCCTCGCTGACTGTTGCATAGACCAGCAAATCTGGGCTCACTTCCCAAGCGACATTGGCCTTGAACAAGAAGCCATCATCTTGCTGCGCAAGGTCGGGATCGAAGGGATTGGCCTCGATTTCTTCAAGTGTTTGCGGCGTAAAGCTCAACGGCTCGAACAGCGGGAAGTCAACCGAAGAGAACGCTTGCAGGTCATAGTCGTAGTAACGACCACCGAGCGTCACAGTGACAGCGTCAAAGAACTCGTAGCTCAACTCACCAAACACGGCCATTTCCTCAAGCCGCGATGACGCCGTTGAGAAATACTCCAGATTGTCCGGGCGGTCGGTCAGCCCGAAATCTAGCGCTGGTTGGTTTACGAAAGGAACGTAGCCCGGCACGAATTCGGACGAGGAACCAACGGTCTCAAGCTTGTTATAAAAGCCGCCGACGATCCATTGCAGCGGACCGCCATGGGTCGAGACCAGCCGCAGTTCCTGGTTAATCCGCTCCTCGCGCCCGACTTCGCGGGTGAAGGCGGTGAAGCTGGGGAACAATTCGTAGCTGTATTCCAGCGTAATAAGCAGCGTCGACTGGTCGCGCTGACCGTCATCGCTGAACGTGCTCCAGCCGGTCGCCGAGGTCAGCTCTGCAAATCCAAGGTCAGCGATCACTTCAAGCGCCAGAAGATCATTCTCGATCTCATTGGGCTCACGCACGCGAAAGGCGTTTTCATAGCGGCCAACGCTGGCTTCGCCATCCAGCAGACCCGGGACAAGCCCGCGGAAATGCGAAGTCCGGCGGCCTTCAATATCGGCCTTCTGGTAATAATAGGTCAGCGTCGCATCGAGCGCCGGGGTCGGTTGCCAGCGGGCGGCAATGCGGCCTGAGAGCGTTTGCTCTCCATCAGCATCCTTGATCCGGTTGAGGCCTTCGGGCGTGTCCGGATTGGTCACTCCGATCGTATCGACGACATTGACGTAATCAATAAAGCCGGAATCGTCCGACCAATCGAGCGAGCCACGAATAGCGAGCGTATCGGTCAGACCAACGTTGACGGTAAGGCCTGTCTCGTAGCTGATGCTGGAGGCTTGCGAGTATTGATACGCCTCTGCCCGGCCCTGCACGCTCATCTCGCCGAATTGCGGCTTGACCGGAATATAGCGGATCGCCCCGCCCAGCGTGCCGGCGCCATAGAGCGTGCCCTGTGGGCCAAGCAGCACCTCGACACGCTCAAGGTCGTTGAGCTTCAAATCGATAAAGACGGGAATTTCGCCGATATAAGTTGCAACCGTGCCGCCGCCATCATTGTTGCCGTCGCCCGACCCGATCGGATCAACGTTCAGACCGCGAACAATGACCGGGTTACCCTGACGACCGCCTCGGTCGACCACATTGATGCCCGGCACGAATGGCAGAAGGTCAGCCAGCTCGGTCAGGCCCTGCTCTTCAATCTGCTCGCCGCCGATGGCCGCGATGTTGAGAGGGATGTCCTGCACCGTTTCCGAACGACGCGTCGCCGTGACGATGATATTGTTGCCTGTACCCGCTTCCTCAGCACCGTTTTCGGCGTCCTGAGCAAAAGCCGGTGCGGCATAGGTGAAAGCAAGCGCGGAGCCACTAAAAAGCAAAGCGCGACCGAATGTTTTTGTTTTATGTAATTTCATTACATGCCCCCTTGGAGAAGAGAAAGAAAGCAGTCCCGAGGCTTCTCACATTATAGATTTATTTCGCAGGTGCAACAAAGCGGGGGCCGATTGCGGCAAAGCGCGGCAATTCTGCAACGCTCTTGTCACTCTACCCAGGAAATCCGCCCGCCTTTGCGGCGTCTAAAGCTTTCCAGCGTCACGCATGAGGTCTTCAAGCGGAGCGATGGCTGCGCCGAACTTCTTCCAGCGGTTCACAGAACTCGCATAAATGGGTTTGCGCACCTGCACAGAGCTAGCCGTGGCAATTGGCGCAGGGTTGGAATGAAAGTCGATACACTGCGGCTCGAACGCTAACCCGCAAAAGTCGAGCAGCCGCCGCGTCTCGTGCTCCAGATGGGCGACAACGCCTTCATACTCTACAGTCGTGAAGCGATCAGCGGACAGAGTATCACTCCATCGTTCCACCAGCCTCTCAAATTCGAGGTAGAATCGGCCTGTGTCCTCCAAGTCATAGGAGTAATTGTAGTAGGAGTAGCTGGTGCTGAACAATTGCCTGAAATTGCTGACGCAGGTGTCCATCGCTCCGCGCCTCAGACAGATTATGCGCGCGTTCGGGAATGCAGCGAGCAGCAGTGGAGCATAGAAGACATTCAGCGGCATCTTGTCGATGAAATTGGGCGCGTCCGCCCTCAGCCGCTTTGTCGCATCCAGATAGCCTTGCCCTACGGCCGCGAGGTGGGTGGCAGAAGCGCCCGCAAGCGTTGGCGCATCCAGCACAAAAGGTGATGGTGTGCCCACCGATTGCTTCAGGAACAGACCGAAATAGGCAAGCTCCCCCATCGCAGTGACGCGGCTGTGAGATGACAGGATACGTTCCACCAGTGTTGTGCCAGTGCGCGGCATGCCGACGATAAAGATCGGCCCCTCCCCGTGCTGCCCCGGCGGTTTGGGAGGAATGTCAAACCCAGCCAATTGATGAGCGGCATCAAACAGCTTTGCATCCTGCGAGAAGTCATAGCCAAGCTCCGCCCGCTTGCGCATTTTTGCGCGAAGCAGATAGTCCATTGCCGCTTCGTGCTCGCCCATATCTTCCAGCGTCTTTGCAATCGCATGGCCCAGATGCAGCGCTTCATCGGCTGCCTCGCAATCGGCGAACAGAGACTTCAGCGTCTCAAGCCGCTCGCCCTCACCCTTTTGGTCGTGAAGGCTCGCAACACCATAATGCGCTTTGTGATGGTCAGGCTTGATCGCAATCGCCGCCTGATAAGCATCGCGTGCTGCATCAAAGTCACCGGAAAATTGCAGCGAGGCCCCCAGATTGTAGAACATCTCAGCATTGCCGGGCGCCAGCTTGCTTGCTCGCTGGAACAAGGGAACCGCTTTCGAGTGCTCCCCAATCCGACTGAAGACCACGCCTAGCGTTTCGAGCGAAAAGACATCTTCCGGTGATGCCTCAACCGACGCATCCGCTTGCTCAGCAGCCTCGGCATGGCGGTTGAGCAGCGCAAGGCACTTGGCCCGTTGCGCAAGATAGCGAGCCTGCGTACCGCCTGCAGCGATCCCACGCTCAACGATCTCTAACGCCTTGGCGAAATTGAGGTGATCGGAAGTGAGGACTGAGAGCAGGAAAAAGGGCTCGGGGTGCTTTGGGTCAAGCTTGATCGCCGCGATGCAGAATTCATGGCAAGCCTTATAGTCGCCCGCCTCTAGCGCGCGGCTGGCTTTGTCCAAATGCGCTTGGAGGGCGGTTTGTTGGTTGCTGATCATGTCGCTGACTAGTGCCGCAATGCGTTGCCGCAAACAAGCGCCAGACGATCTGTACGCAGGGTTCCTCGATCCCGCAGGCCGCGGTGTTCCTCACGCCAGGATTTTCGCGAGAGCCATCGGGTCATGCTTGCTTGTCACAGAATGTGGCGGAGACGGTGGGATTCGAACCCACGATACGGGGTTACCGTATACACACTTTCCAGGCGTGCGCCTTCGACCACTCGGCCACGTCTCCGCATACCTTCAGGCCCTGACCCGTTGGCAGAGCGCAGGCGGATAGCGGCATGCGCCCTCTTTCGCAAGCGGCTTGGTGGTGGCACTAAGGGCGGCATGAAGAAATCACTGCTCTGCGGCATGGCCGCCCTCGCCCTTGGTGCTTTTGCAGCCGCGCCTCTTGCTGTTCCTGCCGTTGCGCAGGAGGCGGCTGAAGAAGCGACCCAAGACGTCCCCAGCCCGACCGATATTGTCAATGCGGCGGTTGCGGAGGAATGGGTCGCGATCCCGGCTGAGGATTTGCTGGTCATGACGCTGGCTCCGGATGCAAAAGGGCGCGAGCGCAAGGTCATCCTCCAACTCATGCCAGAACCCTTCAGCCAAGGCTGGGTTCAGAACATCCGAACTCTAGCGCGAGCCGAGTGGTATGACGGGATCAGCGTCAACCGCGTGCAGGACAATTACGTCGTGCAATGGGGAGACCCCGGCTACGACAATCCTGAAAGCGGCGAGGTGGAGCAGAAACCTCTCCCCGAGGGGCTGAACGTGATGGGGGAGGATGAGTACACCGTTCCGATCAGCGACGAAATGCGAGATTTCGTCTTGCGAACAATGAAGGCGCGCTATGGAGAATCAGACCTCGATGGTCCAACCGGTTGGACGGTATACGCTCCCATAGACGAGGAAGCGGCCGCTAGATTACGGCGGGTCGAGCACTTCTACGGCGAAGACCCCTATTCCCAATTCAACTTCTCGTATTTGGGTTGGCCAATCGCTTTCGGCGATATGCTCGAAGCATGGCCCGTTCACTGCTACGGCATGGTCGGCGTTGGCCGCGATTACTCGCCGGATACAGGGACAGGGGCAGAGCTCTACACCGTCATCGGCCATGCGCCTCGCCATCTGGACCGCAACATCGCGCTTGTCGGGCGGATCATCAGTGGGATGGAGCACCTCTCCTCGCTCCCACGTGGGTCGGGTGTGCTCGGCTTCTACACCGAGGAAGAGGCGGACTTGCGCACTCCGATCCTCAGCATCCGCGTCGCCTCTGACTTGCCTGAGGGAGAGCAGCCGCTCTTCGAATATCTCTCAACCGAAAGTGAGAGCTTCGCCCGCTATGCCGAAGCGCGCGCCAATCGCCGTGATCCGTTCTTCATCGTGCCTGCCGGCGGCGCGGATATCTGCAATATCCCCGTGCCGATCCGCGCCTTTCAATATGCGGCCGACGAGTGACGGAAACCGTCTCAGCCACCCTCCCCCTCACCCGCTGGCAGGGGGACGGAGCCACCTATCACCTTGTCCTCTTCACGGGCGCAGAAGCCGAGGCGCTGGCCGCCCATGCGCTGATGCACAAATTGGAGTTTGGACGCAGGCGCGGATTTGGCTCGGTTAAAGTCACGGCGACGATTGGTGAGACAAGCTGGAAGACATCGGTCTTTCCCCAACGCAAGCAAAGCGAATGGGTGCTGCTCATCAGCAAGAAGGTGATGAAGGCAGAGGACCTTGGCGTTGACGACCCGGTCAATGTCTCTGTCACCCCGCTTTAAGCGGCAAAACTGTCCCCGAGCTCCAGCTCATGAGCAGAACGGCGCACATCGGCGATGAAGCGCCCTGCTTTCGTGCGTAGCTCTTCGGCGTGCTGGCCGAGCGCATCTGCACTGGCAACCACGTCATCCGCGGCTGAACCGGTTTCCTCGCTGGCATGGCGCAGCTCGCTCAACCGGTCCGAGATTTGCGCAGAACCATTGGCCACAGTGTCGATGTTGCGCGCAAGCTCATCGCCGGAAACTGACTGCTGATCGACCGCCGTTGCGATCATCACAGCCGCTTTCTCAAGCTCGCCTATCCGCTCCACAATAGAGCCAAGGTCGCTTGCGCTCGAACGGCTGGATTCCTGCATGGCCATGATCCGTTCGGTAACGGAGCTGGTGGCATTGCTCGTCTGCATGGCGAGCTCTTTGACCTCACTCGCTACCACCGCAAAGCCGCGTCCCGCCTCGCCGCCACGCGCCGCTTCGATAGAGGCGTTAAGGGCGAGCAGATTGGTGCGTTGAGCGATGGTCTGGATGAGTTCGATGATCTCTCCAATCTCATCAGCCGCGCTCGATAGCTCGCTCATCCGCGTGTTTGCGGTGCTGACCAGGTTGCTGGCATCGCGCGCAAGAGAAGCAGAGGCCGAGGCCTGCTGGCTGATCTCGCTGATCGACAGAGCAAATTCGTCGGTTGCGGCAGCCGCAGCGGTGACATTGGCAGCAGCGCGATCCATCGCTTCGCTCGCGCCATTGGCCTGCTCGTTCGATCCATCGGCAAGCGACACCATTTGCGCAGAGGTCGCTTTGAGCTGAATCGAAGCAGCGGAGACAGCGTTGATCAAGTCTCCGACAGAGACCTCAAAACCGTTAGCCATGTCTTCGAGCATCTTGCTCTTATCCTGACGCAGGCTTTGCATTTCTTCGGTCAGCTTGCGCTGCTGCTCAAGCTGCGCTTCGGCCTCTTGGCGGCGCGTTTCGTTGATCGTGCTGAGTTCAAGCGAGGACTGACGGAACACGGCGAGAGCGCGCGCCATCGCGCCGATCTCGTCTTGGCGTTCACCGCCCGGAATGGCGCTGTCGGTTTCGCCCTTGGCGATGCGCTCCATTGCAGCGGTCATCTGGCGGATCATGCCCGCGATGTTGCGCACGATGAGCCGCGAGGCCCAGAATGAAGCAATGGCGGCGGCCACAAAGAACACGCTCATTGCGACGAGGAAGGTGCTGATCCGCTCAAACAGATTGTCCGCGCGTGCGAAGGAGACATCGTTGAAGTCGAAGACGAACTGGCTCATCTCCTGTTCAAGCGCCAACAGGCTTTGTTCAACATCAGCAAGCTGCACTTCGTCCGTGCCTGCCCGGGCCAGGTCGGTTTGAATGATGCTGAGGCGGTCGTCGAACCCCTGAAGCGAGGTGACAAAGTCGTCAGGCAGCTCACCCGACGCGATGGTGATGGAGTCGCCCAGATAGACCTGCGCTTGCTCAATCGCCGCATCGGTCGCAGCGATATTGGCTTCGGTAACGCCATCGTTCATGCTTCGATAGATGCCGGCTCCCGCTTCACTGACGCGGATGGTCGCATTGTTCATGCGCACCTCTGCAATGGCATAGGCTTTCTGAGTCACGCCTTGCGCGTTGAAATAGGCGACCCCGCCAATCAGAATGGTTGAGACCAGCACCAGCACCATGGTGCTCAAGAGGACCACACTCTTCAGCTTCTGGCTGACCGAGTGACGATCGAGCCAGCTGGCACCCTGATCTGAGGCGTCGTCATGGTTGACGGCCAGATCAGGCTCAAAATTGTGTTCCAGCGAACTCATGGCGAAACTGCCCCCCGCGACTAGTGGCGATTCAAATTAACTCCATCACGGGTCATAGGGGCAGCAGCTTAAGGAGCCGTAAACTCGGCATTAACCAAGCGGGATTGGTCGCAGATCGGCGAATTGCAGATGCTAGATGCGGTCAGCCTGAGCAACGGCATCGCTGGCGCGCAGAGCCGAAAGGATGCGCGTGAGGTGCGCCTTGTCATTGACCTCTGCGTCGATCTCATAGGTCGTAAAGGGGTGGTCGAGCTGCGTTTGCATCAAGCTTTTCACGTTGATCTTGTTCTGAGCGAACACGCCGGCCATTTCCGCGAGCGTGCCGGGGCGGTCATAGATTGTGACGGTCAGGCGCCCGATCGCGCCATGCGAGCGGTGCCCCCAATTGAGGTCGAGCCAATCGCTATCAACCCCGTCGGCAAGCTCAAGACAATCAATCGTATGGACGATGACCATCTCGCCCTTGCGGCGGATACCGACAATCCGGTCGCCGGGGACAGGGTGGCAACATTCGGCGAGCTCAAAAGCGACACCCGGGGTCAGGCCACGGATCGAGATTTGCTTTTCGTGCTTTGACCACTCCTCATCCTCTTCAAATTCGGCAGTGCAGCCAGGGACGAGAGCCTCCATGACTTCGCGGTCGGTGATCTTGCCTGATCCGATGGCGAACATCAGATCGTCCGGCTCCTCCATCTCGAGCCGCTCAACCGCCAGACGCAGAGCCTTCTTGCCGATCTTCGCTGGGACGCGTGCAGCGATAGTGTCGAACAGCTTGGCGCCGATGGCGGCGATTTCCTCGCGTTCTTTCAACCGCACCGCACGGCGGATCGCGGCGCGCGCTTTGCCTGTGACAGCAAATCCGAGCCAGGCTTGCTGCGGCTCTTCCGCCTGCCCTTTGATGATCTCAACCACATCACCATTTGCGAGCTGCGTGCGCAGCGGCATGTGGCGACCGTTGATCTTCGCGCCAAGGCACGCGAGGCCAAGGTCGGTGTGGACGGCAAAGGCAAAGTCGACCGCTGTCGCTCCCTTCGGCAGCTGAAACAGCGCGCCCTTAGGCGTGAAGGCAAATATGCGATCCTGATAGACAGCGAGCCGCGTGTGCTCGAGCAGCTCTTCGGCATCGTGGCTCGCATCGACGATCTCGATCAGATCGCGCAACCAACCGACTTGCCCGTCGGCTTTGTCTTCCTGCTTGTAGGCCCAATGCGCTGCAAGCCCGAATTCGTTGCGGCGGTGCATTTCATGAGTGCGGATCTGCACTTCAACCCGCATCGAGTTTTCATACATCAGCGATGTATGAAGCGAGCGATAGCCGTTGGTCTTGGGGGTTGAGATATAGTCCTTGAACTTACCCAGCGACTGCCATGTCGTATGCAGGACGCCGAGCGCTGCGTAGCAATCCGCTTCGTTCTCCGTCAGCACTCGGAAGGCCATAATGTCAGTGACCTGCTCGAACGAAACGTGGCGCTCCGACATCTTGTTCCAGATCGAATAGGGATGCTTTTCGCGGCCAGACACCTCAACATTCAGGCCCGCTTCGGCCAGTGCCTGCTTAATCGTCAGCGCAATCGCATCGACCTGGCCTGCGTCTGATCCGCGCAGCTTTTCGAGCCGGTCTGTGATCGTGGCATAGGCCTCCGGCTCCAACTCCTTGAACGCCAGTGCCTGCATCTCGCGCATATATTCATACATGCCGACGCGCTCTGCGAGCGGCGCATAGATATCCATCGTCTCACGCGCGATACGCTGGCGCTTCTCAGGCTTCTTGATGAAGTGAAGCGTGCGCATGTTGTGCAAACGGTCTGCAAGTTTCACCAGCAGAACCCGGATGTCTTCCGACATGGCGAGCAGGAATTTGCGCAAGTTCTCTGCCGCGCGCTCATTTTCCGGCATCGCTTCGATTTTGGAGAGCTTGGTCACGCCGTCGACCAGCCGCGCGACGTCCGTGCCGAAATGCTCCTCAATATCCTCAATCGTGACCAGCGTATCTTCGACCGTATCGTGGAGGAGCGCGGTTATGATCGTCTGCTCATCCAGTTGCAGGTCGGTCATCAAGCCTGCGACCTCGATCGGATGCGAGAAATATGGGTCACCGCTGGCGCGTTTCTGACTTCCGTGCTTTTGCACCGTGTAGACATAGGCGCGGTTAAGCGCAGCCGCGTCGGCGTCCGGGTCGTAATCGAGGACCCTTTCAACAAGTTCGTACTGGCGCAGCATCACTACAAATATGATGGGCAAGGCGCATCGGGGCAAGCGATAAGCGCGGGAGCACGCAACTCTTTAATCTGTAGCATTCCCTAATCGGCTTTGAGCAGCCTTTTTAGCAGCGCCGAATTACGCGTTACCCATGAACGGAGTATGTCAGCAATCTAAGGCGCGCTGGGCCTTGCTAACCAGCATTGGGTGCCTTTGCATCGGGTTCATCGGGCTCATCGCTCTTGCCGGGAATCCCTTGTCCGACAGCGTTGCGCCAGCTGCGGTAATCACCGGAATTGCGTTCGGCTTAGCCGCGTTCGCCTTGCGCGATGCGATCTGCCAGCTGCAAGATGGACCGAGCGATTTGGAAGTGAAGGACAAGCTGCGCGAGTTGGAGGAAGCCAACCGGCTTCTTGAGCTGACAGAGACCAAGGCCCATGTCGGCCACTGGAAGCTCAACCTCGCCAATGATGAAGTCTATTGGTCGCCGGGCACATTCGCTATCCACGGCTTGCCCGTCGGCACCCCTCCCGCCCTGGACAAGGCAATCGACTATTTCCACCCGGATGATCGCAGCATCGTCGAGGATGCGATCGAGCAATCGCGCCAAACCGGCAAACCGTATGAATTTCGGGCGCGCATAATTCGCGAAGACGGCAATGTACGCCATACGCAAAGCACAGCTTTGGTTGAGTTTGGCGAGGATGGCTCACCTATCTCGCTCTTCGGAGTGTTCTGTGATCGAACTGACGAAGAGACTATGCAGAACGACCTTCGAAAGGCGCGCAACAAAGCCGACGCTATGGCCCGCGCAAAGAGTGCGTTTCTAGCCAGAATGAGTCATGAAATCCGCACGCCAATGAACGGCGTGATCGGGTTCACAGACCTTTTGGCGCACAGCGCATTGGACACACAGCAAGCGCGCTATGTCGAACTGATCAGAGACTCCGGGAATACCCTTCAGACTTTGCTGAATGACATCCTCGACATGTCCAAGATCGAAGCGGGCGAATTCGATATCAAAGAAGCGCCAGTTGATCTTGAGCAGCTGGCTAAACGTATAGTCCAATTGTTCGAACCGCTCGTGCAGGATAAAGCGATTTCATTGACTGCGCGTATCGCTCCTGACCTGCCAAAGACAGCAATGCTTGACGGCTTGCGCCTGCGGCAGGTGCTCAGCAACCTTGTCAGCAACGCCATTCGGTTCACCGACCAAGGCGGCATTGTAGTCGACATCGAATTCGTAGAAGGGCAGATCAGCTTTACGGTTTCGGATACCGGTACGGGGATCTCTCCCGATATGCTGGAGGTCATCTTCGACCCGTTCTCTCAAGACGTGAGCCAAGGCGACAAAAGCGGTCGCGGCACCGGCCTTGGCCTTGCGATCGCGCGCCAACTGGCAGAGCTGATGGGTGGCACATTGGACGTGACCAGCATGCCAGATAAAGGGTCCTCGTTCATGCTCCAGGTGCCATACAAAGCGGCCAATGGCGCAACCACTCGCCCCGTGCATCTGCCCGCACAGTCCGATAGCAACCCGAGCACAGCTGACACTGCCCGTATTCTCCTCGCAGAAGACTATGAGATCAATCAGGAGCTCATCTGCCAAATGGGCAAGCAATTGGGATATGAATTTGATCTTGCAGAAAATGGGGAGGAAGCGGTCCAAAAGGTGCTCGATGCGCACGCATCAAAGACGCCTTACTCGCTAGTTCTAATGGACCTGCAGATGCCAAAGATGGGCGGACTGGCCGCGACCCGCGCCATTCGCGAAGGCGGAGTGGATGCGCAGACGCTTCCGATCATCGCGCTAACCGCCAATGCTTTTGAAGACGACGTCAATGCCTGCCTCAACGCTGGCATGCAGGAGCATGTGGCCAAACCCGTCGACTTGGCGGGCTTAGATGACGTCCTGAAGCGCTGGCTAAACCGGCACAACGATAGCCAGCAGACGGGTCTTCGCGGCGCGGCTTAGTCGCTTAGCTCCACGTCGCGCGTGGCGGAAGGCTCATCAGGATAGCGTCGATATTGCCGCCGGTCTTCAAGCCAAAGATTGTGCCTCGGTCATAAACGAGATTGAACTCGGCATAGCGCCCGCGATATTCCAGCTGCTGGGCGACGTCGGCATCATCGAAGTCGTCATTCATCCGCTTGCGCACAAGCTTGGGATAGATGTCGAGGAAAGCTTTGCCGACGTCTTGTGTGAAGGCGAAATTGCGGTCAAAGCTGGGATCATCCTCGCATTCGAGGTGATCGTAGAAAATCCCGCCAACGCCGCGATGGACCTCGCGGTGGGGGATGTAGAAATAGTCGTCCGCCCACTTCTTGTAGCGTTCATAGTAGGTCGGATTGTGGGCCATGCAGGCCGCGCGCATTGAGGCGTGGAATTCGTCCGTATCCTCTTCAAACGGGATTGGCGGATTAAGATCCGCGCCGCCGCCGAACCATGCCGCCTGCGTTGTCAGGAAGCGGGTGTTCATATGCACGGCCGGAACTTTGGGATTGGTCATATGCGCAACCAGGCTGATCCCGGTGGCGGTGAACTCAGGATGCTCGGGTGAAGCGCCGTTCACCTGGGCCGCAAACTGTTCGGAGAAGCTGCCGCGCACGGTTGAGACGTTGACGCCGACCTTCTCGAACACCTTGCCCTTCATCAGGCCCTGAACGCCGCCTCCGGGGTCAGCATTGCCTTCTTCTTCACGGCTCCAGGGCGTGTATTCGAAGCTGGCATCAGAGCCGCAATCGCGCTCGATGCTTTCAAAAGCGGCGCAGATTTGATCGCGCAGGCTTTCGAACCAAGTTTTGGCGCGCTGCGTATGCGCTTCCCAATCGCTCATCGTGATGATCCCTTCCCGTCCATCCCTGAGCTTTGCCTTATGACATTCACTGTGTCCAGTCAGTTTGACACTTGCCAAATGCAGCAAGCACAGTCAGATAGGACCGATGGTTCACCTTTCGTTCTCTGGCGATCTTGGCGCTCCCCTGCCTTTTGCAGGAGAGGAATTTGTGCTGACCAAATCGAACGCACTTTATTGGCCGAGAGAGAAAGCCTTGCTGGTGGCCGACCTGCACTTGGAGAAAGGCAGCTGGTTTGCCCAGCACGGGCAAATGCTGCCGCCCTATGACAGTCGCGAGACGCTGGAGCGATTGGCGGACGCGGTGAAGGCAACAGGTGCGCGGCGAGTCATAACTCTGGGCGATAACTTCCACGATGATGCGGGAACCAGCCGGTTGGACGCATATGCCACTGGAATGCTCGAATCGCTCATCCGCTCGCTCGATTGGGTATGGATCACCGGCAACCATGACGAGGAAATGGGCCGCGCGTTCGGAGCGCACCTCACTCAGGAAATGGAAGTCTCGGGCATCATATTGCGCCACGAAGCCAAAGCGGGTGAGACGCGGCCTGAACTGTCCGGCCACTACCATCCCAAAATGCGGGTGAATGTCCGCAACCGTCATATTGCGCGCCCCTGCGGTGTGCTGAGCCGCTCGACAAGGACGGGAGACCGCCTGATCGCGCCAGCATTCGGCGCCTATACAGGCGGGATGGATGCAGGTTCGCCTGAGATCATCGCCGCGCTCAGCCCAGCGGACCGGATCGACGCCGTTTTGCCGGCGAAGGGTAAATTGGCAACGTTTCCGCTTTATCGCGCCGCTGCGTAAGACTCACCTAGAAGTGTGAGGCGTTTGCGCCTATATTGCGCTCTCCATATTTGGCTACCTCAGGAGAACCCACATAGCCCGTCCACCTCGGCGTCAGATGGCCCCGCCTACGAAAAGCGGCCCTCGTTATGATCAGTTTATTCAAGTCCCCAAGGTCCGCGTCATTGATGACGAAGGCGAAAACCTTGGCGTGATGTTCACCCGCGAAGCGATGGAGCAGGCAAATGACAAGGGTCTGAACCTTGTCGAAGTGTCGCCCAATGCCGACCCGCCGGTGTGCAAGTTCCTCGATGTCGGCAAGTACCGGTACGAGGCTCAGAAAAAAGCCAACGCGGCGCGCAAGACACAAAAGACGCAAGACATCAAAGAGGTCAAAATGCGTCCCAACATCGACACGCACGATTACGACGTGAAGATGCGCAATGTGAACAAATTCATCGACAATGGCGACAAGGTCAAAGTGACCTTGCGCTTCCGCGGCCGCGAAATGGCGCACCAGCATCTGGGCATGGACTTGCTCAAGCGGGTGCAGGAAGACGTTGAAGAAACCGCCAAGGTCGAAGCATTCCCGCGCCTCGAAGGCCGGCAAATGCTGATGGTGCTTGCACCGAAGTAGGTTTCAAGGAGCCGGGTGGATCATGGTCCAGAACTTTGGACCTCCGCCCGGCACCTCCCACTCCGAGACAATCTCAAAACCCAAACGCGTGTAGATCGCGACGTTCTCGGGCGTTGCGGTCTCTAGCAGCACGCCCTCACCAATCGCAGCTGCGCGCTCGATCACGGCGCGGACCATCGCTCCGCCCCAGCCCTTGCCCTGCGCATCGCGTGCAACGCCGACATAGCGCAGATAGGTGTAAGGCTGCGGATCAGGATGGTGCGCGTGCATGGCCTCGGCCACTTTCAGCCCGCGCGGGAGGCTCGCCTTGAAGACCGCGAGCAGGCGGAGCGAGGTCCAAAGGTCGTCATCTTTCACAACCCCGCTGGGATAGACCAAAGCCGCCCCATGGCGCTCGGGCGAGGCGAGAACAGTTCCGCGACGAAAGGACTGCTCGGCGCTGATGGCGAAGAAGCGCGGCAGGCTTTTTTGGCGCGTCAGCTTATCGGGGAGCACGTAGGATAGGCCGGGATCATCCTGAAACGCATCACTCAGTGTGCGCGCGATGCTGGTGTCCCTGGCGCTGGACGGACTGACCTGCTCGACGATACGGGACACGCTCATCACGCCACCATAGCCCAAAGCGCATAGATCAGCGAATTTTTGAACGAGCTTGTAAGAAATCCGTAGCGCTTCGGACTGTATGGCTAGGTGTCAGCTACAAAGCGCCCACCGGGACCGACGAACGACAAGCGCATTCGACGAGTTTGAGAATGCGTCCGATCATTGGGAACATCCGTAGCCTTTTGTAGGTTATACACTTTCGAAGAGGCGCGGACCGGCCCTCTGCCACTTTGAGCTTTCCCCCGTGGCTCGAGTGATCCCCGCAAGCCAGGGCCGGTCCCACTCACTGTTTGAAGACCCGCGTTAATGCCCTGATGCCTGCCCCTTCAAGGAACAAGGACCCGAGACCCATGCTGCGCACTTCCACATTTCTGGCTGCCGCTTCGGCGCTGACCTTCACTGCGACCACGGCGATGGCGCAGGACAACACTTCGGCCTCTGTTGCTTCGAGCTCTCAGTTTGAGACGTTTGTGCCCACTGGCGAACCTAACGCTGACCGCATCGACTATTCGATCTGGGATGAGGCGATGAAGAACCTCGTCATTTCCATGGGTCCTTCACTCCGCCAAAGCGCGGGTGCTGCCGAGCCTGGCTTTGGCAGCCGCCGCATTTATGGGCACACGTCGCGCTATCGGCTTGAAGGGTCACGCGTGATGTTCAGCTTCCTCGATCCAGAAGTGCGCGCTAGCTTCACCGAATACCGCCAGGATCTGGAGCGCACCGCCGATATTGTCGACATTCAGTCGCTCTCGCGCAATGAGCAGCTTGCCTATTGGATCAACCTTCACAACGTCGCCATGATCGAGCAAATCTCGAACGCATGGCCAGTCCGCCAGCCGCGCACAATCGAGATTGATGGCGTGCCTTTGGATGAAGCTCGCTTCATCACGGTTGAAGGCATTGCAATGAGCCCGCGCGACATTCGCGAGCAGATCGTCTTTGCCAATTGGCGCGACCCCAAGGTCATCTACGGCTTCTGGCGCGGTGAGATTGGCGGACCGTCGATCCAGCGCGAAGCTTTCAACGCCGATAATGTCGCCCGCCTGCTCGACCGCGGCGCGCGTGACTTCGTGAACTCACTGCGCGGTTCACAAAAAAGCGGTTCGACGCTGGAAGTGTCTGAGCTGTTTGAAGAAGTGGCGCCGTTCTACTTCACTGACTTTGAGAACGACGTGCGGGCTCATATGGCGCAATATGCCAACGAAGACACTGAGAAGCTTCTTGCGGAAACCACCGATGTCGAAGCGCGCATCAACGAATACGATATCGCCGACCTTGCCGGTGGCCTGCGCGAACCAAGCTACAATGACATCGTTTCCAACGGTACATCGCAAAGTTTCCGCATCCCTCAAAGCATGGTGCGCCTGCTTCAGCAGCGTCAGGAAAAGTTCGACCGAATCATCCGCCAAGGTCGGACGGGTACGGTGACATTCAGCAATATCACTCTGCCGGGCGACACAGGCGAGGCAAGCGAAGTACAGTAATCGTGCATCGGCCTAGGCTGGCTGGCTAGTAATTGCGACTATTGACCGGGCCATCCAAACAACGCATTCTTGCAAGGACTGGAGGGTTGTCCGCAAAGCAAGAGGTTAGCCATGTCCAAGCCTATCGTCTCCCGTTCAATCTGTGCTATTTTTAGCGCCAGTCTTCTCGCCAGCGCAGCGCAAGCTGAACCGCGACCGGCAGCGTTTGCGCAGCAAGCTGCTCAAGAAGCACATAGCGCGCACTCTGAATCGCCAATGGCGCTGTTTCGCCCCAAAGCGGATCAGCGTGACCACCGGATCGACTATCAGCATTGGGACGAAGCCCTCACCTGGTTGGTGATCCCGATGGGTCCTTCAATCCGCGAAGGTGCTCCCACGGTCGATGCACGTACAGGCTCACGGCGCGTATACGGTCACACGTCTCGCTATCGGCTGGAAGGCAACCGCGTTGCTCTGAGCTTTGCGACACCTGCCATCAAGCAGTCCTTGACCGAATACAGCTTGGATCTGGAGCGGATCGGGAGCGAACTGGACATCACTTCGCTCCCCCGCAATGAACAGCTCGCATTCTGGCTGAACCTGCACAATGTTGCAGTGCTGGAGGCGCTCGCCCATGCTGGCCCCATCCGTCACCCGCAAGACGGTCGCTTTGGCTCGAACGAAGCGGGGCTTCAGGATGCCAAGCTCGTCACGGTCGCAGGCATTGAACTGAGCCCGCGGGATATTCGTGAGAAGATCGTCTATCCCAACTGGCAAGACCCAAAGGTCATTTACGGTTTCTGGCGTGGCGAGATCGGAGGTCCATCCTTACAACGGCTCGCTTTTAGCGGTGCAAATGTCGACGCTTTGCTTTCCTACTCCGCTGAGGAATTCGTCAACTCCCTGCGCGGGGTCGAGAAATATTCCGGCGCGCTTCAGGTTTCAAAGATTTATGAAGAGGCGTCGCCCTTCTATTTCGAGGACTTCGATACTTTACGAGCGCACCTGACCCAGTTCGCGGGCGATGACGTCAAGCGTTTGATCCGACGCACAGATGACACCCGCTATAATCGGTATGACGGTGACATTGCTGACCTTTCCTACGGCCCACGCGATCCGTCTGTGAACTTCCTGTCGGAGATCCACGATCCTATCAATTACGGTAGTGGTATTTCTGTTGCTGTGAACGATTCAACCGTCGCTCCCACTCGCTTCAATCCAGCGATCATCCGGCTCATGAGCGAGCGCGCTGAAAAGCTTGAAACCGCGCAGCGCCGTGGAATTCGGCTGGGTACCGTCATTTACGGCGATGGCCGATATGCCGAAGGCGAAACCCCGCCCGAAGTGCAATAGCAAGCCGCTATCCTGCCAATTCCTAAGAGACCGTCGAATCCTGGGTTTGGCGGTCTTTTGCTTCATGCCGAATATAGTCACCGCATTATGAGACACTCTCGCTTTATCGCCACATCGGTTATGGTATCATCTGACAGCAGGCTATGAGGTTCGCATGACAAACAATCCGCCGTCCTTACAATCCCTTGCTCTCGTCTCTGCCGTCATGCTGCTCCCCGCAGCTATCAGTGCAGCACCGGTCGCTGCGCAAGGGATAGCTGTCGAAGCGACACCCGTTCATGAGGCGAACCCCTTCGCAAAGTTCACACCCACGACCGATCCCATCCGTCATCGGATTGACTACGAAGCGTTCGATTGGATCCTCCAGAACATTGTAATCTCGATGGGGCCTTCCAATCGTCAAACCGCTGGCAGCCTGCCGCCCGCTTTCGGCACGCGCATCCAGCAGGGGCACAATTCGCGCTATCGCCTGGAAGGGTCGCTGGTCTCTTTCCTTTGGCTTGATGACGAAGTGCGCAGCGATCTCGCAGCATATCGACAAGAATTGGAAGCGCTGCCTGATACGCTCGACCTCGCTATGATCCCGCGCAACGAACAGCTGGCGTACTGGATCAACCTGCACAATGTAACGATGCTGGAGCAGCTCGCGGTCCACTGGCCCTTGCGCCAGCCGCGCGCGTTAGAGATTGACGGGGTGTTGCTCGATGATGCCAAGCTGCTGAACGTGCAGGGCGTCTCCATGAGCCTGCGAGAACTGCGCGAGAAGGTCGTCTACGCTAACTGGCGAAGCCCCAAAGTCATCTATGGTTTCTGGCGTGGAGAGATTGGCGGTCCCGCCCTGGAACGCGCCGCATACACGGGTGGCAATGTCAGCTCGTTGCTTGATGTGGCTGCGGTGGATTTCGTGAACTCGCTTCGGGGAACGCAAAAGCGCGGAGACCGGCTGCAAGTCTCCACTCTCTACGAAGAGACAGCCCGTTTTTACTTTCCCGATTTCGAAACGGATGTGCGCGCCCATATCGCTGAATACGCAGAAGAAGATGTGATAGAGCTGCTGGCGAGAACTGACACGGTAGAAGCAACAATTCGGGAACATGACATCGCCGATCTGTCCGGCGGCAGACGCTTGGCCTCTTACCTGTTTATCGACGGTGAGTCTGCCCGCGTCCCGCAGGGCCTTGCCCGGCTGCTCCAGCAACGTGCCACAAAGCTACGCAATATGCGCCGCCGAGATGATCCAACAGGCCGCGTGATCTTCTCAACCATCGACCTGCCGGGCGACCCGCCGAATAAGAACGCGGTGCAATAAGGGCGCACTTCAAGAATGACGATCCGCCATATCGGCCTCTTCCTTGGCCCGCTGGTCTTTGCGCTCACTGCGCTGACTATGCCACCTGCTGGCATGAGTGCGGAAGGCTGGCTGGTGGCTGGTCTTGTTGTGTGGATGGCGGTCTGGTGGATGACCGAAGCCGTCCCGCTCTCTGCCACTGCCCTCCTGCCCTTTGTCTGCCTTCCCTTGGGCGGCGTAATGGGCGCGCGCGACACGGCGAGCGCTTACTATGCACCGATCCTGTTCCTGCTGCTGGGCGGCGCCTTCCTTGCGCTTGCGATTGAACGGACCGGACTGCACAGGCGATTGAGCCTCGCGATCCTGAAGGCAATCGGATCAGAGGGCGGCCAAGTGCGTCTGCTGCTCGCCTTTATGGTCAGCGCGGCGATCTTGTCGATGCTGATCTCAAACACCTCGACATCGCTGATCATGATGCCGATGGCGCTGGCTGTATTGGCTGGAGGAGCCAGCGCATCCGGTCAGACGACCGCCGGGCAGATAAGCACTGATGGCCTGTCCGGCGCGCTTCCTATGGGCATCGCTTTCGCTGCCTCTATCGGAGGGCTTGGTACGATCATTGGATCGCCCACCAATGGGATAGCCGTGCAATTGCTCGACGACATGATCGGGCTGGAGATAAGTTTTGCGACGTGGATGCTGTTTGGCTTGCCAATCGTCATCGTCTCCATTCCTCTCGCTGCGGCCATTATCGCGTGGGTGCAGCGAGTGAACGCGCACCCCTTCGATGTTGCCGCCGCGCGCGCCTCTATCGAAGAGGACAAAGCTTGGAGCAGCGCTGAGAAGCGCCTTGTCCCAATCATCGCGATTGCTTTCACGTTGTGGATGACGCGCCGCTGGGTCGCCCCCTATTTGCCGGAAGACAGCTGGACCGACGGGACAATCGCCGTCCTTGCAGCGCTTGCGTTGTTCGTCTTGCCTGACGGAACAGGCCGCCCTCTACTCAAATGGAGCGAGGCTGACCGCGCACCTTGGGGCGTGATCCTGATGTTTGGAGGGGGACTTGCTCTGGCGGCCGGGATGCAGGCTTCGGGCCTTGCCGGATGGCTGGGTGAGGCCTTGCTTCCGCTTGAAGTTTTCCCGCTCGTCATCATTGCGCTCGCCATCGTTGCCATGGTCATCCTGGTCACAGAATTCGCCAGCAATGTCGCGACAGCCAGCGCGATCATCCCGGTTGTGGCCAGCCTCGCCGCTGGTTTGGGGTTGGGAGAGGATGCGATCCTGCTCGCCCTGCCCGCTGCGATGGCGGCGAGCTGGGGCTTTATCCTTCCGGCAGGCACCGGACCCAATGCCATCGCATGGGCCACCGGTCGTCTGACCATCCCGAAACTCTTGCGCGCTGGCTTGATCCTCGACCTAGTTGGCATCGGCCTGATCGTGGCTATGGTGTGGGGGATTTCCGCTCTGATTTGAGTGCAAACCGGTTGCACATGAAACCAGCGCGCGTTAGTCAAACCACCACATGGCGGGTGTGGGAGAGGCGCTTCTGCGGAGGTTAGAAGCGGGTGGCCCACGCCTCGTCTTTGGGACAGCTCCTGCCTTCCTGGGAGCGCTGTACAGGGAGGAATCCGCATATGACGGACATACCAGTCGACGCCACCGATACGCCTACACCGCGCCGCAAACCCAAACCCGAACGCACTGAAATCAATGGTCGGCCTTTGAAGCCGTCGACGCTGATGATGGGGCACGGCTATGACCCGGACCTGTCAGAGGGATCACTCAAAGCGCCGATCTTCCTTACCTCGACTTTTGCTTTCCCAAGCGCAGCGGACGGCAAGCGGCACTTTGAAGGTATCACGGGCAAGCGACCGGGCGGTGCCGACGGCCTCGTCTATTCGCGCTTCAACGGGCCCAATCAGGAAATCCTCGAAGACCGGCTCGCCATTTGGGACGGGGCTGAGGACGCACTGACCTTCTCCAGCGGCATGACCGCGATTTGCATCCTGATGATGGCCTATGTCAGCCAGGGAGACGTGATCGTCCATTCCGGCCCGCTCTATGCAGCGTCCGAAGGCTTCGTTGCGAAGGTGCTGTCCAAATTTGGCGTCACCTATGTCGACTTCCCCGCAGGCGCGTCGCCTGAGGAGATCGAAGAGGTCCTCTCCAAGGCCAAGTGCCAAGCGGGCGAGAACGGCGGCAAGGTCGCGATGATCTACCTAGAAAGCCCCGGCAATCCGACCAACGCTTTGGTCGATATCGAGGCTGTGGCTACGGCGCGAGAGAAAGTCCTCAAGAAAGAGTGCCCTATCGCAATCGACAACACGTTCCTTGGACCGCTGTGGCAGCGTCCTCTGGATCAGGGCGCGGATATCGTCGCCTATTCGCTGACTAAATATGTCGGCGGCCATTCCGACCTTGTCGCAGGCAGCATTGCTGGCGCGAAGAAGTGGATGGACCCGGTCCGCGCGCTTCGGAACACGATGGGCGGGATCGTCGACCCCAACACCGCTTGGATGCTGCTGCGCTCGCTCGAAACCGTGGAACTGCGAATGCAACGTGCGGGAGAGAACGCGGCGAAGGTCTGCGAATTCCTCGCCAAGCACCCCAAGGTATCGGGCCTCGGCTATCTCGGCATGATTGACGATCCGAGCCAGCAGGACATTTACGACCGCCACTGCAAGGGCGCAGGCTCCACCTTCAGCGTCTTCATCAAGGGCGGCGAGGCGGAGTGCTTCCGGTTCCTCGACAATCTCACCATCGCAAAGCTCGCGGTGAGCCTGGGCGGGACAGAGACGCTCGCTAGCCACCCCGCTTCGATGACCCACTTGTCGGTTGCGCCCGAACGCCGTGAGGCGCTTGGCATAACGGACAGTCTGGTGCGGATCAGTATCGGGATTGAGGATCCGGACGACTTGATCGCGGACTTTGAGCAAGCTCTGGACCACGTCTGAAAGCCAGACTAACTTCTCCCATCACAAGGGAGAGGAACGACATGACAGACTCCATCCGCATGGGCGATCCGAAATCCGTGGCCCTGATCCTTGGCGCAGGTGCCGGGATTGGCGGGAACACGGCCAAGAGGTTTGCGAAAGGTGGCTATCATGCGGTCCTTGCGCGGCGTTCTGATGAGGAGGGGCTGGCCCGCCTGATCGCCGAGATCGAAGCGGAGGGCGGCTCGGCCACAGGCACGCTTCTCAACGCCGTCGACGATGGCACTATCGAGGAACTGGTTGAGCGCATTGAGAGCGACATTGGCCCGATCGAAGTGTGCCTATTCAACCTCGGCGCGCAGATCGGCAACCGCAAATTCTTCGACACGCCGCACAAGGCGTTCGAGCTGGGCTGGCGGATGACAAGTTTTGCCCTGTTCCGGCTGGCTCAGGCGATGTTGCCTGCGATGGTGGCGCGAGGCCGTGGGACGCTGCTCGTCACCTCTGCGACCTCCGCCATGCGCGGCAATGCCGGGCAGCACAGCCACGCAGCGGCCATCGGAGGGCGGCGGATGTTGTGCCAGACGCTCAACGCTGAATTCGCACCGCAAGGCATCCATATCGCCCATATGGTGGTCGACGGCCCCGTCGATGCGCCTGACACTCTGGGCAAACTGCTGGGCGATAAGTTCGAGGCTTACAAAGCGTCCAAGGGCGAGGACGGGGTGCTTGACCCAGCCGCCTTGGCCGAGACCTATTGGCATCTCGCCCACCAGCACCGGTCATGCTGGAGCTTTGAAGTCGATGTGCGTCCCTGGACCGATGTGCCTTGGTGGAATGACAATCCACAAGGCGCGATCAACACCAGTTCGGCAGAGCCGGGTTTCAGGAATCCGAAGCGCGACTAGTCCACTAGTTTCGCCAGCAAAGCGCGCAATTCAGCGTCAAGATCGGCATCCACGAGCTTGCCGGCCTCGCTATCAAAGCTCTGGCCAAAGCTTGGTACCGACAAATGCCCGACCACTTCCGCTCCAAAGCGTGGCATTGATCCAGCAGCAAATTCCAGCACGCTCTGCCCGCCGCGCCCACCAGGCGAAGTGGCGAGCAGGACCAGTTTCTTGCCTTGCCAAACCTCGCGCCCGACGCGGCTGCACCAGTCGAACAGGTTCTTGAAGGCGGCGGTATAGGCGCCGTTATGCTCGGCAAACGAGATGATTACAGCGTCTACCGCGGCAATACGCGCGAGGAAGTCATGCGCCAATTGGGGAATGCCGTCTGCCTCTTCGCGGTCATGGCGATAGAGCGGCATTTCGTAGTCATGGATGTCGAGCGTCTCAACCTCGGTACCCTCAACTAGGCTCGCCGCATATTCCGCCAATTGGCGGTTGATGGAGACGCTGGAATTGCTCGCAGCAAAAGCGAGAATGCGCATATTCGTTACCCCTTCCAGGTCCGGCGCTCTTCGGCGGTTCGCAAGACCTCATAAGCAATTTGGAGCTTCTGGAACTCCTGCGCGGCCTCCTCGTCTCCCGGTTTCACATCGGGGTGCACCAGCTTGGCTTTGGCGCGGTAGGCTTTCTTGATCGCAGCGAAATCAGCGTCCGCCTCCAGCTCCAACAGCTCGAGCGCGCGCATTTCATCTGCACTGCGCGATCCGTCGCCTGATCCTGCCCAGCCGTAATGCGATGCCTCGGCATAACCGGCGCTTTCCTGCCGCTCCGCTTTGGCGCGTTCCTCTTTCTCAGCCTTTTCCAGACCTTCGAAATAGTCCCACTTCTGGTTGTATTCAGCCGCGTGCTTTTGGCAGAAATACCACTTTTCCGGGTTGTTGGGCGATTTGGGCGCGGGGCAATCGCCCGGCTCATTACAGCCCTCGCGGTCGCAGATGCGAACATTGGTCGTCTCACGCGAGGCTTCATAGCCACGCCAGCGGGGGAAGCCCCAATCGTTGGAACGGCGCGCCTTAGGCATTGTCAGCCTGGCTCAGGACTATGTCGTTGGTCGGAGAAGTCACACCGCTAATCTAGAGGGGCTGGCGCATAATGCAAAGATGTGGGAACCAGTTTCTATTCGAAATGTTGCATTGCAATAAATCGGAAACCTTTCGGGCGCTAAAGACGCGCTCAACATTTGAGACGACTACGCCCCCCTATGAGCCACCAACTGACCATATCCAGCCTATTCTCAGCCTTGGCGCTGGTGATGCTTGTGCTGTTTGTGCGGGTGGATGCCATTGGTACGCACAGCGAAGCGCAGCTCAGCGCTCCGTCTTCCTCACCCATTCAGGCCGTGATCGACCTGGGGTAGGAGCCCCCGCCCTGCCCGAGGAGGCAGAGCGGGAAACATCCTTCACATCAATTGATAATGATGCTCGCCGCGCGGCGGTTCTGCGCCCAGGCGGCAGCATTGGACGCGAGCGCCACAGGGCGTTCCTTGCCATAGCTGACGGTACGGATGCGGTTGGCATCGACGCCAAGGCTGACGAGGTAGTTCTTCGCCGAGTTCGCGCGACGTTCACCCAGAGCGAGGTTGTATTCCCGCGTGCCGCGTTCATCGGTGTGGCCTTCGATCGTGAAAGTCAGCTGCGGGAAGCGCGCGAAATACTGCGCCTGCGCCTGCAAAGCCGCTGCATCGGTCGAGTCGATGTTGAACCGGTCGGTGTCGAAATAGATCACGCTGGAGGAACCCACAGCCTGTTCAAAGTGGCTCTGTGAACCCACGCTCGGCCCGGTCGGAGCCGTCGGCGTTGGCGTTGCAGTCGGAGTGGCTGTGTTGGTAGTCACTGGTGCCGGGGGAAGCTCTTCAGGGGCCTTCTTGTTACAGGCAGCAAGAGCAAGAGCCGATGTCATCAGTACGACCGTGGCAGTCTTTGAATGGGAAAAAGTCATCGTTTTGGACTCCTATAATTTGCCGTGCGTTTCCCGCTCCGGCGGGCATAAAGGGAAAAGGATCAGTCTCGAATTGGTCCCCAGGCTGGGTCTGACGCGTCCACCGGCGTCGGGAGTCTCCTCTCGTTGCGACCGGTAAGGTCGACTTGCCAAAGCGAGGACCGACCCGAATCGCGAGTGGTCCGGAAGAACTGGATGATACGCCCATTGGGCGCCCATGTCGGCGCTTCGTCCTGCCATCCGCTCGTCAGGACGCGCAAACCGCCTCCCGATGGCGTCATGACGGCGACGTTGAAGTCGCCGGCAATACGCGTGAAAGCGATCTGGTCGCCGCGCGGGCTCCACTCTGGTGTCGCACAGCGCCCTCCGAAAAAGGTGATGCGGCGTTGGTTGGAGCCATCGGCGTCCATCACATAGCATTGCTGCGTGCCCGAACGGTCGCTTTCAAACACGATACGTGATCCGTCAGGGGAGTAGCTGCCGCCGATATCGATGCCCGGCGTGTTGGTCAGCCGCACACTTTGCCCACCGGTTACGGGCACGCGGTAAATGTCGGTGTTGC
This sequence comes from Erythrobacter sp. S267, assembly GCF_057365045.1. NCBI lineage: Bacteria > Pseudomonadati > Pseudomonadota > Alphaproteobacteria > Sphingomonadales > Erythrobacteraceae > Erythrobacter > Erythrobacter sp. S267. Next base: position 207,510 of record NZ_CP200298.1, on the reverse strand, counting down.
CCGCCACGGCCATGGAATAGAGGATATGCTCCCCATCCGGCGACCAACGCGGGGCAAGGGTCGGATTGCGGTTCTCCGTCACTAAGGTCTGCTGCCCGCTGCCAATGTCATAGACATAGATGCGTGGGTTCCCATCGACATAGGAGAGGTAGAGGATCTTCGAATAATCAGGCGAATAACGCGGGGTGAGAGCCGTCGCGCTGCCCAGTGTGATGAAGCGGTGGTTCGCCCCGTCTGAGTCCATCACAGCGAGCCGCTTGACCCGGTTATCCTTCGGTCCGGTCTCGGCGATATACGCGATGCGGCTATCGAAGAACGGGTCTTCGCCGGTTAGCTGGGCGTATATGATGTCGGAGCACTTATGCGCCGCGCGCCGCCAATCGGCAGGGCGCACGACATAACCTTCGCGGATCAGCTCTTCCTGAAGCGCGACGTCATAGAGGTAGCAGCCGACAACCAGCCGCCCATCTTCGCGCGCTTGGACAAAGCCATGGACCAGCATCTCTGCCCCGCGCCCAGACCAGCTGGCCCAGACGGGCGATTTCACTTGAAGGAAATCGGGCGAAGGAAGGCTATCCGGGCCGGTGGGCTTGAACAGGCCATTGTTACGCAGGTTCGCGGTGATGACCCGCGCGATCTCTAGCCCCAGAGCCCGCGTTCCATCGGCATTGGCAGGGGTCGGCGAGTTGCGGTCGGTTGCGAAGGCAGGGATCGCAATACCGAGATCGTCAAAATCCCCCTGGGCCGAGACGGTGCCGCGCAAAGGACCGTCGTCATCGTCCTCCGCACCCTCGATGATGACGTCTTCGACCTGACCACCTTCAGCCAGCGGTTCGCCAAGGTCTTGAGCCCATGCCGGCGTTCCGACGATGAGGGCGAATGCAAAAAGGATGGTGACTGTCTTTTTCATCTAAAGCTCAATGTTGAATTCCCACTCGAGATCGTCCCATCGATTATAGAACTGCTCGGGCAGGTTGAAAGGTGCAGCTTGACGAACCGCCCGGATAGCGCGGTCGCAGTGGAGTTCGGCTTGTGGGCTGTTTCCCGGGGTGACGCTGCTGGAGATGTTGCGGCAGCGCGGCGTTCCCTTGAGCGAGCCGTCGGGGCTCAGCTCCCACGAAACGATGGAGCGCAGTTTGTCGGCATCCACTCCGCTGGGCGGACGCCAGTGGCGGCTTAATTGGCGGGAGATAGCGGCGGCAAGCGAGGCACGTTCTCGCCGCCCGAATGTGGGTGCAGGTGCGCTGGTGTTGTCGGTGCTGGTCGAGGAGCCGCTGCCTTCAAGGAAATTGTCGCCGATGCGGCTGCCGCCCCCTTGGCTTGCATTGCGAGCGGGCGTTTGCTGCTCACGGTCGGGGCGCGAACGAGGACGCTCGGGCACAGTGTTGCGCGATGTCGCACGGTTGTTGCTGCGCGTTTCAGGAGCAGACGTGAGCGCTTGCGGTGTTGCCTCAACCGGGTCGCTCTCAGGCACAGGTGCCTCGGGCGTTTCAGCCAAAGTTGGAGCAATCGCGGCGCGGCTTTCGGAGGCGGGATCGGGCGCGGTCGCTTCCAAGCTGACCTCGCTCGCCAAACTCACGGAGACACGCTCTGGCGGGGTGAATGGGTCGGGCGCGATGAACATCTGCACGAAGAGAACGCCCGCCAGCAGGACGTGCAGCAGCAAGGCGACCAAAAGGCCGACCTTGTCCTCTGTACGGAATGCCGTTTCTCCCATTAGCTAACCCGCTATGGCACGTTATCTGAACTGTCGGTGACTTGCGTTATCTCGGTGATCCCCGCGCGGCTCAGCTCACCGAGAACCGCCATCACCCTGCCGTAATCGAGCGCCTCGTCACCGCGCAGGACGATCGGCGGCATCTCGCCATCCGCGCCCCGATCAATCGCGGCGAGAGCATCGGGAAAGCCGCCGACGGGCACAGGCTCATTCTCGATGTAGATGCGGCCTTCGCTATCTATCGTGATGTTGATCTGGTCGGGGACTTGCGGCGCTGCATTGGCGCGGCTGTCGGGCAGCTCAATCGGAACACCGACAGCGGGCAGAGTAACCGTCACCATGAAGATAATGAGCAAGACCAGCATCACGTCGACCAGCGGCGTGACATTGATCTCCGCCATCGCCGCGCGGCGAGAGCGGCGGCCTTTTCCGCGTGAGGAGGAGGATAGACTTACTGCCATCTAAGAACTTCCAAAGAGGGACTCGTCATCGGCTGCATCGCAGCCGCAAGGGCGACCGCCCGCCCGCAGCGGGCGCAGATCTGCTGCGCATCTAGCGAGGATCGCGCGCCCGGATGGGTGTGCGAAAAGCAAATCACGCTTTATCCAATTCACGGCTCAGCCCAGCGTGCACGCGGTCGGCGAAGCGTTGCAGCTTGGCTTCATAGACATTTACGCTGGCGGTGAAGCGGTTGTAGGCGATAACGGCCGGGATCGCTGCGAACAGACCGATTGCGGTTGCAAACAGGGCCTCTGCAATGCCGGGCGCCACCACGGTAAGCGAAGCGCTTTGCTGGTCGCCGATCTGGAAGAAGCTGTTCATGATGCCCCAGACGGTCCCGAACAGCCCCACGAAAGGCGCGACCGAACCGGTGGTTGCAAGGAAGGTGAGTTTGGAGGCCAGATCATCCGCTTCCGCTGCGACCTGCCCTTCCATCGCCGAACCAATCCGTTGGCGAGTGCCCTCACGATCGACGGGAGCCGCCTTGGTCGAGCGCTTCCATTCGTCGAGTCCCGCACCCGCAATTCGCGCAGAAGGCACTTGTGAGCGGTACTTCTTCGACAGCACCGCCTCACGATCCTTGGAGCTCCAGAAATCCTCCTCATACTCGCGCGACTTCTTGCTGAGGCCGCTCATGCGCAGATTGAATGAGACAATGATCGCCCAGCTCCAGATGCTGGCAAGGATCAGCCCGATCATCACCGCCTGAACGACGATATCGGCGTCCAAAAAAAGCTCGATTGGATCAAGCCGCGCAGGGCCAGCCGCGGTCTCCACGGCCTGTGTTGCAACCGCGCTAAGCAGATTAAATGACACGTTCTAAGCGTCCTTTCCCGTCATAAATTGATCAAACGCCGACCGCCATTCGCGCGGCTGACGCTTGGGGCGTCCGGCGAGCGAAATGTAGCCGACACGCAAAGTGGCCTCGCAAAGCGCTTCTTCGCCGCGCCGCGCTATCTGGTGCATCTCGCAGCTCGCCGCACCCAGTTTCGTGCAAGTGGTTTCGATCACCACATCATCGTCAAGCTTTGCTGGGCGCAGATATTTGAGGTGGATCTCTGAGACCGCATAGGCCCCGCCTTCCTCTCCCGCTTCTATCTCAGCCCGCTGGTCGATCTTCAGCATCCGCAGCAAGTCCGACCGCGCTCGTTCAAACCAGCGCAGATAGTTGGCGTGATAGGTAATGCCCGAGAGGTCAGTATCCTCATAATAGACACGCACCGCGTAAAGGTGCCGCGTGCCGTCAATGACACCATCAGGAGGATTGGGGGCAGAAGAGGGGGGTTGAACCATTTGCGGGCCAATTAACGCAAGCGAATCCGGCATGCCAGCGGCAAATGCGGTTTGTGCGATGAATATTGGTAGAACGAAGGGTCTGAAACGGCGAGTTGAACCTACTTTTTCCAGATCATCGGGCCCAGCGGCTCTCCGCCAAAGATGTGAACGTGCAAGTGAGGCACTTCCTGACCGCCATGCGCGCCGATATTGGCCATCAGGCGGTAGCCGGGTTCGACCAGCCCCTTCATGCGAGCAACCTCGCCGACCGCGCGAACAAAGCCTGCGATCTCATCAGCGGAAGCCTTGGCCGAGAAGTCGTCCCAGCTGACATATTTGCCTTTGGGTATCACCAGCGTGTGAATTTCGGCCTGAGGATTGATGTCCTCGAACGCGAAAGCCCAGTCATCTTCGTACACCTTGTTCGAGGGGATTTCCCCACGCAGGATCTTCGCGAAAATGTTGTCATCGTCATAGGGAAGCGTCGGGTCGATCGGCATGCGTCTTAGTCCTTTGGGCTCCTGCTAGCCTTCTCTTCGAGGCCCGAAAGCCCCTCGCGCCGGTCCAGTTCGGCGAGCACATGGTCAAGGCTCACGCCCTTGGCCTGCAGCAGGACGAGCAGGTGAAACAGCAAGTCGGCGCTTTCGCTCACCAGTTCTTCATTGCTGCCGGAGACCGCCGCGATCACCGCTTCGGTGGCTTCCTCGCCGAGCTTCTGCGCGATTTTGGGCAAGCCCTTGGCGTTCAATTTGGCGACGTAGGACGTATCCGGAGACGCCGCGCGGCGCTCGGCGATAGTCTGTTCAAGGCGTTCTAGTGTGCTCATCGGGTCGCTTCTCTCTCAAACCCCGCGCACGGGCAAGCCTGCTGCGCGCATCTTAGACGCCTCGGGCGGGCAGGCCCGCCGCTCGGAGGGCCGCATGCGCCTCGCTGATCGAGTAAGTGCCGAAATGGAAGATCGAGGCGGCCAGGACCGCGCTGGCCCTGCCTTTGGTCACGCCCGCTACTAGATGATCGAGCGTCCCCACCCCTCCGCTTGCTACAACTGGAATGCTAACGGCATCGGCGATGGTGCGGGTGAGGTCGAGATCGTAGCCTGCCTGCGTCCCATCCCCATCCATCGAGGTGACGAGCAGCTCTCCCGCGCCAAATTCCGCGACCTTCTTCGCATATTCAACCGCGTCGATACCGGTGGGTTTGCGCCCGCCATGGGTGAAAATCTCCCACTTGGGAGCCGGCTCGCCTATGGTCGGCACAACGCGGCGCGCATCGACACTCGCGACGACGCATTGACTGCCGAATTTGGCGGCGATCTCGCTGACCAGCTCTGGACGAGCCACCGCCGCCGAGTTGATCGCCACCTTATCCGCACCCGCCAGCAGCAGCGCGCGCGCATCCTCGACACTGCGCACCCCGCCGCCCACGGTGAGCGGCATGAAGCACACCTCGGCTGTCCGCTTGACGATATCGAGCAGCGTGCCGCGCCCTTCGTGGCTGGCGGAAATGTCGAGAAAGCACAGCTCATCCGCCCCCGCTTCATCATAGGCGCGCGCCTGCTCAACCGGGTCGCCGGCGTCCTTGAGATCGACGAAGTTGACGCCCTTGACGACGCGGCCCTCGGCCACGTCAAGGCATGGGATGACACGGATGCGGACGGTCATTGTGGAGCGGCCTCTAAGGTTAAGGTGTATGTGCGTTCGCAGTCATCGCCATCGCACTCGTCTTCATCCACCAGCCAAGGCATCGCGGCAATCGGCCAAAGCAGGCTGAGCAAGAACGCTCCACCCATCCCATAGACCAACCCCTCGCGCCCATATTTAGGCGCAACATAATGCGCAACGCCCAGCGCGAGCAGCAGGAACACAACCACGTTGATAAGCGCGATGAACAAGTAGCCGCCCGACACTGTATACCCACCCAGAGCAGTGAGGATCAGAAAGAGGGAGCCGATGAAGCGGTACATTAGACCCCTGCACCCATTGCGTTCACTTTGGTCAAGACAGGGTATGGAGAGGAGTCGGGAGTAGCTAGCAAGCCCTCAATGCCATAGTAAGCAGTCGCAACCGCCAGAGCGGCGCAAAGGCCAACCCATGCCCAGTACGCCAGCGGCTGATCACTTCTCTCAAGATCTTTAGGCGCGAAGCCAGCGTGCCCTGACTTGAGCGACCGATAGCAATTGGTTGCGAAGATAGCGCTGAGCGACAACTGAACCAGCGATTCGAGCATCACGCCCGCGCGCCCATCTGGATCGCTGCGGCGAGGTCCAGCTTGCCTTCATACAGAGCGCGGCCTGTGATGACGCCTTCGATGCCGAGATGCGCTTGGATCGAGAGGACGTGGATGTCTGCGATGCCTTTCACGCCGCCGCTTGCGATGACGGGGATATCGACCATTTGCGCCAGTTCCACGGTTGCATCGATGTTGACGCCTTTGAGCAATCCATCGCGGCCAATGTCGGTGAACAGCAGCGAGGCGACGCCTGCATCCTCGAACCGGCGGGCGAGGTCTGCCACCGGCACGTCAGAGACTTCCGCCCAGCCCTCGGTCGCGACCATTCCGTCTTTCGCGTCCACGGCGACGACGATGCCGCCCTCCCATTCGCGCGCCATTTCCTTGACGAATTCAGGGTCTTTGAGCGCGGCTGAACCCATCACCACGCGTGCGACGCCGAGGTTGAACCAACCTTCGACCGCCTTGGCGTCACGGATTCCTCCGCCGAGTTGGACGTAGCCCGGGAAGCGCTCGACGATGGATTTGACCGCCTCAACATTGCGCCCCTCTCCCGCGAAGGAACCGTCCAGATCGACGACATGGAGGTGTTCAGCCCCGGCCTCGGCAAAGATCATCGCTTGGGCGGCAGGATCGTCGCCATAGATTGTGGCGCGGTCCATATCGCCCTCGGCCAACCGCACGACTTCGCCGCCTTTGAGGTCGATGGCAGGAAATACGATCATGATCTCAGTTCCCCTAATCGGTCATCCCCGCGACAGCGGGGACCCAGGGTGTCCGGGCACCGCGCGTGCCGCACTGGGTTCCCGCTTTCGCGGGAATGACAAATAGGCTTCACGGCCGCCATGACAAAAACCTTTCTAGCGTCGCCAGTCCATAGGCCTGGCTCTTCTCAGGGTGATATTGCACGCCGACAATATTGCCGCGTGTAACGGCGGCGACAAGGCCCTCTCCGTGGTCGGTCAAAGCGGCGATGTGATGCGGATCGTCAGCGACGAAGTGGTAGGAGTGGAGGAAATAGGCCTCCCCTTCCTCGATCACCTCATGGCCGCGCGCATGGGGCATGATCGCCACATCGTTCCAGCCCATATGCGGTACCTTGATGCTCGTATCATGCGGTTCGATCAGGCGGACCTCTCCGGGAATCCACCCTAGGCCTTCATGCGAGCCATATTCGAGGCCCCGATCCGCGAGCAGCTGCATCCCGACGCAAATGCCGAGGAAGGGCGCTCCGCCCATCTGCACCCGCTCGGTCAGCGCCTCTACCATACCGGGCACGGCATTGAGCCCATCTGCACATGCCTTGAACGCGCCCACTCCGGGCAACACGATCCGGTCTGCTGCGCGCACGACATTGGCATCAGCAGTGACGGAGACATTCGCTCCGACCGCTTTCAGCGCATTGTGAACCGAATGGAGATTGCCCGCGCCGTAATCTACAAGAGCAACGATCTCAGGCATTTTTGCTTTGCGCAGCCCCATCCGGGGCTGCGTCCTCGCTAGACGCCTTCCGCTTCGCTACAGGCCCGCTGCGGGCGGGCGGTCGCCCTTGCGGCTGCTGAGCAGCCGTTTGGCTCCAATCAGCCACCCAATTGCCCCTTCGTGCTGGGGATCGCCTCGCCTTTGCGCGGGTCGCGCTCAACCGCGATGCGCATTGCGCGGGCAAAGCCTTTGTAAATGCTCTCACAAATATGGTGGTTGTTCTCACCATAGAGCAGTTCGATGTGGAGCGTCAGACCAGCGGACTGCGCGACACTCTCAAACCAGTGGCGGATCAGTTCGGTATCCCATTCGCCCAACTTCTCTTGCGAGAAAGCGGCCTTCCACACGCAATAGGGCCGCCCCGAAATATCGAGCGCCACGCGGCTGAGCGTCTCATCCATCGGCGAATAGGCACTGCCATAGCGGCCAATCCCGGCCTTATCGCCCAGCGCCTCGGACAGAGCCTGTCCCAGCGCAATCGCTGAATCCTCAGTCGTGTGGTGCTGGTCGACGTGGAGATCGCCCTCCACCTTCATCGTCACATCGATCAGCGAGTGTTTGGAGAACTGCTCGACCATATGATCGAGGAAACCGATCCCGGTGGACACGTCATAGGTCCCGGTCCCGTCGAGATTGACGGCGATGTCGATCTTGGTCTCAGCGGTGGCGCGCTGGACGCTTCCTGTTCTTGCAGCTTTGCTCATGACCCCTCGCGCTATAAGCGCACTCGTGCGAGGTGCAAGCGCCATGCGAAGGTCGCAAAGGCGCCGGTCCAAGCTAAATGCGATGAAACGCGCAACAATCTTCAAGTACAAATCACGAAACGCTTGACCCGCGCCCAATGCGAAGTCACGATTCAGAAAGTGATGACTGAAGACACACCAGATAGCCTGATCCCGTATGATGAGATCGTGCAGGAAGCGCTGCGCGCTGTGGTCGGCCGTGTGCTGGGTGAGATTGAGCGGGGCGGGAGTGAGCTTCCGGGCAATCATCACTTCTACATAACCTTCAAAACCGGCGCGCCCGATGTCGATATTCCCGACCATCTGCGTGAGCGGTTTCCCGATGAGATGACCATCGTTCTCCAGAACAAGTTCTGGGACTTGGAAGTACGCGAAGATGGCTTTGGTGTGGGTCTCTCGTTTAACCAGATTCCTGCCAAGCTCAGCATCCCCTTCGCCGCGATCACCGCCTTCGTCGATCCAGCGGTTGATTTTGGCCTGCAATTTCAGGCCTCTATCTCAGAGATGGCTCCCGAAGAGCATGAAGATGCGGAGAATGATGGTGCGGGCCAAAGCGCACAAGCACCCGCAGCTGAAGGCACAGCCGGAAGCGAGGAGGATGGCGGCTCCAACGTTGTGACGGTCGATTTCGGTCGCAAGAAGTAAGCGCTTTTCAAAGGGCATCGGACCTATGACCAAGCGCAAACCGGAAACGCCTCCCCCCGACCAAGATCAGGCCGAAGATGACGCAGGCGGCGCGCTTGCTGCGATGAAAGAGGCCGTTCCTCTGCCCAGCGACAATCCCGGCACCAACCTGATGCTTGCCTATGTCATCGTCAAAGGCGCCTCAGGCCTGTTCAGCGCTGATGTCCGCCGGCGCATTGATGAGATTGGCAATCCCACCAAAGGCAGCCTTTCCAAGCTGGATGGAAAGGCCATCCTGACAACACTTGGTCTGTATGGCGCGAGCAAAATTGCGGGGCGTTCGCTCCCCGGCCTCGCCTTGCTGACCGGAGGGTTGGTCGCAAAGACGCTCTATGATCGCGGAAAAGCGCGGCAAATGCGTGAGGCGAAAGAGGCTGAGCCGCCGCAAGAGGAATAATCCGCGCGCATTCCCCTTGATTTCGCCCCCTTACATGCGGCAACGGCTGTGCATGGGCGAACCAACTGATCCTCACACCGCTGACGCCGAAGCCGACAAGCTGCACCGCCGCGGGCTTCTTTTCATCCTCTCATCGCCGTCGGGAGCGGGGAAGACGACCTTGTCGCGCATGCTGCTGGAGGCGGATGATGAAATCCAGCTTTCGGTCTCCGCCACGACGCGACCTCCGCGCCCCGGTGAAGAGGATGGCAAAGACTATTATTTCGTCTCCGATGACAAATTTGACGAGATGGTCGAGACGGACGACTTTTACGAATGGGCGCATGTCTTCGACCACCGCTATGGCACGCCCAAAGGCGCAATCCGTGAAGGGTTGAAAGAGGGGCAGGACTACCTCTTCGACATTGACTGGCAGGGCACGCAGCAGCTGAAGCAAAAGGACGATCAGGATGTAGTCACTGTGTTCGTGCTTCCCCCCAGCCTCAAAGAACTGCGCAACCGCCTGGAGGGCCGCGCGCAGGATTCCGCTGACGTCATCGATGCGCGGATGGAGCGTGCGAAGGCCGAGATCAGCCACTGGGCCGAATACAAATATGTCGTCATCAATGATGATGTAGACGAATGCTTCGCCAAGGTCCGCGAAATCCTCCATGCAGAGCGCATGCTGAGGAAACGCCAAACCGGAATGATCCCCTTCGTACGTGAGCTGATGGGCTCTTAACGGACACTCGGATGCACAGCACGATTGTTCTGGAAGCGCTCGAACTGGCGCTGGACCTTGGGACCTATGGCCCCGGAGACGTTAAGCCCGACGCGCATCTGCTGGACCTGACGCTGACGATTGATCCCACGCTGGTGCTGATCCCGCGCGATCGGATGTCCTATGTCTTCGACTATGACCCGTTGATGGTCGAGATCGACCGACTGGCGCGCGATGGCCATTACGAGACGCAGGAATATCTGATGACGCGGATTGCGAAGGCTTGTGCAGGCTACCGCGTGATCGAAGCGGCACAGATCAAGCTCTACAAACGCACCGTTTTGCGCGATGCCGATGGCAAGGGTTCGGGCACTCTGGGCGTGACGCTTTCGCTCGACCGGTCGGAACTCGACGCTTTGCTTGAGGGCTAAGCGTCCTTCAACTTCTCGATTCCTGCCAAAAACGCCCGCGCCAATCCCGCATTGACCAGGGCATGCGCTCCGCGCTGGGCGATGTTCAAGGTCGATCCGGGCCAAGCTTTGTGCAGCAGCCAGGCGGACTCAACCGGCGTCGTCACATCATAGCGCCCAGCCGCGATATGGCAGGGCAAGTGATTGATCTTGGGTACATTATCCAGCAGCGGGGCGTCCTTCAGGAAGAAGCCGTTTTCGCAATAGTGCGTGAAAAAGCGCGCCAGTGGCAACGCAAAGGCATGGTCTTTAAACTTGGCCTGCGGGACATGGATCGGGTGCATCGCAACCGTCGCGAAGGAGAACCGGGCGAGAGCCTCTGAAGCGGGGCCGTGCACCGCCGGGTCTTCATCCATCAGACGGGTGTAGAGGCTGTGGCACGGCTCCGCCCGCTCGCTTTCCGACATCCCATCACACATCGCATCGAAGTGATCGGGGAACAGCATCCGCGTGCCTTCCCACCACCAGTCAATGTCCCTTTGCCGTGCAAGGATCACGCCGCGAAAAGCGAACCCAAGGCACCGATCAGGATGCGTCTCGCCATAGGCTAGGCCGAGGATCGAGCCCCAGCTGCCACCGGTTACGAACCAGCGATCGATCTCCAGATGCTCGCGCAAGGCTTCCAGATCGGCAACGTTCGATTGCGTCGTGTTTCCCTCGGTCACAGCAAGTGGTCGGGAGAGGCCTGCTCCTCGTTGATGGAGCAGAACGATGCGATAATGCTCTGGATCGAAGTAGCGCCGGTCGACTGGGTTGGTCCCTGCTCCGGGACCGCCGTGGAGATAGACCACGGGGCGGCCTTTGGGATTGCCGCAGGTCTCCCAATAGATGGTCGTGCCCGGAGCGACCTCCAAATGGCCGCTCTCATAGGGCTCAATCTCAGGGTAGAGGAAGGCGTGGTCGTAGTTCATTGCCCGCCTCCCCGCGCTCACCCTGCCGGATCGTTGAACGCGGAAGGAAGCGACGCGTTCACTACGCCGCCATCAACGGGGATCGTCGTCCCCACCACATAATCCCCTGCTCGGCTGGCCAGATAGATCGCCGCCGCTGCCATGTCCTCAGGCGTGCCAATTCGGCCCGAAGGGATATGCGCAGCCGACGTCTCTGGTGCGTTCTTCGCCGCCTTGTTCATCTCGCTCGCAAAGGCACCGGGCGCAATCGAGGTGCAGATGATGTTGTCCTTGATCAGGCGTGCGGCCATCCGCTTGGTCAGCTGGATCACCGCCGCTTTTGACGCCTGATAGGGATAGGTCTCCCACGGATTGATCCGCAGGCCGTCAATGGACGAAACGTGGATCACCTTCGCCGGATGATCGCCTTTGCCCGCCTCGACCAGCAGGTCGTGGAGCTTTTGGGTGAGGAAGAACGGCGTCTTGACGTTCAAGTCCATAGTGCGGTGCCAGCCAGCCTCGGTGAATTCGAGATAGTCCTGCCCCCAGGCCGCGCCCGCATTGTTGATCAGGATGTCGAGCTTGCTCTCGTTTTCCTTCACCGCATTCGCCAGCGCTTCGATGCCGTCCATTTGCGAAAGATCGGCGGGAACAGCGATGACCTTATCCGCGCCGAATTCGTCGACCGTTTCCTGCATCTGTTCGACCTTGCGGGCCGAGATGTAGACTTTCGAACAGCCCGCCGCGAGCAAGCCTTCGACGAACATCTTGCCAATCCCGCGCGATCCGCCGGTGACCAGAGCGATACGGCCTTCGAGGCTGAAGAGTTTTGCTACGTCCATCATGCAATCTTCCTTTCTCTCACGGCAGATCGGCTGCGCCGATCGCCTCCGAGGGGCGGCCTAACCGGCCGGCGGCCAGTCGGCCTTGCGGCGCGGCAAGCCACGCCGTTCCAATTCAGTATCCGCTCAGTTCAGCCACGCGTCCGGCGTGGAAATAGGCATCGCCCAGGAACTCCTGCAAAGCCCGGTCGCGCTTCATGTAGAGGCCGATGTCATATTCGTCGGTCATGCCGATGCCGCCATGCATCTGGACGCCTTCCTTGACCGCGAGGCCTGCGGCTTTGGCGACCTTGGCCTTGGCGACAGAGATCATCAGCTCAGCACGTTCGCTGCCGCCATCGAGCAATTGCTGGGCCTTGATCGTCGCCGCGCGGGCGATCTCGACCTCGGAATAGAGGTGGCTGGCGCGGTGCTGGAGTGCTTGGAATTCGCCGATCACCTTGCCGAATTGCTTGCGCTGTTTGAGGTAGTCGATGGTCATGTCCATCGCCCCGCGAGCGACGCCCACGCCTTCTGCCGCTGCGCCGATACGGCCTGCGGAGAGCACTGCGTTCAGGATCTCGCGCCCGCCATCGACTTCGCCGATGACGGCGTCGCCATCCAGCTCCACCCCGTCAAACTTGATGTGAGAGGCAACCGAGCTGTCGACCAGACGCACTGGGTCGAGCTCCATATTGGCTGCGTCCTTGGGCACGGCGAAGAGCGTGATGCCGTCCGCGTCATCGTCCGCGCCACTTGTGCGCGCGGCAACGACGATCATGTCGGCACTGGAGCCGTGGATGACGAAGCTCTTGGAACCGGAGAGCTTGAAGCCATTGCCCGATTTCTCAGCCCGGCATGCGATCCGGTCAGGGCGGTGCTTGGCGGTTTCGTCGATGGCGACAGCGAAAACGCTCTCGCCCGAGATCAATCCGGGAATATAGCGGCCGCGCATATCCGCCGAGCCGTGCTTAAGCGCTGTGGCCGCCAGAACCGAAGAGGTCAGGAAAGGCGAAGGCGACAAGTTGCGGCCGATCTCTTCGAGCACGATCCCAGCCTCAACATGGCCCATGCCAAGCCCGCCATCATCCTCGTCCACCAGCATGCCGGTGAAGCCCATCTCTGCAAATTGGTGCCACAGCTTATGGCCGAACCCGTCGGGGCAGCCGCCGTCGCGATAGTGGCGCAGCTGCTTTGCGATATTGCCTTCATCGGCCATGAAGCCGCTCGCCGTGTCGGCCAGCATCGCCTGATCTTCGTCGTGATACAGTGGCATGATTGCCCGTCCCTCTCTTGGAAATTATATTGAGGCCGCGCCCGATCCGGCGCGCGCGGCCCTTTATTGCGTCGCCTGTGCGATCAAGCGCCCGGCAGGTCGAGAATGCGCTTCGAAATCACGTTGAGCATGACTTCGCTGGTCCCACCCTCGATCGAGTTCGCCTTGGTCCGCAGCCAATTGCGCGAGGGCTTGCCGCCGCTCGTCTCTTCGCTTTCCCATTCGAGGCTGCGCGAACCGCCCGCCGACATCATCAGCTCGTGACGGCGCTTGTTCAGCTCGGTCCCGACATATTTCATCATGTTGGGCTGCGCCGGATGACCCTTGCCAGCCTTCATCTCGTCCATGAATTTCTCCGCCATCGCAGTGAAGGCGAGCGCATCGACGTCGAACAGAGCCAGTTCTCCGCGCAGGACTGGGTCGATGTCATCGCCGGTTTTGCCGGCATGGCGCTTCATCGAGGCACCGATAGCCGCAGTGCGCTCACCGCCGCCCATGCCGGAGATCATCTCGCGCTCATGGCCCAGCAGATATTTCGCAACATCCCAGCCGCGATTGATTTCGCCAACATAGCCGGGGCAATCCTCGCCATAGGACTTGGGCACGTGGACATCGTCCATGAAGGTTTCGCAGAAGGGCGAGTTGCCGCTGATCAGCAGGATCGGCTTGGTCGAGACGCCTTCGCCCGCCATGTCGAACAGCATGAAGGTGATGCCTTGGTACTTGTTGTCCTTGTCAGTGCGGACGAGGCAGAAAATCCAGTCAGCTTGGTCGGCATAGGAGGTCCAGATTTTCTGACCGTTGACGATCCAGTGATCGCCCTTGTCCTCGCCAAAGGTCTGCATGGAGACAAGGTCGGAGCCGCTGCCCGGCTCTGAATAGCCCTGACACCAGCGGATTTCGCCGCGCGCAATTTCATTGAGGAAGCGCTTCTTCTGGCCTTCCGTGCCGAATTGCAGCAGCGCTGGGCCGAGCATCCAGATGCCGAAGCTCGACAAAGGAGGACGCGCGCCGATGGCCGCCATTTCCTGCCGCAGGATCTTGGCTTCGGGAGCGGACAGGCCTGCGCCGCCATATTCCTTGGGCCAGCTTGGCACGGTGTAGCCCTTGTCTCGGGCCGCTTCGAACCAGGCCTTTTGCGCGTCATTCTTGAAGGTCGCGTTGCGCCCACCCCAATAGACGTCGGCATCATCGCGCACAGGCTGACGCATTTCGGGCGGACAGTTTGCCTCCAGCCAGGCTTTGGTTTCGGTGCGGAAGGCTTCCAGATCGGACATGGGTCCCGTTTCCTCTCTCAATCAGGTCTCTCACTTGACGCTTACGTTAGCGGGATTTGGTCCGCACCCGCAAGCACGTTCATGCCAAAGTCGGTTGCCGTAGCGTCAACGACAAATGATTGACGCAGAGGCCCGCTCGGTTACGTTTGCGTCAATTGGAGAGAGACAAAATGAACACCGGATTCGCAGCAACGCAGCCATCGAGGTGCGCGGCGTGGTAGGCTTTGTTGAAGGCAAGCTGCCGCTTCGCCTGAAACTGATTCACGGCTTTGGCGCAGTGGCGTTCGGGGTCAAGGATACCGGCTTCCAGTTCTTTCTGCTGTTTTTCTACAGTCAGGTCATGGGCATGGACGCTGCTCTGGTCAGTCTGGCACTGCTATGCGCGCTGCTGGTTGATGCGGTGATCGATCCGATCCTCGGCAATTTGTCGGACCGGACTTACACAAAGTGGGGCAGACGCTTGCCGTGGCTTTATGCCGCGCCCATCCCGCTCGCCTTTGCCTGGGTGATGATGTGGTCTCCTCCTGGAGCCGAAGCGCCAACCTTCTGGGGCCTGTTAGGGATCGCCGTGGTCGTCCGGATCCTGCTGTCCGCCTGCGAAGTCCCGTCGATCTCCCTCCTGCCTGAGATCACCAGCGACTATGACGAACGCACCACGCTGTTCCGGTTCCGCTATGTTTCAGGCTGGCTGGGCGGAATCTTGATGATGGTGCTCGCCTACACCGTCTTTATGCCGGGCGAAGGCGGCCTGCTTGATCGCGAGGGATATCGCAATTGGGCGATTGCAGGCGGGTGCTTGATCGTGCTGTCCGTAATGGGCTCGGCCTGGGGTCAGCACAAGCTGGTGGCGCATTTGCCGGAGACAAAGCCAGAGCCGTTCACGATTTCGGGATGCTTCGCCGAGATTGTCGAGGCGTTTAGAGAACGCGCTTTCCTGATCTTCGCAGCTGGCGGACTGGCGGCCTATATCAACCAAGGCCTCACCTTCTCGCTCACCAATTACGTTACCCTTTATGTCTGGCGGCTTGACACCTCGCCAATGCCCTTCCTGCCAGAGGGTGTGACGGCGCTTAGCCTCTATCCGCTGGCGCTGTTTATCTCGGCCATTGCGATGTTCTTCGTCGTTGGACCGATGCACAAACATCTGGGCAAGCCAAAAAGCGCCGCTGTCTCTGCGCTGGGGACCGCGTTCTTCACGCTGGTTCCTTACATGCTGCTCTATGCCGGCCTCTGGCCCGCGCTCGACACAGCATTGTCCGGTATCATGCTGCTGAGCCTTCTGATCGTTGGTAACACTCTGGGCATCGTGGTCCTGATCTCTGCCAGCTCCATGATCGCTGAGATTGTCGAGGCCTATCTGGAGCGCACCGGAAAGCGCGCCGAGGGAGCGTTTTACTCGGGCAATTGGCTGGTCCAGAAATGCGCGACTGGCTTAGGCATCTTTTTGACCGGACAGATCCTGTCGCTGATCAGCTTCTCCCGCGATGCAGCGCCCGGGGAGGTGCCAGTGCCTGTGATCGACAATCTGATTCTGATCTATGCGCTTTCGACCACCGTGTTGATGGCGATTGCAGCTTTCTGGCTTGGCCGCTTCCCGATCACGCGTGAAGACCACGAAGCGCGTGTTGAAGCGCTGACGAAGAAGCGGCTTGAAAACTCGCCCGAGACCGCGGCGCCCTGACCAAATGAACCCTTGGCGCGGGAGACCAGCCGTGCCAATTACAGTTGCAGATTCGAACTGATTGAGAGACGAGAGGAACCCCCGCGATGGATTTTGAACCCACTGAACGCCAAGCCTATTGGGCCGGCCGCGTGCGCGATTTTATCGAAAAGCACGTCCGCCCCGAAATGGCGACCTACAAGGCCCAAGATGCCGAAGGGGATCGCTGGAAAGTCATCCAGATCATCGAAGACAAGAAGGCTATCGCAAAGAGCGAAGGCATCTGGAACCTGTTCATGCCGCCGCGCAATGACAGCCATCACCATGTCGACGACACTTACGAATTTGACGGCCCCGGCCTCACCAACCTCGAATACGCGCTCTGCGCAGAGGAAATGGGTCGGATCGGCTGGGCATCGGAAGTCTTCAACTGCTCCGCGCCGGACACCGGCAACATGGAAGTGTTCCACCGCTATGGCACGCGTGAGCAGAAGGAAGAATGGCTCGGGCCGCTTATGAATGGCGAGATTCGCTCAGCCTTCTTGATGACGGAGCCCTACACCGCCTCATCTGACGCCACGAACATCGAAACCCGCATCGAACGCGATGGTGACGAATACGTCATCAATGGTCGCAAGTGGTGGTCATCAGGCCTTGGCGATCCGCGCTGCAAGGTCGCAATTGTGATGGGCAAGACCGACTTCGAGGCCAAGCGTCACGCTCAGCAATCGATGGTCCTGATGCCGATTGACACGCCGGGCGTGAATATCATCCGCCACCTGCCGGTCTTCGGCTATGACGATGCTCCGCACGGTCACATGGAAGTCGAGATGAAGGATGTTCGCATCCCAGTCTCCAACATGCTGCTGGGCGAAGGACGCGGGTTTGAAATCGCGCAAGGTCGCCTCGGCCCGGGCCGTATCCACCACTGCATGCGCACAATTGGCGTTGCGGAAGAAGCGCTCGCCAAGATGTGCCGCCGCCTGCAAGAGCGTGAAGCCTTCGGCAAGCCGATTTACAAGCACTCGGTTTGGGAAGAGCGCGTCGCGCGTGCTCGCATCGATATCGACATGACCCGCCTCCTCTGCCTGAAAGCGGCCGACATGATGGACAAGGTCGGAAACAAGTCGGCCAAGCAGGAAATCGCGATGATCAAGGTGCAGGCACCAAACATGGCTCTGCAAATCATCGACGATGCGATCCAAGCGCATGGCGGCGGCGGCGTGTCAGAGGATTACGGCCTCGCCCAAGCCTATGCCCACCAGCGCACTCTGCGTCTTGCCGATGGTCCCGATGAAGTCCACGCACGCTCCATCGCCCGCATGGAATTCGGCAAGCACTTGCCAAACGAAGGCCCGACCGCCAACGCCCTGCGCGATGGCAACAGCGCGGCGAATGATGCTGGCTCGTTCAGCTCGGGCGACATGGGCGTTGCTCGCTAAACGATGAGGAGCTGCCGGGAGCGCGTTGGACGCCTCCCGGCCCATCCTTCACACATTGGGACGGGTACTGGTGATGTCAGACAATCAGGGCGCTGCGCCCGACATTGATTTCGACAAGGAGATGGTCGGCACGGTTGAGGTGGAGGAGCGAGATAAGCTCGACCTCGACGCGCTCACCGCGTGGTTTGATGCCAATGTCGAAGGCTTTGAAGGCCCGATAAGCTACACCAAGTTCAAGGGCGGCCAGTCCAACCCGACCTACAAGATCGAAACGCCCGCGACCAATTACGTCCTTCGCCGCCAGCCCTTCGGCAAATTGCTCCCCAGCGCGCATGCCGTCGACCGCGAATATGCGGCGATGACGGGGCTTTATCCGACAGGCTTTCCGGTGCCAAAGACCTATGGGCTTTGTGAAAACCCGGAAGTCATCGGCTCCAAATTCTTCGTGATGAGCATGGCGGATGGCCGCAGCCTATGGAACGGCGCTTTACCCGGAATGGAGCCGGAAGAGCGGCGCGCGATTTATCATGCGCTGATCGACACGATGGCCGACATGCACCTCAACAAGCCCGAGGAAATCGGCCTTGGCGATTATGGCAAGCCGACTGATTATTGCGCGCGGCAGATTGCGCGCTGGTCAAAGCAATACAAGCTGTCTGAGACCGAGCATATGCCGCAGATGGAGCGGTTGATCGAATGGCTGCCGCAGACGATCCCGCCGCAGCATGAAAGCAGCGTTGTCCATGGCGACTACCGGCTCGACAATGTGATCTTCGCCCATGATGAGCCGCGCATTATCGCGGTGCTCGATTGGGAGCTGTCGACTTTGGGCGATCCGATTGCGGACTTCTCCTACCTGATGCTCAACTGGTTCCAGCCTGCGGACGGGCGCGCTGGGTTGCTGGGCGCCGATCTGGAGGCTCTGGGCATCCCATCGGTCGAGGAAGCGGTCGAGCGCTATGTCGCGCGCACTGGCTATCCCGTGCCGCCGATGGACTGGTACTTTGCCTACAATCTGTTCCGGCTCGCAGGGATCATCCAAGGCATCAAAAAGCGCGTGATCGACGGCACTGCGTCCTCGGCCCATGCGAAGCAGATGAGCGAACGCGTCGCGCCGCTAGTGGATCGCGCTTACCAGTTCGCTCTGGCAGCCGGGATGCCAGAATAAGCCTCGCGCTAGAAGCGCATGCCCACGCTCACCACCGCTCCGACATCGTCCGGCGCGGTTTGGAAATGGCCGGGCTGCTCGCGAAAGTAGAGGCTGGTCGAAAGCTGCGCTGCGCCCATGGAGCCACTCCAGTTGAGCTCGCTCATGATCTCGCGCCCTTCTGGCGTCAGACTGAGCGCCTGACGCGAGATGATCGCGGTTTCAGTCGCGTAGTCGAAGCCGGTGGGCAGGTCGAAATTGAGCGCCCCTCCGCTGACCCGCAAAGGCTGACTGACGCGGAAGCCGACAACATCGCGGGCTTGGAAGACACCGTAGCGGCTGACGTCGAACGACCAGCTTTGCGTGAACAATTGCGAGCCATCGCCGATGAGCGCTGAGCCGCGCGGCTGGGTCATGCCGGCACGATAGGCCGCCCCCACTCGCCACGCCTCACCCAACTGCCGAGACACTCGGCCATCAAGAAAGACGGTCTCCGCCCCCTCAACACCCAGCGAGGGGTTGAAGAAGGCACCCAGCAAAGTGTCTTGCTCGGACAACCATGTGAGCGAGACGCTTGCATCGGTACGGCCAAAGGCGCGGTCGGCGGCAAGGCTGAATCGCGAAGTGGGTCGACGCTCCCGAATGCCGGGCAGGACCTCCAACGTGTCCTCAAACTGGCCTGACCACGCACGGCCCCGATCGCCTGATGCGGTCAGGCCGAAGCCGCCAAATTCGTGACGGACGGCGAAGGCCAGCTCGCTCGATTGGAGGAAGCCGGCATCATGCCCTGCCTCAGGCGCGACCATAAAGGCGGCTCTGTCCGCGCCCTGCATCTGTGCGACCAAACCGTCTGCGGATTGTGCGAAGGCAAAACCGACCTGTGTGTCCGGTGCGATTTGGGCGGCGATCCGCGCGGCAAGCATTTGGGCAGCGCGCGCATCCTCTGGCGTCAATTGCAGGGCCTGCGACCAGCCGAGCCCTCCGCCAAGGTTTTGCTCTCCCACCGTTACCGCCAAGGAGAGGCTGTTATTGCCCGCCGCGCTGGTGATCCCGCGCTGCTCAATTGTGCGGCGCAGCCGTTGGACTTGCACGGCATTGCGAGTGCGCCCGGCTAGGTCGTAGGAATAGGCCCGGTCAAAGCGGTCGGTCACAATCGTTGAAAGCGAGGCCGAAGACAGCGCATCGCCCATCGCCGCGGACCCAATCGCGAACTCATCGGCAAAGCTGAGGCTGGTAGACGTGCCAGCCAGACTTGTGGTGCCCTGCGGCTGGAACGCCTGCGCAATGTCGAGGATGCCGGTGCCGAACACCGCGTCAGTTCCCGCATCACCTGCATCGCGCGCGCTGGTGAGCAAGATCTCGACAATTTCCTCACCCGTCAGATTGGGAAAGGCCTGAGCCAGCAGAGCCACTGCCCCTGCCACTTGGGGTGCAGCAAAGCTGGTACCGGAGAACAAAGTGACAAACTGCCCGCCATCAATCTCTTCCACAAACAGCTCGCCATCGTCGTAAACGCAGCAGACCCTCTCTCCGCGCGCTGAAAGGAAGCCATTGGCAAAATTGCCTGCGCGGTTGCTGAAATCGGAGAAGTTGCTGTCTTCATCAACCGAGCCGACGATGATGACGTTGTTCCCGCCCGCTTGGCGCAGGGAGGACGCGAAGGGATCGGGCTGATCGGGGTCGATATCGGGGTCATCGCCCGCGCCGGCGTTGCCCGCAGCAATCACGATCACGATCCCGGCATCGGCTGCGCGCGCGACCGCATTGCGCAATTCTGCCGATGCACTGCCTCCGCCAAGGCTGAGATTGATGACGGTCGCATCATTGGCGATCGCCACGTCGATCCCTTGCGCGATGACGGAGTCGCTGAACAGGCAGCCCAAGCTTGAATCCTGCGGCGTATCGGCTCCGCATGAGCCGGGCATGTCACCACGCAGCGCCAAAACATCAGCCTCGAATGCCACGCCCAATACGCCTGAATTGTTCCGTCCACCCGCGGCGATCAGAGCGACATTGGTGCCGTGATCATCCTCTGGATCGATCCCACGCGAAGCCGCGAGGTCTTGAGAGGCGGTGTTGATGCGGCCAGCAAATTCGGGGCTGTCGCTGTCGATCCCGGTGTCGATCACCGCGATCAGCTCTCCCGCGCCCGTGGCCCCTGCACGCCATGCGTCGTCCGCCCCGTGAAAGGCGGGACCATCCGAACGACGAAACTCTGCTGTGTTGAAGTTGGTCGGTGGAGGCGGCGGTGGGGGCGGAGGCGGAGGAGGTGGCGGCGGCGGTGGGGGTGGTGGCGGCTGGTCTGAGATCGTCTGCGGGGTCGCACCGCTCGCTCCGCCGCAAGCAGCCAGAGCGATGCAGGCAAAGGCCGCCATCACACTCTTCCAATCAGGCACGGCTCCTGCGGGCTTTTCCGGATCGACACGGCAAATTGCCACCGGGCATGGTTGAGACCGTGTCGTGCTGCTGGGTCGTGAAGTGGCTGGCGGCATGCGTTTTCCTTGTCGAAATCCCCCGAAACCAACTTTGCGATCGAAAGTAGGCTGGAACGCCAAGAGGCGCATGCGCGTTCGCACTAAGGATAGGCCCGTAGCTGAGCTTGCCGCGACCCGTTTCCACCGCTAGCAGCACCAAGCAATCATTCGCGGACCGACCCTCTCTTGGGTCTCATTCCCACGCCCTACGCGGAGTACTTATGACCGACACTCTCATCGCCCAGATCGAAGCAGCCTGGGAAAATCGCGACACCATCACGCCTGGCAGTGACGTCGGCCCCGCTGTGGCCGAAGCGCTCGCCCTGCTCGACAGCGGCGAAGCGCGTGTGGCGGAGCCAACCGAGAGTGGTGAGTGGAAAGTCAATCAATGGCTCAAGAAGGCCGTGCTCCTGTCCTTCCGCCTCAACGACAACCGCGTGATGGAAGGCGGCTGCGCGGGCGAGGCGGCCTTTGACAAAGTGCCGCTCAAATTCGCAGGCTGGGGCGAAAACCGTTTCCGTGATGCAGGCTTCCGCGCTGTGCCCGGATCGGTGGTGCGCCAGGGTAGCTTCATCGGCAAAGGTGCGGTCCTGATGCCCAGCTTCGTCAATATCGGCGCTTATGTCGGCGAAGGCACGATGGTCGACACATGGGCGACCGTTGGCTCCTGCGCGCAAATCGGCAAGAACGTGCACCTGTCCGGCGGCGCTGGCATTGGCGGCGTGCTGGAGCCTTTGCAGGCGGAGCCCGTCATTATCGGCGATGGCGCTTTCATCGGCGCGCGCGCTGAAGTCGCAGAGGGCGTGCGCGTGGGCGAAGGGGCTGTGCTCTCCATGGGCGTCTACCTTGGCGCATCGACCAAGATCATCGACCGCGCCACAGGCGAAGTGCATCGCGGTGAAGTGCCGCCCTATGCGGTCGTCGTGCCCGGATCACTGCCCGGCAAGCCGCTGCCCGATGGTACACCCGGCCCCTCGCTCTATTGCGCCGTGATCGTCAAAACAGTCGATGCTCAGACCCGCTCCAAAACCGGTATTAACGAGCTGTTGCGCGACTAATCCGGAACTTCGCTTAGTTTCCTCCGTTGAGTTAGGTAGGACACCCCCAAGAACGGAGCGAGGACCATGGCTGAGCAAGACGACGACGGCGCAATCCACATTGAAGATGATGACGCACGCGGTGCGCACACGACCGGCCACATGCGTTATGTGCTGGGCATTGGACTGTTCGCAGCGCTGGTTGCGATGAGCCTTGTTTGGATCATCCCCGCGATCTACGGCTAGGTTGACTTGCCCCCTCCCCCCAGCGCAAGCTGCGGTGATGAGGGGCCTTCAACACATCATTTCGACATTTGCCGCGCTTGCGGCCTTGGCTTTACCTGCGCAACTCGCAGCACAGGACGGTGATCCGTGCGAAGAAGAAGGCGCGTGCCGCTTCCTCAAAGAATGGGTCTATGAAGATCCCGACGGCGAAGTCGTCCGCCTGCCTATCGGCTATGAGCTGCCATGGGTGACACAGGGCAATGTGCTGCTCACTCCGGGTGAAACAGTGATCGTCACTCTGGCTGAGGTCGAAGACGGGCTAGAACCCCGTTTGGCGCGCGCTGGCGAAGCGGCTGAGGAAAGCGCGCTGGCAGAAGGAGAGATCAGCTTCACCTTCTCCGACATTACCCGCGGGCGGGTGACGCTGACGGTGCTGAGCAAATATTCCGAGCCGCTCGAATATGCCGCGCTCAAAGTGAACCCGCAAACCGGCCCCGACCGCACCAGCGTGTGCACTTTGATGCCGGGCGTAACCGTGTTCGAGATGTGGCAGGAGCCGATCTATCAGCTCGCGCTTTGGACCTTCCGCCCGGCTGAGGGGTATTCATGCTCAGTGATCCAAGTGGGCGACGAGGAAGAGGCCGATAGCGGGAACGACAGCAACGCAAACGATGCCAAGACCAAATAGCGCTGAGCTGATCGAACAGCTTGAGCTCGCCCCGCATCCCGAGGGCGGCTGGTATCGTGAAACTTGGCGGGCTGAGGCTGGCGCCGATGGCCGGGCCAAAGGCACTGCGATCCTGTTCCTGTTAAAGGCAGACGAAAGCTCGCACTGGCACCGCGTTGACGCAGATGAATTGTGGCTGTGGCAGGGCGGTGATCCGCTCGAACTGGCGATTGCTGACTGCGATGCAGGCCCTGTCCGGACTATCACTTTGGGCGGCGATGCGGCGGTGGGTCAGTCACTGCAAGGGCTCGTCCCAGCCCACGCCTGGCAGGCGGCGAGCCCTGCATCTCCAGCCGAGGCCGCAGCGGGCTATTGCCTCGTCTCCTGTGTCGTGGTGCCGGGTTTTGACTTTGCCGGGTTTGAGCTTGCTCCGAAGGATTGGGCACCTGGCTGGTCTTCAGGCAGCGACACGATCGTATGACCAAAGCAATCATGCGCGTGATTTTGGCGATATTCTACGCCTTTGCGGGGGTGATGCACCTCGCTTACCCCGGCCCATTTCTGACAATCATGCCGCCGCCCGTTCCCTTCGCCGAAGAGGTCGTGTGGTGGACGGGTGTGGCTGAGATTGTGGGGGCCTTGGCCCTGCTCCAGCCGTTCCATCTGAAGCTGCGTCAGGCGGCGGGGATTGGCTTGGCTCTGTATGCGCTGTGCGTGTGGCCTGCGAACATCAATCATATGATGATGGATATGGCGCGCCCCGATCAGGGCCTGGGCCTCGCCTATCACATCCCCCGCATGATCGCGCAGCCGGTGATTATTTGGCTCGCCCTGTGGGTCGGCGAAGTGTCCCTGAGACGTAAAAGCTAGCTTAGGGTCAGGACCCTTAAGAAAAACGGCCCGGTCAGCGGCGCCGATCCGCGAAGGGATCAAACGCAGCCGGCCGAGCCGCCAAACTTAAGCGAAGAACGCTCTTACTTGATGTGAGCCGAGATCTTGCCGGTCATCTTCATCATGTTGATGTCGTCGTTGCCGATGACAGCGCCCAGCTTGGCGTCGGGCTGGATGGTGCGCTTGTCACCTTCCTTCTGAAGGTTGTTCGCTTTGATGTAGTCCCAAACCTTCTTGGTGACTTCGGTGCGGGGCATAGGGCCCTTGCCGACAATCGCCTCGAGCTCGCTCGACAGGTTCTTGGGTGTTTGCAGTGCGTTTGCCATGGTCATTCTCCCTTGGGTTATGGCAGTTATTCGAAGGTCTTATTCAAAGTCTTCGTCGTCGATGAAGCCGTCATCGGCCTCAATTCCTGTGAACGGCGCGTGGAGTACCGCGCATCCGGTCACAAATCCCTTGATCGCCGCGATAAGATCATCACGGCTTGCCCCCGGCATCAAAGTCAGCGGCAAATCGGTGGCAAAAATCTGGAACACATAGTCGCGCTTCTCTCCCACGGGCGGGTCAGGCAGCAGCCATTCCGAATTGCCATGAGCGTTCTTACCCGCGCGCGGCGGAACTTCGCCTTCGAGCAGCTTGCCCTTTTGACCGGGCAGACCCCAGACCAACCAATGCGCCTGCGGAGTGTCGCCTTCGGTGGAGGCATCCTCCACAATCACAACCAGCTCTTGCGAGCCGGGAGGCGGCGCGGTCCATTCCAGCGGAGGGGCGACTGCGTCTTCTTCTTTCGCGGTGAAGCACGGATCAAGCTCTTCGCCCGGTTTGAAGGCGGGGCTCATGAGTGTGAAGCCGCCGCGCTCAAACGTCTTCGCCTCTCCCAGCTCGGCAATGGCCAAGCCGGGATGGCGCGCGCTTTCGGGAAGCTTGGCTGCGATCCAATCCGGTAGGTCAGGCATGATTCTGTCTTTCCATCCCTTCGTAGCTAGTCCCTTCGCCGAGGCAAAACGAGAGAGAGGGCCGCGATTTGCCCCGGTTTCTGAGGAAAACCCCCAGAAAAAGGAACAAATTCAGTGCCACAACGCCCTCTAGAGCCGTGGACAAGTCACTTGATCTTGCCCAAGCTTCACCTCCCGTGCATGTTTGCGAGGCAAAAACAGGCTCAATTGACGCCTTATCACGATGAAAACACCTCCGGAGTCGCCCGTACTCATGAATTCTGAAACCGTTTCCACCGGCCGTTCTGTCTCAACCGGTCGCGCGGCCCTGTCCGCAATCCTCGCTGTGTCATTGGCTGCCTGCGGGGGCGGAGGTGGTGGAGGCCAGAACCCGGTCGCAGGCGGCGGTGGTGGCGGCGGCGGTGGAACCCCGACACCAGGTCCCTGTGCGATTTCAAACCAGATCGCTTTTGCCGATGACGTGCTGGACGAATGGTATCTGTTCCCCAATCTGCTCGATAACAATGTCAACGCGGCAAACTTCACGACTGTGCAGAGCTTCCTCGATGCGCGCGTTGCCCCTGCCCGCGCCCAGTCGCGTGACAAAGGCTTTACCTTTGCGACCTCGATTGAAGAAGAAAACGCGCTGATCAATTCAGGCGCGAGCGCAGGCTTCGGCATCCGCCTTGCCTATGACACCGCCAATGACCGAGTCTTCCTATTCGAAGCGTTCGAGAACGCACCAGGTTTCCAGGCTGGAATGGACCGCGGGACAGAACTGCTCGCCATCGGCACTGACACGAGCAACCTTCAACTGGTCAGCAGCCTGATGGCAAGCGGCGGTCCGCAGGCCGTTGTCAACGCGCTGGGATCGAGCGATCCCGGTGTCTCCCGCGTCATCCGCTTCCGCCAGACGAACGGCAATGTGATCGAGCGCGCGATTGTGAAGGCCGAGTTTTCGCTCGACCCGATCTCTGACCGATACGGCGCGGTCGTCATTAATGATGGCGGCAAGAATGTCGGTTACCTCAACTTCCGCACCTTCTTCCCCTCCAGCGCCGGTGGCCAATTGCGCGACGCGTTCCAGCTGTTCAATGCCAATGGCGTGGACGAGCTGATCATCGACTTCCGCTATAATGGCGGCGGGCTTGTTTCGCTTGCGAACACGTTTGGCGACTTGCTCAATGATGGACGCGGCGGGCAGGTTTGGAGCCGCACCACTTTGCGCGCTTCCAAGGCGTCGGAGAATGAGACGCGGCTTATCCAGAACGAGGTTCAAGCCCTCGCCCCGACCAAGATCGCTTTCATCGGCACGGGCAACACAGCGTCAGCCAGTGAGCTCGTCATCAACTCGATGCTCCCCTACCTTAACCCGGCCAATGTCGCGCTGATCGGGCGCAACACTTCGGGTAAGCCAGTGGGACAATTCGCCTTTGACCTTGCCGAGTGCGATCTGCGCATCCGGGCGGTGACCTTCCAGACGGTCAACGCCGATGACGAAGGCGACTATTTCAACGGCCTTGCCGGGACTATTCCCAATACGTGCAGCGCGACCGATGATATCACTCAGCCACTGGGCGACGCGCAAGAGGACTCAATCGCCACCGCGCTCGACTTCCTCGCCGGACGCAATTGCACGGCGATCAGCGGTACAGCTGATGCTGGGACCCAAGGCTCAGGTCAGAATGCGGGCCAGAGCGCGAGCTTTACATTTGGCCAAGACGGGGCAGAGCTTGTCACCCTGAGTGGGGATGAACCCAGCCCGGCTCAGCGTGAAGTTCCAGGACTGTTTTAAGGCCTGTTCTAGCGCCGCCTTTTCAAAGCCGCTGATTGCGGACGAGGCGCTTTACCGGTTCACTCGTGCTGTCTGTTTCAGGCTTGTCTCTGCGTTCTGCAGCAATTGGCTCGCAGCCTCGATCACCTTTTTAGAGGTCGAGGGTTTCGCAATGCGAACCACATCCGCAAGCTCAGGCGTCGCTTCGACATGATCGACATCGGCAGAGTGCAACAGGAACGGCACGCCAAGCTCTCGCAAACCGTTCGCCACGCTGGCGCAAGTCTTCCCGCCCGCTAGACGGAAGTCGAGCACTGCGGTGTCGATGGTCTGGCCCGAATGGATGATCTCCAGCGCCTCTTCACAGTCAATGACCGGCAAAGGCCTCATGCCAGCGGCCAGAGCAGCGTCCTCCAGGCCCATGAGGATCATCGTTTCATCATCAAGCAACAGGATCGATCTGCCCAGTGTTTCACCAGCCATGCTCAAGCCCAATGCCTCCAAATGACGTAACCAAGCGCCCTATGCGCCAAGACCTTGCGCCATCCTAACGTGGCTGCACAAGCGGTGTTCCTGACCATGTGGTCCCTCACCCTGAGTATCCGCCTGCGCTGATCCAAGAAAAATCACCTAGATGTTTGTACTTTAGGGGTTTTCGGAGGGGCTTGCAGGCTCATCGCCGGTGTAAGCGCAGCCAATTAAAGTTCTGTCACCCAGCACCATGGTGGCGGAATAGGGATAGGTCTGGTCGCTCATCCCGTCGCTGCAATCGCCGGGAGTGACAACCAGTTGGAGCCCCTCTCCATCAAGCTCGCCGGAGAAGCCGAGACCATTATTGCCGGCAAAACGCGTGGCTTCAAAGTCGCTGCCTTCGAGGTTTTCCGGGCTCGAATAGGTCGCCTTGTAGTCAGCAAAGTCAGCGCCAGCAGGCTCCAGATCAATCGCCCAGAAGGGCTCTGTTCCGACCACAGAGATCTGCGTTCTTGGCGAGATCTGAGAGAAAGGCTCAGTGTCGCGGGTGATCTCTCCGGGCTCAGACGCACAGGCCGCGAGCGACAAAAGAAGGGTGAGGGAGGCCGCTTTTGCAGCGTTTGGTGTGATCGAGCGCTTCATATGTAGCGTGCCTAACAGATGCACGGCTCAGTGGGAAACGGGGTTTGGCCAGGGCGCGCTTCTTCAAAGGTGAGGCACAAAGAGCAAGGGGCGGCCCTGCCGATGCAGAACCGCCCCTCAAACCGTTCGTATTTGCCAAGCGCTTAGGCAGGCATCAGGACCGTGTCGATCACGTGGATCAGACCGTTGGAGGCCTCCACATCGGTCGCGGTCACAGTCGAAGTGCCGCCGGTCGCATCGGTCAGCACAACTGCGCCTTCGACGATGGTCGCGGTCAGTTCGCCGCCGCCGACTGTGGTGATCGTGTAGCCTGCATCACCGGCTTCACCGATGGCTGCGATCAGCGTTTCAGCGTCAACCGAACCTTCGACCACGTGATAGGTCAGGATCGCGGTCAGCGTCTCGGTGTCGTTGGTGGTCAATTCGGTCAGCGTCGCTTCGTCGATCTTCGCAAAAGCGTCGTTGGTCGGCGCGAAAACCGTGAACGGGCCTTCGCCGCTCAGCGTGTCGCCAAGGCCAGCTGCGGTGACGGCTGCGACGAGGGTCGAGAAAGTGGCTTCATCAGCGGTGGCGACTTCAGCAATCGTGCCGGGTGCAACAGCCTCTTCGACCACGACTGTGTCTTCGGTCTCGGCTTCCGAACCGCAAGCCGTAAGGGCAAGAGCCGCGCCAGCGGCGAGGGAGATTTTCAGCATGTTCATTGTTGGGATCCTTTATTGGTCTGCTTTGTCTAATTCATTCGCAGGTGAGAGCTTGGCGCTCGCCGCCGGGCTCCTGCCTAGATGTACGTAAGGGCCTCATCCTTGGATGTAGGTTTTGCGTAACTCGCCTGTAGGAAACGCGAAAGGACCCACATGCACTGGACCGCTAACAGAGACGCTGGCCTTGCGCGGCTCCAGGAATTCGTGCCGAGCGCAGGCAAGCGTTACACGTCACAGCGCAATTTTGACGACGGCCATGTTGACGGTGAAGCGCGCCAAAATGTCTCGCAGCTTTCCCCGTGGCTGCATGCCGGGCTCCTGAGCGAGCGCGAGGTCCTGGCCGCGACCCTTGCCCAGCACTCCCCCAGCGCTTCTGAAAAGTTCATCGCCGAGGTGTTCTGGCGGGTCTATTTCAAGGGCTATCTCGAACAGCGCCCGTCCATCTGGTCCGCCTATTGTTCCGGCCGCGACGCCGCTTTCGAAGAGCTCGCCGCAACGCCCGCCAAGGCGAAAGCCTATGAGCGCGCCTGTGCCGGGGCGACCGGCATCGAGGCTTTTGACCATTGGGCGCGCGAACTCGTCCAGACCGGTTACCTCCACAACCATGCCCGCATGTGGTTTGCCAGCATCTGGATCTTCACCCTGAAGCTTCCTTGGGAGCTGGGCGCGGACTTTTTCTTGCGCCATCTGATCGACGCTGATGCCGCCTCCAACACGCTGTCATGGCGCTGGGTCGGAGGGCTGCACACCAAGGGCAAGACCTACCTCGCCCGCCCCGACAATATCGCCCGCTATACCGAACGGATGGCCGATGGCCCGCTGTCGGCTGAGAGCCTGGCCCACAGTGCCGAGCCGCTAAGCGAGCCTGTCGAGCATGCCCGCATCAACCTCGACCTGCCCGGCCCGTCAGACCTTTTCGCCCATGCAGAGCTGTCCGAACCCTATGCCCTGCTACTCCATGACGAGGCCGCGCATCATGCGGCGCTGGACCTCTTCAACGGTCAAGGAAGCGCGACCTCCCCCGCCCTCATCATCGGCACAGCCCGGCCCAAGGCGCGTTCGCCGCAACCCATCGGAGACCTCGCCCGCGACTTTGCGCACAAGGCTGTTGCTAGTGGGATGGAAGAGGCTGCAAAGGCCTTTGGATGCGAGGCGCACGAATGGGGGGCGGAAGGCGAACTCTCCGCGATCTTGGAGGAAGCGGGTCTTCAGCGCCTCGTCGTTCCATACCTGCCCGTGGGCTGGACGCGGGACGCTCTCATGCCGCAGCTGGAGCCACTGATCGCACAGGGCCGCGTGACCACGATCTTGAGCGATCTCAACCGCTCCACATGGCCGCAAGCGCGCGCCGGCTTCTTCAAGGTGAAGAAAGCGATCCCGACCGTCTTGCGCGAACTCGGCATCACCTGAGATGCGGAGGAAGGTGTAGGTAAACACCTCCCATTTTTTGAGCATCCGAGAGTGCCTTACAGCACCTTATCAGGGCGCGGATCGTGGGCGTGACGCTCGCTTTTGCCAAAGATCCGCTCCAGGCGCTGGGTCAGCGTGTTCGCCGCTTTGCGCGCAGCATCGTCGACCTTGGCCGCCTTGCCGTGGACGCCAATCGGCTTGCCACCGCGCGGGCGCGCTTCGA
Organism: Erythrobacter sp. S267; assembly: GCF_057365045.1. Classification (NCBI taxonomy): domain Bacteria; kingdom Pseudomonadati; phylum Pseudomonadota; class Alphaproteobacteria; order Sphingomonadales; family Erythrobacteraceae; genus Erythrobacter; species Erythrobacter sp. S267. The sequence continues at coordinate 177,349 of NZ_CP200298.1, read as the reverse complement.
TCATGCATTCCTTGTCATCGGCCCCGTGCTTCGAACTGTTCACATCGCGCACGTGAACCTCAACCCGCGTCAGCCGCTCATCAAAACGCGCAAGCTTTTCGCGGACCATAGCCTCAATCCGGGTGGCGACATTTTCTGTGCCCATAACCGAACTGTCGGAGTTGAACTGGAATTGCATGAGGCTGTTCTCCTTCTCGTCTCTCACAATGATATGTGGGAGCCAAATGCGGCGATTTCTAGTCCTTGGGACAAAGGATTGGCCCGAAATGGAGGGCGGGTGAGCGTGCCTGCCAAGAGGCCTTGGCCATGCAGGTTAGGCTGGGTGGAGAACGGGGGTGTTGGAAGGGGGTTGGCGCCCCGGGCAGGGTTCGAACCTGCAACCTCCCGCTTCGTAGGCGGACGCTCTATCCAGTTGAGCTACCGGGGCAATGTGCAATGGTGATTTGGTTGCAGCGGCCGGACTTGAACCGGCGACCTCGGCTTTATGAGAACCGCGCTCTAACCACTGAGCTACGCTGCACGAATAGGCAGCGCGCAAGGACGCTCACCCTCGTCGCAAGACGGGGTGCATTCGCGTCGCAGTGGAAAGCGTCTGAATAGTCATGGCGCGGGCAATTAGTTGGGTCTTTCAGGAAGTGCAAGGGCAATCTGCCCCCTTTGACCTGCTCCCACGTACGCCGCCTTAGCGCAGGTTGATGATCTCGTTGCCATCACCTGACGCTCGAACCAGCATGGTGAGCGGGATCGAGAAATAGTCCGCCGGGCATGGCTGGTTGAAGGCGGCTCCCCAATTGCCGCGCACCGTGCGGTTGAAGTTGCCGCGCTTAACGCAGGCGTTGATCTGCCCGCCCAGCCCCGAACTGCCACGGCGGCGCGGGGTGTTGAGCACACGGGCATTGACCGGAGCCTCTGCCGGGTAAAGCGCATTGTTCGCATCTCGTGTGACAATGGCGAGGTGGGTCTCGGCATAGATCGCGGTGGTTGGCCGGATGCATTGCCCCGGCCTTGCGGTCCACCAGCCCGAAGAGCTGATCGAACAATTGGTGCCTGAAATCGCGCAGCTTAGGGGCCCCGTCTTCCAGAAAGAGGCGATGTAATAGGTCGTTTGCGTCTTGTTGCAGACGATCACGTCGCCCGCTTTGGCCTGTGTCGGGAAAACGGCGAAGGCCAGGAAGACGGCCAAGCCTGAAAGGATTTGGCGGCAAGCTTTTGTGATCATGCGTTGATTCCCCAAATTCGCTGCGATCCGAACTTCGCTCAAATCGCCCCCTCTGTCCAATTAAGGTTGAACCACCTGACGTTCAGCGACGAGCGAGCTCATGCCTGCTATGGGACCTGCATGCGTATCAAAGCTCTTCTTTTCACTGTCGCGCTGCCCCTCTCGCTGGCCGCCTGCGTTGGCTCGCCCGGCCCGGTCGGCAATGTCGCGGTGCCTGAGCCTGCGAAACCGGTGGAGCTTGCCGCCTATCTTGGCCGCTGGCACGAATATGCCCGCTACGAAGCCCCCTTCCAAAAGGGTTGCGAAGGGGTGACGGCGGACTACTCGCTGCGAGAGACCTCCGGCGAGAGCAATATCCGTGTGGTCAATGGCTGCTACAAGGGTGGCCTCGGCGGCGAGTATGACGAGGCGACAGGCCGCGCCAAAGTTGTCGAAGGCTCAGACGGCGCGAAATTGCGCGTGAGCTTCTTCGGCCCGTTCTTCGGCGACTATTGGGTGCTCGACCGGTCAGAGCCAGATAGTGATGGCCTCTATCAATGGAGCATCGTTGGAGAGCCTTCGGGCCGCTATCTCTGGCTCCTCACCCGCGAAGCGCAGCCTGATGCGGAGTTGCGCGCGCTGCTGGAGCGCAGGGTGCGCGAGCTGGGCTATGATTGGAGCCTCGTGCGGATTACTCAGCAGCCACCAGCATGAACTCAGCGCCCGATCCCGTCACCATCCTCGTCGATGCCGATGCCTGTCCGGTGAAGGACGAGGTCTATCGCGTCGCAGATCGCTACAAGGCGCCCCCTCACGATGTGCAGGTCCGGATCGTCAGCAATTCGCCCTTCCGTGTGCCTGTCAGCGAGCGGGTGAAGCGCGTTGTGGTGGACGATGGTTTTGACGCAGCCGACGACTGGATCGCCGACCACGCCAACACCCGCAGCGTCGTCATCACCGCAGACATTCTGCTCGCCGAGCGCTGCCTGAAAGCGGGCGCCACGGTGCTCGCCCATAATGGCAAGCCGTTCGACCAGGCGAGCATCGGCAGCGCCATCGCAACCCGCGCGATCATGGAAGACCTGCGCGCGGGGATGGCCGGAATGGATGGAAGCATAGGGGGCGGACCGCCGCCCTTCTCAAAAGCCGACCGATCCCGCTTCTTGCAAGAGCTCGACCGGGTGATGGTGAAGCTGGCGCGGGGTTAGTGGGGGCGCGTCGCTATTCACCAATTGAAGCCGATGACTTCCTTGTCGTTGAAGGGAAACTCCAAATCCCATTTAAAAGGGTGCAAGCTGACCAGCCGAAACTCCACTTTGCGCCCCCCAAAATAGGTCCGGAACTGAATGTCAGAGCCCGGCAATCTTTGCATGGGCCAATAGAGCCCGCCTTCATTGAACAGCTCCAAATTGTCGCCATTGGCGATCACGGTTCCATAGAAGCGCCACATCGTGTCCTTGCGATGCACGTCCCAGCGCCGGTAAGCGATGTGCACAGCGCGCGGGCTGCCGCGTGACGGCTCATCAAAACTGACCTGTACAAGAGCGTAGTCGTCGGACTGAAACTCCTTCTCGTTGCTGAACTCAGCCGAGCACCAGTCGCGGCCCCAAAACTTCTGAGCCAAGATGTCGTTGGGCCAAGTTTCATCGGGCGCGTAGAGATCAAACAATGGCGCATAGGCACCCAGGCCACCTACGCCATATTGCAAAAGCTTGCGCAGCTTAGCAAAGCTTGATTTGTAACCGTTGCGGTCGAGGTCGAAGATCGCCAGTGGGTCCACATCAAGCAGCCCGCAAAAGGCCAGCGCCTGATAGAAGCGAGGGTTGATTTCAGTCAGCTTCGTGTCGGGGTTCTTGCGCTCCCGCTTGAAGCCGGGAAAGCCGTCAGCCAACCAACTGTTGATCGATGCGCGCGAGGGAGCTGGAGGGTAGCCACCTTGAAGGTCTTCGGCCCGGACTTCCCAATCCGCCGCCAGACGCTCAAGCTTGATATCAAGCCCATCGAGGACAGTGTTGACCCGGCTTCTGTCAAAAAACAGACGGTCGACGCGAAATCCAGAAATCATACGGTTTTTCTGGATCGTTCCAGAAAATTGTCAACTCAAATGGATGACCATTGCCGGGCACTCCCCCCATAAAAGCCTCGTCGTCAACAAGACGTCGCAAAGAAGAAAGGTAATGAAAATGGGAAGCAGTTCTTACACTCGTCACAAGGGCCGCGATGGCAAGACCTATGAGACGCGCACCACGCGCTACAACAATGGGTCGAGCAAGTCGGTGACACGCCGTGAAGGCGGCATGTTCGGGCCCGGCAAGCTGGTCAATGTGACGCGCCGGAAGTAAGCCGGAACCAGGCCGAACTCGCGAATTGCACTACGCCTTTGGGATACGCCCCGATGTGACCCCAAAGGCGGCAATTCGTGACAAGGAAGCCAAAAGAAAGCCACGCCAAGTCCAACTTGGCGTGGCTTTTCTGTTGGCTTTTGCGCGTTTCTTGATGCCCCAACGTCGCCCGGCATACCCTCAGCTCACTGCTTCGATTTCAGTCGCTGTTGCTCTTCCCACGCCTTGGTTGAGATTGGGTCCTGGTATTGGGTCTCACTCGGCACCCGATCCGCGCTTGCTGGCACCTCTAAACCCTCCATCGGCAGGCCGTCATCGCCGAGCAGACGGAAAGAGCGGGCGTTGCGGGCCTGCGTCGTTTGCGCGATGATCTCGAACCTTTCAGCGACCGCTTCGCTCAAGTCTTGGCGCGCTTCCGCCCACTCGACCAACGCTTCGGACAAACTTTCCTGGCGTTCGCGCACCTGAGTTCGGCGTTCTGCAACGCGGCGTTCTCGGCGCGAGGAATTGGGGTTTTCAGCGGCGCTCGCAAGAGCTTCTCCCAACCGTTCATTGGCGCGTTCCAGCCGGTCCCGACGGCTTGTGACGCGCTGCCTAAGCTGATCGACCCGCGATCTGAGACCCTGCGTTCGGCGCTGCACCAAGTCCCCCGGCTCGGAGCAATAATGCAGGATCGGTGAGACGCTATGATCGGCATCATGGACCGTCAGCTTGAGCAGCTTCCACTCCCCCCGCTCCCGTTCAAACATGGCGGTGTAGACGCCCACCACGCTATCATCCGGGCCGAGCACCAGCCACTGCCCCTGCGCTGTCTGATGCGTGCCCGCACGGAAAAAACGCAGCGTTTCAGGATCGAGCCGATTGCCCGGCACCGCGAGCGGATCGCTCTGCGCATCCAGCGTATCCTGGTCCCCGCGCCCATTGCGCGCCGCCCAGCTGGTCCGGCGGTTGAGTTTGAAATGCGGGGAGATCGGCTCGCCTGCCTGCGCCGCGTCAAAGTAACCCTGCATGATCCCCGGAGCCGGCAACCGCGCCTCATCAATCTCGCTCTCGGACATAGGGCCGCAAGCGTTGTTGCCCTGGTTCATCTGCATGATGATGTTGGCGTAAAGCTGCGGGTCGAGATGCCCGGTCATCTGCTGCGCGGCGGCGGGGGTGGTACTGGTGGCCAGCGCCACAATCGAAAAAGCGGCGGCCATGCCGCTAGCCAATATCTTCTCGGCCATTTCTTCCAAACCCCTCACTGGATCTTCTTGCGAAAAATCATCGTCGGTGGCGAAGTTGAGGTCAAGAATCAATTGAACCGGAAAGGCTGAGGCCTTGGCTGACAACCGATAGCCACCACTCCCTTCCCCAACCTCAAATACAACGCTCGCCTCGCGTCGATTCCACGCTGGCTCCAACGCTCGTTACCACAGCCTGCCGCTAGCCAAGCCGTGCTGCTGACCTTTCGGGTCGCGGCGCGTGAAGGGTCGCGGGCGCTCTGGTTCTTTGGACCGAAGAGCAAAAGCATGGGTGTCTGCGGCCCGGATCGCATCAACGGTCCAACTCAAGGAAATTCATCATGCAACTCAAGACATTTCACACGTCTATGGCGCGCTTTGCGCTGCTCGGCTCGACCATCCTCACCGCTGCAGTGATTGCGGCCCCCGCACAGGCACAACAGACCTGCGACACCACCGGCAGCGGAACTCCGGCAAGCGCAACCGGTGCGAACAGCCTCGCGTGCGGCCCCGACACCGTCGCGGATGGAGACGAAACGGTCGCAGTGGGCTCCGGCACGACCGCCACTGGCGAAGAAACGACGGCAGTGGGCGTACGCTCAACCGCAAATGGGCTGGAATCCTCAGCCATCGGTTATGAAAACCTCGCCGATGGCTTTGGCGCATCGGCACTGGGCGGGGAGAACGAAGCCACCAACCAATTTGCCAGCGCAGTGGGCTGGGCGAACACCGCGAGCGGGCAAAACAGCCTTGCCGCAGGTCGCGGCAATCAGGCGACTGGCCTCAACTCCGCTGCGATTGGAAATCAGTCCGTCGCATCAGCAGACAGTGCGCTTGCGGTGGGCGACAACGCTCAGGCAACGGGCGAAGGCAGCACGGCTGTGGGGCTTGAATCTATTGCCAGCGGGGAAGAAGCCTCAGCAGTTGGCGTGCGCGCAACCGCATCCGGTCTCGAATCCGCTGCATTCGGTTATGAAGTCGTCGCCAGCGATTTCGGCGCAACCGCTATTGGCGGCGAAAGCGAGGCCACGGCGCAATTCGCAACCTCGGTCGGTTGGGCGAACACGGCCAGTGGGCAAAACAGCCTCGCCACCGGTCGCGGGAACCAAGCCACGGGCCTCAACTCTGCTGCGATCGGCAACCAGTCGGTCGCATCCGGCGCGAGCGCTCTTGCCGTGGGTGACAACGCTCAGGCCACCGGCGAAGGCAGCACGGCTGTTGGCACAGGTTCGGTTGCAAGTGGCGAGGAAGCCTCAGCGGTCGGTGTACGCGCTACCGCTCTCGGGCTCGAATCCGCAGCCTTTGGCTATGAGGTCGTTGCAGACGGATTTGGCGCGACCGCACTGGGCGGCGAAAGCGAGGCTACTGCGCAATTCGCAACCTCGGTTGGCTGGGCCAACACCGCCAGCGGGCAGAACAGCCTTGCGACAGGACGCGGCAACCAAGCGACCGGCCTCAACTCTGCTGCCATCGGCAATCAGTCCGTGGCATCCGGCGCAAGCGCTCTTGCCGTGGGTGACAACGCGCAGGCGACCGGCGAAGGCAGCACCGCTGTTGGTACAGGTTCGGTTGCAAGTGGCGAGGAAGCCTCAGCGGTCGGTGTACGCGCTACCGCTCTCGGGCTCGAATCCGCAGCCTTTGGCTATGAGGTCGTTGCAGACGGATTTGGCGCGACCGCACTGGGCGGCGAAAGCGAGGCTACTGCGCAGTTCGCAACCTCGGTCGGCTGGGCGAACACTGCCAGTGGGCAAAACAGCCTCGCCACCGGTCGCGGGAACCAAGCCACGGGCCTCAACTCTGCTGCGATCGGCAACCAGTCGGTCGCGTCCGGCGCGAGCGCACTTGCTGTAGGCGACAATGCTGCGGCCACCGGCGAGGGCAGCACGGCAGTGGGCACAGGCTCTGTGGCGAGCGGGGAAGAAGCTTCCGCGGTCGGCGTGCGTGCAACCGCATCCGGTCTCGAATCTGCGGCGTTCGGCTATGAGGTCGTCGCCAGCGATTTCGGCGCGACCGCTGTTGGTGGAGAGAGCGAGGCAACCGCGCAATTTGCGACCTCAGTTGGCTGGGCGAACACGGCGAGCGGGCAGAACAGCCTCGCCAACGGTCGCGGGAACCAAGCCACTGGGCTCAACTCTGCTGCCATCGGTAACCAGTCGGTCGCATCAGCAGACAGCGCTTTGGCGATTGGCGACAACGCTCAGGCCTTGGCTGCTTCCAGCGTTGCCATCGGAGCGGGTTCTGTCGCGGACGAAGAGAATGTCGTCTCTGTCGGATCGACCACCAATCAGCGCCGGGTCGTCAATGTAGCGGCAGGCACTGCTGCCACCGACGCTGTCAATCTGGGTCAGCTCCAGGCCGGGCTCGATGCGCAGACGCTGCAATTGCAGGATGCGTTCAACACCCAGTTTGCCACTTTGTCGACAAGCGTTGCTGACCTCGACTTCCGGCTCGAAGATGCGATCAATGACTCCAATGCCGGTATCGCGGGCGCAATGGCCGTTGCCAGCATTCCGCAACCGATGAATGCGGGCGGGACCATGCTGGGCATGGGCACGGCGACATGGGGCGGCGAAGTCGCCTTCTCCTTCGGTGCTTCGCATGCAACGGGAGACACCGTGATCAAGGTCGGCGCGACCTTTGATGGCCGTGGCAATGCCGGCGCAAATGCCGGGATCGGCGTCCAGTTCTAAGCCTTGCGACAGGCCATCCGAACGAAGGGGGGAGGCAACCAGTAACGGTTGCCTCCCCCTTTTTTGTTGGTCCGCATGGCGGGCGCGCTGCGCAGTCTCTCGCTTACTCTGCTGCGTCTTCAGGCAGGTAGAGCTGTTTGCCCTTCTCTTCGTAGAGCTTGGACATTTCTTCCATACCCTTCTCAGCGTCCTCTGCTGCGATGAACGCATCGGGATCGCTGTTCTGCTTGGCGGCGAATTCGCGCACCTCTTGAGAAATCTTCATCGAGCAGAATTTCGGTCCGCACATGGAGCAGAAGTGGGCTGTCTTGGCACCCTCTGCCGGGAGCGTCTGATCGTGATATTGCTCGGCCGTGTCGGGGTCGAGGGAGAGATTGAACTGGTCCCTCCAGCGGAACTCAAAGCGCGCCTTTGACAGAGCATCGTCGCGCACTTGCGCGGCCGGGTGGCCCTTGGCGAGGTCGGCGGCGTGGGCGGCGAGTTTGTAGGTCACAACGCCCACTTTCACATCGTCGCGGTCAGGAAGCCCCAAGTGCTCCTTGGGCGTCACGTAGCAGAGCATCGCGGTGCCGTACCAGCCGATTTGAGCCGCGCCGATGCCGCTGGTGATGTGGTCATAACCCGGCGCAATATCGGTCACGAGCGGCCCAAGCGTATAGAACGGCGCTTCGCCGCAGGCTTCCAGCTGCTTGTCCATATTCTCCTTGATCTTGTGCATGGGCACGTGGCCCGGCCCTTCGATCATCACCTGCACGTCCTGCGCCCAAGCGCGCTTGGTCAGCTCGCCCAGAGTGTAGAGCTCGGCAAATTGCGCTTCGTCATTGGCGTCGGCGATGGAGCCGGGGCGCAGGCCGTCGCCGAGCGAATAGGCGATGTCGTATGCGGCGCAGATCTCCGTAATCTCGTCGAAGTGTTCGTAGAGGAAGCTCTCCTTGTGGTGCGCGAGGCACCATTTCGCCATGATCGACCCGCCGCGGCTGACGATGCCGGTGACGCGCTTGGCCGCCAGCGGCACGTAAGGCAGGCGGACGCCAGCGTGGATCGTGAAATAGTCGACGCCTTGCTCGGCCTGCTCGATCAAAGTGTCGCGGAAGATGTCCCAGGTGAGGTCTTCGGCGACTCCTCCGACTTTCTCGAGCGCCTGATAGATCGGCACAGTGCCGACCGGCACGGCGGAGTTGCGGATGATCCATTCGCGCGTGTCATGAATGTTGCGGCCAGTCGACAAATCCATGATCGTGTCCGCGCCCCAGCGGGTTGCCCAGACCATCTTGTCGACTTCAGTCGCGACGTCAGAGGCGACGGCGGAATTGCCGATATTGGCGTTGATCTTGACCAGGAAATTGCGCCCGATAGCCATGGGCTCTGATTCAGGGTGGTTGATGTTGTTCGGAATGATCGCGCGGCCCCGAGCGACTTCATCGCGGACAAATTCGGGCGTGATCACGTCTGGGATCGACGCGCCCCAATCCTGCCCGTCGCGCACGAAATCCTTGGCGATTTCACGGCCGAGATTCTCACGCTCGGCGACGTATTCCATCTCCGGTGTTATGATGCCTTTGCGGGCATAGTGCATTTGCGTGACGTTCATGCCCGCTTTGGCGCGCAAGGGGCGCGAAATCGTGTTGGGGAATTGCGGAACGCCGCCAGAGCGGTCCGGGCCGAGCTGGCCGTTATCTTCGGGCTTCACTTCACGCGCGTCATATTCCTCAACATCGCCGCGCGCTTTGATCCAGTCAGAGCGAAGGGGGGCGAGGCCGGCATTGATGTCGATCGCGACATTGGGATCGGTATAGGGACCGGAGGTGTCGTAGACGCGCACAGGCGCTTCGCCGCCCTCCAGATCAATCTCGCGCATGGCGACCTGAACGCCAGAGCCAGTGCGCGCGCCGACATGAATCTTGCGGCTGCCACGAATGGGTCCGGTGGTTACGCCAATTTCTACCGGTGAATTGATGTCGGCCATGTGAGTTCTCTCCAACTGGGCGGAAAGGGTTCTCGGGCCTGAAAACGCGCCCTTCCCTCCGCCCGTGCTAACGGGTTCAGGTTCAACGGGTCGGCGGACTTGAACCGCCCTCTCAGCCTCATGGCTCCCCGGGGATGGGCGTGTACTAGGCGTTTGGCAGCGCGTGGTCCAGCGCAATCGGAGTTCAGAGCCCTATCGCGTCGAGCAATTCCTGATGCCAGGTTCCATCGTCAGCGCGGAATTCAAAGCTGTTGGTGTAGCCCCAGACACAGCCGTCAATCTCCGCCGCGCGGAAGGCCTGCGAGACAGCGCTGTAATAGGCAACACGCTGGTCCATCGGGATGATTTCGTAGGCGCCATACTCGCCCATAAAGACCGGTCGGCCCGTGCTGGCCATGAAGTCGCGTGCCTTTTGCACTGCGCCATCCAGCTCTGCCTGATCCGCTCCGCTGCCATAGGTCGCGCCGACCGGCTGCATCGGAGTAACCCAAGGCGCGCCCTGATGGGTGAAGGGAAACGGGTCGTAGAAATGGAAGGTCGCGATCAGATAGGGATCGTCTGGCAGAGGCAGAGTCGCAAGCGAGTTGATCCCGCTGTAATTCTGCCCGCCAATCACAACCGGGCGGGTCGGATTGGTGGCGCGCACTTCGGCCAAAGCGGGCTCCAGAATTGATAGCAGATTGGCATCCGTGATGCTCGCATGCGGTTCGTTCATCAGCTCGAACCAGACCTGATCATCGGCGCTCTGGAACCGCTCGGCCACTTGCTTCCAGATCGCTGTGAAGCGCGCTGTCTCTGCCGCCGGGTTTTGGAAGATCGCATCGTAATGATGATCATTGAGGATCACGCGTAGACCCGCAGTGCGCGCTTTGCCCACGACCTCCTCGACGCGGCTCATCCATGCCTCATCAATCGAATAGGGCGGCGTGTTTGATGCGTGGGCGGACCAGCGCACGGGCAGCCGCACCGTCTCAAACCCGACGGCCGCGATATCGGCAAAGTCACTGTCATTGATCGCGCGGCCCCATGCGCCTTCGGTGGGCTCGGCTTCGAGATGGTTGGCCATGTTGACGCAGGCCCCGATCCGCGCATCGGCTTGCGAGAGCTGGCTTTGCCCACCTGTTGCTGGAGGTGTCGGGGTAGGCGTTGGCGTGGGAGTGGGCGAAGGAGAGGGTGCAGGCGCAGAAATCGGCGGGCTCGACGATCCACCTCCCCCTCCGCACGACGCAAGTATGGCTGATGCAAAACAGGCAGCGACGCCGCCTTTCAAGGTAGATTTGTTCAACATGCGACCCCTCCTCAATTCCTGTTGACAACGTTATCATATATTGAGTGCGCGGATGCAAGGGGGCTGATACTCAGGTTGGCGCGGACGACGAATTGTCTGCCGCAGGCGGGTCAGGCCTGGCAGTTGGCGCCGATCCGGAGGCAACCCGGCGGGCCTTGGACAATCCCGTCAGGCACAAAACGCCCATGTCCATCGATTCCCTAATCCGCGCGCCCATGGCGCTGGCCGCTTTAGCGGCGCTTTTGCTGATTGCAGCCTTCGCTCTGCCCTCCCCTGCCCGCGCCGATGCCACGCCCCCTTGCAACACGGATGCCGGGCCAGACAATGTGGCAGGGAGCACTGATGACAGCCTCGAATGCGGAGAAGGGTCAAGCGCAGAGGGCTCCAACGCGACCGCTATCGGCAATGACGCAGACGCAAGCGGCACGCAAAGCGTCGCAGTCGGCGACAGCGCCAGTGCTCTCGGCAATAGCGGTACGGCTGTGGGCCAGTTTGCGCAGGCTGGGAGCAACGCATCGGATGCTCTCGCCAGCGCTTTTGGCCGCTCAGCACAGGCCACCGGAGCCGGATCGACCGCGATTGGCGCCGCTTCGGATGCTTTTGGAGACAACAGCGTCGCCATCGGCATGTTCGTTTTGGCAAGCGGGGATGACGGGATTGCAATGGGGCGCATCTCGCAAGCGAGCAATGTGCGCTCCATCGCCATTGGCCGGGTCGCGATCAGCAGCGGCGTGGATGCCATCGCCTTTGGCACATCAGCCAATGCGAGCGCGAAAAATGCCATGGCCTTTGGCACTTCCTCCTCCGCCGTGGGAGCGCGGGCCATGGCGCTGGGTAATCTTGCCAGCGCTGGGGCCGATGATGCGACGGCACTGGGATCAAGCGCGCAAGCCAGCGGGCTGAACTCGCTTGCCGTTGGCGCGGGTTCTTTGGCCGAAGGGGCGCGCGCGACCGCCATCGGAGAGAACGCCCACGCGGTGCGTGACGAAGCGCTCGCCATCGGATCAGGCGCCTTTGCCTTCGATTTCAACAATGTCGCGATTGGGACACAGGCGCGCTCAACCGCTTTGAACTCGACCGCATTCGGCAACCGGGCAACGGCCAGCGGGACCAACTCCTCCGCCATCGGCCAGCAATCCATCGCCTCTGCGACCAACACCACCGCAACCGGCACCGCGGCACAGGCGACCGGAGCCTCGGCGAGCGCTTACGGCACTTTGTCAGTGGCGAGCGCGGCAGAGGCGACCGCCTTGGGGGCTGAGGCCAATGCAAGCGGCGTGGGCGCAACCGCCATCGGCATGGGCGCGCAGGCCAGCTTTGCAGGATCGACCGCCGTGGGCGCAGGGGCGGTCTCCACTGCCGACAACCAAGTAACGTTGGGCGGCGACGGCAGTGCCGTGCGGATCGGTGATATTGAGGCCTCCACTCTCGCACAGATCGGCCCGGTAGAGGCGGTCACGGTGGACGCAAGCGGAACGCTCGGCACCAGCAGCGTTGCAAGCGCACAATCGGTTGAGAATGTGAGGGTGGCGGTGGATGCGGTGGCGCTGGTCTCGGACGCGCAATTCTCCGCCTTAAGCACCCGCGTCGATGCACTGAGCTTTCAGTTGGAGGAAGTGGGCTTCCGGCTGGACGAGGTCGACATCAATGCGCGCGGCGGGATTGCGGCGGCGATGGCCATGGGCGGGACGATGGTGGTGCCTGATCGCAACCTTTCAGTGAGCGCCAATATGGCGACCTATCGCGGAGAGCGGGGCTTTGCCGGATCGCTCGCCGCGCGGGTGACAGAGCGGGTTTACATCTCAGCCGCCATCGCCGGATCAACTGTGCGCGACAGCACGGGCGCTCGCGTGGGGATCGCTGTGGGTTTTTGACCGCACCTTCTGGAACTCACCCGGCTCACCCAGCAAACGCGCTTGACGCTGGAAGCGCTTTGTCCAGAATGGCGCTGCGATACAATGCGCTAACAGTTTTCTCCGCTTAAGGGTCGTCAATGTCACTTCGTAACACCGCTTCCGCCGCAGCTCTTCTCGTCTGCCCCCTGGTAATCCACTCCGTGCCGGTTGAGGCGCAGGAGATGGCTGAGGATCAGGCGCAGAGCGAAGAGGCTGAGATGCTGATGATCCCGCCGCCTGCACCGCCCGCGCTTTACATCCCGCCGCCCGCGCCGCCCGCCCCTCCTGCGCCGCCGCAAAATTATGTCTCACCTGCACCACCCGCGCCTCCGCCCCCGATTGCGGTCGAAACCTATGACGCGGAGCCCACGCCCGCGCATTTCGATCTCTATGTCGCTATGGAGGAAGGCGTTGACGACGCCGTGGTCATGGAAATGGGCCTGGCCACTATGCGGCGCGAACTTGCCCGTGACCCCAACATCCGTGTGTTGGAGAAGCAAAGCCCCGGCCTGATTGAGGAAATCGCGGAGAGTGTGCGCCCGATGCTCACCTCTCACACCGACTATGTGCGCGAGCTGTATCTGCCGCGCATGGCCAATTTGTTCGCGCGCTATCTGACCCCGGACGAAGCGGTCGAGGCCGCGGCCTTCTATCGCAGCGATTTGGGCAAGCGAGTGCTCGGCGCTTTGTCGAACAACTTCACCATCGACGCGATGATGTCCGATCTGAAGGACGAAGGGCCGATCTCCGATGACCAGATCAACCGCGACCTCAATTCAACGGTGGCCGGTGCGCTTGGCGATCTCTCGCCAGAGGACATGGCAGAGATGCAGCGCGTTGTCCTCTCCAGCCCGGCGCTGCTCAAGATGAACGTCATGCAAAGCCAGATTCGCACCCTTCGCGTGCAGATGGAAAACGAGCCGATGACGCCTGATACTGAGCAAGCGATGATGACCGCCATGGAAGCCGTCTTCAATCGCCGCTTCCCGCAATAGGCTCACACGCTAAAACGTATAGCCAACGCCCACGCCGACAAGGAACTGGTCCGCGCTGCCTCTGATCGAGGTGTAGGGCGTGTCCGCGCTGTCGCCGACCAGCCGTGAATAGCCGCCAATGGCGTAGATGCTGAAACCGCCATTCAGCGCGTTGCCATCAAGGTCATAGGTACCGATGGCGACAAGGCCGAGCGAGTCCAGACCTCCATCCGCGGTGAATTCAGGCAGGCCGGTGTCGGCGCTCTGGGCAGGCGTGACCGAGTAGTAATAGTCGGCATAGCTGTCATCGACGAAGCTCGCATTGGCGCCGAGTTGCAGGCTTGCCGCGCGGCCAATGGGGGTGAAGTAGCTCACGCTCGGCTCAACCAGCATCCCATCATGCGCGCCCAGAATGTCCCAGCGCACCTGCGTGGAGAAACCCAACCGGTCGCCGGAGCGCAGCACTCCGGGAAAGCTGACGCCAGCGCTCGCGCCGATTTCGAAGGCGGTGTCGAGCGGCTCGGCCAGTTCAACCACCTCGTCCTCAACCTGATTGGCGCGGTCATTGCGGAAACGGAAGGCGGGGCCGAAGGAAAAGCTCGGCTTGGCAGATGCTGCACCCGGAGGGCCGCTGGGAGGACCCTCGGACAGCAGATCGAGGTTGAAGCCCGGCCCGTTGGGGCTGATCCCGATCCCGCCCACGCGGCCCACGATCAGCGGCAGTGGGAAGACCCGGAAATCATCTGAGCCAGTGTAGCTCGGCACAAGGCCAGCGCCGATGCCGATGGTCGCCCAGGTCTCGTCAAAGACCGGCTTTTCGAAAGGGCGGACTGGAACCGGGGATTCCTGAATCTGGTTTGAGCGCGGCGGGATAAAGGGAGGGGCATCTTGGGCCTGCTGCTGCTCTGTCGTGGCCTCTTGGGACGGCTCCTCAGCCACAGCCGGAGAGGTAAGAGCGAGCGCGGCAAAAGAGGCCGTTGCGGCGAGCGAGCGGTAAAAAGCCATCGGGGGTTATGCCTGTAGGTTTAAAAGCGGGGGTGCGTTCTAAACGAGCCACACGTCTTTAAGGTTCCCCTTGGCCGGGTCCTAATCTCGGGTCCCCTATGCCGCCCCAGCCGCCTGCCACTGTGCAATCGCATCAACCGGGAACAGCAGCATGATCACGGTCAGCGTCAGCCCGTCGCGCACAACATAGGCGGCGACCAGCTCCATGATGATCGCCAACGCAATCGTGACCTTGATCGGCAGCTTCATGGCGAGCCAGAAGCCAAACGCCATCCAGCCGATATCTGCCGTGGAGTTCAGCACGCTGTCGCCGGTATAGCCCCAGTTTGCCGTCACAGAGCGGAAGCGGTCGATGATCATGGGCGTGTTCTCAAGCACCTCCCAAGCGGCCTCAAGGAACACCGCCAGCGGCAGACCCCACTTGACCGCACCCTCTCCGCCCAGCTTCCACTTGGCGAAGAGCAACCAGCCCAGCGCGTAGAAAATCGGCCCGTGGATTATGTGGCTGGGCGTGTACCAATCGGCGATGTGCTGGCTGTTGCCCATCGAGTTGATGTCGCCGTGCCACAGCTTGACATAGCCGCACTCACAGATCGGCGGGCGGTCCATCGCGAGCAGGATGAACACCGTTGCAATCGTAATGCCGAGGGAGACCAGGATGGTCATACGGGTCGGGATGAGTTTGGCCATGCCCAAGAACCTGAATCAAAAGCGAGAATGGCGCAAGGGCCACTGAAAATCACTCACCAGCCGACATTGCCCCACACCTGATCCTGCCCTAGGGCATCTTACTCCATGAGCGACTCACAACAGGCCCCCACCCAAGGCGCAAGCGCCCAATACGATTGCGTGATCGTGGGCGGTGGTCTTGCTGGTGGTTTGATCGCTCTGGCCCTCCACCGCGCGCGCCCCCAGTTCCGCATAGCCGTGGTCGAAGCGGGCCGCGCAATCGGCGGCAATCACCGCTGGAGCTGGTTCGACAGCGACCTCTCTGACGAAGGCAAGGCTCTGATGAGCGCCTTTCGCCAGACGGGGTGGGATGACGGATACGAGGTCCGCTTCCCCAAATATCGCCGCAAGTTGAAGACCGCTTACCGCTCCATGTCGTCGGCTGACTTTCACGAGGGGCTGGTGCGCGAGATGCCGGAGGGGTCCTTGTTCCTCGGGCGCAAGGCGAGCGGTTTGGACGCGCGCGGTGTCGACTTAGCCCCTGCTGAATATGGCGAGGCAGAGCGGCTGGAGGCGCGCACTGTCATCGATTGCCGCACCTTCAAACCCTCCAAACATATGAATGGCGGCTGGCAGGTCTTTTTGGGCCGGCACATCCGCTTGCCTGAGCCCCACGGCGTGGAGCGCCCGGTCATCATGGACGCGACGGTTGAGCAGAATGCCCCTGCAGGCAATGGCAGCGCCTACCGCTTCGTTTATGTCCTGCCGATAGCGAGCCACGACGTGTTTATCGAGGACACCTATTACGCCGACGATCCCGACCTAGATCGCGGAATGCTATCCGCCCGCATCGACCAATATGCAGCCGACCACGATTGGGGCGACAATGCGATCATCGGGCATGAGGCAGGCGTGCTCCCCGTCATCACCGGGGGAGACTTCTCCGCCTATCAGAACGAAATCCGCATCCCCGGCGTCGCGGTTGCTGGCACGCGCGGGGGCTTTACCCATCCGCTCACCAGCTACACGATGTGCCTCGCGGTCGATAATGCCCTCGCCATTGCGCAGGAGGCAGACCTTTCCGGAGAGCAGCTCGCCGCCTTTATGGAGATGCGCGCGCGCCGCCATTGGAGTGCGACGGGATATTATCGTCTGCTCAACCGTTTCCTGTTCTTCGCCGCCAAGCCAGAGCGCCGCGTGAAAGTGCTCCAACGCTTTTACGGCTTACGCGAAGGTTTGATCGAGCGGTTCTACGCCGCGCGCTCCAGCGTCTTTGACAAGGTGCGCGTCCTGTGGGGAGAGCCCCCCGTACCTATTCCGTCGGCCATCGCGGCAATGTTTCGCCGCGGCCCGACATTGACGGCTGGGGGGCCTCCAAAGCCACCGGCCGAGCCCAATCCCGGACCCACAAGTCCGACCAAACTGCCCACGGAGACCGAGGCATGAACGCTGATCCCACTCTAGACCTCAACCCGCCGATACACCGCGACAAAGGCATCAACCCGGCCATCGCCGAGAAATATGCCGGCAAGACAGCCTGCGTCATCGGCGCAGGGTTTGGCGGGATGGCGCTGGCGATCCGGCTGCAATCGCATGGCATAGCCACCACTGTGGTCGAAGCGCGCGACAAGCCGGGCGGGCGGGCCTATTTCTGGGAGCGGGACGGATTTACCTTTGACGCAGGCCCCACGGTCATCACAGACCCACCCTGCCTTGAGGAACTCTGGCAACTGACCGGCCACGACATCTCTGAGGACGTCGAGCTGATGAAGGTCATGCCCTTCTACCGCCTCAACTGGCCTGACGGCACCAACTTCGATTATTCGAACGACGAGGAAGAGCTCGCTGCGGAAATCGCCAAGCTCAATCCCGACGACGTGATCGGCTATCAACGCTTCCTCGAATATTCCGCCGAGGTCTATGAGGAAGGCTATCTGAAGCTCGGCACCGTGCCGTTTCTCGACTTCAAATCGATGCTGAAAGCCGCGCCTGCGCTGATCAAGAAGCAGGCTTGGCGCAGCGTTTATTCGATGGTGTCGAAATACATCAAGAGCGAGAAACTGCGCGAGGCGTTCAGCTTCCACACGCTGCTCGTCGGCGGCAGCCCGATGAAGACCTCCTCGATCTACGCGCTGATCCATAAGCTGGAGAAAGATGGCGGCGTATGGTGGGCACGCGGCGGGACCAACCGCTTGATCGCGGGCATGGTGCGCCACTTTGAACGCCTCGGCGGGACGATGCGCGTCGGCGACGGGGTCAAACAGGTCCACACTGTCGGCACAAAAGCGAGCGAAGTTGAGACCGAGAGCGGCTGGAAAGAACGCTTCGACGCGGTCGCTTCCAACGCGGACATCATGCACTCCTACAAAGACCTGCTCGGCGGGACGGAACGCGGCAAGGCCTACTCCAAGTCGCTCGCCAAGAAGAGCTACAGCCCGTCGCTCTTCGTGGTGCACTTTGGTCTGGAAGGGACGTGGCCGGGCATTCCGCACCACATGATCCTGTTCGGCCCGCGCTATCATGGGCTGGTCGACGACATCTACAAGCACGGCGTGCTGCCGCAGGATTTCTCGATCTACCTCCACCACCCGACCGTCACCGATCCCAGCATGGCACCGCAGGGTAAAAGCACGTTCTACGCGCTCGTCCCCGTCGCTCACATGGGCAAGATGCCGGTCAATTGGGACGAGGTCGGACCACAGCTTGAAAAGGCGATCCTTGACGAGATTGGCCGCCGCCTGATCCCCGACATCCACGACCGCATCGTGACCAAGTTCCACTATGCGCCCAAGGATTTCAGCCACGATCTCAACGCCCATATGGGCAGTGCCTTCAGCCTTGAGCCGGTCCTGTGGCAGAGCGCCTATCTGCGCGGCCACAACCGCGACGATGTGATCGACAATTTCTACCTCGTCGGCGCAGGCACGCACCCCGGAGCAGGCATCCCCGGCGTCGTCGGCAGCGGCAAGGCAACGGCAAGCATCATGCTGGAGGATCTGGCGGTTAAGGCGACGGCATGATGATCAGCCTGCTTCTTGCTATCATTGCTCCCACTGAGTTTGGCGTATCGGCTCTGGTCGAAGACGCCCACCAGCATGATTGGGAATTGCTGAGCGATTACCAAACGCACTCGATCTATTGGGACCGCAACTCGACCAAGCCGCAGACGATCCGAGACCGCGACTATCCCAGTGTCTTGATCCGCTTTGTCGCCCAAGAAGACGGTACGCCGCTCAAATTTGAGGATCGCCTGATTGCGTTTGACTGCGAACAGAGGCTTGAGGCCACTGTGTCGAAGCGCGCAGATATCCCGCTTCCCCCTACGATAATCACGAGTAACGAGCCACTGCCTCGATTTACCCCGGTAAGCGGTGAAGGAATGCCATTGATGGACATCGCCTGTAGCAAGGAAGCGGATTGATGAAACGCCTTGCGGTTAAGGCGACGGCGTGATTGTCACACTCGCCCTGTTGTTCTCCGCGCTGTCGCTCGATCTGGCGACGATGGATTTGCCCAAGTCGCAGCTGGTCGGCGAGAGTCACGTCCACGATTGGCAGTTGGCAGACCGGGACAAGGATGAGGTTGTGCTATTCGACCGGACGCCGCTGCCCGATTACAGTGATGGCAGAGAGGTTTATCCGACCATCCTCGTGCGCGGCGCAGAGCCCAAACCCGGTGGCAGCATCTACATCATCGATGTCGCCATGGCGATCGACTGCGAGCGTTCCCGCTTTGCAATCACTCAAGCCTGAGAGACAGTGCCCTATTCCTTCCTTCCCAAGGTACAGAAAGAAGATCTCGGCACCTTCCAACGCGCTGGCAACGACGCACGCGACGATGCCTCTCGCAACGCCGTGTTCCGCCATGTCTGCGGCGAAGACTGGACCAACACCTCGCCCTAAGGTGCCGCACGCCGCGCCCGCGCAGCCTTGAACAGCTGATCCAAGCAATACGAAGTGTCTCGCAGGGATTGTGCTGAAACCTAGCCGAGCTATTAAGAGCCCATGTTCGCATCTCTACTTCTTCTCGCCAGTTCAGCCCTTGCCTTGGGCACCTCCCCCTTCGTCGATCCAGGCCATGAACATGAATGGATCGCGGTGATGGACGACGCCGATGGGCAAGGCTGGCTCGATGCGACGTGGAGAGACACTCTTGAGCGCGATGATGAACAATTGCAGCTGGTTCTGCTGCGGGTGCAATTCAATGAACCGGACAATGTGATGCAGGTCGATTTTGTCATGGCCGTGGACTGTTCAGCCCGCCTTTTGGGGATCAGCGAAGCCTTCATCCACACCTCCCCTGGGGTGACAAATATGATGGCTCCGGCGCAGGAACTGACCATGGACTTTGCCGCCACGCCGCCATCGGAAGAAGACAATATGATCATAGATGCGGCCTGCGAGGTCACTGACCCATCATGAAGCGTCTTGCAATTTACTGCGGCTCGGCAACGCCCGAGGATCCGCGCTATATGGCGCTCGCCTCTGAGGTCGGAGCGACCTTGGCTGAGCGCGGCATCGGCGTCGTCTATGGCGGCGGGCGGCTGGGCCTTATGGGCGCAGTGGCAAGCGGTGCCAAGGACGCAGGCGGGGAAGTCATCGGGGTCATCCCAGAGGCTCTAGTGAACTCCGAAGTTGCTAATCACAATTGCGACGAGCTGATCACCGTATCCGGCATGCATGAGAGGAAGCAACGCTTCACCGACCTGTCGGATGGCTTCATCACTTTGCCCGGCGGAGTGGGCACGATGGACGAATTGTGGGAGGCGATGAGCTGGGCACAGCTGGGCTATCATTCTGATCCCGTCGGCGTCCTCAACGCTTTTGGGTTCTATGACGACTTGCTGAAGTTCAACGCCAAGATGGCCGAGGTCGGCTTTGTCCGCCCCGCCCACCAGAACATCCTGATCGCGGCGGAGACAGTGGACGATCTGCTCGTTAAAATGGCGGCCTATGAACCGCACACGCCGATCTTTCGGATGAAGGCTGAGGAACTCTAGGACGCCGCCATGGCCGTGGATTCTGAACAACGCGCACGGCTGGTCGCCCATGCACGCAGCGTCATCAAGCATGGCTCGCAGAGTTTCTCTGCCGCCTCGCAGCTGTTCGACAGCGAGACACGCGAGCGCGCATGGCTGCTTTATGCCTGGTGCCGCCAATGCGATGACATCGCCGACAACCAAGTGCTGGGCGGAGAGTTGGGCGACCAGTCCGACCTCGAAACCCGTCTCGCCCTGATCCGCAAACTCACCGCCAAGGCCTTTGCCGGAGAGCCAACCGGCGATCCCGCCTTCGACTGCCTCGGCGTGGTGGCGGAGGAATGCGGGCTGACCCCGCAGATGGCCGAGGACGTGATCGAGGGTTTCCAGCTCGATTCCGAAGACTGGCGGCCCAAGACCGAAGCCGACATGATGCGCTATTGCTACCATGTGGCTGGCGCTGTGGGTGTGATGATGGCGGTGGTCATGGGTGTCGATCCCAAGGATCAGGACACGCTCGACCGCGCGAATGATCTTGGCCTCGCCTTCCAGCTCTCCAACATCGCACGCGACATTGTCGAGGATGACGCAGCGGGGCGCTGCTACCTCCCTGTCATGTGGCTGGTCGAGCAGGATATTGAGCCGGGCCAACACACCAAGCCCCACCACCGCGAGGAACTGGCCGAGATGGCCGCCAAGCTCGTCGCGCTGGTCGAAAAGCACGAGGCGGCGGCGCGCGTCGGCGCGGAACGCCTGCCCTTCCGCAGCCGCTGGGCGGTGCTGTCTGCTGCGCGCATTTACGGCGCGATTGGGCGCAAGGTGAGGAAGCGCGGGACCGAAGCATGGAACTCTCGCACCTTCGTGCCGCGCTGGGAGAAAGCGCTCTATGGCGCGCGTGCCTTCCTCTCCGCCGCGATCAACCGTGAGAAGCATCCCGACGGCGCGATCACTTGGGGCATCAAGGATTTCAGGCCTTCAGCTTAGTCGTCTCCCGGGACCTGAACCGGGGGCCCGCTTCTTCTTTTACCACTGCAAAGAAAGCGAGATCCCGGATCAAGTCCGGGATGACGGTTTTCTTTTTGCCGAGCGGTGGCTAATCCCATTGGCATGAGAGAGACATTCCTTGCCATAGCCTTGGCAATCACAGCATCCAGCGCGAGCGCACAGACGACGCTTAGCCCGACGCCCGAAGGCAGCGTCATGCTTGCCGCGGCAGAGTTCATGGACGCGATCAGCAGCGACGACAAATCACTGCTTGCCGATCATATGCTGCCGGAAGGCACGATCTTCATTCACAACCACATGGACCCGGACAATCCGCGTGTGGACATCGTGTCGGTGGCCGCTCACCTTGAACGGTGGGGCCAAGGGACTCGTCAGACCGCAGAGCGCATGGATTTCCGCACCATCCGCGTCGATGGCGATATGGCCCATGTTTGGGGCCCCTACAGCTTCGAAGTGGATGGCGAGATTGCCCATTGCGGGGTCAACTCGCTCAGCATGGTAAAAACCGAAGACGGCTGGAAAGTGGCGAACACCAGCTTCACGATGGTCCCGCCATCTGAATGCACCAAATACGGCATGTATTGGCTCGCAGAATGATCACAAAACTCCTCATCGCCAATCGCGGCGAAATCGCCTGCCGCATCATGCGCACCGCACGCGAGATGGGCATCGCCACAGTCGCAGTCTATTCGGACGCGGATGCGAAGGCGCTGCACACGCGCTCGGCTGACGAAGCGGTCCATATCGGCCCCTCTCCTGCTGCCGAAAGCTATCTCGTCGGTGAGAAGATCATTGCAGCCGCCAAGGAAACAGGCGCGGAGGCGATCCATCCGGGCTACGGCTTCCTCTCGGAGAACGCGCAGTTCGCGCAGGCTGTCATCGACGCAGGCCTCATTTGGGTCGGCCCCAAGCCTGCCAGTATCGAGGCGATGGGCCTGAAAGACGCCGCCAAGGAGCGGATGATCGCCGCTGGGGTACCGGTCACTCCGGGCTATCTCGGCGAGGATCAATCGCTCGGACGCCTGACCAAAGAGGCCGACGCCATCGGCTATCCCGTCCTCATCAAGGCGGTCGCAGGCGGCGGCGGCAAGGGGATGCGCAAGGTCGATGACCCGGCGGACTTCGCTGCATCACTGGAGTCCTGCCAGCGCGAGGCCAAGTCCTCCTTCGGCAACGATGAAGTGCTCCTGGAGAAGTGGATCACCTCTCCGCGCCATATCGAGGTGCAGGTCTTCGGCGACAGCCACGGCAATGTCGTCCACCTGTTCGAGCGCGACTGTTCCCTTCAACGCCGCCACCAGAAGGTGATCGAGGAAGCCCCCGCCCCCGGCATGGACGAAGCCACCCGCGAAGAAATCTGCGCCGCCGCCGTGCGCGCGGCCAAAGCGGTCGATTACGAGGGCGCAGGCACGATCGAGTTCATCGCCGATGCGAGTAAGGGCCTCAAAGCCGACCGCATTTACTTCATGGAAATGAACACGCGTTTGCAGGTTGAACACCCGGTGACCGAGGAAATCACCGGCGTGGACTTGGTCGAATGGCAGTTGCGCGTCGCCAGCGGAGAGCCGATCCCACTGAAGCAGGACGAGCTTTCGATCAACGGCTGGGCAATTGAAGCGCGGCTTTATGCGGAGGATCCGGCGAAAGGGTTTTTGCCGAGTCCGGGATGCGTCGAAAGAATCTATCGGGACAACGGTGCACGACTTGAATGGAGTGTCGAAGCAGGGGACTGGGTGACTCCGTTCTATGACCCCATGATCGCCAAGATCATCCAGCATGCTCAAAGCAGGGAACAAGCCCGCACATCTCTTCTAAGGAACCTTGATTGCTTAGTAATATGGCCAATCATGACCAACAAAGCATTTGTATATGAATGCCTTGACAACGAAGACTTTGCTGCGGGCAATCTCGACACCGGACTGATCGCAAGGCATGAGCCGACATTAATTGAAAGTCGTGCACCTTCAAAAAATGCAATCGCTTCAGCAGCCTCCCTTCTTTGGGAAAATTCTAACTTAGGACCCGAGACATACTGGTCTCCTTGGCGAGTGAATGAAACCGCGGGTGGTTTCCGGCTCAACTCAGCACCCAACCGCAAGATAATGGTCTTCGCCGAAGGAAGCTCTTACAGTGTCAAAGCGGACATATTCTCAGGCTTTCCGCTGGCCGACTCACTAGATGCAGATACTGTTCTTGTTACAGAACGCGGCAAGTCACGTGAGTTTTCATCCCAGCCCCCTCGCGGCACCGGCACTGCCTCCGCCGCGGACGGAGCGATCCTCGCGCCGATGCCCGGGAAGGTCATTGCGCTTGATGTCTCCGAGGGCGAGGTAGTCACTGCTGGACAGCGCCTGATGGTGCTCGAGGCGATGAAGATGGAGCATGCGCTCACCGCTCCGTTTGACGGGACGGTCACAGGGCTCGACGCCTCCGAGGGCGGGCAGGTGCAGGTAGAGGCTGTGCTGTGCACCATCGAACCGGGGGTGGTGGAGCCTTCGGAGTGACCTCTACTTTGGAGCCTAATCTGTCACCCTGAACTTGTTTCAGGGTCCATCCTCAGCGCTATTCCAGTTGCCTTTCACCGGCGATGGATGCTGAAACAAGTTCAGCATGACGGGAGTGAGTATTGAGCTGGGAACGCGAACTCGAAGAACTGCGCCAACGCGAGGCGCTCGCCGAGGAAATGGGCGGGGCGGACAAGGTCGCCAAGCAACACTCGCGCGGCAAAATGGATGCGCGCGCCCGGCTTGCCGCTCTGTGCGATCCCGGCTCCTTCCGCGAGATTGGCAAGATCGCTGGCACAGCCCAATATGACGAAAATGGCGACCTGACAGGCGTCACCCCCGCCCCCTTCCTGTTCGGCAAGGCAACCGTCCACGGCCGGCCCATCGTCGCCACCGCCGACGACTTCACCATTCGCGGCGGCGCGGCGGATGCGGGGATCGCGCGCAAGATGGTGCAGGCCGAGAAGATGGCGCATGAGCTGAAGCTCCCCATCGTCAAGATGATCGACGGGACCGGCGGCGGAGGCTCTGTCCGCACGCTCGAGCAAATCGGTGCCACTTACATTCCCGCCGTGCCCGGCTGGGGCGATGTGGTCGAGAACCTCGATACTGTGCCGGTCGTGGCACTGGCGCTTGGCCCGACGGCGGGTCTGGGCGCCGCACGGATCGCGGCCAGCCATTACTCGATCATGGTGCGCGGGCTCTCCCAACTCTTCGCCGCTGGTCCTGCGGTCGTCGATGGCCTCGGAGAAGCCTACAAGAGCGCGAGCGACCACCAGCAGGCCAAGGAAGAGCTCGGCGGCGTCGACATCCACACCCGCAACGGCGTGGTCGATGATGAGGTCGCGAGCGAGGAAGAGGCCTTTGCACGGGCGCGCTATTTCCTCAGCTTCATGCCGGAACATGTCGGCCAGCTCGCCCGCCGCGTAGCCCCCTCCGACCCCGCAGACCGGCGCGAGGAGGAGTTGCTCAGCCTCGTCCCGCGCGATGACAAACAGGTCTATTCGATGCGGCGATGCATGGAGATGGTGCTCGACAAGGGCACCGTGTTCGAGATCGGCAAGAATTGGGGCCGCGCGGCGATCACCGCCCTCGCCCGCCTAAACGGCTGGCCCGTCGCGGTGGTGGCGAGCGATCCCAGCTTCCTTGGCGGTTCGTGGGAGGCGAAGACCAGCGAAAAGGTCGAGCGTTTCGTCAAACTCGCAGACCAGTTCCGCCTGCCAATCGTCCACCTCGTCGACAATCCCGGCTTCATGATCGGGCGCGAGGCGGAAGTTGCGGGGACGATCCGCTACGGCGTCCAAGCGATGAACGCAATCTACAAAGCGAGCGTGCCCCTCGCCAGCGTTGTCCTGCGCCGCGCCTACGGCATTGCGGGCAGCGCGATGAGCAATGCGGAGCGCTACCAATACCGCTTCTGCTGGCCGAGCGGCGATTGGGGAAGCTTGCCTATCGCGGGCGGCTTGGAGGTCGCTTATAAATCCGATCTCGAAGCAGTAGCCAAAGCCGGGGGAGACCCGATGGCTGAGCTTGAGACAATTAAGGAACGCCTCGGCAAAGTCACCTCCCCCTTCCGCTCCGCTGAACGCTTCAATGTCGAGGATATAATCGACCCGCGCGACACACGGCCGCTGCTGTGCGAATTTGCCGATCTGGCGTGGAGGAAGCTGGAGAGTGAGGGTTAGGAGTCTTTGTTTGTGCACCCGCATCCGCGGGCGCGTCCTCGGGGCAGCTCCTTCGCTTCGCTACGGTGCCCCTGCGGGCGGGCGGTCGCCCTTGCGGCTGCTGCGCAGCCGTTGGGAGAACCCCTCCCCCCTTCTCACATGTTCCGCATCTTCGTGGGACCCTTGGCCCAATCGGGCGGGCCGAACAGCTTGCCCTTCTCGCTGAAGATCACGAGCAGGAGGCAGATCACTCCAGAGGCGAGCAGCGCCAGCGCCAAGGGGCGCGCGGTGCCGTCGAAGGAATATCCGATCAGCCCTCCGATCAGCGAGGCGGTCGTCATGCGGACAAAGCCGTGGGCGGAGCTGGCCGCCCCCGCAATGTCGAAGAATGGGTTCATCGCAATCGCGCCAAAGTTGCTGCCGATAAAGCCCAGCAGCATCATATTGACGGCCATCAAGGGCACGAACTCCCACAGCGTCTCATCCGGCTGGAACGCAAAATAGACCTGCAAGCCAGCGACGCCGATAAACAGGAACAAAGCCGTGTGGCTAACCCGCCGCGCGCCGAACCGTTCAACAATGCGCGAGTTTGACCAGCTCGCCACCGCCATTGCGCCTGCGCAAATGCCAAAGACAATCGGGAAAATCTCGCCCGCGCCAAAGGTCTCGGTGATCAATTGCTGCGAGGAATTGATGAAGCCAAACAGCGCCCCGAACACTAGTGATGAGCCGATGACATAGCCAAAGACGCTCGGCAGGCTGAGCGCCCGGAACATGTTGCGACCGATCACACGCGGGCGGATTTCCTGGCGGTTTTCGTCGGTCAGGCTCTCCGGCAAGCGGAAATAGACCCAGCTGCCGATGATGATGCCTTGCAGTGCCATTGCGGCGAAGATCATGCGCCAGTCGCCGACCAACAGGATCAGCTCTCCGATGCTGGGAGCGATGGCGGGGACCATCAGGAAGATGACGAAAATGAGGCTCATCATGCGCGCCATCTTGTCGCCGCCCACGCGGTCACGGATGATAGCGGGCGGGATAGCGACGATGCCGGCTCCGAAGAAACCTTGCGCGGCCCGGATCGCGATCAGCGTGTCGTAATCGGGCGCATAGGCACTGGCGATCGCGAGAGCGATATAGGCTGCAATTGATCCCAGCAGGATCGGACGGCGGCCAAATCGATCGGCCAAAGCCCCGGGAAACAAAGCTCCGACGCCTGCTGTGAGGAGGTACACTCCGATTACAAATTGCCGGTCATTGCCGGGCACGCCAAGGTCCAGCGCCATGTCGTCCAGCGCAGGCAACATCGCATCGATGCCGAAGGCTTGCAGCGCCATCAGCATCGCCATCATCCAGATCAGCTCGGTCTCGCCAAGCGTGCCGGAGGGCTTCGAGAGGGGCACAGATGCGGCCATGGCAGGTCCTTTGCCTGCCACCGAGCCGCTTGACCACTGTTCATTTCGCATATGCACAAAATGGCCGAAGAGCGGTCAAGTTCCACACAGCGCAACAATCCCTAGCAACCACGCAGCCCCTATCCGCCACGCGGATGTTTGAGGCGCTTTCCCTGCCAGCGCGAAGGGCGTAGTTTGCATGCCCATGTCTGCCGCTGCTCCCCCGACAAACGATCATGAGGAAGAGGCCCAGGGCCTGCGCAAGATCATCCATGTCGATATGGATGCCTTCTTTGCGAGCGTCGAGCAGCGCGACCATCCAGAGTTGCAAGGCAAGCCCGTCGCGGTCGGAGGGTCAGGCGGGCGCGGCGTCGTGGCGGCGGCTAGCTACGAAGCGCGCAAGTTCGGCGTCAAAAGCGCCATGCCCTCGGTCACGGCGAAGCGGCTTTGCCCCGATCTTATCTTCGTGCGCCACCGCTTTGACGCCTATAAGGAGGCAAGCGCGCAGATCCGCCGCATCTTCGAACATCACACCCCCCATGTGGAGCCTTTGAGCCTCGACGAAGCCTATCTCGATGTTACCGAGGACCGGCTCGGCATTGGCAGCGCGACGCGCATCGCCGAACTGATCCGGCAGGAAATCCGCGCCAAAACCAAACTGACGGCGAGCGCAGGGGTGAGCTACAACAAGTTCCTCGCCAAGCTTGCGAGCGACCAGAACAAGCCCGACGGGATGTGCGTGATCCGTCCCGGGCAAGGCGCGGATTTCGTCGCTGGCCTGCCCATCCGCCGCTTCCACGGGGTCGGGCCGAAGGCGGAGGAGAAGATGAAGCGGCTCGGGATTGAAACCGGCGCTGATCTCGCCGCCAAAGACATCGACTTCCTGCGCGTCAATTTTGGCTCCTTTGCCGACTACCTCTTCCGTGCAGCCCGCGGCATCGACCTGCGCCCCGTCCGCGCGCATAGGGTGCGCAAATCGGTCGGCGGGGAGCGGACCTTTAGCGAGGATATCTCCAGCGGCAGCGCCCTTCGCGACACGCTCGAAAACATCATCGACATCGTCTGGGACCGGATCGAAGCGGCGGGAGGCAAAGACGTCCAGGTGCGCGGGCGGACCGTTACGCTGAAGCTCAAATACACCGACTTCAAAGCCATGAGCCGCGCGAAAAGCGTCTCTGCCAAAGGTGGGTCTGCATGGATCGAGGACAAGGAGACCTTTGCCCGCCTCTCGCGTGAATTGCTGGAAGAGGTCCTGCCCCTGCCCCTCCCCATCCGCCTGATGGGCCTGACGCTCAGCAATCTAGAAGGCGCGGAGGAAGCCGGCGACAAAACGGCCAAGGACGATGCGCAGCTAAGTCTGCTCTAACTCGCGCCCTTGGGAGCCCGCTCGCGCCAGATCTGGATGCGGATCGCTGTGGTCTTGCCCAATGGCTCGGGCAGAGAATGCGAGGGGAAGAAGCGCGCTTCGATCACTTCGCGCCCGTCCGGCTTGGGCAGAGCGTTGCAGGTGGCAGCGAAGAGATGGGCTGTGTGCGGGGCGTTGAAGAGCAGCTCTTCATGGCAGCCGAGATAGGTCACAGCCCCCAGCTTGATGCCCACTTCCTCCTGAATTTCGCGGCGTAGCCCCTCCTCCGGGTCTTCGCCTTTGCCAAGTCCCCCTCCCGGAAGAGCCCAAACATCCGCGCCATATGAATGGCGCACCAACAGGACATCGCCAGACAGGTTCGTGACGA
Source organism: Erythrobacter sp. S267 (assembly GCF_057365045.1). Taxonomy (NCBI): domain Bacteria; kingdom Pseudomonadati; phylum Pseudomonadota; class Alphaproteobacteria; order Sphingomonadales; family Erythrobacteraceae; genus Erythrobacter; species Erythrobacter sp. S267. Next base: position 148,821 of record NZ_CP200298.1, on the reverse strand, counting down.
CCGCGCTGACGCCTGAGAACGGCTTCTTGCTCACCCGCCGCCATACACGGCGCACACGGTGTGCGAGCGGGAGCAGAGCGCGGTGGATGGGAGCAGGCAGCCAGTTGATCATCAGGTGAAAACGGTCACGGGGAGATTTTGTTTAGCGGCCGCGGAGAGCAACCGGGCGATGGGCAGGTCGTGCTCTCTAGCTGCGCCTGCATCAAAGACCGCGCGTTTCTCCTCGCCACGGATGACAAAGATCATCTCGCCCGTGCGCAGCAGCGCCGGGATGGTGAGCGTCACGCGGTCAAACGGCGCCTCTGGCGGAAGCGGATCGGGGGTCAGACGGCGCACAATCTGCGGGTCATCAACCTGCGGGTCAGTGTTGGGGAAGAGCGAAGCAAAGTGCCCGTCCGCTCCCATGCCCAACCAGACGAGATCGAAGGCCGGAATGTCGTCGCCCTCGCTGAGCGCATGGACGCTGGCCTGCGTCGCGCCCTCGAAAATCTCCAGCACGCGCCCGACATTGGAGGCGGGGTGATCGGTCGGCACGACGCGGTCATCGGTCATGAAGATATCGAGCCGCGCAAAATCGAGGTCGGTCTTGGCGAGGACTTCGAAGATGGGAAACGGTGTCGAGCCACCCGGAACTGCGATCCGAACCCGCTCTGAACTGGCCTGCAAGCGCTCGGCCAGTTTGGTGGTGAACCAGTCCGCGATGGCCTGCGTGTCAGCGTCTTCGATGATTGCGATATTGTTCATGGCCCCCGCATAGCAAAAGGGCCGCCCACGCAAAGCATGGACGGCCCCTTATACGCGTATTTTGTTGTGCCGGTCGGCGTTAGCCGAGAGCCGAGCTCAGGAACCAGACGCGCTCTTCAGCGGCGTCGGTCCAGTCGTCGATCAACCCATCGGTGGCATTGTCACCTGCGGCTTCGGCGGTTTCCTTCATCGCTTTCAGACGCGTCACCAGCTTGGCGTTGTCATCGCGCAATTCGGTGATCATCTCTTCAGCCGAGAGGTTCACATTGTCCTGGTCGGCGATCTGCGTGTGCGATGCTATCGAACCAATCGAAGTCAGCGTGTCGCCGCCAATTTTGCGGGCGCGTTCGCCGATAACGTCGATTTCCTTTTGCACCTCGGCTGCCTGCTCATCGAACAGCAAGTGCAGGTCGCGGAAACGCGGGCCCTTCACGTGCCAGTGAAAGTTCTTCGTCTTCACATAGAGCGCGAAGTGATCGGCCAGCAGTGCATTGATTTCGGCAACCATCTGGGTCTGGGCGTTGTTGTTAGGGTCCAACATAATTTTCCTCCAATCGGAGTGTGAATTTCTGGCTGGCGCTCATCGCCTACCTTGTTCGAGGGGCCTTTAATGGCGCTCCCTCGTTCACACCCTATGTGGGAGTTAAATATCAGATTTAAAGGGTTTTTCTAACGCAAAACCCAATTCGCAGTGATCGTACAATGCGATCACAGGAACGTGTAACGAGCGTTCAATCCGATCACTAAAGCCGCAACAATCAAACACAGGGCAAAGATCATTCGGATCGCGCGAAGCGGAAAAGCCTGCAGTTTGGAAAGGCCCAGGCTCCATCCCAACGCCACGGCCGCAACCCCTCCGATAGCGCCACCGATCAAGGCAGTGGTCGGAAACACAGTCCATGCAGCCAGCGCAAAGATCGCAAAGCGCGCTCCGTCGCCGATCTGGCGGGCAAGCAGGACGGCTCCAATGGCGATGTAGGAGCGAGTGGGCTCTTTCATCGGCTTGAGCCTAACCCGCCATGCGAGCTCAAACGCGGCGATGGCAAGGGCGAAGGCGACCAGCATTTGCGCGGCTCGTTCGGGCAGAAGCGCGGCCATATGCGCGCCCGCATAGGCCATGGCCGCCGCGCTGGCGATTGCGCACAGGGCTCCGGTCAGGAGCAGCGGGGCGGTGCGCTCCAGCTGTTCGGCGAATTGCGCGACGATCAACTGCTCGCGCCCGCCAAAGGCAATCGCGAAGGTCAGCACCATGGCGAGGAGAAAACCGTCCATCTGCGCTCGATCAGGCGATCAAGCCATCTCCGCCCACGGCCCCGTAATCGCCAAAGTCAGCGTCGGCGCATAGGCGTTAACGAACATCCACTTGCCATCGGGCGAAAAGCAGGCACCGGCAAGCTCAGTCTGACGGCGCAGATGGCCAAGATCATACGCTGTGCCCGCAGGCGTGATCCCGCGCAGATGGTTGTCGACAAAGGACGTGTACTGGTCCTCGCACACCACAAGGTGGCCATTGGGACCAACGCACAGATTGTCGCCGTAATTGAATTGCTCCTTGCTCTCGCTTTCGAAGAACAGCTCCACGCGGTCGGGTGCGCCCGCCACGCCAGGGACGAGACGGAAGATCTGGCCGTATTGCGCCGCACCGCCGCTGGTCGAGCAGATGAAGACCTCGCTCGTCTCGCGCCGGACGCCCATGTGGAGCCCCTCTCCGCGCGCTATCAAAGCCGCGCCCTTGGCCGCCGCGCGCTGGCGCAGATCATCTTGCGGAGCCTCAACTTTGTCGAGATCGACCCAGCGCACCGGATAGGATTGGCCCACTGGCATGTCCGCACTTTCCCAGTTGCGCGTGTCGGAGAGCCCCTCAATCACCATCGCCTGAAGCTTGCCGCCTTTTGCCAAGTCACCGGGCACTTGCGGCACAAAGCGATAGAGCACGCCGTCATCGCGGTCCTCGGTCTCGTAAACGATGCCAGTTGCCGGATCGACCACTGCGGCTTCGTGATTGAAGCGGCCCAATGCGGTGAGCGGCACAGCCTCGACCAGACCGGTGGCAGAGGCGGGGACTTCGAAGACCCAGCCGTGATTGCGCTCCAGCCCGTCGCCATAGCGTTGGCCGGGGCCTGTCGGTGCTTCCTCGCAAGTGAGCCACGTGCCCCAAGGCGTCACCCCGCCAGAGCAATTGCGGATCGTCCCGCCGAGCGAGCGGAACTCGCGCTTCACAGCCAGAGTTTCTGCATCGAGCACGATGTTGGTCGTGCCACCCGGCACCAGCTCGCCGTTTCTGCGACCAAAGCCGTGGGCAAAGTCGCCTCCGCTTTCGTCATTGGGCACCAATTCGTGATTGCGCACCAGCGCGATCTCACCGTTTCCTAGGTCAAAGCAGCCCATCCCGTCGGCCTTGTCCGGCACCGTGCCTCCGTCGCTCATCGTATCGCCAAGGCGCGACACGACGCGGTAGGAGAAGCCCTCTGGCAGGTCGAGAATGCCTGCCGGGTCCTCGACCAGTGGGCCGTAGCCGGCAAAGCCATCCGCGCCGGCAACTTGTGCGGGAGCAGAGGCGTCGCGCGATGACATGCAACCGCTCGCGACCAGAGCAGTGAAGGCGCTGGCGGTCGATTGCAGAAAGCGGCGACGGTTCGGGGTGATCGGGTGCATGGAAGTGATACTCTCTATAGCCATTGGCAGCTCTAGTGCCTCGGTATCATTGCAGATGGGTGACGAGAAGCGCTGGCGCAAGAAATCCCCCTCTTGGCACAGCTCTCGTTTTCGGGCTTACTCGCAGTTGAGAGATATGCAGGGGGAGAGCACCAGCTCATGAAATTGGAAGCAGGGATGGCCGCTGTCGTGACTGGCGGGGCGTCAGGATTGGGCCGGGCAAGCGCAAAGGCGCTGGCCGATGCAGGGCTGAAAGTCGCGATTTTCGACATCAACGATGAAGCAGGCGAGGAACACGCCGCCGCGATCGGAGGCACGTTTCACCATGTCAACATCATGGATGAGGAAAGCGCGCTGGCCGGGTTCGAAGCGGCGCGTGCGGCCAACGGACAGGAACGCGTGACGGTCCACTGCGCCATGGCCTCGCGGCGCGGCAAGACCATCGGTTTTGACAAGACGACCGGCGGTTACAAGCGTCTGCCGACCGAGGATTACGCCTTTGGCGCTGAGGGTATCTTGGTCGCCAGCTACCGCATCGCGTCGATTTCCGCATTGGGTATGGCGAACTCCGAACCGCTCAATGACGACGGAGAGCGCGGATCCATCACTCTGACCGCCAGCGTTGCAGCGCAAGACGGACAGATCGGACAGGTGATCTATGGCTCATGCAAGTCCGGCGTAAACGGCCTCGTCCTGCCAATGGCGCGCGATCTGATGGAGCTGGGCATCCGCGTAAACTCGGTCATGCCGGGGATATTTGCGACGCCTTTGATGCTGGGGATGAAGGACCGCAACCCGCAAATGTGGGACCAGCTCAATGCCTCCGTCCCCTTCCCCAAGCGATTGGGAGAACCAGAGGAATTCGCCTCGCTCATCTGCGAGATTGCCCGCAATTCGTATATCAATGGGCACCAATTCCGATTGGATGGTGCAATCCGGATGCCCCCGAAGTAGACGGGCTTGAGCCTAAATTTCGGGCGTGAGCGAGTGAGCCTCACGCCTTGGTCGCAAACAGTTTTTGGATCGGAATTTTTTAGCGTGACAACCACTCAAGACACAGCCGCAGCCCCCACCAAGCCAATTGACGGCGCAGCAACGGGGCTTGGCCTTGCCTGTATTGTGCATTGCCTGATCCTGCCGATCTTCGCAGCAGCCTCACCCTTCGTTGCGGCTCTGGCGGAGAACGAGATGGTGCATATCGTTCTCGCCGTGCTCGCGGTCCTGGCCTCGGGCAGCATTGTCGCGATATCACCCTCGGCGCGTACGCCCAGGTTCCTTGTCCCAGCCTGTATCGGCATGGCGCTGATCGTGGGCGCGCTGTTCCTCGAAGAGTTTGGCGTGGATGAGACGATCCCCACCGTGCTTGGCGGCCTGTTCCTTGCGTTTGCCCATGGACGGCGGTTCTTTGGGAAGTGACGGGAGCGGGCCGTTCCTAAGCGGCCTACGGAACCGGAACCAGCGGAAGATGCGAAGCGGCTGGAGCGGGTGGACTCGGAGGCCAAAGGCCGGAGAGGGCCGCGCCAAGCGGCCTACGGAACCGGAACCCGCGAAACGACCGTCGGGAGTGGAGCGGGTGAAGGGAATCGAACCCTCGTCGTCAGCTTGGGAAGCTGCTGCTCTACCATTGAGCTACACCCGCCTGTTCAGCAGCGCGTGATTGGCACCGCTGGGCCGTGCCCGTCAACGCCTCTTTTGCAGCCGCCTACGCTTTCTCGGATGATCCGTCTGCGACAGGCACGTCTTCCTTGAACGTGTGGGTCACGTAAGGGAACGGAATCTCGATCTTCGCTTTATCGAGCGCAGCTTTGATCGCGCGGATCACCTGGTCGCGGTTGCCGCCCGCCTCTGGGCCGGAGGAAGCCGCCCACCAGCGCACGACGAAATCGACCGAGCTTGAGTTGAAAGCGTCAGCCAGCACATGGATCGGCTTGTCAGGATCGACCATCGCGCACCCCTCAACCGCGTTGCGCAAAGTCTCGGCGGCTTTGTCGAGATCGGTGTCATAGGCGACGCCGATCACCACTTCAAAGCGGCGCTTGGGTTCGTCCGTCCAGATCTCCACCGGGCTCTGGAACAGCATCGCGTTGGGCATGATGGTGAGCTCACCCGAAAAGGCGCGGATATGCGTTTCGCGCAGGGAGATGTATTCGACCGTACCCGTCACGCCGTCGACTTCGATCACATCGCCGATGCGCATTTTCTCGCGCAGCATGATGAAGACCCCGGCGAGGAAGTTTTCGAGCACATCCTTGAACGCAAAGCCCACTGCGAGCGAGCCGATCCCCAGCCCCGCGATCATGCTGGCAGGCGTGAAGTCTGGGAAGACAACCACCGCCGCGATCATCAGGCCGACGATCCACACGCCCAGCTTGATGACCTTTTGCAACAGAATGCGCAGCGAGGTGCGCAGTTCAGTCTGGCCGATAATCATGCGAGCGATGATCCCAGCGCACTTCGCCACGACCCAGGTGATGAGCAGCACTCCGGCGCCGATCATCAGCGAAGGGATGGTGGCAAGCGTGTCGGTATAAAAGGCGTTGAACTGATCTGTTACAATTGAAAGCATGTTTGTTTCGCGTGACTCCATTTTTGTTACGACACCAAATCAATGGGTCGCACCGCCGGATTGTTCCGAGAAAGTTTGGAAGCCCGCTGCTGAGACGCGCCTTGAGCCGCCAACCTAGCGCGCAGCTTTCGCGATGGTCACGGCCTCTGCTGCCAGAGCCGTCACATCCTCAAACCGGCCTTCCGCAATCGCATCCTTTGGCGTCAGCCAGCTGCCTCCACAGGCGATAACGCTGGGCACGGCGAGGAAGTCAGACAGGTTCTTGGCCGAGACGCCGCCGGTGGGCATAAAGCGCATGCCGCCAAACACGGACGAGAACGCTTTGAGCATCGGCACACCGCCCGCAAGGCTCGCCGGGAAGAACTTCACCGCGCGCAGCCCCATGGCCCATGCGCGCTGCACTTCGCCCGCGGTCATGGTGCCGGGGAAGAAGGGAATGTCCTCCGCGAGACAATACTGGGCAATTTCGTCCACGAGGCCGGGTGAGACGATGAATTGAGCACCGCTGGCATGAACCGACTTGGCCTGATCGAGCGTAAGCACGGTTCCTGCGCCCACGATCATGCGCCCGCCTTGTTCAGCGTTGTGAGCAAGGATCGCTTCCATCCCGGCTTGGGCACCGGGGCTGCGCAGCACGACCTCGAGGACGCTCAAGCCTCCCGCATCCAGCGCCTTTGCGACAGCGATTGCGGTCGCCGGATCGTCCTCTCCGATCAGAGGCACAACCGGTGCGTTTTCCAAAGTGGTGGTCAGTTCAAGGCTCATCGAAAATATCCCTCATGAAATTGCCCCTGCCCCTTAAGGCGAAATGGCGCTTGTCACAAACGGTGTTTGCAGCCGCGCTGAAAGGCACGAAGAATACAATCTGCCAAGCCGAAACGAAGCTTTCGCAAGCCCCCCTGCCACAGCGCTTGCAAGCAGCCCATCTGCGCGCCAAAACTCGCCCTCAAATCGGAGAGGAGATTCCCCATGCGCCAGGTTGATCACTTTATTGTTGGCGACAGCCCGCCCGCGACCCGCAAGCATTCCATCTGGAACCCGTCGACCGGCGAAGTGCAAGCCGAGGTTGCCTTGGGCGATGCGGCTCTGCTGGAACGCGCGGTGGCGACGGCAAAGCAAGTCCAGCCCGCTTGGGCCGCGACCAATCCGCAGAAACGCGCTCGCGTCATGTTCAAGTTCAAGGAGCTGATCGAGGCGAATATGCAGTCGCTCGCCGAGCTGCTCTCATCTGAGCACGGCAAGACGGTGCCTGATGCGATGGGAGACGTGCAGCGGGGCCTTGAAGTGATCGAATTTGCTTGCGGCATCCCGCAGGTCTTGAAGGGCGAGTATACGCAAGGCGCAGGGCCGGGCATCGACGTTTATTCGATGCGTCAGCCGTTGGGCATTGGCGCAGGGATTACTCCGTTCAACTTCCCCGCAATGATCCCGATGTGGATGTTCGGCATGGCCTGCGCGGCGGGCAATGCCTTTATCCTCAAACCCTCTGAGCGCGATCCGTCCGTGCCCGTGCGCCTCGCCGAATTGTTCATCGAAGCGGGCGCGCCAGAAGGTCTGCTCCAAGTCCTCCACGGCGACAAGGCAATGGTCGATGCGATTATCGAGCATCCTGACATTCCCGCGATCAGCTTCGTCGGCTCCTCCGACATCGCCCATTACATCTACCGCCGCGGGGCTGAATTCCACAAGCGCGTGCAGGCCTTTGGCGGAGCGAAGAACCACGGCGTTGTGATGCCCGATGCAGACCTCGACCAAGTGGTGAACGATCTGACCGGTGCCGCCTTCGGCTCGGCGGGTGAGCGCTGCATGGCGCTGCCCGTGGTTGTGCCGGTGGGTGAGGACACGGCGGAGCGGCTGAAAGAAAAGCTGATCCCCGCGATCAACGCGCTTCGCATCGGCGTCTCCCACGATCCAGACGCGCATTACGGCCCGGTCGTCACGCCGGAACACAAGGCGCGGATCGAACAATGGATCGGCACGGCAGAGGCCGAGGGCGCAGAGATCGTCATCGACGGGCGCGGCTTCACGCTTCAGGGCCATGAGAAAGGCTTCTTCGTCGGCCCGACCCTGATTGACCACGTGACCCCGCAGATGAGCTCCTATCAGGAGGAAATCTTCGGGCCTGTTCTGCAAATCGTGCGCGCTGCCGATTTCGAGGAAGCCGTCCGCCTGCCGAGCGAGCATCAATATGGCAACGGCGTCGCGATCTTCACCCGCAACGGCCACGCCGCGCGCGAATTTGCGAGCCGCGTCAATGTCGGCATGGTCGGCGTCAACGTACCGATTCCCGTTCCGGTCAGCTACCACACCTTTGGCGGCTGGAAGCGGTCTGGCTTTGGCGACATCGACCAATACGGGACCGAGGGTCTGCAATTCTGGACCAAGAAGAAGAAGATCACCCAGCGCTGGCCCGATGGAAGCCCGGATCAGGGTGACGCTTTCGTCATCCCGACGATGGGGTGAGCGGGATGCGCTTGCTTTCGGCCCTCTTCGCACTGCTTGCTCTGGCTCTGATTGCGCCGGGAGCGCAGGCGGAGGAGGCCGAGACAGCGCCTCACCCCAAGCGCATCGCCATCACCTTTGACGACACGCCGCGTCACCCCGGAGCCTTCTTCTCCGAGGATGAGCGAACGCAGGCCTTGATCACCGCCTTGCGCGAGGCAGGCGTTGAGCAGGCGGTGTTCTTCGTCAATCCCGGCAAGATCCCCCAGCGCGATGGGGCAGAGGCGCGCATCGAGGCCTATGTCGCGGCTGGGCATGTGCTCGCCAACCACACCGCCGATCACCCGCGCCTCTCGCAGACGGATACGGACGACTTCATCGCCAATGTCGATGCGGCGCAGGACTGGCTGACGGGGCGCGACGGCGTGCGGCCCTGGTTCCGCTTTCCTTATCTCGACGAGGGCCGCCGCGATGCGGCCAAACGCGATGCTGTGCGCGCGGCATTGGCCCAGCGCGGATTGCTCAACGCCAGCCCAACCGTGGACGCGTCAGACTGGTGGATCGATGGCGCGCTGAACCGGGCTGAGCGAGAGGGGGCGGAATACGATCTCGACGCCGCTGGCAGGTTGTTTGTAGAGACCCACGTCGAAGCCGCCGCATTCTATCATGGGCTGGCGTTGGAGGCGTTTGACCGCCCTATCGTCCACAATCTCCTGCTGCACGAAACCGACCTTGCCGCGATGCTTATCGGCGATCTAGTGACGGCCCTGCGCGCGGATGGCTGGGTTATCGTCAGCGCGGATGAAGCCTTTGCCGATCCCGCTTATCGGATCACTCCCGAAGTCCCCTCTGCGCAAGGGACCTTGACGGAGCTGGTCGCTTGGCATGAAGGCATAACCTCACAGCGCTGGTATCCGGGCAATGACACGAGCCTGTTGGAGCAGCGGTTCAGGGTAGATGTGCTAGGGAAGGCTCCAGAGGCGGAAGCGGACAAGGAGGAATGATGACGCGACCAGTTTTGCGATGGGCAACAATCAGCGTGGCAGCACTGACGCTCAGCGCCTGCGGCTCCGGGCTGGAAGTCTCTGATGAGAGCAACGGACCGGAAGAGTCTCCGGCTGAGGTTGTCTCCGAAGCGGCCGGGGAAGCCGTACAAGAAGCGCCCGAGCCAGCACCCGATAATGCTGCAAAGGACGTCACCGGAGGCACCATCCCTGACCGCTTTCACGGCGTGTGGGATTACGTCGAGGGCACTTGCTCGCCTGAAAGCGACCTCAGGATCGAAGTCAGCGCCCGCGAAATTACATTCTACGAGAGCGCTGGTAAGGTGGTGACGGCCCTCCCTGTCGGCGACACAGTTATCGTCGATCTGGAGATGAGCGGCGAAGGGGAGACTTGGACACAGAAATCCTCGCTGATCAATAAACCCGGATCAGACGCGTTGACCTTCCAGTCCGACGCCACAAACCTCTCGGACGATCCCACCAATGAACGAAAGCGCTGCGCATGATCGTTCGGACAATTCTGCTTCTCGCACCGCTCGCCCTTGCCGGATGCACCGCTGCGGCGGAAACACCTGCCACGCCGCCGCCACCTCCCCCGCCTGCCGCCGAAGAGCCCCAGCGCCCCTCGCGCGACATGTTCGGCGTGTGCAATGCGCGCGAATTACAGAGCTATGTCGGCCAGCCAGTGACCCCCGAAATGGGCGCCACAATCCTCGCCCAGAGCGGCGCGAAGACCTTGCGCTGGGGGCCTCCGCGCAGCGCTTGGTCGATGGATTATCGGACCGACCGAGTGAATGTGCGTTATGACGACAATTCGATCATCACCGCGGTCACTTGCGGATGACTAGCGAACGCCAGCGGACCACCTCTGGCTCACCCTACGAGGAGCAATTCGGCTTTTGCCGCGCGGTCCGTGTGGGCAACCGCATCATCGTTGCGGGCACCGGGCCGATTGACCCGGACGGCCAGACCACTCCGGGAGGCGCGGGCCCACAAGCCGAGCGGTGCCTCACGCTGATCGTCAAGGCGATTGAGGATCTGGGCGGCTCTGCCAAGGACGTCGTGCGCACCCGCATGCTGCTGACCGATCCAGCCGATCAGGACGCAGTCGGCGCGGTCCATGCGCGCTTTTTCGCCGACGCCCAACCTGCCGCCACGATGGCCGGGGTTGCATGGCTGTGCGCCCCTGACTGGAAGGTCGAGATCGAGGCCGAAGCTATCGTCGACTAGCCGCCTGGCTAAGCCACAATCCGCCCTACGCCACAATCCGCAGCGCGGGACGCTTGACCTGCTCGGCAATCAGCGCGTCCTCAACCCGCTTGATCAGCCCGGTCGTGTTGTAGAGCATATCAAGCTCCCGCGCAGAGACCAACACGCTCAGATCATCCTCCGCATTCACCATCACAATCGCGGGTAAAGCGATGCCATGATCGGGATAGTCAGCGGCGAAATCATCCTTGTGATGATACACAACCTCAAGCTTCAGACTGTCGAGGAACCGCCGCCAATCGCTGTGCATCGCCACCGGCCCATAGGTGATCGCGCAGAGCGAGCAGGGATAAGTTTCAGGCTTGGCGATCTTCCAGACAGCGTCTTTGAGCATGTTCAAAAACCCGCCATCGGCGTTGTAAACTATCAGCAAGCGGGGCGCGCGCGCGGGCGTAACAAGCATGTTCATATCCATTACTACGCGCATCCGCGACTTTGGGTTACTTTGTGTCGCACAAAAAGCGTTCGAGCGACCAATTAAAACCTATCTGCCGAAGCTTCACTGGCGCTCTTTTCTAGCGTGGCGCTAGAGGCTAGATGGAACGCCATGACCGGACAATTTGCACTCACCGACGACCAGCTTGCGATCCAGGAAATGGCGCAGCGGTTCACCGCCGACAACATTACGCCGCACGCCGCAGAGTGGGACGAGAAGCACATCTTCCCCATCGACACGATCAAGCAATCGGCCGAGCTTGGCTTTGGCGCGATTTATGTGTCGGAGGAAAGCGGCGGCATCGGCCTTGGGCGATTGGAAGCGGCGCTGATCATGGAAGCGATGGCCTATGGCTGCCCCTCCACATCTGCCTTCATCTCGATCCACAATATGGCCGCATGGATGATCGACCGCTTCGGATCGCAGACGGTGAAGGACAAATATCTCCCCGACCTTGTCGGCATGAACAAGATCGCCTCTTATTGCCTGACCGAGCCTTCCTCCGGCTCGGACGCCGCCGCACTGAAGACCACGGCCAAGCTGGACGGCGACCATTATGTCCTGAACGGCACCAAGCAGTTCATCTCGGGCGCAGGCTCAAACGAAGTCTATGTCGCGATGGTCCGCACCGGAGAGGACGGGCCGAAAGGCATCACCTGCATGGTGATCGAGAAGGACATGCCCGGCGTCAGCTTTGGTGCGAATGAGAAGAAGCTCGGATGGCACTCCCAACCCACCGCGCAGCTGATCCTTGAAGATGTGCGCGTGCCGGTTGAGAACGTGGTCGGAGGCGAAGGCGAAGGTTTTCGCATTGCGATGATGGGGCTTGATGGGGGACGCCTGAACATCGGCGCCTGTTCGCTTGGCGGCGCGCAGCGCTGCTTGGACGAAGCGATCAGCTACACCAAGGAACGCTCGCAATTTGGCAAGGCTGTCGCGGAGTTCCAGAACACGCAGTTCACGCTGGCTGACATGGCCACCGACCTCGAAGCCGCCCGCGCGCTGCTCTATCTCGCCGCCTGCAAAGTGACCGAGAATGCGCCGGACAAATCGCGCTTCTCCGCCATGGCAAAGCGGCTTGCGACCGACAATGGCTCGAGCGTAGTCGACCGCGCCCTGCAACTCCACGGCGGCTATGGCTACCTTCAGGACTACCCGATTGAACGGTTCTGGCGCGACCTGCGCGTCCACTCGATTCTGGAGGGGACGAACCAGATCATGCGCATGGTCGTGGGCCGGGACCTTTTGCGGCAGTGAGGATTGTCCAAATCTTGATCAGCTACGCGGTAGCGGCTGCGGCGGGCTCTTTGGTCTTTGCAGTGCTTTCCGCGCTGATTGGAGAAATGCCCGCGCGGCAGATACTGGGGACGGCTTTTATTCTCGCTGTCGTTGGCAGCATTGCCGCAATTCCTCTCGCCGCAATCTGCATCGTGGTGACCGAGAACTTTAGACCTCCGTACTGGTGGGTTTTCCCGATCCTCGGCGGTGGAGGCGGTCTCATTCTCTTCCCAAGCGAGTTGACAAACTCGATAGAAAGTTCGGCTCTCGCGCTCTCAACCGTTTTCATCGGAGGGGCAGTTGCAGGCCTTACCTATTGGTGGTTTGCATGGCAGGTTTCGCCGCCCGACCTCTGGAGCAATGATGACTGATACCGCCACCCAAGACGTTCTCACCCGCAGCGAAGGTCCTATCGGCCATATCACGCTCAACCGACCCAAGGCGCTCCATGCGCTGACGCTGGAGATGTGCCACGCGATGTCCGCAGCGCTCTCCGATTGGGCGAGCGATGACGCGATCAAGGCGGTTATCATCGACCATGCAGAGGGCTCACGCGGCTTTTGCGCTGGCGGCGACATCGCCTTCCTGCGCAATTCTGCGCTGAACGATGGCGGCGTTTCGGGGCGCAAGTTCTTCCACGACGAATACCAGCTCAACCACCAGCTCTTCACCTATAAAAAGCCCGTGGTCGCCTTCATGGATGGCGTCACCATGGGTGGCGGGGTCGGCATTGCCATGCCCGCCCGCTTCCGCGTCGCGACGGAGAACACCCGCTTTGCCATGCCCGAAACCGGCATCGGTCTGTTCCCGGATGTGGGCGGTGGCTGGTATCTCTCGCGGCTCGGCGGGCGGATGGGGCAATTCCTTGCGCTGACCGGCGCGCGGCTCAAAGGCGAGGAGTGCCTGTGGGCGGGCCTCGCGACGCATTACGTGCCGAGCGACATGCTCGATGAGCTAAAGGCGCGGATCGCCGAGAAGCCCGACCGCATCCGGGGCATCTTGTCAGAACCGGTTGGTACGCCTCCGCCTGCCCGGATCGAGGAAAACGCCCTCAAAATCGCCAAGCACTTCGCCTCCGACACGCTCGAAGACATCATCGCCAGCCTCGAAGCCGAGATCGAAACCGACGAGAATGGCGGCGCGGAGTGGGCACAGAAAGAGCGCGACACGCTCGGCACCAAGAGCCCGCAAACCTGCAAAGTGGCGCTGCGCCAGCTCGCCGAAAGCCGCGACCTTACCGACTTTGCCGACAATATGCGGATGGAATACCGCATCGCATCCCGCGTCCTCACCCGTCCCGACTTTGCCGAAGGCGTGCGCGCGGTGATCGTCGACAAGACCCACGATCCCAAATGGGACCCCGCTTTGCCAACAGACGTGAGCGAGGAGCTGATCGAGAGCATCTTCGCCCCGCTGCCAGAGGGTGAGGAGTGGGTACCACTTTGAAGAAACATTCGTCACCCTGAACTTGTTTCAGGGTCCATCGCCCGAGCCAGCATTTGAAGATCGCGCTGGCGATGGATGCTGAAACGAGTTCAGCATGACGGAAACGGAGAGAGAAAATGAGCTACGAAACCATCACCGTCGAAACCGACGCGCAGGGCACGAAGGGCGTCACGCTGATTACATTGAACCGGCCCAAGGCCTTGAACGCGCTGAACAGCCAGGTCCTCGCCGACCTCACCTGCGCCTTTGCCGGCTACCAGGCCGATGACAGCCAGCTGTGCGCGGTGCTGACCGGATCGGGTGAGAAGGCGTTCGCGGCGGGTGCGGACATCAAGGAGATGAGCGAGAAGGCGGCAGCCGACTTCTATCTCGACGATTTCTTCAGCCCCTGGACCTCCGAGATCGTGAAGAAAACCCGCAAGCCTTGGATCGCGGCGGTCAACGGCTTTGCGCTTGGCGGCGGGTGTGAACTGGCGATGATGGCGGACTTCATCATTGCGTCGGACAACGCCAAATTCGGCCAGCCCGAAATCAAGCTTGGCGTGGCTCCCGGCATGGGCGGATCGCAGCGCCTGACGCGGGCCATCGGCAAGTCGAAGTCGATGGAAATGTGCCTGACGGGCCGGATGATGAGCGCCGAGGAAGCGGAACGCGCAAACCTTGTGGTGCGCGTGGTGCCTCAAGCGGAATTGCTGGCAGAGGTTCTCAAGACCGCCGCCACCATTGCGAGCATGCCCCCGATGGCCGCCATCGCAAACAAGGAAATGGTCAACGCCGCGTTCGAGAGCACGCTCGACCAAGGCCTGATCATGGAGCGCCGCATTTTCCAGATCCTCACCGCAAGCGAGGACAAGGCGGAAGGCATGGCCGCCTTCATCGAAAAGCGTGAGGGCCAGTGGAAGGGGCGGTGATCGGCGGACTGGTTCTTCTAATCGGAGGGTTAGGAGGGTTTGGAATCGCGATCTGGCAGATGAGGCAACCTAGCGAGAACCAGCTTTGGGCAAGCAGCAACTCATTTGAAGGCTGGGTCTATGGAATTGGCGGTCTACTAGCGGCCGCATTGGGCGGGTTGCTCCTTTTCGATCAACTCGCTTGAGGGAGAGAGACAATGAAAATCGCCTTTATCGGCCTTGGCAATATGGGCGGCGGGATGGCCGCCAATCTGGTGAAAGCGGGGCACGATGTGCGCGCTTTTGATCTGTCCGACGCGGCTTTGAGCGCGGCGAAGCAAGCGGGTTGTTCCACCTTCACGAGTGCACGCGATGCCGTCGAAGGGGTAGAAGCGGTTGTCTCGATGCTGCCCAATGGCGCTATCGTGAAGAGCGTATATACGGGCGATGTGATCGGCCATGCGCCGCACGCCGCTGTGCTGATCGATTGCTCCACTATCGACGTTGCGACAGCCCGCGAAGTCGCTGACGCGGCCCATGCAGAGGGCTACAAGATGGTCGATGCGCCTGTTTCCGGCGGGATTGCAGCGGCGAATGGCGGGACCCTCACCTTTATGGTCGGCGGCGAGATCCACGCTTTCGACGCGGCCAAGCCTGTGCTCGAAGCGATGGGCAAAGCGGTGATCCATGCGGGCGATGCGGGCAACGGACAGGCCGCGAAAATCTGCAACAACATGCTGCTCGCGATCCATATGATCGGCACGGCAGAGGCGTTTGCGATGGCCGAGAAACTGGGTCTGGATGCGCAGACATTCTACGACATCTCCAGCGTCTCAAGCGGCCAGAACTGGTCGATGACGAGTTACTGTCCGGTGCCGGGCGTCGGCCCGCAAAGCCCCTCGGACAATGAGTACCAAGGCGGCTTTGCCTCGGCGCTGATGCTCAAGGATTTGAAGCTGGCGATGGAAGCGGCGGGCAGCGCAGGGGCGAACACGCCGCTGGGAAGCCACGCGCAGGAGATTTATGAGGCCTTTGCGCAAGAGCACGGCGCGCTCGATTTCTCCGGGATTATCAAGACGCTTTGATGCAGCCCCCTCCCCCAACCCCCTCCCCTAAAGGAGAGGGGGCTTAGGAATTGATCTCTGCGATCACAGCCTCCAGCCATTCGCGTGGGGCCTTCCTGCGACCGACATCGGCGACAAATTCCTGACCGCGCGCGACGCTCCGCAAGCGCTTTTGTCCCGTGGCTCCCCTGATCCAGCGATCCACGCGGTCGTGATAAGACAGCCCTCCACGCCCCAGCCAATCGGGTCGCTGCCACAGGCTCGGAGGGCCACCGGGCACGGTCAGCCGCAAGGTGTCGCTGGCACGGTTAGCGGTCCGCCCCTCCCCCAACCAGATCACGTCATTGGCCGAGTGCATCGCCAAAGCGTGCGGATGGTCGATGTCGAGCATGGCTTGCGGGATGCCCTCGCCCAGAGCGATCATCTCCTCAACCCGCAGATAGCCGAAGATGCGGTGATGGGGTTCGCGCGTCACCCCGTCGGCAAACAGGCCGAAGAAGACGAACACGTCGCCCAGTCCCACGCCCTGCCGCTCCAGATGGGTTTGCGCCGCGCTGTGCTGGCCAAAGGCGCAGGCGCCATCCGCAAGGAACATCGGGTCGTGGTGGCATAAATCCTGCGCGCCCAGCTTCCCCTTGCTCGCCTTCGCCGCCAGCTCGCCCAGGCCCAGATCGCCATAGGTCGTGCGGCTCGCAGTGCCCGCCGGGATCGGCAGGCTCACCGGACGGCCATTCACGATGGGGGACGGCCCGCCCCCAGCGCTCGAATCAAAGCCTTTGCGAGAGAAGATGATCTTCATAACAGGCTCGCTTGTGGCGACCGGTCCCACCTTTCTCAAGGCCTGCCTCAATCTATGCGCTCTCACGCTTTGCGCGGGCGCAGAAATGGCGTTAAAGGCGGCTGGCGATTTACCCTTAAGGACGCAATACATGACAACACTGGGCACCCAACGGACAAGGGCTACCGCGCTGGTTATGGCGGGCAAGCGCTCTGGCGTGCTCGATCCGCTCGCCGCCAATGCAGGCGTCGCGCAGAAAGCCGTGGTGCCGGTCAATGGCGTTCCGATGGTTGAGCGGGTGGTGAAACAGGTCGCCGATTGCCCCGATATCGGCGAAATCCGCATCGTCGCGCATGAACCTGACGAGATCGCCGCTCTGCCCACGATTGCCGCTCTGATCGAAGAGGGCCGGTTAAGCTTTGTCGATGGCGCGTTCAACATCGTCGACAGCGTCTTTGCAGGAGCCGAAGGAGCCGAGTTTCCGCTGGTCATCACCACGGCGGACAATTGCCTGGTGACGGGCGAAGGCTATTCCGAATTCATCCGCAAATGCCTGGAACAGGGCGCAGACGTCGCCCCGGGCCTTGCATCGCGTGAGAACATCATCAAAGCCGATCCCGAAGGCCAGCGCCGCTTCTACACGTTTCAGGATGGCAGCTATTCCAACTGCAATATGTATTGGATGGGCAGCGAGCGGGCGTTGGCGGCGGCGGAAATCATGCGCGGCGGCGGGCAGTTCATCAAATTCCCGACCCGGATCATCAAGGCGTTCGGTTTTATGAACCTCATCCGGTTTAAACTGGGCAATGGGTCGAAGGAGAAGCTGTTTGCGACGCTCTCCAAAAGGTTTGGCGTGAAGCTCGTTCCGATTGAGCTGTCGGATGGCCACTATGCCATCGATGTCGATAATGAGCGGACCTACAACATCACCGCCCGCATCCTCGAACGGCGCGAAGGCGTCTCTGAGTTGAGCCGGGCAGAGCCGGCCTGATCGGGCGGGACGAACCAGCGCGATGAAGCGCCTTTTCACCAATATGGGCTGGCTGCTCGGCGGACGCGGGATCAACGCGGTGCTGAGCCTTGTCTATCTCGCACTGGCGACGCGGACCTTGGGGCTGGAAGGCTTCGGCTATTTCGCCGCCATCGTCGCTTTGGGCCAAGCGGTAACGGGCCTCGCCAACTTCCAGACCTGGCAGTTCATCGTGCGTTGGGGCGCAAATGGGGAGAGTGGCAAGGACGGCAACGTGCGCGATGCGACCGGCTTTGCGATTGCGCTCGATTCCCTCTCCGTCGTGATGGGCACTGCCTTTGCTGCTCTGCTGGTGTGGAGCGCGCCTTACTGGCTGCCCCTGCCAGAGGAGCTTTACGCGCTGACCTTTGCCTATTGCGTGATCTCGCTGCTGACGATCCGCACCACGCCGACGGGCATTCTGCGCCTGCGTTTCAAATTCCCCTCCGCCACCGCTGCCGAGGCCGTGCAGCCGATCATCCGCGCGGCCGGAGCCGTGCTGGCGGTGCTCTATATGCCGACGGTCATGGGCTTTATCCTCGCCTTTGCAGCCGCCGAAGTCGCGGTCGCCATTGCCCTTTGGATAGCGGCGGCGCGGACCGAACGGATCGCGCTTAGCGCCTACAGCTTCACCCGCATTCCGGCGAAACACGCCGATGCCTGGGCGTTCGTGTGGTCGACCAACATGTCGGGCAGCCTCACCATTGCGGGCAAGCAAGTGATGATCCTGCTGGTCGGTACCTTCGGCGGCGCGGCTTTGCTGGGCGGTTTCCGAGTCGCGAGCCAGCTGGGTCAGGCGCTCGTCAGCTTGGCACAGACCGTCTCCAAAGCGATCCTGCCAGAGCTGGTCCATGCCAAGGAAGACGCGCTCTCCATCGCGCGGCGCATGGCCAATATCGCGCTGATCGGCGGCGTAATCGCGGTGCTGATCGCGCTGTTCTTTGGCCGCTGGGGGCTGGAGATTCTGGCCGGAGAAGAGTTCCGCGGCTTCTACTGGGCGATGGTGATCCTCGCGATTGCCGGCGCGGTTGAGCTGGTGGGCGCGAGCCTTGAATCGCTGCTCGTCTCCGCCGGGCGCGCAGGCACTGCCTTCATCGTGCGCGCGGTGCCGACTGTGCTGGCGCTGCTGCTGCTCGACACCGCGATTGACTGGAACGGCACCAAGGGCGCAGCTCTCGCGGTGCTGGGGTCAAGCTCGCTCGCGGTGATCGGCTTCTACGTCGCGATCCTCAACCTGTCGGAGATCAGCATCAAGGTGAAGCAGGACAAGAATGCCCCGCTCCCCGATGATCCAGAGGCTTCCGTGCCTGCCCGAAAGGGCTGATTACTCCGCTTCAGGCGGGCTCCACCGCAACTTCGGCTTGCGCGCTGCCAGCGTTTCGTCCAGCCGCCGTCGCGGGGCGTAGTACGGAGCCTGCTTGAGGCTCTCATCCCCCGCCACAGCGCGTTCAACCAGTGATCGCATCGCGGTGACGAACTGGTCGATGGAGGCTTTGCTTTCCGTCTCAGTCGGCTCGACCAACATCGCGCCGTGGACGACCAGCGGGAAATAGACCGTCATCGGGTGATAGCCTTCGTCAATCAGCCCTTTCGCAAGGTCGAGCGTCGAAAGCCCGCCGCCAAAGTCCTTATCGCCAAACAGAGCCTCGTGCATGCACGGGCCGCTTTCGGCAAAGGGTGCGTGGAGCACGTCCTCGAGTTCGCGCAGGACGTAGTTCGCGTTGAGCACCGCGTCCTCGGCCACTTGCTTCAGACCATCCGCACCGTGGCTGAGCATATAGGTCAAAGCGCGGGTGAACATGCCCATCTGGCCGTGGAAAGCGGTCATCCGGCCAAAGGTCTCACCGCGATCTTCCTGCCGCGCTTCCTCTTCGACCAGCTCGAAAGTGGCGCCTGCCCCGGACTCCGATCCGGGGTCGTCGTGTTTGCGAACAAAGGGCAGCGGAGCGAAAGGGGCGAGCGCTTCGGAGAAGACCACCGGGCCAGAGCCGGGACCGCCACCGCCATGCGGGGTGGAGAAGGTCTTGTGAAGGTTGATGTGCATCGCATCGACGCCAAGGTCACCGGGGCGCACGCGGCCAACGATGGCGTTGAAGTTCGCACCGTCGCAATAGACGTAGCCGCCCGCTGCGTGGACCGCATCGGCGATTTCACGGAAGTCCTTCTCGAACAATCCGCAGGTGTTGGGATTGGTGATCATGACCGCTGCTACATCGGGGCCAAGGCGAGCTTTGAGCGCCGCCGTATCCACGCGGCCTTCGGGCGTCGCGGGGATGTCTTCGACGCGGTAATTGGCGAAGGCGGCAGTCGCAGGGTTGGTCCCGTGCGCGCTTTCCGGCACCAGCACCACCTCGCGCGCATCCCCGCGGGCTTCGTGAGCGGCACGGATCGCGAGGATCCCGCACAGCTCACCATGCGCGCCCGCCTTGGGACTCATCGCGACGCTGGGCATGCCGGTGAGCTTGCACAGCCACTCACCCAGTTGGTGGATGACTTCGAGCGCGCCTTGCACGCTTTGAACAGGCGCAAGCGGGTGGATGTCTGCAAAACCGGGCAGGCGCGCCATCTTTTCATTAAGGCGCGGATTGTGCTTCATCGTGCAAGAGCCGAGCGGGAAGAAGCCCAGATCAATGCCGTAATTCTGGCGGGAGAGGCGGGTATAGTGACGCACTGTCTCCGGCTCAGTCAGACCGACAAGGCCGATGGGTTCCTCACGCGTCAGACCACCGAGGCGGGTCGCGGCATTCTCATCAACGTCTGGCAGATCGACGCCGGTTGTCTCGGCATGGCCGATCTCAAACAGCAGCGGCTCTTCGAGCATCAGACCGCGATTGCCGGTGGTGGTTTCAGGGCCGATCACAGTGCCATCTTCGGCGACCTGCATTTGCGGCTTCCAGCCGGATTGGTTCGGAGCGTTCATTGTGCGGTCTCCTTGATGCAGGCTTCGAGCTCTCGGGCGAGAGTCTCGATATCGTCGTCGGTCGTGGTCTCTGTGACAGCGACCAGAAGAGCGTTTTCCAGCGCCTCAACGCCCGGATAGAGCCGCCCGAGCGACACGCCGCCCAGCACGCCTCTGTCAGCCAGATCGCGGACAATCTCCCTCGCGGGCTTGCTGTCGATCAGCACGGTAAATTCGTTGAAGAAGGCGTTGTTGAGCAGGGTCACTCCCGGCACTTGGGCGAGCCGGTCGGCTGTCTTGCAGGCGAGGCGATGGTTCTCCGCCGCCAACTGCCGCAAGCCCTTTTCCCCCAACAGCGTCATATGCGTGGTGAAGGCGAGCGCGCACAGGCCGGAATTGGTGCAGATGTTCGACGTCGCCTTTTCGCGCCGGATATGCTGCTCGCGGGTCGAGAGCGTCAGGACGAAACCTCGCTTGCCCTCTGCATCGACTGTCTCTCCGCACAGACGTCCGGGCATCTGGCGCACGTGCTTGGGATCGCGCACGGCGAAGAGGCCAAGGTAAGGCCCGCCGAATTGAAGGCCGACGCCAATCGCCTGCCCCTCGCCCACGACGATATCCGCGCCCATCTCACCCGGAGATTTGATCGCGCCCAGCGCCACAGGCTCCGTGTTCACCACCACCAGCAGAGCGCCCTTGGCATGGGCGGCCTCAGCGACTTCGGAGAGGTCACTGATCCGGCCAAGGATGTCGGGATATTGGACCACGACGCAAGCGGTGTCCTCGTCGATGCGAGCGGTGAGGCCCGCAATGTCCGGCTCGGGCTGGATCGCGGGCGCGCTGTCGGCAATCACGTCGCCGGTGAAATGCGCCATGGTCTTCACGACTTGGCTGTAATGCGGGTGGAGCGCGCCAGAGAGCACAGCGCGGCTCTTGCGCGTCACGCGGGTCGCCATCGCCACCGCCTCCCAACACGCGGTCGAGCCGTCATAAAGCGAGGCATTCGCCACCGCGCAGCCATAGAGGTTTGCAACCTGCGTCTGGAACTCAAACAGCATTTGCAGCGTGCCCTGAGCGATCTCGGGCTGATAGGGCGTGTAGGCGGTCAGGAACTCACCGCGCTGGATCACTGTGTCGACGCTCGCCGGGATATGGTGGCGATAGGCCCCTGCGCCCAGGAAAAAGGGCGTGCCATCGGCTGACAGGTTTTTGCCCGCCAGCGCCTTCATATGCCGCTCCACCGCCATCTCGCTCGCATGCATCGGTAGGTCGCGGATCGGCCCATCAAGCTGCGCCACGGCGGGGACATCGACGAACAGATCATCGATCGATTCCGCGCCGATCTTCGCCAGCATGTCGGAACGGTCAGTGTCAGTGAGAGGTAGGTAACGCATCTCTACTCCTTTTCCCCTCCCGCCTGCGGGAGGGGCAGTGAGACTTGGCAGCTTGCTGCCTTAGTCGCAGCGGGGTGGGCCCACCCCCGACCCCTCCCGCAAGCGGGAGGGGAGTTAAAACTAAAGCCCGTCTACAAACGCCTTGTAGGCCTTGTCGTCCATCAGCCCCTCCAATTCGGAGGCATCGCCGATGGTCATGCGGAAGAACCAGCCTTCTTCCTCAGGGCTTGAATTGACGAGAGCGGGATCTTCTTCGAGCGCTTCATTGCCCTCGGTCACTTCGCCGCTGATCGGCGCGTAGACGTCGCTAGCCGCTTTCACACTCTCGACCACAGCCGCATCGCCGCCCTTGTCGAGCATCGTGCCGACGCTGGGCAGTTCGACGAAGACGATGTCGCCCAATTGCTCTTGCGCGTAGTCGGTGATCCCGACCGTGGCGCTTTCGCCCTCAACATCGATCCATTCATGTTCGTCGGTAAAGTATCGCGGCATTGATCAATTTCCCCTGAGATAGCGATGTGGAACAAAGGGCATGGCAGTTACGGTTGCCGGCAGCTCGCGGGTGCGAACTTTGCAGGTGAGTTTTTTGCCTTCAGCGGCGTGGGCGGTGTCGACGTAAGCCATGGCGATGGGCTGCCCAAGCGTGGGCGAGAAACCGCCGCTGGTGACGGTGCCGACAAGCGCGTCTCCGGCGTACACTTCCGCCCCTTCGCGTGCGGGCATCCGGCCTTCGAGTGTCAGGCCAATGCGGCGCTGTTTGAGCGTGCCCGCCTCGGCATCGGCGAGCCTTGCAGCGACCGCCTTGTGACCGTGATAGCCGCCCGCCTCGCGGCGCTTTTTGGAGAGTGCAAAGGTCAGGTCCGCACTCACCGGATCGGTGTTGATCGTCAGGTCATGGCCATAGAGCGGCAGACCCGCCTCCAGCCGCAGTGAATCCCGTGCGCCCAGCCCTGCTGGCTCCACGCGGTCATCGGCGATCAGCGCATTGGCGAGCTCTTCGACGCGGGTCTCATGCACCGCAATCTCGAACCCGTCCTCGCCGGTATAGCCTGCGCGTGAGACCCAGAGATGCGCTCCGTTCCACTCAAACAGACCCGCCGTCATGAAGGTCAGCGCGCCTGTGCCAGGGATCAGCGCCTCTAGCACTTCGCCTGCCTTCGGCCCCTGCAAAGCAAGCAGCGCGAAGTCGTCGAAATGGGTCATCGTCACATCGTCATGCAGATGTTCGCGCAGGTGGGCGATGTCGTCCCACTTGCACGCGCCGTTGACGACCAGAGCCAAGTGAGGCCCGGTATTCGTGACCATCAGATCGTCGATGATCCCGCCAGCCTCCGTCAGCAGCATCGAATACCGCATCTTGCCGGGTTTCAGGTTGCTGATCGCGCCGGGGAGCAGCTTTTCCAGCTCACGCGCGGCAAGATCGGGATCGTCCGCAGGCGATTTCAACGCCAATTGGCCCATATGCGAGACATCGAACAGGCTGGCGGAGTTCCGCGTCCAATTGTGCTCGGCAACGATACCGCCGCCATGGCTCACGCCCTCGCCCGCATATTGGATCGGCATTTCATAGCCCGCAAACGGAACCATGCGCGCGCCGTTTGCACGGTGCCACGCATCGAGCGGGAGCTTGCCCAGCTCTTGGCCCAGCTCCTCGACCACTTCCGGCTCGTCTTGTGTAATCGTATCGCTCAAATCATCGGTCCCCGTACAGGAGCATCAACGCCTCAAACCAAGGCATCGTTCCTGCCCCCTCTGTCGGGTGAACCTGAGAGCTTAGCCAGCGGTGCTTTCGCGGTCCGCAGCCTTCCCCTTCGGTGGCCTCGAACAGAAATTCGAGACGCTTTCCAGAGTGCCCATATTCATCGCGCGGTCCATTTGCCTGAGAGTTTCCGGGGCGGTTGCTCCTTCGGCGCCAGATCGGGGCGAGCCCCGCACCAGTCTCTCCCGCGAAAGACGCCAGAATCACTTCTGGTAGGCGGCACCCATGTTGCGGATGCGAAATGGCGCGTCAATCCGGGGACGACGCCAAAATGAGCTACAGTGGAAAAGAAATGTGCGCCTGCGTGCGCCTGAGCAGCTTAATCGGTCGCCGAGACGCCGAACCGCGCACAATCGCCAGCCAGATGGGTGTATTCGTCGCCCAGCTCTTCGCGCACTTTAAGCCGCGCGCACCAGCCATCGGACACGTTGGCTTTCAACGTCGAGAGCACCACCCGATCCCGCTCACCGACGCTCGTCTCACCGCTGTGGCGGGAGGTGTTGCCGGTGAACAGTTCAATGGTGAACGCAACCCTTTGCGGAGCGCGTGAATAGGCGACCACATCGATTGAGACGCTGCCGTCGCCCTCTTTGACGTCCAATGCGACGGCTCCAGCCTCAGCGGCTTGCTGTCCATTCCCAGCAGACACAGGCTCGTCTCCGCCCACTACGAGCACCGCCGCGAGGGCACACAGGCCAAGACATATTCCATGGATCGCGCGCATATCATTCTCCGCTCAAGAACCGCCAAATTGCTGGACAATCGCATTGACCAGCGCCTGTGTCTCAGGCGAGAGGTCTCCGGCGGGATCGCCCTCGCCTGCGCCGCTCTCCGCGTCTGCCCCAACGCCCTGCTGGGCCAAGGCGACCGAGGCGATGGCTTGGTCGGAGAAATCCTCCGCCTGGCCAGAGCCGCGCGCAAGCCGCGAAATCGCCGCTTCGAGGGTCGCGACCCGCTCCGCATCGAACCGCCCGCCGAGCAATGTGTCTTCCGCTGAGCCTTCGTCGCGGGCGGTGCGGAATTCAGCCGAGCGGGTTTCAATCCGCCCATCGCACAGGGCCTTGATCGCAGGGATATTTGAGCTGCGGTCGCAAATGTCGGTGCCTTCGACAGCTTCCAGCAGCACTTGTCGCTCAGCCGGGGTCAGCTGCGCCAAAGCGCGGGCGGAATCGCCATCGGAAAGCTGGGTCGTGGCAGGAGCGCCCTCGCCCCCTTGAGAGAGCTGCGTGACCTCTTCATCGGCACCAGCGCGAGGTTCAAGCTGTTGCTGCTGCGCCGCGCGCGCTGCTTCGACTTTTTGGGGTGTGATCTGCTCGGTCAGATAGACCGGCGATGTGTCATCGCGCGTCTGGCTGATGAAAGCGCTTTCCTCGCGCGGGACTTGGTTGGGATTGGTGTCATCGGGTGCGTCTTGCGCAGCGACCGCGCTCGGCACAGCAAGGGCCACCGCCAAAAGCGCCAGTAGAGGCCGCTTAGCCCCCATTGGTCTGGAGGATGAACATCGCCTGCCCGCCGGTCTGTTCAACCGTAATGTCCGACAGGTCCGATCCGTCCTGCACCCACTCAAGCCGATTGCCCGAGTTCAATTGCGAGGCGGTCATGGTGTTGTTGTCACCGTTCTGGATCAGGCGCGCCTGATTGTCCGAGCCGTCCTGAATGAGGCCGATTGAATTGCCCGCGCCCGACTGAACGATCTCTGCCGCGCTGCCAATCGCGCTGTTGTCGCGCTGGGCGAGCAGGACCGAATTGCTGTCACCGGTTTGAGCGATCGTTGCAATGGCCTGTCCATTGCCGCTCTGCCCGACTTGCGCTTCATTGCCATTGCCGTCCTGTTCGATGACGGCGATATGCGCGCCAGCATCCTCTTGCGTGACGCCGGCTGTGTTGCCGTCGCCGTCCTGGCGGATGACGGATTTCTGAGTGTTTGAGCTTTGCGTGGCCGAGGCCGTGTTGCCGCTGCCAATCTGCTCAACGAAGACGTTGCTGTTTTCGGTCGCTGGCTCTTCAATCGGCGCGAAGGTCTGCGCAGCGGCAGGTACGGCTAGGGCCACACTGGCTGCGAGAACTGCGCTGGTGGCGCTGAAAGAGGCGATGCGTCGAAACATGGTGCTGGTAGTTACCTTACACGATTAGAATGCGCCGGGCGAGCCCACTGCCCGCCCGGCGCATCTATGGTCAGCGTTTGATCACTGATTGACAGTGGCAGAGTTGCCCATGCCAGATTGCGTGATGGCGGAGCTGTTACCATTCGTGAGCTGGTTCACGAGAGCAGTGTTGCTGCTGCCATCCTGCGACACGGTGCTGCTGTTGCCGTCACCAAACTGCAGCACATCAGCGCTGTTTCCGCCACCTGCGGTCAGAGAGTTCTGATCAATCGTGCTGGTGTTGTTCGATCCATCCTGCGCGGAGAAGGCGATGTTGCCGTCACCGCCAAGACCGGCGCCACCGACGAGGCCCTGATTGATAGTGGAGGCATTGCCGGTGCCATTGGCTTGGCCAATATCCGCCTCATTGCCGTCGCTGTTCTGCGAGATGCTAGCAACGTCGCCATCGCCGATCTGCAAAATGAATGCGTCGCTGCCGCTGCCACCGAATGCGCCCTGATCGACACTCGCGAAATTGTCGGAGCTGATGCCGTTCTGGTCAATCAACGAGATCTGATTTGCGCCGCCCTGAACACTCAAAGCAACATTGTTATCGCCTTCCTGGCGGATGATCGAATTGGCGTTTGTTGCATCAGCCACTACGCCCCCGACCACAGAGGTGTCGCCTTGCGTTGCTGCAGCAAAGTTGTTGATGCCGTTGCCGCCGCCCTGATTGAGTTCTGCGAAACTGCCGACAGAATTGGTCTGGAAGACCTCTGCGGTGGAGACTTGGGTGGAGAACTGATTAATGACAGCGTTGTTGGCATCCGACGTGCCATCTTGCGTCACATCAGCGAACGATCCGGTCGAGCCTGCACCCTGCGTGATGAAGGCGGTGTTCGAACCGGTCGCAACCTGATCGATGTCAGCAAAGTTGCCGGTTGTGCCGATATCCGTCTGAACCACATCAGCGTCGTTGCCGTCGCCAACTTGGTCGATCTCGGATGTGTTGCCGCCCGTCTGGGTGACGTCAGCGGCGTTGCTGTTGCCAGTCTGGTTGATGGTTGAGCTGTTTTGCGCATGGGCCGGAGCGGCCAATGCAAAAGCAATCAGCGATGCACCTGTAAGGATTGTCTTCTTCATGATTTCGTCCTCTTCTCTATCTTCAAATTCGTGTGTTCAATGTCTGGTCTGGGAAAGCGTGATTACGGCCCCTGGGTCACGGTGGCGGTGTTGCCGTCGCCATTTTGCGTGACAAAGGAAGCGTCAAAATCGCCGGTCTGCATGATGGTGGCGATGTTGCCGTCAGAACCCGCGCCCTGCGTCACTTCGGACCGGTTGTCGTTGCCCATCTGTAGGACATCGGCGAGGTTGTTCTCACCGGGCTGATCGACGCTGGCAAAGTTGTTGTTGCCGGTCTGTGCGATCAGAGCAGTGTTGTCTTCGTTGCCGCTACCCGAAGCGCCGTTGCCCTGCGTATCGACCCGTGCTTCGTTAAAATCGCCGATCTGGTCGATGTCGACAAAGTTGCGCTCATTGATCTGGCGCGAGAAGGCGATGTTGTCATTGCCTTGCTGGGTGACGAACACTTCGTTGTCGTCATCCAGCGGGCCACTCAGGTTGAGCCCCTGCTGCACGTTGGAAGAGTTGCGATTACCCGTCTGGATAATCGTCGCTTCCTGATTGTCAGAAATGTCGCCTTGCAGAACGTTGGAGAAGTTCTCCTCACCCGACTGCGTCACGAAGGCATCGCTGTTCGATGCATTCTGCGTAATGATCGAGGTGTTGCCGATAGCGCCAGTAAAGTTCGACTGGATCACCGCGGCGTTCTGGTTGTTGTCAAACTGCTGAGTGATCGTGCTGCTGTTGGCATCGCCCAACTGGTCGAGATCAATCGTCCCGTCCCGGTTCGCCTGCGTAATCGTCGAGAAGTTGCCGTTGCCGTCCTGAAAGACGTCAGCCGCGTTATCGGTATCGGACTGATTGACGACAGAGCTGTTGTCGAAGCCGCCCTGGATCAGGTCGAGCTCCATTTCGATACCCGATTGCGACACGCTCGATGCGTTGCCATCGCCGCGCTGGAACGAATTGACCCGCTGGTCAAAGCCATCCTGCGTCACCGTGCTTGCGCTGGTGTTGGGGTTAAGTGAGCCAAGATCAATGCCATCCTGCTCAATCGTGACGCTGCTGCTGTCAGCGCCCTGTGTCACGGCTGATGTGCCATCCACGCCGATCTGATCGACCGTCACGGAGCTGCTCGTCCCGGTCTGCGTCACCGTGCTGGAATTGTCCTGCGCCATCGCGGGCGACGCAACCGCCAGCGCCCCGACCGCTGCACCGGTCAAAAGGCTTCTCATTCTTATAGTCGCACTCATAACAAGTGTCTCCTCACCATGGCCCCGTTTCCCCACACCAACAACGCATGCTGCTGAGCGAACGAGCCCCCAAGATATTTGTCAGCTTCCCGAAGACAGGCTCCGAAAAACTCTGGTTTGCGACCCTTGGCTCCCGTGCGCCTATTCGTTTTATGTGCAGCGCCAGGAGGTATTGTTATCTGCGCGGCTGGCTAGGACCCTTCGTCCTCGCCATCTTCGCTTTCGACCACGGTCAGTGCGGTAAGAGAGCCTGCGCGCTCCACCGCTTTCTGCACATCGTGTGCGTCGTAAATCCCATCTCGCTCAGCGCGGTAATTGCTCATCAAGGCCTCCGCACCGGCCATGTCGTCAAATCGCCAAAGGCCCAGATCCACCCCTTCCAAGACGAGGCCATAGACCGCCTTTTCAATCGCTTGCTGCAGCGCGACCTGATCCGGCTCGTTCGAGGTGATCCCGGCTTCAGCTTCCAGCAATTCGCGGAAGGCGACGAAGCGATAAGCGCTGGCGCCGATGGCTTGGCTGGCGATGGTCTTGGAGGTTTGGATGTTGGCCAGCACTTCGCCGGTCCGCACCGAAACTGCGCGCAGGTAAACCGTGACGGTGTCCTGGCGATATTCGGTCCGCGCCCCGATGCCGAGGAAGGCTGCGCCTGCCCCGCCGGTCACGGTGTTGGTGTCATAGCCGACGATCCCGCCTTCCAGCAGCACGCCTGCAAACAGCAGAGCGGGCAGCGCGTTGGGATCAACTTGCTCCTCACCCAGATAACGCCGACGCATCTCACCGATGATCTGACGCTCTTTCAGAAGGTTATCGAGCCGTTCGCGCTCCACCACAGTGAACCACTGACGGTCGCCTGCATCCTGCAACGCTTTGACGAGGATCGAGCCCGCCCCTTGCGTCACAGCGCGCGATAGGGTTTGCCCAGTGTTGGTAGGGCGGAACTGGCCGGTCTGATCCGAGAATCCATAGACCGCAATCGCCACCTGTCGCTGCGGTGCGGGCAGCTGCTTCAGCAAGTTCTGCGTCTGCGTCTGTTTCGGGAAATAGGCGAGGCTGGTCGTCTCCGGCAGGAAATCACGGCCATCGCTTGGAATTGACATGCAGCCGCCCAGCATCGCCGAAGCAGCAGCAAGCGCGCTCACCCGAGCAGCAGTCTTCCCCCAAAGACCCATCAATTCACCTCTACGAACAGAGGGATAACGATGCGGGTTTCTTCGCCAGTGTCATCATCGCGGATAATCAGCGTTACCTCATCAAGGCCGCGGAAGAATTCGATGGTCTGGCCGCCAAAAGTGATCGTGCCTTGCTCTTGCGGATTTTCACCAAAGATCGCGTCGACGATCTGGGATGAGAGTGCAGAGAGCAGCCGCGATTCAAGTTGGCGCGAAAAGATGCTCGACTGATCGTTGCGGTCGATCGCATCGGGATCAGTGGTCTTGTTCTGCGCATTGGCAGTGCCAAGAATATGGTTGGAATTGAAAGGGTTGCCGCCAAAAGTCGGGCTAATCGGCTGGTGAACCAAATCCTGCGCCAAAGCAGGCGTCGCGGTCATGCACAGGCCAAGCGCCACAGCGGTCGCTGACAATACTTTCATGACAATTTCCCCCCTGCCCAGACGGGCAGCTCTACACCACGGTTAACATTTCGCTTGGTGTTACTACGTAGTCAAAGGGGAAGAGTCGAGCGGATTCATTTCCATCCGTCGCATTTTGGCGAGTAATTCCAACGATCAGAGCGGATTTTGCGACGAGTTGTTTCACTCTGAGACGCTTGCCTCACAGGTTCGGGCGAAGCCACCGCTCAGCTGTCTGGAGATCCACTCCGCGCCGCTTGGCATAGTCCTCCAATTGGTCGCGCCCGATCTTGGCGACGCCGAAATATTGCGCCTCCGGATGGCCGAAATAGAACCCGCTGACCGCCGCTGTCGGCCACATCGCAAAGCTCTCAGTCAAAGACAGCCCGACATTCGCCTCCGCCTCCAGCAGCTCAAACAGGATCGGTTTCAGCGAGTGGTCGGGGCATGCTGGATAGCCCGGCGCAGGCCGAATGCCGCGATATTGTTCCTTGATCAGCGCCTGATTGGTGAGCTGCTCGCCCGGAGCATAGCCCCACAGATCGCGGCGCACATGTTCGTGCAGCGCCTCAGCAAAGGCTTCGGCAAAGCGGTCGGCCAGCGCTTTCAGCAAGATGTCGGAATAGTCGTCTTTATCCGCCTGGAAGCGCGCAGAGTGCGGTTCCAGCCCGTGAATGCCGACCGCAAAGCCGCCGATCCAATCGCCATGGGGGTCGATGAAGTCAGCAAGGCACATATTCGCCCGGTCGCGCGATTTCTTGATCTGCTGGCGCAGCATGGGGAGCACGACATGCTCCTCTCGCCGGACGCGGTGGATGGTGATGTCGTCGCCGTCCCGCGCGCACGGCCAGAAACCGGCAACGCCGCGCGCAGTGAGCCATTTCTCTTCGATGATCTGGTCGAGCATCGCATCGGCATCGGCCTTCAAGCTGCGCGCGCTCTCCCCCACCACTTCGTCATCGAGGATCGCGGGGTAATTGCCGTGCAGTTCCCAAGCGCGGAAGAAGGGCGTCCAGTCGATATAGTCGCGCAATTTCTCCAGCGACCAATCGTCGAACACATGCACACCGGGCTTCAGCGGAGGCGCTGGCTTGTCGGACAGATAGGCGTCGTAATAATTCGCCCGCGCCTCTTCGAGGGTGAGCAATTGCTTCTCCGCCTTGCCAGCGCGCGCATCGCGGACTTGGGTGTATTCGTCCGCGACCTCCTCCACAAAGCCATCCCGCTGCGTGTCGGAAAGCAGCTTTGACGCAACGCCCACAGCACGGCTCGCATCGAGCACATGGATCACCGGACCTTCGTAATTGGGGTCGATTTTGAGCGCGGTGTGAACCTTGCTCGTCGTAGCCCCACCGATCAGCAGCGGCATGGTCATGCCGGAACGCTGCATTTCCTCTGCCACCGTCACCATCTCGTCCAAGGACGGCGTGATGAGGCCGGAGAGACCGATCATATCGGCCTTGTTGTCATTCGCGGCTTTCAGGATGTCCTGCCACGGGACCATGACCCCCATATCGATCACGTCATAACCGTTGCACTGCAAGACGACGCCGACGATATTCTTGCCGATATCGTGCACGTCGCCCTTCACGGTCGCCATGATGATCGTGCCTTTGGAACTGCGCTCAGCCTCGGGCAGGAGCTCCTTTTCAGCCTCGATGTAGGGGATCAGGTGGGCGACCGCCTTCTTCATCACGCGCGCGGATTTGACGACTTGGGGCAAGAACATTTTGCCCGAGCCGAACAGGTCGCCGACGACATTCATGCCGTCCATCAACGGGCCTTCGATCACTTCGATAGGCCGCCCGCCTTTGTCGGCGATGGCGGCCCGCGCTTCCTCCGTATCGTCGACCACATGCGCGTCGATGCCTTTGACGAGAGCGTGTTCGAGCCGCCGGGTCACGTCCCAGCCGCGCCATTCCTCTGCCGCCTTCTCATCCGCAACGCTCTTGCCCTTGAAGCTTTCAGCAAGGTCGATCAGCCTCTCGGTCGCATCTTTGCGCCGCATCAGGATCACGTCTTCGCAGGCATCGCGAAGCACCGGGTCAATCGTGTCGTAGACGTCCAACTGCCCCGCATTCACAATCGCCATGTCGAGCCCGGCGGGGATGGCGTGGTAGAGGAACACCGAGTGCATCGCGCGCCGCACCGTCTCATTCCCGCGGAAGGAGAAGGAGAGGTTGGAGAGCCCGCCGCTGGTCTTGGCATGCGGGCATTGCTTTTTGATCTCTTGAACCGCTTCGATGAAGTCGAGGCCGTAGCGATCATGCTCTTCAATGCCAGTGGCGACCGCGAAGATGTTGGGGTCAAAGATGATATCCTCGGGCGGGAAGCCGATCCCGGTGAGGAGGTCATAGGCGCGTTTGCAAATCTCGACCTTGCGGGTCTTGGTGTCGGCCTGACCGGTCTCGTCAAAGGCCATCACGACAACCGCCGCGCCATAGGCCATGCATTTGCGCGCTTGGTCGAGGAAAGACTCCTCGCCCTCCTTCATGCTGATCGAGTTCACAATCGGCTTGCCCGAGACGCATTTGAGCCCTGCTTCGATCACATCCCATTTGGAGCTGTCGATCATCACCGGGACCCGCGCAATGTCAGGCTCCGCTGCGATCAGTTTGAGGAAGGTCGTCATCGCGGCTTCCGCGTCGAGCAAACCTTCATCCATATTGACGTCGATCACCTGCGCGCCGTTCTCGACCTGCTGGCGAGCGACTTCGACAGCGGTCGCATAATCGTCCGCCATGATGAGCTTCTTGAACCGCGCCGAGCCGGTGACATTGGTGCGCTCACCCACATTGATGAAGCGCGCTGAGGAGTTTTGTTGTTCGGTCATTATGCGGCCACCACAAAGGGTTCGAGGCCGGATAGACGCATTGCAACCTCGGGCGTCGGAATGTCGCGCGGGGGCAGCTGCGAAACCGCCTCTGCAATCGCTGCGATATGCTCTGGAGAAGACCCGCAGCAGCCGCCAACAATATTCACCTGGCCTTGTTCCGCCCATTGACGCACCAGCGTCGCTGTCGTCTCAGGCAGCTCGTCATATTCGCCCAGCTCATTGGGCAGGCCTGCGTTCGGATAGGCCATTATCAGCGTATCAGCGATGCCGGAGAGCGATTGGACATGCGGGCGCAGCTGGTCCGCGCCGAAGCTGCAATTGAGGCCGATGGTCGCAGGCTTGGCGTGGCGCACCGCGTACCAGAACGCCTCCACCGTGTGGCCCGAAAGGTTGCGGCCCGAAAGGTCGGTGAGGGTCATGGAGATCATCACCGGCACTTCGCGTCCGAGGTCAGCTTCGAGCTGCTTGACTGCCATGATCCCGGCTTTCGCGTTGAGCGTGTCGAACACCGTCTCGATCAGGATGAAGTCGCAGCCGCCTTCGATCAGGGCCGCCGCCTGTTCCTTGTAGACAGCGGTCAGCTCGTCAAAATCGATCTCGCGAAAGCCGGGGTCTTCGACATCGGGGCTTAGCGAGAGCGTCTTGTTGGTCGGACCGATGGCGCCTGCGACAAAGCGGGGCCTCTTTATCCCTTTGGCCGCATCCTTGGCCTCATACTCATCCGCCAGCTCGCGTGCGATCTTGCCGCTGGCGATGTTGATCGCGCGCACCTGATCTTCTGCCGCGTAATCGGCTTGGCTGATCGAGTTCGCAGAGAAGGTGTTGGTCGAGATCACGTCCGATCCCGCGTCCAGATAGGCGCGCGTGATGTCGCGGATGACATCGGGCCGGGTCAAAGCAAGGATGTCATTATTGCCCTTTTGGTCGGCATTTAGACCCAGCGAACCGGCATAGTCCTCCTCCGACAGCTTGCGCTCCTGAATCTGCGTCCCGAACGCGCCGTCGAAAATCAGCACGCGGTCCTTGGCCGCTTCATTTAACCGCTCGCGGGCGCTCATGCGGCGTCTCCGATGGGACGCTTCCCGAGCATATGGCAGATCGCATAGCTCAGCTCTGCGCGGTTCAGCGTGTAGAAGTGGAACTGCCGCACGCCGCCTGCATAAAGCTTGCGGCACAGCTCAGCCGCGATAGTCGCGCTGACCAGCTGGCGCGCTTCGGGGCGTTCGTCGAGGCCTTCGAACAGCCCCTCCATCCAAGCCGGGATCGCGGTTCCGCACAGCCCGCTCATCCGTTGAACTGCTGCAAAGCTCATCACCGGCATGATGCCCGGCACGATCTCGGCGTCGATGCCAGCCGCAGCAGCCTCGTCACGGAAACGGAAGAAGCATTCCGGATCAAAGAAGAACTGCGTGATCGCGCGGTCTGCGCCTGCGTCGAATTTCGCTTTGAGGTTGGCGATGTCGGTTTGCGCATCGGGGCTGTCGGG
The DNA here is from genome assembly GCF_057365045.1 of Erythrobacter sp. S267. Taxonomy (NCBI): domain Bacteria; kingdom Pseudomonadati; phylum Pseudomonadota; class Alphaproteobacteria; order Sphingomonadales; family Erythrobacteraceae; genus Erythrobacter; species Erythrobacter sp. S267. The sequence goes on along the minus strand of NZ_CP200298.1, from coordinate 114,834 downwards.
GTGAACCTCCGGATAGGCGGCGACCGAAATCTCGAAATCGGCGACTTGCTTGAGGCCCGCAATCAGCTCAACCGCATTGGCATAGCCGCCGGGATGGGGCGTGTAGGCTCCACCATCGGGAGCATCGCCGCGCAGAGCGACGATGTGGCGGATGCCTTCGTCCCAATAATGCTGCGCGACCGCGTTCACCTCTTCCTTCGTCGCGTTGACGCAGGTGAGGTGCGCGGCGGCGGGGATCTTCGCTTCATTCTGGATGCGCACGACCTGTTCATGCGTGCGCTCCCGCGTCGAGCCGCCCGCGCCATAGGTGACCGAGACAAAGCGCGGCCCCAGCGGCCCCAGCATCGCAACCGAGTTCCACAAAGTCTCCGACATCTTCTCGCTCTTTGGCGGGAAGAATTCGAAACTGATCGCAATGTCGCCGGGCAAGCCGGAGAACAGGGGCGCATCGGTTGCGGTGCGCGCTTCGTGAAGTTGGTCGAGGGTCGGGGCCATGATTTCGTTTCAGGTCAGGGGTTGTTGGGAGAGGAAACTCGGGTAGCGATCCAGAATCTTGACCACCAGCTCTCCGCCTTCAAGCGCGATTGGGTCCGCAGCGGAGAAACCCGCTTGGGTGAGAAGCTCCGCCATCTGGCCATCGGAGAAGCCGAGGCGTGTGTGCTGGTGGCGGCTGCGCAATTCCTCACGGTCATGCGCGGCGAAGTCGACAATCGCGATCCGCCCGCCGTGGCTGATGACGCGCGCCGCTTCGGCAAGCGGCTGAGCGGGATCGGGCGCGAAGTGGAGGACTTGGTGGAACAGGACTGTGTCCACCGCCCCCTCGCCAAAGGGCAGGTCGGTGAAGTCGCCTTGGACAATGTCGATCTGGGGGCTGGAGAGGTGCTGCAATTTCGCCCGCGCCACTTTGAGCATTTCGAGGTTGCGGTCGAGCGCGGTGATCCGCTCGGCTGTTTCCGCAAACAGCTCCGCCATGCGGCCCGTGCCGGTGCCCACGTCGAGCAAGTGTCCGATGGGCGCGGTGGAGAGCGCCTTGGCAAGCGCCGCTTCCACCTCAGCCTCAGGCGTGTGGAGCGCGCGTAGCTCGTCCCATTCACCAGCGTGGCGGGCGAAATATTCACCGGCATTGCTCTCCCGCGCGGCGCGAATTGCGGCAAGCTTGCGTCGGTCGTCAGCGCATTGGGCGGCAAAGTCGGGATTCTGCTCCTCTGCAATGGCGAGCAGCTGGTCGAGCGCTGCGAGAACTGGTCCCGCAGCTTCGCCCGTCATGGTTGCGCGCAGGAACACCCAGCTCCCTTCGCGCCGCCGCTCTGCCAGACCTGCATCGCACAGAATGCCGACATGGCGCGAGACGCGCGGCTGGCTTTGGCCCAGCACCTGCGCCAGCTCACCCACCGCCAATTCCATAGCGGAAAGCAGCCGCGCAATGCGGAGGCGTGTGGGGTCGGCGAGCGCCTTGAAGAGAGTGTCGATAGCCATGGGATCAGTGTTCTATCGCAAGGATATAAAGATATTTTTATATGTGTAAATGGGGATCGTACTGGTGCTTATGCACCGATATGGTACCGCCACCTGAAACTTTCAGAAAGGCGTGATGCGTGAAACTCGGCTGCTGTTACTTTCCCGAACATTGGCCAGAAGAGACTTGGGCCGACGATGCGCGCCGGATGCGCGAAATGGGGCTGAGCCTTGTTCGGATCGGCGAGTTTGCGTGGAGCCGGATCGAGCCGGAGCCGGGACGCTTCAATTGGGGCTGGCTTGACCGCGCGATTGAGGTGCTTCACGCCGAGGGCCTGAAGGTCATCCTCTGCACCCCCACCGCCACGCCGCCCAAATGGCTGGTCGACCGTATGCCCGACATGGTCGCGGTGGACGCAGACGGGAACCCGCGCGGTTTCGGATCGCGGCGGCACTATGACTTCAGCCATCAGGGCTATCGCAAAGAGTCGCGCCGCATCACCACTGCCTTGGCTGAGCGCTATGGCGAGCATCCCGCGATCACCGCCTGGCAGACCGACAATGAATATGGCTGCCACGACACGGTGCTGAGTTTCTCGCCAGCCGCAGCGAGCGGTTTTCGCAAGTGGCTCGCCCAGCGCTACAGCGACATTGGCGCGCTCAACCGCGCTTGGGGCAATGTCTTCTGGTCGATGGAATATCGCTTCTTCGATGAGATTGATCCGCCCAACCTCACTGTGACCGAAGCCAACCCGGCGCATTGGCTCGATTATCGCCGATACGCCTCTTCCATGGTGGCCGAGTTCAACCGTGAGCAGGTGGAAATCCTGCGCCGCCACTCTCCGGGCCGCGATATCACGCACAACTTCATGGGCTTCTTCACCGAGTTCGACCATTTCGACGTCGGGCGCGATCTGGATGTGGCGACGTGGGACAGCTATCCGCTCGGCTTTCTGGAGCAGTTCTGGTTCTCCGCAGAGGAAAAACACGCCTATCTGCGGCAGGGCCATCCCGACATCGCCGCTTTCCACCACGACCTCTACCGCGCCTGTTCGAATGGCCGCTGGGGCGTCATGGAGCAGCAGCCGGGGCCGGTAAACTGGGCGCGTTTCAATCCCGCTCCGCTGCCCGGAATGGTCAATCTCTGGACCCTGGAAGCGATGGCGCATGGGGCTGAGTTCACGAGCTATTTCCGCTGGCGTCAGGCGCCATTTGCGCAGGAGCAGATGCATGCAGGATTGCTCCGCCCCGACAGCGCCGATGCACCGGCAGCGGATGAGGCGCGTCAGGCGGCGGCAGTGATTGCTGAGATCGGCGAGCAGGAAACGAGCCAAGCCCCGGTTGCGCTCGTCTTCTCCTATGAGGCGGCGTGGATTTGCGGGATCCAGCCGCAGGGCAAGAGCTTCCGCTATTTGGAGCTGGCGTTTGAGTGGTATTCGGCGTTGCGCCGCAAGGGACTAAACGTCGATTTTGTCGAGCCGGGCAAGCCGCTGGAGGGCTACAAGGCGGTGGTCGTCCCCACCCTTCCCCATGCGGAGGACGCCTTTGTCGAGAATTTGCGAGACCTCACCTGCCCCGTCCTCATTGGCCCGCGCACAGGCAGCAAGACGCACAGCTTCTGCATCCCCGATGGCCTTCCGCCCGGAGACGCGCTGCGTTCCCTCATCCCCATCACCGTCACCCGCGTCGAAAGCCTTCGCGATGGCGAGGTGGAGAGCGGCGGCGACTGGACCATCTCACGCTGGCGGGAGGATGTGGAGAGCGCTCTGGAACCGGAACTGGCGCTGGAAGACGGTCGAGGGATTGTGTTTGCCTCGGGCAACGTGCGCTACGTCGCGGCATGGCCCGACCGCTCGCTGCTAGACCTATTGGTGGCGCGGATCGCAGGGGAGGCAGACCTCCCCCTCACCGACCTGCCCGAAGGTGTGCGGATGCGGCGGACGAGCTCCCACCTCTTCACCTTCAACTATGCGAGCGAGCCGCGCTTTGTGCAGGCGCTGGGCGAGACGATTGACCCCGCAGGCGTTTCGGTTACGGCGCTTTAGTTATGAGGGAGAGCAAAACCTACGCCATCATCGGCTGCGGCATGATGGGCCGTGAACATATGCGCAATCTCGCGCTGGTCGATGGTGCCGAACTGGTCGCGATTGCCGATCCGGATGCAGACTCGCGCGAAGCTGCCAAGATACAGGCCGATGCGCTGGGCCAGACGGTCCAACTGTTCGACGACGCGTATGAAATGATGGCGCGGGTCAAGCCTGATGCCGTCATCATCGCCTCGCCCAACTTCACCCATTTTGACATCGCCCATTCGGTGATGGTGACGGGCGCTGCCATCCTGCTCGAAAAACCGATGTGCACGAGCGTTGAGGATGCAAGCGTGCTGGCCACTGCGGCGAGCCGTTATGACAACCTCTTCTGGGTGGGTCTCGAGTACCGCTACATGCCGCCGGTCACGCGCTTTATAGAGCGTGTGCATGCGGGCGAAGCGGGCGATATCAAGATGCTGGCGATCCGCGAACACAGATTTCCGTTCTTGGAGAAAGTCGGCGACTGGAACCGCTTCAACCGCAATACGGGCGGGACTTTGGTGGAGAAATGCTGCCACTTCTTTGACCTGATGCGCCACATCTTGCGCGACGAGCCAGTGCGCGTCTTTGCGAGTGGCGGCCAAGACGTGAACCACCTCGACGAAAGCTATGGCGGAGAGACCCCCGACATTATCGACAACGCCTTTGTGCTGGTCGATTTTGCCGGCGGAGCGCGCGCTTGCCTTGACCTGTGCATGTTTGCGGAAGGGTCCGAGCAACAGGAGGAAATCTCCGCCGTTGGCCCCATCGGAAAGCTCGAAGTGAAACTCCCCGTGGGCGAAGTGACATGGTCGCCGCGCTCCGGCACAACCGACAGCGAAGGGCAGCGCATCCCCGGTGCAGAGCGCCCTCAGGTCGAGAGTGTCGCAACCCCGCCCGACGCCCTCGCCGCCGGATCGCATCATGGTGCGACCTTCTTCCAGCAGCGCGACTTTCACGCAGCATTGGTGAGCGGCACAAAGCCACTCATCGACGCGCGCGACGGCTATCGCTCGGTCGTGATGGGAGCGGCTGCGCAGCAGAGCATTGCCACGCGGCAACCGGTCGATATTCATTTTGAGGATGAGGATTAGAAGTGCCTGACACCATGCCCCGCCAAGGCTTTGGCCTCTGGAAAATCCCGCAGGAAACCACCGCTGACACCGTCGTCGAAGCCGTGCGCGCAGGCTATCGCCATTTCGACAGCGCGGCGGACTACGCCAACGAAGTGCAGACTGGAGAGGGCCTCGCCCGCGCCATGGATGAAGGGCTGGTGACGCGCGAGGATCTGTGGGTGACGAGCAAGCTGTGGAACACCTTCCACGCGGCCGAACACGTTGAAGAGGCCTGTCGCAAAACGCTCGCCGACCTCCAACTCGATACTCTCGACCTCTACCTGATCCACTTCCCCATCGCGCTCAAATATGTGCCGATCGCAGAGCGTTATCCGCCCGAATGGATCGCCGACCCGGACGCCGCTGAGCCGGTGATGGAGCGAGCCAATGTGCCGCTGCATGAGACTTGGAGTGCGATGGAAAAGCTCGTCGAAAAGGGCCTCGTGAAGCAAATCGGGGTTTGCAATTACAACTCCGCCCTGATCCACGATCTGATGACCTACGCGCGGATCAAGCCCGCCATGCTCCAGATCGAAGCGCACCCTTATTTGACGCAGGAGAAGCTGATCCGCTGCGCCAATGGCTATGGGATCGACGTGACCGCCTTCTCGCCATTGGGCGCGCAGAGCTATTTTGAGCTCAACATGGCCGAGGCTGGCGAGAGCTTGCTGGGAACAGCGCCTGTGATGGTGGCAGCGCAGGCCCATGGGAAGACGCCTGCGCAAGTGCTGCTCAAGTGGGGCATCCAGCGCGGCACGGCGGTGATCCCGAAAACCACCAAGCCAGAGCGCATGCGCGAGAACCTCGACATCGACGATTTCGAGCTTTCGCCGGTTGAGATGATGGCGATCAATTCGCTCAACCAAAACCGCCGCTTCAACGATCCGGGCGTCTTTGCCGAGGCTGCCTTCAACACGTTCCACCCGATCTATGACTGACATGAGCCAATCTGAGTTTCCAGGCATCATCCCGGGTGGCGGCGATCTCGCCGCGTTCCTCTCCGCCAACAAGGCTGCCGTGGATGCAGCCCTCGCCGATGCGGGCGCGCTGTTGTTTCGCGGGTTTGATGTGGGCGACCCGCTCGCCTTTGACGCGGCGGTTGAGGGGTATGGGGAGGCTGGCTTCACTTACGAAGACTCGCTCAGCAATGCGGTGCGCACCAATGTCACACCGCGCGTCTTCACAGCCAACGAAGCGCCGCCAGAAACGGAGATTTTCCTCCATCACGAAATGGCGCAAACGCCGCTCTACCCGTCCAAACTGTTCTTCTATTGCGAAATCGCTGCGCAAAGCGGAGGCGCAACACCGCTATGCCGGTCCGACTGGGTGCTCGAACGGCTCGCTGCCGAGGCTCCTGAGTTTGTCGCGAGGGTTGAGCGTGAAGGCGTGCGCTACACCAATGTCATGCCGGGCGATGATGATGCAGGCTCCGGCCAAGGGCGCAGTTGGCGCAGCACGCTGAGCGCCGCGACCCGCGAGGAAGCGGAGGCACGCCTCAAACAGCTCGGCTATTCATGGGAGTGGCAAGACGACGGCGCGCTCCGGGCCACGACGCCTGCTTTGCAAGCGGTGCGCGATATTGGGGATGGACGGCGCAGTTTCTTCAACCAGTTGATCGCCGCGTTCAGAGGCTGGGCGGACAGCCGCAACGACCCGAACAAGGCGATCACCTATGGCGATGGCACCCCCATCACCGCCGAGGACATCGCCCCCGCCATCCGCATCGCAGACGCGCTGACCTACGACCTCGCATGGGAGTCCGGAGACGTGGCTCTGATCGACAATTTCGCGGTGATGCACGGACGTCGCCCGTTTGCAGGAAAGCGCCGCGTGCTGGCCAGCCTGATTGGATGATTAGCAGCCGCTGCCCGGCGTGTTGCGGGTCTGCGTTCCGTTGCCATCGCGGCCATTGCAGCCGCTGCCACCCGTCAGATTGCGCAAGCTGCCGTAGCGCGTAAGGCGTGGGCGTGAGTATTGGTGCTTTGGTTGAAGCGTCATGGCGCTCTCCGTAAAAAACTGATCGCACCCCTGTTGCCATGTTTTAACCCACTGGGACCTGACCACAAACAGCCGTTTACGTGATTTTACGTATTGGCGCTCGCTTCAACTCGAACCACGCTCTGCTCGTCGTAAGCTAACAGCCCATAACGCCAGATTGCCCGCCACAATCGCTGCGATCAGCCCTCCGAACAGCGTGCCCGGACCGCCAACCTGCGCCGCTCCGATGGGCGAGAACAGCAGGTAGGTCGCCACCACGCAGCTGAAGAGCGTCACCGCCAGCGGCTTCGCATAGGGCCACGGGGTCATGTCGACTTTGGCGTTGCGGGTGAACTGCCAGTCCTTATCCCTCGGCGCCCAATATCCGCACGCACACATGATGCCGACCTCGATCACGAACAGAATGGCATATTGGTGGATGAAGTGGAGCGTCACCTCCTCCTCAAACACGAAGCGCAGCAAAGCATAGGCGATGACGTGGAAGATGATCGCAATCTTGGCTCCCAGCGCTGGCACGCGGCGAGTGAACAGGCCGACCATCACCACGGCGATTGTCGGGATATTGTAGAAGCCGGTGAACTTGCGGATCAGTTGGAACAGCCCCTCGGGCGCATGGGCGAGCATCGGCGCGATAACGAAGGAGGCAAGCGCGATGACGACGCTGGCAATCTTGGCGATGCGGACCAGCTCTACGTCCGAGACTTTGCGCTTCATCGCCGGCGCATAGACATCGAGCGCGAAAAGCGTCGCCGCTGAATTGAGCAACGAGTTGAACGAGGACAGCACCGCACCCAGCAGCACGGCCAGGAAAAACCCGCTCATCCAAAGCGGCAGCACATCGCGGATCAGCCGCGCATAGGCCTGATCCATATCGGTGAGGCCTGCGCCATAGAGATGGAAGGCGATGACGCCCGGCAACATCATCATGAAGGGCACAAGGATCTTGAAGAAGCCGGAGAACAGCACGCCCTTCTGCCCCTCCGCCAGGCTCTTTGCGCCCAATGTCCGCTGGATCACATATTGATTGGTGCACCAGTAAAAGAGGTTGGCGAAGATCATGCCGGTGAACAGCGTGCCGAAGGGGGTCGGGTCATCCGCGCCGCCGATCGCATTGAGCTTTTCGGGATGTTCGGCGGTGAGCTGAGCAAGGCCTGCGCCAAAGTCGCCTCCTCCCAGCGCAATCAGCCCGAAGACCGGCACGGCGATGCCGATGATGAGCAGGCCGATGCCGTTGAGCGTATCGGACACCGCCACCGCCCGCAGGCCGCCGAAGATAGCATAGACCGACCCGATCACGCCGATCAGCACCACCATCGCGACCAGCGCGTCGAACTCGGCGAGACCCGTCAGCGCAGGCACATCGAACAAAGCGATCACGGTCAGGCTGCCCGCGTAAAGCACGCTCGGGATCGTCACGAGGCCATAACCGAGCATGAACAGCACCACCGACATTCGCCGCACGCCCGCATCAAAGCGGTCGTTCAGGAATTGCGGCAGAGTGGTGAAGGCTCCAGCGAGATATTTCGGCAGAAAAATCAGCGCCATGGCAATGGTCGCGACCGCCGCTGTCACCTCCCACCCCATGCTCGACATGTTAAAGCGATAGGCCGATCCGTTGAGGCCCGTGAGCTGCTCTGCCGAAAGGTTGGTGAGGAGCAAGGAGCCTGCAATAAACGTCGCGCCCAGGCCTCTCCCTGCGAGGAAATAGCCCTCCTTCGTCTCCGTCGTGCCGCGCGTTTTGTACCAGCTGACGAGGCCGACCAGCGCCATGAAGAAGACGCAAGTGACGAGGGTGAAGAGGAGATTTGCGCCGCTCAAGCGTTGCCGTCCAGCAGGTCGATATAGTGATCGGAGAGGTGATCCTGCCCAAACTCTGGCGTCAGTCCTTCGCTGTATTCGCCGGTTGCGGGGTCGAGCACCAGCATGCTCTCAGTCGCGTAATACTTGGCGATGCGCAGATATTCCGCTTTCTCCGCCAGCCAATCGCGCCCCAGCGGGCTGGTGCGGGCTGCGAAATTGAGCACGCCTCCGATCCGGTCGAGCCATTTCACAGCGATGTATCTCCTGGGCACGGGCTTGCCGAGGATCGCCTCCAACATTTCGTGCTGATCCAACGGAGAGATCGCCGGCCCCGGACCGCCGATGGGCAGGACCCGCCCCCGCCTCTCCGGATCGGTCACGGCAAGGGCGATGAAACGCGCGAGGTCCGCATCCGAGATAGGCTTGCAGCGCGTCAGTTCACCATCGCCGAACATCGCAAATGGCTTGCCCCTGCCGACCTTCTTCACCTGTCCCGACAGCGATTTGAAGAAGGCGGTGGGCCGGATGATCGTGTGCGCAATCTCCGCGTCAATCAGTTCCTTCTCGAACGCCAGCTTGGCGTGCTGGAAAGCCAGTTTGGGCTTCTGGACGCAGATCGCGGAGAGCAGGATGAAGTGCTCTGCTCCGGCCGTAACCGCCGCTCTCAACAGTGTGCAATTCGCCTCGTAATCCACCGCCAGCGCGTCTTTGGGAGAGCCACTGCGCGATGCGATGCAGGAGATTACGGTGTCGGGCTTATGCTCGGCGAGCAACCTTGTGATTGACCCTTGGTAGGACAGGTCTGCGGTGACGATCTGCGCTCCTGCGAGCTCCGCAATCGGCTCGTTAGGAGAGGCACGAAGCAGCGCAAAGACGCGGTGCCCATCGGCAACACAGGCGCGCACCACCGCGCGGCCAATCGTCCCGCTGGCGCCGGCTACGAAAACCGTCTTGCCGCCTGAACTGGAAGTGCCCTCACTCACGGCGCGGACACTAACAGCGCGCTACCTAGCGTCAAACTATGTGGAGCGCATAAAGCCCAAATCCATCTGGTTGAAATTGCCGATATTGGGCGAGACGATGGGGATCTCGCCCGTCTCGACGCCCAGCCAACGCGCCAGTGTCGCGGAATATTGATCGACTGAGGTATCCGGCAACAGCCGTCCGCGCCCGACCTGATCGTCGCTATCGACCGAGATTTGCGGCGCGCGCCCATAGAACCGCCCGCCCTCAACCGCGCCGCCCATGATGAAGTGGTGGCTACCCCAACCGTGGTCAGAGCCGTCTCCGTTGGAGGCCAAAGTGCGGCCAAAATCCGACGCGGTGAAGGCCGTCACCTGATCCGCCACGCCAATCTCAACCATCGCGCGGTAGAAGGCATCCATCGCGAAATCGACACCCGAGAGTAGGCCTTCATGCGTGCCGATCAGCCCGTCGTGATTGTCGAAGCCGCCGGTCGCAACCAGAAACACCTGCCGGTTCACGCCCAACGATCCGCGCGCCGCGATCAGCCGAGCGACAACCTGCAATTGCGAGGCGAGGCTGTTTCCGCTGCCAAAATCGGTCGTGACATTCACATTGGCCAGCGCGTCATTGATGAAGCCCGAATATTCGATCGAGCGTGCATTCGCCATCGCGTAGTCGCTCTCCAGCACATGGTTGTCCTGCGCCGTCACCAACGTGCGAAGCGCGTCGCGCACCGCTCCCGAGCCATAGACATTGCGACCCAGCGCATTGATCTCAATCGCGCCGCTGGGCGAAATGCCATAGGGTTGAGTCTGATCGCCGGACAGGAACACTGCATTGCCGGTCGCATTGATCGCGGTGAACATGGAGTTCGTATTGCTGCTCGCCGCCAAGTCACCGATCCGCCCTCCCCAGCCTGACACCGATCCTTCGGGCGAGCCGGATTGCCAGGTCGATTGCTGGTCATTGTGGGAGAAAAGCTTGGCCGGGCGCGGGAAGCTTTGGACATTGCCGCTTTCATATTGCGCGCGGGTCAGCGGCACGATCAACGGGCCGACATTCAACAGCGGCGCCATCACGCCTTCGTCAAACCGCGCTTTCAAACGCGGCATGGTGGGCGCAAGCGCCAGCTGCATGTCATCGGTCAGCGTCTGGTCGATATTGGGGTTCAGCACTTGGGAGGCCAAGGTATTGCGGTCGATGGCAATCCCGCCACCTGATGGCAGCCCGCCGCGAATCTCGGAATAGCGATTGTAGTTCGCGACATCGAAGGGGATCAGCGTGTTGGCATGGTCATTCCCGCCCAACAGGAAGACGCAGACCAGCGCCTTGTACCCGCCGCCGCCATTAAACGCCGCCGCATCGGCGAGGCCTGACAGCCCCAATGCATAGCCAGAGGCTGCGCCCATAATGCCCAATTGCGCGGAGCGGTGCATGAAGGCCCGGCGCGAGATTTCGTTGGCTTTTCCGATATGGAACATGGTTCTCACGCCTTCCCTAGGCCGTCCGGACACATTGGCTGTGGATCACGGTTTGAGTCCAAATTTGTCCTCGCGAGGCGCGAGCGCGCAGGAAGTGCGGGGCACTTTCAAGCGTTCGCAACGAAGCGAGGGCGGATTTGGGCCAAACCCCTTCGGGGTGAGACGAGAAGCTGCCATCTCGGCGTTGCTCGTCCTTGAATATGCTAAGCATGTCCTGCGTCCTCACTCCTTGATATGGCAGCTTCTCGTCTCACCGTGACCACAACCAATGTGTCCGGACGGCCTTACTTCTGGACCAGATAGTCGTTGGAGACCATCACCAGCAGCACCGCTCGATGAATCTGTTGCAGCTTGTCGTCATCGCTCGCCGTTTGCGCCACAGGGGTCGCATCCAGCGCGGACTGGATCGTGCTGCGGGTCGCGTCGGACAGCTGGCCCGCCGTCAGCAGCAAGTCGAGCCGGTCGAGCAATGCGGGCGTGTCATGGGCGATAGGAAGCTCGGCCGAGTAGGTCGCCTTGACGTCGAACATCCAACCGCCGCGCCCATCGATGGAGCGCTCCATAAAGTTGATGTAGCTTGCCGCCGAGGTTTCATTCACCAGCTGAAATTCCGGCGCGATCAGATTATTCGCATCGGCCTGCGAATTGGGCGGGGTGTATCCGGGGCGGAAGAAGTTGAACACCGACGGAGATCGCAAGGGTGATTGACCCAGCCGGTTGGACGGATCGGAGAGTTGCTGCATCAGCCATATCCCCGAAGCACTCTGCGCCCCAAAGGTCCGCCCCCATTGGGCAAAGCGCAGCATCGGCTCACGCAATTTGCCAAAGGTGGTGGAGGTGAGCGTCGTCTCCGTCAGCGCCTCATCATCCAGCAGTATCGCCTTGAACACCGCGCGCAGGTCTCCGCGTACGCCTGCGCCATTGTTGTTGAAGGTCCGAGCCACCCGCTCGACATAGGCGGGTGAAGGATTGCTGGTGACCAGACGCTGGATCATCTGCTGGCCGAAAAACGGCCCGACATTGGGGTGGTTGAAGAGCGCGTCCATCGCAATGCGCATCGACTCTTCAGGCCCCGTTCCCGCCGGGATCGTCGTGCCAAGGAAGCTCTTCTCCTCCAGCGAATGCGTGTCGCGCCCAAAGGGCGGGCGCAGGTTTGGATCGGCGCTCATCGGGTTGCGCAGCAGGCGTGCTTCGGGAACATTGAAATCCGGTCGCGACGGGGGCGAGCTGAACTGGATGTCGCCGGAGAAATTGTAGTCGTAGCCGGTGAAGACCTTGGAGATGCCGGTCACGTCTTCATTGGTGTAGGTCTCAATCGGATTGCCCGACCCATCGGTGCGGACTGAGCCATCAATGTTGAGCTCAAACAGGCCGATCGAGAACAATTGCATGACCTCACGCCCGTAATTCTCATCCGGAACGCGGCCTGTATTGGGGTCCGCCTTTTGGTTGCCGAGCGTGTTGAGGAACCGGCCCATCGCCGCGTTCAGCGTGATCGCCTCAATCAAATCGCGGAAATTGCCAAAGGCGTTGTCCTTTAAGATGTCCCAATAGGCGCCGATTGCGCTGCTGGGCCAAATGCCGAGATTGGCGTTGAGCGAGACAACGAAGAACTCCGACATGGCCAGCGCCACACGTTTCCTGACCGAATTGTTGCCGGTCAGCAGCTGGTTCCAGATCATGTAGTCGGCAAGGTCGGATCGGAAGAAGAACTGGTCGTCGGTCACCTCCTCCAAACCGTTGCTGGAGAGGAATTGCTCAGCGCTTAGCTCAATCGGTTGGTCGATCTCTCGGTCGAGCCAGGCTTCGTAACCGTCGCGGCGCATCTCCGTGATGTCGTTCTCGCTGACCGAGAGTCCGGCGCGCAGGGCAAAACGGGAGGCCGCTGCATCGGTTTGCGGTGCGACGACTGTCGGGGTTGGCGTGCCGCCTGTGCCGCCACCACCACCGCCGGTCGCACCGCCGCTGCCTCCGCCACCTCCGCAGGCAGCCGTGGCAAGGCCAAGGGCCAGCGCGCTGGCTCCGGCGGTAAGGGGTGTGCGTTTGGAGCCGTCATCATCGGAGCGGGGATCATCGGGGGAAGGATCAATCTCGGTGTCAGCCTCAACCAAATCCACTTCGTCTTCGATGACAGAGCTATCAAGCTGCGACACGCCAACCCCCTTCATTCAAGCCCCCTCGTTTTCAGATGAGAAAGAGGCTGATGCGAAACGGGTCTTTAGTCAAATCCGTATGAGTCGCAGTTTGTCGCGTGATGTCGCAAACACATCTCAAGCGCCGCCGACAGACGGGCTGCAAGGGCTTTACTGTAGAATAGCTGCCTTGGCCCGGTCGCCTGCGCGGAAGACAAGAGTGGTGGGCGCGTTGGTCCGCCCCACATTGACGCGGTTGACCTGCGCCCTCCAGACATCGGTGAGGATCAGCGACTGCACGGTGATCGGCGTGCCGGGTCCGGGCGAAGTGCCTTCGGAATAAATGACGAGGTTTCCGCCATCGATCTCGCTGCCCAGAATGGTGAGCTCGATAGGCTCTCCCTCAACCGCAATCGTGAAGCGCCCCGCGACATAAAGCGCAAAGGCGCGGCGGCTTTCGATATTGCCGACAATGTCCGCTGACCCGTCCCCGCGCATCCGCAAGACGTGCTCGGCATCATGCAGCGGGACAAAGTGGACGACCTCGACGATGCCGCTGCGCGGATTGTGCTCGACCGTGGAGATCGCCGCTTTCTGCTGGTGGGCCGCGGCAGGGACGGCGATCAGCAGCGCCAGGATGAGGAGCCAGAGACGCCTCACTCGGGCGCGTCCTCAGCCGCCTCTTTCTCGGGCGCTTCTTCCTCATCGACCACCAGCACCTCGGCCATCAGATCGCGGCCTGTGCGCGATGACGGAGCGGGGCGTTTGAACGCTTCGACCCGGCTGTCGATGATGCGGCGCGGATAGTGATTGTTGTTCACATCCGCATCGCCGGTTTCCCAATCGGGGTCGATCACAACCTCGGCCAGTTCCTGATCGCGCGGGAAGACCAGCAGCTTCGAAACATTGCGCGAATTGCGCCGCCAGATTTCCGCCGGGATCATCATGCGTTCGGTGGTGCCATCGGTAAACCTCAGATCGAGAATGATCGGCATCACCAGCCCGCCGACATTGGAGAAGCTGAGGACGTAATAGTTATTGTCCTCCGCCACCGCGCGGTCGAAGACCTGCCGCTCCCAATCGTCGAGGCTGTCGAGGAAGCTTTCATAGCTGCGCGTATCGCGCGGGGTGACGGTAAAGCGGTCATTCTCGTCGTAGAAGTCGGTCACGTCCGGGTTCTCAAGCACCCAGATCGGCAGGCCCTGTTCGCGGTTCAGGCGCACCCCGACTTTCTCAGGCTCGTCCGCCAGCTCCTGACGACGGCGGGCCAGATCAATGTCGGGGTTCTCAGTATCCAGCCGCAGGCGGTGGATCGTATCGAGCGAGATATCGACGTGATCGGTGGTGTAGAACCAACCGCGCCAGAACCAGTCGAGATCGGTGCCGGAGGCTTCCTCCATCGTGCGGAAGAAGTCGGCGGGCGTCGGGCGTTTGAAGCGCCAGCGACGTGCGTACTCACGCAGGGCAAAGTCAAAGCGTTCGCGCCCGATGATCGTGTCGCGCAGCACGTGATAGGCGGCAGACGGCTTGCCATAGGCGTTGGGGCCGATGTTCAGCACGCTGTCCGAATGGGTCATGATCGGCACTTGCTGATCCGAAGTCATATAAGGGATCAGATCGCGCGGCAGGCTGCGGGTCCACGGCATATCCGGGTCCCACTCATAGCCCGCAACACTATCGAGGAATGAGTTGATCCCTTCATCCATCCACGTCCATTGCCGCTCATCCGAATTGACCACCATCGGGAAATAGATGTGGCCAATCTCGTGGATGATGACCCCGACGAGATAGACCTTCTCTGACAAAGAGTATGTCCGCGACCCGTCTTCATTCAGCGTCGTGCGCGGGCCGTTGAAGGTGATCATCGGATATTCCATCCCGCCGACCGGCCCGTTGACGGACTGCGCGGTGGGATAGGGATAGTCGAAGGAATAGCGCGAATAAACTTGCATCGTGTGGACCACCGCGGCGGTCGAATATTTGCGCCACAGCTCTCCGCCCTCCTTGGGCCAGAAAGACATGGCCATGACGAGCTCTTGCTCCGCGCCCGGCTGGCGGTGGCCTTGCGCGTCCCAAATGAACTTGCGGCTGGTCGCCCAGGCGAAGTCGCGCACATTTTCAGCGGTGAAGCGCCAGACCTTCTCTCCGGTCGGGTTGGAGCTTTCATTGGCGGCGGCTTCTTCCGGGGTAACGATGAACATCGGCTCATCAGCATTGCGCGCCTGCGCCAAACGTTGCCGCTGCGTCGCGGTCAGCACGGCGTTCGGGTTTGCGAGCACGCCGGTGGAGGAGACGATATGGTCGTTCGGCACCGTCATCGAGACATCGTAATCGCCGAACTCCAGAGTGAACTCGCCGCGGCCCAGAAACTCCTTGTTGTGCCAGCCTTCATAGTCGGAATAGGCGACGAGGCGCGGGAACCACTGGGCGAACATGAAGATGTCATTGCCGCCTTCACGCGGGTCGTCGGGGAAGTGCTCATAGCCGGAACGGGCAAAGATCACGTTCTCTTCAACGATGTTGTAGGCCCAGTCGATCTTGAAACTGACACTCGCACCGGGGCGCAAAGGCGTCGGCAGGTCGATCCGCATCAGAGTGCCAACGATCGTGTGGTCAATCGGACGACCGCCGACCGTGGTCACACCACTAATGTCATAGCCAAAGGAATTGTCCGCCATCGCCTGCTGGCGGCGCAGCTCCTCCATCGACAGGCGTGACGGGCTATCCCCGCTGCCCAGACTGCGCGCCGGCCCCCGCCTGCCCGGACCGCCAAATGTGTCGGTCAGCTCCGCCATGGAATCGTCGCGGAAACGGTTCTGGTCGAGCTGCATCCAGATCCACGGCAGGGTGTCAGGCGAGTTGTTGGTGTAGGTGATCGTTGCGTTGGCGCTCAGCCGGCGGCCTTCCTCGTCCAGCTCAGCGACAATGCGATAGTCGGCTTCCTGCTGCCAATATTCATGGCCCGGCGCGCCGCTCGCATTGCGATAGACATTGGGGTCGGGGAGCACTTCGTCGAGCTGGCGAAACTTGTCCTCAAAATCGCCTTTGGTCTGCTGAATACCCTGAGCCAATACCGGTGAAGCGGCAAAAAACGCGAGGATGAGAACAAGAAAACGCAACGTAATTCCCCAGTTTGATTATGGCGCGAGCTAAATCGCTTAGCGCACAATATCCATTTCAGCGATCAACCCCTCGGCCCCGTCGACCTTCTCCATCACCCACAGCATGTAGCGCGAGTCGACATGGATCGAGCGGGTCGTGCGCGGGTCAAAGTCCCAGTCCGAATTGACGCTTTCAAACGTGCCATCGAACAGCAAGCCAACCAGTTGCCCTTGCGCGTTCAAAGTCGCCGAGCCGCTATTGCCGCCGGTCACGTCCAAGTCGGAGAGGAAATTCACCGGAACCGATCCGATGGATGCCAGCTCATACTCGCCATAGTCACCCGCCTCGATCAGATCGAGCTGGCGCTGCGGCGCGTTGAAAGGCTCTTCGCCGGTGTCCTTCTGAGTGATCCCCTCCAGCGTCGTGAAGGGCAGATATGCCATCCCGTCAAACGGCGACCCACCCATGACATTGCCAAAGGTGATGCGCAGGGTTGAGTTGGCGTCGGGATAGGGCAGCGAACCGGATTCGCGCTGCCACTGCGTGATCGCTTCCATGTAAGCCGGACGCAGAGCAAGCGCACGGCCCGCGCGTTCCTCCGACTCAGCCTCAAGCCCGCGTTCGTATTCGTAGAGCGCCACGGCGAGCTGGATGAAGGGGTCTTCGCTTGCTTCAAAAGTCGCAACATCGGCTTCCATCAAAGCCAGCCGCGTCTCGACATCGCCGAGCGTGGTGTTGGCGTAGTAGCCGTCGAGCAGTTCGGAGGTCGGCGTATCCGCATCAAGGCCCAGCGCTGCGTCGAAAACGGCCACGCGCTCTTCATCGGGCTGCGCTTCATAACCGCTCAGGAACAGCAGCCACTCCGCCTTGTCGACCGCCGGATCAAACCGGCGATCAATCGCCTGCAAACCCTGGCGGAAGAAAGTCATGTCGCGTTCCTGATAGCCGCTCTCACGCTCAGCATTGGGAAGCTCGCGCTCATGCGCCAGACGCAGGAGGCGCTGCGCTACACCCAGCAGAGCGGGACGGGTCGCGTTGTTGTACCAGAAGCTGGTGCGCGAGGCCTGCGCGCTTTCCTCTGACAATTCGCCCAGAGCCGCAATCGCCTCTCCATAGCCAGCGCGCGAAGGATCAGCCGCGATCCACTCCGCCAGTTCCGCTTCACGGGTCCTCCGACGATCGACCAGACCCACACGCCGCGCGCCATCAATCTGACCGCGCAGGTTCTTCTCAAAATTGTTGAGGCCTGCAAGGCGGCTTTCATACTTGACCCGCGCATCCGATCCATCGGGCGCGGCTTCGTTGATCGTCGCGATCCAGTCGGTCAGCAGGGTCTGGAAGGTTGGATAGGTCCAGTCGAAAGTGTTCTCGACCTCAGCCAGCAGCGTGTAGCGGCTGGTTGATCCGGGATAGCCTGCGACCATCACAAAATCGCCATCATCAAGCCCCGCCGCGCTCACCTGCAAGTGGTGCTCTGGCTCGTAGGGGATGTTGTCTTCGGAGTAATCGGCGGCAGAGCCATCGGGCGCGACATAGGCGCGGTAAAAGGCGAAGTCGCCCGTGTGGCGCGGCCACTGCCAATTGTCGATGTCGCCGCCATATTTGCCGATGGAATCGCCCGGCGCATAGACGATCCGCACATCGCGCACTTCCAGCCGCTCGATCAGCTTGTACTGCGCGCCGCCATAGAAACTGGCGACAAGGCAGCGATAGCCTTCGCGCTCCTCGCATTCCGCCGTGATATCCTTGCGGCGCTGGTCTATCGCTTCGTAGCGTTCGACCGAGTCCATATCATCAACGCCTGCGCGCATCCGATCCGTCACATCGGTCAGCGCGGTGGTCACATAGATGCGACTGCCGGGGGCTGCGGGCAGCTCTTCCACGAGAGTTTTCGCAAGGAAGCCATCTTCGAGATAATTGTTCTCTGCCGTCGAGTTGAACTGGACAGAGCCGCGCGCGCAGTGGTGGTTGGTGACGACCAGGCCTTGCTCCGAGACAAAGCTCGCCGAACAACCGCCCAGCGAGACAACCGCCCCCATCGGGAAGCCGGTGAGATCCTGAAGGCTGTCGGGATCAAGCTCCAGCCCGGCCTCTTCCAACTGTTCGGCGATGTCGGGCAATTGGTCGGGGGTGAACATGCCTTCCTTGGCCGCTGAAGGCGCCGAAAGAGCGGTCGCGAGCAGCAGGCTGAGCGCGAGGGTTTGAGTGGTCTTCATGTCGGTCTTCCCCTTTGTGGCGTGGCGCTGCGATCCGCGCGCGGCCAATCGTTCAAAGCAATATTGTTGCGTAGCGTTAGTGCGGTTCGAGATTCGCTGCAAATCCTGTCGCCTGCGCTTGCCAAGCTGCCCGCACTTTCCCAAGACGTTGCACAAGAGAAGAGGGAAGAGGATTCGCGAGCGCATGCCTACACTGACATATCTGACGACGACGCATTTCGACTTTGGCGTGCTGGAAATGCTGCCCAAGGAGCTGAAAAGGGCGGGCATCACCAAGCCGTTTATCGCCACTGACGCGGGGCTGGTGGGCGCAGGGATCGTCGACACGGTCGCTGGCGCATTGGAGGATGGCACGCAGTACAGCGTCTTCGACGAAACCCCCGGCAATCCGACCGAGGAAGCGGTCAAGAAAGCCTTCTCGCAATACACAGCGCAAGGCTGCGACGGCGTGATCGCGCTCGGAGGAGGCTCCTCCATGGACCTCGGCAAAGCGGTCGCGCTGCTGGCTGGGAGCGGCGGTCCGCTCGAGCAATATGACCCACTCACCGGCGGCGCCAAGCTCATCAAATCGGTTGCTCCCGTCATCGCAGTTCCGACCACGTCGGGCACGGGCAGCGAGGTGTCGGTGGGCTTCGTCATCATCCTCGAAGACGGGCGCAAGATGACCTTTGCCAGCCCGCTCTTCATCCCCAAGGCCGCGATCTGCGATCCGGAGCTGACCATGGGCTTGCCCGCGAACATGACCGCCGCGACCGGGATGGATGCGATCACGCACTGCATCGAGGCGTTTCTGGTGCCGACGCCCAATCCTCCCGCAGAGGGCGTCGCGCTCGACGGGCTGTGGCGCGGATGGCAATATCTGCCGCGCGCGGTGAAGGACGGCTCCGACCGCGAGGCACGCTGGAACATGATGATGTGTTCGACCGAGGGCGCGATGGCCTTCATCAAGGGTCTGGGCGCGGTCCACGCGATGAGCCACGCGACCGGCCGTATCCGCCGCTTGAACCTGCACCACGGGACGCTGAACGCGGTGTTCCTGCCCGCCGTGCTGCGCTTCAACCAGCCGGAATGCGAGGAGAAATATGTCCGCCTGCGTCAAGCCATCGGGCTTGAACCCGGCGGTGATCTGGCCGCAGCGATTGAGGGAATGAACGCCGAAATTGGCATCCCTTCAGGCCTTGCGGAAATGGGCATTGTCGAAGACGACATCCCCGGCATGGTCGAGTATTCACTCAGCGACCTCGCCGCCCGTGGCAATCCGCGGCGCTGCTCGGCGGAGGACTTTGAGGCGATGATCCGCGCTTCGATGTAAGCGGTCCCGCATGAGCAAGCGCCGCCTCATCCTTCTGGCGATTATCGCGGCCCTGCTGGCCTTCGTCATCGCCGCCAGCCAATCGCGCATCGTCCGCAACGCCTATTACGCCAGCCAGTATGAGCGCACGCTCGACCGCTATGCGCAAGAGGACACGACCACACCGATTGTGTCAGCACAATTCGATGGCGAGGGACGCGAGGCGGTGCTGCTCTCCGCCTTCTTCGGGGTCGATAATGGCTTGCCCGGCATGATCGCTGACCGGGTCATTTGCGAAGGCGCTGGCGGACAGGACGGGATGCCCGTCATCTTCTCGCACGAGGTCGAGCTTGAGAGCCTCGATCCCGGCGATTTCGAAGTGCGCTTGGCAGACGGGACATTGGGCGAAGTCACATGCCTGACCCTCGCCCCGGCTGACGATGTGGGCGAGCTGCGCACCGTCCTGCTCGCCGGAGACTTTGGCAGCGCCGAGAACCAGCCTGTCTGGGTGGAGGTCACGGGCAACATTTTCTCCGACCCCATCGAAGTGAGTTTCAAAGGGGCAGGGATCGCGGTCGTGCCGCTTGAAGAAGGGCCCATCATTGCGCACGCAGAAATTGTGCCAGAGGATCAATGGGAGCTGGACACGCCCGCCACGCCCATCCCCTTTGGCGGCGGCAACTTCTGCCCTGAAGGAACCGCCCAGATCGTCCGCGTCACGTGGCAAGGTGGGATTACCAAGCCCGATGGCTCTCCGGCTGACATGGAAGAGGGGCAGCTTTACGAAGTCGAGCTCGAAACCGCATCCAGCGGATCAGAGGTGATCGCGCCCTTCGCGCTCGCAGATACAGGCGACGGGGACAACAACCATTTGCTGTGCCTTGATCGGACAGAGCCTGTTCTGTCGGTGTCCTTCCCGGCAGGGCACCTGACCGACCCGCGCGATGATCTCAATCCAGCAACATCGTTCCGCCTGAGCGAGTAGACCCAAGGTCGTAAACTCCCACACCACGCGTTCGAGGTTTGGATGAAAATGGCCCAGCACAAGGAAGGAAGGCGCAGGAATACCGGCGGTCTTTCAAGACTTTCTGACGCTGGGATGGGCCATTTGGGCCAAACCCCAACGGGGGCCCTCGGATGCGTGATGTGGGAGTTTACGACCTACCCAACCCAGACGTCGAGCATATAGCGCTCGGCCTCGATCATTTCCTCGATCCAGACGTCAGCTTCTTGGGCGCTGCGGCCCGTCTTAGCCGTGCAAAGGGCCTTCAGCTTGCGCTGCACGTCAGGCTCCATCTGCGCGCCGTCGCCGCAGACATAGATCCGCGCGCCGCCTTCGATCAGTGACCAGACGCGCTCGGACTGTTGCTCGATCACATCCTGGACATAGGCCCGCCCGCCTTCATGCTCGGTCTCGATGCGGGAGAAGGCGGTGTGGAGGTCGACGATGCCCTCGGCGGCGAACCCCTCCAGCTCCTCGCGGTAGAGGAAGTCCTCGTCCGGGTGACGGCAGCCGAAGAACAGCATGGCTTCGCCCAGCGTCGCGCCTTTGGCTTTAAGCGCCGCGCGCCGCTCCAGAAAGCCGCGGAAGGGCGCGATGCCGGTGCCGGGGCCGACCATGATGATCGGCTCCGACGGGTCATCGGGCATGCGGAAATTTGCGCTGGGCTTGCGGATGATGGCTTTGAAACGCTGGCCGGGCCCAAGCTCGGTCAGATAGTTGGAGCACGTGCCCTTGAACTCGCCCTTGCCTGAAAGCGCCGGGCCTTTGACCACGCCGACCGTGATCGCGCATTGGCCGGGCTTCGATTCCGGCGCGGAGGCGATCGAATAATAGCGCGGGGCTAGGAACGGGATGAGCTCTAGGAACACCGCCAGTGGCAGGTCGCAGGCGGGGAAATCCTCCAGCACGTCGAGGACAGATTTGCGTTTGGCGAGCACTTCGGTGGCGTAGAGATCGGTGCCGTCTTCTGACGGCGGGGCGGCGAGCGCTTCCAGCCCGGAGCGCGAATTGGGGCATTCCGAATAGCGTGCGAGCGTCGCGATGTCCTTGCGCGTGGCGACGGCCTGAAGCTCTCCGGTGGTCTTGGCCAAGTTGAGGACGGAGAAGGTGCTGCCGCTGGGAAACGGTCCGCGCATTTCGCTGCGCGATTCAATTCGCACATGGGTGTCGGCGTTGAGGCCAAAGCGTCTGAGCAGCCGTTCGACCACGGCGTCATCGTTGAGCGGAACGACGCAGAGGTGATCGCCGGGTTCGTACTCCATGCCGTCTGCCAGCTCGACCTCGATATGGCGGGTGGAGCGACCTCCCTGGGCAGCGCTGGGTTTCAGCTCGGTGTTGCTGACCAGCGTCACATCATGCGCGCCAACGCGTGAGGCAACGGAGTTGGCGGTGACGCTTTCGGTGATCTCGACCGAGTAGAGCGGCTGGGCGATGGCGGCATTCTCACCCGACAAGTCGATCCCGAAAGCCTCGCCCAATTGCGGGACCGCCCTGTCGAGCCAGTCGTGGAATTGCGTGTCGACATCGCCGCGCGCGTCGAGTTCCTCGGTGGCGATCAGGCGTTTGGCTCCGAGCGCTTCGAGGCGCGCATCGATTTGCCGCGGGACTTCCTGGAAGGTCGCGGCCCAGTCCGAATTGCCGCAGCCGAGCATGAAATAGGAGGTGTCGGAGAGGTCTTGTGAGGTGTCCTCCAGCCATTGTACAAACTTGGCGGCGTTGTCCGGCGCTTTGCCGTTGTAGGACGCGCAGGCGATGGCGACCGCGCCCTCCTCCGGGAGCTTGCCAGCATAGGCATCAAGCGGCGCGAGGGTGACATTAAAGCCATTAAATTCAGCAGTTTGCGCGACTTCCTGCGCAAACCCCTCGCTCGAACCAAGGTTCGATCCGAACAAAACAAGCAGCGGCGTATCGTGTTTCGGAACCCGGTTTTGTTCACTCGGCCCGTGCGGATGTGTTTCATCAACTTGAGGTGTTGCCCCACCCCGCTCCACATCATCCCGCAACCGAGCCTTGATGGTGAACTGATCAGGCTTGATCGAAAGCGTCTCCTTGATGTCGAGCTGGTAATTCGAATGATCAAACAGCTCGAACCGCTGCAGCAGCATGGCCAGAACGAGGATAGATTCCTGAATGGCAAACTGCCGCCCAATGCACGCCCGCTGCCCATTGCCGAACGGCTTATACGCAGCCGGATTGCGTGCCGCTTCCGCTTCGGCGGAGAAGTTGTCAGGGTTGAACCGATCCGGCTCCTCTCCCCAAACCGACGTGTCGCGGTGGAGCGAGGGGATCAGCACGGTCGTAAACGTACCCTTCGGGATCAGATACTTCCCGCCCAGCACCTCATCCTTGAACGGCGCAAGACCAAACGCAGGTGCAGTCGGCCACAGTCGCAACGCCTCCAGCAGGATCGCGCGGATATAGGGCATCTGGCCAATCTGCTTGAGCGTTGGTGTCTGATCGATATTGCGCCCAAGCACGGCGTCGACCTCGATATAGGCCTTGGTCAGAACATCGCGGTTTTTTAGCAGGTAGTAGAGCGTGAAGGAGAGCAGCCCCGACGTCGTCTCATGTCCCGCAATCAGGAAAGTGTTGATCTGATAACGTATATTTTCATCCGACAATCGCTTACCCGTGGCTGCATCACGTCCTGACAGCATAAAGTCGAGCAGGTCTTCAGGGCCATTATTGCCAGTCCCGCGCTGCCTCTCCTTGATGATCTCATCGACGAGATTGTTCATGTAGTCGGCATCGCGGTGGAGTTGGTCGATCGCCCCCTTCTTCATCAGCTTCTCGCCGGGCAGCCCACGCATTGTCTGCGTCGTCTGCAAGGTCCGGCTGAGCGCGGCGATAAAGGGGTGGAAGTCCTCGCGATAGAAGGAGTTGAAGCGGTATCCGAACCCGCACACGCCGATCGTGTCGAGCGTTAGGCGGATCATATCCTTGGGTACGTCGATCACGTCGTCCGAGTTCATCCGTTCCCACTTGAGCATAAGCTGGCTGGCGATATCGATCATCATCGGCAGGTAGCTGCCCATCGCCTTCTGGCTGAAAGATGGAAGCAAGATGTTGTGCGCCTTCGCCCAATTGGGCGCGTCCGTATCGCCGGTGAAGAGGCCATCCCCGCCAATCAGCCGCAGCCGCTTCAACGGCCCGCGCACAGTTTTGTCGAAGCGGTTCTCGTCGCACACTTCCGCGACCAGATCCGCGCCCGAGATGATGACAATCGGGTTGCCCATAATGTCGAGCTGGAAGATGGGCCCGTGCTCGTCCGCAAGCTCCATCAGCGACTGGATCTGCCGCGAGGCGTCAACCGTCAACGCATTGCCAATGATCGGCTGGCCGGGCGGTTGCGGTATCGGGGCGAGCTCTATCTGCGATGCCATGGCAAAGGTAATGCCATAGCTCCTGCCCGCTGCAAAGGGACTGGAGCCTTAGGCCGTCTTCACCCGCCGATCGAAGCTGCGTGAGGATACGAAGTGACCGGGGACGACCTCTTCGAGTGTGCCTTCACCATCGTCACTGCCCCCCGAATTCTCATCCGGATCGTCTTCGAGCAAGATGCGTTCACGCGAACGCTCGCTCTTGGGATCGGGCAAGGGAATCGCGCTCATCAGAGCCTTGGTGTAGATGTGACGCGGGTCATCGACGATGGCCTCGGCGGTCCCGAGCTCAATGATCTGACCGCGATACATCACAGCGATCCGGTCCGAGATATAACGCACCACCGACAGGTCATGGCTGACGAAGATCATCGTCAACTCCATCTCGGCCGAGAGGCGTTTCAGCAAGTTCAGGATCTGCGACTGGATCGACACGTCGAGCGCGGAGACAGGCTCGTCCGCGATCACCAGCTTGGGTTCGGGCGCAAGAGCGCGGGCAATCGCAACGCGCTGGCGCTGACCGCCGGAAAACTCATGCGGATAGCGATTCATCTGCGCGGGATTGAGGCCAACTGTGCGCATCAGCTCAACCACTCGTGTGCGCAACGCATCGCCGCTCGCATCGGGATGTCGCGTCCGGATCGCCTCGCTCAAAGTCGTGAACACCGTCAGCCTCGGGTTGAGAGAGGCATAGGGGTCCTGAAAGATCATCTGGAAGTTGATCCGCTCAACCCGAACGTCGCTATCGCTCAGCGCGGAGAGCTCCTTGCCTTCGAGGAAGATGCGGCCTCCGGTCGGCCGCAGCAGCTGCATGATTGTGCGGCTGAGCGTCGTCTTGCCGCAGCCAGACTCGCCGACAATGCCGAGGATTTCGCCCTTGCGGATTGAGAGTGAAATGCCGTCGACCGCCTTGACCACGCCCTTGGTCTTGCGGGTGAAGAGCTCCTTGCCGAGATCAAAATGCTGCGACACATTGTCGAGGACGAGGAAGCCGTCTTTGTCTGCAAGCTCGCTCATGCCACGTCCTCCGCGACTTCAACGGCCAACAGCTCTTCGATAGGCTTCGAACGGTCGCACTGGCCGCATTGGCGCACACAATGGCCATCGCCCAGTCCAACGAGCTGCGGGGCGCCCTCTGCCCCCTCGATCTTCGGGTATGGGCAGCGGGGGTGGAAGGCGCAGCCGCTGATCGGTTTGGACAAGTCAGGCGGCGTCCCTGCAATCGTATACAGCGTCTCGTTCTTCTCTTTGAGCGACGGGATCGCCTTCTGGAGCGAGCGCGTATAGGCGTGCTGTGGGTTGTAGAAGATCTGGTCGGTGGTGCCGCTCTCGACAACCTGACCCGCATACATGACCTGCACCTTGTCGCAGGTGCCCGCGACGACGCCCAAGTCGTGGGTGACGAGGATGACCGATGTACCGAGCCGCTCCTGCCGTTCCTTGATAATGTCGAGAACGCGCGCCTGCACCGTCACGTCGAGAGCCGTCGTCGGCTCATCCGCGATCAGCAGATCGGGATCGTTGATCAGCGCCATTGCGATCATCACACGCTGCCGCATCCCACCGGAGAATTCGTGTGGATAGCTCATCACGCGCTTGGAAGCGTCGGGAATGCCCACTTCCTCGAGACCCTGTATCGCCTTGTTTAAAGCGGCCTTGTCGTCGATATCCTCGTGGACCTTCACCGCTTCAATCAGCTGGGTCGAAATCCGCAAATACGGATTGAGCGAGGTCATCGGGTCCTGGAAAATCATCGAGATCTTCTTGCCGCGAATGCCGCGCATCTCCGCTTCGGACAGCTTCAGCAGATCCTGCCCGTCATACATCACCTCGCCGCTCTCAATCCGGCCCGGAGGTTGCGGGATAAGCTGCATGATCGAATAACACGTGACCGACTTGCCGCTACCTGACTCGCCGACAATGCCGAGCGTCTCGCCGCGTTCCAACGTCAAGTCGATATTCTGAGCCGCGCGCACAATCCCGCTGCGCAGGTGGAATGAGGTCGAAAGGTTTCTGACTTCGAGTAGCGCCACCGGATCAGTCCTTCGAGCTCTTGGGATCGAGCGCATCGCGCAGGCCATCGCCAAGGAAGTTGAGCGTGAACAGCGTCAGCGCAAAGAAGAAGGCGGGAAACATCAGCAGCCACGGGAAGATATCCATGTTCTGCTGGCCCTCGTTAATCAGCACACCCCACGAAGCGTTGGGCGGCTGCACGCCAAGGCCAAGGAAGCTGAGGAACGCCTCCAGCAGCATCACCGCCGGTACGGTCAACGTCGCGATGACGATCACCGGGCCGAGCACGTTCGGGATCAGGTGCTTCACGATAATCCGCGTGTGGCTGTAGCCAAGTGAGACTGCCGCCTCGACAAATTCCTGTTTCTTCAAACCGATTACGCCCGCACGCACGATACGCGCCATGCTGAGCCATTCAACTGCGCCAATGGCGACGAAAATCAGCCATAGCGAGCGACCAAAGGCAACCATCAGCAGGATGACGAAAATCGTGAATGGCAGCGCGTAAAGCGTGTCGACGATCCGCATCATCACTGCATCCACTCGGCCACCAAGATAGCCTGCGGTCGCTCCGTAAATCACGCCAATGGCGAGCGCGACCAGCGTGGCGACCATCCCGACGAGCAGCGAAATCCGTCCGCCCTCCATCGTGCGCACCATCAGATCGCGGCCCAGAGTGTCTGTCCCAAACCAGTGTTCAGCCGACGGAGACGTCGCGCCTTTGACCAGGTCCTGCGTCTCACCACTATGCGGCGAGAAGAATGGGCCAATCACGCAAAACAGCACGATTGCGATGAACAGGAAGAAGCTGACCATGGCCAACCGGTTGTTCTGCAAACGGTGCCAGGCATCGACCCACAAGGACGAGCCTTTCTCAAGCTCTTCTACAGTGGGCTGAGCGGCGATACGCTCCTCCGCGCCCGCCACCATTTTGGCAGTGCGAGCACTCATGGGCGCACCTCTATCGGGCTTGCTGCGGCGCTACTTGTCATATTTCAACCTTGGATTGAGCGCGACCTGAATGATGTCGACCAGAAGGTTCATGACAACGATCAGCGCGGCAAACAGGACAGTGAGGCCCAGGATCAGGAAGTCATCGCGGTTCAATGCGCCCTTCACGAACCATTGGCCAAGGCCCGGAATCTGGAAGATCGTCTCGACCACGAATGAGCCTGAGATGATCCCCGCGAGCGCCGGGCCAAGATAGGTGATCGCCGGTATCAGCCCGCCTTTGAGGCAGTGCTTCCAAATGATCGTGCGCTCAGGAACGCCCTTGGCGCGCGCGGTGCGAACGAAATCCTGATTAAGCATCTCGAGCATCCCGCCGCGTGTCAGTCGCGCGAAATAAGCTGCGTAGAACAGGCCGAGCGTTGCGGCCGGCAGGACTATGAAACTCTGGATAGCCCCAGCCCGAAACGGGGAGCACCTGCAAGTTGATCCCGAAGATCAGCACCAGCAGTGGGCCAAGCACAAAGGTCGGCAGGCAAATGCCCACCATCGAAGCCGACATCGGAACGTAGTCGAGCCAGGTATTCCGCTTTACCGCTGCCAGAATGCCTGCCGGAATGCCGATCCCGAGCGCCACCAGCAGCGAGATTGCGCCCAGTGTCAGCGAGACCGGAAAGGCTTCTCCGATGATGTCCGTCACTGAACGGTTGGCATAGACCGCCGACGGGCCGAATTCGCCTTGCAGCGCGTTGGTCAGCGACGTCCAGAACCGCTCCAATGGAGGCTTGTCGAAGCCGTAAAACGCCTCGATCTGCTCGAGGATTTCAGGCCGGATCGCGCGCTCACTACTGAAGGGTGAGCCAGGTGTCAGAGCTACCAGAATGAAAGTCAGCGCATAGATCGCCAACAGAACCAGCAGGCCCTGCGCGATGCGCGTGAGGATGAAGCGGGTCATAGCGCTGGGCCCTGTTCTCTAAAAGTGCTGCTTGCCCAGGATCAGTTGGCGGACAGGGTAATGTGCTTAAACGGACGGTTGTCCAGCAGCTTCGGGTTCCAACCCTGCACCCGCGGATCGATCATCCGAGGGCGCGTGTACCAGTAAATAGGCACAATCGGCAGCTCTTCGAGCAGGATAGCTTCAGCACGGGCCATAAGCTCAGTGCGCTGCTCTTCAGTGCTCGCGCGCTGGGCCTGACGGATCAGGCTGTCATATTCAGCATTTTCCCAGCCAGTGTCGTTGTTGCCATTCCCCGCGGTGAAAATCTCAAGGAACGTCATCGGGTGGACATAGTCAGCGATCCAACCGGAACGCGAAATGTCATAATTCAGCGAGCTCTGGCTATCGAGATAGACCTTCCACTCCTGATTGTAGATTCCGATTTCAACGCCAAGCTGCTCGCGCCACATGGCTTGAACGGCCTCGGCAATCTTGCGGTGGTTTTCCGAGGTGTTGATGAGGATCTCAGCCGCTGGGAAGCCCTCGCCGCCCGGATAACCAGCCTCTGCCAGCAGGGTCCGTGCACGCTCCGGATCATAACCAACAGCCTGCGCAGTCGGATAGGTGGAGATACCGCCGGGGACAAAGCCGGTCGCCGGGGTCTGGCCGCCTTGCGAAACACGCTCGACAATCAGTTCGCGGTCGATGGTCAGCGACAAAGCCTCACGCACGCGCGGATCGTTGAACGGCTCTTTCGTGACGTTCACACGGTAGAAGTAGGAACCGAGATACGGGTCGATGTTGAGCGCCGGATCATTGGCTTCCTGCAGTCGCGGGATGCGATCGGCAGGAACTTCATAGGTCACGTGCAGACGGCCGCCCTGGAAAGCGGTGTGTTCGGTGTTGAGGTTCTCAATCGGGTAGAAGCGGATACCATTAAGGCCGACATTTTCTGCGTCCCAATAGGTCGGGTTACGTTCCACTTCCAGAAAGTCGTTGGTGTTCCACGCGGTGATCTTGAACGGGCCGTTGCCGACGAAATTCTCAACCGTGGACCAGCCGCTCTGACGATCGGTCATGCCGCCAAACTCTTCGACCACACGCGGGTTCACGGGATAGAAGCTATAGTGCTTAAGCATGGAGAGGAAGTAAGGGGTTGAGCCCTTAAGCGTCACTTCAAGCGTGTAATCGTCCAGCGCCTTAACCCCGACCTGGTTAAAATCGGTGATGTCGCCAGCGTGGAAGGCCTCTGCGTTCTCGACCACGTACAGCATCTCAGCATACTCGGAACCGAGAGCCGGGCTAAGCGCGCGCTGCCAGCTGTAGACGAAGTCGCTCGCGACTACAGGATCACCATTGGTCCACTTGGCATTGTTGCGCAGCTTGAAGGTCCAGACCGTGAAGTCATCATTGCTCTCCCAGCTTTCCGCAACGCCGGGATAGGGAACCGTGTCGTCATCGGGGTGATAGGCGATAAGGCCTTCGATCATCGTCTGGATGATCTGGTTTTCAGTCACGCCCGTAACGAGATGCGGGTCGATCGACTTGGGCTCCGAACCGTTGCCGACCAGCAGAATTCCCTCTTGCGTAGCGACATCGACATCCCGTTCGCGTTCTCCGCATGCTGCGAGCGCCAAAGCGGCGAAGGTCAGCAAAAGGATCGTCAGATAGGGGCGATAGGTCAGCGCAGTGGGCATGCTCAGAAAGCTCCAGAGAATCGATTTGGTCCATTTCGCGGCTGCGAAAGCAGACCGCTTAGAGTGTTCCGCATGTTATCTCAAACATGAACCCGCACTGAAATGTGGCCTTCGGGCCGCACAGCTCGACCGATGGGCAGTCACGGAGCGTCTTAGAAGCGACCCGAGATCGCGAATCGCGCATTGATAGGCGCGCCCACGCTTGCCTGATGGGTCGCATGGCTGTTTGGGAAATAGAGCGTATCAGTCACGTTCTCGACATTGACCTGAATGCGCAGATTCTCGCTTATGTCGTAGAATGCCGCTGCATCAATCCGTGTGTAGGCGGGTAGCGTGGCGGTGTTGCCATTGTTGATAAAGCTCTCGCCCTGATGCGTCAGGCCAAGGCCCAGCCCGAGACGGTCCGTCACGCTGACGCTGTTCCAGATCGAGAACATGTTTTCGGGCAGTTCACGTGGGCGAAGACCGGTTGGACCTGT
The DNA here is from genome assembly GCF_057365045.1 of Erythrobacter sp. S267. Taxonomy (NCBI): domain Bacteria; kingdom Pseudomonadati; phylum Pseudomonadota; class Alphaproteobacteria; order Sphingomonadales; family Erythrobacteraceae; genus Erythrobacter; species Erythrobacter sp. S267. The sequence goes on along the minus strand of NZ_CP200298.1, from coordinate 84,752 downwards.
GAGGCCCTGCTGCTCACCATCGAGATATGAGTAGCCGACAGAGACTGTCCAACCAGGAAGTATTTCGCCGTCCAATTGCAGCTCGAAACCCTGGATCGTTGAATCGATCACATCGAGCGTTTCGGGATTGTCATCGTTGGGCTGCGGCGAGCTTTGCTCAATATCAAACACAGCAGCAGTAAAGCTGAGGCCCTGTGCAAAGTCCCACTTCACGCCGGCTTCGAGATTCACGAAGGTGTCGGGATCGAGCGCATTGTTGTCGCCGTTGATGTTGGCAAACTGCTCTCCCGAACGCGGCAGGAAGCTCTCTGAATAGCTGACATAGAAGGAGATGTTTTCCTGCGGCTTCAGGATAATGCCACCGCGCGGGGAGAATTCCTCGTCCTTGCGGGTGCGGACTTCGCCCGACACGACATTATCGACGGTGATGTCGAAGCTGTCGAAGCGCCCTCCGACCACGAGGTTGAGCCAGTCGGTGACTTCGATCTCATCCTGAATGTAGATCGAGACGACATCGATATCGACCAAGGTGAAGTCGTTCAGGATCGCCGAGTTGGCGACATCTGCGTTGGGCACGCTGAAATCGCCATAGATGTTGACATTGGGCGTTCCATCGGTGCGCGTCCCGACACTGCCACGCAGAGCCAGCGGGCGGTTGATGAGGAAGTTCGTCGTATCAGTGCGGATCGAGGAACTGCCGGTCGCAGCAATCTCGGCCGCGCGGTCAGCGCCTTGCGCGGACCAGAAGGGGTTGAAGCGATCCTGATCGGACGAGGTGTTGATATACTCACCACCGATCAGCAGAGTGTGTGCTATACTGCCGGTCTCGAACTCGCCGACAAGGTTGCCGGTGAGGATCAGGTTCTCGCGCTGGGTCGTATCGATGTAACCGTCGAGCGTGACTTCATCGGGCGTGTTCGCCTGATCGTAAGCGCTCGCATAATAATTGGCGTAGACCTTGTCATAGTCGCCGTAGAATGCGCTGAAGGTGCCTTTCCAATTGTCCGAGAAATTGTGCTGCAGATTGGCGCGCAGCAGGTGCGCTTCGAGCGTGGTGAAGTTGTCTTCAGGGTCGCCGAAGACGATGTCTTCAAACGCCTCGACCGGGCGGCCGTCCGTGCCCGTCACGATCCCGCGATCCACGAAACGTTCGTGGTCGGCGTATTCGTAGGACAGATCGAGCACCGTGCCTTCGCCGAGCGCCAGCCGCGCTGTCGGATTGATGCCAATCCGCTCTCCATCGTAGAAATCGCGGTGATTGTTGAGGCTCTCATACGCAGCATTGATGCGGAAGGCGGCGGTTTCGCTGGAGGAGAGGTTGAGGTCAGCGAAGACGCTGAATTCGCCGAACGTGTCGATGGCGATCTGTCCGCTGGAGAAGTTCTCTCCAAACACGCCCTTCTTGGTCACACGGTTCAGAACACCGCCCGCCCCGCCGCGCCCGAAAAGTAGTGCGTTGGGGCCACGCAGGATCTCGACCTGCTCAAGATTGTAGAGGCTGCGATAATACTGCACGTCGTCGCGCACACCATCGATGAAAAAGTCGGCGGTTGAACGTACGCCGCGAAACACGATGGCATCGCGGTGACCTTCGCCTTGCGAAGTGTTCACGCCGGGCGTGTAGTCGATGATTTGGCCAATGCTAGTCCAGCCGCGCTCTTCAATGTCCTCGGCCGTAGTGATGCTGAGGCTTTGCGGAACGTCGATAATTGGGGTCGGCGTCTTGACCGAGGCAACTTGGTTGGACTGCAGAACATCGCCCGAAACGATGATGTTCGGACGGCCATCTTCCGCGCTTTCTTCATTGTTCTCAGCCAGTGCAGGCGCTGCAATAAGGGCGCTGCTGACAAGCAATGCGCTGCGGAAAATAGCTGATGTCATAGTGCTCGAGTCTTTCTATCCGTCCTGAACTCGCGCTCCTACTATTGAGACTTATTCTCATATGCAACTCAATTGTGCGCCGATTTCGGGCCCGCGGATGCTTGTGACAAAAGCGCCACTTTTCAGGTTTTGGGATTGGCCGGATGGCCCCGGTCGCTACCCGCCGATCGCGTAATAGGTCGGCGATCCCGGCCCTACTGGGATGCCGAACACGAAGGTCCAAAGGTAGAAGAATACTGACCAGAACAGGATGAAGAACATCGAGTATGGGAGCATCATCGCGATGAGAGTGCCCACGCCCAAATTCTTATCATACCGCGTCGCCCAGGCGAGGATGAGGCCGAAATAGCTCATCATCGGGGTGATGATATTAGTGGTGGAGTCTCCGATCCGGTATGCCGCCTGAATCACTTCGGGCGAATATCCGATCAGCATCAGCATCGGCACAAAGATCGGCGCAGTCACAGCCCATTGCGCGCTCGCCGAGCCCAGCGATAGGTTGATGACGCCGCACAGCAGGATGAACAGGAAGAACACGACCGGACCGGTCATGCCCGTCTCAACCAAAGCGTTGGCTCCCGTAACGGCCGTGATCGCTCCGAGATTGGTCCAGCCGAAGAAGGCCACGAACTGCGCAGCGAAGAACACCAGCACTATGTATAGACCCAGCGAGGAGATCGCCGTGGCCATAGCGTCGATCACATCGCGGTCGGTCTTCATCGTCCCGACCACTCGCCCATAGGCATAGCCTAGCACGACGAAGAAAATCAGGATCCACACGACAAATCCGTCAAAGAACGGGCTGTCGATGCGATCGCCAGTGTCCGGATCGCGCAGCACGCCCCATTCGGGAACGAGCGTAAAGGCCATGAATGCCAAGGTCGCCAGCAGAGCGATGCCCGCGCGGACCAGCCCTTTGCGCTCTTTGTCTGTGAGCTTCTCCATCATTCGATCATCAAGGATCTCAGGATCAGCATCGGAGGAATCGTAAGCACCAAGCTTGGGCTCGACGATGTAGATCGTCACGAGCGAACCGATGATTGTGATAAGGAAGGTTGAAGCGAACATGAAATACCAGTTCGCTGTCGCAACCACTGTGTAATCAGGCGCGATCAGCCGCGCGGCTTCTTGGGTGATCCCGGCGAGCAGCGGATCGATAGTACCGATAAGCAGGTTGGCGCTGTACCCTCCTGACACCCCTGCGAAGGCAGCCGCCATCCCTGCAAGCGGGTGCCGACCCAGCGCGTAGAAGATCGCGCCTGCTAACGGGATGAGCACGACATAGCCGACTTCCGAAGCTGTGTTCGAAACGATCCCAGCAAACACAATGGCCACCGTGACCAAGTGCTTGGGCGCGCCGAGAACCATGCCTCTCACCGCAGCCGAGAGAAGTCCCGACTTCTCCGCCACGCCTACGCCCAGCATAGCAACCAGGACCACGCCAAGCGGAGCAAAGCCGGTAAAGTTGTCGACCAAGTTGGTGAAGATGCGCCGCACCCCGTCTCCATTCATCAGGCTGACAGCGCGGATCATGCCATCATCCGCCACGCCCTTCGCGCCCTCTGGTCGAGGATCAATCACAGCGACGCCAAGCCAGCCCATGAGGCCGGACAGCAGGACAATACCGAGCGCGAGTACCGCAAACAGAGTGACCGGGTGCGGCAGCAAATTGCCCAGCCATTCCACTCCGTCGAGAAACCGCGTGAATGCGTTGCGGCGCGGTGTGTCGGCAGGCTCGGCTGCCGGCTGCTGGCTGTCAGCCATAGATTATCGCTCCAATTGCGGGTCGTGTGATGCTGAAGCGGCTCATGATATGCAATCGAGCAAATTTGAGAAGCAGTTTCCCTCCAAACACGGGCTTTGCGATTTGGCGGGTGGCATTTATGCAAGTCTAAGAACCAACAGGAATTCTCGCTATGATCAGACCGACCCTTGCCAGTGTCTTGGCTATCCTATGTGCAACAGGGGCTGTTGCTGAGGACGCGCAAGTGAGCGAGGAAGCCATCGCATTGCATGGCGAAATCCTGACCCTCGATGCGCACCTCGACACTCCTGCGCAGTTCCACCGCGACAGCTATGACTTTTCGGCACGCGGGTCCTATGAAGAAAACCGCACCAGCGTCGATCTGCCGCGCCTGCGAGATGGCGCGCTCGATGGCGGGTTCTGGGTGATTTACACAGCTCCCGGTCCCCTCACCAAAGAGGCCTATCAATCAGCGCGCACCTCTGCGCTGTTGCGGCAGATGGCCATCCGCGAGCTCGCCGCAAAGTATTCGGACGATGTCGAACTGGCCTTTGCCGCCGACGATGCAGCGCGCATCCACGCGGCTGGCAAAATCGTGGTCTTCCAAAGCATGGAGAACGCCTATCCGTTGGGAGAGGACATCGCCCTGTTGGAGGTCTTCTACACTGGAGGCCTGCGCATGCTAGGCCTCGTCCATTGGGACAGCAACCAGTTCGCCGATGCCTCAACCGACGACCCGCTGCATGGCGGCCTTAGCGAGATGGGCAAGGATTTGGTGCGCGAAGCCAATCGGCTTGGCATGATCGTTGATGCCAGTCACGCCTCGGACGATGCTTTGCGCGATATGATGGCGGTGTCGCGCACGCCGGTCATTCTCTCCCACTCTGGCCCCGATGGGGTCTACGAGCATGCTCGCAATGTGCCCGATGAACTCCTGATCCAGCTCGCGCAAAGTGGCGGCGTCGTGCATGTAAACGCCTTTCCCGGTTACCTCGAGGACGTCGCAGACAGTCCCGAGCGCGCCGCGGCGCTCGAAGAACTCAATGCCGGTTTCGGGGTCAGCTTCAACCAAATGACGCCCGAACAACAGGCCGACTACATCGCTCAGCGCCGCGCACTCGACACGCGCTTTCCGCCCAACCGGTCGAGCTTCGATAAATATGTCGAGCATCTGCTCTACATGATCGAGCTCGTCGGTATCGACCATGTCGGGATTGGCGCGGATTGGGATGGCGGCGGCGGCGTCACCGGCATGCAGGATGTGACCGCTGTACCCCGGATCACGCAAGCGCTGATCGATGCGGGGTTCAGCGAGCAGGACATTGCCAAAGTCTGGAGCGGCAATGTGCTGAGGCTATTGCGCAACGTGGAAGCTGCGCGGGAGGCAGACCTCACTTCACCTGATGTCCTCAATTGAAGACGATGCGGGCAATGTCGGTCTGATACAAGGTGTCTGGGAGCGCCCGTGGCATGACCTGTCCAACACGCATTGATAAGCGCTAGGGGACCATTCAATTGAGCACAGTTTTCCGCCGGTTCGCGCAATTCTGCCTCGCTGCCTTCTTCCTTGCAAGCGCGAGCGCGGCCAACGCCACTTGGTATGAAGTCTCAAGCAACAACTTTGTCATCTATGCCGATGCGAGCGAAGAGGATGTGCGCACCTATGCGGAAAAGCTTGAGACTTTTCACAGCGCGCTTGAACAGGCGACGGGACGCACGCTCGAAAAGCCCAGCCCCTCCAACCGCATCACGATTTACGCGGTGGGATCGGAGAGCGATATCCGCAAACTTGCCGGGACAACCGGGGTTGCCGGGTTCTACCTCCCCAATTGGCGCGGCAGCGCAGCCTTCGTGCAGAGCGTAGATGACAGCCGCAGTCGTTCCGATGTGTCCAAGCGCATACTGCTGCACGAATATGTCCATCATTTCTTTGCCAGGCTCGACCGCCACCCAATGCCACTTTGGATGAACGAAGGGGCAGCCGAGTTCTTTTCTGCAGCCCACTTCCATGAAGATGGGTCGGTCTACATGGGTCTTTATCCGTCGCATCGGGATTTCATGACCATCTGGGTAGATGGACAACAGACACGGGTGCCCGAATTGCTCTCGCTCGATTGGGGAAGCCTCAGCATCCGCAATCCCAAGGACAAAGACTCTTTCTACAGCAATAGCTGGCTGCTGTATCACTACCTTTCGACCTCAGAGGAACGCCAAGGGCAACTACGCGAATATTGGTTGGAGGTTTTGCAAGGCGCGGACTCGCTTGAGGCAGCGCGCAAGGTCTTTGGCAATCTTGGCAATCTCCAGCGGCAAATCAACGCGCATGCGCGAAATCGGGAACGCGGGCAGATTCACATCACCGCCGACCGGCTCAGCGCAGGGGACGTGACAGTCCGTGCGATGAATGATGGAGAAGGAGCCGCGATGCAGGCTGCGATCCAACTGGCGCGAGGCGTGGGAACCGAGACAGCTCGCGAAATCGCCGGTGACCTGCGCGCAATCACGGAGGAGTTCCCGGATGAACCCTTCGTCCTCGCGTTGCTTGCAAAGGCAGAGTTTGCCGCAGGCGATGACGAGGCGGCCATCAAAGCAGCCGACGCGGCCCTGGCATTGGATGCCTCGCAGATCAAAGCCTTTGTCTATAAAGGCCAAGCCCAGTTCCGCCGAGCACGGGACTTGATCGATCCCGAAGCCAAAGCTGCCGCCTATGCACAGGCCATGGAACCGTTTGAGCGGCTGAATGCGATAGAGCCCGATCACCCTGTTCCGTTGGTCTACACGTACCGCTCCTTTGCTGAGCGCGGCGCGGTGCCAAACGCCAACGCGAAGGCCGCGTTGATGCGGGCTGCGGAGCTTGCGCCCACTGACGAGGAGCTTTGGCTTATCACGGGCATGATGCACATGAATGACGGGCGCATCGCAGATGCAAGGCGAGCCTTTGCGCCGCTTGCCGCTTCCCCCCACGGCGGCGAAAAGGCGCAGCAAGTGCGCTCAATGCTCGCCTTCCTCTCTGACAAGCCAGAGGGTGAAACGATACCCGTCCAAGCAGCTATCTCGGCCTATTTTATCGAAGAGTGATCCCTCCGCATCAGGGTCGGAAGCTTTCGCCTAGAACGATTGCTCGACCCGAAGATTTATCAGCGGCGCATCGCTATCACTGTCAAAACGTTCGCCCGTAAGCGGCACTGCCAGCTCCAGATCGAGGTCCAGATCGCGGGTCACATCAAGCCGCAAGCCACCACCGGCTGACGCAAGCGAACCGCCGCCAAAGCCATCGGCCAGATTGGAGACATAGCCACCGTCAGCAAAGACATAAACCTGCGCGCGCGGGAGCCAGAAGCCTTCGCCTCGCCAGTCATAGCTCAGCTCTCCAAAGCCCATGACCCCGCGATCACCAGACCGCTCATTGAAGTTGTAGCCGCGCAGGAAGGAAGTTCCCCCCAGCCCGATATCTTCGGTCGTCAGGACCGGATCGGACGCCAATTGCCCGCGCGCTCCCAACGTTAGGCCAAGACTGCGAGACAGACGACGGTCCCATGCGAGCCAGCCATAAAGACTCGTGAAATCAACCGAGGCATCGTCGCGCGATGCAAGAGGATCGCCCAACTGCGTGGCCGAGAATATATCCAGCCCGCGCGAGACCATCACGCGGCCGCGATATTGCCCACCAGCCAAGCGTCCACGCGAATAGAGCCCGGCTCGGATCGCAGGAACACGGTCATGTCGAACCAACTCGCCGGCGCGCTCCTGTTTTAGGTCGGACACTTCAAACTCGCCGATGACCCAGACGCTGAAGTCTCTGCGTCGGACCAGCGGGTATTGCGCATCGATGCCAATGCGCCAGAAATCACCATCAATCTCGCTTGCGGCCAGGAAGTCTCCGGGCTCGGTCGAGGAATAGGAGAGGTGCGCTCCAAGCTCCAAGCCGCTTGAATCGACGACGATACGATAGGAGCCGCGCGCGATCTGAAGCTCTGAAGGCTGAAAGGGCGTGGTGCCAATTGTGATGTCGATCTCATCAGCGGAATCGAACACGCCATTGAAATCCACATCAATGCGCGCCCGATAAGGGCCAACCGGTCGAGAACCATTGTTGCGCAGCTCTACCGATGCAGAAGCGTGAGAGCGCCGGGTCTGGACGATGAGGATGCCCACTCCCTCTTCGCGTTCGAAGCGGGAATCGAGGATGCGCACGCCAGAGATGTCATCCGCGAGCAATAACTGGCGTTCCAGCCTTTCGCGCGTGACTGGTGTGCCGTCCATCAAAGGTGCAAGCTGACGGCGAATGGCTGGCTCATCTGCGCCTTCGATACGAATGGCCCCGACCGTGCCTTCATCCAGATGAACGCGCAGAATGCCCAGCGATAGGCTCTGGCGCGGGACCGTTGCAGTGGCAAAGATATAGCCTGCATCGCGCGCACGATTGGCAACGGCATCAACCAAGGTCGCCAGATCCGATTCGGACAAGCTGCGCGCAGAATAGGCGGAGATCAGGTCGAGAAAATCGCTGTCGGGAAGCGCTTGATTGCCTTCGATCAATACCGAGGCAACCTCGATCCGCCGTTCGTTTGAACGATTTGCTTGTGGCGTGGCCTGACGGACGGCTTGGGCGGATACGCCTGATCCGGTCTGCTCAGCCGAGTCACGCTCGCGCTCTTCAACGAGGCTCCCGACAACCGCGCGATCAGCATCGCTTTGCGCAGCGGCGGGGGCCGCAACACATAGAATCGTCGCAATTAGTGTCAGTTGCCTAACAGGCATCGGGGGTCCTCAACGTTAACTGTGCCCGCGCCTAAGCCCCAACCCCCTAAGAAAAGGTCAAAATAATCACCCGTTAACCAGTTGCACTCACTAAACGCTCACAGCGCGCTCCTAATGCAGGCTCACGGAGTTTTATATTATGCCTGTTACGAAGAGTGCTATTCTGCCCATCGCCCTGCTGCTTTCGAGCACCAGCGCATTTGCTCAATCCGGCCCGTGGACGGTCAGCGAGACAAGCGGCAATGTTGTGATTCGCAGCGCTGATGGCGAACGCGAAGCGCGGCGCGGGGTCGAAATCCCCTCAGGACATCAGCTTGTCACTGGGCGAACCGGCAATGCAACGATTGTGCGTGGGCGCGAATTTGTGACGGTGCGTCCCAATACACGCATCACCATTGCCCCGCGTGAGCGCGAACGCGGCGTCGTGCAGATCATTCAGGACTTTGGCTCTGCATTGTTCAACATTGGCCGCCAACCTGATCCGCATTTTGGCGTCGACACGCCCTACCTTGCAGCTGTGGTCAAAGGCACTGTCTTCACTATCACCGTGACCGACGAAGGCTCCTCAATGCAGGTGACCGAAGGCGCGGTTGAAGCGTCCACCAATGACGGCGAAGCGCGCGATCTTGTACGCCCGGGCGAAATTGCCATTATCGCTGCTGACGACATGTACCGCCTGAGCATTGAAGGCGATGTCAGCCGCGAAATCGACTCTCCCAATCGTGGCGTTGCAGCTCCGGCTGCAGCGGCGAGTGTGGTGCCGGGAACGCCCGCCTCACCCCAGGCGTCGAGCGTTGCCTTGCGGCCTACGTTGAACCCGCTAGCGGTTGGGTCCGATGGGCCTTCTCTCCCGGCAGTCTCGGTCATTGAGACTGCAGATGCAGGCCGTAGCGTTGACATTGTCGCCGTCGCAGTTGGCAGCTCCAGCGGCGATCTAGACGAATTGTCCGACGGTCTGATCAGTGGAGAGGTCGAAGCGGCCTTGGATCGACTGGTCGTCGATACGTCCTCATCGGATGATGACGGTGGCGATGAGAGCGATAACGGCAACGGCAACGGCAACGGCAACGGCAACGGCAACGGCAATGGCAATGGCAATGGCGGGGAAGCTCGTAACGAGAATGCCGCCGACAACCGTGGCTCTGGCAATGGGAACGGCAACAACGAAGACGATGATGATGAGCGCGGTTCTGGAAACGGAAACGGGAACGGCAATAGCGGCGACGAGAGCGACGACGACGACGATGAAGAACGCGGTGCTGGAAACGGGAACGGGAACCGAGCCGATGAAGATGACGACGACACAGAAGACGATGGCTCTGACGATGAAGACGAGGGCGACGACGCTGATGACGACGACGGCGACGACGAAAACGACGGCGACGACGATGATGGCGAAGACACCGATGACGACGACGGCGAAGGCGAAGGCGGAGAGGACATCGATGAGGACGACTGTTCAGTGGCCGTTCTTGGGCTCTGCGTTGACCTAGACGCCCCCGATGAAGACGACAACGGAAACAACGGAAACGGCAACGACGAAGACGGCGACGACGATAGTAATCCTGGTCGCGGCGGCGGCCGTGACGATGGCGTCGACGACGATGACGATGATGACCGCGGGCGCGGTCGAGGCCTTGGCAACAGCAACGACGACGACGACGATGACGATGGCAATAATGGCAACGGCAACGACGATGATGACGAAAGCAATCCGGGCCGTGGCAATGGCAACGGCAGGAACAGATAGCGCGCGCCATCTGACATTATGGACCTAAGCTGAGGTGAGACACCCTTCATGCAGACGACTGCAAAAACCATTTGGGGTAAAGGGGCGATCCTCCTCGCAGCGATTCTGCTCGCGGTTCTTTCTGCGCAATCCGCTTGGCTGACTTCTGCGGAGAACGGGCAACAAAGCGCTGTCTCTCAAATCTTCAAGCGCAACGCTTCTCAGCAAATTCACATTGTCGAAGTCGATGCCAAAAGCATCAGTGAAGTGCGCCAATGGCCTTGGTCGCGTGAGCGTCATGCGCGCCTAGTCGAACAGTTGAGCAAAGCTGGCGCCCGATCCATCGTCTTTGATATCGACTTCTCCTCCCGCTCTGACCACGAAGGCGACGCAGCCTTTGCTGAGGCGATCGCCAATTCCAATGCGCGCGTCGTGTTACCGACGTTCGCTCAAGCAGCCTCTGAGCAATCGCACACCCGGATCGAAGCGCTCCCCATTCCTGAACTGCGCGAACATGCCAGCCTCGCCTCGGTCTCTGTTTTGCCCGACACGGACGCGCGGGTGCGGCGGATGGTGTATGGCACGATCACTGACGGGGTCCCTCGCCCGTCACTTTCTGCGCACCTCGCTGGTGTTTCGGGGCAAGCGCACGACAGCTTCCCGATCGACTATTCCATCGAGCCTGCAACCATTCCCCGCCACAGTTTCATCGACGCAGAGGCAGGTGAGTTTGGTGGGCAATCCATGGTCGGCAAGGACGTCATGATCGGCGCAACCGCAATCGAGCTGGGCGACCGCTATGGTGTGCCTGCCTATGGCGTGATCCCTGGCGTCACGATCCAAGCGCTCGCCGCAGAGACATTGATCGCGGGCACGGCCTTGGAGCTCGGTGCAGTACCACTTTTGCTAGTGACGACCCTTATCGGTCTGTGGGCCTTGCGGCGCACCAGCTATCGCCGGCTGGCGCTGACTATCGCTGGCGGTATCGCTGTCCTCGTTCTGATCCAAATCGTCGCTTATCACTTCGCATCTACCATCCTTGCAATCATGCCGGCTGCACTCGCCTTGATAGTGATTGCGGTGGGGCAGAGTATCCGGATCGCGCTGGATCGATTCTACGAACAGTCGCTGATCGATGAAGAGAGCGGACTGCCCAACGCGCTGGCGATGATGCAGGGGGACTATGAAGAGAGCCAATTCATCGCAACCGCCTTCATCAAAGACTTCGATTCGCTGCAGACCGTTCTGGGCAAGAGTGAGATCGGGACTCTTGTCCGGCGGTTGAGCGACCGGCTTGCTGGTCTATCCGCATCCGAAACTTTCTATCGCACCGACGCTCGTATCCTTGCTTGGGCCCACAATGGCGATGACCGCTCCCTGATTTCGCTGTTCGAGAAGATCGACAAGGCTATGCTCAAACCGGTTGAGGTCGCAGGCAAGCGGGTCGATGTGCAGTTCGCCTTTGGTATTGCTGCTGGCGCCGACTTGGCAGCAGCGTCGAGCGCCGCGAGCACGGCGCAAAAGGAACGCAAATTGTGGCACGCTCACGAAGCAGCTGAAGCGGCAATTCTGGAACAACGCGTATCGCTGATGGGTGAGCTAGACCTCGCGATTGACCGCAAGGAATTGCAGGTTCTCTACCAGCCCAAGCTCAAGATCGCGAGCAACCGGATTGAAAGCGTTGAAGCTCTGGTGCGCTGGAACCATGCCGAGCGAGGCTTCATGGGGCCCGATGTGTTCATCCCTCTGGCTGAGGAATCGAACCGGATCGAGCGGTTGACGCTCTATGTGCTTGAGCAGACCATCGCTGATCTCAAGGAATGGTGCGCGCAAGGGGCAACGATCTCCGCCGCGGTCAACATCTCAGCCAAGCTAGTGAGCTCGAAAGAATTCCTCCAAACGGCAGAGCGGATCATGAAAGCAACGGGCGTGCCCCGCGATCGCCTGATCTTTGAAGTGACCGAGTCTGCAACCATGCACGCCCCCGAACAGGCGGCAAAGAACCTTGAACGCTTGCGCGATCTGGGTGTCAGCATTTCAATGGACGACTATGGCACCGGACAATCGACGCTCAGCTATCTGCAATTGCTGCCTCTGACAGAGCTCAAGATCGACCGCGCCTTTGTCCAGAACGCCCACCGCGAGCGCAGCGATGCGCTGCTCGTGCGATCGACCGTCCAACTCGCTCACTCGCTGGGGCTGCGAGTCGTGGGTGAAGGGATCGAAGACGCAGAATGTCTCGACTTCCTGCGCGAAGCGGGCTGTGACTATGCCCAAGGCTATCACATCTCGAAGCCGCTAGTAGCCTCGGAAATCACGCCCTTGCTGCAAAAGGACCGCGAAAAAGTCGGGTAGTAGCGCGCATCTGAGGCTCAAATGGCGGCCATACCTCCCGCTCCCAGCGGGCTGTACTCAATCCGCCTGATCGGGGTTGGTTGATGGTCCCATGACAAGGCGTGAGAATGTCGCTTGGGCGTAATTGCCCGCGGCTTTATCGACTGACCATTCACCCGTTCCAGGGCAACCAGCATACCACATCGACGTGCCTTCACGTGTGCTGCACTGATTGTACACACCCGCTTTAAAATAGAGCGTATCGCCGCCGTAAGAGAGCGGGTTGTCGAGCCTGTCGGCTCCGCGCACCAGACTGCGAACCTGCTGGATTGTGCCCAACCTTTCATTGTGGAAGGTCAGATACATCGTGTTGCGGTGGACATTGATGGTGTAGCTGAACTCTTCACCCAGAGCGATCCCCGCCTCGCCCGGATCATCCATCCCATCCCAAGTGTTGCCAAACACCGGAACCGCAAGATCGGTGCGATTGTCGTCATCGCGGGCTAGATTGCGCTCATAGGTCCAAAAGACTGAGCCGGTTTCGTGACCGGGGAACTTCTTGTAGTAGATTTTGATCGGCTCATTACCGTAACCAAAACCACTGCTGGTATCGTCATATTTGACTGCGTGGATCTGGCCGATGACCACTGAATAGGCCGGTCGCTTGGTCGGATCGCCTGCATTCACAGAGACGTGATCAACTCGCAAAGTTGCTTCGAGCTTACCACCAACCGCACCAAATTCATCGGACCCGCGCCGCGCTTCCACTGCAAAGTTGTTGCGCGGATCATGCGTTCCGATGCGCGTGTTGGTTCCACGTAGCATCTGACGCAATTCGCTGCGCGTGTTGGTCGAATTGGCGGTGGTCGGCGCTTTGTTGGGCGCCGCAAAGACAAGGTGCCCATCAGCGTTGAGATAGAAATAATCGGAGTGCTCAAACTCTTGAATCTCGCGCACATCAATCTCATCGGGCTTGCCGTCTCGATTGTCGTCGGTGGGAAGAGTGATCTTCCACTGGCCAAGATCGAAGACTTCGCCCGGCACCATATCTTCGGAAAGACATGCGGAAGCAATCGTGGGCGATGCGGCCACGGCCATCACGCCTGCAAGGGTGATCGCCATTTGCCGGAGTTCAAATTTCATGCGCAAGTGCAACCTTTTCATAGTGAGGGCTTTGCGTAGCCCAAGCGTTCAAAACCGGGCCTGAACGCCTTAAGCGAGTGGTGTGGCCGCCCCGAGCCTTGGCCCGGGGCGGCTCCACAAGCCTTAGAACCGGCCGCGAATACCCACGAAGTAACGCGGGCCATAGACCAGCACCTGTCCCAGATCGTCCGGAGCACCGCGGAAGTCGGTGCGCGGCTCGTTGAACAGGTTGATGCCTTCTGCGCTGATACGAATGTTGTCGTTCAGCTTGAAGGTCACACGCGCCTCAAACACCTCTACATCGTCAACATTCCGGATGCGTCCTGGGGTGCCAACGAATTGCTGGAAGTAGCTGCTGCGATACTTGTAGACGCCCTGGAAATCGAACGGGCCAATTTCGTAGTAAGCCTGTGCTGACAGAACGTGCTTGGAGAAGCCAAACAGGTTGGTCGGCGGGATAATGCCGGGCTGGCTGACGAAGGTCGACCCATCGTCGTTCACACCCAGAATTTCACCCAGCGTATCGTCTTCAAACTCAAAGTTAGAGTCAGCGTAGTTGTAGCTCAGCTTGAAACCAAGCCCGTCAAACGGAGCAGGAAGATAGCTGAGGCGGTGCGCCGCAGTGATCTCAAGCCCGTAGATGGTGCTGGTTTCGTCGGATACATTCGTGGTCGTCACAAGAGTGGTGAGGTCTTCACCGCTGACTGAGAATGTCTCGAACTGACCAACGCGCTCAAACCCGCCGTCAAAGCTCTTGTAGTAAGCGTTGAAGGCCAGGATCGTATCCGGGTTGGGGTACCATTCAAGGCCGGCATCAACATTCCACGACAACAGCGGATCAGTGAACGGGTTACCGGTGGCAGTAGCCGTACCGACCAACTCAGCAATAGTAACTGAGTCTTCAGTGTCATCAGTGATCCCGTTGAAGAAACGCCCGAAGCTCAGATCGGATGGATCAGGCCGTGAAAGCGAGCGGTAGAAGGCAAAGCGCCCTACAAGATCAGGATTGAGATCAGCCGCAACGTTCAAGCTGGGCAGGAACTCGGTGTAGGAACCACCGCCGGTAATAGGCAGCAGCGTGCTGGTGTCTTCGTCGATTGTGATCGTGCCGTCGACTGGATCGACGGTTGCGATCAGCGAGCCACGGAAGCCGGTGGAATTCACATCCGTCCGGACAACACGCACGCCAACGTTACCGCGCACCGGCAATTCGCCAAATTGCGAGTCAAAGTTCGCCTGGAGATAGGCCGCAACCGTGCGCTCTTCCAAATCGGTGTTCTGGATCGAGTCAGAGGAACCATCCGGGAAGATCACATTGCCATCTTCATCGAAGTTGATGTCGTCAGACGGGTCTTCACGGTCGAGAACCTGCACGATGCAACGTGCATCGAAAGTCGCGAATTCGTTGGTCGTTCCAATGACGTTGCCGTCGGCATCGATATTGGTGAACAGCGGATTTCCGTTGCTGATCGAGGTCAAGAACCCAGTCGTCGGGAAGTTCGTGCGGCATTCCTGGTTGGCAACCGCAAGAGCTCCGGTCCCGTCTGTGTCGTTGAAGTTGACCTGAATCCGGTTTGGCCCACTGGCACCGGGCACGTCACGATAGGTGAGTTGCTGGTAGCGCAAGCCGGCCTGGATGCTCGAAAAGAAGCCGTCGACTTCATAGTCCACGTCGCCCCGCACGGCCCAAATCTCGTTGAAGCGGTCCTGCTCAAGGTCAGCGCGAACGCGCGGATCGTTGGCGAACAGGTTGTGGTCTGTCACATCGAAGTTTTGGACAACAAAGTTGAGACCACCCGAGCCGTTTTGAAGGATCTGGGTCAGCGTCTCAACGCGGTCGTCATTGTCATCGCCATCATCCTGAATGACTTCAGGGAAGAAGGGATTGCCATCAGCATCCTCGTTACCAAGAATGGATTCGCCATCCTCTGTACGGAAACGAACTTGCACAGCTTCCTCAGTCCGCTGAGTGCGCGAGTAGGACGCATCGACCGAAAGGCGCATGCGGTCGGAAACCTGGGCTTCGACCGACAGGCCGCCACCGTAATACTCCTCGTCGCGCTCAAGATATTCACTAACCGCTTCGACGCGCGATTCGTTCGTGAACAAGCGCAGGGCACCGGTTTCAGTGAACTCCAAGATTGAAGGCAGACCAAGGACCGCGCCTACGTTGTTGGTGTCGCCCTCAGGCGTGATGCGACGGCCTTCGGTGAAGAGCAGATCGCTGCGCTGTTCACGGAAAAGGCGCTTCGAATACTGGAAGTCGGCGTTGATATCGACATCCGGCGATGGCTGATACTGGATCGCGCCGAAGAAGGCATCGCGATTGTCATCGGTGATGTTGGTACGGAAGCCATAGCTGTTGCGCGCAATCACAAAGGGCTCTTCGCCTGCTAGGATCGAGCCGAGCGCATTGATGCCGCTTGTGTCCGTATCGCAATTGTCTTCATCAGCAACACCGTCATTCTCTGACGCGAGCGCTGGGTTCAGCGAACAAGCCCGGATCGTGTTGGAGACCTGAACCTCTTGCTCGGGATTGTTCGAATCCCGACGTTCAAGACCAAGCGAAATGCCAAGCTGACCATCACCGACTTGGAATTGGTCCACATAGCTGAGCGATCCACGATAGCCGATATCGTTGAAACGCTGATCGGAATCGATGTCGAAGTTGTAAGGGTTGAGCTCGGCTTTGATCTCACCCTGGATGCGGCGCTCACCGTAGTCGAGAGGACGCACCGTTTCGAGCACGATCTGGCCCGCAACACCGCCTTCGATGTAGCTGGCAGCCTGCGTCTTATAGATGCCGATCTTGGTGAAGAGCTCGGACGGAAACTGGCTGAAATTGACAGAGCGGTCGCCGCTGCCGTTGGTTGCCACACGGCCGTTGATCACGGTCGAACCAAGGAACGGACCCAAGCCGCGAATTGAGATTTCCGTCGCGCCGCCTTGCTCACGGTGCGAACCTGCACCTGTTAAAGTTTCAAGTGCTTCACCGATTGAAAGCGCTGGGATGTCGCCAATCTCATCAGCGGAAAGCGCGTCAAACACCTCAGTGGAATTGCGCTTCTCTTCAATCGAGCTTTGGACGACAGCACGGAAGCCCTCAACGATGATGACATCGCCTTCCGCTTCCTCTGTGACATCGGCGTCCTGATCCTGCGCCATCGCTGGAACCGACAGAAACGCAGTCCCTGCCAACAGAGCTGCAGACATAGAAATACGTGAACGAACCCCCGTTCGGGCGGCGTAAAAACCCATCATTCTCTCCCTCATTTTTTATTTCGCTGGAGAATGACCTTGCGAATTGCCAGAGTCAACCAAATCACCATACCAATCGGCAATATACTCTCAAACCAATTGCCTGCCACGAGCAGCAACGCGCCTTTTGCCGAGGGCAAGATGCGAATTTGTCACACTGGGAAACTTTCGCAAAGAGCACTCCAACGCGCCACTCCTCGCTATCGGGTTAAACCGGCGCGCACGGGTAGAAGAGCCACTTTTAGCCCAATTGGTATGATCGATTTTAATCATAAGGTAGGCCAAACAGGTTGACACTCTGGGACTCCAATTCTACCCCTCGGTAAATAACAAAAGAAAAGTGTGGGAGAGATCTGATGGCTGGAAGTTCCAATTCACTGCCCGTGTCCGCAAGAAAACAGCGCCTCATTGCAGGAATGCTGGCGGGCTCGGCTATTGCACTCGTGCCAGGCGCAGCTTTTGCGCAAGATGCGGATAACGACGCATCAGTTGAGAGCGACGGCGATGGCAATGCGATCATCGTCACTGGCATCCGCAGCTCGCTTCAAAGCGCGCTCACCGAACGGCGCAATGCAGACAGCCTGATCGAAGTCATTCAGGCGGAAGATATCGGTAAGCTGCCTGACCAAAACCTTGCAGAAGTTCTGGAAAACGTAACGGGCGTCCAAATCACGCGTACAGCGGGCGTTGGTACTGGCGTTCAAATCCGCGGTACCAATGCGAACCGGGTAGAGATCAACGGTGTTGGTACTTTGGGTTCTGGCTCGGGTCGTGGTGGCATCAACTTCGAAGATGTGAACGCAGCGATCATTTCCTCGGTTGAGGTGACCAAGGCGCCGACAGCGGCGACCATCGAAGGTTCGGTTGGCGGTACGATCAATCTTCGTACAATTCGCCCACTCGACATCACCGACAGGATTCTCACCTTCCGGGCGCAGGGCGAATATAGTGAACTTTCAGAATCGGTTACGCCGCGCCTTGCTGGTAGCTTTGGCAATCGCTGGGATGCCGGCGATGGTGAGTTCGGCATTGTCATTGCTGGCAGCTACACCGAGCAAGAGGCAACCTCGCTTCGTCCTCGTGTCGATCGCGATGGCGGCTTGGTCGAGAACGTCAATGCTGACGTTATTCGCGACGGCAACCTTCAGGACCCAGCCGATCGCCCGGCGGCGCAAGGCTTTGACTTCCTCGGTATTCAGTTCCTCAACCAGGAGCGTGAGAACTTTGAGTTCCGCACAATCAACATTGCGGGCTCAATCGAGTATTCTCCGCGCCCCGGCCTCACGTTCTTTGTAGACGGCTTCTACAACGACCAAGAACGTCGCCAGGACAGCTCGCGTATTCAGGGTTCAGGCGTCAGCGTTCTGCGTGATTTTGTGGTTCCTGATTCGTTTGAAACGGTCAGTTTCGGAACGCTTGATGGAGTAGATCTGGGAAGCATCGAAGCGGCTGTTACTGGCGTTGTGCCCGTGCTGCTTGACCGCGATGACGATGATCCCAACCTGCGCTTCTCCAGCGATACTGGCGCTCGTATTACCGAGAATTCTCTGTTCCGTGCTGGTTTCGAATGGGAAGTCGGCAAACTGTCAGTTCGCGTTGAAGGGTCGACCACCAGCTCTGATTCATCCAACCCGAACTTCAGCACCACGCTCAACTTCCTTAACCCCAGCGCACCGCTCGACGGCTTGGATGTGGACGGCAACCCGACCACTTCGACTTCGAACGAAAACTCCGTTCCGTTCATCTATGACCTGACTGGCGGCTCGCTGACCTTCGGGATCGACTTTGCGTCACCCTTTGCGCCGACGGTGCAGGATCTGCTGAACCCGTCCAATGTTGCATTTGAAGCACTTGCCATCGGCCGGGATACGACGGAGAACTCCGAAAACGCCTTCCGCATTGATTTGTCCTACGACGCGTCGGACTTTGCGAGCTTCATTGATACTCTTGATGCAGGTTACCGTTACAGCAACACATCGAGCGCCTTCCAAGACGTGAACTTCAGCCGCAGCTTTAGCCGGCTGTTGCAAGTTCCAACCGGCGACTTCTTTGCTGAATTGCTGGTGCCGGGCCCAGACAATTTCGACTCGTTCGACGGGCGTGAGCTTGCGGTCAACAACTTCCTTGTGATCGATCCTGACCGCTCGTTCAGCGATCCGGACGGTACTCTTGCGATCTTGCAGCAGGCGTTTGCCGATTCAGGCGCGAGCGGCACGATCGAGGACGCCTCTGCAAGTGCGCAAGGCTTCTTTGACATTTCAGAGAAGACCCATGCCCTTTATGCGCAGGCGAATCTCGATTTTGGAGCGGTAACCGCGAATATCGGGTTCCGTTACATCGACACCTCGATCGACTCGCTTGGCAACTCGATCGATGGCGTAACGGGTGATGTCACCCAGGTCGTCACAAGCGGTAGCTACTCCCAATTCTTGCCGCGTATCAACTTGGCTGCGGAATTGACCGAGGACCTGCTGCTCCGGGCGAGCTTTGGTGAAGACCTGAACCGTCCGAACTTCCAGCGTCTGTCGACGTCGGTGACCTTCGGAACGAGTGAAAACGCTGCGGTTGCGTTCGGCAATCCAGGGCTTCAGCCAGAAACGGTGCAGTCTTGGGATGCTTCGCTGGACTGGTACTTCGCTCCATCAGCGGTTCTAAGTGTCGGTGTGTTCCACAAGAAGCGCACGAACCTGTTTGTGCAGCAGCTTGAGGACGTCACGCTAGACGGCAACGGCTTTGCCGATATCACCGATCCTTGTGAAGGCGGCGGTGTGTTCAACCCGATTGCTCAACGCAACACGCTGTCTGACCAGCCAGGCCAAGGCATCTGTGTCCCGATCACGACCACGATCAACGACACGGGCAACACCACGCAAACCGGTATCGAAGTTGCGTTCCAGTACGATCTGTCGCGGTTTGAAGACACGCTCGGCTTTGCGTCGGGCTTTGGTATCCTGGCTAACTACACTTATCAGGACTTCGGTGGTGGCGACGCGACCAACAGTTCTGCGTCGCGCGGCACGGATGTCTTCAACGCAATCAACGGCATCTATGACGATTCCCAATTTGTATCGGTGACGGCGGCCCAGGGTCTGCTCGACTTCTCGCAAAATGCCTACAACCTGACGCTTTACTACGAGAAATACGGTCTGTCGGCTCGTGCTCGCTACACTTGGCGTGATGAATTCCGCACGCTGGACACAGCAGCGGGCGCATCGCTCAACTCAACACTGGGCTTCCCTGTAGTCACCGAGGCGCGAGGCCAGCTCAATGCGAGTGTGGTCTACGACGTCACCGACTATCTGAGCTTCGGTGTGGAAGGGGTGAACCTGACCAAATCGAAAATCCGTCAGTACTGCGTCAACGATGGCGCGCTGCTTTGTTTTGAGGGGCTGCCGGATCGCCGGATTACCTTCGGGGCGACATTGCGTTTCTAACAAGCCCAATGTCTGCTGTGTGTCGGCCACTGCGCAAGGCGCTGCGTGGTGGCCGATGCACCGCAAAACCTTCGACTTCTATCCTTGAGGAAAATTGGTATAGAACTTTTGGACGCGTTAAATCGAAAGTGATCGTGCATGAGCAGCAAAAGGCTTTTCCAATCCGTCGCGGAGCAAATTGCTCAGTTGATCGACGACGGCGCATATCCTCCGGGGACACGTTTGCCGGGCGAGCGAGAGCTGGCTGAAAAGCTTGGGGTGAGCCGGGTTACGATCCGCGAGGCAGAGATTGCCTTGCAAGCGATAGGCAGGCTCGAGATCAAGACCGGATCGGGTGTCTATGTCAGCGAACGGCCGCCAGCTTCAACCGACGGCTTGCCTGAAGCGAGCGCGTTCGAGGTTACCGAAGCCAGACTATTGGTGGAATCTGAAAGCGCAGCTCTCGCGGCGCGCAATATCTCTGACGAGGGGATCGCAAAGCTTGAAGAACTGGTCGAGAAAATGCGCACCGGGACTCAGAAAGAGGCCGATGAAGCAGATGAACAGTTCCACCTGACTATCGCAGAGGCGTCCAACAATGCCGCAATGGTTCACACGATCCAAACCTTGTGGCGCATGCGGGAGGAAATTCCCGAAGTAAAATCGACTTATGCCGCTGTCTGCGTCCATGATGCAGAAACGCGGACTGAGGAGCACCGAGCGGTCTTTGACGCGATCAAAGACCATGATCCTGCAGGAGCCCGTGCCGCCATGCGCGAGCACTTCCATCGGCTACTGGAATCCATGCTCGAGGCCACTGAGCGACTGGCACTTGAAGAGGTCCAGCAGCAAGCATCCCAGAGCCGCGAACGCTTCCTGGCCGCTGCAAAAACAGTCTAGACAATTGGTATTACAATCTAGGAATAAATAACATGCCAGATTGATTGACAGGCACTCGACTCACTGTATAGTTTCTCCCCGGATAAGAGGGAGAGGACTGTAGGATGATTACGAGGCTCAGCCTTGTGGCCGCGCTGCTATGTGCGAGCTCTACTCAAGCTGTGGCTGAGCAGATCCTTGTCTCCGATCAAGACGAATATGCTGCGGCGGCTCACACCGTAGAGGCCGGCGATACGATCGTCCTAGCCAATGGCAATTGGCATGACTTCGACATGGTTATCACCGGTCAAGGCCGCGCTGACGCTCCTATTGCCATCACTGCGCAAGAGCCCGGCCAAGTGATATTAACCGGACAATCCAGCCTGCGCATTGGCGGTGAATTTATCACGGTCTCGGGACTGGTTTTTCGCGATGGCTACAGCCCACGCGGTGAGGTGATCTCCTTCCGCGTTTCGCGCGACGATCAGGCATCCAACAGCCGCGTCACTGAGGTCGTGATTGACGGGTTCAGCAAACCTGACCGCTATGAAAGCGACCTTTGGGTTGGCATTTACGGTCAGAATAACCGCTTCGATCACAATCACATCTCAGGCAAGACCAACAAGGGTGTGACCCTCGCCGTGCGGCTCGATACCGAGGAGAGCCGCGAGAACAATCACCGCATCGAATACAACTATTTCGGACCGCGCGCTGTGCTGGGTTCCAATGGTGGCGAGACCCTGCGGATCGGGACGAGCCACTATTCCATGTTCAACTCGAACAGCGTGGTTGCCTACAACGTCTTCGACCGCACTGGTGGGGAAGTGGAGATCATCTCCTCTAAGTCTGGTGGAAATGAGTTTCGAGGCAACGTCTTTCTCGGTGCGCGCGGAACGCTGACTTTGCGCCATGGCGACAACAATGTCGTTGAAGGCAACGTTTTCCTCGGCGGTGGCGCAGACTACACTGGTGGCATTCGTGTCATCAATCGCGGGCAAACGGTTCGCGGCAATTACATGGAAGGCCTGCGCGGAGAGGCATTCTCCAGCGCGCTTGCGATTATGAACGGCGTCCCGAACTCGCCGGTTAATCGCTATGTCGAAGTCGAAGGCGCGCGGATTGAGAACAACACGATCATCGACAGCCGCCGAGTTGCCTTCAATGTCGGCGCAGATGAAGAGCGCTCAGCCGCGCCTAGCAACAGCACATTTGCGAATAATCTGCTGGGTGGGCTCGAAGGTGCATCCTTCCTCGAAGTCTATGATGATATCTCCGGCTTCGCTTTTGCGAACAACCGAGTGATTGAAGGCGGCGTGTCCGAAGATCTGAGTGATTTCGCACAATCGCCGGTTGAAATGCGTCGCGCAGATAACGGCCTGCTCTATCCGGTTGACCTAGCGCTTGCCTCCATCGGAGCACCGCGCGATCTGCGGGTTGTCTCGCTCGATGAGGTTGGCGTTGATTGGTATGCAAAACCGGGTCAGCCGACCGCCTTTGGGTCCTCTGGCAGAGTGATTTCTGTCGAGCCGGGTCAAGGCACTCTTGCGCAGGCTGCTCAGACCGCTGAGGCGGGCGATGTGCTGATGCTGACGGCAGGCGAGTATATAGTGGACCGGTCAATCGCACTGGAAACGACGTTGACGATTGCGGGTGCGAGCGCTGAAGCAACGACAATATTTTTCACCCGCCCCTCGCTGATCGAGCTGCGAGAAGGTGGCAACCTTCGACTGGAAAGCCTCGCCATTGATGGTGCACGCGCTCCGGATTCGGTGGGCAACTCTATGATCCGCACCGGGGTCTACCCGATCCAATCCAATCTGCGCATCGAGCTTGATCAGATTGCCGTGCGCAATCTCGACGTGAATAAGTCGTTCAATGTCATCACGCTGGGCAAGAGCACTCTTGCTGACCACGTCTCGATCACCGGCAGCAGCTTTTCCGATATCAGCGGGACAATTGTCTCCGCTGCGGCTGAGACTGAGGATTACGGCCAATACAATGTCGAATATCTCGACATCACCGGCAACGCCTTTGCCAATATTGGCGGGTCTCTTGCGGACATTTATCGTGGCGGCCGGGATGAGAGTACCTTTGGGCCGAATGTTACGATTGACGGAAACGCGCTGAACAATGTCGGTTTGGCCGCAACCAATCGGACAGGTGGATCGATCCACCTGCACGGCGTCCAGATTGCCGCCGTTACTGGCAACGCAGTGAAAGACTCAGCTGCGTTCCGCATCGTCCATACGGTTGGCACGCCAGCAACTGAGATTGCGTCTAATGCCTTTGCCGGCACCGATGCCATGATCCTGGAAGAGCTGATCTTCGAAGGTGAGCACCGCGCTGTTCAGACGGGCAATGTTTTTGACGAAGGGGTGGAGCAATGACGCGCACTATCCGCCCCGCCCTTCTCCTCGCAGCAGCAATGACAGCTGGCAGCTTGCCAAGCTCTGTCCTTGCCGCTGCAACCCACGGGGCCGCCTCGAGTGACATGGCCGAGGCGGCCCTCTCCACCGCACCTGCACATGCGCCCTTGTTTGCCCAAGAACTTGAGCGCGCGCGCGCCTTTGTCGATGAAATGATGGCGGACGGCGTGGTTGTCCCCGTCCCACAGGACCCCGGTGGCGGTTATACCCACGAACAACACAAGCGGAATTTCCGCGCGATCTATCAAGGCGGGCAACTCTACCGCATCACGGGCGAGGAAAAGTATCGCGATTACTTGCGCGAAATGCTGCTCGCCTATGCCGATCTCTATCCGACTTTGGGTGAGCATCCGGCCAAGGCCAACCAGAATGTCGGCCGCATTTTCTGGCAAGTCCTGAACGATGCGATGTGGCTGGTCCATGCCGTGCAAGGTTATGCCGACATCCGCGACACATTGAGTACGGCCGACCGACAGCGGATTGATGAAGACGTCTTCCGCCTTGCGGCGCGCTTCTTGTCGGAAGAGTCAGTCGTCACCTTCGACCGCATTCACAACCATGCCACATGGGCGACAGCGGGTGTTGGCATGACCGGCTATCTGCTGGGCGACGAAGATATGGTCGAGCGCGCGCTGATGGGCTCTGACAAGAGCGGCCGCGCGGGCTTCATCCGGCAGACAGAGTTGCTGTTCTCGCCCGACGGATATTACACTGAAGGCCCGTATTATCAGCGTTTTGCGCTGCTGCCCTTCTTGGTATTTGCCAATGCGATTGAGCACAATGAGCCTGAGCGCCGCATCTTCGAACACCGCGACGGCATCCTGCTGAAAGCTCTGCGCACAACTGTGCAGCTGAGTTATCGCGGGTTCTTCTTCCCGTTCAACGATGCGATCCGCGACAAGAGCCTGCGGACAGCGGAACTTTATGAAGGGGTTGCCATCGCCTACGGCCAGACGCGCGATCCTGCCCTCCTGTCGATTGCAGAGTTTCAGGGTCGCACAGTTTTGACCGCCAATGGCGCTCTGGTTGCGCAAGACCTCGCCGCTGGCAAGGCAGAGCCTTTCCCCTTCCGGTCCCTCTTGCTCAGCGATGGGCCGGATGGAGGCCAAGGGGCTGTTGCAATGCTGCGTCAAGGCACTGCAAATGGTGAGGGTGAGCCTGCAACCGTGCTGATTGCCAAGAACAGTGCGCAAGGCATGGGCCACGGCCACTTCGATAAGCTCGCTTGGCAGCTCTATGACAACGGCAACGAAATTGTCCGCGATTACGGCGCAGCACGTTTCCTCAATATCGAGGCGAAGCGCGGTGGACGCTACCTGCCGGAAAATGAAACCTGGGCGAAGAGCTCTATCGCGCACAACACTCTGGTGGTTGACGAAACCAGCCATTTTGGCGGTGATGCAGACCTTGCGGACCAATACTGGCCAAGCCAGCTTTATTTCTCCGACGCGCCAGGCCTGCAGGTCACAAGCGGCGAGATTTCCAGCGCTTATGAAGGCGTTTCGATGCGCCGGACGCTGCTGATGCCGACGCTTCCGGGGCTTGAAGCGCCGTTGGTGATCGATCTCGTCCGTGCGACCAGCGATGGAGCGCATCAGTACGATCTACCGCTTCATTATTCCGGCCATATCATGGAGTTCGACTTCGACGCGCAGGGCCATGTCGCCTCTCGCCCCGTGCTGGGCAGTGACAATGGCTATCAGCACATCTGGGTTGATGCCGAAGCTTCCATTGATGATGGCAAAGGCGCGCTCACTTGGATCCTTGATGGCCGGTTCTACACCTACCGCTTTGCAAGTGATGGACCGCTCACCGCGATTCTGGGTGAAAGCGGCGCGAACGATCCCGACTTCAATCTGCGGCGCGAACCGCTGATCATGCTGCGGGCTCAACGCGATAGCGGGGCAAGCTTTGCCAGCCTGCTCGAAGCGCATGGCAGCTATGACGGCGCGGCCGAGCAAACGCTCGATAGTCGCAGCAAAGTTTCCGACCTCGACCACCACCAAGTCGAGGATATGGATTTGATCCGCGTGACCCTGAAATCGGGGCAGCAATTCGTGATCGCTGTATCGCATAATTCCGATCCCGAGATGGCGCATTCCGCCAGGCTCGATGGCGAAGAAGTCGCCTGGACGGGCTTTGCCGCAGTGATCGCACTTCCTGGAGGGGAGAACTAGAAAATGGCAACACTTGCAGAGGCGCAAAGCCCACCCTTTGTGGTCGCAAAGGACACGCCGAAGGAGGACCTTGGCGACGGAATTACTCGGCAGATACTGGGCTACGGCCCAGAGATCATGATCGTCCGGGTTTGGTTTGACAAAGGAGCCGTTGGACAGGTTCATTCACACCATCACAGCCAGTCGACTTATGTCGAAAGCGGCACGTTCGAAGTCTTTGTCGATGGCGAAAAGCAGGTGCTGCGCGCAGGCGACAGTTTCTACATTGCACCGCATCTCGACCATGGCGCGGTCTGTCTTGAAGAAGGCGTCCTGATCGACACGTTCAGCCCGCTTCGCGAAGACTTTCTGAGCGAGGGGGATTGAAGCGATGCTTAAGGGAAAACTCCGTTTTTGGATTGTCGGCCTCGTCGCGCTCGCAACGATCATCAACTATATTGATCGCGGCGCACTGGGCTTTCTTTGGCCAGAAATATCCAAAGAGCTTGAGCTCACAGAGTATGATTATGCGATCATTCTCAACGTCTTCACGTTTGCCTATGCCTTTGGGCAATCAATCTTCGGCAAGATTTTCGACTGGATCGGAGTGCGGCTTGGCTTCGTGCTTTCGATTGTGGTCTGGTCGGCAGCGACGATCCTCCATGCCTTTGCGCGCGGTCTGATCAGTTTTGCGATCTTCCGCGCCATACTCGGCGTGTCAGAAGCGGGCAACTGGCCCGGTGCGACCAAGGCAAACGCTGAATGGTTTCCCATTGATGAGCGTGCATTGGCGCAAGGGATCTTCAATTCCGGCGCTGCGATTGGCGGCATTGTTTCAGCGCCCATTATCGGGCTGTTGTTTGTCTGGCTGGGAAGCTGGCAGGCGACCTTCATCGCCATTGGTGCGCTTGGCTTCTTGTGGCTGATCCCTTGGTTGATTGTCTACAAAAGCGGCCCTGACGCCCACCCATGGATTAGCGAGGAGGAGCGCCAGTTTATCCTTACCGGCCAGCGTAATGTCGAAACCAACGAGGTTGCCGACTACGCACCAGGCTCTGGCGAAATCCTGAGCCGGAAAGAAAGCTGGGGCGTAATCCTCGCAAGCTTCTTCCTTGATCCGATCTGGTGGCTGTTCGTTGGTTGGCTCCCGATCTATCTCGCCAAAACCTATGGCTTTGGGGTCGAGGAGATCGCGGTATACGCTTGGATTCCTTATGTCGGGGCGATGTTCGGCGCGTGGTTCGGCGGCATCTTGGCTGGCAACAGGATCAAAGCAGGCTGGAGCGTCAACAAAACCCGCAAATCGGTGATCGCGCTGGGCGGTGTGATCATGTTGATCTCGCTCTTGTCGACCACTCAAGCGGCGACTCCGCTCATCGCAGTTCTGATGATGGCGGCCATTTTGTTCGGTTTCCAAACCGCTGTTGGCAACATCCAAACGCTGCCGAGCGACTTCTACAGCGGCGCATCAGTTGGCACTCTTGCTGGCTATGCCGGAACCGCCGCCAAGCTTGCAGTTGTGGGGCTCAATTTCCTGATCCCAGCGATCACGGTTACCAGCTACGCGCCAGCCTTCATTGTTGGCGCTGGTCTTGCCATCGCAACCGTTCTTTCAGTGCTCATCCTGTGCCCTGAAATCAAACCACTCAAACCAAAATCGGCCTAGCGCCAGAAACTGTCCTTCGAAGGGGAAACATAAATGAAATTTGCAGGCAAAGTGGCGATCGTCACCGGTGGAAGCCGCGACATTGGCCGCGCGATTTGCGTCAAGCTCGCAAGCGAGGGCGCTAACGTCGTGGTCAACTATAACTCGAACGAAGCCGATGCCAACGCCACAGTGGCAGCGGTTGAAGCAGCTGGCGGCAAGGGCATCGCGGTCAAGGCCGACGTGACAAAGCCCGCTGATGTCGATGCTCTGATCGCGGCCTCGAAAGAGGCATTCGGCAATGCGGTGCATATCCTCGTCAACAATGCAGGCGGCCTAGTCGCGCGCAAGACGCTGGAAGAGATGGATGAGGAGTTTTTCAACTTCGTGATGCAGTTGAACACGACCTCAACTTTCCTTGCCTGTAAAGCGGCCGTCCCGCTGATGTCTGAAGGTGCATCGATTGTGAACCTTGCCTCTCTCGCTGGACGCGATGGCGGCGGCGGCGGCGCGATTGCCTATGCCACCTCCAAGGGTGCGGTGATGACGATGACGCGCGGTCTGGCCAAAGAGCTTGGCCCCAAAGGCATTCGCGTCAACGCGCTTTGCCCCGGCATGATTGCGACGACCTTTCACGACAAGTTCACGCCTGATGCCGCGCGCGAGAACGTCGCCAACTCAACCCCGCTACGCCGCCAAGGCAAAGCCGAAGAAACCGCAGACCTCGTCGCATATCTCGCCTCTGACGAAGCTTCCTTCATCACCGGCGCCAATATCGACATCAATGGCGGCCTCGCCTTCTCATAAAGCCAGACCCAGACAGAAAGCTCCTCCCCATGGCTGAATTCCTTTCCTTTGGCGAAATTATGCTCCGCTTGAAAACGCCGGGGCACCAACGTTTCTTCCAGTCGCATGAGTTCGAGGCGACCTTTGGCGGTGGCGAGGCGAATGTCGCCGTCGCGCTGTCCAATTACGGCCTCGACGCAGGATTCGTGACCGCTCTGCCGGACAACGATATCGGCGAGAACGCGATCATGGAATTGCGCAAGTTTGGCGTCGATACAGCCCATGTCAGCCGCTCTGGCGAGCGTGTTGGTATCTACTTCCTTGAGACCGGATCGAACCAGCGCCCCTCCAAGGTTGTTTATGACCGGGCCCATTCCTCCATCTGCAATGCGGGTTTGGACGAGTTTGATTGGCCAACCATCTTTGCAGGCGCCAAATGGCTGCACATCACGGGGATCACACCGGCATTGAGCCAGTCTGCAGCCGACTTATCCATGGCCTGCGTCAAAGCAGCCAAGGAAGCTGGGCTCACCGTCTCGTGCGACTTTAACTTCCGCGGCAAGCTTTGGAAGTACGGCAAGAGCGCGCCTGAAGTCATGCGCGAGCTGGTCAAATATGTCGACGTTGGCATTGCCAATGAGGAGGACTGCCAGAAGTCCTTGGACATCACGGTCGATGTTGATGTCGAGAGCGGCGAACTCGACACAGCGAAGTACGAAGCATTGGGACAGAAGGTGCTCGACATCTATCCAGACATGCACACGATCGCGATCACTCTGCGCGAAAGTCTGTCGGCGGACCGCAACAACTGGTCGGCCTGCCTGCGCACACGGGAAGGCGGCTTCAAGCTGTCCAAGAAGTACGAACTCACCGACATTGTTGACCGTGTTGGCGGCGGCGACAGCTTTGCCTCGGCGCTGATCTATGGCCTCACGGCCTACGAAGATCGTCAACAGAGCCTCGAATTCGCCGTGGCCGCAAGCGCGCTCAAGCACACGATCATGGGCGACTTCAACCGCGTCACCGTGCCAGAGGTCGAGAAACTGATGAGCGGCGACGGCTCCGGCCGCGTACAGCGCTAAAATGAACGGCATTCGCCCTTTTGAGATGCGTCTAACGATAGGCGCGGAAAAGGGCGGCGTTGGCTCTCAGATTCACTCTGGAGCCAACGACAATGCCTCGCGCGACCAAGACCACTTCGAACACATAGTGGCGCGCGAACTGGTCGACGATCACGATTGAGTGAAATGGTGCCGCTTACGTGACTCGAACACGTGACCCCATCATTACGAATGATGTGCTCTACCAACTGAGCTAAAGCGGCACTCTTGGCCCTGCGCTTTAAGCGCAGGCTGTGTGTGGAGGCCCGAGCCGGAATCGAACCGGCGTGCAAGGATTTGCAGTCCTCTGCGTAACCACTCCGCCATCGGGCCGAGCCGCCTTCATTTAAAGGCGGAAGCGGCGCACTAGCGATTCGGCGCGGCAAAGGCAATGTGGCTTTTGCATCGCGTGCAGAATGAGGGCGTCCGATTGAGCATTGTGGCTTACGCAACGTCACTCTGGACCGGGCGTCATGCATTGGGCACAGCATTGGCATGACTATCGCAAAGCTACTTGAACCCATCACCGGACAGCCCGGTCCTGCCCGTCTCGATAGTGCCAGCGAGTGGATGCAGGGACGCACACTCTACGGCGGCGCTTCAGCTCTTATTGGCTATACCATGGCGACCAGAGCTTTCCCTGACCTGCCCCCATTGCGAGCGGCTCAAGTCGGATTTGTGGCGCCTTTGGGGGAAGATATCCATCTTTCCGCCGAGATCGTTCGGCAAGGTCGCAATGTGACCCAGGTTCGCAGTGAGGTCCGGAACGAAAAGGGCGTCGCCTTCACTGGCTTTTGGCTTTTCGCCGCTGAGCGGGAGGCGAATGCGGTCCGGCCTGCTGACCCGCTTGCGGAATGGCCCGGTCCTCCGAGTGAGGCAGAAGTGGCAATGAAAGGCCAAGGCCCCAGCTTCATCCAGAACAATTTCGAAGTGCGCTTCGGTCAGGCCAAAGGCGAGGATCACGGCGCCACCATCCGCCGCTGGGCGCGGCTGACCGAGGAGCACAGCCTTGATCCCGTATCCAAGTTGGTCTTGATGGGCGATGTCATGCCCCCCGGCGCCATGCGGATCATGCGGCGGATGGGCCCGATCAGTTCGATCAACTGGTCGTTCAACGTGCTCGACCCGCATACGGAATCGGATGGGGGTTGGTACTTGGCAGAGAATGCCAGTCAGCACGCAGACAGCGGCTATTCGTCAGAGCGGCTGCGGATGTGGGACAGCGAAGGCAGGCAGGTCATGGACGGCCTGCAATGCGTGGCTGTTTTTGGGTAGGCGGCCTTAGCAAGCCTCTCATTTCATCTCACGCGTCGTCGAAGTCTGGCTTGCGTTTCGCCATTCCAGCCATCACCGCTTCAATCTGGTTCTTGCTGCGCATGATCGCGTGTTGCTCAACACTCTCTTCAAGCAAGATGGCATCCGTGTCGCGCTCGTAAATGCCAGCCTGAAGCCGCTTTGCCGCACGGATGGCATGCGGGTTCCGGTTAGCGATTTCCTCTGCGATGGCGGTGGCACGGGCGAGTGGATCTGGATCGACATATGTCGCAAGGCCCAGCTCCTGCGCCTCTTCGCCCGAAAACTCGCGATTGGTGTAGATCAGCTCGCGCATGACATCCTCGCGGATCAAACCGCGCCACAAGGCATAGCCACCCATATCTGGCACGAGACCCCATTTGAGCTCCATGATCGCCATCCGTGTCTCTGGATGAGCAACGCGGATATCCGCGCCGCTTGCGATCTGAAGGCCTCCTCCAAAGCACACGCCGTGAACGGCGGCGATGACCGGGACGGGCAGCTTGCGCCAGATCATAGCGGCTTGCTGAGGTCGGTTCGCATTGCCGTGGGTCCGCTCAGTTAAGTCTGGCTCACTGTCATCGGGGCTGCGGCCAAAGCTTGCAGTGTCGAGCCCTGCGCAAAAGGCGCGTCCCTCCCCTGAGAGCACCACTGCGCGAACGCCCTTCGCTGTATGAAGAGTTTCGCCTGCCTCAATGATGGCTGCGAACATTTCCGGGTCGAGCGCGTTCATCTTATCCGCGCGCATCAGCCGCGCCTGCGCCACGCCATTGGCGCTTAGTTCAACTGAAATACGGTCGTTGGAAATCAGAACTTCTGGTGAAAGCGTAGCTTGCTCTTGCGACATGAAGACCCCTCAATGGCTCGCACTGATGCGTTGGCCGTCAGAGTGCCGCAAGCAAAGGGCCAAGTCCAGCATGCGGAGAGCTGAAGAGAATAGTGCAAATGCGCAGCCTAGCCGTGCCGTACGCTCAGATCACGGCTTCGTGTTGGCCTTGGGTTGGTGTGGAAGATCGACAAAATAGCCACCTTCCGCATGCGTTGCGAGCAGACCTGACAAACCATGTGGCGCCAGCTTGCCGCGGACCCTGGCGACATGCACAGCGACGCTGTTCGTCTCTGGCTCAAAGTTGATGCGCCAGACCTCTGTCAGCAATTGCTTCTTGGTTACGCGTTCGCCTGGAGCTTCCGATAGCCGCCAGAGCAGTTCAAACTCGCGCGGGTGAAAGCCAAGCCATTTGTCGTCGACCCTCCCATCGCGATGGAACAGATCGAGCGTCACATCGCCGATAATACGGAACCGCGGCAGCGTCGCATTGTCAGCAACGACCAACCTATTGGGTGCGGTCGAACTCATAAATCACCCCCTGCGCGCATTGAATAGACCCCGCGCGTTGTAAAAATCAGATGGTCCAGCAGTTGGATATCGAGAGCCTCAGCCAAATTTCTTAATTTCTTGGTCGACTCGATATCTCTGGAACTTGGGCGGCAAAGGCCGGATGGATGGTTGTGCGCGACAACAAGTCCTTGTGCCTGAAGCGATAGAGCTCGCTCAAAAAGGTCTCGAAGTCTCACCGAAAGACCGCCAGCGCGCCCATGGCCAAGGGGCACGTCGCCGATATATCGGTGCTCTGCATCAACAAACATCACATGAAATCGTTCAACCCCATGGGGTGCGATGACCACCATGCTGCGGAGAAACTCTACCGTCGCGTGCTCACTCAGAGCCGCTGGTTGGGCTCTGCTGCGATCCTTGAGCAAGAACGGTATCATTTCAGATTATCCCGCCATGATTGTGCCTTATCAGGCAACCATGGGCCTTGTACGCCGGCCTTTGCCGCAACCGGCGCGAAATGCGCCGGTGAGCGTGTAAACCGCCAATCTCGATAGGGACCGTAAATGCGCTTGCGCTGAATATGGCGGGTCAAACCGACCGCCAAAATGATCAGTTGCACCCATCCCGGACCCACCAGCATGACAACATACGCCACGGGCGATATGAGGTCGCTGAGTCCCCGTGCTAGATGCGCGAAGATGGTCAGGAGCTGCAAGGCTGCAATCCAGAGAGTATAATTTCGATTGGCATAGAGCGCGATAGCAACCCAGAAAACACCCGCAAGGATGTCAGTAAGGGTTAGAAAAGCATCGACGCTCAAGAGCTGTACTGTGTCGTTACCCAGCACCGAACGATAGAGGTATTTGGCGAGTTCAAAGAGCACTAGCCAAACAACTGCTACGGCTCGTTCCGGTGCGCTGCCCCATATCAACGCAGCGCCGCAAATCAGAATGACAAGGCCATTCTGAATTACGCCGCGAAGGTCTGAGGCAATAAGTTCCAACATCAGCTTCTAAAGCCTATGCGTGCTCTGAAACGCTAGCCGCTTCGGCCGGATCTTGAGCGATGGCTTCGGGTACGATTTCAGTCGGTGTGTCGGTGTCGCTCGGCATCTTCACCTTGTAAACGTCACTCAGTTCACTGTGTACGCGCAGCAGATTGCTGGACATGGCAACCGCTTGGCTTTCAGCTTGGGCAAGGCGCATAAGAGCTCGCTGTCCATCAGCCACTTCGATCTCAGGGTTTTGCCGCGCCATCAGCATCGCTTGCTTAAGACGTGAAAAGGCGATCATTGATTCATCGGCGAGCGCTTCTGCCTCGCGGATCAGCTTTTTGATGTTGCGAGCGTCGCCCACTAAACGTTCGGACATTTTCTTAACTCCTGAAGGCCTCCTGGCCCATCAGGAGAAGCCTTGTTCATCAACCGGGACGACTGCACGTCCATCCAACGCTTCGCTGATTGTCATTGCTGCAGTTACAGTCAGAACCACAGCAGCCAGGACACCAAAAGCAATCCCGACAATCGCCAAGAGCCGGACCCAAACTGCGTATTCGCCGTCGAGCACCCGGGGAACAACCTGCGGCTCTCCAGTACGCAACCAAGGCGCCTGTTCTTCCAATGGGAGCACGTCGCTGAGTACGAGTTCTCCCGGGTCGTTCCGCTCACGGTTGTCGGCCGCATCGGTATCTGCCGGTATCTGACTTTTTCTGTATGGAGCTGGGCTGAAGCCCTTTAGCTTTGTTGTAACCGCCTCGTTATCGTAACTTTTTTCGAGATCGGGGGCATCGGACTTGCGTCGATTTTCTGCGCGATACGCCTCGACCAGGTCGCCCAGGCTTTCGACTTCATACAAATTCTTAAGAGCGCGGATATGCTGATTGATGCGAGTCTCGGACACTTCGAGTTCGCGCGCGATCACTTTGATCGGGACCCTTCGGTCTATGCGTTCCATCACGGCGCGTTGTCGCTCCGTAAGCGGCCGTGACCTATCCCTAGGCATTTTTACCTCTACTCAGACATTGCTTTTAACTAATGCACTTAATTACGACGAGTTCCAAGTGATCTTTGCACCTATTGCCACCATTTAATACTGTTATGCAGCAGAAGTGTTCACACCAAGGCTTGCAAGATAGCGCTTCACATTACGCGCCGCCTGCCTAAGTCTTTGTTCATTCTCAACCATTGCGATACGCACGTAACCTTCGCCTTCTTCACCGTAACCCACACCGGGAGCAACAGCGACTTGCGCTTCAGTCAGTAATTGTTTTGAAAATTCAAGGCTTCCCATGCCTTTTAATGCAGGTGGGAGCGGTGCCCAGGCAAACATCGAGGCTGCGGGCGGGGGAATATCCCATCCAGCTCTGCCAAATGCCTCAACCATGACATCGCGGCGCTTACGATAAAGGTTGCGATTGCTTTCCACGATGTCCTGCGGACCATTAAGTGCCGCACAAGCCGCTGCTTGGATCGGCGTAAAGGCGCCATAGTCGAGATAGGATTTCACCCGCGTCAGCGCCGCGATCAGCTGCTTGTTGCCAACCGCAAAGCCCATGCGCCATCCGGCCATGGAATAGGTCTTGCTCATGCTGGTGAACTCAACCGCGACGTCCTTTGCGCCTTCTACCTGCATGATAGAGGGCGTCGGCTCGCCATCATAATACAATTCGGAATAGGCGAGGTCGGACAACACCCAGACTTTGTTGTCACGCGCCCAATCGACCAACCTCTCATAGAAGGCGAGATCAACCGTCTCTGCCGTGGGGTTTGAAGGGTAGCTCACGACCAGCACACTGGGGCGCGGGACCGTGAAGTTCATCGCGCTTTCGAGCGAGCGCCAATAATCCTCATTGGGCGTTGTCGGGATCGCACGTATTGTTGCGCCTGCGATGATAAAGCCGAAGGTATGGATCGGATAGGACGGGTTGGGCGCTAGCACGACGTCGCCCGGAGCTGTGATCGCATTGGCAAGGCTGCCGAGCCCCTCTTTCGATCCCATCGTGACCACGACCTCGCTTTCGGGGTCGAGGTCCACGCCGAACCGGCGCTGATAATAGTTAGCCTTAGCGCGGCGCAGGCCCGGAATACCCTTGGATTGGGAATAACCATGCGCGTCAGGCTTCGCTGCCACTTCACACAATTTGTCGATCACATGTTGAGGCGGAGGCTGATCGGGATTGCCCATCCCAAGGTCGATAATGTCCTGCCCCGCCTGCCGCGCCGCATGCCGCATCGCATTCACTTCGGCGATGACGTAAGGCGGTAAGCGCTTCATGCGGTAAAACTGGTCGTCCATTTTCGATCCTTATTTGAGGTCCTCGATTGGCGTTGATTTAAGCGTCGAATTTTAGCAACTCTACGGCATTAGCGGTCGAAGTGAAGGCCCGTTTGAGCTAGAAGCACAAAGAGGTGGAAAGGTTGCAACCGTGTGTGGGGCAACTGCTCCTTTGACACTCGGCAATGGCAGATGGGTCTATGGCATCTAAAGACAAGACAGGAAGTCACTCTGATGACGCGATCGATCAGGCAGCGTCTGTGAACGCCTTCTTCGATATGCAAGGCAAGGCCATGCGAGATCTGTTCGCTCAGACCATGGGCGGCGCGAATGATGGTGAAGCCATGTCAGCCGCCTTTCCGCAATTGAATGAGGCTGGCGACCTTGGCGAATGGGCCAAAGCTGGCGCTGAACTGCAACAGATGTGGATCGAGTTCGTCGCAGGCAAAGCGCGCGAGGCTGCGGAGAAGGCAGCCTCGGGCAAGAACCTGCTTGATCCTGCGCAATGGCTACTGGTCGCGCAAAGCATGGCAAAACAACTTCCCGGAGGGAGTTTTGACGCGCAGGCCAGGTTCGCCAAGGATACGATGGAGCTCTGGAAGAGCGTGCTGGGCAACACGGTGTCCTCTCTCACCTCCCCCGGCAGCGATGAAGAGCAACCAGCAACTGCCGACCTGCCGCGCAAGGATCGGCGATTTGCCGATCCAGCTTGGAGCGAGCAGCCTGCTTTTGCGCTCCTCCATCAGACCTATCTGATGCTCGCCGAATACTTCCGAGAGGCCGCTGCCAGTATGGATGGTCTCGACAAGGAGAAGCAGCTGCAACTGCAGTTCGCAGTCAATGCGCTGTCAGAGGCAATGAGCCCAGCAAACTTCCTTCTCACCAATCCGGTAGTGATGAAACGCACGGTCGAGACCAAAGGCCAGAACCTGGTCCGAGGCATGCGGCATCTGATCACTGATCTTAAACGCGGGCAACTGACCCATACCGATCCCAACGCGTTCAAGCTGGGCGAGAACCTGGCCGCGACGCCGGGCAAGGTGGTGCTGGAAACACCGATGTTCCAGCTGTTGCAATATTCGCCGACGACCAAGGATGTTTACGAAGTGCCGCTGGTGATCTTCCCGCCGTGGATCAACCGGTTCTATATCCTCGACCTGACCCCGAAAAAGAGCTTCATCCAATGGGCGGTTGATCAAGGCATCACGGTTTTCGTGGTCAGCTGGAAATCAGCCGATGCGAGCATGAAGGATGTCGTTTGGGACGACTATATCCGCGCGCAAATCGAAGTGATTGACGCAATCCGCGAGCGGCTCAAAGTCAAGGCTGTTCACGCGATCGGCTATTGCGTCGCTGGCACTACCCTTGCCGCAACGCTTGCAGTGCTGGCGCGGCGCGGAGAGGCGGACAAGGTCAAAAGCGCCACCTTTTTCACTGCTCAAGTCGACTTTGAGCGTAGCGGTGACCTGAAGCACTTCATCGACGATGGTCAGCTCGAAATGATCGGGAGCCTGTCGGATGAGGGTTATCTCGATGGGCGTTACCTTGCCGCGACCTTCAATGCTCTGCGCGGCAAAGACCTGATCTGGAATTACGTCGTCAACAATTACCTGTTGGGAGAAGACTATCCGGCCTTCGACCTGTTGCATTGGAATGGCGACGTCACCAACCTGCCTTCAAAATGGCACAATGACTATCTGCGTGACCTCTACCGCGACAACAAGCTGGTCGTGCCCGATGCGCTTATCGCCGATGGCACTCCGATTGACCTGACCCTGGTCGAGACGCCGACCTATGTGCAGGCAGGCCGTGAGGATCATATTGCCCCAGCTGAAAGCGTGTGGCGCATAACAGAGCACTTCAAAGGACCAATGGAGTTCCTGCTCGCCGGCTCTGGCCACATTGCAGGCGTCGTCAATCCACCGGCCGCAGGTAAGTATCAATATTGGCTGGGCGACAAGGATGCGAGCTCTTTGGAAGATTTCATCGCCAGCGCTGAGGAGCATCCTGGCAGTTGGTGGCCACATTGGCTTGAATGGCTCGATGCACAGGCCCCCAAGAAGGTCGCGGCAACCGGCAAGCGCAAGCCGGGTGGACGCGGTGAAGCGGGGCTGGAGGATGCTCCGGGCAGTTATGTGAAGACAAGGTAGAGCCGAAGAATTTTTCAGACATTTGCGGCTCACCTCCCAAACTTCCGTGTATTTTCAGGACTATAGGCCTTATTGTGCACTGCACAAAAAACCCTTGACTTCGCACTCGCAATGTCTATTTTGTGCAGTGCAACAAGAGGCGATGAGCGCTTCTCGCAAGAATTCAATTCGAGGTTTCTATGGCTACCGCAGGACCAAAATCGAAAATCGACGCCGCTGCTGAGAAGGCATACGCAGAAGCCGCTGCCAAAGCGCCTGCTGCAAAAGCTGCTCCAGCAAAGAAGGCCGCTCCCGCTGCCAAAAAGGCACCGGTGAAGAAGGCTCCGGCCAAGACCGCTGCTAAGGCTGCCCCAGCAAAGAAGGCGCCCGCCAAAAAAGCTCCGGCAAAGGCCGCTGCCAAAAAGGCGGCTCCGAAGAAAACAACTCGTAAGGCACCGGCCAAGAAGCCGGTTGCCAAAAAGGCTCCGGTGAAAGCCGCTGCCAAGACTGCTGAAAATCCCGTTTCAAAACTCAAGGACACTATCATGGCAACTGCTGAAAAGACCGACATCACCGCCCAAGCCAAGGAAATGGCTGCTGACGTTCAGACCCGCGTGAAGGGTGCCTACGAAAAGGCAACCGAGATCGCTGGTGAAGCTGGTGAATTCAACAAGGCTAACCTCGACGCTGTCGTCGAAAGCGGCAAGATCTTCTTCGCTGGCGCACAGGAACTTGTGAAGTCGGACGTCGAAACCGGCAAGGGCGTTGTTGAAACCGTGCAAGCCGACGTCAAGAAAATGACCACCATCAAGTCACCGACTGAGCTGTTTGAACTGCAGGGTGAAATCACCCGTCGGAACCTTGACGCTGCTATGTCGTTTGGTTCGAAGCGCACTGAAGCGCTGGTAAAGCTCTACAACGATGCTTTCGCGCCGATTTCGAACCGTGTGAGCGTAGCTACTGAGCGTTTCAACAAGGCTGCATAAGCCAACACAGTTTCTGGACCGGGCCTCTCCTCTCTCTCTCCCAATCCCGGTTCAAGAAAGAGCGCTTAGGCGCAAGGGCCGGATGAACCATAGCGCGTTCGTCCGGCCCTTTTTCATGAGTATCGCCAGTTCGGCTCAACCAGTGTGATCCACTATGGCGATGTTAAGGCTTTGCGCCCAATCGCCAGTCAGACAGCGTGAACTAGTGGGTACAAGGTCTCGACGAAGGTCTGGCCTTGCGAATTGGGGATCGTTTCCCATAATGGACGTCTGATGCGCGACACGCTTTCATCTTCAATTGAGCTCCAACTCGATCCAGCCCTCGGCCAAGGCCGCGGTGCATCGCTCGTCTTCGCACCGGTTTGTGCCGGCGATGACAGCGATGGAGATGATGCCGGTGGTGCAGGCGGCGATGATAGCGAAAGCGAAGTAGGCGTTGCCACCAAGACCCGAACCAAACCAAAGAAGCCGAGCCAGTACAAAGTGCTGATGCTCAATGATGACTACACGCCGATGGAATTCGTCGTGATGGTCTTGAAGCGCTTCTTTGGCATGGATCTGGAACAAGCGACACGTGTGATGCTCCACGTCCACCAGAAAGGCGTCGGAGTGTGCGGCATCTTTCCCTACGAAGTGGCCGAGACCAAGGTGAACCAGGTCATGGACTTCGCGCGCGAGAACCAGCACCCCCTGCAATGCACGCTTGAAAAGGCTTGAAAGCCTACTTTGCTCGGCCATCCTGAACCCGATCCCGCAGGCCCCGGACAAGAGAGCGTCTGGGACTACCCCCGCCCCGCCATATGCGAGCCCACCGCGCGCCGGATCACGATCATCCATCGCGGCGTGACGCTGGTCGAAAGCACCAATGCGTGGCGCACGCTGGAAACCTCACATCCGCCTACCTACTACATCCCACGCGCGGACATCGCGATGGAGCACCTCGATCCTAACCCACGCCGCACTCTGTGCGAATGGAAGGGGCAGGCACACTATTTCGACATCGTAATCGCAGAGGAGCGGATCGAGGCGGCAGTGTGGGCCTACCCAAAACCCACCAAAGCGTTCGAAGGCATCCGCGAATACTGCGCCTTTTACCCCGACCCGCTGGATCAGTGTCTGGTCGATGGAGAGCAAATCACTCCGCAGCCGGGTGGCTTCTATGGCGGCTGGATCAGCCAATACGAGGCTGGACCGTTTAAAGGCATTCCCGGAAGCCGCTTCTGGTAAGGTTAAGTTGGCGCATGGCACAGGCTGTGCGCGTTAGGCGGCTCTTCATCGGGCACTAAGTGCAACGGGGGCATGACGCGCGCGGCTTTTGACGCTAGGGCACGGACAGAGGCGCGGACAAGCAATTGGAGCGCGGCTCTCGCGCCAGACACAACCGGATCAAAGAGTGCTGAACTTCCTTCCCAGTCTTGACCGTTATATCCTGCGGCTGGTGGTCGTGCCAATGCTGGGCATCTTTGCGCTCGCCGCATCCCTGCTGCTGCTCGACAAGATGCTGCGACTGTTCGACTTTGTCGCAGTGGAAGGCGGACCGATTGGCGTCGTGTTCAAGATGCTGGGCGCGTTGATCCCGGAATATGCGAGCCTTGCGATTCCGCTGGGCCTGCTGCTGGGCGTGCTGCTGGCGTTCCGTAAGCTCGCGACCTCGTCAGAACTCGACACGATGCGTGCTGTCGGCCTGTCCTATTGGCGGCTGCTGCGGGTGCCCTACGCGATCACCCTGGTGCTGGTCGCGGTTAACATCGCGCTTGTCTTCTACATCCAGCCAATCAGCCGCTATTATTACGAGCAGATGGAATACGACCTGCGCACCGGTGCGCTCGGCGCCTCGATCAAGGTGGGTGAGTTCACCACTCTCGCCGACCGCATGGCGCTGCGGATCGAAGAGAGCGAGGATGAGGGCCAACGCCTGATCGGCATTTTCGCGCGGGTGTCCAACGAAGAGGGCCAGGTCCTCTCAATTAGCGCGCGCGAAGGGTCGTTCATGGCGACGACCGACAGCCCCGACACAATAATCCTGCGCCTGACTGAAGGCACCATCGTTCAAGACACGGGCAGTGCGACGCCGCGTGTCCTCTCCTTTAGCCGC
The DNA here is from genome assembly GCF_057365045.1 of Erythrobacter sp. S267. Classification (NCBI taxonomy): domain Bacteria; kingdom Pseudomonadati; phylum Pseudomonadota; class Alphaproteobacteria; order Sphingomonadales; family Erythrobacteraceae; genus Erythrobacter; species Erythrobacter sp. S267. The sequence goes on along the minus strand of NZ_CP200298.1, from coordinate 44,386 downwards.
CACGATCTGCCAATTGACTTGCCCCGGATTGAAGAATTCAGAGATCGAGGGAATGAGAGCCGCGAATATATATTACCCGAATTGCTAAGTATCGGGTGGAACGAACAGGCCGAAAGCTCTGAACGCGACGCAGTACAGGCTACCTTCAACTACCGAATGGTGGAGGTGGTTATGATGCTTCTGATGCCGTTGCTTGCGGTATCGCTCGCCATACCGCCAAAGAGATCGACCAGCGCGCTGGGCGTCTTCGTCTCGATCATCCTCGTGGTGTCCTATCACAAGATCAATCAGTATGGGGAGGACATCGCCGCCCTTGGCCGGATTGATCCGATCATTGCTCTATGGGGGCCGTTCTTCCTCTTTGCCGCGCTTATCGTGTGGATGTTCTACCGCACCGCTTATGTGCCCGGTGGGCAGGCGTTGGGCGCACTAGAGACGGTGTTCGGCAAGCTCTCCAAACGCGTTGCCAAGCTGTTTGCGCGCAAGCAGCCCGCTTCGCTGAAAAGCGACCATTCGGCAGAGGGCGAAGCGTCGCTCTCCCCGGCGGAATAGGCGAAGGCGCAGATACTTTAGACGATGCAGCTCGACTTTTTCCCCTCGCGCACCCTGACGCTTTATCTGGCGAAGATGTTCATCCTGCGCATCTTTGCGGTGCTGGTTATGCTGGTGCTGGTGCTGATGGCGCTCGACCTGCTGGGTCAGACCGGCAAGATCCTCGCGCCTGAAGGCAATGGCCAGGCAGAGATCATTAAATATGCAAGCCTGCGCATACCGCAGCTGATCGCGCGCTTCCTGCCTTACTCTGTGCTGCTGGCGACTTTGATCACGCTGGTCACGTTGAACCAGAACAGCGAGGTGGTGTCGATGAAGGCTGCGGGCCTGTCGGCGCACCAGGTGCTTGCCCCGCTGCTGCTTACCGCTGCCGTGATTGCGGTGATCAGCTTTGCCTTCAACGAGCGGATTGTTACCCGCGCCAATGCGACGCTGAAAGCGTGGGATGCGGCCGAATATGGAGCGATCCCGGAGGATTCCGGGGTTCGCACCAATGTCTATTTCACCGATGGTGAGAACATCCTGACGGCGACTTCGCTGACGGGGACAGGCGAAAATATCACGCTCACCGGCGTCACCTGGTACACGCGCGCGCCAGGGGGGATTATCCGCGAACAGGTCCGATCAGCAACCGCAAGTTACGCTGGACCCGGATGGCGCCTGGACAGCCCCCAAAGCTTCGACGTTGGTGCGGCGCAGGTGCAGGACTTGCCCGAATTGGTGGTTGCACCGGACCTCACCCCCGATCAGATCGACCTGCAATCGGTCGATCCGGACGCGCAAAGCTTCTGGGAGCTCGGCGAAACGATCGAGGCTTACGAGGATGCCGGTCGACGCACCTCGGAAATGCGTGCTAAATGGTGGCATCGTATTTCGGGGCCACTCTCTGCCTTGCTGATGCCACTGCTTGGCTCCATCGCGGCCTTCGGGCTCGCGCGGTCAGGCCAGTTGTTCGTTCGCGCGATCATCGGCATGGCTTTGGGCTTTGCCTATTTCGTGGTCGACAATGCGGCGCTCGCTATGGGCAGCTTTGGCGGATACCCACCCTTCCTCGCAGCCTGGGCGCCATTCTTCCTGTTCCTGCTGGTGGGTGAGACCGTGCTTATCCGCACCGAGGAATGAGCATTCAGCAAACCGACTGGTCACTGCGCCTTGCGCGCCCCGCAGATGCGGCTTTCATGCCTGAGATCGAAAGTGCAGCATCGGTGTTGTTTGCCGATGACCCTGATCTCGCTAACCTCGACTTCGACGATCCGTGGGAAGAGCCAGAGCTTATCCGGCTGATCCGGAAGGGCCATTGTCTGGTCAGCCATGTCGGCGAACGGATGGCCGGTTTCCTCGTCAGCGAACCCTTTCGGCGCGAGCTACACATTTGGGAAATGGACGTTCACCCAGATTTTCAGGGGCACGGGATTGGCGCAGGTCTTCTGCGCGCGGCCAAGATCGACGCGCACAATGCGGGGTTCAAGGCCCTAACCCTAACCACCTTTCGCGACCTTCCTTGGAACGGGCCCTTTTATGCAAAGCTGGGGTTTGAGGAAGTTACCGCCCTCGACGCGCATCCCCGGCTTGCGGGCGAACTTGCTAATGAAGTCGATGACGGCCTTCCCGCTGAACGGCGCTGTGCGATGATATGTTTCCTCGATTGAACGCCTCGCGCTATAGTCGCACTGCAATCGAGGAGAACCGCCCCATGAAACGCGTCGCCATCATCGCCTGTATCGCCGCTCCACTCGCGCTTGCCGCCTGTCAGGGCCAGGAAGAAGAAGCTCCCGACATCACCGAGGCAATCCCGCTCGACAATCCCGATGATGCGGTCAGCGACGCCGAAGCCGCGCTCGATGGCGAGGGTGTCGGCAGAGTGGGTCTGGATGGCGGAGAGATGTCAGCCGACGGCACGCCGGTCCTGCCCGATACGATGGAGAGCGGATCGAACCCGCCCGGAATGACGGCTCCGCCAGCCGGCTCAAAAGTCCAGCCGATCAAGCAGTGACGCGTCAGCGCGCGATCATGGTCGAACGGGCAATCCGGGCGACCAGCGTAAACATGCCGGGATGGTTCGCCCCCTCATAGGTTGAGCCTTGCCCCAGTTCTCCCGCCAGCCGGCGATGCGCTTCGGGCAGGTCGTGATAGGGCATTGAGGGCATCAGGTGATGTAGCGCGTGATAGCGCAGGCCCACCGGCGCCCAGATTTCCGCCAGCACGCCCGGAGGCGGAACGTTCACGCTGTCGAGGAACTGCGCGGTCACGGTCATCGGCTCGCCCTCATTCTCCCAGAGATGTGCAACCAGCGTGCGCAGCTGATTAAGCAGCGCGGTGAAGGACAGGATCGCGAGCGCCACCAGCAAAGGCTTCCAGCCCAGCACAAAGACACTGCCGACCAGCGCCCAGCTCCACACAAAGACGCCCGCTTCTTGCCAAGTTACGCGCTTGGCGAGGTCGCCGGTCGGGGGCTTGCGGCGAAATTCGGGATTGATCGACAGGGAGGAAGCCCGCTCCCACACCAGTTTGCGGATCGGCGGAATAACCAAGCCCAGCGGCACCAGAATGCCAGCCCGGATCATCAACGCAATCGGTGCAAGCAGAGCGACGATCACGAAGAGCGGCAGGCTCCATGGCTTCATCAGCGCGAGCGGGAGGTATTCCGGGTCCTCAACCGTGCCATATTGCGTGCGCTTGTGGTGGATCACATGCACGCCTTCATACATGAAGCTGGGCGTCAACAGCGGAATGCCGACCAACAGGTTCCAACCGGTGCGAAAACCGGGGAGCGCGTTCTTGTGAATATGCGTCAGCTCATGAATGAACATCAGCGCGCGATACATTGCGAGCGAGGCCACCAGCCCCGCCGCAATCGCAACAGCCAGATTGTCCGTAGCAATCGCCAGCGCGATACCGCCATAGCCCAGCCCTGCCGAAATCAGCATGTCGGGCCAGTAGATGCTACCCTTCGCCTCGCCCAGATCCTTGGTCAGATCACGAGCAGCGCGCAGCATGTCCTTGTCATCCTGCGTCTGAAAATCAGCGCGGGTGGCGCGGGCAACCGGTTTGTCGGCAGAATGGGTCGAGGGGATTGGTTGGTGCATTGTCATTGTTTGTTATCAGAATTTGAGCGCCTTTACCGCATTTGACGTCGCTTCGGCAAACTCGCCTTTCCCATCAGTGTGATCGACTGTTTGGTTCGCAAGGTCGGTGGAGCATCCGCCCTCGCCTCTTGCGTCCTCTCCCATGTCGGGACACACAGCGCTTTGATTTAAGCCAAAGTACGAGGCCGCCCGCGTGACAGATGCGCCCATCACAATCGAGCCGATTGATGCTCACGACAAGAAGGCACGCCGCCGTTTTGTCGATATTGGCCGCGAATTTGCCGCGCGCGTGCCGAACTCCGTCCCGCAATTGCTGTCAGAGCAGATGGAGTTGGTCGACCCCGAAAAGAACCCCTTCTTCCTCCACGCGCGCGTGCAATTGTTTGTGGCGATGCGCGCTGGCGAACCGGTGGGGCGGATTTCTGCGCACATTGACGAGCTGGCTCTGGGCATGCCGCCTGACCAAGGCTTTGGTCCGGGAACAGGCATGTTCGGCTATTTCGATGCGGCGGACGAGGTTGTGGCAAAGGCTCTGTTGGCCAAGGCGAAGGAGTGGCTTTCCGGTGAAGGCATGGCCCGGATTGTCGGGCCGATCTCACTGTCGATCTGGGAGGAGCCCGGACTGCTAGTCAAAGGGCAGGACCACGCGCCGGTCATCATGATGGGCCATCATCCAGAGCACTATCAGCACTGGATCCAAGGCGATGGATTTGCGCGCACCAAGACGCTCTACACCTATGACCTCGACATCACGAAGGAGTTCCCCCCGCTGATCTCACGCATCGTCAAAATGGGCGAGCGCAACAAGAAGATCACCGTCCGCCAAGTGCGCAAGAAGGATTGGGATGCGGAAGCCGCGATCATCCTTTCCATTCTCAACGATGCATGGTCGGAAAATTGGGGCTTTGTACCGCTAACCCCGGAAGAGGTCGCGCATACGGGCGTAAAGCTGAAACCGATTATCCATGAAGAGCTCAACATGATCGCTGAGATCGATGGCCGTCCCGTCGCCTTTATGTTGACCTTCCCGGATGTGAACCAGGTGCTCAAAAAGTCGAACGGCATGCTCTTCCCGCTTGGCTGGTGGCGGCTTTTGCGTTGGGTCATGAACCCCAATGATTGCGATATGCGCGTGCCTTTGATGGGCGTGCTCAGGGAATTTCAGGGGTCGCGCATGGCAAGCCAATTGGCGTTCATGATGATCGAACAGATCCGCACGAACGCCATTGCAAAGTACGCCTCGACCCGGGGAGAGATCGGTTGGATCCTTGATGACAATCAGGGCATGGTCGCCATCGCCGATGCGATCGACAGCCAGATCAACCGCGAATACGCCATCTACGAAAAGTCGATCAGCTAGAGCGGTTCGCAGTTCTCACAAAAAGAAAGGCCTCCACTCAGTGAAGAGTGAAGGCCTTTCCGGATCGTATCACCAGCCGCCTTGGACGGGAGGGAGGGATCGCCGGTGATGAGACAATAATGCGCGGGTCCAGACTTGGTTCCCACGTGTTTCAAAAAGGGTGAAGTTTCATCTCCGCGCAGAGACAGTACGTAACTCTTTTTGACGCCAGTTAAATCATGTGCGAGTGGAAGATCCGGGGACGGGAAGGGCTGAAAAGTTGTACTTTTCTCGCTCGTTGGCGCGATCAAACAGGGAGTGATGCATGTCTTTGGGCCAAAAGGTTGCCGACAATCTGCCCTTTTTGAGGCGCTATGCGCGCGCTTTGACCGGGTCGCAGGCCGCAGGCGACGGGCTTGTCCGTACAACGCTTGAAGCCGCCTTGGCCGATGCCGAATTCAAGCGCGCAGATGGCAATATTCGCATTGCGCTTTATCGGATATTCCATCGCATTTGGGCGAAGAGCGCCGCCTCAAACTCTGAACGAACGGCCTCCGTCAGCGAACCGCTTCAAGAAGGCGCGCAGCGCAGTCTTGCCGCCGCAACTCCGCGCAAGCGCCAAGCGCTTCTGCTGACCACGGTGGAGGAATTCTCAGCCGAGCAAGCGGGGCAGATCATGGAGCTGCCTACGGCAAAGATCGACGCTCTGGTCACCGAAGCCATCGCCGAGATTGAGGCTGAGCAAGCCACCGATGTCCTCATCATCGAAGATGAACCGATGATCACGATGCAATTAGAGGACCTTGTTGTATCGCTTGGCCACACGGTTTGCGGCACGGCCACCACTCGTGATGAAGCGGTAGCAGCCGCGACCCAGCACCGTCCGGGACTGGTTCTTGCCGACATCCAACTGGCTGATGGCTCATCAGGACTGGACGCTGTCGATGACATCTTGAGCTTTGCCGATGTGCCAGTGATTTTCATCACGGCCTATCCCGAACGCCTTCTCACCGGGGACCGCGAAGAGCCGACCTATCTGGTGACCAAGCCGTTTAAGGAGAAGACCGTGCAGGCGGCAATCAGCCAAGCACTGTTTTTTCAGTCCGGCGTCCCTGTCGTCAGCACAAGTGCCTGAATGACAGGTGCCCAAGACACGCTGTTTTTCCAGCAAACTTGACGCGTTCTTCAAGAACGCCGAGGAACATTACGACAAAGCCTGCGTTGGGTCAGCATCGTCAACGTGATGTGAGCCAGCCACTTGGGCGGGTGGTGCGCGCGCAGTCGATTGGGATCATTGGAACAGAGTAATGGGTTCGGAAGAACAGCCAGATCAGCGAGACAGCAAGGACAGCGCCAATGGCGCTGGCGATGCTGTGCCTGCTGCAGCTTCAGCCAAGGTTGAGGTTCATGGTCAATCCGAACCTTCCACAAAGGCAAGCGATGCACCGGCTTGGGCAAGTGGCCTAAAGCAGCTTTATCGCGACGTCGTGGATGAGCCATTGCCCGGCAGTTTCAAAGACCTGCTCGACCAGTTTGACGAGACCGGAGAGGATGGCAAACCATCTGATCCGGAAAATCCCGCATAATGGCGGTAAAATCTCCGCCCCCCAAACGCACAGCAAGTGAACAGGCTGATTTCAAGCGCGAGCTGACTGATGTAGTCCCGCACCTGCGCGCCTTTGCACGCGGGCTTTGCGGCCATGCGGATATGGCTGACGATTTGGTGCAGGAGACCATGCTGAAAGCCTGGGCCGCGCGTGATCGGTTTGAACCGGGCACTTCGATGCGCGCCTGGACCTTTGTGATCCTGCGCAACGCCTACCTCTCCGACATGCGCCGTAACCGGTTTCGCGGTGAGTATGATGAGGGTGTGGCCGAGCGCATCCTGACCGCGCCTGCCGGACAAGAGCACCCCGTCCACCTCTCCGATCTCCAGCGCGCCTTGCAATCGCTACCGTCCGAACGGCGTGAGGCGTTGCTATTAGTGGGCGCAGGCGGGTTTTCCTATGAAGAGGCGGCGCAAATCTGCGACTGCGCACTTGGCACGATCAAGAGCCGGGTAGGCCGGGCGCGTGCCGCTCTCAGCGACATGCTGGAAAGCGGGGACCTTCCGGGCCGTGATGATGACGAACGCACCGCACACAGCGCCATTCTGGAAGAGCTCGACGATGTTGCGGGCTCTGATTTTGCACCCGATGCAAGGGGTTCGCTGAAGGACTAAGTCCACAGCGCTTGGCCAAATGGGCTGACGCTGGCATAGATCCACGCGCAATGGACGACGACGCACCAGACACCTCTGCCCGCCCTACGCAAGAAGTGCGCTTGATGAGCGCGATTGTGCTGCTGCTGGGTATTGGCGTATTTCTGGCCTTACCCTTTGTGCTGTCGATCGGCTCGGTGGTCTTCCTGCCACTGGTTGCAGCGCTCGTTCTCACCATCATGCTCTCCCCTCTTGCCGACAAGCTGATGGCGTTCGGGCTACCCAATGCGCTTGCTTCGATCAGTGCGCTTTTGCTGTTCTTGCTGGTGCTCCTCGCCTCGCTCGCGCTTATCATTCAGCCAGCGATTTCATTGTTCGAGCAACTGCCTGCGATTGCTGAACGAGTGGGCGAACGCTTCGCGGAATTGCGCGATGACTTTGCATGGATCGCAGCGATGAACGATCAACTGGCAGAAGCCATGGGCGGCAGTCAAACCGCGCAAGTCGTCCTCGCTACTCCCACCATGCTTGAAGAAATCGCCTTCGCAACGCCCAGCGTGTTGATCGAGACGCTGATCATGTTTCTGATGGCGTTCTTCATGATCGAGGCGCGCGTGCGGATGCGCCGCCACCTGCTGTTCGACCGCGCCAGCTTCGGCTCCAGCGTGCGCGCGGCAAGGGCTATGCGAGAGGTTCAGGACAAGGTTGCGGCCTATATAACCACGGTCACGATGATTAATGCAGGGCTCGGCGTGATCGTTGCGCTGGGGGCCTGGGCGCTTGGGCTGGAGGCGCCGATCATGTGGGGCGGGCTGGCGATGCTATTGAACTTCGTGCCCTATGTTGGCCCTTTGGCAATGACATCTCTGTTGGCGCTGTTTGGGCTAGGCACAGCGGACACCGTGGCGCTTGGGCTAACCTATGCGCTTGCTTATCTTGCCCTCAATGCCATCGAGGCGAATGTGGTCACGCCATCTGTGCTGGGTAAGCGTTTTTCCATGAGCCCGGTGATGATCCTGATTGCGTTGTCCTATTTCACATGGATCTGGGGCGTGGTCGGCGCGCTGCTCTCTGTTCCGATCCTGCTGACGCTGACATCACTTTTCGACCATATCGGGCGGCCCAACATTGTCGGCTTCCTATTTGGAGAACCGCTGTTCCGAAGCGACGCCCTAGATTTCCCAATTGAAGAGGATCAGGCAGGCGTGCTTACCCGCTAAGCGCTAGTCCTGTCCGCGATCCACCGCGCTCGCCACCGCGACATTCATCGTCACATTGGCAAGCGTGCGCATGATGTCTGGCAGCATCTCGACTGCGACAAGCAGCACCAGAGGCTCAATCGGAATGCCCATGGCGAGCGCGATGGGACCGATTGAGACTACAAAGCTGATCGAACCGGGCAGCGAAACGGAGCCGACCGAGATAATCAGCGCGACCAGAATGCCCGCAATCGCCAGCGCCGGAGTAATCTCCACTCCCGCCAGCGTCGCCACATACATCGCAACCGCCATGTTCATTGCGGGACTGGTCGCGCGGAAGATTGCCACTGCAAGCGGCAAAACAAACTCCGATGTCCGCGCGCGCAGGTTCAAGCGGCTGGCGCTGTCGAGCATTGCGGGCAGGCTTGCGAGCGAGCTTTGAGTCGAGATCGCCACGGCTTGGGCTGGCACCATCGCCTTGGCAAAGCGCAGAGGCGAAATACCTCCCAGCAGCCACGCGACCAGATAGGCCAGCACCAGAATGAACCCACCCATGGCCGAGACAATGAGGATGTAGTGCGCGAGCGCCGCGAACGCTCCGCCCCCGCTCCTTAGACCTACTCCGAAGGCCAGCGCGACAACGCCAATGGGCGCGACCCACAAGACCCAGCCGATGATCAGCAGCATCGCATTGGCCAGCGCGTGGAAGAAGCCGAGCAGCGTCGCGCCTTGGCCTTCGGGCAGCCGCGTGATGGCGATGGCAAACAGCGCAAAGAAGATCGTCAGCGGCAGCATCGCTGTCTCACCGGCCGCTGCAATAATGTTGGGCGCGATCAGTGAGCCGAGGAAGTCCAATATTCCAGGCACCTCCTGCGCTTGCGTCTCGCCTGCGTCGATGAAGCCCCTCGCGCCTTCGGGGATCGGAAAGACGCTGAGCAATGTCGGCAAGACAATAGCGGTGAACAGTCCGCCCAAAATCAACACGCCAAAGACAAGCATCAAGAACCGCTTCGCCGCTGCGCCGGCTCTTGCGGCGTTGACCATTTGCGCAAGGCCAAGGACCAGCAGAGCCGCCACCAGCGGAATGATCGTCATCTGCAAAGCGCGCAGCCACAACTTGCCGATCAATGCGGTGGTCTCAAGCAGCCATGCGGGCAGTTCAAGGCCCGATGCGACCATCCCTGCAACGAGACCAATTACCAACGCGGCAAAGGTCGCCAGGACCGGCAGGCGGATCGTCACCAGTTCAAAATTGGTCCCGATTGCGGATGCTTCAGTCGTCTCACCTGCATTTGCTTCGCTATTCGCCACCAAAACCGTTGCCCTTTAGCCTTTGCGCTCTTCCCTTCGAGCGATAACCGCGCCAGAACCCAGACACAAATCAAGCTTGATGGATAACAGGGAACAGACAGGCCCCATGGCGAAATCTACGGGACGGAAACTCTTCGGCACTGACGGGATCAGAGGTCGCACGAATGATGGGGTGATGACGGCTGCCACCGCGATGCGCGTCGGCCAAGCGGCGGGCAATTACTTCGTGCGCGGCGGCCACCGGCACCGTGTCGTGATCGGCAAGGATACGCGGCTTTCGGGCTATATGATGGAGAGTGCTCTCGTCGCAGGGTTCACGAGCGTGGGCATGGATGTGATCATGACCGGCCCCCTCCCCACCCCCGCCATTGCACTCCTGACCCGCGAAATGCGTGCAGATCTGGGCGTGATGATCTCCGCCAGCCACAACGCCTTTCCCGACAACGGCATCAAGCTGTTCGGCCCCGATGGCTTCAAGCTATCGGATGAGGCGGAAGGCGAGATTGAGGCTCTACTGGAAAGCGAGCCGACCCTAGCCACCGCCGAAGCCATTGGCCGGGCGCGCCGGATTGAGGATGCTCGCGGGCGCTATATCCACGCGCTTAAAGCCTCGGTCGGGAGCGACATCCGCTTCGATGATCTCAAAGTCGTGGTCGATTGCGCCAACGGGGCCGCCTATCAAGTCGCGCCCTCTGCCATCTGGGAGCTGGGTGCGGAAGTCGTGACGCTGGGCGTTGAGCCCAATGGCACCAACATCAATGACGGCGTCGGCTCCACTGCAATCGAGACACTACAAGCCAAGGTGGTCGAGGAAGGCGCGGATATCGGCATTGCGCTGGATGGCGATGCGGACCGGCTGATTGTGGTCGACGAGCAAGGCCGCGCGGTCGATGGCGACCAGATCATGGCGTTGATCGCTACCCGGATGCACGAAAAGGGCGCTCTGCGTGGAGGCGGCGTGGTCTCGACCGTCATGTCGAACCTCGGGCTGGAGCGGTATCTGAGGAGCCTTGGCCTGACCCTTGAACGCACCAAAGTCGGCGACCGCTATGTGCTGGAACGGATGAAGTCGGGCGGCTTCAACATTGGCGGCGAGCAATCGGGCCACATGATCATGCTCGACCATTCAACCACAGGCGATGGGACGGTGGCGGCTTTGCGGGTCCTCTCCAGCCTCGTGCGGTCCGGTAAACCGGCGAGCGAAATCCTCCACCAATTCGACCCCGTGCCGCAACTGCTCAAGAACGTGCGTTATTCAGGCGGAGCGCCGCTGGAGAACGACTCAGTCAAATCGGTCATTGCCGAGGCAGAAGGCGAGCTTGAAGGCAAAGGCCGGCTGGTCATCCGTCCGTCCGGCACCGAACCCGTCATCCGTGTCATGGCGGAGGGTGACGATGCCGCACAGGTCGAAAGCGTGGTAGACCAAGTGTGCGATGCAGTGCGGGCCGCAACTTAGAACCAAGGCTTGAAACATGGGGGACAATCAGAGCATGCAGAGTATTCTTACGACCGCGCGCAAATCGCTGGCCACCACACTCTTCATCCTGTTTGTCTCGATCGGCTTCCTCGGAATTGTCGCTGTTCCTTTCGTCGCGCTGCAACTGGAGACCTTTGTTTGCGCCGCGGGTGAGACAATGGTCTACGAAACCTATGTCAAACCCGGCGGCGAGGAACAGGTGCGATATTTCTGCGAGGGTGCGGAAGGCAGATTACCTGCCAATGATTGGAAGATAATCGGCAGCGCAATTGCAGTATACATTGCGCTTGGCCTTGCAATTGTGTGGCCGATTGTCACTGCGCTGCGGCACAAGGCGCTTGCAAAAGCCCATCGCCTGGATCGGGACGGCATCCCCGCCATTGTTCACATTCTCTCGGTCGAGCAGACAAGGATGGAAATCAATCACATGCCGGTGATCAAATACCACCTGCGTGTCGAGCCAGAAGGGCAGCCCGCCTTTGAGGTTCACAAGCGGAAAACAACACCGGAGATATTCATCCCGCATTTGTTGCCCGGGCGAAAACTGAAAGGGCTTATCGATCCTGAAAGGCCCGGAACAATTGATCTGGATTTCGCACAGATGGTCAGGATGACGTCGAATGCAGAGGCGGGCCAGCACGAAGATCCGCATGCAAAGAACATCAGCTCGCTCCGATCGCTCAAGACCATGCTCGACGATGGGTTGATTGAACCATCCGAATACGCAGCCAAGAAGGCTGAGATCATGGATCGCTTATGAGCAAGCCCCCGCCGCGTATCCTCTCTATCGCTGGGTCAGACAGCTCTGGCGGAGCGGGCATTCAGTCCGATATCAAAACGATCACGATGCTCGGCGGATATGCGATGAGCGCGATCACCACTGTCACCGCGCAAAACAGCGTCTCCGTCCAAGCCATCGCGCCCATGGCCGGGACGGCGGTGGCGCAGCAGATCAAGGCCTGCGTTGACGATATCGGGGTTGATGCAATCAAGATCGGGATGCTCCACGATGCGGAGATCACCAATGCGGTCGCAGATGCGCTGGCAGAGGCAAAGATTGGTCTCAATATGCCGATCGTGCTCGACCCTGTCATGGTCGCCACCAGCGGCGCGACCTTGATGGCGCCCGATGCCATTGCCGCAATCCGCGAGCGGCTGTTCCCGATTGCGAGCCTTATCACGCCCAACCTGCCTGAGCTCGGCTATCTGCTCGAGCGCAATTTCAAGACCTCGAGCGATATGGCGCTGGGCGCAGAGGCGCTGGCCAATCAGACCGGCGCAGCGGTGCTCGCCAAAGGCGGGCACACCGCTGATGAGAGGATCGTCGACATCCTCTACGATCCCGACATCGAGAAAGGCGCGCGCGCGATCCAGTTCACCCATGCGCGGATCGACACAAAGCACACGCATGGCACCGGCTGCACACTCTCCAGCGCGATTGCGACGCTGCTTGCCCATGGTCAGCCGCTGGAACACGCGGTGCGGTTGGGGCGCAACTTCGTGCTGCGCGCGATTGAGGCGGCTCCCGGCTTTGGCGAAGGCAACGGTCCGTTGGGCCATCACGCGGTGCGCAACCTATGATGGAGCCTGTCATCCGCGTCGATGGCAAAGGCGCTGACCCATGCGCAGGGCAGGTCCGCATCGACTGGCCCAAATCTATCTGGAACGGCGCGATGATTTTGGGCACGCTGGCCGCTATCGTGCTGGTGACGTGGCAGTCGGTGCTGCTGTTCCTTGCCCTCACCTATGCGACCCTGTTGGTCGGCCACAGCGTCGGTATGCACCGGATGATGATCCACCGCACATTCAAGGCGCGCAATTGGGTGGCGCGGCTCTTGATCTACATTGGCACTATTGTGGGCGTGTCCGGCCCTTCCGGCATTATCCGCATCCACGACACACGCGACTGGGCGCAGCGAGAGGCTGAATGCCACGACTTCTTTGCCCACCGCCGGTCATTGCTGATCGATTTGGGCTGGAACCTGTTCTGCCGCTTTGAATTTGAGCATCCTCCAAAAGTCACTGTTGAGCCACTGATCGCCGCCGATCCGTTCTATCGCTTTCTCGATGCAACATGGCGTTGGCACCAGCTGCCACTCGCGGCCCTGCTCTATTGGGCAGGAGGCTGGCCGTTCGTTCTGTGGGGCGTCTGCGTGCGCGTATTGGTGAGCACGGCGGGGCACTGGACCGTCACCTATTTCTGCCACAACCCGCGAAGCGGGCCCAGTTCAGGGAGCTGGCTGGTCAAGGATGCCGGCATTCAGGCCTCTAACCTGCCTGGCCTTGGCCTCGTCACCTATGGTGAGTGCTGGCACAACAACCATCACGCCTTCCCTGAAAGCGCACGAATTGGGCTAGAACCGGGGCAGGTCGATCCGGGCTGGTGGGTGATTGCACGGTTGGAGAAGCTGGGCCTAGTCTACGATGTGAAGCTGCCACGTCATGCAGAGGCGCGCGATGATCTGATCGAGCGCGCTCAGCGATAAAGCTGGTATCAACGCCGCGCCCTAGAAACCATTTTCCTACTGCCGCGCCAATCAGGCACAAAGAGCGAATGGATCGCTTCCCTTTCCTCTGTTTGGACGTCATTCCGAGCCGTTTTTCCGGCCTTGAACGGACAGAGGCGCTTTTTGCCCCTGAACAGTGTGTCAAGTGTGTCAAACGGGAGGGCGCTACCCTTGCAAACAGTCGGGAAAAAGGGGGTGTAAGGCCCTAGGTCTTGAGCTCGTAAAACTCGGCAATATGCGCCCAGGCTTCGTCAGCGGTTTCGCACCAATGGAACAGGTCGAGGTCGGACTTCGCAATCGTGCCCTCTTCGGCAATCGCTTCGAAATCGACCACGCGCGTCCAGAAATCCTTGCCGAACAGCATGATCGGAATGGGCTTCATCTTGCCGGTCTGGATCAGAGTCAGCAGCTCGAAAAATTCATCGAACGTGCCAAAGCCGCCTGGGAACACCGCCACAGCCCTCGCGCGCAGCAGGAAGTGCATCTTGCGCAGCGCGAAGTAGTGGAAGTTGAGCGACAGGTAGGGCGTCACATAGGGGTTGGGCGCTTGCTCATGCGGGAGCACGATGTTGAGGCCAATGCTCTCGCTACCCGCATCGCTTGCCCCGCGATTGGCCGCTTCCATAATGGAAGGGCCACCACCGGAGCAGACGACAAACTGGCGCTTGCCATCTTCGATGATCGCTTTTTCTGAGACCATCTTGGCGAGCTTGTGCGCCTCTTCATAGTACTTGGCTTTGTTGGCCAGGCTCTGCGCGACCTTCTGCTCATATTCCGTGCCGTCTTTGGCCGCGTCGATCTTGGCCTGCGCCTGTTCCGGCGAGGGGATGCGGGCAGAACCATACATGACCATGGTCGAGCCAACGCGCGCTTCGTCGAGCAGCATTTCCGGCTTCAGCAGCTCCAGCTGGAACCGCACCGGGCGCAGTTCGTCGCGCAGCAGGAAGTCGGTGTCGCGAAAAGCGAGCTTGTAAGCCGGGTGTTCGGTCTGCGGCGTACGCTCTGGCGATTCATCGGCAAAGCGGCTTTCCTCGCCCGCGGGATAGAATTTGCGGTCGATCAGGTCGCGCCCGGGGTTATCGGAGGCACCGGAAGTGTCGTTTGATTTCGTCATGATGATCCCACTAAGCCCGCATGCCTCAAGCAGCAAGCAAGCAATTGCGTTAAGCGAGCAGCCGCGCCGCGCTCTTGATCAGCACGTCTGCGCTGGCCGGCTTGATCAGAACGGGGTCGTCGGTGAACCGCTCTGGCAATACGATCGAGGCCCCCGGTTCGGCCACGAAGACAATCGCAACACCGGCCTGTTTGAGCCTTTCCGCAAAGGCCACCGCATCGTCGCCAAAGCCTAGGTCAACTATGCCGATATCCATGCCGGCAAGGTCTGCCTCCGCCGCGTCGGCAAGCTTCAGGAACGGTCCGATCACCCGGGCGCCAACGCTGTTGAATACGGCCGCATATTGCTCGGCTGCGAGCCATTCGTGGTCCACCACCAGGACCCGCCTATCCGCCAAAGCCTCTTGCGAGACAAAGTCGCCGTCTTCTTGCTTTTCAGGGGCCTCAAGCGGAGTGGGCTTGATGCTGGCATTTGGAAACCGCAAAGACAGGTTCATGCCCGCCGGGTTCCACTCGGTCGTAACGCTCGCGCCAAATTGGCGCTTGACGATCTGGTTGATCACCTTGCTGCCGAACCCGGTATGAGTAGGCTCGCGCACAGGTGGCCCGCCGCTCTCTGCCCAAGTGACCACAACCTCGCCATCATCCCCGCCCAGCATGTACCACAGCACGCTCAGCTTGCCCCCGGTGACGGAAAGCGAGCCATATTTGCGGGCATTTGTGTTGAGCTCATGAAACAGCATCGACAAAGACTGCGCCGCTCCCGGCGAAATAGGCACTTCGGGACCGTCAATCGTCACCGCGCCATCCGCGGCCTTCTCGACAACCTCGTCCTCGACAAGCGAGCGCAGGTCGACACCCGACCAGCGGGAATCCGCGAGCAGACTGTGCGTGCGTGCAATCGCTTCGAGCCGAGAGCGAAAGCCGCCTTTGTACGTCTGCACATCACTTGCAGAGCGCGCAGTGATCTCAGCGATGGAAAGGATAATGGCGAGCAGGTTCTTCACCCTGTGGTCCAGCTCGCGCATCATGAAGTCGCTGCGCTCTTCCGCCAGCTTGCGCTCGCTGATGTCGATCGTGATCCCAATGACAAGCGAGCGGTTGTTCTGAACGGTTCGCTCAGCGCGGGTGTGCAGCCAGATCGTCTCGCCATCGGGGCGCAGAAGGCGATACTCTTCCTCGAAGGCCTGCCCGCGCTCTGCCGTAGCCTCCAACGCCTCGCGCACACGCTCGCGATCGTCATCAATCACGAAGTCGAGAAGACTATCAGTCTTCGGATTGATCTTTGCGCTCTCAACACCGACAATTTGACGCAGGCGTTGGTCCCAAGTGGTTGCGCCAGTGGCAAGATCGCGGGTCCAAACGCCGATCTCTGCTACCCCCAAAGAAAGCGATTGGATCAACCGCTCCTGCGTAAGAAAGTCCTCACGCATCGACTGCTTGATCGTCATCGCAATGATGTTCGAGGCGCTTTCGAGAATCGCTAGATCCTCTGCCCCGAAGGCACCCGGCCTTCGGTCATGCATGCTGATCACACCCCACGGCGTGGCTCCCACGGTGATCAGCGCTCCGATCCCGGAACGAACGCCGTGATCGACCAGCAACTGCGACCCTTCGAACCGAGTTTCCGTCTCAAGGTCTTCGATGAGGATCGAGTGATCCTCTATCAGAGTATAGCCTGCCTGGCTGTGTGTGCCTGTATCGATCCGGCTGGCTTCAAGCGCGCCGGGCTCCCATCCCGCGCCGGCTATGCCAACGAAGCTTTGCTCGTCCTCAGACAGTTTGAGCAATTTGGAGAAACCGCATTCGAGTGCGCTGCAGAGCGAGCTGCAGACATCGTCAAAGAACCCGTCCAAATCGCGCGTCGCCAGTGCCTTTTGCCCCAGATCAGCGATAATCCGCGCCTGCCGCTCTCGCGCCGCCAAACGGCGCTCAGGATCGCTTTGCGGGTGCGCGTCGCCGGGGACGGGAGACTGTTCAGACGGTGCGATGGCATCACTCCTGCGACAAGCGAAGAACGGCTGGGTCTGCCTGAGCCCAAGGCTGGCCTGCGGTCAAGGGCTAGGTCGCGCAAAGGCGTTGGATGCCCCGTGAGGATTCGAACCTCAATTGACGGAGTCAGAGTCCGTAGTCTTACCATTAGACGACGGGGCATTACCAAAAGCGCGGAGGCGGGTCGAATTGAACGCGACGCCCACGAACCGCTGCGCAGAATCAGCGCGGTCGCCCGCGCGAGTGGCGCCTGTTAGGTTTGCGTGTCAGCCGGGTCAAGCTTTGTAGGCTCACCATGGCCACCCTTCGCCCCTTCTCCATTGTCTTGCTCTCTTGGGCACTCACTGGTAGTTTCTCCGACAGGTGCTGATGCAACAGTTCGCATCAGTGAGATGAAAGAATGACTTATGGCGGATCAGCTTCCGCCGGACGAGAATAGGAGAGCTGGCAGAAAACGGGGCAGCAAGTCCGGCAAGGTAGCCGATTTTCGCTACAAGCGCTCCAGCCAGCAAGACAAGAAGACCACCGGCAAGTCCGAGCGAAACGGCCGAGCGGATGCCTCGCGTGGTCCCTTCCAGAAACCTCATCAACGTGCCAATTCGCATCGGGGGCCCCACCATCGCAGGGAGGCTTATGCCGCGTTGGATCTTGGTACCAACAATTGCAGGCTTTTGATTGCCCGCCCCTCTGGCCCAGACTTCACGGTCATCGACGCCTTTAGCCGCGTGGTGAAATTGGGTGAGGATCTGGCGACAACCGGACGGCTCTCAGACGAAGCGATGGACCGGGCGCTCGGCGCGCTGTCGATCTGCGCGGAGAAATTGCGGAGACGCAATGTTCGCCTCGCGCGGTCGGTTGCGACGGAGGCTTGCCGCCGCGCGAGCAATGGCGAGGCCTTCATCGAACGGGTGAAGCGCGAAACCGGGATTGTGCTCGACATCATAACAGCGGAGGAAGAAGCACGGCTGGCTGTGCTTGGCTGCCATATCCTGCTCGAAGCAGGGCACGGCCCCGCACTCATCTTCGACATTGGTGGCGGCTCAACCGAGCTCGTTCTGCTGCGGCCCGGAGAGAAAATTCCCGAAATTATCGACTGGCAGAGCGTCCCTTGGGGCGTCGTATCACTTACAGATACAGTCAAACGCGAAGAGATGTCGGCAGGCCTGAGCGGTGAGCCCGCCGATCGCAAAGGGCGGCTCAAACGCTATGCTCGGATGCGAGAGTTGGTGTCGGACAGCTTTGCTCCCTTTGCTGAGCGTATTGCAGAGGCCTCCCGCAGCGAAGATATCCGATTGCTAGGCACGTCGGGCACTGTAACGACACTCGCCAGCCTGCACCTTGAGCTGCCGCATTATGATCGCAAGGCGGTCGACGGGCTTATCGTGCCTTCGCATTCCATGCGCGATATCAGCACGCGGCTGTCGGGCATGTCGCCGGCAGAGCGGAGCGAGCTTCCTTGCATCGGTCAGGACCGGGCCGATCTGGTGGTGGCGGGATGCGCGATCCTTGAATCGATCCTCGACCTGTGGCCGGCAGAGCGGCTTGGTGTCGCAGACCGCGGCATCCGCGAGGGGATCCTGCGCAGCCTGATGGCAGCAGAACGACAAAGTGAACGCAGCCTCAAAGCCTTGCACGAAAACCGCAATCAGCAAAGGGCCGGATAGAGCCATGACGCGTTCTGGACGCAATCCTGATCGCCGGGTCAAAACCGGCAAGAAACGCACCGCTTCGCAGGTCCGCTGGCTCGAACGGCAGCTTAACGACCCCTATGTGAAGAAGGCCAAGTCCGACGGCTATCGCAGCCGCGCAGCGTATAAGTTGATCGAGCTGGATGATCGCTTTGGGCTTATCCGAGGGGCCAAGCGTGTCGTCGATCTGGGCATCGCGCCGGGCGGTTGGTCGCAAGTCGTGCGGGCTAAGGCTCCCAAGGCGGAGGTAGTCGGGATCGATTTATTGCCGGTCGAGCCGATTGAGGGTGTGACCATCTTCGAGATGGACTTCATGGACGATGACGCTCCCAAGGCGTTGGAAGACGCGCTGGGCGGTCCGCCTGATCTGGTCCTGTCCGACATGGCCGCAAATACGGTCGGGCACAAACAGACCGATCACCTTCGCACGATGGGCCTAGTTGAAGCAGGCGCATGGTTCGCGGTTGAGACTTTGGAGAAGGGCGGCACCTTTGTCGCCAAAGTGCTCGCAGGCGGGACAGACGCGGATTTGCTGGCGCTGCTCAAGAAGCACTTCAAGACCGTCAAGCACGCCAAGCCACCCGCCAGCCGCAAGGGATCATCAGAATGGTACGTGGTCGCGCAAGGCTTCAAGGGGCGGGAGGACTGAACCTGCTTGCGGACATGAAAAAGGGCGCGAAATCGGCGCCCTTTTTCAATTCAGGTTCTGCAAAATGCGATCAGCTTTCAGCCGCTGCAGTCTCTTCGCTGGTCTCTTCGGCCGCATTCTGCTCCGCCTCAACCTCAGCTTCAGCGTCGGCTTCAGCCACTTCCTCGGCCGGTACGAATTCGGGCAAGGCGATGTTTGACCCATTTTCGTTCATATAGACCGCGACTGCCGCGCGATCTTCAATGCTCGAAAGGCCAGCAAAGCCCATCTTGGTGCCGTCCATATAGCCGCGCGGATTGTCGAGCCAGGCGTCCATTTCTTCCCAACCCCAATTGCCGCCAAAGCCAGCCATTGCGGTCGAGTAAGTGTAGCCTGAAACGCCGCCAACTGGCGCGCCCATGATACCATACAGGTTCGGACCCACCCCATTAGCGCCGCCCGATTCGACCGTGTGACAGGCCGCGCACTTGGCAAAGACGCGCTCGCCATCGGCAGCCGTAACCGTCTGCAGCACTTCGGCAAGGGTCGGGCCAGCGGGGCCATCCTCAGCCTCAGCCACTTCGATCACATAGCCCAATTGCTCAGGCCGTTGTGGGTCAGTGCCGTGGAAGAACTTGCCCGCCACAATCGAAAGGCCCAGCCCCAGACCGGCAGCAAAAAGCACCCAGCCGGCGGCAGTGTTGAAAAGGTCGCCCGAATCCGTTTCGGTGTTCGGCGTGTCTGATGAGTTGTTGTCCATAGTCATCCCGAGGCGTCCCTTACTGTCCACTTTTCGCCTGCGCAAGGCCAATCGCATCACGAATGGGTGCATGAATTGCAAGCCCGTATGATCACGGCCCTTGCCGCTCACACAGCGGGGCACTAGGCCTCGTGGCGACATGAGTAGTTTTCCTGATCTAGCGATGCCGATTGTCGAACGCTTGCGCAGCGCTGCCGAGGCTGAGCCTGCGCGCGCGATTGCGTTTCAAGGCGCACCGGGCGCCTATTCGCATAGGGCAGCCATGAATGCCCGGCCAGACGCCTTGCCGCTGCCGTGCTTTGGGTTTGAGGACGCGCTGGAGGCGGTCAAAGATGGCCGCGCCGCTGAAGCGATCATTCCGATTGAGAACTCGCAGCATGGCCGGGTCGCAGACATCCACTTCCTGCTGCCGGAAAGCGGTCTGTCAATTGTGGGCGAGTATTTCCTCCCTATCCATCACGCGCTGATGGCGCCCCCCTCCAAGGACGGGAAAGCCACAATCACCTCAGCCTACAGCCATCCACAAGCGCTGGGCCAATGCCGGTTCTATCTGCGTGAGCGCGGGATCGTGCCGCTGAACTTCATCGATACAGCAGGAGCAGCGGCGCATGTGGCGAAATTGGGCGATCCGACGACTGCCTCGATCTCCCCTGCTATTGCCGCAGAGCTCTATGGCCTTGAGATTATCGAGAAGAATATCGAAGACGCGCATGATAATATGACGCGCTTTGTGATCCTCTCGAAAACGCCGACTTTCCTGAAGCACAGCGGCGACAAGCCGGTGATGACGACGTTCATCTTTGAGGTGAAGAATATTCCGGCCGCGCTCTACAAAGTGCTGGGTGGCTTTGCGACCAATGGCGTCAACATGACCAAATTGGAGAGCTATCAGGTGGGAACGAGCTTTTCTGCGACCCGCTTCTATGCCGACATTATCGGCGTACCCGGCGATCCGGCGGTGGATCGAGCGCTTGAGGAATGCGCGTTTCATTCCAAGGAATTGCGCTTGCTTGGCAGCTATGAGCAGGCCCGAAAGCGGGGGTGAGCGGCTTGTCCGCCACGCTGTTTGGTTAACCGCTTCACAAATCAATCCAAATCCCATGTTGCACCGCGAGGCAGGCCATGCCACGAGTCATCTTGAATGACGAACGCGGCGCAGAGTGTTTCGGGTGGATTGGACCCGTCGGTTCCCCCGATGGCGGAGGCGTTCGCACCCGTTCCGGCCCCTGCTCCTCCCCCACCGATTGAGATCGCACCTTACCCGGACAATGGCTTCTCCAACGAAGCCAACGAGGCGGCCAGTGCCACTCCAACTGAGATTGGCCCTGCGACTTCGGCTCAGCCCGATGGTTGGCGCGAAATGCGCGATACCGCAGAGATCCAGTTTGAGCCGATTGAGGCTCTGCCCCCACCGCCTCCCGAACCGCCTGAGCCACCGGGCTGGTTTGCCGAAGCTGTACAAAGTTTCTTCCGGTTCCTCGGAGATGTATTGGCGCCTATTGGCCAGATTCTGGCTTCGTCCTGGTTCTGGCTGCAATGGGTATTGCTGGCGTTGGTGGTTGCCTTTGTTCTCTACATGATTGCTCGGACTGTTGGGCCGTTGGCGGGCCGCAACAAGCGCGACAAACGCGAAGCTGTGAGTGAACCGGAATGGGCGCCGAGCCAGGAGCAGAGCGTCGCCTTGCTGGGTGATGCCGATGCGCTGGCAGCGGAGGGGCGGTATGATGAGGCAACGCACTTGCTGCTTCAACGCAGCGTGCTCCACATCTCTGATGCGCGCCCCGATTGGGTCGAGCCGTCCAGCACCGCGCGCGAGCTTGCCGCTCTGCCAGCTTTGTCGCAGACCGCCCGCACCGCGTTCGGCACGATCGCCGAACGGGTGGAGCGCTCACTCTTCGCGCTGCGCTCACTCAATCGCGAAGATTGGGAAGCGGCGCGCGCGGCCTATGCTGACTTTGCCAATATTCGGATCGGCGCTGGGCAAGAGGAGGCCGCATGAGCAATGCTGCAACCTCCACCCGCGGCGGAGCGCCCTTCAGCCGTGGCGCAGTTCTTGCTGTGGTGCTGGTCGGTTTCACCGCCTTTCTTGCGATGCTGTACTTCATCGCCGCAGGGGACACGGGCGGTCCGGATGAAACGGGGACCGCGCATGCCAATTCAAAGGGCCTCAATGGCTATGCCGCCTTCGTCCAGCTGCTGGAGAACGAAGGCATTGATGTCGAGCGCAGCCGCGATGGCGACGGGCTCGATACGCTCGACCTGCTGATCCTCACCCCGCCGCGCAACACCGAAGCGAGTGATCTGGTGCGGGTGCTGGAGGACCGCCAGTATCTTGGCCCCACCATGGTGATCCTTCCCAAATGGTCGACAAGCCGGGTGACGGGTGAGATTTCGGAAGAAGACCAAGAGCGTTTGCAGCGCGATTGGGTCGATCTTCTGGGGGCACGGACGCTACCTTGGACCAATGAGATGGAAGCGCCATTCGGTTTCTCGCAAGAGATCGACCGCCGCGATGGCGATGCCAAAGTGCGCTGGGGCGGATTGGGGCTTTCGGGCACCTTGCCGACCAATACGGGGCTCTATGTCGAGCAGAACTCTACTTTTGAGCCGCTGATCATCGATTCATCGGGTAACATGCTCGCCTTCCATGTCATCGGCAGGCCGGGCACCGACTATTATGAAAACGCCCACTGGACCATGTTCGTGGTCGAGCCGGACCTGGTGAACAATTACGGCATGAGCGATCCAAACCGCGCAGCCGCTGCGCTCGCTCTGGTCCAAGAGGCGGGATATGGCGATGTGAGCAGCGTGACCTTCGACATGTCGCTTTATGGCTTTGGCAATTCGGCGAACTTGCTGACGCTGGCCTTTCAGCCGCCATTCTTGGCTGCGACTTTGTGCCTGATCCTTGCGCTGATCATCATTGGGTGGCGCGCCTTCCTCCGCTTTGGTGCGAGCGCGGTAAGCGGGCCGGAAATCGCTTTTGGCAAGCGCCGTCTGGTGGCGAATGGTGCGGGCCTGATTGTGCGCGCGAACCGCTTTGGGCTTCTGGCCCAGCCCTATATTGCGCTGAGCGAAAGACGTATCAGCAAGGCCCTTGGGATTGCCCATCCCGATCCAGAGGCAATCGACAAGGCGCTCGCAGTGCGCTTGCCGCAAGAAGAACCGTTTTCGCTGCGCGCTGCGCGGCTACACAATGCGGTCAAACCGCTCGAGATCCTTCGCGCTGCGCGTGCGTTGAGCGATTTGACCGATAAACTGAACAGCAAGACCTGATGGGGACGAGAACACGATGAGCACTGATAACGACACAGGCAGCCCGCAGGCCACGCCGCCCAACGCAGCTCCGCCCCCCACTCCGGCGCCAGCACCTGCTTCGGCACCCCCTCAGGCTGAGGGCACCATGTCGCTTGAGCAGCTTCGTACGCTTACAGATGCGATCCGCGCTGAAGTGGCAAAGGCCATCGTCGGACAGGACGAGCTGATCGAACAATTGCTGGTTGCCATGGTTAGCCAGGGTCACGTGTTGATGGAGGGGCCTCCGGGCACTGCAAAGACCTTCCTCGCAAACGCCTTTGCAACCGCGTTGGGCCTCGATTTTGGCCGCATCCAGTTCACGCCGGACTTGCTGCCGGGTGATATTCTGGGCTCGAGCCTATTCAACTTCCAGACCAGCCAGTTCACGCTAACGCGCGGTCCCATCTTCTGTGAGCTTCTGCTCGCCGATGAGATCAACCGCACCCCGCCCAAGACGCAGGCAGCTTTGCTAGAAGCGATGCAGGAACGCCGCGTGACGCTGGATGGGGAGACACACAAGCTGGCCGACCAGTTCATGGTGGTCGCAACGCAAAACCCGATTGAGAACCAGGGCGTTTATCCGCTGCCAGAGGCGCAGCTCGACCGCTTCTTGTTCAAGCTGCTCGTGCCTTATCCAGATGAGGCGGAGGAAACGCGGATTGTTGCAAGCTATGGATCGCGCCAAGGGCCGCAGCGTCCCGCTGATCTGGGCGTGAAAGCCGTCGCTGACACCGGCATGCTTGCCGCTGCTTCGGGCGCTCTTGCGCAAGTGACGGTCGCGGATGAGATCACGCAGTATATCGTTCGACTGGTTCGCGCGACGCGCGAGCATCCTGAGCTTGCTGTTGGCTCCTCCCCGCGCGCAGCGGTTATGCTTGCTGGAGCGGCCCGCGCTCGCGCTGCGCTGAAGGGGCGCGCCTATGCGATCCCTGACGATGTCAAAGCGCTCGCTGTGCCCGTCCTGCGCCACCGCCTCACTTTAAGTCCGGCGGCAGAAATTGAGGGTCGGGACGTTGAGGAGCTAGTGGCAGAGCTGGTCGAAAGCACCGAGGCCCCGCGCTAAGCTACCAATGGCAACGTCCTTCGCCCTTCCTCTGGTCCCGACCGAGCGCGCTGCCTGGCTGATCGCAGCCTTTGCGCCAATCGCCTTGGTGATCGCCGCGATTTCTCCGCAGCTATGGGTGATTGCGCCGATTGCTGCGCTGTCGATGGTCGCGTTAATCGTGCTCGACGGATTGATGGCTGGCGGTGTGGAGGATTGGCAAGTCATAGCGCCCAAGGACACAGAGGTCGGCCAGCCGACCGCGCTTGATGTCCATGCACGCTTCGTTCGCCGCTTTGTGAGCCTGCCCGAAGCCGCGCTCGAATTCGACCCACGGCTTGCCCCTGGCGGACGCGCAACGATGCGCCTCGTAAGAGGGGAGGAGGCGCATAGCGGTTCTTTCGAAGCCAAGCCTGACAGACGCGGGACAGGCGAAATCACGAGCGCCTGGCTGCGCTGGTGCGGGCCCTTGGGCCTTGGCGCACGGCAAGTGAAGCGCGATCTTGATGAAACTGAGGTACGCATTTGGCCGGACCTCTCACCCGTGCGTTCCAAGACGCTCCAGACCTTTCTGCGCGATGCCCAGACCGGGCTCATCGCAAGGCGCATCCGGGGCGAAGGCACACAGTTTGAATCGCTCACCGAATATGAGCCAGGGATGGATCGCCGCCGGATCGATTGGAAGGCAAGCGCGCGCCACGTCCATCTCTACGCCCGCGAAAATGAAAGCGAGCGCAACAATCAGATCGTCTTTGCCTTCGATTGCGGGCAGGCGATGTGTGAGCCGGTTGACGGCATGCCGCGCATTGACCGTGCTGTGACGACAGCACTTACCTGCGCCTATGTTGCGCTCAAAGGCGGAGACAAGGTTGCGCTGTTCGGCTTTGCCCAGCGCCCGCAAGTCATGACGCCGTTCGTCAACGATTACCGCGCCTTTCACCGCTTGCAGAGCGCGGCAGCCGGCCTGGATTACGACGCAGCAGAGCCCAATTTCACGCTCGCCCTCGCCTCGCTGACCGCGAAGCTAAAGCGCCGCTCGCTCATCGTGCTGTTCTCCGATTTCACCGATCCCACGGCAGCGGAAATGATGATTGAGAGCATCGGGCGGCTGGTCTCAAAGCACCTCGTCCTGTTCGTGACGATCGCTGATCGCGACCTTGAGGACTTCATTGGCCAAGATCCCGAGGACATCGCGACGCTGGCTCGTTCTGTCACCGCGGACACTTTGCTGCATCAACGCCAGGTTGTGCTGCAAAGGCTGCGGCGCATGGGCGTCGATGTGATCGAAGCTCCGTATGAGCAGATCGGCTATGACCTGATCGACAAGTACTTTCTGATCAAGAACAGCGAGGCGATCGGATGAACGCGCCTGCTAAAACAGCCACTCCGAGCCCCGCGCGCAAGCTCTCCAATTGGTTGGGCCGCGGCGGCGGTGACATCCAAGCGCCCGCTGACATTGAAAGCGCCGCCCTGCGCTCTGACCGCTTCCGATTGGAGCGGGAGGAGGATTGGCGGCGTCTTGAAGAGATTGTCACCCGGATGGAAGGCGGCGGCCTCAAAAAAGTCGATGACGAGGATTTGTTGGCGCTTCCAACGCTGTATCGGACAGCCGCCTCCAGCCTCTCGGTTGCGCGTGAAACCAGCCTGGATGCTGCGACCCTGCGCTACCTTGAAAACCTCGTCCAACGCGCATGGTTTCAGGTCTATGGTCCGCGCAAAGGTTTTTTTGCATGGTTCAGCGGCTTCCTGTTTGGCGGCTGGAGCAAAGCGGTGCGCGAGATTTGGCTCGACATCTGCATTGCGTTGTTCGTCATGGTTGCCGGCACTGTTGTGGGCTGGTTGCTGGTCGCGCGCGATGAAGCGTGGTTCTTCCGCCTTGTCCCCGTCGACCTCGCCAGTACCCGCGTGCCGGGGGCCAGCCGCGAGGAACTGATGGAGACGCTGCAAGTGGAGAATTCCACCGACGGCCTCTCAATCTTCGCCGCTTCCCTTTTCAGCAACAATGCAGGCGTGTGCATCCTTGCCTTCGCGCTAGGCTTTGCGTTTGGCATTCCATCGTTGATGCTGCTGGTGCACAATATGGCGCTGCTGGGGGCGATGCTGTGGCTGTTCAATGAGGCCGGTCTGATCGTTGAATTCTCTGCATGGCTTTCCGTGCACGGGACGACTGAGATTTTCGGCATCCTCCTATCAGGAGCCGCAGGTCTGCATATTGGCCGCTCTATGGCGTTTCCGGGCGAGAAGTCGGTGCTGGAAGCCGCTTCGACCAGCGGGCGGCGGGCGGCAATTGTGATGGTCGGTGTCGTAATCATGATGATCATTGCCGCTTTGCTGGAGGCGTTCCCGCGCCAATTGGTGGACGGGGCGCAAAGCCGCTTTGTGATCGGCGGCATGTTCCTCGCCTTTTGGCTGGCCTATTTCTTCCTCTACTTCCCGGCCCGCACAGATGCGGATAGCGACGCAGAGGAGGGGCAGGCGTGAGCGCGCAAGGTACAGCGACGGGGCCTACGCCCTATCAAGCCGCCACCGCGCAGCTGGAAAAGCGGCGGCGCATGCTGGTCACGCCAGAGGGGATCGCAGTGCCTGTCACCATCGCCTCTCGCGGGAGCCGGCTAGGGGCACTGATCCTCGACTTTCTGATTCTGATCTTCGGCACAATCGCCATCGTCCTTTTCCTCGTCTTCGTCTTCGGAGGCGTGCTTCAGGAAGCAGGCGATGCGCTTGACCGGCAGGTTTCAGGGGCGGCGGAGTTTGTCGTCATCCTGCTCATCCTGCTCGTCTTCATGGCTCGCTATGGCTATTTCTTGAGCTTCGAATTGGGCGCGCGCGGGGCGACCTGGGGCAAGCGGATTGTCGGCATCCGCGTCGCGGCGCGAAATGGCGGCAGACTGACCCCCGAAGCGGTCGTCGCGCGCAATCTGTTGCGCGACATAGAGCTGTTCATGCCGCTCATCTTCCTGATGGTTGCACCGGGCGGAGATGCGGGCAATTTCGGCCTTGCGGGGATGATCTGGTTCCTCGTCTTCATGTCCTTCCCCTTTTTCAACAAGGATTCGCTGAGAGCCGGAGATGTGATCGCGGGCACGTGGGTCGTGGAGGCTCCGCGCACCAAGCTGGCCGATGCGCTGTCTACCCAAGGCGCGATCAAGGAAGCGGCGAGCAACGTCACCGGCGCGCGTTACGAGTTCGGTGATGAAGAGCTCTCCGTCTATGGCGAGCATGAGCTGCAAACCCTCGAACGCATGCTGCGCGACGCTCAGCCCGAAGCGCTCGCGGCGGTCCATGCGACGATCTGCCGCAAGATCGGTTGGGATCCGGGCGCCGGAGACGAGCGGGCCTTCCTAGAGGCGTTTTACGGCCAGCTGCGCGCCAAGCTGGAAGGCGACATGCGCTTTGGAGTTCGCAAAGCGGACAAGTTTTCATGAGGCTCAATAGGCGAGAATGGGTTGGCGGCGTGCTGGGTACAGGCTTGGCCGCCGCGACAGGCGCGTGCGTTCCAGTGGATCAGAGCCCGCTCGGACGGCTCGATGCCTCACTGCGCATAATCGAGGCGGCTTCCGGCGGCACTTTGGGTGTTGAGCTGTTTGACGTGGATTCCGGACTGTCGGTTGGCCTTAATCGCAATATGCGCTTTGGCCATTGCTCTTCCTTCAAGCTTTCTCTGGCGGCCATGACTCTGGCGCGCGATGCGGCGGGGCAGGATGATGCGGATCGGCTGGTGACTTGGGGCGAGGACGATCTGATGTTCGTCTCCCCCTTCACCACCCGCCGCCTCGCAGAAGGCGCGACCTTGCGCGAGCTGGCAGAGTTCACACAGAAATATTCGGACAATGCCGCGGCCAATATCCTGCTTCGCGAGTTTGGCGGGCCTGAGGCTCTTACCGCGTTCTGGCGCTCTATCGGAGACGATGTCAGCCGGCTTGATCGGATCGAGCCTGCGCTCAACAACGTCCCTGTCGGAGAGGTCCGCGACACGACTACGCCCGCCGCCATGGCGCGCACAGTGGCAAAGCTGGTTTATGGCGATGTCCTCCCGCCCGAACATCGCAACACCCTTATGGCTTGGATGGTCGACACACCAACCGGAGCCCGCCGCGTGCGTGCGGGTTTGCCAGAAAACTGGGTAGCGGGCGACAAGACCGGGACGTCGATCTGGCCGGGCATGGGGCGGCTCTATGTCGATATCGGCGTGGTCGAGACGAACCTTGGCAGGACGCTGAGCTTCGCGTCCTATTTCCGCGCCAAGGGACAAGGCGGCGACGGCATGGTGCCTGAGGAAGAAGCGGTGCTCGCCAATGTGGGCGGCGTGCTAACAACTTTCGCCGAGCGTCGAGGGATCGCTGCAGGCTAGCTCGTCTGCTGGAAACTTGGCACCGACATGGGTTTGTCTGAGATACAGCCCATCCCGGATGCACGCTCGCAGAATTCTAGTGGTCAGGCGTGGCCGTGGGCTCCGAAGGCTCCTCTCCGCCAAAGATCGCCACTTCGTTGAGGCCGCTGCTGTCAGCGCGCCCGCGATACATGCCGGCGGTGTTGAACGAGTAGATCGTGTGGCCCTCTGGCGTGACGAGGATGATGCCACCGTCACCTCCAAGCTCGGCGACTTCGGCCATCACGCCGTCTGAGATGCGTTGGGCCCGTCTTCTCTCCCAGATGGCCATCGCGGTTTCAGTGTTTCCCGTGAGCATATCATTGAGCTCACCACTCAAGCCACCTTCTGGAATGAGAGTGCGAGCGCCGGGGTCACCCACACTATATCGCAACCGCGTACAAATCTCATGCGCCACGCCGACGCGGATGAAGAACTCGCCCCAGCCCGTTGCTGAGACTGCGCAGGAGCGATTGTCCGCATAGGTCCCCGCTCCGATGATCGGCGCATCACCAACGCGACCCCAGCGCTTGCCGGTCATCCCGCCGGTAGAAGTGCCCGCAGCCATGTTGCCATGCATATCGAGCGCGACCGCGCCCACCGTGCCAAACTTGTGATCAACATCCATCGCAGAGAGCGCACGCGCCTTCATCCGCTCAAGGCTCTCGCGTCGCCGCTCGGTCGCGAACCATTCGGGCGCAGTGACTTCGAAGTCCTGCTCGCCAGCAAATTGTTCCGCACCTTCGCCGATCAGGAAGACGTGCGGACTGTCCGTGCGCACGCGATCGGCGAGAAGAATCGGATTGCGCACGGTCGTCACACCCGCCACAGCGCCTGCGCTGCGATCGCGCCCGTCCATGATTGAGGCGTCGAGTTCGTTCGTCCCCTCCCAGGTAAACACCGCTCCGCGCCCCGCGTTGAACAAGGGATTGTCCTCCATCGGAATGATCGCGGCCTGCACCGCTTCCATCGCCGTCCCGCCATTGGCGAGTACCTCAGCGCCCGCATCCAGAGCCTCCTGCAGAGCGGCCTCGTATTGCGCCTCCATCTCCGGTGTCATCAGATCGCGCCGGATCGTCCCCGCGCCTCCGTGGATCGCGAGGGACCATTTGGGCGAGCCTGTCGACTCAGGGGTCTCGGTCATGTGATCCTCGGCAGAAGCGGATGTGGGCAGGAGAGCGGCGCTGAGCGCGGCGGCGAATGCAAGAACAGCGTTTTTCATGGCTTGCATCGCTAACCCATCTTCGCCCATTGCTCCAAGGAACAATTTTGACGGGATCAAGAGGGATCAAGATGAGCGCATTCGGCAAAGAGACGACCACAGATGAAGTGCTGGCGGGCAAGGACCCGTCAGGCAAGACCGTCTTCATCACCGGCGGCAATTCGGGGCTGGGTCAGGAGACGGGCCGTGCGATGGCGGCGAAGGGCGCGCATGTTGTTCTCGCTGGTCGCGATCAGGCGAAGCTGGACACGGCGGCCAATGCGATCCGAGGTGACACAGGCAGCGCAAGTGTCGAGACAATCCTGTGCGACCTTGGCTCACTCAAAAGCTTGCGCGCTTGCGGGGCCGAGGCAGCGGAGCGCTTCGACAAGATAGACGTTCTCATCAACAATGCCGGAATCATGGCGACGCCTAAAGGCACGACTGCGGACGGGTTTGAGAGCCAGTTTGGCACCAATCACCTCGGGCACTTTGTCCTCACCAACCGCCTGATGCCGTTGATCGAGAATGGCAGGGATAAGCGCATCGTCAACCTGTCGAGCCGCGGTCATTTCATCACGCCCGTCGCACTCGATGATGTGAATTTCGAGCAGCGCGAATATGATCCCTGGATGAGTTACGGCCAGTCCAAGACCGCGAACATTCTGTTCTCGGTGGGGTTGGAGGAGCATTTCTCCGACAGGGGGATCCATGCCTATGCCGTCCATCCGGGCGGGATTAACACCAACCTCAGCCGTCACCTCTCCGAGGAGCAAGAGCAAGAGCTGATCAAGAACGTGACCACCTCCGACCCAAGCTTCAAGTTCAAGACCATTCCGCAGGGCGCTGCGACGTCGGTCTGGGCGGCAACGGCTGAGGAGTTGGAAGGCCAAGGCGGCGTCTATTGCGAGGATTGCCATGTCGCGGCGGTGGACGATGAGAGCCGCAATAGCGGCGTGCGCAGCTATGCAGTCGACAAGAGCGCGGCGGACCAGCTTTGGGCGTTGTCGGAGAACCTAACCGGAGAGGTTTACTCTTAACTACTCTGCCAAGAAATCCGTCAACAAAGCCAGAGTGTCCTTCGCCTCTCGCGTCGGGACCACCGCCATGAAGACATGCGGCGCGCCTTCATATTCGTAGAGCTTGGCGTCCACGCCCGCATCACGCAGCTTGCCGACAAAGGTGCGAGAATCGATGATGAAGAGATCATGCCGACCGGTCCAAATCCGCGTCGGCGGGAGTTGCGCGAGGTCTGCGGTCGCGGTGTAGAGCGGGCTGCACTCCGCACTTCCCGGATCGCGGTCTCCCGCAAACATCTGCCCGCAAGAACGCAGAGTGCCGATTTTGAGCATGATGTCATGCGGCTCGACCGCCTCAATCGCGGGGTCGGCCATGGTCACGTCAAGCCACGGCGCGAACAAAGCCAACTTGCCGGGTTGAGGGCCTCCGGCTTTCGCCAGCCGCAGCGCAAGGGACAAAGCCATATGCCCGCCCGCGCTATCGCCATTGAGGATGATCTTGGCCGGGTCGTGGGTTTCAGCGATCTTGGCAAAGGCCGCATCCGCGACCGTGTCTTGCTTCTCCCAAGAGCTCTCAGGCACCACCTCATACATGGGCAGCGAGATGCTCACTCCGCAGGTATCAACCATCGCAGCAGCGAGCGGCCAGTGCTCCTTGAACATAGGCAGGACAAAGCCTCCCCCGTGGAAGTAAAGCATGTGCCATTCAGCCGGGCCCGACTTGGGGTGGAGAGTGATGATCTTCTGGCCAGCCGCCTCCCACTCCTCAACCTGGAACTTCCCATCGAAATGGGCAGGCATCTTTGCGTCTTTGGGCAGTGGACGCGCGGCCATGTAGTCTTCAAAAGCGTCGGCTGTGTGCGGGAAAACCGGCTTGCGCTTGCTCATCAACCACTTGATCCCGCGCATCATCATGCTGGGCTTGGGACTGCGCAGTTCGGTCGTGGTGTTGGTCAGCATGGCTCTACTCTCCTGTCGAAGGCGAGAGTGGACGAGGCACGCTCCAAGTCAAGTCAGCGCATCAAGCGGGATTCATGCCCGTGACTAGCCCCTCACTCAGCCACTGGCCCAGGATCGCTCCTGCGCGCATCGCAGCATTCTGGACCTGCTCTGCGGTTGGTTCAGTAGTATCGCCCAGCAGCAGGCCGATCATCTCGGCATAGGTCACGCCATTCGTCATCGCGGTAAAGACGGCGGCGTGGTCCGCCTCGAACATCTGGAAAGTGGGCCGCTCTCCCTCGCGCCAGACGAGACAGGTTTGCGCGACAGCTAGCTTGGCATCAGGCTTTTGCGGAGGTTCCTCATCCAAAGCACGCCACATCTTATCGAGATCACACCCCACCAGCCGTGCAGCACTTCGAGGTTGGAATTGCAGGCGAAGAGAGGCCCAGTCCTCCTCGCCAAACGCAGCGCTTGCTTCGGCAAAGCCCTCAGGGGTCAACGGCTCGCTATCGGGAGCGGTCGCAAGGTCCCGCAATGTCCATTCGAGCCAAGCGAGTTCAGCGAGTTCCCGATTGTTCCCAAACAGCTGAGCGCAAGTTGCATCGAAGCCAGCGCCTGCCTCATCAATCGTCCAGCCAGCGGGAGGATGATGGATGACGTGGTGCATGCTCGCCTGCCGAAACGGGCCCTCTCCCACATAGAGCGCGGTGCGTTCATAGATGTCGGCGAGTGCGCCCATCAGCGCGGAGCGATAATTGCCACGATAGACCTGCATTCCCATCGCTTGGCTGTTGCCCCAGCCATCAGGCAAGGCCACGCGATCATCGTGGATTGCGCGCAGGAAGGCGCTTTGTTTGTCAGCCAGTGTGAGGTTGGAGGGCGCGGTCATGCGGGCACCAGCGCCTCATCAGCGATGCCGCGCGCACGGTCTAATTCGGTCAGGAGCTCCGGCAGAGGCGGGATGTCTTCATCGCGCTCAATCATCGTTGCGACAGGCTGAGGCAGCATCGCGGCGGCCTTCGCGTACAGCGCCCAAACAGGGTCCGCGACGGGACGGTCGTGAGTGTCGATGATGATATTGCGCTCCGACGTCGCAGGATCGTGCCCGGCCAAGTGGATTTGTCGAACCCGGTCGAGCGGGATACCGGCCAAGTAGTCCTCAGCTGAAAAGCCGTGATTCTGAGAAGAAACATAGATGTTGTTCACATCGAGCAGCAGGTAGCATCCCGTCCTGCGCGTCATCTCTGAGAGGAACTCCCACTCCGAAAGCTCGTCCTCAGGGAAGGTGAGGTAGCTCGACGGGTTTTCGAACAGCATCGCGCGGCCAAGCGTGTCCTGCGCATGCGAAATATTGCTGCATACGACGCCCAAAGCTTCCTCAGTGAGAGGCAACGGCAAGAGGTCATGCGAATTGTGCGCGCTGGTGCG
The DNA here is from genome assembly GCF_057365045.1 of Erythrobacter sp. S267. Classification (NCBI taxonomy): domain Bacteria; kingdom Pseudomonadati; phylum Pseudomonadota; class Alphaproteobacteria; order Sphingomonadales; family Erythrobacteraceae; genus Erythrobacter; species Erythrobacter sp. S267. The sequence goes on along the minus strand of NZ_CP200298.1, from coordinate 11,236 downwards.
GGTCCAGCACAGGTGGTCGGACACCCAGAGCGGATCGATCCGCTGTTCAAGCCGTTTGAGCTTCGCCAGATGGTCTTGATCCAGTCCGCCCGCTGAACCGATCGACATCGAAACACCGTGCAGGATCACCGGCAGTTTCGCGCGCACCTGCTCCAGAATGCGCATCTGGCGACCGCCCTCGATCATGTAATTCTCGCTGATGACCTCAACGAAATCGACTGCAATGTCGCTTTCAAGAAAGTCGTCATAATGCGTGCGCCTGAGGCCAAGGCCAAATCCTCCAAAGGGCGCAATCGGGTCGTGCGGTTTGGGCATAATTGCCTCCTTAGCAGATATTCGCGTGATGGATGTCACTGACCTTTCGGAAGCAGAGGCGCGGGCGTTACATTCTCGCGCACAAACTACCTTGGAACACGTTCTCTCACCGAGGGAAACGCAGCCTTTTTTCGATAAAATGTAACCAACTCCAACAGGCCGCCGAACCACCGATCAGTTCCGTCACTGCCATCCCCTGATACCCCCGAGAACCCCGGGCAGTGGCGGGACAAGAGAAACAAACCCCGTTTGGAGAAAATGCCATGAATGCCAAATCAATCGCCTCACTCGCCGGTCTCGCTCTTGCCGCCGGTGTCACCGCAGGCCTCACCACCGCTCCGGTCGCTGCCCAAGGCGCGAAGGAAAAGTGTTACGGCGTCTCACTCGCCGGTGAAAATCAATGCGCCGCTGGCCCGGGCACAAGCTGCGCCGGCACTTCGACCCGCGACTACCAGGGCAATGCCTGGACCTATGTCGACAAGGGCACCTGCACCAGCATCGAAACGCCTAAGGGTAAAGGCTCACTGACGCCTATTCGTCGATAAGACATTTGGAAGCGGGCGGCTTCTCAGGCACAATCGATGCCGCCCGCTTCCCCACTTTTGGAGGATATAATGCAAGCACTGAATTCAATCTGGACGCGCATTACCGGCATCTTGTCGGGCAGCGTCATCGAAAGCATCGGACTTCTGCTGGCGCGTGTGGCGCTGGGAATGATTTTCTGGCGCTCTTATGAAACCAAAGTCGTTGATGGCACCTGGCTGGAAATTGATCCGGTACAGTACATCATCTTCGCCAATGAGTTCACTGGCTTGCCAATCTCTCCAGAGCTCGCGGTGCCAATGACTGTCTATGCCGAGTTTGCCCTGCCGATCCTCTTGATCCTGGGCCTGTTCAGCCGCTTTGCTGCTGCTGGTCTTGCCGTGATGGCGCTGGTGATCCAGATCTTTGTGTTCCCGACTTGGGCACACTTCTTTGGCTGGGACATCACCGTGCTGGCTTTGGCTGCTGTGATAATCAGCCGTGGTCCGGGCATGTTCAGCATCGATAAGGGTCTGAACCTCGCTTTCGGAAACAAAGCGGCCTAAGCAAAGACCTTGAGGGACAAGACCAATGGTAGCCGACGAGCCCACATTTGCCCGCCTGATGGCAGCAGCACAGGATGGCGATAAAGCCGCCACCAATGTGCTGCTGTCAGAGGCAGGGGTGTGGCTCGAACGCTATTTCAAGCGGCGCGTCCCCCCGCATTCGATCGACGATCTGGTGCAGGATGTGCTGATTGCCTTCTACACCAAACGAGCAACCTGGGACCCATCGCGTCCCTTCCTGCCCTGGCTCGCAGCCATTGCGCGCTATCGCTGGGTCGACCACCTGCGCAAAGTCTACAAGCACGACGCCAAGGAACTGTTTGAAGACGATGCGGTTGAAGACAGCGAAGAAGAAGTCGTCATGTCGCGCGTCAGCCTTGACCGTTTGTTCGGACAATTGCCCGAGAAACAGGCGACTGTGATCGAACTGGTAAAAATCGGCGGCTTCTCCATCCGTGAAGCAGCCGAGAAAACGGGGCAGAGCGAAAGCCTCGTCAAAGTGAACATCCATCGTGGCCTGAAAAAGCTCGCCACTTTGGTTGAGGAAGAACGATAGAAGATTATGGAAAAGCAACAATCCCGCGAAGACCTGATTGCAGCGCTCACCGCTGACGTCACCCCCGTGAAGCGTGTGCGCGCCCGCGATGGGGCGGCACTGATCGTGTTTGCGGCTCTGGCGGCGGGAATCAGCTGTATCATGATCTTCGGTTTCTGGACCGGATCGATCACAGGGCAGGCCTCGCCCTTTTACTGGATCAGCAACCTGCTGCTGGCCGTCGTTGGCGCGTCGAGCACGGCGGCGCTGGTCTCCAGCGCGACGCCGCGTGTGGGTGGACGCAGCACGGCTCCAGGATGGAGCACGGCGATGCTGGCGGTGATGCCGATTGCGGCGATCATCACGTTGGTCTCGATCGAAGCGGGTCATGATCACGGCCTCGGCCTCAACGATCCGGGCCTGCATTATTGGGAGTGCGCAGCCTATGGTCTGGGCGCCAGCTCAATCATTGCTCTGGCTGCTATCATGTTCCTGCGCAAAGGCGCGCCGGTCTCGCTCGACCGTGCGGGCTGGCTGGTGGGCCTTTCGAGCGGCGCTCTCGGAGCACTTGCCTACAACATCACCTGCCCGTTTGATGGCATCCTTCATGTCGGCATCTGGCATGTCGCGCCGGTGTTCCTTGCAGGCGTGTTCTGGCGCTATGCTGCGCCGCCGCTCATCCGTTGGTAGGGCGCTGGTAGGAGGTTTTCCTACTCAGGTGCGGGAATGATATGCCTTTCCGCATGATCCGGAACACAGCAGAGTCGCAAAAGGGCAGCATAATCGCCATAAAGCCTGTATAGGCACCACTCGCATGCCAAGGGTCGGCTTTTCGCCCCTAGACAGTGTGCCAAGTGTGTCAAATGACAGGTTGAGAGCGCTTTAGATGAATGCCATCCGCCCCTGGCGAACGATTGAACGCCGTGAATGCCGCCAAATTATGGTCGGCGATGTGCCCGTTGGTGGGAATGCTCCGATAACGGTGCAGACCATGACCAACACGCCGACAGAGGACGCGGTCGCGACGCTCGACCAGATCCGCCGGTGTGAGGATGTGGGCTGCGACATCATCCGCGTCTCCTGCCCCACGGAAGAGGCGACGGCGGCTTTCAAGAAGATCACCAAGGCCGCACGTATCCCAATCGTTGCGGACATCCACTTCCACTACAAACGCGCACTCGAAGCCGCCGACGGAGGTGCAGCCTGCCTGCGCATCAACCCCGGTAATATCGGCGGCGACAAGCGCGTTGCAGAAGTCGTCCGCGCCGCCAAGGACAATGGCTGCGCCATCCGTATCGGTGTGAACGCCGGCAGCCTCGAGAAAGACCTGCTCGAGAAATATGGCGAGCCGTGCCCCGAAGCGCTGATCGAAAGCGCCCTGCACCATATCAAGCTGTTGCAGGATCACGACTTCCACGAGTTCAAGGTCGCGGTGAAAGCCAGCGACGTCTTCCTCGCCGTCGCCGCCTATCATGGCCTCGCAGACGCGGTGGATTGTCCACTGCACCTTGGCATTACAGAGGCCGGCGGGTTGATCGGCGGAACGGTCAAGTCCTCCATCGGCATGGGCTCGCTGCTGTGGGCCGGGATCGGCGATACGATCCGCGTCTCGCTCTCTGCAGAGCCAGAGGAAGAGGTGAAGGTGGGCTACGAGATGCTCAAGGCACTTGGTCTGCGCACACGAGGCGTTCGCGTGGTCTCCTGCCCCTCCTGCTCGCGCCAGGGCTTCGACGTGATCCGCACGGTCGAGACTTTGGAAAAGCGCCTCGAACACATCAAGACGCCGATGAGCCTTTCGGTCCTCGGCTGCGTCGTCAACGGCCCTGGCGAAGCGCGCGAGACCGATATTGGCCTCACCGGCGGGGGCTCGGGCAAGCACATGGTCTACCTCTCCGGCATGAAGGACCACACGATTGAGGACGAGGACATGCTCGACCACATCGTACGTCTGGTCGAGGAGAAGGCGGAAAAGATCGAAGCCGGCGAAGCGACCGCCTTCGACCCACACGCTGAAGAAGTCGAAGCGGCGGAGTAAGCACAGAAGCTATGCTGAAGCCGATCTTTGCCGGATTGCTCGCCGCACTGCTGGTGGCGGGCGGAGCAACCGTCCTCAAAGCCACGGTAGCTTCCGGGCACGACTATCCCGAAGCGCGCTCCTTCACCGTATCGCAGGACGCGAGCGCCGATGTCGACGCTGCCCTCACCCGCGCTGCAGAAAGCAAAAAGCGCGTCCTGCTTGTGCTGGGCGCGAACTGGTGCCACGACAGCCGCGCGCTGGCCGGTTGGCTGGCGACCGAGCGGTTCGAAGCGCTGATCGAGGAGCGCTACGAACTGGTCTTCGTCAATATCGGCATGCCGCAATCGGACGATGGGCATAATCTAGAGATCGCTCAGCGCTTTGGTTTGGACGACCTTCCCGGTACTCCCAACCTGCTGGTGCTGACGCCGGAGGGCGAGCTCATCAACGCCGACACAGCAACGACATGGCGCAACACTGCGAGCCGCGAGGAAGATGCAATCTTCGGAGAGCTGGAGCGCCTTGCCGAGATGGATTTGTGAGAAAACTGGCTTTCACTTTACTCGCAATGCTAATGCTCTGTGGATGCGCGAACCATCCGTCAGAACAGCAACTCGTTGACGAATTCAACGAAAGAAGAGCAGGGTTTGATTCTCTTGCGGACCTAGCCTCAGAAGATACGCAGTATTCACGTATCTCTTTCGAATTCACCCATCCGAATTGGGAGTTGCCAGAGAGCGAACGTTCGGGCGATCCGCCTCAAGCCAAGTGGGACACCTACCGCAAAATGTTCGAGAGACTCGATCTTGAATCGGGCGTCACAGTCTATGGTCCAGACATGATCGTACTTGAACGGAGTTCATCGGGGCTCATAGTAGCCGGCTCGTCGGTTGCATTCATGCGGACAGATGAACTGCCCAAAGAGATGACACTGCTTCCGCCATCGGCACCACTCGACTGCCACATCAAGGAAGTCGGCTGGTGCGAGGTTGCAAAGCGGCTGGATGGAGATTGGTATCTCGTCCTTGAACGGCACTAAATGCTCCACGTCGTCCATCACGCTGATTACATGGCCCCTCGCCCGGAGCGGGGGACGTTCAAGTTCGACAAGTACTATCTGGTGATGGAGGCGCTCCGCACCTCAGGCGCACCCGTCACCGAACATGCACCTGACCCCATGCCGCGCGAGTGGTTGGAGGCGGTGCATGATCCCGCCTACGTGGACGAGGTCTTCCGCGCCGAAGTCCCGCGCGAGAAGGAGCGGCGGATCGGATTTCCGGTGACCGAGCGCATTCGCGACCGGGTGAGGCATACCAATGGCGGGACTTGGCTCGCCGCGCAGCTTGCTATGGAGCATGGCTATGCGGCGAATTCGGCTGCGGGAAGCCATCATGCGCTGGCCGACACGGGAGCGGGATACTGCGTGTTCAACGACCTCGCTGTTGCCTCCAACCGATTGCTGGCTGAGCGGGATGCCAAACGCATCCTGATCGTCGATCTTGATGTGCATCAGGGCGATGGCACCGCCAGCCTGACCGCCGCCAACCCCGACATCGCCACCCTCTCAATCCATGCAGAGAAAAACTTCCCGGTGCGCAAGGCCCGCTCCAGCGTCGATATCGGCTTGCCCGATGAAACAACGGATGCGGGCTATATGAGTGTGCTGGAGAACCACTTGCCAAGGATGCTCGACGGGTTCCAGCCCGACCTTGTGCTCTATCAGGCGGGTGTTGATCCGCATGTTGAGGACAAGCTCGGGCGGCTCAGTCTGAGCAACGAGGGCCTTGAACAACGTGATCGCTTCGTCGTCCGCGCTGCGCGCGAACGCGGGCTTCCGATCGCGTCGGCGCTGGGAGGGGGTTATGGAGACGACCAACGCGAGGTCGCCGAACGTCACGCCCGCTCCATGCTTGCGATGGCGGATGAGAATGCGCGGCTTAGAGTGAGAGCCTAGCGAAAGCCCTTAACGCAGGCCGGGCGCGAAGTAGATGTCGACATAGTCGGTCAGGCCATCGCACCACTCAAATTCGCGCAGGCGGTAATAGGAGCGGCGCTGGGTCGCCTCGAACCGCCAGACCTTGTGCTCGCTGCAAGTGCGCCCCGCAGAGGGTGCATTCAAGATCGTTATACGACCGTCGAAGAGGAAGTAGTCAGGGCCAATCTCTTGGATGAAACCATCCAGAGAAAGCTTACCAGCATCTCCGCCATCTTGCTCACCAGACATGAACCAATGCCCTTGCTCAGACACGCGTATGCTCAACTCACCCCGGGTGTCCCAGCTGATCCATTGAAGCGTTAGCCCTTGCTCGCTCTTCAGCCGTTCCACATCGTTATTGCTGAGGATGCGCGTCGGTGGCAGCGCGGAGCCTTCAAGATGTTCTTCGACCACATCCATGATATGTTGGCCTGCCAATGCCGGCCCGCTGACGGACAGACAAAGCCCGATCGAAAGCAATGTTCCCAAGAGCGGTTTAGACATAGAAACTCCCCCAAGACGATTCGCAAAGACACTACGTCAAACAGGATGCCCCGAGAATGAACAGCCACGAAACCGACTATCTGATCATAGGCGCGGGCGCGGTTGGCCTCGCCTTTGCTGACACTCTGCTGGACGAAGATCCGGATTGTCACATCACGATCATCGACAAGCATGCCGCCCCCGGTGGGCACTGGAACGACGCCTATTCCTTCGTGACGCTGCACCAGCCAAGCGCGACCTATGGCGTGAACTCAATGGAGCTATGCCCCGACCGCGTCGACACGCATGGGCACAATGCGGGGATGTATCCGCTGGCGAAACACTCAGAGCTTCTGGCCTATTACTCCAAGCTGATGAGCGAACGGCTGATCCCGTCAGGCCGCGTCGCCTACCATCCGCTGACGAGTTACGAGGGCGGCTCCGACGGCACACATACAGCGCATCATATCCTGTCGGGTGAAGAGACGACCTTCACCGTCCGGCGCAAGCTGGTCGATGGCACGTGGTTCAAGACCTCCGTCCCCTCGACCCACAAAGCCGGGTATCAGGTTGCTGCGGATGCGCGCTTTGCGGTGCCGGGCGATCTGCCGGGCCTTTGGAAAGACACCGACAACCTGCCCGAACACTTCGCCATTATCGGCGGCGGGAAGACGGCGATGGATACCGCTGTCTGGTTGCTCGAGGCAGGCGTCTCCCCCGATCGCATTGACTGGGTGCGTCCGCGCGACAGCTGGATGTTCAACCGCAAGCTCCTCCAACCCGCTCAGCATCACATTGACCGGCTGATCAAGTTCCAGGTCGATCTGGTTGAATGCGCCGCGTCCTCGGATACCGGGGATGAGATGTTCGCAAAGCTGGGAGAGCTTGGCACGATGCTGCGGATTGACCCCGAAGTGACGCCGAAAATGTTCCACTTCGCTGTGATCTCCGAAGCCGAAGTCGCTCTTCTTGGTCAGATCACCAAGGTTCATCGCGGCAAGCGTGTGACAGCGGTTGAACCGGGCGCGCTGGTGTTTGGCGAAGAGCGCGTGTCAGTGCCCGAAAGGACGCTCTTCGTTGACTGCACCGCCAGTGCTGTTCCGTTTGAACAGCGCAACAATGGTCGCCCCTTCTTCGATGGGGATACGATCACCTTGCAATTGGCTCAGTCGCCCTTCGTACCCTACTCCGCTGCGCTCGCTGCCTTCATCGAGGCGAATTTTGAGACGGACGAGGAGAAAAACAACCTTCTCCCGCCCGCTCCGCTGACTGATACGACAGAGACCTATCCGTATGCGGTGATGGCCAATCTGATGAGCACCGCGATCCTCTCTGGCAACGAGAAGACCAATGCGTTCAACTCGAAAAGCCGCCTCCATCCCACCGGGCCAGCCATCGCCAAAATGATTGCTGAGAACGACCCGCGCCTTGCTGAATTTGCCAAGGTCGGCCCTGCGATTCAGGCCAATATGCCAGGCGTTATCAAGCTCGGCATGGCCGCCAAAGCGATCCATGAGGCTACCTCCTAAGTGGTTACCAGAGGGGGATTCACGGGAACGCCATGTTGGGTTATGTAGTATAGTCATTATGAAACGCCGCGATCTCCTCAAAACCGGGCTTGTCGCCGCCAGCGCTGCCGCGCTTCCCGCTCTGCCCGCCAAACTCGCCGCTCAGCCGCGCGCCGGCTCCCCGCGCGACCGCGCCCTGTTCGACATTGCCAAACGCGAGCTCGACCGCGCAGGCGATGCGATTTGGCGCAAGGATATTGTCGGTATCTGCGACTACGGCGTTCACAGCGCGCGCGAGCGGTTCTACCTCGTCAATCTGCGCCTTGAAGAAGTGACCGCATTGCATTGCAGCCACGGCAAGGGTTCCGACCCTGAGCATGATGGCTGGCTCAATTCCTACTCCAATGTCGAAGGCTCAAACGCATCGAGTCGCGGCGCCTATGTCACCTGGGAGTGGTATACCGGACGCTATGGCACATCGGTGCGTTTGGGAGGGCTCGATCAAACCAACGACGCAGCCCTGCGCCGCTACATCGTCATGCACCGCGCCCGCTATGCCGAGCCGGAGCATCTGGCGCGCTATGGCCGGATGGGCCGGTCAAACGGATGCTTTGTTTTCGGACAAGAGCAATTCCGCGATGTGTTGCTGAACTTGTCCGGAGGTCGGCTGCTCTATTGCGACAGCCTGGGTTTGCAAGAGGACGGCGCGATGCTCACCCGCGAGCAGCAGCTGGCGTTGAACCTTGAGACGCTGAGGCCCGACAATCCGAGCGCTATGCAGCGGTACAATCCGGGGGCGTTTTAGAGGCGTGCCTTACAAGCCAACCTATGATGTTTCCGGCTCAGTCGGCGCAATTCCAACGGTCAGCATGTGGGCCAGTGCAATTGGATCGGCGGTTGTAGCCTTACCCTTCATGCTTGGGGCGATCATAGTTTATCCGATCGCCTTTGTAATAGGCACGGTGGGTGTCGCTCTTTGTCTCGCAATCGTGGGCCCGCCCATAGATCTGGTCCTGCGCCATACGTTGGGAGAAAACTACGGGCCAATGGCCCCCGTTATTATTGCCTTTGTTCTCGCAACATTATTGGCCGCAGCCTTGGGCGGAATGGGCTATCTCATATTCGTCTTGCCTTACGCCATTCCGGCGGTCCTGCTCTATCACCGTCAGATAGAGCTAGAGAAAAGCCTCAGCGGTTGAGGTGACCTAAGACCCCGCCAGCGGGTTGTTCTCGATCACGATGACCTCGTCATCGCTTTCGCCCGAGCGGTTCTGGACGCGGGCCTCGTCGAGGCTGGCGAGCACGGGCGCATCGCGGTTGTAGATGTCGTCAAAGGTCACCAGCTCGCCTTCGATGTTCACGCCCATGGTGAAATAGGTGATGTAAGCAGGGATCTCCCGCTCATTGCGAACCTTGGTGTAGCGGCCCGAGCGAGCAATCGCGACCGCTTCGTCCCGCGTTGCGCCTTTGCCAAGGATCGCCATCGTCATCGCCAACTCCAGCGCGCGCTCGGTGCGGATGCAGCCATGGGAGAGCGCGCGGTTGGCGTTGTTGAACAGGTGGCGCGACGGCGTGTCATGGAAGAAGATCGCGTGCGGATTGGGCATCTCCAGCTTCATCCGGCCAAGCGAGTTTCCCGGCCCCGGCTGCTGCACGACCGTGATCCAGCCATTCGCGCCCTCGGTCGCAGTGTAGCCGTTTGCACGCGCCCATTGCGGATTATCGAGCACGCGGCGGCCCAGTCCTTCGCCCACCACAATCGACTGTGGAACAGTCCAGGTCGGGTTGAAGACGACGCCTTCAATCATCTCGGCCAGCTGAGGTGTCGCAGTCCGGCCCGGCTTACCGACAACTGTCCGGTAGCTCTTGATGATACGGTCTCCGACGGTCAGACGCAGTTGATATTCGGGAACATTGGTTATCAGGTGAATGCGCCCCAGATCTCGCGGCAGCCAGCGCCAACGGTCCATATTGGCGCGGATGAGCTTGCGGCGTTCAACATCCTCCAATGGGGTGGCAGCCAGCTCTTCACGAAGGCGTGCGTAGTCGCCGTGGGTTGGGTTCAGCTCAGCAAGAACGCCAGCCACATCGCCCTTCGTAAGCGCCTCAGTGAGCAGGTCACCGGTACGGAACGTGTCGCGATCTGGATCGACGATAAACCACTGTTTGCGCGCCGACATCGGGGTGCGTCCATCGCGCAGATCCTCCACCAGCCAGACGAAATTGCGCGAAGCGAGCGCATCGAGCGCTTCTGACGGTCCTTCGGCCATCAGCGCCTTAAGCCCCATGAGGTTATAGTCGTCGGGGTCAAGGCCCTCATCCTCAATCCCCTCAATCACCTTGATCAGGCTGGCGACGTTCTCAGCATCCCATGCCTGCACCAGCGGTCCCGGAGGCGCGAGGTCGCCCTGCACCATCGGATCAGAGACCATTTGCGGAAAGGCTTCGTCAAAGCTTGCATCCGGCGCGGTTTCCGGAGTGGTGTTTGATGCACCGCTTTCCTGCTGCGCCAAGGCCGTGCTAGCGAGCAATCCCGCTCCTGCAAGACCCACTGCGAATGTTGCAACCCGTTTGCGCATATTAGCCTTCCCGTAAGCGTAGGATCGCACTGAATTGCGCGATCCCTTTTGCAAAGCAGAGAGAATATACCCCTGTTACCCGCCTGCTATCAAGCATAAGCGCTTTCGCTTTGATGAATCCGTGGCACGCTTGATCCATCGCCAGCGGAGCAAAAGCAGTGAGTGACCTTCCCGACCACTGCGCCTAAAGCAGGCTTTCCATGGACTCTCCAGCTTCCTCGTCCAACGCCGCCGCTGACGGCAATGCAGCGCGGCTGATGCCCTACATTGCCGCAATCGCGGGTGTGGGGTTTCTTTCGATGATGGACGCGTTCATGAAAGAGGCCGCGACTGCGACGGGGGCTTACACCGCGACCGTCTTGCGAGCTCTGATCGGCGCAGCGATTATCGCACCCTTCTGGCTGTGGCGGTGGAAGGGCTGGCCTGCCAAGGCGACAATGAAGCTCCATCTGGAGCGCGGCATCATCTCCGCCTTCATGGCGCTAAGCTTCTTTTACGCGCTCACCAAACTGCCGCTAGCAGAGGCCATCGCAATCAGCTTTGTCGCCCCGCTGGTGGCACTCTATTTCGCGCAAGTGTTGCTGGGCGAAGAGATTAAGCGGCAGGCGATCCTTGCCAGTGTGCTTGGCTTTATCGGGACCCTCGTCATCATCGGAGGGAAGATCGGCGAAGGCGAGTGGGACCGTGACATCATGCTGGGTCTTGCCTCGCTGATGTTCTCAGCCTTGCTTTACGC